>CBDBPI010000002.1:0-1822330 GCA_965208725.1 Dehalococcoidia bacterium | reverse complement strand
GATGTAATATTCTACGCCGGTGCTCAGGCTGACCCGGAACCAGTCCACGTCCACGCGGGTTTCATTGCGGCCGGTGGCCGCGCTGCCGTCGGCGCTCAATTGACCGGTGGTGGTCGCGTCGGCGGGGTAATCGTCGGTAACGGTGGTAACTTCCAGCACGTAGGCTTTCTCATATTCCGCGATTTCGGCCAGCGATTGCAGTTCCACTTCCAGTAACCCAGGTGGGACAGGCTGAGTCGGGGTCGGGGGCCATGGCCCTATAATCCCCGATGGTCGGACTCCGATGAACCAGGTTCCGCTCTGCTCTGGAGTGAAAACCAAGCCATCGCCCAAGTAGCCCCGGCGCTCTTGCGTGCAATCGCCTTGGGCGTCGTGAATGCAGTACACCCCCGCTTCAAACCCCCACGCCTTCATCCAGTAGGTCCGGCCTGCGGTCAGGTTCACGCCGTGCCAGTCTTCGTCGAGGCCTGAATCCAGAACGCCGCTCACCTTGCCGTCCACCCGGGCCGGGCAGGTGGTGGACACATCGGCTGCGCAATCCCCCGCCTGCGGGACCTGCCCGCCGTCGTCGTCGGAGACTCCGACCTGCGCCGCTGCGCCTTCGATGGACAGGCTCACCCAACCGTCGGCTTCATCGGCGCTGTCGTCGTCGGTGGCCACGCGCAGCGTGATGGACTGCCCGGTGGTGATGGTGAGGGTACGCAGACCCAGGTCGTTGGACGCGCCCACGAAGTCGCCGTTCTGGCTGACGAGGGCCTTGATGGTTTCCGTTCGGGCCGGCGACGACTCCGAGGCGCTAATGGTGAACTCCGCCTCGCCGCCCTCGCTGATGTCCGTCCCAGTGGCGAGGGTGAATTCCACCTCGTCATTGTCCTGGATCCACTGGCTGCCGTAGTCACTCCCGCTGTGTTCCTCTCCGTCGTACCACCCAGCTGCCACGTAGCCGTCGCCGGGCAGAACCCGTGCCACCACCCGGCCGTTCGGCTCGTCAACTTGGTCGTCCACCGTGGGGACGATCAAGTAGGCGTGTGAAGGGGCGGCGGGAATGGTCAACTGGCGCTTGCCCAGGTGTTCCGGCGTCACGAAATCACCAATCTGGCTGATCTCAACGGTGATGGGGAGCGGACTGGACAGGGATCTTTTCGACGTGAACCTGAACCGGTAATCGCTGCCTTCGTAGCTTCCCCCCGTGACGACCGTCCCGACGACCTGGATTTCCGGAGTGTAGTTCTTCCGCTCCTCCTCGGTCAGGTCTCTATCGATGATCACTTCCGTGGTGGACTTGTAAGGGCCCAGCTGATATCCCGCTCCCGGCAGCAGCTCCAGGGTGATGCTGCCGTCGGGCTCGGCCACGCTGTCGTCAATCGGAGTGATCTTATGCACCAGGGAGTGATGTTTGGCCGGAATTAGGAGCTGTTTCAGCCCCAGGTCCACGGGATCGTAGAAATCGTTCTCCTGCGACAATCTCACGTTGATCAGCAGCGGCTTGTCCGGTGCAGGGAATACGTGCAGCACAAAGTCGGTTGGTATATATTCAGTAATGCCGGGGCTAGGCCGGGCCAAGTTGATCGTGGGAGTGCGGAGGAGCCAGTCTTCGCTGGTTATCGTCACGGTTGCCGCGTCGTTGGGCGCATCCGCGACGGCGTAGCCGCCGCTGGCGGAGACAAGCGTCGCCGTAACGGTTCCGGCGGATTCGACCACGCCATCGTCGACGGTGGACACGGCGTAGGTCGCTGATCCGCTGGCCGGAACAGTCACGGTCCGTTGGCCGGTCTCTCCGTCGCCGATCACGTCGCCGCCGGCAGTGATAGTCAGCTCCACAGTGATGTCACCGGCAGGCGCCGGGTCTGCCGTTATCGTGAATACGGCGTCGCTGCCCTCGGTTACCTCAGGGCCAGCCGTCACGCTTACTTGGGGGACGATCTCGGGCTCCACCACCGGCGTCGGCTCTGGCTTGATGGGCGGCAGTGTGCGCGCCCTGATCTGAACCTCGCCGGCACTGGTGGCGTCGCTGCGGAAGGCACTGACGCTCAGCTCGTACTGGAAGTCAGCCTGCAAGCCGGTGAAGACGTAGGTGTCCTCTCCGGGTGAGGCGGTGTGCACCAAAAACTCGTCACCCCCGAGGAGGATGACGGTATAGGTAACCACGTCTTCAAGCTGGCTCCACTGCACCGTCAGGCTGCTTTCGCTGCGCTCGGTCACGGCGAGACTCAGGCCGCCGGACTGGGCCTGCGCCTGCTGCGCATGGAGCAGGGTCAGGAGCAGCGCCAGCACCGCGGCCACGGCCAGCAAGGTACGGAACGTGAGCAGGCGTCGGAACCCGGCGGCGCGGCTCATCATGTCATCATCGCGCAGGCCGGAAACAGAATGGCTATTGGGCGGGGGGGGGGGGGGGGCTCCAAGGCTTTCAAAGGCCTGCGGCGAGGGGTTACGCCCCAAGGTCTTGGGCAAGACCCAAGAAAAGGTAGCCGATGCGACCGCAATTTGGGTGAGTTGGACTGCCAATCTACTCATTCGATAACCTTAAGGTCGGTGTTGTTGCTCCTTGCCCTATTGGGCCGGCAGTGAGGCTACGCTCCCTGGCTACGGAGCCGCTCCTCCAACTCCCGTATACGGGCTTCGGCGGCCTCGGCGCGGACTTGCTCTGTATCGGCGCGAACTTGCTGCGCTTCTGCAAGGGCTTCCGCCTCCGCTCGCGCCTGACGCTCGTCTTCAAAGGTGGCGATAGACTCCCCTGTGGCGGGGTCGTAGAACAGCAGCGCACCATCCGACCATCGCAGATTCAGGCCCAACGCGGCACTGTATCCCTGAAGGACTCCATCGGACACGGTCTCTATCGGTATGGGTTCGTATCGGCCCTCCACCAGCCGGTCACCGGCCAACCTCGCCCCGTGATACTCTCCCGTCTCGTCGAAGCGCCAGTACTCGGGTATGCCCAAACGGGCATAGTCCACCCGTTTGGCCCCCACGTCCATTGCTCCGGTGCTCTCCGACGCCACCTCAAGCACGAAGTCCGGCGGCTTCCCCTGCTCCGAGACGATGTACCCGTTGCTCCGGCGATACACCTCGGGATCAACACCAAAGGCCACCAAGAGGTCGGGGCGCCGGGCGCGGGCCTTGTTGTACTCCGGCCTGGCGACTATCCAGCGGTCCGCCTCCACCAAGGTGGTCTCCGGGTTGCCCAGATGCACTGCCAGGGCGTGGGAGTAGCCGTACTTGAAGAGCTGGTCGTACTGCGTCATCTCATCCGGTTCCCGCTGCGGCGGGTCGGGCAGCCGGAAGCCGCCTTGCACTTCTGCGGTTTTGGTGAATGTGTCTGGCGTCGTCATATCTCACCCGACAGTCGGCCCGGAGCCTGCGCCATCTCCAACCGACACCGGCGCATCCACTCCGAGGCTCCTCCAACAGAGCATTCTTCTACGAGTTGCATTCTACCACCTCCGTCCATCGCTTGGAAAGAGCCGAGTCCACCGCGGACTGTCCGCGGACTGTCCGATCTGCTGGCCGACGGCGAAGGGCGCCTTGAGCTACTTCAGTCGGCTACCCCCATCGCAGACCCAGGGTGAGTGCTCGCCTCAGCCAGCGCAGCCGCCTTGCTCTCGCCAAGGCCGCTGCCAGCGCCTTTTTCCGCCACCTCAGGTGATCTTCCCTGCGCGAAGCGTCCAGGGGTTCGGTCTCCGGCGGCAGCGTCAGGCCGTAGTCGCCGAGCATGGCTATCTCCAGCTCCCACCGGCGCACCGCAGCCTTCGCCCGGTCAACCCGGCCGCCCGAAGCCTCACCTCCGGTGCGCAGCCCTCGCCATTCCGCCACCAACGGGGCAGCCGGGCCGAAGGCGTGCCCTTCGTCCGGCTGCTCTTCCAACGTGACCACTCCGGCATCGGGACGCCCGTGATCCCGTCGTGGTGGCTGCCACTCCTTGCGCTGACCATCGTTATCACCGACCGGATCAGGCTTGCTCGGCTCCCGTTTCTCTTCCTCCGCCCCGTCCTCCGATCCTCCAACATTGCGTTGCAACTCCGTCAGCTGCTTCGCCTGGGCCTCGACGGTCTCCACCAGTGCTCCATACGCTTCCTCCATCGCCGCCACCCGTTCTTCCAACGCCGTTACCCTCGCTACAATGTCACCGGCCTCATCGTCCTGCTCATCCCCGCCGTCACCGTGCTTGTCCCTGAACTCCGCCAACGCCTTCCGCATCCGCCGCGACACGTGACGAGACTCGTGGCAGGTCACCATAGTGCGGTAGTTCACCCCCAGGGCCTCGGCCGCAGCCACCTTGCCCCGGTCATTCACCAGAGCGTCCAGCAGGTCCAGTAGAGGCTCGTCCGATAGGGGGGCATCCGATAGAGGGATGCTCATGCCGTCGCCAGCACCCTTCGACCCGTCCACGCTGGGTTCCTCATGGTCAACCATTGGCTTCTCCTTGCGTCAGAAACTACAACAGACTACAATACAATCAGTACAATAGACTTAGCACTGACCCGCAGTAAAACTGCTCGCCGGATTGTCTACAGGCATCCCGGATTCCCCTTCAAACAGCTACCGATATCACCGAGATTGTATTCTACAATGTGCTCCTAATCTCCTTACAGCCCTCCCAGGGCGAAAGCCGTCCCTGAGCGATTGTAGTCCGACACGTCAGGCTCCTCGGCCTGCGCTCAGGCGGCGGGCCGAGTCGGTGCGTCGTGAGCGTCCTCTGCGGCCATCTGGGCCTTGCTTTCCCCGTGTCGGATGGCCGATAATAGCTCATGCGTTCTTTTCGCTGTGACGCTAGACGATAAGGAGAATATGCACTATGAAACTCAATCCGATAGCCAAGTTGTTCAAGGGCGGGGAGAAGCCCGCCGTCAAGCTGATGGCCGTCACGCCGCCCCGCTCCGGGGAGCGCACCATGCTGGGCGTCCAGAACCTGGTGGAGTCCATCGCCGTCCCCGAACCCTTCTCGCTGGAGATCGCAGGGGATGCCGACGGCGTCACGCTGCTGTCCCGCTGTAGAGAGGGCTCCTTCGTCCGCCAGCAGGTGGGCGTCCACTACCCCCAGGCCAGGGTGAACGAGGTCTCCGCCGAGGACGACCCGCTCAGGCTGAGAGAAGGGGAGCAGGCGTGGTCGATGGACCTGCGGCTCAGGGGGCCGGAGTACCTGCCCCTGCGCCCCTACCATGACGACGACCTGCTGGACCCCGGCTCCGACCCGCTGATCTCCGTCATCGGCTCTTTGTCCGACCTGGAGGAGGGAGAGCGGCTGGTGGCGCGGCTGCGGCTGTCGTCCCTGGGTTCGGACTGGTCCGCCGCCCACCAGGAGAAGACAAACCCCAAGCCCGCCTACGACCCCAACACGTCCGCCTCCAGCGCACAGCCCAGGATCGACCGCACCAACGCGGTCACCATAACCATCCTGGCGTTGCTGGCCCTGCCCGCCCTCCAGGGCTACCTGTGGGTGCAGCGTGGCGAGACGTGGAAGGCGGTGTTGTTGGGATTGGGAGTGGTGTCATTGGCGGCGCTGGCGGGCTGGGCGTTATGGCGGTTCAAGAAGTGGCGCTCCGGCGGCAAGTACCAGGACCCGGTGATGATCAAGGAGAAGGTCTCCAATCTCGCCTACGAGGCCCAGCTGGAGGTGACCGCCGTCCTGTCGGAGCACGGCACCGAGAACAGGGCCAGGGAGCTATTGCGCAACGTGGCTGCGGCCTACAGTCACTACAACAACCCCGCCGGTGCCAGCTTCCGGGCCACCAGGGTGCGCCCGGCGGTCCCCCTGACCGAGCCGCTGCCGCCGGGGCGGAGCCTGCTGGCGGGCCGGAACGTGTTGGGGGTGCGGGAGCTTGCCTCCCTGTGGCACCCGTTGGGGGCCGGAGACCAGCTGCCCATGGTGGCCCGCGCCGGGGCCAAGGCGCTGTCCCCCTCGTCCAGGAACGGCTCGGGCGGGGCCTACGTGGGAGACACGGTGGTGGGCAAGCCGAGGAAGGTGCACTTCCCCGCCGACGCGATGGGCCGCCACCACCTCTACGTGGCCCGCACCCGCATGGGCAAGTCCACGCTGATGCACCACCTGGTCGTCCACCAGATGCGGGAGAAGGCGGCGGGCCGGAACGAGGACGCCATCGTGGTCGTCGATCCCCACGACGACCTGGTGAACTCCCTGCTGGGGCACGTGCCCGAGGAGATCGCGGACAGGACGTACCTCATCGACCTGAAAGACGAGGAGCGCTCGCCGGGCATCAACCTGCTGGACGCCCGCATCTTCCCCGACCGGGACCGGACGGCCGACTCGGTGGTGCGCATCGCCAGGGGGCTGTGGGACCAGGTCTGGGGGCCGAGGATGCAGTCCATCCTGGAGCACACGGTGAAGAGCCTGCACGAGTACAACACCCACCCGGACACGAGAGAGGACGAGCAGTGCACCATCCTGGACGGGCTGCGGATGCTGTCCGACCTTCAGTACCGCAAGCGGGTGCTGAGGAGGGTGTCCGATCCCTATGTCATCGGCTGGTGGGCAAGGGACTTCCGCAACTGGACCCGAACCCTGAAGGCCGACGCCGTCGCCCCGGTGCAGACCCGCCTGGCCTACTACGCCACGTCCAAGAAGGCCCGTGCCATCCTGGGGCAGCGCCGCTCGACCCTGGACCTTCGGCAGGTGATCGCCGAGGGCGGCGTGCTCTTGGTCGCCACCTCCCAGTCGGCTGCGGGGCAGGACGTGTCCGGCCTGGTGGGAGGCTCTTTGCTCAACCTGACGGACGCGGTGATCCGTGAGCAGGGGAGCCTGCCGCCTGGGGAGCGGCGCGGCGCTCTGGTGGTGGTGGACGAGATGCAGGCCATGCCCGGGGTGGACTACGAGTCGATGCTTTCCGAACTGGGCAAGTTCGGGGCCAGCTTCATCCTGGCCACCCAGAGCCTGGCGCGGCTGAAGGAGCTGTCGGACACCATGCAGGACACGCTGCTTGCCAACGTGGGGTGCCTGGCGGTGTTCCAGGTGGCGGCCGCCGACGCCCGGCAGCTGATAGGCGAATTGGACAGGGACAGACTGGACGAGGAGGACCTGGTGTCGCTGCCCACGCACCACTGCTACGTCAGAGCCACCGTGGACGGGCTGAGGCAGCCCACCTACTCCCTGGGAGTGCGGGAGCCCGAGGCGGGGAGCGCCGCCGCCGAGGAGCGAGTGAAGGCGCGGGCAGAAACGTACACGACCACGGCGGAGGTCATCGCCTCCCAGGACCAAGAGGTGGACAAGATGGCGCAGGAGTACCGGGATGAACTGGAGCGGGAGGAGGAGGAACAGAGGCAGCAGCAGGCGGGTGGGAATCCGCCCCCTTCTAACACAAGCAACGGGGCAGGGACGGCAAGCCAGCCCAAGCCCAAGAAGAACAAGAGGCCCCGCAAGCGGCGCGGGGGCGGCAACCAGGACGCTCCCGTCGGTTCCGGCGGCGGCCAGACAAGAGTTGAATGAGGCTAGGAGAACGAGAAGGGCTGGCCCTGGGGACCCTGGCGGCCATGCCCTTCCTCGACTACCTGGAGTTGGCTGCCGTATCGGACATGGCCGAGAGCACGGCCCGCCACGTCTTGGGCCAGCTGCGGCGGAAGGGGTTGGCGGGCTCCATACGCCACGCCTCTCCCCTGACAACGACCACCAAGCGTTGGTACGCCACAGCAGAGGGGATGCGGTCGCTGGCCTCGGAGAGCGGGGTCGGCATCGACAGTCTTCTGCGGACGCATCCGGCATCGGCCCACTGGCGGCGCATCCTCCTGGCACGGCTGGACGCTTTGGCGGTTGTCTACCGGCTGACATCGGCGGTGGCGGACGCGGTCGGCCCTCCCCGCTTCCGGTGGTATCGCGCCGCCCCGCTGGACGCCGCCATGCTGCTCCCCGACAACCGGACCTTCGGCGTGCTGCGGCAGGGTCCCACCGCCGACCGGACATCCTTCTCCGACCGGGTGCGCCGTACCCTGGACCAGGAGCAGCCCAGGCCCCGCGCTCTGCTTGTTCTCATGCCCGACGAGCCGAGGCTGCGTCAGGCACGGCGGCTGTTGAGCCCCTATCCCGGCCCGGTGTACCTGGCCCTTGAGCGGGAGGCAGGTAGCCTGTCGGACGAAGATAGGGTGTGGCACGGAGCGTCCACTCCCGGACTCATGTCCATCAGCGAGATACTCGCTCGCCTACGCACGGGCGGTACGTTGCCCTGGGAACGACCAACTTCGAGGCTCTCTCTGCCCGACGACGCCGACCTGAGCGATATTGACGATGACGCCGCCGACCATCTGCTCCCCGCCGCCCTCAAGCCCGCCGAGAAGCGGATGCTGGACTGCCTCGCCGACTGGCCTCTGGTCACCATCGAAGACCTGTCGGGCATCCTTGGTCTCTCCGACTCCCGCACGTGGCGGCTGGCCGCGCGTCTGAACAGGTTGGATTTGGTCGCGCCGGCTAATTTTGCAGGCCGGCGCCGCTATGCCCTCAGCGACGGAGGGCTGGCCCTTCTGGCCCGCAGGGACCGGGCCTCCGTGGGGGCTGCCGTACGCCGCTGGAGCGTCGAACCGATGGACGACGAGAGTCCATCATCCTGGCGAGACCTGCCGGGCGCTCGAAGCCGTCCCCTGGCCCGCACCATCGAACACACTCAGGCGGTGCACCGGTTCATGGCTGCGCTGGAGCGGCAGGCGAAGGGGACAAAGGGCTACCGAGTGGTGCAGGTTGCGCCACCCCATCACGCCGTCCGGTACTTCCGCTACGGCGGCAGCCTCCGCTCCGTCCATCCCGACGGCTTCGGCGTTGTGCAGACCGGGAGCAAAACCTTCCCCTTCTTCCTTGAGTACGAGCGCCGGGCTGCGAACCCGTCCACCATGGCAGCCCGTCTCGCGCCCTACCTTCGCTACTACTCCTCCAACCGACCCCTGGACGACCACGGGGAACGCCCCCTGGTGCTGATCGTCTTCGACGACCCCCTGGCCGAGGCCAACTTCCTCGGCGTGGCTCGCAGGGAGATGGAGCACTCCGGCGTCAGCCTGCCGCTCTGGGTGTCCCATAGGGAGAGACTGGAGAAGATGGGGCCGCTGGGCAAAGCCTGGCGCAATCCCGACGTGATGGAACCCAGCCATGCCTTCATGGGAAGGCCATGAGTCCGGCCTTGTCCACGGCTATTGCAGTTGAAGCTGGACGTCCGATAGTGTAGAGTAAGACAATGCAATGTAGGATGCGAGCCTAGAGAGACTATGCCGACCAATACCCGACGATCCAAGACCATCACGTTCTCGCTGCCCCCGGAGATGGAAGCCCAGGTGCGGAGGGTGATGCGTGAGGACGACCTCTCCGTGAGCGAGCTCCTCCGGCAGGGTATACGCCTGTTCATGGAGGAGCGGGAGTGGCGCAGACGGGAGCGATTGGAGAGACTGCGCTCCCGCACGGTTGCAAAGACCGACCAGGACGAAGGAGGACAGGCATGATTAACGAAACAACCCCGACCCCCGTGGCCCTGTACGCCAGGGTATCCAGCGATCGGCAGGACGTGGACCTGTCCGTGGCCGCCCAGCTGCGGGCATTGCGCGACTACGCCGACAAGAACGGCTACACCGTCGCACGGGAGTACATTGACGAGGCCGAGAGCGGCCGCATCGCCGACAGACCGGAGTTCAGGAAGATGCTGGACGAGGCCAGCAAGCCGGAGGCCCCTTTCAGAGAGATTTTGGTCTGGAAATTCAGTAGATTCACCCGCAAGCGCGAGCACGCCGTGGCCTTCAAGTCCATGCTGAGGCGCAAGGGAGTCCGCGTCGTCTCCATCACCGAGCACGCCGACGACTCCGCCACCGGCAGGCTCATGGAGGCCATCATCGAGTCGGTGGACGAGTTCTACAGCGAAAATCTTGCCGAAGAGGTTCGGCGGGGTATGCGGGAAGCGGCATCCCGCGGCTTCTGGGTCGCCAGCAGGGTGCCCTACGGCTATCGCAAGCTCATGGTACAGGACGGGGCCAAGAAGCGCCCCACCCTGGAACCCGATCCCGCCACCGCTCCCGTGGTCCAGCGCATCTTCTCCATGGCCGAGTCGGGCCGGGGCATCCTGGACATCGCCCAGACCCTCAACACAGAGGGCATCGCCAACCCCACCGGCAGGCTCTGGTCCAAGAACGGCGTCCACATCATCCTCCGCAACGAAGCCTACACGGGAACCCTCCTCTGGGGCGTCGGCGGGAAGGGCAAGGATGAGCCGGTGAGGGTGGACAAGGCGTTTCCGGGCATCGTCACCAAGGCCCAGTTCAAGAGGGTCAACAAGCGGATGCGCTCACGCGCCCCCAGGAAGACTCACCCACGCAGGGTCGGCAGCACCTACCTGCTCAGCGGGATGGTCAGGTGCAGGACGTGCGACGGGGCGCTCTCCGGCCAGGACGCCAAGAGCGGCAAGTACGCCTACTACGTCTGCCAGTCCATCATGAAGCGGGGCAGGCACGCCTGCGAGACTCCCAGGCTCAACGCACGGCGCTTCGAGGAGATGGTGGTGGGGAAGATCAGGGAGAACGTGCTCACCGAGTCCAACATCCGGGAGCTGGTGAAGCTGGTGGACGAGGAGATGGACGGCATCGCCAAAGAGCAGCGCCAGAAACTGGAGACCGTCGAGTCGGAGCTTGAGGACGTGAAGCGCAGGCTGGGACGGCTCTACGACCTCGCGGAGACCACGGACCTGGACATCGAGGACTTCAAGCCCCGCATCAGAGACCACAGGGAGCGGCAGGAGAAGCTGGAGGCGTCGGCGCAGGAAGCGAGGGCCTTGCTCTCCCAACGCAGGGAGGTGCTGGACGACGTGGAGACCATCACGGCCTATGCCCAGGACATGAGCATGTTCCTCAACAAGAGCGAACTGACGGAGCGCAGGGCCTTCATCGAGTCCTTCGTGAAAGAGATCGTGGTGATGCCGGGGAATGCTTTGCTGCGCTACACCATACCTATGCCGGAGGATGCTCCCATAGGCGGAAGGGACGCCGAGGAGGTGGCTCTCCACGCCCCGGTTCTGTCTACCGTCAAGTCTGGTGGGCCCGGATAGACTCGAACTATCGACCTCGGTCTTATCAGGACCGCGCTCTAACCACCTGAGCTACGGGCCCACAACCTATGGATTATACCGCTTGGGCGCAGAATTAGACAAGTGATTCACTGCAATGGGGTGTGATTGACGCGGGGGCGGTGTGGGCTATAAGATTGGGAATAAGCACGGCGCGAGTATGGTTGTTTTTGGGGGATGACATGGTCTCTATGACGGAGCAGAAGCCGATTGGGATTCAGGTGACGGACAAGGCGTCCAAGGCGGTTCGTCGGATTGCCGTCAAGGAAGGGCACGACGATGATGACTTCGGCCTGCGGGTAGGGGTGAAGGGCGGCGGGTGTTCCGGGCTGGTGTACGTGCTTTCCATAGTAGATGATGAGCCGCTGGATACGGACCGGGTGGTGGATGACAACGGATTGCGGATTTTCATTGACAAGAAGAGCTACGTGTATCTGGCGGGGACGGAGTTGGACTTTTCCGACGGGTTGAACGGCAAGGGCTTTGTGTTCCAGAATCCCAATGCCAAGAGGGCGTGCGGCTGCGGTAATTCTTTCGGCGTCTAGAGGTGGGTCGGACGTTGGCGACGTCGGATGAGATTGATTGAAAGATCACCCCCATCTCAATCTTCCCCCGTCAAGGGGGAAGAGGTAAGAGGAGGGGTCTCCATCGAGGGGGTAGGTGAGGTATGACCACTCCAGTCGAGTCTTCCGAAGCTGTTATCTCGATGAGGGGCGTTGTCCCGGAGCATGGCGCGTTTGCCGAAGGGGTGGGGGTTTACGTCGATATTGGCAGGGGCATGGTGAAGGCATCCGGCGAGGACGTTCTCGACTTGCTGAACCGGCTTTCGACGAACAGAGTGGACAACTTAAGGGACGGGGAAGGCGCGCCTACGATTTTCACCAACGAGAAGGGTCGCATTATCGACCTGGTTTATGTGCTGAATCTGGGTGAATTTGTGCTTCTGCTTACGGGTGGCGGCGCGCAGGGGCAGGTGATGGAGTGGGTGGACCGGTACACGTTTATTGAAGATTCGGAGTTGGAAGACGTTACGGAGTCGATGTCGATGTTGTCAGTTGTGGGGACTAAGGCGTCGGATTTGTTGGAGGAGGTAACGGGGGTGGAGTTGACCGGGCTGGGGGCTTATGGCTCGTGCGGGTTTGAGTCGGATGGGGTGAGGGGCTGGGTGGTGCGGATGGACGTGGGGGAGCTTCCCGGTTTTCGGATGTTGGTCGAGGATGAGGACAAGCAAGCGTTGTTGGAGAAACTGTCGGCTCATGGGGCTACATCTGCGGGCGCAGAGGAATGGGAGGAGCTTCGGGTTGGGGCAGGTGTGCCGGTGTACGGGAAGGAGTTGGGCGAGAGCCGGAATCCTTTGGAGGCGGGGTTGATTGGAGCTATCGACTTCACGAAGGGGTGCTACATCGGGCAAGAGGTAATCGCCCGTCTGGATACGTACGAGAAGGTACAGCGGGCGTTGGTGTCGCTTAGGGTTGAAGGGAGTTGGGAGGAAGGGGATGGTCTGATGTTGGACGGACGGAGGGTGGGGGAAATTACGTCGATGGCGAGGGTGTCGGACGACGGGGATTCGGTGGGGTTGGGGTACGTTCGGCTGTCGGAGGCGACGGTGGGGACGCGGTTTGAGGGGTCGGATGGTAGTTGGGCGGAGGTTGCGGGTGTGCCTAAGCTGTTTGGGGAATAGACAGCCAGGCGTGTGGGTGGGGAGTCACGCCCATCTCAATCTTCCCCTGTCAAGGGGGAAGAGGAAGAGTGGGGAGGGGAGTTACCTTCACCCCAACCCTCTCCCAGGACGGGAGACGGAGAAGAAGGGAAGCTATCCCACCTCCGCCCCGCCGTGGGTTTCTGCGTTTGCGGAGAGAAGAGGGGGGAGCGTGACGGGGTTCAGCGATTTCTGTTGGCGAGTGGGCCCCCGCTTTCGCGGGGGTGGGGTCACTGCGTGACGGCAAGTTTGGGGGAGGAGAAGAGGAGGGGCAGAGGGAATCACCCCCATCTCAATCTTCCCCCGTCAAGGGGGAAGAGGAAAGATGGGAGGGAGGTCACCCTCACCCTAGCCCTCTCCCAGGAGGGAGACCTTTGCGTAACTGCCGAAGCAGGTTCAGATTGTGGCGTTGTCCTGCCCTAGTCATAGCTAAATCGCGCATTTCTGGATTCCGGCTTTTCGCCGGAATGACGGTTGTTTAAAGGTCTCCAGGATGGTAAAGGGGAAAGAAGGGGGAGGGGGTTAGATGGCGAGGCCGCCATCGACGCGGATGACCTGGCCGGTGATGTAGCTTGCTTCGTCGGTGCAGAGGAAGGCGACGATTCCGGCTATGTCTTCGGGGACGCCGAGGCGGTTCATGGGTACTCGTGAGAGGACTTGGGCTTTGAGGTCTTCGGAGAGTTCCTCGACCATGCTTGTGAGGATGTAGCCGGGGGCGAGGGCGTTGGCGGTGATGTTTCTCCGGGCGACTTCCTTGGCGACGGACTTGGTCAGACCGATGAGGGCTGCCTTGGAGGCGGCGTAGTTGGCCTGGCCGGGGTTGCCGGCAACGCCAACGACGGAGGACATGTTGATGATGCGTCCGCGTCGCTGGCGGACCATGAGGGGCAGGACGGCCTTGGTGCAGAAGAAGGCACCGCGGAGATTCACGTTGAGGGTGTCGTCCCATTCTGTGGTTGTCATGCGCATGAGGAGCCGGTCATTTCGGACTCCTGCGTTGTTGACGAGGATGTCGACGCGATTCCACTGCTTGCGGACCGTGGCGACCATCTGCTTCACCTGGGCTTCGTCGGCAACGTTAGCCTGGAGGGCGATGGCCTCGCCGCCATTGGCAGAGATTTCATCAACGAGTTCGTTGGCGGGGGCTTCGCCGGAGTTGTAGTTGACGGCGATTTTGGCGCCTTCGGAGGCGAGTCGGAGGGCTATAGCGCGTCCGATGCCGCGGGAGGCGCCGGTGACGAGGGCTACGTGTCCTTCGAGATTATGGGCCATTCTGGCGGGCTCCGATGGATTCTTCGAAAAGGGCGAGTTCCTGCTTGATGCTGTTGGCAAGGTCCATCTGAACGCAGAGCCTGGCGGTCTCGATGGCACCGGCGACCTCGCGGCTCTTTGAGGAACCGTGGCCGACGATGACGTTGCCGTTTACGCCGAAGAGGGGGCCGCTGGTCTTGGTGGAGCGGTTGGTGAGGTCGTAGAGGCTCTCGGAGAGGCGTTGGAGTTCGGCATCCGGGAGCTTGCCGCGGAGCTTATCCTGGAGGAAGGCGGCGGCAGAGCCACCGAGGGACTCGGCGAACTTCAGCAGGACGTTGCCGACGAAGCCGTCGCAGACTACGACGTTGGTCTTGTCGGCTAGGATGTCGGAACCCTCGACGTTGCCGACGAAGTTGAGTCCGCTTTCCTTGAAGATGGGGTAGGCTTCCTGAACCTGGCGGTTGCCCTTGCCCTCTTCCCGGCCGACGCTGAGGAGGCCGACGGTGGGGTTGGGGATGCCGAGGAATTTGCGGACGAAGACGCAGCCCATGACGGCGAAGCTCAAGAGCTGCTGGGGGCGGCAATCGATGTTGCTACCGACGTCGAGGATGGCGGTGTGGGGGGCGAGGGAGATGAAGGGGCCGCCGACGCAGGGTCGCTCAACGCCTGGGAGGAGGCCGAGGCCGAGGGCGGCGCTGGCCATTGCGCCGCCGGTGGAACCGAGGGAGACCATAGCGTCGGCCTTGCCCATTTTGACCAGGCCGGTGGCGACGGCGACGGAGGCCTTGGGGTTCTTGCGGAGGGCGCGGACGGGGTGTTCGCCCTCGGTGATGCTGCCGCTGGAGGGGATAAGGGGAACGGAGTCGGGGGGTACGCCCAGCCTTTTGAGTTCGGCCTGGACGGCGGGGGGGTCGCCGACGAGGATGACCTGAACGTTGTGACGTTGGGCCCCGAGGAGAGCGCCTTCGACGATTTCGGCGGGGGCGAAATCGCCGCCCATGGCGTCGACGGCTACGCGGCAGGTTTGGTTGGGGGCGTTCATGGGGTGGGATTTCCTTTGGGGAGGTGGGAACACCCCCATCCTAACCTTCCCCCGTCAAGGGGGAAGGGAGAAGAGTGGTGGTTGTTGGTTGTATTGGTGTGTGGGGTCATTGAGTGTTGTTGGATTTGGGGAGGTGGAGAGTGGCCGTGCCGGTTATGAGGTCTTCGTTGTTGGCGGCGTTGCGGAGGGCCACGTCGCATTTTACCAGAGTATGGTCGTCGGCTTCCTTTTGGTCCGTGACCTGGCCCCAGGTGCGAAGGGTATCGCCGGGGTAGGCGGGTCGCTTGAATCGGACCTTGAGGCTGCCGGTTCCCAGCCAGTTGACGCCGAATTGGGCGGTCATCATTTCGGAGAGGAAGGCGAGGGTCATCATGCCGTGGGCGACGATGCGTCCGAAGGAGCTCCGGGCGGCGAATTCCTCGTCGAGGTGGACGGGGTTGAAGTCGCCGGAGGCCCGGCTGTAGCGTCGGATCTGGTCGTGGGTGATGGTCTTCTCGATGGCGGGGAGGGTGTTGTTGGAGTTAAGGGGAGGCACTGGGCTCAGGCCTCCACGGGGGACATGACGGTGGTTTTGCCCTTAAGCACGGGTTCGCCGGGCTCGCCGTCGTGGTTTTCGTAGAGAGAGAACTGGATGGAGAGGAACTCCCAATCTCCGCGTCGGAGGGGTCTGGAGGGTTTCGCCTGGGCGGAGATTTGCTGGCCTAAGGAAACGGGCTTGAGGGCGGTGACCTCCTGGGAGGTGTGGACGGTGCCGGGGGCGAGGCCGAGTTTTTCGATGAGGAGGCCGAGGGTGCGGGCGGCGAGGGCCATGGGGGGCACGAGATTGTGCTCGGCGTAGAGGGTGGATTGGGAATTGAGGGCGTCGAGGTATTCGGCCACGAATTCGGGGGTGGCGGTCCATGTTCCCAATGAGAGGGATTTCGATCTGGTGGTGGAGGTCAATGAGTTCTCGTCTGTTCAGGTGGTGGCATTATAGGAATGGATGGGGTGGGGATTCAATAGTTTGGGGATGGGGTGAAGGGAGTCACCCCCATCCTAACCTTCCCCCGTCAAGGGGGAAGGGCGAAGATGGATTCCCGCCTGCGCGAGAATGGCGGAGGGGAGGAGGAAGAATACCCTCACCCCAACCCTCTCCCAAGACGGGAGAGGGGGAAGAGGGGAGGGCGGGTTTGAAACCCGCCCCTACAAGAGTGATTCTCATTTTGGGTTGGGGTGGCATTGGGGTTATTGGGCGACCCATCCGCCGTCGATGACGAGTTCGGAGCCAGTTACGTAGGAGGACTCGTCGGAGGCGAGGTAGAGGACACCGTAGGCGACCTCTTCGGGCTGGCCAACGCGGCCCATGGGAATCTTGGAGAGCATGTACTTTCCGAACTCCTCGTTGTCGTTCATGTTGGCCGTCATGGGGGTCTCGATGGGGCCGGGATGGACGGAGTTGCAGCGGATGTTGTCTTTGGCGTGGTGGATGGCGATGGACTTGGTGAAGATGCGTACGGAGCCCTTGGAGGCCTGGTAGGCGGGATGACCGGTGTCAGCGCCGACGATGCCGAGCTGGGAGGAGATGTTGATGATGGAGCCGCCGCCGGCGTTCTTCATGGCGGGGATGGCGGCTACGGTGCCGAGGTAGACGCCGGTGGAGTTGACGTCCATGATGGCGTCCCAGGCCTTCTTGGAGAGGTCGCCGAGCCAGGGGGTGCCGCCGATGCCGGCGTTGTTGACGAGGACATCCAGCTTGCCAAAGTCGGAGACGGCGAGGTCGACGGCGGCCTGCCAGTCGTCCTCCCGGGTGACGTCGAGCCTGATGAAGCGGGCGTTGCCGCCTGAGGCTGTGATGTCGGCTTCGACTTGGCGTCCTTCATCTTCGAGGATATCGCCGATGATGACGCTGGCGCCCTCTGAGGCGAAGAGTTTGGCTTCGACGGCTCCCATGCCGCGGGCGCCACCGGAGATGAGGGCGACCTTGTCCTTGAGTCTCATGCTGCTGCTCCTTCAAGTGTGGTTGGTTGGCCAGCGGAAGGGCGAGTTTGAAACCCGCCCCTACGGAAGAGGTTGGAGGATATTATAGGGGGAATAGGGTTGGGATGGGTAGTGGGGAACCTGGAGGGCAGGCGTTGCATGGCTGTAGAGCTTTTTGATACGCGCTATCCAGAACGAATCTGAAACGAATGGGAAACGAAGGGTTCGTTTCAGGATTCTCAGGTTTGGGGTTGATTCGATTTGCAAATCGAATGAGGGGCTTTTGGGGCCGCTGCAGGCACGAATTTGTCTGATTTTGGGCTTGTTTTTCGTTTTCTGCGTTTTTCGAGGGTTTTGGCGGAATTTTTTGATACTCATGTGAAAGACACAATAGCAACGGAAAATTCAGGTACTCATGGACGGTGGGGCTGGGGAGCTTCAAACCTTATGGTAGGTGATGAATCGCCGATCGAGCAGGACGGTAGATGGCATTGTCTGCAAGATGTGGCTGGGGATCGTTGGACTGTCTGCCTCGTCCTGCAAACGACTGCGCCCGGTCCTTTCCGCGCGCTGGACAGGTGTAGTAGAATGTGGCGCGTAACAGAATACCTTGTTGGAGGGGCCGAGGAGTGGATGCGCCGGTGTCGGTTGGAGATGGCGCAGGCTCCGGGCCGACTGTCGGGTGAGATATGACGACGCCAGACACGACATTTGCCAGGAAGCCGGGTGTTCGGGGAACCTTCGTGTTTCCGGACCCGCCGGAAGACCCGGACGACAAGATGACCAGCTTTGACCATCTGACGATTACGGGCACGGCCCATTCCCTGGCGGTACACTTGGGCAACCGTGAGACGACGCTGGTGGCAGGGGAGCACTACCTGGCGCTGGCTCCCACTCGAAGCCTGGCCGGGGTGCGCTATCCCGACCTGCTGGTGGCCTTCGGGGTGGACCCGGAAGCCTACCGCAGGAGCAACGCCTACGTGATCTCGGAGCAGGGGAAGACGCCGGACCTGGTCATGGAGGTCGTGTCGCCAAGCAGCGGGCGGACGGACCGGGTGGAGAAGCGTGATGACTACGCGGCTCTGGGCATCCCCGAATACTGGCGGTTCGACGAGAAGGGTCGCAACGCCGCGGAGCGATTGGCCGGAGACCGGCTGGTTGAGGGCGCGTACGTTGCAGTGGAGATAGAGGAGCTGCCCAACGGAGTCCTCCAGGGATACAGTGCCGTGTTGGGCCTGAATCTGCGATGGTCGGATGGTGAGCTGCTGTTCTACGACCCCGCCACTGGGGAGCCCATCGCCACCCTTGAAGGCCAGATAGCCCGCGCCGAGGCTGAACGGGAAGTCCGCTTCGCCGCCGAAGTCCGCGCCGACACAGAGCAAGCCCGCGCCGAGGCTGCCGAAGCCCGAGTCAGGGAGTTGGAGGAGCGGCTCCGTAGCCAGGGAGCGTAGCCTTGCCGGCAGACCGGTAGGGCAAGGAATACCAGGCAAAAGTTCGCCCACCACAGCGGTGCCGCTATTGACATCCGCCTCCAGATTGGCGGATTATATACACTGGCCGTTTACGGCAGATACCTATTTGAGCTAGAAGCAGAGTGATCCAGCGCCCGCACGGCGTCGCGGCATAAGTCGGGCGACACAGGAGGTTCGACGACATGACCAACGCGCTGCGGAGCTTCACCCCCCCCCCCGCATTTCGTGGGGGTTCTCTTTCATTGAGGCGCCCCGCCAGAACCTTCCTCACGTTGACCCTGCTGGCGGCGGCGCTGTTCGTGCTGCTGTCTGGAGGGACTGAAACAGCCTCTGCGCAGCAGGCGACGCAGACCTTCGTCGCCAACACCGGCCAGGCAGACGGGGCTGCTACATCTCTGTCCAATGACTACGCCCACGCCTTCACCACCGGCAGCAACCCGGGTGGGTACTCCCTGACCAGCGTCGCCGTGGAATTCGCCTCTATCCACAGCGGCTTCAGCTCTTCATCCCTCACCGCCAGCATCCACACCGACTCCAGCGGGTCTCCGGGCAGCTCCCTCGGGACCCTGACCAAGCCCGCCAGCTTTCCCGTCTCCAGCTCGGACCAGACGCTGGCCTTCACCAGCGCGGGCATCGACCTTGCGGCGAGTACCACCTACTTCCTAGTGATTGACATTAGCAGTGGTGAGCCCTTTTCGAATCTGCGCTTGACGACTTCGGACGCCGAGGACAGCGGAGCCCTGGCCGGTTGGAGCATCAGCGACGGCACTTTGTTTAGAGCATTTTCCTCAACAGCCGCATGGACCACCAGCACGTCATCACCGAAACTCAGCCTCGGCGGCGTCAGCAAGCCTTTCCTGGTTTCGAACTTCGGGCAGGCGAACGGCGGCACCGGCAACTTCGTACAGCACGACCACGCCCAGGCGTTCACGACGGGCGCCAACGCCGGCGGGTACACCCTGACGGGCGTCGACTTCTCGTTTCCGCAAATCAACGACGGCGGGCTGGCGGGGAAGCTGGCTGCCGAGATCAGAAGCGACAGCAGCGGAGCGCCGGGCGCGGTGGTCGCCACCCTGACCAAGCCCGGCACGATTGCCGCCGGCACGAACAGCTTCACGCACTCGGGCGTGGCGCTCGCGGCGAACACCACGTACTGGGCGGTGCTGGACGTCACCCTGGTCCTGTTGCCCGGCGCCAACACCATCCAGAACACCGCGTCGGACGCCGAGGACGCCGGCGGCGCGGACGGCTGGACCATCGCCGACGACGGCCACTACCGGACCTGGAACACCTCGGGCGCCTGGACCTCGTTCAGCCAGTCCCGCAAGATGACCATCCACGGCAGGGCCGTCGAGACCGTCGAGACGGAGACCTTCGTCGCCAACACCGGCCAGGCGGACGCTGGTTCAGTAAATCTGTCCAACGATATCGCTCAGGCCTTCACCACCGGCAGCAACAGCTTCGGCTACAGCCTGCGCAGCGTCGACGTGCGATTCAACGCTATCCAAAGCGGCTTCAGCTCTTCGGACCTCACCGCCAGCATCCACGCCGCCTCCGGCGGGTCTCCGGGCAGCTCGCTGGGGACCCTGACCAACCCCGCCAGCTTTCCCGCCTCCACCTCGGACCAGACGCTGACCTTCACCAGCGCGGGCATCGACCTTGAGGGGAGCGCCACCTACTTCCTCGTGATCGATATGAGCGTTAGTCGGGGTAGCAGCTCTTTGGATTACACGGTTTCGGACAACGAGGACAGCGGAGGCCTGCCCGGCTGGAGCATCAGCCACAACTATTTGGATAGACCCGTTGCCTCGACAGGCGGATGGGGCAACGCCCCGAATGAGTCACTGCAAATCAGCCTCGACGGCGTCAGCAAGCCGCAGCCGTCGCGGGTGAGCATCCTTGGCGACGGCGCCGTCACCGAGGGCGTCAGCGCCAGCTTCACGCTGACGGCGGTCCCGGCGCCCACGGCAGACCTGCCGGTGAGCGTGACGGTGACCACGACCGGGGACTTCGGGTACGGCGCGCTGCCCACCAGCGTCACCATCCCGGCCTCGGGCACCGCGACGCTGGAGATCCCCACCACCAACGACGACGTGGACGAAGCCCACGGCTCGGTCACGGTGACGCTGGTGGACGGGTCGGACTACGACCTGGCCACGTCGCTGGGGACGGCGACGGTCCGGGTGCGGGACGACGACCCGCCGCTGGTCAGCAACCTGGGCCAAGCAGACAGCTCTGTTTCGGCTCATGCGGACTACGCGCAGGCGTTCACGACCGGCAGCAACCCCACGGGGTACATCCTGACCGCCGTCGACTTCCTTTTCAACGCGGTCCGCGACGGCGCGCTGGCCTCCAAGCTGACGGTCACCATCAACAGCGACTCCGGCGGAGAGCCGGGCGCGGTCGTCGGCACACTGACGAACCCCGACTTCACAACGTCGAACACGAGGCGGACCTACGGATTCACGCATGCGCCCCTGCCACTGGAGCCGGACACCACCTACTGGGTGGTGCTGGACCTCACCGCAGTCCCGACCAGCGACAACAGGATCCGCTTCACCGACTCGGACGCCGAGGACACCGCCGGCGCGGCTGGCTTCAGCATCGCCGACAACTACCTATGGCGGATGTGGAACACCTCGGCCTCCTGGAGCACGGATACCGCTTCCGCGCTTATCAGCATCAACGGCCGGCTGCTGCCCCACGCGGACGGTTCCTACACCGTGCCCCTGGACTGGCCGCTGAAGCCGCTCGGTCTGGGCGCGGGCGAGACGTTCCGGCTGCTGTTCATGACCGAAGACCACCGCGACGCCACCGCCGCCGACATCGGCGTCTACGACGCCCACGTGCGGGAGGCGGCCCGCGACGGGCACGCCGCCATCCGGCGCTACGCCGACCACTTCCGGGTGGTGGGCTCCACCGCCGCGGTGGACGCCCGGGACCACACCCGGACCAACCCCAACAACGCTGGGCACACGGACGCGCCCATCTACTGGCTGAACGGCGAGCGCGTCGCGGCGAACAACGCCGGCTTCTGGTCCGACACCTGGGAGAACTGGGCGATGGCGGACCGGCGCTTCGAGAGCGGCGAGAGGAGCACCTCGAACGACTGGCCGTGGACCGGCACCAGGACCGACGGTGCGAAGGAGGCGAACCCTCTGGGCGCCAGCAACGCCCGGCGCGGACGGTTCTCGACCACCGACGCGGACACCGGCCCCATCAGCTACAACACCATCGCCAGCACCCAGGACCACGCGTTCTACGGCATCTCGCCCCTGTTCCGGGTGGAGCCCACGCCGGTGAACGCGCCGCCCGGTGAGCCGGCGGTGATGAGCAACCTGGGCCAGGCGGACGGCGCGGCGTTGACCGTGACGACTGCCGGTACCGTACGTGACCGCGCGCAGTCGTTCACGACGGGCAGGAACGGCGGCCACTACCGCCTCAACAGCGTCGACGTCGAGTTTGCCGAGATCGGCGACTCCGACGCCGCCCGTGATCTGCGGGTACAGATCTGGGCCGGCTCCGGCGGCTCGCCGGGCAGTACCGCCGCCGACGTCCTGGCCGATCTGGCGCGCCCCTCCATGCCGGTGGGCAGCGCCGACCGGACCTTCACCTTCACCTACCAGGGCAACGACGGTTCGGGGCTGCGGCTGGAGCCGAACACCACCTACTGGGTGTATGTATACGACGCGTCCGTGCAGCCCAACAGCACGTACGCCCTTCGCGCCACCGCGTCGAACTCCGAGCGCCTGCGGGGCCTGCGCCTGCCCGAGGGCTGGAGCATCGGCGACGGCCACAGTTCCTGGTCGCTCTACCCCAACCCCGCCGTCTCCTGGAGCACCCACTCCGAGGCGCTCAAGATCGGCCTGAACCTGGGGGCCGCCGACGCCTTCGTGCAGTTCCGCACCTGCGCGGGCACGATCTCGGGCAACGACTGCGACACGGGCTGGGTGATCGCCAACTACACCAGGCACGACCCGCCGCCCACCATCACGCTGACCGAGGGCGGCCCGGCGGTGACCTACCAGTGGCAGGCGGTGGACCCCCACGAGCGCCGGCACTTCTACGTCGCCAGCCAGGTGGGTGAGCCGCTCAGCCACTTCGGCGGCTACATCGGGCCGGGCAAACCGGACCGGGACCGGCTGATGTGCCACACCGGGAGCCGCAGCCCCTACAACCTGGGCGACCCCATCGTCGAAGGGCTTGGCCGGGATGGGATACATTTCGGCTACGGCAGCACCGCCGGCCCGCTGCTGGACCGGCACGACGGCTGCCCCTTCTCGTCGCAGTCCGTCTACGAGAGCGACGCCAACAAGTGGCGTCCGGTGAGCCTCGCCGCCGGGCAGGACAGCGACGCCTTCGACCACGGGACGTTCCTGATCCACCGGCCCCACGCCGTCGGCCACAACTTCTATGAAAATGGCGTGCTGTACCAGGTGGGAGGCTTCGACTACCCCGAGGTGCGGGTGCCGCTCATCATCAGGGACGACGACGAGTGGGAGCAGACCCTGGAGTTCTCCATCGACGACGGGACCACCTGGACGTCCATCGAGGACGGCGGGCTCAATCTGGCCTTCCCGGCCTCGCTGAACACGGGGCGCAAGGCGCACTACTTCTGGGTGCGGACGAAGAACGACCCGCCGGCGGACCAGGACAAGCGCTTCTCCATCAGCGCCGACTTCGCCAAGCCGCTGTTGCGCAGCGGCACGTCGGAGTACTTCCGGTCCCACCGGGTCTGGTTCACCAGCCCCGCCGCATCGCACCTGCACACCTTCAGAACTGACTCTGCCGTCAGCGCCGGCTCGGTCACGGTCAGCCGCACGCCGGTCCAGGTCGACATCCACGTCGGCGCCAACGTGGTCGGCAACGTGACCTTCCAGGTCGAGGGCTACAAGCTGTACGAGCGCAGCGACAACCAGATCTCGACGGAGACGCCGCCGAAGACGGTGCGCACCGACAGCTTCAGCTTCCACCGCACGCTGGGCTCCTGCGTGGGCTGCCAGCGGCTGCTGGGCGACCTGCCCGACCCGGTGGTGGAGCGCGTGGGCGACCTGAGCTACGCCAACCTGTCCGACACGGGCATCGACCTGAGCTGGCCGCAGGTGGTCGGGGCCGAGGGCTACGAGGTGCGCTACTGGTCCACCACGTCGCCCTTCCCCGGCGTCCCGGCCGACGAGGCCTGGTTCGGGGCCGAGCCCAACGACCCGGCCTGGAACATCCGCCACCTGGAGCCGGACACCGAGTACCGGGCGGTGGTCTACTACGCCGACCACGGCGCGACGCAGCTGAGCACCGCCAGCCCGGTGATTCGCTTCACCACCCTTGCGGCGGGCTCGCCCGTGGAGGCGGAGCCCACGTCGGTGATCGTGGAGCGGGTGCCCGAGGTGTCGATCAGCGTCGCCGGCGGGACGATCACCGAGGGCGAGGACGCGGTCTACACGGTCACCGTGAACCCCGCGCCCGACGCGCCGCTGGACGTCAGGGTGGGCGTGGCCGGCCCCGGCTCCGTGGTCGCCGCCCAGCACCTGGGCGAGCGCACGGTCAACGTGCCCACCGGCGGCAGCGTCTCGTTCACCATCCCCACCGTCGACGACACCGGTTGGGGCTCCAACGGGATGCTCGGCGCGACGGTGCAGTTCGGCGAGGGCTACCGGCTGAACAGGTTCAGGAGCTACGCCTCGGTCTATATCGCCAACAACGACCTGCCGCCGCCGCCGCCGGTCCAGCTCAAGCGCGTCTCCGACACCACGGCGACCGTCGCCTGGAAGCCGCAGGGGGACGGCGCGTCCTACCTGGTCGTCTGGCACGAGAGCTTCACGGGCATTCCGGTCCTGACGGAAGTCACGACCACCGCCACCGAGCACCAGCTCACCGGCCTCGACCCGCAGTCGCATTACGTGGTCTCCGTCCTTCACGGGACGACCCAGCTGGACAAGATCACCGTGCGGACCCTGGCCGCCGGCGCGACGCCGAAGACCTTCACGGTGGACTTCGAGACGCCCGCGCCCAACACGTCCGTGCCGGTGATCAGCGTGACCGCCGACGGCAACGTGACCGAGGGCGGGGACGCGACCTTCACGGTCAGCGCCAACCCGGCGCCGGCTGCGGACCTGGACGTGAGCGTCACGGTGTCGCAGAGCGACGACTCCGGGATATCCATGGAACATCGGACGGTGACCATCCCGACGGCGGGCTACGCCACGCTGACGGTGGCCACCACCAACGACGAGGTGGACGAGCCCGACGGATCGGTCACGGTCACCGTCGACGCCAGCGCCAACCTCGACTACCGGGTGTCCTCGTCCCAGGGGACGGCCGTCGTGGTCGTGTCCGACGACGACGGCGGCTACACGGTCAACCAGGGAACGATCGCCAGGGTCAAGGAGCTGGCGTCGCAGACCCAGCACGGGACGGCCCACGTGAACCGCTGGAACCGGGTGCTGCTGGCCTTCGGCGAGCACGACGGCACCGGCGTCACCGGCGGCCCGATGACGGCGGCCGAGGCCCAGGACATGGCCGACAATCACAGCAGCCCGGTGTGGGACCTGGTGGTCGTCGAGCTGACCGCCCTGGAAGCGGCCGCGGCGCAGACGCCGCCGCCGCCGCCCACGCCCGAGGTGAGTATCACCGGCGGCAGCGGGGTGACCGAGGGCGGGGACGCAACCTTCACGGTGACGGCCAGCCCGGCGCCTTCGTCCAACCTGGACGTGAGCGTCACGGTGTCGCAGAGCGGCGACTACGGCGCGACCACGGGCCAGCGGACGGTGACGATACCCACCACGGGCAGCGTCACCATCACTGTGGGCACCACGGACGATACTACCGACGAAACAGACGGCTCGGTGACGGCCACGGTGAACGCGGGCAGCGGCTACACGGTGTCCTCGTCCCAGGGCGCGGCCACGGTGGCCGTGTCCGACAACGACGACGCCTCCACGCCCGTGGTGAGCGTCACCGCTGGCAGCGGGGTGACCGAGGGCGGTGCCGCCAGCTTCACGGTGACGGCCAGCCCGGCCCCGGCTGCGGACCTGGCGGTGAGCGTGACGGTCGCCACGACCGGCGACTTCGGGTACGGGACGCTGCCCGTCAGCGTGACCATCCCGACTTCGGGCAGCGCCACGGTGACCATAACCACCACGGACGACGAGTTGGACGAGCCGGACGGCTCGGTCACGCTGACGCTGAACGCGGGCAGCGACTACACGGTGGGCGCGCCGTCGTCGGAGACGGCCGACGTCGCAGACAACGACGACCCGGTCGTTGAGGAGCAGACGGGCTACACGGTGGACCCGGACGTGATCGCGAAGGTCAGGGAGCTGGCGTCGCAGACGCAGCACGGCACGGCCCACGTGAACCGCTGGAACCGGGTGCTCGTCGCCTTCGGCGAGCACGACGGCGCCGGCGTCACGGGCGGCCCGATGACGGCGTCCGAGGCCCAGGAGATGGCGGACAATCACAGCAGCCCGGTGTGGGACGAGGTGGTTGCCGAGTTGACGGCGCTGGAAGCGGCGTCAGCGCAAACGCCGCCGCCGCCGCCCACGCCTGAGGTGAGCGTCACTGCGGGCAGCGGCATCACCGAGGGCGGCGACGCCACCTTCACGGTGACGGCCAGCCCGGCCCCGGCGTCCAATCTGGACGTGAGCGTCACGGTGTCGCAGAGCGGCGACTACGGCGCGACGACGGGCCAGCGCACGGTGACCGTCCCCACCACGGGCAGCGTCACCCTCACCGTGGGCACCACCGACGACGACGACGACGAGACCGACGGCTCGGTGACGGCCACGGTGAACGCGGGCAGCGGCTACACGGTGTCCTCGACCCAGGGCGCGGCCACGGTGGCGGTGTCCGACAACGACGACGCCCCCACGCCGGTGGTGAGCGTCACCGCTGGAAGCGGGGTGACCGAGGGTGGGGACGTCGTCTTCACGGTGACGGCCAGCCCGGCCCCGACCGCGAATCTCGACGTCAGCGTCACGGTCTCCCAGAGCGGCGACTACGGCGCCACCACGGGCCGGCGCACGGTGACCGTCCCCACCACGGGCAGCGTCACCCTCACCGTCGGCACCACGGACGACACTACTGACGAGACCGACGGTTCGGTGACGGCCACGGTGAACGCGGGCAGCGGCTACACGGTGTCCTCATCGCAGGGCACGGCCACGGTCGGCGTGTCCGACAACGACGACGCCCCCACGCCGGTGGTGAGCGTCACCGCTGGCAGCGGGATAACCGAGGGCGGGGACGCCGTCTTCACGGTGACGGCCAGCCCGGCCCCGGCGGCCAACCTGGACGTCAGCGTGACGATGTCCCAGAGCGGCGACTACGGCGCCACCACGGGCCAGCGCACGGTGACGATACCCACCACGGGCAGCGTCACCTTCACCGTGGACACCACCGACGACGACGCAGACGAGACCGACGGGTCGGTGACGGCAACGGTGAACGCGGGCAGCGGCTACACGGTGTCGTCGTCCCAGGGCGCGGCCACGGTCGGCGTGGCCGACAACGACGCCGCCCCCACGCCGGTGGTGAGCGTCAGCGCTGGCAGCGGGGTGACCGAGGGCGGCGACGCCGTCTTCACGGTGACGGCCAGCCCGGCCCCGGCGTCCAACCTGGACGTGAGCGTCACGGTGTCCCAGAGCGGCGACTACGGCGCGACCACGGGGAAGCGGACGGTGACCGTCCCCACCACGGGCAGCGTCACCCTCACCGTGGGCACCACCGACGACAGTACGGACGAGACCGACGGTTCGGTGACGGCGACGGTGAACGGGGGCAGCGGCTACACGGTGTCCTCGTCCCAGGGCGCGGCCACGGTCGGCGTTGCCGACAACGACGATGCTGCGCCGGAGGTGGAGATAACCGTCACCGTCGAGGCCGCGTCGGCGGTGGAGGGCGACGTGCTGGAGTTCCGGGTGCGGCTGTCCGAGGCGTCCACCGAGGAGATCAGGATCAGATGGAACACCGCGCCTGCGTACCACCTGCTGGACGACCGGGCGCACATGACCGACTATCAGTACACGGAGGGTGAGCTGGTGTTCGCGCCGGGGGTGACGGAGCTGACGGCGGAGGTGTGGCTGGAGCAGGACGACGAGGAGGAGCCGGACGAGTACTTCGCGGTGGAGGCGTACCTGCCCGGGACCCTCTACCCGCCCGACGCCGTGGGAACCATGACCATCGTGGACGACGACTAGTCCGCCGGGCCGGACCGGCAAGAGAACGGAAGGGGGCCTGCGGCAACACCGCCCAGGCCCCCTTGCTCTAGCCGCGGGGCGGGTGATGGGCAGGTCCTGAGGAGGCGCCCGGTCTACCGGAGGTGAAGGCATTGCAGATGGGCAGGATGGTGGAGCGATTCGCAACCTGGCGAATGACGGTCGCAGCCCTGATTGGCGCCGTCGGTTGTGTGGCGGGACTCGCCTGGCGGCAGGTGCGGTTGGGAGGACTGGACCTGCTCGACGGTCGGGGCTGGTACACGCCCGGAGAGGCGGCGGCCCTCTTCGACGCTCTGGACCGGCTCGACGCCGGCGCAAGGGTCGTCTATGCGACCACCGCGCTCACCGTCGACATGCTCTTTCCGGCCTCGTACGGCCTGCTATTCGCGATTCTGCTGTTCCGGCTCTTTCGAGGCGGAGCGCCGCTGTATCTTCTGCCGCTGGCCCTCGCCCTTGCGGACGTGCTGGAGAATACCACGGTCGCTGTGCTGGCCCTGAGCTACGACGGTGAGCCCTCTCCGCTGACCTGGCTGGCCGCCGTGTTCACCGTGGTGAAGACGGGCCTGATTGTGGCCACGCTGGCGGCGGTAAGCGTCGGCGGGATGCTCCGGCTATGGGCAAGAATCCGTCAATCACGCTGACCATGGCATGTCGCGTCTACCGCACCGCGGACGGCGCCCCGGGTGGGCCTGTAGGGAGAGGGCCGCGCCCCTGATGGCGTCGGCCTGCGTCCCCAGGGATTCCTGAGCAGGCGGGGCAACTCGCCGCCGTTCTCCGAGAGCCTGTCCCGCACTTGATGCGGGGGCCGGTACAGCGGCGGGTAGGACGCCACCACCCGCTGGGCGACGGCGTCGCGATAGGTGTCTATGACATCTCCGAGGTTCATGGTGTCGTCCTCCTGATGCTTGGTGACCGGAGGACGCCGCCGGAACCCAAGTGCGCTGCGCTGCCCCGCCTGGGGCGGTCTACAGAAGACGCACTACGCCCCCACCGGGGGCTTGGGTTCCGGCAAACGCCCTGGATGTCTGCTTGAGAGTGCGAAGCTCCGTCAGCCAGCAAGCCTCGTCTTGTGTGCGGCTCCGTCTGGGCCGTCCATGCTGCGGATTCCCTTACGCGGCTCCAGTCTGGGGCTGTGTCAGCAGTGCGGCGTAGCCCGGGGCGACCACGTGATCCACGGACACCTTCCCTACGCCGTCGTACCCGGCGCGGAAGGCGTACTCCACCTCCGCGCCCCAGGGCACCCGCCCACCGACGCGGACCGCGCCGCCCCTGGCCGTGCCGTCCCTGCCGCGAGCGCCGTGCACCACCATCCCGCTGCGCTCCCCCTTCTTCCAGCCCAGGACCTTCAAGGCCGCGGGCATCACCCGCTCATCGGCCTTCGTCCGCCGGAACAGCGCCCCGTGCAGCTTCCTGAGGACCACGGCTGACGGGGTGCTTCTGCCGTTCATGATCTGGGAGAGGTGACCGGAGCTGATGCCCGCCCTACGCGCCACCTCGTTCTGGCTGACGTCGAGCTCCTTCATCCGGTCCCAGACGGCCTGTTGGTCGAGGTTGGGACACTGGGCGGACGCGACCTTCGCCCGTCCCCCAAGCATGGCCTCGACCCTGGCCTGGAGCTTCACCCCCATGCTACGGTGCCCTCTGGACACCTGGCTGAGGTACCCGGCGGACACGCCGACCTTCTCGGCCAGCTCCCTCATGGTTAGTCCGAGGGCACGGGCGGTCTCCCGGATGAAGCTGCTGGCCTCACTCTCGATCACGTCGCACTGTCGGTTGGCGCACTGTGCGGGGGCGACCCTGGCCGGAGCGTTCAGGACCGACTCGATGCTGGCCTGCACCTTGGGTCCCATGTTCCTGCGGCCACGGGCCACCTGGGTGAGGTAGCCGTAGGAGACCCCCGACCGGTCGGAGAGTTCCAGCATGGTCATTCCGAGGGTCCGCGCGGTCTCCCGGATGTAGGAACTCTCGGAGGTGACCTCGCCGCCCTGTCGGTAGACGATGCCCTGTCCGGGGACCTCGCCCAGCACAGCCATCGCCTTCTCCCGCAGGTTGGGGGTCCAGGGCTTCTTGCCCGTGCCGACCTGGGAGAGGTGGCTTGCGCTGACGCCCATCAGGGCCGCAAGCTCCTTCAAGGTGAGGCCGCGCTTGCGGGCCGCCGCCCTGAGTTCGCTCTCGGGCCTGCCCCTGCGCTCGGCGGGCGCCGCCGCATCCGTCGTGGTTTCCGTGTCCTTGGTCCTATTGGTCCTCGTCGTGGTTGCCGTCGTCATGTCGCTTCTCCTTTGAATGAAGAAGCGGGACGGCCCACCACCCCCGTGGGGTGGAGACAGTCCCGCTCGAATTGGTTGTCCCGAATGCCGGGACTGTCTCCGTGGGTTTTGTGTCGCTTTGGCCGATGGCCGTGCGGCGTCCTCCGTGTCGCTGTACTGGGCAGGCTCTACGTGGGGAAGCCGTGTGCGGGCAATGTCAATGCCCGTCGTGCGTTGGGCATAGTTCCTCCTGGGTGGGTGAGTGGATGGGTGGTGCGGGACCGGGTCCCGCAAGCAAGGGGGCGGAGCGGGCAGGCTCCGACGTGTGGAACGGCTTGGAGAGCCGGGACGAGGGGCCGTTAGCTAGCGGAGCGCAAAGCTCAACCAAACAGAGTCAAGAGGACGGCGCGTCCTCGCCCGGGTTGGAAGGTCAGGCGCACCGGGGAGGCGTCACCCGGGGGAGAGTGCCGGGACCGTTGGTCAAGGACAAGCCTTCGCCAAGGGCCGCAGCCCCCGGAGGCTGCGCCCCGAAACGACCTTGCCGGGCCGCCAGCGCATTCCCAGGACCGCAGCGACCTCCAGCGTCCCGTTGCCGTGGGGAACCAGCGCCGAGGCCCTTCCCGTACCCTGGGTGTAGAGAAGCGCCCCCCGGTCACCGAACCGCCGCTTCACCAATGCCTTCCACTCGGAGAAGGCCCAGCGAGCCTCCCTCGGCGTCGCCTGCGCCACGTTCGCACTGCCCAGCGCCGCCAGCGCGCCGTCCACGTTTCCCGACTGCCTGAGCCGTCGGGTCTCGTGGATGGAGCGCGTCGCGCTCCGCTCCGCCGTCTCGGTCTCCGTGTTCGCAGAGAACAGCGAGTCGATCAGGTTGTCCACCAGCTCCTCGAGGCTGCGCCGGGGCCGCATCGTCTCCGTGTCCATCGTCTGTCCGTGAGTCGCCAATGTCGCCGTCGTCATTTCGCACCTCCTACGTGCCTGTGTTTGTGTTGCCTTGAATCCGTTACGCCCGCTTGCGGGCAAAGAAGAAGGGGCCGCTCCCGGAATGAGAGCGACCCCTTTGAATGGGACGCGCTATGTGATCTTCAGGACCGTCAGCGGAGGAATCTCCTCGACAGTCGCCGCGCTTGGTGTATCAACGTCAGCAACGCCCCTACGGTGAACGCGAGGACGGCGAGGATCGCCGACTCCGGGCCATGGCCGAGGAGCAGCGGCATGGCGAAAGCCAGCGCCGCAACTGCGTACGATTCGAGCCGCCACCTGGGCCAGTACCTGATCCACCAGAGCCTGTCAATCTTCCCGTCCAGGGGCTCGTAGGCCCACCGGATCGGCCATCCTGCCTGACCACCGAGGGCAGAAGCAGCCACCTCCGGAGAACAGTCCCCGGTGTGGCAGCGCGCGTCTATGCCCTCGCCGTCGGGTCTCTGCCGGAAAGCCAGGCCGTCGTCCTGCCGGCTGTGGCACGTCGCCGTCGTCCAGAACCAGCCGTCGTGGAACCTGACCCGATGCGGCAGCCGCTTGGCAACCCACAGCGCGCTCGGCCCCACGTAGATATCCTTCACGTCCAATCCCGTCGTTTCGTCGATGTCCGTCAACGTCGATTCCATGTGTCCGTCACCTCCTTCTCCGATGTCGTGTGTCCGCAATGCTTCCATGCTTTCAATGCCTCCTTCGTGTGCTTTGAGCTTCGTATCCGCCGCCTTGGTGAACTTTCCAACGCAGGCTCCATCCCGCATCCCGGCTTAGCGTGAATTGGCCAGCGTGAGGGAAGAGGTGGTCAGTCCGGGGCGTAAGGGCTCCGGGACAGCCGCGCATTCGTGAGGGCCGGGTCGACTTGCGACGGGCGCACCTCGACCTAGGTGTCCGAGGGGCCGAAGCGAAACGCGCCTCTGCCGCTGCGAATGTGTCCCTCCGGGGCGGCCTTCGGGAGAGCGCAGTGCTCGATCCCTCCGGTCTGACCCCCTGGGTGGCTTTCAGAGAGCGCGGTGCTCGATCCTACGCAGCCGGTCCCGGATTCGGGGGACGGGAACCCTCCAGGTTTCTCGGCACGAAACAACTGGAAAAGCCTGAAACTGACTCCATTATTGCCGAACGGTTGAGCGGATGGAAGGGTTTCGCGGCGCCCGCACCCAAAGTGTTCTGTCCAGTTCCACGAAACCCTAAGCGCGCCGCGCCGGCCACCAGCGGCTCCGCCACAGGCCGTGTTAGTGCTAACTCTAAACTGACCCAGTAGCGCTAATTTGGAATTGACCCACCCCGATAGCGGACGCATCTTCGTCGGGAAACCGATTAGGAGGTGCAGCAAGTCAAATGATAGGAGGTGGGTTAGTGAGAGAGTTGTACGAGTTGAAGGGCGATGGAAGCTCGATCCGAGGGATATCGAGGGAGTTGGGGATTTCCCGGAACACCGTGCGCAAGTACGTGCGCTCCGACGAGGTGCCCAAGGCCAAGCGGCGAGAGAAGCAGGGGTCGAAGCTGGACCCATACAAGGGTCACATAGATGGTCGGCTGTCGGCGGGAGTGGACAACTGCGTGGTGCTGCTGCGGGAGATCCGGGAGTTGGGCTACGACGGCAGCTATCCGACGCTGACCAACTACGTGCGGCCTCGGCGTCGGCCGCGTCAGCCCCGTGCGACGGTGCGGTTCGAGACGGCGCCAGGCGAGCAGGCACAGGTGGACTGGGGCAGCTTCGCCTATGTCGGAGAGGACGGGCGCAAGCACCGGGTCTGGGCCTTCGTGATGGTGCTGAGCTGGTCTCGGACCATCTACGTGGAGTTCGTCCGGCGCGCCGACGTGGCGACCTTCATCAGGTGCCATCTGAACGCCTTCGAGTACTTCGGTGGTGTTCCCCGCCGCTGCCTGTACGACAACGCCAAGGTGGTGGTCCTGGGGCGTGACAGGGAGGGCAGGCCGGAGTGGAACAGCCGGATGCTGGACTTCTCACTGCGAATGGGCTTCGACCTCCGTCTGTGCCGACCCTACCGAGCGCAGACGAAGGGCAAGGTGGAGAGCGGCGTGAAGTACGTCCGGGGCAACCTGTGGCCCGGTGTCCGCTTCACCGACGACGCAGACATGAACCGCCAGGCCCTGGAGTGGTGCGATGCGGTGGCCAATCGGCGAGTCCATGGGACGACGCACCGGGTCCCCCGAGAGATGCTGGCTGAGGAGCTCGCCCACCTGGGCAGCCTGCCGCCGCGTTCGGGCCTTGCGCCCTACATGCGGGAGGAGCGGAAGGTGGCCAGGGACGGCTACGTCCACTGGGAGAGGTCTCGCTACGGCGTGCCCTGGAGCTGGGCGGGTTCGACGGTCCAGGTGGGTGTGCGGGCCGGTACGGTGGAGGTCTGGTCGGGCGACGTGCGGCTGGCGGTGCATCCCCAAGCCCAGCGGACCGGTCAGCGCCTCACACTGCCGGGCCAGTGGGACGGACTGCCCGGCGGCGATGATCGTCCTCGTAAGGAAGCCGTGGCGGTGCAGATCCCTGTGGGCCAGGTGGAGCGCCGCTCCCTGGAGGTGTACGAGTTGGCAGCGGTGGGAGGTGGGCGATGATCGCGCTGGAACAGGCTCGCCAGCACCTGGAGACGCTGGGCCTCAAGCAGGCCGTCGAAGCCCTGGACAACTCCCTGGACGCTGCGGCCACCAAGAAACTGACCTACCCCGAGATGCTGGCAGAGCTACTCGGCGTGGAAGTGGCCGCCCGGAAGGAGCGGTACATGTCCACCAGGACGAAGCTGGCTCACCTCCCCTTCCACCGGACCTTGGAGCAGTTCGACTTCTCGTTCCAGCCCTCCATCGACGAGCGACAGGTGCGGGAACTGGCCGGCCTGTCCTTCGTCGCCGAAGCCACCAACCTGCTGCTCCTGGGACCGCCAGGTGTGGGCAAGACCCATCTGGCGGTGGCCCTAGCGCTCAAGGCCATCGAGAAGAGCCAGGGGGCCTACTTCGTCCGAGCCTACGACCTGATGGAGGACCTGAGGAAGGCCAGGGTGGAGAACAACCTCCAACGGCGCATGCGGGTCTACCTGTCGCCCAAGCTACTCATCGTGGACGAGTTCGGCATCTGGCCTTACGACCGGGACGCCTCCACCGCCTTCTTCACCCTGGTGTCGGCTCGCTATGAGCGGGGCAGCATCATCCTCACCTCCAACAAGGGCTTCGCCGAGTGGGGTGAGCTTCTGGGCGATACCGTCATCGCCTCGGCCATCCTGGACCGGCTGCTGCACCACAGCCACGTCCTCAACATCCGAGGCGAGAGCTACCGGCTTAAAGGCAAGAGGCAGGCCGGACTCTTCGCCTCCCATCAACTGCTATCGACATCGCCTGAAGCCGCTAGCTCCGGCGACGTCTAAATCCAACAGGCACTCTTGCTTGCCAGAAAGGAGGCGACTTAACGACAAGGTGGGTCAGTTCTAACTTAGCGGAAAAGGGTCAAATCTAACTTAGCATTGACAGCCGCACGTGAGCGCCTTCCACAGCAGGTATCTCCACGCCAGCGCCCTGCGGACCTCCCAGAGGGTGTCCCTGCGCCAGGTGAGCTGTGTGCTTCGGTAGAGTCCGTGCAGCGGCTCCGTCTCCGGCGGCAGGGTCATCTCGTACTCTTCGAGCAGGGCAACCTCCAGGCTACGGACCCGTTCCTCGGTCTCCAGCCAGGCCAGGCCCTTGCCTGTACCCACGTGTCCCGCCTTCCAGATTTCGCGCCACTCCTCGATGAGGGGCCACGCCTCGCCGAAGACCTCCTCGTCGTCGGGAGCGGGCTCCCTCGTCACCAGATCAGGATACAGCCGCTTCGGGTACCTGGCCCTCGCCGACGGCTTGCCCGTCGCCGGGGCCTTCTCCGGCGCGTCTCCGGTTGCGTCCTGGGCCTCCGTCGGTTCCGCCGTGGACTCCCTCCTGGTCTCCAGGCGAGTCAGCTTTCCCTCGATCTTCGCCAACGCGCGGCCCTGCTCCTCACCCAGGGTCTTGACCTCGCCCCTGACGGCATCCAGACCCTCGTGAAGCTCCTTCGCCAACCCCTCCACCCGACGCTCCAGCGCGTCGTGACGCCTCCGGTGACGGGCGGCAGCCGAGCCCACCCCATCCCTGAGGCCCCGCTCCAGGGCCTCCCTGAGCCGCCACGTCATTCCCCCGCCATCCATGCAGGCACCCACGGTCCGCCGGTCTATCCCCAGCGCCCGCGCCGCTCCCTTGCGACTCCCTTCTTTTCGCACCACCTCGTGCAGCAGGGCCATGAGCCTCTGGACGTGCTCCTTTTCAACGTCTCCGCCTTCAGTTTTGACCACCTCACCCGCTTCCATCAGTCCCTCCTCCGGTACAACATGTACCCGTTTTGTACACGGCTGCCAACTCTCTCAGGGTGTACAACATGTACCGCTTCAGCTACGGGCTATGTACCAGCCCGTCGCAACCGGTCCCTGACAAAAAGTGTTCGCTTTTCACGTCCTGTAGGGGCTGCTTTCCCCCTGTTCCAGCTTTGCAAACCGCCCAGATGTACAACATGTACACGGACGCGTTTCCCTGTACTACCCCATGACATCACGGCGACCCCTTGGCGGAGTATCCCCTGGAAGGGGCTATCACGAATGAAACGGTTGCACGGATGAATACCCCTTCCGAGGGATAACGCTCGTCTTTTCAGACCTCCACACTCGATGGCAAATCATCGCGATTCCACCCGTGAGGAGGCACCGACTTTGGAAGGACACTCGACCATCCGGCGGACCCTTAGAAGAGCCAGGAGGCTGATGCCCCTCGCCGCCGCGCTGCTCTTGGCGGCGCTTGTGTCCATCCCCACCAGCAACCTCGCCCTGGCCCAGTCGCCGCCCGCTAACGAGATAACCCTCGCCAACGCCGATACAAGAGAGGCATATACGCACAGCGGCTGTTCCTGAAGAGCCTATGGGGTGAGCGCAGGGGCAACGTTACGCCCTGCGAAAAGACCGGTAGATGGACTGTCATGAGGGATAGAATCGGACAGAACAGACGGGGCAAGCCCCGCAACGACGCCTCGGACATAGGCGTCATCAGGGTCTTCTCCAACCCCGGCCTCGACGCCGAAGACCGGCTGCGCCGCCTCATGTCCCTGATGGTCAGATACGCCACCGGGGACGGGCAGGCTACGCAGGAGGACTCGCCCACCGACGAGTCGCACGCCAAAGACCATGGCGAAACGGAGGCATGATGCGCTCCGTCTCGAATCCTGATCGACGCCCGACCCCCCCCCCACCCTGTTTCCCTTCCACCACCACGTCGATGCTTCCCCGCCTTCTGACCGGCCAGAGGGACTTGCCAATCGTACGGTATAGGCGTACACTAGTGACATGGTCGTTCGGTCCGTCCGCCACAGAGGAGTGCGCAGACTGCTGGAGGAAGATGACCCCCGATTCCTGCCCCCTGAACTGGCCGGTAGGGTCCGCAGGATTCTGACTGTGATGATCCTGTCTGAAGACATGGACGGTTTCATCGCCGATGCCCCGCCCGGCTGGCGAGTGCACAGACTTTCGGGCGACCGAGGTCTGGAATGGAGCGTCTCGGTGTCCGGCAACTGGCGGATCACCTTTGAAGAGGGCGGCGGCCACGCGTACAGGCTGCATCTGGAGGACTACCACTGATGGTCAACGACAACATCAAAGTACGGATGACGCCGTCCCATCCGGGCGACTACATCCGCGCGGAAGTGATAGAGGGGTTGGGTCTGAGCGTGAAGAGGGCATCCGAGGTTCTGGGCGTACGAAGGGCGACCCTCTCCGACCTGCTCAACACGAACGCCTCGCTGTCGCCGGAGATGGCCCTTCGCATCGAGAAGGCATTTGACGTGAACATGGACATGCTGCTGCGTATGCAGGCTTGGCACGACGCATCGCGGATGCGGGCCAGGGAAAGCGAGATCAGCGTCCAGCGATACCAACCCGCATAGAACCCGCCTGGGATTCCTGCCGGGAAGACATGACACAAAAGAATGAGGCAGACATGGCTAGAACCACCAACGGAAAGACGGAACCCAACCGGGCGGCCATCTACGCCCGCGTCTCCGACAAGAGTCAGGACACCGAGGACAAGACCTCCATCTCCGAGCAGTTGGGCGAGATGGAAGCCTACTGTGAGAGCAGAGGACTGACCATCGTCGCCCGATACCACGAGGTGGGCAGGGGGTGGTCGAAGAAGCGACCGGAGTTCCAGAGGATGCTGGCCGACGCAAGACGTGGGCGCTTCGACGTCATCGTCTGCTGGAAGTCCGACCGGCTCAGCAGGGGCATGTACCCCGCCGCCGCCCTCATGGAGGTGGTGGAAGCCCACCAGATACGGCTTGAAGCCGTCATGGACGCCATCGACATGAAGACCTTCGGCCTCATGGCAGCCATCGGCAAGATAGAGCTGGACAACTTCCGCGAGCGTTCCACCCTGGGCAAGCGCGGCACAGCCAAACAAGGACGGGTGCCCACCGGCAAACTCCCCTACGGCTACCGCATCGGGGACGACGGCAGGCCAGAGGTCGTGGAGGAGCAGGCCGAGGTGGTCAGGCGCATCTTCCACATGTACATCCACGAAGGGATGGGGTCTCCATCAATCGCCATACGGTTGACCGACGAGGGCATCCCCACCCAGACGGGCAAGCAGCTGTGGCGTCAGTCCTACATCCACTACGTTCTGAGGAACGAAACCTACACGGGCACATGGGTCTACGGCAAGGAACGCGTCATCTCCACCGAAGAGGGCACCAAGGTCTACCAACAGCCTGAGGACACCTGGATAGAGGTGCCGGTGCCGCAGATCATTGACGACGAGACTTGGGAGCGGGCGCAGGCCCTGAAGAAACAGCGGAGAAGCAGGGCCAAAAGGAACACGAAGGTGCTCTACCTCTTGCAGCACCTCCTCAGATGCGGCGAGTGCGGCCACAGCTTTCACGCCAAGTCCACCTGGAGCACCACCAACGTTCGTCGCGGCAAGAAGTACCGCTACGACCTGCCCACCCCCCGCCGGTACTACAGGTGCAACGGGATGCATAGCCTCCGCCTCAAGTGCCGGGCGCGCCACTACATCAGGGCAGAGCGGCTGGAGGAGCCGATATGGGGAGAGGTGAAACGGATGCTTCAGAACCCCTACCTCATCGTCGCCGGGATCAACACCCTCAATGCCCAGGAGAACGGCGGGTTGGAGGAGGAGATAGCACAGGCCGAGCGTGACATGCGGAGCATCCAGATGGAGGAGGACCGGGCTATCAGGCTGTTCGTGTCGGGGAAGATCACCGAGGCCCAGCTTGACCACCAGCGCAGGTACATCACCGAGCGGCTGGAGAGCGCCAGGGCGAAGCTGGACTACTACCGCGCCCAGGAGGCGACGGGGGCTGAGAAGCGGCGCATGTTGGAGGCCGTCCTCGCATGGGCCAAGGAAGTCGGCAAGGGCCTGGACGAGCTGACCGACGAGCAGCGCAGGGAGATTCTCCAGATGGTCGTGGAACAGGTCGTCATCGACAGGGACAACAACGTGGACATCACCCTCGCTATACCCATCGACGATGACCCCCTTGGGACCGATGCTCCCGAACCTGAATCCCCTACGGATGATTCCGTTTCATTTGCATCTGCCATATCCTGATTATCTGGACGGGCTGGAGTGGGGTTGTTGGATGTGGGTGTTGAGAGCCGCGCATGAGGGGCTCTTCGGGTGTGCTGAGAGGGTCCAGCAGCCTGGCGAGGGTCTTATACAAGCGTTCTATAGTTTTCATGGTTGGGATGGTAGCAGGGGTGGGAGTTCGTGGCAAGGGGTGAAATGGTCCTTTCTGGGGGTGGGAGTCACCCCCATCCAAACCTTCCCCCGTCGAGGGGGAAGGGTGGTTGACGGAGTTTGGCGATTCTAGTTGGCGAGTGGGCTCAGGATGAGCGGGGATAAGGAGAGGGAATCACCCCCATCTTAATCTTCCCCCGTCAAGGGGGAAGGGTGAAGAGGGGGGGGGGGGATTTTGGGGCAGATGGGGGGTTGTGATGGTGGGTTTTGGGTGGTTGTGGTGAAAAGAAAAACGTGTATAATGTTGTGATTGCGTCAGAGAGACGCAGCCATACTGGCCTTGCGGCCAAAATTGAGGATTAGCCCTGTGGAATTATCGGACAAGACCATCACCTGTGTGGACTGTGGAACTCCTTTTGTCTTCACTGTAGGAGAGCAAGAGTTTTTTGCGTCGAGAGGGTTTACCAATGAACCCAAGCGGTGCGCGAGCTGCCGTTCGGCGCGGCGGGCCCAGCGCGGGGACGGCGGGTACCAGAGAGAGCGGTACGACGCCATATGCGCTGAGTGCGGAGTGGAGACAACGGTCCCCTTCCAGCCACGGGGCATTCGTCCTGTTTACTGTCAGGACTGCTTTACCCGTCAGCGATCTGCCGGCTACTAGTACCCCCTTTCCCCAGCTTTTGCGTTGATTGATGCACCTGCCGTGGTATAGGTGCGTCTTTGATGGTGTCATTGCGTTACGACAAGTGGGGGGTGGGCGTGAGTTAACTGGGAGTACCCTCACCCCCGTATCAAGTACGGGGCAGGCTCCAACCCTCTCCCAGGACGGGAGAGGGGGAAACAAGGGGGGAGCGTGACTGGTTTGGCGATTCCCGTTGGCGAGTGGGCCCCCGCTTTCGCGGGGGTGGGGATTTTCACCCCCATCTTAATCTTCCCCCGTCAAGGGGCAAGAGGTAAGAGGAGAGGGGAATCACCCACACCTCAACCCCTTCGCTAGAAGGGAGGGGTGTTTCGGGGCTGTTTCCATGTTTGGGGTATAATTGGGGGTGGTGCGAGCCTATTTCTGATCCCATTCCGGCCAGGGAAGGTACATGAAGTATCGGAATTTGAGGGATTTTATTGAATTTCTGGAGGAGAGGGGGGAGTTGCGTCGGGTTACTGCGCCGGTGACGTGGGACCTGGAGATTACGGAGATTTGCGACCGGGTGACGAAGAGCGGAGGGCCGGCGCTGCTTTTCGAGAATGTGGAAGGGTACGACGTGCCGGTGCTGATAAACATGTACGGCTCGGAGCGTCGGATGTCATGGGCATTGGGGTCTGAGAGTCTGGAGGAGCTGGGGGACAGGGTGCGGGGTCTGCTGGGGCTGGCGCAGGGGCCGCCGAAGGGCGTGATGGAGAAGGTGAGGGCGTTGGGCCAGCTTATGAAGGTGGCGTCGGTGCGTCCGAAGATTGTTCGGAGCGCGCCGTGTCAGGAGGTGGTGCTGGAGGGGGACGACGTGGACGTGACCAAGTTTCCGATTCTGAAGTGCTGGCCGGAGGACGCCGGTCGGTATATCACGCTGCCGCTGGTCATCACGAAGGACCCGGAGTCGGGGGTGCGGAACGTGGGGACGTACCGGATGCAGGTGTTTGATAAGCGGACGTGCGGGATGCACTGGCAGACGCAGAAGGTTGGGACGGCGCACTACCGGGCTTCCAGGGAGCAGGGGCGGGAGCGGATGGACGTGGCGGTGGCATTGGGGGGCGATCCGGCGACGATATGGTCGGGGACGGCGCCGCTTCCTCCCAACGTGGACGAGATGATGGCGGCGGGGTTTATCCGAGGGGAGGCGGTGGAGATGGTGAGGGCGAAGTCGGTGGACCTGGAGGTTCCGGCGCAGGCGGAGATTATCCTGGAGGGGTACGTGACGCCGGGGGACGAACGGACGGAGGGGCCTTTCGGAGACCACACGGGGTACTACTCGCTGGCAGACACGTATCCGGTATTTCACATAACGTGCATTACCCATCGTCGGGAACCGATCTATCCGACGACCATCGTCGGAAGGCCGCCCATGGAGGACTACTTCATGGGGAAGGTGACGGAGCGGTTCTTCCTGCCGATTATTCAGTTGGTGCTGCCGGAAGTGGTGGACATGAATATGCCGGCGGAGGGGGTGTTTCACAACCTGGTGATTGTGTCGGTGAAGAAGGAGTATCCGGGGCAGGCGCGGAAGGTGGTGTACGGGTTGTGGGGGATGGGGTTGATGGCGCTGGCGAAGGCGATCATCGTGGTGGACGACAACGTGAACGTCCATGACGTGTCGGAGGTAGCGTGGCGGGTGACGAACAATTTGGACGCGGAGCGGGACATCTTCTTCGCGACGGGGCCGGTGGACGACCTGGACCACGCGTCGACGGCGCCGAAGTTCGGAAGTAAGGTGGGGATTGACGCGACGTCGAAGGGGCCGGACGAGGGGTATCACCGGGAGTGGCCGCCGGATATTGTGATGAGTCCGGAGGTGAAGTCGCTGGTGGACTCGAAGTGGGAGAGCTACGGGATATGAGTTTGGAGGGGATGGGAATCACCCCCATCTCAATCTTCCCCCGTCAAGGGGGAAGAGGTAAGAGAGAGGGCGGGTTTGAAACCCGCCCCTACGAGGGAGGGAGTACCCTCACCCCCGTATCAAGTACGGGGCAGGCTCCAACCCTCTCCCAGGACGGGAGAGGGGGAAGATGGGGAGGGGACCCGGCCCATTCCTACCCAGCCATAGGCCCCTGCTTTCGCAGGGGTGACGAAATCCATAACCCCGTTGCGCCCGTTCGACCCTTCGACAGGCCCAGGATGAGCGGGGCTGGGATTTCACCCCCATCTCAATCTTCCCCCGTCAAGGGGGAAGAGGGGGGATGTCTTCCCGCTCGGCCCTTCGGCGGGTTCAGGATGAGCGGATGGTGGGATGATGTCTAAGTTGAGGCTGGTGCTGGCGTCGATACGGTTCGAGCACAGCTTGTTTGCGCTGCCTTTCGCGTATATCGGGATGTTTCTGGCGGCGGACGGGCTGCCGACGCTGAGTCAATTCGTCTGGATAACGGTGGCGATGGTGGGAGCGCGGACGGTGGCGATGGCGGCCAACCGGCTGGTGCACGCCAAGGAGGACGCGGCGAATCCGCGGACGAAGGACCGGCATATTCCGCTGGGGCTGTTGAAGCGTCGGGACATGCTGTTGATGATGCTGGTCTCGATGGGTGTGTTCGTGTTCGCGGCGTCGCAGTTGAACACGCTGGCGTTTGCACTTTCGCCGCTGGTGATTGCGGTGCTATTCCTTTATACCTACGCCAAGTATTTCACGTGGGGGAGTCATCTGATTCTGGGGTGGGCGGACGCGATTGCGCCGGCGGGGGCGTGGGTGGGGGTGACGGGGACGCTGGAGCCGCAGGCGGTGCTGCTGGCGGGAGCGGTGGCGTTCTGGGTGGGGGGATTCGACATTATCTACGCCTGCATGGACCTCGATTTTGACAAGAAGTATGGGATTCATTCGATACCTAAGCGGTTCGGCATCGGTGGGGCATTGTGGACGGCGCGGCTGATGCACGTGGTGACGTCGGGGTGCCTGCTGGCGCTGGGTATCTGGATGGAGTTGGGCGTCTACTATTTCGTTGGTTGGGGGATTGCGTCGGTGGTGCTGGTGTACCAGAACTCTCTGGTTAAGCCGTCGGACCTGTCGAAGGTGCCGGTGGCGGCGCTGAAGTTCAACAGCTACGTGGGGCTGGTGCTGCTGCTGGCCGTTTCGTTGGCGGTGTTCGCATGAAGCCGGTGGTGGTGGGGATATCGGGGGCGAGCGGGTCGGTCATCGCCGAACGGGTGGTGGAGGCGCTGCTGACGCGGGAGATTCCGACGGCGCTGGTGTGCACGAACGCGGCGAAGATGGTGTGGCAGGAGGAGATGCCGGAGTCCTTCGGAGAATACCTTTCGGCGTGGCGGGAGAGCCCGTTCTTCACGTCGTACGGGATAAACGAGATGAGCGCGCCGATAGCGAGCGGGACGTATCCGACGAGCGGGATGGTGATAGTGCCGTGCAGCATGGCGAGCGTGGCGTCGCTAGCGAACGGGATGGCGAACAACCTGCTGCTGAGGGCGGCGGACGTGTGCCTGAAGGAACGTCGGAACCTGGTTATCGTGCCGAGGGAGACGCCGCTTCATGCGATACATCTGGAGAACATGGCAAAGCTGGCGCGGATGGGGGTGCAGGTGATGCCGCCGGAGCCGCCGTTTTACCTGAAGCCGGATAGTATCGACGAGGTGGTGGACTACTTCGTGGAGCGGATTCTGGTGTCGTTGGACGTGGAGCCGGGTCTTTCGGAGAAGCACGTGTACCGGGGGAGTTCGGACCGGGAATCTGGCTACTGAGGATGGCGGAGCATCTGGATTCCGGCCCCGTATCAGGTGCGGGGCAGGCATTTCGCCGGAACGACGAACAGGAATGGTAGAGCTTCGGGGGTCTGAAAAACGGCGATACGTGGCCGCGATGTTTTCTCGCATTTCGGGTCGGTACGACCTGATGAATTTTCTGATGACGGGCGGGATGGATAGTCGTTGGCGTCGGAAGGCGGCGTCGCGGGCTCTGGAGGGGTTGGAGGGGCCGGTGTTGGACGTGGCGACGGGGACGGGGGACCTGGCGCTGGAGCTGGAGCGGACTGCGGGGGCGGAGGAAGTGGTCGGGATGGACCTGCTGGAGCCGATGGTGAGCCGAGCGTCGGTGAAGGGCGGCGGGCGGCGGGTGAGCTTCGCGATGGGGGACGCGCTTTCGCTCCCGTTTCGGGACGAGAGCTTTGCGTGCGTGACGTCGGCGTTCAGCCTGCGGAACATCCCGGACCTGGAGCAGTCGCTGCGGGAGATGGCGCGGGTGGTGAGGCCGGGGGGGCGGGTGCTGTCGCTGGAGACGATGCCGGTGGAGGGGGGGCTGCTGCGTCCGTTTGTGAAGTTTTACTTCCGTCGGGTGGTGCCGCTGGTGGGGGCGGCGGTGGCGCTGGATATGTCGGCGTATACGTACCTGCCGAGGTCGGTGGAGGGGTTTGTGTCGGGGGAGGAGCTGGAGGGGGTGTTCGCGCGGGTGGGGCTTGTGGACGTGGGGAGGGAGTCGATGGGGTTTGGGGCGGTGCATCTGCACTGGGGGAGGAAGGGGGGACGATGAGGGGGGTTGTCAGAGGGGAGATGGGGAATAACCCAAGGATGGTTCAAACCTTTGTGAATTGGAGAGTTTGAAAATTGGATAAGAGTCAATTGGATGAATCTTTTTTTACTTGTGAATGGCCATCTGAGTTGGAAGACGCGCGTGACCGACTTAATCAGGCCAAAGCGGATTTCGTATCTCTGGAGTCGGAAATCCACAAGTTCCTCTACGAATATGTGAAAGGCATGTTGAACGACCTCGGCCCGATAGAAAAAACGTATACCGTCAAGATTAGGCATCCAAACGATAGCTTCGTAAGGGGTAGACCCTCTGTACTGGTTGCACAGATTGCCGAGAATCTACGCGCCATTCTAGACTACACAGTCTTTCAACTTTCTAAACTGAACAAACCCAGTCTAGACGAGAGAATACCAGCGTTCGTTATTGCGAAAAGCAAGAGAGAATTTAAGAGAACTGCTAAGTTGAAGTTGCGATACATAAAGCCTAAACAGCAAGATGTAATTGAACAGTTGCAACCTTACAACGGGAACCTGGCATTGCGTCTTCTGCGAGACATAACGAATAGCGCCAAGCACAGGCACTTACTGCAACTAGTGGTCCTCCCGTCGCTGGATATCTCGCTTGACAGCCTTGTTAAGCAATCAAAGGAGTATCGGGATTGCTTCGTATATCCCACGAAGGATGGGAAGAACGCTATATTTGCAAGGTATACGGATAAGAACCCTGTACGACTATTGGAAGAATATGATGCATTCCACATGCTGAACCTCATGATATCTCAGACAGAAGGTATTCTATGGGCATTTTCATACTTCTTCTGTCCCCACCAAGAACATCAACCTAGAGTCAACGTGAAGTATGGGAGGCCTCCTGAACGAGGTCAGATGCAATCTTGGCCACCAGGAAACGGCCTACCCCCGTCGATATCATTTTCATAGCATATTGTTTCGCCAACCTGAAGGTTTTGAGAAGGGGATGTCTGTTGCCGTAAGTCGATTGGGGTGGTGGTTGCTAGGGAAGGTTTGGGTGTGGGTGGTTGGCGAATCGCGCCTGCAGGGGGAAGAGGGGATGGGTCCCCGCATCCGTGAGGACACGAGGGGGTTGGTTGACAGGGGGGAGATGGGGGAATAGGATTTAGAGTGAAAATCGTATATGGATTGTCCTCTCTTATCCAGACAGGCAGAGGGAACGGCCCAGTGAAGCCTGGCAACCTACCGTCGCTGTGACGCAGCTCGGGAAGGTGCCAATTCCGGCGCCCCTTCGGGGGTGAAAGATGAGGGAGACTCAAAGGATGCCTTTTGAGCCTCTCTTTGCGAGAGGTTTTTTTAGTGCCGTTGGTTTTGGTTGTGGGTAGTCACCCCCATCTTAATCTTCCCCCGTCAAGGGGGAAGAGGGGGACTGGATTCCGGCTTCCGCCGGAATGACGGTTGGAGGCGCTCGACCCTTCGACAGGCTCAGGATGAGCGGGTCGGCGGTTACGGCTGCGGAGGGAGTACCCTCACCCCAACCCTCTCCCAGGACGGGAGAGGGGGAAGAAGGGAGCGCTCGACCCTTCGCCCTTCGACAAGCTCAGGATGAGCGGAGTGGGAGGAAGGATGAGTGAAGAGATTAAGAGAGGAAGGTTCAGGAGGTAGTCAGGTTGCGGGAAGAGATTCAACCGATTGTGTGGGAGTCTGGCAGGCTGGGGCTGCTGGACCAGACGCGTCTGCCTGTGGAAGAGGTGGTGGTTGCGTCTTCGGACTACCGGGAGGTTATCGAGTCGATTCGGATGATGCGGGTGCGGGGAGCGCCGGCGATTGGGGTGACGGGGGCGTATGCGATGGTGTTGGCTGCGAGGGAGGCTGCAGAAGAAGGTGATGAGGGGTTTTTGTGTAGGCTGAAGAGCGCTGCGGAGGAAATTAAGCAAGCGAGGCCTACGGCAATCAATCTGGCATGGGCGGTGGAGCGGCTGTTGGGAGTGGCAAAGGACGTTGGGGAGCCTGCGTCAGTGTGTAGGAGGTTATTGGAGGAAGCGAAGGAGATTCAGCGTCGGGACGTGGAGGCTAATCGTCAGATCGGGCGTCATGGGGCGTCGCTATTGAGGGGTCGCCAGGGGGTGTTGACGCATTGCAACACGGGGGCGCTGGCAACGGCAGGGTTTGGGACGGCGTTGGGGGTGATTCGGTCTGCGTGGGAGTCGGGGGACAGGTTCGACGTTTTTCACACGGAGACGCGGCCTTTTCTACAAGGGGCGCGATTGACGGCGTGGGAGCTGGTGAAGCTGGGGATACCGGCGACGATGGTGGTGGACTCGGCGGCGGGGCTGATTCTGCGTCAGGGGGCGGTGGGATGCGTGGTGGTGGGGGCGGACAGGATTGCGGCCAACGGGGACACGGCGAACAAGATCGGGACGTACGGGCTGGCTGTGCTGGCTCGGGAGAACGGGGCGCCGTTTTACGTTGCGGCGCCGACGAGCACGGTGGACCTGGGAGTTGCTTCGGGGGAGGAGATACCGATAGAGGAGCGGGACCCGGCGGAGGTTTCGGAGCTGGGTGGCGTCCGGACGGCGGCGGAAGGAATCGGGATTCGGAATCCGGCCTTCGACGTGACGCCTAATGAGTACGTGGACGCGATTATCACGGAGGTGGGGGTGGTGCGCGCGCCGTATGTTGAGAATTTGAGGGCCGCGGTGGAGCGGGGACAGGGGGAGGTTTAGGGTGAGGGAGATTTTGTATGTTTCAGGGTTTGGGATCACCCCCATCTCAATCTTCCCCCATCAAGGGGGAAAAGGGGGAGTGGTGAAGATGGATTCCCGCCTTCGGGGGAACAAGGAGGGGTGGATGGGCGACGAACGTGGGTGGAGGAAGAGTACCCTCACCCCAACCCTCTCCCAGGACGGGAGAGGGGGAAGAAGGGAAGGGGGATGAATGGATGCAGAGATTCAAGTTTATTTGCGGGGGCGGGACTCGCGATGGGGGAGATCTATGGTAGATAAGCCTCGATTGGCGGTTATCGGCGGCAGCGGGCTGTACTCCATGGAAGGGCTTGAGGACGTGGAGGAGGTTGCAGTTTCGACGCCCTTCGGGAGTCCGAGCGACACGATTGTGGTGGGGACGTTCGACGGGGTGAGGGTGGCGTTTCTGCCGAGGCACGGTCGGGGGCATCGGATTTCGCCGACGAACCTGCCTGTGAAGGCCAACATCTTCGCGTTGAAGACGCTAGGGGTGGAGAGGGTTGTGTCGGTGAGCGCGGTGGGGAGTCTTCAGGAGGAGATGAAGCCGCTGGACATGGTGGTGCCGCACCAGATAATCGATCGGACGCGGCTTCGGGGGAACACCTTCTTCGACGGGAATCTGGTGGTCCACGTGGCGTTTTCCGACCCGTTCTGTCCCGCGTTGAGCCAGCTTGTGTACGACTCGGGAGTCAATGCCGGGGCGTCGATGCACGAGGGAGGGACGTATCTGGTGATGGAGGGGCCGGCTTTTTCGACGCGGGCGGAGTCGCACATGTATAGGCAGTGGGGGGCGGACATCATAGGGATGACGGCGCTGCCTGAGGCGAAGCTGGCGCGGGAGGCGGAGATGTGCTATTCGACGCTGGCGTGCGTGACGGACTACGACTGCTGGCGGGAGGAGACGGAGGTGGTGACGGTGGAGATGGTGGTGGCAAATTTGATGCGGAACGTGGATACGTCGAAGAATATATTGAAGGAATTGATTCCGCGGATGCCGATGGGTCGGAACTGCTCGTGCGGGTCGGCGCTTAAGAACGCGATATTGACGTCGGCGGAGCTGGTTTCGGAGGAGTACAAGGCGGAGATGGCGCCGTTGATTGGGAAGTATGTTTAGGGAGAGGGGGGAGTGGTCGTGGATAGAGAGTGGGCCCCCGCTTTCGCGGGGGTGAGAAAAGAGGGGGCGCTCGTCCTTCGACAGGCTCAGGATGAGCGTGGGGAGGTGATTCAGGGTGATGTTAGGAAAGAGGGGGATTTCACCCCCATCTCAATCTTCCCCCGTCAAGGGGGAAGAGGGGGAAAGGATTCCCGCCTTCGCGGGAATGGCGAAGGTGGGGCGCCCGTCCTTCGACAGGCTCAGGGTGAGCGGTGGTAGAGAACAGGGATTATGTATTTTGAAAGCAAAGTGAGGAGAGTTGAAGATGGCTAGACAGGACCTGGGAGAGCCTTATTTGAGGGTAGATTCGCCGGAGGCGAAGGAGATTCTGGACGCTGAGGGAGACGCGGCGGCGATTGTGGACGTGCGTCGGGATGACGAGTGGGTGACGGGCCATGCGGCAGGGGCCATTCACATCCCCATCGACGATTTGCTGGACAGGATGGACGAACTGCCGGAGGGAAAGAAGCTACTGTTCATCTGCGCCGCTGGGGTCCGAAGCGGCCTGGCGTGCGAGTACATGGCTTCGATGGGGATGGAGCCGGAGTCGTTGTACAACATTGAAGACGGCACGCCCGCCTGGATTGAGGCCGGGCTGCCGACGGAATATCCGTAGGGCGTAATTCGATGTCGCTGCTTGTAGTCGGTTCGGTGGGGTATGACACGATTATCACCCCGCAGACGACGGGCAAGGACCTGCTGGGAGGGTCGGCGACGTATTTTTCCATTGCGGCGGGGTATTATTCGCCGGTGTCGCTGATTGGGGTGGTGGGGGAGGACTTTTCGTCTGAAGACGAGGCGCTGCTGGTCAGGCACGGGATTGACATAAGCGGGCTGGAGCGGGCGTCGGGGAAGACATTCCGGTGGACGGGTCGATACAGGAGCGAGGACGTGAATTTGCGGGACACGCTCGACCTTCAGTTGAACGTGTTCGACGGGTTCAATCCGGTCCTCAGTGCTGAGCAGAGAAGGGCTGAATACCTGTTTCTGGCGAACACCGACCCGGCGCAGCAGCTTGAGACGTTGGCGCAGATGGAGTCGCGGCCCAAGCTGGTGGCGGCGGACACCATCAGCCAGTGGATAGAGCATAGGCGGAGCTATCTGACGGAGGTGTTGAAGTCGGTGGACGTGATGTTCATGGACGAGGGGGAGGTGAGGGGCTTTGCCGGGGAGTTCAACCTGGTAAGGGCGGCGCGGTCGATTCTGGAGCTGGGGCCCAAAGCTGTGGTGGCGAAGAGAGGGGAGCACGGGGTGCTGATGCTTCAGCGAGACTCGGTTTTCGCAGCTCCCGCTTTTCCGCTGGACAGCGTAGCGGACCCGACGGGAGCGGGGGACTCCTTCGCCGGCGGGTTTATGGGCTACCTGGCGGAAACGGGGGACCTGAGCGGCGAAAACCTGCGTCGGGCGGCGGTGGTGGGGACGGTGATGGGGTCGTTCACGGTGCAAGCGCTGAGCGTGGAGAGGCTTTCGTCGCTGACTCGCGGGGAGGTAGAGGACCGGTTGAGGGGATACGTGGGGCTGACGAGCTTCGAGGGGTTAGGGTCGAGCGGGGACCTGCCGTGGCGGGAGGAGGTGGGGGTTAGATGAGGAGAGGGGAAGGGATGGGATTTGGCTACGATGAGGGAGACACCCCCATCTCAATCTTCCCCCGTCAAGGGGGAAGAGGGGAGGGGAGGCTATTTGAGAAGTTTAGGAGAATGATTTGAGCAACGATTCAAAATCGGACGTTAAGGACCTTTCGCTGTCGCGGGAGGGAGTAGAGCACATCGAATGGGCGGGCCGAGACATGCCTGTACTGGCGCTGATACGGGAGCGTTTCGAGAAGGAGAAGCCGCTGGTTGGCATTCGCGTTTCCGGCTGTCTGCACGTAACTTCGGAGACGGCGAATCTGGCGATCACGCTGCAGGCGGGCGGCGCGGACGTGGCGTTGTGCGCCAGTAATCCTTTGAGCACCCAAGACGACGTGGCGGCGGCGCTGGTGGGCGAGTACGGGATAGCGACTTTCGCCATCAAGGGGGAGGATGACGACACCTACTACGGCCATATCCGGTCGGCGCTGGACGTGGGGCCGAACGTGACGATGGACGACGGGGCGGACCTGGTGGCGACGATTCACCAGGAGCGGAAGGACTTAATCAGAGGGGTTATCGGTGGGACGGAGGAGACGACAACGGGGGTTATTCGCCTGCAGGCCATGGCGAAGGAGGGGATGCTCCGGTATCCGATTATCGCCGTGAACGAGGCGGACACCAAGCACTTCTTCGACAATCGGTATGGCACGGGTCAGAGCACGCTGGACGGGATCACCCGGGCGACGAACCTGCTTTGGGCGGGGAAGAAGGTGGTGGTGATGGGGTACGGTTGGTGCGGTCGTGGCATCGCGAACCGGGCGAGGGGGATGGGTTCGAACGTCATCGTCACAGAAGTGGACCCTGTCCGGGCGCTGGAGGCGGTGATGGACGGATTCACCGTCGCGCACAGCCAGGAGGCGGCGCAGGTGGGGGACGTGTTCATCTCGGCGACGGGCGGGCTTCACACCATGGGGCCGGAGCAGATGGCGTCGATGAAGGATGGGGCGCTGCTGGCGAACAGCGGACACTTCAACGTGGAGATAGACATTCCGGCGCTGGAGGACATGGCGGAGTCGATAGCGGAGGTGAGGCCCTTCGTCAAGGAATATAAGATGAAAGATGGGCGGAGGTTGAACCTGCTAGCGGAAGGACGGCTGGTGAACCTGGCCGCCGCCGAGGGGCATCCATCGAGCGTGATGGACATGAGCTTCGCCAACCAGGCGCTGAGCGTGGAGTACCTGGCGGGCCGCAAGGAAGGACTGGAGCCGAACGTGTACCCGGTGCCGAAGGAGATGGACATGGAGGTGGGGCGACTGAAGCTCCTTTCCATGGGAGTAATCATCGACAAACTGACCGAAGCCCAGTGGAAGTACCTGAACAGCTGGGAAGAGGGAACTTAATTCTTGTAAGGAGCACCCCAATTGTCTAACGCATTTATGAATTCATCGAAGTACCTTCTCACCTCGGAGTCGGTGACGGAAGGGCATCCCGACAAGCTGTGCGACCAGATATCGGACGCCGTCGTGGACGCAATTCTGGCGCAGGACCCGAATGGACGCATCGCCTGCGAAGCGTGCACCACCAACGGACTGGTGGTGATTATGGGAGAGATAACGACGAGCGCGACGATAGACGCGCAGTCGCTGGCGAGGGAGACGCTGAAGCGGGCGGGATATACGGACGCAGAGCGCGGGATTGATTACAAGAGCTGCGGCGTGATGGTGTCGATTCAGGAACAGTCGTCGGACATCAGCGAGGCGGTGAGCACGGCGCTGGAGGTTCGGGGGGACGGTCATTCGGCGTCGGACGACGCGAATCTGGACCTTATCGGCGCGGGAGACCAGGGAATGATGGTGGGGTTCGCGTGCAACGAAACGCGGGAGATGCTGCCGCTTCCTCATGCGTTGTCGCATCGTCTATGCAAGCGTCTGGCGATGGTGCGGAAAGAGGGGATGATTCCTTATTTGTGGCCGGACGGGAAGTCGCAGGTGACGGTGGAGTACGCCTACGGGGAGCCGAAGCGGATCGACACGATTGTGGTTAGCGCGCAGCATACGCCGGAGACGGAGCAGGAGACGCTGGAGCGGGATATCAGGGAGTTGGTGATAAAGGACGTAGCACCGACGGACCTGGTCGACAATGACACGAAGATATACGTGAATCCGAGCGGGCGCTTTGTGAACGGCGGGCCGGCGGCGGACACGGGTCTGACGGGTCGGAAGATTCTGGTTGACACGTACGGCGGGCTGGCGCGGCACGGAGGCGGGGCGTTCTCCGGCAAGGACCCGACGAAGGTGGACCGGTCGGGGGCGTACGCGGCGCGGTACGTGGCGAAGAACATCGTGGCGGCGGGACTGGCGGACCGGGCGGAGGTGCAGGTGTCGTACGCCATCGGGGTGGCGCGTCCGATTTCGGTGAGCGTGGAGACATTCGGGACGGCGAAGCTGGACGATGACCGGATACAGGAACTGGTGGACAAGCACTTCGATCTGCGTCCGGCGGCGATTATTCGTGATCTGGAGCTGCGTCGGCCGATGTACAGCGAGCTGGCGGCGTACGGTCATTTCGGTCGGGAGGAGTTGAATGTGCCGTGGGAGAGGACGGACAAGGCTGGTGTGCTTCGCTCGGAGGCGTTTGGGGTCACTGCGTGACGGCAAGTTTGGGCAACTGCGTTGCGGCAAGTTTCGCAGAGTTGGGCGTGGGTTGTGGGGTTTGATGGCTGCGAGAGAGTAGGCCCCCGCTTTCGCGGGGGTGGGGGCAACTGCGTTGCGGCAAATTTGGGGTGAGGTGTCGGTTGTGGAGGGAGGGGAAGGCGCTTCGGTTGGGCAAATTCGTGGGTATAGCGGGCGGGCGGCTCGCGAGCCGCCCCTACGGGTTGATGTAGGGGGACGCTCGATCCTTCGACAGGCTCAGGATGAGCGGTTTGGTGATGGAGGAGTCACCCCCATCTCAATCTTCCCCCGTCAAGGGGGAAGAGGTTAAGCGGGAGGGGGTTTTAGGGTGTGTGATATAGTGTGGGCGGTTGGCGTCTATAACGTCTACTAAGGAGGTGGTGCAATGCCGGGAGTGCATGACAGGGGGGGTTGGCCCACGGACGAACCCATCGACCAGGAAGAGCATCCGGTGATGGACTGGGAGGTGCGGATGATCGCGCTTCTCGGGGCGTTGCGGGGGAAGGGGTTGATGAGGACGGACGAGATGCGCCGGGGGATTGAGGCTATCGAGCCGAGCAAGTATGAGTCGATGAGCTACTACGAACGGTGGGCGGAGTCGGTGGAGTCGATTCTTGCTGAGAAGGGCATTTTCACGCGAGAAGAGATCGACCGGAAGATGTCTGACCTTTCGGGAGGCGAGGGTTAGTGTCGATGTCAGAGAAGCAGCCGAAGTTTGGCGCGGGGGACAGAGTGCGGGTGCGGTGTTTGAACGTTAAGGGACATAACCGGACGCCGTGGTTCATCAGAGGTAAGGTCGGGACGGTAGAGAGGTGTCACGGGGCGTACCCGAACCCGGAGTCGCTGGCGTACGGCGGGTCGGGGGAGCCGGCGATGCCGTTGTACCTGGTGGAGTTCAGCCAGGGGGAGTTATGGGAAGGGTATGGGGGATCAGATGGAGACAAGCTGCTGGCGGACGTTTTCGAGCACTGGCTGGAACCGGTCTAACAGGATAGGAGGCAAAGATGAGCGAGTCTCACGGACATGAACATGCAGGGATGGCGCACGACGAGGAGTTGGGTTACTACGCCCGGAGGGTGAGGGCGATGGAGGCGGTGCTGGTGGATAAGGGGATTGTGAGCGTCGAGGAGGTTGAGCGTCTGTTGGCGGAAGGTGAGGCCCGGTCGCCGGCGGACGGGGCGAGTATTGTCGCGAGGGCGTGGACAGACCCGGAGTTCAAGGAGCGGCTGCTGTCGGACGCTAAGGCCGCGGTGGCGGAGATGGGGTATTCGGAGTCGGAGAGCCTGCCTGACGTGGTGGTTGCGGAGAATACGGACGGGGTACATCATCTGGTAGTGTGCACGTTGTGTTCGTGCTACCCGACGTGGCTGCTGGGTCGTCCGCCGGACTGGTACAAGAGCCTGACGTACAGGTCGAGGGCGGTGATTGATCCTCGGGGGGTGATGCGGGAGTTCGGGTTGGAGTTGGAAGATGGGGTGGAGGTGCGTGTTCTGGACAGCATGGCGGACATTCGATACCTGGTGCTGCCGCAGCGTCCGGCTGGGACGGAGGGCTGGAGCGAGGAGGAGCTGGCGCGTCTGGTGACGCGGGACTCGATGGTGGGGGTGTCGAGGCCGTTGGAGCCGGAGGCAACTTCGGCAACTTCGTTGCGGTAAGTTTCGGGTTGCGAGTGGGCCCCCGCTTTCGCGGGGGTGGGGAATTGGAGTTGGAAGAGGGCGGGTTTGAAACCCGCCCCTACCTGGATAGGTTGGGGCGCTTGACCCTTCGTCTTTCGACAGGCTCAGGGTGAGCGGGTTAGGGGGCGGGGAATAACCCTCACCCCAACCCTCTCCCAGGACAGGAGAGGGGGGTCATTGCATGACGGCAAGTTGGGGGATTGGGTGTGGATAGAGAGTTGGGCCCCGCGTTCGCGGGGGTGGGGTCACTGCGTGACGGGCAACTTCGTTGCGGAAAGTTTGGGGTTGGGCGTGGGGGAGAGGATTGATGGCTGGTTAGGAGTCGGCGGCTCGCGAGCCGCCCCTACGGAGGAGTGAGAGCTTAGGGTCTACAACTTCAGATCGCGGCGGTGGTAGGCGAGGTAGCCGGCGATTGTGGGGACTGCGATAACGGCGAGCAGCAGGAGGACGTGGAGGGGGTCGAGGCCGTTCAGTATGGGCGAGTTGCCGCCGTGGTAGAAGAAGGGGGAGACCCATCTGACCGGTTCCAGGAAATCCACGATGGTAGCGAGGGTGTTGATTACGTAGGTGGCGACGGCGGTACCGGCGGAGACGCCGACGCTGAGTCCTCGGCTGCCGGTGATGGCGCCGATTGCGAAGGCCAGGGAGCCGAAGGCGATGCCAAGAAGCGAGGAGCTTGTGGTTGCCGCGGCAAGATCGGCCATACTCAGGTCCATGCCAACGGCGAGGGAGCCGAGGGCCAGGGATAACCAAACAACGGCGGCCAGCAGGATGCTTGCGGCGAGAAGGAAGGCGTATTTCTGCAGAAGGACGCGCTGTCGACTGACAGGCTCGGAGAGGAGGATTTCGATGGTGCGCTTGTCTTCTTCGCCCGCTATGGAAGATGCGCCGAGGCTGATGGCGAAAATGATGAGGAGCAGGGGGACCATCAGGCTGAACATCTCGGCGCTGAGGTAGCCCGCGCCTGAGGTCATGTCGATCATTTCCGTAAATCCAAAGATAGCCAGCAGGTCGGGATCAAAGGCGTCAATATAGTCCTGGAGGGCGTCGTTGGTGGAGATGCTGGGATAGAAGGAGGTCATGAGCGCACACAGGAGGATAATACCCAAAACCCACCAGCCTAGGCTGCGGCGGTTGTCGAAGAGGGACTTGAGGAAGAGGTTACGCAGAAGCATCCGCATCGTCCTCCCGGTAGAAGGCGAGGAAAATCTCCTCCAGGTCGGGCTCGTGGATGGAGATGTCGATCACTTCGTATTGTGCTGCGGTCTTGATGAATTGGTCGAGGGAACCAACAACTTCGCACTTGAGGACGGCGCCGTTGACGACCACGTTTCGGACTCCGTCGACGCCCCGGAAGGCGCTTTCGGATAGGGGCGCGCCGAAGCGGATTTCCAGACTGCGGATGCTGCGGGCCTTGAACGACGAGACGTCTTCGACGGCGACGAGGCTGCCATCGCGGATGATAGCTACCCTGTCGCAGAGGTCTTCGACCTCCTTCAGGATGTGGGAAGAGAGGAAGACTGTCCTGCCATCGGCCTTCACCTCTTTGACCATGCTCTCGAATTCCTGCTGGATGAGGGGGTCAAGGCCTGAGGTGGGTTCGTCGAGTATCAGGAGCTCGGGCTCGTGCATGAAGGCGCGAATGACGGCGACTTTCTGGCGGTTGCCGTGGGAGAGGGTGCGGATGTTGCGGGAGAGGTCGCAGTCAAGCCTGTCGGCGAGTCGTTTAATCTTCGACCAGGGGACGCCCCCCTTGAGGCTGGCGGTATGGAGGAGGAACTGCTTGCCGGTGAGGTTGTCGTAGAGAGCGGGGTCGGCGGGGAGATAGCCGATGCGCCGTCTTATCTCCAGAGAATCGGTCTGGGCGTCGAGGCCAAGGACGGTGGCGGAGCCGCCGGTGGGCCGGATGAGATCGAGGAGGAGGCGGATGGTGGTGGTCTTGCCGGCGCCGTTGGGGCCGAGGTAGCCGAAGACGCCGCCGGGCATGACGTCCATTTCGAGGTCGATGACGCCTCTGTGCTCGCCGTAGTACTTGGTGAGCTTGTTTAGTTTGATGACGGGGTTCATTTTTTTCTTTCCCTTTGGGCCATCGCGATTTGTCGCAACGCGGGAGGGCACTGATGGGAATTATACATGCACGAAGGAGAGGGAAGGGGAGGAGGGGTGAGGGTGTTGGGGTCCCTCTACAGGAAAGGAGGGCGACCGGCCGTCGCCCTTACAGGTTGAGTGTGGGTAGAGAGTGGGCCCCCGCGTTCGCGGGGGTGGGGATTAAGAGGGGAGGGTGGGATATCCTCACCCTAACCTTCTCCCAGGACGGGAGAAGGAATAAGAGGGAGAGAGGACCGCCCAGCAACCGCATTGCCGTAGGTTCCTGCTTTCGCAGGAATAACGAATTAGGGGGCGCTCGTCCTTCGACAGGCTCAGGATGAGCGCATCGTGTGTGGGGCGGGCGGCTCGCGAGCCGCCCCTACGAGTCAGGTGTGGGTTGAGGTATGAAGAGGGCGGGTTTCAAACCCGCCTCTACGGATGAGCGGAGGGCGAGCGAGGAAATCACCCCCATCCGAACCTTCCCCCGTCAAGGGGGAAGGGCTAAGAGGGGAAGGGACCACCCGTCCACCACCCCGCCGTGGGTTCCTGCTTTCGCAGGAATGACGAAATCTATTTCACAGCCCAGCCATGGGGTCCTGCTTTCGCGGGGGAGACGAAACACGAACCAACCGCTAGCCCTTGTCCTTCGACAGGCTCAGGATGAGCGGTTAGTAAGGGGGTTAGCCGAGGAGGAGGGTGCGGACGGCGTTGGGGTTTTGGAGGAGGGTGGCGGTTCGTTCGATGGTGTCCTGGACGGCGTGGACGAGGGGGTCGACGCCGAATCGTTCGCCGTCGGGGTGCATCATAAGTCGGAAGGTGGGGGCAGCGCCGGGGTAGCCGGTGATGGGGATGGTGATGACGCCGTAGTTCTTGAGGAGGAGGAAACTGGCGGTGACGGAGACTTCGGAGGGGGCGAGGGTTGTTTCGCGGGTCCCGGCGTGATTGAAGACCACTTCGGTGAAGTCTTCGGCGGTGAGGGCGACGCCGGGGCCGGCCTGGTAGACGGTGGGGCCGAAGCGGGCCTGGAATTTTTTGTGGAGGGTGCGGGCGAGGGCGGAGGCGCGCTTGACGGGCTCGGGATCGAAGGCTTCCATGCCGCGGACCATTGCGACGTAGTGGCCGGACTGGGCTTCGAGGCCGAACTGGAAGGCCTGGGCAGAGACCTGCTCCATGAGGTCGTTGCGTCCGACGATGGCGGCGCCTCGGGGGCCGGGGACGTGCTTGTCGAGGGACCAGACGGAGAGGTCGACGTCGCCAAGTTGGAAGGTGGGGGGTTCGTCGAAGAAGATGGTGCGGGACATCATGTGGGCGTCGTCGAGGAACACGAGCATGTCGCGCTCCTTGGCCAGCCGTATGGCGTGGGCGACCTGGTCGGCGGGGACGTGGTGCTTGGAGGGAGTCAGGGGGGTGACGACGAGCATCTTCCAGGGTCGGAGGGGGAGTGCATCTTCGAGGGCTTCGATGGATTCGACTTCGATGAAGTCGGCGCCGACGAGCTCGACGGCCTGCTGGACGGAGGGGTGGGAGCGTCCTTTGCCGACGAGGGAGATGATTGCGTCGCCGCGATTGAGGGTTCCGAGCATGATGGCGAGCATGGCGGAGGTGACGCGGTTGCACATGACGGCCTGGTGGTCGCGGGGGTTGGCGCCGACGAATTCGACGGCCATGGCCTCGGCACGACCAAGGAAGTGGGTGTAGTAGGTGAACTGGTTCTCGAGGGTGGGGAGGTCTTCGGGGTCGAGGGGGAAGGCGCGGACGAGGCCGGTCATGTTGTAGATGGCGTCCTTGCCGAGGGAGAGGACGCGCTCACGGACTAGGCGTCGGCCCTGGGTGGACTTGCGGGCTTCGTCGGCGGAGGAGGCGAGGATTTGGCCTCGGGGGTAGTCTTGGGGGCGGACGGCGACGGGGGATTGTACGTTGTCGTTGGTGGTCATGGCTGGGCCTTTCTTTGTGGGGGTTCAGTTGGCGCGTTGGTCGAAGGCTTTGAGGAGGTCCTGGAGGTCGGGGAAGATGTGGGCGTTGGGTTCGTGTCGATGCTCGGCGACGAGCTGGCCGTCAATGCGGACGTCGAACTTGCCGTGGCCGCCGGGGATGAGGGTGAAGGAGGAGATGCGGTCGCCGATGCGGTTGAGGGTGTCGCCGGCCATCCAGGCGGCGCGGAGGGCGTGGCCTCAGTCGTGGCAGTATTCGATTTCGATGGCGTGTTTGTTGGGGTCGGGCATGGGGGAGGCTCCTTTTGGGGGGGAGATGATGTGAAGTTTAGGGGGAATTGGGGGAGAGTCAAGGGGTGGTGGGGGACAGTTGGATGCGGGTAGGGAATTGGTTCCTGCCTTCGCAGGAAAAAGAGAGGGGAGGGCGGGTTTCAAACCCGCCCCTGCATAGCGTAGAGGACGAGAAAGAAGCGGGCTACCAGAAGGGTCTCCCCTACATCTCCTTGGAGCGATCATCCCCGCCTCGCTCTTTGCCCGTTGAGGTGGAAGGGATAAGAGGGGAAGGGCGACCGGCCGGTCGCCCCTACGGAGTGTAGGTGGAGGGGAGATTCCTCGGCTCAGCTACGGTGCGCTTGGAATGATTTGTGGAGGTACGGGAGGAGGGGAGCCTGCGAAGTGCCCTCTCAAGAGGGTGCGCGCTCTCTCGACGTCACTTCTAGCCACATCAACGATATTGCGAAGGACACTCCAATCGTCCCCGGTCACGGATCTGTCGAGAAACCAGGGTAGATTTGCTGCCAGCCAGGTTGCTTCCATTTCGAGGGCGGCCAGGTCGGACAAATCTCCCAGGACCCGCACCTCAAGATCGGTCAGGTCATCGTTAAGCCAGGGAAGGGATACAACGTGGCTTGCAATCTGCGGATGGTATTCTGCGATGTTATTCAGAGAGTAAAGCGCACTTCTCTCTCCATACGTTTCGTCCCCCGTATATGCTGCTTCGCCTGTTACCCAAGGAAGATCCAAGGCTAGCCTTGCCAGACCAGCATCGGTAGTTGCAACAACGTAAAGGCCGGCCAGAGTAGAATCCTCAACACCGGTTAGACCGTCGGCAATCCACGGGAGGCCCGCGATAGCAAAACCGACCTCCATATCCATGATGGATAATTTGATGAGGGTTTGCCACGCGCGTTCATCCGTGAAGGTCTGTGGATTCGAGAACCAAGGAATGGTGTTGGAGAGATGGTCCATTACAATTCCAAGAGGGGAGCGAGTCGGCATTGGAGTGGGAGTCGGAGGGGGTGTGGGAGAAGGTGTGGGGGTGCTTGTGGGTGTTGGAACGGGCGTGGCTGCAATGGCGGGCGAGGGGGTGTTAGCCGGGGCAGGTATAGGCGTTGGCGTAGAGGGAGGAGTGGGGGCCGGCGTAGGAGAAGGCGTTGGGGAGGGGGTGAGTGTGGGCGTGGGTGAGGTTGGTGGCGATGGTGCAGCGGTTGGGAGTGGCGTAGTTCTAACGGCAGTTGCGGGAGGCGGTGTTTGGGGCGGAAATGTTGGCATGGGAACAGCGGTGACTGTCTGTGGTGGAGCAGTGGGGGAGGGTGTTTGCGTGGGGGTAGAGAGGTCTGTCTGGGGTTGGGCCGTGGGTGGGAGGTCGCTGATGGCGCAAGCAGAAACCAGGAGAAACGAAGATAGGGAGGCTATCAGTAGCAGACAGACTGTGATGGCTCTTCCTTGCAAGGTGTCCTGCCACGCAATCATTTGGACCGTTATCGTTGGTTAGTTTGCTGTATGTGAAAGAAAATCACAACTTTTGTGATTTCTCACATATATGTAATTTTGCTTAGCGGGAGTAGGCAAGGGGTGGTTCCAGAACCGCTCCGCCGTGGGGCATTGCGTGACGGCAAGTTTGGAATGACGAAGAGGGGGGAAGGTTGGGTGTTCAGGGGGAGAGTCGGACGTGGATTGAGGGTGGATTCCCGCCTTCGCGGGAATGGGGAAAGGATGGAGAGGGGGTGTATAACAAGGGGGCGCTCGATCCTTCGACAGGCTCAGGATGAGCGGGTAGAGGATCCGCCCCTCAACCGCCCCGCCGTGGGGTCATTGCATGACGGCAAGTTTGGAATGACGAAGAGGGGGGACCCTAACCCAACCCTCTCCCAGGACGGGAGAGGGTAAGAGGGGGGTGGGAGATTGGTCAGGTGTTGAGTTGGGTGGCGAGGACGCGGTTGGGGAAGTTCATGGTGGGTGTTTCTGCAAATCACTAGGGGGATCTAAGCACTTCGTGGCCGTTGCAGTTGCGCAGTATTACGCTTGCGCCGTCCGGTGCGAACTGAAGGGTGAAGCGTGAGGACATGTTGACAGATGCTTCCCATACTCCCTCAAATCTGACACTGCGTACTCTCTTCAGTCGCAGAGAAGGATGACTGGGGTTGGTGCGAAGGCGCTCAACTTTGGCGTCCAGTGCACGTTGAAGTTCTGGAGTTTTCTTCCTGCGGGCCCGCCGAAATTGGGGAGCAAACACGAGTCGCAATGGTCCGAATCGACGTCCCGTCATGGGTGGTTACTCCGGAGAATTAAGCCACTCCGCAGCGTCTTCCATGTTATCGAAAGGAGGCGAGAGTTCGCCATCTGCTATTTCGCGTGACGCAGCTTCTTCTTCAGCTTGCCAATCGGGAGACCAGAACCATGATTGGTCGTCTGAATCAAACTCGTCCTGTCGTTCGCTCTGATCGGTCTTGGATATGGATTCAGGAGTCTTCTGGGTCATCGCATTATTCCTGTTCAGGTGAGCTAGGAGTCGTAAGGATATAGCACAGGCGATATATTTTTCAACCGGGGGTTTAGGTGTTGAGTTGGGTGGCGAGGGATTGGGGGGTGGTGACTGGGAGGTTACAGGCGTAGTTGCGGCAGACGTATGCGGCGGGTTGGCCTTCGATGAGGGTCTTATGGCGGAGGAGGGGGAAGGGGTGGGAGCCGGCGGGGTCGCCGTGCTCGGAGGCGGCGAGGACGCGGTTGGGGAGGTAGCGGAGGTGGATTTCGTCGAGGAGGTCTTGGGCGGCGTCGGAGTTGAGGTCGCCGACGATGGCGATTTCCTTGGGCTGGCCCACGTGGAAGCCGAGGGCGGCGAGCCAGCGTCCCATGCCGTTGGCGTACTGGGAGAGCATTGGACCGAGGCCGCGGAGGGCGGCTGTGGCGACGTTTCGATAGCTTTCGTTGCCGGTGAGGAGGGCCATGCGGAGAAGAACGTCGGCGGCGACGGAGGAACCGCAGGGGGTGGCGTTGTCGAAGACGTCGCGGGGGCGAACTAGAAGGGTCTCGTGGTCTGTGCCGGTGTCGTAGAAGATTTCTTCGTTGGGGTCCCAGAAGAGGTCGAGCATATCGTCGGTGAGTCGCTGGACTTCGTTCAGCCAGTGGTCATCCAGGGTAAGCTCGTAGACGGCGAGGAGACCGTCGGCGAGGAAGCTGTAGTCTTCGAGGTAGCCGTTGAGTCGGGCCTGGCCGTCCTTCCAGGTGCGGAGGAGGCGTCCGTTGGACTGGAGGTTTTCGGTGATGAAGCGGGCGTTGTTGACTGCGGCGTCGTAATAGTCGTCGCGCTGGAGGGAGGCGGCAGCCTCGGCGAAGCTGCGGAGCATGAGGCCGTTCCAGGCAGTGAGGATTTTGTTGTCGCGGTCGGGGGCGATGCGGGCGTTGCGGACGGGGAGGAGAGCGGACTTGCCGCGTTGTAGGGCGTCTTCGAGGTCTTCGGGTTCGATGTCGAGGCGGTCGATGACTTCTTCGGCGCCGATGGGCACGTTCAGGATTGTCTTGCCTTCGAAGTTGCCCTGGTCTGAAACGTCGTAGTAGGCGCAGAAGATATCAGCGTCCCGGTCGCCGAGGGCGGCGCGGATTTCATCGGGGGACCAGATGAAGAATTTGCCTTCCTCACCTTCGCTGTCGGCGTCCTGGCTGGAGTAGAAACCGCCTTCGGGGGAGGTCATTTCGCGGAGGACGTAGTCGAGGGTCTCCTGGACGATTCGCAGATAGAGGTCGTGGCCGGTGGCGAGGTGGGCGTGGAGGTAGAGGCGGCTGAGGAGGGCGTTATCGTAGAGCATCTTCTCGAAGTGGGGCACGAGCCAGTAGCTGTCGGTTGAGTAGCGGTGGAAGCCGCCGCCAAGCTGGTCGTACATGCCGCCGAGGGCCATTTTTTCGAGGGAGAGGTTGACGATGTGGAGGGCCTCTTCGTTGCCGGTGGCGTCGTGGTAGCGGAGGAGGAAGTCGAAGTTCATGGGCTGGGGGAACTTGGGAGCGCCGCCGAAGCCGCCGTTCTGAGCGTCGAAGCCGGCGGCCATGTGGAGGAAGGCTTCGTTGAGGATGTCGGGAGAGAGGAGGCTAGCCTCGGACTTCATTTGGCTGGTCTGTTTGAGGCGGTTGACGATTTCTGTGGAGGCTTTGGTGACCTCAGAGCGGCGGGTGCGGTAGATCTGGTCCATGGTGAGGAGGATGCGGGGGAAGCCGGGCATGGGGCCGCGGTCTTCCGGCGGGAAGTAGGTGCCGCCGTAGAAGGGTTCGCCATCGGGGGTGAGGAAGACGGTCATGGGCCAGCCGCCCTGACCGGTGATGGCCTGGACGGCCTGCATGTAAATGCCGTCGATGTCGGGGCGTTCTTCGCGGTCGACCTTGATGTTGACGAAACTGCGATTCATGAGGCGGGCGATGGCCTGGTTTTCGAAGGACTCGCGCTCCATGACGTGGCACCAGTGGCAGGCGGAGTAGCCGACGCTGAGGAGGATGGGCTTGTCTTCCGAGCGGGCTTTTTCGAGGGCTTCGGGGCCCCAGGGGAACCAGTCGACGGGGTTGTTGGCGTGCTGGAGGAGATAGGGGCTGGTCTCGTTGGCGAGTCGGTTGGGCATAGGGCCTCCGCGGGGTGTTTTGCTCTATTGTGCAACAAGAGGGTGGGTGGGGGCTAGGGGGGGAGTTTCACCCCCATCTCAATCTTCCCCCGTCAAGGGGGCAGAAGGAAGAGAAGAGGGGAAAGAGGATACCACCCCTGAACCGCCCCGCCGTGGGTTCCTGCTTTCGCAGAAATGACGAGGGGGGGTGGGTGGCCCTTCGACAAGCTCAGGATGAGCGGAGGGGATGGGGTGGGTGTGGGTTGTGGGGGGATTTGGTATACTCGCGGGAGTTTGGTTTGCCGGAGGGTGCGATGAAGTGGGCGTCGGCTGCATCTGAGAGTTCGTCCGTAGATGAGGCCCTGGATTCGTGCGTCGAATCCATCAGAGGAGAGCTTGGGTCGGAGGCGGTGGACCTGGCGGTGGTGTTCGCTTCGCCGCATCACGGGGAGTCGTACGAGCGGATTCCGGGTCTGGTGGCGAAGCGGCTTGGAGCGAAGCACCTGATTGGCTGCTCGGCAGGCGGGGTTATCGGCGGAGGGCAGGAGATTGAGCAGCGGGCGGGGTTTTCGGTGACGGCTGCGTCGCTGCCGGGGGTGTCGGTGACGCCGTTTCATGTCTCCAACGAGGACCTGCCGGACCTGGACGCATCGCCGAGCGCCTGGGAGACGCTGGTGGGGACGAATCCCGACGACAGTCCCAACTTTTTGCTGATTACGGACCCCTTTACGATTCGAAGCGACAACCTGCTGCTGGGGCTGGACTACGCCTTTCGGTACAGCGTGAAGGTGGGGGGAATGGCGAGCGGCGGGCAACATCCTGGGGCGAACGTGTTGATGCTGGACGGCAAGGCGCATCGCTCCGGGGCGGTGGGACTGGCGTTTCACGGTGACGTGGTTATTGACACCATCGTAGCGCAGGGGTGCCGTCCCATCGGCAGGCCGATGAACGTTACCAAGTGCGAGAACAACATTTTGCTGGAACTGGACGGGTCGACGGCGTTGGAGGCGCTTCGGGAGCTGTACGGGGTGCTTAGCGACAGGGACAAGGACCTGGCTCGGCATTCGCTGTTTCTGGGGGTGGTGATGGACGAGTTTCAGGAGTATCCCCAGCTTGGCGATTTTCTGATTCGGAACATTGTGGGGATGGACCCCCGGCATGGGGCATTGGCTATTGGGGAGCGGCTGCGGGAGGGTCAGATTGTGCAGTTTCACCTGAGGGACGCGGAAACTTCCGCTGAAGACCTGACGGCGATGGTGAACCAGTACAAGGACAGGTACCGGGAGACGGGGGTGGAGGGAGCGCTGCTGTTTTCGTGCCTTGGGCGGGGTCAGTATTTGTACGGCCAGCCGGACCACGACACGGGGATTTTCCGGGAGATGATGGGGGAGATTCCGGTGGGGGGGTTCTTCTGCAACGGGGAGATTGGGCCGGTGCAGGGGACGACGTATCTGCACGGGTATACGAGCTCGTTCGGGCTGTTCAGGGCAGCAACTTCGTTGCAGTAAGTTTGGGGTAGGGCGCGGAGGAGAGGTTTGATGACTGATAGAGAGTGGGCCCCGCTTTCGCGGGGGTGAGGGGAAGAGGGAGCGGTAGGATGAGGGCGAGGGGCGATTTATGGGAAAGAGTTGAACGTGGTCAGAGTAATGGTTCCTGCCTTCGCAGGAACAAGGGAGTGAAGGGCTGATGGCGTACGATGAGGGGCTGGCGCTGCGGGTGTCGGAGTCGCTTCACGGGTTGGAAGGGGTGGTGGAGAGGAAGATGTTTGGTGGGCTGGCGTTTATGGTGAAGGGGAACATGGCGGCGGGGATTATGGGAGAGCGGCTGATGGTGAGGGTGGGGGCTGACGCTTATGAAGAGGCGTTGTCGGCGCCACACTGCGGGCCTATGGATTTTACGGGTCGGCAGATGCGGGGGTTTGTGGTGGTTGAGGCCGAGGGGATTGCTTCCGATTGCGACCTGAGGGACTGGTTGGATAGAGGGGTAGGCTTCGCGTTGTCGCTGCCGCCGAAGTAGGGGGGATGGAATGAGATGTTGGGGAGGATCACCCCTATCTCAATCTTCCCCCGTCAAGGGGGAAGAGGCAAGAGTGGAAAGTGAGGCGCAAAGGCGGCGAGATTCTTCGTCGCGGGCCTCCTCAGAATGACATGTGGGTGGAGGGGAAGAGGTGGATATTGAAGGGGTTACTTGGAGGTAGATTTGAATAAGAATGAGCTTCATTATCTCTCGGTGGTGGAGCAGGCGGAGTTGCTGCGCAACCGGGAATTGTTGCCTGTGGAGTTGACGGAGGCGTACCTGGAGCGGACCGAGCAGTTGAACTCGAAGTTGTTTGCTTACATAACAGTGACGGCGGAGAAGGCGCTGGAGCAGGCGCGTCGGGCGGAGTCGGAGATCCGGCAGGGAGAGTATCGGGGGCCTTTGCACGGTATTCCCATAGCGGTCAAGGACCAGATGTGGACGGAGGGGATCCGGACGACGAACGCTTCGTTTCTGCTGCGGGACTTTGTGCCGGAGGAGGACGCGACGGTTATCGCGCGGATCAAGGAGGCGGGGGTGGTACTGCTGGGGAAGCTGAACATGAGCGAGTTCGCGTCCGGGGGCCGGTTCATGTTTCCCTACGGTCGGACACGGAATCCGTGGAACACGGACTATGAGCCTGGGGCTTCGAGTTCGGGGTCTGGCGCGGCGGTGGCGTCGGGGATGTGCGCAACGTCGTTGGGTGAGGATACGTCGGGGTCGATTCGGCATCCTTCGTCGTGGTGCGGGGTTGTGGGGGTCCGTCCGACATGGGGGAGGGTTAGCAGGTACGGGCTGATGCCGATAATCTGGTCGATGGACCAGGCAGGGCCTATGTCGAGGTCGGTGGAGGACGCGGCGATTACGCTTCAGCCCATCTGCGGTCACGACCCGAAGGACCCGAACACGGCGGACGTGCCCGTACCCGACTTTCGCGGGGCGCTGACGGGGACGATTCCTTCGGGCAGCTCGGGGGAGTCGCTGAGGGTGGGGGTCATCAAGGAGCTGACGGAGGACGAGCAGGTGACGCCGGAGGTACGTCGGGCGTTTTTGCGGGGGGTGGAGATGCTTTCCGATTTGGGGGCTGAGGTGGAGGAAGTATCGGTGCCGCTGGCACAGATGGCGCGTTTGATTTTCTACACGCACATGTACGTGGAGATGCCAGCGAGGTACAAGGAGTGGATGGACACGCGATTGACGGAGTTTGACTATGACCAGCAGGTGAAGTTTCTGACGGGCAGCCTGGTACCGGGAGAGTTGTACGCGAAGGTGCAGAGACTTCGGTCGATGCTGCGTCGACAGGTACACGCCGCGCTAGGGCAGTTTGACGTGCTGGCGTCGCCGACGATGCGGGTGACGGCGCCGTTAATCAGGCCGAACGTGATGCCTGCGAGCAAGCAGGACGCGGCGGACCTGCTGATGCGGGGGCCAGACCAGACGCCGTTGGTGCCGCTTTCGAATGTGCCCGCGATGAATGTGCCGTGCGGGTTTGCGGGGCCCGAGGCGGGAGGGATGCCGATTGGGATGCAGTTGATTGGGCGTCCGTTCCGGGAGGATGTGATTCTGGCGACGGCCCACGCTTATGAGCAAGCGACGCCGTGGCACCAGCGGAGGCCGCGGATTTAGGGGGTGGGGATTTGTTCGGGGAGAGGAGTCCGGGACACACCGAAATCGACTAGCTTCAGTCGGATTCAACTGAGATTTTCAGTAGTCGAATGGTCGTATAGTTGCTTCGGTACTCCAATCTGTTCACCAGGTCTCTCTAGTTGCCTTCATTCAACCTATCCTCAAGTATCAGACGCTCATCTCTGTACCTAGCCAGAATCTGGACGTCTGACCCATCAGGGGACATGGTCAGCAAAGCAATGTCATCTCCTATATCCTCTGCTTCACTCCGTCCATAATTCCTGGCAACCACTATCCTAGTCCCGTCCGGAGACCAGGATGCCGCGGGACCGTATCCAACCTGTTGCACTTGGGAGTTCCTCATGTCAACTACCAACACTTTTCTATTGACAGATTCGGGTATGGATCTACCTCCAGGAAAGTTCTTGAAAGTTATCAGCATGTGATTGCCGTCAGGCGACCACTCCAAGCTGCTAATTGTCATTGTGCGGGCGCTGCCGGATTCATGGACGCTCGTGGCAAGCGCTTCTCGGAAGCCGGAGCCATCTTTCTCAAGGTTGTAGAGCTTCAGGCTGCGATCATTAGCCAGGGCCACGAAAGCCATACGCTGTCCATCCGGCGACCATGCCAGAGGACTACGGATTGGATACCTTGCTACGTTTCCCGTTAGCGGAAGGACGAACCACTCCTCCAGATCAGATCCGTCAGTGTCTACCCTGTAGATGGTGTCCTGTTGGTAGTTCAGGAAATACAGACTCTCTCCATCCGGTGACCATGTCAGGCTGCCGTTGTATTCAATGGGCCTCTCTTCCGAATCCCCCGGGATGTTGATAGTGCCAATCTTGCGCAGGTCTGAGCCGTCGGGCGCAATGGTGAAGACTCCGGAGGGCTTATGTGGGAAGATAAGGAAGCGGCGTCCGTCGGGTTCAATTCGCACGAAGGCAATTTTGTCACCCTGTGGAGACCAGACGGGATACTGTCCTCTCGCCTGAGGGAAAGCATCCCTGTTGAGTCCATCCAAGCCAGACGTGCCCATTAAACTGCTAGGATGAATGGCAAAGGCGATGCGGTACCCATCGGGAGATATGGTAGCTTCTCCAGCGTCTTGGACGGATACTATCCCCTTACCGTTAGATGTCACGACGTAGGTTGTTACTTCATTTCTTGATTTGTAATCAAATTTCTTGGGATATACCAGCAGGTTAAGAAAGCTCGATACTATACGAGTGCCGTCAACTGACCATTGAGGTATGGAGTATGGACCGTTGTGGTTAATTACAGGCGAAACATCACCTTCCTCTAAGAGGTCGCCCTCTAGAAAATAGAATTCACCTTCTCTTATGGACGTGCATAAACCGACCGCCAGGGAAATTACTGTAGCAAGCACCACAAGAAACGCCAGCGCAAGTATCCACATTACTAGCTTCATCTCGTTTTCCTACGGATCCGCGTTCTAATACAGGGTATAGATGGCCATAATGTCAAAGAGGTGGGGGGAGCGGTTGGGTTTTCGTCTATTTTGGTGGGGGTGATTCATGGGAGGGGTGAGTTTGGGTTCATATACGTGCTGTGCTGGCTATGTCACATATTAACTTTGAAAGTTGGACGTAGCAACATTTTCAATTGCAAGTTTGTCGCACCCCTTCAAGTTGGTGGTGAGTCGGTGTATTCTTGGGAGAAGGGATGCAAGTTTATTTGGGAGGGATGGCATGAGTTATAAGGGGTTGGAGGCATGGTTGGAGACGGAGACTTTTGACGGGCTGCGGGAGGCGGCGCTTTCGAATCTGTGGTTTCCGATGCAGCAGTTGAATGACGTGTCGAAGGAGGGCGGGTTGAAGATTATGAGGTCGGGTCGGGGGGCGAAGATCACGGACTTCGACGGGCAGGAATACTATGACGGGTTTGCGGGACTGGCGCTGGTGAACGTGGGGTACGGGCGGGAGGAGATTGCGCAGGCCGTTCACGACCAGCTTTCGACGCTGCACTATGCCAACACCTTTGCTTACGGGACGATTCCGGCCATCAAGGCCGCGGAGAAGCTGGCGTCGCTGGCGCCGGGGGACCTGAACCGGGTGTTTTTCACGAGCGGCGGGTCGGACTCGGTTGAAACGTCGATGAAGATGGCGCGTCAGTACCACTTCAATCGCGGGGACAAGGAACGGATCAAGTTTATTTCGCGGGAAGGGTCGTACCACGGGGTGAGCCTGGGGGCGCTGGCGGTAAACCAGGCGCCGTGGGTGAACCGGGATATCTTCCAGCCGATGCTGCCGATTGTGAGGGTTGCGCCGCAGCCATCGCCGTACCGGAGCGAGGTGGATGGAGAGACGGCGTCGGAGAACGCCGTCAGGTGCGCCGAGGCGGTGGAGAAGATAATTCTGGAGGAGGGGCCGGAGACGGTGGCAGCGGTCATTGCGGAGCCGGTTTCGGTTTCGGCTGGGGTGGCGATTCCCGGGTCGGAGTACTGGCCGATGCTTCGGGATATCTGTGACCGTCACGGGGTGCTGCTGATTGCGGACGAGGTTATAAACGGGTTCGGGCGGACGGGGAAGATGTTTGCCATCGAGCACTTCGGGGTGCAGCCGGACATCATCACGCTGGCGAAGGGGATCACGAGCGGATACCAGGCGGTGGGGGCGTGCATCGTGAGGGACCAGGTGGCGGACGCTTTCGTTGGGGGAGAAGATGTGACGTTCAAGCACGGGTACACCTACAGCGGGCACCCGGCGGGCGCGGCGGCGGCTTTGGCGAACATCGAGATTATCGAGCGGGAAGGACTGGTGGAGAATTCGGCGGTGATGGGGCGTCGACTGCTGGACCGGCTGACGGCGTTGAAGGAGTCGCCGATTGTGGGGGACGTGCGGGGGTTGGGGCTGATGTGCGCAATCGAGCTGGTGAAGGACAAGGCGACGAAGGAGTCGCTTGCTTCGGTGCCGGGGGCCGGGGACAAGCTGTCGGCGCGGCTGGCGGAGAACGGGCTGCTGACCAGGACGGTGCCTTATCTGAACCTGACACCCGCGTTGACGCTTTCGGCGGCGGAGGTTGACGAGATTGCGGACATCGTCGCCGATGGAATCAGCTACATTGAGAAGGAGCTTGGCTACTGATGGATGAACCGATAAGAATCGGGATTGTAGGCGCGGGGGCGAACACGCGTCGTCATCACATACCGAATTTTCAGGCGCTGCCCAACGTGGAAGTTGTGAGCGTGGTCAATCGGAGCCGGGAGTCGAGCGAGCGGGTGGCGGAGGAGTTCGGGATTCCGACGGTCTACGAAGATTGGGAGGAGTTGGTGGAGGCGGACGACACGGACGCGATTTGCATCGGGACGTGGCCGTACATGCACTGCCCGGTGACGCTGGCGGCACTGGACGAGGGGAAGCACGTGCTGACGGAGGCGCGGATGGCGATGAATGTCGAGGAAGCGCGGGAGATGCTGTCGGCGTCGGTGGCGAGTCCATCGCTGGTGGCGCAGATTGTGCCTGCGCCGATGACGTTGAAGTTCGACAGGACGATTCTGGACCTGATGGCGGGTGGGTACCTGGGAGAGATTCTGGCGGTGGACCTTCAGGGGCATGGATCCGAGTTCATCGACTGGGACAGCCCGCTGCACTGGCGTCAGGACAGGGACCTGAGCGGGTTCAACATTATGAACATGGGGATATGGTATGAGACGTTGATGCGGTGGATTGGGCCGGCGACGTCGGTGTTGGCGATGTCGACGGTGAACGTGCGGCAGCGTCGGGACGACAATGGATGGCTGCGGGGAGTGACGATACCGGACCACGTGGAGGTGTTGTGCCGGATGGCGTGCGGGGCGCAGGCGCGGCTGCGTTTCAGCGCGGTGACGGGGCATGCGCCGGCTTCGCAGGTGTGGCTGTTCGGCAGCGAGGGGACGCTGCATCTGGACATGGGTGAGGGGAAGCTGTCCGGGGGACGTCGCACCGACGAGGGGCTGAGGGAGATTGTGATTGAGGCGGAGAAGGAGGGAGGCTGGCGGGTGGAGGAGGAGTTTGTGAACGCGATTCTGGGAGTGGAGAAGGTGACGCACACGTCGTTCGAGGACGGGGTGCGGTACATGGAGTTCACGGAGGCGGTGACGCGGAGCGCACAGGGTGGTCGGGCGGTGGGGTTGCCGCTTTAGGGGGGAGCGTACCAGATTGTAGGTTTACAGGAAACACTATGTATATTGAGAAAATTCTGATTAGAGACATTCCTCCAATTTCCACAGAAATCTCTCTGGATTGCGACAAGCGGGTCAACTTGTTGATTGGTCCTAACGCTTCGGGGAAGAGACGATCCTGAGAGCTATGGAATATGCCTATTCCCGGAATGAGAAAAACCCTTTGCATCCGATACTAGAGGAGATGAAGTTTGAGGACTTTGGCGATGATAAGGAGCCGGAATGTCTGATAACTCTGAGCGATGACTGCTCCAATTGCGAGATCGGGCTTGGTGACGTCCACAAAGCTTGCAGCGAGACGACTATGAGCAGGGTTCCGATTCTCAGCATTCCTGCTACCAGAATAAACTTGCCGATTAACCCTGAAATTGGGCTTGCAATGCCACTGTGGAAGAGGTCTATAGAGGCTAGGAAATTTCCACTTGACTTTATCTTCGAAACCGATCCGGGGATATTCAATGGCACAGATGTAGTTGTAGCCGTTGACGCATACAGGAAATTGATGGCAGAAAGGCCATCTGTGCAGTTCGAGATCGATAGGGTTTTGGCCTTAGTACATGCTGTTGTCAGGAGAATATGTACAGAGGTCATTCTCGGTGTAGGTCCGCATACGTATCTTGAGCCTGGCAGGATTCCACATGCAAACATGGGCTTTGAGACCAGCGACGAAGAGGGTGGAGAGTCCGTCTATATGGGTGCGCTAAGTTCAGGAACACAGGGGACGCTTCTATGGATTTACGCGCTCGCGTTAAAGATGGCTAATCATTACGGTTGGAAAGAGGGTTGGGAAAAGAAACCTGCGATATTGCTGATTGATGAGATAGAGAATCATCTTCATCCAAAGTGGCAACGGCGGGTTTTATCGACACTCCAGGCGCCGGAGTATTTTCCCAACCTGCAGATTTTTGCGACAACCCACTCGCCATTCGTTGTGGCCGGGCTTAGGGCTGGGCAGGTGCATCTGATGAGTAGGGACGAGGGTAGAGTTACGGCCACAACCAGTAGTGAGGATATTGTTGGGTGGACAATGGATGAGATTCTGAGGACGATGATGGGAGTTACAGACCCCACGGATAATGAGACTGCAAAGGCGGCTAAGGAGTTGCGACGACTACGTGACCAGGAGCCGCTGGACGATGGGCGTGAGGAGGAGAAGCGTCAACGGCGGATGCAGGGACTTCGGCAACGAGTGAATCGGGAGTTGCTTGCGGGTGGACCGGAGGAGGCACAGCAAGAGGAGTTCGAGCATCAGTTTGCTGAAGCCTTGCAGAGGTACCAGGAAAGACAGAGCCTCGACCAGGATAGCGGCTAGGTTTGCATTCGGTACAACGCTCGAATGAGCCAATGCACTTGGCCCAACTGCGACGTGATGGAAAAGAGTGGAGTGACTTGGACTTCCGCGACCGTGCCCGCATGCGCCGCGGACTCTCTGATGACTTCAAGGGGATTTGTGGGTATTGCGAAAAATCGTGCGAGCCTCCTACAAGAAGTGGAAACTCTCGCGATGAAGAGACGATCGATCACTTTCGGCCTCGCAGGAAATTCCCTGCACTCTCTTTCGACTGGCAAAACTTAGTCTACTGCTGCAAACAATGCAACGATGCAAAGGGTGGCCAGTGGCCTGAATCTGCTGATCAAGTTAATCAGGTGTTAAACGTGGGATATGCTCGGTATATTCCGGTAGATCGATACGTGGATCCAAATTTTCAGCAGGGGCAACGTTCAGCTCATGATTATTTTGACTTCGATGTGGATACGGGTGAAATTCAACCTGCAAGGCGGGTTAATAGTGAAGAGTGGTCAACATCGTTCAGAATGATTAGAGATCTAGACCTGAACGACAGTTATTTTGGTGAGAATGATCCACGAAACGTTCGCAATCGTCGGCTTAGGCATCTGGCCATGCTGAAGAATAGACTTAAGAATCGAGCCGACAGTGAAATGATTGGTGTAGCCCTCGAATTTATTTCACCGGATAGGCCATTCTCCAGCTTTGTGAACGCCTACTTTAGGCGCACGTTCCCAATGCTGTACGACATGTTCCCTACGTAGAGGGGGTTAGCGGAAGGCGGGGAAGCCGTGGGGGGTGGCGACTTCGATGAGGTGAAGGGTGTTGCCGGTGAGGGCGTCAGCGAGGGTGGTGGTGAGTTCGTCGAGGTTGTGGACGCGGGTAGCGGGGGCTCCGTAGGCTTCAGCGAGCTTGATGAAGTCGGGGTTGCGGAGTTCTGTGCCGATGTAGCGTCCTTCGAAAGTTTCCTTCTGAACGCCCTTGAGGACGCCCCAGGCGTTGTCGTTGAAGACGAGGACGACGGGGCTGATGCCGTACTGGAGGGCGGTGCCGAGTTCCTGGATGTTGTACTGGAAGCCGCCGTCGCCTGTGATGACGACGACCTGTTTGTCGGGCTGGCCGACTTTCGCGCCGAGTCCGGCGGGGAAGCCGAAGCCGAGTCCGGCCCATGAGTTGGGGCCGATGTAGGTGTTGGGTTCGTAGAAGGGCATGCAGCGGGAGGCGCGGTAGTTGGGGACGGTGGCGTCGCCGACAACGATGGCGTCGCGGTCCAGGACGCTGCGGATGCCTTCAAGGGTCCTCGTTTCGTTGGGGTATTGGTCGACAAGGCTCTGGTGGATGCCTTTCTTTAGGTCGGCGATTTCCCTGGAGTAGCCGGCCTGGGTGGCTTTGGGCTTGGACTCCAGCTGGGTGATTATCTGCTGGAGGGCGACCTTGGCGTCTCCGACGATGCCAATGGAAGCGGGGTAGTTCTTGCCGATTTCGGCGGGGTCGGCGTCTATCTGGACGATGTTTTTGGGGAGGGTGAGTCCCTGCTGTATGGTGCGGTGGTAGGCCATGGTGGAGCCGATGATTAGGAGCAGGTCGGCGTTGTCGAGGAAGTCGCCTAGGGGGCTGTCGCCGCGGATGCCGCCGAATTCGCCGACGCCGAGGCCGAGGGGGTGGTCGTCGGGGAAAGCGCCCTTGCCGGTGGTGGCGCAGGTGACGGGAGCACCGAGGTTTTCGGCAAGCTGACGGAGTTCGTCGGTGGCGTCGGCGAGCATGACGCCGCGTCCGACCCAGATGATGGGTCGCCGGGCGTTTTTGAGGGCGATGACGGCATTTTCGATGGCGACGGGGTCGGGGGCAGGGGTGGCCGCGTCGCGGGGCGGGATGACTTCAATATCGGCCTGTTTGTCGAAGAGGTCTGTGGGGACTTCTAGCTCGATGGGTCGGGGTCTGCCGGATTCGAAGCGCTGGAAGGCTTCGAGGAAGTAGTCGGGCATGGCTTCGAGGTTGTCGATGAGGGCGTTCCAGCCGGTGACGGAGCGGAACATGCCGAGCTGGTCCTTGGCTTCATGGATGGCGCCCTTGCCGGAGTCGATGAGGTCCTGTTCGGCGTTGGCGGTGACCTGGAGGAGCTTGGAGGAGGCGTGGTAGGCCTCGCCCATGGAGCCCATGCTGTCGGCGGCGCCGGGGCCGCCGCTGGTGAACATGATGCCGGGCTTGCCGGTGACGCGGGAGTAGCCGTCGGCCATGAAGCCGAGGGCGTGTTCGTGTCGGCCGCCGATGAAGCGGATGTTGCCCTGCTCATGATAGAGGGCGTCGTAGATGTGCATGGTGTGGGTGGAGATGATGCCGAAGATGGTGTCGACGTCGTGGGCTTTGAGGCACTCGACGACGGCTTTGCCGCCGGTCATGAGGGGCATGGGAGGCTCCTGCGGTTTAAGATGTGGGGATTATAGAGGAAATTCTGGGAGTGGGGGAGGGGGAGGAGCCGCCTATTTTGGAAGTATGATAAGATATTTGCAGATCGCATTGATTGGCTTAACTGACACACAATAACTGGGAGGTAGAATGTCTGGTTCTGGTGGTGGTCCGTCTAGATGGATCGGGACTGGTGGCCCGTTTGCTATTGGTAGCCAAACCACTAACTGTGATGAACTTCAATTCCAGACTAATCTTGCGTCGCCCGTTGAGGCAATGGTGAAACGTCTCAGCATAGGACTGCAGTTGGAGGTATGTCTTGAAAGAGAGCCAGTACAACGCGTTGTCGTTCAACTGGACGATGAGCAAGTTGGGGCTATTGTGGAACGAATAGACGATTTGATTTATTGTCTTCAAATGGGGACAGAATATTGTGCGGAGGTTTGCGAAATTGACGACGGCATAGTACGGGTTGAGGTCAAACCAGCGTGATTGTAGTTGGTGGAGTGTATCATGAGATCTGTCGTGATCCCTCATACAGTGACCTCTTCGGATCGGGAGCACGAGCAGCATACGCACTCTCCAACGTACACTCGCCTCCAAAACTACACTCTGCAGTGAATGAGGAAGCTGCTGCAATAGTCAGAGCTAAGGGTATAGCATTAGAATGCATAGAAAGACCTCAGCCTATTTGCTTTATGTACGATACCCCAGTTAGTAGGCCGATGCACGATTACAGTGGATCCGACAACCAGAAAGTATGCTTGAATGTTGAGGCCGATTCGATATTGACTTTCGGAATGGTTGAAGCAAGGCCCGTTGTAAAGGCGGTGAGTCTTGTGATTGACCCTCAAAGCCCAGGGCTTGAAGATTTGGAGGGGCATTTTGAGTGGAGTGCTGAAAGACTAGCCATTGTTGGAAACCATAGAGAGATTCTGGGGCTTTGTGAATCTCCATCTCGGCCCGTGGCCGAAGCTGCTGAACAAGTTAGGAGCAAGTACTCTGCTGAAATAGTAATTGCAAAGTGCGGACCGCTTGGCGCCTTCCTCGTTGATGATTCTGGAACCTCCTTCATCGAGCCTTACCCAACAGTGGAAGTGTGGCCAATTGGTTCGGGTGACGTCTACAGTGCGCTTTTTGCATGGTATTGGGCTGAAAGAGGAGAGGATCCACTGTATTCAGCACAGCAGGCTTCCAAAGGTACAGCAACTTGGTGTTCGAGAGGGCCCTTACAGGTCGTCACAAAGCGTGGCGATGTAGTCTTGCCGAAATCGGATGTGGAATGTGCGTGGGGGAGAGACGTGAAGATCTATTTGGCTGGACCCTTCTTTAGCTACGGTGAGAGATGGCTCGTTGACCAAGTGCGTGATTGCCTTAAAGATCTAGGAGTGGAAGTGTTCTCACCACTTCACGATGTAGGAAAAGGTGAACCAAGTAAGGTGGCACCAGCGGACTTGCGAGGCTTGGAAGAATGCAGCGCAGTTCTGGCCCTTTTAGATGGGGAGGACCCGGGGACACTATTTGAAGTCGGGTACGCTAAGGCTAAGAATATTCCTGTCGTTGGGCTTACTGAACGACCCGAGAGCACCGATTTTACAATGTTAATCGGCACAGATATACCAATTTATTCTAGCCTTGCTCAGGCAGCATACAATGCAGTGTGGGCCGGACTCAGATGAAGCAAGCGATTCTTTTGTCAGGTGGAGTGGACTCCTCTGCGATAGCGTTTGTTGAGCGCCCACAACTCGCAATTTTTGTGGACTACGGTCAACTACCTGCTGAAGGAGAGTGGAGGGCTGCAAATGCCGTTGCCACGCGGCTTGGGATCCCTCTTGAATTTATAGGAATAGATTGTTCGACAATCGGAAGCGGTGATCTGGCGGGGATTGAAGCGGCGCCACATGCTCCAACTTCTGAGTGGTGGCCGTACCGCAATCAGCTGTTGATGACGTTGGCAGCACCCGTCGCATTGAAGTTGGGGGTTAAAGAAATTCTGGTTGGGACGGTTCTGACAGACAGCCTACATGCCGACGGTACGCCCGGGTTCATTGAGGCATTGAGTACTTTAATGATGATGCAAGAAGGCGGAATACGAGTGACAGCACCAGGTTTGTACAAGACATCCCTTGATCTTGTGAATGACTCTGGAATACCACTTTCTCTTCTATCTTGGACTCACTCGTGCCACGTTGCCAATCTTGCATGCGGTCAATGTAGAGGCTGCACTAAACGCGCGGATACGTTTGAGAAGATTTAGAGCGGCATTGTCAGTGAACGGGTATGCAGTCTGGATCGGCGAGAATGAATGTTTGATTGAAACTCGCAGTGGATCTCGTTGGATTACGGATGGCGACGTAGTATCAAATTTTCGCGATTTTGTTGAAAAAATTTCGCAGTATTCTGAGATACAACCACTGGGTTGTCCCACTGCCACAACATTGGCATCATAGTTTGAGATTTCAAATGTTAGACCCCACGGAACTAGCCCGATAGCCAGTAACGAAACCAAAAGTTTTGGAAAGTTATTACCTCGAAGTAGTATTTGCAAAATGCCTGACGTGGGCTTTGCTACCGTACTTCAGAGGCGACAATCAGTTCGCAGGTTTGACTCGCCGAGTAGGTCTGATCTCCTTGCACTAATGACACATGCGGCCCGCTGTCGTTTTGCCTGGTTTATGGAAAATGGGCAGATAGCAAGTAGCCGCCCTTCACCTTCTGCGGGTGCGCGGCACCCAATTGAATTGGTTATTGCGGCACTTAACGTTCGTGGTTTAGTTCCAGGGCTATACTGGTTCGATCCAATCCTTTGTCGCCTCAGTGTACTCCTTGAAAGTAGCAACATTGCATTGGAGGTGGCAGTACGGGCACAAACAGCTCTTGCAACGGATCAACCACCGCCCGCGGTCATATGTCTCGTTGCTGAACTGAAACGAACCCTAGGCAGTTATGTTGGTGGGATGTCACTCATACTGCGTGACGCAGGCGCGTTCTTGGCTACGGCGTCCTTGGTTGCGACGGCACTTGGCTTAGCGGCTTGTCCAGTTGGCATCGGTGGCGATTCACCTTCTTTGACTGCGCTCCGTGTCAAATACCCAGACTGGTCAGAGGTTGGGGCAATTGCCATCGGTCGATCTCAGTCACTCTAGTGATTCCCCAGAATTATCGTGGACTTGGACCTAGGCCGATAGTGTTGAGTGGCTAGTGACTGGATGCTTGGGAGATATTTTGAAAAGGCCATTTTGAGGAATAGGTTAGATTGAGTCTGGCGACTCTTATCGGTTCAAGGTGCCAATGATTAAATCTTCCACAGAAATATACCAATGTAACATCGGAACAAAGGGCAATCATAATGGTTATGATCACGCTCCGTAGTGCCCTGTATTCTGGGTGCTCCACACGCATTTTGTCGCCCTATAGTAAGGTTACAATTGGTCCGTTGGGAGTTAGAAAGTGTCTAAAAACTGTCATTGGAAGTCGTAGGATAGTAGATAAGGGAGCACCTAAAGTAGTGTTCCATGAGCAGAGAGAGATATCCAAGCGACCTGAGTGACAAAGAATGGCAAATGCTGGAACCGTTGTTGCCTCCCCCGAAATCAACGGGCCGCCCAATCAATTACCCGCGCAGGGAGGTAATGAACGGAATTCGTTATGTGTTGCGCACCGGATGCGCATGGCGGATGCTCCCTCACGACCTGCCCCCGTGGCGCATCACGTTCCACTATTTTCGCACATGGCGAAGAGATGGGACCCTGGAGCGGATACATGAAGCGCTACGGGAACGTTTACGGCTGGATGAGGGACGGTCTGCCAGTCCGAGCGGGGCCATCATAGACAGCCAAACGGTGAAGACCACGGAAAAAGGGGGCCTCGTGGCTATGACGCTGGTAAGAAGGTCTGTGGAAGAAAGCGACACATCGTAGTAGACACTACAGGATTGTTGTTGACAGTGGTGGTACATCCGGCCAACATCCAGGATAGAGACGGAGCCAGGTGGGCGCTGATGGGTTTGGTAGGCCGGTTTCCTCGGTTGAAGCGAATCTGGGCTGATGGGGCTTACGCAGGCAAACTGGTGGAGTGGACGCGAAAGATATGTGGATGGAACTTGGAACTAGTGCGGCGTCCATCCGGTCAACACACCTTCGAGGTGCTTCCACGCCGTTGGGTTGTGGAGCGTACCTTTGCCTGGTTGGGCCGATATCGTCGCCTGAGCAAGGACTATGAGGAGTTGCCCCAGACCACAGAAGCATGGGTCTACGCCGCTATGACTGGTTTGATGCTACGACGATTGGCTAACTCCAATGCTTTTTAGACATCCTCTAAGAGGTGGTAGAGGGTGGAGGGGTTGGTGGTGAGGATCTGCTGGCGTTCGGCGTCGGGGATGTCGGCGAAGCTGCGTTGGATGTATTGGCGGGTGTTGGGCCAGGTGGAGGTGGCGCGGGGGAAGTTTGTCTGCCAGAGGATGTTTTCGACGCCGAGGTAACTTCTGACCTGGAGTCCAGCGCGGTCGTACCATCCGGTCATGTAGCACTGGCGTCGGAAGAGCTCGGAGGGTTTGAGGGCGTAGCCTTCGCGGTGGAGCCGCTGTCGTTCGAATTGGTGGTCGGCGGTCTCGACGAGGTAGGCGCCCCAGGCGAGGGAGGTGTCGGAGAGGACGAATTTGAGGGTGGGGAAGCGGGTGAGGATGCGGGAGAAGAGGAGGTTGGCGAGGATGGGGACGCTGCTGACGGGGCCGGTGATGGCGTTGATGGCGTCGGTGAGGACGGGGGAGAAGTTGTCCCAGGCCTGGAGTCGGAGCTTCTGGGTTGCGCCGGAGTTGAAGCAGACGGGGACTTCACAGTCCTGGCAGACGTTCCAGAGGGGATCCCAAGCGTCGTCGTTGATGTGGGGAACGTTCTGGAGGTCCCAAGGGGTCCCGGGGAGGATGACGCCGCGGTGTCCGAGGTTGATGGCGCGGGCGGCTTCGGTGGCTGCTGCGTTGGGGTCGTTGATGGGGACGAGGCACTGGGGGATGAAGCGGGGGCTTTGCTTTGCCCATGCGTCGATGAGCCAGTTGTTGTAGGCCTGGACGCTCGCTAGCTGGAGTTCGGGGTCTGAGATTGCGCCGAGGACTTCGCCGGAGCCGCCGGACATGCTGGGGTAGAGGGCCTGGGCGTCGACGCCGTCGGCGTCCATGGCGAGGAGTCGTAGGGCGGGGTCATAGGCGGCGGCAGGCACATCTTCCCAGCGTTTGGGAAGTTGGTTACGGTCGGGCATGAGGGCGCCAGCGTCGGCGAGGGGGCGGTCGGCGAGGGGCTGGCCGGCGACGACCCAGAACTGGGAGCCATCGTCACGCTCTTCGATGTGGGGGATCCGGTCGCCCCACTTTTGGGCGGAGATGTAGGCGGTCCAGGTTTCGGGGGTCTCCTGGACGCGGTCGTCGGCGCTGATGAGGCCGTGGGTAAGTTTCACGGGTGGCTCCTTATGGTGGGGTTTAAGGGAGGGCGGGTTTGAAACCCGCCCCTACGGATATGTCATGTTGCAAGTAGGCACCCTCACCCCAACCCTCTCCCAGGACGGGAGAGGGGGAAGAGGGACCCGGCCCATCCCTACCCCGCCATAGGCCCCTGCTTTCGCAGGGGTGGCGAATCCAAGAAGTGCCTCCACTCCGCCGTGGGTTCCTGCTTTCGCAGGAATGACGAAGAGAGGGGTCATGCCATTTTGTAGATGCGGATGGCGTTGCCGGCCATGAGGGGGAAGCGCTCTTCCTGGGGAACGTCCTTGAGGGTGCGTTCGATGAACTGCCAGGAGTCGGGCCAGGTGGAGGTGGAGTGGGGGAAGTCGGACTCCCACATGATGTTTTCCATGCCGATGGAGTGTCGCTGCTCGACGCCGGCGGACTCGTACCAGAAGTCGACAAAGATCTGTCGGTGGAAGACATCGCTGGGTCGGTTGACGAGGCCTTCGGTCCAGAGGTGACGTCGTTCCCATTCGTGGTCGCAGGCTTCGATGATGTAGTTGACCCAGCCGAGGCCGGTCTCGGCGCAGACGATTTTGAGCTCGGGGAAGCGCTCGAGGGTGCCGGAGAGGAGCATGTTGGGGATGGACTGGGCCTGGAGGCTGAAGCTGGCGGCGGGGCCCATGGCCTGGAGCTGGTTGCGGGTATAGCCGTCCCACCGGTCGATGGCGAGCTTGCTCATGCCTGCGCCGGCGTGGAAGTGGACGGGGACGTCGAGGTTCTGGCAGGCGTCCCAGACGGGGTCCCAGTAGCGGTCGTTGATGTGGGGCAGCCCGTCGGCGTTCTGGCTGGGTTCGGCGAGCATGACGATGCCCTTGTGGCCGTTTTTGACGCTGCGTCGGATTTCGGCGACGGTGGCGTCGATGCCGGACTTGTAGGGGATGATGGCGAGGCCGACGTAGCGATCGCTGACGCCGACCCATTCTTCGCTGATGTGGTCGTTGTAGGCCTGGACGCAGGCGAGTTCGAAATCGCGGTCGTACTTGACGAAGAGTTCGCCGGACTGGCCGCCGATGTTGGGGAAGAGGATTTCAGCGTCGATGCCGTCCTTGTCCTGGGCGTTTAAGCGTTCGGTGGGGTCGTAGACAAAGCGTGGGACTTCTTCCCAGCGCTGTGGGTAGGTCTTGCGGAGGGGGTCTCCCATGGCAGTGGGGCAGTTGACGGTTCCGCGGGTCTCGGTGAACTGACCGTCGATGTACCAGCGTTCTATGGAGCCTTCGAAGGGGGCAACGGCGGCTGAGGGGTCGGTGGTCTCGACGACGCGGGGGATGCGGTCGCCCCACCTGGACTTGGACATGCGGGAGGTCCAGGTTTCGGGGTGCTCCTGGGCGTGGCTGTCGCAGCTGATGAGTCCGAATTTTATCTGCATGGGGGCCTCCTGGGTTTTGATTCCCACCTTCGCGGTAATGGCGGGAAGGGAGAGGGGTTTGGGGATTTTGTGCCTGTTGTTGTGGAGGCAATGCTAGCGGGATGGGGGGATTGAGTCAACGGGGGTGGGGTGGGTATGGGAGGGGATTTTGGGGTATGGGAGAGGGAGGTACACGGGGAGGAATGTTGGTTGGGGGGGAAGAGTGGGTCCCCGCATTCGCGAGGACACGGGAGGGGGAGGGGTGGGTTGCGAACCACTGCTGCAGGGTTCATTTTGTTGAAGGGGAGTGCCCGTCCCAGTCACGCCCCGCCGTAGGCCCCTGCTGTCGTGGGGGTGGGGAAGAAGGGTGCGGGGGGTTGGGATGGGGGTTAGGAGGGGACCCAGGCGATGGCGGCAATTTCGGAGAATTCGCGCCATTCTTTGGACCAGGAGTCGCCGCCGTTGTCGCTGCGGTAGAGGTAGCCGTAGCGGCTTCCAGCGAAGATCAGCTGCGGGTCCGAGGGGTGGGTGCCGAAGGCCCAGATGGCGGAGTTCGGCTCGACGGGAAGGTCCAGGTTGTCCCAGGACTCGCCGCCGTCTCGGGAGCGGAGGATGGCGCCGGTGCGTCCGGGGGTGAAGTCGCCGAGGCCGAGGAAGACGGTGTTGGGGTTGCCGGGCTTGACGGTGATGCAGCGGGGGTAGTTGAGGGGGAAGACTTCGCTGGCGAGGGCGCGGTCCCAGGAATGGCCGTCGTCCTGGGAGGTGAAGGAGCCGTTGTTGACGACGACGATGACGGACTTGGGGGGGCCTGCGACGATGGCGAGGCTGTGGACGTCCTTGTTGGATATGGCGCCGTTGACGTCGCGCCAGGTGTGGCCGCCGTCGCTGCTGTAGCGGACGCCGTCGACTTCGATGCCGGCCCAGATGCTGTTCTGGTCATGGGGGTCGACGGCCAGGCCGGTGAAGCGGGGGACGCCGACGTTGGGGCAGGTCTCGGCGACCTGGACGGGGAGTTTTTCCCATGTTTCGCCGCGGTCGGTGGTCTTGAAGAGGGCGGCGGGGGTTGGGGTGCCGGTGCCGCAGTAGATGATGTTGGGGTTGCGGGGGTCGCGGGTGAGGTTCCAGACGCTGTAGTCGGAGAGGGGGGTGTCGAGGAGCTGCCAGGTGCGTCCGGCGTCGGGGCTCCGGTAGAGACCCTTGTCGGTGCCTGAGAGGACAGTGCGGGGGGTGTCGGGGTCGGTGGAGAGGCAGCGGACGATGGCGTCGGAGTGCATGCCCTGGTCGATGCCGGCGCGGGACCAGGATTGACCGTTGTTTGAGGACCGCATGACGCCTTGGCCTGCCGTGGCTACGAGGACGGTGATGTTCTTGTTCATGATTGCCGCTCCCTTCGCGGTTTTTCGACGTTTGGGGGTTGGGTTTATTGTAGGGCGTGACGGTGGTTGCGGCAAGGTCATTGCATGACGGGTCACTGCGTGACGGCAAGTTTGGGCTTGCGCGTGGGGGCAACTGCGTTGCGGCAAGTTTGCGGGGTTGCGGGTGGGTTTAGGGGTTTGGTGGCAAGGGTGGGGAGGCAGAGGTTAGGGGCAGAGGGGGAGGTTGAGAGAGGGGAGGTCGTGTAACGGGATGGGCCACAGACTTTCGGGGATGCAGCCTGTGAGGGGGTTGCCGCTTAGTCTAAGTCTCTGCAATCTGGAGAGATTTGCCAATTCCGGAGGGATTGTGCCGGTTAATTGGTTATCGTATAGATGTAGTATTATCAGGTTGGAAAGGTTGCCCAACTGTGCCGGAATTTCCCCGGTCAAATGGTTATTGTCGAGATGCATCTCATTTAACTTGGAGAGGTTGCCCAACCGGGGTGGCATTTCACCGTTGAGCTGGTTTTGGCTGAGTCTCAACAGTTCCAGATTAGTGAGATTTCCCAACTGCGGAGGTATCTCGCCAGTCAATTGATTGCCGTAAAGGAAGAGAATCTCCAGGTTGTTGAGGCTGCCCAATTCGGACGGAATCTGTCCGGTTAAATGGTTATGGGCGAGATGCATCTCATTTAGCTTGGAGAGGTTGGCTAGTTGGTGGGGAATCTCTCCGGTTAGCTGGTTGCCTGCCAAGTCCAATACTCTAAGGTTAGATAGTTCACCCAGTTCCGCTGGGAGTTCCCCGGATAATTGATTAGATTTGAGTGTCAGTCTTGCAAGGTTTGAGAGGTTGCCAAGTTCTGGGGGAATCTCGCCGTTCAACTGGTTATCGTCTAGTCCCAGGTACTCTAAGTTGTTGAGGCTACTCAATTCGGGGGGAATTTCGCCGCTCAACTGGTTATACCAGAGCCACAGTCTTCTCAGGTTGCTGAGGCTGCCCAATTCTGCTGGAATTTCCCCACTCAACTGGTTGCTATACAACGTGAGGAATTCCAGGTTTGAGAGGGCGCCAAGTTCCCGAGGTATCTTGCCGCTCAATTTGTTCCCATGAAGATCTAGCACTACCAATCTGGAAAGAGCTTGCAAATCCGAGGGTATTCGTCCAGTCAAGTTGTTGTATTCGAGATGTAGCTTGGCGACGCGTCCGTCGGGGTATGTGATAACGCCGTACCATTCGTTAAGGGGCAGGTCGCTGAGCCAATTGGTATTGTTGGCCCAATTGTAGCCGCCCGTTATTTCAAAGAAGACGGTCAGAGCCTCCCTATCTGTTGCACTTTGTGTTGATTCATAGGATTTGCAGAAGGGGAAGTCCAGCTGGGACAAGTCGTTCTGTCTTACGATCCAGAGTCTCTCCGGCAAGCATCCGCTCAATTGGTTTCCGTCAAGGAAGAGTTCGTTCAGGTATGGAAGGTTTGTCTATGCAGGAGGAATCACTCCAATTAATTGGTTGTTGCTAAGGTGAAGATCCCAGAGGTTGGTGAGGTTGCCGATTTCTGGCGGAATTCCACCATTTAAGCGGTTATTGCTAAGTCGCATTAACGCGAGACTGGAGAGATCCCCCAACTTTCGAGGTATTTCTCCGCTCAAATGGTTGTAGTCCAGCCATAGGAATTTGAGGTTTGAGAGGCTGCCCAGTTCTGGTGGAATCTCACCATGTAGGTTGTTTTTTCTGAGGCTTAAGCTAGTCAGGTGTAAGAGGTTTCCAAGCCCAGGCGGGATCTTTCCACTTAAATTGTTGTCACTAAGTTCCAACCGAGTTAAACGCCCAATGTTGTCGGTGGTGACGCCATGCCACTCGTCAAGGGGTTTGTCGCTGAGCCAATTGGTGTTATTTTTCCAGTCTGGGCCTTCGGTAGCGTGGTAGAGGGTGACTAGTATTTCTCGGTCTGTCAGTTCTATCCGCGGATTAGGTGTGGGTGGTGGAGTCGGGATGGGGGTTGCTATGGACGTTGCGAAAGAGGAGCCTTGCTGAGTCGTATCTTCGGTGGTGCAGGAGGATATGAGGAGAGTTAGGATGATGGCAGCTACCAATAGGGCCAGCAGGGGGTTGTTTGGTAGGGCGTGTTTTAGGATGTGAGCCACTTTTGTTGATGCCTCTATTGGATAGTATGCGGATTGTGGTGGAATCGTTCCATATTGTATGTGAGGGTGGATCGCGAGATTCTTCTTTGCTGCGCTACGGGGCGTGGGGAAAGGGCGGGTTTCAAACCCGCCCCTACATCTGACGTGTGGGTTGAGGGGGAGAGGGAGTGGGCCCCGCATCCGTGGGGGTGGGGCAACTGCGTTGAGGTAAGTTTGGGGTTGGGCGTGGGTGAAGTGGGAATACCCTCACCCCAACCCTCTCCCAAGATGGGAGAGGGGGAATAGGGGAGGGGGTTAGAGGGTGAAGACCTGGAAGGGGACGGCGAGGGGGGTTCCGAATTGTTTGCCGACGGATTCGGCGTGGCCGCGGAGCATTTCGTCGGGGTTGACGTGGAAGGGGAGGTTTTCGAGATAGACGCGATGCTCTTCCAGGGAGACGACGCCTTTTTCGAAGGAATCGGTGACGTCGACGGCGTGGGTGGGCTGGGGGGATCCGGCTATGCAGACCATTTTGACGCCGTTCCAGGGTTGGAGACCTTCGTCGATAAGTTCAGGGAAGATCCAGGGGTTGCCCGCGTCCTGGGAGGCGTCGAGGGATGCCAGGCCCGCGGCGCGGTGGTCGGCGAAGTTGAAGCTGGGGCCACCCCAGGTGAGGTGGTAGTTGGGGGCGAGGATGACATCAGGGCGGTGTTTGCGTATGGCGCGGGCAATGTCGCGTCGGAGGGCGGGGCCGTACTCGATGACGCCGTCCTTGTGGTGGAGGAAATCCACGGTGTGGACGCCGACGGCGGCGGCGCTTCGACGTTCTTCCTCCTCTCGGAGGGGGCCGACTCTATCGGGGTGCATAGAGCTGATGCCCGCTTCGCCGCTGGTGACGAGGAGGTAGACGACTTCCTTGCCCTGGTCGGTCCAGCGGGCGATGGCGCTGGCGGCGCCGTATTCGAGGTCGTCGGGGTGGGCGGCGACGGCTAGGGCGCGCTGCCAGTCTTCGGGGAGGGGGAGGAGTTTTTGGGTTTGTGTCATTGGTTGGCTCCTGTTTTTGATTGGGAGATTTTCTTAGATATGGGTACTTTTGTGCAACTGGCGAATTTGGCATTCGCGCTGCAGGGATCACCCCCATCTCAATCTTCCCCCATCAAGGGGGAAGAGGTTAATCGGCACTTTTGTGACGGTTATGCAAATTTCTTGCGGAGGGGCGGGAGGACTTCGTGGGCCATGCGGCGAACGTCGTCCATTGTGGTGTGGTAGCGGAGGGCGCGCCGGCGGATGTCGGGGAGGGCCTGGGTCCCGGCTTCGTCGAAGGGAGCGCGGAGGCTGAACATGAAGGTGGTGACGCCGAGGTCGATGAAGGCTTCGAGTCGTTCACGGATCTGGTCGGGGTTACCGGCGAGGGTCGTTTTCTGAGCTTCTTCGATAGAGACACCGGCATCGCTGGCGTTGATGCTGAGGGCGGAGGCGATGCGTTTGGGGTCGTCGCTGATGAGGAAGTCCATGTTTAGGGAGAGGGAGATTTCGGCGGGGTCGCGTCCCGCCTTTTCGCAGCATTGGTGGAGGATTTTGAGCTTGCGCCGGTAGTCTGCGGGGGTGCCGGTGATGTTCCAGTTCCAGTCGTCGGCGACTCGGGCGACCATGGGCATGGTGAGCTGTTCGCCGGCGCCGCCGACGAGGATGGGTGGGTGGGGTTTCTGGAGGGGCTTGGGCTGGAAGGGGGCGTTGCGGAGTTTGTAGTAGCGTCCGTCGAAGTTGGCGCGGTCTTCGGTCCAGAGGAGGCGTATGACGCGGATGGTCTCTTCGAGTCGGCGGACGCGTTCGGCATTGCCGGGGAAGGGGATATCGTAGGCGTGATGCTCGGGCCGATGCCAGCCCGCGCCGATGCCGAGGATGACGCGTCCGCTGCTGGCGTGGTCGACGGTGGTGACGGCCTTGGCGAGGGCGACGGGGTGTCGGAAGGTGGCGCTGGTGACGAGGGTGCCGATGCGGGGGCGGTTGACGACCTGGGAGAGGGCGGCGAGGAGGGTCCAGGCGTCGGTGACATCGCCGTCTTCGATGGTGGTGCCGGTGGGCAGGTAGTGGTCGTAGACCCAGAGATCGTCGAAGCCGAGGTCTTCGAGTTCGAGCCAGGTGTCTCTGAGTTCGGGCCATGTGGTCTCCTGCTGGCCGGTCTGGATGCCGAATCTGACTTTGGGCATGGGGGACGCCTCCGGGTTGTTATTTCGTTCCAAAGGTTACCTTACTATAAGGGATGTGGGTTTCGGATTCAGCAAGGGCGTTCAGGGCACATGAAGAGAGGGCGGGTCACTGCGTGACGGCAAGTTTGGCAGAGTTGGTCCTTTGACAGGCTCAGGATGAGCGGCGGGAGAGAAGGTGGAATTGATTTTGGAAAACAATTGGGATTGTGCGTAATTGTTTTGGGAATTGTTTCAGTGGTTTGTGCCTGAGAGGGGAATTGTTTTGGGAAACAATTCGGGGCGTTTTCGCTCGGATTCGTGCCTGAGAAGGGGGGAAATGGGGAATTGAATTGTTTCAAAAATTTTTTACGCTCGCCCAAGCCTCTATACAAGGGCTCAATCAAGAAGTCGCCGGGAACTCTGAATTCCTCGTTTAATTTGTTGAAGCAACCGTCTATACGTTCTATATTTTCCATGTTTAGAGGATAGCAGTGGAGGGGGTGGGTGGCAAGGGGGGAAATGGCACTTGGGGGGTAACTGCCTAGTTAGTCATCCATTCCGTCTGAATCACCCCCATCTCAATCTTCCCCCGTCAAGGGGAAAGAGGCGGAAGGGAGGTGGGTGGTTCTTGTCAGGGTTGGGGCTAGCATTTAAGATAGGCGGCAATATGCGCCTGATTCAGGCACAGCGCCCGGGACGAGGGATTTAGCCCCGAGTTTTCGAGTGGAAGAAGAGAGGGGAAGTAGGGAATGCCGCCCTTTGAAGCGAACAACAACTTTGGCACAGTTACTCAGATAAGCGCGGAGGCGCTGGGTGAGCCGGGGAAGAGGACGTTCCGTCTGCTGGTGGAGTCGGGGGCGGCGTTCGCCCAGCTCTGGCTGGAGAAAGAGCAGCTTCAGCAGCTGGCGGTTTATATAGAAGAGATCAACCAGGAGGGGCCGAGGCGCGGGAGAAGTAGCGGTAGAAGGCGGGAGCCGGAGCCGACGTATGACGGCGGATACGTGAGGCTGGAATTCAAGGTTGGCAGTCTTTCCATGGGTCACGACGCCGACATCAACTCGTTCCTGTTCCTGGTCCACGACACGGAAGCGGTGGGGGAGGATACGCCGGACCTTTGCTTCTGGGTGCCGCAGGAGATGGCATTGAAGCTGTCGAAGGAGGCGTTGGAAGTCTGCGCCGCCGGCAGACCCCGCTGCGTGCTCTGCGGTCTGGCAATAGACCCGGAAGGGCACATGTGCGTTCGCACCAATGGCCACCAAGCGCTGCACGAGTAAACAGACGGAGGAACCGTCGCTGACCCTGGAGGACGAAGCCAACCAGTCGCGGTTGCTGAGGGAAGGGGAGGTGGTCTCCTGCATTCTGACGCCGGTGGGTTCCAACTATACTTTTCTGGCCAAGCTGCGTGACGAAGACGGGCAGGAGATGCGGGCAATCTACAAGCCGATGAAGGGCGAGATTCCATTGTGGGACTTCGAATCGGGGACTTTGTACAAGCGGGAGTACGCCGCTTACCTGTTCAGCCAGATTCTGGGGTGGGAGTTTGTGCCGGAGACGGTGATCCGGGAAGGCCCTTACGGCGTAGGCTCTATGCAGAGGTTTGTGGAACACGAGCCTGGGATTACGTACCGGGAGCTTCGAGAGTCACACAGAGGGGACCTGAAGAGAATCGCCTGCTTCGACATCATCGCGAACAACGCCGACCGGAAGGCGGTGCATTGCATCAAGGGGCTGGACGGACGGGTGTGGGGAATCGACCATGGATTGACGTTCAATGCGGCGTTCACGCTGCGGACGGTGATTTGGGACTTTTGGGGAGAAGAACTTGAGCCCGAGACCCTGGAGGCGATGGAGGCCTTTCTGGAGAAGGTTTCAGAGCCGCAGGGTCTGGTGAAGGAACTGGCGGAACTGCTGCAGCCGGAAGAGATGGAAGCTCTGGCGCAGCGGACCGGATGGCTGGCGAAGGCGGGGGCTTTTCCGGAGATGCGGCGGTTCTAGGAGATAGCGGGCTGGCGGATGGAGACAGGGCAGGTTTCAAACCCGCCTCTACAGAATGACGTGCAACAAGGCGGGTCAAGCGTTGTGGGTCGGCGGGATTAGCTTGACACTTCTTGAGGGTGAAAACTAGAATTAGCAACAGTCGAGGTAGGAGGTAGGTGTTTATGCAGGAGATGACCGTAGATAGCATCAGGGTCAGCCTGATGAACTACCAGCGGGTGGTCATTCTGAAGGAGATGGAATCGGACAGGCACCTACCCATCTGGATTGGCCCGGCGGAGGCTGACGCCATCGCGGTCAAGCTACAGGGGATATCGGTACCGCGGCCACTGACCCACGACCTGCTGCAATCGGTCATCGACAACCTCGGCGCGGAGATCAGCTACATCCGGATTAACGATTTGAAGAACGATACGTTCTTCGCCAAGATAGGCGTGTCGATGAATGGGAAGAAGGTGGAGGTAGACTCGCGTCCGAGCGACGCAATTGCGCTGGCGGTGCGGGCGCAGGTGCCCATATACGCAGAAGACAACGTATTGGAGAAGGCTGGCATTCAGCTGGACGCGGATACGGGTCGTCCCATCACCAAGGAGGACATGACTTCTGTGGACGAGGACAAGCCCACGAAGGTGAGGGAAGAGGAGCTGCAGAGGATGTCCGCCTTTACGGACTTCATCAACACGCTGGATTTGGAAGATATCGGCAAGGGCGAGGCTAAGGAGAAGCCCGAGGAAAAGGGCACCGCCACGGAGAACTGATTCTGCTTCGACCAAAGCGTTCTTGTTGACTTTAAAAAACGCTAGTGATAGAGTTCACCAAGTTTTGAAGGTAGCGAATGTCCGGTTGGCGCTTGGCTATGCAGATGGTGGGATTGGGGTGGTACGTAGCGGTGTGCATTGTTTTCGGAGTGCTTGCCGGACTGTGGCTGGACAGGAAGTTTGAAACCTCGCCCGTATTTTTGCTCACCGGGACATTGTTGGGAGTGGTAACGGCTTTTTTCGGCATGTACAAGTTGATGTCCCCATTTCTGCAGGACTCGTCCCGGAATAGCCCAGATGGAGAGCGCAAGGGGCGTTAATGCCCAAGTCAGCCTTAGCTAAGCCGCTTATTATCGGGGCCGGATTGAGTCTCGTGGTTTTACTGGTATACGGGTTTGTGGTCGGGGCGGTGGGGTCGGAACTTTTCGGCACCAGCACGATTGTGAAAGAGCCGGAAGTTCATCTGCCATCCTCGGCGGTTTTCCCCGCGGAGGAACGGGAGATAGCGGCCAGGGGCGGAAACCTGGGATTCACGGGCTTTGCCATCACCAACTCAATGTTGTCTTCGTGGCTGACGACCATTGTTTTGATTGTGATACTGGTGCTGGCGGCTTCCCGAAGAAAACTGGTGCCGGGCAGGCTTCAGGGGTTCGGCGAGGTGATTGTCGAAGGTCTGCTTAACTTTGTAGAGGGGGTTTCCGGCAAGGGCATCGCGCGGGCTTTCTTTCCGATTATCGCGACGATTTTCCTGTTCGTGCTGTTCAACGCATGGATGGGGCTGCTGCCCATCTATCCGTCGCTGGGGTTCAACTCCTCTGAGGAAGCGAACGCCGAATATATCGCCAAGGCGAAGGAAGGGAAGGCGATGCACCTTCACGGGACCATCGCTGGCGTGGGTGAGGGCGAGTTTACGCTGAAGGACGGCACGGTCTTCCACCTTGAGCCTGAGTCCGAAATTGGAGATGAGCTTTCGAAGGGATGCTCACCGGCGCCGTGCGTTTCGGAGAGCGCCGTTGGGAAGATTGTGAAGTTTGACGCGGTGAAGTCGGGCGGGACGTTGATTGTGGAACACGCAGAGAAGGGGAAGACGCCGCGCATTGACCTGCTGCGTCCGGCGGGCACGGACGTGAACATGCCGCTGGCACTGGCGGTGGTGGCGTTCCTGTTCGTGGAGATTTGGGGACTGAGAAGGCTGGGATTCGGATATCTGGCGAAGTTCATCAGGGTGAAGACGCTCATCAAGGGGCCGAGCCGCTTGTTCAACGGACCGATTGATCTGTTTGTGGGCATTCTGGAAGGATTGAGCGAGTTCATCCGGGTGGTGAGCTTCACCTTCAGGCTGTTCGGGAATATGCTGGCGGGGAAGCTGCTGATTCTGGTTTCGGCCTTCCTGGTGCCCTTCGTCTTCAGCATTCCCTTCTACGGGCTTGAGTTACTGGTAGGATTCATTCAGGCCATGATTTTCGCGGGACTGACGCTGACCTTCGCGACGCTGGCAATAGCGCACCATGATGAATAGGAAGAAGTGAACGGAGGAGAGAGATGGACGTACTGATACTGCTTTTTGTAATTGTGACCAGCGTGGCAACGCTGGGGACGCTGGCCGGGGTGTTTGCCATCTACGCCAGCCGTCAGGACTAAAGCATCTACAAATTATTGTGTGAGGAGGACCCATGCTTGGATTAGAGCTCTTGATGTCGGTAGGGGCCCAGGAGGCGTTGAGTGACGCCGGAGCCAAGGCGATAGCCACCGGATTGGCCATTGGACTGGGACTGCTGGGCCCTGGCATAGGCATAGGAATTCTTGGAGCGTCCGCCATGAGCGCCATCGGCCGGAACCCGGAGGCGAGAGGAGCGATTCTGCAGAACATGATTCTGGCAATCGCCTTCGCTGAGGCGCTGGGCATCTACGCGCTCATTGTGTCGGTCATCATAATCTTCGTAGCCTAGAACCCGGGCCGACGAAGGTTGGATGGGAAGAGAGGTAACCCTTGGAAGAGTTAGGTCTAAATATACCCAGCCTGATAGTCTTTCTGGTGAACTTCGGCATCCTGCTGGTAATCCTGTACTTCTTCGCCTACAAGCCGATCCTGAAGATGCTGGACCAGAGGTCGGAGCGGATTCGGGATAGTCTGGAGGCGGCGGAGCGGGCGAAGCAGGAGGCGGCGGAGTCGGAGGCCAGGACCCAGGAACAGCTGCAGGAGGCTCGTCGACAGGGGCAGCAGCTACTGGAACAGGCCCGGGCGCTGGCGGACAAGTATCGAGAAGACGAGATGGCCAAGGCGCGAGCGGAGGCGGAGGCCTTCATAGCCCGCGCCCGCGAGGAGATTCAGCAGGAGCGAGACAGCGCCGTGGAAGAGGTGAAGCGGCACTTTGCCGTTCTGGCCATTCAGGCCGCAGAACGCGTCATCGGCCAGTCGTTGGATGCAAGCGCCCACCGGGAACTGATCGTCCAGGTGCTTGATGAAGGCCAGGAAGTCGGGAAGGGCCAGGGTTAGGGCGCATGGCGAGCAGTCTCAGGGCAAAGAGGTACGCTCAGGCCATCTATGAGATGGCCATGACGTCGGAGCCTCGGGAAGTGGAGAAGACGCTGGATACCTGGGCGTCGGACTTGCGTCGCATCAGTGAAGCACTTTCCGGCGAGGAGTTCAGGATTTTCCTGAAGCATGCGAAGGTGCCCTTCGACAGGAAGGTGGAAGCCATCCAGGAGGCGCTGGGCAAGCGGGTGAATCCGCTGGCGCGAAATCTGCTCTGCGTAATGGTGTCCCAGGGACTTTCGGATATGGCTACCGCGGTAGAGTCGGAATTTCAGGGTCTGCTGGACGCGCGGAGAGGCGTGGAGCGGGTGTCGGTCTATTCGGCGATAGCCCTCCGGAGCCGGGAACGCAAGAGGATTGCCCGCTTTGTTGAGGAGATGACGAGCAAGAAGGTTGAACTGGAGGCCCACGTGGACCCGGCGATTATTGGCGGGCTTGTGCTGCGAATTGGAGACAAGCTGCTGGACGGCAGCACGCGCACCAAGCTGGAGGGTCTGCGGGAGGAACTGGAAGCGGCCCCGATTTCGGGGTCTGCATAGAGATATATAAGGAAGATACGGAACCCGCGCCGTTTCGGAATTGGGGCGGCGCGGCAGGAGGCAAATAGATGACCACGCGCGGTTCAGACATTGTTTCGGTAATCAGGCGCCAGATTGAGGAGTTCCAGGGGGAACTCCGAATGGTGGACGTGGGCACGGTGGTGGAAGCGGGGGACGGAATCGCCCGGATTCAGGGTCTTCAGGGCGCCCAGTACAGCGAGCTTCTGGAGTTCCCGGAAGGTGTGCTTGGGCTGGCGCTGAACCTGGAAGAAGACACGGTGGGCGCAGCCGTCATGGGCGGCGACGACGCGGTTAAGGAGGGGGACACGGTCCGCTCCACGGGTCGGATTATCGAGGTGCCGGTAGGCGACGAGCTTGTGGGTCGGGTGGTGGACGCGCTGGGACGGCCGCTGGACGGCAAGGGTCCCATTCGAACGACCAAGACTCGTCCCATTGAGCGGATTGCGCCGAACGTGGTCATTCGGCAGTCAGTGGATACGCCGGTGCAGACTGGCATCAAGGCGATTGATTCGATGATTCCGATTGGGAGGGGTCAGCGGGAGCTTATCATTGGCGACAGGTCGACGGGAAAGTCGGCCATCGCGCTGGATACTATCATCAATCAGAAGGGCCAGAACCTGCTTTGCATCTACGTGGCCATCGGGCAGAAGCAGGGTAAGGTGGCCCAGGTGGTGTCGACGCTGGAAGAGTACGGGGCGATGGAGCACACGGTTGTGGTGGCGGCCAACGCTTCGGACCCGGCGCCGCTCCAGTACATCGCGCCCTACGCCGGGTGCGCCATCGGCGAGGAGTTCATGGAGACGGGTCGGGAAGCGCTGATCATCTACGACGACCTGACGAAGCACGCGTGGGCGTACCGGCAGATGTCGTTGCTGCTGCGGAGGCCGCCGGGACGTGAGGCGTATCCGGGAGACGTTTTCTATCTGCACAGCCGCTTGCTGGAGCGGGCGGCGAAGCTGGCCGACGAACACGGCGGCGGGTCGCTGACGGCGTTGCCAGTCATCGAGACGCAGGCTGGAGACGTTTCAGCCTATGTGCCGACCAACGTGATTTCGATTACGGACGGACAGATATACCTGGAGCCGGAGTCGTTCAACGCAGGCATTCGCCCTGCGGTGAACGTGGGTCTGTCGGTGTCCAGGGTGGGCGGAGCCGCGCAGACGCGGGCCATCCGAAGCGTGGCGGGCAGGCTGCGGCTGGACCTGGCGCAGTACAGCGAACTGGCGACATTCGCCCAGTTTGGCACGGCTGACCTGGATGCGGAAACGCGGGCCCAGTTGGAGAGGGGGCAGCGGAGCATCGAGGTTCTGAAGCAGCCCCAGTATGAGCCGCTTTCTATGGGCAGGCAGGCGATTATCTTCTACGCGCTGAACAACGGGTACCTGGACGAGGTGCCGATTCCGCAGTGCAGAGCTTTCGAAGACCAGCTGCGTCGCTACGTAGAGACGGCGGCGCCGGAGCTGGAGGGGCAGATAATGGAGGCCGGAGACATTACGGATGAACTGGAAGAGGTGCTGAAGAAGGCGCTTGAGGAGTTCAAGGCGACCTTCGCGGCGTCATAGAGGTAAATGAGAAAGCCGGCGAGAGACTGAAATGCCAAGTTTGAGACAGCTGCGGAGGCGAATTCGCAGCATAGAGAACACCGCCAAGGTGACGCACGCAATGGAGATGATTGCGGCGTCCAAGATGAGGCGCGCGCAGAGCGCGGTGCTGGCGGGACGTCCCTATGCCGAGAAGATTCAGCAGGTGATATCCGACCTGAAGGCGCAGAGGCAGGACACGGAGGAGATTCATCCGCTGCTGACGCAGAGGCCCGTGAACCGGATTACGCTGCTGCACCTGACGCCGGACCGGGGTCTGTGCGGAGGGCTGCACGGGAACTTGAACCGGGCTGTGGCGCAGTTTATCGTGGTGAAGCGTCCGACGCCGGTGCGCGTGGTGGCGGTAGGACGGAAGGGTCGGGACTTCGTGGTCAGGACGGGGCAGGACGTGCAGGCGGTATTCGTAAATCTGGGTGACCGGCCTCCCATGTCGGAGATTCTGCCCATTGCGCAGATTATTTTGAATGACTATAACGAAGGCTCGATAGACGAAGTTTACCTGGCGTATCCGGAGTTCGTTTCGCTCACAACCCAGCGTCCGAAGATTACGCGTCTGCTGCCCATCGAACCGTCGGACCTGCCGGCTGAGTCGAGGGTTGGGTACATCTATGAGCCGAATCCGTTGGCGGTGCTTGACATGCTGCTGCCGCGATTTGTGGAGATGGAGGTGTATCACTCCATGCTGGAGTTGAACGCCAGCGAGCAGTCGGCGCGGATGGTGGCGATGAGGAACGCAACGGACAACGCAAACGAGATGGTGGGAGATTTGACATTGGAGCTTAACAAGGTGCGGCAGGACAGCATTACTGCGGAGCTCCTTGACATTGTAGGCGGCGCGGTCAGCCTTGAGGGCTAACGCGACCGCGACTGGCATTTGAGAGAGCCGGAAAGAGAGGACCAAGGTGGCAAAAGGTAGTGTAGTACAGGTAATTGGCACGGTGGTTGACGTAGAGTTCCCACCGGACGAACTTCCCGCGGTGTACAACGCGCTGGAGATCGACAACAACGGCGAAAAGCTGGTGTTGGAGGTGGAGCAGCACGTGGGCAACAACTGGGTGCGGTGCCTTGCCCTTGGGCCTACGGAAGGCCTTTCGCGGGGTGCAGTAGCTGAAGACAGCGGCAGTTCCATTCCGGTGCCGGTTGGGCCGGAGACTCTGGGCCGGCTGTTCAACGTAACCGGAGACCCGCTGGACAATCTGGGCCCGGTGGAAGCGCCGGACAAGTGGCCGATTCACCGTCCGCCGCCGTCTTTCGAAGAGCAGCTGAGCAGTCAGGAGATTCTGGAGACGGGGATTAAGGTCTTTGACCTGGTGACGCCGTTCATCAAGGGCGGGAAGGTTGGCGCCTACGGCGGCGCGGGCGTGGGCAAGACGGTGATTATTCAGGAGCTCATCCGCAACATCGCGGCTGAGCACAGCGGAGTGTCGGTATTCTCCGGCGTGGGTGAGCGTTCCCGCGAGGGGAACGACCTGTGGAAAGAGATGCAGGAAGCCAACGTGATGGACAAGACCGTGATGGTCTTCGGCCAGATGAACGAGCCTCCGGGAGTTCGTGCGCGCATCGGGCTGACAGGGCTGACGATGGCGGAGTATTTCAGGGACGAGGAGAACCGGGACGTTCTCCTCTTCATCGACAACATCTATAGATACATTCTCGCCGGCATGGAGGTCTCGGCGCTTCTGGGTCGGATGCCTTCGGCGGTGGGTTACCAGCCCACGCTGGCGACGGAGATGGGCGCGCTGCAGGAGCGGATCACTTCGACAAAGAAGGGTTCGATTACGTCTTTCCAGGCGATTTACGTGCCTGCGGACGACTACACGGACCCGGGGATTGTGACCACGTTCGGACACCTTGACGCCGTGGTGGCGCTGGAGCGGGCCCTTGCGGCGCAGGGGCTGTATCCGGCGGTGGACCCACTGGCGTCGTTCTCGCGAGTGCTTGAGCCCGACATCGTGGGCGAGGAGCACTACGGAGTGGCGCGGGGCGTGATCGAGGTGCTGCAGAGGTATCGAGACCTGCAGGACATCATCGCGATTCTCGGCGTGGAGGAGCTTTCCGAGGAGGACAAGCTGACGGTGGAACGCGCAAGGAAGATTCAGCGCTTCCTGACCCAGCCATTCTTCGTCGCGGAGACGTTTACGGGCATACCCGGCAAGTACGTGCCCGTGCGCGAGACGGTACGGGGATTCAAGGAGATTCTGGAGGGCAAGCACGACGAAGTGCCCACGCAGGCCTTCTACATGCAGGGGACGATTGACGAAGTCCTGGCCAACGTCGGAGGGTCAAGCTAGCGGTAATGGCCACGATACGACTGGAGATAATCACCGCCGAGCGGGTCGTCTACTCTGACGACGTGGAGGCGCTGGTGGCCCCCGGGACGGAGGGGGACCTGGGGATTCTGCCGCATCACGCTGCGCTGATGAGCATGCTGCAGCCAGGCGAGCTGATGGTGCGGAAGGACGGGGAGGAGACGTATCTGGCAGTGACTGGCGGTTTCCTGGAGGTGATGGAGAACCGCATCAGCATTCTGGCGGATGCCGCCGAGCGGTCGGAGGAGATAGACGAGGAGCGGGCGCAGGCGGCGATGGAACTGGCGCAGGAACGCATAGCTATGCGTTCGGCGGACGTGGACCTGGAGCAGGCGCTGTCGCAGCTTCGGAGGGCCACGGTGAGGCTGGCGGTGGCGCGACGTCGGAGGCGGAGGGCGCAGCGAGGGGATTCGCCGGGGGTGGGCTAACCGTCGCTGTTTCGGTGGCTTAGGTAGTAGGTCATCGACTGGAGGGAGAGGACGGGGTCTACGTTTCGGACACGTACTTGCTCAGGCACGTGGGGGTAGACAGGGGCGTAGTTCAGGATGGCCTCTACGCCGCATTCGGTCAGCAGCTTCATCACTTCCTGAGCCACGTAGCTTGGCACGGCGATTACGCCTATACTGATGTTCAGGCGATTAACGGTTTCGCCCAATTCGTCCATCGGCTGGACTTTCAGGTCGCCCAGAGTTGCACCCACGACGCGGTCGTCAGTGTCGAAGGCGGCAACGATTTCGAAGCCTTCGGGAGCAAAGCCCGGGTAGCTGAGGATGGCCCTGCCCAGGCGACCGACGCCGATGAGGCAGACGTTCCACCGGCGGTTGAGGCCGAGGATCTGCTTGAGTTCCGAGGCGAGGTAGCGAACGTCGTAGCCCCTGCCCTGCTTGCCGAAGCGTCCGAGGTAGCTGAGGTCTTTTCGTATCTGGGCGGGGGTTACCTGGAGATGGCGGCCCAACTGCTGTGAGCTGACCACATCGACGCCTGATTCCATGAGGGTGTGCAGGATGCGAACGTACTGGGGCAGGCGATCGATGACGACGTCCGGGACCCTGGAGTGTTGGGATGAGGTGTTGTCAGGTTGGGGGGCCAATGAATTTCCTTGCGGGGGCTGGCTTTCGGTTCCTCCTGGGCGATTTGAGGGGAGGGTGAAACGGAGTATCGGGGTAGGGCGATTCTAGTATGGGCGTGTTGGGGTGTCAATTGTGGGGGTGAGGGAGAGGGGTAGGGGAGAGGGATTGGGTCGGGGGTGAGCGGCTCGTCCTTCGACAAGCTCAGGATGAGCGGTCAGGCGACGGATGTGAATGAAGAGGGAGTACCCTCACCCCAACCCTCTCCCAGGACGGGAGAGGGGGGAAGAGAGGGGGTGGGCGACCGGCCGGTCGCCCCTAAGGATGGTTTGTGGGTTGGGGGTGGGGTTAGCGATAGTCGGGGGGGAAGTTGTCCCAGGGGTTTCGTCGACCCCAGGGCCTGTTTCGTTGCGGCATGAGGGGTTCGCGGCGGATGAGCTTATAAATCAAGCCGCAGAGGATTCCGGCGACGAAGCCCCCGACGTGGGCCCAGTAGGCAACGCCGGCGTCCCACGCGCCGAACTGTCCCAAACCCTGGAAAAGCTGGAGGATAAACCAGAATCCGAGGACGAGGATGGCAGGCAAGTCGACGGCCATGATGAAGAGGAAGAAGACGAGGGTGCGGATGCGGCTGAAGGGGAAGAGGACGATGTAGGCACCGGTTACGCCGGCGATGGCGCCGCTGGCACCTACGAGGGGAGTGATGGAATCCATGTTGAGGGCGACGTGGGTCCAGACGGCGGCGAGACCTGCACCCAGGTAGAAGAGGAGGAAAACGAGGTGTCCGAATCGGTCTTCGATGTTGCGTCCGAAGACCCACAGATAGAGCATGTTGCTGAGGAGGTGAATCCAGCCGCCGTGGAGGAACATGGAAGAAAAGGCGGTGCCCCATGTGGAGACGGGGGAGGTGACGTCGGCGTTGAGAATGCCGATGTTGCGTCCTTCGCGGACGAGGAAGCGCCATTCGGTGATTTCGGGGCCGCCGGTCAGTTCGCTGGGTATGAGACCCCATTGGAGGAAGAAGACGGTAACGTCTATGTTGTCGGTGAAGAAGAGGGAGCCGCCGAGGTAGAGTTCGTAGAGGAAGACCAGGACGTTGATGGAGATAAGGCCGTAGGTGACGTAGGGTATGGTCCTGCGCTGAATGCCTATGTCGCCGACGGGTATCAAGGGGTTACTGCCTTACGGAAAAGAGGTAGTGGTTGGGATGGAAGAAGGGCGGTATTCGAACCTTCCCTACCAGAGTGGTGGCGTCGGCGGTCGGGACTGGTTTCATAGTGGAATGGCGGGGTACTAGGAATCGAGGCCGTTGAGGACTTCGAGAAGTTCGGCGTCCTTGGGCATGCCGCGCTTCAGGTAGCGTATGACGCCGTCTGTATCGATGATGAGGACGGAGCGCTGGATGCTCTTGCCGTTGGCCTTGACGGCGTCGTAGGCGTTGGAAACGGCGCGGTCGGCGTCGGACAGGAGGGGGAAGGGGAGGTCGAACTTTGCCTTGTAGTTCTGGTGCGACTTCACGGAGGCGGGGTTGACGGCGAGGATTGCCGCGTTGGCTGCGTCGAATTCGGCCCTGTCGTCCCGCAGGGCCTGGAGCTGGCGGTTTCAACCGGGGGTGTTGTTGCGGCAATAGAAGACGAGGAGGACTTTCTGCTTTCCCTGGAAGCTGCTGAGAGAAACGTCCTGTCCATCGGTGTCTGAGAGGGTGAAATCGGGGGCTTTGTCGCCTGTGGCCAAGGGCACGTGAGGGCCTCCTTAGGGATGATTTGTGCATCAGTTTATCACCAAGGCGGCGGATGGGGATAGAGGGGTCACTGCGTTGCGGCTAAGTCTGCAGTGTTGGGTGTGGGTTGGGGGGTTTGGTGGCCGGTGGAGAGTAGGCCCCCGCCTTCGCGAGGGTGGCGGCAACTGCGTTGCGGCAAATTTGGGGTTGGGTGTGGAGAGAGGGGTTTGGTGGTTGGTGACGAGTGGGCCCCGCTTTCGCGGGGGTGGGGGATTGACGAGCCGACCCTACGGGTACGGTGTGGGTGGAGGGGGAAGAGGGCGGGTTTCAAACCCGCCCTCTTCCCTACAGGGGATTGATGTTTGGTGAGGGAATCACCCCCATCTCAATCTTCCGCCGTCAAGGGGGAAGAGGCATGAGGCGACCCTCAGCCCAACCTTCTCCCAGGACGGAGAGCTTTGCGTAACTGCCGAAACAGGTTCAGATTGTGGAGTTGTCCTGCCCTAGTTATAGCTAAATCGCGCATTTCTGGATTCCGGCTTTCGCCGGAATGACGGTTGTTCAAAGGTCTCCAGGATGAGAGAGGGTGAAGAGGGGACCGGCGGCGGGGGAAGGGCGACCAGCCGGTCGCCCCTACGGGTTAATGGGAAAGGAGGCTCGTCCCTTCGTCCTTCGACAGGCTCAGGATGAGCGGGTGGGAGGGGAATTGGGTGGGCGGTGGGTCTGCTTTCGTTGATGGGGGTGACGGGGTAGTCTAGAATAGATAGTTGCGCCCGATGGGGGCGTTTGTGTTGCAGAGACGATTTCAGGAATGGAGGCGTGTGTGGGCGAACGAACGAATTGCGGCGAGCTTAGACTTGGGAGCGTGGGCAGCGAGGTGACCCTTTCCGGTTGGGTGCATCGTCGGCGCGACCACGGGGGGCTGATATTCATAGATCTGCGCGACAGGTCCGGCATCGCCCAGGTGGTGGTGAATCCAGCCACGGCGCCGGAGGCGCACTCCGTAGCCGAGCAGGCGCGGGCGGAGTGGGTGGTGAGCATTACGGGGACAGTGGAGAAGCGTCCGGAAGGGACGGAGAATCCCCAGCTTGCAACGGGGGACGTAGAGGTGCACGCCAGCGGGACGCAGGTGTTGAATCCATCGAAGACGCCACCCTTCTATATCAATGAAGAGCAGGAGGTGGACGAGGCGCTGCGTCTGAGTCATAGATACCTGGACCTGAGAAGGGAGGGGATGCACGGGAACCTGGTGCTGCGTCATAAGGTTGTGAAGTTCATCCGGGACTTCCTGGATGAGCGGGGGTTCCTGGAGATTGAGACGCCGATACTTATCAAGAGCACGCCGGAGGGGGCGAGGGACTACCTGGTGCCCAGTCGGCTTCATCACGGGAGCTTCTATGCGCTTCCGCAGTCGCCGCAGCAGTTGAAGCAGTTGCTAATGGTCTCGGGGTTCGAGCGGTACTTTCAGATGGCGCGCTGCTTTCGGGACGAGGACCTGCGGGCGGACAGGCAGCCGGAGTTCACGCAGCTGGACCTGGAGATGAGCTTCGTCACCCAGGATGATGTGTTGTCGCTCATTGAGGAGTTGTACATCGCAATTGTTGAGACTATCACGCCGGAGAAGCGGGTCTCGGGGCCGTTTCCGCGGCTGGACTACCGTGACGCCATGAACAGGTTCGGTTCTGACAAGCCGGACTTGCGGTTCGGGCTGGAGCTGGCGGACGTGACAGAGCTGGCGGGGGAGAGTGGGTTCCAGGTTTTCCGCTCGGTAGTGTCGACGGGGGGCATGGTGAAGGGATTCGCGGCGCCTGGCTGCGCCGGATATTCGCGTCGTCAATTGGACCAGCTTACGGACGAGGCGCGGAGTCGGGGCGCGCTGGGGCTGGTGACAGTGGCGATTGGAGAGGGTGAAGGGGGGCTGGAGTGTCTGTTGATGGAGCAGGTGCGGTCTGCTGCGGCAAGACATCTCACGATTGAGGAAGTGCGGGGGATGGGGGAGGCGATGGGGGCTTCGCGGGGGGACCTGCTGCTGGTTGTGGCAGGGCCGGAGGAGGTGGTGAACAACAGCCTGAGCCATCTGCGGTCGGTGATGGGGGACCGGTTGGAGTTGGCGGACCCCAATGAGATGGCCTTCGCGTGGATTGTGAATTTCCCCTTGTTGGAGTGGCAGCCTGAGGAAGGGCGGTGGGACGCTCCCCACAACCCGTTTTCGGCGCCCTGGGCGGAAGACGCGGGCCTGCTGGACTCGGACCCGGGGGCGGCGCGGGCGCAGCAGTACGACATGGTGTGCAACGGGTACGAGGTGGGGGGCGGAAGCATTCGCAACCACCGTCGGGAAGACCAGGAGAAGATCCTGCGGCTGATGGGGCATTCGGACGAGGGGATGCAGCAGCAGTTCGGTCAGCTTCTGGACGCGCTTGAGTACGGAGCGCCGCCTCACGGGGGGATTGCCATGGGCATCGACCGGCTGATTATGCTGCTGGCGGACGTGGACAACATCCGCGACGTTATCGCGTTTCCGAAGACTCAGAGCGCGTCGGACCTGCTTTTCGGCGCGCCGTCCAGCGTTGAAGAAGGACACTTGTCGGAGTTGGGGCTTCGGCTGGCGTCAGAAAACAAGTGAACCGGCGGCTCACATATAGTTCCAGAGAAATACCCCTGTGATATAATTCATGCAGGGTTTTGGGGAAGTGAATTAGTTGAAGATAACGCGCGAGGCGGACCTCCCCACGGAGGTAGTCCTCAACATTGAATGCGACGAAAAGGACGTGGACCCGTATCTGGACTGGGCCTACAGACGCCTGGTCAACAGGGTCCGTATTCCCGGTTTTCGCAAGGGCAAGGCTCCCAGACGCATCCTTGAACAGGTTGTCGGTCGGGAGCAACTTCTGAGCGAGGCGCTGGAGCGGGCGGTGACGGGGCTGGTGGAGCGGGCGGTGAAGGAGGAGAGCCTTGAGCCGTATATTCCGCCCAACATGGACATCACCAGTATCGAACCCCTTCAGATCAAGGCGACGGTCCCGCTTGAGCCCAACGTACAGCTGGGCGACTACAAGGATCTGCGGATTGAGCGTCAGACGGTTGACGTGGGGGACGAGCAGGTGGACGACGTGCTGGAGCGTCTGCGGACGGAGACCGCGCCGTGGGAGCCCGTTGACGAGCCGATTCAGTTTGGCGACCAGCTGACGATTGACGTAACGGGAACGGTGGAGGGGCGGAACATAGTTGACAGCCAGGGGATTGAATTCATTCCTTCCATGGAGAACAAACTGCCGCTGCCCGGCTTTTCGGTGATGCTTGAGGGATCCAGGAAGGGCGACGACAAGACCTTCACGCTGCAGGTGCCGGAGGACTTCGGAAACGAAGAGTATGACGGCAAGGAATGCCGCTTCCACGTGGTAATCAGCGAGGTGAAGCGGAGGGCGCTGCCCGACCTGGACGACGAATTTGCGAAGGGGATTGGGCCCGGCTTCGACACGCTTGAGGCGCTGCGGGAATCGGTGATGGAGAACCTGGTGTCCACCGCAGACCGGGAGGCGGACCAGGACTTGCAGGACAAGGCGATGGAACAGGTGGTTGAAGGGGCCACGGTGGAGTTTGCCGACGTGCTGCTGGAGCGGCAGTTGGACCACATGTGGCACGAGAGGACAGAGGCCCTGCAGGCTCAGCAGATGGACATGGACGCTTATTTGCAGCAGATTGGGAAGACTGAGGAGGAGATCCGGGAAGAGATGAAACCGGACACGCGGGAGGGGATGGTCCGGTCTTTCGTCCTGAGGAAGCTGGCGGAAGAAGAGGGAATTGAGGTGACTGAAGAAGAGGTGGCCGAGGCGATTGACCGACTGGTGGAAGATTCAGGCGGGGCGGGAGACCCTTCCGTTCAAAAAGCGGTGTTAGCCCAAGCCTTCAGAGACTCTATGGGGTCGAATTTGAAGACCAAGAAGACGCTGGAGCGTCTTGCAGTGATAGTTCAGGGCAAGGAGCAAGAACAGGAATCTTCGTCTGAAGCCGAATCGACGGCGGACGAGGAACAAGAAGGAGAATAGAGTGACTTTCAACCCGAGCAGTATTATACCCATGGTGGTGGAAACCGGGCCTCGAGGCGAGCGGGCCTTCGACATATACTCGCTGCTGCTGAGAGAGCGGATTGTGTTTCTGGGGACGCCCATTGTTGACCAGACGGCGAACCTGATAATCGCGCAGCTGCTGTTCCTGGAGCGGGAAGACCCGGACAAGGACATCAACCTGTATATTCACAGTCCGGGCGGGGTCATCTCCGCCGGGCTGGCCATTCATGACACGATGCAGCTGATTCGGTGCGACGTTTCGACCATAAGCGTGGGTATGACGGCGAGCATGGGGACGGTGCTGCTGACGGCGGGGACGAGGGGGAAGCGGTATGCGCTGCCGAATTCGACCATCCACATGCACCAGCCGATGGGAGGCGCGCAGGGACAGGCGAGCGACGTTGAGATTGCTGCGCGGGAGATTCTGCGGCTGCAGGACAAGCTGCGGACGATTCTTTCGGACAACACGGGGCAGCCTTACGATAAGATTGCGCAGGACACGGACCGGGACTATTACCTGACGCCGGAGCAGGCGCTTGATTACGGAATTATCGACGAGATTCTGGGGAAGGCGGAGGATGAGGAGGAGGGCGACGGCGATAGCTAGCGTTCCTTCGACATACCAGGAGTCTGCAAGAGACCTGCTTGAAAGAGCGGGTCTTTTGGTTTGGGGGGGTCATTGCATGACGGCAAGGCAACTGCGTTGCGGTAAGTTGCAGAGTTGGTGGTGGGTTGAGGGGTTTGGTGTAGAGATGGGGCTGGTTTGACACGTTTGGGGTTGGGCGCAGTTGACGAGGGCGGGCGGCTCGCGAGCCGCTCACTACGAAGGTCATTTGGGTAGCAGGGGTAGGGCAAACGGGGGAGTCACCCCCATCCAAGCCTTCCCCCGTCAAGGGGGAAGGCTTAAGAGGAGAGAGGGAGTGCCCTCACCCCAGCCCTCTAGCAAGATGGGAGAGGGGGAAGAAGAAGGGCGGTTCGCGAACCGCCCCTACAGGTTTAATGGAAGAGGGACGCTCGATCCTTCGACAGGCTCAGGATGAGCGGAGGGGAGAAGGAGGGAGGGGGATTTGGTTGGTGGCGATTTTCTGGAGGGTGTCGACGTAGAAGCGGCGTTCGACGGTCTGGACGCGGTCTCGTAGGGAAGCGAGGGTGTCGTTGGGGTGGATGGGGACTTCGGTCTGGGCGAGGATTGGACCGTGGTCGTAGATTTCGTCGACGAGGTGGACGGTGACGCCTGTGGCCTCGCGTCGGGCGTCGAGGACGGCTTGGTGGACGTTGTCGCCGTACATGCCTCGTCCGCCGAAATCAGGGAGCAGGGCGGGGTGGGTGTTGACGATGCGGTTACGGAAACGCTGCAGGGTGATTGGGCCGAGGAGTTTCATGTAGCCGGCCAAAACGACAAGGTCGACGTCGTGGCGGGAGAGGGCGTCGGCGATGGCGGTGTCGAGGGGTTGGGATTCGGGGTGGGTGCGGCTGCTCAGGTGGAGGGCGGGGATGTGGTGATTGCGAGCCCGTTGGAGGGCTACCGACTTAGAGTTGTTGCTGATGACCACACAGCAGCGGGCGTTGAGGTCGCCCTGTTCGCAGGCGTCGATGATGGCCTGGAGAGTGGTGCCGGTGTGAGACGCGAGGATGCCGAGGTTGAGTAGGGCCGACATCGGTTCACCGGCGGGAGAAATACTTGCGGGCCTTGGCTATTGTCGGGGCCATGCGGTGGAGCATACGGGTACGCCTGGTGACGAGTTGGGCCTGGGAGAGGCCCTGGAGGAAGTCCTGGGGAGTGTCGATGAAGGTGCGGATGAGGTTGTAGGTGCGGCCGAGTTCGACGGAGGCGTGGCCGTCGCTGGCGGCGGCGCGGACGATGTGGTGGCTGCGGGCGATTTCGTCGGCTTGGGCGTCGTCGGCGTTGAAGAAGTTGCGGGCGTTGAAGGTCTCGACTATGTCGACGTCGTGGGCAATAGATTGGAAGGCCTCAAGGCCAAGGGCGGAGTGGCGTACCCGGTCGAAGGGGTGGGGGACCATGACGAGGCCACCCTGGGACTTGATTTCTCGTACTGTCTGCTGCGGGGTCAGGTCCTGGGGGATGGTCTCTTTGAGGAAGAGGCCGATGATGTCTCCCTCTGAGGACTTAACCTCTTCGCCGACGATGATGTGGATTGGCGCATCACCCTTGAGCAACAGGGCGCCCTCCGCGGTGTTGTGGTCGGTGATGGCCAGGCAGTTGATGCCGGTTTGGATGCAGCGGTTGATGATGGACTGGAGGGGGGCGGTGGAGTCGTGGGAGTAGCAGGTGTGAACGTGAAGGTCGGCTTTAAGGAAGCTGTTCATCGTTTTCTGATTCAGATTCGGACATTTCCTCCATGAAGGAATCGCGCAGCTCGGTTATGCGGAGTTCGGTGGCGTTGAGCATCCGGTTGCATTGCCTGGCGAGGCCCATGCCCTCCTCGTAGAGGCGGCGGGTGTCTTCCAGGGAGAGTTTGCCTTCCTCAAGGGTGTGCACAAGCTCCTCCAGGCGCTGGAAGGCTTCTTCAAAGTTCAACTGCTGTTCGTCGTTTGACATGGTGATTCTGCTAGAAGAGTCGGGCGGTGGCCTTGGGGGCAGTTTTCTTGCGCCTCCTCCGGGTGGGTTGAGGACCCTGGACGGTAGCGGGGAATGCGCCGTCGCTGACGGTTACGTTTAGGCTGTCGCCGCTGCGCACGGCATTCTTTGAGTAGATGGGTTGGTCGCCGGGCTGCTTGTGGACCACGGCGTAGCCTCTTGAGAGGGTGGCGGCGGGATTGAGGGTCTGGAGGCGGGCCATGAAGGAGGCGGTCTCGCCGCTTCGCAAGGTCAGGAATGCGGCAGTGGCGGTGGAGGAACGATGGGAGAGGTCGTCGACGCGACGACGCAGAGTGGGGAAGTCTGGGATGCGGTAGTCCAGGTCGGCGACTAGGCGAGATAGGGCGTAGCGTTTCTGGGTGTTTTGGTCGGAGATGGTCGCGAGGAGGCGCTGCAGGTTTGCGTCGACTTCCTGCCGGAGGGCGGCCTTGTGGGGTGCGACGAGCTCGGCGGCGGCGGAGGGGGTGGGGGCGCGGAGGTCGGCGACGAAATCGGCGATGGTGAAGTCGGTCTCGTGGCCGACAGCGCTGATTATGGGGACGGGGCTGGCGTAGATGGCACGGGCGACGACTTCCTCGTTGAAGGGCCATAGCTCTTCCATGGAGCCGCCACCGCGAGCAACGATGATGACTTCGGCGCGGCCATCGAGGAAGAGTCGGGTCAGAGCGTCGACGATGGCGGGAGCGGCGTCGGGGCCCTGGACGGGGGTGGGGGAGAGGAGGACTTCGGCCAATGTATAACGGCGTGTGAGAACCTGGATAACGTCGTGGAGGACGGCGCCGGCGGGGGAGGTGACGAGGCCGATGTGCTTGGGGAATGTGGGCAGAGGCCTCTTGCGGGAGGGGTCGAATAGGCCCTCCTGCTCGAGGGACTGCTTGAGCCTTTCGAATTCGAGGGCGAGGGGGCCGACCCCTTCGGAGACGACTATGTCGGTGATGAAATCGAGGGTGCCGCGTACTTCATAGAGGGACATGTTGCCGTGGGCGGTGACGGCGGCGCCGTCGGCGAGGAGATCGATGCCGGCTCCCCTTCTGAACATTACGCAGTTAAGCTGGCTGTCGGGGTCTTTCAGGGTGAAATAGGCGTGTCCGGCTTGGGAGACGCGCAGGTTGGAGACTTCGCCGGCGACCCACGCGTCCTGAAGGACGGGGTCCTGGGCGAGCAGACCCTTCAGATGCTGCGTAATCTGGGATACGGAGTAGACTTGCACCTAAGTCACGCGCTCGACGTACTGGCCGTTGCGGGTGTCCACCTTGATGGTCTGGCCTTCGTTGACGAAGAGGGGGACGTTGAGGGTGTGGCCGGTTTCCAGGGTGGCGGGCTTGGTGCCTCCCTGGGCAGTGTCGCCGCGGAGGCCGGGGGGGCTGTAGGTGACGACGAGGTCGACGAAGGTGGGTAGCTTGACGCCGATGATGGCGCCCTTGTAGAAGGAAATCTCCAGGGTTATCTCTTCCTTCAGGTAATTGAGGCCGTCGCCCAGCTGATCCTGGGTAAGTTGATGTTGGTCGTAGGTCTCCATGTCCATGAAGTTATAGAATTCGCCGTCGTAGTAGAGGTACTGGGCGTCGGCGCTGTCGACGTCGGCGGGGGTGAAGGAGGTCTCGTAGGCTTGGAAGGTCTTTTCGGTGACGCTGCCGCTGAGGAGGTTCTTGACCCTTACGCGGGTCACGGGGGCGCGCTGCTGCATCTTGTGTCGGGTGTAATCGACAACCTCGTAGGGCTGGCCGTCTATTTCGATGGCCAGTCCTTTTCGGAGGTCTCCAAAGTTCATGGTTGCCATTCAGGGTTCTCCTGTTTTCTTTTTCCCTACCCACAAGAGCTATGCTTGCCCTCGAATTGCGGTAAGGGCAGACGATTTACTTTCGGGCCTTGCTGAGGGGTCGTGCGCCTGATTCTTCCAGAACGACGAGGTCTTCGATGCGGACGCCGCCCCAGCCGCTGAGGTAGATGCCGGGCTCGACGCTGAAGACCATTGACTCCTCGAGGATATCGGGGGAGGTGGGGCCGACGCGGGGGAATTCGTGGACAGCCAAGCCGATCCCGTGGCCGAGGCTGTGGCCGAAGTTCTTCTTGTATCCGGCGTCGTCGAGGACGGTGCGGGCGAGGTTGTCGGCCTCTTCGCCGTTCAGGCTGGGCTTGATGGTTGATATGGCGGCAAGCTGAGCGCCGAGGACGAGGTTATAGATCTTGTTGAACTGGTCGTCGGGCTGGCCGATGCAGGCGGTGCGGGTAATGTCGCTGCAGTAGCCGTTGAGCTTCGCGCCCATGTCGATGACTATAGGTTCGCCCTCCTGGACGGGGCGGTCTCCGGCGCGATGATGGGGCATTGCGCCGTTGGGTCCACCGGCGACGATGGTATCGAAGCTGAGGCTGTCGGCGCCGAACTCACGCATGGCCTTTTCCATCATCCAGGCGATTTCGCGCTCGGTCTGGCCGGCCTGGAGGGTTGGGATGACGGCCTCCATTGCCTTGTCCGAGATGTCGATGACGCTTTGGAGCATTGCCAGTTCGTGGGCGTCCTTGACGGCGCGGATGTTTTCGACGAGGTTGCTGGTGGCGACCATCGTCGGGCGCTTGTCGTCGGGCATTTCCTTGATTGCGGCGACGATGCGGCGGTAGGCGGCCATGGTGACGTGCTGGGACTCGAAGCCGACCTTGGCGGGGCCCAACTCTTCCAGCTGTTCCACGAGCCACTTCCAGCCTGCAACCTGCTGGACTTCAAAGTCGGGGGCCTGATTGCCGGCCTGCTCGGTGTAGCGGAAGTCAGTGGCGAGGATGGCGCGTTCATGGGAGATGAAGAGCCATCCGGCGGTGCCGACAAAGCCGGAGAGGTACTGGCGGTTTTCCGGGGTGGATATGAGGATGGCATCCAGTTCCTTTTCGGTGAGGGCGGTGCGGAGTCGTTTGAGTCGATTGGCTGTCAAGTTAAACCTCCTTATGGGTAAGGGCGTTAAGGTAGTCGACGGCGGCTACGTAGCCCATCCAGCGCATACCGGCGATGGTGGCGTGGACGGCGCGGGCGAAGATTGAGGGGCTACGCCAGGCCTCCCGGGCGTAGATGTTGCTGAGGTGAACCTCGACGACGGGAATGCCGGAGTCAATGCAGGCGTCGAGGAGAGGGTAGCCGATGGTGGTGAGTCCCGCGGGGTTGATGATTATGCCGTCGGCGTTAGCGGCGTTATCGTTTATGAAGCCGACCAGATCGGCTTCGCTGTCGGACTGGCAGAATTCAAGGTCAACGCCAAGCTGGGCGGCGCGATGGCTGAGGCTCTCTTCGATGTCGGCGAGGGTAGTTGTGCCGTAGTGCTCAGGGTCCCTGCGTCCGAGCATGTTGAGGTTTGGGCCGTTTACGACGAGGAAGATAGTCATGCTTCGTCCACCGGCTCGGGGCTTCCGTTGGCCCTGGGGTGGCTGGCCATGTAGACCTTTCTGGCCTGCCGCTGGGTAACGTGGGTGTAGATTTGGGTGGTGGCGGGGCTGGAGTGGCCAAGGAGTTCCTGGACCACTCGGAGGTCGGCGCCGCCTTCCAGCATGTGGGTGGCGAAGGTGTGGCGCATGCTGTGGGTGTGGGTCCTGGGGTTGATGGCGGCCTGACGGGCGCTCTTTTTGACGATTTTCTGGATGCTGCGAGGGGATAAACGGCCGCCGTACTTGTTGAGGAAGAGGGCATTTGTGAAGTTGTCCATCAGCGTAGGTCTTGAGGAGGAGAGATAGTGGTGGAGGGACTGGACGGCGGGGCGGCCGAGGAGGACGATTCGCTCCTTGGAGCCTTTGCCGAATACTTTGGCTTCGCGGGTTTCCAGACTCAGGTCTTCCATATTCAGAGCGGCCAATTCGGAGAGGCGGACGCCGGAGGAGTAGAGGAGTTCGAGGATGGCCTGGTCGCGGATGCCGAGCTCGGTGTCGGTGTCGGGGGCTTCAAGGATTCGCTGCGTCTCATTTTCGGTGAGGAAGTCGGGCAGGCGCTTTTCGGTTTTGACGCGGAAGGCGCTGCCCTTGGGCACGGGGTTGATTTTGACAATGCCCTGCTGCTGGAGGAAGCGGTAGAAGGCGCGCAGGGAGACGAGCTTGCGTTGAACGCTGACGCGGGCGTATCCGCCGCGCTTGCCGAGGGCGCGGGTTGCGAGCCATGCGAGGTACTGTCGGAGGAAGCGACGATCGAGTTGGGCGTAGTCGGCGTTTTCCTGTTGGAGGAAACGGTTGAAGGTTGAGAGATCGTCGAGATAGACGCGGACGGTGTTTTCGGACCGGCCCTTCGTGCCGATGAGGAAGGCTTTGTACTTATCGAGGAGTTCTTGTGGGATTGCCATTTGTCGTTATACCTTGGCGGGGGCCTTTGCGGGTTCGCCTTTCCAGGCGCAACGCGTGCAGGTTTGGATGTCGTTTCTGTCTACGACCATGAGGCCTTCGCACTCGGGGCAGGGTTCGGGGAGGGGACGCTTGTTGACGAGGAACCTGCACTTGGGGTAGTTGGAGCAGCCATAGAAGACGCCGCGGCGTCCCTTCCGTTCCAGCAGGTCGCCGTCGTCGCACCTGGGGCAGCGGGCGCCGGTCTTCATGGGCTTGATGTTGCGGCACTTGGGGTAGGCGGAGCAGCCCATGAAGCGACCGAAGCGGCCGGTCTTTATGACCATGGGGCTTTCGCACTTGTCGCAGAGTTCTTCGGTGGTCTCTTCCTGTGACGGAGCGGCGCCGTTGGAGCCTATCTCCCTGGTGTTGCGGCATTCGGGGAAGCCGGAGCAGGCCATGAAGCGTCCGAAGCGGCCAGTCTTTATGACTATGGGACTGCCGCACTTTTCGCACTTCTCGTCGGTGGGTTCCTCCACCTTGACCTTTGGCATCTTGTCCTTAGCTTCCTGGAGGGTCTTCTTGAAGGGGGTGTAGAAATTCTCCAGCATGGGCACCCACTGGCGTTCGCCGCGGGCGATTTCATCGAGGGAGTCCTCCATGTTAGCGGTGAAGGCCACGTCCATAACGTCGGGGAAGAACTGGGTCAGGAGGTCGCTGACGGAGATGCCGAGGGCGGTGGGGACGAGGCGGTTCTTCTCCTTGGTGACGTAGTTGCGGTCGGTTAGGGTGGAGAGGATGGGGGCGTAGGTGCTGGGACGGCCGATGCCCTTCTCCTCCAGGAGTTTGACGAGGGTTGCCTCGGTATAGCGGGGCGGAGGTTGGGTGAAGTGCTGCTTCGACTCGAGCTTTTTGAAGTCAAGCACGTCATCTTTTTCCAGCTTGGGCAGGGGCTTGCCGTCATCCTGGGGGTCGTCGTCCTTGCCTTCCTTGTAGAGGGTGGCGAAGCCGAGGAATTTTGTCCGTGTGCCGGTGGCGCGGAAGAGATAGGCGTTGTCCGTATCAGGCCGGGCGGCGCGGATGTCTGCGGAGGTGGCGTCGTAGATGGTGTCGGCCATCTGGGATGCCAGAGTGCGCTGCCAGATGAGGGTGTATAGGCGGAACTGTTCAGGCTTGAGACGGCTCTTTAAGGACTCCGGTGTGCGGAAGATTGAGGTGGGGCGGATGGCTTCGTGGGCCTCCTGGGCGCCCCTGGAGCGGGTCTTGTAGATGCGAGCGCCCTTGGGAAGATAGCGTTCGCCGTATTTTTCGGAGATGTACTTGCGAGCCTCGCCGATGGCGGAGGAAGCAAGGCTGGTGGAGTCGGTCCTCATGTAGGTGATGAGGCCGGCGGAGCCCTCTCTGCCGAGGGAGACGCCTTCGTAAAGCTGCTGGGCGACGCGCATGGTGCGCTTGGCGGTGAAGCGGAGTTTACGTCCGGCTTCCTGCTGGAGGGTGCTGGTGGTGAAGGGGGGCGAGGGTCGCCGACGGCGTTCTTTGGTCTTGACGGAGGTAACGGTATAGGCGGCGTCCTGCAGATCGGCTTCGATTTCGCGGACTCTGGCTTCGTTGGGAAGCTGTATCTTGCGTCGTTCGCCTGACACGGAGTGGAGGAGCGCGGAGAAGACGCGGGCGTCCCTGGCGAGATTGGCCTCCATTGTCCAGTATTCCTTAGGGTCGAAGGCCTGGATTTCCTTCTCGCGGTCGACAATCTGGCGGAGGGCAACGGACTGGACCCGACCGGCGGAGAGGCCGCGCTGAACCTTTTTCCAGAGGAGGGGGCTGAGCTCGTAGCCAACGAGGCGGTCGAGGATGCGCCGGGCCTGCTGGGCGTTGACGAGGTCCAGGTCGAGAGGGCGTGTGTGCTGGAAGGCTTCGTTGATTGCCCCGGGGGTTATTTCGTGAAAGACGATGCGCTGGAGGTCGGGCGAATCCAGGTCCCAACCGAGAGCCTTGGCGAGATGCCAGGATATTGCCTCGCCTTCCCTGTCGGGGTCGGTAGCAAGATAGATGGAGGTGGCGCTTTTGCCCAGCTGACGAATTTCCTTCAGGGTGGAGGACTTGTCGCGGGGCACGGAGTAGGTGGGGGCGAATTCGTGGTCGACATCGATGCCGAGCTTGCCCTTGGGCAGGTCACGGACGTGGCCCATGGAGGCAGTTATCTTGTAGTCGCTGCCAAGAATTTTGCCAATGGTCCTGGCCTTGGTGGGGGATTCCACCACGACGAGTTTGCTGGACGCCTTGCGGGAACGGGCTCTTTTGGGAGTTTTAACAGCCATAAACGGCTTGAGCCTCCTGAATTTTCAAGTTGTTTGGTTGTAGGTGGGTAGGGTCCGAATCGTTAGCCATAGATGCTCGTGGCCTCTCTGGTGAGGACGTACTGCATACCGGGGACCTGCTTGATGAGGCCGTTGATTTCCATGATGGTAAGGGTGCTGCTGACCACGTGGGCGGGCAGGCCGGCGCCTCTGCAGATCTGATCGATGTGGATTGGCTCATAGGATATCTGGTCGAGGAGGGTTTTTTCGTTCCCTTCGAGCTTCGGATTGGCGGGTTTCAGCGTCATCTGCTCGGCGGGGACGGTGACTGGGGCGGCCGGCGGCTCCCTTCTTGCCGGAGCGGGTCTGGCTTGAATGGGGAGATTGTAGATGGTGTTCAGGTTCATTTCCCGGAGGATGTCCTGAAAGTCCATGACCAGCTTGGCCCCTTCCTGGATCAGCTGGTTTGGGCCGTAGCTGACGGGGGAGAAGATGCTGCCCGGAATGCAGAAGACGTCTCTATCCTGCTCAAGGGCGTGTCGGACAGTCCAGATGGCGCCGCTGCCCTTGCCGGCCTCGATGACGAGGGTGCCGAGGGTCATACCGCTCATGAGCCGGTTGCGACGGGGAAACTGCCGTGGGTCGGGGCGAACTCCGAGGGGGTGTTCGCTGATGAGGGCACCGCCGGTTTCGACGATTTCCTGCGAGAGATGCTTGTTTTCCCTGGGGTAGATGTAGTCAACGCCGCTGGCCAGGACGGCCAGGGTGCGGCCGTTGGCGTTGAGGGCGGCCCTGTGGGCGACGGTGTCGATGCCGCGGGCGAGGCCGCTGACGACGGTAATACCGGTGCGGGCCAGGTCTGCGGAGAGGGCCTGGGCGGCTTCGCGTCCGTAGGGGGTGGCCCTGCGGGTGCCGACCATGGCGATGGAGCGCTTATCTTCGGGTTCGATTTTGCCCTTGACGTAGAGCACGGGGGGCGGGTCGGGAATCTGCTTGAGCAGGTCGGGGTAGCCGTCGTGGTTCCAGTTGAAGGCGGATACGCCGGCCTTTTCGAGTCGTTCGAGCTCGTGGTCGGGGTCTATGGTTCTGCGGCCTTCTTCAACGAACCTGACGGCGCGCCGGTCCAGGCCGGCGGTACGGAGATGTCGGGTGGGAGCGAACCAGGCGTCCTCCAGAGAACCGAAAAAGCCTTCAAGCAGGCGAAATCGCACGGTGCCCAACTGGCGCACCTTATTAAAAGCAATCCAGTACTTGAGGTCGCTCATGGCGCTGAAGTTAGCATAGCATACGAAAATAGGGGCTACAACGTGGAGAGGTCTGGTGACAGTGCAACGAGATTGTTCGACTCCGCTCCGCTTCGCTCAGAATGACATGTGGGTGATGGCGGAGAGGGCGGGATTCGAACCCGCGAGGCCGGTTGCCCAGCCTACGCGCTCTCCAGGCGCGCCCATTCGTCCACTCTGGCACCTCTCCAAATTCGGGAAGATCCTGCGATGCCAAGGGAAGGCATCGGCCATAAAGTATGCAGGGATGGGGAATTTAGTGTCAACCGGAAGGATGGCAGAGTGTTGGTGTTGGTAAGAGAGTATAGTGCGGGTAGACAGCAGGTTCCTGCCTTCGGAGGCCTTTGCTTAACTGGCGTAACAGGACCAGATTGTTTCGTTGTCCTGCCGGAGTTATAGCTAAATCGCGCAATTCTGGATTCCGGCTTTCGCCGGAATGACGGTTGTTCAAAGGTATCCCTTCGCAGGAACAAGGGAAGGGGGTGGCGGAGAGGGCGGGATTCGAACCCGCGATACGCGCATACGTATACCGCTTTTCGAGAGCGGCGCCTTCGTCCACTCGGCCACCTCTCCGGGCAGAGGAGCTTGACGCTCTCCTTTCATTATATATAAGGGCCGTGGATTTAGAAATATCGGGCGTTGCAAAGTCTCGCGCAGTCCGGGGTATTGTGGCGGAGTTTCTGCTAGAATGGCAGCAAGGTCGGCGAATGATGCCGGCTACGAAGCATGCTCGGGTGGAAGGAGACGAAAATGGCGGACTATAAGTTGATTTCAGCAGACTCTCACGTGGTGGAGCCGCGGACGATGTGGTCGGACTACGTGGACGCGGAGTTCCGTGACAGGGCGCCGCGGAACGTGGTGAATCCTCCGGGGCTGCCTGCGGGCGAGTATATGTTTTTCGGGGACATGGAGCCGAAGAGCATTTCGGGCTCCTTCAACGCGGGCCGCTCGGCGGAGGAGAACCGGGCAATTGAGGGAGAGACTTTGGATGATTGCCGGCTCGGCGCGTACCTTCCTGCGGAGCGGATTCCGGACATGGAGCTGGACGGGATAGAGGCGGAGGTAATCTATACGACGCAGGGTTTCCGGATGCTGGCCTTCACGAGGGACGCGGCTCTGCAGGCCGCGCTGTTCCGGGGGTACAACAACTGGCTTGCGGAGTTCTGCAGCTATGATCCAAGTCGTTTCATCGGTTTGGGGCTGATTCCGTTGCTCGACCCGGCGGAGGGGGCGAGGGAGCTTCGACGCTGCTCAGAAATTGGGCTGCGGGGTGGAACGATAATGACCTCACCACCGGACGAGATGAGCTACGGCGACGCGGTATATGAGCCTTTCTGGGCGACCGCCTCGGAGTTGAACATGCCCATAAGCCTGCACGTGAATTCGGGTCATGGGCCGGAGACCCAGAAGGTGGGCAAGTTCAAGAACAACCACTATCTGAGCGTGATGAGCATGATCGATGAGGTGAAGCGGTCCATCTCGGAGATTCTGTTCTCCGGCGTGCTGGCGCGTCATCCCAACCTGAGAATTGTGTCGGCGGAGAATGACATCGGATGGATGCCGCACTACGTCTACCGTTCCGACGTCTGGTACCACCAGCAGGGATGGAAGACGGTGACGGACCTGGAGATGGCGCCGAGCGAGTACGCGAAGCGGCAGATTTTCGGCACCTTCATGGATGACGCCGTGGGTCTGATGCTGACGGACTATTTCGGGGAGGACAACTTCGCCTGGGCCAGCGACTACCCGCACGGAGCTTCCACATTTCCGAATTCCCACGAAATTGTGGACAAGAACTTCGAAGGCATTTCGGATGAAGTGGCCCTGAAGGTTACGCGGACGAACGCTATCAAGCTGTATGACCTGGAGTGAGGCGTGGTTTTAGGTTGGCGATGCACAAGAGGAGATGAGGGTGGTGTGTGGATGGCTGTTGCCCGTCGACGGGGAAAGAGAAGATGGATTCCCGCCTTCGCGGGAATGGCAGGGGTGTTTCTAGGGGGAAGGGGCTTTTTAGGAGAGGCTAGTGGTTCGCGTAAACGAGACTAAGAAAAAGATGAAGGCGGGGCAGGTGGTGTTCGGGGCGACGGTGGGCGCGCCGGAAGTTACGCCCGCCATGGCAGAGACGCTGGGTCTGCTGGGGTTCGACTACCTGGACGTGGTGTTGGAGAACGATCTTTTCGACCCGGCGGGCTTGGAGGACCTGATTCGCGCCGCCGATCTGGGGGGAATGGATACCATCTTCAGGACACCACACGATCCCCGGCTGATACTTCGCCTTCTCAATGCAGGTGCCAGGGGGATTCTGGCCACGCGGGTGACTTCGCTGGCAGAGGTGCAGTCGGTGCTGGACGCGGCTAAGTTTCATCCTGAGGGCAATCGCACCGTGTATCACGGGGGACGGGCGGGAAATTTCGGCCGGGACGTGAACGCGCCGGAGGGTTCGAATCCGCAGATGATCGGTTGGACGCATCGGATAAACGAGGAGACAATCGTCGGGTGCACAATCGAGGACATCCGGGCCGTGAACGAGATGGAGGCGATTCTGGCCCTGCCCGCCCTGGACTTCATAGGCATAGGGCCGGGCGACCTGGCGCACTCAATGGGGTGGCCGCCCCAGGATGAAGTTGACGCACTGACGGACAAGATCCGGGAGGCGTCCGTTGCCGCGGGAAAGACGGTGTTCATACCAGCTTCGGTAGAGCAGATGCCTGAAGCCCTGGATAAGGGATTTCGGGCGTTTGCTTTTTCGCCGCGGGGGGCGTTGCAGTCGGCGGCCACGGCGTTCCTGGAGGGTGGAAGGGCAGTGGCTCGCTCCAAGGGGCTTGCCAGCTGACGCAAGGCGGGAAATTTTAGTGCAGGGTATAGGACTTGTCATTGACAATTCGCACATGCCAGTTTAGGATGCATCGAAATCACTACTTTGTAGCGGGCATGTGCGCTCGCTTTCCGTCATAACGACTTTCGCAGTAACAGAGGAGGTCCAATTATGAAGTCACCAGTTTGGATCAAGGGATGGCAGACGCTGATTGTGCTGTCATTGGTCGCGCTGATGGCGATGGTAATCGTCGCCTGTGGCGACGACGAAGAGGAAACGCCCGCGGCCACAGCCGCTCCGACGGCGGCGCCAGCACCGGCCCCGACAATGGCGCCGACAATGGCTCCAACAGCAGCACCGGCTCCGACGGCAGCGCCCGCGGCGACAGCGGCACCGGCGACGGCGGCGCCCAGGCCGGCTCCGACGGCAGCGCCTGCGGCCACAGCGGCTCCGACGCCGACGCGCCAGAGATTCATCCCTGCGGTGACGGCGACACCTGAAGCGACGACGCCTGCGGCGATGATGGAGCCCAAGGAGCCTGTGCAGCCGCGCATAAGGGTAGCGATTGCACCACCCATCAGCCAAAGCTCCGCCATGTTCGATCTGGGCCAGCTTCAGAGTCCGCAGGGTCCTCTTACAGGCATGTATGATGGTCTGCTTGCAAACGAGCGATTCACCGAGGAATGGGTAGGTTACGTAGCCGAAAGCTGGGTCATCAGCGATAACGCCCAGGACTGGCACTTCACGCTAAGAGAGAACGTCCCCTTCTACCAGAGGGGTGGGCCCACCGAGTATATGGTAACGTCGGCGGACATACTGCATTCCATTGACATCAACTACTACGAGCCCTGGCAAGCGGGCAACTCGAGCCGGTATGCCGACTTCTTCGCCCCGGACGAGGATCACTTCGAGATTCTCAACGACCGCGAGTTCATCTGGAAGCTGACGAAGCCCAACCTGATTTGGGGCCAACACCAAACGGATGAGCGGCGTGGCGTCATCAGCAAGGGTTACTTCGAGAAAGTGGGCTGGGACGGGTACATAGCCGATCCCATCGGAGCGGGACCATTCACCTTCCTGGACTTCGAGATCAATCGAGGGGTCTCAATGGAGCGGGTGCAGGACCACTACCGGCAGACGGCTCTAATCCACGAGCTTGAGTTCATCTATGTGAATGAAGAGGCGACCCGGACGGCCATGCTGTACACAAACGAAGCGGACATTTCCGAGATGTCGCTTGCGCTTCACGAGCAGGCCATCTCCCGCGGATACCAGGTGGCCAGCAGCACCACCCCCAGCGCCCGCTTCTTCATGTTCATCGGCGGGATGTTTGAGGAGACCAGGCCCGACGGCTTCAAGAATTGCCCACCCGGCACCGACGTGCAGCCCGATCCCCCTGCCTTCTGGGGCCGATGCCCGGCAGGAAGGTATGAGGTCGATACCGATAGTCCCCTGCGCAATCAGGACGTCAGAGAGGCCCTCAACCTGGCCATCAACCGGGACGAGATGAACGAGGTCTTCTTCAACAACACGGCCATCCCGATGATCCAGTGGAACTTTCCGCACTGGTGGGCACATCATTCGGATGACTGGCTCCCCTATGAATACGATCCCGACCGGGCCAGGCAATTGATCGTAGACGCGGGATTCCCCAACGGGTTCGAGATGCAGATCTACACCACCAACGCACTGCCCGGCTTGCCCGAGGTGGGTGAACTTATGGAGTCTCTCACCCAGTACTTCAACAACGTGGGCGTTTCCATAGACCTTCAGGTAATCGACAGGTCGCAAATGGTGCCGACAATCAGAAACCGGCGTCACACCCGGGGAATCATTCCCGCCCGGTGGGGTTCGCCCACTCCAGGCAGCGTAGTCAGCGCCTTCAAGAACAACGTGGACTGGCGGCAGGAATGGCAGATGTGGGATCCGGTCTATGAGCACATCAACATCCTGGAGGCGGCAACCAATTGGGACCAGCTACGTGGGCTGGAGGTGGAGGCAGTGAATTGGGAAAGGACCAATCATCTGATGCTTCCGATGTTCTGGCTGGTTGGGCAGGTAATGTTCAACCCCGGGACTGTGGAATCATACGTGTCACGTCACATTCATATGGGACCGACGCGACACCACGAGTATACGGTGCCAGTGTACAAGTAGTTTCCAGGGAACTGAGGAACAGTTTAGCAGCCGCCCTTGATAATGAGGGCGGCTGTTTCGTTTGGGTCAGGCTCGTCGACGGGAAGGGAAATACCAATTGCGGACCAGATATTGATCGAGGGGGCTGAGCGGACTCTCGTGGTAAAGATATAGGCTAACGGACTTAGAACAGCTATTGACTTTATAGTCCGGCTGGTTTAGGATGCAGCGGATTCGCTGCTATCGAGCAGGGGAGCATGCCTGCTTGTTGGCGGTGTAACTTTGTGAAAACCGAGGAGGTCCTGAAGGTGAAGACAGCAAGGTGGATCAAGAGATGGCAGACGCTGGTCGTGCTGTCATTGGTCGCGTTGATGGCGATGGTAATCGTCGCCTGCGGCGATGACGATGAGGAAACGCCTGCGGCGACTGCCGCTCCGACAGCGGCGCCCGCGCCGGCCCCGACAGCAGCGCCGACGATGGCTCCGACAGCAGCGCCGACTATGGCCCCGACGGCAGCTCCGGCTCCCACAGCCGCACCGGCGCCCAGGCCGGCCCCGACGGCAGCGCCCGCACCGGCTACTGCGGCCCCGACGCCGACGAGGCAGAGGTTCATACCTGCGGTAACGGCGACTCCGGCACCGACGACAGAGGCGGTGGCGATGGATAGAGAGCCGGTGCAACCGAGGCTCAGGGTTGCCATTGCGCCGCCTATTTCGCAGACCACTGTTCAGTTTGCGATTGGGGCGCTTCAGAGTCCTCAGGGTCCGATGACGGGAATGTTTGACACACTACTGCACAACGAGCGGTATACAGAGGCGTTGGAAGGTTACCTGGCAGAAAGCTGGTCAATAAGCTCCGATGCCAGTGAATGGCGGTTTGTACTGCATCAGAACGTACCCTTCTACAGGGGCGGTCAGCCATCGGAATACACGATGACGGTTGCCGACGTGATTCACTCGTACGACGTCAACAACTTCGCTCCCTATCAGGAGGCCGACAACGGTTCCGTGATTGACTACAGCACCGCGGACCTAAGGCATTTTGACATCATCAGTGACCACGAGTTCATCTGGAAGCTGGACCAGCCCAACTGGGTCTGGGGTCAGACAATTAACTCCGACGACAGGCGTGGCGTAATAAGCAAGGAACACTTCGAAGCTGTTGGGTGGGACGGCTACATCGAGGACCCGATTGGGACCGGACCGTTCACTTTCCTGGACTTTGAGCTCAACCAGGGAATCTCAATGGAGAGGGTGCAAGACCACTACCGGCAGACGCCGCTATTCCATGAGCTTGAGTTCTTCTATGTGGGCGAAGAGGCCACCCGGTCGGCGATGATGTACACGAACGAGACGGACATTTCAGAGATGTCCCAGGCGCTTCACGAGCAGGCCATATCCAGGGGTTATGCAGTTGCTTTCAGCACAACGGCCAGCGCCCGATTCTTCATGTTCATTGGCGGCATGTTTAGCGAGACAGGGGTTGACGGCTACAAGAGATGCCCGCCTGGAACCGATGTTGAGCCCGAATCCCCTTACCCTGGCGCCCCTGCGTATAGGGGCCAATGTCCGGCTGGAAGGTATGAAATTGACGTAGAGAGTCCGATGCGCGACGTAAGGGTGAGGGAAGCTCTTAACCTTGCCATCAATCGGGATGAGATAAACGAGGTGTTCTTCAAGGGCGCGGCAGTTAAGCAGACCCTGTTCAATTTCCCCCAGTCATGGCAGTTTCACCAGGACCATTGGGAGCCATACGACTTTGACCCGGACCGGGCTCGTGCGCTTTTGGCTGAGGCCGGCTATGCCGATGGGTTCACGATGCAGATCTTTACGCCCAGCGCGTTCCCCAGTCTGCCTGAAATAGGTGACATCATGGAGGCATTGGTGTCGTACTTTGCAAACGTAGGCATCAATGCAGAGTTGAAGTCGGTCGACAGGGCCCAATTTGCTCCTCTAATCAGGAACCGTGAACATACCCGGGGCGTCATTCCCTCTCGCTGGGGCGCTCCGACTCCCGGAAGAGTAACAGGCGACTTCAGGAACAACGTTGACTGGCGTCAGGAATGGCAGGGGCATCCAGAGGTGTACGAATTCATCGACAAGATGGAAGCGGCCACAAGCTGGGAACACCTGCAGCAGTTGGAAGTGGAAGCGACGCAGTGGACGTACGAGCAGCACTTGATGATTCCGCTGTTCTGGCTGGTTGGCCAGGTGGTGTACAACCCGCAGACGGTGGAGTCCTACGAGTCGCGACACATACACATGGGACCGACCCGGCATCACGAGTTCACGGTGCCCGTGTACAAGTAGTTTCCAGCCAACTAAAGAGTTGATTGACAGCCGCCCTCGATGATGGGGGCGGCTGTCTTTCTTATACGAGGGGACATCTGAACGTTGGGATGAGACCGATGCTCGGTTGGGGTCAGGCAATTGCTATTGACTTTGGAGGACGGCTGGTTTAGGATGCACCGGATTCACTGCTTTCGAGCGGGAGCGCGTTCCTGCTTGCCGGCAGTGTAACTTTGTGAGAAACGAGGAGGTCCAAGCGTGAAGAGTCCAATTTGGATCAAGAGATGGCAGACGCTGGTCGTGCTGTCTTTGGTCGCGCTGATGGCGATGGTGATCGTCGCCTGCGGCGATGGCGATGAGGAAACGCCGGCGGCGACTGCCGCTCCTACGGCGGCGCCCGCGCCGGCCCCGACAACGGCGCCGACGATGGCCCCGACAGCAGCGCCGACGATGGCCCCGACGGCAGCGCCCGCGGCCACGGCCGCACCTGCGACCAGGGCACCGGCACCTGCAACAGCCGCACCCGCACCGGCGACTGCGGCCCCGACGCCAACGAGGCAAAGGTTTATACCTGCGGTAACGGCTACTCCTGCGCCTACTACTGAGGCGGTAATGATGGAGAGGGAGCCTGTGCAGCCGCAACTGAGGGTTGCCATTGCGCCGCCGATTGCACAGACGACTGTACAGTTTGGAATTGGGTCGGTTCAGAGCGCCCAAGGGCCGATGACCGGCATGTTTGACACCCTCCTGCACAACGACCGATACACGGAGGCGTTGGAGGGGTATCTGGCGGAAAGCTGGTCAATCAGCGCCGACGCACGGAACTGGCGGTTTGTTTTGAAGCAGAACGTACCCTTCTACAGGGGCGGGCAGCCAACAGACTTGACGATGACAGTTGCCGACGTGATTCACTCGTACGACGTCAACAATTTCACACCCTGGCAGGATGGCAACTCCGGGCAGTTGACACCCTTCAGTTTTCCAACGCCGGAGTACTTTGACATCATCAGCGACCACGAGTTCATCTGGAAGCTGGACCAGCCCAACTGGACCTGGGGTCAGGACATCAACTCCGACGACAGGCGTGGCGTGATCAGCAAGCAGCACTTCGACGCCGTTGGTTGGGACGGATACGTGGCGGACCCGATTGGGACCGGACCGTTCACCTTCCTGGACTTTGAGGTCAACCAGGGCATTTCAATGGAACGGGTGGAGGACCATTACAGGCAGACACCGTTGTTCCATGAGCTTGCGTTCTTCTACGTGACCGAGGAAGTTACCCGCTCGGCGATGCTGTACACGAACGAAGCGGACATATCGGAAATATCCCAGGCGCTCCACGAACAGGCGATGAGCAGGGGCTTCCAGGTTGCTTACAGCACGACGCCCAGCGCTCGCTTCTTCATGTTCATCGGCGGCATGTTCGACCCGAACCTGCAGGACGGATACGGGAATTGTCCTCCACCAGGTGACGACGGGCAGCCGATTAAGGCAGATAACTACCAGTGCCCGCCCGGAAGGTACCAGATTGATGAAAATAGCCCGATGCGCGACATCAGGGTAAGGGAAGCTCTCAACCTGGCGATCAACCGGGATGAGATAAACGACGTTTTCTTCAAGGGCACGGCGGTAAAGCAGACCATGTGGAACTATCCACAGGCATGGTCAGGCCATCAGGACCACTGGCTCTCCTATGACTTTGACCCGGACCGGGCACGCCAACTGATTACCGAGGCAGGATATCCCGATGGGTTTGAAATGGAAATTCTCTTGCCCCCCGCTTCTCCCAGTCTTCCGGAGATCGGAGACATTATGGAGGCTCTTGTGTCCTACTTTGATGCGATAGGCATCAGCGCGGAGTTGAACCCGATGGACTGGGCGCAGCTTGCTCCATATCTAAGGGAGCGTCAGCACACCAGAGGCATCATTCCCTCCCGTTGGGGAGCGCCGGTACCCGGCGACGTTGTTGGGGACTTCAGAAACAACGTGAACTGGCGGCAGGAGTGGCAGGGACATCCGGAGGTGTACGATTTCATCGACAAGATGGAGGCGGCCACCAGCTGGGATCACCTGCTGGAGATCGAAGTGGAAGCAGTGAACTGGGTGTACAGTCAGCACTTGATGATTCCGCTGTTCTGGCTGATTGGCCAGGTGGTGTACAACCCGCAGACGGTGGAGTCGTACGAGTCGCGGCACATTCACATGGGGCCGACGCGGCATCACGAGTTCACGGTGCCTGTGTATAAGTAGACCGGTTCCAAGAAGATAAGGCTGTAATTGAACGGCCGCCCCCCAAGTGAGGGCGGCCGTTCTCTTTACATTGATAACTGCCCAGAACGGGATGGTGCATTTTCGTCTAGTGAAATGAGAATCGCTATTGACATGGTGATGCAGCTAGTCTAGGATGCAGCCAAATCACTGCTCTCAAGCGGGCAGCGTCAGCTTGCTTGTCGGCAAAGCGAAGACCGGGAAAACTCCAGGAGGTGAATTCATGAAGTCTCCAATGTGGCTAAAGAGGTGGCAGATGTTGGGTCTGCTGTCGATAGTCGCGCTAATGGCAATGGTCATCGTCGCCTGTGGCGGAGATGATGATGAAGAAACAACGACGCAACCGGCACCGACGGCGGCGCCGGCGCCCGCCCCGACACAGGCGGCGCCCGCTCCGACTGCGGCACCGACGCCGGTAGCAACGATGGCGCCAACTACGGAGGCGCCAAGGGCAACGGCAGCCCCCGCGACGGCAGCTCCCGCAACGGCGGCGCCGGCAACGATGGCTCCGACGCCGACGCGCCAAAGGTTCATTCCTGAGGTGACGGCAACCCCGACGGCAACGATGGCCCCTTCCGATACTATGATGGAGCCTGTGCAGCCGCGTCTGAGGGTATCCATGTCGCCGCCCGGCGTTCAGGCCACGACCCACTGGAAGCTGGCCGGCTGGCAGAGCGCGCAAGGCCCGCTTTATACCATCTACGACACTCTAATTCACCTTGACAGGTATGACGAGAGCTACGTTCCTTACCTGGCTGAGAGCTGGGAGATTGGAAGCGGAGCGACTGAGTGGACCTTCAAGCTCAAGGAGGGTATTCCCTTCTACAGGAACAAGCAGCCGACGGAATACACCATGACGGTCGCAGACGTGATCCATTCCTTTGAGATCAACTTCTTCCCGCCGTACCAGGCCGGCATTCCCGGTTTGGCTGCACAGTCGACCCCGGACCCGCGTCACTTTGACATCAAGAGTGACTACGAGTTCGTCTGGAAGCTGGACAAGCCGGACCTGACGTGGGGTTACTGGAGCTCCGACGACCGTCGCGGCGTGGCCAGCAAGGCCTACTGGGACGCTGTCGGTGAAGAGGCATACATTGCCGATCCCATAGGCAACGGTCCGTTCACCTTCAGCTGGTTCGAGCTTAACCAGGGCTTGATTGTAGAGAGGGTCGAAGACCACTACCGTCAGACGCCGATGTTCCATGAGGTCCAGTTCTTCTACGTCATAGAAGAATCGACCCGAATGGCGATGCTCTTCACCAAGGAAGCGGACATCGTCAGCATAGCAAGGTCGCTGCACGGTCAGGCAACGGCGCAGGGGTTCCAGGTTGTGAACAGCACTACGCCGAGTTCCTACACCTTCATGTTCATCGGCGGCATGTTCTCCGAGACCAGGCCCGACGGTTATTCGAAGTGCCCGCCGGGTGATGATATCAAGCCCGACGAGAACCAGATGTGTCCCGCGGGCAGGTATGAGATTGATGAAGAAAGCCCGATGCGCAACCCGCTCGTACGGGAGGCACTCAACCTGGCAATTGACCGGGACGAGATGAACGACGTGTTCTTCGACGGCCAGGCCGTGAAGACGACTCACTGGGCATTCCCGCCCTGGTGGCCCCACGGCGATCCTTCCTGGGCTCCGTATGACTACGACCCGGCAAGGGCCAGGGAACTGGTAGGGCAAGCCGGCTATCCCAACGGGTTTGCGATGGACGTCTACGTGCCACCGCCGATTACGGGACTGCCGGAGATAGGCGAAATGGCTGAGGTCATTGCGCAGTACTTCAAGACAATTGGCCTTGAGGTAACGCTGAAGCCGATTAACACCGCCCAGCAGTCCTCGATTCCGAGGAACCGGGAGCACTCCCGGGGCGTAATCCAGACTCGATTCGGCCCACCCGGCCGCGGTCAGCTGGTACGCCACTTCAAGAACAACGTCAACTGGCGGCAAGAGTGGCAGCAGCACGATGAGATCTACGACTTCGTAGGCAGGCTGGAAGCTGCGGGCACCTGGCCGGAGCTGGATGCAATCGAAATCGAGGCCGCAAACTGGGCGCGAGACAATCACCTGATGATCCCGCTGTACTGGCTGGTTGGTCAGGTTGTGGTGAACCCGGACATTGTGGCGTCCTACGAGTCGCGCCACCTGCACATGGGACCGTCCAGGCATCACGAGTACACGGTGCCCGTGTATAAGTAGTTCTATCCATAAGCGAAAAGGTCTTGCAAACAGCCGCCCTCGATACGGGGGCGGCTGTTTCTTTTTCGGTTTGGACTGGGCCTTGAGATGCGGGGCTTCTTTTGGGATTGACGGTGACTTCGTAGGGCGATTACGAAAATCGTAATCGGTAAGCAATTTGACGTGTGAGGAGGCGTTTCCTGGAGGTCCCGACAATTCGTCTCATAACATTTTTCGGATGTTGACACACATATACCCTTCCTATAAGATGCATTGAGCGCTTTCAGGCGCGCATTACCCTATTAAGCATAGATTGGGGGTATTTATGACTAGAGGATGGCGACCCGCAACTTGGAATGTACTGGCATTGCTGGCCCTGATTGGAGGGCTATTGCTGGTGATAGTCGCGTGCGGAGGGGATGATGAGGAGGAAGCGGAGACGCCCGCACCGGCCGCTACTGCAGCGCCAGCACCGGCGCCAACAGCGGCGCCGACTATGGCCCCGACTGCGGCCCCCGCACCCGCGGCGACGCAGCCACCCGCACCTGCGGCGACACAGCGACCGGCGCCCGCGGCGACGCAGGCCCCCGCACCTGCCGCTACGGCTGCGCCTACACCGACGCGGCAAAGATTTATTCCTGAGGTGACGGCCACGGCCGCGCCCACAGCGCCGCCCGCTATGATGGAGCCCAAGGAGCCCGTGCAGCCGCGTCTGCGAGTTTCGATGGCGCCTCCGGGCGTTCAGGCGACGACCAAGTGGCAGTTGGCCGGCTGGCAAAGCGCCCAGGGGCCTCTCTGCAACATTTATGAGGGCATGCTGCACATCGACCGCTTCAGTGAGCAGTGGGTTGGATACCTCGCAGAAAGCTGGGAGGTGAGCAACAACGCCCAGGACTGGAAGTTCAAGCTTCACGAGGGCGTTCCTTTCTACCAGAACAAGCAGGCCACGGACTACGTGTTTACGGTTGACGACGTTCAATTCTCGTACATGGTGAACAACTTCCCGCCGTGGCAGGCGAGCTTCCCGGGCGCGGTGGGCCCGTTCTCCACGTTTGACGACGAGCACTTCGAAAAGATCAGCGACTACGAGTTCGTGTGGAAGCTGAATAGTCCTAACTTGACATGGGGCTACTGGAGCACCGACGACCGGCGTGGCGTGGCCAGCGAAGACTATTACAATGACGTTGGCGAGGACGCCTACATAGCCGATCCAATCGGCACCGGTCCTTTCACATACGTTGACTTCGCGATTAACCAGGGACTGACACTCGAAAGGGTGGAGAACCACTACAGGCAAACTCCGGAGTTCCACGAGCTCCAGTTCTTCTACGTGACTGAAGAGGCCACTCGAACCGCCATGCTTTACACCAAAGAGGCGGACATTGTGAGCATCGCCAGGAGCCTTCACGAGCAGGCTATATCCAGAGGGTTCCAGGTGCAGAACAGCACAGTACCAGCCTTCTATACGTTCATGTTCATCGGCGGAATGTTCTCTGCCACCCGTCCCGACGGTTACGGCAATTGCCCGCCTGGAACGGACGTAAAGCCTGACGAGAACAGGATGTGTCCTCCGGGGCGGTATGAGATAGACGAGGAAAGCCCGTTTAGAGTGAAAGACGTTCGAGAGGCGCTGAACCTGGCAATCAACCGCGATGAGTTGAACAAGCAGTTCTTTGGCGACCAGGGTATCGTCACCACCCACTGGGCCTTCCCGCCGTGGTGGCCACACTCCAAACCTGAATGGGCTCCCTACGATTACGACCCGGACAGAGCCCGGGAATTAATAATCAACGCCGGCTATCCCAACGGCTTTGAGATGGAACTCCACGTTACGCCTCCACTGACGGGTCTCCCTGAGATAGGGGAGACGGCGGAGGTCATAGCCCAATACTTCGAACAAGTCGGCATTGATGTGAATCTCATTCCCATCAACACGGCTCAGATGACTTCGAAGGCCAGGAACCGTGAGCACGCCAGAGGCGTCCACCAGACCCGGTTCGGCCCGCCCACCACAGGCGGACTTGTGAACCATTTCAGGAATAACGTCCGATGGCGCCAGGAATGGCAGATGCACGACGAGATATACGATTTCGTCGACCGGCTAGAGGCCGTCTCCGACTGGGACACCCTTCGGGCCATCGAGGTAGAGGCGACGGAATGGGCTCGCGAGAACCACCTGATCATCCCGCTTTTCTGGGTGTATGGACAGGTTGTGGTCAATCCTGAGGTAGTGCAGTCTTACGAGGGCCGGCACCTGCACATGGGTCCCTCGAGGCATCACGAGTACACGGTGCCCGTATACAAGTAGGCTTACCTCTGAAAGTTAGAGAACAGGTGAACAATCGCCCTCCGCACGGAGGGCGATTGTTTTTGCTGAGTCACAAAGAGGGGTGCGAAGCGTCAGTGAACGTTCAACCGCTGATGGGAGCGCTAGATTTCGATTTTCGTAATTTCAATGCAAGGGAGTGAGCGAGTCGGTATGTACTGATGAAGTCTTGGGTAGTTCGGCGTGTCGAATGTGTAAGTTGACACTCAAATAGCGTTCCTTTAAGATGCGGTGAGCGCCTCCGGGCGAGAACCCGTCCTAGATTTATAGACAGGGGGTAACTTCGATGGATGCTTGGCGACATAAAACTTGGAAAGTAATGGGATTGTTGGCGATGTTGGGGTGTGCGTTGCTTGTGATTGTGGCTTGTGCAGGGGATGAGGAGGAGACGCCTGCGCCTGCGCCAACGGCAGCGCCCGTTGACGTTACGGCGATGGCCGACCAGATGGCTGCCCGGTTGGAGCAAACGATGATGAATGCAATCGCGCAGATGCAGCCGCCTCTGAGCGAGGACCAGATTCGGACCCTGATTGAGGCAGCGGTAAGTGAGAGTGCGCCGGAAGGCGTAGACGCTGCCCAGATACAGGCAATGGTGGACAATGCAGTGTCTGCAGTAGCCGGCGAGGGCGTGAGTCAGGAGGAAGTTGCCACGGCCATTGCGGAAGCGCTGGCCGAAGCGGCGCGCGGACAGACGGAACCGTTGTCTAAGGACGAAGTAGAGGCAATTGTCAGGGCGGCAATTCCAACGCCGGCACCGCCCATTGTCATTACGCCCGCACCGACCGCGGCGCCCACACCGACGCCCGCGGCGACGATGGCGCCGGAGCCGGTGACAACAAGAGTTGCGATTGCCATGCCGCCGATGGTGATTCAGGACACGCTTCCGCGTAAGGCGGGCTTTGGCGGCGTCACCCATATTCGTCCTGCCTTCGACTTTTTGATTGGGAATCACCGGGTGACCTATGAATTCGAGCCGCAGCTGGCCAGGGAATGGTCGGTAAGTACGGACGGCATGACCTGGTCCTTCCAGCTACAGGAAGGCGTGATGTTCAATGACGCGCCCGGCTGGCAGGGGGTTGAATTCAACGCCGACGATGTTATTCACACCTGGCGGGAAGTCACGAAGGAAGACGCAGCGCTTACGGGTGCGGTGTTCTGGGCCAACAACTTGCCGGATGAGAGTCACTTTGACGTGAAGGGTCCCTATGAAATAGACATGAATACCGTTGAACCGTGGCCCATTCTAGATGTCTGGGGGGCCGAACTCACGTTTGTGATGCAGAGTGAGGACTACTACAATCAGGTAGGCGACGAGGGTTATTCGGACCATCCGGTTGGCACCGGCGCCTTCAGGTTTATGGACCACGTAACCAATGAGTTTTTCCTCTACGAGAAGGTAGAGGACCACTGGCGCAAGACAGCGGAGATGGACGAGTTAGAGTTCCGGTTGATCCGAGAGCAGGCTACCAGAGAGGCGGTGCTGCTGACCAAGGAAGTGCAGGCGGCAATTGTCTCCAACACGACTGACGGCATTCAGCGAATCAGGGACAGAGGGTTCGCGATTACGTGGAGCACTCAGCCTTCCAACATGGTGGAACTGCACTGGGGCGGCCAGTTCTATCAGCTTCCAGAGGGAGCGACGGAGAAGTTTGGCGTGACGCTGAACGAGGACAACCCTCTGCTTGACCTGAGGGTTCGGAAGGCCCTGAACATAGGAATCAACCGGCAGGAGATGAACGAGGTCTTCTACGGTGGGGAGATGGCGTACATGCCCGTGACCCACATATTCCCGGCCTCGGACTATGGCTTCAAGGATAGTTTTGTGCCGTATCCCTACGATCCCGAGGAGGCGAAGCGGCTTCTGACGGAGGCGGGATATCCCGACGGGTTCAAGATGGAGATCAAGTTCGGCGCTTCCAGCGTGATTCCTGAAGTTGGAGACCTGACAGAGACGGTGGCCAACTACTGGCAGGCCTTGGGGATTCAGATTGATTCGGTGGACCAGACGGATAATCTCTGGGGTCAGATGAAGGAGTACGGGTTGGACGTGGGAGCCGCCATGATGCCCTTCGGTCGGGTATCCCACGAGCTGCAGGTCGCGTTGAATCTGAAGATACCTGAGCACATCGACCAGAATTTCACTTCGCATACCTTTGACCACCCGGACCTCGATCGGTTGGTCAGAGAGTTTGCGGTAACGATCGACAAGACAGAGCGGATCCGACGGATGGAGGAGCTGGGCGACTACTTGTACAACAACTACGCCACAGTGCCTCTGTTCTGGTACTTGCAGGCCTACGGGTACGATCCCGGGGTGATTGAGGAGTACCAGGGTCTGCGTTCCGCGACGGTGAAGTGGGAGTATGCGAAGATGAGGTAGCGGCTGCACCCACCAGCCGGAAAGTTTAGGCGACATGAAGCGCCCGCCTTCCTTGATGAGGGCGGGCGCTTTTGCGTTTGGTTGAATGGAGGGTGTTGGGGTTTGGGAAAGAAGGAGGGGGATGGGTCCCCGCATTCGCGAGGACACGGTGGAGTTAGCCCCATCCCTTCGACAAGCTCAGGATGTGCGGGTTGGGTTTATGGGACAGGATCACCCCCATCTCAATCTTCCCCCGTTAAGGGGGAAGAGGTAAATCGGCGTTCTTGGAAGGGTTATGCAAGGTCACCGTTAAGGGGGAAGAGGTGAGGGGAATCTGTGCCGCACCTACGCCGGTTGGGTGGGGGCTGGCTAGGTGACTTTGAGGCGTTGGCCGGTGCGGGAGGACTCTTCGATGGTGTGGATGAGGCGGTGGATTTTGAGGGCGCGCTGGAAGTCGGGGTCTATGTTGTGTCCGGCGCGGATGCCTTCGCCCATGCGTCGGAATATCTGGGCCACGTTGTAGCCGGGGCCTTGGGGAACTTCCGGCGGAATCCAGATAAGGTCGTCGGGGATGGGGATTTCCTTCAGTTCACTGTCGTCCTTGCGGGCGCCGAAGAGACGAGGCTTGACGATTTGAGGGTAGCTGTCAGAAATGGCTCTGAGGGTGCCTTCGGAGCCGTAGACTTCCATTCGCCAGCCGCTGGTGTGCCAGGGGACGTAGGCGACGGTGGCTGAGACGGCGGCGCCGTTAGCGAGCTTGCCGCCGATGATGATGTGGTCGGGGGAGGTGACGGGGACGTAGGTGTTGGTGTCGGAGACGTAGCGGTGCTTAAGCTCCGTTGTCACCTGGGCGGAGATTTCATCGAAGTCGGCGACGCAGAAGGCGAGGGCGTCGAGGGTATGGCCTCCGCCGATGGTGAGGGCTGAAGCGCCGTTGGTGTATTCGGCTTCCCAGGTGTCGGCGGACTCGAGGTGGATACGGCCCTCGGTGAAGAGATTCATGGAGCAGCTGAGAATCTGGCCGACGTAACCTTCTCGGAGTAGCTGCTTGAGGCGGAGGAGTACGGGGTCGCCCTGGGCCTGGAGGCCGATCATGGTGCGCTGGTCCAGGCCGCGGGCGGCGGAGACCATTTCTTCGGCTTCGTCGAGGTTTCTGCCGAGGGGCCATTCGCAGAAGACGTGCTTGCCTGCGGCGAGGGCGGCCAGGACCATTTCGTGGTGTAGGGTGACTCTTACGGAGACGGATATAACGTCGAGGTCGGGCTGCTGGACCATTTCACGGAAGTCGTGGAAGTAGTTGGGGACGCCGTAGTAGTCGGCGGCGGATTTGGCGCTTTCGGGCCTGCTGGTGCAGAGGGCGGCGACATCGAATTCGGGGAGGTTGAGGAGGGCGGGGAAGTGGGCGCGTCCGGCCCAGCCGACGTTGGGGTTGGCTCCGATGATGCCGATTTTGATTTTGTCAGTGGTCATGGTGGGTCCTTTCGGTGGGGTTGGGGTGTTGTTAGTGGTGGGGACTCACCCCCATCCTAACCTTCCCCCGTCAAGGGTGAAGGGAGAAGAGGGGTCCTTCGACAGGCTCAGGATGAGCGGGCAACTGCGTTGCGGCAATTTTTGCGGAATGGGGCTTGGTTGGGGGGTTGAGCATAAGAAGGGGGGATTTACCCTCACCTCAACCCTCTCCCAGGACGGGAGAGGGGGGTCACTGCGTGACGGCAAGTTTTCAGGGTTGGGCTTGGGTTAAGGGATTTGGTGACTGTCAACGAGATTCTTCGTCGCGGGGCCTCCTCAGAATGACATTTAGGGCGAGGGGGTGGGGTTAGCGGATGCGGCGGCCACCCTGGAAGACGGCCCAGATGTTGCGGAGGGCTTGCATGTCGTACATGGGGTCGCCGTCGACGAGGATGAGGTCGGCGAGCTTGCCGACTTCGACGGTGCCGACCTGGTCGAGGGTGCCGGTAAGCTCGGCGGCGAGGCTGGTGGCGGCACGGATGGCGTCCATGGGGGCCATGCCGGACTGGACGAGAAGCTCCATTTCGCGTACGAGGGTGCCGTGGCGTACGGGAGCGCCTCCGGCGTCGGTGCCTGCGACTATCTTGACGCCGTACTTCATGCTGCGCTTGACGCTGGCAATGGAGGAGTCCCGCTGGTGCTCGTACTTCTCCACGTCGGCCCTGGGCATGCCCCAACGTTCTGCGGCGCGGATGGGGTAGTCCCAGGTGGACTGGGTGGGAACGTGGTAGGTGCCCATTTCGGCCATGAGCTTGGCGGTCTCGTCGTCGATGTGGGTGCCGTGTTCGATGGAGTCGATGCCGGCGGCGACGGCCTCGCGGGCGCCGTCGAAGACGCCGGGGGTGTCTTCGGGGCGGGCGTACCAGCAGTGGGCGGCGGCCTTGAGTCCGGCGGCGTGGGCCATGTCAGCGACGAGCTTGGCTATGTCGTAGCCGAGGGTGCCGTAGCCGGTGCCGTCCTCATTTTCGCCAGTGGCGCCGACCTTGATGAGGCCCGCGCCCTGGGCTATCTGGGCGGTAATGGTGTCGCGCATCTGGTCGGCGCTGGTGACGGTGCGCATGTTAGCGCCGGGCCAGGTGGTGGGGAACTGGATCCACTGGCCGGAAGCGGTGATGCGAGGGCCGGGGATTGCCCCGGCGGCGACGGCGCGGGCGAGGGTGATGCTGATGCCGTGGGGGGAGCCGACGTCGCGGGCGGAGGTCTGTCCCGCCATGAGGGAACGTCGGGCGTTGTTGACGGCGCGTTCGAAGAGGGCGTCGCGGTCGTCGGCCTGCTGGGACATGATGCGGACGCCGTCCTTGCCGCCGTCGCCGCAAAAGTGCTCGTGGCAGTCGAGGGTGCCGGGCATGAGGGTGAGGTCCTGGCCGTAAATCTCCTCGTAGTGGGAGCGGTTCAGGGAGGAGATGTCGCCTTCACCAATCCAGGTGATGACGCCGTTTTCGACGACGACGCTGGCGGAGGGGACGGGATCGGCGCCTGAGCCGTCGATAAGGTTGACGTTGCGGATGATGAGGTTCATGGGGGTTAGCCTCCAGTGTTGGGGTTGGTGGGATTGTAGCTTTAGGGGAAGGGGGGGTCAACCGCGGGTGGGGGTCGCCCTCATCCCAACCCTCTCCCAGGACGGGAGACACTTGCGTAACTGCCAAACGTGTCATCCATCCAACCAGAATCACCCCCATCTCAATCTTCCCCCGTCAAGGGGGAAGAGGTTAATCGGCGTTCCTGAAAGGGTTATGCAAAGGTCTCCAGGACGGGAGAGGGGGGAAGAAAGGGAAGGGTGGCTGGAATGCCAGCAGGGAAGTTGATGGATGGGATGGCAACGTTACTGAGATAAAGTCGTGGGAACGAATGGGGAAACGAAGGGTTCGTTTCAGGATTGTCAGGTTTGGGGTTGATTCGTTTTTGAAAACGAATAAGGGGCTTTTGGGGCCGCTGCAGGCACGAATTTGGCTGAATTTGGGCCGGTTATTCGTTTCCAGAAAAAATGGTGGGTTTTGGCGGAATGTTTTGATACTCATTATCTCAACGGGTGGAGGCGGCGTTCCCGGATGCAGGTTATGCGCTGCGAGGGTGTGGAGGATGTTTGCGAAGTCCTCATACAGGTGTTCTATAGTTTTCATGGTTGGGATGGTAGCAGGGCGTGAGGGTTGGTGGCAAGGGGCAAAATGGTCCTTTTAGGAGGTGAGAGTACCCTCACCCCCGTATCAAGTACGGGGCAGGCTCCAACCCTCTCCCAGGATGGGAGAGGGGGAAGAAGGGGCGGGCGACCAGCCGGTCGCCCCTACAGGGGAGGGCGTTGTGGCTGGAGTTTGGTGTTGCTTTGGGGGTGAAGAGTGGGCCACGCCTTCGCGGGGGTGGGGAATGGGAAACGAGCTGCCATAAGGGTTGGGCGGTTATGGGTTAGGTTTCGGCGAGGGTTGAGAGTGGGCCCCCGCTTTCGCGGGGGTGGGGGAAGGAGAGCGGGGGTGGGATGAAGGGGAGAGTGAGTTGAGGTTGGTTGAGGGGGATTCACCGCCATCTCAATCTTCCCTCGTCAAGGGGGAAGAGGGGGCCACCCCTCCGTCACCGTTCCCCGCCGTGGGTTCCTGCTTCCGCAGGAATGACGAATCTAAAAGCGCTGTCGCGCTGGGGTTGGGGGTGGTATGTGGGTGAAGAGGGGGAGAATGGGGGAGAGGGAGAAGGGCGGGTTTGAAACCCGCCCCTACGGAAGAATCTTGAAAGGAGTCAGTTTCCTTCTGCGACGAGATTCTTCATCGCGGGGCCTCCTCAGAATGACATGCAGCTGGAGGGGGCGAGGGGAGGGAGAGGGATTGTTGCCCAAATGTTATATCTCTTGTATAGTCGCAGCAATACTGCCTAAGGGGGAGCGTAATGGAATACAACCGAGTATCCGGGGACTCGCACATCGACCTTAGCTGGCTGCCCGGAGACCTTTTCGTCGACAACGCGCCGGAGCATCTGAAGGATGAAGTCCCGCGAGTGATAGACACGGATGATGGGCCGCGCTGGGTGGCAGAAGGTACGGAGTTGGGCGTGGCGGGCGGACTTGGCTTCGCCTTTACGGCGCCTCGACGCAACCTGAGATATCGCATCGACAGGATGTACGACGTTGGATACTACGAAGGCGGGCCGCATCCGACGACGCCGGAACTGCGCATGAAGGACATGGAGATGGACGGGATTGACGCAGAGGTGTTGTACGGGATGACGAACGCGGGGATGCGGATCAAGGACCTGGATCTGCTGACGACCACGTATCGCATCTACAACGAATGGGCGGTGGACTTCTGCAACACCCGTCCCGGGCGCTGGTACGCGCTGGCGTGTATTCCGATAACGGACCCGATTACGGCGGCGAATGAGCTCCGTCGGGCGGCCAAGCTGGGTCTGAGGGGCGCGGACTTGTATACATCGTTCACGTGGCCCATATATATGCGGGACGGTTACTGGGACCCGCTATGGGAGGCGGCGCAGGATACGGGTCTTCCCCTTTCCTTCCACATCGGAGGAGGCGGAATTCGCGTGCCCCAGCCACCGTCGGAGCGGAAGTCGGGAGAGGCGTATACCCCGGCGGAGGCGGAACAGAACGAGTTGGCGCAGAAGGGGACGTATCTGACGCTGAGCCAGCTGGCCGGTTCGGAATGGCTTGTGAGCACCATCATGAGCGGAACGTGCGAGAAGTTCCCCGAGTTCCAGTTTGTGCTGGGCGAGTGCGGCGCGGGCTGGGTGCCATTCGTGACGGAGCGTCTGGACGTGCAGTACAAAGACAATCTGATTGACAAGAAGTTTGACCCGCCGTTGAGCCTGATGCCGAGCGAGTACTGGTTCCGGCAGGGGGCGACGACGTTCCAGGACGACCCGACGGTGGGGTATATGGCCGAGTTCATCGGTGAGAACAACCTGATGTGGGGTTCGGACTATCCGCATCCCGACGGCGTCTGGCCGGACTCGGGCGACGTCATCGAGCGGACGATGGGTCAGCTGGACGAGAAGGTGAAGCGGAAGATCGTGTGCGACAATGCCGTTCAGCGTTATCGCATGGGCGTATAAGATACAAGGGAATGTCACCCCCATACCTTCGACAGGCTCAGGACAGGCCGAACCTTCCTCCATCGAGGGGGAAGGGCGGAGATGGATTCCCGCTTTCGCGGGAAAACGGGGGGATTGTGCGAGCAAGAGGGATGCGCTTGCCCTCGCTCGACCCTTCGACAGGCTCAGGGTGAGCGGGGATGGCGCTTAAGGTGAGCGGATTGAGTTACGGCTAAGGGCTTAGTTGGAATATTCCTACAGAAGAAAGCGTATGAGGTGGAGAGCGTGCTAGAGGTAGAGCTTACTATCAAGACGGAAAACACCCTCAGGATGTTCGAGGAGGCGCGGAAGTACTCGCCTGCCGGAGTAATTGGCGACGGCCGGTGGTATGAGCCGTACCCCCTGTTCATCAAGAAGACCCTTGGTTCCCGCATCTGGGACGTGGACGACAACGAGTTCATCGACTACCACGGGTCCTTCGGGCCGGCGGTGCTGGGGTACAACGATCCGCAGGTGCGCCAGGCGGTGTTCGAGGTGATGGAGGACGAGGGGGTGCTATCGGCGACGCCGCACCCGAAGGAGCTGGAGCTGACCAAGCTGCTTTCGGAGATCATTCCGTGCGGGGAGATGAGCATCCTTTGCGGCGGAGGCGGTTCCGACCCGATGTATAACGCCGTTCGAGTGGCACGCGCCTATACGGGCAAGACGAAGGTGTTGAAGTTTGAAGGCGGCTATCACGGCTGGCACGACTACCTTATCGTCAGCATCCGCCCCAGCCTGGAGGACGCAGGACCGGCGGACAATCCTACGCCGGTGGCGAACTACCCCGGTATGCTCCAGTCGACGGCGGAACAGGTGGTGGTGGCGCCCTTCAACGACAACGAGGCTGTCGAGAAGATTGTGGAGCGGGAGAAGGACGAACTGGCGGCGATTGTGGTTGAGCCGGGGTACAGCGGCGGCTGCCCGGTGATGCGGCTGGACTTTCTGCAGCTTTTGCGGGACCTGTGCGACAAGCACGGCATCATCCTGATCTTCGACGAGGTGGTGACGGGATTCCGGACGCATCTGGGCGGGGCTGGGGCGATGCTGGGCGTGACGCCGGACCTGGGGGTATTCGGGAAGGCGATGGCCAACGGGTTCCCCATCGCGGCGCTGACGGGGAAGAGGGATATTATTTCGCTGTTCCAGCCGGAGGGGCCGGTGTTCTTCCAGGGCACGTACAACGGCCAGGTGATTGGAGTGGCGGCGGCGCTGAAGACGATTGAGCTGCTGCGGGACGGCGAGATTCATAAGAAGCTGTGGCGTCTGGGGGACAAGATTACGGACGAGCTGAACGCGATGGCGGACGAGCTGGAGATTGACGCCCGGTGCTATAACTTCGGGTCAATCTGGGGGATGTATTTCACCCGCCAGCCTTTGGACAATTACCGCGACATTGCGAATATGACGCTGCTGAACCGGGACAACCCTAAGGGGTACGCGATGAAGAACCACCTGATGAACAACGGGGTGTTCGTGACGCGGAGTCCGCGGGGGTTCATCTCAGGGGCGCACTCGGACGAGGAGATCGACCGGACGATTGACATAATCAGTGACTTCTGCCGGACGCACCAGGAGGAGTTGCGGTAAGTCACTGCGTGACGGCAAGTTTCGCAGAGTTGGGTGTGGGGGGAGGGAGCTTGTTTCTGTTGCGAGAGATTGTGGTTGGAGGGTGAAGAATGGGCCCCGCTTTCGCGGGGGTGGGGAAAGGGGAGCGGGAGTCACCCCCATCTCAATCTTCCCCCGTCAAGGGGGAAGAGGTAAGAGGGGACCCTCACCCCTTCGGCAAGCTCAGGACAGGCCAAACCTTCCTCCGTCAAGGGTGTAGGGAGAAGAGGGGAGGAAAGACTGCCCATCCCCGCCGTTCCCCGCCGTAGGCCCCTGCTTTCGCAGGGGTGACGAAGATAAAGAGGGCGACCACAAGGGTCGCCCCTACGGTGGGGAAGGGGTTAGGTGTCGTGGCGGGTTGGTTGGATGAAGGCGGGTTCGACGGAGATGAGTTGGTCCTCTGGAACTTCGGCGAATTTTTCTTCGATGACGTTGTAGATTTCAGTGGTGGATTCCACCTGTTTTTCGTGGGCTCGGATGCCCGCATTCATAAGTCTCAGTCTGATGACTCGCTGGGTGATGGCCATGGTGGATCCTCCTTTCTTCGATGATGTATGGCTGGCTAGAGGTCGGGGTGCATTGTGTGCCAGGGGGTTGCCTGCTCGTAGGCGTGGGCGGCCCGGAGGACGGTAGCGTCGTCCAGGAAGCGCCCTGAAATCTGGAGGCCGATGGGCAGCCCCTCGGGGGTGAAGCCGCAGGGGACGCTGACGGCGGGGGTGCCGGTCATATTGTGGGGACGGGTGAAGCTGCGTTCCGCCTTCACTGAATCGGAGGCTCGCGTTCCCGGAGCAGGGCCGGTGGGAAGCTTGCCGGGGGCGGAGGTTGAGACGGGGCCGACGAGCAGGTCTACTCGCTTGAGAACGTCGTTCATTTCGTTGATAACCATGCGTCGGATCTGCTGGGCCTTGTGGTACTGCAGGCCGGTGACGACAGCGCCGGTGAGGACCTTCTGGCGGGCGCCCTCGGTGTAGTCCTGAATTTGGTCGAACCAGGGCGCGTGTACCTGGGCTTCCTCGCTCCATGTGATGACGCTGCCGGCCATGGTGGCGTGGGCGCCGGCGATGGGCAGAGACACCTCGCTGATTTCAGCGCCGAGGTCCATGAGGACGGCGATGGCGTCCTGGATGAGGGAGGCGACTGCTTCGTCGCAACCTTCGTTGAGCTCCTTGGGGACGCCGATGCGGAGGCCGCGAATGTTGCCGGTGAGGGCGGCGCGGTAGTCCACCTCGGGTCCGCGAACGGAGGAGGGGTCCTTGGGGTCATAGCCGGCAACGGCCTGGAGCATGATGGCGCAGTCCTCGACGGTGCGGGTCATGGGGCCTGCGTGGTCTATGGTCCAGCTGAGGGGGAAGACGCCGTGGCGGCTGACGAGGCCGTAAGAGGGTTTGTGGCCGACGATGCTGCAGTTGGAGGCGGGGCCGCGGATGGAGCCGCCGGTGCAGGAGCCCATTGAGCCGAAGATGAGACCTGCGGCCACGGATGCGCCGGAGCCGCTGGAGGAGCCGCCGGGGGAGTGGTCGAGGTTCCAGGGGTTGTGCACTTCGCCGTGGATTTCGTGGTGGTTGCCGCAGGCGAATTCGAGGCAGTGGTTCTTGCCGACGAGGACGCCGCCGGCGTTGTTGAGGTTGACCACGGCGGTGCAGTCGGCTTCGGGGACGTTGTCCTTGAAGACCTTGGAGCCGTGGGTGGTGCGGATACCGGCGGTGTTATAGATGTCCTTGACGGCGTAGGGGATGCCGTGGAAGTCGCCGAGATGCCTGTCGTTGGAGATTTCCCTCTCGGCGTAGTGGGCGGCGGCGAGGGCCTCGTTCCGGCAGAGGGTGAGGAAGGAGTTGAGCTTGCCGTCAATGGCATCGATGCGGTCGAGGCAGGCCTGGGTGAGTTCGACGGGGGAGATTTTTTGGGCCTTGAGGAGGTCTGATGCTTGGGCGAGGGTGAGGGCGGTGAGGTCCTGGGTGGTCATTTCATTCACGCTCCGGTGGGATGAGTTGGAGGAGGGGGAGTCACCCCCATCCTAACCTTCCCCCGTCAAGGGGGAAGGGGGAAGGGAAGAGAGAGGCTACAGCTTGGTGAACTTGGCGACGCTGCGGACGTTGCCGGACATGTAGAGGTTGCCGAGGTTGTCTGCCCACATGCCGTGGCCGACGTCGGGGGACATGCTGCGGTCTATGAGCTTGCCGTTGAGGTCGAAGACGGAGAAGCGGGGGGTCTGGTCTGTGACGAAGGCGCGGTCCTTGGAGTCGATGAAGATGTCCATGGGATGGTAGAGGTCGCCCCACTCGGTGTAGTAGTCGCCTTCGGGGCTGAAGATCTGGACGCGGTTATTTTCGCGGTCGCAGACGTAGATTTTGTCGTTCTTGTCGGCCCAGATGCCGTGGGGGGTGGTGAACTGGCCGGGGCCGCTGCCGCGTTCGCCCCAGGAGCCGAGGTGCTTACCTTCGGCGTTGAAGCGGTGGACGATGGAGTTACCGTAGCCGTCGGCGATGTAGATATCGCCGTTGCTTGAGATGGCAACGTCGGCGGGGGAGTTGAAGGGGGCCTGGAGGGAGGCGCGCTCACGGTTGCCCATGCGAAGGAGGATTTTGCCCTCGTTGGAGAACTTGAAGACCTCGTGGGCGTTACGGTCGATGAGAAAAATGTCGTCGTTGCCGTCGATGTAGATGCCGTGGCCGTCCATGAGGAGGCCGTCGCCCCAGGTGTTGAGGAGGTTGCCGTGGGTGTCGAATATGAGCATGGGGGGGTCTTTGCGCTGGTAGACGTAGACGCGGTTCTGGGAGTCGGTGGCGACGTGGCTGACGTTGCCGTAGGTCCAACCTTCGGGGAGATTGCCGAAGGGGTAGCTGACTTCCCAGCGGTCGGTGGTGCCGAAGATGGTCTTGTTGGGCATGGGGCGCCTCCTGCGGTGTGGGTGTGGGCATTATAGCGCGTTGGCGGCGGATGACGCCAATGTGGGTCACTGCGTGACGGCAAGTTTATGTGGCGGGGCTTGGGATGCGGGGTTTGGTGACTGCGCGAGAATGACGGAGGGGTAAGGGGGAGTACCCTCACCCCAACCCTCTCCCAGGACAGGAGAGGGGGAAGAAGGGGAGGGAGTGGGCCCCCGCTTTCGCGGAGGTGGGCATAGGGGAGCGAGGATGGGGATTTGGGGAGGGTAAAGAGGGATTATTGGTTGCGTCGGCGCCAGATTCCTTCCCACTGAGACCAGAAGCCTTTTTCGGAAGGGGTTCTCTGGGTGACGTCCTCGCGGAGTTCTTCTACGAGCTCAAAGCCGTCGCGGGTGAGTTGGAGGATTTCATCCTTGCCGTAGAAGTGGACGGGGAGGCCTTTTTTGGAGGATGCTTCGTAAATGACCGTTTTGCCGCCTAACTGGTCCTGCTCGGCGATGGTGTGGGGTCGGTGAACGTGGGTGGAGGCAGAGTTGACGCGAAGGAAGAAGAGGCCTCCGGGCGCGAGCATGGACTTGACGTTGGCGAAGTAGCTGGCAACGTCGGCGCTGAAGCCGTGCTGAAAGACCTGAATTGCGATGACGTAGCCATATTTTTCTGGAGCATGGAGGTTTCGGAAGTCGGCGTGGATGAGCAGGTCAGCGACGGATGGGTGCTTTTCGGCCAGTTGACGCAGAGCCACCTGGGAAATGTCGACGCCGTAGAGATGGAGGCCGGAGTTCACCAGGGGCAGGTAGTTGCGGCCGTTGCCGCAGCCGACGTAGAGGCCTGTTCCGTTTCGCAACGAGGAAGTTTGGAGGGTGGAGAGAATTTTCTTGACGAAGGGGATGGGCGGATCTTCAGCGTATCTTCCTGCGCGATACAGTTTGTCCCAGCGGGCTGAGACTTTTCTTTCGTCCATCTGCTTCAAGGCTGTGCCAGTACGCCCCCTTGGTCAGTAATTGTACCCGAGAATTTGGTTGGATTCCTGCTTTCGCGGGAAGACAGATAGGGGAGAAGAGGGGAATGCCCATCCCAGCCTCACCCCGCTGTAGCCCCTGCTTTCGTAGGAATGGGGAAGGAAGGGGGGTGGATTGATGGGGAGGCAGTCGGGCGTGGATTGAGAGTGGATTCCCGCCTGCGCGGGAATGGGAAGTGGGGATGGGGCAGCCGAGGAGGAGGGCGCAGACGCATCAGACGGGCGGCTCGCGAGCCGCCCCTACGAATTGGGCGTGGGATTGGGGAAGGATCCTCACCCCAACCCTCTCCCAGGACGGGGGAGGGGGAAGATGGGAAGGGGATGGAGAGTCAGGCGAGGAGGATATCGGCGAGGTGTTGCAGATCGGGAATTTCGAGGTCCGGGGTGATTTCCGTTGAGTTCGTTGCGTTTTCTCTGTTTAGCCAGGCGCTTCGCAGGCCGGAGTTGTTTGCTCCTGCGACATCGCTTTGGAGAGAGTCTCCGACGTGGAGGACTTGTTCCGGGTTGCGTTCAATTTTGGAGAGGGCAAACCTAAAGATTCGAGAATCTGGTTTGGTAAAACCGTGGTCGGAGGCAAATATAACAAAGGCAAATTTATGGGGTAGGCCAAGTCTGATTGGGTGGGTGTGCCCGTTGGAGATGACGCCGAGTTGGAATCGCGATGCCAATTGAGTCAAGGCGCAGGGCACATCTGCAAAGGGCTTAACGTTGGAGAATCGAGCTTCCATGTACAGATGATAGAGATCGGCTGCGAATTCTCGGTCTGGGTGGCCTATGGTTTCGAGGGTCTTGACGAAGGCGGCGTGGCGGATCTTCTCGACTCCGGCAGCGTCACCACCCATCTGCTCTGAAACCGCATCGCGAATTTCGATTAGTTTGTCGACGGTCAATTGCATGGCTGCATCAGTGGTGATGGTCTGCTTAATGCGCTGCAGGGTGAGAGCAAGGGCGCTTGTCATGGCGGACTCGAAGTCCCACAGGGTGTCATCTACATCGAAGGAGACTGCCTTGATGTTTTTCAGTGCCTGGCTGTTTTGGCGGTCTGTCATGGATGGAGTCTTGAGGCCACTCTATACGTCTGGGTCGAGGCGTTTGCCCATGCTTACTACGTCGTCGATGGTATAGCCGAGGGCTTTGTAGAAGTCGATGACACCGGTGTTGGAGGTCCGGACCTGGAGGTTAATCTTGGGGCAGCCCAGCTTTCGTAGCCGGGATTCGGCTTCGTCCATCATGCGACGTCCGAGGCCTTGCTTCTGACAGCTTGGGGAAACGGCGAGGTAGTTGATCCAGCCGCGATGTCCTTCGTATCCGGCCATGACCGCCGCGACGATTTTGTTGTCGACCAGGCCTACGAGGAACATTTCGCGTTGGACTGTTAGTTTGCGGCGGATGTCTTTGTGGGGGTCGTTCCAGGGGACGACGAGGCCGCATTCTCGCCAGAGGGCGACTACGGCGTGTTCGTCGGACTCGTGGTAGGGGCGGACTAGGAGTTCTGGCATTTGGCGATGGGTGTCAATCAAGGTTGTGCATCCAGTACTTTAACTGGGTCTCGCGGTTGAAGGGGAAGGCGCCGGATTCGGCGAGTTGGAGTACTTCATTGTGGGCGGACAGGGCTTGTTCAACCAGGTCATCGGGATAGTTCATCTTGGAGCGGTGCTCATGGAATTCGTCGAAGTCAAGGGATTGGATTGAACCGTCCAGGTGGCAGCAAACATCGATGTCGAGGTCGTTCCAAAGACTGATCCATGAACTTCTCGACATCCAGTTTGGCATTTACGTCTTCGGCGCCCCTCCATTATCACCATAAACATGTCCCTTCTGAAGCCATTCAGTATACTCTTGAAGAGTTCTACCTCCCTGCACAGAATCGGCATCCGCGGCTTCATCGGACAAAATATCAATGATGGATGTCCCGTCTTGAGGATGTAGCCATTTTTGAATCGGTAGCGAAACCATTGCATCGGCGTTGTTTTGGCTAGATTCAAAATGTATCCCAATTCGGATCAACATATAATCTCTATGCAGTGACGGATTTGCTTTCCCGGCAGCAACTAACGCGACTTCCTTAATTTTGAATTGAAGTTTCTGAAAATCATTTGCAAACTGCATTACTATTTAACCGTCCAATTTTGCTTTATTTTCGGTAGTCCTAGCAGATGTTTCGACTTCGCTGGTCTTGGTCTGCAAACGTTATCTCGTCACTAATCCAGTCCACTTCCCATTATATGGGAAGGGTACACCGGGTGTTTAACTCTCGCATACGGGCCATTTCGAGAAGGCCAGCGCCTCTTTTCAGGCGGTTAGCCTCGTCGAATCCCTCGTAGTAGGAGAGCATTTCCTGGTTGGTAGGGGGGCTATTCGGTTCATTCATGGGAATCTTCAATGGGCGTCAATCAAGGTCGTGCATCCAGTACTTTAGCTGGGTCTCGCGGTTGAAGGGGAAGGCGCCGGATTTGGCGAGTTGGAGTACTTCATCGTGGGCGGACAGGGCTTGTTCAACCAGTTCATCGGGATAGAGCATCTCTGAGCGGTGCTCATGGAATTCGTCGAAGTCAAGGGATTCGATTGAACCATCCAGGTGGCAGCAAACATCGATGTCGAGGTCTATCCACTGCAGGGTTGTTCCGTCGAATTTGGCGGGTGTGGAGATGTTGGCGTACCAGAGATAGCGGTCCATTCCCCGGGTCAGGAAGTGCCAGACGTTGTACCAGCGGTCCGTGAAGTACATCTCTATGCCGTCGTACAACAAGGCTTCGGGACGGTCGCTACCTCTGTAGGCGGTTGAACCGGAGGAAACCTGGATACGAATGAGGGGGCCGACTTGTTCTAGAAGGTGGCCGGTGTAGGACTCGCGGAGGGAGCCGTCGTATTTCTTTGAGATGATTTGGATTGGGCGATATTGTTTACTTGTCATATTCGACATAGGAGTGGCGGAAGTGAAAGGGATTTGCCAATACAGCCCAATGACAAAATTGGACGGCGTGGAAAAATTCTTCACCCCCATCCCAACCTTCCCCCGTCGAGGGGGAAGGAGGAAGATGGAATGGTCGCCACGCTGGTTGCGGGGTTAGTCGGCGGTGGGGCCGTGGGGGGCGTAGGAGGTGGTGTTGGGGTCCCTGGGGGCGAACCTGGCGCGGCCCTGCTTGCCCACGAGCTTGCCGTCGTCGATGACGACCTCGCCTCTAACCATGGTCATGACCGGGAAACCGACAAGGTCCATGCCTTCGAAAGTGTTGAGGTCGCTGATGCCGTGCTCCTTGCCGACCGTGTGCATGCGGGACGGGTCCCAAAGAACTACGTCGGCGTCGGAGCCGACTTGTAGGGCACCCTTCCTGGGCCAGATACCGAAGATCTTGGCGGGGTTTTCGCAGAAAAGCTGAACGAAGCGTGGGAGGGTGATCTTGCCGGTGTTGACGCCGTGGGTCCAGACAACGGGCATCATGAACTCCAGCGTGCTGAGCCCCGCGGCAACCTTGAAGATGTCGATTTCGCTGGGGTCAGGCTCGGGGGCGTCGCCGATAACGGAGCCGGAGAGGCTGCCGGTGATTTTCAGGTTCTTGGTGTAGCCGGTGAAGTCGCTAGCGATGGTGCTGAGGCTGCCGCTTGCTACGCCTTGCCACATGGCGTCTACGTCGGGGTCGTTACGCAGGGGGGGCGCAACCTTGTACTTGTAGCCGTGTTCAATCATCATGTCGTCGGTGAGCGTCAGGTAGTGAGGACAGGTCTCGCCGTAGAGGGCAAGGCCCTTCTGCTTATAGTGGTCAAGCACGGGCACCACTTCGGCGGAGCTGAGGTGTACGGGGTAGAGGGGAGAGCCAGTGACGAGGGCCATGGTGGCCGCCCGGTTGACCGCCTCCGCCTCGACAATGGAGGGCGCGGCCTTGTGATAGTACTCGGGGGAGGTATGTCCGCCGTGCCTGAACTGCTCTTCCAGATAGGCTTTGCATGTGCCGTTTTCGGCGTGAACCATGACCATGCCGCCGTTGTGCGCTGCGTGGTGCATCACCATCATTATCTGGTCGTCAGGGAGGGCCATGAGGTTCGAATAGTCGCTTTCGGTGGGAAGGACAAAGGGGTTCCAGGTCATGAAGAGCTTGAAGGAGCAGACGCCCAGCTTGACCAGGTCCGGGATGACCTTGTGGAGATCGTCCTTGTCGCGCATGGTAATGAGGCCGTGGCAGGTGAAGTCCGTGTAGGAGAACTGCTCGGCGAACTCGATGAAGCCCTTGACTATGTCCGGGTTGTACTTGCGGATGCCCCACTGGTTGCTGAAGTGCTCATGGCGGTGGGTCTCGGAGCCGATGAAGGCGCCAACGGTGGTGACTCCCCCGTAAGCGGCGCACATGGAGTAAGTGTCTATTTTGTCGCCGAAGATGGGGTGGGAGTGGGAGTCGATGCCGCCGGGCAGTACGTACTTGCCAGAGGCGTCGATGGTGCGACTGACTTCGCGGTCTGAGAGGTCCGGTCCCTGCTCGATTACCTTGCCGTCCTGGACCAAGAGGTCCGAGCGGGTAATGCCGTCGCCGGAGACGAGAAGGCCTCCACGGATTAGAAGGTCTGAGCGTTGGGTGGTCATGGGCCGTCCTCCAATTTTGGTTGCCCTATGCTAGCACGGGGGCAAAGGAGGGGCAAGCTGGGCGGTGCTATAATTCATGCCCCATGAAGACTGCGGATTTCGACTATTGTTTGCCTGAGGAGCTTATTGCACAGCACCCGGTAGAGCCGAGGGATTCGAGCCGGTTGATGGTGGTGGACAGGGCGTCCGGGCGGATTGAGCACTCGGAGTTTCGCAGGCTGGGAGAGTACCTGCGGGCGGGGGACCTGCTGGTGGCGAACGACACGGGGGTTATACAGGCCAGGTTGAGGGCGAAGCGGAAGGGCACCGGGGGACGGGTGGAGTTTCTGTTGCTGCGCCGGTTGTCGGCAGGGGTGTGGCAGGGGATGGGTCGACCGGGACGGCGGATGCGTCGGGGCGAGTGTTACGAGGTGGAGGGAGCGGACGTGGGGGTGGAGGTGCGAGGCAGGGCCGAGGACGGAACGTTGACGTTGAGGCTTTCATCGGAGGAGGGGATGGAGGAGTGGGGGGAGACGCCGCTGCCGCCGTACATCCGAGAGCCTTTGGGAGAGCCGGAGCGGTACCAGACAGTTTATGCGAGGGAGCCGGGGAGCGCGGCGGCGCCTACGGCGGGGCTGCACTTTACCGCAGAGCTCATGGGGGGGCTGGAGTCGAAAGGGGTGGGGCTAGCGTATGTGACGCTGCACGTGGGGTTGGACACGTTTCGTCCGGTTACGGAGGAAGACCCCAGGCGGCATCAGATTCACAAGGAGTTCTGCAGAGTCGATACGGTGACGGCGGAGAAGATCGACGCTTGTCGGAGACGGGGCGACAGGGTGGTGGCGGTCGGAACAACGTCGGTGAGGACGCTGGAGCAGGCGGGGATATGGCTTCGAGGGAAGGGTCAGAAGGGCGTTGAGCCGGTTTCCGGGTGGGCGGAACTGCTGATACTGCCGGGGTACAGTTTTCGGATGGTGGACGTGATGGTGACGAACTTTCACCTTCCACGGTCGACGACGCTGATGATGACGGCGGCATTTGCGGGCAAGAAGCTGCTGATGGAGGCATACAGTGAGGCGATGCGGGAACGATACCGGTTTTACAGCTTTGGGGATGCGATGCTGATTCTTTGATTCCTGAGCAGGGTTGGGGAATGGGTTGGCGGGAGGGAGGGGGTTGTGATGGGGATGAAAATGTGATAACATACGGTGTTATACGGATACGTATATATACGGAAATAGAAACACAACGTAGGAGAGACGAGAATGGCGCTGGAGAAGCGGGTAGAAGTGCTATTTGAAAAAGAGAAATTTACCTACCTTCAACAAAAGGCTAAGGAAGAAAAAACCTCGGTGGGGCACCTGATACGTGAGGCTGTGGAAACCGTGTACATAGCAAAGGACACTGGTAAGGGGCGAGGGGACCTGAAGCGAGTGCTTGACTTGGAGCCGGTGGACTTCGGCCCCAATTGGGCTGAAACCTCGTGGGAAGATTTTGAAGAGGAGATTGCGAGAGAGCGTTACAGGGAGATTGCGGGAGGTAAGTAATGGCGTTGAAGAAACGGGTAGAGGTGCTTTTCGAAGAAGAGAAGTTCTTGTATTTGGAGCAGAAAGCAAAAAGGGAAAGAACTTCCGTGGGCAAGCTAATAAGAGAAGCTGTGGAGTCGGCTTATATGGTTAACCATTCGGCGAAGAGAAGAGAAGCCGTCAAACGTCTTCTATCTATGGAGCATGATCTAGGCGCATCTTGGGAGGAATTGAAGCAAGAGATGGCTGATGAGAGATACCGGCAGACGATGAAATCAGTAAACCAAGATTCGTTGCAGTGAAGCTCATAGATACCAACGTATTCGTTTACGCCGTAGGCAGGCCCGATCCCTATAAGGAATCATGTCGAAAGATCATGCAAGCCTTGCTGAAGGGCGCCCACCAGTATCTAACAGATGCGGAGGTGCTTCAGGAGATTCTCCACGTATACGGAAAGAGGGACAGGAGAGAGCAGGGAGTGGAGCTGGTCGAAGCTCTAATTGATGCCGAATTGCATATAATTCCCATAGGAACTGCGGAGATTGTTGGTACCGCTCAATTATTGCGGGAATATCCCTGGGTTGATGCCAGGGATGCCATCCATGCAGCGGTGGTTCAGTTGCATGGGCTGGATGGGGTGGTGAGCGCGGATAGGGGGTTTGACGTGATACGCGGGGTTACGCGGTTTGATCCGATGGAGATGTATCAGGGCTAGTTGGACCGGGGAATCTGAAGAAGCTGAACGAGGTTTCCGTCGGGGTCTTTGAAGGTGGCGACCCAGCCGCCCCAGGATTCCCGCTCCGGGGAGCGTACAAACTCGACACCTTCTTCTGTCAGTCGGCGGTGTTCGCGGTGGATGTCTTCCACGCCGAGGTTAACCATGATGCGGTGGGGGTCCCTGGCGGGGCCTTCGACCGAACCGTGGAGGCCCATACTAAGCCGCATGTCGCCGAAACGGAAAGCGACGAAATCGCCGTGGTCGGAGTGCAGGGGGAGACGAAGGGTGTCCCTATAGAAAGGCCGCATTTCGTCCAGGTTTGAAGTCCAGAGAATTACGCCCACCACGCCTGTAATCATTCGTCATTTACTCCGTGTCGTGTTTAAGGATGCGATCACTATCCCTGATAAGCATTCTACTACCGGGCGAAAGTATCCAGAAGGGGCTGCAGGGGTTATACTGATAGTGGTTTCAGATTGGAGGAGAGGACCATGGAAGAGGCAGTAATAGTCAGTGCGGTCAGGACGCCTATCGGGAGGTTTGGGGGAGGACTGTCAGAGGTTTCCGCGGTGGACCTAGGCGCCGTTGTCGTCGAAGAAGCTGTGAAGCGCGCCGGCGTAGAGGTTGAGCAGGTTGATGAGGTAATAATGGGGAACGTGCTCATGGCGGGCCAGGGGATGAATCCGGCTAGACAGAGCCTGGTGAAGGCGGGTCTGCCCGTTCAGGTTCCGGCAATGACCATAAACAAGGTGTGCGGCTCAGGGTTGAAATCAGTGGCGCTGGCGGCCCAGTCCATCCGGTTGGGGGAGGCGGAGGTTGTGGTGGCCGGTGGCATGGAGAGCATGAGCCGCGCCCCGTACCTGATTCCGCGGGGTCGGTACGGGTATCGGATGGGGCACGGGGAGTTTCTGGACGCTATGATCAACGACGGCCTTCACGACTGCATGATTGATTGCCATATGGGGGTGACGGCGGAGGAACTCTCGGACATCTACGGCATCAATCGGGAGGACGTGGACCTGTACTCGATGGAGAGCCAGGCGCGTACCAAGAGGGCGGTGGAGCTGGGTCTGTTTGACGACGAGATAGTGCCGGTGACGGTTCCAGGACGGCGTGGAGACACGGTGGTGGAGGCGGATGAGCATCCGCGTCCGGAGGTCACGATGGAGCGGCTGGGGCAGCTTCCGGCCCCGTTCCGCAAGGGGGGGATAGTGACGGCGGGGAATGCTGCGGGAATCAACGACGGCGCGTCGGCGGTGGTAGTGACGTCCAGTTCGTGGGCGGAGAAGAATGGGCTGGAGCCGATGGCGACCATTCGAAGCTGCGCAGCGGCGGCGCTGGAGCCTCGGATGATGGGGGTTGCGCCGGCGGGAGCGGTGAACAAGGCGTTGGACATGGCGGGGCTTGAGTTGGATGACATGGACTTGGTGGAGATCAACGAGGCCTTTGCGGCGCAGGTGCTTTCCGTGGGTCGGGAGATTGAGTTGGACTGGGACCGGACGAATGTGAACGGAGGGGCCATTGCGTTGGGGCATCCCATCGGGGCCAGCGGGGCACGCATTTTGACCACGCTGCTGCACGAGATGGGACGTCGGGACTCACGTCATGGTCTGGCCACCCTCTGCATCGGCGGCGGCATGGGCATCGCCATGGTGGTTGAAGGCAACTGAGCCGACATCCGTGACGATGGATGAGCTGCAGAAACTCTTCGGTGTATCATCGCCCATCATCGGGATGTTGCATCTGAAGCCGCTGCCCGGGTCGGCGAGGGCGGAGCCGCTGAACGTCGTCAGGGAGCGGATGCTGGCAGACCTCAAGGCTCTGGTGGAGGGTGGTGTGGATGGGCTTATTCTCGAGAATTACGGGGATGCGCCGTATTTTCCCGGTCGTGTGTCACCCCAGACGGTCTCGTACTTGACGCGGCTGGCGATGGAGGTGCGGAGTTCGACATCGCTGCCGCTGGGGATCAACGTGCTGCGGAGTGACGGGATTTCGGCGCTGGCGGTGGCCGCGGCGGTGGGCGCGGAGTTCATTCGTGTGAATGTTTACACCGGAGTGAGGGTGTCGGGGGAAGGGTTGATTCAGGGGAACGCCCATGAGATTCAGAGATATCGCCGGGAGTTGGGGACGGACGTGAAGGTGTTTGCCGACGTGGACGTGAAGCATTCGACGGGTGTTGGAGACGTGGACCTGGCGGACGAGGTGACGGAGACGATTTTGCGGGGTCGAGCGGACGCCGTCATAGTTTCCGGTAAGGCGACGGGTTTGGCTACCGGCTTGGAGGACCTTCGTCGGGCCAAGGAGTCGGCGGGATTGACGCCGGTGCTGGCGGGCAGCGGGGTGACGGTCGAGACGGTGTCGGACACGCTACGCTGGGCGGATGGGGCCATTGTCGGAACGGGATTCAAGGTGGATGGGGTTACGGACAATCCGGTGGACGTGGAAGCGGTGCGGGCGTTGATGGGGGAGGCGAGGCGGTGTGGTGGATAGGGGCGTCAGCGTTGTTTGTTGGTCTGCAGGCGGATATAATTTTCTAAATTCAGGCGCATAAGGAGACGGAGAATGGAGCCACTCAGGGGAATAATTACATCGATACTGACCCCATTCACGGACAGCTACGGGCTGGACGAGGAGACGCTGGCGCAGGAGCTGGAGTACCAGGTCTCAGCGGGAGTCCACGGCATCTGCATTCTGGGGGGAACGGGAGAGTCGTTGAGTTTGACGGACGACGAACGACTGCGGATGGTTAGAGTTACGACACAGGTGGTACGGGGACGTCTGCCGGTGGTTGTAGGCTGCTTTATACCCGGCGTAGACGAGATGGCGGCCTTTGCCGACGAGATTCAAGAGTTGGGAGCATCGGCGCTGATGCTGACGCCGCCGCCATTCTACAAGCTGTCCCCGCCGCAGTTCGGTCAGATGCTCGAGAACGTGAGCAACAAAACCAGTCTGCCTCTAGTGATTTACAACGCACCGGGAAGGGTTGCGGTGAACATGGGACCGGCGGCGATTGGAGAATACACCCATCGATTCCCCAACGTGGTGGGGGTGAAGGACGCGACGGGGAGCATCCGGGAGGTAATCGGGATGGGACATGCGATGGCTCCCACTGCCGGGCTGCTTCAGGGTTTGGACGATGGGCTGCTGCCCGCGCTGGCTTCCGGGGCTTCGGGGGGAATTCTGGCCTTTGCCACTCCGATGCCGGAGATTTTCGTTGACCTTTACGAAAGCTGGAACAGGGGAGACAATGAGCGGGCGCTGGAGAGGCAGATGTCTGTGATTCCGGTGATGAACGTGGTGGCCAAGGAGCCGATGCCGGTACTGGTGAAGGAGGCGATGAAGGTGGTTGGCCGACCGATGGGGCCGACACGCCCGCCGTTGTATCCGCCGTCGCCGGAGAATGCGAGGGAGCTGAGGGAAGAGGTGGAGAAGCTGCTGGAAGGATAGCAGCGCATTCCTTCGCGCAGATAGTCGTTTGGTAGGAAGCTATAGATTGGCAATTGTGATTCAGGAGTGTAATTGATGGTGTCGTCCAAGGAGTTGAAGGAGCGGGTCTCGCAGGTCTACGCAGAGAGGATTCAGGAGGCTTCGTCCTGCTGCGACGATGGGGTTGCCGTGGAGATTTATTCGGCGGATGCGCTTGAGGGGTTGCCCGACGGTGTGGCGTCTTTCGGTTGCGGAAATCCGGTTGCTTTGGCGAGTCTGAAGCCGGGACAGGTGGTTGTGGACCTGGGCAGCGGCGCGGGGTTGGACTGTTTTCTCGCGTCTAAGGCTGTTGGTCCGGACGGTCACGTTATCGGGGTGGATTTTACCCCGGCGATGCTGGAGCAGGCGCGGGAAAATCAGGCCAAGCTGGGCATTGAGAACGTGAGCTTTCGACAGGGAGACATTGAGGCGCTGCCGTTGGATGACGAAAGCGTTGATGTGGTAGTTTCCAACTGCGTGATTAACCTGGCGCCGGACAAGGACGCGGTGTTCCAGGAGGCGTTTCGTGTGCTGCGGTCAGGGGGTAGGCTGATGGTGTCGGACATTCTGTTGGAGAGAGCAGCGACGGCGGGGGAGATGGAGGACCTGGCGTTGTATGCCGGCTGCATTTCCGGGTCGCTGCCGGTGGAGGAGTATCTGGGGAAGATACGCGCGGCGGGGTTTGGTGAGGTGGAGTATGAGGTGGAGGCGCCGGTGAAGGAGGGGGAGTTCTGGTTCAGCGCGGCGGTTTCGGCGGTGAAAAAGTAGGGGGGATCACCCCCATCCTAGCCTTCCCCCGTCAAGGGGGAAGGGAAATGAGGGAGAGGGCGGTTCGCGAACCGCCCCTACGGGAAGTCAGACGTTTGGGTGACGGGGGTAGAGGTTGAAAAGTGGGTCCCCGCTTTCGCGAGGACACGGGGGGTTAGGGGGCGAGGGTTATGGGGAAGGGGACGTTGGGGTATTTTTCCAGCAGGCGCTGCCAGACTTTCTTGCCTATTGCGTCGGCTTCGCGGATGATGGTGTCCTCGTCGAGGTTGAGGAATTTTCCGTCTTTGAACACGAACTCGCCGTCTACCATGACGGACTCAATGTCGCTGGGCTGGCCGTTGTGGATGAAGGCGGAGACGATGCGGTTGGTGGGGACGAGGGTGGAACGTTGGGTGTTGATGATGAACAGGTCGGCTTTCTTGCCGACTTCCAGAGAGCCGATTTCGTCAGCCATGCCGATGGCTGATGCGCTGCCCATAGTGGTCATGGCAAGAATGTCTTCGGGCTGAGGGTTCATGCCGTCGTCGCGGATGATTCGCTCTGTGAAGAGGCCCGTGCGCATGACCTCGACCATGTCCTGGGTATTGTTGTCGGTGCCCATGCCGATGGTGCATCCGGCGTGACGGAGGGCGGGGATGGGGGGGATGACGGCACGACGGGCGGCCATGGCGGGCTGGTGGGAGACGTTGGAGCGGGTGGTGCCCAACAGGGATATTTCCGAGGGGCTAAGGAATCGGACGTGGGCGCCGAGGAGACGGGGGCCGAGATAGTCGTTGTGGAAGAGGCTTTCGGTGGGACGGACGCCGCGCATGAGCATGAGGGACTCGACTTCGAGGCGGCTCTGATTGAGGTGGATGGTGTAATGGCTGTCGTACTTTTCGGCCATTTCATGAACGTCTCTGAGTAGTTGGGGGGAGGTGGTCTCGACGAGGCCAGTGGAGCCCATGCAGGTGATGCGGTCGGTCTCGCCAGCGTGGTGCCATTTTTCGTAGAGACGGGTGGCGCTTTCGAGGCTTGAGTGTCGGAGTTCGTCGGAGTAGGCGTGGACGGGTTCACCGGCGCGGAAGGTGGGTGGGACGATGCCGTCGGCGGTGTTTTCGGCGAGGACCCAGCGCATTCCAGTCTTATCGAGCATATCGGCGTAGCGGTGGATGCCGCCGGCGATTTCGACGGTGGTAGTGGAGCCGGTGCGGGCGGCTTCGATGGCGCCGAGGGCGGCCATGACGGTGGTCTCTTCGTCGGAGATCATGTCGCGGGGATCATCGGGAAAGGCGAAGCTGGAGGGGAAGCCGAAGTCCTCTGAGATGCCGCGGAAGAGATTGGCGGTGAGGTGGGCGTGGCAGTTGATGAGGCCGGGGAAGACGGCTTTACCTCGACCGTCGATGACCTCAGCGTCTGGGTACATGGCGCGAACCTGGGGTGTGGCGGCGAGGGTTGCGATGCGGTTGCCCTTGATGGCGATGGCGGCGTTGTGGAGGACCGTCTGGCCAGGATCACAGGTGACGATGGTGGTATTTTCGATGATTTTGATTGACATAAGCGGCCTTTCGTTCAGGGTGACTTATGGCGGTTAGCGGTCCTTGTAGGAGAAGGCACGCTCTTCGCAGGTGATGATTTCGAGGAGGGCGGGCCGACCTTCGGCAATGACCTGCTGGGCGCGTTGGATGGCGGGAATTACCTGGTCTGGAGTTTTGACGACTTCGTTGTAGCCGCCGAGGGCTTCGGCGACCTGGGCGTAGTTGCCGGTGAGGTACTTGGTGCCGTAGCGTTCGTTGGCGACGGGGAAGCGGTGGGACTCGTAGATGCCCATGGCGGAGTTGTTGAGGATGATGGTGAGGATGGGGATGCGCTCGCGGACGGCGGTCTCCACGTCGAGGCCCACCATGCCGAAGGCGTAGTCGCCCATGACGTTGACGGCGAGCTTTTCGGGGGCGGCCATTTTTGCGCCGAGGGCGAGGCCGAGGCCGTAGCCGAGCTGGGTGGACTTGCCCCAGCCGATGAAGCCGCGGGGGGAGATGGTCTCGAAGAAGGGGACCATCTGGTCGCGGGGGCTGCCGGAATCGTGGGTGACGACGGAATTCTTGCGGTCGATGGTGTGCATGAGGTCCCAGATGACGCGGTAGGGGTTGATGGGGACTTCGTTGGAGGTGAGCTTGGGGATCCACTCGTCGAGCCAGGCGGTGCGGGCGGCGCGAACTTCGTCGGCCATTTTGCCGTTGTTGCGGTTGCCTACGGGGCCGGCCTGGGCGTTGATTTCTTCAAGAAGCTGGGAGAGGACAAGCTTGGTGTCGCCCCAGAGGGCTACGTCGACGGAGTAGTCTTTGTTGATGTCGGAGTCGTCGTTGGTGGAGTGAATCATCACCTTGCCCTGGGGGATTTCGACGCCGAAGCCGGTGCGGGTGAAGCTGCAACCGATGCCAAAGACGAGGTCGGCGTTCTTGACGAAGTGTACGACGGGGCCGGTGGTGGTGGCGGAGCCGGTACCGAGGGCGAGGGGGTGATTTTCAGGGAAGGCGCTTTTGCCGGAGAGAGTGGTCATGACGGGGGCCTGGAGGATCTCGGCAAGTTGCTTGAGCTCGTCCCACGCTTCGGCGTAGAGGACGCCCTGACCGGCGTGGATGACGGGCCGTTTCGCGGCGAGGAGGGCCTTGGCGGCTTCGCGGATTTCCTGGGGGTCGCAACCGCTGCGGAATTTTTGGACGGGACGGTAGGCATCAACGAGGGAATCGTCAACTTCGGAATTGAGGATGTCGGAGGGGAGTTCAAGGAGGACGGGGCTGGGGCGGCCGGAACGGAGCTGGCTGAAGGCCCTTCGCATCATGTTGGGGATCTGGGGTGGAAGGTTGACGCGGTCGGACCACTTGGTTACGGAGGCGTAGCTCTGGGAGGGGGTGAAGGTTGGACGGACGCCGGCCCTGTCGAGGGGGGCGGAGGCGGGCAGGAGCAGGATGGGGACGGAGTCGGCGTAGGCCTGGGCGACGCCCGCGTAGGCGTTTTCGGCGCCCGGGCCGGCCTGCATGGTGAAGATACCGGCGCCGCGGCCATTGGTGACGCGGCTGAATCCGTCGGCAAGGTTCACGCCCACGCGCTCCTGGCGGAAGATGAGGGGGCGGATTCCGGCGACGGCGGCGGCCTCTTCCAATCCGTTGTAGGGGATGCAGCCTATGAAGTCCACACCCTCCTTCTTGAGTATCTGCGCTACGGCGTCGGCTCCCTTCATGTTGCCTCCTTGAGTTTGGTGGGTTTCATCCTAGTACGGGAGCGGGTTGGTGTCCAGAGGAGTCACTGCGTGACGGCAAGTTTTGCAGAGTTGGGCGTGGACAGCATTGACATTGTTGGCTGCGAGGGCTTATTGGTTCAGGGAGTCACCCCCATCCCCCGCATTCGCGAGGGCAGGCTCTAACCTTCCCCCATTCGGAGGTAAGAGGGGACCCTCACCCCAACCCTCTCCCAGGACGGGGAGAGGGGGGAAGAGAGAAGAGGGGGAATGATAAAATTCCATGGGCAGATTGGGAATTTTGATGGCATGGAGGTTGATGGTGGCGATAAAGTTTGGGACGGACGGCTGGCGGGCGATCATTGCGGAGGAGTTTACTTTCGAGAACGTGTCGTTGTGCGTTCAAGGTGTGGCGAGCTACGTCAAGGAGCTGGGGTGGGCGGACCGGGGCGTTGTGGTGGGGTTCGATACGCGGTTCGGGTCGAGGGACTTTGCCCGCCGCGCTGCGGAGACGCTGGCGGCCAACGGGGTTTCGGCGCTGTTGTTTCGAGAGGCGTGTCCGACGCCGGTGGTGAGCTACAGCGTGCCGAAGCTGGGGGCGGCTGGGGCTGTGATGATTACGGCCAGCCACAATCCGCCAGAGTGGAACGGAGTGAAGTTCAAGCCTGAGTACGGGGGGAGCGCGTCGTCTGAGATTGTGGCGAGGCTGGAGGAGCACGTGGCGGCGGCGGAGGCTGCGGGGGCTCGCCGGATGGGGCTGGAGGAGGCGATGGCGCGGGAGTTGGTGAGGGAGTTGGATCCGGTACCGGAGTATATGTCGCAGATGGCCCGTATGGTGGACCTGGACGTAATCGGGGGAGCAGGGATTGACGTTTTGGTGGATGCTATGCACGGAGCGGGTATGGGATATTTGCCGCGGTTATTGGAGGGTACGTCGGGTTCGGTCAGGGAGATACGAGGAGAGGTGAATCCGTCCTTTCCGGGGATGCATCAGCCGGAGCCGATTGCGGAGAATCTGGCGCAGGCTTCGGCGATGTTGGCGGCTGGGGGATTTGACGTGGGCATCGCCTACGACGGGGACGCGGACAGGCTGGGGGTGCTGGACGAGAATGGGCAGTACTTCAACACGCTGCAGGTGTTTGCGCTGCTCGCTTTGTACCTGCTGGAGGTGAAGGGGGAGAGAGGGCCCATCGTCAAGTCGATAACGTCGTCGGACATGCTGTTCAGGCTGGGGGAGCTGTACGACGTGCCGGTGCTGGAGACGGGCGTGGGGTTCAAGTATGCGGGGCCGTTGATGATGAAGGAGAATGCGTTGATGGGGGGAGAGGAGAGCGGGGGATATGGCTTTCGGGGGCATATTCCTGAGAGGGACGGGATTCTGAGCAGCCTGTTGTTCCTGGAGTTCATGGCTCGGACGGGGAAGCGTCCTTCGGAGCTTCTGGCGATGTTGTACGAGAGGGTGGGAGAGTGGAGTTATGGTAGGCGGGACGTGCCCTTCGATGACGGCAAGCGGAGGGAGTTTCAGGAGGCTTTGGTGAAAAGTGGGGAAGTGTCGGAGATTGGGGGGATGCGGGTTGTTTCGACGGACGCAACGGACGGGAGGCGGTTCCGATTCGCCCGAGGTTGGGTGATGGTGCGGCTGTCTGGGACGGAGCCGCTGGTGCGTGTTTATGCGGAGGGGGGGTCTGACGCGGATGTGGAGTCGATGTTGGATGGGGCGTCGGGGATGTTGGGGGTCATTGCATGACGGGCAACTGCGTTGCGGCAAGTATCGCAGAGTTGGGCGTGGGTTGGGGGGTTGGTGGCAGATAGAGAGTGGGCCCCCGCTTTCGCGGGGGTGGGGAAAAGGGAGCGGGTGTGTGGTCACTGCGTGACGACAAGTTTGGGGTTGAGCGTGGATAGAGGGTGGATTCCCGCCTCCGCGGGAATGGGGGAAGGGGAGGGGGAGGGGGAAGGGATAAGAGGGGAGGGCGGTGTGCGAGCCGTGCCTACGGGCAAATGGCAGCGAATGTTGGCCGTTTGGAGAGAAGGAGGGCTGGTTTGAAACCAGCCCCTACGGGTTAGCAGAAAGGGTGCGCTTGCCCCTTAGTTCTTTGACAGGCTCATGATGAGGGAAGATGGGCGGGTTTGAAACCCGCCCCTACGTGAGATTGTGGTGGGGAAGGGAGGTGGGCGTGGATAGAGAGTTGATTCCCGCCTCCGCGGGAATGGGTGATGGGAATGGGGGAGAAGGGTGGGTTAGCGTTTGGTGTATTGGGGGGCGCGTCGGGCGCGCTTGAGGCCGTACTTTTTCCGTTCCTTGATGCGGGAGTCCCGCGTGAGCAAGCCGTGACGTCGGAGAGGCGTTTTGAGGTTCTCATCGAAGGCCACGAGGGCGCGGGCGATGCCGTGCCGGACGGCCTGACTCTGGGAGGATATGCCGCCGCCCTTGACCTGGGCCATGACGTGGAACCGGCCAAGGCTGTTGGTGACTTCCAGGGGCTCTTTGACGGTAATCTGCCAGATGAACCAGGGGAAAGCTTCCTCCAGGGGCTTGTCGTTGACCCGGATGATGTTGCCGTTGCCGAGGTACAGGCGCACCTTGGCAATTGAGGTCTTGCGCTTGCCCGTTCCGTAGTAGTATTCCTGTTCAGTGGCTGTCTGGACCAATTGGCTGATTACCTCTCTTTAGTTTACGGCGGCTACCTGGGCCTGATGGGGGTGGGTCCGGTCTGGGTAGACCTTGAGGCGACGCAGCATCTCTCGTCCGCGCTTGGTGGCGGGGAGCATTCCCTTGACGGCCAGCTTGATGACCCTGTCCGGGTGCTCATCCAGCATGTCGCGCAGGATGGTGGACTTGAGGTTGCCGGTGTAGCCGCTGTGGCGGTAGTAGGTCTTCTGTAGTAGCTTTTTGCCGGTGACGCGAATCTTGGAGGCGTTGATGACCACCACGTAGTCGCCGGTCAGCACGTGGGGAGTGTAGGCGGCCTTGTGCTTGCCCTGCAGCGTCTTGGCAATCTGGCTGGAGAGGCGTCCGAGGACCTGGCCTTCGGCGTCAATGACGTGCCAGGAAGCGGGGACCTCGTTGGGTTTGGCTGAGTAGGTCTTGTTTCGTTTCATCTCTTCAGTTCTCTTTGTTGGGCGGGAAGTCCGGGTATTCCACTTTTATGAGGCAGAGGCCTCTTGCCGGAAGCCCGGTGACGGAATTGGCGTTCATTATACCATTTTCCAGGGTGTGTTTGACTACAGAAACGGGGGCTTTCCCTCTTCCAACTTCCACGAGCAGGCCGTTTGTCCTCAGAATCTGGTGCATCATGAAGGCGTTGGCTTCGGCTTCGATGAGAACCCGGTCGCCGTTTCTCCAAACATCCCAGCGCTTTACGTGTCTGACGGAAGACTTGTCGGGCGGCATGGAAACGGTGAAGGGGGCGAAGTCGTGGATTCCCACCAGATGTTGGGCGCTCACGCTCATGGCGTCGACGTCCAAGGGGGAGCGGACCCAGGCGCTGCGGTCATGGAGGAGGGGGGAGGGAGTGCTTCGATTCAAGATGGTATATCTGTAGATGCGGGCCAGGGCGTGACGGCGGGGATTGAAGTTCGGCGCGGTCCGGTGTGTGTGTCGGACCTTGATGTCCTGTGGGAGATGGTGGTTCAGGGCCCTGGTCCAGGTTTCCTCGGATAGCTCGGAATCGGTTTCGAATGCTACCACCTGTCCCAGGGCGTGGACGCCTGCGTCGGTGCGGCTGGCCCCTCTTACGCGCACCTCCCGGCCTGTAATGGTAGCGATGGCCTTTTCCAGTTCGTGCTGAATGGTGGGGAGATCGGGCTGGAACTGGAAGCCGTGGTAGTTCCCGCCGTGGTACTCGATGACGAGGGCCAACTTGCGGGTTGGCTGAGTTTCCGAAGGCAAGGCATGACTCGAGGGAGGGCTTAGACGAGTTCCAACTGGGCGAGAGGAGCGGCGTCGCCCTTGCGGCGGCCAAGCTTGATGATGCGGGTGTAGCCGCCCGCGCGGTTGGAATAGCGGGGGGCCAGATCGTCGAAGATTTTTCTGACCACGGTCTTGTTGGGGATCTTGGCCGTGGCAAGCCTGCGGTGATGGAGGGTGCCCTTCTTGCCGTAGGTAATCATCTTTTCGGTGAAGCTGCGGGCTTCCTTGGCCTTGGCCTCGGTGGTGATTATGCGCTCGTGGATGATGAGCTGGGAGGCGAGGGCGCGAAGGAGGGCGACCCGCTGGGCGGTTGGTCGTCCTAGTTTGCGTCCGGCTACTCTGTGTCTAACCATTGGAGGCTACCTCCTCTTCTGCGGGGAGGTCGGCTGCCGCCTCCTGAGGTTCTTCCGAGGATGGCTCCGCAGGTTCTTCCTGGAGGCCGTAGCCAATGTCCTTGAGTCTCTCTTTAAGCTCGTCCAGGGACTTGACGCCGAAGTTCCTGATTTCCTTGAGTTCGTCGTCGGTCATTTCTAGAATCTGGCCGACGCGCTGGAGGCCGTGATTCTTGAGAGAGTTCAGGGTGCGCGGGGAAAGCTCCAGCTTTTCGAGGGGCGTCTGGAACACTTCGACGGGGACGGTGCGGGTGCGCCGCAGGTCTTCAGGGCTGATGGCGCCGCTCTTGTCCAGGCTGTTGAACATGAAGAAGTGGTCGACGAGGACCTCGGAGGCCCTTTTGAGGGCTTCGGCGGGAGTGATTGTGGCGTTGGTCCACACCTCCAGGATGAGGCGCTCGTAGTCGGTGACCTGACCGACACGGGTCTTCTCCACGGTGTAGTTGACCTTGCGGACGGGGTTGAAGATTGCGTCTAGAGGCAGGACGCCGCGGGGCATGCTTTCGCCGGAGGAGGCGGGCTGATAGCCCTTGCCGGGTTCGACATTAAGCTCGACGGCGAGGGAACCGTCGGGCGAGTCGATTGTGGCCAGATGCTGCTCAGGGTTGACGATCTCGAAGTCGGAGGAGGTGGCGATGTCTCCGGCGGAGACCATGCCTTCTCCGGCGATTTCCAGACGCATCTTGCCCGGACGTCCGGTGACGGAACGGATGCGGACCTGGCCGATGTTGTAAAGGATTTCCATAACGTCTTCCTTGACGTTGGGGATGACACTGTATTCGTGGAGAACTTCCTCGACCTTGACCCAGGTAACGGCAGCCCCGGAGATGGAACTGAGGAGGGTGCGGCGCATGGGGTTGCCGAGGGTGGCGCCGTATCCCCGTTCCAGGGGTTCGATGTGGAACTTGCCGTAGGTGTCCGTGACCTCAATGATGTTGATGCCCGGTTCAATGGGCTTTTCAGGGGCGATGGGGGTTTCTTCCACGAGGCTGTTGATATCCAGCATTGGGGCGCTACCTCGAATAGTACTCAACGATCAGGCGGGTATCGATGGCGGTGTCCAGTTCCTCGTCGCTAGGGAGCCGCCGGACGGTGGCTTTCAGGTTTGCCACGTCCAGCTCCAGCCACGCGGGAACGGGACGCTTGGGAAGGTCGGCGGACATGAGCTTGGCGTATTCGCTGTCCTTCCTGGACTCCTTCCATTCGATAACGTCTCCCGGTCGAACGGAGTAGGAGGGGATGTCCGTCTTGCGGTCGCCGACGGTAAGGTGACCGTGGAGGACAATCTGGCGGGCCTGCCGGCGGGAGTCAGCGAAACCGAGGCGGTAGGCCACGTTGTCCAGGCGGGTCTCCAACTGGCGGATGAGGTTCTGGCCGGTGGATTCGGCCTGTCTGAAGGCCTTATCGACGTATCTCCTGAATTGGGCCTCCATGATGCCGTACATATAGCGGGCCTTCTGCTTTTCGCGAAGCTGAATGCCGTGGTCGGAGATGCGGCGGCGTCGCATGGAGCGGTCGCCCGGGAGGGTGCGGCGCCGGTCGACGGCGCACTTGGGCGTGTAGCACCGTTCGCCCTTAAGGAAAAGCTTTTCGCCCACTCTGCGGCAGAGCCTGCAGGCCGGGCCTGTATATCTTGCCAAGTTCTATTCTCTCCAGTCTTTTTGTTGGGGTGGTAGTTGGCCTTGAGCGGGGAGCGGGCGGGTTTAAAACCCGCCCCTACGGTTGGCCGCTTCTACGTCAGGATTTCTGGTTATACTCTTCTTCTCTTGGGGGGTCTGCAGCCGTTGTGGGGGATGGGGGTAACGTCACGGATGCTGGTGATGTGCAGTCCGGCGGCCTGGAGGGAGCGGATGGCGGCCTCCCGGCCCGCGCCGGGGCCTTTGACGAAAACGTCCACTCGCTGGAGTCCCTGGTCGAGGGCCTTCTTGGCGGCCTGCTCCGCCGCGCGCTGGGCGGCGAAGGCGGTGCCCTTGCGGGATCCCTTGAACCCGCTGGTGCCGGCGGTGGACCAGCCTATGGTGTTGCCCTGAACGTCGGTCAGGGTGACCTGGGTGTTGTTAAATGTTGCGCGGATATAGGCGCGGCCGTTGGGGGGGACTCGTTTGTCGCGCCTGCGGCTTCTCTGTCTTGGCATCTAGCGATAACCTCTAATTTACTTCTTCATTCCGGTGCGGCGTCCGCGACCGGCGACGGTCTTACGGGGGCCTTTGCGCGTACGGGCGTTGGTGCGGGTGCGCTGTCCGCGGACGGGCAGGCCACGGCGGTGGCGCAGGCCGCGGTAGGAGCCGATGTCTATGAGTCGACGGATGTTCATGACGTTTCCGCGACGTAGGTCGCCTTCGACACGGTACTCCCTGTCGATTATCTCCCGGAGGCGGTCTACCTGCTCCTCTGAAAGCTCGTACATCTTCGGACGGGGATCGCTCTGGATGCCGGCCCTTTCCACCACCTGCTGCGCGGTGTGGAGACCGACGCCGTAGATGCGGGTGAGGGCAACGTCCACCCTTTTGCCATCGGGAACGTCCACTCCAACGATTCTGACCATGGGACCTCCTTAGCCCTGCCTCTGGGCGTGTCTGGGGTTGCTGCATATGACGCGCACGACGCGTTTGCGCCGGATGATGCGGCACTTGTCGCAGCGTACTTTAACGGAAGCTTTGACTTTCATTTTTTATGTTTAACTCAGTTTTTTTGTGAGCGACGGAGAAACTTCTCCGGTCGCGGAGTTTGCTACTTGAACCTGTAGGTGATTCGGCCCTGGCTGAGGTCATAGGGGGAGAGTTCCACCAGCACCCGGTCACCGTTAAGGACCCGGATGAAGTGCAGCCGGATCTTGCCCGAAACGTGGGCGAGAACCTTGTGCTTGTTGGGAAGTTCTACCCGGAACATGCCGTTGGGGAGCGCCTCCGTAATTATACCCTCTACCTCTATGCCCTGCTTTTTTGCCATACTGCCTCTTCTACTTAATTTGGGTTAGAATCTCTGCCTTGCCTTTATTGATTGCTATGGTGTGTTCGAAGTGGGAGGAAAGACTGCCGTCGGCGGTGACCACGGTCCAGAGGTCGGGTAGGAGACGGGTCTTCCATCCGCCTATGTTGACCATGGGCTCAATGGCGATGGTCATGCCTTCCCTGAGCTGAGCACCACGCCCGGGAGGGCCGTAGTTCGGCACCTGGGGGTCTTCGTGGAGGAAACGGCCGATGCCGTGTCCGACGTATTCCGTTACGATGCTGTAGCCGCGGGACACCGCGTATTGCTCGACGGCGTGGCCAATGTCGCCGGTGCGGGCGCCGTGTACGGCGGCGGCGATGCCTTCGTGAAGGCTCTGCTCGGTAACTTCCAGCAGTTCCGCAGCTTCATCCGATACTTTTCCAATTGGTATGGTGACGGCGGAATCGCCGATAAAACCGTGGATGGTCGCACCCACATCCACCTTTAGCAGGTCGCCCTCCTTGAGGACGCGGTTGCCGGGGATGCCGTGAACAATCTCTTCGTTAACGGAGGCGCAGATGCTGCCCGGGAAGCCACGATAGCCCTTGAAGGTAGGCACGGCGCCCCGTTTTCGGATCTCGCGGGTGGCTATCTTGTCCAGGCGTGCGGTGGAGATGCCGGGCTGGGCGGTCTTTTTCAGGACGGCAATGGTCTCCGCAACGATGGCTCCGGCGCGCCGCATGGCCTGAAGCTCGCGTTCGGACTTGATGGTAATGCCCCCGTTGTAGATGGGAGGGGAGTTAGAGGCGGTCTGTTGCTGCGATGTTTGATTCATGAAGCTCTATTGTACGCTAAACGTGACGTTTTTTGAAGCTCCAGCCCGGATTCGGCTGTCCGGCCTGGGATTGGTTGGCGAAATTCTCCTCCGGCACGGGCTCTCCCAGGCAGCGGAGGGCTCGATGAAGGACGGTCTGGACGTTGCCCAGTCCCGACACCTCCAACAGCTTGTTCTGGTCTCGGTAGTATTGAGCCAGGGGGAGGGTTTGGGCGTGGTACTCCTCCATGCGTATCTGGATGGCCTCGGGGGTGTCGTCCTTGCGCTGAATGAGAGGAATATGGCAGGTGTCGCAGAATTCGGCAACATTGGGATGCTCGGAGTCTATCTGGTAGATGCGCTTGCACTGAGTGCATACCCTTCGGCTAGCGAGGCGGCGCATTATCTCTTCCTGGGGGACGGTGATGAGGAGTGTGTGGTCGACCTGCAGATTCTTGAGCCTGAGCTCCCGATCGAGTCTCTCTGCCTGGTGGACGTTTCGTGGGAAGCCGTCAAGAAGGAAGCCGTTTGACGCTTTCAAGACCTCTGGCAGGACAATTTGGTAGGTGATGACGTCGGGCACGAGCAGACCCAGTGAGTAGTAGGTCTGGGAAGCGACTCCCAGGGCCGTTTCGTTGGCCTGATGCTGGCGAACGAGGTCTCCGGAGGCGATGTGACGCAGGCCAAGTTTCTCCGAAAGGAGCTTGCCCTGGGTGCCTTTGCCTGCCCCCGGGGGACCGAGGATGACGAGCCTGTTGTGGCTGCTCTCGTTCACCTCAGGAATCCCTCGTAGTTGCGCATTTGGAGCTGGGCTTCCAGCTGGCGCAGGGTGTCCAGGGCCACGGAGACCAGAATGAGCAGACTGGTGCTGCTAAGCTGGAGCGCCTGAATGTCGGTGAGGGTGGAGGCCAGGAAGGGGACGATGGCGACGAAGCCAAGGAATAGGGCGCCGCCGAAGGTAAGGCGGAAGATAACCTGGTTGAGATAGTCCTGGGTGGGCCTGCCGGGTCTGATGCCGGTGACGAACCCCCCGCTCTTCTGGAGGTTTTCCGCCAGGTTTTGCTGCTGAAAGGTTATCAGGGTGTAGAAGAAGGTGAAGATGACGACCAGCACGAAGGTCAAGACCCAGTAGAGGGCGTTGTTGGGGCTGAAGGCGGTGGAGAACCAGCTTGCGACGTCGCCTATCAAGCCCGGATTGTCGGCCAGGAAGGTGGCTATGGTGCCGGGCAGGATGACGACGGAGAAGGCGAAGATCAGAGGTATTACCCCGGCCATGTTGACTCGTAAAGGCAGGTAGGAACTGCCAGTTTGTCTATACATTCTCCCTGAGCGGAAGATGCTGCGGCCATATTGAACGGGGATGCGTCTATGGGCCTCGTTGAACACTACTATGAGGGCAATGATGAGTATGCCAATGATGGCGAATATGATGAGTCCGCCCTGGTCATTGTTGGCGAGGAAGCCCTGTTGTATGAGATTCGGGAAGCCGGCGACGATACCGGCAAAGATTATTAGAGATATGCCGTTGCCGATGCCTCGTTCCGTTATGAGTTCGCCAAGCCAGACGAGGAACATTACGCCTGCGGTCATGGAGAGGACGGCGGCGACGGTGGGCAGGAAGGCTTCGCCGGAGAGGCCGATGTTTTCGAGGACGCCGGCGTTGCGGAGGAGGAGCAACTGGCCGTAGCCCTGGGCCATGGCTATGGGAACGGTGGCCCAGTGGACGATGCGGTTGATCTGTTGTCGACCTCGTTCGCCCTCCTTGGATAGCTGCTGCAGCCGCGGGATGATGGGGACGAGGAGCTGCATGACGATGGACGAGGTGATGTATGGGAAAACGCCTAGAGCGGCGATGCTCATGTTTCTTAGGGCGCCGCCGCTGAAGAGGTCCAGGAAGCCGAGGAGCTGGATGCGGTCGAAGAGGTTGTCAAGAGACCCCTGGTCGACGCCGGGAAGGGGGACCTGAGCCACGAGCCGGTAGACGGCAAGCATGGCGAAGGTAAAGATTATCTTGTTGCGAAGGTCGGGGACGCGCAGGGAGTCCAAGGCCGCCTGAAGTAAAGCAGGGCGACCTCGTCCCTCTTGGGTCATCATGAGGTAATCACCTCAGCGACGCCTCCTGCACTTTCTATCTTCTCCCTGGCTGAACCGGTGTACCTGTGGGCAAGGACGTTCACGCTTCTGGTAAGGTCTCCGTTGCCAAGCACCTTGACCGGAAGTTTCAGGTTTTTCACGAGTTTCATCTCAAGCATGATTTCGGGAGTAATCTGCCCGTCCACGTCGAGATTCTCCAGATCACCCACCTTAACGAGGGAATAGTATTTCTTGAAGATGTTGGTGAAGCCGCGTCGCTCCGGCAACCGCTTGATGAGGGGAAGCTGGCCGCCCTCGAAGCCGGGCCTGGGGCCTTTGCCCGAGCGGGACTTCTGGCCCTTGAGGCCCCTGCCGGAATAGGTGCCGCGGCCACTGCCATCGCCGCGACCTATACGCCGACGCTGCCGCCGGGCCTTCTTGTTGGGTCGTATCAGATGCTGCATCATGACTGGTCTTCAGACTCCGATGAGGAAGATTCCGCGGGCAGATTATCCAGTTCTTCCACGTGGAGCATGTGGATGGTCTTGTTGACCATGCCGCGGATGGTCGGAGTGCTGCGATGGACCACGGTATGGTTGAGTCGGCGCAGTCCAAGGGACTGGATGATGCGTCGCTGCTTCTGGTTTCTGCCGATGAAGCTTTTCTTCCAGGTAATTTTTAGATATGACATAGCTTTCGTTGCCCGTTTTCAGGCTTGCGCAGGCTGCTTCCTTCTTCTAGCCGGCGGCCGGTTCTTCCTTGGGATTGAGGTGGCCCTTGCGCTTGGCCAGTTCCACGGCGGGGTCCTTGAGTTCGCCAAGGGCTTTGAGGGTGGCGTATATGACGTTGATGGGGTTGCGGGAGCGGAGGGACTTGGCCACGGCGTCCTTGACGCCGGCGGCGTCCAGCACTGCCCGCACGGGGCCGGAGGCGATAAGGCCGGTGCCCTGAGGCGCGGGTTTGATGAGGACGAGGGAAGCGCCGAAGGTGGCGGAGGTCTCCTGGGGGATGGTGCTGCCGTTTAGGGGTATGGTCATGGACTGCTTGCGGGCAGTGGCCCCGCCCTTACGGACGGCGTCGGGGATGGCGCTGGCCTTACCCAGACCGGCGCCGACCATGCCTTCACCGTCGCCGATGACGACGAGGGCGTTGAAGCGCAGGTGCCTGCCGCCCTTAACCACCTTGGAGATGCGGCGGGTGTAAACCACCTTTTCGGTTATGACGGGCCCGCCGTCGGTGGTAGGCCCGGGGTTGCGATATACCATCTAGATGATTAAGCCCTCCTTGCGTGCAGCCTCTGCCAGGCTTTTGACCCGGCCGTGGTATTTGTATCCGCCCCGGTCGAAGACGACCTGGGAAATGCCCTTCTCCGAGGCCTTCTTGGCTATGGACGCACCCACGAGCCGGGAAAGCTCCACTTTCGACAGCTTCCGGTCGTCGGCGAGCAAGTCCTTGTCGAGGCTGGAAGCGGAGACCAGGGTGTGGTGTTGGGTGTCGTCGATAATCTGGGCGGAGATATTTCGCAGGCTCCGAAACACGGAGAGACGGGGCCTTTCCGGTGTGCCCTTGACTCGCTGTCGGAGTCGCTTGTGGCGGGCTATTCGCAGCCTGCGGCTATTTCTTTCTTTACTCATCTTTTTTACCCTTGGGCATGAGGGGTTCGCCGCAGCGATTGGCGGCCATGGATTCAGTGCAGTTGGGGAGTTGGATGTTCATGGGAGGTTAAGCCTTACGTCCGGCGGCCTTACCGGGCTTGAGGTGCAGTATTTCGTCGGAGTAGCGGATGCCCTTTTCCTTGTAGGCGTTGGGGGGTCGGGCCTTGCGGATGTTTGCGGCCACTTCTCCCACCTTCTGCTTGTCGAAGCCCGAAACGTGGACGCGGTTGTTGCCCTCGACGGTGAGGACGATGCCTTCCGGCGGGTCGACGTCGATGGGGTGGCTGTGGCCCACGTTGAGGGTGATGCCCGAACCGCGCTGCTGGACGCGGTATCCGACGCCCATCAGCTGCAGGGTCTTCTGATAGCCTTCGGAGACGCCCTGGATGGCGTTGGCAATGAGGGTTCGGGTGAGGCCGTGGAGGGAACGGTGGAACTTTCTGGAGGAGGCGCGCTCTACGACGATGCTGCCGTTCTCCATTTTGACGTTTACCTCGGGGTGGAGGGGCTGGACTAGCTCGCCCTTGGGCCCCTTCACGGTTAACTGCGTGTACTCGAGATTCACCTGCACGTTTGCGGGGATGGTTATGGGTCTGCGGCCAACCCTGGACAGGGTGCGTTCCGTGGTCTTCACGGCTGCATTACCAGACATAGCAGAGGACCTCCCCGCCGGTGCCGCTGTACCAGGCTTCGCGGTCGGTCAGCAGCCCCTTGGACGTAGAGATAATGGCGGTGCCGATACCGCCGAAGACGCGGGGGACTTCCCCCTTGCCGACGTAGATTCTTAGGCCGGGCTTGCTGATGCGTTTGAGTCCCCTGATGGCGGACTCCCTGCCTTCCCTGTAGAGGAGGTGGACGCGGAGGGTCCGTTGGGGGCCGGGGCCACCCACTTCGAAGTCGCGGATGTATCCCTCCCGCTTGAGAATCTGGCACACGGCAACCTTCACCTTGGAGGTGGGCATGGCCACGGAGTTGTGGCGCACCGCCAGGGCATTGCGGATGCGGGTGAGCATATCTGCGATGGGGTCGCTTATGTTGGACAAGGTCGGCCTCTTATAAGATTTACCAGCTGGCTTTACGGACGCCGGGCAGTTCGCCGCGGAGGGCCATCTCCCGGAAGCAGATGCGGCAGAGACCGAAGAATCTCATATAGGCGCGAGGCCGACCGCACTTGTTGCACCGGTTGCTGAACTGAACTTTGTACTTGGGAGTCCTCTTCCACTTTTCTATTTTAGACTTCTTTGCCATAAGGTCCTTACTTTACTGTTGTCGAACGAAGGGCATACCCAGAAGCTCAAGGAGCCGGGCGGCTTCGGCGTCGGTATTTGCGGAGGTGGTGATGGTGACCTGGAAGCCGCGGATCTTGTCTATCTGGTTATAGTCGATTTCGGGGAATATTACCTGCTCGCGGATGCCCATGGAGTAGTTGCCGCGTCCGTCGAAGCTGGACTTGGGGACGCCGCGGAAGTCGCGGATTCTAGGCAGAGCCGTGCTCAGGAGGCGTTCGAGGAAATAGTTCATGCGCTCGCCGCGAAGGGTGACGGAAACGCCGACGGGCATACCCTCTCGGATCTTGAAGCCGGCGATGGCCTTGCGGGCGCGGGTGATGACGGGCTTTTGTCCCGCGATGGTGGTCAGGTCCCGCAGGGCTCCTTCGAGGGAGCGGGCGTTGTCCTTGGCCTCGCCCAAGCCGATGTTGAGGACAATCTTGTTGATGCGGGGCACCTGCATGACGTTCCTGTACTTGAACTCCTGCATCATGGTGGGGACGATCTGGTCTCGATATGTCTTGACGATCTGAGGCTCCACCGAACCGTTGGCGGCGGCTCCGTTGGAGCTGCCGTTCCTGGCGGAGCTCTTTTGTCGTTTCGCTTTCCTGGTGGTCATCCTAGGTTATGGTCTCCTTGCACAGCTGGCAGACGCGGACTTTTGCGCCGTCGTCGAGCCTTCTGAATCCGACGCGCACGGGCTGGCTGCAGCGGTTGCAGACCAGCATGACGTTTGAAATATGGATGGGGGCCTCCTGAGTGATGCGGCCGCCCTGCCTCAGGCCTGGGGCGGCCTTGACGTGGCGGGTAATGACGTTGATGCCCTCTACAAGGACGCGGTTGCTCTTGGGGAGCACGCGCTCCACCCGGCCCTGCTTGGTCTGGTCCTTACCGACTATGACCCTGACTGTATCGCCCTTGCGTATCTTCATTATACGACCTCCGGGGCGAGGGAGATAATTTTCATATAGCCTTTTTCCCGCAGTTCCCTGGCGACGGGGCCGAAGATTCGGGTGCCCCTGGGGTTGTTCTGGCGGTCAGCGACTATGACGGCGGCATTGTCGTCGAACCGGATGTGGGAGCCGTCGGGCCGGATATAGGGCTTGGCGGTGCGTACGATGACGGCCCGGACCACTTCGCCCTTCTTGACGGCGGCGGCGGGCATGGCTTCCTTGACGGAGCAGACGATGATGTCGCCCACGTGGGCGTACCTGCGTCGGCTGCTACCGGGGATGTTGATGCACATCACCCTTCGGGCGCCGCTGTTATCTGCAACGGTGAGTCGGGTATAGGGCTGAATCATGGCTTCTTTTCTTCCTCTGGGGCGTCAGCTTCCGCCGCTTCATCGGTCGGGGCATCTTCGGCGTCGTCCATAGCGGTGGATTCTTCAGAATCTTCGATGGCTGCGGGTTCTTCAGCGTCCTCAATGGCGGTGGGTGCTTCAGCTTCGTCGGTGGGTGCGTCAGCATCTTCGACAGCCACAGGCTCTTCAGCAACTTCAACGGCAACCGGTTCTTCAGCTTCTTCGGCTGCAACGGGCTCTTCAGCGTCGTCCAGTGCCGCAGGTTCTTCGATTTCCTCAGGGGCGTCCATTTCGGCTACAGCCTCTTCGAGGGCGAGGGCTTCGGCAGCAGCAAGGGCCTCGGCAACGGCGGTCTCCGGCTCTTCGGCAACGGCGACGGCGTCCTCTTCCCGGACTTCCGCTTCGGTATCGACCTCCGCATCCTGGCCGCGCATCTGGGACTCCATGAATTCCCTGTCCAGCTCCATGGGGCGGACTTCGGCCACTTCGCGGCGTTCCAGGACGTCTATCACGCGCCAGTTCTTCTGCCGGGAGATAGGGCGAGTTTCCTCGATGCGGACGAGGTCGCCGAGGGAGCAGTCGTTGGTGGCGTCGTGGGCGTAGAACTTGGTGATACGTCGCATGGGCTTGCGGTAGAGCCGGTTACGCTGGCTCCACCGGACGGCGACGACGACGGTCTTGTCCATCTTGTCGGACACGACGCGGCCGGTCCTGACTTTTCTTCGTTCCTTACTCATAGGGTTATTCCCTGAATCTCCCTTTCTCTTACGACGGTGCGAAGCCGGGCGATGGTCCTTCTGGCCTGGCCGATCTGGGCATTGTTAGCCAGCTGGCGGCTGGCGTTGCGGAATCGCAGGTTCATAAGCTCCCGCAGGGTGTTGTCCAGTTGCTTCCGGATATCCTCGTCGGTAAGCTCTCTAATTTCATCAATACGCATGGGCGTCTACTCCGAGCCTATGAGGGATGCCAGGTTATCCCTGGACACCATCTTGGTGGGGATGGGCAGCTTGTGGGAGGCGAGGCGGAGGGCTTCCTGCACCTGGCTGCGCTCTGCGCCCATTACTTCGAAGAGGATCTTGCCGGGCTTGACGACGGCAACCCAGTAGTCCACGTTGGCCTTGCCGCCGCCCATGCGGGTTTCGGCGGGCTTCTTGGTGACGGACTTGTCGGGGAACACGCGGACCCAGACCTTGCCGCCGCGGCGCAGGTGGCGGGTGATGGTGACGCGTCCGGCTTCAATCTGCCGGGCGGTGAGCCAGCAGGACGCCATGGCCTTGAGGCCGTAGTCGCCGAAGCTGACGGTGTTGCCGGCGGTGGCTTTGCCCTTTCGGCGGCCACGCATGACCTTGCGAAACTTGACGCGCTTAGGCTGTAACATCTTGCGTCTCCAGTTCGGCAGTCTCCTCTTCCTGGGGGTCGTCGGCGTGGACGGTGACCTCGATGGTCTCCATCTCCTCCATCTGTTCGGGCTGGGGTTCCGGTTCGATGTTGCCCTTGTAGATCCAGACCTTTACGCCAATCTGTCCCATGACGGTGGAAGCTTCGGCGTAGTTGTAATCGATGTCAGCGCCGAGGGTGTGGAGAGGGACCCGTCCTTCCATAACCCGCTCGGTGCGGGCAATTTCCGAGCCCATGATGCGGCCCTTGATAACAATCTTGATGCCCTGGGCGCCGCCCTGCATGGTGCGCTGAAGGGCCTGCCTGAGGGCGCGGCGGTAGGCGACGCGCCGGGTGAGCTGGTCGGCGATATTCTTTGCTACGAGATAGGCGTTCAGCTCCGGCTGCTGAATTTCCAGTATGTTCAGCTGTATGCGCTTGCCGGTAATTCTTTCCAGGGTGGCGCGGAGCCGCTTGACGCGTTCGCCGTCCCTGCCGATGAGGATGCCGGGGCGGGCTGAGTGGATATTGATGACAAGATTCTGGCTGTGGCGGGCAATCTCGACGGAGGCGATGCCGGCGTCGGAGAAGCCGCTGTAGGCCTTCTTAACTTCGTCGCGGATGGTGAGGTCGCCGAGGACCATCTCGCGGTACTGGCTGGCTTTGGGGACGAACCAGTTGGCCAGCCAGGGCTTGTTGATCCCCAGGCGGAAGCCTATGGGGTGAGTCTTATGGCCCATCTATCGCCTCCTCATCCACTACTACGGTGATATGGCATGATCTTCGGTGCATTCTGCCGACGCGGCCCCGGGCGTGGGGCTTGAAGCGGCGCATGGACGGGGCAACGTCCGCGGTTATGCGAACGATGCGCAGGCTGTCTCTATCGGCCAGCAGGTTATTTTCGGCGTTAGCGGCGGCGGACTTAACGGTCTTGGCGACAACTCTTGCCCACGGGGAAGAAGAGAGCTCCAGGATATTCACGGCCTCGTCTACCTGCTTGCCCCGCACCAGGGCAAGAATGGGCATGACGCGCTTCTGGGAGACGCCGACCTGCTTTGATACTGCCTGAACTGCAACCATGACTAGCGGGGACCCCTTCCGGCGCCGCGGACGGTGCGGGTGGGGGCGAACTCGCCCAGCTTGTGTCCGACCATGTTTTCCGTGATGAAGATGGGCACGTGGCGGCGGCCGTCGTGGACGGCGATGGTGAGGTTGATCATCTCAGGCATGATGGTGGAGGCCCTGGACCAGGTACGAATTATGGTCTTGGAGCCTGCGCGCTGGGCGTTCAGCACCTTTTTCTGAAGCTTGGGATGCACGTAAGGCCCTTTCTTGGTGGACCGGGACATAGACTATCTTCTCCTTCCCCTGCGCCGGCCACGGACCACGAGGTTCGTGGGCTTGCGCTTGTTGCGGGTGCGGTATCCGAGGGCGGGTTTGCCCCAAGGGGTCTTGGGGCCGGGCATGCCGATGCCGGCCTTGCCTTCGCCGCCGCCGTGGGGGTGGTCGCTGGGGTTCATGGCGGAGCCTCGCACCTTGGGCCTTCGGCCCCGGTGGCGGGTCTTGCCAGCCTTCCCCCAGATGATGTTCTTGTGGTCGACGTTGCTCAGCTGGCCAATGGTGGCCCGGCAGTTGGCGGGCACTCGGCGGATTTCGCCGGAGGGCAGGCGGATGAGCACATACACATCTTCACGGGAGAGGATCTGGGCGGCGGTACCGGCGCTGCGGACCATCTTGGCGCCTCGTCCCACTTCCAGTTCCAGGTTATGCACCTGGGTGCCGGTTGGGATGAGACGGACGGGGAGGCAGTTGCCGGGGCTTATGGCGGCGTTGGGCCCGGACTCCACCTTCGCACCTGGGGTCAGGCCGAGGGGGGAGAGGATGTAACGCTTTTCTCCGTCGGCGTAGGCGATGAGAGCGATTCGCGCGGTGCGGTTGGGGTCGTACTCCACGGACACAACGGTGCCGGGGATGCCGTCCTTGTCTCGCTTGAAGTCGATGAGGCGGTAGTGGCGTTTGCTGCCGCCACCTCTCCGCCGCATGGTGATGCGGTTGGAGTTGTTGCGTCCGGCGTGCTTTTTCAGCGGACGCAGGAGGGACTTCTCCGGCGTCTTGCGGGTGATGTCGTCGAAGGTGGGCAGCGCCGCGTTGCGGGTGCCGGGGGTACGTGGGTTAGGTATTCTAAGGGGCATCTCTACAGACCCTCAATCAACTGTATCCTGTCGCCGGCGCGCAGCGTCACGATAGCTTTCTTTACATCGGGAGTGCGGGAGAGCCTGGGGCCGTAGCGCTTAAGCTTCCCGCGGACTCTGCATATATTAACATCAACGACGACGACGCCAAAGGACTTTTCGACGGCTTCGCGGACTTGCACCTTGTTGGCTCTGGGTGCGATGTGGAATACGTACTTGCCCTCCTCCTGAAGGAGGGTGCTCTTTTCGGTGATGAGGGGCTTTACCAAGACCTGCTGAAGTTCCAACATGACGGCTTAGGCCTCCCCTTCCTTCTTTTCCGGTTCGGCATCGACGTCGGAGGAGTCCGGTTCACCGTCTGCAGAGGCCTCTTCCAGGGCGGCCTCCGCGGGTTCGGTGGTCTCTTCGGAGACAGGCTCTTCAACGACTTCCGGTTCGTCTATCTCTACGTCGTCGTGTTCGTTGGAGGAAGTCCCGACAGGCAGAACCTCAACGGAGTCTGCGCCTTCGCCCCAGAGGTCCTCGGCGCGCCGGAGGGCGTCCAGGGTCAGGACCAGGTTGCTGCGCTTGAGCAGGTCGCCGGCGTTGAGGAGATTGGCGGGCATGGTCCAGACCCGGGGAATGTTGCGGGCGGAACGGACCACGTTGGTTTCCGCCGATGCGGTTACGATGAGGGTGGAGCCGCTGGTATTCAGGTTGCTCAGCGCCTGAATCATCTCCCTGGTGCGTCCGGTGATGCCGTCGAAGTCTTCCACGAGGATGACGCGTCCGGCCTCCAGCTTCTGGGAGAGGACGCAGCGAAGGGCCAGGTGGCGCATGCGCTTGGGCATGTCGCGTCGATAGCTGCGGGGGTGGGGCCCGAAGGTAACGCCGCCGCCCCTCCAGATGGGGGAGCGGATGCTTCCGTGTCGGGCGCGGCCGGTGTGCTTCTGTCGCCAGGGCTTGGCGCCGCCGCCGGAGACCTCGCTTCGCACCTTGACCTTGTGGGTGCCCTGCCGGGCGTTGAGCTGGTACATGACGAGGGCCTGATGGACGAGGTCGGCGTTAAAGGGAGCGCCGAAGAGGGTATTGCTGACGGGCACTTCGCCCACCACGCTTCCCTCTATATTTTGCAGTTGAAGTTCCATCTCTGCGTCCTGGGCGGACTATCCGCCTTTCTCCGATTTCTTTACCATGAGAAGACCCTGGGGAGCGCCGGGGACGCCGCCCTTGACCAAGATTAGATTGCGATCCGGGTTGACTTGGACCACTTCCAGATTCTTGGCGGTGATTCGGGCGTTGCCCATGTGGCCGGACATCTTTTTACCCTTGAAAACGCGACCCGGTGTGGTGCCCATGCCGATGGAGCCGGGAGCGCGACGGCGATCTGACTGGCCGTGTGTTCGTTGGCCCCCGCTGAAGCCGTGTCGCTTGACGGTGCCCTGAAAGCCCCGCCCGCGGGAGGAGCCGACAACGGTTACGCGCTCACCGGCTTCGAAGATGTCGGGGCCTACCTGCTGTCCCACTTCCAGACCATCGAGGCCCTGCACAGGCACCTCGCGGAGGTATCGGAAGGAGCCGTTGTCCTTCAGGTGTCCCCGCGTGGGCCGGTTGAGCTTTTTCTTTGAACCAAAGCCCAACTGGGCGCTTTCGTAGCCGTCCCTTTCGGTGGTCCTGAGCTGAGTTACGGTGCAGGGACCGGCCTCGATGACGGTGACCGGAACCATTCGTCCGTCTTCATAAATATACTGGGTCATGCCCAGCTTTTTTCCTAAAATTGCCTTAATCACGGTCGGATTCTTCTTATTCTACAGCTTAATTGAGATGTCCACGCCCGCGGGGAGATTCAAGCGGGTGAGAGCGTCGATGGTCTTGGTGGTGGGTTCCAGGATGTCTATCAGCCGCTTGTGGGTGCGGATTTCGAAATGCTCCCGGGAGTCCTTGTCGATGTGGGGGGAGCGGATTACGCAGAAGCGTCGGATGTGGGTGGGCAGGGGGACGGGCCCGGCTACCATAGCTCCGGTCTGCTCCGCCGTTTCCACTATTTGAGTGGCCGAAAGGTCCAAGGTCTTGTGGTCGAAGGCCTTAAGGACGATTCGAATCTTTTGCGAGGTGGTGGCCTGGGCTGCTTGTCTTACCATATGATGCTCTGCTATCGCTTGAGGATTTCCTGGGTGTGTCCGCTGGGGACAGGCTGATAATACTTGAACTCCATGCTGTGACTGGCGCGGCCCTGGGTGATGGAACGCAGGATGCCGGCATATTGGAAGGATTCCGCCAGAGGAACGAGGACGCGTATCTGCTGGATGGTGTCGCCGCCCTCTATGGTCTGTATCTGGGCGCGACGGGAATTCAAGTCGCCCAGCACGGAGCCGAGGAACTCTGCGGGGGTAACCACTTCCATCTCCATAATCGGTTCCAGGAGGATGGGCTTGCCCTTTCTGAAAGCCTCCCGGAAGGCAATTGAGCCTGCGGCGCGGAAGGCGATTTCGGAGGAGTCGACGGGATGGAAGCTGCCGTCCACCAGGGAGACCTTCATGTCTACGACCTGGTATCCGGCCACGGAGCCGTTTTCGGCGGCCTGCTTCACGCCCTGTTCCACGGGTCTGATGAACTGCTGTGGAATTGCTCCGCCCCTAATGCGATCTTCAAATATAAATCCTTCACCCCGTTCCAATGGTTCGACTTCCAACACAACGTCTCCGAACTGGCCGTGGCCGCCGGTCTGGCGGACGAAGCGGCCCTGGGCGCGAGCCGGGGAGGTGACAGTCTCGCGGTAGGAAACCTTGGGCTGGCCCACGTTGGCGCCGACGCCGAATTCACGTCGGAGCCGGTCGACGAAGACCTCCAGATGAAGCTCACCCATACCGGAAATAACTGTCTGGCCCGTTTCATCGTCGTGGCGGACGATGAAGGTGGGGTCTTCCTCCACCAGCTTGCCGATTGACTCCATGAGCTTGTCACGGTCGGCCTGGGTAATGGGCTCGATGGCGAGGGAGATTACGGGCGCGGGGAAGGTTGGGGGTTCCAGAATGACAGGGTTGTCCTGGTCACAAATAGTGTCGCCGGTAAATGTGTTTTTGAGGCCAATGGCGGCGGCGATGTTGCCCGCGCTTATCTCTTCCACCTCCTGGCGGTGGTTGGCGTGCATCTGAAGGATGCGACCCAGACGCTCGCGCCGTCCTTTCGTCGCGTTATAGACCATGGCGCCGGACTTGACGGCGCCGGAGTATATCCGCAGGTAGACGAGCCGGCCTACATAGGGGTCGGTGGTTACCTTCATGGCGAGGGCGGAGAAGGGGGCGTTGGGGTGGGCGGGACGAACTTCAAGCTCGTCGGTGTCGGGGTTTTCGCCTTCCACCGGCGGAACGTCGGCTGGGGAGGGGAGGTAGTCTACGACGGCGTCGAGAAGAGGCTGGATTCCGTAGGTCCTGAGGGCGCTGCCGCAGAGGACGGGGATCAGCTGCTGGGCGATTGTCGCCTTGCGAAGGGCGTTCTTGAGGTCGTCGACGGGGATGTCCTCGCCTTCCAGATAGCGGATCATCAGGCTTTCTTCCGTTTCCACGATGCGCTCAATCATGGCGTCACGGTAGCGTCGGAAGTCTTCAACGTGTTCAGAGGGGATGGGGCCTTCCTCGAAGCTGGGGCCACCGTTCCTATAGTAGTAGGCGCGTTCTCCCATGAGGTCGAACACGCCTTCAAACTCCGCCTCCTGGCCTATGGGCATCTGGACGGCCAGGGGATTGGCATTGAGTCGATGTCGCATGGAGTGGATGGTGCGCTCGAAATCGGCGCCCACCCGGTCCATCTTGTTGACGAAACAGATACGCGGAACGTGATACTTGTCGGCCTGGCGCCAGACGGTTTCAGACTGGGGCTGGACTCCGGCGACGGAATCGAGGACCACCACGCCGCCGTCGAGGACACGGAGGCTTCGTTCCACCTCGGCGGTGAAGTCCACGTGACCGGGGGTATCGATGACGTTGATCTGGTGCTCTCTCCAGAGAGTAGTGGTAGCGGCGGCGGTGATAGTAATGCCGCGCTCTCGTTCCTGGGGCATCCAGTCCATAACGGCGGTGCCCAAGTCAACCTGGCCGATCTTGTAGGTGCGGCCGGTAACGTAGAGCGCCCGCTCGGTGACGGTGGTCTTACCGGCGTCAATGTGGGCGATGAATCCGATATTTCGGACCCGGCTTATAGGTAGGGACTTAGACATGTCGTGAGGCTTCCGGCCTGGGCTGCTGGCGACGTCCCCCTACCACCTGTAGTGGACGAAGGCGCGGTTGGCCTCTGCCATTCTGTGCAGGTCTTCTTTACGTTTGACAGCCGTGCCTTCCGCGCGGGCGGCTTCCATCAGTTCAATGGCAAGGCGACGTTGCATGGGCATGTTGCGTCGGGCGCGGGCGGCGGTAATGAGCCATCGCATGGCGAGAGCCTCGCTGCGATTGGAGGGCACTTCAATGGGGACCTGGTAGGTGGCGCCGCCGACGCGGCGGGACTTCACCTCCAAGAGTGGTCGGGTATTCTCGAGGGCCTTGTTGAAGACCTCCATGGGCTCGCGCCTGGTTTCCTGGGCCACGGTGTCGAGGGCGCCGTAGACAATGCGCTGGGCGAGGGTCTTCTTGCCGCGGGTCATGACGCGGTTGATGAAGCGGGAAAGCTCCACGCTGTTAAATCGGGCGTCGGGAGGGCAGGGCCTGCGTTCGGCCCTTCTTCTGCGAGACATGGGGTCCTACCTTCTCCGGGGCCTTGCGGAGCCGTACTTGCTGCGGCCACGCATGCGGCCTTCGACGCCCTCGCAGTCGAGGGTGCCGCGGACGACGTGGTAGCGGACGCCGGGGAGGTCTTTTACCCTGCCGCCACGGATCATGACGACGGAGTGTTCCTGAAGGTTGTGACCTTCGCCGGGGATGTATGCGGTGACCTCGAAGCCGTTGGTCAGCCGCACACGGGCTATCTTCCGCAGGGCGGAGTTGGGCTTCTTGGGGGTCATAGTTCTGACCTGCACACATACGCCCCTTCTTTGAGGGGCGCCTTTGCTCCAGATTACCTTGTTTTTCAAGGCATTATGGATCCAATGCATTGCAGGCGACTTGGACTTCTTTCGGGCCTTTTTGCGGCCCTTTCTTACAAGTTGATTTATGGTAGGCACAGATATACCTCGCTATCCATCGGGACAGTTTGGGATTTTACAACTATTTAAAACTTGTGTCAACTTGCGTAGGAGCGTATTTTCTGTGGAGGAATGAAGGAGGATTCGTGGTTGGTTAGATGTGGTGGCAAGGCTGAGGTGAAGCTAAAGTCGTTGACAAGTTGGCTTTGTTCCTGATACTGTGGCACTACAGTTCATCCTGAGTAGCAGGAGATTAGACGATGCTTGAGATTACGGACATTGCGGCAGAGAAGATCAGGGAGGTTCTGGAGGAGGAGGGGAAGGAAGACGCGCCTCTGCGAGTAATTGCGCTGCCCAACGGTCACGGCGGCGTTCAATACATGCTGACGCTGGAAGAGGACAACCAGCCGGACGACACGTCTCTCGACAGGAGCGGGATCCGGTTTTTGGTGGACTCGGACAGCGCTCCTTTCCTCGAGAAGGCGACGATTGACTTTGTTGAGGACTTTACGAGGGTCGGGTTCCTGATTACCAACCCGGACTATCCGGCCGCGGGCGGCTGCGGTTCCGGCGGGTGCGGCTGTGGCGCAGGGGGCGGCGGATGTGGGGGTGGTGGATGCGGCTGCGGGGCTGGCGGCTGCGGCGGCCACTAGACCGACCGGTTAGTATAGAAATTGGAAGGGGCGGTTCATATGAGCCGCCCCTTTTACTTTGGGTGAGTAGGAGGGAGGGGAGCCAGCTCCTTGCCCACCCCCACCCCGCCGTGGGGTCATTGCATGACGGCAAGTTTGGTCCTTCGACGAGCTCAGGATGAGCGGTCGTTGGGGGATCACCCCCATCTCAATCTTCCCCCGTCGAGGGGGAAGAGGTAAGAAGGGAAGGTGGGTTTGAAACCCGACCCTACCGGGAGAGGATGGAGCAGGTTGAGGTTGAAGAGTGGGCCTCCGCTTGCGCGGGGGTGGGGAATGGGGGAGCGTAGGTTGAGGGAGACGTGGCTGATTACGAGATTCCTCTACTCCGCTTCGCTACGCTCGGAATGACATTTGGAAAACGTGGGTTAGGCTCCTTCGGTGAGGTAGTGGTAGGCGGAGAGGGCTGCGGTAATGCCGTCGCCGACGGCGTTGCCCAACTGCCGGTCGGAGTTGACGCGGATGTCGCCGCAGGCGTAGACGCCGGGGATACCCGTAGACATGGAGATGTCTGTCTGGATGTGACCGAGTTCGTCCATGGGGACCTGATCTTTCAGGAAGCCGCTGTTGGACTCGAAGCCGATGTAGATGAAGGCGCCGGAGGCCGGGTACTGGTATACCTCCTCGGTCTTAAGGTTGCGCACCAGGGTGTTCTCGAGGTCAGGATCTCCCTGGAATTCTTCGACCACGTGGCTCCAGAGGAAGTCCATCTTGGGGTTGGCGAAGGCGCGTTCCTGGAGGATCTTGCTGGCACGGAGTTCGTCGCGGCGATGAATAACGGTGACCTTGTTGACGATGCCGGACAGGTAGCCGCCTTCGTCGAGGGCGGCATCGCCGCCGCCAACAACGACAACGTCCTGACCGCGGAAGAAATTAGCGTCGCAGACGGCGCAGTAGGAGACGCCACGACCGGAGAGTTCGTCCTCGCCGGGGACGCCCAGCTTCTTGTGAGAGCCACCCGCGGCGATGATGATGGTCTTGCCGGCGTAGGTTCCTTCCGATGTGTGGACGAGCTTGAGGGGCTGGTCGAGGTTCTCGACGCCCTCAACTTCCTCGTAGCGCATATCGGCTCCGAAGCGACGGGTCTGCTGTTCAAACATCATGGAGAGTTCCGGCCCCTTGATGCCTTCGGGGAAACCGGGGTAGTTTTCTATTTCGTCGGTGACGAGAATCTGGCCGCCGTAACCGAGCTTTTCCAGTATCAGAGTCTTCTGCATGGCCCTGGTGGAGTAGAGCCCGGCGCTCAGGCCCGCGGCGCCGCCGCCAAGGATGATAACGTCAAATTGCTCCATTCTTTTGACCTCGCTGTAGTGATTTAGACCCAGCTTCTCGTCTGGGCTTGTTTGAAGTAGTCTGCGGTCAATTCCAACCCTTCCTCCAGGCCGGTCTTGGGCCGCCATCCCATTTCTCTAAGGGACTTTTCCGAGTTGAGGCTTATCTTTAATACGTCGCCCAGCCTTGCTGGAGATTTAAGGGGCGTCTTGCGAAAGCGGTATAGGTCCCTGAGCATCTGATAGATCCGGTTAACGGAGGTGCTCTCGCCGCTGCCGATGTTGTAAGCGCCGGTGACGTTCTCGTTAATGGCAAGGAGATTGGCGTCCACAACGTCCTGCACGTAAACGAAGTCCCGTTCCTGCTCGCCGGTGCCGAAGATGACGGGCTGCTTTCCTTCCAGCATGGCCTGGGAAAATATGGCAATTACGCCGGCCTCTCCGTTGGGGTCCTGCCGGGGCCCGTAGACGTTGCCGTAGCGGAGGGCGGCGTAGTTCAGGATGAACATCTTGTTGTAGAGCTCGAGATATTTCTCGCTGACGGACTTGGCGAGGCCGTAGGGCGACAGGGGGCGGATGGGATGGTCTTCGTCGCAGGGGAGATAATCGGGGTCGCCGTAGAGGGCGCCGCCGGTGGAGGAGTATATGAACTTCTCCACGCCGTGACGTCGCGAGGCCTCCAGGAGCCTGAGGGTGCCGAGGATGTTTGCTTCGGCGTCCATGAGGGGGTTTCGCATGGAGGTGGACACGCTGACCTGAGCGGCCAGATGGAATACAAGCTGGGGGTTCTCCCGACTGAAGGTCTCGTCCAGGTTAGCTTCGTTTATATCCGTGTGATGGAAGTTGATGCGGTTGGAGAGATTAGACAGCCTGCCCGAACTGAGGTCGTCCAGCACAACTACGCGGTGACCAAGCTCCAGGAGCCTGTCGACGAGGTGGGAGCCGATGAAGCCGGCGCCGCCGGTGACGAGGACGGTTTTGCTCTCTACCAACCCTCGCGCATGCTCCTCAATCTTTTGACGCGGTCGGCAACTGGGGGGTGGGTGGAGAAGATGCGCATCATTCCCTCTGCATTGAGGAAACTCATGGACTTCCCGTGGAGGGGCTCGACGATATAAAGGTGGGCGACGGCCTGGTTGGCCTCCATGGGGACGTGTTTGGACCCCATTTCCAGTTTTTCGAGGGCGTTGGCCAGTGCCCAGGGGTTGCCTGAGGTCTTTGCGCCGGTGGCGTCGGCCTGGAATTCCCGGGTGCGGGAGATGGCGAGGCGGACGAGAGTGGCAAGGAGGGGAACGATGATGGCGATGAGCAGCAGGGCGCCGATGCCAATCATGGAACCGCCTCCACCGCCCCGGTCGCGACCGCCGAAACCGCCGAAGATGAGGGCAAATTGGGCCATCCAGGCAATCATGCCGATGGCGGAAGCGACGGTGGCCACCATGGTCATAATCAGGGTGTCGCGGTTGCCGACGTGGGCGAGCTCGTGGGCGATTACGCCGCCCAGCTCCTCTCGGTTGAGAAGTTGAATTATGCCGGTGGTGGCGGCGATGCTGGCGTTTTTGGGGCTTCTGCCGGTGGCGAAAGCATTGGGGGAGCCGTTCTCGATGATGTAGACCCTGGGCTTGGGGATTTCGGCCAGCCTGACCTGTTCGTCGACGATCATGTGGAGGTCAGGGGCGTCTTCCGGGGAGACCTCTTTGGCGCCGGTCATTCGCAGGGCCAGCTTGTCGCTGAACCAGTAGGAGAAGAAGTTAAGCCCTATGGCGAATACCAGGGCTATGATGAGGCCCGTCATGCCCCCCAGGAGGGTGCCGACGAAAAGCAGGAGAGCGCCCATCACCATCATCAGGAAGCCGGTCTTGATAGCGTTCATGTTCCGTGGGACCTCTTATCAGGGTCTGTATCCGTTTCTGATTGCCTGCAAATGGACTATTTCTATTATACCCGCATAAGGCGGGGATTAGGCAAGAGAGCAGGCGTAAATCCGTTAATACTCGCTATCCGTATTGTTGTTGAGAGGTGATGTGAGCGGGGAAAATACAAAGGTGAGTTTTCCTCACAAGTTTTGGATTGGGAGGAGGAGTTGTGGAAGGAAGCGTTTTTCCAACTTGCTTGAAGTGCAACGTGGGCCAGCTGTGTCCTCTTTCGGACTACGGCAGCCAGGGGGCGGCGGTGCACTATAAGGCATGGGTTTGCAGCAATCCGACCTGCGGCTTCAACATGAAGATCCGCAACGGAGACATCTATTTTAACGAACCGATAGCGAGCGGCGCCTCACACGTACCGCGAATGCGGTAGCTCGCTAACAACTTCCGGGAGCGACCAAGCGCGGCGAGATTCGTCGTTGCTTTGTTGTGTTTTTGCAAGTCTGCGACGGTTTATCTGATAGAGTGGTTGACTGACTCGCCGATCGTCGCAATGCCCCATACGTCCGCCTCTGATATCATTGGCTATACGCAAGAGCGGGAGTCAGGCTGTGCAGCTAAACGAAGGTCGGGGAGGTAAGGGACGCCGATTCGTGCCTGTTGCGGGTCTGGGCCTGATTGGCTTGGGCCTGCTGCTGGTCCTGGGCGTTGGGGCGTTCTTCATATATTCATGGCGGGCGAGTTCCGACCTGGAGGATCTGGTCGTGCCGGCGCCAACGGAAGCGCCGACAATCGCGGTCCCGCTGCCTACGCCTACGTCCAGCGAGGCGTCAATTGGCTTCTCGCCGGAGATTATTGCGGCCCAGCTGATGTTTCCGGGAGAGGCATTGCCTCCGGTGAACTGGGGAAATCCGATGGAGGCGGAAGCGGGTTACGCGCCGAAAAACCCCATAGTAGGCGATTTTAATCCGGTGACGCCATCGAGCCGGCATACCCTGCCCGTGCCGGTGAAGATTACCATTCCCGCCATTGACGTGGATTCCGAGGTGATTTCGCTGCAGATTGTCGACCTGGGCGACAGCCTGGCGTATGAGACGCCGAAGAACGTGGTGGGGCATATTCCGGAGACGTTTAATGCGGGAGAGAGCGGGACGGCTTGGTTCTTTGGGCACCTGGAGAGTCCGATACAGGGAGAGGGGAACGTGTTCTGGCGTTTGCCGGAGCTTCCGGATCTTCTGCGGGAAGGGCCGGTGTTTGCCACAGTGGAAAACGGAGAGTCGGCGTTTCTCTACAGGCTAACGTCTTCCAGGGTGTTGCACGAGGACCAGCTGGTAGTGTTCGACGAGGGGACGGCGGGCATCAGCCTGGTGACGTGCGTGCCGCGATTTCTGTACGACCACCGGCTGGTGGTGACGGGCGAGTTGGAGGGTGTGCAGGAGTCTGAGGGGGATTCTGCGTAGGGCGTTCAGGGTACGAGTGGTGCGCAAGTGGGTTCCTGCTTGCGCAGGAATGACGAAGGGGCAGAGGCGGCGGCGGCTTGGCGGCTTAGGACAAAAGGGGTATGCTTTTCCGGCAAATTCTAAGCTATAACAAGGAGTCGTCATGTCCAGCAACCAGCCAAAGACGCGCGTAGAGCGGGATTCCATGGGGCCCATGGAGGTGCCGGTAGAGGCATATTACGGGGCGTCCACGATGCGCGCGGTGTTGAACTTTCCCATCAGCAATCTGAGATTTTCGCGGAGCTTCATCCAGGCGCTGGCCCTGATAAAGGGTACGGCGGCGGAGGTGAACATTGAGTTGGGGCTTCTAAACGGAGAGACGGGCGCTGCGCTGGGCAAAGCGGCTCAGGAAGTGGCTGATGGAGGATTCGACGAGCACTTCGTAATCGACATTTTCCAGACGGGGTCGGGAACGTCGACTAACATGAACGCCAACGAGGTAATCGCTACGAGGGCGAATGAGATGCTTGGGGCGGAGGCCGGGTCTCGGAGGGTGCACCCCAACGACCACGTGAACATCTGCCAGTCGTCGAACGACGTGATACCGACGGCTATACATCTGGCGGCGCTGGTGCAGATCAAAGAGCGGCTGATTCCGGCGCTTCAGAACTTGCAGGGGGCGTTGGAGGAGAAAAGCAGGGAGTTCTGGCCGCTGGTGAAGACGGGTCGGACGCATCTGCAGGACGCAACCCCCATCCGTTTGGGGCAGGAGTTTCTGGGCTACGCCGGACAGGTGGAGCGGGGTATCCGTCGTCTGAAGCACGCGCAGGAAGAGTTGGGAGAGGTGGCGCTGGGGGGCACGGCAGTGGGGACGGGGGTCAACGCCCACCCGGAATTCGCCGCGCGGGTGTGCGCCAGTCTGTCGGAGAAGACGGGGGTGGAAGTCCGGGAGACGGACAACCACTTCCAGGCGCAGAACACGCTGGACTCGGTGCTGGAGGGGAGTGGGTCGCTGCGGACCATTGCGTTGAGCCTTAACAAGATTGCCAACGACGTGCGTTGGCTGGGGTCAGGGCCGAGGGCGGGTCTGGGCGAACTGGCGCTACCGGAGGTGCAGCCGGGAAGTTCGATTATGCCGGGGAAGGTAAACCCGGTGATATCGGAATCGGTCATCCAGGCAGCGGCGCAGGTGGTGGGGAATGACTTGGCCATCGCCCAGTCGGCGCAGGGCAGCTATTTCGAACTGAACATGATGATGCCGGTGGCGGCGCACAATCTGCTGGAGTCGATTGACCTGCTGGCGGCGTCGGCGGACAACTTTGCTGACCAGTGCGTGAAGGGGCTGGAGGCCACGGAGACGGGGCCTCAGATGGTGGAGCGCGGGTTGATGCTGGGGACGGCGCTGGCTCCGGCCATCGGGTACGACGCGGCGGCGGCCATCGCGAAGGAGGCGTCGGCTTCCGGTGGGACGATTCGGGAGACGGCGCTGGAACGGACGGAGCTAACGTCGGAGCAGTTGGACACGCTGTTGAACCCGGAGAAGATGACGGAGCCGGGGTTGGGAGGGGGTCCGTCGGGGGGTTAGTTGCCCTTCCTTCTACAATCGATTCGTTAGGGATTTGCGGTTGAGGTGATTGTGAGCGGATAATGGCGATAGTTGACCATTTATGCTATACTCGGAAACAAACGAGCGATGATGGAGGAAGGTTTGCAATGGGCATAATGCACGTAGAGGTGTCGATTCGGAATCCAGCAGAACCCGACCGGGTTTGGGAGGGGAAATTCCTGGTAGACACCGGAGCCACGGATACTCTAGTGCCGAAACATCATCTTGATTCCATTGGGCTGAAGCCGAAATCGCATCGCAGTTACGGGTTGGCGGACGGCAGCGAACTGCGTTTAGGAATTGCTGGCGCTGATATAGAGTTCATGGGGGAGTCCACTTACGGGACGGTGGTGTTTGGGGATGAGGACGCCGAACCACTGTTGGGAGTGACGGCGCTGGAGTCGGTGGGGATTGAGGTAGACCCGCACAACCAGACCATGAAGAAGCTGCCGGCGGTTCGGATGAGGGGTGGGTTCCGGGCGAGGTGGGGGTAGGAGTTGAGCATGGGATATATGGGATATGGCTAATACCATCAAGCGGCTGTGGCACAAGTTCTTCGGGCATCCGAACGTGACGGGTATGAAGTGCGCTACCTGCGGGGATCTGGGTGGTGGTGATTCGGACGTGGATGGCAGCCCGCCGAACCCTGATGCGAATTACTACAGGTATTGGCTGCGGTAGGGGTTTGGCTAAATGCTGAATAATCTGGCGCAAAAAAGCGGAAGCAGCTGAACATTATTGCCTACGAAAGGCAACGGATGACGACGGAAACGGATTATCGGAGCGCAGCAGCGCAGTTGTTGGAGCAGGCTCGTAATGAGTTGGATCAAGGGGATACTCGCCAGGCGGTGGAGAAGGGTTGGGGCGCGGCTGCTCAGGCGGTCAAGGCGATAGCCGATGCGCGTGGATGGGAGCACCGGACTCATGCCGCGCTGTTTCGTGCCGTCAGTCGATTGGCGCGGGAAACCGAAAACGTTGAGCTAGATAGGCTCTTCGGCGCTGCAAACAGTCTTCATGGCAACTTCTACGAGAACTGGCTTACTGAAAATCAGGTAAGGCTCTTGGTGGATGACGTTGAGCGTTTCGTGGGAATGTTGGATAGGGTGTAAGAGACCTGCATTTGGAGCGGCGATTCGGACGTGGATGGCAGCCCGCCTGATCCTGACGCGAACTACTACAGGTATTGGCGGCGGTAGGAAGAGATGAGGGAGCCGAGAGGGGAAATAGCGCCATGAGGTTGCTACGCACAGTGACTAGACTACATTTAATCGCCTAAGGCCACGGAAGAGCTTGGCGAAATTTTCCAGGCGTTCCACGTCTGAAGGTTCCAAACCCTCTGGGTCAAAATGCATTACGTCGTTTCGCTTTTCCCGAATCCAATTAAGGTCCTTTACGAATGACTTGCGATCCAAGGGAAGATTGAGACGATTCCATCGCTCCTCGTTTTGCAGCAACCTGCAGTATCCTCCTAAGGTCAAGCCCTCAGGGCCGGATAAGGAATCGTTCCTACCAGTCTCGGCAAGAGATACATTTAACTCTTCAACCGTGAATCTTCTATGGATGAGGTTTCGCAAGTAGCCCTCTATTTCGCCGATAATCAGGAAAGGACCGGTGAGATGGCTAAATTGAGGGAATTATATACTTGACTGCGCAATCTAGCTTTGGTAACATAATGCCAGCCTAGTAAAACGGAGTCACGAGATGGCCCACAACGACCATGTCACCATCAGCGCATTCCAGTTCTTTAAGAAGTTTCCTGACGAACGGGCTGCCATAGAGTTTATCGAAGGGGAACGCTGGCCATTGATCGTTGTTTGTCCTCATTGCGAAAGTGGGCGCACAACCCGTCAAAAGGACTACCGTTATCACCAGTGCAGGGATTGCCGCAAGAAGTTCACAGTACGAACCGGCACTATATTTGAGCGGTCCCACATTCCCCTGGATAAATGGCTTTTTGCCATGTACCTCTTGCAGACGGCCAGGAAGGGCATCTCCAGTTTGCAACTATCCAAGGAGCTAGGCATTACCCAGAAGTCCACGTGGTTTATGCTCCACCGGTTGCGGGAGGCTTGCGACATAGAAGCCTCTCCTCTTAGTGGCGAGGTTGAAGTAGACGAGACGTATCTGGGTGGTAAAGAGCAGAACAAGCATGCATCCAAGAAGTTGAAGGCTGGTGGTGGGACCGTTGGCAAGCAACCCGTGCTTGGCATGCGGAGCCGCGATGGGAAGGTAGTTGCCAAGCCCATCCCTAACGCTAGAGCGCACACGATAGGCAGAGAGGTATACCACGGCGTTGAGGAAGGATCCACGCTATACACCGACGAGCACGCTGCTTACAAGCAATTTGGGGGCCGTTACAAGCACGAGACGGTTAAGCACAGCGTCAAGGAGTTCGTGAACGGGATTGCTAGTACCAATGGGATAGAGAGTGTGTGGGCCGTTCTAAAGCGTGGCTATAACGGAGTCTATCACCAGTGGAGCTTCAAGCACTTAGCGCGGTACGTCAACGAGTTCACGTTTAGGCTGAACGAGGGCAACGTGAAGCACCACACGATGGCTCGGCTGAAAAGCCTGATCAAGGGTGCAATTGGGAAGAGGCTTACTTACCAGCGTTTGATTTCCGGCTAGGCCGGGGTGTCTTGACCGGACCGTAGTCTAACACCTTCTTCGTGACGGCCTTTAACTCCGCCATGTCAATCTTGGGACGCTTTTCGTCTGTCATTGTTCGGAACGGCCTCACATGATATGGTAGGGGATGGTGGGGGCGGGACCCGGCCTAATTACCACTGAGCCACTAGGGGTCTCGTCCCCCACCCATTTTGGGAGTAGGCCGTATCCTGGCGGTGAAGGCGGTCTTAAAAACCGCTGAGGGGGCAAATGCCCGGGTTCGATTCCCCCTACTCCCGGCAATCAACGTACACCCTTTATACGTCTTTGTCAAAGGGCATACACCCCTAGTATAGCGGGAGATTTACGTGTAGAGCAAGGATTAGCCGTCACAGAAGTTATCGGCTAGTTTTTCCACCTCGTCCATTAGCTCTGCTGCGTATAGCATGTCTGGCATGATGCTTTCGAGGATACCAATAAACGACCCCAGATTTGGGTTGTCCAGGCCATCGAGGACCGACCGCCACATTCTTTTGGTGGTCTGGGCGAAAGGCATAACGAGGCTTTCAAAGGCTGCGGCACTGGAAGGAGCTTGCAGGTCTAGAATAGCATTAGCTGTTGCTATTGCCTCTCGGGCGTTAATTTCTACGTCACGTTTCCATGATCTTCCGTAATAGATAGATAGGTCTACCCCAAGCTGATTAAACAATGCTTGCAATTCCAGACTTGTAATGCTGGATGCAAAAAGCTCGTCGCTTAATGCGTCCAGATATATGGCCTCGCTTACAGTGGGGCAAGAGTCCGCATTGACTGCTTGGCGAGTCAATGCGCCAGGTGCCTCTTCTGCTGGTTCGGCGGTTAAGCCAATGACAATGAACAGTCCGATAATGGTGGCAACGCCAGCAAGAACCTTGCCTCGTTTGGTGGATAGGAACCGCTTAACTACGTCTGGCAACAGGAACCCCCTTGCAGTATCAGGATAGGACTCTTGCTAGGGAGGTCCGATGCCAAGATGTACCAACAAGGGGGCATGCGCAGCCCCACCACTGATTTTAGGCACATCTTGAATTGTGGACTCCCTAGCGCAAGTGACTATACACACTCGACAGGGGATTTTCTATTGCTTTGGGATCCACCTTTGGTACTTCCCTTTGGCTTGTACACAACCCACAAACACCTTGAAACGGGAGTATAGGGGTACTATACTCGCCTCAATGCCTCGACGAAGGACGGGGCATTGGGATAGGAGCTAACCATGCAAATCTTTGTTGTGGTCGGCCTGAGTGACGCGCAACGTCCAGATGTACTTCGGCGGGCCAATTCGCATTACAATCCTGAGAATGTCCGCAACTTGGATGACGGTTTCTTTATAGCAGTTGACGGAAAAACTACCAGCGAAATCTGCAAGGACTTGGGTTTTGATGGTGCGGGGCGGATAAGCGGCGTTGTTTTAATGGCTGGGTATTACTACGGCTGGCATAATGCAGAGTTGTGGGAATGGATGGCAGCTAGAGCAAAAAGCAATGGCGGATAACGACAGCGGACAAGTATCTCCAGACCAAGAGCAACAGGCACCACAATTCCCGGTAGAACAAAGACATTATGATTTGGAGGAACGCGTCCGGACATTGGAGAGATTCCACGCGCAGGTGTCCATACTTGTCAGTTTTGGGAGATGGCTTATTCCCACCATTATCACAGTCTTTAGCATTATTGTCGGCGCAGTGATTTTCTACATCAGAACATCACCACCACCTCCGCCTCCTACCATCCCCTCCTAACCAGAAAACCTTCATACGATTGTCATAAAACCCTGAATGCCCACAGTGCCCAGGCTGTTTGCGCAGTTAAGTATATAATTCCCTAAATTGATGGGTGACATCGCCAGACGTGACGATCCCGGATATCTTATTTGTTTGATCTCTAACAAGTACGTACCCGAACTGCATTATTGGTCGTATCGAGTCGAACAGGGGAGAAGTAATCTCAATCACAGGGAATAGAGTATCCATACAGTCACGCACTGCCTGGCATTCTTGACCCATTGACAATTTGATTCCAATAGACTTCCAACTAATCACTCCCTTTACCGTGCGCTCTGATTCCATCACGGGCAATTGGGAGAAGTCATTCGTCTGCATTATTGTGGTGGCAACACCAAGGGCGTTGTCGGGTCGGACGGAAACAGGCTCACGATTTGCAGCCTCTATTGCACCAATTCTAATTGTCGGGTCATTTGCGGTTTCTGAACTGGCGATGCCTTCGATGACTTCGGAGTCAAGTTCAATTGAAATGGTGGCGCCTACCCACTGAAACTCAAAATCCGGAACGATTCTAAGATCATTCTTATCCAAGAGACGCCTGATTCGAGTGACTATCCAACTACCTCGACGTGAATACCCAAACAACCTTAACAGGTCTCGGACTGTCATTCTCTCTGGTTCAGGGGCCGCTCCACTATCGAGTTCGCCCTTCATCCGTTCAGAAATCTTCTCAAGCCGTAATCCGCCGTCAAGCATAAGTTCATTGCCTCCTGCAACATAGGCCAAGACGAAAATATATGGCTCCATTTTGTAAAGGTCAAACTTTCAGCAGCGTTGAAGTGGACGGGGAATGTGAACTCGCCCCCATAGAAAGGTGGCGGTTGACAGCATTGTCGGGGTGGGCATAGACTTTTAGGTGAACTGAATATTTGGGTTGGTTGGGGAGTAGTAACCCTCAAGCGGGGCCTAGAGAGCCGGGGAAGGTGGAAGCCGGCGCCCAGAGCAGAGGAGTGAATGGAACCCATCGGAGTTTTGAGTCGTACCGCAGTATGCGGGCCAACTGAAGCTCCCACCGGCCATCGGGCGGGCCCGTTACAGCCCGTGCGCCCCGATTTGTTGGGGCGTCCAGAGAGTCCCGAGTTATCGGGAAACTAGGGTGGCACCGCGGCTTTGCCCCGTCCCTTGAGACGGGGTTTTTTATTTTTGGGTATGCGGGGTGTCCGCGGTGGGGTGAATCACCCCCATCCTAACCTTCCCCCGTCGAGGGGGAAGGGATTATAGAGAGAGGTTGCAAACCATGGAGGCAGGGGTTAAGTCAAACGGGAAGCGCCGGGTGTTCAGCGGCATACAGCCTTCGGGCAGTGTGCAGCTGGGCAACTATCTGGGCGCTATCAAGGGCTGGGCGGCACGGCAGGCGGAGAAGGAAAACTTCTTCTGCATCGTGGACCTTCATGCCATCACCGTGCACCAGGACCCGGAGGAGCTGCGCCGGGAGACGCGGTCGCTGGCGGCGATGCTATTCGCCGCGGGGCTCGACCCGGAGCAGTGCACCGTCTTCGTGCAGAGTCACGTCACGGCCCACGTCGAGGGGTGCTGGCTGCTGAACTGCGTGACGCCGCTGGGATGGCTGGAGCGGATGACCCAGTACAAGGACAAGGTGCAGCGTCAGGAAAGTGTTTCCACGGGGCTGCTGGACTATCCGGTGTTGATGGCAGCGGACATTCTGCTTTACGACGCCCACGAGGTGCCGGTGGGGGACGACCAGCGCCAGCACGTGGAGCTGACGCGTGACATCGCCCAGAGGTTCAACCATCTGTACGGTGAGACTTTCGTGGTGCCGGAGGCGGTGATCCCGGAGGTGGGGGCGCGGGTGATGGGGCTGGACGAGCCTACGGTAAAGATGTCGAAGAGTTCGGCGCACATCCGGGGCCATGCTGTGAATCTGCTGGACGATCCGAAGGAGATATCGAGGTCGATACGCAGGGCCGTGACGGACTCGGGGAACGAGATCCGGTTCTCGGAGGACCCTGCCAAGGCGGGGGTGAACAACCTGCTGGGGATATACAAGGCGATCACGGACCGAACAGTGGAGCAGTGCGAGGAGGACTTCGCTTCGGCGAGGGGATACGGGGATCTGAAGGCGCGGGTGGCTGAAGTTGTGGTGGAGGAGTTGGGGCCCATACGGGAGCGGTATTTTGAGTTGATGGATGACGTGGAAGAGCTGGACAGGATGCTGGCACAGGGAGCGGAGCAGGCAGCGTCGGTGTCGGAGCCGAAGGTGGGCGAGATAAAGCGTCGAATGGGGTTGGTGATTGCGGGGGAGTAGCTAGAAGGAAAAGGAGAATGAAAGGATAGAGACATGTACTATCCATCGCTGGAAGAGGTGAAGGGCATGGTGGGCCGAGGCAACCTGGTGCCCATATACCGGGCCGTTCAGGCGGACCTGGAGACGCCGGTATCGGCGTATTTGAAGGTGGCGAGGCCGCCCTACTCCTTCCTGCTTGAGAGCGTGGAAGGCGGGGAGCGGATTGCCAGGTACAGCTTCATCGGAACTGAACCGTACAAGGTGGTCAAAACGGGGCCGGGACAGCCGGAAGGCCGGGTGGACCCGCTGATTCCTGTTGAGGAGGAGATGAGCCGGTATAAACTGGTGCAAGTGCCGGAACTGCCCAAATTTCATGGCGGCGGCGTGGGATACTTGGCGTACGATACGGTCAGCTACTTCGAGCCGCGAGTGCCAGTGATGCCCAAGGACCCGCAGGGGCTGCCTGAATCGGTGTTCATGTTCGCTGATACGATGCTGGTATTCGACCATCTTCAGCACGACATCAAGGTTGTAAGCCACGTTCGTCTGGACGGCGACGTGGAGTCGGCATACGCCGAGGCGACGGCGAAGATCGACGGGCTGGTGGAGCGTCTGGCGCAGCCCCTAACCGGGCCCAGATTGCTTTTGGACTCGCCGAGAGGGGGACGGGAAGTCTCTGACTTCGCTTCCAACTTCACGCTGGATGAGTATGAAGAAGTCATCGGAAAGTGCATCGATTACATCTACGCAGGTGACTGCATCCAGGTGGTGAACTCGCAGAGGTTCAGCCGTCGGACGGAAGCGCCTCCCTTTGAGATCTACCGTGCGCTGAGGAGCGTGAATCCTTCGCCCTATATGTATTTTCTGCAGATGGACGACTTCCATATTGTTGGTGCGGCCATCGAGACTGTGGCGCAGGTGGAGGATGGTACAGTGGCGACCCATCCCATTGCTGGTACGAGGCCCCGGGGGGCGACGGCGGAGGAGGATGCCGCATGGGAGGAGGAGCTACGCAACAGCATCAAGCAGCGGGCGGAGCACATTATGCTTGTGGACCTGGGGCGGAACGACATTGGGCGGGTGAGCGTGCCCGGCACGGTGAAGGTGACCCAACTAATGGACGTGGAGAGGTTCTCCCACGTGATGCACCTGGTGTCCCACGTGGAGGGGCAGTTGAAGCCGGAGATGACGCCGTACGACGCCCTTCGTTCCTGCTTCCCGGCGGGGACAGTGTCGGGTGCGCCGAAGATACGGGCCATGGAAATTATCGCGGAAGTGGAGGGGGAGATGCGGGGGCCCTACGGCGGCGCGGTGGGCTACTTCAGCTACTCCGGCAACATGGACACGGCGCTGGTGCTGCGCACGGGCATCTACAAGGACGGGACAATGTACGTTCAGGCGGGGGGAGGCATCGTTTCCGACAGCAACCCCCGAGACGAATACGAGGAAACTTTACATAAGGCTGGCGCACTCTTCAGGGCCATAGACCGGGCGGAAGGACGGACAGGCTGAGATGATTCTTCTGATAGACAATTACGACAGCTTCACCTACAACTTGTACCAGTATCTGTGCGAGTTGGGGGCAGACGTGCAGGTGGCGCGAAACGACAAGATAACGCTGGAGGAGATTGAGGATATATCGCCCGACGGGATTGTCGTTTCGCCGGGACCATGCACACCCAAAGAGGCGGGCATCTCCGGCGAGGTGGTGAAGCGATTCGGCGAGAAGCTGCCGGTCCTGGGGGTATGCCTGGGGCACCAGACCATCGGCTACGCGTACGGCGGCGTCGTTGAGAGGGCGCCGGAGATTATGCACGGCAAGACTTCCATGGTGCACCACGACGGTAAGGGGCTGTACGAAGGGTTGCCGAACCCCTTCGAAGCCATCCGGTATCATTCGTTGATGGTCAACCCGGACACGCTGCCGGACTTCGTGGAGGTGACGTCTAAGACGGAGGACGGGATCGTCATGGGGGTGCGACACAAGACTCTGCCAGTTGAAGGGGTGCAGTTCCACCCGGAGTCGATAATGACGAAGGTGGGACATGACCTGCTGAGGAATTATCTGAGGATGGTGGAGGAGTGGAACGAGGAGAAGGGAGACGAGAATGGTTAGGGAAGCGACGGAGAAGCTGATTGGGGGTTCGTCCCTGTCGATAGAAGAGGCGACAGGGGTGATGACGCAGATAATGGAGGGAGAGGCAACGCCGGTACAGCTGGCGTCGTTCCTGACGGCGCTGCGGATCAAAGGGGAGACGGCGGAGGAGATTGCGGGTATGGCGTCGGTGATGCGGGACAAGGCGCTGTCTGTGGAGACTGATGGAGTGGTGGTCGACACGTGCGGGACAGGGGGCGCCACGGCCAAGACATTCAACATCTCGACCGCAACGGCCTTCGTTGCGGCGGGCGCAGGATTGAAGGTTGCGAAGCACGGCAACAGGACCGCTTCCGGGACTTGCGGCAGCGCCGACGTGCTGGAAGCTTTGGGAGTCGAGCTGAAATTGCAGCCCAAAGCGGTTGAGCGGTGTATAAATGAGGTTGGCATGGGGTTCATGTTCGCGCTGGTGTTCCATCCGGCCATGAGATACGCAGCGCCCGTACGCCGGGAAATGGGGATTCGCACGGTATTCAACGTTCTGGGCCCGTTGACCAGTCCGGCAAGGGTGAAGCGGCAGCTGCTTGGCGTAGCAGAACCCGAGTTGGGGGAGAAGATGGCGCAGGTGCTGAACCTGATGGGGTCGGAACATTGCCTGGTGGTCCACAGTTCCGAAGGGGCGGACGAGCTTACGCTGGGCGGCGAGAATCACGTCTGGGAACTTAAGGATGGCAAGGTGTCCCATAGTGTGGTCAACCCGCAGGACCTGGGGCTGGCTAATGCACCGTGGCAGGCTATTCGGGGTGGGACGCCGGCGGACAACGCCTTCCTGATGCGTCGGATTCTCACGGGAGAACGGGGCGTGCATAGAGACGTGGTGCTGCTGAACAGCGGTGCGGTGCTGATGATAGGCGGCCTGACAGACAGTCTGGAGAGTGGAATAGAGCTGGCGGCCCAAGTGATAGACGATGGCCGCGCGTTAGTGAAGCTGGAGGCCCTGGTTGAGCTCAGCCAGGAACTGGCATTGGAATCCCAGGGTTAGGAACGTAGAGGAGCAGTAGATTTGGCGACGATTCTGGAGCAGATAGTCGAGACGAAGAAAGGGGAGGTAGAGGAGCAGAAGGGGCGCGTTTCCCAGTCGGAACTGGAGGATCGCGTCAAGGCTATGAGTCTGCCCCTCAACCTGTCCGGCGCCCTGCTGGGAGACCGGGTGCGGCTGATTGCGGAGGTGAAGAAGGCGTCACCGTCCAAGGGTTTGCTGGCCGAAAATTTTGACCCTCAAGGGTTGGCGCAGATCTACGTGGACAACGGCGCGGCGGCTGTCTCAGTGCTGACGGACCCTCGGTTTCAGGGGACGCCGGAAGACCTGGAGACGGTGGCGAAAGTAGCCGGGCAGAAGCGGACTCCTGTAATTCGCAAGGACTTCATTTTTGATCAATACCAGGTCTATGAGGCGAGAAGTAGCGGCGCGGATGGGTTATTGTTCATTGCGGCGATTCTCTCGCGGTCGCATCTGTCGGAGATGCTGTCGGTGTGCCAGGAGTTATGGATTCAGGCGCTGGTGGAGGTACACGACGAGGAAGAATTGGAGGCCGCGGTGGAAGCAGGGGCGGAGATAATCGGCATCAACAACAGAAACCTGCACACCTTCGAGACGAACTTATCTGTGACGGAGAGACTGGCGGGGCGGGTTCCCAGGGGGAAGATCATCGTCAGCGAAAGCGGGATATTCACCGCAGACCACGTGTCGCGCGTTGCTAGGTTGGGAGTCAACGCCGTGCTGGTGGGGGAAGCGCTGGTTACCGCGGAGGATACGGCAGTGAAGGTTCGGGAGTTGGCGCTGGGTGAGGTTGTCGGAAATGACTGACGGAACGGGGATACTTTGATGCTGAAGGTGAAGATTGACGGCGTCCGGCGGGTGGAGGACGCGCTGACGGCTGTGGAAGCCGGAGCGGACTTCATCGGATTGGTGTTCGTGCCCAATCGCAGGCGTCTGATTTCAGTGGAGCAGGCCAGGCGGATTGTGGATGCGGTGAAGGCGTCGGGGGACAATCCGCCCAAAATGGTTGGGCTGTTTGCCGACCAGCCCATGGAGGAATTGAAGACAGCGGTGCGAGATTCAGGGGTGGACATGGTCCAGCTGTCGGGTGCAGAGTCGTTGGAGTATTGCGCCAGGTCGCCGGTGCCTGTATTCAAGGCAATTCACGTGCCGGGAGGGGATGTCAGTTCGGAGGAGGTGGACGAGTTTGGTCGTCGGATGACAACGCTTCATGAGCAGGGGCACTTGACTACGTTGGACAGGGCAGTTCCAGGATTGCAGGGGGGCACGGGAAAGAGATTTGACTGGACGGTTGCGACACAGCTATCCGAGGCGGGGTTTGAGTTTCTACTCGCCGGGGGGCTGACTCCTGAAAACGTGAGCAGGGCGGTACGTGAAGTTCGTCCCTGGGGTGTTGATGTTTCGAGCGGCGTTGAGACGGATGGTGTCAAGGACCCGGAGAAGATAAGGCGATTCGTGGCAGATGCAAGGCGGGCGGCTCAGTCGCTGGATAGGAGATGGACATGACAGTGAAGACGATTACCGAAGGTCCGGATGCGCGCGGCCGTTACGGACGTTTCGGCGGAAAGTTCGTGCCGGAAACGTTGATGGTGGCGTTGGAAGAGTTGGAGTCGGCCTACCAGGAGTATCGCGAGGACGAGGAGTTCCAGCGAGAACTGGACTATCTGCTTTCAACCTATGTGGGAAGGCCAACGCCCCTCTATTTCGCGGCAAACTTGACACGAGAGCTGGGCGGGGCGAAGATTTTTCTGAAGCGGGAGGACCTGGCCCACACCGGTGCGCACAAGATAAACAACGCGCTGGGTCAGGGGCTGCTGGCCAAGCGGCTGGGCAAGCAGAGGATAATCGCGGAAACGGGCGCGGGGCAGCATGGGGTTGCCTCGGCCACGGCCTGCGCCATGCTCGGCCTGGACTGCATCGTTTACATGGGCGTGGAGGATATGAGACGGCAAGCGCTGAACGTCTTCCGGATGAGGCTGTTGGGCGCCGAAGTACGCCCTGTCGACACGGGGAGCCAGACTCTTAAGGATGCAATCAATGAGGCCATACGCGACTGGGTGACCAACGTGGAGACGACCCACTATCTGCTGGGCAGCGCAGTGGGACCGCACCCGTACCCGCTGATGGTGCGAGATTACCAGTCGGTAATAGGCCGCGAGGCGCGCCGTCAGCTTCTGGACTCGGTGGGGCGGCTGCCTGACTATGTGATTGCGTGTGTTGGCGGCGGCAGCAACGCCATCGGAGCATTTCATCCGTTTGTGGGAGACGAAAGGACCAGGTTAGTGGGAGTGGAGGCAGGAGGGGAAGGGAGTCCAGGCTCGAAACACGCGGCGACGCTGGTGGCGGGACGGCCCGGGGTACTGCACGGCGCGATGTCCTACCTGCTGCAGGACGAAAACGGACAGGTGGTGGAGACTCACAGCATTTCGGCGGGACTGGACTACCCCGGGGTGGGGCCGGAGCACAGCTACCTGAAGGACATCGGGAGGGCGGAGTACACGTCGGTCAACGACGCGCAGGCGTTGGAGGGATTTCACCTGCTGTGCAGGACGGAGGGGATCATTCCTGCGCTGGAGCCTTCCCACGCAATCTACCACGTGTCTAAACTGGCGCCCACGCTTTCGACTGATGAGATCGTGTTGGTGTGCCTGAGCGGGCGCGGCGACAAGGACATCCATGTGGTACTGGACTCGATGGAGGGGGAGGGAGAGTAGACCATGTGGAACATTTGATGGTATGATATTGTCATCATGAGAACGAAGAAATTGACGTTGTACCTGGACGAGGACTTGATAGATGCTCTAAGGGAGCGGGCGCACAGCTTGAATGAGTCCATCGAGCAGATTGTAATCGACACGCTACGGCAGGAACTCACGCCGAGGGTGGGTGAAGCCCCTGGGATTCCCTATGGGGTGAAGACGGTGAACAGCGGGTATGCGCAGGATGATGATCCGAAATGCCATAAGCGGATCCTTGATGATGAAGATGACGAGAGATATCTGAGGCTAACTTACGGTGAAGATAGTAGCCGTTGGCCTGATTGGCTTCGCGATCGAAGGGGGATTCACGATTAGACCAAAGTGATAATTCTGGATGTTAACCTCCTCATCTATGCATACGATGACAACACGCCCAAACACACTGCTGCACGGCGGTGGTGGGATGAATTGTTGCGTGGAGCGGAGCCTGTGGGTCTAGCGTGGGTTGTCGTAACCGGTTTCGTTCGCCAGATTACAAACCCTCGAATTGTTTATGAACCCCTGACTCCAGACGAGGCAATGGAAATCGTAGACCAGTGGTTTGAGTTGCCACACGTCATTGCCTTGAATCCCGGTAGTGAGCACTTGGGACTGTTACGTCGGTGTCTGGATGCGGTTGGGATTGGGGGCAACCTGGTGATGGACTGTCACATTGCAGCCATTGCGATGGAGTACGGGGCGGATGTCCATTCCAACGATGCGGACTTTGGACGGTTTCCGGGTCTGACGTGGCGGAATCCTCTCAATTGACGTGAGGGAGAGTGAGGTTGAAAGGCGTGGAATCGGCGGCTACAATTCTTGAGCCATGATCGGTACTTGCCTATTGGTGGTCAGCTGATGCCCCGAAGAGTTGCCATAGTCGGCGTTGGCTACACCCCCTTCCGTCCCTCCTCTCCGGAGGTCTCATTTCGGGAGATGATATTTGGGGCGGCGGTAAACGCATACCAGGATGCGGGCATAGAGCCGGACCAGGTAGACACCTTCGTTTCCATCAGCGAAGACTACCTTGAGGGCACGGCCATCGTCGACGAGTACGTGCCTGACCAGTTGGGCGCGGTGCTGAAGCCCGTGCACACGATTACTTCGGACGGAATCACGGCACTGGGCGCGATAGTCATGCAGCTTCAGACGGGGGAGTTTGACGTTGCGGTAGTTGAAGGCCGGTCAAAGGCCTCCAACGTTCTCTATCCGGCTTACGTGGAGGCGATGGCGTTAGACCCGGTAAGCGTGCGCCCCTTCGATTTTCACCCTCGGTTCGTTGCGGGGATGGAGATGCGGGCGTTTCTGGAGACATCCGGAAACACGGCGGAGCAGGCGGCGGCGGTTGTGGTCAAGAACAGGGGGAACGCTCAGCGAAATCCGATGGCGGCCTATGGAGGCAGTCTTTCCGTTGACGACGTGATGTCGTCGGAGGTTGTCGCGGACCCGTTGAGGGAGGGTCAGAGCGCCAGCACTGCTGACGGGTCTATAGTCATGGTTCTGGCAACGGAGGAAGCGGCAGCGGGAATGAGGGGCAGTCCGGTTTACATAAGGGGCATCGGTTGGGGGCAGGAGACCCCGAACCTGGAAGAGCGAGATTGGGGAAGGGCGGGTTATGCCGAAGATGCAGCACGCCGCGCCTACAAAATGGCTGGGATTATCGAACCTGCTAGTGAGATAGATCTGGCCGAGGTGGACGATACTTTCGCCTACAAGGAATTGCAGCACCTGGAGGCGCTGGGCCTGGCGGCTTCCGGTCGCTCCGGCGCCATGCTTGAAAGCGGCGAGTTCAGTTTCGATGGACGGTTGCCAGTGAACGTTTCCGGTGGAAGTTTGGGTTGTGGTTACACCCACGAGCTTTCGGCGCTTCGCAGCGTGCTGGAGCTGGTGCTTCAGCTTCGGGGCGAGGCGCAATGGCGTCAGTTGGACAACGTCAAGCTGGGGCTGGCGCAGTCGTGGCGGGGAGTACCCACCGCCACCGGAGGCGTGGCGATTCTGGAGGCTGCCTGATGGGTAGAAATCGCGTGGCAGTTCTGGGAGCCGGATTGACGAAGTTCATGCGTCGTGCCCTGGAGACGCCCAAGGAGTTGGCATTCGAGGCTGCCCGGGCGGCGCTGGACGACGCTTCGCTGCAAATTGACGACATGGAGGCGGTGGTGTCGGTGACGGCTCCGGACGCCTTCGACGGCGTACACATGAACGGGGAATATCTGGCTGACGGGTCAGGCGCGCGGGGCAAGCCGTTCATGCGCAGCTACGTGGGCGGCGGTTCCGGCGTGTTTGGCATCATCAACGGCTGGTACCACATTGCCAGCGGGCACTTTGACACCTGTCTGGTGGTGGGCGAAGAGAAGATGTCGTCGGCGCTTCCCCATCCGCAGGGCTGCTTTAACGCCATATACGACCAGTTTCTGGAGAGGCCGCTGGGAGTGAACCTGCTTTGGATATTCTCCCTCGAGATGAACCGGTACATGACCACCCACGGAGTTCCCATGGACACCTTCGCCAGGGTGGCGCAGAAGAACAAACGCAACGGTATGGACCATCCCTCGTCGCAGTCCGGCATCTCTGGGGACTACACGATTGAGCAGATAATGGACTCGGAGGTTATGGCCTGGCCGGTGCAGCGGCTGATGGTCTCGCCGGTGAGTGACGGAGCAGGAGCCATGGTGCTGGCCTCCGAGGAGTTCGTGAAGAAGCGGGGGCTGGACCCGGTATGGATAGAAGGGGTTGGCTGGAATCTGGACACGTCCTACTGGACCAATCGCGACCTGTATTATCCTCGCTACGTGGAGAAGGCGGCGCGGATGGCCTACGATATGGCCGGAGTTACCGATCCGCGCAAGGACATTCACGTGGTGGAACCTTACGATCCCTTCGCTTACAAGGAGCTTCACCACCTGGAAGGGCTTCAGTTGGCGGATAAGGGTGAAGCGCCACGGCTCGTTGAGGTGGGATTCTGGGACAGGGACACGGAGACCGGCATTCCGTCCACGCCCTCCGGCGGACTGATTGGCGTCGGCAATCCCATATCGGCAGCGGGCGTGATGAAAGTGGCGGAGATATTCTGGCAGCTTGAGGGTCGCGCGGGTAAGCGACAAGTCAAGCGGTCGGTGCAGCGGGGTCTGGCCCAGGCTTGGGGAGACCTGATGCAGGTGGGCACGGTTGTGATTCTAGGAAAGCAGAGCTAGATAACGTGGAGCCGTTTGCGGGAACGTCCTTGACCGACCAGGCCTTGACCCAGGGCGAAGTCTTCGCAACACGCTGGCGGGGCAAGATGGAGTATGAGTGGGACACGGGAGCCGCCGTTGGCCGGTTCATGGCTGGTCTGAAGGACGGGGAGATTCTCGGCGTGCGATGTTCCGAGTGCAAACGTACCGTGATTCCGCCGAGAGCATTTTGCGAACTCTGCTACGTGCCGATGGACCGGTGGACGAAGCTGCAGGATACGGGGGTCATCAACACCTTCTCCGTGAGCTTCGTAAACTGGGACGCCACCCGTCGGGAAACGCCGGAGGTCCCAGCCGTAATTGAGATTGACGGGGCCAGCCCGGGCATGGGAATCCTTCACGTGCTGGGAGAAGTTGGGGAGGACCTGGAAACTGTCACTTCCAGGGTGGCCATTGGCAAGAGGGTGCAGGCGGTGTGGAAGCCCGCGGAGGAGCGGGAAGGCTCCATCACCGACATTCGTTATTTCAAGCTGATCGACTGATATTTCGAAGGCGCTTGGAGGCGAGCCAGCAGATGACTGAAGAAATCCTAAGTCCGGAGCGCATAACCCAGTGGCGGGGGAATATCCCCATCCACCATCGCTATACCGTGGGTGTTGCGGGACAGCGATTCTTCTCCGCGCTGAGGGACGAAAAGACGATTCTGGCATCCAACTGTTCGGGATGCGCGTCGAGATTCCTGCTTCCCAAGATATACTGTGAGCGGTGCTTCGTGGACACGCAGGAGTGGAGTCCCGTCAAAGGTCCGGGATACGTGAAGACCTTTACGCTGGTGCATCGCAATCTGGACGAAGAGAATCTGTCGGAGCCGGTGGCGGCAGCGGTTATTGGATGGGAGGGCGTGCGAGGTGGCATCGTCCACCGGATTGGCGGCATGGACCCTTCGCAACTCAGAACAGGACTGAAAGTTGAGCCGCAATGGCGGGAAGTGCGCATAGGCGGCATATCCGACATACTTTTCTTCAAGCCTGTTGATCGGCCATTTTACAGAGGAGGCGCATGATGGCGCTTGAACACATCAATCCTTCCGACGTAGCCCCGCCGAGAGGCTTCACCCACGTGGTGAAGGCAGGAGACGTTGCGTATATATCCGGGCAAGTGGGACGTCGGCCTGATGGCACCCTTGCAGGCGAAGATATCGAGTCCCAGACGGACCAGGTCTTCCAGAATCTGAGAGCGGCTTTGGCGTCGGTGGGTGCGGGATTCGAGGACATGACGAAGATAACGGTATATCTGACCCACAGGGAGGACATTCCGGGCTTTCGCGCCGCGAGGGACAGGCATCTGACGGGCGACAATCCTCCTGCCAGTACCCTGGTGCTCATAAGCGGGCTTGCGGAGCCGGAATTCCGTGTTGAAGTGGAGGCCACAGCAGTCATCTAGCGGGTGACGATGGGTTATACTTTATCCATCTCAATCTTGACTATTGATTTAGAGCACTAGCTTTTCTGAGAGTCTGATGGCCTTAGATTTCGAAATCGGCGATTCGCAGAACCCGCGCGGTCATGCGCTGGTCTATTTCCGAGACAGCATGGACTCGGAGAAGTTGTACGCTACCTACGTGGTGGTATTTCCGCTGCCGGTGAACATTGCCAAGTACGTCCCTCCATTCCTGGCCTCCTCCCTTGGCGCCGCTTCGGCAGCGGAGATTTCGTCCTTCCCCATGCCACCCGTGCCCGAGGACGTGGAAAGCTACGAGCGGCTGCTGCAGCTGGCGGAAGCACGAGGGGACGACCTGATATACGGCGGCCTTCATTCGCCACAGGACGTGGCGGGCGGGATGCAGACGGTAGGCGAGATTGCCCACGAATATTCCGAGGCCTGGTCCAAGTTTGACGATTCGCGGAAGGCGCCCGTATTGGAGGAACCTGCGGAGGAGGGGTTGGGCGTCAACGAGGTGATGTACAGCCTGTTGGGGGAGAAGGACCGGTTGAACGAGCTTTCCAAGCTTGTGGTAAAGTTCCGTTATGCCGTGGAGGGTCGAGACCGGGAGATGCGGGAAGAGGTGGGCAACGAGCTTCGCACGCTGGCCCGCTTTCTGCCCGAACGCTACTACGTAGGCAAGCTGATTGACGCGGCCGAGGACAGCTCCAGCCGGGGCACCCGCCTGGCGCAGCTGTATCTGGAGCGCTGCTACGGTCTTTCCGACGATGATGCGTCGAAGGTGCAGGACCTGGAGCGAAAGATCCAGGAAATGGAAGACACGGACTAGCTGCCGACTTTTCGACGTCATCACCTGACCTCCGGGACGAAGGCGGTCTGACATGCACCTGGCGCGTCTCAATCTGGTGAACTTTCGGTCCTTCCGGAGGCTGGAAGTTGACGTGCCTGAAGGCCCAAGCCTCATTGTAGGGGCCAATGCCCAGGGCAAGACGACCATCCTTGAAGCAATCTACCTGCTGGCCATCGCCAAGTCCTTCCGCGCTGAGAACGAACGTGAGGTGGTGAACTGGGAGGCGGCGTCGACCCTGGAGCAGGCGGCCGTGGATGGAACGGTGCAGTTGGATGACAGCCGCACCCGGATTATCGTCGGATATCAGACGCATTTCAGGGCCCGCAGCGCAGCTTCAGAGGGCGCGCCCATCCACTCGGTGCGGAAGGAGGTGCGGGTAGACGGTGTTCGGAGGACGGCGGCGGAACTGGTGGGACTCCTGAACGTGGTGCTGTTTTCGGCGGAGGACATACGGCTGGTGCAGGGTTCTCCTTCGGTCCGGCGGCGCTACCTGGACATACTGATTTCCCAGTCGAGTCCCGCCTATCTGCGGGCTCTGCAGCGATATCAAAAGGTGCTTCACCAGCGCAATCAGTTGCTGAAGCTCATTCGCGATGGACGGGCACGGGGGAGCGAGATGGCGTTCTGGGACGAGCAGCTTGTTCAAGCCGGTTCTCTGATTGTCCGGCAGAGGACGGAGACGATGACAGTATTGGCGCAATCCGCCAGGGTCACCCAGCGGGAACTGACGGGCGGAGCAGAGGACCTGCGGCTGGAGTACTTGCCAAGCGTTGCGCGGGGCGAAGACGCGGGAGAGTGCGCCGCAGAATTCTTGAAGGGTCTGGAAGCCTTGAGAGACCGGGAGGTCCGCCTGGGGTCGACGGCTCTTGGGCCGCACCGGGACGACTTTCAGCTATTGGTGGATGACGTCGACATGGGGGTCTATTCTTCTCGAGGGCAGGCCCGCACCCTGGCGTTGACTCTCCGGCTTTCCGAGGCCCAGTACCTTTCGGCCTACAAGGAAGAGCCCCTGGTGCTGCTGGACGACATACTCTCGGAGTTGGACGAAGGACGGAGGGAGCAGGTGTTGGAGCGGGTGCTGGCCTACGGTCAGTCGGTGATTACGGCGACGGACCTGGACCCCTTCAGCAGGGATTACCTATCGAAGGCGTCCATATTGCGGCTGAATGAAGGAGAATTGAAAAGGACAGATAACTAGTCTTCAGTGAACCGAAGCTTGGTGCCGGTGCGGCTTTCGTAGAGGAGGGCCACGGCGTCGGCGTCCAGGTCGCCCAGCCCCTTGCGCAAGGCGGCGCGGTATATCTGGGCGAAGAGGTTTGAGGCTTCCATAGGAAGTCCCAACTCCCGGCCAAGCTCGGTGGCGAGATGCACGTCCTTGGAGGCCAGGTTGAGGGTGAATCCGGGGTCGAATTTGCCCTGAAACAGGGTGGTGGGGAACTTGCCCTCCAGCACCCAGTTGTTGCCGGAGCCGCTGGTGATGGACTTGGCGAGGGTCTTCAGGTCGACGCCGGCTTCGACGCCGAGGGTGAGGACTTCCGGTAGGAAGGCGGCGAGGCTCATGGTGACCAGGTTGTTGCAGATCTTGCACACCATGCCGCTGCCCGGCGGCCCGCAGTAGATGAGCTTGTCGCCCATGGCCCGCAGGACGGGAGAAGCGGTTTCGAAGGCGTTGCGGTCGCCGCCGACCATGATGGAGAGGGTGGCGGCCTCCGCGCCCGGGACGCCGCCGCTGACGGGAGCGTCCAGGGCGGCAACGCCGCGGACCTGGAATTCCCGATGGATGCGTCGCGCGAGGCTGGGAGAGCTGGTGGAGAGGTCCACGTAGATTGCGCCTTCAGACGCGCCCTGCAGAACGGACTGGTCGCCGAGGGCGACGGCCTCGACTTCGCGAGGGCCTGGCAGGGAGGTGAGGATGATTTCGCTTCCTTCGGCTGCGGCCTGGGGCGTGGGCGCCAGGGTCGCGCCCATCTCTTCGAGGTTAATGGTGGATTGGCGGTTGAGGTCGTGGATCGTCACCTGATGGCCGGCCTCAACGACGTGGCGGGCCATGGGGTTGCCGATGTTGCCAGTTCCGATAAATGCGATCTTCATAGGTCCTTCTCAGTAGTTTTTTCGATAGCTGGAGCGGCAGTGAGCGGCGGGCCCTAAATGCCTCTACCACTATCAATGTTCCGCCGCCAGGGGTTGGACTTCGTATGGAGGGCAGCAGAGTTTCCGGGGCCGCCGGTCTCGAGTCGTAGGGAGTGAAGTTCGGTCATGTAATTGGCGCGTTTATCATGCAATTAACACTTCTTGCTGCCGCAATTCTAACCTATTGAAACGAAAGCTGCTTCCCGAAATAGGCTATCTTGTGAGGAGTTTGAGTTGGGAGGGCCGAATAGTGGGCATTACGGTTGGAGGTTTCGTTGTGATTTGTAGCTGTGCGGGCAACGGTTCAGTTGGAGAAAGACGTTTCACTACATAGTCGTCGGCCCCATCTCATAGGCCTTGTGACGAGCTGGTCCTGACCGTCCGGGGTAGCGCTCTGCTGGCGATGGGCCGGATGCCAAGATCGTCGGCTGTGAGGAGGAACTCCAGGGCACTGCTCGGGCCGGTGCGGCTTGACAGCCGGCCAGGTACGCAAGATAGTAGTCATGGGCCCTTGCTTAGAAATGGTGGGTGGTGCGAAGATGACAGATGCTGACAAAGCTAATGCGGTTGCGCTTTTTGTTGCGAAGCCGCCCCTCGCAAATGCGGTTATGCAATGGGCCGTCAACCAGATTCTCCACTGTGCCGCAACAATTGCCCATGCCGTTAACGTGAGGTGGAAGCCATGATAGACGTTGAGCTGAAGTTAGATCTTTCAAAGTCCCAAGCCTACTTTGAGGAAGCGCGCCGATACTCGCCTGGAGGCGCCCCCGACGCCAAGGGGTGGGAAGGCGACCTATTCTACATCAACAGGGCCCGCGGCAACCGGTTGTGGGACCTGGACGGCAACGAGTATATCGACTACCATGCCGCCGCCGGCCCAATCATCCTCGGACATTCTGAGCCGGAACTTGACGACGCAGTCATAGACACCATAAGGAACAGCGGCGTCCAGTTTGCCCAGCCCCACACCTTCGAGGTGGAGCTAACGAAGAAGCTCGGGGAAATCATCCCCTGCGCAGAGCAGACCGCCTTCTGCAACGCCGGGACTGACACCCTGCAGTTCGCCGTGCGAATGGCCCGCACCTACACCGACCGGCCCAAGATTGTGAAGTTTGAAGGTGGCTATCACGGTTGGGCCGACGGTTTGGCCATCAGCACCAACTCCCCCAGGGAGCTGATGGGGTCCGACTCCAGTCCCAACGCAGTTGCCGATACCTCCGGCACCCTGCCCGCAATCCTGGAAAACACTATTGTCCTGCCCTACAACAACCTGGACGCCGCCACCGAACGACTCGAAAGGGAGCGGGGCGAAATTGCCTGCGTCATCGTAGAACCCATCATCCACGGACACGGCATCCTGCCAAAGCCGGGATTCCTTCAGGGACTGCAGGACCTCTGCAAGTCCTGCGACATCCCCCTGGTGCTAGACGAAATCATCACGGGGTTCAGGCACGACCTTGGGGGACTGCAGACAAAGTGGAACATCGACGCGGACATAGCGGTCTACGGCAAGTCTATGGCGAATGGCTACGTCATTTCGGCAGTCTGCGGCAAAAACGAGTTCATGGACACCCTAACCCCCAACGGCGCCGCCTTCCTCTCCGGTACTTACAACGGCAACCCCGTCTCCACCGTCGCCTCTCTCAAGACCATCGAGATGCTGGGCAGGCCGGGGTTCTATGAACGGCTATACGCGATGGGCGACAATCTACGCAGCGGCATTAACGAAGTGATAGACCGGCTGGGAATAAGCGCCGTCTGTTACGGGTACGGTTCCACCTGGGGCTTGTACTTCGAAAGCGAGCCGCCCTCCAACTATCGGGACATGCTCCGCTACGAGGAGTCCGGCGGCATGGAGAAGTACAGGGCCTACGTGAGGCACATGCTCAACAACGGCATCTTCCTTCAGCCCGGCAGGCCTACCCGCGCCTACATCTACGGCGCCCACACCAATAGCGACATTCAACATACAATTGACGCTACTGCCAGCTTCCTTGAAACGCATCAGATGTCCCTTCGTTAAAGGGGGAATGGCTCTCATCGCTGGTTGTCAGTCGATAATGGTGTAATACTCCTGAGACCCATAGTCCATTGCAGCCTGAAAGTCGGGGAACCACTGCCTGAATTCATCGGAGTTGACCAGATTGTCATGGGCCTCCAGGAACTGGTCGAAGCTATCGAAGTCCCTCTCGTAGACGTAAGTGAGCTGGCGGCCCGAAATGTTCTGGAGGATGCGGGCCTTGGGAAGACCCTGTTGCACGGAAATCTCGTTGACCTTCTTCAGGAGCTCTGCCGCCGCCCCGCCTGAGGCGTAGGTAGTGTTCAACACAATTCGTTCTCGATACATTCTGGAACCTCTCAATTAAAAAATAGATTGGTGAAGATTTGGGGATCGTTAAGGCACTGGCCTTAACATAATGCCGACGCGAGCGATGCTACAGACAGCCTTATCGGAAGTCAAACACCGCCAGAGCTGAGAGAGTTGCTAATAGCCGGCTAAGCGACGACAGCCCTGGACGTGGCGACAGAGCGCCATTGCGCAGAACCAGCAAGTCCCTTATTTAGCTACAAAAATAGGTAAATTGGGGTGCTTTTGCGCTCAATATGACAGGGTTAGTTGGCTGCCGAGCCTGGATTCGAACCAGGGTTGCGTGATCCAGAGTCACGAGTGCTACCACTACACCACTCGGCAGTGACTGGCCCTATAGATTATACAACAGTTGGTTTGGTGGACAAAGGAAGATGTGATAGAATGACGATAGTTCTTGGCGCATTCGTCTAGTGGACTAGGACACCGCCCTCTCAAGGCGGAGATCACGGGTTCGAACCCCGTATGCGCCATACCTCCAGGCACGATTCAATACGGGGTTCGAACCCGGTGTTTCGTTAGCAAAGTCTCTTCATGGTTCGGTTTCCCGCTTACTGTTTCCGATGATTCAGCTATTCGGTTCACCTCGTTGTCCGCGACACCCCGTGCCTTGGCGGCGATGGCGGGCTGCAGTCGTGCGCAATTGTCGCCAAGCTGGATTTCGTCGACCATGTGCGAGATGCAGGGATCCGGCACGCTAAACTGCGGCTGGAGTGTGTATCGAGAAGACGACCAGCTGCAAAAAACCAGTCTCTGCGGGATCGGCTGTTTGGGTTATGGTTACTCTATCGCCGACGCGCTGCTTGTTGGCGGCCTCCGGCCAATCCCAACCCATTCTTACCAGGGGACGTCTATCCGAACCATCTGCCGCAATCGTATAGAGCAGCACCGCACCAGCAGTGAATTTATCGCGGGAAGAGCCGAAACTTGTCTGCGTCAGCGAGACTACGGCCCTGCGATAGTCAGGCGACCAGGCTATTTGAGCTCCCGGTTCTATGTCTACAATTGGTCCATAATCCTCTCCATTACTTATTATCTTGCGGAGGGCGTGTCCATCATTGTCGTCGTACATCGTAAATCGAATCACTCCCAGGTCGGCACCCCAAGACAGATTGTTCAGGCGTGGGGGTTTACCGCTAGGGTTTTCGAATCGCATCAGCTTGTAAACTTCCGAGAGATCCGGCCTGGCGATGAATAGGGTTTCCGTTTCCACGGTTTCAGGCACCGGCTCCATTATGCTGAAGGCTATCCACTGTCCATCGGGTGACCATGCCGGAGCAGTCCTGGACAATCCCAAATGGTAGCGTAATTGTGGGGATGGCCGATCGTGGGTTGAAACAGTGTAGAGGCGCAGTCCATCCCGGAATGCAATATAGTCGCCCTTGGGAGACCACACCAAATCTCTAGCAGCACTAGTTTCATGATGTAGCAATCTCTGATTTGAGCCGTCCGCATACATCAAATAGACGCCGGACTGTTCCCTTTTGGACAGAAAGGCGATTCGCGAACCGTCATGAGACCAGGCCGGATTACTATCAGAGCGAACACTGTCGGTCAACCTCGTATAGCCTGAGCCATCCAGATTTGCCGTCGCAATCTCCAGGTCCCTGTCACCCTCCAATCCATTTCGGAGCGTGGAGAAGACTACCCTGGACGAATTTGGTTCTAAGTCTGGAGCAAAGTCTATGGCAAATTCCTCATCCTGGGGACTTTCCTGAGGGACCCATCTGTTGAGCATTGATCCTTCAGTGTTCACGACGAAGATTCCGTGATACCTTCCCCCAACAGGACGAATACCCTGTGGGACATAGCTAAAACCAAAGACCACACTTGAACCGTCACCTGTCCATCTCGGATCAAGTTGAACCTCACCAGACGTTATCCTCTGAATCTCAAAAGAATTGCCACAATCAGACCCAGTGAGAATTACTGCTGCAGCCAGCAAGCAAGAGATCGTGACGAGTCTCATTGTGCTCATGGTGAGGGCCCTTCAATTGTCTGATGCAAAAAGAAGATGTCCGCGAAGTCCGGCGCGCGAAGCAAAGCGGGGCAAATCTCGGCTGTGCCTGTTAGTCACCGCCAACCCAGGACACGCCTTCGGGCAGAGTGGGCCAGGCGACAAGAGTGCCGTCCGTGGCAATGGCCAATGTATGGTCGGAATGTACCACAATGCTCTGGTACGTCCCGGCAGGAGCATCACAGCTGCCGCCCCGCTCGTTACCCCAACACACAACGGTGTCGTCCGTGGTAACGGCGCAGCTGTGAAACTCGCCCATGCCCACGCTCTGAAAGGTCCCGGCAGGTGCGTCGGCCTGGCCATATTTGTTGTATCCCCAGCAGGTAACGGTGTCGTCAGCTGCAATGGCGCAGGTGTGATACTTGCCGGTGCTTACGCTCTGGAATGTCCCATCGGCCGCCTTCGACTTGCCGTTCTCATTGCTGCCCCAACAGGCGACACTGCCATTCGTGGCCACGGCACATGAGTGATCGTCGCCGGCGCTAATGCTCTTGTAAGTGCCTGCAGGCGCGTCAGTCTGGCCGTCCTGGTTGTCTCCCCAGCAGGTGATGGTGTCGTCGGTTGCAATGGCGCAGGTGTGCGCAGAACCCGCGGAAATCGCCTTGTAGGTACCCGTGGGCGCACTGGTGCGGCCGTTTGCGCTTAGTCCCCAACAGGCGACGGTGCCGTCAGTTGCGGTGGCGCAGGTGTGGTCATCGCCGGCCACAATACTCTGGTAAGTACCCGAGGGAGCGTTAGTCTGACCGTTTCCGCCATATCCCCAGCAGGTAATGGTATCGTCCGTTGCGATGGCGCAGGTGTGGTCATACCCGGCCGCCAGGTGCTGATAAGTACCCGCAGGCGCGTCGGCTTGGCCGAATTCGTTATATCCCCAGCAGGAAATTGTGTCGTCAGATGCGATGGCGCACGCATGCTCTCGGCCCATTGCCGCGTATTCGAAAGTGCCCGAGGGCGTTCCGGAACGGGCGTCAAAGTTCCATCCCCAACACTTGACCTCGCCGTCCGTCGCAATGCCGCACGTGCTATAAGCAGAGAGCGACATGGCCTTGAAGGCGCCCGACGGTGGATCGGTTTGACCGTCTCCGTTAACCCCCCAGCAGCTAACCGAGTCGTCGGTGGCGATGGCACAGGTCTGACCATCATGCGCGGCGATGCTCTTGAATGTTCCCCCGGGCGCATTGGTCTTGCCACTGCGGCTGTCACCCCAGCAGGCAATGGTGCCGTCGGTGGCGATGGCGCAGGTGTGGTAGTCGCCCGCGCTCAGGCTCACGTAGGAGCCTGCAGGCGCTCGTGTTTGACCCCTGTTGTTCATTCCCCGGCAGATTATCGAATCATCACTCTTTATAGCGCAGGTGTGAACGAATCCGGCCGTGATTGCTTTGTACGCGCCGTTAGGAAAGTTGCCCTGTCCCTGGTCGTTCAGTCCCCAGCAGGAGATGGTGTCGTCAGTCATGATGGTGCAGGTGTGCTCCCAACCGATGGCCATCGATTTGTACGTGCCGGCGGGCGAGGCATTCTGGTAGAAGCTGTGGTATCCCCAGCAAGCGATTGTGTCGTCGACGGCAATGGCGCATGAGTGCCGCGAATGCGATGCGATGGACTTGAACGTACCTGCCGGAGGGCTGGCCTGACCCCATGTATTCCAGCCCCAACAGGAGATTGATCCGTCCGTGGCGATGGCGCACGTGTGAGCGCTTCCTGAAGCCAATGCCTTGAATGTACCTTCAGGCGCATCGGTTTGACCCCGGTTACCCTCTCCCCAGCAATGGATTGAACCGTCGTTGGCGATGCCGCACATGTGGAAGGAACCGCCGTCCAAAGCCACGTAAGTGCGTTCCGTGTTGGTTTGGGCTGCCACTGTGCCTGTCGCCGCGCTGGTCAAAGATTCCGAATACCCGTCGTCGTCAGAGAAGCTGACTTTCACCTTGACGGTCTTCTCCGAGTCGTTGTCGGTGAGGGTGTACGTCTGACCGGTGGCTCCCGTGATGTCCTCGTCCGACGTGCCGTCATTGCGCATCCACTGGTAGGCGTATTGGACGTTGGTGAGCCCATTGGCGTCGCTGATGCCGGAGGTGTCGGCGGTCAGGGTCTGCCCCACCTGCTCAGTGCCGCTGATGGTTGGCAGACCGGTGGGCGCCTCGTTGGACGGTGTGGGGTCCGACGGGGTGGTGACCCTCGGCGCGACTTCCGACCAATCGCTCAGCCCGTGGGCGTTGCGGGCCTTTACCCGGTATCGATATGTGGTCTCCGGCGACACGGTTGTGTCCTCGTAGCTCGTGTCCGCACTGCCCGTGTCGTCCTCGATGACCTCGAATACGCGGGAAGCGTGAACCGCCGGGTTCCGCCTGAGCACCTGGTAGCCCGTGATGCTGGAGTCCCCTGGGTCATTCCACGCAATAGTTACTGAGTTGTGTGCGACGGCTTCAATGGTGGGGCGAGACGGCGCCGCCGGCTTTGAGGCCACCTCAGCCGTCGCAGCGCTGGTGAGGGTCTCGGCGTTGCCGGCGTCGTCGGTGAAAGACACGTTCACCTTAATGGTCTTGCCCACGTCGGCGGCCACCAGGGTGTAGCTGGACCCCGTGGCGCCATTGATGTTCGAGTCCGAATTTCCATCGTTGGAGACCCACTGGTAGGCGTAGGAAACGCTGGTCAGTCCATCGCTGTCCGCGATCCCAGAGGTGTCGGCAGTAAGCGTCTCCCCTACCAGGGCGTCGCCGCTGATCGTCGGGGCTCCCGTGGCGGGACTATTCTGGGAAGACCCTTCGCCGCTGCTCCCCTCTGCGACGGAGGATACTGATGCAGTCGCAGCGCTGGTCAGCGACTCTGAATACCCACCCCTATCGGTAAAGTCCACCCGAACCTTGATGGTGTTGCCGTCGTCGGCTGCCACCAGGGTGTAACTGGAGTCCGTCGCATTCGTGATTGCGGTGTCTGTACCTCCAGAATTAGATATCCATTGGAATCGGAATTGCACCCTCTGTAGACCGTTCCCATCCTCTATGCCAGACGTATCTGCCGTGAGGGTCTCTCCGACCTGTGGTGAGCCATTGACGACGGGGGAACCACTGGCCGTCACGTTGTCAGGTCTGGGCTGTCGGCCTTGTTCGTACTGACTCGTGGAGGCCAATTGAAAATAGTTGGACCAGCCCGAGGCCCCGTTAGCATTCCTTGCCCGAACCTGAAACCAGAGGGTGGCGCGAGGATCAAGTTCGCTGATTATGGCCCCCGCCCCGTAGAAGGCAATCTCGATGCCGTTCCCTGGCAAGTCAATCCATTGGCCGTCTGTGAAGAGCTGTACCTCGTAGGAATCGGCGCTCGCCACGTCATTCCACTCCAGATCGACGCCTCCTACGAAGACCGCAGTTCCAGAGGGCTTATCCGGAGTGTCTGGAGCTGTGCCTTGGGCAAATACGGTTGACGCGCTGGCCAGCAGAGCTGCAAGTATTCCCAGGAAGACAAACTGCAATATGGCGGGATGAGTCGGCGGACGGAGAATTGAGCTAGTCCGCTCTGATGCTTCTCGGTCCTTCAGTTGCGCCTTTTCCGTTCGTATCTTCATGTCCTAGCAATTGCTCAGTAGATTGTCTCCGTCACTTGCGAAGAGAACGCAGCCCCACAAGTAAGGCAATTGCCACTCCATTATAAGGACACGGTGTAAGTATACCGTTAAGTTTACGACCTTCTACATCCCAATTGCTGTGAGTTTGGTGTAAAGAGGATAGTGTTGCCCCGATTGTCCGGGAATCGCCTCAGCCCGGCGTCGGGTAAAGGGAACATCGGGAAAGACAAAATTCCAACCGAGGCTGGAGAGTTAATCGAGAAGCGGACCTGTTGTACGAAGGCCCGCACCCGCGGGATAGGCTCTCCGGACTAGGCGAAGCCAGCGTGTACAACAACGAGAGCCTCGCCGTCATCGTCGTCCAACAAAAAGTCACTGGCAACGCGCGATGTCTTATCAGTGCTCGCTATTGCGTCATTTCGTCGATGGACGAGTCCACCCACGGAGGCTCGAATCCCCCTTCGGGAGCAAAGATGCCAGGGATCACAGCGACCCCAGCCAGATTTCGAAGACGGTGCCATCTACAGTCCCCTCAGCTCCACCCGGCAAGTCTCGGACAACTTATGGACTCTTCAACGCTTCTAGTCGGCGTTTGACTATAAGGCCACCTCCCATGAGAACCTCAGCTCTTCTCTCTATTGGTCAACCGATATCTTGCCGACATCGACGTTATCTTGCCGACGGCGACGTAATCGAATTGCACGGGTAGGAGGCTGTTACTAGGTGTCGGGTTTGATGAATCGAAGCACCACCGACTCCTCCGGTTTGATGCCGCATCTTTCAACCTCACCCTCGTTTATCTCAATGGCGTACATTGCAGGCGCTGCGGAGGTGTAGATGGGCAAGGACCTCGATTCGTTCTCGTGTTCCGGCCGCATCGTCTGAACGTCCACTACCTCAAGATCCTCGTCCAAGAACACAATGTCCAAGGGGATGAGCGTATTCCGCATCCAAAAGCCCAACTCGCGCTCGTCCTCGAATACGAAAAGCATGCCCCGGTCCCAACCCAAAGACTCCCTCCCCATCAGCCCCTGCGCCCATTCGTCCGGTGTATCCGCAACTTCCAGGTAGAAGACACAGGAAGCCATGAGCGCCTCCGCCTCGATCTCAGGGCCAAATTCAGGCGTCGGTAATGTGGGTGGTGGGGTTGGCGTGGCGGTCGGTGTTGGCGTTGGGATAGCCGTGGGCACAGGCGACGAAGCGGGGGTTGCGATTTCCGTTGGTGTAGGCGTCGGAGTGGGCTTAAAGGCTATTGTTGGCGAAGGAGAGGGCGAAGGCTCAGGCGATGCGATTCTCGTTGGCGTGGGGGATTGGGGTGGTGTGGGGCTGAAAGAAGGAGTTGCGGTTGACGGCGTCGTGGTGAAGGTTGATGCAGGCACGGCGGTTATTGTAGGAACGGACGACAGAGCAGGCGTTGTGGTCTGAGTAGCCGCAACCGTCGGCTCCGGTGTAGACAACGGCGTCAGCGCAGCCCCTGGCGTGGCTTCATCCCCATTCCCACACGCTGCCAAGACGGCAATCAAAACCAGCACCACCAGCTCATTTTGCGCCAATCTATAGGCTCGGCTTACCAAAATTGCCCCTCCTCCACCCAAGTTGCAGCCACTTGAAATAGTTCAAGCGTACGCATGAAATTAGTCATCTGGCTCCACCAACATTCGTCATGTCCTACAAAATCCAAAATACCGCCACAGCGCATGGAGTGATCAATTCAATGCCGGACATGCACGTGCAATCCGGCATTCGTAAGAGAGCTGGAAGACTTTCCGAAGAACCGCACATACAAGGGAAGCAATTGCAGGATGAATCAACCGGATTTCGCGTAGTGTGGGCTGCTGGACAAAGGTATCGCATTATATGCTCCGTGGACCATGGCCATAGAAGAGCAATTGTAGTAAACGTCGGAATGAGACGAGGCGGATCCAGGAGAGACGTATGCTCCATTACGGTAAAGATGATTAGGCTGGGACACCTAGGACCCCTGACATTTACATGCTCTAAAGTGATGGTGTGTGATTTCCATCGCCGGACGCTCACAAAAGAGCACCACCCCTCGCGCTCCCTTCATGCGCAATTATCGGAGCCAACTACTCGAGCACCATGGTCCCAGCAACACCGCTGTTTCCACGTACCCCTCGTTCCTCTTCAGGTACCACCACGGGTTGTCGCGCCAAGAATCGGCGGCAGAGCGAATAGCTAGTTCGCAAAGGTCGGGGATCCGTCCTCTTTATTCAATCGCTCATCCCATCATTGCGTGTAGCCGAACTCCTTTCATTTGCGCCGTCGCTAGCCCCTTTGATTGCGGCCTAACTTGGGTCAAATTTAAGCGATTTTGCATACTTTACACAAACATAACACTAATTTGATGTAATTCGCCATAATGCTAACGTGAAGATAATACGGCTTATGTATCCTTAAGAGTTGAATCCGTGGTCATCCATTGAGGCGTGGGCCATGGTCACGATCCAACGAAAGGGACATGGATGAGGCTGGCAAGGTCCAAATACTCGCAGCCGCTTCGACCACGTTAGAGAAGCATTATGTGGCGGCGTAATGGTTCAATGGCCGTTTGTCACTTCCTGGTCTCCCACCAAGTTACTGCGGTGCCGATTTTTCGCCGGCCATCCTGTCGCTTGAGCGGACCTGTATGAGCCTCTTCAGCGAAGCTCAGTGCAGATGAGGCTAGCGTAGATGATGCAAGCACCCCGCGCCTCGCGCCATCTTCCCCTCGTCGTGGCGGCTCTAATCGTGTTGACCGCGATGCTGCTGCCTGGCGACGCTCGCGCGCAGTTCGACAATACCGCTCCCTTGCTGCTTGCAGCGAACGTGGACGGGACGTCCCTCGTCCTCATCTATAGCGAGCTCCTGAACGAAAGCTCCACTCCCGCAACTTCAGATTACACCGTGGACATTGGCGGCACAGACTATACCCCGTCGAGCGTCGCGGTTCTCGGCGCTGAGGTGGCGCTCACGCTGTCGACAGGCGCCGCCAGCGGCGACACGGTGACGTTGGACTACACAGTGGGGTCAAATCCGGTGGAGGACCCCGCAGGCAACGACGCGCAGGCGTTGACAAGCTGGTCTGTGACCAACCACACGGGCGCGACCAACGACCGGCCGGAGTTCTCGAGCGACACGATCACCCTCACTGTCGATGAGAACACGCCGTCTCTGACCGCCTTCGGGGACCCGGTCGCCGCCACGGACGATGACACGGGCGACACGCTGACCTATCAGCTGCACTCGACCGTCGTTCCCACATTCTTCATCGACACGAGCACCGGTCAGATATCAGTTTTCGGAAACCTGGACTTTGAAACCACGTCTTCCTACGTCGCACCCATGTACGTGCGAGACAGCAAAACCCCCGCCGGAGGCGCTGACATCCAATGGGACGACAGCATCAAGGTGACCATCAGCGTCAACGACGTCAATGAACCGCCGTCAATCGAAGATCCGGATATCGCAACGCACCCCGAAAATACTGCGATTGTCGCCACATACACGGTTGACGACCCAGATACAGGCGACAGCCATACGTGGTCGGTGGAGAGCGACACCAGTCTTGAGGGGAACCAGGACGGTGCGCTGTTTGAGATCGGGGAGACCACCGGCATACTCTCCTTCAAGGACGCGCCGGACTACGAGACGCCGGGCAGCGCGACAACTCCCGCCAGCAACACCTACCAGGTGATCATCAAGGTCACCGACAATGGTTCGCCGGCAATGAGCGGCACCTTTGATGTCATCGTTGATGTCACCGACGTAAACGAGGCGCCGCATATCACGACCACGGGGGCGTCCCACACCTCCATCAGCAAGCCCGAGGGCACTTCTACTTCGGAAGTGCTGGCTACATACGCGGGGGATGACTCGGAGGATGACACGTTTACGTGGTCGCTGAGCGGCGACGATATGGGGGATTTCAGCATTAACTCCTCAACTGGGGCGCTCACGTTTCAGGCCATCCCTGACTACGAAAACCCTTTGGACAACGGCGGCAACAATGTCTACAACGTGACCGTGAACGTGCGGGACAGCAAGATCAACACCGCCGGCAGCACCAACGGCGACACCGACACCGCCGTCGACGACATGATTGACGTCGTCGTCACCGTCACCAACATTGACGACGCCGGCGCTGTGACGCTGCCCGGCACTATCACGGCCGGGCAGGAGGTGACTGCGACGTTGACCGACCCGGACGGGACTACCAGCAGCGAATCGTGGCAGTGGTCGAAGTCCGACACGGCAGGCGGTACGTTCACACCCATCAGCGGAGCGACATCCAATCCCTACACGCCCGTGGCAGCGGACGTGGGCAAGTACCTGAAGGCCGCAGTCTCCTACACGGACCCCCACGGTTCGGGCAAGTCCGCAACCAGCGCCGCGTCGAGCCAGGTGGCGGCGGGCAACCGTCATCCGTACTTCCCGTCCACTGAGACCGGGATGCGCAGCTTTCCGGAGAACAGCGGAATGGGGTTGTACATCGGGGACCCGGTGGCTGCCACGGACGACGACGGCGACTCGCTGGAGTACGCCTTGAGCGGCCAGGACGCCTCTTCCTTCCACATACTTGGAGGAAGCGGCCAGATATTTCTCAACTCAAATGTCACGTACAACTACGAGGCCAAGAGCAGCTATACCGTCATCGTGAGTGTGAGCGACGAAAAGGACGACGCCGGCGACCCCGACGACGTCATTGATGACACCATCACCGTGACCATCGACCTCATCAACGTGGACGAGGCCGGTACTGTGACGATCTCGGGCATGGAGATTGGTGGGGAGACCTTGTCGGCGTCTGTGACCGACCTCGACGGCACCATCAGCAATCTGACCTGGAAGTGGGAACTGGGGGCCTCTGCCTCGGGGCCCTTCGCCCCCATCAGCGGGGCGACAGACAGCATGTATACAGCCGTGGCCGTGGACGTAAACAGGTACCTGCGCGCCACGGCGTCCTACACGGACCCCCAGGGCTCCGGCAAGTCGGCCAGCGCCGTAACGGGCCAGATTGCCCCCGGCAATAACGAGCCTTCCTTTGGCGTGGACGGTGTGTTAACGCGGCAGGTGGCGGAAAACACCGGAGCAAACGTAGACGTCGGCGCGGCCGTGGCCGCTTCCGACGACGACACCGCTGATACGCTGTACTACTGGCTCACCGGCAGCGATGCGTCATCCTTCACCATCGATTCCGGCACCGGACAGATCAAAACCAAGGACGGAATCACCTATAACTATGAAAACCGTGAGTTCTACGACGTTTCCGTGAACGTCCGGGACAACAAGGACGCCGCCGGCAACGCAAACTCCCTCAGAGACGACACCGTCTCGGTGATTGTCAACGTCACCGACGTCAACGAGACGCCCTTGATCTCGACCACCCAGACCGCCATTTCCGTGGCGGAGAACCAGACCTCCGTCCTCACCTACGTCGCAACGGACCCGGACAACACGAACAACCAGGCCAACGACGCGAACAACACGCTGACATGGTCGGTGGAGACCGCTGACGACGGGAGCTTCTTCGAGATTGGCTCGTCCAGCGGCATACTCACGTTCAAGAATGCGCCGAACTTCGAAGACAAGCAGGACGCCGGCGCCGACAACGTCTACAACGTCACGGTGACGGTCACGGACAACGGCATTCACGGCAACCGGGGGGCTTCGAACCACCTCAGCGTCTCCAAGTCGCTCGCCGTGACTGTCACCGACGTCAACGAGACGCCCACGCTGACCACTGCCCCCGGCTCCGCGACCTTCAACGAAAACGCGACGGGGGTCGTCGCGACCTACGTGGCGATGGACCCGGATGCGACGACGGGGACGATGTCCTGGGACCTGCAGGGCAATGACGCGGGCGACTTCAACATCACATCTACGGTGAACGGAACGGCCGAACTCTCGTTTAAGAATTCGCCGGACTACGAGATGCCGGACGATACCGGCGCAAATAACGTCTACGACGTGACGGTGCGGGTGAGAGACAACGGGAGTCCTAGGCTGGAAGACACCCAGACCGTCGCAATTACCGTCAACGACCTGAACGAGAGGCCGGTGATTACCGGGGACGCCGGGCCGAGCTTCGCGGAAATTGAATTCGATCATACGGCCACGGCCTCCGAGCTCGTCATCGGGACTTACACCGCAACCGACGACGACAACGCCGACAATGCCGGTCTCCAAACAATCACGTTTGACGTGACCGGCACGGACGCGGCACATTTCAGCATCGACGGAACGACCGGCGTCCTATCCTTCAGCATTGAACCGGACTTCGAGAATCCCGCCGACCTGGCGGACTCGAACATGATGGGGGCCTCCGACAACATGTACGAAATCGTCGTGGAGGCGGACGACGGTGCGGGTGAATCGAACAGCGTCGGGACGTTCAACATCACCGTGACCGTGACCGCGGTCAACGAGACGCCGGAGGTCCCGGCCGGCGTACCTGACGAGAGTTTTGCGGAGATTGAGTGGGACGCTGATTCCGCGGACCTGGATGTGATGACCTACATACCCAGGGACGAGGAGATAAGTACCCTCACCCAGCTGTCGTGGTCACTGGCCGGCACGGACGCCGCCGACTTTCAGATAACCGAGGACTCCACCAGCGGCCACGGCACCCTCAGCTTCCGGGACCGGCCCAACTACGAGGTGCCGACGGACCGCGTGGACACCGCCGAAAGCCACGTGGCCGGTGACAACATGTACGAGATCATCGTGAAGATCAGCGACGGCCCGAACACGCGGGAATACCCGATGACGGTGACGGTCACCAACATCAACGAGACGCCGGGGTTCACTCAACCGTCTACGGGTCGGCACGCAGACGAGATCGAGTACGACTCGGGGACGACGGCGAGCGATCTCTCCACCATCCCCGCCACTGTGGCGAACCAGGCTTATTGGTACCGGTTCGAGGCCCGGGACGAGGAGGGGCAGGACATCATCTGGACCATCACGGGTCCCGACGCGGCTGACTTCGTCATTGCGGAGGACACGAGCTTTGTCATGACGGCCGACGCTGACGAGAGCGCCATCGCCCGCTGGAATATCGTGCCGGACTTCGAGGACCCGATGGGTTCTTCAACCGATGTAGGAGCTCAGGGGTACGTGTTCACCGTGAACGCATCCGACGGCACCAATACCTCGATGCATGAGGTCTTTGTTCGTATCTTCGACGTCAACGAGCGTCCGGAGTTCACGGGGACAGTCGAAACTGCGATTGGGCTCGACGAACACGACGCAACTCTGGACGCCAATTTCCAGGAGCCGACCTACGCCTTCCCGACTATTGCGTCGTACACCGGGCGTGACGAGGAAGGCGGGGTAACGTGGTCGCTCACGGGCACGGACGCGGGTGACTTTGAAATCGACAGCGGCGGCAATGTTGTTTTCAAGGAGACCCCCAGCTTCGAGGACCCAAAGGACTCCGGCGGGGACAACGTCTACAACTTCACCGTGGTAGTGACGGACATACTGAGCAAAACAAACCGGCGCACGGCCATGCAGCCCGTCACGGTGACGGTCCGGGACATAGAGGAGACAGGCGTCGTCAGGGTGAGCAACCTGGACCCTGCTGTGGGAGACACCATCACCTTCACGTTGTCGGACCCCGACGGGGAAATCGACACGAGTCAGACCAACATCAGTTGGACGCTGAGGGCGCGGGAATCGGGGGTGTGGCAGCCCATCACCATCGGTTCTACTGCCTCCACCACGCTGACGTACACGGTGGACGAGGACGATACCGGGAAGCCCCTGCGGGCTGAGGTGAGCTACTTTGACCGACGAAACGCGGACCGCATCTTCGCCAACCGGAAAATGCTTACGAGCGGAGAGACCTCTGCCGTGGAAGCGGATCCCCTGCCCAACGTGGACCCCAGATTCCGATCGGGACAAAGCCAGGCCATTGACGAGGGAGGGGCCGGCAGGACCCTCCCTGAACCCATAACGGCTACGGACCGCGATGGCGACAATCTAACATTCGGCATCCAGGCCGGGCAGGACTCCAACCTTTTCGAGGTCAACGCGTCTACTGGACAGATTAGGACCGTCGGAACGCTGGACTTCGAGACGACGGGATCCGGCGGCTTTCTGTTCTTCACCGTTACGTTGCATGACGGCAAGGGCGTTGACGTCAACGCCATGGTAATAAACGACGACTCCATAGACGCGACCACCGTAATATCCGTCCAGGTAAGAGACGTGGAAGAGGAAGGCGTCCTCACCCTCTCGGATCAGATGCCGGAGGCAGGGACGCTGGTGACAACGACCCTGACGGACGGCGACGGCGGCATCACCGGTCGGAGCTGGCAGTGGTGGCGGTCGCAGGACGGGCGGACGGGCTGGGCGCCCATATCGGGAGCGACCAACAGCAGCTACAGGCCGGTGGTGGCCGACGAGGACTTCTACCTGCGGGCCACGGTTGAGTACACCGACAGGCGTGGCGGCGGCAAGCGGGCGGAGGCGATAACCGGCCCGGTGCCCAGTGAAAACCGCCGCCCGCTGTTCCCCTCGTCTGAGACGGGCCAGCGCATGGTGGACGAGAACACGGGGGCGGGCTCAAACATCGGCGCGCCCGTGGCGGCGGAAGACCCGGAGCGCGACTCGCTGACGTACACCCTGACGGGCACAGACGCGGCCTCCTTCAGCATCGTGACTAGCACCGGTCAGATTCGTGTGAAGGACGCGCTGGACTTCGAGACCAAGTCTAGCTACAGCGTCACCGTGGAGGTGCACGACGGCAAGGACGGGACGGGAGCCACGTCGACCGTCATCGACGACACTCAGGACGTGACGATAACGGTGCGGAACCTGGATGAGCCGGGCGCCGTCACCCTCTCCTCGGAGACGGCCACCATCCAGGCGCGGGTCCCGGTGACGGCATCGCTGGAGGACGATGACAACCCGACCAACATAACGTGGCAGTGGTCACGCTCTCGCAGCAGTACGACTGGTTGGGCCAACATCTCAGGCGCGACGCTTGCCACGTTCACTCCGTCGGACACCGACGTGGGCGGCTACATCCGCGCCATCGCCAGCTACGACGACGGCGAGGACTCGGGCAAGATGGCCGTCAAGGTGTCACCGCGCGTAGGACAACCGCCGCCGGTGAACTCGGCTCCCGCGTTTCCGGCGACGGAGAGGGGCATACGGGAGATCGCGGAGGATGCTACCGGAGGCACACCAGTCGGCGACCCAGTGACGGCCACGGACTTCAACAACGATCTGCTGATCTACACATTGAGTGGGACGGACGCGGCGCTCTTCACCATCGGGGCCAACGATGGGCAGCTGCGGGTTGCGTCCGGCGCGCAACTGGACTTCGAAACCAAGCGCACGCTGCGGGTTACCGTGGAGGTCTCCGACGGCAAAAACTCGGTGGGCGACCTGGACAGCAACGCCGTCGACGACCGGCAGAGCGTCACCATCGCCCTGACGGATGTGAACGAGGCGCCCGTCATTTCCGGTGACGATTCGCCCAGCGTCGCGGAGAACCTGGACCGCGCCGTCGCCACCTACACCGCCGCGGACCCGGAGCGAGACGCTCTGACGTGGTCGGTAAGCGGCAGCACCTTCTGGATCTCCCAGCGCGGCCAGCTCCACTTTGCCACGCCGCCCAGCTACGAGGAGGGGACAGGCTACTCCGTGACCATCACCGTCGAAGACGAGGAGGGTCTGTCGGACTCCCTGTTCGTAACCGTAACAGTGACGGACGTGGAGGAAGCTGGCGTCGTCACCATTCAGCCTAGGCGGGGCTGGGACGGGACGAGATTCGAAGCTACGTTGGAGGACGACGACTTCGTCGTTGGCGCTGTCGACTGGCAATGGCAGCGTTCCTCCAACCGCTCCAACTGGGGAGACATATCGGGCGCTACCTCGAGCGTCTACACGGCAGGCTCCGACGACGTCGGTCAGTACGTGCGGGCCGTCGCCACCTACGAGGACGATCGGGGCGGTGGCAAGGAGGCATCGTTTGCGCTTGCCGTGCGTATAGAGGAATCAAGTAACCGGCCTGCAACGAATAATGCGCCCCAGTATTCGGACGCCACCGCAGAGCGCTCCATCGGCCAGGGCACGACGGCGGGCAGGAACATAGGCGCGCCCCTGCGGGCAACCGACGATGACACCACCGACATTCTCACCTACTCGCTGGCCGGGTCTGACGCCGACCTCTTTGAAATCGACCCCGCGACCGGACAGCTAAAGACATTGGCGGTCCTCGACTACGATCCGGAAGGTACGAATGAATACGATGTACTGGTGGACGTCCACGACGGCTTCGACTCCAATTACGACCCTTCAACAAGCGTGGACGCAACCATCACTGTGACCATTATCGTCACGCCGGTAATGCAGGGGAGCACCAATGGCCGCAGTCCTGGTCGAACTATTGGTGGCGGTGGAAGTGGAGGCGGAGGCGTCTCCAACCGTCCGCCTACGGTCGACGGGCCCAGGAACATCCAGTACCCGGAGAATGGGACCGAACCGGTGGCAACGTACACGGCAGAAGACCCCGAAGGCACGGAGATCTCCTGGCAGCTTGAAGGCAGCGATGCAGAACATCTTCAGATCTCAGACGAAGGCGTCCTGACCTTTATAGAGTCACCGGACTACGAGAATCCCGTGGACTCCCGCCTCAACAACACCTACGAGATTCGCATACTCGCCCTTGACAGCGGTATTCCCCGTCGGTCCGGTCGGCTCCAGGTAGTTATTGAGATCAAGGACGTGGACCTGCCGGGAATTCCGGTGAGTTATGACGCTAACGACGACGAGACGATTGACCTAGAGGAAGCTATTGCGGCAGTGGCGGCCTTCTCCGAGAACGTAATCTCCCATGAAGACGCGATAGCGATCGTGAATCTCTACTTCTCAACCGACACACCTTCCGGTGGAGACGACTCGCCATGAGCAGACGGTGGATTGCGTTGATTGTGTTGTTGTCTGCCGTGGGAGCTATCCTGTGGGGTATGGCGCTTCAGGCCAACGGCCTGGCAGGGGCTACCGGACACAGTGCGACCAGGTCTTTTGAGTCTCCGTGGGTGCTGCCGGAAGGCGAGGTGCAGGTGACCATCGCGGTTAAGGACTACGGGGCCTTTGCCCAGGTGCAAGAAACGTTGCCGGAGGGATTCAGCCTCGTGGGTTCCAGCCTCCCTGAGGTCGCTGTGAAAGTGGATTCCGGCACACTCACCTTTACGTTGCTGGGGGAGGATGAGCTTACCTATACCGTGCGAGCGCCCGCCGGGGAGGGGACATACAGATTCTCCGGCATCATCAGAGACCAGAACAAGACGGAGGAGGACATTGGCGGTGACAGCACTCTGAGGGTCGGGCCCGAGCCGACGCCAACTGCAACGCCCACACCAGTACCGACGTCTTCGCCAACTGCTTCACCCACGCCTGAGCCTACTCCCGCACCCACGCCGCAACCAACGCCGACACCCACGCCTGAACCGACGCCGACACCTACCTCTACGCCTGAGCCGTCTCCAAGGCCAACCCCGGCCCCCACAAGGATGCCTACGCCTGCGCCAACGCTCCCACCCACACCAACTCCTATGCCGACGGCTGCCCCTACACCCGCCCCAGCACCGCCACCCACGCCTACCGTTGCGGCAACGCCGACCCCGCCTCCGACGCCCGAGCCTACGGCAACGACCACACCGGAGCCCAGCCCAGTTACGGAGATCGCCGATGCTATCGAACCTGCAGAGCCTCCGACGTCCGAGAAGGCAGGCATCCCCCCTTGGCTGATTACGATTATTATCGTGCTGTTTTCGCTGGTCATAGTGGGTGTGCTCGCCTACGTTTATCGAGAGCTGCGCCGGCATAGTTCCGACTGAGCACCTAACAGCGTTTCATTAGCCCTTGCATCCAGGCGACACGATTGGAGTGATTGCATCTCATACGCAACTGTTGGAGTCAAACACGCCAGATTTCATCCCCTTAACTGGCCGCTGAGCCGGGACGGGCGACGCGACACTCCTGCCAGTCAATGGTCCCAACTCGCGTCAGGTCATATTGCTCAACGACCGCGGGCCCGCCGGCGCTCTACACTCCCTAGTTGGAGGGGCAGTTAATCTCCTTGGCGTAGACGCTGTAGGTCCCCGTCGATCCGTTTCCTTCCACGCCGAGCACGTAGTCGCCGGCTCCACCAGTGCCGACGCGCACCTTGATGAGGGAGTTCTTGCCCTGGCCGCCGTTGTCGTCACAGTAGTAGTTGCAGACCAACTTGTAGCTGTCAGATTGGTCGTATGGCCTCACCATGTTGCAGATCTTGTCGGCCCTGTTGAGGAGTTCGAAGTTGGAAGGGTTGATGTAGGTCTCGTCGTAGTACGCGACGGTTTTCTCGTCGACGGGCACCCCTGTGAAGGCGAGGGTGTCCGGGTCGTAGAATCGCTTCTCGTAGTAGTCGTAGAAGTTCATCACCTTCAGCTTGGGGTCGGTCAGCGAGCCGCCGTCGTGGGCCTGGTTTGTGTGCTCGCCCTTTACCTCGATGGAATAGCACTTGCCGGATTCGAACGATGCCATGAACCAGTCGCTGTCCCCTGACTCGCTGATGTTGCCTGTCATGGCTGTGGTGTCGTCGATCTTGATGCGCCCGCTGTTCCATTGGCTGGTGAAGTCGCCGAAGGCCTGCTCGGACGTGATTTCCGACGCCCTGACTGTATAGGTGCCTGTGGCACTGCCGTCGGAGACGACCTTGACGAGGTAGGTGGCCGTCGCCGTCACGTCGAACTCGGAACGCGCGCCGTTGTCTGGCCCTCCCGCCTTGTTGACGACGTTGTTGATCGTGGTGTTGGCCGGGTTCTTTGCGCCAAACCCGTTGAGGCGCACAAAGCTGGTGTCAACGGTGTTCTGCAAGGTGCGCACCATGAGTTCCAGTTCTCCGGGGTACGTGCCGCCGTTAGCGAAGTCGCGTGGGCCGTTGCCCACGACGTCGATCCGGTACCGTTTCCCCGATTCCAGGTCAATCTTGAATGCGTCCGTGTCGCTGCCGCTGTCCAGATTGCCCGTGGCGCCTTCGGCTCCGACGGCTACTTTGCCCGTGGTCGTATTGTCGGCCGGGAAGTCCTGTCCGTCCGGCTCTGAGGCTGAGATAGTTGACTCTGCCAGAGCAGTCTCCAGGATTTCGGTGGCAGCGCTGGTGAGTGTGTGCGAATACCCATCGTCGTCGGTGAAGCTCACGGTTACCTTGACGGACTTCCGGTTGTCGTCGGATGTAAGGGTGTAGGTCTGCCCGGTTTCCCCGGAAATTTCCGCATCCGTATCGCCGTCGCTGCGTATCCACTGGTAGGTGTACTGCGGGTTTGAAAGCCCGTTGGCGTCGCTGATTCCCGATGTGTCCGCGGTCAGCGTCTCCCCCACCTGCGCCGTGCCCGTAATGGTCGGCAGGCCGCCGGGCAAGGCATTGGGCGGCTTGTATATTGTCCCCGTCGCCGCGCTGGTCAGCGTCGCCGAGTACCCGTCGTCATCGGTGAAACCGACGCTCACCTTGACAGTCTGCCCTGGTCTTCGTCAGTGAGGGTGTAGGCCTGCCCCGTTGCCCCGGAGATGTTCGTGTCCGCGTTGCCATCGTTGCGTATCCACTGGTAGGTGAACTGCGGATTTGAAAGCCCGTTGGCGTCACTTATTCCTGAGGTGTCCACCGTCAGCGTTTCACCCACCCACTCCGTACCAGAGATGGTCGGCAGGCCGCTGGGAGAGGAATTGATTGGTCTGGCCACGCTCCCCGTGGCATTGCTAGTCAGAGTTGCCGAGTACCCGTCGTCATCGGTGAAACTGACGGTCACCTTGACGGTCTTGCCCTGGTCATCATCGGTGAGGGTGTAGGTCTGTCCCGTGGCCCCGTTGATGTTTGTGTCCGTGTCGCCGTCGCTGCGTATCCACTGGTAGGTGTACGCTACATTCGTGAGGCCGTTCCCGTCGCTGATTTCTGACGTGTCCGCGCTCAGCGTCTCCCCAACCCGCGCCGTGCCCGTTATGGTCGGCAGGCCGGTGGGCGTCTCGTCGGGCGGCGTGGGAGCCGCCGGAGTGGTCACTTTCGCGACTTTGGACCAACTGCTCAACCCGTGAGTGTTGCGGGCCTTTACGCGGTAGAAATACCGCGTCTCAGGCGCTACGCCGCTGTCTGTGTAGCTTGTGCCCGAACTGTCAGTGTCATCCTCGATGACCTCGAACTCTTGACGTTCGTGGATAGCCGGGTTGCGCCTGTGAATCTGGTAGCCCGTGATGCTTGAGTCCGTAGGATCCGTCCAGGTGATGGTGACGGAGTTGTGAGCAACGGAGTCTACCGTGGGGCGGGCGGGCGTATCCGGGGGGCTGCTCGCCTGAGTCGAAGATGAGTGCAAAACGGCCAGCATCAGCGCTACCAGGGCAGGCGCCACCAGTACGACCTTCACCCACAGCAATCTGACCCAGCCGGCTGCCCGCAGTTGCTTAGTCAATGTCACCCTCCTGACCGGAACTGCCCTGATCGGGTGTTGACGACGCCCAGAGTCCCTTCCCCCAACACGCTGTAAGAGCGGATAAATCCCGACAATTAGAGCAGAGGGATTCGATTATACAGAGGACGTGTTAAGGCTTCGTTAGCAGACCTGCATTCTGAAGACCAATTTCCATTAATTTTGTGTGATTTCGATGCAATTGAGCTGTTGGATCCCGAATTGAGGCACGTCCATGCCAGCCGCTGGCGGGGAATTGACGCGACCCGTGCGGCACGATAGAGGTCGCCGTGGACGTCGAATACGCGGCTGTGGCAAGCGGAGCCGCTGGGAACCTACCTAAGCACCCACAACGATCCCTGTTGTCATTTCACCTCTTCGACCACGGATTGGAATCGTCGGCCCCGATGTTATACCTGCCTGACGTCGGGCCGAGGAAAATGTGGGCAATCAGGGCCAAACCATTATCGTTACATTAGCTTCACAAAAACTGGAACCCAATAGAACGAATGGCGACAGCAATCTAATGTAGAAACCCTATACTATAATGTAAGGCCAATTTCGATACTTGTGGAGTTGGTGTCGCTAGGCAAGTGCGGGACACATAGGTGTACGACCTTCGTTCCGGGATGCCTAGCGATAGATCCCCACAGGCACCGCCTACCCGGCAGTATTCCCGCCCACGATTGGCGGGCTTCATTTCGACTTGAGGCTAGCTGTAGGCGAACGGAATCGGACGAGTGAGGAAATCACTACTTCATTACAGCGAGAGTATGTAATTTCACTGTAAACTGGCAGGCTTTACATGTTTGAATTCTTGTGATTCTAGTGTGAAGATGTTAGTATATCGCCGTTTTTCTACACAAATTCCTGTCTCTCGCCGGTTGAGGGAGAATCTCGGTAGAGACAGATGCCGGACGGGGTTATAGGGTGAATCGAGAGAACGACCTGTTATTGGAAAACCAAACTCTTCGGAAGCGGCTATCCAGGTTGAGCGAGGCAAGCGTGCGCATCAACGAAAGCCTGGATTTCAATAGTGTCCTGCAGGAGGTAATCGACAATGCCCGCTTCCTCACCGACGCGCGTTACGGGGTCATTTCCACCATAGATGAGGCCGGCGGCCTTGACTCAGTCCTGACCTCCGGGACAACTGAAGAGGAGCACCGCGGGTTCCTAGAACTTCCGGACGGAATGAGGATCTTCGAACACTTCAGCAAGATCACCAATCCTCTCCGCGTGGACAACTACTATGAATATGCAACAGCTGCAGGGTTGGACGGCCGGATTCCGGTGACAGTCTTTGCAGGACTCGCAGCGCCCATCCGGCACCGGGGCGAGACCGTGGGGATAATTTTGCTGGGCCATGGCCAGCAGGAGAGGGAGTTCAGCGTGGAGGACGTGGAGACCCTCGTCATGTTCGCCTCCCAGGCGGCGATGGTCATCTCAAACGCCCGCAGGTACCGGGACGAACGTCGGGCGAGAACGGACCTGGAAACACTGATAAACACCTCGCCGGTGGGTGTTGGAGTCTTCGACGCTCGGACAGGAGACCCGGTATCGACCAACCGGGAGTGGGAGCGGATCATTGGTTGCCTGCTGAAACCGGGAGAACCCCCAGAGAATCTACGGGAGGCTTTGACCATCCAGCGTGCTGATGGTCGGCTGATTTCCCTGGCCAACATGCCAATCACCCAACTTCTGAGAGTTGGAGAGAAGGTACGGGCGGAGGAGATGGTCTTCAGCGTGCCCGATGGGAGGAGCGTCACTATACTGATCAACGGCACTCCAATCACTTCAGAGGGCGGTGAGGTGGTGAGCCTGGTCGTCACGATACAAGACATGACCCCGCTGGAGGAGCTGGAACGCCTGCGAGCCGAATTCCTGGCGACGGTCAGTCATGAGCTTCGGACGCCTCTGGCGGCTGTCAGAGGCTCGGTGTCCGCCATGCTGGACGAAACTTCCGACATGCATCCAACGGAGGTTCGCCAGTTCCACCGGATCATCCTTGAACAGACCGACCGTATGAGGGCGCTCATCGGAGACCTGCTGGACGTGGCTCAGATAGAGACCGGCACTTTGCCGGTCTCCCCAGAGCCCACCGACGTGGCCACACTCATAGATGAAGCATCTAATTCCTTCCGCCTGAGCGGGCATGGACACGTTATTGACATCGATATACCTCCGAACCTTCCTTGGGTGATGGCAGACAGGTCCAGAATTGCTCAGGTGTTGAGCAACCTACTGGGCAATGCGGCCAGACATTCACCGGAATCGTCCTCCATCAGAATGAGTGCCAGACCACGAGACCTCCAGGTAGTAGTGTCGATCTCCGACAAGGGCAGAGGAATTACGGCCGAGAGTCTGCCGCACCTGTTTCGTAAATTCTCACGGCTTAAAGAAGACGAGCAGCGAGAGGATACCGGCCTGGGCCTGGCGGTCTGCAAGGGGATTGTGGAGACTCACGGCGGAAGGATTTGGGCCGAAAGTGGTGGACCGGGACTCGGCGCCCGTTTCTCCTTTACCCTCCCAACGGCGGAAGATTCGGGGTTCGTTTCCCCCACGCCACAGCCCCAGTTGTCCACTAAGTCTTCTCGCAGATCGTCTAAAGATGAAGTGCGCATCCTGGCGGTGGACGACGACGATCAAGCGCTGAGATACATTCGGGACGTTCTTGTCAAAGCAGGCTATTCCCCAATAGTGACGGGAGACCCCGACGACGTGCTCCACTTGGTGGAGACGGAGAAGCCGCACCTGGTGTTGCTGGACCTGATGCTGCCCCGAATCAACGGCACCGATCTGATGAAGGAGATCATGGAATTCCGAGACGTGCCGGTAATCTTCGTGTCGGCCTATGGACAGGACCGGCTAGTCGCCAGGGCGTTCGAGTTGGGGGCCGACGATTATGTGGTCAAGCCCTTCTCTCCGACGGAGCTGGTTGCGCGTATCGGGGCGGCCCTTCGCAGACGTAAGGCGAATGAACCCACGGCGCCTTATGTGGTGAAAGACCTTGTAATCGACTACGCGGAACGACGCGTCACCCTGGCAGGCCAGCCCATAACACTCACTGCTATGCAGTTCAGGTTGCTTGTTGAACTTTCGGTAAACGCCGGTCGAGTCCTGACGTACGAACACATTCTGCGGCGAGTCTGGGGCTCGGATGGCGGCGGTGATGTACGACCCATTCGCACCGCCATAAGCGCCATCCGGCAGAAGCTTGGCGACGATGCCGAGAACCCCCAATATGTCTTTACCGAACTTCGTGTTGGCTACAAGATGCCAAGACCGGACAATACCGTCGCATAGACTGTTGAGTTCTTCCAAACGGACATGCCTTATCCTGGGTTCTTCGGCGCTGTCCCACTCAAATGGATTCCAGCATCATTGAGCCTGGTTGTGCTGTCTGCTGCTTGGTACGGCAAGCATCTGAAAGGCTCCAAAGCGACGCGCTGCGCCTGTGATTCTGAAGTCCCCTCAAATCGGGTCCCAAGAGTCAACCTCATCAAGATTACGCTAACTTAACATCATTTGACTTCAAAACGCCCTTGGCCTTTACGGCGCCGTAATATGCATGCCATATAATCTGTAGACCGCGAATCCAGGGGGAGGATGGTTCTCGCCGTCTGCGCGGTAGAAGCCTGCCGCCGGTGCTGAGAGTTGGAGTCGTATGCGCTTGGTCAGGTCCTTTTCAGCATATATGGCCGTGATCGCAGCGCCAAGCCTCGCAGTTGCACTGGCCGTATTCATCACCTTCTCGACTCACGCCCAAAGCCCGCCCGCATGTCCGGACCCCGTCCCTACCGCGGTGGACGTTGAAGCCATTCCCATCGTGGTCATGTCAACCATCAACGACTACTTCGTCCTTTACGCCAAGTTCGACGTCGACGGGACGGAGGTGGAGTTCCCCGTCGCTGTGGTCCGCGGAGAAGCGGGAACGACCACCATCGAGGAGAACATCAAGGCCCTGCCGAAGGAACGCTACCGCGTCGAGAAGTACCTCGTCGCCGACCCTGCGGATGTGGACGGCGACTGCATCGACGACATTACCTAACTCGACAACCTCGGGGAGATGAACCCGGTCAACCCGGGAGCGTTTGCTGATCCAAAGGACGGCGTAGTAGCCGTGCCTGACATGGCAGCGTTCCGGGATCAGGGATCCTTGGGTCATCCCGGGGTGTACCTGAAGTTCGTGCTTCTGGATTGGGACACCGAGCTTCCGGCTGTCTATTTCATGAACACGAAGCTGCATCCAAGCCATCAGTCCTTCTTCAGGGCGGTGGATTTGGAGGAAGAGGGCTCGATCACGGGAACCATTACGTTCGACCCGGCATTCGTGGTGCCGGGCCGCGGTGTCCCAGGCTTCCACTACTTCTACCTGCCGCGGGTGTTGGATGAGGGGTTCATGACTCACGTGGAGCAAGTGCATGCCGTGCTTGCTGCCAGCATGGGATTCATCGAAGACAACCTCACTCTCCACGTCGGCAGCTATCTGCTTCATGTTCAAGAACGGATAGCCCTGCTTCGGGCGTCGCGGATCCCGCTGGCATTCGATTCCGACATCTACGGCGGGGTGGAGTTCCTGGCCCTCAACCCAGGGGTAGGCTACGGACGTCTGAGGGTCCTTGAGGCGGACGAACGACCCCATCCTCGGGACATCATCGTCTCCGCGACGCTGCCCAACGAGCTGCCGCGGGTGGCCGGCATCCTCACCGCCGCGCCCCAGACGCCGCTGTCCCACGTGAACCTGCGGGCGGTGCAGGCCGACATCCCCAACGCCTATGTGAAGGACGTCCTTGACCACGCCGACATCATCTCCCTCCAGGGGAGCTACGTCCGCTACGAAGTGTCGGACCGCTGGTGGGAAATACGCGCCGCAACCCTCCAGGAAGTCGAGGACCACTACGAGTCGTCTCGCCCCGTCGAGACCCAGATGCCGGAACGCGATCTCTCAATCACGGAGATCACACCCCTCGATCAGATCGGCTTCGACGACTGGAGGTCATTCGGCGTGAAGGCGGCCAATCTGGCGGTGCTGCGCACCCTCGGGTTCCCGCAGGGCACCGTACGCGACGGCTTCGCCATCCCCTTCTACTTCTACGACGAGTTCATGCAACGGTCCCTGGGAGAGGAGACCGTCTTCGGCAGAGGCAGCGCGCCCGACGAGGAGAAGCTCACTCTTGCGGCCGAGACGACCCTCATTGAGGCCGTCGAGGCGATCCTTGCCCACCCGAAGTTCCAGTCCGATCTGGATATCCAGGAGGAAATGCTCGACGACCTGCGGGACGCCATCAAGGACGCCCAGACTCCGCAATGGATGATCGACGCCCTCACCGCAATGCACGCGACGTTCCCCGTGGATACGTCGCTGCGATATCGGTCAAGCACCAACAACGAGGACCTGCCCGGGTTCAACGGCGCGGGGTTGTACGACTCCTATACGCAGCATCCCGAAGAGACCTCGGAGGAAGGAATAGACAAGTCGTTCAAGCAGGTGCTTGCTGGCCTCTGGACCTTCCGGGCGTTTTCCGAGCGTGAATTCAATCGCGTCGACCACCTCGCGGCTGCCATGGGAGTGCTGGTACATCCGAACTTCTCCGATGAGTTGGTAAACGGGGTGGCGGTCAGCTTTGACCCCGCCTCGCTCCGTGGGGATCGATACTACGTCAACTCACAGGTCGGTGAAGATCTGGTCACGAATCCCGAGGCGGACTCGGTACCCGAGGAGATCGTCCTGCTACCGGGAGGTGGCCTCTCAATCCGGGCATTCTCGAACCGGGTGGAGCCGGGGGATTTGCTGTTGAGCCGAGAGCAGATGAGTCAGTTGCGCGAGCACCTGGACGTGATCCATGACCACTTCGAGAGGCTCTACAACCCTGCCGCAGATGAGCCCTTCGCCATGGAAATCGAGTTCAAGATCACCAGCGAGAACGTCCTTGCCATCAAGCAAGCCCGCCCATGGGTCTTCGGCGGTGCGTCATTGCCAACGCCACCTACTCCTCAGACGACTCCCACGCCGACTCCTCAACCAACTCCTCAGCCTGGAAGTGGCAGCAGTGGGGGCGGAGGCGGAGGCGGTGGAGGCGGTGGCAGCCCCAACCGCCCTCCTTCGGTTGATGGTCCAAAGAGCCTCCAGTACTCTGAGCACGACACCGAACCCGTGGGCATCTACACGGCTGATGACCCCGAGGGTACCGAGATATCCTGGCAGCTTGAAGACACCGACGCAGAACACTTCCGCATCTCGGATGATGGGGTCCTCACTTTCATCAAGCCTCCCGACTACGAAAATCCCGTGGACTTCCGCCTCAACAACACCTACCAGGTCCGAATCCTCGCTTTTGACAGCGGCATCCCCCGCGCCTCTGGCCGAATAAACGTCAGGATAGAGATCAAGCAGGTAAACGAACTCGGTCCCGTCACTGGAGAGAAGGAACTATCGGTGGAGGAGAATTTCTCCGGCGCCCTCGGCCAGTACGAGGTCGAAGACCCGGAGGGCGACGCCATAGGGTGGTCTCTCTACGGTCCCGATTCGGCTTTCTTTGGTATTGACGAAGAGGGGTTCCTGTCCCTGAACGACCCTCTGGATTTCGAAGCTCTAGCCAGCGCTACCGGCACCAACGAATTCGCCGTTACCATCGTCGCCACCGACGACAACAGACGCCCCGTGTCCCGGGAACTGACGGTAGCTATAGCAGTCACTAACGTCAACGAAGGGCCCATCAGCATTCAGGAAATCCCCCTGCAGGAACTCACCGCAGGCGATGCCCCGGTCAGCTTGAATCTGAACCAGTTCTTCACCGACATGGACGGCGATCCACTGACATACACCTTGGCTGAAGTGGAAGAATCTGATGCGGCCTCGGTCGGACTTGAGGATGGACTCCTGTCTATCACGCCTCTGGTGGAGGGCACGGCAACTTTTGGGATAACCGCATCAGACCCCTCTGGCTTGAGCGAAGCATTCAAAATAAGTGTTTTTGTAGCCAGCGCGCCGCCTCCACCTCCAACCCGTGAGCCTACTCCAGCGCCAACCCCCGAACCGACTCCGGAACCGACACATGCACCGACGCCGGAACCCGCGCCGCCTCCCTCTCCCACATCGTCACCAACCTCTACGCCTACGCCTTTAGTTGTGCGCACGCAAACACCTACACCCACGCAAGCGCCAACTCCCACGGCTATCCCCACCCCTATTCCGACACCATCGGCTACCCCTTCCCCTACCTCTCCGACCACGTCCACGCCTGCCCCAACCCCTTCTCCCACATCGGCGCCAACCCCTTCCTCCACACCTACTCCAATGGCAATCACGATTCCTGAACCCACTTCGACCGAGACCCCTACCAGCACCTCAACGCCCGATGATATGCCAGTCGACCACCCCGAATCACCCTCAGAAACTCAAGGCGGAGGCATCACTGGCTGGGCAACCCTCCTCATTTTCATTGGATTGGTCATCGGAACAATCGGTGTGACCATCTTCGTCTATCGCAGATTGCGACAACCGTAGACACTCCATTTGCCCATCACTGCTAGTGGATCGAAGAATGGAGCATGTCCATTGTGGACAACACTATCATCTACATCAGGGCTGGGGCTATTGCAGTTTTTTGACTACGAAGAAATGTTGAGAGCGATTGGGTTGCACTTCTAGCTGTCTCGGAAGATGACAAGCCACATCGTTGAGAAGATAGTCAAGGAATTGAATTTGCCTAGTCCAACGGTTAACCAGATGGAGGCTGCTGCGAGAGAGCATCCTACGAGGAGCTAGCCGGACCTGCCGGGATGTTCGGCCTGAAATGGCCCTAGATTGTGGCGAAAAAGCCTTACGCCTTACTCAAATGCACGACTATACAACCCTCAACGAATAGGCGAATACCCGGAGGCAGATTATGGAATAAGAGAGAGCATTTGAATTGAGCTAAATTCGTTACGCCGGTTTCTCGTCATTTGTTGAATTCTAAGAATTGTACAACGCCGATTTCTGCAGGACCAATGCCTATTCTTATAGTGTTTGCTTCATGCCTTCTGTGAATGGGGCGAATTGTGAGCAAATCAAAGTGGAACTTCCAAATTGAAAGTTCGCAGTATTGAATACGTTGGCCCATACCTCCCAGAATGAAACCATTCGGGCTTTAAGCTGGTGAGTCATTATTGGGGCGCCCGGCACGTTCGGTTCCTTGTAGATCGTTTCCTATGAACCCGGTATTGAGTGTCCCTCGTTACTTCTCCAATGGCTTGTTTTCCTCTGGCGCTCGACAGGAAAGCTTGGTGTCACCCATCCTATCGTCGACTGTTGGAACGACGGACCTTGAAACCTCCAGCGCCCCTTTGTTTACGTATCCACTTGACATAACAATTTACCTGCGGATCGGCTCTCAGGAGGTCAATGGAATTCAGGCTATTGGCCAGGGTGGCTTCGGAAAACAGGGCGTGGAGTTGACGGTGACAGATGCTGCAAAGCTTGGCAGTAGGGCCGTGTCGTCCACCTCTTGCCTTTGGGACAAGGTGATGGACTGTGTACCGGTCGATCGCTCTTTGGCAAAGCTCACATGCGGTAACTGCGTTTCGGGCGGGTAGGTGTTCCCTTTTCTTTCTCTTGGCAGACCTTCGATTCAAGCTTTTCTACCTTCTCAAGTATCAATTTTCAGAATGATTATACCAGCGACCTTCACAGTCGTTGGCACCCAGAGACATGCTCGTATGCTTCAATTGTCGCCATGATGTACAATTCCCCTGAGCATCGACATTTGCGAACCGACTGACTGAGTTCCGGCCACTTATCTGCAGTCCAGACTGAAGAGCAAGAGAAGCGTTGGAGGAAAATCTGAATGGGTGACGTAAGGCGAATTAGCGGGCCGACCGGTTGTCTGCCCAAGTGAGAATGTTCAGCCTGAACCCGACGGCGCAGTCCATGGCATTGGCCAATTTAGGACACGTATGGAAGTAAAGACCGAGTGGGGAAAGGGCATATTGGTCGTGATGCCCGAGCAGCGCATAGACGGCTCCAATGCCACGAAATTCCACGATACTCTTTCTCTGGCTATCAAGGATACCGAAAGCTCATTGGTCCTGGACATGGAAAGACTGACCTACGTAAGCAGCGCAGGCCTTCGGGTCATTCTGATTGCCTCGAAGACTCTCGAAAGCCGGGACATGAGGCTCTTGGTCTGCTCCCTTTCCGCAAAGGTCAGGAGAATATTTGAGATCAGCGGCATCGACAAGATGGTTGAGACCCACAACGCTCGAGAGGATGCCATCGCATCTCTCAGTGGCTGATCTGATTCCGCGAAAAGGAAGAGGCCGCAGAGCAAGGTGTGCAGCGGCGCTATCGAAATCAGTTTCTGTTGCCCTGAATCCTCATGGCATTCAGGGGAGAAGGAAGGTCAACGCGAAGCTTCCACCTGTACCGTGACAATGTCCACGTCGTGGTACTTCTGATGACGCACCGAGGACGCGTAGTGACGCAGCAACCGGAAGGATATCTCCTCGCCGTCATCCGCGTCAGGCTTTTCACCCAGGTAAGCCAGCCGGTCCTCGATGTTTTCCTCTCCGGCCGCCGACACGAACTCCAGCTCAGCCCCGCCGGCTCCGACCCTGGCGCTGACGACAAGCCGTCGCGGCTCGTCCCCTTCCTGGGACATCATGCTGGTCAGGGTCTCCTCTCCCACCAGCACCAAGCGCTCTGAAGACGTTTCGTTCCACCCTGCACGTTTGGCAAAGCCTCCGAGAAAATCGCTTAATTGCGGCAAGGCGTCCATGTTCAAAGGCACTCGCAATCGCTTGCGCCGGGGTCCCGTAAGCTCCAGGAAGACCATCATGATGACCGCCACCAGAGCGCCTGAGGTCATTCCGTTCCCAAGGAGCACTCCCAGGAATCCATCGCCCAGCAGGTCCGGGAATATCCACCCGTTCTGAAAGCCCGTGCCTATCCAGAAGGACACTCCCGCGACTATGGCCTTCCTGTGATCAACGCCGTCCTGGATGACAATCTTCATCCCTTGCAGGAACAGCATGCTAATCAGGACCGTCAGGTACGCTGCAGCCACGGGAGCCGGTATGGCAATCAGCAAGGCGGTGAATTTGGGGAAGAACGCCACAACAAGGAAGATAATGCCGATGATGATGCCTACTCGCCGCGCTCCAATGCCTGTGACTTCTGCCAGGGAGATGCTGGACGAATAGGTTGTGTTGGGCAGGGTGCCCCCGACGCCAGAAAGGAAATTCCCCACGCCGTCTGCGTTAAGCGCCCCCTGTACTACCCGGAAGTCCGTCGCCTTGGGCGTGCGCTGCGACACTCGCTGTATGGCGACGCCGTCGCCAATGGTCTCAATGGCTCCAACGAGGGTGACGACAACGAATGCAGGGAGAAGGGCCCAGAATTCCACGCCGGGCGTGACGTCGATGCCCGGCCATGAGCCGATGGGCGCGCTTATCCACGCCGCATCAAGAATCTGCTGTACGTCATAGAGCCCGAAGGGCGCGGCCACTGCAGTGCCTATCACTATGCCGATGACCGGCGACCAGAGCCGCCACGCCGGTGGCGCCCGCAGGACCAGCAGCGCCACCACCGCCAGGGTTACAAGGGCAGATATGGGGGCCGCCGAGCTGGATACGCCTTCCGGCACTTCGTGAAGCGTGTCGAACACGACGGGCATGACCGTGGCTGCGATGAGCATAATCACGGTCCCAGACACCACGGGCGTGAATATCCGGCGCAGCAGCGACAGCCGGGCGGCAAGCAGAAACTGAATTAGTGAGGATACCAGGATGAGGCTGGCCATCGTGGCCGGGCCGGCCTCCATGAGAGCCGCTACGCACACGGCAATGAATGCCCCGGACGTGCCCATAATCAGGACGTGCCCTGCTCCGATACGTCCCACTCGCACTGCCTGGAGGACCGTGGTGATGCCGCTTACCAGAAGCGCGGCGAAGACTCCCCAGGAGATATAACTTTCAGGCTGGTCGGCTATCCGGGCTACTATCACCACTGTAAGCACCACGGGCGCCACAATGATAATGGCCGCCTGAAAGCCTGCTCCCAAGCCTACCCAGAAAGGAGGATTCTCATCCGGCTCGTAGCGTACGTTCTCATTCTCGGATGCCAAAGCCGAATCCTCCTCCTTCCTGCGAACCGGCCGTTTCACTGGTCCGGACGGCGATGGGCAAAATCTCGAGATTAGCGTCAGACAACCGAAGATTGGGTATCACAATAGCCAAACCCAGACCTGCGCCCCCGACACTTGCGACTCTTGGAGTTCAGGTCGAATTACAAAAGTTGCGTGCTGAATACTCCCAGCTTCCCTGTCTACCTGTCAAGAGCCGTGCGTCTGTAATAGCGATAGTGTCTCACGTTAGTCGTCTCTCCACAGTTCCCTCTACTTGGCCACGGCACCGCAGGCGTTCCGTTCTCTTTCCCGGTTCCTGATCTTGTCCGTGTTCCTTCCGTCGCAAATTGTGGATAGAATAAGACCCAGGTCCAGACAATATGCTCTTCGCATCCGACATCAGTAAGTCCTATCCAAGCGGCGCTCTGTTCAGTGGGGTCACATTCGGTGTAACCGGCGGAGACCGCATTGCGCTAATCGGCGCGAACGGCTCAGGGAAGACAACTCTCCTCGACATTCTCGCCGGAGAAATGGAGCCGGAAACCGGCAATGTCTCCAGGCATCGCAACGTCACCATGGGATATCTCAAACAGGACCCCGGCTTGCTGACCAGCAAACCCCTGCTCCACGAGGTGCTGGAAGCGAGCACCGAAGAAAACTCTCTGGTTGACGAAATAGCCGCCGCCCACTTGGCACTGTCCTCAGCGTCCGATCCTTCTGAGCAGGACCTTCTGTTGGACCGCATAGGCAAACTTGATATGGAATTGGAGGCAGCCGGCGGCGGCTATCGCGAGTATGAGGCCAGGGAAATTCTCTCTGGCCTTGGCTTCGATAAGGAAGACTTCTTTCGCCCAATGAGCGAGTTCAGTGGCGGGTGGGCAATGCGGGCAAACCTTGCGAAGATGCTCTACAGGAAACCGAATCTGCTGCTTCTGGACGAGCCGACAAACCACCTTGACCTTGAGGCTAACCTTTGGTTCGAGAAGTACCTGACCTCCTTTGATGGCGGCGTAATCGTTACCTCTCACGACCGGGCATTCCTCAACCAGGTCGCAACCAGTGTAATCGCCATTGAGCCTGACGAAACGGTCCTTCACAGGGGCAACTATGACGATTACCTGGTTGCCCGGGAACAGACTCTTGAGGTGAAGCAGGCAGCGGCTGCCCGACAGGAACGCGAGATCAAGAGGCAAATGCGCTTCATCGATAGATTCCGCTACAAGGCAAGAAAGGCAAGCCAGGTGCAGAGCCGAATAAAGCGGCTTGAGAAAATGCAGATGGTCAAATTGCCTCGAGCAACCAGGAAGGTCCGCTATTCATTCCCGGAGCCGCCGCGCAGCGGTTCCGATGTCATATCTCTGACCAACGTAAGTAAGGCCTATGGCGACAACGTGGTCTACAGAGACCTGGACTTCACCCTTGCACGGGGCGACCGTGTCGCGTTGCTCGGCCCCAACGGCGCAGGCAAAACAACTCTGCTGAAGATGCTTGCAGGCGTCGTCACGCCCGAAAATGGCAAGAGGAAGACCGGGCATAACGTCATCATCACCTATTATGCCCAGCACGTGCTTGAGCTGCTCAACCCGGGCAATGCCATCATCGATGAGCTGCAGCAGTCCGCGTCAAAGGAATCCGAGCAGAACCTTCGCAACACCCTCGGCGGCTTCCTGTTCAGTGGAGACGACGTCCGTAAGTCAATTTCCGTCCTGTCCGGCGGTGAAAAAGCCAGAGTTGCGCTGGCCAAGCTGCTGGTGCAGCCGAGCAACCTTCTGCTGATGGACGAGCCGACAAACCACCTAGACATCACTTCCAGGGAAGTTCTCGCGGACGCCCTCGGTGACTATAAGGGCACTATTTGCTTTACCACCCATGATCGAACACTGATGCGCCAGGTAGCCAACAAGATAATCGAGGTCGAGAGCGGCAAAATCAGGGTTTTTCCCGGCGACTACGACAGCTATCTGTACAGTAAGCAAGCGAGGGCCAACGATGCTGCTATCACCGCTAAAGTCATGAACGCGCCCAGGAAATCCCCGTCCGGGCGTCGCAGAGGACGCCGTCTGGGAGCCGAGCAGCAGCTGCGGCGATCCCTTGCAAAAGAGGCCAACAAGCTGGCTCGGCAGTTGGAGGGCGTGACAGCTTCCCTGAACGACCGCGAGGCCCGCATAGGAGAATTGGAGGCCATGTTCTCCAACCCGGACCTTTTTGATGATCCCTCAAGAATTACGGCGTTCGGAGAGGAGTACCGCTTGCTCAAGGAGGAGACCAAATCCCTTTGGGAGGAGTGGGAAAGACTGTCGTTGGAGTCCGAGAGCGTCGGAGGCAAACTGGCAAAATTGGAAGCCGGCTGAGTCAAAGCCTCCTAAGTCCCATGCTTTGGCGAATTAGGAATGATACAAGTTGTCACTCACATAATTTGTTTATGGAAACCTTGGTCGATCTCCAGAGGAATTCCAGGTCTATTCCGCTGGCAGCGGGGGTTGATTGAGTGAGAGAATATTGAAATTGGCCTGAATTGAGCAGTCACTAGCCGTGGGACTGGTCGAGCGGAATTGATCTTCCTCGCCTGAGCTCGCCGATGAGGCGCTTCTCAGGAGGTACGCAATAGAATCCTTGCTGACAATCTTTCCCGCCGGTATTTCCGAGGGAACCGCTTCACTCCTGAAAGACTTCACGGTTGCCATGGTGGTTGCCGCCGCCGGGCTCATCTTCGCCAGGCTCATCTGGCAGCCTCCGGTCCTGGGTTACCTGCTCGCCGGTATGCTTATGGGCCCGTTTACGCTGCCGAACCCGCTCATCAGCAACCTGGACACCATCGGCCTGCTTGCGGAGCTCGGTTTGATCCTGTTGCTGTTCAGCATCGGCCTGGAGCTGGGGTGGAAGCGCATCAGGAAGATAGGCGGGCGGGTGGTGGTAATCGGGGCCATCGAAATCTCCGTGCTCACCTTCTTTGGAGTGTGGATCGCCAGTTTCCTACCCGGCCTTGACCAGAGTCACGCGCTCTATTTGGGCGGAGCCATCGCCATCAGCAGCTCTGCCATTCTACTCAAAAGTCTGCGTGACAGTGGCAATCTCAACACTGGCTGGGGGCAGACCATAGTAGGCATCCTTCTGGTGGAAGACTTTGCCGCTGTGATAATGCTGACCGTCCTGGCGGGTCTGGCGACCACCGGTACGGCGAGCTTCACCGACGCAGGAATCCTTGCCGGCAAGCTGGCGATCTTCTGCGTGGTGGGGCTGGTAATCGGCGCCATGCTGGGCGACAGGCTGATGCGGGTGTTGTCCCGGTTGCAGTCAGACGAGACCCTGTTGCTCTGGAGTCTTGGTTCCTGCTTCCTGCTGGCGCTCTGCGCCACCTTGCTCGGTCTTTCGCCCGCTGCCGGGGCCTTTCTGGTGGGAGTTATCATCGGGGATACGGAAGCCTCCGGTCGGGTTACCCGGATGATCGCTCCCGTCCGGGACATGTTCGGAGCGCTGTTCTTCCTGTCCATCGGCATGCTTATCGATTACCGCACTCTGGATGATTACATCTTACCTGCGCTGATAGTTGTGGCGGTTTTCATGCTGGGTAAAATCGCCGCCAACACCATCGGCTCGATATTGGCGGGTCGAAGACTGAACGATGCCCTGCAGGTGGGAATGACCATGCCTCAGATGGGGGAATTTTCCCTCGCCATAGGCCGCCTCGGTCCCGGTGACGTGGCGGGATTCTCCCCGCTGGGCGCGGTGATATCAATTGCGACCGCCATCACTTCGGTTTTGGCCCCCATAACCAGCAAGAGCGCTTCGAAAGTGGCTGTCTGGGTGGACCGCTTCACGCCGGCGCCCTTGACCTGGATAGTCCTCTCAGTCCAGCTGGGTGTGGACGCTTTCTGGTCTGCGCTGTCTTTGAGGGGCGAGAGTGGTGATCGTTTCCGCAGCGTACGACAGACGATATTCATAAACGCGGCCATCATGGGGTTCCTCAGCGTTGCGGGTACGGGAGTGGTCTACATTGCGCCGGATGCGGTGAGCGAGTTGCTGTCCGTGCCCACGGGAGTGGCCGCAATGATCATTGTAGGGATAGTGATAGGCCTCAGCATTCCTTCCGCCGTGGTCATCTGGCGTTCGTTGGGTACCATTTCCCTTCTGGCCGCTCAAGGTCCCGACGAAACGGAGTCTGCAGAGGAGACATACCAGCGGTCGCGCACCTTCAGGACCATGGTTGAGTATGGACTGGCAACGGTGTTGATGTCTGTCTTGTTCCTGCTGGCGCTCCCCCTGGTGATTCGATTGATTACGCTGGACACCCTGTCGATTCCTCTTTCTCTGGTGCTGCTGATATCTCCTGCCCTGCTGGTGGGGCTGTTCAGTTTCCGTATTCAGTGGATTCTGGAGGATGCCATCACAGACATTCTCGGGTCCGGCCCTGAGGATGTCGAGGAACCTCTGGAGAGGGACCCTGAAGAAAAACTGGAGGGTGACAAAGAAGAGACGCAATAGTCGGAGCTTTCACTTACGAGTCTGGTTCAGTATAATGCCAACTATCAGCGGAAAGAGGAGGTGGTGAGATGTCTCAGGAATTGATTGCTTACCTGAACGGAGAATTTCTACCTGTCAGCCAATGTATGGTTTCCATCAGTGACCGCGGCTTTGGAGGCGACTCGGTCTACGACGTTGAGCGGACCTTCAACGGCAAAATCTTCCGGCTGGAAGCCCATCTGGACAGGCTATACCGCTCCCTCAAGTACGTGCGCATCGATCCACGCATGACGAAAGAGGAGATGGCGGAGATTACCCATGAGGTTGTGAGACGCAACGAGCATCTCCGGGGCAACAGCGACTGGTCCGTGGCCCAGACCATCACCAGGGGCGTTGCGCTGGGCAACACCACCGGCCGTACCACGTCCGTTATCGACGACGTGTCGCCAACGGTGTACATCAACGTCTATTTCCCGCCCTTCAGAAGGTACGCTCAGCTTCATGAAGAGGGCATACACGCGATTATCCCCAAGACCCGAAACTACCACCCGGACACCATAGACAATAAGGCGAAGCACCGCAGCCGTCTGAACCTCACCATGGCCCAGTTGGAGGTTGTCGAGGCCGACCCGGAGGCATGGCCCCTTCTGCTCGACCACTACGGGAATATCTCTGAGGGGACCGGTTCCAATTTCTTCATTGTCACGGATGGCGTTCTGCGGACACCCACGGACACAAGCATCCTCCAGGGCTTGTCCAGAGACACAGTCCTTATGCTGGCCGAGCAGTTGGGAATCCCCTGCATCGAAGAGGATATTCAGCCCTTCGACGCCTACACCGCCGACGAGGCCTTTATGACGGGCACCAGCCACTCGATGCTGCCGGTATCCCGGATAGACTGGCGTCCCATCGGAGACGAGATGCCGGGCCCGATGGTCAAGCGTCTTCTTGCCGCCTGGAGCGAAATGGTCGGGCTGGATATCGTCGATCAGACCAAGGCCCTGGCGGCCATCAGCGAGTAGAATCCGGCTACGGTCCTAGCGGACCTGCCTGCCGCCCTGGTAGACGGCCCAGACTTTTCGCATGTCGCCGATGTCGGAGAGGGGATCGCCGTCGATGAGGGCGAAGTCGGCCAGCTTCCCCACCTCTATCGTTCCCACGTCGTCGGAGGTTCCGACAAGTTCCGCCGCCGTGGAGGTGGCCGCCTTTATTGCTTCCATCGGACTCAGACCCCAATCGACCATGACTTCAAGCTCTCGGACGATGTTGCCGTGACGCATGGGGTCGCCACCGCCCGCGTCGGTGCCCGCGGCGATCTTCACCCCGGCGGCGATGCACCGCTGGTAGCTGGCCCGGTGATGTTCCCGCACGGCTTCGGATGAATCAACCTGTGCCTTCGACATTCCATGCCTCTTGGATGCTCTGAACAGGAAGTCTCTCCAGGATAGAGTCGGCACCAGAATGGTGCCCTTCTCCGCCATCATCCGGGCAGTCTCCTCGTCAATGTGGGTGCCGTGCTCCACGGAGTCGATGCCCGCCTCAACTACCTCTCGCGTGCCATGAAATCCTGTGCAGTGGGCGGCCACCTTCAGTCCCTTTCCGTGTACGAAGTCCATGACCATCTGCGCCACCTCCGCGCCCATTGTGCCGGAGCCGCCTCCCTGTGGGTCGGCGCCGGTTGCGCCAATCTTGATGACCCCCGCGCCCTGATCGATTCTCGTCTGGATGGCCCTCCGCATATCCTCCGGGGTGTTGACCGTCTCAATCTTGGACTGACCCCATGTTGTTGGGTACTGGAGCCATTCCCCGGAGGCCACGATGCGCGGACCGGGGAGTGCGCCTGCGGCAACGGACCGGGCCAGGGTGATGCTTATGCCGCGGGGCGAACCCAGGTCCCTTGCGGAGGTCTGGCCCGTCATCAGGGCGCGCCGCGCGTTGCCAGCCGCCTTTGCCAGCAGCACCTCCGGCGGGTCCGTGTTCATTGCGCGGACGCCGTGCTGTCCGCCGTCTCCGGCGAAATGCTCGTGGCAATCGAAAGTGCCAGGGACCAGCGTCAGGTCTTCAGCGTTGATGTCTTCGAAATGGGGGTGGTTTGTGGGTGATACGGCCCCTTCCCCTATCCAGCTGATGCGGCCGTTTTCCACTACCACGTTCACCTTCGGAACGGGGTCCGCCCCGGTGCCGTCAATCAGTCGCACGTTTCTTACAATTAAGTTCATTACATCCCCCGTTTCTGCCCGAAAAACTTGCTTGATTCTAGGCTTGGTGTCGAAATAGAGTCAAGGAAAAGGGTGGCAGTGGTTAGGAAGCGATGAATTAGCCTATAATCGACCGGAATGCACGAACCGGCTCGGGACGAGGAGGGAACCATGGATTCTCAGAAAGTGAACATAGGCGTCATTGGCGCAAATGTCCACATGGGATGGGGTGGTGGAGTCCACATCCCCGCGTTGCTGGAACTGCCGGAGTACCAGGTTGTTGCCCTCTGCACCAGCAGAAAGGAGACGGCCGAAGAAGCGACGGAGCACTTCAGTGTGCCCATGGCGTTCCACGACTATCCAGAGATGGTCGCGCATCCCAAGGTAGAGGCGGTATCGGTGTGCGTGAGGGTGCCTCTGCACCACGAGTTGGTGATGGCTGCCCTGGAGGCCGGAAAGCACGTGTACTGCGAGTGGCCCCTGGGCGTGACCGTTTGGGAGGCTGAAGAGATGGCTGCCAAGGCCCGCGAGAAGGGAGTCGTCCACATGGTGGGCCTGCAGCTGCGAAACAATCCGGCGCTTCTCCGACTGAAGGAGCTAATTGAGGAAGGGTACGTGGGTGACATGTTGAGCGTAAGGATGGAGGCCTGCGTATCCAGCACTCCTAACGTTCATCCCCGGCTGGCCTGGGAGGTGGATGGAAAGCTCGGCGCTCACGTCCTGTCTATACCAGGCGGACACACCCTCGACGTGATTTCACACTGCGTTGGCGAGTTCTCCGAGTTGTCAGCGCAGGTTTCGACCCAGTTGAGAACGAGGACCGTGGAAGGCACTGGCGAAGTGCTGAATGTTACGGCCCCGGACACCGTGCTGGTTGTCGGGACTCTCACCAATGGAGCGGCTGTGTCGGCCCACGTGTCGAGGGGGATATGGCATGGGACGGGATGGAGTCTGGAGGTCTACGGCACGGAAGGGACCCTGGTTGCCTCCGCAGACACCCTGCCTCAACTCGCCTCGTCCATACGGCTGGAAGGCGCAAGAGACAATGAAGAGGCTCTAGCGCCTCTGGAGATACCCAACCGGCTTAGCTGGGCCCCTGAGACTCTGACCAAAGTGGAGCCTTTCAACACGGCCCAGATGTTCCGACGATTTGCCGCGGCCATCAGGAACGGTGGACCGGTCCATCCCAATTTCGACGATGCTGTCGCTAACCATGAATTGCTTGCTTCAATAGTTCGTTCCTCCAATCTTGGTCGTGCGGTTAGCGTGAATTAGCGCGATTCACCAGCAAATTTTGACCTCAAAACAACGGAGAGAAGAATGGCAACGATTCATTTGATAAAGGCGCAGCCGATGACCAGAGAGGCCTTCAGCCCCTTCGGAGAACTGCTGGACGTGGATGAGACGGCCGCAAGTCAAGCAGCCTCCACTCCCGCGAATTTCCAGGGTGGGAAGGTGAGGGTCGGCACTGCCCTGCTCCCCTACAAGGGACTCAGGTTGACGGGGCTGGAGCAGCATTTTCACGTTACGCAAGCCTTCATCCCCATAACCGGCGCCCCTGCTGTTGTAGCTGTGGCCGCGCCGACGCCACAGGAAGACCCAAACGCAATCCCCAAGCCCCGGGATGTGCGTGCCTTCCTCATCGACGGGACCAAGGGATATATGCTCCATAAGGGCGTGTGGCACTCGGACCGGCTGCCCCTGTACGGGCCGGGTTCCAAGATGGTCATCATCACCGACGAGGAGACCAGTCAGGATCTCCGAGAACACGGCAGCATGTCCGACCCCATCGACCAGTGGGGCGGGTGGAAGCTGAACCGCATCGTCGACTTCCAGCATATGTTTGGGGTCATTTTTGAGATAGGGCTCTAGATGGTCATATTTCACCCCGGTACTTTGACCCGCATCCCGAGGGACATCGAGTGTTTTCACACTGAAGTTGAGTGACAGACCCCTTGCGAGAAGACGAAAAAACAAAGGCCTGAGTTTTCTCAGGCCTTTGTTTTGCTTGAGTGATTCCGGCAGTCGCTTAGTTAGCGCCTGAATATCCCGCAACCAGACGCTCGCCGTAGATCTTCACCGAGTTGTCCCACATGATCTTTTCCTTACTCTCATCGGATATGGGCTGCGCCATCATATCCTGTACGGGCTCGTGAGGAGCCGGAGCGTCGGCGTGTGGGTAGTCGGTGTTGAACACTATGTTATCGTTGCCTATGTAGTCCACCACAAATTTTATGGTGTCCTCATCGGCGTCGGCGGCAATGGCGCACTGTCGCAAAAAGTAGTCCTTTGGAGAGGCGTCCAGTGGGTTGTCGTAGAAAGCCATGCCCTGCCGTCCCTCGGTGGCCTTGTCCAGCCGGTTCAGGAAGAAGGGGAGCCACCCCGAGTTGGACTCCAAAACAAGCAGGCGCAGGGTGGGGAACCGGTCCAGGATGCCGCTAAGCATGAAGTGGGCGAGGGCAAGCATGTTCTCGAAGGGGAAGCCTATCAGGGTTCCTACAGACCGAGCGCCTCCCACTACCCCGTTGTAGCGCTCGCCCAGCAGGGGCTTCCCTGTGGCGCTGTCCATTCCGTGAATGGCCAGGGGCACCTCCAATTCCGCCGCCGCCTGCCACACCGAGTCGTAGTCAGGATGGTGCCACATCTTGTCGGGAATAGCCTGAGGGAGAAAGATGGAAACGGCCCCCTTATCCAAAACGGCCCGTCTCATCTCTACGATCATCTCGTCTAAAAGCTCTCCCGGCACCTGGCCGCAGAACTTGAGCCGTTCCGGCGCCGCGCTGCAATACTCGTTGGCCCAGTTGTTGTAAGCGCGGCACATGGCGGCGTAAACGTGGGGTTCCCGGTTGTAGGCTGCGGAGACGGCGGCATTGGTAGCCAGCATAACCTGAATGTCCCATCCCTGCTCGTCCATGTCACGCAGGCGGCTTTCCGCGCTCCACCAGTTGTCGTAGCCGTTGGCAAACTTCTCGGTCAGGATCCGGGAGCTCAACTCCCTGTTGCCTCCCACGGCAATCTGACCATCGGTGTACTGGAGGATCGCCCTTCCCCAGACCTTGTCTACCCTTGGCCGTTGGTCGTAGCACTCCTCGCCAACCATGTACTTGTCCCAAATGTCGGGAGGCTCATAGAAGTGAGCGTCTGCATCAATTATCTTATATCCGTCACGCATCTCATCACCTTCCTTATTGTGGTCTACCTTTTGACCAGTTCAGCGTACTCCCAATGGCGGGTGGGGCCCTGGTTGGAGAAGTCCGACTCGTATTTGGCGATAATACCATCGTCATAAGCGGCAACCGGCAGCACCCAGTATAGGGGCAGAATTGCCCGCTGGTCGTATAGGAAGTCGCCCAACTCCTGGAACTTCTGCAGCCTTTCGTTCGGGTCCACGGTGAATTCGATGTCACGGACAAGGCCGTCGGTCACCTCGTGGGCGAACATGCCGCCTCTGGCCCTGTCCTCAGTTGCGGTGACCTTGAGATTGTTGGTCAGCGACATCTCATAGGAGAAGAACCCGTGCATCTCCAGCCGGGCATGCCTCTGGAGCTCCCAGGTGCGGCCCATGCTGAGCATCTCCGCATACTCGATTTCCTTGAGTTCTACGGTGACTCCAATGTCTCTCCAGTACTGGGCAATGGTCTCGGAGATTTCCGGGCCTTCAGACAGTCCGGGCTTCTTGCTGGCTACGAACTCAAGCTCAAAGCCATTGGGGTAGCCAGCGTCGATGAGCAGCTGCTTGGCCGCATCGGGGTCGAAGGGATCCGGCTGCCATCTGTCGTTGTAAGCCGCGTCGGTGGGGTGGATTTTGAAGGCCGTTGCGTAGTCCGCTTTATCGTCGAAGAAGACCTTGTTGATCTCATCCCGGTCAATAGCCAGACTCAATGCCTTACGCACGTCGGTCTTGGTGAGAGGGGAAGTGGGATCAAACTTGTCCTCCCAGCCGGGCGGCTGGTAGTAGTACTGCCCGCCGAACATCAGGAAAACAATGAAGCCGGGCACAGTGCTGTAGACCTCGGAGTAGCCTTGCTGTGTCACCTGCGGTATCAGGTTCCTGGGAATGTCCGACATGTGGGCCTCTTTTGACAGAAGCATGGCCACGCGAGTGGCGTCCTCCTTCACATACCGGAACTCGATTTCGTTCATCTCCGGCGTCTGACGCCAGTGGTCGTCCACCTTCTCGAAGGCGATGTGGCTGTTCTCACCGAAGCTGACAAAGCGGAAGGGTCCGGTGCCAATGGGATCAGCCGCGTACCCCTCTTCGCCTACCGCGTCCCAGTGGTCCTTGCTGTAGTTGAGCCACTGGAACATATCCGACGTCCAGATGCCGATGGTAGCTTCCGGCCTGTTGAGGTTCCACGTGATTTCGTGGTCGTTGGGGATGCTGAAGCTGTCCTCCCCGTCGATGACCTCCATCATGAGGGCGGAACCTGAGAGCATGCTGTTTGCGTACTGCTCCCAGGTGAACACCACGTCCTTGGCGGTAAATTCCGTGCCGTTGTGGAAGGGAATGCCCTGTCTGAGGATGTAAGTCCACTTGGTCCCGTCGGGGGACATGCTCCAGTCCGTCGCAAGACGGGTGGGCTCGTACTCGCGGGTGTAGCGGTTAAACCCGATTAGGGTCTCGTACATGCCCCGCAGGGGACCGCTTCCCTCCACCCATACCTTGTGGAATAGCGTATTCTGTGGAGAGGGAGGGGTAATCGACACTATCACTTTGCTTACCACCGGCATGGGTTCCGGCGCCATGGTGGGTGTTGGGGTCGGAGTCGGCATGGCCGTGGGCGCCGGGGTGGCCGGTGCGGGGGCCGCCGTGGGAGCGGGCGTCGCTGCAGCCGGAGTCGGTTCGGGCGTGTCGTCGTCCCCACAGGCTGCGATTAGCAGGGTGACGACAACCAGCGCACCCAAGAGGTAGGAGACTCCACGCAGATGGGACCGTAGGAGTCTGGTCATCGCAGCACCTCTCTAATTCATGTATTAGGGGTTGGCTGAACCTTGCCCTTTGCGGATGTAGCTTAACCCTATGGGCAACTCTAGTCAAGCAAGCCGAGAATTGGGTGACGACGACGAAATATATTTATTGATTTATTAGTTGTTTACGAAATGTGATTTACGTATTACTCGCACAGTTGCCCGGGCAAGACAGACTTTTCTACTCTCTTGTCCGTATGGATTCGTTTGGCCCGACGCCTTTCCGAATATTGAACCACACAGCGACTACATGCTGGGAATCCTGGAGTTTTGCGGTTAAACCTCGGCTGCGCGTGTTCGAAGATGCGCGCTCTCCTACCGTGGACGGCTATGGGCTGGGAGTGGCAGGGTTGGCCAGCGTACTTGGCACGTAACCGACCATTTCGACAAAGCCTCTGCCGGATATGGGACTTTCGCTACGGACGCCTTCTGCTGCAACCGCGCCCTCCCAGTAGATGATGGGGACGAATGCGGACTCAGCATACTCCGCTTCCCTGATTACCGGAGTCAGCATGAGGTCGAGGCCAAGGGAGTCTACCCGCAGCTTCCAGCCCATGGGGTATTCACCGCCCGTGTCGGGGCTGGTCCACGTGTCGGTGGGTTCCAGGGAAATGTCGTTACCGGGCAGGTGCACCGCAGTCTGGCCTCCTGAAGGGACGTAGGTGCCATAGGTCTCGATGTGCTTGCTTCCCTCCAGTTCCCACACCACGGTGACTTTCAGGTCGGAGCCGTCGTCGAGATTCAGGCTGAACCAGTCCCATCCAATCCCAGCAGTGGTAAAGTCGCCCCACTGGTGGTCCATCCACGCGATGCCGGTTACGGGCTGGGAAACTCCACCGATCGATACCGTTCCGGAGGTCTCGATGTCCGTGTGAGAGTAATAGTAGGTCTTGCCGGCAATGCCGAGGTCCACGTAGCCCGTCTCATAGTGGAGGGCTGGTGGCTTCGTGGACTCTCCCTGCAGGTCCACGGCGTAGTCTCCGATAGTGAAGGACAGTTCGAAGGACTTGCCGTCGCCGCTCATGCGCCACTCCTCAACGGCGAGGTTAAATTCGCCTGAAGTCGCCTCTACCTGTGGAAAGACGGCCTTCTCGTCGACCAGGTGTATACCTTCGCCGTGATCAGCCCAACTTAGCTGCATCAATCTGGGCGTTAGGCCCGACTCCAGCATGGACTGGAAGGTGACGAAGTGATAGCTGAAGGTGCGGCCGTCTTCCGTATCCAGGTGGCCGTTGAAGTACCACCATTCTATGGGCGTGAGATGGGCCCCTTCGTCGTGCGGAAGGCGGACGACGCCCTCGGCTTCGGGCGTTCCGTTGGCAGGTGGGGAAGGGGTGGTGTCCGACTTGGTTGGCGCGGCGGTCGGGGTCGAGAGCAGTGTGGTTTCGGCCTCGTTGTCGTTGTCACCGCAGGCGCCTGTCAGGAACAGCAGAAATAGCGACGTGGCTACGATGTAGAGGAAGGAGCCAGCGTGTTTCGGTCGGAGCATCGTACTATCAATTATGCCATAATTCTTTCCGGTCACAGTGGACATAATCCCACATCGCGGAGTGATCCTGGAGAGTAAGCCAATGCGGCTATGGTCGCTGCACCCGAAATACCTGGACGCGAAGGGACTGGTGGCCCTCTGGAGGGAATCGCTACTGGCGCAGAAGCTTATCGGCGGTCACATCCGGGGCTACCGCAACCACCCTCAGCTTGAGCGATTTTGGGCACATCCGGCGCCACTCGAAGCAATCGGACGCTACTTGCAGGCGGTGTGGGATGAAGGGCGCAGGAGGGGATATCGGTTCAATCAAGGCAAGATTGAGCCTTCTGCGGCGCAGGTTTCATCCATAGAGGTTTCCGAAGGCCAAATGCGATATGAGCATTCACACTTGGCCGCCAAGCTGGAACTTCGTGAACCAGAAAGACTCAAACTGCTTGAACAAGTCCCTGTTCCTGAGCCACACCCATCTTTTGTGGTCGTCCCGGGGCCGATAGCGTCGTGGGAGCGAGTGAAGAACCGGATGTTGTCTTAACTCTTGGCGACCCAAATATCAGGGCAGGACTTGTTGCCTGGGGACAAGCTGGACAAGCCTTTCAGGGGCAATGGTAGGCATGTCCTGAGGCAATTGCTAGATGCTTTGAGAGTACAGATTGGCGTGGTTCAACCAAGGTCTTCTCAGGCGATGTTGGCGCTGCCTTGTCGAGAACTACGGAGTCGGGGACGCGTAATGACCTTACACGACGCGTAGGTCGTGGAGCCTCACCACGGCGCCTGAGAATTCTGTTCTCTTGATGATGTGGCCCGTGAAAAGCAGGCCCTTATTGAGGTTCATCAGACTTTCGTAGTTTGCGGAATCAAGCTCCGCGCCGGATAGGTCGGCCGGATTGAAAATACACACCAGATTAACGGGCCCGCTGCTGATCTTGCCGCGCTTATCCACGTAGCGCATTTCCTTAGCATCATCTGCCCCGACTTTGAATGTCTCAAGCAGCTCTTGGCGCAACTCTTTCGAAAGCTTGCGCACTGCGTTGCCGAATGGCCATAGTCTCATTGTTGTTCTCCTGATTCTGCGTTTGGATGTTTCGAAGGAAGGCGAACAAAGCGCCTTCCTTCGAAAAGGAGTCCTAGTATCTGGTCGTGGCGACCGGGGTCCTGTGTTGTCTGAAGCAGTCTCTACAGTAAACCGGACGGACGCCACTAGGCCTGAACGGGACGGTGGTGTCCTTGCCGCATTCTGCGCAAACGACGGGATGCATTTCGCGGGGGCCTTGGTTAAACCCGCCGCCGAATCCATCCTGGTTGTGCCTTGCGCGCTTCGCATGACGGCATTCCGGGCATCGCTTGGGCTGGTTTGTGTAGCCCATTAGCGCGTGGTAAGACTGATCATCTGCGCTGAATGTAAAGGGTTGCGTGCACTCCAAACAGGAAAGGGTTATATCCTCGTAACTCATTGGTAACCTCCTTTCGTCGGATAGTTGACAGCCAAGCCGGGACGCCGTGCGAAAGACGCAACGCGCCCAAGGAGGTTCGTAGGGAAGCTTACGAGGAACCGAAGGTGTCAGCTAAGGAGCCAAGGAGCGACCTGAGGAAACTCAGAGTACCGCCAATGGTGGGATTATACCACAGTGAATGGCAAGGCGTAACTTGGACGAGGGGCTGAAGTGTCGGATTATGCAGTTTGCGGTGGATCCGGGCGTGACTATTGAGGAGCGATGGGTGGCGTTTCCCACGGGAGATTAACTGGGATAGCCTCGGTTTCGTCTTCGTTTTCCCGCAGAGGTTCGTAGGAGTCCACAAGGAACTGCTCGACACCCTTTCGTTCCGACTCGGGCACCGTCGCCCAGGTTACCATGAGAAGTCCCTTGGTCTCATATTGGAGAATGCGGCTTGAGCTTCGGTGGTGGTTAATTCGACCGGCTATGTCGCCCTGGCCGATGTAGATGACCCGCGGCACGTGTCCTCCATGCCAGATGACGTATACCCCGCTGGTGTTTACGCTTTCGGTGTCTATTTCCTTGAGCAAGCACCAGACTCGTTTGCCTCTGACCATGCATCGTGCCCAATATACCTGCAAAGGGGTCATGCATACCGCCTGTCAGTTGATTGTGGGGGCGTATAGCGCCATCACGTCTTAGTTTACCTGTCCAATAGTCGTCAAGGCTAGAGAAACACGTTGCGTGTGAGGCCAAATATGACCTTTGGAGAGATGTTGCGACCATTTTTACAAGGACATGATCGGCATCAAATCTAGTATCATTGTCCTCGCCGAGCCGAAATGCAGCTGGGTTTGCTGTTGAACGGAGAAGGGAACGCGATGAAAGTGATGATTCTCATAAAGGCTACGAAGGAGAGCGAAGAAGGGGTCATGCCTTCGATCGAGCTCATCCATGCCATGGGACGCTACAACCAGGAGTTGATTGATGCCGGAATACACCTGGCGGGAGAGGGGTTGAAGCCCACTTCAGCGGGAAAGCGCGTGACCTTCGATGACGCGAACCGGACCGTTGCGGACGGGCCTTTTGAGAATACCGAAGATTTGGTAGCCGGCTTCTGGCTGTGGCAGGTGAAGGATATGGACGAGGCGGTTGAATGGTTGAAGCGATGTCCGAATCCGATGCCGGGTCCAAGTGTAGTCGAGATTCGTCCAATCTATGACGAGGCAGACTTTGCGGAATGGATGAAGCAAGCGTAGTTGAATGAGGGAGGGAAAGAAAATGCTGGGTCAGGTGCACGACCACATTGTCAGCGAGCTAAGGGAAAGCAGCCGCACGGATACAATCTTCGTGCTGACTGCGATAGTGTTCAATCTGATTGTGCTGGGGATTAACTTCGGCGTGGCGTCGGAGGCAGCGAACGGAGAGAGTGACGCGAATTACGACATCATCTTGGCCGTGTTCATCGTGATGACGGTCGCGCTCAACGTGCTTGCCGTGGCGGCGCTGGCCCTCGGCAGGCGCACCCGTCAGATGCTGCTGCGGGGACTGGTGGATATGTACCGCGACAACGACGTGGACAGGTACTACGACCCTGCCCTGATGTCGAACTACGGCGTCCGCTACCTGCTGTTCACCGGCGTGATTGCCGCCCTCTCAACCACCGCCATCGTCGTCCCGCTGATAGTGCGGTTTACCGGATGATTGGCGTCTTAGACCGGCTCTGCGACGAAGACGGGGATGAAGCGGGTCGTTTTTTCCTGGTACTCAGCGTAGGGCGGGAAGGCCTCCACCGCCAGGTCCCACAGCCGTGACCGCTCTTCGCCTTCAGGCAACTCACGGACTCTCATGCTGTAGATTTCCGTCTCGTCCTGAATCTGGACGTTGGCGTCGGCCCGTAGGTTATGGACCCACTGGGGGTGAGTGGGAGCTCCGCCGCGTGAACCGATCAGCGCGTAGTTGTCGCCGTCCTTGACGCGCATGAGCGGGGTCTTGCGGATGGCGCCGGTGCGGTTGCCCCGGTTAGTAACGATGATGACAGGCAACCCGGAGTCGCGAAGAGTTGTGCCCTGGGTGCCGCCGCTGCTTTCATAAAGCTCCACCTGGTCGCGCACCCACTGGGCGGGCGAGGGTATGTATTCGGCCATGAATTCCTCCTTCCTGTTAGTGGGAGTGTTTGACGCTAATGATAGGGGGAAAGCCGGGGATAGGCTAGATGGGGGAGCGCGAGTCTCAGGTTAGATGTGTGTTTCTCATACATATCTGCCTGAGCAGAGCCAACAGAGCACTGCGAACAACTGTTTGCAGTGACAGTCTGGCATGACTTCGTTAAGTTTGTCAAATTCGGATAACAGTTGGTGTAAGAATGACGATGCGTAAATCTGTGATTTTCCTTCTTTGCGTACTCGCCTTGTTGGGAGTCGCGGGCTGTACCGACGCCGCTCCCGACGAGGAGGAATTGCGCGCAGAGGTGGTCGCCGCGCTGGATGCTTTTGCTGCGGAGTTGGTGTCTGACCGACCAATGGACGCCGCTGCGTACACAGAAAGGTTGCAGGCGTACTTGTCGGAGCATCCGTCGTTCTTCGGCAGCGCGGCGGCGATGCTGGACCGGTGGGGTATCGTGGTCTCTAGTCCATACGTCTATCGCACCAACGACGGTTTTGCCAGCACCAACCTCGCGACTCCCTCATACGACATCGAGGAGCAGGAGTGGCTAATCGCGCCCTTGGAGGCGAATTCAGGCGTGTGGACGGCCCCCTATTTTGACGAGGGCGGTGGGAACATCTGGATGATTACGCGCTCGGTGCCGGTGAGGGATGCGGACGGGATCTTCGCCATCATCACAACCGATCTGCCCGTAGAGGCTCCCGACAACTAGCGGTCTATCATCATCGTTTCCGCCACAAAATAGAAAAAAGCCGGGCATCACCCGGCTTTCTTTACGTCAAAACACCTTAACCTCTGGATAGTGGAAGGAAGCAAGAAGTTGTGATGTTACCGATTGAAACGATGGGTTTTCTCAGGGCCCTGTTTGCTGCTTCGGGAGCCTGGCTCGACCTAGGCAGCGGGCAGGGCGCCCACCGATCGACCTGGGAGTGAATCCGGTTGTTAAGCGGATTGGGTACTCCCTAGAAAGGAGGTGATCCAGCCGCACCTTCCGGTACAGCTACCTTGTTACGACTTAGTCCCAGTCACCAGCCCCACTCTCGGCGCCTGCCTCCTTGCGGTTAGCTCAGCGACTTCAAGTGTTGCCGACTTCCATGACTTGACGGGCGGTGTGTACAAGGCCCGGGAACGTATTCACCGCGGTGTGCTGACCCACGGTTACTAGCGATTCCACGTTCACGCAGGCGAGTTGCAGCCTACGATTCCAACTGAGGTCGGCTTTGATGGGATTGGCTCCGGCTCGCGCTTTGGCAACCCTTTGTACCGACCATTGTAGCGTGTGTGTAGCCCAGGGCATAAGGGCCATGCTGACTTGACGTCGTCCCCACCTTCCTTCCCCTTGTGGGGGACTGTCTCGCTAGAGAAAGCAACTAACGACAGGGGTTGCGCTCGTTGCGGGACTTAACCCAACACCTCACGGCACGAGCTGACGACAGCCATGCAGCACCTGTGACGGCTCCCTGGGTTTCCCCAAGGTCGTTCCCCTTTCGGGGTCCTACCACCGACATGTCAAACCCTGGTAAGGTTCTTCGCTTAGCATCGAATTAAACCACACGCTCCACCGCTTGTGCGGGCCCCCGTCAATTCCTTTGAGTTTTAGCCTTGCGGCCGTACTCCCCAGGCGGGACGCTTAATGCGTTAGCTTCGGCACGGAAGGGGTCGATACCCCCCATACCTAGCGTCCATCGTTTAGGGCGTGGACTACCCGGGTATCTAATCCGGTTTGCTACCCACGCTTTCGCGCCTCAGCGTCAGGCACAGCCCAGAAGACCGCCTTCGCCTCTGGTGTTCCTCCCGATATCTACGCATATCACCGCTACACCGGGAATTCCGTCTTCCTCTTCTGCCCTCAAGCCGAGCAGTATCCCCTGACCTCTTCCAGTTGAGCCGGAAGATTTCACAGAAGACTTACTCAGCCGCCTACGCGCTCTTTACGCCCAGTAAATCCGGGTAACGCTTGCCCCCTACGTGTTACCGCGGCTGCTGGCACGTAGTTAGCCGGGGCTTATTCTCAAGGTACCGTCCTTTCTCTTCCCTTGAAAAAGGGGTTTACGACCCTAGGGCCTTCATCCCCCACGCGGTGTCGCTGGGTCAGGCTTTCGCCCATTGCCCAAAATTCTTTGCTGCTGCCTCCCGTAGGAGTGGGAACCGTGTCTCAGTCTCCCTCTGGCTGACCATCTTCTCAGACCAGCTATCCGTCTTCGGCTTGGTGAGCCGTTACCCCACCAACTACCTGATAGAACGCGAGCCCCTCCTAGAGCCCCGCAAGCGGGTTTCCTCCCTGCGCCAGGGCCCAGGGATCGTATGCGGGATTAGCCTGGATCTCTCCAGGTTATACCCCACTCAGGGACAGGTTACTCACGCGTTACTCAGCCGTTCGCCGCTTTCCGCCCGGGCGAACCCGGGTTTCTCGCTCGACTTGCATGCATTAGACGCACCGCCAGCGTTCACCCTGAGCCAGGATCAAACTCTCTGGCGAATTACCTTACTTCCTTCCACTATCCAACTGTTAAGGTGCAAGAGTTTTATACAGCCTCCGCTCGGGAGGCTTGGCGCAATTATACATAAACTGATTTCCGCGTGTCAACCGCCGGTTGGCCTCGGAAAGGGGGCGTAAGCGTCTCCTGGGAAGGCGGGCTGCGACGAAATAATTTATGATTCTGTGTCTCATATTGACAACCCTATAGGCAGGTGCTAAATTGCGCCTGATTGGAGCTTCCCTGCAGGGCCGGGCAGTGAGACCTCTTCTGGACATCTGCAGCGCACGAACGGATGGGGAAGTCAAAAGAGGCTACCGGGCTACGATGCACCATGGATAAAGGAAGGCACGCAGGACATTGGGAGCGGCTGCAGGAACTCTGCAGCTCCGTGCTTTCGCAACGACCCCTGATTCTCGCCAGCAACCGTGGCCCAGTGGAGCACTATGTCCGCTACGATGGCCGCCTTGAAGCTCGACGCGGCAGCGGCGGGGTGGTCACAGCCCTCAGTTCCCTCACCAGGATGCTGGATTTCACGTGGGTGGCGACGGCAATGGGCGAGGGGGATAGAAGGGTGGCGGAGGAGAGCAGGGGAGCAAGGGTCCGCTCCAGGCTTCCCGGCCAGCGCGCCCAGGTACGCTACGTTTCCACGGCTCGCCGCATTTACCACAAGTACTACAACGTATTCTGCAATCCCCTGCTGTGGTTCCTGCAGCACTACATGTGGAACTCCCCCTACAGCCCCAACGTGGACGCAAACGTGCACGACGCATGGAACAACGGGTACGTGACTGTCAACGAGAACGTGGCGCGCACGGTGATAGCCGAGGGCCTTGAGAGCGACAGGCCGCCCATTGTCATGACCCACGACTACCACCTGTACCTGGCGCCGGGGCTCATTCGAGAGGGCTTGCCCAACGCTGCAATCCAGCACTTCACCCACATACCTTGGCCGGCGGCCCGCTACTGGAAGCTGCTGCCCAGCTACATTAGAAACCACATTTGCCGCAGTCTGATTGCCGCCGACGTGGTCGGATTCCAGTCCGTAGACGACGTGCGGAACTTCCTCGATTGCTGCGAGGAATTTCTGCCGGAGTACGAGGTTGACCACAACAACCGGGTCATTTATCAGCAAGGACGGGCATGCCACGTTCGGGCTTATCCAATCTCCATAAACGTGGACGAGATTATCCGAATCGCCAATTCACCCCGCGCGCTGGACTACGAGCGCAGGCTCCGGTCGGAAATGCAGGGCAAGTCGATTATCCGGGTGGATAGAGCCGAACCCAGCAAGAACGTTATCCGGGGATTCCGGGCCTTCCAGCTTCTCCTCTCTCGCTATCCGGAACTCCACGGCAAAGTCTCCTTCATGGCGTTCCTGGTGCCCTCTCGCACTCACATCCGCCAATACCAGCGGTACATGGACGACATCCGGCGGATAATTGGCGATATCAATTCCATGTACGGAACCCCGGACTGGCAGCCGGTAAGGCCCTATTTCGAGAATAACTATACCCAGGCAATTGCGGGTATGAAGGTCTACGACGCGCTGCTGATAAACGCCGTCATCGACGGTATGAATCTGGTGGCGAAGGAAGGACCTCTGGTAAATTCCCGGGACGGGGTGCTGATACTTTCGGAGACCACCGGCGCGCATCAGCAGTTGAAGCACGCTGCGCTGACGGTTTCACCTTCGGACATCGAGGGCACTATGCAGGCCATGTACCAGGCGATTACAATGAGTGACGACGAGAGAAAACGCCGCGCCGCGGATATGGCCGACAGCATTCGGCAGGAGGACATCAGTCACTGGCTGGGCTCCCAGATTGAGGAACTCGCGCAACTGACGGACACCGGGCCAACGTAGCTCAGAGGCAGAGCAGCGGTTTCGTAAACCGCAGGTCGTGGGTTCGATTCCCACCGTTGGCTTTTTTTTCTAATCCTGCGCGTAGTTGTGCGTTGACGGAATTTGGCTCGGTTCGCCACGTATTTTTTTTCGGCGGGAAAGTTTCGCTTAATCGAAGTCTTCGTCTTCCGGCAGCCACTCCATATTTCGTGCTATCAGAATCCACATGCGCCTGGTCTGCTGGTTGAACCGGTGCATTTCCTTCAATTCTTGCCGATGCAGCTTGAATTCTTCGGTAAGGGACTGCAGTTGTTGTTGCTGGCCCTCCAGAAGTTTCTGTTGGCCCTCCTGCAGTTTCTGCAGTGCCTTCAGTTGTCCCTGCTGTTCTACAAGGAGGCTTGCCATCATATTCTGTGTCGCGGCGACCTGGTCTAGCGTATTGCTCACATGGTCAAGTCGTCCGACGACATCCTCAAGTGTGGCCATTCAGTTCCCTCTGTTCTGATTTGTTCTAGTGTACCCCAAACTACATCCGCATTCAAGATGTTCCCTTGGATTTTGACTTAGTCATCACAGACGACCGGTCGGCGTTTGAACCAGCCCGCATGCTGCTCGTAAGCGTGAGCGGCACCAAGGACGGTTGATTCATCAAATGGGCGTCCCGCCAGTTGCATGCCGATGGGCAGTTCTTCGCGGGTGAAGCCGCACGGCAGGGTGACTGCGGGCATCCCCGTCATGTCGAAGCAGGCCCGGAAGTTTTGAGGCTCCAGCGTCCCCACAGCATCGCCGTCGCTGACGGGCCAGGCTGTCCTGTGACTCGTGGGCAGGGCGATGACATCCACCTCGTCCAATGCGGCGTGAAACTCCTCCCTCATGCGGCTGCGAATTCGTTGGGCGTGGACGTAGTCGGAGGCGCTGAAGGCGGCCCCGGAGGCAAGGTGGTTCCAGGTGGATGGGGCGTAGTCGTCGGGACGTTGAACTAGGTTTCTGCGATGGATAGAGTATGCCTCCGACAGCATGATGGCTGTGTGTGCCATGCGATAGTAGTGGAGGGAGGGTACGTCTATCTCACGAATTTGGGCGCCCAAGTCTTCGAATATCTGCATGGCTTTGTCGAAGGCGTCCAGAATTTCCCGGTCTGCCGCTGCTCCGCTGGCGGCGAAAAAGCTGCGCGGGACTCCGATGGCGAGGCCGTGGACGTCGCCGCTGAGCGCGGCGGCGTAATCGGAGACTTGCGTTGTGCTGCTTTTGGGATCGCGAGGGTCGTGCCCTGCGATGGCCTGGAGGACCAGAGCCGCGTCCTCCACCGTGCGGGTTAGGGGGCCGCAGTGGTCGAGGGACCAGCTTAAGGGGACGACGCCGTGACGGCTCACGCGACCGTAAGTGGGCTTCAGTCCAACCACGCCGCAGTTGGCTGCGGGGCCGCGGATGCTGCCGCCCGTGTCTGTGCCCAGGGACGCCATAGCCAGTCCTGCGGCAACGGAGGCCGCCGAGCCGCTGCTGGAACCGCCTGTGTCGTAGCCCAGGTCCCACGGATTTCTGGGCCGAGAGTATAGTTTAGTTTGAAGGCTTCCGACGGCAAACTCTCCCATGGCCTGCTTTCCGAGAAGCACCGCCCCGGCCCGACGCATCTGTGTCACCACGTGGGCGTCGAAGCTGGGGATGAATCCTTCCATGATCTTTGAATGGGCCTCGGTGGTGACGCCTTTGGTATAGAAGAGGTCTTTGAGGGCGTAGGGAATGCCGTGGAGGGGGCCGCGAAAATCATCCTGCATCATCTCTCGTTCGGCCCGGCAGGCCTGTCCCAGGGCGCTCTCGGGCAGAAGGGTTACGTAGGTACAGAGGGTTGGGTCAAGCCGGTCGATGGCTTCCAGGTGGGCTTGAGTCAATTCCAGGGGCGAGAGCTTTCGACGACGAAACAGGTTGCCGGCTTCCCTGATGGTCAGGAAGCATAACTCTTGCCAGGATTCATTCATCTGCAGTTCGGCCTCCCTTCGTAGAAAAGTCGAGGCCCCTCCGCGCTGGAAGGGGCCTCGGGAATTGCTGACTGTATCGCGCCTGCGCTACTGGTACACGGGCACCGTGTATTCCAGTCCTTCCGTCGGGCCCTGGTCGACCATGTAGCGGGTGAAGCCGGGGTCGGCTATGACGCTGGGGTCGTAGGCCGCCTGTGGGAAGAGGAAGGCGATGGGGATGATGATGTAGTTGTCGTACAGGTAGTCTCCCATCTGGTGGGTCAGGCGCTTTATCTCATCAGGCTGCACGGCGTTGCGGAGGTTGATGAAGATCTGGTCCAGATCGTCATACTCCCACTGGGGAGAGCCGCATCCGCCGGCCACGTTGCTCATGGGATAGCAGGTGTTGGTGCCGAACCTGTTGATGCTGTAGCGAACGGGGTAGGCGTAACGACCGATGTCCCGCGCCCTGTAGAGGGAGCGAATCTGGCTGAAGGAGCCGAGCTCCAGCAGCTTGGGCGTGAGGCCCACTTCCGACCAATACTGGGTGATGACCTCTGCGACCTCGGGGACCTCCGGCACGCCGCTGACCTTGGCCGTCTGGAAGTCGAACTCAAAGCCGTCGGCGTAGCCGGCCTCGGCCAGCAGGCGGCGAGCTTCTTCGGGGTCGTAGGGGTAGGGCACCCATTCGTCCTTATGGTCCGGGTGGTTGGGTGTGAGGCTGAACTGGGCTTGGGGAATGGCCGCGCCGGCCCAGAAGGTGTTGATTATCTCTTCCTTATTGATGGCCAGGTTCAGGGCCTTGCGCACCCGCACGTCCCGGAAGGGGTCGTTGGGGTCGTATCCGGGAGCGACGGGTTCTGTCTCGCCCTTCTTCGGGCCCGCCAGGTATGTCCTTTCGCCGTCGTAGTACTGGCCGCCGATAAAGACGAAGACGGTCATCCCGGGTCGTGAGCCGGTGACGACGACAAAGCCTCGCTGGGCGGCTTCAGGCAGGAGCGACCGGGGAACGTCGGCGATGTGCACTTCCTGGGCCAGTAGCATGGCCAACCGGGTGGCGTCTTCAGGGCCGAAGAGGTACTCCAGTTCCGGAAACTCAGAGGTCTTTCTCCAGTGGTCTTCCACCCGCTCGTAGCGTAGGAACTGGCCGAAGGTTACCTCGCTGAACTTGAAGGGGCCGGTGCCCACCGGGTAGGTGAGATAGCCCTCCTCGCCCCGTTGGCGGAAGTAGGCGGCGCTGATGACGCCCGAGGGGGTTTGCGGGCTGAGCCAGTTGGCTATGTCCGCGGCGGGGCTGTTGAGTATCCAGTTCAGTTCATACCTGCCAACGGCATCGAAGTTTGAGTTGTCGACGCCGAAGTTGGTCCAGATGGTGGGCCTGTTGGAGAGATCGGAGCCCAGCACCTGCAGAGTCGTAATCACGTCCAGGGAGGTCAGTTCCGCACCATCAAACCCGGGGGCGGTGTGGAACGGAATGCCCTGGCGGAGCTTGAAGTTCCAGACTGTGCCGTCGGGAGACATGCTCCATTCCTCGGCGAGACGGCTGAAGTCGACGACTCCCGTGTCGGAGTCTACGCCTACAACGTGCTCCATGTTGGGCAGAATTCCCTCTACGCTGTCGAACATGGCCAGGGACTGGTACTGGGGCGGCGGTATCGCGACCCTGAGCCTGGATTGCACGGGAACCTTTGGAGCCATGGCCGTGGGCACCGGAGTTGCCACCGGAGTTGCCGTGGGAATAAACCGCTGGCGGGTTGGTGTAGCCGGCATGGCTGTAGGCGCGGGTGTAGCCGGCATGGCTGTCGGCCTCGGTGTGGCTGGCATAGCCGTCGGCGCAGGTGTAGCCGGCATGGCGGTGGGCTGCGGAGTAGCGGGCATGGCCGTTGGCGCCGGAGTGGGTTGGGGAGCGGGCGTCGAGGGCGCCGCCGTGGGGGCCGGCTCCTCCGTTGCCTCATCATCGCCGCAAGCAACGATAATCGCGGCTGCCATGAGGACCGCCACGAGCATCAGAAGGATCTTGGTGGATGGGGGAATTCTCATTGAAGTCGCCTCTCTGAGAAGTTTGCATCGGCTCAACCGCAGTTGGAGTAGGGCATTATTGGTACTGGATCGAGCGCAACGGCTAGTTTATGTTGTTGACCGCAAAAAGGCAAATGCAGGTACATGGGCAATTTGATATGGGAAGCTTGCTTCTTTTGGGCAATAGTTTCCGTTCCAATCTGCCTAAAGGATGTCTCAAATCAGATACCAGGGGTGGGCGATTGAGGAAAGCATGCGGCATGGTTATGACGCCGCGGGCCTGTTGTATACTCTCCCCGTCGGTAAACGAAAAGGAGAAGCGCTGATGCAAGATAGAGACTTTGTTGGATACGGACCCAATCCGCCGGTGATACAGTGGCCGAACGACGCGAAAATCGCGGTCTCAGTGGTGGTCAACTACGAGGAAGGCTCCGAGTATTCGCTGCTCGACGGCGACGCCCACGGAGAGTCCATGGGGGAGGTGCCTTCTCCGGTGCCCGTGGGTGACCGGGACCTGGCCAACGAGTCTTTCTTCGAATACGGCAGCCGGGTGGGCGTCTGGCGCATTATGAACATCCTGGACGAGTTCAACGTTAAAGCCACTTTCTACTGCTGCGCCCTCGCGCTGGAGCGCAACCCGGACGTGGCCAGGGAAATAGTGGCGCGTGGTCACGAGGTCTTCGGCCACGGCAACAGGTGGGAGGAGTATTTCCGCATGAGCCGCGACGAGGAGCGCGAGGCAATCCGCAGCGCCGTGGAGTCCATCGAACGCACCACCGGCCAGCGACCCCTGGGCTGGTACTGCCGATACGGGCCCAGCGTCAACACCCGCGAGCTTGTCGTAGAAGAGGGAGGCTTCATCTACGACTGCAACTCCTACAACGACGACCTGCCATACTACACCAACGTGAACGGCAAGAAGTGGCTGGTGATTCCGTACTCGCTGGAGGTGAACGACACCAAGTTCTGGCGAGGCGGCATGACCATGCCGGAGCACTTCTACCACGTGGCCCGCGGGACTTTCGACCTTCTTCACAGAGAGGGCCAGACCCACCCCAAGATGATGTCCGTGGGCCTGCACTGCCGCATAATCGGCAAGCCGTCCCGCGCCGTGGGGCTCCGCCAGTTCCTCGAATACGCGTCGGCTCAACCCGACGTCTGGTTCGCCCGCCGGATTGACATCGCCCGCTGGTGGTTGAAGAACTACCCGTAGCCCTGATCGACGTCAATCTGCGACGCTCCTGGCGGCAAACTTCCTGCGACGAAATACGTAATAATGTTAACAATCTCGTACTGTTACAGGTGAGAATGCGGCGCTGGAATCCCCCTTACCTTGACATGCAAACTGGTGATGTCTAGGATACGCTAATCGGCAGGGTAGCTTTCTTGCCGTGTCGTCATCAAACCCGGAATCAAGGGGGTGGAGTCCTATGAAGACGTTCAGAGAGATCTCCTTCAGCGCGACGCTGGCAGCCCTGGGAGCGCTCCTGCTCCTAAGCCTCTTCATCCTCGCTTGTGGTGGTGACGAAGAAACGGAAGAAGCGCCTCAACCGACGGTTGCACCGGCAACAGCGCCGGCCGCGACGGCTATGCCGGCCACTGCGGCGATGACACCGGCGCCTACGGCTATGCCGACCGCGGCTCCCACCACAATGGCAGCCCCGGAGCCCGTGGAGCCGCGGCTGAAGGTTGCGATGACGCCGCCCGCGCAGCAGACCCCTTCGCCCGTCAAGGCGTCACGAGCCTCTGCCGCGCCCTTGAAGCCCATGCTTGGCTTCCTCATCAAGGAGGACCCGGAGCGGCTCGACATTCACCACGACTGGCTGGCTACGGAGTGGACTTTCGATACCAAGGCCTGGACTTTCAAGCTCCGGGAGAGCGTTCCCTTCTATCGCAACCGGCAGCCCAGCGAGTACATGTTCACGGCCAACGACGTTGTTGCCACCTACGAATCGGTGGTTGCCGAGGACTCCCAGGCCATCGGCAGCTTCTTCTGGCAAAGATGGGTCGGCCCCGCAGACAACTTCGAGGTCGTGAACGAATACGAAGTGATAATGAACATGGATGCCCCGGATGTAGCCATACCCATTTGGCTCCTGGACGGCGTCGGATTTCACATTATCTCCGGCGACCACTGGAAGGCCGTCGGCGATGAGGGCTATAAGGAAGACCCCATTGGCACAGGGGCCTTTACCTTCAAGTCCCACGAGGTCAACAGCAATTACCTCTACGAGGCGGTGGAGGACCACTGGCGAAAGACACCGGAAATGGATGAACTGGAGTTTCTGCTAGTCAAGGAAGACGCCACCAGGGTTGCCATGTTGCTGGCCGGTGAAGCTCATATCGTGGACCTGCCGTGGAGCCTGGTGCCGCAGATAGAAGAGGCCGGATTCAAGTCCGTTCTGGCTACGCGTCCCGGTTGGTATCTTATGGGCGTCATCGGCGGTCAGTTCTACACCACACCCGACGGCGAGGATCTCTCGGACCCCAACAATCCGCTGACCGACGCCCGCGTCCGCCGCGCCTTGGCGCTGTCTATAGACAAAGATGAGCTGAACGACACCTTTTTCGCCGGCGAAGGCCACGTGCAAATAGCCCATCTCATGTATAACACGGAGCCCTCGGTTCCGCCCGGCATGCAGCCCTATCCCTATGACCCTGAGCAAGCCAGGCAGTTGCTCGTCGATGCGGGTTATCCCGACGGCTTTGACCTGGAGCTGCCGTACTACATACTGGCGGGTCTGCCGAATATAGGTGAAATCGTAGAGGCCATCGCCAGTTACTTCCGCGCCATCGGGATCAACACCGAGACCAAGCTCTACGAGGGTTCGGTGCTAAGGGAGATGGGCCGGGAGAGGGAGATTAAGCAGGCCGTTCGGTTCCTGAACAACGGGCTGGTCTCCTATCAGATTGCGTATCCGATCAACTTGAGGCTTTTGGAGCGAAGCAACCACTGGTTCGACCACCCCTACGTAGCCGAGTTCATCGACACCTTCGACACCACGCTGGACGAGGAAACCCGCGTGAGAATCGCCCGGGAGTTCGCCCAGTGGATGCAGGATAACGTCATCACCGTGCCCGTGGTCTTCATCTTCCCAGTTTTGGGTGTTGACCCCGGCGTTGTAGAGGAATATCGTGGAAACATGATTAACCTCGGCCCGACAATGGACCACGAATATACCAAGATGGTAAAAAGGTAGTCCGGGGGTCGTGACTATCCCGAGCAAGATGGTTTATCCAAAACTGTGAAAGGGACTAGATATGTTGAAGAAACGCAAGATTAGATTCCTGGGGTATGCGCTGCTGGTAGCGGCGTTGATGTTGACGCTAGTCATTGTCGCTTGCGGCGATGATGAGCCGGAGGAAACGGCCGCGCCGACACCCGCGCCAACAGCGGCTCCTCCGCCAACCGTTGCGCCGACTGCGCCCCCCGCAATGACGCCAACGGCGATGCCCGCCACCCCCGCGCCAACGCCCCGGCCCACACCTGCGGCCACGGCCCGGCCAACGCCACCGCCCACACCGCCGCCAACGCCAACGGCCACGCCAAGGCCGACGCCGACTGCCACCATGGCTCCGCAGGTGCCCGTTGATCCCCGGTTGAAGGTAAGTAAGGTGCCTCCGGGCGCACAGGTGACCATGATGTGGAAGACCTTCACCAGCGAGACCGGGCCCATGAAGCCCATGTACGAGTTCATCATCAACACCAATCGCTTAAACGGCGAGTATGAAAACACCATGCTGGCGGAAGATTGGTCAATGGCTCCCGACGCCATGAGCTGGACTCTGAATCTTCGGGAGGGCATTCCCTTCCACTCCACCGATTCCTACACGGGCACGAACTTCACCGCCAAGGACTTCAAGCTGACGCTTCAGACGGCGGGCCGTGAGGACTCTCTCTCCGCCGGCAGCCAGTGGCGTAACCTCGGCGTCGCCGACGAAAACTTCAACATAGTTAACGACCATGAGGTTGTGTGGATTCTCGACCGTCTGGAACCCCTGGGTGAAGGCTGGCTTGCGGAAGGCAACGTAGCCGGCATCATCAGCCAGGACTACTGGGACGCGGTAGGCGAGGAGGGTTATCTGGACCATCCTGTCGGGACCGGTTCCTTCACGTTTGTTGAGCTGCAAATCGGTTCACACATGCTATACGAGCGAGTGGAAGACCACTGGCGGAAGACCCCTGAGTTCCACGAGCTGCAGTTCTTCTACACGCCCGAGAGCGCCACCCGCATAGCTATGCTGCTGACCCAGGAAGTGGCGATATCAGAGGTAGACAAGTCGTTGCTTCCCCAGGCCATAGACGCTGGTTTCGGCGTGGCCACCAGCACCCTGCCCGGTACCAACCTGTTCATGATGATTGGCGGGCTCTACTACGACGAACCGGTGGAGATTCAAATCGGCTCTCGCAAGGGTGAGACTCATCCCATAGCCCCCGGCTACATTGAGGGAGATCCACTTAGGGACGTCAGGGTCCGGATGGCACTGAATCACGCCATCGACCGCGACACCATCAACGAGATCTTCTTCGACGGGGAGGGCATCCTCCAGACCATTCTGGGCATCCCGCCCACGCGCTCCGACTACCATCCCGATTGGACGCCCTACGCCTACGACCCGGACCGGTCGAGAGCTCTGCTGGCGGAAGCCGGATATGGTGACGGAGTGGACATTGGCTTCATCACCACCAAGCTGAGCGGTGTGCCTGAAGCTCAAGACGTTGCGGAAGCTGTCATCGGATACTGGAGGGAAGTGGGCGTAAACGTCAGTCTGACCGAGATGGAGTTCGGCCCGCTGCTGGAGCAGTGGCGCAACCGCGACATGGGTCAGACCATTACCAGCATGCTCTATGGCGTGGGCAGCGACCCGCTTTCCATACGCAATAACGGCCGGTACGCCATCAGCAGCGTCAGCGGCGGCACCGAGTCCCAGTGGGAGTTCCACGAACTGGACAGCCTGTTCGCCGAGACACAGCAGTCCATCCTGCCGGAGGACATACTCCGCACCGGCCAGGCCATGGGCACGTGGCTATACGAAAACCACGTGATAATTCCCCTCTTCTTCCTCTCCAACAAGGTGGCCTACGACCCCGGTGTGATAAAGGGTTACGACGTTGCCTTCGGCTTCTTCGGCCCGACTCGTTACCACGAATACACGGAAGCGGTTTTCCAGTAGACTGCTTCTTGCATAATCGTGAGCTTTCGAAATCTCGAAGGGCAAGGGGACTCGAACCCCTTGCCCTTCTTGGTTGATGCATATAGGGTTCACATAACGCCCCCGTTTGGAGACCTTTGCATAACCTTCTCAAGTGTGCCCAAAGCCTCTTCCCCCTTGACGGGGGAAGATTAAGATGGGGGTGATTTGGGTCAGACGTATGATGCATTTGCCAGTTTCGCAGGTGTCTCCGTTTGGAGGTAAACATGAATGAATCGGACCTTACCCGTCTAAGCGCTGCACGTCTGTCAGACCTGATGGAAGCCCGGCAGGTGTCGCCGGTGGAGGCTACGGAGGCGTATCTTCGTCGCATTGAGGCGCTAGACCCGACGTTGAGGACGTATCTGACCGTAGCGGCGGACTCGGCTTTGGAACAGGCGAGGCAGGCGGAGCGAGATTTCATGGCTGGGGTCCGTCGTGGGCCACTGCAGGGAGTGCCGGTGGCGCTCAAGGACCAGATCTGGACCTCTGACATGCCCACCACCAACGGCTCTATGCTGTTGAAGGACAACATTCCTCCTGAGGATGCGACGGTCGTCACAAAGCTGAAGGCCGGTGGGGCCGTGATTCTGGGGAAGTTGCACATGGGGGAGTTCGCCGGGGCCGGGATGTTTCGGCGTTCCTTTCCCGCGGCGCGTAATCCGTGGAACTTTGATAGGTCCACGGGCGGTTCCAGCAGCGGGTCGGCGGCAGCGGCGTCAGCCCGTCTCTGCGCTACGGCCCTGGGGGAGGACACGGGAGGTTCCATCCGTTCGCCCGCTTCCTGGTGCGGCATAGTGGGGCTGCGTCCTACCTGGGGGCTGGTGAGCCGTTTCGGAGTCTTCGCCGGGGGCTGGTCCATGGACGCCCTCGGCCCAATGGCCCGTACCGTCGAGGACTGCGCAATAACCCTGGAGGCCATCGCCGGTCCCGACCCCCGCGACCCCTACACGTCCACCGCGCCCGTTCCCGATTACCGGAGCGCTCTCAAGCCGGATGCGCGGGGCTTGCGGGTTGGTATCGTCAAAGAGATGACGATGGGAGACATTGTCAATTCGGAAGTGGAGAGCGCCGTCCTGAAAGCCGTAGAGGAGATGGGCAGCATGGGCGCGAAGCTGAAGGAGGTGTCCATTCCTCTTGCACCCTACGGCAACCTGATAATGTGGGGGATTCTCTACGTTGAGGCCACGGCCCTGTATCGCGACTTGGCGCGGAACTGTCTGCTTGAGGAAGACGACGAGCTGCCCATCACGTACCTGGTCGGTAGCGTCCTTCCGGCCGACTATTACTATAAAGCTCAGAAGCTGAGAGAGCTGCTCCGCCGGCAGGTGATGCAAGCCTTTGAGGAGGTGGACGTGCTGATTTCGCCAACCGTTGAATCAGTCGCGGCGACTGTGTCGCGGGATGCTCCGACCGTCACAAAAGAGTCCATCATAGAAAATCTGGTGCAAGCGCCCTACATGGTCACCCCCGCCCACCCGTTGGCGAGTATCCCGGCCATAAACGTCCCCTGCGGATTCGCGTCGGGACAGGACGGAATGCCCATTGGTCTGCAGATAGGGGGACGTCCCTTTGATGAGGCGACGGTCCTGAGTCTGGCCCACGCCTACGAACAGCGAACGGGCTGGCACAAGAGGGAACCGGATTTATCGGCAATCGGCGGCTAGCATTATCCACAAGGAAAAGGACAATGGTTGCCCGGAATGTCCAGCGAGCCTGGATGGGAAAGCGAATTGATGCCAGGAAGCGGTGTTGTCAAAGGGGAAAAAGATGGTCGGGGCGAGTGGATTTGAACCACCGACCCCCTGCACCCCATGCAGGTGCGCTCCCGGGCTGCGCCACGCCCCGTCCGCCGCAGAGTATAGCATAGGCCGAGTTGGGGCTTCAATCACGGTATGCTCGTCAGTCGCCAAAAGGCACTTTTTGCCCGTTGCCAAGTCCCCCCTTCCCTTGTTAACGTATTCCCATGAACCAATGGTCTCTATCGAGTCTGCCCATCCCCTCGCCACTGATTCTGCCTTCCGTAATTGCGACGCAGTATCATCATCAGTGCCCAAATCGCGAAAAAAACAAAAACAATTCCCAAAACCCCCAAATTCGTGCCTGGAATCCCCGAAATTCAATGGAATTGTTTTCCGAATCAATTCATCTCCAAAGCTGACAAAATGAATTGATTTACCAAATCAATTGCCACATCCTTCCTAAGTCCCCAATTGAATTTGTAACTTAGTCTCACTAAAACTCGCCGGAGGTCCCATGCCCAAGTTGACCGGAGCACACCTGGTTATGCGATGCCTGAAGCAGGAAGGCATCCGTCGCATCTTCACCATCGTCGGCGACACCATTTTGCCCCTCTGCGACGCCGCCGTCGACGAAGGAATGGAGCTGATCGACACCCGTCACGAGGCCGCCGCCATGGGCATGGCCGACGCCTGGTGTCGCATAACCGGAGAGCCTGCCGTCGCTATGGTCACCGGAGGCCCCGGCTTCTCCAACGCCATATCCGGCCTCCCCAACATCTACACTTCGGAAAGCCCTGTCGTCTTCATCGCAGGGTGCAGCGAGCTTCCGGAACACGGCATGTATTCCTTCCAGGAGGTTGACCAGATAGGCATCACTCGCCCGATGACCAAGGGTTCGTGGATGATCCACCACAAGAGCCGCGTCGCCGATCTCATAGCCTCCGCCTTCAGAACGGCGCTTTCGGGCAGGCCTGGGCCCGTGCACCTGTCCATTCCCATGGACATTCAGGAGCAGGCAATCTCTGAGGAGGAACTGCCTCACTATTCGCCATCTGAGTACCGCCACCAGGGCCGTAATCCGGCGGACCCCGGCTTGATTGAAGAAGCCGTCGAGATATTGGCAAGAGCGGAAAGACCGGTGGTGGTGGCTGCCAACGCCGCCCGATACCAGACCGACACTGAAGAACTGACGGACTTCGTCGAGACCACGGGATTGCCCATCTTCACCGTGGAGCAGGCGCGAGGTTTGGTTGCGGACGGTCATCCCCTCTGCTTCGGCTACGCCGACGCGGCCCTGAACCACGCCGCCCGTCACTTCCGCGATGCAGACGCCGTGCTTCTGCTCGGCAAGCGTCTGGACCATCGATACCGGTACGGGATGTCGCCATACTTCCACGATGAGGCCAAACTGATCCAGATAGACCCCGATCCACACGAGTTGGGACGCAACCGCGGTGTGGCAATGGGGATTCTGGGACACATAGGCGCCGCCGTCAGCCAGATGACGGATGCCGCGCGAGGCAACTCCTGGAAGAATCTGTCGGGCTGGACGGCAAAGCTCGCCGCAAGTCGGCATGCGCAGCTTCAGGCGATGGAAGCATCAGCTATCAATGATTCACCGATGCATCCAATACGGGTTTTCCGAGAGCTGAAGCCTTTCATTGACGACGATTCGGTGTTGGTCTTCGACGGCGGAGACTTCGTCCAGTGGGGTCGGAGCTACCTCAGCGCGGAGAAGACAGGGCGGTGGCTCCGGCTGGGGCCGCTTTCGCATCTTGGCTTCGGCCTTCCCTACGCGCTTGCGGCGCGGCTGGCCCACCCCAAGGCGAAGGTCTTCCTCGCCATGGGCGACGGATCGTTGGGGTTCTACGCAATGGAGTATGACACGGCCCTTCGGCACAATCTGCCCTTCGTGACCATTCTTGGCAACGACGCCACTTGGAGCATCGACAAAAACTTCCAGCTTGCCTATTTCGGCCGCGCCGTTGCTACGGACCTGCGACCTATGCGGTACGACCACCTGGTTCAGGCCATCGGCGGCCACGGCGAACACGTGGAAGCGGCGTCGGAAATGGGACCCGCAGTGCAACGAGCGTTGGACTCGGGAATGCCCTCCCTGATAGACATAAGCATCAACCCGGCCCAGAGCCCCCTGGCCGACGCGATGATTGCCAGACGACAGAGGGGCTAAGGCAAAAAGCGTGAGATATTGGCGCAGGTATGTCGCCGTGGCAGCGGCGTCGTTCGTTGTCGGCGGACTGGTCGTCTTCTACATCTGGCAATTTGTAGGCGGCGGTGTGTGGCGTGGCGGGGTCGAGATCACAGAAGCAAGGTGGAAAGACTCCAATACGCTGGAGTTGATAGTCGCTTCATGCAATGGAAATCCAAGCCTTTCAATACGCCATCAAGATGATGACTCCGTCAGGCTGCGGGTAGTGGCGTCTTCCACCCCTCTCAAAGGCGGTGACGACTGTCTGGACGCAATCGAGATTTATCTATCGGAACCGTTCAGCGATAAACTGGTCATCGACGACCACACAGGTCGGGTCGTTACATTTCGATGAGAACAGGCAAGCCAGGCGAGTAGTGTGGTGCCTGAATTATGTGCGGAAATTTCGAGATTGCCGGGTTGTGAGGATGAGCGCCTTCTCGCTGCCCTCTAATGGTATAGTTGGTAGCTGCAACCTGAGCCAAGGAAATTCGAGGACGGAGAGATAGTTGGAAAGCAGGCCGGAACCGAGTTCGATAACGTTGGACACCACGTCCGTCACGATTATGTGGAAGGACGGTCACCGCAGTGTCTATTCCGCACGGCAGCTGCGGCTCCTATGCCCGTGTGCCCAGTGCATCGAGGAGTGGACGGGGAGGGCGCTGCTTGACCCTTCGTCAGTGCAGGAGGGAATCTACGCCGTCGACCACATGCCCATTGGCAACTACGCCGTCCAGTTTCTCTGGAGCGACGCCCACTACACGGGCCTGTATACCCACCAGTTTCTGAGGGATTCCTGTCCCTGTGAGGTCTGCTCGCTGGCGCGTGAAGAGAAAGGACGGGCCTAGTTGTCTGAGGAGCGGTTCACCGAGACCCTGAAGGCCGAGGCATGGCCCGTTTGGGATCAGATTTTCCGTCATCCTTTCCTGTTGGAGGCGAAAGCGGGGACGCTGCCGCTGGAGAAGTTCCGGTACTATATCATCCAGGACTACAAGTACCTGAGCGCCTTCGCCCGGGTGGTGGCCATATCACTGGCGAAGGCCCCGACTTCGTCTGCGCTGGAGTCTATAGGAAAGCGATTGGCGACGCCAATCGAACGCCCCCTTCACCGCAAGCTGATGCCTATGTTGGGAATCACCGAAGAGGTCCTGCGTAATACGCCGATTTCGCCCACGAATCTGGCCTACTGCAACCACATGATCAGCGCGGCGAGCCTTGGCAGCTGGGCGACGGGTATCGCCTCTCTGCTCCCCTGCCCGTGGACGTACCACGAGTTGGGTGAAGTTGTAGGCAAGATAGACCATCCGGTGTTCGGGCCCTGGTCGGCGGTCTATGCCGAAGGGTTGCTGGAGGATGGCGTCAATCTCTGGCGGGAACTGCTGGACGAAGCAGGCGGGTCTGTATCCGAAGAGGAGCAGGCGTTAATAGTGGATGCCTTCGCGACAAGCAGCCGCTACGAGTGGATGTTTTGGGAGATGGCCTACCGGCAGGAAGCCTGGCCCGTGTAGTTGGAGGGCGTGGAATTTATTGACATAGGCACAGCGGCATTCATACAATGAATCTGCGTAACGTGCCTTTCGAGTCCCAGTAGCTCAGTTGGACAGAGCGGCTGCCTTCTAAGCAGCGGGTCGCGGGTTCGAATCCTGCCTGGGACGCTTTTCTTTTCTCTCGCTGACTTCTCATCCTCTATTTCAATGCGTCCGTGCGTGAAGCAGCCATCGGCGAGGTGATCAGTCAAACTGAGATGTAGCTACTCTTCGTCGAAGTTGAGCATCCAGTTCACGCCGAATTTGTCCGTTAGGGAGCCGAAGTAGCTTCCCCAGAACATGTCGGCCGGGGGCATGGTCACGTTTCCGCCTTCTGAGAGCTTGCCGAACAGCTCGTCCATCTTCTCCCTGCTGCTGGGCATATAGGACAACGAGAAGTTGTTTCCCATGGCAACTGGAGGGCCCATAGTGGACGGCATGTCGCTGCCCATGAGAGTCATGTTGCCCATCTGGTAGGAGACGTGCATGATGTTTTCGCGCTCCTCTTCCGGCACGGTGAAGTCGGGTGGGCCTTCGCCGAAAGTCGTAACAATGTCGAAGTCTCCACCGAATATGGAGCGGTAGAATTCGAAGGCCTGCTTGCAGTCGCCGTTGAAATGAAGATACACGTTTAGAGACATAGATTACTCCTACAAAAATTACGTTTGATGAAGTGTCCAATCAGAACACATATATCTACTCTCCCACATCCAGGCAACGAAAACAAGGCATTGACAAAGGGAAGAACGGCTCTTACGATGTAGCGGATTGCAACGTGTCAAGGGTGGGCCCGTTGTTTGATTGGGGATTCCCAAAATTAAATTTGAGGAGGTGGCTATTTTGACCTTACCTCGTAGACTACTGAATTTGAAGGTATCAATCTTGTTGGCGTGCCTGTTGGCGTTGAGCGTCATCATCGTGGCTTGCGGTGAGGATGAAGAAGACACGCCTGCGCCCACGCCGGCATCGCCGGCTCCCACAGCGGCGCCGACCATGGCGCCAACTATGGCCCCAACGCCCACGGCGGCACCAACCATGGCCCCGACGACGGAGGCTCCTCAGGTGCCCGTCTCCACAAGGCTGATCGTAGTTATCCCGCCGCCTGCGGACCAGTTCACAATTCCTTATGCGGCCAGCCAGACCACTGAAAAGATAATGCCCATCTACGACCACCTGGTGGGCCGGCATCATAAGACCAACGAAGAACAGCCGGAGATGGCCACCGACTGGAACGTGGCCGAAGACGGCAAGACCTGGACGTTCAACCTGAGGGACGACGTTCCCTTCTACCGCAACGCCCAGCCCATGGACCTCATGTTTGACGCAAATGACGTAACACTCGGCTTTGAACTTTTGACGGGCGAGGGCACGGACAAGACACGAAGGCCCGAGACCTGGGCCGGCAGGTTGGACACGAAGGATAAGTGGGTCGTCGAGGACCCCCACACGATTAGACTGGACTTGCCCCACATCAACCTTGACATTGCCTTCCTGCTCTCCGAAGAGTGGGAAACAGGCATACTCAGCCGAAAGCACTGGGACGCCGTTGGCGGCGAGGACGGGTACATCGACGATCCTGTCGGCACCGGACCGTGGAGCTACATTTCCCTTGAAACCAACGTTGGCGTCGTCCATGAGAGAGTGGAAAATCACTGGCGCCAGACCCCCTATTTCCATGAATTGGAAGGAAGGTTCATCAAGGAAGCTCAAACCCGGCTGGCCCAGTTGATTACCGAGGAGGCCCACGTGGGCAACGTGCCGCGAGACCTCTACGCTCAGGCAGCGATTGCGGGCCTTGTGGTATCGAGGAGCACCCTGCCCGGGCGGCATCCACATCTGCGGCTGGTCTTTTTCCGGGAGAACAACGCCTGTTTCGGTGATCCGCCCATGCCGCCCCCAGGCGGCCGCGAGTGCGGTCCCAACCCAGGCCACGACCCCAACGACCCCCTCCGGGACGTCAACGTCCGGCTTGCCTTGAACCATGCCATTGACAGGGACGAAATCGACCTGGGTTTCTTCGCTGGAGACACCTTCCCGCTGGTGGACTACTTCCCGCCATGGCGCGAGGACTTCAAGGACGAATGGGCGCCCTATCCCAACCGCGACGGCAAGACCGGACGCGAGGGTGGCTGGCCCTACGACTACAACGTCGAGAAGGCCCAGAACTACATGGCCCAGAGCAACTTCCCCGATGGCTTCGACACCACCTTGGCCTGCAGCCCCACCAGCAGCTTCACTGAGAACTGCGACATCGCCATCAAGCTGAAGGAATACTGGGAGGTGATCGGAATCAATGCCACGGTGGAACAGAGGGAGGGTTCGCTCACCCGCTGGCTGGGCCGCGAGCCAGGGGCCAACCGAATGATTATTGGCTCTCCGTCCCTTGACCCCATCTGCACCGCCGTAGAGTTCTGGTGGTATGACGACGGTGGCGGATACCGCGAGCATGTGGAAATCTCCGAGTTCAAGTACGCTTGCCGTCAGACAACTGACATAAACGAGCGAAATAAGCTCGCCCAGGAATTCGGCGATTGGTGGGTTGACAACGCCATCAGCGTTCCTCTGGTGTGGGTCTTCGACGCCGCCATCTACAACCCGAAGTACGTGTCGGAATATAAGGTCAACCTGCTGCACATGGGACCGATTCGCTACCACGAGTTCACCGTCCCCGTTTACCAGTAGAAGACCTTAGAATCCAGAAGATTCTAGAGGGCCCGGGACATTCCCGGGCCCTCTTCTTTTTCCGCCGGTTACAGGTCGGCGTTGCCCAAAATGAACTTGGCTCATATACTTTAGCCCGAAACGAGCTTCGCGCCGTTCATGGACTCAAGCGCGGTGGCTCCGCATTCAGGACTCAGAGGTGTTTCATGCCCCATAGATGGTTGGATTCCGAAGCTGAAGGCAAGAATGAGATGGACCTTCTGGTATACCAGAGCCGCTTGATTGGCGCGGATACCTCCCTGGTGGTCTGGGGCGGCGGCAACACCTCCATTAAGACCAAGCTCAAGGACTTTCGGGGGCGAGAGGTGGAGGCCATGACAGTCAAGGGCTCCGGCTCCGACCTGAAGACCATTGTGCCTGAGCAATTCCCCAGCCTGGACATGGAGGACGTGCTGGTCCTGTTTGACAGAGACGCGATGTCGGACGACGAAATGGTGGCTTACCTCGCCCAGTGCATGATTGACCCAAAGTCGCCACGTCCTTCTATTGAAACGCTGCTGCATGCCTTCCTGCCCTACCATAGCGTGGTCCACTCCCACGCCGACGCCATCGTCTCCCTGACCAACACTCGCAACTCCGATGAACTGTTGAAGAAGGTGTACGGGGACAGGGCGGCCATCGTGGAGTACCTTCGCCCGGGCTTCGCGCTTTCCAAGCTGGTGGGCCAGCGGGTGCAGGAGAACCCCGACGTGGATGGCGTGATTCTGGTCAACCACGGACTCTTCACTTGGGGGGATACGGCTAAAGAGGCGTACCTGAAGCACCTGAAACTGGTGGGTACGGCTGCTGAATATGTCGAGGATAAGGCAAAAGGAAGGGTTATCTTCACGTCGCGAGAGGGTCCCAAGGTGAACGACGGCGAGCGGCGGCGTTTGGCAGCGGGCATTGCCCCTGTCATAAGGGGGTTGGTGAGCCGCTCTCAGCCTATGGTGTTGCGGTTCGATGACAGTCCGGACGTGATGGAGTTCGTTAATTCTGCGGAAGGGGCCGCTCTCAGCCAGGTTGGCCCGGCAACGCCGGACCATACACTGCAAACGAAGATCAAGCCGCTTTGGGTGGAGTCGGGGGAACCCATCAGGCAGGACTATCTGACGGGACACATGCCCCGGGCCATCGACCGGTACGTTTCCTACTACAAGGGTTGGTACCAGGCCAACACGGACGGGCAGCACCCCATGCTTGACCCGCACCCGAGGGTGATTCTGGTACGCGGCGTTGGGATGTGGTCCACGGGGAAAGACGCCAAGGCGGCGCTCATCGCCGGAGACATATATCACCACACTATCAGCGTAATCAAGGCTGCCCAGGCGGTTGGTCATTACGCCTCTCTATCGGACAAGGACGCCTACGACGTGGAGTATTGGCCGATGGAGCTGTACAAGCTGACACTGGCTGCATCCGGCGGCGAGCTGGCGAGCCAGGTGGCGCTTGTCACCGGCGCGGCCCACGGCATTGGAAAAGCGATTGCCGAACGTCTGGCGGCGGAGGGAGCGCACGTTGTGGTGTCGGACATCGACGCCGAAGGGGCCGACGAGGTGGCCCAGGGCATCGTGGACAGTCATGGCATCGGGCGCGCCATTGCCGTCAACATGGACGTGACGAATCCGCAGCAGGTAGCCGACGCTTTTGGCCGGCTTAGGCTGGCCTATGGCGGGCTGGACGTGCTGGTGTCCAACGCTGGCATCGCGCCGGTCGGAGCCATCCACGAGTTGAGTCTGGAGGACTGGCAGCACGCCATGGACATCAACTCCACGGGCCACTTCCTTGTGGCGCGGGAGGCCGTCTCACTGATGCGACAGCAGGGGATGGGGGGAAGCCTGGTGTTTGTGGGGACGAAAAACGTGCCCTCGCCGGGTAAGGATTTTGGAGCCTACAGCGCTTCCAAGGCGGCTGAGGTGCAGATGGCGCGGGTGCTGGCCATAGAAAACGGCGAGTACGGAATTCGTGTCAACGTGGTGAACCCCGACGCTGTGTTCCAGGGTTCCAACCTGTGGACGGCGGAGGTAAAGGAGATGAGAGCCCGCGCCCACGGGATAAGTATCGACGGGTTGGAGGAGTTCTACCGACAGCGCAATCTGCTGAAGCGGAGCGTGACCGCTGAGGACGTGGCGGAAGCGGTGCTGTTCCTCGCCGGGCCGCGGTCTTCCAAGACTACCGGGGCAATGCTGCCCGTGGATGCAGGGCTGAAAGACGCCTTCCCCAGGTAGGAAGCGCCCCTAACCCTGCCTGACGTATTTGTGGACGGAGAGGGCGTTCGGCAGGGCGAGGTAGATGTCGCCCTGACCGTCTACCCAGATGCCGTGGGCCAACGCTGCGTCCCACCGGCACAGGATGGCGCCGTTTTCGTCCAACACGCTCACCCGGTGCTCGCCTTCCGGCAGCAGGTCCAGCCTGCCCAGCCGGTCCTGCTCCACGTACACCTCGGCGACGTAGAGAGCGCCGTTTGAGTCTACGGCGATGTCCATAGGACGGCGCACGTTGTCCCAGGACGCCAGATGTGAGCCCTCGGCGTCGTAGACCTGAATGCGGTGGTTTTCCCTATCGCAGACGTAGACTCGGCCGTTGTCGGTGACAAGAACGCTGTGGGGCAGATGCAGGTCGTAGGGGCCGGACTTTCCCGGCTGTCCCCAGGAGTTCTTGAGCTTGCCGTCGGCGGAAAAGCGGTGCACGCGGCTATTCTGGTAGCCGTCGGAGACGTAGATGTCACCGCTGGGAGAGGGCACCATCTTAGTGGGGTAGTTGAAGGGGCCTGCTGCGTGAGGAGGCAGGTCGTTCTCGTTATCGAAATCTGGGCCGATGCCTGTGTCGGAGGCTTGCCCACGGTCGCCGATGACCTGTAGTGGCTTTCCGTCCAGGGTGTAGCGCAGGACGACGCAGTCTTCCCTATCCACCAGATAGGCAATGTCGTCGGCGATGTAGATGTGGTGGGGGCCGGCCATGGCGTCGATGCCCCAACCGGTCTGGTAGGTGCCGTCACGGTCGAAGACAAGGACCGGCGGCTGTTTGTTACGCTGGAACACGTAGACGCGGTCTTCGGAGTCGGTTGCCACGGATGCAGGCCAGCCGAAGCTCATGCCCTCAGGGAACTTTGCCCAGTCTTCAACGAGCCGGTAGGTGTACTTGCCCGATCCTACGGTTGTCATTGGTGTGCCTCCTCCAACCAAGGTAACGTTTCGATTAACCTGGATGGTAACGCATTTGCCCGCTCACACCAAGGGTCTATTGAATGAGACCTATGGCTGCGGATGCGATGCCGAGGAAAAGCAGGAATCCGAAGACGTCTGTAATTGTCGTGACCATTACAGCTGACGCCACCGCCGGGTCGATGCCGACCCTGCGGAGAAGGAGGGGGATCCCGGCGCCTACTGTGCCAGCGATGATCATGTTGCCCAGCATGGCCACTGCCAGCACCAAAGCCAAGCCGGAGTTCTGCTGCCAGACCATGGCGATGGCGGCAACGAGTATGGCGAGAAATACCCCGTGGAATAGGCCCAGCAGTGCTTCGCGCACCAGGAGACGCCAGGCCACAACGCCGACAAGTTCTCCGAGGGCTATGGCTCGCACGATGAGGGTGAGGGTTTGGGTACCGCCGATGCCGCCCTGTCCCGCGACAACGGGTAGGAAGGCGGCCAGGACCACAACCTGAGCGAGGGTGGACTCGAATAGGGAGACAGTGGCGGCGGCAAGGAAGGTGGTGGCCAAATTCACGGTCAGCCAAGGAAGACGGGTTCGTATAGATGCGGAAATGGGGCCGTCGACAGCCTCGCCGGAAACGTTGGCCACCTGGAGCATCTGCCGGGTGTCCTCTTCTACAACGGCGCTCAGCAGGGACTCGATGGGGATAACGCCAACCAGCTTGTCGTCTTCAACCACCGGGAGCTGGGTCAGGTTGTAGTGCCTTCGCAGTCGGGCGCATTCAGCTGAGGGCGTGTCGACAGTAACGGTAGCGACTATTGGTTCAGAGATTGTCGAGATGGGCGCACCCGGCTGCGCGACGGCCAGTTCCACCAGGGGAATTTGGCCGGTAAGTAGTCCATTCTCATCGGTGACGAATACGGCGGTGAATTTGCGTCGTAGCTCGCCTTGATCACGGAGTACATCCATTGCATCCTGAGCGCTGCCCCTGGAGTGAACCGAAGGGAACTGCGTGATCATCAATTCGCCTGCTGTGTCAGGTTGACCGAGGAGAGCTTCGTCGACGGTTTCATGCGGGAGTTCTTCCACCACTTCCCGAGCTCTGAAGACCGGGATTCGCTGGAGAAGGGTAAGGGCCTCCCTTGGTCGCAGCTGGTGTACAACAGTGGACAGCACACTGGTGCCGATTCGTGCGGCAACTCTACCGGCAATAAGGGGGTTCAACTGCTGTAGTATCCAGGCTGCAGTCTCCGGTGACATGACGTTGATCAAGGAATCGCGGCTGGCCCTGGGAAGAGATGTCAGGATGGAGGCAACATCGGCAGGATGGAGATTGTTGAGATGCTCCCAGGCAGATTGGGGATCACCGGCCTTGATTAGCCGCCGGACGGTGGCTGCAACTTCGGAAGCCGCTTTTTGGGATATGGCTTGGGGGTGTTTCTGGTCGGGAGTCTTCATGGATGTCACCTAATCCAGTGGTACTGTAGAAAGTCCGCTTTGTAGAGACTTTGCTTCGGATAGCAAATTGCATGAGGCAGAAGGGGATTCTCCCAGAATAGCACCTCGTCAGGAGCGCCGGTAGCCTGGAATTAAGACAGGCATTGAAAGATGACGATCAGATAGGGAAAGGGGCGGACAGGGAGCTTAAGGGGCGCCGACTTCGTCCTCGATGTTGAGGTCTTTGACGAGGCTCCAGATGTCCTGCCAGGTGGCGTCTTCGACGAAGATGCCATCGCTACGTCGCTGGTTTTCAGTACGCCACTCGATGTCGCCGGGGTAGAGGACCTCCTGGAAGCCCTCGGCAGGTGGCGAGGCTTTTACGAACCGGGCGAAATCGTCTACGCTGGCCTTGAATTCTTCAAGGGGGCGGAAAGCGGAGACATTAAAGACGGCGATGAAGCAGCCGTCGTTGTGGCGTCCATGCGGGTCGACGCCAAAGCCCAAGCCGGTCAGGAGGCCGGAGAGCACTTCCACCATGAAAGAGAGGCCGTAGCCCTTGTGTCCCTGGTCAGCGCCGAGGGGCAGAATAGCGCCTCCGTCTTCGTAGTCCTGTGGGTCAGTTGTGGGCTGTCCATGCTGGTCCACCACCCACGAGTTTGGAATCTGCTGCTTGCGGTTGAGGGCGAGGCTTATCTTGCCGGAGGCGACGGCGCTTGTGGCCATATCCAGCAGCACCGTGCCTTCAAGGTTGCTGGGGATGGCGATGGACAGGGGGTTGGTGCCCAGGCGACGGTCGCTGCCGCCGAAGGGCGCGACGCCTTTGGGTCCCTGTCCTGAATCGGCGGTTATGAGGCCGATCATGCCTGCGTCGGAGGCCATTGTTGGGTAATCGCCCAGCCGTCCTATATGACTCTGCTGGTAAACGGTCATTGCAGCTACGCCGTTATCTCTGGCCTTTTCGATGGCCATTTCCATTGCGCGTTCGGTGACAACGTAACCGAAGCCCCAATTGCCGTTGATTCTCGCCGTTGTCGTGGTCTCGTCCTCAATCTCGAAGGGGGCGCTGGGGACGATGTGGCCGACCCTGATGCGCTGGGCGTAGACGGGCACCTGGATGACGCCGTGGGAGTCGTGGCCCACAAGATTTGCCCGGACCACGTGAGTCGAGACAACCTCCGCCTCCTCAGGGGTTGCGCCCATGGCAACAAAGATGGAGCGACAAACCTTTTCCAGATATGAGTGGTGAAAGATGGGCACGTTTCTTGTCCTCCGGGGCGGTTGTTGGTGGGTATAGCTGACGCCTTCGGCCTAGTTAGGCCAAATCTCGTCCTGAAAGGGCGCCTCCCAGAATAGGTACTCGTAGCGGGTGCTGGCAACGTAGACTTCCTCCATGCGCTTTGACGTGGCGGGGCCGTGTTGGGCGGATAGTTCGTCGGCCAGATTTTTAACCCACAGGGCGAGTTCATGGAACTCGTTGGAAGCGTACATCTCTATCCACTGGGCATAGAGCGGCGCATGTTTGGGCGGTCCCTGGGCGTCCAGGTGACTGCCGATTTCCCAGTAGCCCCACTGGCAGGGCAGCAGTGCCGCTACCAGCTCCGGGTAGGAGCGCCTGTTGGCTACGGAGAGGAGAAACTGGGTATAGGCCGTGGTGGTGGGAGAGGGGAGGGTCTCCTCCAGTTCCTGACGGGAGATGCCGAACTGGCGGCAATAGTCCCGGTGGAGCTCCATTTCGGTGTTAAGGGTTTCGTGTAGGAGGCGGGCAAACCAGCTCATGGACTCCAGGGTATCGGCGCGGGCCGACGCCAGGGCCATCACGCGGCTGTAGTCTATGAGGTAGAGATAGTCCTGGCGGACGTAGAACTTGAACTTCTCCACGTCCAGAGTACCGTCGCCGATGCCGGTTACGAAAGGATGCCTGAGGATGGCCGCGCGAAGGTCTTTGGCCTTGTCTTCTGCCTGCTGGCTGAAGGTCATGGATGCTCCTTGTCCATTGGTTGTCCCGTTATCGCCCGAGGGCGGCGATTTTGGTTCCTGGGGGCGTTGGTATGATACCAAGGGCGGCCCCAAAATTCACGTTGTCTCTCTTCTCCATCGAGGGAGAGCCGCACATTGAATTCTTCACCGAAGCGTTGTAGGTTTCCACGTTGCAAACTTCTAACCCCTGCAATAGTATGAGTCTAGCAGCATCGGGAGAGCGAAGTGTCTGAAGCACGGCGGTTCATCAAGAGGCTCGAGTCCATCGTGGGGCGGGAGTACGTCGTCCACCATCCGGATGACCTGCTGGTGTACGAATACGACGGGTCAGTGGACAAGGCAATGCCGAGGGCGGTGGTCCTTCCCGCGTCAACGGAGGAGGTTTCGCGGGTGCTGGTCGTCGCCGATGAAGCCGGGGTTCCTGTGGTGGGCCGCGGCTCCGGCACGGGGTTGAGTGGTGGGGCCATTGTGATGGAAGACGGACTGCAGGTGGCGTTGACGCGGATGAAGCGGATTCTGGAGATCGACGCGCGAAATAAGTTGGCGGTGGTGGAGCCGGGGGTAATCAACCTGCACCTGGACGAAGCGGCTCGGAAGAAGGGGCTGAGGTATGCCCCCGATCCGTCCAGCCAGAAGGCGTGCAGCCTGGGAGGCAACGTGGCGGAGAACGCCGGCGGCCCCCACTGCCTGGCTTATGGCGTCACCAGTAACCACGTGTTGGGCATGGAGGTTGTGCTGGAGGATGGCTCTGTAACGTGGCTGGGCGGCAAGATTCGGAATCCCGCCGGCTACGACCTGCGGGGAGCATTCGTAGGCTCGGAGGGCATGTTCGGGCTGGCGACAAAGATCGTCGTTAGGCTGCTGCCCGCGCCCCCTGCCGTGAAGACTTACCTGGCTGTGTTTGAGGACGTGGGTGGCGCGTGCCTGGCAGTTTCTTCGGTAATCGGGCAGGGAATGGTGCCCGCGGCGATGGAGATTATGGACGCGCTGACAATCGAAGCGGTGCAGAGGGTGACGGAGGTGGGCTTGCCTTCGGGCGCGGGCGCAGTCCTGCTGGTGGAACTGGAGGGTGAGCATGAGGAGGTGGAGGACCAGGGCATGCAGGTGGAGGCTATTCTGACAGAGTCGGGGGCGTCGGAGGTCCGGTGGGCGGAATCAGCGCAGGAAAGGGAGAGGCTCTGGTCGGCGCGGAAGAACGCCCTTGGAGCCCTTGGTGCGCTGGCGCCCAACTACTACCTGGTAGATGGAGTTGTCCCACGGACGAGGCTTACGGAATCCCTGGAGCGAGTTTCGGAGATAAGCGCCGAGTCCGGCATTCCCATTGCCAACGTGTTTCACGCAGGGGACGGCAATCTGCATCCCTGCATCCTGTTTGACGAGCGGAAGCCCGGCGACGTGGAGCGGGTAATGGAGGTGGGTGGACGGATCCTGGAGGTATGCGTCGAGTTGGGAGGGGCCTTGAGCGGTGAACACGGTATCGGATTGGAGAAGAAGGCTTACATGCCGCTGGTTTTTACCAATGCAGACATGGATGTGATGGCTCGGGTCCGAAGGGCGTTTGCCCCCCAGGGCCGATTCAATCCCGGGAAAGTGTTTCCAGGCGGGCCTGAGTATACTCACTCCATGCAGCGCAGCGCCGTTCTGGCCGCCGGGCCGGGCGCTCACGTCTAGGCTCATGGCTTCAGAGGTTGCCTCGTCCATAGTCGACAGTGTGAATCCCCAATGGTTGACGCCTGATTCCGAGCTTTCCTCGTATGCTGTAGACGGCTTGATTCCCAACATGGGGGTGCGCCCGCCCACTGTCGAGGGCCTTTCAGAGGTCATGTCTCAGGCTAACGAAGAGGGGCTGGCGACCATCCCCCTCGGCGGAAGGACACAACGGTCCCTTGGGAATCCACCTCGTCGTTACGATCTGGCGTTGGATATGCGAGGGCTGGACCGGCTGGTGCAGTATGAACCTTCCGACCTGACGGTGACGGTAGAAGCGGGAATGTCCCTGGCACAACTGGATGAGATTCTTGCCGCTGAGGGCCAGTTTCTCCCACTGGAAGTCCCCCGTCCTGCGGAAGCGACTGTCGGGGGGATGCTTGCTGCCGCTTCTTCAGGGCCGTTGAGCCTCACCTACGGTTTTCCGCGAGACTGGCTGATTGGCGTGAAGGTGGTGAACGCCGACGGTCGCGTGACGAAGGGGGGAGGCCGGGTTGTCAAGAACGTGACGGGCTATGACATGAACAAGCTCTATACGGGGTCCCTGGGCACCCTGGGAGTCATTGTCGAGGCGTGCTTCAAGGTGTCGCCGAGAGCGGCATCGTCGACGACTTTGGCGGCAAAATTCGACAGTCTGGAAGGAGCGATGGAAGGGGCGTGGTCGCTCCTTGATGGCTATGGCGGGCCGCATGCGCTTACGCTGTTGAATGGCGCGGTCGCCGAGCGGTTGGGTTTGGGAGCCGCTGGGTATGTACAGATGATGCGTTTCCTGGGTCGGAAAGGGGTTGTGAAGGGCAGGGTCGCGCGGGCCAAGACGTCCATGGAGTCGGCAGGGACGGGGGAGGTCAATGAGTTGGGCGATGATGAAGCTTCGATATGGCAGTCCCTGGTTGATTTGCCGTGGGCAGACGAGGTTACACAGATGCTTGGCGTTCGGTGTTCGGTGCTTCCCACAGAGGTTGGCCTGTTGCTTGAGAACCTGGAGCAGATAAAGGGCTGGAACCTGAATCATGGGCTGGTCGCGAACGTAGGGACGGGCTTGGTGAGGAGTCTCAGTTGGGGGGATGCCGCGCCTTCGGAATTCGACCTCAGGGTGCAAAGGGTCATAAGACAGATGACGGAGCAACGGAACGCCTGGGTTGTCGAGCATTGCACGCCATTCCTGAAGAATGGGAGGGACGTTTGGGGGCCGCTACCTTCGGGGCTGGGAATCATGCGTCGTCTCAAGCTTGCGCTTGACCCGCACGGCATTTTGAGTCCGGGCCGGTTTGTGGGAGGGATCTAGGGATGTCTACCATAAAGCCGATTACAGATAACCCTCTGGGCAGGGTGATGGACGAGGACCTGTATCGCTGCGTCCACTGCGGCTTGTGCCTGAACGTGTGCCCCACCTATCTGGAAACTGGGTTGGAAACGGAGTCGCCCAGGGGGCGCATTGCCCTGATGAAGGGTCTGCGGGAGGGGCGAATCGAGACAAGCAAACGGGTGGTGAGTCATTGGGACCTCTGCCTGGGATGCCGTGCCTGCGAGGCGGCGTGTCCATCCGGGGTCCCATACGGACGGCTCATCGAAGGTACGAGAGAGCAGGTGGCTAAGAAGGGTGCGGCTTCCTGGCGACACCGTCTGATGTCGGCGGTGTTGCTTCGCGGACTGCTGCCCCGCCTGTGGGCGCTGCGCCTGTCGGTCTGGATGCTGAGGTGGTACCAGCGATTGGGCGTTCAATGGCTAGTGAGAGGCAGCAGGATTTTGAAATTGGCGCCCGGTCCATTGGATAGGTTGGAAGGCCAGTTACCGAGGGTTCCCGATAGTTTCTTTGGAGCAAGCTCCAAGGCGTATCCGGCGATTGGGGAAAAAAAGATGCGGGTGGGGCTGCTTGTGGGATGTGTGATGCCCCTGGTACACGGACCTACAATGGAGGCGGCGGTTCGGGTGCTTCAGCGCAACGGCTGCGAAGTGGTTGCGCCGCCCGGTCAGGGGTGTTGCGGTGCGCTTAATCTTCACAGCGGCGAAGGGACAAGCGCCAGGAAGATGGCACGACGCAACATCGACGTCTTTTTATCGGCGGACGTAGAGATGGTGGTGGTGGCATCGGCGGGCTGCGGATCAGCAATGAAGGAGTACGACGATCTGCTGAAGGATGACGCCGAGTATTCCGACAAGGCGAAACGGCTGGCGGAGATGACGGTGGACATCACGGAGTTTCTAGTGTCCCTGCCACTGGCTCAGCCCGGAAATCGGGTGGACTTAAGGGTGACATATCAGGATGCGTGCCATCTGGCGCACGCACAGCGAATTACCGATGCTCCTCGTCGTCTGCTGGAGGCTATTCCCGGGCTGGAGCTGGTTGAGATGGAAGATGCTTCGCGGTGCTGCGGCGCGGCAGGGACCTATACCATCACGCAGAGGGAGATGTCGGGTCAGTTGCTGGACTCGAAGATGGAGGCGGTCTTGGCCACGGGCGCTGAGGTGGTGGCTACGGCCAATCCCGGATGCGCACTTCAGCTGGAAGCGGGGCTGCGGCAAGCGGAATCGGAAGGGCGGGTGTGTCACGTGGTGGACCTGCTGGACGAGGCGTACGGCGGGGAGAGTGGAAGCTCGTCAGCACGATAGGACGACTGAGCTAAAGGACGGCCATTGTTGCCTTGGGTAGCGCGTTGATGATGTCGGTGGCGGTTGCGCCACGGTCGCCGAAGGCGGGGCGCAGGCTTTCGGCGGCGGCTCCGTGAAGGTAGACGCCACATGCGGCAGCGTCGGCAGGCGTCATTCCCTGGGCCAACAGGCCGGTGATGATTCCCGACAGCACGTCGCCCGTCCCACCCACGGAAAGCAGGGGGTTCGCGAATGGACTGACGCGGCACGGGCCTTCCGGTTGGGCAACGACGGTGTGGGCTCCCTTCAGGATTACCACATGCCCCCACTTGCGGACGTATTCGCGGGCGGTTTCGACGCGGCGGGATTGAATCTCCCGGGTGGATAGACCGGTCAGCCGGGACATTTCACCGGGATGGGGGGTCAGGATGGTGGGTTGGGGGATTCGCTTCCACCAGTCCGGGATTTCGGCGAGGATGTTCAGTGCGTCGGCGTCTATGAGCAGGGAACGTTTGGGAGCGTTCGCAGATAGCAGGAATTCTTCGAGAAATCGCTTAGCCGGTTCAGAACGGCCCATGCCGCAGCCAATGGCTATGGAGTTGTAGCCGGCCAGCGCGTCGCTAAGGGCAGCCAGGGCCTGTGTGTGTAGACTTCCTACGCCGTTGTCGGGCAGGGGAAGCTGGATGGCTTCCGTCAGTTTCGATGCCATCCCGTGGATGCTTCGGGGAACGGCAAGGGTCACGAGGCCAGGACCGGAGCGGAGGGCGGCGCCCGCTGCCAGAGAGGGTGCGCCGGGGTAGTTGGCGCAGCCGCCGATGATTAGGGCGTGGCCGTAAGTCCCCTTATGTCCGTCCTTGGGCCGTGGAGGCAGATGCCCTCTGACCCAGCGGGGAGTAATCAGTTCCAGAGAGATGTATTCGGAGAGCTGCGGCGGGATGCCGATGTCCAGCGTCTTCAGTGTGCCGATGAAGTTGGCGGCAGGGAACTCGAAGTGCCCGGTCTTGGGGAATCCGAGGGCAAGGGTGATATCGGCCGTCGGGGTCAGTGGGTCTGCGTTTCCCGAGGCAGCATCGACGCCCGTGGGAACGTCAACGGCGATGAAGAGAGGCCTCTTCTTTCTGGACATGCGGGCATTGCTGGAGACTCGCTGCATCACATCGGCAAGTGGGCCTGAAATCGGGCGGGATCTTCCCGTGCCAAGCACAGCGTCTACCATGACGTTTGCGGAAGCCAGGCAGCGTTCGATTTCCTTCAGAGCAGCGTCGTTGTAGACGTTGATGGGCCGGACACCTTCTGATAGTGCCAGTTGCAGTTTCGAGTCGTCCTCGGGGCGGTCGGTGGTGAGATAAACGGTGACGGATGCGCCCCATTGGGCGAGGTGGCGCGCCGCCACGAGTCCGTCGCCACCGTTGTTGCCAGGGCCGATTAGCGCCAGGACGCGCCGTCCTGCTATGCCGCCCAGAGTCTTGCGAATCTCCCGGGCAATGGCTAGTCCGGCGGTCTCCATAAGGTCGTCGGTGGAGATTCCGAAGGCGTCTGAGCCCTGTTCCAGTTCCGCCATCTCCGCGGGAGTGACTATCTTCACGTTTTGGCCTCGCGCCAGCCCACCACGGAGGCCACGGCGTATTCGCGGGAGTGGGAGATGGATATGGAAAGCTGGGTGATATCCAGAAATTCGGCGCGTTTGGCGGCCCGACCGTGGAGTCTCAGGGTGGGTGGACGACCACGTTGTCGCACCACCTCAATCTCCTTCCAGGCGATGCCCCGGATACCCAAACCAAGGGCTTTGGATGTCGCTTCCTTGGCGGCAAAGCGGGCGGCTAGTCTATTTACTTTTCCGTTGCAGAATTCCAGCTCCTGTGGTGTGTAGATACGCCTGAGGAAGCGGTCGCCATAGCGGTCTACGACCTTCTGGATGCGGGGAATCTCTATAATGTCTATGCCGGTGACGAGCATTGCTATGATTTCTGCGGCACAACTGAGGCCTGAGGCTGTATTATAGGCTTGGTATTGGGGGGTGTCGAACCGAAGGGTGAAAGGAGGCGACATGGCGAAGATTCTCGACGGACGGGCCACGGCATTGAAGATGCACGAGGAGGTGGCTGCGGAGGTTGAGGAGTTGCGTTTGACCAGGAACGTTGTGCCGGGTCTGGCGGTGGTCCTGGCGGGAGACGATCCGGCGTCGGCTGTCTACGTCAGGAACAAGGCCAGGGCCTGCGAGAAGGTGGGTATTCGGTCTGAGACCGTGCTGCTTCCGGCCGAAACGTCACAGGATGAGGTTTTGGCGGTTATCGAGAGGCTGAACGGGGACGACCGTTATCACGGCATATTGGTGCAGCTTCCCCTGCCTGGCCATATCGACGAGGGAATGACGGTTCGAGCGGTCTCGCCCAGCAAGGACGTGGACTGCATTCATCCGTTGAACGTGGGACTGCTGAGTCAGGGCGCTTCTGACTTCCTTCCTGCCACGCCCGGAGGCATTCAGCAGCTTCTAATTCGCAACGGGATTAGTCCGGAGGGGAAGCACGTGGTGATTTGCGGGCGAAGCAACATCGTGGGCAAGCCGCTGGCGATCATGATGGCCCAAAAACAGGCCGGAGCCAATGCAACGGTGACGGTGTGCCATACTGGAACGACGGACTTGGGACAGATGACCCGCCAGGCGGACATTCTGGTGGCGGCGGTGGGACGTCCGCAGGCCATAACGGCGGACATGGTGAAGCCCGGCGCGGTGGTGGTGGACGTGGGAATCAACCGGGTTGACGACGCATCCCGACGGAGGGGGTACCGGCTGGTGGGGGACGTGGACTTTGAAGCGGTTTCCGAAAAGGCTTCGGCAATTACGCCGGTGCCCGGGGGCGTGGGTCCGATGACCATCGCGATGCTGCTGGTGAACACGGTTACGGGGGCGAGGATTGCCGCGGAGTAGAGCGGGTCGGATTCCGGCCGGAGTCGCTCCGCCCTGCTGAATGGTCCGCCCCTTCACAAAGACACCATGTCAATATATACTGCCAGCCACCAGGGGTCGCAAGGCCCCGTATATTTACACCGGCTAAGGGGGAGTGTATGCCGATTGGCGCAGGGCTGGATAAGCTCAAGAGATACCTGGAAGAGAACAAGCCCCGGCACATCGAACGCATTCAGCGGCTGATTCGACAGCCCAGCGTGTCGACGGAAGACCTGGGTGTGGAAGAGTGCGCTGAACTGCTGGTTGAGCAGCATCTTGAGGCGGGCTGCCAGGAGGCGGAGATCATTCCGACGGGCGGCCTTCCCGGCGTCTGGGCGGCCTACGACGCGGGAGCGCCCAAGACAATAGTCGTCTACGCTAACTTCGACACCAGGCCCGTGCTTCCCAGCGAGAAGTGGGAGCATCCGCCCTTCGGAGGGACCATCACGACGATGGGTTCCACCGGGAGAGTGCTGATGGGACGAGGAGCAATGTCCTATAAGGGGCCTTACGGAGCGTGGCTGAACACCCTGGAAGCTCTCATCGCGGTGGAAGGGACGCTGCCGGTCAACGTGATGATGCTGCTTGAAGGGGACGAGATTCTGGGCAGCCCCTACTACCGGGACATGTTTGCCCAGTATCGGGACAGGCTGGAGAAGGCGGATGCGAGCCTGAGTCCGGGCGCTTCGCAGGGAGCTAATGGCACTGTGGGCATGACTCTGGGCTACAAGGGGATGATTTACGCCGAGCTTACCGCCAGCGGTGACCGATGGGGTCGTGGGCCGCAGGGGGCGCCGCTGCACGGCATGACCAAGTCGGTGGTGGACAGTCCCGTTTGGAGGCTGGTGCATGCCCTTTCGACGCTGACCGAACCGGATGGGAACACCATCGCGGTGAAGGGCTTCTATGACGACGTACAGGCGCCCACGGAGGCAGAAAAGGCCGCCGTATTGTCGGGGAAGCCGTGGAATCAGGCGCTACCGGGCGTAGCAGGCGCACCCGTGCCTGCGGGAGACCTGAGCGACGAGCAGACTATTCTGAACTTCTATTACGGGCCCAGCTTGAACATCAACGGCATACGTGGCGGATTGACAGGCCCGGGCACGCTGCCGTTCAGCCTGCCCCACGAAGCCTCGGCGCGGTTCGACATTCGCGTCCCGCGTGGATACAAGGCGCAGACGGCGGTGAGGCTGATACGGGAACATCTGGACGCTGCGGGTTACGCGGACGTAGAGTTCAACGTAATGGGGGCGTACGATCCCTCCAGCGCCGACCCGAACTCGGAGCTTGTTCAGTCTATTGTGCGGGCTTTCGACACGATGGAGGTGCCGCTGAGCATTGCGCCATTCAGTGGCGGGGGCGGTCCCTGGTCGCTGTTCCCGACGGAACTCGGCATCCCGATGGTGCGCAGCATGGGCGTGGGCGGCGGCGGCGCGGGCGCTAACGAATACCTGGTACTCGACGGTACAGACAAGATGGGCGGGCTGGTGGAGTGCTCGCTTTCCCATATTCACATGTTGAAGTCATACGCAGAAGGGAGTTAAAGATGAACCGGCAAGACCTCATTAGGTTGATTGACGAGGAGCTTTCAGGGGAGCGCGCCCTTGCATCCGCGACGCACATGACCGCCTTCTATCGGTCGCCTGGAGCGCAGGGTTATCACCGGGCGACGGATTTTACGGCAGACCTTTTTCGTGAGAACGGTTTCGACAAGGTCTGGGTGGAGCGATATCCACTGGACGGCGAGACCAAGTTCGTCACCCAGTCCATGCCCTTGGCGTGGGACCCCTATAGCGCCGAGCTGCGCATCGGTTCATCCTCGGGCGAACTCCTCGTATCCTATGAGGAATCGCCATCGTGCCTGCCCTGGTGGACGCCGCCAACTCCGAAAGGGGGCGTCACGCTGGAGCTTGTAGACGTGGGCACGGGCGAGAGGCCGGAGGACTATCAGAAGCAGGACGTGCGGGGGAAGGTGGTGCTGATTCGCAGCACTGACCGGGCCAGCGGATGGGGGCATGCAGCAAACCTGGCCATGGAGGCGGGGGTTGCGGGTATCATCACCGACTATCTGCTGTATCAGACGGCCCCCTTCCGAACCCGGGAGACCCTTCCCGACCCTGTGATGCTGCTGCGGATGCCCGGCATTCGCAATACCGCCTGGTCCATCGTGGTCAACTACCACGCTGCCGAGAAGCTGGCGTCTCTCGCTGCCAACGGCGGTACCAAGGTATTCGCGGACGTGCAGTGCACGACGTTCAGGGGCGAGGGGCAAAATTTGCTGGGAGAGATCCACGGCACCGACAAGGCGGACGAATTCATCCAGTTTGTGTGCCACGCCACGGCGGGGACCAAGCCCGGCGCAAACTGCGCCTCCGGCCCTGCCTTGCAGGCGGAGATGGGCCGGACATTCGCAAAGCTGATCAACGGCGGGAAGATTCCGCGACCTCGCCGAAGCATCCGATTCCTGGTGAATGTGGAAGGACAGGGTACGAAGAACTACGTCCACAATCATCCGAAGGCGATTGAGAACACCCACGTGGTATTCGCTCTCGACAGCGTGGGGCACGACCAGGAGAAGTGCAAGTCGGCGCTGCTCTTCTATCACTCGCCGGACTCGATTCCCACCTACGTCAACGACTTTTACGGGAGCCTGATGGAGCAGACGCCCAAGGAGACGCGCTGGGTGTTCCACAACGTGAATTCGATACCGTTTGTGAACTTCCTTGAGCATCCCTACTGTCCGTGGAGCGACAACAAGTACTACCCGGCATTCGGGATCCCATCGCCGCTGCTGATGTCGTGGCCGGACCTCTATTTCCACACGGACCACCTGACGGCGGACAACCTGGATGCCAAAGTCTTCAAGCGGGGCGGCACGACGACGGCCCTCGCTGCCTATCTGCTGGCCTGCGCCGGATCAGATGAGGCGGAGGATATCATGCGAGTCGTAGGGACTCGCAGCCAGGCCAGGCTTGGACGCATTGCCATGGAGGGCAAGGGCGGGCCGGAAGAAGGACGGGTGAGAAGCAGGTTGGAGAATTATGCCCGCCGCGACCAGGGGGCTGTCGCTTCCGCCATGTCGTTGGTGGACGACGCGGACAAGGCAAGGCTGGAAGCTACCAGCGCAGCCATCCAGAAGGAGATTGGCGACAGGCTGGCGGAGGTAAGCAGCTGGCTTTCCAACGACGCAGGCGCACCTGATAAGCCCGCTGACGCCAACGTGGTGCCGCGCCGACTGGTGACCCGGGACGCTCCCGGGCTGGCCGGTACGGGCTACTGGGACCTGTATGACATGTGGCAGGAGATGGAAGGTCGGGACCCCAAGATGCGGTACGACTCTCTGCGGATCATCGGCGACGAGATCTGGAACTTCGTCGACGGCAAGCGGTCGGTGAACCAGATAGCCGAGGCCATCGGCGCGGAGTTTGACTTCGACCTGGAGTCCCGGCACGTGCTGAAGCTCTTCCAGGGGCTGGTGGCGGAGGGGTTTGTCGCCCTGGACGCTCCCAGCTAGGGGATTACAAGCCTCCCACTTACAGGTCTTTACAGGCAGATAGGGGGTAGAGATGTCGCGGTCGCTTAAGGTGCATCTGTTGCTTCTGGTGGTGGCTATGGCGCTGGCGCTGCCGTTCTATAGCTTCCAGTGGCACCTGACGCTGCACATTCTGGGAGCGATTCTCTTCGTAGGCGGGCTTGTGTCGTCCACCCTAGTGATGGCGCTGGCCCACAGGAACGGCGAGGCGGTGATTGTGACCTTCGCCGCCAACGCTGTTCGGAAGGCGGGGCTGTTGCTGGTCGGGCCTGCGGCGGCGCTTGTGCTGCTGAACGGCTTGATGATGGCGGCGGAACGGTGGGGTGGCTGGGGCGGCTTTCACGAGCAGCGGTGGATTGAGATTGCGCTGGCGTTGTTTGTGGTTGCGATTGTGCTCTGGGGCGCGTTCGTGCATCGATACGTGGTGAAGCTGGCACGGGCGGGCGAGACGGCCGGTGACGGGCCTATCTGTCCGGAGGCGAGGTCGGTATTGAGGCGATGGTACTTCTGGAGCGGGGTTGTTCTGGTATTGTCCGTGGTGATCCTCTATCTGATGGTGGTCAAGCCATGAGATCGGCCCCCGGTGTGTAGCCGCTTTCGGATCATAGCGGCTGTTGACTTGAAGGTGGGAGTGAGGCGTTCGCCATGAATGGCGCACGGGTCAATGCCGGGCTATATTACGGCTGGATAATCGTCGGGGCGTCCTTCTTCATCTCCTTTCTGACGGTGGGCGGGCGGAACGGCTTCGGGGTGTTCGTCATACCCATGAGCACGGAGTTCGGTTGGGACCGGGGGACGATTTCGCTGGCGGCGGCCATAGGATTCCTGCTCAATGGATTGAGCCAGCCCTTCATCGGCAGGCTGTACGACAGGATAGGCGGTCGGAAGCTGATTCTGGTAAGCCTGGTGATAATCGGCGTCTCGAACCTGCTGCTGGCGGCGACGAACCACATCGTGTTCCTGATAATCGTCTTTGGAGTGGTGATGGCCATCGCCATGAGCGGCGGGTCGATAAACACCACGGTTTCCATAATCTCCAAGTGGTTCCAACGGAAGCGGGCACTGGCGGTGGCGATTGTGGCGGCGGGCGCGCCCATGGGCGGACTGGTGCTGGTTCCGATGGCGTCGTACCTAATTGAGCTGGCGGGATGGAGGACCACGTGGGCGGTATTGGGGGTGATGGTGCTGGCGCTGTCAGTGCCTCTGGCCTACTTTGTGATGCGGGAGCGTCCGGAGGAGATGGGACTGTTGCCCGACGGCGATTCCGCGTCAGCTTCCGAGGACGGCAAGCCGGATGCTTAGTCGAGACGTGCGCCTCTGGAGTCGGACCGGTGGGTCACGTGCTTCGGATCCTTTCCCATGTGGCAACTGAGCGGGGCCTATTTCGTCTGCAGGTTTACCACGGCGCTGATCTCCGCCCACTTTGTACCCTTCGCCATCGAGGAGGGGTATTCGCAGTCCATGGCGGCATCAGCGTTCGGAGTGATGAGCGGGCTGAACGTGGTGGGGGTGATGGTTGCGGGGGCGCTGGGGGACAAGTTCAACCGGAAGAATTTGCTGGCGCTGGTGTACTTCTTACGAGGGTGTGCATACGTGACGTTGCTGGTGGTCCCCGGACTGCTGGGTCTGTGGAGCTTCTCGCTGGTGGCGGGATTCTCGTGGATTGCGACGGTGCCGCTGACGACGGCGCTTACGGCGGACGTGTACGGTCTGCGGAACATCGGCATACTGGGGGGGATTGTGTTCACGGCGCACCAGATTGGCGGGGCCCTGAGCATTCAGTTGGCGGGTGTGCTGCGGGACATGACGGGCTCGTACGATTCTGCGCTGGTGATTGCCGCCGTGCTGCTGATGTGCGCCAGCCTGGTGAGCTTCTCCATACGGGAGAGGAAGTATTCGGTGCGGTACCAGCAGACGGCGACTCAGGGGGCGTAAGGTGAGACGTAAAGGCGACGAGATTCTTCGGTTCGCTCAGAATGACAGGGTGGATGCTGAGGCTGCTTGCCGCGCAGAGGAGAAGATGGGTTCCCGCCTTTGCGGGAAAACGGGTTGGGTGGGGCCATGTTGAGCTTTCTCTCGGTAGCGGCTCATCACGGGGAGGCGGCTGACCCGGACTTGATGGAGTGGATCATGCACCGGGTAGACTCGCTGGTGGGGCTGGGGCCGGCGGCAGCGGTGATAGTTCTGGTGGCGGTGATAGTGCTGATCCCGGTTGGAGTCCTCGCCATGTACGCGCTGCATCGTCGCAAGGCGGAGCCGACGGGGGAGGAGTCCTGAACCACTTCGCCGCCTTCACTTCTTGGCTACTTGCCCGACTTGACCCATAGGGAACGACCGTCGGTGGTGAGTTCCACGGTACCGTCCAGCGAAGTCACGTATAGGCCGTCGTCGGCGACTAGCTTTTTGAGTCTTTCGATAACGTCCTGGTGAGGATGTCCGTAGCGGCTTTCTTCACCCGACTGGACGACAGCGACGGTCGGGTTGACGGCTCTGAGGAAAAAGGGGCTGGAGGAGTTACGGCTGCCGTGGTGAGAGACCTTTAGGACGGTGCTGGACAGGTCATATCCTTGTCTAAGCAGTTCCAACTCGACCTCCTCCTCGATGTCGCCCGTGAGCAGAAAGCTCACGTCGCCGTATTGGAGTCGCAGCACCACGCTGCTGTTGTTCGAGTTACGCTCCGAGGTAGGGCCTGAATCGAGGGAAGGGTTGAGGACGTTCAGGGTGAGGCCGTCGCCAAGGTGTATTGACGCGCCGCGCCGGACGGAAAGGGGCCGGATGGACTTTTCCTCCAAGGCTTGCTTCCAGCGCAGGTATAGGGGGGATGTTCCCGGAATCCCTTCTGCCACTGTGTCGACCTTGTGTCGTTGGATGATGCCTACGAGTCCTGCCAGATGGTCTTCGTCGGTGTGGGTGGAGACCAGCAGGTCGAGGCGTCGATCCCAGAAGGGGAGGCGGTTGTTCAAGACCCGGACCGCCTGGATGGGGTCTGGGCCGCCGTCAATCAAGACGCGCTGGCCGGAGGGGGTGACTATGAAGATACTGTCGCCCTGGTCGACCTCGAGGAAGATGACGTGGAGCCGTCCGTCGGGTCCTGAGAAGGCCTGTGTCCAAGCCACCGAGGCAAACAGGAAGAGAGCGGCGGCAGGAATGAGGAGGCGCAGGTTGGCGGGCCTTGACGGAAGTGGGAGTGTGGGAAGAGTTTCAATGACTTTCCTTCGCAACTCAGTCAACCGATGCCGCGGGGTCAAGGCGGCGAGGGTGAGGGGTACGTAATATAGCCAGACGAGGAGGCCGCTTAATCGGGGGATTTCGATGAGTCCGCCGGGAACGTTGGCGAAGCCCTGAATGAGGGACGACAGGTAGGTGATGGGGATGTAGGCCGACCAGCCTAGCACCTGTCCAAGGGCGGGATGCAGGGCGTTGGCGGCTACGGTGAAGGCTGATGTCAGCAGGATGGGCGGCAGTGCGGGCAGGGCCAGCACCGTGGCGGGGATACCGAGGGTGGGAAGCTGTTGGAAGTGGAAGGCGACGAGGGGCAGGGTGGCCAGAGTTGCCGCCAGAGACACGACGGCGCTGAGAAGGGCGCCTCTTGCCACAGAAATTGCGAAGCCGTGGCGTTCGTGGGTGAGTCGGAGTTTTTGCTGGAGCCAGTCGGTCATAGGCGGAGCAAGCAGGGCGATTCCGGCAACGGCGGCGAAGCTGAGCTGGAAGGAGAGGTCTTGGAGGATGCCGGGATTAAGTCCTGCCATGACTCCTGCGGCCAGGGCCAATGGTGGGAAGACGTTTCGGGGTCTTCCGGCGGCCACAGCGGCCAGATAGATAGTGCCCATGATGGCGGCTCTGACCACGGACGGGGACATGCCGCTGAGGACGGCGTAGCCCCAAAGGGCGAGAAGGGGGACCAGCAGGAAATATGGGCCTTTTCTGCCCAGCAGAAAGGCGGAAAAGGCCATGGTGAGGACGAGGACCACGCCGACGTGGAGGCCGGAGATAGCGAGCAGGTGGGACGTGCCGGCGCTGCGGAAGCTTTCCTTGAGTTCGGGGGAGAGGTTGTCGCGATTGCCGAGAATGAGGGTCTGGGCGACGGCGGCCTGGGGTTCCGGGAGGGCGCGTTCGAGGTTGCCGCTCATCGAGTCTCTGAAAGAGTAGACGGCGGCCAAGGCGGTGTTTCCGAGTCCTTCTTCCCGGAGTTGGACTGTGGGAAAGTCCATTACCAGGTGAATGCCCTGTCGGGCGAGGTAATCACGGTAGTCGAAGGTGTCGAGGATGGGCGGTTCGGCCAGCGCGCCCACCAGCGTCAGCCGGTCTCCGTAGCGGATGTGCGGTTCTTGCCGTAGGGACACGAGTTGCGGCGTTGGCCTGGCGGATACGAGTAAGTCGGCGTTGAGGTCTTTCCACCCGTCGCCCGTATCGATGGCGTGGGCTTGGAGGACGAATCTGAGGGAGTTACTCAGCTGCTCGGAGGGGCCTGCGACGGTTCCGTCTACGCGCACTGACTGTTCAGGGTCGTCCGAGCTGAGTGGAGGTGGGGATTCCGCGTCTGGAGACCTGACGACACCGAGAAGAAAGAGGGCTGTCAGGAGGGCTATGACGAAGAAGACAAAGGGCCTACGTCGTTTGATTTCGGCCCAGTTTTGGGCGGAGCGTCGGGCCATTGCGAGGGACAGCAGGCCGATGGGTAGAAGGGCGAGTAGAGGGGTGAGAATAATCCAGAGCGGTGGGTCAAGAAGGAGCCCGAGTAGCAGTCCGCCGCCCCAGGCCGCCGTCAGATAGAGCAGCTTCACGGTGCGGACGGATTGACGGTTATCAGGTGTCGGATATTCTCGAGAGTCGCCGGGCCGATGCCGGGAACGCTGGTAATCTCGGACGCCTCGCCGAAGGGGCCGTGGGCATTGCGAAAGTCGACGATTGCGTGAGCTTTTGCAGGGCCTATGCCGGGCAGGGCCTGCAGATCCTCGGGTGAGGCGGTATTCAGGTCCAGGGAACTCTCAGGGGAGGGAGCAGCTTCGGGGGTGGAGTTGTCGGTAACGTAGGTTGGCAAACTCTCTGATTCACGGATGGTGGGGAAGTGATAGTGATGCTCGTCTTCCAGAAGGGACGCCATGTTCATCGCGGAGGCGTCGGCGAGGAGTCCGCCGGCTGATACGACGATGTCCTGAAGTCTATCGCCCTTTTGGAATTCGTAGACGCCCGGCTGAGCTACTGCGCCGCTGACGTAGGCCATCAACCTGGGTGGCGGCGTGGACGTGGGGAGAGATACTTCTATGCCGGGGCTGGGTTCCGGTCGAAGCAGCAATGCCAGCACGCCCGAGACGGCGGCGACGGTTGCAACAATCAGGAGGACGTTTGTCCACCGTTGGGATGGAGCGCCATTGGGGTTAGGACGCGAATCTTCAGCAGGACCCACTCGGCGAACCCCATCTGCCAGACCTTTTGTTCATTGGGGAAAGATAGCAGAAAGTGGGGCTTTAGTTCAAGTCCAATGTTCTAGGGCCTAAAAACTGCTAGATGGGCGGTCTTTGGATGTGCCAGGGGGTGGCTTTCTGGAAGTTGTGGGCCACCCTGAGGAGCAGTCCGTCGGAGAAGGGACGTCCGGCAAGTTGGAGCGCGGTGGGGAGCTTGGGGCTTCCTTCGGCGGAGACGAAGCCGCAATGGACGGCGAGGGCCGGGACGCTGGCCAGATTGAAGGAACCCGTCAGGCTGCGCCGGCCTGACATGCGGGCTTTGGCTTCCTCCTGGCTAAAGATGCCGGGCTTGTCGTTGATGAGGGGAGCGGGCTCGGAGGTGTTGGGAAGGGCTAGGACGTCCACTTTGTCCAGGGCTTCGAAGACCTGGGCTCTAATCAGTTCCCGGAGCTTGAGGGCCTTGTAATAGAGCTGGCCGGGCACCACGCATCCGGTGAGGAAGTCGGTGCGGACGTTATGGTCGTAGTTCTGAGGCTGGGTTGCAAGCCATTCGCGGTGGGACGGGGCGGCTTCTACTTCGATGTGGATGCGGTTGATGGCAGCGGTGTAGGGCAGCAGGGGAATGGAAACTTCGTCGACGTCGGCACCGAGGCTCTCCAGAGTTCCGATGGCCCTGGACACGGTCTCGCGGACCTGGGGCTGGACGAAGTCGGCGTAGAGTCCTTCCCTGACAACTCCCACGCGGAGACCCTTGATGTCGCCGTTGAGTTCTGCCTGGTAGTCGGCGGGCGCGGCTTCAGCAGTGTAGGGATCCTTGGGGTCGGGGCCGGCGATGGCCTGCAGGGTGAGGGCGCAGTCCTCGGCGGTGCGGGAAATGGGGCCGCCGATGTCGTTGGACCAGGAAGCGCCGAGCATGCCGTAGCGGCTGACCAGGCCCCAGGTGGGTCGGAGGCCGACGAGGCCGCAGTTGTTTGCGGGGTTGCGGATGGAGCCGCCGGTGTCTTCTCCGAGGGAGGTGGCGCAGAGGAAGGCGGCGGTGGCGGCGCCGGAGCCGCTGCTGGAGGTGCCGGGATTTCGGGTACGGTCCCACGGATTTCGGGGCGTGCCCCAGTGGTGATAGACGCTGTTGCCGGTGGCGAACTCGCTCATATTGAGCTTGCCCAGCAGGATTGCGCCGGCGTTCTTGAGGTTGGTAATTACGGTGGCGTCGTGGTCGGGGACGTTGGCAGCGAGAACCTTGGAGCCGCCGGTGGTGAGGATGGCGGCGGTGTTGAACTGGTCCTTGACGGCGACGGGCACGCCGTGAAGGGGGCCGCGGTGCTCACCAGCGGAGATTTCTTCTTCGGCCTTCCGAGCGGCGGCCAGGGCATGGTCCCGGCAGACGGTGATGTAGCTGTTGAGCTTCCGGTCCACCCGGTAGATTCGTTCCAGGTAGGCCTCAACGGCTTCAACGGGGGAGATCTCCTGACGCTGAATCAGGCAGCCGAGGGAAGCGGCGGTCAGGAAGGGGATGCCTTCGGGGTTCACTGGCCTATCTGCTGATAAGGGTGGATGATGGGCAGGGGCTCCACCTCGTCGAGACCCGGAGGATTCAGGTCGTCGAGAAGCTCTCTCAGAGCGTTGATGTTGTAGGTTACTTCGGTAAGGTGGGGTTCCTGAAGGTCGAGCCCTGCGGCCTTGCCCAGGGACCTCACTTCCTCTTTAGTCAAATCGGCCATGAACTTTGCCCTCCACAGTGGTGGTGCTGGTATTGTGCTACCAGCTTTGGGCCAAGTCAATAAGTCAGATGGCACTTAACGCGGGACTCGGCGGCGGGAGTCCGCTTTCAACCAGCCGTCGTGTTGGGGTTGAAGCTGTTATAATGGCCTTCACCATTCGCCGACTCTTAGGGCTCTGAGGCGGGCGAATGGGAGCACTCATCGGAATAGGACGTGATATGCGCTTTGGCCCCTTTGTACTTCAGATAAGCCCCGACCCTGACCTGGACAGCGGGATAATCGACAGCACGTTGAAGGAGGCTGAGCTGGCCGACGCGCTGGGCTATGACGTTATCTGGCTGACGGAGCACTACTTCGGCGGGGACACGGTCTACGCCGACCCAGTGGTGTTCGGGGCTGCGGTGGCGGCACGAACCCAGCGAATCAAGATCGGGTTTGCGGTGGTGCAGATGGCTTTCCATCATCCGGTGAAACTGGCGGCGCAGACGGCGCTGCTGGACAACCTGAGCCACGGGCGTCTGATTGTGGGGACGGGGCGGGGGTCCGCCTACAACGCCTACGAATACATGGGCTTCGGGACGACTATCGAGGAGGGGAGGCGAAGGCTGGACGAGGCGGAAGACCTGCTGCTGAAGTCGTGGACGGCGGACGACCTGGACTTTCAGGGAAAGTACTGGCGGGTGCAGGTGCCGATTATGCGTCCGAAGACGTACCAGCAGCCGCATCCGCCGCTGATACGGGCTTGTATCAGTTTGGAGTCGACGCTGGAGATGGCGCGTCGAGGGCGGCCTTTGCTCACGGGCGTGGACAGCATCGAAGATATGGCGAAACGGCTGAAGCTGTACCAGGAGACGATGTATGAGGCTGGGTTTGACGAGGCGCACGTGAAGTGGTGCATGGAAGAGACGTGGGTGCGTCGGAGCGTGTACGTGGCGGAGAGCAACGAACAAGCGATGGAGGAGGCGGTGCCGGCGTTCCAGGCGGAGCGGGCGCACATCAGCGAGGCGCGGCAGAAGCTAAATCCGACGAAGTATGTGGACCCGATTCCGACGCCGCCATCGATATCGTCGATGCCGGAGCACTACCTGGTGGCGGGGACGCCGAGGCACGTGGCGGAGAAGATTGCGGAACTTCGGGACGTGGGGGCGCGGAACGTGCTGCTGGGGATGAGTCCGAGTCACATGGCGCGGGACAGGGTGGAGAATTCGATGAAGCTGTTTGCGGAAGAGGTGGCGCCCAAGTTTCGGGATTAGGGGGTCACTGCGTGACGGCAAGTTTGGGGGTTAGGCGTGGGTGACGGGGCTTGGTGTCCTTCGACAGGCTCAGGATGGGAGAGGGGGTTAAGTGGGAGGGAGAGATACCCTCACCCGAGCCTAGCCGAATCACCCCGATCCCTTCGACAAGCTCAGGACAGGCTCAATCTTCCCCCGTCTAGGAGACCCTTACATAACTGCCGAAACAGGTCCAGATTGTGGCATTGTCCTGCCCTAGTCATAGCTAAATCGCGCATTTCTGGATTCCGGCCCTCGTGTCGGAGCACCAGTACAGGCTTTTCGCCGGAATGACGGTTGTTCAAAGGTCTCCGTCAAGGGGGAAGATGGGGGACGCTCGACCCTTCATCCTTACGACAAGCCCAGGATGAGCGGTGGGGGAGTTAGGCGAGGGTTGAGGAAATAGGGCGGGTTTGAAACCCGCCCCTACAGGGGATTATTGTTATTGAGAGGCTTGGGCGTAGGTAAAGAGTGGGCCCCCGCGTTCGTGGGGGTGGGGAAAAGGGGAGCGGGGAGTTACTGAGGCAGGTTGAAGGAGGTTCCGGCGAGGTGGGCGAGGTGGGCGCCGATGGAGAGGGATGAGGTTGCTCCGGGTGAGGGGGCGTTGAGGACGTGGATTGCGCCGGGGGTTTCCTGGATGCTGAAGTCGTCGAGAAGGGCGCCGTCTCGGCTGACAGCCTGGGCGCGGACGCCGGCTCCGCCCGGGGTCAGGTCTTCGGAGCGCACTTCGGGTATGAGCTTCTGCAGATCCTTGACGAAGACGCTTTTCATAACGGAGCGGTGCATCTCCGCAAGGCCGACCCGCCAGGTCCGCATGGCCATGCGCCAAAAACCGGTGTAGGTGAGGTGTCGGAAAGCTTCCGGGAAGTTGATTTTGGTCTTGCGGTAACCCTCTCGGGCCCAGGCTAAGACGGCGTTGGGGCCCGCTTCGACCTCGCCGTTGATACGCTTGGTGTAATGGACGCCAAGGAAGGGGAAGCGGGGGTCGGGGACGGGATAGACGAGGCCGCGGACGAGCTTACGGCTTTCGGGGCGGAGGACGTAGTATTCACCCCGGAAGGGGATGATTCGAACATCGTTGGAGCCGCCGAGGGCGCGGGCGACGGTGTCGGCGTATAGACCGGCGCAGTTGATTATAGAGCGGCATCGGACTTCGCCCCGGTTGGTCTCCAGGGTGAGATCGGAGTCGTCTCTCCGGACGCCGAGGAGCTTGTAGCCGGCGAGGATTTCGCCGCCGTTATGCAGGATGTCGTCGGCGTAGGCCTCGGAAACACGGCTGTAGTCGACGACGGCGGTGCCGGGGACGTGGAGGGCCTTGATGCCGCGGGTGTGGGGTTCTATTTCCGCTAGTTCATCGGAGTCTATGATGCGCAGGTCGGGGACGCCGTTGTCGGTTCCGCGTCGGTATATTTCCTGCAGGCCGGGGAGTTCGGACGGGTCGGTGGCGACGATGACCTTGCCGCACTGGTCGTATTCGATGCCCTTCTCCCGGCAGTACTGCTTGAGGCGCTTGACCCCTTCCACGCAGAAGACGGCCTTGCGGGAGCCCTGCTTGTAGTAGACGCCGGAGTGGATGACGCCGCTGTTGTGGCCCGTCTGGTGGAGGGCGAGCTTTGACTCCTTCTCAAGGACGACTACGGTCGTCTTGGGGTAGAGTTGGGTGAGGTGGAGGGCGGAGGAGAGGCCGATGATGCCTCCGCCGATAACGGCGACGTCCCACCTAGAAGAGTTCAATTTTTCTTCCCCTTGCCAGTACTCTCTGAGGGACAGAGCGGCTGCGACACATCAATGAAGAGAACTGGTTCAAGCAACTAGGCCAGGGTGAAGGGTATGTCCATCCGGGCGCAGGTGTCGCGGAACCACTGGATGACGTCCGGGTGGAGGGGGATGCCGTTGGCTTTCCGGTCCTGCTCCGCTTCCCACTCCATCTGTCCGGCGACCAGGACGCGGTCGGCGCCGGGGGCGGGGGGCGTGTCCTTCAGGGTCTGGAGCCACTCGTCCATCTGGGCTTTGAAAGTGTCGACGTCAATGAAGGCGTCGATGTTGTAGGCGGCGACGGTGTGGGCGACCTCTTCGGCGGGGCGTGTCGCGCCGTAGGCTGAACCGGAGAGTCCGCCGCAAAGGATGTCGACCACGCAAGCGAGGCCGTAGCCCTTGTGGGCGCCGGTGGCCGGGATGCTGCCGAGGGGGAGAAGCTGATAGCCGTCGCGAGGCGGAGCGGGCACAGCCTCCATGATGGGCGTGCCGTTTTCATCACCGATCCAGCCGGGAAAAAGATTGCCGCCGAGACGGCGGACGATGTCCACCTTGTTGTCGGGGACGACGCTGGTGGCAGCGTCGAAGACGAAGGATGGGTGGGCGCCGGCGGGGGCGGCAACGGCGATGGGGTTAGTGCCGAGGCGGACGGTGCTGCCAAGGGAGGGAAGGACGGTGGGGCGGACGCTGGACATGCAGACGCCGATCATGTCGTGCTCCAGGGCGATCATGGCGTGGTAGACGGCCATGCCGAGGTGGCGGGTGTTGCCGACGGTGACCATGCCGATGCCGACGTTGCGGGCTTTTTCGATGGCGATTTCCATGGCCTTGGGGGTGATAACAACGCCCAGGGCGCGGTCGGCGTCGATGGTTGCGGTGCCGGGGGTCTCACGGACGATGCGCCAGTTGGGCTTGGGGTTCATGATGTCGTTCTGGAATCGCTCCACGTAGCGCTCCAGCATGTTGGAGACGCCATGGCTCTCCACGCCCATCATGTCTGCCTTGACCAGCACGTCGGCGCCGGTGAGGGCACCGTCGGCGGGAACACCGACGTGCATCAGAATTTGCTGGACCGTGGTGCGCAGGTTGTTAGGGTCTACCCTGATGCGAAGGTTTCCGGCTGATGTTGCCTGTTCCGCCAACTGCTGTTCCTCCGTATAGTTTGTGTGGTTTGATGGTAGTTCAAGAGGACCTTTGCGTGTCTGCCTAATTCATCATCACCCCCATCTCAATCTTCCCCCGTCAAGGGGGAAGAGGTAAGGGGGGAGCCTCACCCCAACCCTCTCCCAGGACGGGCGAGGGGGGGAAGATGGGTGTGGGCAGGAGACGCTTCATAGGCTGTTATGGAAGGGTTATGAGGTGCGGGTGAATTTCTGGACGCGCTGTCCTTCCAGGACCTCGCTGACGTAGATGTCGCCCTTGCCGCAGACCCAGATGCCGTGGGCACCCCAGAAGCTGCCGGGTTCGTGGCTGCGTTCTTCGCCCCAGCGTGCAAGGAGCTTACCGTCCAGGTCGAGGATGCTGACGCGGTCGCCGAGTTCGGACACGTAGACGATACCGTCGGGGTCGATATATATGTCGGTGGGCTGCATGAATCCGGTCCATGTGCCGAGATGGAAGCCCTGGCGGGTGAAGACCTGGATGCGGTGGTTCTCACGGTCGCAGACCAGGACGCGGCCATCGGCGTCGACCCAGAGGCTGTGGGGGAGGTTGAACTGGCCGGGGCCGTCGCCGGGTTCGCCCCAGGACTGGATGAGTTCGCCGTCGGCGTCGAACCTGTGGACGCGGCAGTTGCCGTAGCCGTCGGCGACGAAGATTTCGCCATCGGGGCCAAGGGCTACTTTTGTGGGCAGGTTGAAGGGGCCGGCGGCGCGCTGGACCATGCGCTCATCTTCGTCGTAGCCGGTGTTGGAGGGCTGGCCGGGGGTCCCGATGGTCAGCAGGAGCGCTCCCGCGGCAGAGTAGTGCTGCACCACGTGGGCGTCCCTGTCGGCCAGCCAGTAGGTGTCGTCGGGGGCGATGGTGATGCCGTGGGGGTTGGCGAAAGCTCCCGCGCCCCAGGAGCGGACGAATTTTCCGTCCATGTCGAAGATCTGCACGGGATGGGCGCTGCGGTTGAAGAGATGGACGCGTCCCTGGGAGTCTGCGGCCACGCCAGCGACTTGGCCGAACTCGTGGCCTTCGGGGAGGTTGCCCCAGTCCTCAGCCAGGCTGTAGGTGAACTTGCCTTCTCCGTATTGGGACATGGGCGCCTCCTTTTTGGCCGATGGGCCGGTGGGGTTATTTGGTGGAGGTAGTGTACTTGAGGCGGTAGGGAGGGTCAAATGGGTAACTGCGTTGGTCACTGCGTGACTGCAAGGTCATTGCATGACGGCAAATTTGGTCCTTTGACAGGCTCAGGATGAGCGGGTTAGGAGTCACTCCCATCTCAATCTTCCCCCGTCGAGGGGGAAGAGGGTCGAGGCAGGAAAAGTGGGGGTATGGGGTTGAACAGTGGGCCCCCGCCTTCGCGGGGGTGGGGGAAAGAGTGGGGTGTGGGTTGAGGGGGCGGGTGGCTCGCGAGCACCCCTACAGGGGAAAAGGGAAGAGGGAGAACTGGATTCCGGCTTCCGCCGGAATGACGTGGTGGTATATGTGGGAGCACCCTCACCCCAACCCTCTCCCAGGACGGGAGAGGGGGAAGGGCGGGATTAGGTGGGGTTGTCGGTTTGGAGTTCGACTTCGAAGGTGTAGGAGTTGTTGTTGATGGTGGCGGTGAGGGTGCGGCCTGTTGTGTGGACTTCGCCCTGGAGGGGGTCGGTTTGGGCGGCGGGTTCGCCAGCTTCGTCATGGGCTTCGTAGGGCTGGTTGTCGACGAGGACGCGCAGGCCCGCGCCCTGGAGTTGGGCGGAGCGTTGGACGTGGTCTTTGAAACGGGCGATGGCTTCTTCCCGCTCGTTCAGCAGGCGGTGGGCGGTCTCGACGGAGACGGCGTGGAAGGTGACGGCGCTGCCGGGGAGGGCCTGGGCGAGTTTTGGGATATCGACGGCGATGACGGTGGCGATTTTGGTGTATCCGCCGGTGGTGCCGCGGTCGGCCATGAGGATGACGGGCTGACCGTCACCGGTTATCTGGACGGCGCCGAAGGGTATGCCGTCGGAGACGATGTCGGCTCCACGGGCGTGGGCAATGTGAGGCCCTTCCAGCCGGTGGCCGACCCGGTCCGACTGCTGGCTGACGGTATAGGCTCCGCTGAAGAAGGCGGCGATGCCCTCGGGGGTGAAAGCGTCGGACTGAGGGCCCATGACCACGCGGAGGGGATGCTTGTCAAGTCGTTGGGGGACAAGATCGTCGGGGATGGTTGCGGGGTTGGGTCGCTGCGAATCGCCCTGATGGGCGGCGGAGAGTTGGTCGCCGGGCTGGAGGGTGCGACCTTCGTGGCCGCCGAGTCCGGCGCGGACGTAGGTGGAGCGGCTGCCCATCTGGATGGGAACGTCAATACCGCCGGCGAGGGCGAGATAGGTCTGTTTGCCGACCATGGGGCCGTCGAAGGTGAGGAGGCTGCCTCGCGGGACGCGGAAGGCGCGCCACATGGGAGCCGAACGGCCGTTAAGGCGGGGGGCCAGGTTGGCTCCGGCGAGGGCTATGGTGGTGTCTTCCAGAAATTCGAGCTTGGGGCCGACGAGGGTCATCTCCAGGGCGGCAGCGTCTTCGTCGTTGCCGAGAAGGATGTTGGCGAGGCGGAGGGCGTAAACGTCCATTGCGCCGGAGACGGGAACGCCGTAGCGCTGAAAGCCGTAGCGGCCCAGGTCCTGGACGGTGGTGTAGAAGCCGCCTTCGACAACTTCGAAGGTAGACATAACTATTCGGGGGCCTCCGTTCGGGTCTTGTAGACGCTCTGCTTGACCTCTTCGGCTATGGCGTCGAATTCTTGTTGGTCGATGGGGACGAAGCGGATGAGGTCGCCGGGTTCGAGGAGGCTGGGGGGCTCGGCGTCGGGATCAAAGAAGTTCAGAGGGGTCAGGCCGATAATCTGCCAGCCGCCGGGGGTTGCGGTGGGATAGACGCCGGTCTGCTTTTCGGCGATGCCGACGGAACCGGCGGGGATGATGGTGCGGGGGGTATCGAGGCGTGGGGTCTCGATGCGTTCGTCCATGCCGCCGAGGTAGGGAAAGCCGGGGGAGAAGCCGAGCATGTAGACGAGATATTGGGGGCCGGAGTGGATTTTGACGACTTCATCGACGGTGAGGCTGTTGTGGTTGGCGACGTGGTCGAGATCGGGACCGCCATCGCCGCCGTAGAGGACGGGAATCTGGACGCATCGGGGGGTGGCGGGTTCGCCAGCGGACACGGAGGCGAGCATGTCGGTCAATTGCTCCTGAAGACCGGCAAAGTCCAGCGTCAGCGGGTCGTAGTTGAGGAGGATGGAACGGTATGAGGGGATAAGGTCGACGACGCCTTCGATGGGGTCTTGCTCCAGGGCGACAAAGAGGTCGCGGACGGCGGCGTTGGTCTCCGGGGTGATGTCGTCGCCGAGCTCGACGGCGAGGGCGCGGTCCCCCGCGGGGAGGAAACGGGGTTCGGCGTACATCGAGCTAGACCAGTTGGTTCATTGGGACTATCTTGACTCCGGCGTTTTCGAGGCCTTCGCGAACGGCGCGGGCCATTTCGACGGCCCCGGGGGTGTCGCCGTGGAGGCAGAGGCTGTCGGCCTGAAACTCCACCTCTTCGCCGGTTATGGCGGTGACTTTTCCTTCGGTGACCATCTTGACGCTGCGCTCGACGACGGCGTCAACGTCGTGGATGACGGAGCCGGGCTGAGCGCGGGGGACGAGGGTACCCTGGGCGGTGAAGGCGCGGTCGGCGAAGGCTTCGCGGGCGACGCGGAGGCCCATTTCGGCGGCGAGGTCCACCCAGTCGGTGCCGGCGAGGGCGACGACAATCATGTCCGGGTCAACGTCCTTGACGGCCTGGCAGATGGCGCGGGCGAGGGTGAGGTCGGCGACGGCCATGTTGTACATTGCGCCGTGGGGCTTGACGTGCTGGAGTTTTCCGTTGGTGGCGAAGGCCTGGAGAGCGCCTATCTGATAGGTAACGTCGTTGCGGGCCTCTTCAGGGCTGACCATCATGTTGCGTCGTCCGAAACCCATGAGGTCGGGGAAGCTGGGCTGAGCGCCGACGCCGACGCCGTGCTTCTCGGCCATTTCGACGGTGGTGCGCATCCACATGGGGTCCCCGGCGTGGAAGCCGCAGGCGATGCTGGCGGAGGTGATGTAGCGGATAACCTCCTCGTCGTAGCCGAGCTTGTACATGCCGAAGCTTTCGCCCATGTCGCAGTTGAAGTCAATCCTGTCGGCCATTTTTTCCTCCTGGTGGGGTGATTCACGGTGAATGATTGTAGATGATTGGCGGGCAGTTAGGCAACGGAGGCGCTTTCTGAGATTGAGTATTGAGAACGAATGGAGTTTTGGGGTTCGTTTGGCGGAATCGAATGATTCGTTTCAAGCGTGGGCCTATTCGAATTGGGAAACGAAGATCGGCGAATTTTGGGAGTTTCAGGCATGAATTGTCGGATTTTTCGGGTTCGTTTTTGTTTCTGCGAAAATTTGGGTAGAAAATTGGAGTAACAATGAGAGAGAGTACCAAGTCTGGTCGGCTTTTTTGGCTGGTGAATTTGGCTGTTTTGTTCATAAATGGATGGTAGCAAGGGACGGGGCTTGCTGACAAGGGGCAAAATGTGACTTTGTCGAAACGGGGTCGGGTGTGGAATTGGAGGGTTTTGGGGTGTAGAATGCGCTAAGCGTTGAACCCACGGCAGGAGGAGCAAAATCAGCTTCGACACGAACGAGGCCCTGACGATTACGCTGATAGGGATAGGCACCGCCTTCTTCCTGCTGGCGTTTCTTTCCCTGTTGACGGTTTTTTTGCCCAGGTTGGTTAATCTGGTAGGCGGCGACATTGACGAGGGACAGACTGAGGAGGAGACGGCGGAGGAGCGGAACAAGGCTTTGGCGGCGGCGATTGCAGTGTCGGTGGCGATGAGCCGGGGGTATGGGCCTGGTGGGGATTCGGGGTTGGAGGGATGATAGAGCAACGAGATTCTTTGTCGCAGGGCCTCCTCAGAATGACATGTGGGAACGAGGGGCGAGAGGGTTAGGCGTTGGAAGAACTGCGAGAGTTTGTAGACGCCAGCGGCCTGACCAACCTGGGGTGGCAGAATATTCTGCTGCTGCTGGCGGGGGCGGGTTTTGCCTTTGTTGCCATTGCCAAGAAGACGGAGCCTTATGTACTGCTGCCCATCGGCATCGGCATCATTCTGGCGAACCTGCCGCTGACGGGTCTGACGCATTACAGTCCGGAGGCGGGACAGCAGGAGTCGGGGATTCTGGGGGTGGTGTTCGAGTTTGCGCTGTTCAAGTGGAACATCCTGCCGCCGCTTATTTTTCTCGGTTTGGGAGCATTGACCGATTTTGGGCCGATTATCGCCAATCCGAAGACGCTGCTGCTGGGAGCGGCGGCGCAGATGGGGGTGTTTGCCGCGCTGTGGCTGGCGCTGGTGGTGGGTTTCGACCTGAAGGAGGCGGGAGCGATAGCGATAATCGGGGGCGCGGACGGACCGACGACAATCTTCGCGTCGGCGCGGCTGGCGCCGGAACTTCTGGGGATAACGGCGGTGACGGCGTATTCCTACATGGCGAGCGTGGTGTTTATTCAGCCGCCTTTGATGCGGCTTCTGACGACCAAGAAGGAACGGGAGATCGTGATGCGTCCTTTGCGGGAGGTTTCCCGCAAGGAGAAGCTGCTGTTCCCCGCGGCGACCATGGTGATCATCATTCTGGTGGTGCCGGAGTCGGCGCCGCTGATAGCCATGTTCATGATTGGCAACCTGTTCCGGGAGAGCGGGGTTGTGCAGCGTCTGTTCAACTCGGCGTCGAACGAAGTGCTGAACGTGGCGACGATATTCCTGATGATTACCGTCGGCGCGCAGCTGTCGTCGGAGCGGGTCTTCGACGTGGACACCATCAAGATCCTGGGTCTGGGTCTGGGGGCGTTCGCCTTCAGCACCGTTAGCGGGCTGGTTTTCGCCAAGATAATGAACCTGTTTGTGAAGGAGAAGGTGAATCCGCTGATCGGCTCGGCGGGGGTTTCGGCGGTGCCGATGGCGGCGCGGCTGTCGCATAATATAGGAAGGCGGGCGAATCCGGCGAACTTCCTGCTGCCCCACGCCATGGGGCCGAACGTGGCGGGAGTCATCGGCTCGGCGGTGGTGGCAGGCGTGTTTATTTCGGTGTTGAGCTAAATGCAAGAGATTCTTCTTTGGTCACAAGGTTGACATGTTTGGACGAGGAATGGCGCTGTTGATGGAAAGTGGACACGCTATGGCAGCGAGATTCTTCGTCGCGGGGCCTCCTCAGAATGACATTTCGGTGGAGGGGAATGGAAGAAGCGGGAGGAGGGGACTGGATTCCGGCTTTCGCCGGAATGACGGATGGAGTATTCCTGGGGAGGCTACTGGATGATGCGGCTGCGGGTCAAGGTTGCGGGCCGGTGGTACGACGTGGAGGTGGGCGCGTGGGAGGGAGACCAGGTACAGGCAATGGTTGATGGTGAGCCGGTGATGGTGAGGCTGGAGGATGTTGTTGCGGCCACGCCAGCGGTCGCTACAGAAGCCGACGTGGAGTCGGGGGATGAAGCGGGCGACAATGCTATTCGCTCGCCGCTGCCGGGGGTGGTGCTGTCGATTGACGTGGCGGTGGGCGACCGGGTTTCGGCGGGTGGACGGGTGTGCATGCTGGAGGCGATGAAGATGGAGCAGGAATTGGTTGCTTCGAGGGACGGGCGGGTGAAGGCGGTGAGGGTGCAGAAGGGTGACAGCGTTTTAATTGGACAGACTATTGTTGAGTTGGAGTGAGGGGCTGGGCGGCGGGAAATTTGAGAGAGGTAGAGAATGACGGTTAAGCGGGTGGCGATTCTGAGTCCGGGAGACATGGGTCACGCTGTGGGGCGATCTCTGAGGGAAGGCGGTCTGGAGGTTATTTCGTACCTGGAGGGTCGGAGCGAGCGGACGCGGGGGTTGGCGGAGGCGGCGGGAATCGTTGACGTTCCGAGTCTGGAGGACCTGGTGGAGGGGGCGGATCTGGTCCTTTCGATAATGGTGCCTTCGGAAGCGACGGCGCTGGCGAGGGACGTGGGGCAGGCGATCAGGACCGTTGGCTCCGATATCTATTACGCCGACTGTAATGCGATTTCGCCCCAAACAACGATGGACATAGAGGAGATAATCGCGGGGGACGGAGGGCGTTTTATCGACGCATCGATAATTGGCGGGCCGCCAAAGGACGGCTATCGTCCACGTTTCTACGTTTCGGGGGAGAATGCGGAAGTGATGTCGGAGTTGGACGGGATGGGGGTAATAGTGAAGCAGATGGGGGACGAGGTCGGGCGGGCTTCGGGAATCAAGATGTGCTATGCCGGGCTGACGAAGGGAACGTCGGCGTTGCATGTGGCGGTGCTTTCGCTGGCAGAGTCGTTGGGGTTGTCTGAAGAGCTGGCGGCGGAGTTGGAGTCGAGCCAGTCGGCGGCTTACGAAGCGATGCAGTCGGGAATATCGCGGCTGCCGGCGCGGGCGGGGCGGTGGATTGGGGAGATGGAGGAGATTGCGGCGACTTATGGGAGTCAGGGGCTGCCGCCGGGGTTTCATCAGGGAGCGGCTTCGATATACAGGCTGCTGAGCCGGACGCCCTACGCGGAGGAGCGGGCGGAGACGGTGGATGAGGGCCGGACGACGGCGGAGACGATTGAAGCGGCGGTGGAGGTGTTGGGGGAGTGAGTGGTTGGGAGCCGCTCGTCCTTCGTCCTTCGACAAGCTCGGGATGAGCGGATGGGGGATTCACCCCCATCTCATCGGCAAGCTCAGGACAGGCTCAATCTTCTCTCTTGAAGGGGAAGAAGGGAAGGGCGACCGGCCGGTCGCCCCTACGGAGGGTGGGACAAGGGGAGCGAAATGACGAAGAGAGGGGGAGTTGGGTGGTCAAGGGGGACAGTCGGACGTGGATCGAGAGTGGATTCCCGCCTTCGCGGGAATGGGGAAGGAGGGAGTGGGGGATGGAGAATAGGGGAAGTGGCTAATTCGCCTCTCACGTGATACCCTCACGGACGAATTCGCGACGCAAGAAACCCAGGAGAGAGATTCAGCGTGACGTCCAAACAGCGGTATTCCAAGCGGGTGAGCCTGTTCACGGAGTCGATTATCCGGGAGATGACCCGAGTCAACAACATGCACGACGGCATCAACCTGGCCCAGGGATTTCCCGACTTCGACCCGCCGCGTGAGCTTATCGAGGCGGCGAAGGACGCGCTGGACAACGGGTTCAATCAGTACGCCATCACCTGGGGCGCGCCAAATTTGAGGCAGGCGCTGGCGGAGAAGTTCGGCTGGTACAACGGGGTGGAGATAGACCCGGAGCGGCACATTACCATAGCCTGCGGGGGCACGGAGGCGATGCTTTCGGCGATGCTGGCGACCGTCGATCCCGGGGACGAGATAATTGTGTTCGAGCCGTTCTACGAGAACTACGGACCGGACACGCTGCTGTGCCAAGGGACACCGGTGTACGTACAGCTATATGAGAGGGAAGGCGAGTTCGTCTTCGACGATGATGAGCTTCGGAGAGCCTTCAGCGAGAAGACTAAGGCCATCGTCATCAACACGCCGCACAATCCTACGGGGAAGGTGTTCAATCGGACGGAGTTGAAATTCATTGGCGATTTGTGCCAGGAGTATGATGCGCTGGCGATTACGGACGAACCCTACGAGCATATCCTGTACGACGGGGAGGAACATTGCAGCATCGCATCGCTGCCGGGGATGGGGGAGCGTACGATTACCATCAACAGCGTGTCGAAGACCTACAGCGTTACGGGGTGGCGTGTGGGGTGGTGCATCGCGCTGGACGAAGGAATAACCACGGGGATACGTCGGGCGCACGACTTCGTGACGGTGGGCGCGGCGGCGCCGTTGCAGGAGGCGGCGGCTGTGGGGCTGCGGTTTCCGCAGAGCTACTATGACGAGCTGGCGGCGGGATACGTGGCGCGGCGGGATACGATGCTTTCGATTCTGGGGGAGATGGGGTTCGACTACGTGACGCCGAAGGGCGCTTACTACGTGATGACGCATTACCCCGACTGCGGGTTTAAGGACGAGAACGAGTTCTCGATATTTCTGTCGAGCAAGATTGGGGTGACGCCGGTGCCGGGTCGGGCGTTTTATCACCGGCCTGAGATGGGGAAGCCGTATATCCGGTTTGCGTTTCCGAAGCGACCGGAGACGTTTGCGCAGGTGCGGGAGCGGCTTTCGCGGTTGGGGGAGTATAGGAGGGGATAAGAGTGGGCCCCCGCTTTCGCGGGGGTGGGGGAAGGGGAGCGGGGGTGGGGGCAACTGCGTTGCGGCAAGTTTGAGAGGTGTGCGTGGGATGAGGGGTTTGGTGGATGGTGGCGAGATTCTTCGTCGCGGAGCCTCCTCAGAATGACATGCGGGTGGAAGGGGGGAAGAAGGGGTTTCGGCTAGGGTGGTTGTGGGCGAGGGAACGGCGCGGATAGAGAGTGGGCCCCCGCTTTCGCGGGCGTGGGGGCAACTTCGTTGCGGTAAGTTTGGGGTTGTGCGTGGGGAAGAGGATTGATGGCTGGTAACGAGATTCCTCGGCTTCGCACCGCTGTGCTCGGAATGACAGTGGGGCTGTGTGTCAAGGAGCCAACGCACGGCCCCGCCCCGCCGTGGGTTCCTGCTTTCGCAAGAATGACGAAGAGGGAAGGGCGAGTTTGAAACCGGCCCCTACCATTTAAGTTCTTGTTTGGGGATCACCCCCATCTCAATCTTCCCCCGTCAAGGGGGAAGAGGCAGGAGGGGACCCCTCACCACAACCCTCTCCCAGGACGGGAGAGGGGGAAAGAGGGGCCCTTCGACAAGCTCAGGATGAGCGGAGAGGGGGGTTATTGGCCCATGCGGTAGAGATTGACGGCGTTGTCGCAGGTGATTTTGCGTCGGTCTGCTTCGTCGAGCTTGCCCATGGTGGCCTCGATAACTTCCTGGGAGCCGGGCCAGACACCGTCGGGGTGGGGGTAGTCGGAACCCCACATGAGGTTATCGACGCCGATGTGCTCAGCCATGTAGTTGACGCAGGGGTCCTGCTGGAAGGTGGTGGCTCCCTGGCGGTACCAGTACTCGCTGGGCAGCAGGCTCATGTTGGGCTGGAACTTTTCGTCGAGCAGACTGTCCTTGTACTTAATGTCCATGCGCTCGATAACGAAGGGGATCCAGCCTGCGCCGCATTCGCCGAGGACGAAGCGGAAGTTGGGGAGTCTTTCGCAGGCGCCGCTCATGATGATGCTGATGAGCCACTCGGAGCCGGCAAGCTGTCCCAGGGGCAGGGAAGTGCCGACGAAGGCAAGCTGATTCTGGGTGGGTTCGTCGGCGCTGAAGGACTTCTGGCCTTCTTCGCCCTCGATGGGGCCGGGGACCTTGATGCCGCCTCCGCCGATGTGGAAGGAGATGGGCAGGCCCGTTTCCGCCGCCGCATCCCATAGAGGGTCCCAGTGGCCGTCGCGGAGGTAGATGGGGCGGGTGGTGCCGCTGACGTAGAGTTCGCCGCCGCGGATGCCGGGGTTGTTTGCGGCGCGTCGGAGTTCCTTTCCGCCCAGCACAGGGTCGTGGATGGGCATGCACGCGAGGGCGTACCAGCGCCCGGGGGTGGCGGTGCAGAAGTCGGACACCCAGTCGTTGTAGATGCGGTAGCTTTCCGTGAGGACTTCGGGGTTTTGGATTCTCATGCCGGCGGTGGTCATGCCGTAGAGAATCTCGGCGTCGACGCCGTCTATGGCCATATCGTTGAGGCGAAGTTCGGGGTCGATGGCGTGGGCGCCGCCTTCGTAGTAGCCAACCTCATACATCTTGTCGACCTGCCGGCGATGGCCGCGCTTGGGGGCGCTGAAGCCGAAGCCAAGGCCGCCGTAGACGCCCAGTTCGCGTCCTTCGGTGACCCAGCGGGGGCCTTCGTCGGTGTCTACCACCTTGGGCATTACGTCCTTCAGGTGGCTGGGGCCGTTCTTCTCGAACAGGTCGCCGGGCAGCCAGCTCATGTCCATGTGGGAATCGGCGGAAACGAGATTGTATTCCATGGAAGTCCTCCCGGTGCAGATTGTGGGTAAGTGTACCACAGGTTGAATCCGGTGGTGGTTGGGGCTACTCTTGGGGCATCCTGGGACAGGAGGTTGCGTGATGGCGGTGCGAATCGGAGGAGGCGATTTTGTCTATGAGGTAGCTGAGGGGTGGGGGAATCTGCCGGAGGGTTGGGGATTCAAGGAGGTGGCGGCGGTGGGTGTCGATGCGCAGGGGAGGGTGTACGCCTTCAATCGGGGGGAGCATCCGGTGATTGTGTTCGATCGCGATGGGAAGTTTCTGAATTCGTGGGGAGAGGGGATGTTTCCGCGGGCGCACGGGGTGACGATGGGGCCGGACGAAACGATCTATCTGACGGACGATGACGACCACACGGTGCGGAAGTGCACGTACGACGGTCGGGTGCTTTTGACGGTGGGGGTCAGCGGCAAGCCCGCGCCCTTCCACAGCGGTAATCCTTTCAATCGATGCACTCACGTGGCGATCTGCCCTATCAACAACGACTTCTACGTTTCGGACGGCTACGGAAACGCCAGCGTCCACAAGTATGACGAAGACGGCAATCTGCTGTTTTCGTGGGGCGGGCCGGGGACGGAGCCGGGTCAGTTCAACATCGTCCACAACATTTCGACGGACAAGGACGGGTACGTTTACGTGGCGGACCGGGAGAACCACCGGGTACAGGTTTTTAATTCGAAGGGGAAGTACGAGACTCAGTGGGTGAACATGGCGAAGCCGTGCGGTCTGTACATGGACGACGGGGAATTCGATGCGGAGGGGCGTCAGCTTCTGTACATCGGGGAGTTGGGGGCGACCATTTCGGCCAACCAAGGCGCGCCGGGGATGGGGCCGAGGGTGAGCATTTACAATTTGGAGGGGGAGGTGCTGGCGCGGCTGGGGGATACGGGGCCTGGGTTGGAGGCGGGGAGGTTTATCGCGCCTCACGGGATTGCGCTGGACGCCAACGGGGACATGTACGTGGCGGAGGTGTCGTGGACGAACACGGGGAGTCTGCTGGACCCGCCGAGGGAGATTCGGAGCTTGCAGAAGCTGGTGAAGGTGAAGGGTGGATAGCAAAAAGGGCTGCGATTTTGCATAGGGGGAATCACCCCCATCTCAATCTTCCCCCGTCAAGGGGGAAGAGGTGAAAATGGACCCTCACCCCAACCCTCTCCCAGGACGGGAAAGGGGGAAGAGGGGAGGCCCCTCGTCCTTCGACAAGCTCAGGATGATCTCAGGGTGAGCGGAGATGGCAGTTAGGAATGGTTTGTAAAGCGGGAGGGTTTTGATGACCAAGATTCTGGTGATTCAGGGCGCGGGGATGAATATGCGGGGTCGGGCGCAGATTGAGATTTTCGGCACTACGACGCTGGACGAAATCAACGAAGCGGTGCGTCGGTACGCTGATGAGTTGGGGGTGGAGGTGGAGATTTTCCACTCCAACATCGAGGGGGAGGTGGTGAACGCGCTATATAGGGCGCATGACGGGGACGTGGACGCGGCGGTCATCAATCCTTCGGGGTATACGACGGGGACGGGGCCGCTATTGACTGCGATTACGCAGGTGGGGTTTCCAGTCATCGAAGTCCATGCGTCGAACCCGTCGGCGAGGGGTGTTGTGTCGAACGTGCAGCCTGTGAGCCGGGGGTTGGTTTACGGATTTGGGGTGTTCGGGTATTACCTGGCGTTGCGGGGGGCGAAGGAGTTGGCGGAGGGGGGATAGGCTCAGTCTTTGTATGCGAAAGCGGGCGGGTTTCAAACCCGCCCCTACGGAAGGTGGGCGTGGGGAAGGTTGGTGTTCTCCGGCGGCGAGATTCTTCACTCCGCTCCGCTGCGTTCAGAATGACATGTGGGGAAGGGGGAAGAAGGGGGCGCTCGACCCTTCGACAGGCTCAGCATGAGCGGAGGGGGAAGGGGTTTGTTGTTATTTGTAGTCTTCGTCGGGGGGCCAGATGGTGTGGCTGCCGCGTCCTGCGCCTGAGGGGCCCTGGTCTCGCCAGTCCTTGGTGGTTTCGAGCCACTTCTTGATGTGGGGCGTCTGGGTGTGGGCTTTGAAGGCGGCTTCGTCCTTGTAGACTTCGTAGAGCCAGATGCGGTCGGAGTGGTCGGCGTCCTGGATTATGTCGAAGCGGAGACAGCCGGGTTCGTTTTCGACGGAGCCTTTGGCGTCGAGGATCATGGCCTCGATAAACTGCTCCTTAAAGTCGTGCTTAATCTGGATGGGGGCGATGATGACGTACATCTTCTCTCCTTTGTGGGTGGTTGGCGGGCGTATTGTAGCAAGGGAGGGATGAGGCAACAATGGGGGAGTTAGCCCCTCACCCAAATCACCCCCATCTCAATCTTCCCCCGTCAAGGGGGAAGAGGTAAGAGGGGACCCTCACCCAACCCTCTCCCAGGATGGTAGAGGGGGAAGAGGGGGTCAGGTGCAGCGTTCCCATTCGCGTTCGATGTATTTGCGGAGTTCGATGGGGAGGGTGACGGAACCGGCGGCGGCGTTTTCCAGCATTCGGCCGGGGCGGCCGGTGGCGGGAATCAGGATCCCAACGCGGGGATCGGCGAGGATCCAGGCGAGAGCGGCCTGTCCCCAGGTCTGGATGCCGAATTCGCGGAGGGGAGTGAGGTCCGGCTGTCGCTTGAGTTTTGTGACCACTCTGCCCTTGACAAGGGGTCGCATGACGATGACGCCGATGCCAAGTTCTATGGCGAGGGGGAGGATTTTTTCCTCGGCCTTGCGCTCCAGCAGGCTGTAGGGAATCTGGATGGCGTCGACCCTGGCGTTTTGCATGACGTGGGCCAACTCGTCGTAGTAGCGGGGCAGGTAGTGGGTGATGCCGATGACGTCTATTTTGCCTTCGGCCTTCAGATGTTCCAGGTAAGTGAGGTGGGTGCGCCAGTCGACGAGGTTGTGAACCTGGAGGACCTCGATGTGGTCCGTGCCGAGGAGGTCGAAGGAGCGTTGGATTTGGGCGCGTCCGGCTTCGACGCCGGCGCAGTAGACCTTGGTGGCAAGCTGGAACTTGTGGCGTCGCCCGCGGATGCCTTCGCCGATTACGGCTTCGGCACGTCGGTACATGGGGGAGGTGTCGAGGAAGGTGGCGCCGGAGTGGAGGCAGTCGTCGAGGATGCGGCGACAGTTTTCGACCTGGTCGGCGGACTCGACGTTGAAGCCGGAGGATGAGGCTGTGCCCATGCCTATGACGGGGACTGTGAGGTTGCCTAGTTTGCGGGTTTGCATTGGTTTGCTTTCATGGATGGTGATTCACCCCCATCCTAACCTTCCCCCATCAAGGGGGAAGGGAGAAGAGGGGACAGGTTTGGTGCGACCATCGTTATCGGTGGGACCAATCGTCGGAATCGGTTGCGGAGGGGGAGAGGCCGAGGATGTCGCCATCGGTGTTGACGCCGAGGCCGAGGACGGTGCGGTTGGCGTAGGCGAAGTAGCTGACGACCTGGTTGATTTCGAGGATTTCGCCGTCGTCGAAGCCCGCGGTTCGCAAGCCTGTGATGTGCTTCTCTGCGACGGCGGAGGGGGTCAGGGTGAGGGCGCGGGCGTAGGCGAGGGCGGCTAATTCGCGACCTTCGAAGGCGTCCTGGGGTCTGTTCCTGCCCAATGCGGCAGCGATGGTTTCGGCGCGGTTGTCGTCCTTGAGCAGGCGGCGGAGACCCTGGTAGTGGTGGTCGACGCAGTAGTCGCAGCGGTTGAGGATGCTTACGAAGAGGCCCAGGGTTTCAAGGAAGGACTTGGGGAGGGTGTTGCCGCTGTGATGGAGGGTGGCCTTGTATAGGGCGAGGTGGCCCTCCATAGTATGAGGTCGGAGGCTGTGGGCCAGCATGATGTTGTCGACGTTGTCGTCGGGGCCCTTGATGCGGCGATAGAGGCCCGCCAGTTTGCCTGCGGCTTTGTGGAAGGGGATGGTGTTTATCCAGGTCATGATTATGTTTGAAGTGGTTTTCACCCCCATCTCAATCTTCCCCCGTCAAGGGGGAAGGGAAAAGGTGGCGATGGTGGGGTCAACGCCAGTGGGATGGCATGCCGTGGCGGTCGAAGAATTCGTCCATCTCTACGGGGAGGCCGGTGTTGTTGGACTCCTCGCAGGCGGCGATGATGCCGAAGGTCTTGAGGTGGTCGATGGCGTTGGGTTCGGGTTGGAGATTTCCTTCGGCGAGCTGGTCGAGGATTTCGGAGACCATGACTCGGGCGTCGTCGACGAGCTGCTCCTGCTCAGGGAGATCAATCTTCTCCATGACGTCGTTTTCGGAGCCACGGATGATGCGGAGGTCCTTGAAGAGTTCGTATTGGAAGAGAGCGCCGTCGTCGCAATCGGTGCGCCAGAGGAACTGGTCGAGCTTGGTCTGGCCGGACCAGGTGCCGAAATAGTTGACCTGGAGGCCGGCGGTCATGTCAAAGATTGCGATGGTTGTGGCGTCGTCGCGGTACATGCTCCAGGGCGGATTTGAGCAGCGGCAGGTGACGCGCTCTACCTCGGAGTCGTAGACGAAGCGGATGGAGTCGACGTGGTGGATGACCTGCTCGTAGAGCATGGGCTGGCGCATGGTGAGGGGGAATCGGTTGAGGAAGGGGGCGTAGCCGTCGCGGTTGCGCCAGTAGGAGTAGCCGGCGAAGCGGGGCGCGCCGATCCTGCGGCTGCGGAGGATTTCGCGGGCCTTGAGGATGCAGTGCTGCCAGCGGAAGTTGAGGCCGACGGCGAAGCCGAGCTTGGCTTCCTCGGCGGCCTTGACCATGCGGATGCCTTCGTTGAAGTCGAGGGAGAGGGGCTTTTCGGAGAGGAGGTGGGCGCCGCTTTCGAAGACTTTGACGACGTTTTCGTAGCGGTCCATAGGGGGCGTGGCGAGAACGACGAAATCGGGCTGGAGGTCCTTGAGGGCTTGGCCCATGTCGTTGTAACAGACCTTGGGGTCGGCCTCGTACATGGTCTGGGCCCATTCAAGGTTGTTGTCGTCGAAGTCGACGTAGCCGACGGTCTGGGACTTCTGCTCTTCGTGCATGATGCGAGCCCACTTCTTGCCGCGGGCGCCGAGGCCGACCATGAGGGTGCGTGCGGGGTTGTTCATCAGTTCAAAAGCTCCGTTTCTGCGTAGGTGAGAGTTCTGTCGAAGATGTCGACCATCTCGCGGATCTCGTCTTCGGTGATGGTCAGGGGCGGATGGATTGATAGTCTCTCGCCGCTGCAACGCATGTAGAGGCCGTTGTCGACCATGAAGCGGGTGAGCTTGCGTCCGACTTCCTTGCCGCCGAGGCGCTGCTTTGAGCCGTCGCCCTTGACCAGTTCGACCTCGGCGAGGAGGCCGATGGCCCGGACTTCGCCGACGGTGGAATGCTCCTTCAGGGTCTCAAGCTGGGACTTGAAGAAGGGGGCCAGGTTGGCGCTGCGGTCGACGAGGCGCTCGCGTTGGATGATTTCAAGGTTGGTGAGGGCGGCGACGGATACGACGGGATGGCTGCTGAGGGTGTGGGACTGGATGAGGGTCTTGTCGGGGTCGCCGAGGAAGCGTTCAAAGATCTGGTCGGTGGCCACGACGGCGCCGATGGGCTGGTAGCCGCTGCCGAGGGTCTTGCCGAGAACCAACAGGTCAGGTTCGAGTTGGTAGTGGTCGCCGCCGAACCAGGTCCCGGTGCGTCCGAAGGCGGTGACGACCTCGTCGGCGATGAGGAGGATGTCGTGCTTCGCGCAGAGGTCTTTTATCGTGTCCCAGTATTCCGGCGGGGACATGAGCGCCCCCTTGGGGACTGGTTCGACAATCATGGCGGCGATGGAGTCGGGGTCTTCGTATTCAATAGTTGCCTCGATGGAGCGGGCGCAGCCGAGGTTGCAGGTCCCGGTGCAGTGGATGCAGCGATAGGGGTTGGCTTCCGGGACCATGACGCCCATGGGGATGGTGGGTTCGAAGATGAGGGAGCGGATGGCGGGGTCGCCGCTGACGCTCATTGCGCCCCAGGTGTAGCCGTGATGAGAATAGTTGCGGTAGAGGACCTTGAACTTCCTGGGGTTGCCGTTCTGGGCGTGGTACTGGCGGACGATTTTGAGGGCGGCTTCGACGGCTTCCGAGCCGGAGAGGGTGTAGAAGGATCGGGTCAGATTGCCGGGACTGAGTTCGGCCAGCTTTTTGGAGAGCTTGGCGGTGGGGACGTTGGTGAAGGGGGTGAGGCCTGAGCCGCTGAATTGCAGGTTTTGCATCTGCTCGTAGACGGCGTCGGCGATTTCGCGTCGACCGTGGCCAACGAGGCAGCAGTGGGAGCCGCCGGTGGCGTCGAGGTAGCGGTTGCCCTCGGAGTCGATGACGTAGCAGCCCTCGCCTTTGACGGCGACTCCGAGGATGGCGGGGTCGTCGCGGCCGCTGAACTGGTTGTGGGACATCCAGAGGTGGTCTTTGGCCTGGCCGATGAGTTCGTTGATGGTTTCGTTGGTCATGGGGCCTCCTTGGGAGGGATGGACGACGGGGTACATTATGAAGGATTTGTGGGGTTATTCCAACGGGGGGTGGGGGATCGCTAGTGGCAGGGGGGAATCACCCCCATCCTAACCTTCCCCCGTCGAGGGGGAAGGGATTCAAGAGGGCGGGTTTGAAACCCGCCCCTACGGATGGCACGTGGGTTACAGGGGGGTGTTTGGAGGGGGAAGAGTGGGTCCCCGCATCCGCGAGGACACGAGGGGGTTCACCCTCACCCCAACCCTCTCCCAGGACAGGAGAGGGGGAAGAGGGAAGGGGGACTGGATTCCGGCTTTCGCCGGAATGACGGTTATGGGGGTTAGTTGGAGAGCCAGTTTTTGTTGTTTCGCATCCCGTCGGCGATTAGGGAGACGGGGATTGAGCCGTGGGAGAGGAGGGCGTCGTGGAATTTTTTGAGGTTGAAGGCGTCGCCGTGCTTCGTCTGCATTTCGGTGCGGAGGTTGACGATGGCGTCGGAGCCGATGAGGTACATCATGGCGGCGCCGGGGAACATAGTGTTTTTGACGGCCTCGGCGCGGGAGGCGCCCGCGGACATGCCGACGCGGTCGGCGTAGAAGTTCTGGGCTTCTTCCAGGGTGAGCTTGCCGGTGTGGATGCCCACGTCGACGATGGCGCGGGCGCAGGCTCGGAGGCGGGCGTGGTGGAGGGAATAGCTTTCCAGGGCAGTGAGTAAGCCGACTTCGTCCATGAGCTTGACGCTGTAAGTGGCCCAACCCTCGGCGAGGGTGCCGGCGCAGAAGAAGGCGAGGCGGGAGGCGACGTCTACGGCGGCAATCTGCCCTATTCGGGACTCAGCCTTGTTGTAGGCATACCAGTTCTGGACGTGGTGGCCGAGGGCGGCGTGGTGGATGACGTGGTTGAGCTTGATGACGCTGTTGTTGGTGGCCTTGAGCATCTGAAGACGCTGTGCTGCGGGGAGGGACCAGTCGATTGGAGGAAGGATGCAGTCGACGGCGGGGATATCGTCGAAGGCGGGGGCGGAATGGTAGGGGAGGAAGTATAGCTTGGGGGCAGCGCCACGGGCCCATAGGGGGCGGGGGATGAACTGGATGTCGCAGTCGGGCCAGGTGACGAGATCGCTCTCCTCGGACATGAAGCGGCAGGCGCGCCAGAGTCCGTAGTGGTGGGGGTAGAAGTGGTCTGGGGTGGGGTAGTGTCTCTCCAGCTTGGCGAGGGCTTCCTGCCAGGTTGAAGCGTCGAAGTCTGCGGCATGGGCGTCCAGTTCTCGCTCGCTTTCGCGAAGCTGGTCCCAGGCGTAGGCTTCTACTTCTGAGGCGTCCATATCGAGGCAGTGGCCCTTCTGTAGCATCATGTTGAAGGCGTCGGTGCCGCTGGCGTAGGCTTCGTTGGGGGGGAGTTCGGATTCCAGCCAGTGTTTGAAGCGGCGGAAGGCTTCGGCGGCGTTTGAGGCGGCGGGTTCGGCTTCGGCGGACTCGACGTTGTTGTCGTGGAGGAGGTGCTGCAGACCGGATTCAAGGAAGGAGAGGGAACCTTCGCACTCGGTGATGGCGCGTTCTATCCAGGCTGCGGGGGCGGAGTTGATGTTTTCGCGGGCCTGGGTGAGGAGGGTGTCGATAGTGTTCATGCGCTGGATGGCGGCTTCGAGTCGTTCGTTGAAGGGGGCGAAATCGCGTCGGAAGAGAGACAGGACGCCGAAGATGGCCTCGCCTGCGTAGAAGGAGGGGTTGCCGCGGTGGAAGTGGGTGGACTGGAATTCCCACTGTTGGATTTCGAGGAAGTTCGATGCGAGCCTGCGGTCCATTTGCTCGGCTTCCGTCAGGGGTTCAGCGGGGAGGGTAGCGAGGTCTTTCTGGAGCCGGGCCATGTCGGAGACACAGGCTTGGGCACCTTCGGGGGAGAGGTCGGGGAGGAGGTGGTCGTAGTCGTGAATGCCAATGAAAGTGGCGTTGATGGGTCGGTGTCGGTAGTAGGAATCGAGGAAGCGGTCGAGCCAGCGTGCGAATTGGGACATCATTGTCTCTCCAAGGATGTTGATGGAGGGAAGGGTGAAGAGACCCTCACCCCAACCCTCTCCCAGGACGGGAGAGGGGGAAGAGAGGAAGGGGTAGGGGGGTGGGTCACGAACCGCCTCTATCTGTCGAGGGGGAGGTCTACCCAGCGTCGTTCGCGGCAGGAGAGCTCGACGGCGTTGATGACCTCCTGGACGACGGCGCCGTCGACGAAGTTGCCCTGGTTGCGTTGACCGCCTTCCTGAATTTCGTCGATGAAGTCCTTGATCAGGTTGGCGTAGAAGAGGCTGCGCCAGCTTTCGGTGGCCGAGCCGCCACCGGGGTAGAACTTGTCAGGGATAGTAAGCTCCTTGAACTCGACGCTGTCGGGGGTGGCCACCTTGATGGTCTCGGCGACGCCGAACTCCTCGATCATGCGGCAGATGATGGCGCCCCTGTCGCCGAAGATGCGGGCTTCAACGCCGGGGAAGTTGCCGACGGTGACGAAGCTGGTCTGGACGGAGCCGATGACGCCGTTGGCGAACTCGGCGATGAAAACGTCGCCGTCGTCGATGTTCATGGGGGTGAGCTCGTCGCTGCCGTAGACCATTCTCTCGGGGACGAAGTTGCGCATGGTGCCGACGACGCTGGCGTAGTCGGCGTCGACCCACCAGCGGCCGATGTCGATGATTGGAGCGCCGTAGCCTTCGAGGGAGACGACCTGGATTTCGGACTGATCTTCGCGCATCTGGGAGCGGCGCAGGGGGGTCTGGGGGTTGATCCACTGGGAGTTCTGCTCGAAGCCGTTGAAGATGTAGGGCTTGCCGACGAAGCCTTCGTCAATGAGGGACTTGGCGTACTGGACGCCTGGGGTGTAGCGGAAGGTGAAGCCGAGCTTGGTCTTGAGGCCCTTGCTGTCGGCGAGGGCGGAGAGGCGGAGGGTCTCGCGGAAGTCCTGGGCGACGGGCTTTTCGCAGAGGACGTGCTTGCCTGCGTCGATGGCGGCGGAGGCGAGTTCGTGGTGGGTGTTGGAAGGGGTGACGATGTCGATAACGTCCACGTCTTCGCGGGAGACCAGGGTCTGCCAGTCGTCGGTGGCTTCGGGGAGGTTGAAGCTGTCGGCCATTGTCTTGGCGAGGGGGAGTTCGACGTCGCAGAGGGCGACGACCTCCACGCGGGGGTCGCGGAGCCAGCCGGGGATGTGGGCCATGTTGGCCCAGCGGCCGGCGCCGAGGACGCCGACTCTGAGTTTGTTATTCGGCATGGGGTTCTCCTTGGGTTTTGAGGTGGGGGTAGTATAGCGCATTTGGGGGTCATTGCAGGGTTGGTGGTGGAGTCACCCCCATCTCAATCTTCCCCCGTCAAGGGGGAAGAGGTTTGGAGGGGACTGGATTCCTGCTACCCCCATCCGATAGATCCTTCGACAGGCTCAGGATGAGCGGGCAACTACGTTGCGGCAGTTTTGAACGGGTGGGAGTGGGACTTTGTTAAGGAAGCGGGCGGTTCGCGAACCGCCCCTACGGGATGGTCTTGGGTAGATTTGTACCCTTCGGCTACGAGATTCCTCGGCTCCGCTGCGCTTCGTTCGGAATGACAGGTGGGTTAAAGGGGGAAGGGGGGAAGATACCCTCATCCTAACCTTCTCCCAGGACGGAGACCTTTGCGGAACTGCCGAGACAGGTTCAGATTGTGGCGTTGTCCTAACCTAGTCATAGCTAAATCGCGCATTTCTGGATTCCGGCTTTCGCCGGAATGACGGTTGTTCAAAGGTCTCCAGAACGGGAGAAGGGATAAGAGGGAGGGGTTGGTCTTGACAGTTGGAGTGGCTGGTCTACAATGCGAGGACGGGTTTTTATCGGGCGGGCAGGTTTGAGACCTGTCCCTACGGCGGGGTTAGGGAGTCTCAGGCGAGGGAGGTAATTGCGATGCTGGATACTATTATCAGTGGCGGGACGGTGGTTACGCCCATGGGGGCAGGGAAGTGGGACGTGGGGATTCAACGAGACAAGATTGTGGTGGTGGCGATGCACGGTGCGCCGCTGCCTGAGGCGGGGCGGGTGATCGACGCTACCGGAAAGATTGTTGTGCCGGGGGGAATCGAGCCGCACATTCACGCCGCATCCAACGTTCGGCCGGGGATACCGGAGTCGGTGCCGGGGGTGCCGAACGCGGGGCCGCTGGAGCACTCTCTGGGGGCCATCTGGGGCGGCACGACGACGGTCGTGGACTTCGCGCCGGTGCCCAATGAGGGGGACCTAGCGGCGGGAATCCACGAATACATGGACGTGTGGCCGGGGAACGCCTACACGGACTATTCCACCCACTGCATCTATTCCAGCTCAAACACGCCGGACGCTATTTCGCGATACGGGGAGCTAGTGCGGGCGGGGTTTCCGAGCATCAAGATTTTCACCACGGACACGAAACCGCCGGAGGGTCGTATTCCCATCAGCTTGGTGGCAAAGTTGGACATGGGGCGTCTGTACGACCTTATGACGCAGATTCAGCGGCACGATGGGGCGCTGGCGGTGCATGGGTCGGATGATGAGATTACGATGTACAACTACCTGACGGCTCACGAGCGGGGGCGATGGGACTGGCACAACGCGCACTTGATACATTCCAACGTGGCGGAGGAGGTGGCGTTTCGGAACGTGACGCGGCTGGCGGAGAAGACCGGGGTGGGGATGTACTTCGTCCACGTCACGGCGCACGAGGGGTTGGAGGCCATCGCGGAGGCGAGGAGCGACGGAAGGCCGGTCTATGGCGAGGTGCTGACGCTGGCGCTGTCGTTTGAATGCAGCCGGTACAAGGAGGAGGACGGGATGAAGTACCACACCTTCCCGTCGCTGAAGTACGAGGAGGACAGGCTGGAGCTGTGGAAGGGACTGATGAAGGACGACCTGGCGTTCACGGCAACGGACAGCGGGTTCACAACGTATCTGGATAAGACTGCGGGCCGGAACGTGCTGGACCTGCGGGGAGGCAACATCGGGATCGAGATCCGGATGGGGGTCGTATACACGGACGCGGTGGTGAAGCGGGGAATGTCGCTGGAGCGATTCGTGGACGTGACCTCGACCAATGCGGCGAAGATGCTGGGGTTCTATCCGCAGAAGGGGGCTATCGCCGTAGGTAGCGACGCGGACATCACCATCATGGACCCGTCGGTTCGGAAGGCGCTGACGATGGACGACCTGCATCTGCGGGACTACAGTCCGTGGGAGGGCTGGGAGATTGAGGGCTGGCCGACGATGGTGATGCTGCGGGGCAAGGTGATGGTGGAGGATGGGAAGCTTCTCGGCGAGCCCACGGACGGGCAGTTGATATTCCGCAAGATCGAGTCGTCGGTGCTGCAGAGACCTGCCTTTTGATTCTTTTGCCCTTGGCGCTGACGCTGTGAGTCCAGAGCTTTGCTAGCGAGGGCCCTGGCCTGGCGTCCGCCGACGCCCTTCTATTACGGCTGGCTGATAATGGGGATGGCGGCCTTGGCCACCTTCACCTGCACGGGGATTACGCAGGTGGTACTGGGGGGCATACAGGACTTCATCTTCGAGGATACGGGGTGGAGCCGGAGCACCATCGCGCTGGCGGTGACGCTTGGTACGTGGACATCTGGGCTGCTTTCGCCGCTGATCGGGCGTCTGGCGGACAAGCACGGGCCGCGGGTGCTGATGCCGCTGGCGACCATCTGCATGGCGGTCTCCTTCTTTTCGTTGAGCAGGGTGAGCCAGGTTTGGCACTTCTACGCGGCGTACATCTTTGGTCGAGGGCTGGGGAATCCGATACTTATCGGCGTGGTGCCGCGAACGGTGGCGGTGAACTTTTTCAGGAAGCGGCGCAACCTGGCGCTGGCGCTGAACTCGTTGAATCGGCCCATCGGCAGCGCGATTAACATTCAGCTTATCGCGGTGATTGCCGCGAGCTTCAGCTGGCGGACCGCCTACCAGTACATGGGGGCGTTGAGTCTGGCGATGGTGCTGCCGCTGATTGTCATAATGCGCAGGCAGCCGGAGGACATCGGGATGCTTCCGGACGGGGTGGAGCCGTCGGCGGTGGAGACGGGGGCTGACGGAGAGCCGGTGAAGGCCGAGACGGAGGAGTTCAGCTGGAAGGCGGGGGAGGCGATGCGGACGGGGGCGTTCTGGCTGGTGGGGATGACGACGGTGCTGGCGATTCTGGGGGCAGCGACAATCGGGTTCGCCATGGTGCCTTATTTCAGCGAAGAGGCGGGGATGTCGACGACGCAGGCGGCGCTGGTGCTGACGGTGAGCACGTTTCTGTCGCTGGGGGTGTTGATGTGGGGCTACGTGGCGGACAGGGTGACGCCGAGGCGGCTACTGGTGGCGGTACTGATTGTGTCGGCTGGACTGTCGCTGTATCTGTTGATGGTGGACTCGGTGTGGGAAGCCTACGTCTTCGGGCTGACGTGGGGGCTGTTTTCGGGGACGACGGGGGTCCTTGAGTCTATGCTCCTGGCGCAGTACTTCGGGCGGGGGTCCTTCGGGACGATAACCGGGATTCTGACGCCGCTTTCGATGGGGGCTCTGGGGTTGGGGCCATTCCTGGGGGCGAAGATTAAGGAGGTGACGGGGAGCTATGACGAGCTTTTTGTGGCGCTGGCGGGGGTGTATCTGGTGGCGGCGGTGTTGATCTATTTGACGCGGCGGCCGCAGAGGCCGGTGAGGGAGGGTGTCATTGCATGACGGCCGGAGGGGATGGATTCCCGCCTTCGCGGGAACAGGGTTTTACAGAGTTGGGGGTGGGTTGAGGGGTTTGGTGTCGGCGCGATATCTTCCGGTGGGACGGGATGTCGGGGATAAATAGTGGGGGTGGGGAATGAGGAAGAGGAGGTGTGGAATGGAGGAGGGGGAGTCACCCCCATCTCAATCTTCCCCCGTCAAGGGGGAAGAGGGGCGAGGGAAGAGCGCTCTACCCTTCGTCCATTGACAAGCTCAGGATGAGGGGTAGGGGAGCGGGGGAATACCCTCACCCCAACCCTCTCCCAGGACGTGAGAGGGGGAAGAGAAGAGGGGACCTCCCTGGAACCGCTAAGTTCGAAGGGGTGACGAAATCCAAAACGCCAACGCGGGGGTGGGTCCTTCGACAGGGTCAGGACGAGCAGTGAGGCGATGGGTGTGGGAGAGGGGGGAGTCACCCCCATCTCAATCTTCCGCCGTCAAGGCGGAAGAGGGGATAAAGAGGAAGGGGCCGGTTTGGAGCCGGCCCCTTGGCTGTTTATCGGCGAGCGATAGAGTTAGTTGCCCATGTTGTAGAGCTTGACGGCGTTGTCTCGTACTATCTGCCTGGTCTTTTCCGGGCCGAGGGGGCCGACGGTCTCGGCGATGATTTCGCGGGAGTCGGGCCAGACGCTGTCGGGGTGGGGGTAGTCGGAGCCCCACATGAGGTTGTCGAAGCCGACCAGGTGGGCGATGTTGCTGACGCCGTACTCCTCCTGGAAGGTGGTGAAGCCGTTGCGGTACCAGTACTCGCTGGGCTTCATGGAGAGGGGCGGGTCAAACTTCTTCTCATACTGGCCGTCGTCGTGGATATGGTCCATGCGGTCCAGGGCAAAGGGGACCCAACCAGCGCCGCATTCGCCCATGACGAATTGAAGGTCCGGGTAGGTCTCGCAGGCGCCGCTAAAGATGACGCCCATGAGGACCTGGACCATGGAGAACATGCCCAATGAGCCGCGGACGGCCTGGTAGCCCTGCTCGTTCTGGCTGGGGGGACGGCCTTCGACGATGAAGCCGGTGTCCATGTCGGGGGTGCTGGGGATGGGGATGCGTCCGCCGCCGATGTGGAAGGAGATTGGGGTGCCGGTTTCCACGCAGGCCTGCCAGAGGCAGTCCCAGTAGCCATCGCGGGCGTAGAGGGGGTAGTTGAGGCCGCCGGCCATGAGGTCGGCGCCTCGGATGAAGGGGTGGTCGGCGACGCGGCGGACTTCGGCTGCGGCGAGCTTGGAGTCGTGGATGGGGAGACAGGCGAGGCCGTACCAGCGGCCGGGGTTGCTGGCGCCGAAGCGGTCCACCCAGTCGTTGTAGATGCGGTAGACCTCGGTGACGACTTCCATGTTCTTGAGGTTCTTGCCGGAGCCGGTGATGCCGTAGAGGATCTCGGCGTCGACGCCGTCGGTCTGCATGTCCATGAGGCGGAGTTCCGGGTCTACGGGGCGGGCGGGGCCGTCGTAGAAGCCCGCGGCGAGCATCTTGTCGGTGCGCTTTCTGCGTCCCTTCTGAGGCGGGATGAACTCGAAGCCGGCGGACTGGGCCACGCCGAGGATGTTGTCGTGTTCCGCCTTCCAGATGAGGCCTTCGTCGGTGTCGATGATGCGAGGCATCATGTCCTGGAGATGAGGCTGGGAGTTATTCCTGACGAAGAGGTCACCCGGCAGCCAGCTCATGTCTACGTGGGAATCGCCCGAAACGATGTTGTATTCCAATCATGCACCCCCGTTAGATGTTGGGCGCAAGTGTATCAAATTCGTCGGGTTGTGGGTAGGTTGGGTGAGTTGTTCGTTTTCGGAGATTTGGTGTGTGGAATCGGTGTGGGTTCCTGCTTTCGCGGGGGTGGGTGAGGGGCGGGACATTCAGCGGTTAGTGATACTCAGTCTGTCATACGAGTCTGAAACGAGTGCAAAACGAGGGGCTCGTTTCAGGATTCTCAGGTTTGAGGTTGGATCGTTTAGCAAATCGAGTATTGGGGAATTTTGGGTGTTGCAGGCACGGATTTGGCTGATTTTGGACTCGTTTCTCGTTTTCTGCGTTTTTTGGTGGAGTTTTTGATACTGCTTCTCTCTGAGGGAAGGGGTGGTGTTCCTGGGTGTGTTTGCCGGGGTGCGAGGGGGTGGAGGAGGTTGTCGAAAGCCTCATACGGTTGTTCTATAGTTTTCATGGTTGGGATGGTAGCAGGGGTATGGGTTGGTGGCAAGGAGTGAAATGGCACTTTTGGTCATTGCATGACGGCAAGTCTGGCACTGTTGGGCGTGGGTTGAGGGGGTTGGTTGTGGTTGAAGAGTGGGCCCCCGCGTTCGCGGGGGTGGGGAAGAAAGTGGAGGGGAATCACCCTCATCCCAGCCCCCTCCCAGGACGGGAGAGGGGGAAGAGGGGTCAGCGGGTGGAGCTAGTTGATGGAGAGGGCGCGGGCGGGGTTGGCGATCATGATGGTGTTTATCTGGTCTTCGGTGACGCCTAGCTTTCGGAGGCGGGGGAGGAAGGTCTCGAAGATGTGGCAGTAGCCGGTGCTGCCGCCGTACTTCATTTCGTAGTCGCGGTTCCGGTCGTGGGATATCATCAGATGGTCGACGTAGCCGCGCTGGATGAGGGCGTGGACAAGCTCGGCGCGCGTCTGGTCGAGCAGGTAGTGTTCCTTGCCGATAACGTCGAACTGGATGAAGCAGCCCTCGTCGGCGAGGCTGGTCAGGACGTCGATGTCGGGGCGTTCGTCCACGTGGCCTACGATGAAGCGGGTGGGGTCCACGCCTGCTTCCTTGAGGATCTGGAGCTGGTGGACGCCGACGGTGCCTCCGGGTACTTCCATGCGGCGGCCTCCGGTGGTGTGGGTGGTGATGGCGGCGCCGGTGCGTTTCTGGGCGATGGCGACGGCCTGGAGGACCTTGAGCTCGACGGCTTCCACGCGGGCGCGGTGGATGGCGGACTTGAAGAGGCCGCATTGTCGCTTGCTATCGCCCACGCCCTGCTGAACTTCGGCGGTGATGTAGTCGGCAAGCTGGTCTACGGAGTAGTCGTCGACGAAGTAGGGGATGTGAGGCTCGATGTAGAAGCCGGAGGTGGAGATGATGTGGACTTCTGCGGCTTCGGAGAGTCGGGCGAGCATGTCGAGGTCTCGGCCCCAGCCGTTGCAGGTGACTTCGACGAGGGCCCCGCCGCCAGCGTTCTTGAAGTGGCGCAGTTCGGAGGCAACGAGGTCGAAGTTGTCCAGTTTCATGAAGCCGGCAGGATTTCGGGTGGTACCCATAACTTCGAAGCGGGGGCCGTAGTTCTGGTCGCACCAGATGTGCTCGTGGGGGAGGCAGACGCCGAGGTCTTCTTCTTTTACGGGGCCGAGTACGGTTTGGATCATTGTTTTTCTCCGTTATGTGGTTTGGCTGTCAGGTGGGGGACGTCACCTCCATCCTGGCCTTCCCCCGTCAAGGGGGAAGGGAGAAGACCGAGTTGAGCGCAACTAAATCAGGACGGAGCCTTTGTGCTCCAGGGTTTTGAGCAGGAGGAGGAGTTCGCCGGTGGTGCGGATTTTAACAAGGCCGTGGGTTACGGCGTCGTTGGTGTAGATGTGTCCGGCGTCGGTGAGGCCGTAGGCAGCGTCGCCGACAATGAGACTCTGGATGCCCATATCGCTCAGGTCGAGGCAGGTCTGGCGAATGCCAAAGTCGAGCATGGCGCCCATGATGATTACGTTTTGGATGTTGTTTCTGGCGAGAAAGGTGGTGAAATTGGTGTTGGCGGTGGCGCTCCAACCGGGCTTGGAGAAGACCGGTTCTTCTTCCAGGGGGCGCCACTCTTCGGGATGGCGGCCCAGGGGCGTAGTGAGGTCCCATTCGAGACCGGTGGCACGCTGGAAGACGGATGGGGACTCGAACCTTCCAAAGCCAAGGCAGCTGTAAGCCACGGGAATACCCATCTGCCGCGCTACATTCAGGACGCGGGGGATGTTGGGTCGGATGAGGTCAAGGAGGTGGAAGTAGTCGTCGAACTCCCGCATCAGGACCTTCTGGTTGACCTTGTTGACCAGCCAGCCGTCGTCGACGTCGGTGAAGGGGGAGTGGAGGTCCTGGAGGAGGAGGCACGTGTTCTCACGAGTCAAGGTCAGGGGGAGGGTTTCCTTGATTACCAGGGTGAAGGGATGGCGAACCTGCATTATCTACTCCTTACCGTGAATGGCTTGCCAGTCGAAACGTTCCCGAACGTCGTCGGGGAGGGATGTGACCTTTTCGGGGGCGAACTCGAAGTCCCAGCCCTCGGCGGCTATGGTGTCGATGATGGGGCCGGCGTCGAAGCGGAGGCCTGTGTAGCGGGAGGGTGGCTGGTTGGCGAGCCAGACGAAGGCCTTGCCGAGATCGATGGGGTCTGTCCAGCCGGTTTTTTCTTCGTCCGACATGCGGTCAACTTCCGACTGGCCGACGCCGGTGGGCTTGATGCGCTTGCCGGGGCCAACGGTGTTGAGGGCGATGTTGTAGGGAGCGGCCTCGAAGGCGAGGGCCTTGATGAATCCCTCGACGCCGTGCTTTCCGGCGCAGTAGACAACCTCGTCGATGAAGCCGCGGAAGCTGGAGCCGCTGGCGATGCCGATGACGTGGCCGCCGCCCTGGGCCTTCATCACGTCCCAGACGGCGCGGGTGCCGTAGATGATGCCGCCGAGGCAGATTTCGAGCTGGCGGCGGGCGGACTGGAGGGAGGTGTATTCGAACTTGACGAGGGGCATGATGACGCCGGCGTGGACGAAAACGTCGAGGCGGCCCCATTGGTCGACGACTTCCTGGACGACGTGGTTGAAGTCTTCGGCGCTTCCGGCGTCGAGGCGACGGAGGAGGAACTCCGAGCCGTCCTGTTCGTAGCCAGTTCGGGAATAGGCGAGTTCGTCGGTGTTAACGTCGGTGGCGCAGACCTTTGCGCCCGCCTGGCCGAGGGCGCGGGCGATGCCCCAGCCGAAGCCCTGGGCGGCGCCGGTTACGAGGGCTACTTTGCCGTCTAGTCGCATGTTTGTGGTTCCTTCAATAGGTTGGGTTTATTGGTGGTGATGTCCCTTCGACAAGCTCAGGATGAGCGGATGTTTGTGGGTGATTAGTGGGGCGTGGGGGCATGATTGGGTCAGCCTGTGATGTGGCGGAGGAAGTTCATGGCGTTGCCGCCCGCCAGCTTGCGCACGTCTTCGTCGGAATAGCCGCGGGAGATGAAGCCGCGGACCAGGTTCTTGCCGTCGGCGGGGGACTCGAGGCCGTTGAGATAGGGAGCGGGGAAGTCGCGCATGAGGCTGCCGAGCATCTTCTTATGAAAGGCCACGTGGTCGCCGATGAGGGTGTCGGTGCCAATGGCGACGTGGTCGATGCCCAACAGCTCAACCATATAATCGTAGTGGTCGAGGACGCAGTTGACGTCCTGGTCGGGGTCGTCGCTGAGGGAGTTGGGGACGGCGGTGATGGAGATAAGGCCGCCCTTTTTGGCGCAGGCGATAAGCTCGTCGTCCCTGCGGGTGCGCCAGGTTGGGCGGAGGGTGTGGGAGGCGTTGTGGCTGTAGATGATGGGCGTTTTGGAATGCTCAATGGCGTCCATAGCGGTCTGCCAGCCTGCGTGGGAAACGTCCACGGCCATGCCGAGGTCGTTCATGCGATGGACGACGGCGATGCCGAAGTCGGAGAGTCCGGCGTCGTGGCGTTCGGTGAGGCCGGAGCCGATGTTATTCTGATGGTTGTAGGTGAGGCCGGCCATGCGGACACCCATGGCGTAGAGCACGTCGACGCGTTCAAGGACGTCGCCAATGGCGAGGTGTTCGACGGTGGGAAAGATGCCGACCTTGTCGTTTTCCCTGGCTTGCAGAATTTGGTCGGGGTTGGTGACCACGGTTGCATCGTCCCTGTGGAGGCGGACGTCGGCAACCATCATGCCAACTTCCTCGGCCAGGTCTTCGAAGGCGATGAAGGAGAGCTCGGGGCAGCCCGCCATGCCGCGGAAGGCGTTGGCGGTGGCGGCGGCGCCCCAGCCGCCGTGACGGATGGCTTCGTAGCCCCACTCGTACTCGCCGAGACGGAGGTATTCGATGAAATCGTCCATATTGTCCGGGCAGACCATGGGGTGCTGGTGCATGTCGACCAACACCAGGTCTTCCATTAGCCGCTGGTAGCGGAGCTCCTCCTGGGAATCGAGGGGGAGGGTCATGGATGGCACGCGGCCGACCTGCAAGGCGAGGTTGAAGGGGTTGTTTACCATAGACGTCTCCTTTCCGGGGGCGATTGCTCTCCGCTATTCGAGGGTGAAGGGGATGTTCAAGGTGTTTGCCAGGTCGCGGAGCTGCTGGAAGACGACGGAGTCTATCTTCGCGCCGGAGCGTCGGTACTCGCTCTCGCGGCGGTAGTCTATCTCGCCGGGAACGAGGATTTCGTCGAAGCCGGGGCGGAGCCTGCTGGCCTTGCACTCGGCGATGAAAGCGTCCATGCGGGCCTTGAAGTCGTCAACGGGCATAAACCAGGCGATGTCGATGGCGGTGAAGCTGTGGGAGACGTCCAGCCTGGCGAGGTTGGAATAGGGGGTGAGGCCGAAAGCGCCGCCGGAGATGACGCCGGTGAGGACGTCAGTCATCATGGCGAGGCCATAGCCCTTGTGCTGACCTATGCCGAGGAGGGCGCCGTCCATGGCGGCGGCGGGATCGTCGGTCTCGTCGCCATCGGGGGTCAATGCCCAGTCGAGGGGCATCTTCATGCCCTCGCGGAGGAACCAGCGCATCATGCCCTTGCCGGCGGTGGTGAGGGCGATATCCAGGACTACGGGGAAGGGGCCGCCAGTGGGGGCGGCGATGGCCCAGGGGTTGGTGCCTACGACGCCGGTTGCGCCGCCCCAGGGGGCCATTTCCGGCCCGGCGTTGGTGTAGGCGACGCCGATGCAGTCATTGTCGGAGGCGAGGCGGGCGTGGACGCCGGAGGAGCCGTAGTGGGTGCCGTTGCGGACGATGACCGTGCCGACGCCCACGTCTTTGGCTTTCTTGACGGCTAGGGACATGGCCTTCTGTCCCACGGGGGAGCCAAGGCCGTTGTGCGCGTCGATCAGCGCGAGGGCGGGAGATTCCTTGACGATTTCGAATTCGGCACCGAGGTTGACGTAGTCGTCGACGATGCGCTGCCGATAATCGGGGAGACGGCGGACGCCCTGGCCCTGGCCGGGGAGGCAGCGGAGTTCGCTCTCGATGAGGCCCCTGGTGCAGCCGCGGGCCTCTTCTTCGTTCATGCCCATGGCGGAGAAGGCGTCGAAGGTAAACTGTTCCAGGGTGTCGACGGGCACGGCGACCATGTCTATGGGCATGAGGCTCTCCTAATGCGGGATGGGCTTGATTCGGTGGCAAGTTTAGTCTTTGAGGGATGGGTTAGCAAGCAGAGGGAATGAGGACCTTTGCGTAACTGCCAAGTGTGTCATCCATCCAACCCGAATCACCCCCATCTCAATCTTCCCCCGTCAAGGGGGAAGAGGTTCATTGGCGCTTTTGAAGGGGTTATGCAAAGGTCTCCAGGACGGGAGAGGGGGAAGAAGGGAAAGGGAGTTGGGTCGTTATGGGGACAGGTTGGAGTTAGTCCTCGGGCCAATCGTCTTCGTCGAGCCACTCCACCTTCTTGGCAATGGCGATCCACAGCTTTCTGGTTCCTGCGTTGAACCGCCTCATCTCATCCATCCGTTCGTCATGCTCTCGCCTCATCTCGCCAATGGTCAGCCTTATCTCCCCCATCTGTTCCTGATGTTCCCGGCGCATCTCCGCTATCAGACCCGTATACTCCTGGCGCATCCCCGTCGCTAGTCCCGTATACTCCTGACGCATCTCCACCATCGATTTCCGAAAATCCACCTGGGCTTGCTTTACCTCGCGAATGAGTTCCAGGGTGGATTCCTGCAGAGACATTATCTGACGAATCGACTCTTCGTTGGCAGTCACACGTTGTTCTAAGGTCACAGTTCCTCCGAATCAGAGCGCTTGTGCAGTTCCCTGCCATTATATCATGGAGAACGAACGTGACCCAGTCCAGATGGACTTGAGACTGATAGACTCGGAAAAAGTGCCATTTGGGGGGTTGAGAAAGGAGGGCAATGGCGTGGTAGAATAGGGGCGACTCCTAGACCAGGTTATTGTGACGATCCGCTTGTTGAGTTTAGGTATGTTGATGCTCTGTGCGGCGTTTCCCAGGTGTGAGGAGAAATTGTTGGCTTTAAGGAGCGCCGTTGATGAATATCTATGTGGGTAATCTCTCTTACGATGTTTCGGACGAGGAGCTGGGCGAAGCGTTTGCCGTATATGGAACGGTAACGTCGGCCAGGGTTATCCGAGACCGGTACACGGACAGGTCCCGCGGCTTCGGGTTTGTGGAGATGGAGAACGACACGGAGGCGGAGGCCGCCATCGCGGAGTTGAACGGCAAGCCCATCAAGGGCAGGCCGGTGAACGTGAACCAGGCCCGCCCGAGGGAAGACCGCCGCCGCATGTACTAGGGGGAAGATTCACCCCTATTCCTCGCCTGCGCGATGTCAGGCTCTAACCTTTCCCCGTCAAGGGGAAGCGGTTCTATTTGCGCCTTAACTCCAGTTTCCTCCGTTTGCGAGGGCGGGTTCTAATCTTCCTCATTAAGGAGAGGGAGAAGATGGATTCCCGCCTTCGCGGGAATGGCGGATGTTTGAGGAGTCTGGTCGCGGGATTTTCTGATATCCAGGCGAGAGTGTGGAATATTGATTACCTGGATGTCTTTGGAGTTTAGACGATAAAACGAAAGGGCGTCCCTGAAGGACGCCCTTTTCTGTTGTATAGCGTTGTTACTACTGGCCCATGCGGTACTGCTTGACGGCGTTGTCTCGCGTTATCTTTTGTAGGATGCTGGGCTCGAGATCGCCCATGGTCTCCTGGATTATGGCCTTTGAGTCGGGCCATACGCCGTCGGGGTGGGGGTAGTCGGAGCCCCACATCATGTTGTCCTCGCCGATGAGGTGGGCCATCTGGGCAACGTCGGACTCCTCCTGGAAGGTCGTGCTGCCCTGTCGGAACCAGTACTCGCTGGGGAGCAGGCTGAGGGGCGGGTCGAACTTCTTGTCGAGGGCGCTGTCAAGGTAGATATGGTCCATGCGGCCCAGGACGAAGGGGACCCAGCCGGCGCCGCACTCGCCCATGACGAACTTGAAATCCGGGAACCTGTCGCAGGCGCCGCTGAGGATGATTCCAATGAGCCACTGGACGCCGGAGAGCTGGCCAAGAGACTGGGTGACGCCCTGGTAGGCCAGTTCGTTCTGGGAGGAATCGCCGTTTGTCGACCCGTCGCCGTTGGGGGGCTGCGGTACGGGGATGCGACCGCCGCCGACGTGGAAGGAGATGGACATCCTGTTCTTCGCCACCACGTCCCATAGCGGGTCCCAGAAGCCGTCCCTGGTGTAGATGGGCCACGTCACCTCGCTGGCGATGAGGTCGGCTCCGCGGATGGGGCCCTTGTCGGCGGCGCGCTGGAGTTCTTCGGCGGCGAGGTTGGGATCGTGGATGGGGATGCAGGCCAGGGCATACCAGCGTCCGGGATTGCTGTCGCAGAATCCCGCCACCCAGTCGTTATACGTGCGGTAGGTGGCGGCGATGGTATCGTGGTCCTTGAGACGCATGCCGGTGCCGGTGATGCCGTAGAGGACCTCGGCGTCGATGCCGTCCATTTGCATGTCCTGCAGGCGAAGCTCGGGCGTGGTGGGATGGGGGCCGCCTTCATAGAAACCGGCGTCCCACATCCGGTCGATGCGTTTGCGCATTCCCCGGACCGGAGGGCTGAAACCGTGACCGGCGGCGTTGGCCACGCCGAGGACTCTTCCTTCGGCTATCCATCGGGGACCTTCGTCCGTCTCCTCGATTCGCGGGACCTTGTCCTTCAGCGCCTCAGGAGCGCCTTCGACGAACAGGTCTCCCGGAAGCCAGCTGAGATCAACGTGGGAATCTCCAGAAACAAGATTGTATTCCATAACGCCCTCCCTATTTATGCCTGAAGACACTCTAACACACTACGGGTTGCAATCGCTATGGCTCAGGAGGAAGGCGCATAACGTAAAAGTCGGGAAAGTGGGGTAGCAGTTAGACTTGTCCAAGGCGTCTACCAGCCTTTAGAGTTGACGTAATCAGCATTGAAACGAAGGGACGATTGGAGGAGGCAAGCCATGGACGTTAGCGAATGTCTCGACACCCGACTGACCATCAGGGAGTTCAAGCCGGACCGGGTGCCTATCGACGTGACCACCAAGATATTGCAGGCGGGCAGAGGAGCGCCCAGCTCTCGAAATCGTCAGCCGTGGCACTTCGTGGTGATTACGGACTCCGGCATGTTGAAGCAGATTGGCTCCATCGCCACGAGCGGGCCATTCATTGCAGACGCGCCGATGGCCATTGCCATTTTCATGCGGGACGCCGAACGGCCCGACCTGGACGCCGGCAGAGCGATTCAGCAGATGGAGATCATGGCGTGGTCGCTGGGGCTGGGCACCTGCTTCGTCGGTTTCCGAGAACCAGGAGTGGAACTGCAGGTGAAGCAGATGCTGGGTGTTCCGATGGACTTTGATCTCATCACCGTTCTTCCCTTCGGCTACCGGCTGGACTCCGTCAGGGGTCGAAACAGGAAGCGAAAGCCGATGTCTGCCATCGCCCACATGGGCAGGTTCGGGTATCCGTACCTGGCCAGATAGCAGCACACCAACAGTTAATCAGGAGCAGGGTCTATGAGTACGGCAGGCAGCGGAGAGTACCAGTATGAGATTATCGAGGATTGGGCGAAGCTGCCTGAAGGCTGGCAATTCGGCATACTGGTTGGCGTCGCCGTGGACTCGCAGGACCGGGTGTACGTGTGTCACCAGCGTCAGGAACCGCCGATAATCGTCTTCGACAGGGACGGGAACTATCTGTGTTCGTGGGGCGAGGGCGAAATCAACGAGGGTCATATTATGACCATCGCGGCGGACGACTCGATGTACCTGGTGGACCGGGGCGCGCATCAGGCCTTGCGGCTGAAGCTGGACGGAGAGCGGCTGATGGAGTTGGGTCGGAAGGGTTATCCCTCCAACACGGGAATAACGGAGATCGGGGGTTTCCCTGAGCGGGCAGCGGGGCCCTTCAACATGCCGACGCGGATGTTCAGCGCTCCTTCCGGCGACATTTACGTTTCCGACGGATACCGGAACGCGCGGGTGCATCGATTCTCCGGCGGGGGCGACCTGATATCGTCGTGGGGCGAGCCGGGCAAGGGCGCGCCGGGAGAGTTTCACCTGCCCCACAGCCTGTGGGTGGACTCGGAGGGGCTGGTGTACGTGTGCGACAGGAAGAACCAGCGAGTTCAGATATTCTCGCCGGAGGGGGAGTTCGTCAGCCAGTGGGAGGGCCTCACCGAGCCGGTGGATATTTGCATGGACGGCGAAGAGAACGTGTTTGTGCACGAAGGCGGAACGGAGGACGAGTCGCCGCGAATTACGGTGCTTGACAAGTCAGGGAACATGCAGGCGCGGTTCGACACGGTCTACGGGCACCAGATCTGGGTGGACTCCCACGGGGACATCTACATGGCCGTGTGCTGGGAGCAGCGGTTGCAGAAGTTCGTGCGGCAGGGTTAGATAGGGGCGACATCCGTAACAGAGCGGCCCTTTTCGTACACGCTGAACGCGCCTTCCACCCTACCTGAGGTCACCCGCATCCCTTCGACAAACTCAGGACAGGCTCAATCTTCCCCCGTCAAGGGGGAAGAGGTAAGAGGGGATGGGGAACCACCGCGAACATTCACCTTTGTGAGGGCAGGGATAAGATGGATTCCCGCTTCCGCGGGAAAACGGGGGGATTGATTCCTGGGCGCAAGTTTCTTCGGCTCTACTGCGCTTCGCTCGGAAGGGCAGTTGGGGGGAGGGAGCTAGGTTATGGAAGCGTCTACGGCTATGGCGGCGAACAGAAGGAACAGGTAGGCCAAGGAGTAGACGTAGGTGCCAAGGGCGCCATCAATGCCGGGGCTTCTCAGCAACCGGGCGGCGCTGTAAACGAATACCGAGCCCAGGAACAGGGACGTACCCAGATACAGCCAGCCTACGGCGCCGGTGACGAAGAACATGGACGTGAGGGCCATCAACAGGATGGCGTATAGAAGGATGGCCTTCTTGGTCTTGCTCACGCCCATGACGACGGGAAGCATGGGCACGCCGACTCGCTCATAGTCGTCCTTCAACAGCAGGGACAGGGCCCAGAAGTGGGGGGGCGTCCAGAAAAAGACGATGGCGAAGAGGTATAAGGCGGGCAGGGCGAGGCTTCCCGTAACGGCGGTCCAACCGATGACGGGCGGGAGTGCCCCGGCGGCGCCACCGATGACGATGTTCTGGGGAGTGGTCCGCTTGAGGTTCATGGTGTAGACGAAGACGTAGAAAAGGGTGGAGGAAAGGGCAAGGACGGCGCTCAACAGGTTGACCAGGGTTGCGAAGAGGACGAAGCCGACGACGTTGACAACGAACCCGAAGATCAGCGCCTGCAGGGGGCTGACGCGCTGGGCTGCCACGGGTCGGCGACTGGTACGCCGCATCTTAGCGTCGATGTCGCGGTCGAGGAAGTGGTTGAGGGCGTTGGCGCCGCCGGATGCCAGCGCTCCGGCTATCATTACGATGGCTGCAAGTCTGAAGTCGGGGGGGCCACCCGCGGCCAGGAACATGCCCACCAGGGCGGTGAACAGCAGAAGCAGTACAATGCGGGGCTTGGTGAGGGTGAGGTAGTCTCTGAAAGCGGCGCTGAAGCGTCGGCCGGGGCTTTCGCCGGTCGGCTGTTGTCTGCCTGCTCGGCGATGTCGAGTAAGGGTCGGAGTCAAGAGGTTAGCGGCCGTTGGAGGCGGACGTGTCAAGGATGGCTTCGATCTTGGCGATGAATTCTTCCGTTAAGGCCAGGTAGCGGGCAATCGTTTCGGCACTAAAGGCATCTAGTTCAATGTTTGTGTGGAGACCGTTGGCGAAAGCGAACAATCCGTGGATCTCCGGGTCGCCGCCTTCGTCCGTCAATTGATCGACGGTTACGTATAGGCCGCGATGGGAATAGTGGTCCCAACCGCGAAGCTCGGCGGCGGCTTTGATGATCTGGGCGGCGGCCCCCCAGGCCTTCTCCGACGCCTGATGCAGGTCGCCGGCGTCCAACTCGGCGCGGGCCTGGGCCAGCAGGTGGCAGGAAGCTTCTAGATATGTGACGTCGGATGTGACCATTTGCGTTCAGCCTATGCAGAAATTATACCGCAGGGGGTGAAGGCGAAACAGAGGGGCGTTTTTTGAGACCACTCGCATATGCTACGAGTCATCCGGCTCCCAGCCGCTGATGTCATCCTCGTCGAGCAAGTTGGCTTTTCGGGCGATAATAATCCACAGACGGCGGGTCTGGACGTTAAACCTGTTCATGCTATCCAGGTTCTGCTCCATCTGGTCTATCCGCAACTGCACCTGATTTATCTGTCGTTGCTGATTGTCGAGCTGTTCCTGCTGCCGCTTCAGGAGGTCTACCATCTGGACTTGAAGGTCAACAACCCTATCCAGGGTTTTTTCGACTGCCTCCAGCCTTTGCTCGACACGTCCCAAACGGTCCTCAACACTGTCCAGGCGCTCTTCAACCTTGACCAACCCATGCTCCACATTGCCCAACCTGCTCTCAAGTGTTGTCATCAAATATCGTCCTCATCCGGCTGAAGCCCTGCTTCATTTTCGGGGCTCACTCCAACCATGTATGCAGCATCCACTTTAGATGCTATTGACGATATTTGTCAAGGTCAAAAGTTCGTGGGGTATCATGGCCTATCTCCTAAATCTTGTACTCAGAGCAGGCAGGATATATCATTCCAGACGATACGCAAGTTAAGGAGCGAAGCATGACAGAGCAGGACTGGGGCAGCATTTACAAGGAACTTGGGGCAAAGCCCGTCATAAATGCCATCGGCAGCGTGACGCTTCTGGGCGGCTCGACGCCGATTCCGGAGGTGAAGGCAGCGATGGAGCGGGCCGACGACGCCTATATCCCTCTCATGGAACTGGAAGAGAAGGCGGGAGAGGCCATCGCAAAGATGGTGAACGTGCCCGCGGCGTATGTAACGTCGGGAGCGGGTTCCGCCCTGACTCTGGCGACTGCCGCGGTTCTGGCAGGTGACGATGACGAGAAGATACAGTTGCTTCCCAACACCGAGGGGATGAAGGATGAGATTCTGATTCAGCGTAGGCATCGGTACTGGTATGACCGGTGCCTGGAACTGGCAGGGGCCAAGCTGGTGGACTTCGGGTCCGATGAGAGCACCACCAGGGCAGACCTGGAGGAGGCAATTGGTGAGAATACGGCTGCCGTTCACTACGTGGCGATGGAGCAGACGCCGGATCCGCAGGAGCTTTCGCTGGAGGACACGATAGACGTGGCGAACGAGCACGGGCTGCCGGTGCTGGTTGACGCCGCGGGTCAGATCTACCCGCTGGAGAACTTCGGGAAGTACGTGAGGATGGGCGCTTCGTTCCAGTGCATCGCAGCCAAGTACCTGGGGGCTTCGCAGTCCGTCGGGCTGGCCCTGGGCAGCGAGGACTTCATGCGGAAGCTGTCGTTGCAGTCGTTCGTCGGATATGAGGGACGTCGCATCAGGGGAGTGGGAAGGCCGCAGAAGGTGGACCGGCAGGAGATTATCGGCGCAGTGGCGGCGGTTCGTCACTGGATGACGATGAACCACGAGGACCGGCTGGCGAAGGCGGAGCGCATGAGCCAGACTGTTCTGGCTTCGCTGATGGGGATTCCGGGTCTGGACGCTTCGGTGATGGACAACGTGATCGGCCACCAGCCCTTCGGCGTGAGGCTGAACGTGGACTCGTCGGTGACGGGGATGACGAACCATGACCTGGTCGATAGGCTGAAGGAGGGAGACCCGCCGGTGTGGACGCGGGTGAAGGACGGCGAGGACTTTATCGCCATCCACATGTTTGGGCTGCGGGACGGCGAGGAAGAGATAGTAGGAGAACGGATCGCAGCCGTTTTCGACAGGTAGCGGCGAGGGTGTTCGTTAGCGGCGGGGGCCGCCGTTGACGGAGAGGGTCTGACCGCTTATCCAACCGGCGTAGTCGGAAACGAGGAACATTACGGCATTGGCGATGTCTTCGGGCCTGCCGGGCCGCTTCACGGGAACGCTGTCCATGAGCCTTTGCTGTCCCTCAGCGCCCATGGCGTGCCACTGATTTTCGCTGGTGGGGTTGGAGCGGATGAAGCCCGGCGCAACGCTGTTGACGGTTATTCCGAAGGGGCCGAGCTCGTGGGCGAGCTGTCGGACGAGACCTATCTGTCCCGCCTTGGCGGAGGCGTAGGCCTGAATACCGGTGAGGCTGACGCCGAGGCCGGCGCCGCTGGAGATGATGAGGATTCGTCCTGCGCCCGCTTGCTTCATGCCCGGCGAAACGGCCTGGGAGCAGATGAAGGCGCCCTTGAGATTTACGTCGAAGATTGCCTGCCACTGGTCTTGGGTCACGGTCTCAAGGGGCTGGCCCGCCTGTCCGACGGTACCGCCGGCGCTGTGGACGAGGATGTCGACACGGCCGTTTTGGGCGGAGGCTTTTTCGACCAGGGCAGTGACGGCTGCAGCATCCGAAACGTCTGTGACGGAGGCGTAGACGCTGCCGCCATCCTGGGGCACGGCGGACTGGACGGTCTTCTGCAGAACGTCGGAGAGAATGTCGCAGGCCCATACGTGGGCGCCGTTGGCGGCGAGGCCGTGGACTATGGAGCGTCCGATGCCATGGGCCGCGCCTGTGACGATGGCGGTCTTGCCGGTGAATTCAATGTTCATGGGATTGATTATCCTTTTGCGAGATTCTTCGCTTCGCTCAGAATGAGATGAGAGTCAGATGGAGCGGGCGGTTCGCGAACCGCCCCTACGGTGGGATGTGTGTTGGAGCATCCGCTTGCGGTATACCTGGAGGCGGAAGCGGATGTTGTCTACGACGAAGATTCGTCCTTCGTTGTCGACCTCGATGCCGGTGGGGAGGGTGAAGCGGTACTCTGGTTCGAAGTTCGTCACCAGTTTTCGCTTCTCGTTGTCGGCGATGTTCAGTTCCAGGTACTTGACGCCTCGGGGAGAGAGTTCTTCGGAATCGCCGTAGAAGGTGGTGAGATGGGCGCCGCTGGCGTCGTAGACTTCCACCTTGTCCTGGCCCCAGTCGCAAACGTAGACGTCACCGTCGGCGTCGACGGCAACGTCGCTGGGTCGGTGGAGCTTTCCGGGGCCTGTGCCGGGTTCGCCAATTGTCGTCACAAAATCGCCGTCGGGCGTGAACTTCTGGATGCGGTGATTGTTCCAGTCGGCGACGTACACGTTGCTTTGATGGTCGACGGTTATGCCCCAGGGCTTGTCGAATTCGCCGGGGCCTGAGCCGGGGCTGCCGAAAGTGAGAAGATGCTCGCCTTCGCGGGTGAACTTGGAGATGCGGTTGTTGCCCTGCTCTGATATGTAGAGGTTCTCATTGGCGTCGAGGACCAATCCGGCGGGTGCGCCAAGCTGTCCAGGGTCTGAGCCGGAGATGCCCCACTTGCGGAGGAAGTTCTTTTCTTCGATATCGGCGCCGTTGAACTCGACGGTGGTGTCGAAGATGGAGACACGGTTAAGCCACTCGTCTGAGACGTAGGCGAGGCCGTGGCTGTCGACGGCGATGGCGGTGGGCCAGATGAAGCGTCCGTCGGTGTCGCCGTAGCCGCCAAACTTGCCGATTTCGCGCTCGTCGACGGTTATCTTGTTGATGCCGAAGATCCACTCGCCGTCGTGCCCGCGGTTGACGACGTAGAGGATGTTGTCGGCGTCGAGGCAGAGATGAACGGGGTAGTTGAAGACTGCGGCGTTGCCTATGGTGTGGCTGTAGGTGAATTCTCTGCCGCGGGCGGTTATGGGTTTCAGAGTGGTTCTCCTATGCGGGATGGCGGGAGATATTGAGGCGGTCACCCCCATCCTAACCTTCCCCCATCAAGGGGGAAGGGAGAAGATGGATTCCGGCTTTCGCCGGAATGACGGACGTGCGTAGGGCTATGCCATCTCCTTGCGGTAGACCTGGAGGCGCAGGCGGATGTTGTCGACGATGATGATGCGGCCATCGTTGTCGATTGCGACGGCGGTTGGGGTGTTGAAGTAGCGCTCGGGGTCGAAGTCGGTGACGAGGGCGCGCTTTTCGCTATCGACGGTGTTCAGTTCCAGGTATTTCTGGCTGCGGGGAGAGAGCTTGTTGTGGTCGCCGTAGATGGTGGTGAGGTGGGCGCCATTGGCGTCGTAGACTTCAACCTTGCTCTGACCCCAATCGGTGACGTAGACGTCACCGTCAGAGTCAACGGCAACGTCGCTGGGGCGACGCAGCCTGCCGGGGCCCTGGCCAGGCTCGCCGATGGTCATGAGGAATTCGCCGTCGGAGGTGAACTTCTGGATGCGGTGATTGTTCCAGTCGGCGACGTAGAGATTACCGTAGGCGTCGATGGTGATGCCCCAGGGCCTGTTGAACTGGCCGGGACCGGAGCCGGGGCCGCCGAAAGTCATCAGAAATTCGCCTTCGCGGGTGAACTTGGAAACGCGGTTGTTGCCCTGTTCGGTGATGTATAGGTCTTCGTTGGCGTCGAGGACCATGCCCGCGGGCTTGCCCAGCTGCCCGGGTTCGGAACCGGGAACGCCCCACTTGCGGAGGAAGTTGCCTTCTTCGACGTCGCCGCCGTTGAAGTCTACGGTGGTGTCGAAGATGGAGATGCGGTTGTGCCATTCGTCAGCAACGTATGCGAGCCTCTGGCTGTCGATGACGATAGACGTGGGCCAGCGGAAGCGGCCGTCGGTATCGCCCTCGCCACCAAAGCGGCCTATCTCGTCCTCGTCGATGGTGATCTTGTTGACGCCGAATACCCAGTCGCCGTCGTGGCCGCGGTTGACCACGTAGACGTTGTTGTCGGCGTCGAGCCCCACATCGACGGGATAACGGAAGATGGTGAGGTTGCCGAGGGTGTGGCTGTAGCTGAACTTACGTCCGCGGGCGGTTGTTGCTTCCAAGGTTTTTTCTCCTGTTTGTGGGTTTGACGTCTGGGAGTGGATTCCCGCCCCCCGCCTTCGCGAGGGCAGGCCCTGCGCGGGAATGGCGGGTGTTTGGGAATCACCCCCATCTCAATCTTCCCCCGTCAAGGGGGAAGAGGCTTTTGGTGTACGTCTCATGGGTATGCAAAGGTCTCCGTCAAGGGAGAAGGGATTATTAAGTGTAGGGGTTAGGCCATTTGGAATTCGCGGCAGGAGGTGATGATCTTGAGCATGGTGGCCACCCGGTTGGCGAAGGCCACGTGCTCCTCTTCGGTATCACCGCGGTGGAGGTCTCCCTCGGTTTCGGCGTGGGCGACAAGCTGGCTGCGAGTGCCTTCGGCGACCGTTATGGGGCCCAGCAGGTCCAGGCAGCCGTCGACCAGCTCCGACGGGGATAGAGTGCCCTGACGGGAGAGCCTGTCTACGATGTTCTGCACGCCGGGGAGGTTGGGGTCGCCTATTCTGTCGGCGGCGAAATTGATGCGCTGAAGCAGGGCGCCGCTGTCAATCCACTCGTGGCCGGTGTGCCAGCCCTCCACGCTGGGCGGGTTGAGGATGGCCTGGCCCTGGATGGAGGGTTCCATGCCGATTTCGAAGAAGCCGGGACGGTAGTCCTTGAAGTCCTGGGTGAGCCTCATGGTGCTTACGACTAGCTCCGTGGGACTCTTCACCTTCTCGAACCAGACGCTTTCGTCCTTGAAGAAGTCGGAGTTGAACAGGACACGGAGGGTCTCGCGGATATTGTAGCCGGAGGAAACCAGGGTGTCGGAGAGGGTCTGTATGGCCTCAGGGTCTCGGGGAGGCTCGTCGAGCCAGCTGGGGACCTGGACCTCGTCTGCTACAAAAAAGTTGTAGAGGTGGCGGGCGATGAACCTGGGAGTGGCGGGATGCCTGAGGATGATGTCGATGATTTCCTCGCCGTTGAAGTTGCCCGTCTCGCCAAGGAAGGTCTTCTCACCTTCGTCGTGGTCTTCGGGGTCGTACTTGAACTCCCAGGGGAAGCGGTTGTAGAGAACGCCGGGGAGGGTGGGGCCGATGGTCCAGCCGGTGAAGGCGCGGGCGCACTCCTTAACGTCTTCCTCCGAGTAGTTGCCCTGGCCCATGGAGAAGAGCTCGAGGAGTTCGCGGCCCCAGTTTTCGTTGGGGGCGTCCTTGTGGTTCTCGTTGTTGTCGAGCCAGAAGATCATGGCGGGGTTTCTGGAAAGCTCCAGCAGGATGGTGCGGTAGTCGCCCATGCCGATGTCGCGGAAGAGGTCAATCTGAAGGGTCATCTCCAGGGGGCTGGCGACCTTGGCGTTGCCGGTGGCGAAGATGTGGTGCCAGAGGAGGGCGACCTTCTCTTCCAAGGGGCGTGGTGTGTTGATGAATCGGTACATCCAGTAGCCGGACATATTCTCCGGGTTGGCGGGCACCTTGAAGCCGGGGGTCATGCGGAAAAGCTCGTCGGTGTCTAGCTCGGGGATGCCGTGGGCTTCGGGATCGAGAAGTTCTTCGACGGTGGCCTCGTAGCCTCTGGCGACGCGTGCTTCGAGCTCGTCGCGGTCGGCGCCGAAGCCGGCCCTCCTCATCAGGTGGGCCATGAGTGCGATGTCCTTGTTAGCCATGTTTTGTTCCTCTTGGTTCAGGGTTTGGGTAATGATATCGGTGAATTTGGGGGGTAGTCAAGAATGGGGGTGTATGGGAAACAAGGCTGGGGACAATCTGTGATAGGATGTGGCCAATAGTTGCTGGAGGAAAACGGAGATGGCTGTACCAACCCAAGGCGAACTGTATCATCCAGTCTTGGAGATTACGGCAACCAGCCTTGTAAAGCTAACGCACAAGCAGTTGACGGACGACATAGTCAATCACTTGGGGCTAACTGAAGAAGATGTCCAAGAACGCACTTCCACTAACGCTTCTCGACTAGGAGCAAATCTAGGCTTCGCTCTTTCCGCGCTTTCACGAGCCGGTCTTCTGAACCGTCCGGAGAGGGGACTTTTTGTCATTTCGGAAAAAGGAAGGGAATTACTTCGAACACATACCGGTCGTATTGGACGTGCCACAGTGAAGATGCTATTTGAACAGAAGAGAGCAGGGAGTACCCAGGTCCGACGCCTAGTTCCGGGAGACAGTGAAAAAGAGGAGGATCCATCAAAGAAGATGGTACAAGGATATCGTGCAATTCGGGAGAATCTGATTAGCGACCTTGTAGACAACTTGCTAGATATGCCACCCGATGGCTTCGAACGCTTGGCGCTAACCCTGCTTGAGAGGCTCGGCTACGGAAGAGGGAACGTGGTTGGACAGAGCGGAGACGACGGAGTTGACGTAATTATCAACCAGGACGCCTTGGGACTGGAGAAGGTCTATGTACAGGCGAAGAGGTGGCGCCAATCCGTTGGAGCCGGAGAAATTCGGGATTTCTCTGGCAGTCTACAGCTACGAGGTGCGGCAAAGGGAGTATTCGTGACAACGTCGCATTTCACGAAATCCGCCAAGGATACCGCTGAAAGAATATCCCAATCCAATCAGACCATTCTGTTGATAGACGGTCGAGAATTGGCGTCGCTAATGTTTGATAATGATGTTGGAGTCATCACGCATGACACATTCACCGTGAAGAAGCTGGACGGGAATTACTTCGCGGAGATTTAGAACGGAGTTGGGTTAGCGGTAGTCGCGGTTGTTGAGGTGGGCGACCATTAGGTCGTAGTAGTTGTCCATGTAGTGCTGGGCGATTTCGTCGGCGGTGGCCTGCCAGACGCCTTCGTGGGATAGCATGTAGTCCAGGGCGTCGTTGAGGTGGTCGATGCGGCTGGGGTGGCCGGTGAGGGCGGGGTGCAGGGAGACGCACATCTGGGTGGCGTTGTGCTCGCCTTCTTCGTACATGACGTCGAACTGGTCCTTGAGGCACTGTGCCCAGTAGTCGGGCGGGCAGCCGAACCGATTGAATGTGCCGTCGTTCAGGTCCAGGTTGTAGGGCATGGTGACGAGGCGGCCCGACTTGACGTTCATGGGGAAGGGCTGGTCGTCGTGGCCCCAGTCGGCGTTGTAGATTAGGCCCGCCTCGGCCATGAGGTCGGGGGTGTTGGCCGTGGGAGAGACGCCGGGGGTGAGCATCCCCTTCAGCTTCTTGCCGGTGTGCCTGTAGAGGGAGTCGACGCAGTCCTTGAAGAAGGCCCGCTCTTCCTCCAGGGTGAAGTGGTTCATGTAGCGGTTGTTGAAGATGCCGTGGGACATGAAGTCGTAGTCTCGGCTGACCATTGCGTCCTTGATTTCGGGGAAGAGGTCGAGGACGCCCTCGTTGAGGGAGACGGTGCACTTTATGTTCAGGCCGTCGAAGACCTCCAGCATTCGCCAGAAGCAGACGCGGTTGCCGTAGTCGTGGCTGCCGTAGGTCATGACGTCGGGCAGGGGCGTGCGGTCGTAGGAAGTTCGGTAGAAGCTCCGGCCGTAGTTGGGTTCGGGGATGAAGTCTTTGAATTCGATGTTGGGGGCGACCCAGACTGCGACGCGGGCGTTGTTGGGCCAGCGGAGTACGGGACGGTCTATGATGGGGGCGTAGGGGGAGCGGTTCGGTTCAAGCAAGGTTAGCCTCTTGTTGGGATCAGGGGGATTGCTACCAAGTGGTTTCCTTCGGGAATCGGGATAGAACGGGGCGGACTTGGTGTTGTAAGTTCAACTCCGTCCCATTCGGTTTCGATGACGTAATCTCGCAGGACGCTCTCTGCGTTGGATATTGCGTCGGCGATGGTGTAGCCCATTGCAACTACGCCCGGGATGTCTGGGAAGACGACGCCGTAGGCGCCTTCTTCACCGTCGATAAGGGCGGGGTAGCGTATCATGACCCAGTCGTAGCAGCTTCCAATTTACAACGGGCTACTGCCAAGTCGTAGTTGAGTTGCATACGCAGCCAGTAATCCGCTTCGCTCCAGCCTATGCGTTCCAAGGCGAGGGCAAAAGCGGGGGAGATTCCGGAATGGCAATTGAGCAACCTGGAAGCGGTGTTTCTCGCCACTCCCAGCTGTTTGGCGAATTCAGTTACAGTCCAGCCACTTGCCAACACAGATTCTCTTAGTATTTCCCCCGGATGACACGGGTTCATTGCATCCTCCCTAGAGGAACTTCAGCACACAAGCGCTGCACTTTACTAGCTTTATACAATCCGTTTGCCCATGCGCATGACCATGGTCATGGTTCGGAGGGCTTTGATGTCTTGGAGGGGGTTTTTGTCGACGACTATGAGGTCGGCGTCTTTGCCCACTTCGACGGAGCCGACCAGATGGCCCGCACCCAGGGCGTGGGCGTTAAGGCTGGTGGAGGAGCGGATGACTTCCATGTTGCTCATGCCTGCTTCGGCCATAATCTCCAGGCCGATGCAGTAGTCGCCGAAGGCGGCGATGGCGTCGGTGCCCGAAACGATGGGGATCTGCCAGTCTGACCAGAGGCGGCCGAGGAATTCCATCTGGCTTTCGCACTTGGCCTTGGTCCATTCCAGCCGTTCTTCTTCGATAGGGGTGAGACCTTCCTGTTCCTGCTTGTTCAGGAGGGCTTCCATGCCGCGATAACCCGTCTGGACGGTGGGGCTGACGTAGGTGCCCTGCTTGGCGATGCGCTCCGCAATGCGGGGGTCGAACCTGTAGGAGCCGTCGGGCTCGATGAAGCCAGCGTGTTCAATCATGTCGACACCGGCGTCGAGGGCGTTGACGATGCTGCCGGTGGCGAGGCAGTGGGCGGTGGTGGGCTTGCCCATATTGTGGGCCTCGTCGACGATGGCGCGAAGCTCCTCGACGGTGTAGGAAGGGCGGCGGAGGTCGGTGATGGCGGTGCCACCGCCGGAGGCCATGATTTTGATGTGGTCAGCGCCGTCCTTGACGAGTTCGCGCACGGCGGCTCGAACATCATCGACACCGTCGGCCTGCTGGTTGCACCAGTAGAAGTGGCCGCCGGTGACGGTGACGGGACGGCCGCAGAGGAGCAGCCGCGGGGCGGTGACGTAACCACGGTGGGCGCCCTCGCGCAGGTTGAAGGTGACCTTGTTGCGGGCGCCGTTCTCGCGGAGGGTGGTGACGCCTGCCTTGAGGTGGATCATTGCGTTCATGGCAGCGCGGAGCAGCATTACCTCGTCGGTGTCGTTGTCGATAACGTCTTCATAGCTGGAACCGGCGACGCCGAACATGAGGTGGGTGTGGGAGTCAATGAGACCGGGGAGCAGGTAGCCTTCGGGGAAGCTGTAGTGGTGGACGTTGGGGCCTTCGGGCAGAGCAATCTGGTTCTGCCGGTCGACGATGGTTATGCTGCGGCCCTTGGTGATGACGACGGGATGGTCTATGACGGGGCCGCCGGTACCGTCGATGAGAGCCTTGGCCTCTATGACGTTCACGCGGTCGGCGTCAAAGGGGACGGAGCCGCCGGGCTCCAGTCGTTCGAGGCCCTTGTAGAAGCTCTGGGGAGGTACTGCTATGCCAGGCGGGTAGTCGTCCATTTCTTTTTCCCTTTATTCAGATTGGTATTAGGGGAATTCACCCCCATCCCCGTATCGAGTACGGGGCAGGCTTTAGCCTTCCCCCGTCAAGGGGGAAGGAATGAGAGGAGGAGGTCTCGCGAACAGACGCTAAGCACTCGCGGCAGCGAGGCTGCGGTGGTAGTCGACGATTTCGCCGGCGGAGGCCTTCCAGATGCCGCCATGCTTTGCAATGTGGCCGAGGGCCTGGTCGAGGTACTTGCTGCGGAAGCCGGTGCCCATGAGCCAGGGCTGGAAGTTCAGGACAAGCATCCGGCCTGTGTCCGCACCTTCCCGGTATACCACGTCAAAGGAGTCCATGATCATCTTAGCGTAGGTGTCGACGTGGATGCGTCCGTACCAGTGGCTGCGAACGTCCACGAGAGTGAGGTTTACGGGCAGGGAGTAGAGATCGCCGGTGGGGGTATTCATGGGGTAGGGGTGGTCGTCGTTTGGCCAGTCGCAGACGTAGTTGAGGCCCTCGTCGGCGAGGATGGCGGCGGTCTCGGCGGACTCGCCGAACTCTGCGCCCATCCAGCCCCGGGGCCTGCTGCCGGTGGCTTTTTCGACGGCGTCAAGGGACCGGCGGATGTAGTCCCGTTCCTGTTCCGGGGTCATATTGCTGGTGAGCATCTGGTTGACGGCGACGCCGTGGGCCATGAACTCGCAGCCGCGCTCCTTGAGGATGCGGACGACGTAAGGGTAGTTCTCGGCGGTCAGGGCGTCGATGGCGATGGTGGGGGTGATGCCGTACTTGTCGAGGATTTTCAGGACGCGGAAGATGCCGACGCGGGGGCCGTACTCCCGGATAGAGAAGCCGATGACGTCGGGGAAGGGGCGGCCACCGCCGCTGACGCCGCCGGGGGCTTCCGGGGCTTTGTAAGCCCAGTCCGGCTGGGAGCCAGGCATTCCGCCGTTGGTGAAGTCGTTGGTGGGCTTCCACTGGTAGTGGTCCATGCTCAGGATGACGCACAGGGCCACCCTTTCGTTGTTGGGCCACTTGAGCGGCGGACGTTCGGGCAGGGGCGACCAGTCGTAGTAGGGCATGTCATATCCCGGCTTGCGCTCTGCGGGCATCTTTTTTCCTCCGGTTTTTTGATGTGGGTGGGAGGGCAGGTTTGAAACCTGCCCCTACGGGTTGGCGCAGGTTAGACGTATTCGGTCTTTTCCAGGTGGGCGACCATATCGTCGTAGTAGTTGTCCATGTAGTACTGGGCAATGTCGTCTGCGGTAGTCTGCCAGACGCCTTCGTGGGACATCATGTAGCCGAGGACTTCGTCCAGGTATTTGATGCGGCTGGGATGGCCCATGACGGAGGGGTGCAGGGAGACGCAGACCTGGCGGGCGTTATCCGCTCCCTCCTCGTACATGACGTCGAACTGGTCCTTGACACACTGGGCCCAGTATTCCGGTGTGCAGCCGAACCGGCTGTAGGTACCGTCGTTCAGGTCCAGGTTGTAGGGCATGGAGAGGAGACGGCCCTTTCTAACCTTCATGGGGAAGGGCTGGTCGTCGTGCCCCCAGTCGGCATTGTAGATGAGTCCCGCTTCGGCCATCAGGTCGTGGGTGCGGGCGGAGGGGGAAACGGCGGGGGTGAGCATCCCCTTCAACTTCTTGCCGGTGTGTTCATATAGGGTGTCCACGCAGTCCTTGAAGAAAGCGCGCTCTTCGTCTTCCGAGAGCAGGTTGAGGAAGCGGTTGTTGTAGATGCCGTGAGACATGTAGTCGTAGTCCCGGTCAATCAAGGCTTTCTTGGTCTCCGGGAAGTGCTCCAGGATGGCCTCGTTAAGGGAGACGGTGCAGCGGATCTTGTGGTGGTCGAAGACCTCCAGCATACGCCAGAGGCACACTCTGTTGCCGTAGTCCTGATTGGCAAAAGAGGCCACGTCGGGCGAGGGAGTGCGGCTGTAGACGGTGCGGAAGAATCCGCCCTTGCCATCGTTGGGGGCGGGGATGAAGTCCATGTACTCCACGTTGGGTGCTACCCAGAGGGCAACGCGGGCGTTGTTGGGCCAACGGACCACGGGGCGGTCGACGATGGGTGCGTAGGGGGAAAGGCCGGGTTCGAGCATGCCGTTTTCTCCTCTTCAGGCTAATTTAGGCGCGAATGGGCGCATCTGTCTGCCAATGGCAGTTTAATGGGGATGGGAAAATCAGTCAACGCTTGTTAGGCCGGGCGAGCAGCAGAAACGAGATTCTTCGACTCCGCTTCGCTCCGCTCAGAATGACATTTGGCCACGGGGGAAGAGGTTTATCGGCACTGTTGGGAGCTGATACAACGGTCTCCATAATTGTTTACAAACGGCTAGGGGAGGCCGGTGCGTTGAGCGGCCCATCGTCTTGCGACCATACCCTGGGCTGCCTGGAATGCGCGGACGGTGGGCAGGCCGGGTGGGGGCGGCAGCAAGGCTTGGCGAGTGAAGTATCCGGCTATGGAAACCACTGCCGACGTTATTGGGTCGGTATCGGCGGCACCGCAGGCAGAATGTTTTGAGATTATCTCCTCCGGGGGAGGCCCGCCCTGCATTGCTACGCTGGGAGCAAAGGCGACGACGTCCAGCCACGAGGGGCCGTTGCAGGCGTGGGGCCAGTCCAAAAACCAGACTCGTTCAGGCGTCAGCAGGATGTTGTCTGCCCGGATGTCCATGTGCAGAAGTGTGTCGCCTGCCAGGGCGCCAACAGCAGTTTCCTCGATCGCCGCCAGTGTCTCCAAGTGGCGGCGGGACCATTCATCCAAGCGGTGAAAGAGAGATGTTGGATGATCCACCATCTGACGCCAGCCGCAAATCTCGGTGGCGAACATGTCGGATGCAGTGCCGACGATTGAGTTTCGCAGTGGGGACGGGGTCAATGTTGCGCCAAGGTCTTCCATGGCTGCGACTACGCGGTCCAGTTCATCAATACGCCAAGGTTGGACCGGATGACGACCCGCCACATACTCGAAGACCAGCGCAACCCAGCCATCCTTGCCTTCGTCGTAAGACCAGAGCAGCCGCGGAACCGACACAGCGTCCGGCATGGCGGAGACAACATTAATCTCCTGCCGGTGCATGGTGGGGGTTATGGGATTGGGATCTGGACAGACGGCCTTGATGAAGACTTGGCGGCCGTCGTACGCGGTCAACACCGCCGCGACTCCCGGAGAGAATCCGGCGGGTTGTGTGACGGCGCGAACAACCCTTGCGCCCAACCACGCTTCGACCTCGCTGCGGACTCGCCGGGGCATGTCGGGCCAGTGCAATCTGACGCCGCGATCCGGGGGTGTCAGCATTGGGGATTCCACAGCGCTAACTCATAGGCCAGCAAGAGCGGGTTTGAAACCCGCCCCTACGTTGGGAGATAGGGGACTTTGCATAACTGCCGAATACTGCCTCCATCTCAGAGCGAATCACCCCCATCTCAATCTTCCCCCGTCAAGGGGGAAGAGGTTTATCGGCGCTTTTGGCAGGGCTATGCGAGGGTCTTTGGGTGGTGATGGCTCTAGAGGTTGGGGCGGCGGTTGTGCCAGTCGGTGGTCTGTTCGTAGGCGTGGCCGACGTTGAGGATGCTTTCTTCCTCGTAGGGGGCGGCCATGAACATGAGACCGATGGGCACGCCGTTAGAGTCAAAGCCGCAGGGGACGGTCATGGCGGGGGTGCCAAGGAAGGCGGCTACGATGGTGATGTCGCCCGTGCCCGTACCGAATCGACCACGGGCCTGCTCACGCTCGGTGATGGGATCAGCGTAGTGGATCTTCTTCAGGGTGAACATGAGAGTGGGGGCTATGAGGACTTCGTAGGGGCTGAGCAGCTTCAGCCATTCGCGGCGCATGATGGCCCGGGCGCGGGAGGCGGTCTGGAGGATGCGGCCTGGGAGAAGGAGGTCGACGATGAGGCGGAGTCGGAGGTTTCGTCCATAGTGTTCGGGGTGTTCGCGGAGGTTCTGTTCGTGGGCGTGGCCTGCGTCGCTGCCCGTGACGGGGCTGGCGATGAGGCGGGTGTCGCGGAGCATGGGCAGCGACACTTCCTCCACAGTTGCGCCGATGTTCTCCAGATGGTTGGCGGCGGCGGTGACGGCTTCGACAACTTCCGCTTCGCAGAATTCGGGGTCCATGAACTCCTTGATAAGGCCAATGCGCTTGCCCTTGATGTCCTGGCCGAGGCCCTGGGTGAAGTCGGGCACGGTGCGCCTGGAGGTGAGGGTGTCCTTGGGATCGTATCCGGCGACGGCGTTCAGCATCAGCGCCGCATCCTCGACGGTGCGGGTGATGGGCCCGCCGGAGTCCATTGACCAGGAGAGGGCGTGCATGCGATAACGGCTCAGTCTACCCCAAGTGGGTCGGAAGCCTACGACGCCGGTGGCGGAGGAGGGGCAGCGGATGGAGCCTCCCGTGTCTTCGCCGAGGGAGATGGCGCACATGGAGGCGGCGATGGCGATGGCGGAGCCGTTGCTGGAGCCGATTGTGTCGGTGTCCAGGTCCCAGGGGTTTCGGGGCGGTTCACCGAACTGCCAGGGGTCGCCGAGACCGGAGGCGAACTGGGTCATGCTGGTCTTGCCGATGAGCACCGAACCTGCATCCTTCATCCGCGCAATGGTCGTGGCGTCTTCCGGCGGGATGTTGGCGGAGAGGCTGCGGGAGCCGGAGGTGGTGACGACGTCTTTAGTGTCGAACTGGTCCTTGGCGCCAAAGGGCAGTCCGTGGAGGGGTTGAAGGGCGTCGCCGCGCATTACGGCTTCTTCGGCAAGGCGGGCGTCGGCGAGGGCTTCCTCCTGGCAGACGGTTACGTAGGCGTTGACCTTGGGGTTGAGCCTGTCAATACGGTCGATGTAGGCGTTGACAAGCTCAACGGGGGACAGCTCTTTGGATGCTATGAGCCGGGCCATCTGGGCGCCTGAGAGGTCCGTTAGTACGCTGCAATCCATCTTCATCTCCCTTTGAGAGGCGCTATCGCGCCCAAATTGGGTGAATGTTACGCCAAGGAGGGGCGTTCGCCAAGGGGGAAGGAGAGAAGGAGGGTTACGACTCCTCGGTGAGTTCTTTCCTGCCCGTATACATGCCGTAGCCGATGATTATCAGGCTGATTCCCTGAATGTAGAGAATGATGGTGTTTACAAAGAGCAAGGACTGGATTCCCAACTCAGGAGAGTTTAATGCAAACAGGAAGTTACCCAGTCCTACAATTCCGCCCAACGTCAGCATGTAGCATCCAAACTTCGAGAAGTTCATTTCATTAAACCGCTTGGATAGTCCAAGGCCGACCAGGCTGGAAGCAATGGGAGCCAAGGCTACGAATGCCATAGTCACCGCAGCTATTTCAAAGTGGGCGGCCAGAGCTGCGGCCTCCAAATCTGCGGCCGACATGCTTGAGTCGGAGCCTGGCTTGGTGAGCTGCAACAGGTGGATTTCGAAGTGCCGCATTCCCGAAACGATTACGACTATGCTCCATTCGATAATAGTGAAGATGATTCCGAATTGCAGGATTCTGCCCCACAACCCGGGTTGCCTGCTGGCCAGAGGGTAGAGACCCAGTAGCCCGAAGGACATGATCAGCATGGCAACGAGGGTGAGAAACGTCATCCACTGAGCAAGAACGGGCGCACCGGCAAGGGCGTTCACCGCCAAGGGGAAGTCGGTCTGGTCTACGGAGTCAATGAAAGCGTACCCCGGCATGAACAGCGGAGCCACGAAGGCTAGAAGTACACCGATCATCAGGGCGAGGCCTGCATGTCTGAGAGTCATGATGTCACCTCCTCAGATTGTCATGGACGCCAGCGTTGGGCCATCCACACGCAACATCCCACTGTATGAGAAACAGAGTATCACTAAGAAATGTAATCAACAAGTGAGAATGTCGAGGTATGAAGCATGAGTTGCTGATGCGGTGACGGCCTTCCATTGGCCGGGAGCGAATTAGAGTAGCCGTGAACTTTTTCTTTGCTGACTCCGCGAAAAGTGTTCTTCGTTTTATGAGAGAGAGTCTATGAAAAGATAGATGTCGCCAACCGAACGCAGAACGGAAAATCGTGATTGTTCAGCGTGGCGGGGCTGTAGGGGTCAGGACTTGACTGTCAGGGCGCGGCGGGCGGCAGCCAGGTTGTAGCTTGACTGAAGTCTCATCCAATAGTCTGCGTTGCTCCAGCCGATTCGTTCCAATGCAAGGGCCACATTGAGAGAGATTCCGCAGTGTCCGTTCAGCAGGCGAGAGATGGTGTTGCGGCTCACTCCCAGCTTATCGGCGAACTCCTTGGTAGACCATTTGACCTCCGACAAAGAGTCTCTCAGGATCTCTCCAGGGTGTACAGGATTTCTTTTGGTCATATCGAAATCTTCCTTACTAATGATAGTCTTCCAGATCCACGTCTACAGCTTCGTCATCGTAGAACCGGAACGTGATTCTCCAATTTTGGTTTACTCGAACGCTCCAATAGCCGCGTCGGTTGCCTCTTAGGCGGTGCAGTCGGAACCCCGGAAAATCCATATCGTTCGGGTCTGCGGCGTCATCCAACGCCGTCAGGATACGTTCAATGCGATCAATGTATGCGGGATTAATGCGACTGGCGTCGTCGCGCACCCAAAACCTCCTCAGCCCGTTGTGCCTAAACTCCACTGAATAAATGTACCATATTATCTTTCAGGATGGAAGAAGGAAATGGGATATCCAACGTACATCTTGTCGAGTCAATCCCATACTGTTGAGAAATGCAATTCCCTGATGAGGGTCGTGCATTTGCGAATTGTGGATTGACGCTCAAATTGCAGGATGATAGATTCTGTTGTGACGGATATGGTCGAAAATCAATAGTTGGCGGAGGGGTAAAATGTCGGAAAAAGATTTTGCTCTCATGGCCCATCTGATGCGCAGGGCCGGATTTGGCGCAACGCGCGACGAGCTTGAACAGCGGGTGGCCAAGGGTTACGAGGCAACTGTAGAGGAACTGCTGCATCCTGAACTGCAGCCGCCGGCGCTGGACGACGAGGACCTGCTGAAGCGATACCACGTGGACGGCAACAATCTGATGGCGATTCAGAGCTGTCAGACCTACTGGATCTACCGGATGATCAACACCCGGAGGCCTCTGGAGGAGAAGCTGGCGCTCTTCTATCACGGCATCTTCGCCACGGGCTACACCAAGCTCAACCATCCCAAGGCCATATTGAACCAGATAGAGATGTTTCGTCGTCTGGGCCTGGGGAGCTTCCACCGGGTACTGGTGGAGATTTCCAGGGACCCGGCGATGATCTTCTGGCTGGACAACAAGGACAACCACAAGGGCGCAGTCAACGAGAACTACGGTAGGGAACTGCTGGAGCTTTTCTCCATGGGCGTCGGCAACTACACGGAAGACGACGTGCGCCAGGCTTCCCATGCCTTCACCGGTTGGACCATCGCCGACGCCACGCTGCACCAGGCGCGAACGGACCGGGACTCCATCTGGCCCTACGGCCGGCTGGACTGGCACTTCCAGTACCGGGACGACGACCACGACGAAGACGAGAAGGAGTTCCTGGGTAATCGGGGCACCTTCAACGGCGAGGATATCATTGACATAATTTGCCGTCATCCGGCGACGGGACGGTTCGTGGGGCGTCACTTATATAACTTCTTCGTGGCCGACGAACCGCAGGTGCCCGCTTGGAACACGACGCCGCCTCGGGACCCAGAGGCGGTGGAGTTGCTGGCGCAGACGTTCAACGACAGCGGCTACGACATGCGAGAGGTGATGCGGACGCTGCTGAATTCGGACTTCTTCAAGGAGGCGGCCTTCGCCAAGATAAAGAGTCCGACGGAGTTCGTGGTGGGCACCGCGAAGCTGGCGGGAGGCTATTCCTTCCCGCAGCTAGACGACCTGCGGCTGGCCGATGAGACTTCCAACATGGGCCAGATTTTGCTGGACCCACCCAGCGTGGAGGGGTGGCACACCGGGGTGGAGTGGGTGAACACGGGCAGCCTGGTCAGCCGGATGAACTTCGCGGCAGGCGAGTTTGCGGACTACAACCGGCCCGGCGTCCAGTCGATGATTCAGCACATCAGGGATGCGGGCACATACGCGTCGGCGGAGTCGTTGGTGGACGAATGCCTGGGACTGTTGGGGCACATCAGCGTGTCGGAGCAGACTTGGGCGGACCTGGTGGCCCACGCAAATGCGGCGGGCGACCTGAGCTTCGACTCGCCGAAGGAGTCGGACGCTTCGTCGGAGAGCATTTCGCAGCTGCTGCAGGTGATAGCGGCGACCACAGAATACCAGTTGGCATGAGGCAGAGATGAGCATCAAGACGGCAGCAAAGCTGCAATACAGTCACACCGTGGGTTTCATGTCGCTCCAGGGGGGGCGAGGTTTCGCCAACCCCGTGGACCTGGCCTTCGACGCCGACGGCATTATGTACGTCCCGAGCCGGGGCGGCACGGACGCCTTCGACGACTATGTGTCCAAGCGGGTGACCAGGTGCACCGTGGACGAGGAGTACCTGGGGGAGTTCAGCTACGGCGGCACGGATGACGGTCGGATAATGTGGCCTTCGTCGATTGCATTGGACGGCGAGGGTCGGAGCTACGTTTCCGACGAGGCGCTCCAGCGGATTTCGGTGTGGGACAAGGACGGACAATACCTGTACAAGTGGGGACGACAGGGAAGCGGCGAGGGAGAGTTCAACCGGCCCTCCGCGTTGATGTTTGATTCCGACGGCGTATTGCTGGTGTCGGACAGCCTGAATAATCGGGTACAGCGGTATACGCCGGAGGGGAAGTTTGTGTCGCAGTGGGGAAGCGCCGGTGACCAAGAGGGCGAGTTCAACATGCCCTGGGGTCTGGCTTCGGATACCGACGCCAACATCTACGTTGCCGACTGGCGCAACGACAGGATCCAGAAGTTCACGTCGGACGGGGAGTTTCTGCAGGCGTGGGGCGGGTCCGATGCTGAAGACGGAGCGTTCAATCGTCCGTCGGGGCTGGCGGTGGACGGCGACGGCGTTCTCTACGTGGCGGACTGGGGGAACGAGCGGGTGCAGGTGCTGACGCAGGACGGGGAGCGTCTGGCCAACCTACGGGGAGAGTCGGGGCTTTCCAAGTGGGCGCACGAGTATTTCACGACGAACATGGACGAACTGGAGGAACGTCAGAAAGCCGACATGGAGCCTGACCTGGAGTACCCGTTCGGGGACGAACTGAGGCAGGAGTCGGCGATGGTGGAGAAGCTGTTCTGGGGTCCGACGACGGTGAAGATTGACGCGGCGGGTCGGGTGTACGTGGTGGACACGGCGCGGGCGCGGATACAGGTGTTTGAGTGGCGGGGCGGGTGAGGGTGAGTGATTTTGTTGCGATCCTTTGGGAATGGCTCATGTAAGGTAGGATAACTTTGAGTGCCTGGAATGAATCAATATTCCCACGATTTTGCTGTGAAGAATTGGACATTCTCACCTCAGTGGTCGGGCAAGAATGTAGTTTCCACAATAGCAAGCGATTGTTAGTCAATTAGATGCTCTTAGCGGGTATATCGTCTTCTAAGTTATGTTTGAAGCAATGAATAGGCTGTAGAAACGCTGCAAGGAGAGATCCGATGCTAGGTACAAAAAAAGGAAGCAATGGGTCGGGTGGGTCAAACGGAGATCCGGGTCAGTCTACAAGGGGTGCGCCACCTAAGAAGTAAGAATACCGTACCCCCACAAGACCCAGCATATTAATTCGACTGCAAAGCATACGACGGCTACATTGGCCCACATATCCTTACGGCCTATTAGTTTGTCGTTTGAATTGTAGTGTTTTCCAGCATACTTAATTATGTCGCTATAGAACTGTTGGGGTTTTTTTGTCTGCCAGTTGTGGTCGAGTCTTACTGGATTAATCATCGTTATTTTTCCACACCATCTCCCGTAGATGGATACGCCCATAAACACTGCAAAAGCAACAATTGCCGGTATTGCCCAGATGACACTGAGTGATTGGGTATCTTCCTTTAAACCAGCAACGACAAGTGGAATAGCAGCTGTAAGAGTGCCTGCAAAAACCATAAACCTCTGAATTCGATCTTCAACAGCGGCCAACCGATTTAGTAAGTTGGAATACGACGGAATCACAAACTGATACGCTAGCTTTAGAGAAGGAAGTTCGCCCAGATTTCTTGTTAACTTTTCTTTGCTCATAACTAGTAATGACCCCACATCTCTTGTATTGGGATTAGCGCTTCCAAAAGTTAACATGTTATGTTGCAATAGTCAGGTACAAGCAGAAAAATGGGGATATTGGCTTTTATGGTCAAGACCTCGCCAAGGTGTGGTTGAAGTCGGGCTGAGGCGGAAAGGAGACCCCACACCTCACCGCCCCGCCATGGGTTCCTGCTTTCGCAGGAATGACGAAGAGGGGGCAGAAAGAGCGAAGATGGGGATGGTGTTGACGGTTGTGGAAGTGTCTCTTAGTAGCAAGAATTCATGAGTGAACGTTTAGGGTATTTTATGTTGACGAATGTGGCGGAGAGGGATGGGGATGGGTTCGTGGCGGCGTGTTTTGAGTTGGGGGCTGTTGGGTTAGGGGATACTGTTGAGGAAGCCTTCCGTAATTTGGACGAGGCTGTTTCGGTGCAGTTGGAGGCGTTGGAGGAAGCGGGGGAGTGGGAGCGGGTATTCAGAGAGAATGGGGTGGAGGTGGTGTCGTCCGTTGATGAGGCTGAGGAGTCAACCAGGGTCATTGGTGAAGACAAGGTGATGAAGATCAGTCGTCACGAGATTGTCTTGGGACGTTAATGGCTGCATGCTTGGGCCCGCGTTTTAATGGCCAGTAGGGTCTGCGAAGTTCGTAGACCTTTGCGCAACTGCCAACGCTCCTCTGCCGCAATCATCTGAATCACCCCCATCTCAATCTTCCCCCGTCAAGGGGGAAGAGGCATGTTAACTCCCTTGGCGGGTTTCTCAAAGGTCACCATGGAGGGGAAGGGGACTGGATTCCCGCCTCCGCATTCGCGGGGCCAGGCTCTCGGCGGGAATGGGGGAGCGAGTGGAGTGCGGAATGATCGTATTGGAACAGTCTCCTAAGCGCTAGGCGGCGCTGTGATATAGTGGGCGGGCCGACGGCAACAGTCGGTGGAACCTGCAATCAGGGGGGATGCCGGGATGCAAGAGCGTCCACAGACTCCGACCAACCAGATTCTGGCCCTTGTGCGGGAGTTCGTCCGTCGAGAGGTGGCACCCCAGGCCGCCGTCCACGACAGGGATGACACCTACCCTTATGAGCTCGTCGAGCAGATGAAGGAGTTGGGGCTATTCGGCATTGCCGTGCCGGAAGAGTATGGCGGGCTGGGTCTGGACCATACCACCTTCGCCATGATCTTCGAGGAATTGTCAAAAGGGTGGATGAGCATCACCGGCATCCTGGGTACCCACTCCGTCATGGCGTACGTGCTGTCGCACTTCGGCACGGAGGAGCAGAAGCGCCGGTGGCTTCCACCCATGGCAAGGGGCGAGATGCGGGGCGCGCTGGGCTTGACTGAGCCAAATGCCGGCAGTGACGTCGCCGCTATTCAAACCGCGGCTGTTCGGGATGGAGAAGAGTATGTGGTGAACGGGCGAAAGCTCTTCATCACCAATGGGCGTAACTGCAACGCCGCGCTGGTGATGGTCAAGACGGACCCGGGCGCAACGCCCGCCCATAGGGGCATAAGCGCACTAGTGGTGGAGAAAGGCCCCGGCTTTAAAGTGGGGCCCGACATGGAGAAGCTGGGGTATCGGGGCGTAGACACCTGCGAGTTGATATTCGACAACTGCCGCGTTCCGGCTACAAACCTGGTGGGGATGGAGGAAGGGCGGGGATTTCGGCAGGTGCTGGAGGCGTTGGAGGCAGGTCGGATAAACATCGCGGCGCGGGCCGTGGGTGTTGCAACGGCGGCCTTTGAGGAGGCGATACGATACGCCCAGCGTCGGGAGACCTTCGGCAAGCCCATCGCCCAGCATCAGGCGATACAGATAATGCTGGCGGACATGGCGACGAAGATACGCGCCGCCCGTCTGCTGACCTATGATGCCGCGTCCAAGAAGGACAGGGGCGAACGGTGCGACGAGGAGGCGGGAATGGCCAAGCTGTTCGCCAGCGAAATGTGCGGACAGGTGACGCTGGACGCAATGCGCATACACGGCGGCTACGGGTACATCAAGGACCTGCCGCTGGAGCGGTACTACCGGGACGCGCCGCTGATGATAATCGGCGAGGGCACCAACGAGATTCAGAAGCTCATCATCGCCAGGAGCCTGTTGCGTCGTTACGCAATCTAGGCGCGGCACCGGAGGAGGTTTGACACGCATGACGGAGCAGAGTTCGCGCTACGGGGGACTGTTCGAGGATTTTTGCCCGGGGCAGGTGTTCAAGCACTGGCCGGGGAAGACGATAACCGAGTCAGACAACAACCTGTTCTCGTTGCTGACTCGCAACGACAATCCACTGCACTCCGACGCTCACCACATGGCGTCCCACCAGCACGGGAAGATTCTTGTCAACGGGACGCTGGTTTTCAGCCTGGTCGTAGGGATGAGCGTTCGCGACACCAGCGGTCAGGCGGTGGCCAACCTGGAGTACGAGAAAGTGGTCCACGACGGGCCGGTGTTCATCGGGGACACCATCTACGGGGAGACGGAGGTGCTGGAGACGCGGGAGACCAGCCGGGGGGATAGGGGGATCGTGTACGTGGAGAGTCGTGGCTTCAACCAGCGGGGAGAGCGGGTGCTGACCTTTCGGCGGCGGTTTCTGGTGGGGAAGCGAGGTTAGCATGACGGAGTGGGCATATTCTGGAAGCGAATGATTGTACTTGACATATGGCTAAGACAATGATAAAGTTGTGTCGTGATTCCTGAGTTTGACAGCGAAGGACTCCTGCCACCGGGCATCCACAAAGCTTCGTGGGGAGAGTTCACACAGAGGTATGGCGGGAACGGATGGAGGAAATTGCTTTTGAGTGGGCTGAGGGCGGCGATAGTCAGCTTGAGAGATGCGGGGTGTAAGCTGGTGTACGTAGACGGGAGCTTTGTGACAGACAAAGAGATTCCGGGGGACTTCGATGCCTGCTGGGAAGAGGCTGGGGTTGATCCCATAATACTTGATCCTGTTCTCCTCACATTTGCAAATGGGAGGGCAGAGCAGAAAATAAAATACCTGGGAGAACTATTTCCGGCATCTTACGACGCGGTTGGGGACGGGTTCACTTTCCTGGACTTCTTCCAAACGGACAGAGACCGTGGAAGGCGGAAGGGGATAATTGCCATAGACTTGGGGGAATTGGAATGATCAAGAATGAGAGGCAGTACAGAATTACGAGGGCGCACGCGGGGAGGCTTAGGAAGGTGTTGAGTGCGAAGGGGAATTCTGATATGGGGGACAGTGAGGAGGCTGTAGAAGCGGCGGCCCTGGGCGTGGTAAGGGAGACAAGGGCACCGTATGGGACTGTGCATCCACTCATCGCTAAGGCACAGGAAAACGCCATGAACAGCCAGCTTGAGGAGATGGAAGGTGAGTTGCAAGAGTACGAAGTCCTGAAGGCTGGCGGGTTTGATTTGGACTCCCTCAACGCATTGGCGGATATCCCCAAGCTGCTGATACAGGCCCGCATTGCGATGGGGCTGAGCCAGCGGGAGTTGGCGGAGAGGCTTGGGTTGAAAGAGCAGCAGATTCAGCGCTACGAGGCGACGGAGTACGCATCGGCGAGTTTGACGCGCATCAGGGAAGTGGCGGCGGTTTATCGGATGGTGGAAGAGACGACTAGCTAGAATTCTGTCGGCCCTCTGAGATCTGGCTTCGGATGGCTTGGGCGACGGGGCCGGGGTCGTCGATTTCCTGCATTCGCACCGTGTGACGGTCGCTGATGCCGCTGGCAACGAGGACGCTGCCGCGCCCGGTTAGCATCTCGATGAAGTTGCGAGTCTCTGAGATGGCGTTGATGGAGCCGACGGGTATCTCCGTGGTGTCCAGCCAGAGGAATTTGTAGGCGTGGGCCACCCGCCGGTTGGTCACGTAGTAGATGGTGTGGTGGTTAATCCAGTAGCGGATGACGCCCCTCAGGTAGAGAAACAGGCCGGCGAGGAAGACGGCGAATGGGTAGACATAGGGCAGGTAGGTGAATGCCATCATGTAGCCGGCGGCGAGGAAGAAGGGGACACTCATGGCTATGCGGGCCATTGCCGGCTTCATGGAGGGATGGCGCAACTGCTGGATGTGCTCGTCGGGCATCAGGGTTGGGTTGGGGCGGGCCAGGACGCTGCCGTAGAAACCGATGAGGACGATGGCGGCTCCCAGGATGACGATGGCCAGGAAGATAAGGGAGAGGTCCGAGAGATCGGTGGCGGTGATGCCGAAGACGCCAATGAGGAAGAAGGGTAAGCCGAGGGCGGCGTTGGTGGCGAGGCGCTTGGCGATTCGGAGCAGCCGGTCGGTTTGGATGGAGCCACTGTTTACGTTTGCCATTGCTAGCGGCCTCTGAAGAGCTGCACGAGGGTGCCGACGAGGGTCAAGCAGATGCCGATGATGGAGAGGGCCACGGGGTCCATGAAGTCCCACTCGCCGGAGTTTCCCTGGGTCGGAAGGGAGTTGAAGAAGAAGCCGCGTTCGGGGGTGGGTTCGGGCGCGGGTGTGGGTGGTGGAGGGGAGGGTTTTGGGTTGACTGCTGCCAATGGTGTCGGGGTGGGTTGGGGTGTGGGGGTTTGGCGGGCGGCGGCTAGCGGGGTGGGGGTAGGGCTGGGTGTCGGCGCCTGTGCACTTTCATATTCGTCCAAAGCTTTTCTCCAAGCTTCGTCGATTTGTTGAGGCGTTAACGTTGGTGTGGGCGTTGGGGAAACGAGGTCACGGAATGATTGGACAACTGACGGGCCTGACGTGGGTATGGGTATGCTGGGTGTAGGCAACAATGATGTACGGGTTGGCGTGGATGTGGGGAGAGGGGTGGCTGCGGGTGCAGGGGTAGCTACGGGCGTTGGGATAGGAGTCAGTGTAGCTACAGGTGTTGGTTTGGGTGTAGGAGTGGGTGTTGGCGCAGCTATGGGAGTAGGTAGAAGAGTAGGTGCAGGAGTTGTCTCATCAGGCATCCATTGCGGTGAATCATTATGTGCCGGGCCGTGGGTAAGCTGACTCGCACCGGACCCGTCTGTGTTCGCTACGTAAATCTGGTTGTAACCGTCTGTATCCTCCCTGAAGAAAGCTATGCTTTGTCCGTCTGGGGCCCAGGACGGTGCTTGGTGTGTGAAGCTCGCATCATCTTTGTGCCATTCGTAGAGCACCTTCTGTTGTTCGGAGCCGTCTGCTTTAATCGTATTCAGTCTTGCGGTTGGCTCACTGTACGAGAAGAACGTAATGTGAGTACCGTCGGGCGACCAACTTGGATAGAGCTTCCACTCATCAGTGTCGCTGAGCTTAGTTAGACCAGAGCCGTCGGAATTCATGATATAGATTCCCCATGTCACCCCGCCTCGCCCCAGGGATGTGAACGCGATAAGATGACCGCTTGGCGACCAGATTGGATTATCATCACATTCGCCATCATTATCTGAAGGGTCAATGCTAGTTAGTTGCATGAGGTCGGAACCGTCTGTTCTTATCGTATAGATTTGGCAGCCGCCGCTGACCCTGGCGGAAAACGCAATGCGCTGGCTATCGGGCGACCAAGCGGTGATGTGTTCAACGGCACGGCTGTTGGTGAGACGGATAACGTCGGAGCCGTCGGCATCCATCAGGTGCAGACGCCCTTCTGCTATATCATAGAAGGCAATTTGTTGACCGTCCGGCGACCAGCTTGGACGAAAAACTCTCAATGAATCATCAGTTAGCTGCGTTTCATCAGTACCATCTGCGTTCATTACCCATATATTGCTGGATTCATCGCGACCTAGAGTGAACGCAATTCGTTTTCCGTCGGGTGACCATCTTGGATTATAGCCACGAAACTCAGTTAGCCTTATCCGGCCCGAGCCGTCTGAGTTCATTACGTAAATGTTTCCCCAGATTCCACTTCGTGAAGCAAAGACAATCTTGCCGTCGTCTGCCTGTGCCATCGCTGGTTGAGCGGGTATGCCAATGGCTAGGACTGCGACGGTGAGGGTGAGTGCTCTCAAGAAGCTCATGTAGACTGTGCTTCGAAATAATTTCATTTGCAAAAGGATGACAAAGTAAAACAATAATAGCATTTATGGGACACTATTGGATTCTCGGAGCAAATCCAATTTGAGTAAAGAGATGTGAATGAGTACACGTTGGATGTGTTATGCAACGGCAAGCATCTTAGTGGCGATGATTCTGGTGGTTCTCGGTTACACCGTTCCACGGCTTCTTCCTTTTACTGAGAACGTGCTTGCCGAAGTTATAGGAATTGCAGCGGGCTTCGCATTAGCCGTTTGGGTCATCGAACGTCGGACTCTGACTCAGCAGGACAGGCAGCGGAAAATTCTAGTCCGCAGAGCAATCTCGATAGCTCAGGAGGCAGGGGAGATTGGTCAGATGATAATTTGGGAAATTGCAAATTCTCTATCGTCGGAGTTAAACCTGAGTATTGGCCTAGATGAAGAAGTCATGGGGGATAGCTGGGATGATGATGTTAAGCCATTACTCCGCAAAGTTTTTTCTGAAGCTGAGTCTATAGGTGAGGAAGACATCGTATTTGTAGATGCTCTTCCGTATGAACACTATCGATCAAGAATAGTCGGAATAGAGGGATATGTTCAGCGCATCAGATCTCGATTTGAGGCAAACCTGGAAATACATGAAAGTTTGCTTGAATTATCAGAGGCTTTTGATGCTCTTGATCAAATCCTCACTCGTTGTATGTGGCCATCGCGCATTCGCACTGAGGTCGATAGATACCAATCATCGGGGCGCGTCGGGAATGCCCTTGTTAGTCTCGTAGAGGCTATTGACGATGTCCATTTCCGCTACTCTAACCAAATGGGTAAAGCGGAATTAATCAGAATAAGGTGATTTGGGGGTCAAACACTTAACCTTTGGGATTCACCACATCCTGCTCGCGGGCTTGGGGGGCCATGGCTTCGATATCGCTGACCATGTCCAGGACGGCGGGTTTGTTGGCGGCGAAGGCGCGGGCCATGGCGTCGCCGATGTCTGAGGGGCGTTCGACGCGCTCGGCGTAGCAGCCCATTGCTTCGGCAACCTTCGCCAGATTAACGTCCTCGAACATCATCAGGTCGTCGTAGGCGCGCTGGGTGGCGTTGCCGTCGTAGGCGCGGTCGATGGGGCCTTTCTCCTGGTTGAGGGAGCGGTTGTCGTTGACGACGATGACCAACTTGACGTTGTGTCGGAGGGCGGTTTCGAGCTCGCCGATGTGGTACCAGAAGCCACCGTCTCCGGTGAAGCACAACACCGGACGGTTGGGCAGGGCGAGCTTCGCGCCAATGGCGCCGGGAAGGCCCCAGCCCAGGGAGCCGACGCATCGGAGATAGTTGTGGCCCGGCTCCTTCAATCCCATCACCACACCCGTCCAGATGCCGGAGTGGCCCGTGTCTGACACCACCATGCCTCCGGCGGGGAGGTACTCGGCAATCTCCTTGACCATGCGCTCCGGCCTCATGGGTGAAGCGTCGGACTCGATCAAGGGGCGGAACTCCTCGCGCCACTCACTGACGATGCCTGCCACTTCGTCGAGCACGTCCTGTCGGCGGCTGACGGGTTCCAGGACGTTGATGAGGCGTTGGAGGGAGACCTTGGCGTCGCCCTGAACGGCGGCTGCGGCGGGGTAGTTTCGGCCCAGTTCGGAGGGGTCTATGCCAATCTGGACGGTGGGAGTGTTTGGCGGCGGGACGCGCCATTCCCAGGTAGCCATTCCGCCGAGGCGGGTGCCGATGCCGATGACCAGGTCTGCCGACGAAACGATGCGGTTGGCGCTCCAGTGGGAGTAGCGTCCGACGACGCCGACGTTCAGGGGGTGGTCGGCGGATAGGGTCAGCTTGCCGTTGAGGGTGGTAGCCACGGGGATGGTCAGCATTTCGGCGAGTTGCGCCACCTCGTCCCAGGCGCCGGAGGCCATGACGCCCGAGCCGGAGATGATTACGGGCCGGCGGGCTTCGGATATGAGCCGCGCTGCTTCCTTCACGTGGTCCATGCTGGGTTCGGGCCGGAAGACGGGGTATTTCGCATGACGCTGTTCAACGACGAGGTCCAGGTCGGCGTCGGCGTACAGGGCTTCGTCGCGGACGTGGAGATGGACGGGGCCAGGGGAGCCGGTGGTGGCCTCGCGGAAGGTCTGCCGCATGGAGTCGGGAATCCTGGCAACCTTGTCGATCTCGTAGCTGGCCTTGGTGACGGTGTGGAAGGGGGCGGCGTGGTCGTACTCCTGATAGACGTGGCGGTAGCGATGCTCGGCGGGAATGGCGTTGGTCATGGCGATGACGGGGGACTGGGCCATGAAGGCGTCGGCCAGTCCGGCAGCCAGGTTCGCCGCGCCGATGCTCTGGGCCATGCATATGCCGGGGCCTTTGGTGGCGCGGGCGTAGCCGTCGGCCATGTATGCCGCGGCCTTCTCGCCGTGGGTGACGACGCGGCGGACGTCCATGTTTTCCATCTCGGCCATGACGCCAAAGAAAGCGGTGGGCACCTGGAAGATGCTGGTGATGCCGTAGGCTTCTATCATTTTGGCGATGTAGCGGTTGCCGGTCATTCGGGGCATGAAGGGGACCTCCGTTGTTTGAGTTGGTGGCATGGTAACACCAATGTGGCGGAAGGTGCATCAGGAAGGGGATGGATTACCATTCCCGCGGGAACGGGGGGTGGAATTGATTTTGGAAAACAAATGGGGATTTGTGCGTAATTGTTTTGGGAATTGTTTCGTGGGTTTGTGCCTGAAAGGGGAATTGATTTGGGAAACAATTGGGGTTGTTTTCGCTCGAATTCGTGCCTGAGAAAGAGGAAAAATCGGGAATTGAATTGTTTCAAAATTTTTTCGGAGAGAACTTGGAGTAGAGGCCGTGTTTGCGTGCGTTCTGTTTTTCGAAGGGAGCACCGCGCTTTTTCTTCTTGGGGAGACCGTTCATGTCTCTGGAGAAGTATTTAATCAGCCAGTCCCCTGGGAGTCTGAATTCCTCGTTTAAGTCGTCGACGGCATCGTTCATGTGTTCTGTTCCTGACATATTGAGAGCATAACAGGGGAGGGGGCTAGGTGACAAGCTGCAAAATGGCACTTTTAGGGGAGGGAGGATCACCCCCATCCCTTCGGCAAGCTCAGGACAGACTCAGTCTTCCCCCATCGAGGGGAAGAGGTGAGAAGGGAGGGGGGTGGGCAGCTATGGGGTAGAGTTTGGCCTGGATTGAGAGTGGATTCCCGCCTGCGCGGGAATGGGGAAGGGGTGGTTGTTGAGATTGAGTCACAGATTTTATTATGTGGTAGACTTTCAACAGCGTTTGGCGGCTGTTTTTGCCCATAGCGCAAGCGTAACCAGTAACAGGAGAGCGAAATGACTACAAATTCAGGAAGCGCCGCGGTTCAGGCGGCGGAAGCGTGGTCCAAGGCTGATATTCGGGACTTTCTTTCGGACTCTGCGCTTACTATAGGTGCTGCTTCGGCCACGGATACCGCCACTGGGTTTGTGCTGCCGGAGCCGCATCCGGACCCGATTATTGCCGCCGGCGGCATTCCCGACGCGGGCACCCTTCCTTCCGATGAGTTGGAGGCTGCATTCGGGCGCATCCTGGACGGCAGGCCCGAGGAGGCGCTGCGATATGGCGGCGTTCTGGGTTTCGAGGGACTTCGAGAGGTGATGGCGGAGCGGCAGTCTGTTCTGGACGGTATGAGCTTCGAGCCGGACAACTTCATCGTCCATAACGGCGGCTCCGGCTGTCTGGACAATCTTTGCCAAGCGTTCATCGACCCGGGGGACGTGGTCATTGTTGAAGAACCGTCCTATTCAGGCACCACTCGCTGCATTCGGGGACACATGGCGGAGTTGATGGAGGTAGCGGTGGAGGACGACGGCATCTCCGTTGACGGCGTGGCCGACGCAATCCAGCGGGCGAAGTCGGAGGGGAAGCGGGTCAAAATGGTGTACCTGAACCCCGACTACCAGAATCCGACAGGGACTACTCTGACCGAGTCGCGACGGGCGGCGCTCATCGACTTGTGTGCCCGGGAGCAGGTGCTGATTGCGGAGGACGCCACCTACAGTGAGTTGTACTTTAATGAAGCGCCGCCGCAGTCCATTTATTCGATGGCGGAAGGCGCGGGGGTGCTGAAGATAGGCACCTTCAGCAAGGTCATCGCCACGGGGCTACGAGCGGGCTGGATTCAGGCATCCAAGGAACACATCGACGCGCTGGGCCGGGTGCGGTTCGACATGGGTACGAGTCCGCTGCTGCTGCACATGCTGGCGGAGTTCATCGGCTCCGGCAGGCTGGACCCCCACATCAGGAAGATGCGAGCGATTTATGGGGAGAAGTGCGGTACGCTGGCGGACTCGCTGCGGGAGCATTGCGAGCCCTACGTGCGGTTCAACGAGCATGGCGGCGGCTTCTTCTTCTGGTTCGAGTGCCTGGGCGCCACCTCCACGGAGGTATCGCAGGCCGCGGCTAACGAGGGGCTGCTGTTCCCGCCGGGGACGAACTTCTACGTGAACAAGGAGAAAATGCCGGACACCCACGTACGGCTGGCCTTCAGCAACGCGTCGCTGGAGCACCTGCGGGAGATTGGGCCGAGGCTGAGGCGGGCGTTTCAGCGGGTGGTGGACTAGGGTTTTCTTTCTCCTGAGGGAATCCTGTGTCGTTACCGATTGGCCCGTGTGCGTCGGTCAGCAGGTGAACTACCGCCTTCAGTCGGAGACCTCAATCAGGGGTTTGATGTCGGTTAGGTCAGTCTTGGCTCGGGCAACGTCGAGATCATACATCCGCTGGAGGTTCAGCCAGGAGTCGGGTGTCATTCCCAAGACACGTCCAAGACGCAAAGCTGTGTCCGCCGTGATAGATCTCCTACCGCGGACGATTTCGTGAATTCGTATTTGGGGCACTCCCATGCTCTTTGCCAAGCGGTATTGCGTGATTCCGAGTTCGTCCAATATCTCAGTCAGATGCTCCCCCGGGTGTATTGGTTCCGTGGCCCTCATGCGATTCCTCCTCTAGTGATAGTCAGTGACCTCTATCTCCATTGCACCATACCTGGTCCAGACAAAGCATACGCGCCACCTGTTATTGATCCGGATGCTGTGCTGGCCTTTTCGGTCTCCTCTTAACGACTCCAATCTGTAGGATGGCGGCACTCTGAGGTCCGATAGCGCTACCGCTGTCACCACTCGCTGCAACCGTATACGAGCACGACGTCTGATTTCGACTGGAAACCGCCTAAGCGGGCGTCCGAAGAAGATTCGCTCTGTTTGCGAGTTCCTGAATCTTCTCATCCGCTGATGGTAACTATAGGCAATACTATTGTCAAGAATATATAATGTTGTGATGTCTGGACAAGTAGAGCCCACAGAGGGTATTCTGCGGGTTAAATGGGACGCAACGTCCAACAGGTTTGAATATTAGGAGGATGGAATGAGAAACGGATATAGAATTATTGACGGGGACGGGCACATGCAGGAGCCCCTGGACATCTGGGACAACTACGTTGAGCAGCCGTTCCACCATCGTCGCCCGCTGGTGAGCGGCCACGTGGGCCGATATCTCTTCAACTATCACCCCTGCGAAGCGTTTCCGGAAGGTCGCGGCTCCGTCCGACCGGAGAGCGTGTTCGCCGACTGCGAAGAGCGGTACGGCGACGCCTGGCGTAACTGGTGGGCGCTTCCCGACCGTCTGACAGAGATTGACAAGGAAGGCTTGGACATTCAGGTGGGGTTCCCCACCAACGGCAACAGCGCAACCTCCGACAGCATCACGGACCCCAAGCTGCAGGCGGCGCTGGTCCGCGCGTACAACAACTGGGCAACGGACTACTGCAAGGACTCGGACGGCCGCGTGCAGTTCATCGCGCAGGTGACGCTGCTGGACGTGAACGAGGCCATCGAAGAGGCGCGCCGGATGGGCCCGTGCCCGCAGGCGACGGCCATCAACCTTCCCGACCCGGGCGAATCCCGGAAGTGGTCCGACGAGGAGTTCGATCCCCTATGGGAGACACTGGACGAGCTCAGCCTTGCCGCTTCCTTCCACGGCGGCGGCTCCCAGCAGCGTGTGTTCAAAGATTACACCACCACGCCCACACTGGCTTCGGTGAGCCACGCCCTATCGTTCCCGCTGGACGCCATGCTGGCCATGGGTACGCTGATTTTCGGCGAGGTGCTGGAGAGGTTCCCCAACATGCGCGTTTCCTTCCTGGAGGCCAACGCAGGCTGGGTGCCGTGGTGGTTGAGCCGGATGGACGACCACGCGGTGGGTCGTCAGGGCCGGTTCCAGTACGGCGAAGAGGTCCGTCTGACGCCCAGCGAGTACTTCGCCCGGCAGTGCTTCGTGGCGTGCGACGCCGACGAGGGGCAGCTTGAGTTTGCCGCATCGCAGCTGAATGACAATCTGATCTTCAACACGGACTGGCCCCACCCGGACGCGCCGATTCCTGGCGCCGTCGACAGCTTCCTCGGCCACAACATCGACGACGACGTGAAGCGAAAGATTCTGTGGGACAATTCGGTCAGGCTGTACGGCCCGCGGGTGCTGGGCAAGAACTAGGGGGGTGAATCACCCCCATCCCTTCAACAAGCTCAGGACAGGCTCTATCTTCCCCCGTCTTAGGAGAGAGGGATAAGAGTGGATTCCCGCCTTCGCGGGAATGGGCAAATGGATTTGGGCTCGGATAGCGGAATGTAGGGGTTGGTTTGAGACCGGCCCCTACATTTCTATGTTGAGGCCCACGCCCCTTTCTATTGCCGCCGCCAGGACCATTCGGGCGGCGATGGCATCCTGGGCCGCCACGCCCACGGACTTGTAGAGGGTAATTTCGTCGTCGGAAGTGCGGCCTCGGTGGGTGCCCTTTACTAGCTCGCCGATTTCGGCGAGGACGTGGTCTTGGTCAATAATGCCGTCGCGGATAGGCCAGGTCAGGTCGTTTGCGCCGCCGGGCGGGGAGGCAAGGGCGGCCTTGCGGGACTCCACGAACACCTTTGAACGTCGGACGACTTCTTCGTCCAACTCGCGTCCCTGGAAGTTCAGCCCGACGGAGTTGACGTGAGCACCGGGGGTGAGCCATTGAGCCTGCAGGATGGGGGAGTCGGCGTGGGTGCATGCACAAACTATGTCTGCGCCGGCGACTGCTTCTTCGAAAGAGTCCGTGCCTTCTGCATGTATGCCGAGTTCAACGGAATAGGCAATGGCCATAGCCCGGGCTCTATCAGCGTTTCTACCGGCAATGCGGATCTCCGTTATGGGGCTCACGCGGGGGATGGCGACGGCGTGGGCGCTGGCCTGGACGCCAGTGCCGAGAATGGCGAGGATATTGGATTCGGGGCGGGCCAGCAGGCGGGTGGCGAGGGCGGAGCCGGCGGCGGTGCGCATCGCGGTGATGTGCTCGCCGTCCATGATTGCTGCGGGAGCGCCCGTTTCCGCGTCGAAGACGGCGATGAGCGCCTGGTGGCTGGGTATGCCCAAATCGTGGTTGTGTGGGAAGATGCTCACCAGCTTAACCGCCAGCGACTCAGAACCGGGCAGGTATGCGGGCATGACCAAGAGGTTTCCTTCACGTTCGGCAATTTGAGCGCCGATGCGTGGGGGCTGGGACACCTGGCCGTCGGTGAGCTCGACCATGGCCTGCGCGAGGGCGTCGATGAGTGCATCCAGGTCCAGGAGGCGCTCCACCTCTCTTCTGTTGAGAACCAGCATGGGGCAATGCTAGCCGGAGGGTGGGGAGCGGTCAACCGTAGGTGATAATTGTGCATGTCGTTGCTGCCTAGCGGAGTCGGAAGAGTTTTCGAAGCAGCCAAGCGAGGGACTTGGCGATAAGCCTGAGGATCTGGTATTCGATGGTCTGGCGTCGGCGGGCTTCGGCGCGCTGCCACCGCCGGTGATGCCAGGGTCGGACGCCGCCTTTGGGGAGGCTCCAGACGCCCAGCTTGCGGCGTCGGGCGTGTCTTTCGGCGTCTGAGAGGCCGAGGCCGTTCATCTCTCCGAAATGGGTGAAGCGGTAGGCCATGCCGGACTCCACCATCTCGCGATTGACGGAGCGCTTGAGACGTCGCTGGTAGAGAACGCCGACGACACGTCCGAACTGGTCCTGCGGCTCCCAGACCCTGAGGGTGAAGCGCTTGCCCTCCGCGATGCGCCTCAGCCGGTGGGTGGCTTCGCGGCCGAAAGGCTGGTCGTATTCGGGAGCGTCGATGGCGTGGAGGCGGACTTCGAGGGTTTCGCGCTGTCGGCGGAACCAGCCGAGGCGGACTACTATGCAGCCATCGCCGTCCTTGATGCGGGTGACTCTTACGGAGAAGGACTCGCCGGGGCGGAGGTTCATGGGGTGGGGGGCGCGTCCTCACGGATGCGCAGCATGAGCAGGTCGCCGTTCTCCCAGGGCTGGGTTTCCACAGACCAGGTGTGGGTGCCGGCTGTTGCGTCCACGGTGGCGTCCTTAGTCTCGAGGGTGAGGGAGACGCTGCCGCCCAGCTCTATGAAGTCCAGGGCGTGGTCTGCCAGGGATACGTGGGGGCTGAGGGTGAGGACGGCCTGGTTGTTCTGCCACTTGAGGCCGGTGATCCGGGTGGCTGTTTCGCCGACGGTGAAGGAGGCGGGCTCGAGGACGCCGTTGGTGGCGTCGGCGCCCACTGCCGCACTGATGGTTACGGGGTCGAAGAAGGCCTCGTGGAGGGTGCCTTCGGGGGCGGTGACGGTGACGGTCCATTCGTAGCGTGGTGCGTAGCCGTCGCATAGAACGAAGTCCACGTGCCTGTTGTTGTAGTTGGTCCGGTACACACCTGCGAGAAGCGGGCGCGCAGATACCACCCGTTGAGTATACTGAATTGAGTCGTTCGTGCCGTCTCCCGAATAGTCGTGGGGGACCCCCTCGCTTAACTCAACCCTGAACAGGTCCGCGTCGCCGCCGTCGAGCCAGACTTCGTCGCGCCTGTCCGGGAGAGCGCCCAGGGCTAGGAGTTCGTGCACTACAGTGGAGGCTGCCAAGCCCGAGTCCAGCTCTCCGTCAGGGATCCTGTAAAAATACCCATCACCCCCGGTCTGGATGCTATAGCGATCATCTCCCTCTCGCCGATATGTACGCTGTACACATTCCGTGTACTCGTAGGAGCCGTCTCCGGCGTCGAGCTTCGCCGTGACCGCCCCAATCCGCGACTTGATCTCTCCCAGGGTTATCGTCGGTGCCGTTCCCGTGGTCGGCGGGACGGCCGTCAGGAAGCGCTGCTGGTCTCCAGTGGCTTGAGACGCCTCGCCTACAGCCCCCGCCGCCGGCAGCCACAGCCTGTTGTACCGGCTCGCTAGGCTGTAGCCGTCATCGGGTGCCTGCATGGGCCAGCCACCACCCCAAGCCATATAAAATCGATTTGCTTGCTGCGTGCTAGGGAGGAATTCCTGGAAGTCCTCTTTGAGAAAGACGATGGCTTCTCGGTTGTCCCACTGGGTGTCCCTAGCATCAGCAATGGCGGGAAGCGCGTCCTCCGCCTCCTTTTCCGTATTGAAGAATGGGGCGGCGGCCCACACTGCAACGATGTCGTTGGCCCCGCTGCCTTTCAGGTACTCCTCAACGCTGAAGCTGAACTCAAGCAGCGCTAAATACTTGGTCCCTTGGTATGTATTACCAGACTCTGCCGCCGAAGATACGGAGTCTAGCCGCACCCGGGCGATAACCGGCGATGCGAAGATTCTCTCCTCCAAGGAAGTGGGGCCGTCATATGGAACAGGAGCTATCGACAGAAACGTTGGCGTGGCTGTGGATGTCTCCGTATTTGCCGACGGCGCTATTGTACTTGCCGACGTCTCCGTGGTGGGCGGTGGGGCCTGGGTAGCCATTGGGATGACCGGTGCGACGGTGGCTGCGGGAGTTGAAGACTCAGAGTCGCTACAGGCGAGGGTAAACAACGCCATTGCCAGCAGCGTTGTTATCATCGTCAGTCTGTTCATGGCTTACACATCTATTTCGCAGCCGTAGCCCTCAACAGATACTATGCTTGTTTTGCTGCAACCGTTCCCTCAAAGGCGCCGTCGGTTTTGGCGGCCATGATGAAGTCGTTGCGGTGGAGGCCGCGGATCTTGTGGGTCCACCAGTCGATGGTGACGCGTCCCCATTCAGTGACCAGTTTGGGGTGGTGTCCTTCTTCTTCGGCGATGCGGCCGATGTCGATGGAGAAGTCCATGGCCTGCTGAAAGTTTCGGAAGCGGAAGCTGCGTCGGAGTCTGTTGACGCCGTCCACTTCTATCAGGTCCCAATCGGCGATGATGGGGTGAAGTTCGGCGATTTCCGAGTCGGTTACCCTGGGTGCGTCCCTGCGGCAGGCGACGCATTTTTCTCGTACAAGTTGTGTCATTGGCAGTCTCCTTCGTCCTGAAGTCGTGGCTAGTAGTCTCTGCATACCATGATAGTAGGGTTATGTTCTGAGGGGAAGGGTTGGGGGTGGGTTGAGGAGGAATCACCCTCACCCCAACCCTCTCCCAGGACGGAGACCTTTGCGTAACTGCCGAAACAGGTTCAGATTGTGGCGTTGTCCTGCCTTAGTCATAGCTAGATTGCGCATTTCTGGATTCCGGCTTTCGCCGGAATGACGGTTGTTCAAAGGTCTCCAGGACGGGAGAGGGGGAAGAAGGGGCAGGGGTATTTGGTCGGGCTAGAACTAAAGGTAGCCATGAGGCGAGTTTATGAATACAATATAGGCGGAAAGAGATGCTGAGTGGGGACGAGATTCTTCGCTTTACTCAGAACGACATAGAAGGAGACGGGAGATGGATAAGGACATCGCATTGATGGCGCACCTGATGCGTCGAGCCGGATTCGGAGCATCGCGAGACGAGTTGGAAGCGAGAGCGGCCAAGGGATACGAGGCCACGGTGGAGGAACTTTTGGACCCCGAGGCCCACGGCATTCCGCCATTCAACGAGGGCATCCTCTATCGTCATCTCCAGGGGTTCCGCAATCCGGGCAACCCGTTGCACATGCAGGGCAACTGGATGTACAGGATGATCAACACCCCACAGCCCCTGATAGAGAAGATGGTGCTCTTCTGGCATCACGTCTTCGCCACGGGCTATTCCAAGGTGGACAACGGCAACCAGATGCTGGCCCAGATTGCGACCTTCCGTCGGTGCGGCATGGGAAGCTACCGGCAGATTCTGGTAGAGCTTTCCAAGGACCCGGCCATGATCTTCTGGCTGGACAACAACGAGAACCACAAGGACGCTCCAAACGAAAACTGGGGTCGGGAGCTGTTGGAGCTGTTCTCCATGGGCCAGGGCAACTACACTGAAGAGGACGTGAAGGAGTGCGCCCGCGCGTTCACCGGCTGGACGGTCTCCAACAAGCTGCCGCGAAACCCCTACGGCCGGTTCCTGTGGGACTTCGTGTACGACGCTAGCGACCACGACGACACGGAGAAGTATTTCCTCGGTCACCGGGGCAACTTCAACGGCGAAGATATCATCGACATCGTGATCCGCCAGCCTGCGACGGCCCGATTCATCGCCCGCCATCTCTACAACTTCTTCGTCGCCGACGAGGTCCAGGTGCCAAGCTGGCAGGATGTGGCGCCGAGGGACCCGGTGGCTATCAACCTGTTGGGTGACGCTTTCATCAGCTCCGGCTACGATATGCGCTCCACCCTTCGGGTGCTGTTCAACTCCGATTTCTTCAAGGACGAAAGCGTGTGGTACGCCAAGGTGAAGAGTCCGGCGGAACTTATCGCCGGCACCATGCGTCTTCTCGGCGACTTCCAATCGCCCAAGCCGGGCATTACCGCCCTGGCGGAAGAGTGTAACTTCCAGGGACAGGCCCTGCTGGACCCGCCCAGCGTGGAAGGATGGCACACGGGCGGCGAGTGGATCGATAGCGGAGCGCTGCTCCGGCGCATCAACTTCGCCGCCGACCAGATGGTGAAGCAGGAGCTTCCCGGCGTGAAGGACATCATCGCAAGGATGTCGGACCGCGATCCGCAGGACGCCGCAGGCATGGTTGACGGTTGTCTGGATCTGATGGGGCCGGTGCAGGTCGAGGATGCGACACGCGAGGAACTGATCGACCACGTGAGCAAGAGCGAACCCGCCAACGGAAACGGCGGAGAGTCGCGAAGCTTCTCGGACCGTGTCGTCGGCACCATGCAGATAATCGCTTCCACCAGGGAGTACCAGTTCGGCTAGTCTGTCGAACAGCAAGCATCATTCGGAATATCAACGAAGACAGAGAGGGCAAAAAAGAATGCAGACGGTTATGGTCAGGGGCCGCACGTACAACTACAGACACGCGATAGGCATGGGCAGTCCCGGGGGTCTGGGATTCCGCAACCCGATGGACCTGGCCCTGAGCAAGGACGACATGATCTACGTTTTGAGCCGGGGTTCCGAGGCGGAGCCGTGCCAGCGCGTGACCATGTTGACCACCGACGAAGAGTTCATCAAGGAGTTCGGCGGCCCGGGCGACGGCGACGGGGAGTGGGTCTGGGGCACTGCGTTGGCGCTGGACGAGGAAGGGCGGCTGTATCTGGCCGACGAGTGGCTGCACCGGATTACGATTTTCGACAAGGAAGGAAACTTCCTCTCCAACTGGGGCGTTCCCGGCTCCGGCCCCGGCCAGCTTAACGGCCCGGCAGGGTTGGCCTTCAACGGCAAGGGCGAGCTTCTCGTCACGGAAAACCTCAATCACCGGGTTCAGCGTTTCACGCCCGACGGTCAGTACCTTGGAGGCTTCGGCTCCGAAGGCTCGGGCGAAGGGGAGCTTACCCGTCCGTGGGGAATTGCGGTGGACAGGTACGACAACGTGTTCGTCGCAGACTGGCACAACCATCGCATCCAGAAATTCTCGTCGGAGGGGCAGCACCTAAGGACTTTTGGCAGTCACGGCACGGGCATTGGCGAGTTGAATCTGCCCAGCGACGTTGCGGTGGACTCCGAGGGTGACATTTACATAACTGACTGGTGGAACAACAGGGTTCAGGTCCTGGACGGCGACGGGGTGCATCTGACGACCTTCATTGGCAACGCCGACAAGCCCTCCAAGTGGGCGCAGCAGTTCCTGGACGACAACCCGGACTATCGCAAGGCGCGAATGCGGGCGACGAATCTTGAGCCGGAGCAGCGCTTCTACGCGCCGGTGGCGGTGGAGATCGGCGATGACGGCAGCATCTACATCGTGGAAGACTCGCGTTGGCGCATTCAGGTCTATCGCAAAGAGCAGGACTGGGTGGACCCGCAGTTTAATTTGTAAATTTCGCCGGAGAGTTCTTTCTGGTACTCAAGTATGACATGTGGAAGTGGGGATGGATTCCCGCCCCCGCCTTCGCGGGGACAGGCACTGCGCGGGAATGGCGGTAGATGCGAGTGTAGATTTTGAGAAAGGGTGGCGTGAGTATGACCAGTGACGGGCAGGCATCCGAGGACAGAATCCGGGTAGACCCGGACGGCCTCCGCACCTTCGCCGCCGACGTACTGACCAAGCTGGGCGTACCATCAGAGGACGCTGCCATGGCGGCGGACGTGCTGGTCTACGCCGACCTGCGGGGCGTCGAGACCCACGGCATGTCCAACAACAACCTGGGGCGCATCTACGTCCGGGACATCCAGAGCGGGAAGATCAACCCCAACGCGCCGCTGACGGTGGTGCGCGAAACGCCCGTGACCGCTTTGCTGGACGGTAATCTGGGGCTCGGATTGTCCATCGGCGTACGGGCCATGAATATGGCCATCGAGAAAGCGCGCAACTCATTCATTGGCATGGTGGCGGTGAAGAACAGCCACCACTTCGGCGCAGCCCAGTATTTCTCGATGATGGCCGTGCCCCACGGCATGATCGGCATCTCCAGCACCAACAGCAACCCCATCGTGCTGCCCACGGGAGGACGGGACCCGGTCTACGGCACGAACCCCATCAGCGTGGGCGCGCCTTCCGGCAACGAGCCGGACTTCTGCCTGGACGTGGGAACAAGCGCCATGGTGTTCCAGAAGCTGATTCTGACCACTCGGCTGGGCACCGAGATCCCCCTAGGCGTGGCGGCGGACGACGAAGGCGTACCCACGTCGGACCCAAACGTGGCGGTGGAAGCGCGGAAGCTGCTGCCCCTCGGCAGTACGCCGGAACTGGGCAGCCACAAGGGCTACGGGCTGGGGATGCTGGTGGACATGCTGTGCGGGATTCTGTCCGGCCACGGAGCTTCTATCCAGATGGACGCCCACGAAAGCTACGGAAGCGTCGGTCACTTCTTCTGCGCTATCAGGGTGGATGCATTCCGCCCACTGGAGGAGTTTCAGGGGCAAATTGACGACATGTTCGACCGGGTACACAAGACGGAGCCGGCAAGGGGCTTCGACCGGGTGCTGGTTGCCGGAGACCCCGAGCACGCCAAGGAAGAAGAGCGAAGGAGCAGGGGAATTCCCCTGCTCCCTGCAGTTGTCGACGAGCTTAAGGAGCTAGCAGACGACGTTGGCGTCCCGTGGACGCTGACGGGGTAGGGCCAGGCGTTAGGAGTCTTTGTCATCGTCCTTTAGCACATGCTCCAAACGCTCAATGAGCATCGGCAAGTCCCCTTGAACCGTCTTCCAGACGATATCGAGGTTGATGTCAAAATATGCATGGACAAGACGGTTTCTCATGGCAATGACTTCCGGCTAGGGAATTTCCGGTGTCTGAGATTGGGAAGTTTCCGTTACCCGGGAAGCTGCCTCGCCCACAATCTCAATGTCTTTGACCAATGACAGAACCAGTTGACGGTCGGTATTGAGTTCCGTTCGAGTCCGACCACTAATGAACGAAACCGCCTCGTGCGACGCGTCCAACATGTGCATTAGACGGATACGGTCATGTTTGAACATACTGGGTTTCCGCTGCTTCCAGTACGTCTTGTCGGAAATAGGGACTGAGGTCCTCAGGGGTTCGCAAGTCAACATGGCGTCCAGAAAAAAGTTCCTGCAACTCCAACTGCATGGCTGCGAGGCCTAGAAGACCTGGGATCCTGCCCGTTTCGAAGTCCACCAATATGTCTACGTCGCTGTTCGGCCCAAAGTCGTCCCGCAACGCCGAGCCAAAGATGGCGAGCCATTTGATTCCATGCTTGCGACAGAATGACGCCAGGCGCTCTTTGGACACTGACAAGTGCTTGCTCATCGCGTCTTCTCAACTTCTCCTAGTACTACGATTATAGCAAGACGTTGTTTCCCATGGGCAATACGCTTAGCCGGTTAAAGATTATACGGAAAAAGAGAAGGGCGGACTTAAGCCCGCCCTCTCATTGATTGGTCGCTAAGGTTTAAGCCTGTGGTTAGCTGCCGTTATCCAGGCCGTACATCTCCGCGGCGTTGTCGCGGAGGATGCCCCGCTTCTGCTCCTCCGTCAGGTCGTCGCGGTTGTAGATGTGGTACAGGCTTTCGGGGTACTCGTTGTCCCAGTGGGGCCAGTCTGAGGCGTAGAAGAGCCGGTTTTGGCCCATCACGCGGATGACCTCGGGAATTAACTCTTCGCCGGGCTCGGCGTGGATGTAGACATTACCGCCCTTGATGTAGTCGCTGGGCTTTTTCTTGCAGTTGGGGGTCTCGAACCAGCCGCGCTTCTCCCACTCCTCATCCATCCTGTCGAGCAGGTAGGGGACCCAGGTGCAGCCTGCCTCCAGGTAGCCGACCTTGAGGTTGGGGAACTTCTCGTAGATGCCCTCGTAGGTCATGTGCATCATCTGCATCATGGCGGAGACGGGGAAGCCGATGGTGTGTCGCTGGATGAACTTGGTGTACTTCTGGGACTCGGCCGTGGCGTGGCCGCCGTGGACGGCAATGAACGTACCCAGTTTTTCCGCCTCTTCGTAGAAGGGGTCCAGCCGCTTCTCGCCGAGAAGGCCGAAGCCGACGGCGGCTAGAAACACGCCGTTGTAGCCAAGCTCCGTGACGCAGCGTCGCATCTCCTTGATGGACTCGTCCACGTCCATGAGGGGCATCAGCGCCACCGACTTGAAGCGGGGGCTGAACTTCAGCCACTCTTCGGAGACGTAGTTGTTGTATGACTTGGTGATGGCCACCAGGTAGTCGGGGTCAATGATGCGGGAGTAGCCCAGCAGGGTGGTGGGGAAGACGAAGATGGTCTCCAGGCCGCCCGCATCGGCGTTGTCGAGCCACTCCTGGGGGGTGGGAAAGTCGGGTCCGCCGTGGGCGCCCAGCCGACCGCCGAGGGTGGAATCCATGTAGTCCTTGCCCGCAACGACACTGCCACCGACCACGCCGTCGCTGCCTGGGATGTAGCTGTGGAAGGCCTTGATTTCGGCGTAGGGGCCTTCCATGTACTCCATGAGCTTGGTTTCCGGCTCATTGATGTGACCGTCGGCGTCAACGGCTCCGTAGGGGACATTCATTTCGCACCTCCCTGGATAGTCTTGGGTTCTGCGGACTCAGGATATCACAAGCTGCCGTTTTCTTCACCGCCTTCATGTACTCCCAGTCGTGAGCCTGCCAGATGCCCGCCGTCTGGTATTCGGCAATAACGTCGGGGTAGAAAGACCGAGGCCCCCGTGTTCGGGGGCCTCGGTCAACTTTGCCGTTACTTTAGAGGTAGGGTGTTAGCCTACTGGTAAACGGGCTGGGTGTGCTCGTGGTAGCGTACCGGTCCCATGTGGAGCATGTTGACCTGGTACTTCTGCACCACGTTGGGGTTGACCGCTACCTCGGCGAATACCCAGACGAGGGGTATGCTGAAGTGACCTTGCAACCAGGCATCTGCGAAGGCCTGACCAGCTGCCCTACGGTCATCGTAGTTGGTGATCTCTGCGCACTTGAAGTAGAGCTCAGAGGCTGCAGGCCACTCGCGGTAGGCCTGACCAAGTTCCCAGACCATCGAGTAGGTGATGGCGTTGCACGGCGGGTCGAGGGACGGCGAAGCCGACCATAGCCAGTTGCCGCCGTTGTGGGAGGGGTCACGGGTCTTGGCACGGAAGTCGCCGAAGTCCGCGGACCAGTCGAGGCTGGCATTCACTCCAACATTGGCCCAGTAGCCGACAACCTGCTCGCAGATGTCGGGCCATTCAGGAACAACCCTGTGGGCCAGGAGGCAGTCGAGGGTGACGTCTACGCCACCAGCATAACCGGCCTCAGCGAGAAGGGCTCTTGCCTGGTCGGGGTCGCCGTCTCCCGGATACGGCCAGCCACCGGCAGCGCCGGTCTCGCCGTTAGGCCCGGGGTAGGGAGCCCATTCGTCCTTGAAGTCGTCGCGCCAGGGCGGGAAGTAGTCTACCAATGGCGCTCCAAGGCCCTGGTAGAAGACGCTGTTGATCTCGTTCCGGTTAATCGCCAGGTTCATTGCATGGCGAACCCGGGGGTCGCGTATGGGGGCTTCCTGGGTGGAAGCGTCCCTGGGGCCGCACTCGTGGACCAAGCCCGGGGGCGGCTGTGCGCCTGCGCTGGCATCAAAGGGCTGGTAGGTGTCTCCTGCTTCGTTACAGAAGGACTGGTCCCTGAAGTAGACGAAGCCGAAGCCCTGGTGGATGCTGGGCAGAGTGCTTACGTAGGTGTCGAAGCCGGCGCTTTCAATGATTTGCCGCTGGGTGCGAACGAGAGGAATGATGTGTACCTCGTCTGCAAACAGCATGGCTTCACGAGTAGCTGCTTCTCGTACCTGAATGATCTCGAGTTCGTGGAAAGCCGGGGTAATGCGCCAGTGGTCTTCCACGCGCTCGTGGAGGAACGTCCCGTCAATCTCATGGAAGACGTAGCTCCACGGACCGTTGCCAACGGGGTCAATCTTGTAGCCCTCTTCGCCGCCAACGTCGTCCCAGTGCTGCCGGCTCATGATGCCGGTGGACCACTCGTCGGAGAGCAGGAAGGCAGCGTCCAGATTGACCTTGGGAAGATTCAGCGTGACGCTGTGGTCATTGTTGGCGATCCAGTTGTCGTTGGCGCCGAAGTAGGACCTGTAGCGGCCCGGGCTTCGGGCAATCTTGGTGTTCAGTTCGTCGCCCTCGGCCTCACCGTTCTGGAGGTCGAGCATCATGAACACGTCACGGGCGCTAAAGGTGTAGCCCATGGGCTTGGCGTCGTTGTAGAAGGGGACTCCTTCTCTGAGTTCGAAATGCCAAGTCTTACCGTCAGTCTCAACCTCCCAAGAGGTGGCGAGCTGAGGCTCTTCCACGTTGGTGGTGATGTTCCGACCGATCAGGTGGCTATATTCGGGCATGAGCTTTTCCGAAACCTGGCTCTGGGCGTAAGGCACAGTATTCTGCTCCCTGCCCGGAGGTAGGGAAACCTTGAGCCTGGTGGAAACGGGCTGCGGCGCCATGGTTGGAGCAGGCGTTGGAACCGCCGTGGGGGCGGGCGTAATCACTATGGGGGGTGCGGGCGTGGGTACCGCTGCCCTCACAATGCGCTCGATATCGGCCTGAGACAAGGGCTCCTGCTGTCCTGCAGCAGCGGTTGCAAGCGCGTTGGCGATAGCAGAAGCAACGTCCTCCTGGCTCACTCCTTCAGCGGCCGCAGCCATGACGGCGCTATCCACCATCGACTGAACATCGGAGGCGGAGAGGCCTTCCGGTACGTTTTGAGCAACCGCGCCTTCGATGAGCGTGCGAATCTCGTCCTCTGAGAGAGGAGGCGCCATCTGTGCAAGTTCTGCGCGGATGCCTTCCTGGATCTGCGCGGCCATTGCGGAACCAATGGCGCTTACCGCCTCCATGTCTATGGCTGGCGCGGCCGGCGCAGGTGCGGGTGTCGGCGCGGGCGTCTCTTCTTCATCGTCACCACACGCCACGATGATGACGCTTAACCCTAAGAGACACGCCAACATTAGGGAAACCTTCCAATTTAGTAGTCTACGAGGCAAGGTCAAGATAGCTACCTCCTCAATATTTTTCGGCGAACCCGCGTGAACCAACGGGCCCACCCCTGGTAATTTGGAACCTGGTACATCGTAAAAGCCTTATTTCCCTTTGTCAATGCCTACTTCTATATAAGGCTTTGTCCCGCAAATACAGACTGAAGAGTGGAAGTCCAAGGGCTTATCCGCGACCGTAGCAGACAGCCCCTATCCCCTCAACTTATGCCAACAACTGACTCCACTAGTTGAGGAGGGGGTACAATGGAGTCAGTTGTTGTGGCGACCTCCTGGATAGCTGGTAAATGGTCTGGGTTGCCTCAATATCAGCACGAAAGGAACCTCCTTCGGTTTTCTCACCCAAAGGTTGGTAGCTTTCTCTTTACCTGACAACTCCTTCCACACATACCAATCTGAACAAGCCAAGGGGCCAAAGATTTTAAGAGACCAAGGCGGTCAACGTTCTTCCTAGTTCTTCACGGGAATTGCATACTCCCAGTCGTGGACCTGCCATATGCCGGCGCTGGTGTAATCTTCGATGACCCTGGTGTTGACGATGTAGTCGGTGAAGACCCAGAAGAGGGGCACGTACGGGATGGTCTCCTGTATCACGTCGCCCAGGTTCAAGAGCTTCTGGTCCATTTCCTCAACGCTGGTGGTGTTCTGGAGATCCAGGTAGAGTTCATCGAACCTCTCCGAGGTGAACCCGGCTCCGGGCCTGCCGCTCCAACTATAGATTTCGAACCTGGCCTCGATGGGCGCGTAGGTGGAGTGCCAGATGTAGACGTATCCTGCGGTCTCCTTGGCTCTACCCGCGCCGCCCCACGTACTTCTTTCGGTGGTTTCTATCTCAATCTCAACGCCAATCTCCTTCCACATGGCCACCACTGCCTCGGCGATGTCCAGCCCCTCCGGCGCGATGTCGATGAAGTAGAGCGCCCACTTGTAACCAGAAATGCCGTCAGGATAGCCTGCTTCGGCCAGAAGTTGACGGGCCATCTCCGGATTGTAGGCGTGAAGCTCGTTATATCTTGCTTCCCATTCAGGCTTGTACGGACCCAGACCGGGATGGAACAGCGACACGATTACGGGTTCCCCATCGCCGTCGTAGAAGGCGTTGTTGATGGCGTCGCGATCAATAGCCATGGACAGGGCGCGCCTTACTTTTACGGCGTTATCGCTGTGGCCATACCAGGGGAGGTTTTCATCCACCGCCGGTTCTCCCGTGGCGGTCAGGAAATGCGCCGGATAGTTGCCGCCAAAGAAGATGTTAAGGTGCAAGGTGGGAAGGGTGGTGGTCACGACCTTGAGATGGGGTATGCCCTCTGCCTGACTGGTGAGGGTCTTGGATACTACCGTGGTGTGAGTTTCCTGGTTCACCATCATGGCAATTCTGGTAGCCTCCTCGTCGGAGAACACCAGCTGTAGCTCAGGGAACTGAGGATTCACCCGATAGTGGTCGTAAGGGACCGCTTCCCAAAGGCTGTACTCGGCGGACCGTAAATCTACGAACTGGTAGGGTCCGGTGCCCACGGGATTGTCGCGGTAGCCGTCTTCTCCAACAAGATCAAAGTAGGACTTGCTGGTCATGAACAGGCCTTCGCTGCCCGCAACGGCTTTGTGGAGCCTGGTGTATGGGCCTACCATGTCGAACCTGACCTCGTTGTCGCCGACAGCCGTGATGCTGCCCACCACCTGTCCGGCGGTCCCGTCGGGTAGAGGCCAGCGACTTCTATAGCTGTGGACCGACACCCTGGAGTGGGTCCGGTCGAAAGAGTGGATCACGTCCTGAGCATTGAAATTACTTCCGATTCCATGCCAGGGGACGCCCTCGCGCAGCTTGAAAGTCCACGACCTGGCATTTTCACCAACGGACCATTCAGTTGCCAGCATTGGGTAGTATTCGCCGGTGATGTGGTGGTCGCCCACCAGTGATTCGGCGTTGGGAAGCAGGAATCCGCCAACCACGTTATGAACTGAGGCTTCCAGGCGTTCCCCATATGCCGGATTGGGCATGGCCACTTTGAGGCGAGATTCCACGGGCATCATCATTGCTGCCGGTGTCTGGGTGGGTGCAGGCGTGGGCATTGCCGTCGGTGCTGGGGTCATGGCCACCGGTTCGGGCGTTGGCATTGCTGCGATTGCGTCACCTACAATTCTAGCCACCTCAGCCTCACTCAGGGGTTCCGTTTGTTGAGCAGCAGCTTCAGCCAGCGCTTCGGCGATGGCGGTGGCTACTTGTTCCTGCGACACGCCCTGGTCGGCAACTGCGGTCACGGCAGTGTCCACCATTGCTTCAACCTGAGAGGCGGTGAGGCCTTCCGGGACATTGGCGCTAACCGCACCTTCAACAAGAGAGCGAATCTCGTCTTCCGAGAGTGGCGGCTGCATCTGGGACATAGCGTTCAGCATGGATTGTTCAAGCCGGCTAATCTGGTTGACCAGCGGCGATATGTCCACCGGAGCGGCCGTGGGCATCGGCTGAGGCGTTGCCTCGGGTTCGTCGTCGCCGCAGCTGATGATCAGCAAGGCCAGCGCCATGAGGGCTGCCACAATCGCTAATGTCCTCAATATAGAGCGGTTTTCATATTTCGTCATCATAATCACCTTCTATTTAGCTATATCGTAGCGATATTGACAAACAGCAACACTACGCTAACTCAATTTGGGCTGATACTACCTGAAGGCAATTCCCTAGTCAAGCAACAGGGAATTCACGCAAGGCCAGCCAGGGTATTCCGGCTGAAGGCTGTTGAAAATGAGGTGAGGGGCGGCTGCTAGAGGGCTGGCCGGGCTTTGTGCCAGTCCGTCGCCTGTTCGTAGGCGTGGCCCAGCCGAAGGAGCCGTCCTTCCGACAATGCCGGGCCCATCAACTGCATGCCTATAGGCAGGCCGTTTGAGTCGAAGCCGCAGGGCACGGAGATGGCCGGAAGTCCGGTGACGCTGGCGATGGAGGTGACCCTTAGCAGAAGTTCAAGGTAGTCTACCTGTTGCCCACGAACGTCGATTAGCTGTCGTTCCCGGGAAATGGGGACCGCGGTGGCGAGGCATGTAGGGGCGACGATGACGTCCACGTTGCGGAAGGCGTCGGCCACTTCCTGTCGCAACAGCGCCGCCATTCGCTGCCCGTCCAGGTATTCCGTCATTGAGTAGGAATCGCCACGCGCCAAGTACTCCTTCAGGTCGTTGTCGATGTTGTCCAGCCGCTCCTTGGGGAAAACCTGACGGTAGTCGACGGCGGATTCCGCTTCCGACACGACCGTCAAGACCCGGGTGGACTCTGCCGAACGGGGAATCTTCACCTCTTGAATCTGGGCGCCCAGGTCGTCGAGGGTGGACAATGCCGCTCTGATGGCCGCCTCAACCTCCTCTGTGCAGTTTTCGCCGACGAATTCTTCGAGGACGCCTACTCGCATTCCCTTCATGTTCGCCTGTAGCCCGGAGACGTAGTTGGGGACGGGGTCTCGCAGGCTGATGGGATCGTTGGGGTCGAAACCCGCGATAGCGCCGAAAACGAGGGCAGTATCCTCAACGGTCTTGGCCAGCGGGCCAAGCTGATCGAAGGACCAGGAAGGGCCGAGGGCGTTGTGGCGGCTCAGGAGGCCCAATGTACCGCGCAGTCCCACAACCCCCGACCAGGAGGCCGGAATCCGGACGGAGCCACCCGTGTCTGAGCCAATGGAGGCGAGACACAAGGACGCCGCTACGGAAGCGCCCGAGCCGGAGCTTGATATACCGGGAGAACGCGTCAGGTCCCACGGGTTACGGCACGAAACGGGGATGTTCCGTCGGAAGTGGCAGTCCACCTTGCCTACCAGGATGGCTCCGGCCTCCTCCAGCCGCCGGTGCACTGTGGCGCTTCGCTGGGGCACGTAGTCCTGGTGGCTGCTGTAGCCGTAGGTGGTCCTGATGCCGTCGGTGTCTATCAGGTCCTTGAGGGTGTAGGGGATGCCGTGGAGCGGGCCGCGGTAGCTGCCGGCGGCGATTTCGTTTTCGGCCTGGCGCGCCTTCGCGAGGGCGTAATCGCCGGTGATTGTAGTGAAGGCGCCAATCTTGTGGTCGAATCGTTCGATTCGTTTCAGCGTGTTTTGCGTGAGTTCTACGGGCGAGAGATTGCCGCGCTGAATCTGTTCGGCTGCACCTGCGATGGTAGCTTCGGTCAAGTCGAGTGAATTCATGCTGCGCCTCCGGGTACCGTATGGAAGAATCTTATGTGCAAAGGTAAACTTGCACAAGACGCTAAGTGATACTTTTTCGATGGTGACGGAAGGAAGGCCGAATATGGACGTGATGCAGCTGGTGGCGGAGACCCTGCAGGAGATTGACACCGACCTGGAGGCAGCGTTGGATGGGTTGTCCACAGAGGAGGTGGTGTGGCGTCCGAGCGACGAGGCGAACTCCATTGGGTTCTCCTTATGGCACCTCATCCGGGCTGAGGACAGCTGGCTCAGCGTTTTCGCCCAGGGGCTACCGCACCTGTTTGAGCGGAACGGCTGGGACCGACGCTGGAACCAGGTGGACGCGGGCACGGGATGGGGCTACGGAAAGGAAGAGCTGGCGGCTTTTGTCACTCCGCCTATGGACGAACTCTGGCAGTACGGACGGGAAGTGCGGACGCAGACGCTGGAGTACATGGCGGGACTCAGGGCCGACGAACTTTCCAACACGTCACCGTGGGCCACTCCCTACCAGCAGGGCTACACCATCGGGCGGATGTTTGGGCATCTCCTGTGCGAGTTGAGCCAGCATCTGGGCCACATTCGGTACCTGCGGGGACTCCAGCGAGGTCTGGACGCGTAGCGGGGAAGCACGCTGTGTTAGAATCACCCTAAATCACTACCTTTAATTCGGCACACACCATTAGCGGAGGTGGAGTCATGGAATCCAACGTGGTACTGGCAACGGGCAAATATGACGTGGTCGGAACGAGACCCATCCGCCATGACGGCACGGACAAGGTCACGGGCCGGGCACAGTATGGCGCGGACGTGCATTTTCCGGGACTGCTCCACGGGGCCGTGCTGCGCAGTCCTCACGCCCATGCCTGGATAAAGTCCATCGACACGTCAGCCGCAATGGCCATCCCCGGAGTCAAGGCCGTGGCCACCGCCGCCGACTTCCCTCAGCCCTCCGGCGAGACGGCGGACCTGGGCGAGGGGGCCATGACGAACCCCAAGTTCCTGAGCAACAACGTACTGGCGGCGGAGAAGGCGCTGTACAAGGGTCACGCGGTAGCCGCCGTGGCCGCGGACAGCCCTCATCTGGCTGAGGAGGCGCTTTCTGCAATTCGCGTCGTATACGAGGTGCTTCCTGAGGTTACGGACGTGGTCAAGGCGATGGAGGATGACTCCCCGCTGCTGCACGAACGTCTGGAGACCTTCTCGCTGGCGGGGATCCAGCCAGGCGGGCTGCTTTCCGACGACGACGACAAGAAGGGGTCCAACGTCTCCAATCACTTCGTACTGGAAAAGGGCGATCTGGCCGAAGGCTTCGCCAACGCCCACGCGACCGTCGAGCGGGAATTCCGCACAGCGACGGTACACCAGGGCTACATCGAGCCTCACAGTACGACCGCTCTCTGGAACAGGGACGGCGAGGTGACCATCTGGTGCAGTTCCCAGGGCCACTTCGCCATTCGAGACAACACCGCGCTGATCCTCGATATTCCCGTATCGCAGGTGAAGGTAATTCCCCTGGAGATTGGCGGCGGGTTCGGCGGCAAGCTGAGCACCTACCTGGAAGCGGTGGCAGCGGTTCTATCGAAGAAATCCGGCCAGCCGGTGAAGATGACAATGAATCGCGCCGAGGTCTTCGAGGGCACTGGGCCGACTTCCGGCGGCTATATCAAGGTAAAGATGGCCGCTGATGCGGAAGGGAAGATTACGGCGGCGGAAGCCCTTCTTGTGTATGAGGGCGGCGCGTATCCGGGCGCGCCCATCGGCGGCGCTTCCCAGTGCATTTTCGGCGCCTACAACCTTCCCAACGCCCGGGTGGAGGCATACGACGTTGTGGTAAACAAGCCCAAGACTGCCGCCTACCGCGCGCCGGGAGCGCCGGCGGCGGCCTTCGCCGCAGAGACGGTGATCGACGAACTTTGCACGAAGCTGGGAATGGACCCTCTGGAGCTTCGACGTCGCAACGCCGCCAAGGAAGGGACGAGGCAGATCAGCGGCATAGCGTTTCCGCGCATCGGCTATCTGGAGACATTGAAGGCGGCGCAGGAGCACCCCCACTACTCCGCGCCCATTGACGGACCGAACCGGGGTCGTGGGATAGCCACAGGCTTCTGGCGCAACAACACCGGCCCTTCGACGGCTTTCGCCAGCGTCAACTCCGACGGCACGGTCAGCCTGGTTGAGGGTTCGCCGGACATCGGCGGCACCCGCGTTGTGGCGGCAATGCACATGGCGGAGGTACTGACGATTCCGGTGGAGGACGTGCATCCGCAGGTGGCAGACACGGACAGCATCGGCTACACCTCCAGCACCGGCGGCAGCAGCGTGGCATTCAAGACGGGCTGGGCCTGCTACGAGGCGGCCCAGGACATCAAGCAGCAGATGATCGAACGGGCGGCGACGATTTGGGACGTGGACGCCGCCGACGTGGAGTTGAAGGGCGGCTCGCTGTCCCATACCAAGGACCCCGAACTGAGCATGAGCTTCAGGGAACTGGCGGGGATGCTGAACGCAACGGGCGGCCCGATTGTAGGCCGGGCGTCAGTGGACCCGCGGGGCGTAGGTGGAGCCTTCGCCGTGAACATCGTGGACGTGGAGGTGGACCCGGAGACGGGCAAGGTTCAGATTCTGCGGTACACTGCGGTTCAAGATGCTGGAAAGGCTATCCACCCCAGCTACGTGGAGGGTCAGATTCAGGGAGGTGTGGTGCAAGGAATCGGCTGGGCGCTGAACGAGGAGTATTTCTTCGATGATGCCGGGCGCATGTCCAACTCAACCTTCCTGGACTACCGGATGCCAACGTCGCTGGACCTGCCGATGATAGACACGGTTATTGTTGAGGTGCCGAATCCGGGGCATCCCTTCGGGGTGCGCGGCGTGGGAGAGGTGCCCATCGTCCCGCCCATGGCGGCTATAGCGAACGCCATCCACGACGCCGTGGGAGTCCGCATGACCAGCCTGCCAATGTCGCCGGGCAAGGTGCTGGAGGAGATCTGGAAGCAGTCGGACTAGCTCAGGCGTAGCTGCAAATCTCCCGCAGGCAGCAGTTCTCGCATAGGGGTGTGGGACGGCAAACGTCTTTGCCGTGACGAACAAGCAGGGCATGGTACTCGTTGAAGAGTCGGGCGTCTGCGGGCAGCGCCTCGCGGAAGAGACGCTGGTATTCGGCGTAACCAGCGACACCTTCATCTAACCCCAGCCGCTCCAGAATTCGGCGTGTGTAAGCGTCGACGACGAAGAAGGGTTTGCCAGCGGCATAGAGCAAAATGTCGTCCGCCGTCTCCTCGCCGATTCCATTGATGGATAGCAGGTCGCGGCGGAGTACAGAGCCGTCCGTGTTCAGCATTTCAACAAGATTACCATCGCAAGCGTCCCAGAGATGATGGATGAAAGCCTTGAGCCGTCGCGCCTTAACGTTGAAGTAGCCGGAGGGACGAATTAGTTGGGCGAGTTCATTAGTGGGGATTTCCCGTAAGCCTTCGGGAGAGAGAAGCCCCGCGTCCTTGAGATTGTCGATTGCCTTCGCGACGTTGGCCCACGAGGTAGCCTGGGTGAGGATGGCGCCGACGATAATTTCGAAGGGGGTGTCGCCGGGCCACCAGTCCTGGGGGCCGTAGGCGCCAAACAGGCGACGATAGACGTCCATCAGGGGGTGGGGCTTTGCATCCTCAGCGTTCATTCCAGCTTCACAGGAATGCTTTGTTGTATGGCGATTTCAAGGCGGGTGACGCGGCAGTTGTAGGCGTAGACCTCGACGCCGTGGGCCCTGGCGTTGCGGAGGGCTTCGGCGAAGGCGGGGTCGGCGGTGGGGTGGGGACGGAAGGCTTCGGCGTCGGGACGTTGGATGACGAAGAAAGCTGCGGCCCGGTGTCCGGCTTCGACTGCCTTAATCAGCGTTCCGAGATGTTTGACCCCGCGTTGCGTGGGCGCGTCGGGGAAGAAGGCGACGCGGGCTTCGACCAGGTTCACCGACTTAGTTTCCACGTAGCAGATGCCGTCGTTGCCGGTGAGCATCAGGTCGAAGCGGCTTTCTTCGAACGTCACCTCGCGCCGGACTTCTTGAAAGCCGGCGAAGGGCCCGAGCCGGCCCTCTAGGAAGGCCTCCTCCACCAGCCGAGGGGGCAGGCGGGAGTCGGTGGAGCAGATGGCGAACCCAAGGTCTACCAGCATCAGGTCGAAGGCCGTTTTGCGTTCCGGTTTCGCCGCGGGTCGAAGGAAGACAGGCCGGCCCGGAGTCAGAAGCTCCCTCATTCGGCCCGTGTTGGCAACGTGCACCATCACTTCATCGCCACCCATCTCTACAAGGGCTGCGAACCTGTTGAGTCGCCGGATGAAATAAGCCTCCACCAATTCTGTATCGAAGCGCATCGTGGGCTGATGATAGCAATGCCGAAGGGCAGTGACAACGTCAGGTCGGGCTGGTATACTTAGGTTAGCCATGACATCATTCGTTCAAAGGTTAGACGCCGCCTGCGAGGCCAGCCGCAGCTTCCTCTGCGTGGGGCTGGACCCCGACCCACGGTTGATGCCTGTGGCGGATATCTATAGTTTCAATCGAGCAATTGTCGACGCAACCCACGATCTGGTTTGTGCGTTTAAGCCCAACCTGGCTTTCTACGAGGCCCAGGGTCTGGAGGGGCTGCAAGCCCTGAGTCGGACCATCGACCATATCCGGCGGGTCAATCCGGATGTTGCCGTAATCGGGGATGCCAAGCGGGGCGATATCGGCCACGTCAGCGCGGCCTACGCCACAGCGATGTTCGACCGATGGGGGCTGGACGCGGTTACAGTGCATGGCTATATCGGGCGGGACTCGGTGGAACCCTTCCTCTCACATGAGGGACGGGGAGCGTTCGTCCTGTGCCGGACGTCCAATCCCGGGGCTGTTGCCTTTCAGGACATGCGGAGCGGGGATGGGGTGCCGCTTTACCAACGAGTGGCACACACGGTCGGAGGCTGGAGCGCCAATGGCAGCGTCGGTCTGGTGGTGGGGGCCACGTACCCGGAGGAGCTAAGTGCGGTGCGTGGGATTTGTCCGTCGTTGCCGATTCTGATACCGGGAGTGGGTTCGCAGGCGGGGGACTTGCGGCAAGCGGTGCTGAATGGCACGGACGCATCGGGACGCCGCGCGGTTATCAACGCATCTCGCAGCGTCATCTACGCTTCATCGGGCCCGGACTACGCAGAGGCGGCGCGGCGAGAAGCCATGCGGCTGCGGGACGCGATTAACGACGTTCTAGAATCGGAAGGCCTGGGTTGGCACTGACCCTGCACCTGGGCGACACGGTGAGGTTGAAGAAGGCCCACCCATGCGGGAGCTCTAGCTGGGAGGTAACGCGTCTGGGCGCAGACGTGGGGCTGGTGTGCCTTGGCTGTGGACGCCGCACCATGCTGCGTCGGTCCCGGCTTGAGGCGCGTCTCCGCGAGTTGACGGCTCGACAACGTCCGCAAGTACCACGTTAGCCCGTTTATTGACGGCCCTTCGACACCGTTGATAGACTCAATCCATACCATTCCTTTGAATCATAGTTGTGACTTCAACCAGAGATAAAATCAAAGCCTCATCAGCAAGCGCGAAGCGTCCTCTGAGGGAGCGTCGGGAGTCATTCAAGACGCCGTCGAACATTGCCGTGAACCGGGTGTATACGCCCGACGACGCAGACCGGGCGGAGTTGGGCTTTCCCGGGGAGTTTCCGTACCTGCGGGGTATCCACCCCACGGGCTACCGGGGGAAGCTGTGGACCATGCGGATGTTCGCCGGTTTCGGCACGGCGGAGGAGACCAACGAGCGGTTCAAGTACCTGCTGGAGGAGGGCCAGACGGGCCTCAGTGTAGCCTTCGACATGCCGACGCTGTACGGCTACGACACGGACGATCCGGCGGCGGCAGGGGAGTTCGGCAAGTGCGGCGTGGCCGTATCGTCGCTGGCGGACATGGAGATTCTCTTCGACGGCATCCCGCTGGACAGAATCACCACGTCGATGACCATCAACGCGCCCGCGGCAATCATCTGGGCCATGTACATCGTGGCGGCGGAGAAGCAGGGCATCGACCCTCGAGATCTGGGCGGGACCATTCAGAACGACATTCTCAAGGAGTATTCGGCGCAGAACGAGTATATTTTCCCTCCTGAGCCTTCCATGCGGCTGGTGACGGATACCATCGAGTTCGCCACGGAGCAGATGCCGCGGTGGAACCCCATCAGTATCAGCGGTTACCACATCCGGGAGGCGGGGTCGACGGCGGTGCAGGAGATGGCCTTCACCCTCGCCGACGGGTTCGAGTACGTGGACTGGTGCCTTGAGCGCGGGCTGAAGATTGACGAGTTTGCGCCACGGTTGAGCTTTTTCTTCAACGTGCACAACAACTTCTTCGAGGAGATCGCCAAGTTCCGGGCGGCGCGCCAAGTGTGGGCGCGGGAGATGTCGGAGACCTACGGCGCTGAGAATCCCCGCTCTCACTGGATGAGATGTCACGCCCAAACGGCGGGCTGTTCGTTGACGGCCCAGCAGCCGGAAAACAACATCATCCGCGTTTCCCTTCAGGCGCTGGCGGCGGTGCTGGGCGGCTGCCAGTCGCTTCACACCAACTCCATGGACGAAGCATGGGCGCTCCCTTCCGAGCAGGCTGCGCTTCTGGCGCTTCGCACGCAGCAGATAATCGCCGAGGAATCTGGGGCGGCCGACACCGTTGACCCCCTTGGCGGCAGCTACTTCCTGGAGTCGCTGACGGCCCAAGTGGAGGAGGGGGCATACGACTATTTCAAACGCATCGAGGACATGGGTGGGGTGATTCCCGCCATTGAGTCCGGCTATATCCAACGGGAGATTGCCGAGGCTTCCTACGCCCAGCAGCGGGAGTTCGACAGCGGGGAACAGGTGGTGGTGGGCATCAATGCCTACGCCGACGATGGAGAGTTGAGTATTCCTCTGCTGAAGGTGGACATGGAGGGGGAACGCCGGCAGGTGCGTCGGTTGGATGAGGTGAGGAGGAGCAGGGACGACCGGCAGGTGGCGTCCGCCCTCCGACAGCTGGAGTCGTCAGCGGGCCGGTCGGAGAACCTGATGCCGCCGATTATCGAAGCTGTACGAGCATACGCAACCCTGGGCGAAATCATGGGCGTGATGCGCAATCGCTTCGGCGAGTACGTCCCCACCTGGGGCATATAGGCATCGGCAATGTCTGAGAAGCAGAAGCTGCTGGTGGCGACGGGCAATCCGGGCAAGCTGCGGGAGGTCTCGCAGATTCTGACGGGGCTGCCCTTCGAAGTTCTATCTCTCAAAGATCTGGGGATTTCAATGGAGGTGGAGGAGACTGGGGCCACCTTCACGGAAAACGCCATCCTGAAGGCCGAAGCCTACTGCGCCAGCGCCGGAGTTCTCACACTGGCCGACGATTCGGGGTTGGTGGTGGACGCCTTGGGAGGACGGCCGGGAGTGCTCTCGGCACGCTACGGCGGCGAAGGGCTGACCGACCCTCAGCGCGTGGACCTGTTGCTAGGGGAACTGGATGGTGTACCGTGGGAAGAGCGGACGGCTCGATTTCGCTGCGTTATCGCGTTGGCGTGGCCGGGGGGTCGGCTCGAAACTGTGGAGGGCGTGGTCGAGGGGATTATTCAGTATGAGCCCGAGGGCAGCAACGGCTTCGGCTACGACCCCATCTTCCATCTGCCGGAGAGGGGCTGCACCACGGCCCAGCTTGAAACGTCCGACAAGAACCGCATCAGCCATCGGGGCCAGGCCGTCAGGAAGGCGGCAAAGCTCCTCATGGAACTGGGCGTGGCGGCCGGATGAAGGGCATCCTCAGGACAGGGTAACGTCGCAGATATGCCAGCGTTGAAGGACACACTCGGAAGGCCGATGGGCGACCTGCGGGTCTCGGTGACGGACCGGTGCAACTTTCGATGCCCCTACTGCATGCCCGCGCAGGTCTACGGTGAACGGTACCAGTTCCTACCCAAGTCGGAGATTCTCAGCTTTGAGGAGATAGCCCGCGTCGTCCGCCTGTTCGTCGACCAGGGAGTCAACAAGGTCAGGCTTACAGGTGGCGAGCCTCTTGTTCGACAAGGCCTGGAGAAGCTGATATCCATGCTGGCGGGCATACCCGGCGTGGACGATCTGACGCTGACCACCAACGGCTACCTGCTGGCCAAACAGGCGGCGTCGCTGAAGGAGGCGGGGTTGCAGCGCATAACCGTCAGCCTCGACAGCCTGGACGACGAAGTATTCAAGCAGATGAACGGCCTTGGATTGAGCGTCGCCCCCGTGCTGGCAGGGATTGAAGAAGCGGCGCGGGTGGGACTGCATCCCGTCAAGATCAATGCCGTGGTGCAGCGGGGCGTCAACGACCATACGATTCTCGACCTGGCGCGCCGGTTCAAGGGCACGGGACACGTGGTCCGCTTCATTGAGTACATGGACGTGGGCAACCTCAATGGTTGGAAGCCCGAGGAGGTCGTCCCCGCTTCCGAAATCGTCAGCATCATCAACGCCGAGTTTCCCATAGAACCGGCATCGCCCAACTACCGGGGAGAAGTGGCGCGACGCTACCGCTATCTGGACGGTGACGGTGAAATCGGCATCATCTCGTCGGTGTCGCAGCCCTTCTGCGCCGACTGCACCCGCGCCCGATTGTCCACGGAAGGCAAGGTCTATACCTGCCTGTTCGCCAGCGTCGGACACGACCTGCGGGAGCCCCTAAGGAGCGGCGCCACGGACGAGGAGTTGACGGAGATTATCGCCGGTATCTGGGCGCGTCGCAGGGACAGGTACTCGGAGGAGCGGTTCGAGCTTGCGGATTCGTCCCGTCGCAAGATTGAGATGTACCAGATTGGGGGGTAGATTGCGGAGGGCAGTTGTCCCATTGGAGGCGCATCCATGATTGACATCTATACAGACGGTTCGTGTCTCGGAAACCCCGGTCCAGGAGGATGGGGAGCCCTTTTGGTGGAAGAAACATCGTCCTGGGAAATGGGAGGTGGCCATCCGCGTACAACAAACAATCGCATGGAGATTACGGCTGCTATTGAAGGTCTAAAGGAAACGCCTAAGAATTCTTCCGTAACAATCCACAGCGATAGCGAGTATCTGGTAAAGACGATGACCCGAAATTGGCGGCGCAGAAAAAATCTGGACCTGTGGGAAGAGTTGGACTCTCTAGAAGCGGAGCGGCGGGTGCGATGGCGTTGGATCAAAGGCCACGCAGGGCACCCTGGCAACGAGCTGGTTGACAGCATCGCCGTTCAGCAGGCGGAGAAAGTCGCTCGCGGAGACATGAGCATTGACGCATCGTCCGTAAGTCGCAGGTCGTTCAGCAGAAAGAGACTGGCGGGCGTTCAGGATGCTCCCAGACAGGAGCTCACTCATTTGGACAGTCAAGGCCGGGCGCAGATGGTGGACGTGGGAGACAAGGCCGTCACCAAACGCGAGGCCGTGGCACGCGGTTTCGTCTCGATGAAGCCGGAGACGCTGGCTCTGATAACCGGCGGGAAGGTTGATAAGGGGGACGTTTTTGCAACAGCGCGGCTGGCGGGCATAATGGCCGCAAAGCAGACGTCTCAGCTCATACCTCTCTGTCACCCGCTGCCCATCAGCCGGGTGACGGTGGAGCTCAGCCCCGACGCGGACCAGGGCGGCGTGTCTATTGAAGCGTCGGTGCGGACCGAGGGAAAGACGGGCGTGGAGATGGAAGCTCTGACGGCGGTTTCGGTGGCCGCGTTGACGGTCTACGACATGTGCAAGGCGGTGGACAGGGGCATGCGTATCCAGTCGGTTCGGCTGGCAAAGAAGACTGGCGGGCAGAGCGGCGACATCGTTCTGGAGAAGTAAAGCGGGTTCGGATTCGTTGACACCCTTTGGCGGGGTTGGTTATATTTATCTAGCGGAGCTTGGTCGACGGCTGGTCGACCCTCCCCGGGTGGCAACGTAGCTCAGGGGTCAGAGCGGGCGCTTCATAAGCGCTAGGTCACTGGTTCAATTCCAGTCGTTGCCACTTTTTTGCCCTTGCGAAACTTCCCTTGGATTCAACCTGTTCGTTCAATACAGCAGGTCCAGCAGGTCGAAGAACTGGGGGCATGTTTTCACCACGCAATCGGGGCCCTGAATTCCCACTCCCGGCGTCACCAGTCCGGCGATTGCGAAGGCCATGGCGATGCGGTGGTCGTCGTAGGAGTCGATGACTGCGCCCTTGGGGACTGATGGGTGGATCGTCAGTGACGTTTCAGCTTCGTCGAAGCTCACTCCCAGCCTGGACAGGCCGTCGGCGAGGGCGCTGATTCTGTCCGACTCCTTGACCCGGATGTGCCCGATGTTCTCGATAGTCGTCGACGTATCGGCGTAGGGGGCGATGCAAGCCAGGGTCATCACCGTGTCGGATATCTGCGACATGTCGATGGTGACCCCATTCAGCCGCGACGGGCCGGTGACGGTAGTGGACTGATTCTCGGAAGCCACGGTGCATCCCATCTGCTCCAGAATGTCCAGGAATCGAACGTCGCCCTGAACGCTATCGGTGCGCGAAAGGCGGTCAACGGTGACGGTTCCGCCGGTTACAGCGGCGGCAGCGAAGAAGTAGGAAGCGGTGGAAGCGTCGGGCTCTATGACGTGGTCGCCGCCCTGGTAGCAGGCAGGGGCGCGTATGCGGAAGCGTTCGTAGCTTTCCTGGTCCACGTCAACGCCAAACTGGGCCATGAGGCCGCATGTCATGTCGATGTATGGACGGCTGACGGGCACGGCGGTCCGGATTTCCAGAGGCGTCTTTGCCATAGGCGCGGCCATGAGCAGGGCGGAGAGGTACTGGCTGCTGACCTGGGCGCCGCCGAGGGTGAGCAGTCCGCCGTTGAGGCCCCGGGTCTCGATGGACATTAGGGCGTCGACTTGAGGGGGTACGCGGATGTCGGCGCCCTGCGCGGTGAGAGCGTCGATGAGGGACGTCATGGGTCTGCGGCGCATCTGGGGTGTTGCGTCGAGGACGTAGCTGCCTCTTCCGGCGGCGACGACGGCAGCAAGAAAGCGGGAGGCGGTGCCTGCGCTGCCGCACCAGACCCGGGCAGATTCGGCCGGAATCTTTCCTGCCAAACCTTCGATGATGCACTCGCTGCCATCGTCGTTGAATTTCAGCCGGAAGCCCAGGTCAACCAGAGCGTGGGCGAAGAAGTCGGTGTCGTCGCTGCGGAGAATGCCGGATATGCGCGACGTTCCGCGGGCAAGGGCGGCGAGGAGCAGCAGCCGGTTGGTGATGCTCTTGGACCCCGGCACCGGCACAGTGGCGCGAACGGGGCCGACGGCGGGTTTAATCCATCGGACGCTCTTGGATGAAGTCATGAGGATATCTCTGGCATAACGGCTGGAGATGATTATAATGGATAACTCGAAACGGGAGTGATGAGAATCAGTGGGAGATAGACCGAACTGGTACGGCGATCACCCGCCGGCATGTACATGCTGGCGGTGCAGTGAGAAGAGGGGCGAGGCACAGCCCGGGCAAACAACCCTTACATCAACGAGCGGACAGCGTCCGCCGCAGCCACCGAGACGCCCACCGCATTCATCCATGCGTCCACCCGGACCGCCCTGGGAGCCGCCTACGCGTCGTAAAATCAATTGGGCCTGGGTAATTGGAATTGCGACGGTTCTGGGACTGGTGGTAAGCATAGTCCTGGTGCTCCTGAACCCACGGGATGACACGTCGGAGTCATTACCGCATGCATCGCCCACACAGATGCCCGCTTCCACTGCACCCATTGAGACGCGAAGCCCGACGCCTGCGCCTCGAATTACGCCAGCAAGACGGCCAACAGCGACTTCCGCTCCGACAACGGTTCCAACGCCCGTGGCTGCGTCCACCGGACAGCCAACGCCGGAACCAACAGTAATACCTAACTTTGCAGGGAATTTTCTGGCGGGTCCGGAGATTGCGGAATTGAGGCAGTACGCCCTGGAACTGATAAATCAGGACAGGGCAAAATTCGGATTTGAGCCGGTGGTCCTGGGGTCAAACGGCGCGGCCCAGCTACATGCAGACGACATGCTGAAGCATGGCTATTCCGGACACTGGTGGAGCGACGGTCGCAAGCCGTACATGGTGTACAGCGAAACGGGCGGGACGTCCTATGTGTCAGAGAACGTGGGCTGGTCCGGTTGGAGCGTTGAAAGGTGGAAGGAGGAGAACTGCGATTCTCTCTTTGTGAGTTGCTCCATACCTGACCCCCAAGAGGCAGTTGAGGACCTACATTGGGGCATGATGTATGACGACGCCGATTCCGATTGGGGACACCGCGACGCCATCCTTGACGAGAATCACCGGGCGGTCAACATTGGAGTCGGTTTCGATGGTAGGCAAGTGGTCTTTGTCCAGCACTTCGAAGGAGGAGACGCTCAGGTCCTTGCCCGTCCAAGCCTGTCGGGTGACGGTCTGCTCAGTCTGGTCCTCTTGAAGAACCAGGCAGGGCTGGACGTTGCTCCTTCCGTAACCCTCTACCACGATCCGCCGCCCGTCCCCATGTCTCCGGAGGAGATCAGGGCCCTGCGGAGCTACTGCATCGGCGGCGGTTCGACTACGAGATGCGGCGAGGCGGTGGCCGAAGTGCTGAAACCGCTTGATGCGGGTCAACGATACTCCGGGTTGGAAGGCAATGAGGTGGTGGCTGACGTGTGGGATGAGGATGAGCAGTCGCTCACGGTTATCGCCAATCTGGGCGACTTGGTAGCCGAGCCTGGAGTGTACACGGTGGTGGTCTGGAGAGAGAGCGGCACGACTCGGATTGAGGACCAGCTGGTGGCGCTCACCCTGGACAGGCCGGATACAACGTCCGCCAGTGTTACGCCAACGCCTTCTCCCACGCCGTCGACTTCCCCCAGATTAACACCGACGCCGGAATCCAGACCTGCCACCACGCCGACAGCTTCACCGACGCCAACTCCCATGCCCACGGCTACGTCAGCGGAATTACGGGAGCTGCAGGAATATGCTCTGGAGCTGATCAACACCGACAGGGCTCGGAATGGCGTTGCGCCCGTGACGCTGGGTTCGAATCCGGCGGCGCAGATGCACGCCGAGGAGATGGTTGAGCATGACTACTTCAGCCGTTGGTGGGTGGATGGACGCAGCACCTACATGGTCTACAGTGCGACGGGGGGAGCCAGCTACGTTCGGGAGAGCATCATCTGGACCGGCTGGAGGGAGGAAGATTGGCAGGCGGCAAACTGCGCCTCGACACGGGTACGCTGCGATCTATCAAGTCCGCGGGAAGTCATCGCGGAAACCCACGCGAATAGAATGTCGACTCAGCCAGAGAATATCCTCGATAAAGGACATCGCGCGGTTAACACGGGGATTGCATTTAATCAGAGGTGGATCGTCATTGTGCAGCACTTTGAAGGTGGTGAGGTTGAAGCCGATGCTCTCCCCCATCTGAGCAGTGATGGGGCGCTGAGCCTTTCGGTTTCCAAAGCGAGTACGGACGTTGAAGTCGCAGGCAGCGTTGGAGTGTATTTCGACCCGCTGCCTACTCCCAAGAGTCCCGACAGTATCGATAACGCAGACAATTACTGTACAGGAGAAGGATTCTCTGTAGATTGCGGCAGCCCGGCGATCAGGGTGCTGAAGCCCCCGGCCACAGGCCGCAGCTACTCCAATCTGAACGCCAACGACGTGGTGGCGGACGTGTGGGATGAGGACGAAAATTCCTTCAGCTTCAGCGCCTCCCTAGGCGAGTTGGCCTCAAGGCCAGGCGTGTATACTGTGGTTATCTGGAGGGCGAGCGACACGACGATATTGACGGACAGGCTGCTGGAGCTGTCGGTGGTTAGGGAGGAGTAGTCTTGTCGTCGCCTTGCCTATTGATCGCAACACAACAACCTTCGATGACGGAGGACCTCAAATGTCTATGAAAGATTTGATTAGAGAGTTGGCCAGCATTGACAGGATGCTTTTTGTGGTGGGTGGGGGCGCGTGTGTCAGCGAGATGTACAGCGACGGGCAGACGGAGCCGGAGTTTCACGACAGGTGGGGGATGATTGAGTCGGGGCCGTGGCACCTGCACCTGGACATGAGCAGAATCGAGCAGGCGCAATTCGTCGAGGCGGAGAATCACGGCGCGCCGATGCTCTACTACGTGCGGTTTTCCGACTCAGAGGGAGAGACCATCGTCCGTGCGTATTTTCCGAATCCGTATCTTGACGAGTCGGACAAGCGGGCGGACTTCCAGCCGGACAAGCTGGCGTTGTTCGAGGAGGTGCGGGACCGGTTCGTGAACGGGGAAGACGTGGTGTTCGTCAAGCGTCCGAAGGGTGGATAGAGGGAGGATGGATTCCCGCCTTCGCGGGAACACGGTTGTCTTGGGGCAATTAGGTGCAATGCCTCAACGAGATTCCTCGACTCCGCTTCGCTGCGCTCGGAATGACATATGGGGTTGAGGGTGAGCGGGGCGTCAGTTGGACTGGCGGACCAGGTTGAGGGCGGAGCCCGCCTTGAACCACTCAAGCTGACCTTCGTTGAGAGTGTGCTGAAGCTTCAGCCTTTCTGAAGTGCCGTCGGAGTGGTGGAGAATGCAGACCACGTGTCTACCGGGGGCGAGGTCCTTCAGACCTGTCAGGCTCACCCTGTCGTCCTCGCGCACCCTGTCATAGTCGGCGGGATCCTGGAAAGTTAGAGCCAACAGTCCCTGCTTCTTCAGGTTGGATTCGTGGATGCGGGCGAAGCTGCGGACGATTATTGCGGCAGCTCCCAGGAGTCGGGGCGAAAGGGCGGCATGCTCGCGGCTACTGCCCTCGCCGTAGTTGTGGTCCCGACAGCCACCCAGCGGAGGCCTTCCGCCTTGAAACGGCGGGCTATCTGCGGAAATTCCTCGCCCGTTTTGCTGGTGACGGGATTCAGCCCGTGGCCCGCCTCGCCGGTATAGGCGTTGGTGGCTCCGAGGAACATGTTGTCGCTGAGGTTGTCCAGGTGGCCGCGGAAGCGGAGCCACGGCCCGGCGGGGGAGATGTGGTCGGTGGTGCACTTGCCCCTGGCCTTGAGCAGGACGGGCATGTCCACGAAATCTTCGCCGTCCCAGGGGTCGAAGGGTTCCAGCACCTGAAGACGCTGGCTCTCCGGGTCGATGACGATTTCAACGTCGCTGCCGTCTTCCGGCGGGGCTACGTAGGTCTCGACGCCGGGGTCGAAGCCTTCGCCGGGAACTTCCGGCGCGGTCTTCGGCGGCGCGAGGGTGTAGGTGGAGCCGTCGGCGGCGGTGAGAGTGTCCTCCAAGGGATTGAAGGAGAGGCTGCCGGCGAGGCTCATCGCCACGACGATTTCCGGGCTGGCGATGAAGTTCATGGTGCCTGGATTGCCGTCGTTTCGGCGGGGAAAGTTCCGGTTGTAGGAAGAGACGATGGTGTTCTCCTCCCGCTGGGCCACCTCAGCTCGACGCCACTGGCCTATGCAGGGGCCGCACGCGTTGGCGAGAACAGTGGCGCGGATGTCCTGCAGCGCCTCCATCTGACCGTCGCGTTCGATGGTGGCGCGAATCTGCTCGGAGCCGGGGGTGACGAGCAGACGGGTGGTGGCTTGCGCGCCGTGGGACTGGGCCTGGTGGGCAACGTCGGCGGCGCGGCTCATGTCCTCGTAGGAGGAGTTGGTGCAGCTGCCGATGAGGGCGACGGATATGTTGTCGACGTAGCCCTTCTCCTTCACCTCATCGGCGAGCCGGGAGATGGGACGGGCCAAGTCCGGCGTGTGGGGGCCGACGACGTGGGGTTCAAGGGTGGAGAGATCGATGTCCACAACGCGGTCGTAGTAGCTGTCGGGGTCCGCTTCCACTTCGGGGTCCGCTTCGAGCAGGTGGGGGTGTTGACGGGCCTGTTCGACCAGCGCACCCCTTTCCGTCGCATCCAGGTAGAGGGCCATGTGGTCGTCGAAGGGGAAGATGGAGCCCGTAGCGCCCAGCTCCGCGCCCATGTTGGCAATCGTCGCCTTACCTGTGCAGCTGATGGTGCGAGCGCCGGGGCCGAAGTATTCGATGATGCTGTTGGTGCCTCCGGCGACGGTGAGCACGCCCGCGAGATACAGAATTACGTCCTTCGGGGCTGTCCAGCCTTTGAGTTCCCCCGTTAGCCGGACGCCAATGCGCTGGGGGTACATGACCTCCCAGGGAAGTCCGGCCATGACGTCGGCGCCGTCAGCGCCGCCCACGCCGATGGCGAGCATACCGAGGCCGCTGGCGTTGGGGGTGTGGGAATCGGTGCCGATCATCAGCCCGCCGGGGAAGGCGTAGTTCTCCAGCACCACCTGATGGATGATGCCCGCGCCGGGCTTCCAGAAGCCCATGCCGTACTTGGCAGAGGTCGACTGGAGGAACTGGTAGACCTCGCTGTTCTCCAGCAGGGCGTCGGCGGTGTCGGAACGGCTGCCCACCCGCGCCTGGATCAGGTGGTCGCAGTGGACGGTGGTGGGGACGGCTACGCGGCTGCGTCCCGACTGCATGAACTGGAGAATGGCCATCTGGCCGGTAACGTCCTGGTGGGCAACGCGGTCTGGGCGGAGCATAAGATAGCTTTCGCCGGGGACCATTTCGCTTCCTGCGGGGTCGTCGAGGTGGGAAAGAAGAATCTTGTCGGCGAGGGTCAGAGGACGTCCCAACCGCTCCCGCGCAGTCTGGAGACGTTGCTCCATCTTTCGATATGCTTCCGCCACAAACTCAGGCGTCGATCCGATCCTGTCCATGAAGCCCCCTTTTCACTGCCTATCACTGTAGTTCGGGTAATCATAGCATCGGAGGTGCGGAGTGAAAATAGGTGGGGTAGAATGACGGCGGCACCCCAAAGGAGGATGACATGCAGATTGAGACGCTGGCAGTGCACAAGGGAAGGGCGGTAGACCCGTCGACGCGGGCGGTTACGCCGCCGCTGCACATGTCGACTACGTTTGAGCGGGACGTCGATGGTTCATATCCCCAGGGGTTCATCTACGGTCGGTCTGGCAATCCCAACCGGCGTCTGCTGGAGGAGTGCATGGCGGCGCTGGAGGGAGGGGAGGAAGCGGCGGCTTTTTCCTCCGGCATGGCGGCGATAATGAGCGTCTTTCAGGCATTGCGGCCCGGCGACCACGTTGTCGCTCCGTCAGACATCTACCACGGCACAGCCAAGCTGCTGCGTGAAATTATGGCTCGGTGGGGACTGCGGACGACCTTCGTGGACCTGTCGGAGGCGGGTGAGTTGGAAGGGGCAGTGGAGGACTCAACGCGAATGATCTTCATCGAGACGCCCTCGAACCCGCTGCTGAAGATTACGGACGTGGCGGCGGTGGCGGAGTTAGCGCGGTCGAGAGGCATCCACACGGTCTGCGACAACACGTGGGCGACGCCCGTGCTTCAGCGTCCGCTGGAATTGGGGGTGGACCTGGCGGTGCACTCCAGCACCAAGTACCTGGGGGGCCACGGCGACGTTACGGGGGGAGTGGTGGTGGCTGCACGACAAGAGGGGTTATTTGAGCGCGTCCGGCAGGTGCAGAACGACGGCGGGGCGGTGCCGTCCCCCTTCGATTGCTGGCTGCTGCTTAGAAGCATCCGAACACTGCCGTACCGGGTGCGGGCGCATACGGTGAACGCTGCGCGCATTGCCCGATTCCTGGCGGACCATCCCAAGGTAGCGGAGGTCTTCTATCCGGGGCTTGCGCACCATGCCGGACACGAGACGGCTGCCAGGCAGATGAGCGACTTTGGCGGAATGCTATCCTTCCGGGTGAACGGTGGAAGGGATGCGGCTTTCGGCGTGGCTGGCAGGACGCAGCTGTTCACCCGCGCGACAAGCCTGGGCAGCTACGAGAGCCTGATTGAGCACCGGGCGTCGATCGAAGGGCCGGAGAGCGCCACGCCGGAAGACCTGCTGCGGGTGTCGGTGGGACTGGAAAACGCGAAGGACCTGATTGCGGACCTGGGACAGGCGTTGAAGGGGTGACGGGCATTCACCCCCATCCTAACCTTCCCCCGTCGAGGGGGAAGGGAGAAGAGGGAGGCGGTTAGTCCAGCTTGGCGTCCAGGGTGAGGAGGGTCTGAAGGAGGACGTTTGCTCCGTTGGCGCAGTCTTCGGGGGACGTGTACTCGCGGGGCGAGTGGCTGACGCCGTCCACGCTGGGGACGAAGATCATTCCCGCCTTCGTAAGTTCCGCCATTGACTGAGCGTCGTGGCCTGCGCCGCTGGGTATCGAGGAGAGGCTGAGCCCCAGTTTTTGGGCTGATTCACGGATTACGGCGCGGATGTCGTCATGCATGGGAGCGGGCGCTGCGAGGCCGATTTCCTCGATTTCGATGGACACGTCCCATCGCTGGCATAGTCCGTCGCACACCTCACGGAAACGGTTGGCAGCTTCACGGATGCGTTGGGTCGTCTCATCCCGAAACTCCACGCTGATGTCGACGCGACCGGGGATGACATTCTCCGCGTTTGGGCTGACCTCGACCATGCCGACGGTGCCGACGCGGCACATCTCCTCGTCGGTGGCGATTCTGTTGACGGACTGGATGACGTGGGTAGCGGCCATTAGGGCATCACGGCGGTGACTCATGGGTGTGGTGCCGGCGTGGTTGGCAAAGCCACGGACGGACACGTTCATGCCGATGCGGCCGGTGATGGCGGTGACGTCGCCTATGTCAATGCCGGTGCGGTGCAGGACGGGCCCCTGCTCGATGTGGAGTTCCAGGTAGGCGGAAAATTCGTCAGGGCTTCGGGTCGCTTCGCTGATGCGGGAAACGTCGCCGCCGATGTCCTTAAGGCGTTCGCCGATTGCTACGCCCAGCTCGTCGACGCAGGTCAGGTCGTCGTCCTCCATAAGTCCGGCCATGGCGCGGCTGCCGTAAAGCCAGCGTCGAAACTGGGTGCCCTCCTCGTTGGTGTAGATCAACACCTCAAGGGGGTGGCGAGTCGTGACCCCAGCGTCCTTGAGGGTCTGGACGCATTCGACTGCACCCAGGACGCCGAGGGCGCCGTCGTATTTGCCGCCCTTGGGGACGGTGTCGGTGTGAGAGCCCATGCCGATGGCGGGCAGACTATCATCCGTCCCTTCCTTGCGGGCGATGACGTTGCCAGCGGTATCGACGCGGACCTTCATGCCCGCTTCGCGCATGAGGGACTTTACGTAATCCCGTCCCTCCACGTCGGCGGGACTGAAGGCAATGCGCTGCATCCCTTCCGGGGTCTCGCCGATGCGGCCCAGGGATTGGAGGCTGTCATTCAGACGTTGGGAGTCAATTGTAAGCATGGTGATGGTTAGCGCTCAGCCTATTCCGTAGAAGACGGGCTTGAGGCAGCGATGGGCCTCGCTCAGGACATAGTCGCGCATCTCCTGCGGAATCGTCATCTCGCCGGCAGCGGCATTTTCGATTATGCGCTGGGGCTTGCTGGTGGCGGGAATAAGCACGGTGACGCGGGGGTCCGCGAGCAGCCAGGCCATGAGGGCCTGGCCCCAGGTGCGGATGCCGAATTCGCGCAGGGGCTCCAGGTTAGGCTTCTCAATGAGGTTGGTGAATAGCTGGCCGGCGCCCACGGGACGCATGACGATTATGCCGATGTCCATCTCCTCGGCCAGGGGGAGAATCACTTCCTCCACCTGACGCTCCATGACGTTGTAGGAAATCTGCACCGAGTCTATGCGACCCGTGCGCATGATTTCCGCCATCTCCGGCAGGGCGTCGGGAGAATAGTGGGTGAGGCCTATGACGCCGATTTTGCCTTCGGCCTTCATCTCTTCCAGCAGGGGCAGGTGCGTCCGCCAGTCCACTAGGTTGTGTATCTGCATGACCTCGATATAGTCCGTCTTGAGGAGTTCGAACGAGCGGGCCATCTGTTTCACCGCCGTGTCGCGGCCCGTGCACCAGACCTTCGTCGCAAGCTGAAACTTGTCCCGCTTGCCCTGCATAGCTACGCCAATGACCTGCTCTGAGCGGCGGTACATGGGGGAGGTGTCGACGAAGTTGCTGCCCTGGGAGATGCAGTTGTCCAGGATTTGTTTGCGTACGTCAATCTCGCTCATTGGCACGTCAAAGCTGCCGGCGGAACCCATGCCTACAACGGGAACTTCCAAGTCTTTAATCATGCGGGTCTGCATGGTCTATTCTCCTTCGGACGAAGCAACGTCGTCCTTTTCAATGGTGTAGCGAAAGTCGCAGTGGCTTGCGCCTTCCATGATGGTCTGGGTGCGAGTTAGCTTGATGCTGGGGTTGAAGCCTGTTGAAAGAGCTCCGTCGCGTCCACATGAGAAGATGCCGCCGAGGTCTGCCATGCCCAGCTCACGGTACATCTCGGCGTAGCGGCAGCGGGTGACGTTGAAGGAGACCTTGGCGTCGTTGTCCTCGAAAGTCTCCGTCTCCAGCGCTCCACCGCGGACCCAAGGGTCCTTGCTTCTGGAGAAGGCGGCCAGGTCGTCGCCACCCATACGCTTGGAGAGGGCGCTGCCCTGCTCCTCGGCAATCTTGACGATGACCCTGCGGGCGATGGCGTGGGCGCGTTCCCTGCCGATTTCTTCTCCGAAGGCGCGGATCATGGGGCCGAGGACCATCGCCTCTATGCGACGGCGGTCAAGGACGCTCATGTTGTCGATGTCGAGGGGCATTTTTTGTTCCTGCTTGAGTTTGGTGTGGGGGATTCACCCCCATCCTAACCTTCCCCCGTCGAGGGGGAAGGGAGTTGTGGGATGGAGATTTATTGTTTCTTGAGAGAAGGGACTTCCACGGCGAGGGTGTGGATGCCGTTATTGGCGTAGCCACGGAAGTTCCACGGGACACTCTTGGGCTGGCGGTTGCCCGTCGAATCGGTCGCGCGGGCCATGAAGATGAAGTGGCCCGGATCAGTGGCCTCCCACTGATATTTCCACTCTCGCCACGCGTTGGGATTCGAGTCGCCCAGCAGTGTGGTCTCCGCCCAGTTCCTTCCGCCGTCGGTGGTGACTTCCACGGAGGTCACTTCACCCTCGCCGGACCAGGCGAAGCCGCGAATTACGAAACCGCCCGGCTGGATAACCTCGCCGTGTCGGGGACTGGTGATGACGGACTTGACCTTCAGGCTGGTGACGGGCTTGCGGACGGGTCCGTCCTCCACACCTTCATCTATGAAGACGTAGCGACGCTTCTGGAAGAACCCCTCGAAAGGCTTGTCTACGGCTTCGATTCGGGTGAGCCATTTTACCGACGCCATGCCGTACCAGCGGGGCACGAGCAGCCGGACGGGAAAGCCGTGGTCGGGCGTCAGGGGTTCGCCGTTCATCTCGTAGGCCAGAAGCATTTCGGGCCTCATGGCGGTGTCCACGGGAAGACTCCGCTGGTAGGGGAGCTCCGTGGAGTAGACCACGCCGTCCTCCTCCTCTTCGCCCGTGTCGGCGCCGTGGAAGACGACTTCAATGGCGTCTTCGGCAACGCCCGCCTTTTCCAGGACCGACGCCAGCGGCACGCCCTTCCAGCGGGCTGTACTGACGGCTCCGTGGGCGAAGGCGATGCCCTCCGCGGGAGGCGTCAGGTAGGAGCGGCTGTTGCCCGCGCACTCCAGAGTAACGACGGACTCGACGTTGGGCAGGCCCAGAAGCTCTTCGAAGGTCAATTCCAGGGATTCATTTACGAGGCCCTCCACCTTCAGCCGCCACTTCTCGGCATCGATTTGCGGGACGACGGTGAAATGATTACGGACGTAGAACCGCTCCGTGGGAGTGATTGGACTGTCGAGAGAGGTAACGATTGACTCTCTGACGACAGGGTCTTCAGAAATAGTGGTAAGTTCGGGGGAAGCGTTAGTGTCGGGCTTGCCGGCGTCCATAGTCATCTCTGGGCGTGACCTCTGGAATTGAGATAGGTGTGCCGCCGGCTAGCCGACAATTTCGGTGGAGCTGCCAGCAGCGGTGAGGGTGATGTGGGAGAAGGACGAATCGTCGGTCGCGCCGTGCCAGTGCTTCTCGCCGGCGGTGACATGGATGGTGGTGCCCTCGGTGACCTCGTGCTCTTCGTCTTCCGTGGCGACGATGCCGCGGCCGTGGGTGACCAGCAGTATCTGGTCGCTGGTGTGGACGTGGAACTTGTTGCGCGCTCCCGCATCAAAGTTGACCACGCTGAAGTTGAAGAACTTGCTGGTCTGTTCCGTCACCAGGTCCTGGCGAGATACTGCGCCTCCAAAGAATATCGGGGCGTCGCTGGAGTCTTCCCTGGGCACGTCTGCAATCCTGATTACCTTCACGCTGCCTCCTTGAAACCGGTTGTGTATTTGTGGGCTCTGCTTGCGAGGCGGAGCCGGGCCACCATTGTATCAGTTGATGTTGGGATAGCCAACTGAATCAGCCAAAAGCGGCATTCCCCCAAACCCGTCCGTCGGTGCTATACTACCGCAGACGTTCGCTCAGGCGGACCGGAGGGCCTACATGAAGACCATTTCAATAGACCGCAGCAAGATGCTGAAGGACGAGCCGCACACGGGCCACAACCGGTGGCACCCGGAGGTGGAGCCGAAGATTGAGGCGGAGCCCGGCGAGGAAGTTGTGCTTGAAACGAGAGACGCCTGCGACGGGCAGATCCGCTTCGGGGACTCTGTTGAGGCGGTTTCCAGGATTGCAAGGGGCGTGGTGCATCCTCTAACCGGCCCGGTCTACGTGAAGGGGGCGGAACCGGGAGACCTGCTGGAGATTGAATGCCTGGACGTGATACCGGAGGCCGCGGGATGGACTCGCATCAGCCCCGGCATGGGATTTCTGCGGGACGTTTTTCTCGACCCCTACCTGGTGCACTGGTCCATCAGCGACGGCTGGGCAACCTCGGAGATGCTGCCGGACGTCCGCATATCCTACGGCGCGTTCATGGGCACGGCGGGAGTTGCGCCTTCTCACGCCCAGCTTGAGGAGTGGACGCGCCGCGAGGAGGAGTTGCGAGAAAGAGGTGGAATGTCGCTACCGCCGGACCCCACGGACGCCGTTCCCGCAGGCGGTGTTGTGGCGGAACACGGGTTGCGGACGCTGCCGCCTCGCGAAAATGGCGGCAACGCCGACGTGAAACAGCTGACCAGAGGATCGCGGCTGTTCGTCCCCGTGGCCGTGGACGGCGCGTTGTACTCGGCGGGGGACGGTCACTTCGCCCAGGGAGACTCGGAGTGCTGCGTCACGGCCATCGAGATGGCTGGGACGCAGGCCGTCCGGTTCCAGGTGCATAAGGGCGAGGCGGCGCGGAAGAACATCCGCTGGCCGCGCTTCTCCCATGAAGACTACTTCCAGCCTCCCGAGTGGGCCGCGCCGCGCCGGTTCACCGCGACGATGGGCATGCCCGTCACGGACGACGGGGAGAACCGGGGCGAGGACCTGACCCTGGCGGCAAGAAACGCCCTGCTGAATATGATCGACCTGCTGCAGGAACGGGGCTGGAGTCGAGAGCAGGCCTACGTCATCTGCAGCGTCGCCGTCGACCTGAAGGTCAGCAATGTCGTAGACGTGCCTAACTTCGTGGTCAGCGCCTTCCTGCCGGAGGATATTTTTGGTTAGGGGGAGATTCACCCCCATCTCAATCTTCCCCCATCAAGGCGGGAGAGGTTTTTTGACCTTCAATCAGGGTTAGGCAAGGGTCTCTATCAAGAGGAAACGAAAGACGAGTTTAGAGTAGGAGAAGAAGAAAATGATGTTCACCAGAAACTTCATGCCGGAGGGTGGCAGCGCCCTCACAGCCCACAGGCCCGTCATCACCGGACGCCGGGGGATGGTGGCCTGCGCCCACTACGAGGCTTCCCTGGCCGGACTGAAGATGTTTATGCAGGGAGGCAACGCCGTCGACGCGGCGGTGGCCGCCGCTTCAGCTCTGAATGTGGTGGAGCCGTTTATGTCGGGCCTGGGCGGCATCGGGTTTCTGCTCATCAGCCGCAACGGCGGGAAGGAGCGTCGGGTGTTGAACTTCTCCGGCGTTGTTCCGCAGAATGCCACGCCCGACAAGTTCACGCCGGAGAACCACAGCGTGGGCGTCCGCTGCCCGCTGGTGCCCGGCAATCCCCACGGCTGGCTCACAATGCTGGACACCTACGGCAATCTGGATAGGAAGACCGTGCTTACGCCCGCCATCGAGCTTTCGGAGAACGGAGTGGTCATTTCCGGGTCGGACGCTCGCTACTTCGAGGTCAATGAGGAACGGCTGGCCCAGTTCCCATATTCCAAGGCCGCGTATCTGCCTAACGGCGGGTCGCCCAGGGCCGGGGACATCCTTAAGCAGCCGGACCTGGCCCGGAGCTTCAGGGCATTGGCTGCGGATGGGTTGGACGGCTTCTATCGTGGGGCTGTGGCCGAGGAGTTCGACCGGTTCATGCGGGAGGAGGACGGGCTGATCACCGCGGCGGATCTTGACGCCTACGAGCCGGACTGGGAGGAGCCAATCAGCACCACCTACAAGGGTTTCGAGATAGTCACGACGGCGCCCAACTCCAACGCCTTCCAGGTGCTGGAGACTCTCAACATCCTAGAAGCCTTCGACCTCGCCAGCATGGGCCACAATTCCGCTGACTACATCCACACCGTCTCTGAGGCGATAAAGATCGCCGTTCCGGACCGGATAGCCTACGGTGGCGACCCCAAGTTCATGGACGTGCCCGTGGCCGGGCTGCTGACCAAGGAGTACGCCCGGAGCCGGAGGAGCTTAATGAACCACAAGCGGGCGTCGACTGTCATCGGGGAGCGCTACACGGAGAACCCGCCGGAAGACGCCATTCTGGCCGGAACGCCGAGCGTCTACACCATGGGCGAGACGACCCACTTTTCTGCGGCGGACGGAGACGGGACCGTGGCCAGCATCACCCAGACTCTCGGAGCGGGTTTCGGCTGCGGCGTGGTGGCGGGAAACACCGGCATATTGCTGAACAACAACATCGACCTGATGGACATCGTCGCAGGAAGTGACAGCCGTCTGCTGGTGCAGCCAGGCAAGCGTCCTGGGAGCAACATGGCCCCGATTCAAGTCTTCAAGGACGGGAGATTCATCCTCTCCATCGGCACTCCCGGCAGCTACGGCATACCCCAGACAACAACGCAGATGGTGCTGAACGTGCTGGAGTTCGGGATGAACGTGCAGGAGGCCGTCGAGGCGGCGCGCTTCCGGGTTATGACCGGCACCACCATCAACATGGAGGAGCGGGTGTCGCTGGCTGCGCGGGAGGAATTGACCAGCCGGGGCCACGACGTGAATCCGTTGGGCGAGTGGGGAATGGAGGTCGGCGGCGGCCACGCCATCGGCTGCGATCCGGAGTCGGGCATTCTGATGGGAGGCGCCGACCCGCGACGGGACGGATACGCCCTGGGGATCTAATCTACGACGAACGCGTTATTTCTGTAGGGGCGGGCTTCAAACCCGCCCCTACTAATACACTACGATCTCCGCCCAAATGGCGAAAGATGGGTCCCCGCATCCGCGAGGACACGGGGAAGGGATAGACGAGACACCCTTATCCAGACCTTCCCCCGCTAAGGTGGAAGATGGGTCGCTAGTCGGAGACCTCGACGATCATCTCGACTTCCACGGCGACGCCGCCTGGGAGGGTGGCGAGGCCCACCGCCGAACGCGCGTGACGGCCCGCTTCTCCGAAGACGTTAACCAGCAGGTCCGAGCAGCCGTTGACGACGGCGGGAGGCTGGGTGAAGTCGGGGTCGGAGTTGACCATGCCTAGCAGCTTAATAACCTGGGTGACCTTGTCCAGATCGCCAATCTCGCCCCTCAGGTTGCATAGCAGCTTGAGGGCGCAGTTCTGGGCCGCCGCATAGCCCTCTTCCACGGTCAGGTCCCTTCCGAGCTTGCCCGTGAAGGCGGTGCCGTCGGGGCGGCTGGGGGTCACGCCGGAGAGGAAGACCACGTTGCCCGTGCGTCGAGCGGGGATGTAGTTGCCGCCCGGAGGCGAGGGGTCGGGTATGGTGAGACCCATTTCCTTGAGTTTATCTTCTACTTTTGACAAGTTATTTCTCCTTTTTTGAGTTTAGAGACTATTCCTGAGTGACACGTGCAAATATGCTTGGGCGTATCAGATGCTTTCCTTGGGTACGTTGCAAACGTCGAGGGCAGTGAGCGCGAGTACTTTCGACACCTGGTGCATGTGGCTGATTAGCGCGTATTCGTCAGGCACAGTCGAGGACTCTATGCCACCCGCGGGGCCGTGGAGTACCCCGGGGACGCCAGCCTTCAGCAGCTTTGAGGTGTCGTCGCCGCTGTAGGACCAGGGCAGGACAGTACCGACGCCGTCGGGATCCCGTCCCGTTACGGCCCGATACTGACGCTGCACGCTGTCGAGGATGTACTCGTCCTTCGGCAGGTCGAATGGGTCGACGATCATGGTGAAGGCCTGGTATTTGGGCGGCGGAGGCATCTCGATTTCGTAGCGGAACTCCGGGTCCTCGCGTCGGATGCCCTCCAGTGCGTTGACCACGTCTTCCTTCACGGACTCCGCCGTGGTGCCGGGCGGGAAACGAACGTCGATGACTATGGAGCAGTAATCGGCGTTGTAGGTGGCTTCCGAGCGGTCGTGGTCAGGGCCGATGCCGCCGATTATGGTGCCCACGTTGATTCGGGGCAGGCCGGGCAGGTCCGGGCGGGGCGCATGACGGATTTTCAATCCCTTGATAACGGGGATGACCTTGCACATCTTCTCGATGGCGTCGATGGACTGCTCCGCCAGATTCATGTGCCGGGCGATGCCGATGGTGTGAATGACCATCTCAGCAGAGCCGGCGTGGACGGTGACGATGTTGTCGGAGCCGAAGGGTTCGGGAACGACGGCCATGTCGGTCAGAGGTCCGTTACGACAGAGATAGTCTGTGCCGACGCCGCCCTGAAGTTCCCCCGCCACGCATGCGACGACCAGGTCGCCCTTCATAGGCGCGCCGGAGAGGCGGACAGCCTCGGCGGCTTCAATCATGGCAGCGACGCCGCTCTTCATGTTGCGAATGCCCGCGCCGTAAAGACGATTATCCTCGATGGTGGGCGTCCAGGGATCCCTCTGCCATTTGTTGGCGATGGGGTTGATGTCGATGTGGCCGTTGAGCATCAACGACTTGCCTTCGCCGGAACCCTTCAGGACGGCGATGGTCTGAAACCGGCCGGGCTCCACTTCCTGAAGTTGGACCTCGTAGCCGCGCTCCTGAAAGAACTCGGCAAGGAAGCGGGCCGCATCGGTCTCCTGCCCCTTAAAGCTGGGGATGCGGATGAGGTCGCCGGCAAGAGCCAGCATCCTATCCTTGTCTACAGAGTCGAGGATTTTGGCGGCGTGGGGGCTTAGGGTCTGCGGTGCGCTCATCGGCAAGAAGTTTGCCCTATGGCAGCGTGGAGGTCAAGGGGAATCAATTTGGAGCGGAAAGCTTCAACACCAGCGGACGAGTTGCTCAATTGCTCAGCACCCACTTTCGCATGGGACGATTATCGGGTAGAATACATAGAACAGAATTCAAAAAAGAGGTGCCGCATTGGGAACGTTTAATTGGCCAATACGGTTGGAGAGCATGGACGGCGCGAAGTCATTGGAGATTGAGGCAATGGTGGACACCGGCGCGAGTTACACCATTGTACCGTCGCATTTGCTGAAGGACATAGGGATATCCCCCATAGATAAAATCGAGCTTGTTCTGGCCGATGGAAGAATGGTGCAATATGACATGGGGGAAGCTCGGGCGACCATAAACGGAAGAAGCATTCCAACACTGGTGATTTTTGGTGCGGACGACGCCCGCGCGTTATTGGGAGCCTACACGCTGGAAGGGTTGAGGCTGGCGGTAGACCCGACCCATGCGCGGGTTATTCCCGCTACCTCAGCTTGGGCATAGATTCAGGGGTGTTCCGGTAATACCTGCCTAGCCCATCCCGTACAACCTGGCGCAGTTGCCGCCGACCAGCATGTCCCTTTCGTCGTCGGGTACGCCTTCCATGATTTCGTTCAGGATGCGCTGGGACTCCGGGAAGGTGGACTCGGCGTGGGGGTAGTCGGAGCCCCACATAATACGGTCGACGCCGATGATGTCGCGGAGGCGGATGCCGAGCTCGTCCTCCTGGAAGCCGTGGTAGACGTTGCGACGCATGAAGTCGCTGGGTAGCGCATCGCTGCTATAGCGATGGGTGGCTTGGCTGTGCCGCTCAATGTAGGTGGTGTCCATGCGCTTCATGAAGAAGGGGATCCACGAAAGCTCGTGCTCCACGTTGACGACCCGCAGGTTGGGGTATCGCTCGAAGATGCCGGAGAAGACCATTGCGCCCAGGGATAGGCGGACCCAGTAGTCGGTGACGCTGCGTTCGGCGGCTGACTGGGTGACCTTGCCGTCGGTGCGCATCTGCGCTACGCCCACGCCCGGCCTTTTGGTGCCCACGTGCAGACTCAGGGGCATGCCCAGGTCCTGCGCGGCGGCCCAAAGGGGTTCGTACATGGGCAGGTCGTAGGTCTCGTCGGGCTTTGGGAAGACGGGAATCATCGCGCCGCAGAGACCCAACTCGGCGGCGTGTTCCAGCTGGGAGATTCCTGCGTCCATGTCATCGTCCACCAACACCTGGGCGATACCCTTCAGGCGTGCCGGATGGGCGCTGCAGAAATCCGCCAGCCACAGGTTGTAGGCCGTGAAGACCTCCCGCAGAAAGTTGGCGTCCGGAACGGCGTACATATTCCCCGCAACGGAAGAATAGAGAACGCTCGCATAGACGCCGTCCACGTCCAGGTCCTGTACGTGGGCGTGGGGGTCGTAGCCGCCGGGCGGGACCTTGGCAAAGCTGCCATCCAGGATGATGTCCTGAGGGCGGGAGAAGCGCATTCCGGCGGAGGAAGCGCCTCCCAGAGTGCCGACAATCTCGCCGTCGCAGTACCACTGGTCATGAGGATCGCCTACTTCAAGGCGGGGGATGCGGTCCCCGTGGACAGCGTCCATCCGGTCGCTCCACAGACGGGGCGGTTCCACCACGTGAGAGTCGGAGGAGATTATCAACGAGTTGGCGCCCATGTAATCACCCTACTAATAGAGATATGGCATGGTCCATTGTTGTGGAACTCACCCCCATCTCAATATTCCCCCATCAAGGGAGAAGAGGTCTTCTTGGCGCGGTGGGGAGAGTTGCGTGCTAGTTCAGGTTGTAGAGTTCGGCGCAGTTGCGCGCGACTATCATTTCGCGCTCATCCTCGGAAACGCCATCGAGGATCTTGTTCAGCACCCTCTGCGACTCAGGGAATGTAGACTCGGCGTGGGGATAGTCGGAAGCCCACACCAGCTTGTCCACGCCGATGATGTCCCGGTCTCGGATGCCCAGACCGTCGTCCTGGAAGCTGTGGTAGATGTTGCGGCGCATGAAGTCGCTTGGCACCATGCCGTCCTTGAAGCGATGGGTCGCCTGGGTAGGCCGCTCGATGTAGGTGACGTCCATCCGCTGCATGTAGTAGGGGATCCAGGCCAGGTCATGCTCCACGTTGACGACCTTCAGCGTGGGATACCGCTCAAAGATGCCGGAGAATATCATGTGGCCCATGGACATACGCACCCAGTAGTCCGTGTTGCTGCGGTCAACGCCCGTCTGGGTGACCTCGCCCTCGGTGCGCATGAGGGTTGAGCCGGGCCGGTTGGTGCCGGTGTGCAGGCTGAGGGGGATGTTCATCTCGTGGGCGGCGGCCCAGAAGGGCTCGTAGATGGGACTGTCGTAGGTCTCGTGACTCCTGGGAAAGACGGGAATCATTGCTCCGCAGAGACCCATCTCGGCCGAACGCTTCAGTTCGCTGATGCCGGCCTCGATGTCATCGTCCAGCAGCAGCATGGCGATGCCCTTGAGCCGGTTCGGATAGGCGTTGCAGAACTCGGCCAGCCAGTCGTTGTAGGCAGCGAAGACCTCCCGCATGAAGACCGGGTCCGGGATGGCGTACAGATTCAAGCCGATGGAGGGATAGAGCACGTCGGCGTACACTCCGTCCACGTCCAGGTCCTGCACGTGGGCGTGGGGGTTGTAGCCGCCGGGGGGAACGTCGGCAAAGCTGCCCTCCAGGGTGATCTCCTCAGGGTTGGAGTAGCGCTTGCCCGCCTGGGAGATGCCCCCAAGGACTCCAACGCCCTCGCCGTCGCAGTACCACTGGTCGTAGGGATCGCCGGTGACGAGGTGGGGGATGCGGTCGCCCCACTTGGGGTCCATCCTGTCCGTCCACAGGTCGGGGGGTTCTACCACGTGGGAGTCCGAGGAGATTATCAGCTTTTCAGACATGGCGGCTTCTCCGTTCAGGATTTTCGGCCAGCGGTTGGGCCGAGACGGGATTTTGAGCGAAATTGTACTCCAACGTTGAAGGGCTTGCAATCGGAGAAAGGGGTCAGTTTTACATAATATTAGAGTTGGGCGGCAATGGGGACAGTTCTCCCGGGAGTAGAGAGTGGGTCCCCGCGTTCGCGAGGACACAGGAGCTGGGTTAGCCGGACTGCTCTTTGTAGAGCCAGGGTTCGGTGAGGGGGTTGCTCCTGGAGTCCTCGAAGGTGGCGCGAAAGCGGTGCAGGGTCATCTCCGGTTCAATGGGTGCGTAGGGCAGATGCTCCGTCTCCTCAATCTTGGCGACGATGAACCAGGGGCCGGGGGTGTTCAACGCTTCCCTGAGGACCGTCTCAAGCTGCTCCTCGCTGCTGACGGTGGCAGTTTGCGGTATGCCGCATCCTTTCGCCACCTGCTCCAAGTCCGTGCCCATGGCGGTGTGGGAAGATTGGTGTCCGGTCTGGCCCCACTCCTCGTTGTCCCAAACGATGACGATGAGATTCTCCGGCTTCTCCCTGCCGATGGAAGCTATCGTTCCCAGGTTCATCAGCAGTGAGCCGTCCCCGTCCAGGGAGATAATCTGCTCATCGGTGGACAGTGCCATGCCGAGGGCAATGGAGGAGCAGAGGCCCATGGAGCCCCAGGTGTAGAAGTTGCGGTCCCTGTGGCCTGTGTGCCAGAGCTCATCTGTGGTCGGGCCGAGGTTGCTGACAATGGGCCGGTTACCCACCTGCTCGAGCACTACCTTCGTCGCTTCTATCCTATGCAAGGGAACCTCGGTGGAGCAGCGGCGTCATGCAGAGAGCAACGGGCTCGCGGCTGGCGTAGCAGAGGTCCAGAGCGCCGTCCAAGACGGTATCCAGCCGCTCGGTGGTGGTGAGGGTATAGTGGGGAATGCCCAAAATGTCGAGGATGGGCTTTGAGGCCCGTCCCATGGCTACCTGGGCAATGTTGAACTCGCCCAACTCGCCTCGAAGGTTGACGAAGAAGGGGATAGGCGTACGGCAGGGAAGGCAGAGGCTTGCGATGGCGTTGACGCAGTTGCCAAGGCCGCTGGACTGCATGAATACGGCGGACCGGCGGCCTACTGCGTATGCGCCGACGGCGACGCCAATAGCTTCCTCCTCCCGGGTGGATGAGATCACCTGGAAATAGGGGTCCTCCTCCATCAGCCTGGTTGCCTGATAGATACTGATGTCAGGGACGTATGCAATTAGAGAGATTCCCGCCTTCTTGAGGGCGGCAACCAGAATATCGGCCCAGGTCAAAGACTACCTCACAAGCTTTCGTTTGAAGCCTGCGACAAGATAGCAGAGGCGCGGCCTCATGTCAAAGGAAGGGCGCTTCTCCATATTGGGAAGCACCCAATCCCCTGCTTGACGCAACTAAGCGGTCAAAGCCTTAGAACCCTGGGACCGAGGTTTCGATACCGCCCCCGTCTTGTCCGGGGCGGTCAAGATTAGCTGAGCATCCCTCGAATCTCTTCCGCCTGTTCGTCACTCACAATCCGAATGACCTTGCTCGACGGATCTTCTGACGCGACACCACGGACAGCTTTCCGTCCGTTCTTCAGGGTCACCAGTTCAGGGTCCTTGATTTCCACTTTCTTCCGCAACTTCACCGAATACGCTGTCAGCTCCACCATTTTCACCTCCTAGTAATTAGCTTTGCTGCTTATGTTTGTTTTTTGACTCCCTCGGCTATCCCGAAGGGAGCGTATCAGCCTAAGTTCTCCGCCTCTCGCCAATCCGGAGGACTGTCACATCCAAAGTTTGGCGCTGGGTTAAGGGACGGCATTTCCATAAGGGAAACGAGCTCCGGATGGCTCTAGGCAGTAGCCTTACCGATGCGGAACATCTTGGTGCCGCATTCGAGACAGGTGCCACGAGTGGCCGGGCGGCCGTTCTTCATGGTGATCTGCTCTGGTTCGCCCATCGTCATCTTTGATCGGCACTTCACACAGTAGGCTTCCATTGCTACAACCTCCGTTCTTAATTAGCCTTATCCTACTCTACATAAACGCAGGATTCACTATAGCTAGGAACGAATTGAAGGGAATTTTTGCGATTTAGGCGTATTTTGGCCGTTTTTTGTGCCTGAGCCAGGCGTGCGTAGGCACAAATACAGGCTGTCAGACAGCTGGAACGGCCACAGGCAGATGAAAATACGCCGTGCCGATTCAGTGCCTTTGGTGGACCGCCTCACCGCCGACTATGGTCCGTTCCACCGGAATCTCCATTATCTTTCGTGGGTCGACAGCGCGTGGGTCATCGCCCAGAATGACCAGGTCCGCCAGCTTCCCCGGCTCAATGGAGCCCTTGATGTTTTCCTCGAAGGACGCATAGGCGCCGTTGATGGTGTAGAGCTTCAGGGCCTCCTCAACGGCTATGCGCTGCTCCGGCCCCCAAACCTGTCCGTTGTAGTCCTCCCGGGTGACGCAGCTCTGAATGCCCATCAGTGGAGGCAATGGGCTGCATGGATAGTCGGCAGCTCCGGTGGAGTTGATGCCGTAATCGATGAAGGACCTCTGGGCAAACATCCACTTGAGTCTCTCCTCGCCGTAGAAGCGCATCTTCTCTCCGTGGTAGTAGACGTAGGAGCAGAAGGGAGTGACGACACAGCCGGCGGCTTTGATCCTCCGCAGCAGCTCCGTGTTGACGACGCTGCAGTGCTCTATGCGGTGACGCGGGTCTTCCCGCGGGAAGGCGCGCTGGGCCTTTTCGTAGGCAGTCACAACCATGTCGATGGCCTCGTCGCCATTGGAGTGGATGCACACCTGGAAACCGGCTTTGTGGGCCTCCAGCACTCTCCGCTCCGTTTCCTCCGCGTCCATGACCGCCAAACCGTGGTCGCAGCAGCTTCCGACGTAAGGCTGAGACAAATAAGCCGTACGGGTAGCAATCGCCCCGTCCGCCACCATCTTGATACCGCCGATGCGCAGCCGGTCGTCACCGAGGCCGGTGCGGATGCCCGCGTCGCGAAGGGCGGGGAAGTGGTCGCGGTACATGAGAAGGTACACCCGGAGGGGCAGATCTCCCGCGTCTCTGGCCTGCTGGTAGACCCGAAGGTCGTCGACGGACACCATGGCGTCGTGAACGCTGGTGAGGCCCGCTTCGGCAAACATGCGGCAAATGAGGTCAAGACCGCGTCGTCGGTCGTCGTCCGTCTTGGGGGGCAGCACCTTCGTAAGTACGGGATATATGGCCGCTCCGTAGACTTGTCCATTCAGCTTGCCGGTCTCAGGGTCGCGCCCAAGCCGACCTCCGTGAGGGTCGGGCGTGTCGTCGCTGAATCCCGCGCGACGCAGGCCTAGAGAGTTGAAGAAATACACGTGGCCCGCCTGGTGGGCAACCATGATGGGATGCTCGAAGGAAACGGCGTCCAGGTCACGGCGGTGGAGAAAGCGCTGTTCCGAAGTCTTGGTGTCGTCGAACTTGAAGCCCTGCACCCACTCTCCCGCCGGAGTGGTTACGGACCGGACCTTCAGGGCCTCCTGAATCTCGCCTATGGAGCGCAGGTCGCAGTCCTCCTCGGCCACGTGTCGGACGCCGCTGCTCATGACGTGGGTGTGGGCATCGATGAAGCCCGGCAACACGGTCTTCCCGTCGACGTCAAGAATCTCCGTGGCGCTGCCCTTGAAGGGCGAAACATCCGCATCCCCTCCCACGGCCAGAAAACGACCATCCTTGATCGCAATGGCGCCGGCAGAAGGCGCGGCAGGGTTCATGGTGATGACGTTGGCGTTGAGGATGATGGCGTCGGCTTGAAGTGACGTCGCCTGACTGCGGAGGGGCATTGTCAGGAGAGCGTTGTTTTGATGCTCATGTCCGTTTCGGCTTAAGCGCCACTGTCCCCATGGCGAGTCTGGGTCGCAGTGACCGGACTTCTGCAATCGCTGATGGGCCTGGCTGATCTTTCGACGCAAATCGCTATGGGAAGAAGTGTCCTGGTAGGTCAGCCTCAGCAACAGACGGCTTCGCTCCTGCGCTTCGAGTTTCACGTAGTCTTTCGGGTCTGGGAAGGAAAGGACGCTTTCCAAATCTTCCTTCGATACGTTCAGATTCAGCCGTCTGGCCTCTGCCTCGTAAAGCAGCCCGGCGGTAAGTCCGATGACGGCGCCGGACGCCCCTTCGCCACCCAACTTGCCCAACACAGTCAGGAGAGCGTCCTTGACCTCTTCGTGCTTCTCATACAGACGGGCAATGCCATTGGAGCCGGGCACTTGCCGGGTTAAACGTTGCAGCAGTTGGCTTATGGGCACCGGAGCAAGGTTAGCCCTTTCGTGAGCGTCGGCGTGACAGTAGTCGCACACCGGGTCGTGGGACAGACTGCACAGTTCCTGCAACACCCATCCTGTCCTGAAAGTGCGCCACTTCCCGCACCTCTGGCAGTCTTTGCCGAAGGGCATGCTGCAGTTCCTGCACGCATGACTGCTGGAGGGCGACGCGGTCTGGCATTCGGCGCAAAGGATAACCGGCGGCTCTCCGCTCTCTGCTTCTCCCCGCGCTTCCAGGGACCACTGGCGGCTCTGCTCGGGCAGGTCGTGTTCAAGAGCGTTGCCCGCCAGGTCCAGAATCAGGCAGTCGCCGCCGTATTCTTTGGGACGCAGGCCCCGCCCAACCATCTGCAAGTATAGCGATAGGCTCTTGGTGGGCCGGGCAATCACGATACAGGAAGCGTCCGGCAGGTCGAAGCCTTCCGTGGCGATGGCCACGTTGACCAGCACCCTCAGTCTACCTTCCGAAAAGTCATCGATTGCCTGCGCTCTCGTCGTCGCATCGGTTCTGGCGTGAATTGCCGCTGCGGGGATGCCTTGGCCCAACAGCAGGGCTGCCAAATTGTCTGCGTGGGCAACGGAAACGGCGTAGACAATCGTTTGCCGGTCGGCGGCGTGCTGCTGCCAGAACTTGAGGGCGCGGGCCGTCATCACGTCTCTGGAGCCATTCGCCGCTTCGATGCCCTTCTCCGTGTAGTCGCCGGTTGAGCCGACCTTGCCGCCTTCGATGCGATTCTGTTCTTCGGGCATAACCACCTGGGCGTGGCAAAGAGACCCGTTCGCCTGAAGATCGGCGATTTGCGGCCCCGATACGAGCAGGCTGAAGAGGTGGTCTAACCCTTCTTTCTTCGACAGTCGCCAGGGCGTTGCCGTCATACCCAATACGCGGCCCGGCCACTGGCGTATGGCCCTCTCCCAGCCCTTTGCGACGGCGTGATGAGCCTCATCGATTATCATCACGTCGTCCTCGTGGTAGTCGCCCCAAACATCGTCTGCGATGTTGATGGTCCGACGACCGACGGTCTGGGCCATCAGGATAACGGCTCCGTTGGCGATTTTAGGCGCCCTGGTCCCGGGCGTCCACCTGACGTTGCACGTGGCGGCCAAGCCCGTCTCGAACAGGATTCTTTCGGTCTGGCTTGCCAGCTCTTTACGATGGGTCAGCCAGACGGCCTTGCGCCCCCCGGTCAGGTACTTCGACAGGAAAGCGGCGGCGATGACCGTCTTCCCGCCGCCGGTGGGGAGCTGCATCATAACCGGCTCGTCGGTCCTTTCGAAGTCGGCAAGGAGCCGGGCCAGAAGGTCTAGCTGGTATTCTCGCAGCCCGGCAATCGGGTCGGCAACTTGCGTAGTAATGATGAGACGCCTCCTGCTAACCGTGATTTCGACAAGAATATATCATGACGGAATCAATTCAGGCATTGTGTTTGACTGAAGGGTTTGAGCGGTATTCGGGGCTTCAGGTTGTCTTACTTATGTTCGGGGTGTAGAATCTAGAAATAACAAAGGTAGGCAACTGCAACGGAGGGATGGATGAAGGACGCGGGAACAGCCAACAATACGCACAAGAAGCACGTGCGGCAGCGCAAGTATGATGCTAAAGAAACGGGCCGCTTGGGGAGAGAGATTTATGTGCGGGACGTCCGTCACGAGGTGGAGCCGGAACTCGTCGGCAAGTACGTCGCCATAGATGTGGTCAGCGGCTGTTGGGCCGTGGGTGATGCTCCAATGGAGGCTCGAAGCAAGCTTGGAGAAATGAGGCCGCAGGCGATTGACGTGTGGATGGAGTGGATTGGCTACGAGGCGGTGGTAGGAATTGGCGGCGCTCCGAGGAGGACGAATTGGTCCAAGGAGTAGTCAACGATGAATTCGAAGCAGTCATTAGCCTTTCCATCCTTAGTCCATCTGGTCATTCACGAGAAATCGAAGCTGTAATCGACACAGGCTTTAACAGGTTCCTTTTCCTACCGTCATTCTTGGTGTCCGAGTTGAGTCTGGAATTTGCCTATGACACGCCCGTAGTTTTTGCCGACGGGAGCGAAGAAAGATTAAATGTTTTCAACGTCATAGTTATGTGGGATGGCTCGCCTAGAAAAGTTGAGGCGATTGCTTCAACGGGTATGTCCCTCGTTGGTATGCGGATGCTGGAGGACCACGACTTGCACGTAGAAGTAAGGGAGGGCGGCAAAGTCCTTATCGAAACACGGGGATAATATAGTCTGCTTCGGGCAAAATTTCTCCCACCGCTGCGTCGCCCTCCATTCACACCCGCCCACTCTTGCCATCTCACTGCGTTGACGGCCCCCATCGCCCCTTCATATACTGCTACTTTCCAGTAATTCCATCGGCGGAGGGTTGGATATGGCTGTAGGCCCCATCAACATCTACGAATTCGAACCCCTTGCAAAGGAGCGGCTGTCGAAGAGCGAGTACGACTTCATCGCCGGTGGAGCCACTGACGAGATTACGCTGGAACGGACCCGCCAAATGCTGGACGCCATCGTGCTTCGTCCAAAGATGATGGAGGACGTGAGCGTCATCGACACGTCGACGACCGTTCTGGGCCACGAGATAACTTTTCCCGTGATGCCCGCTCCCTCCGGCGCCCACGCTCGGGCACATCCCGACGCAGAGCTGGCGACGGTACGAGCGGCGGGCGATGCAGGGACGGTTTTGCTTCTCAGCTCCGGCTCCACATACACGATGGAAGAAGTCGCCCAGGCAGCGACGGGGCCAATATGGTTCCAGCAGTATTTCTATACCGACCGGGGCATGACGGTGGAGGTGGTCCACCGGGCGGAGGAGGCAGGTTTTTCCGCCATCTGCCTGACGCTGGACATCAAGACAGATTCCAAGCGGGAGCGCAACATCCGCAACGAATATGTGCCTCCGCAGAGGGGCAACTATCGGTGGGCAAACAGCCTGGTGCGCGATCCGGCGGCCTCCTGGGACTACCTGGAATGGCTGGCGTCCAAGACCGATTTACCCATCGTCATGAAGGGAATCATGACCGCCGAAGAAGCGGCCCGCTGCGGCCAGTACGGCGCGAAGGCGATTGTCGTTTCCAACCACGGGGCGCGGCAGCTTGACACCACCTTCGCCACCATCGAAGTGCTTCCGGAGGTTGTAGACGCCACCGACGGGCAGGTTGAGGTATACATGGACGGAGGCATTCGCCGCGGGGCGGACATCGTCAAGGCGGTGGCTCTGGGCGCGAGGGCGGTGCTTATCGGCCGTCCCCTGTTCTGGGGTCTGGCCGTCGACGGCCAAGCAGGAGTTCGACACGTGCTTCAGATCCTCAAGGATGAGATGGAGATGACGATGGCGCTGTGCGGTCGTCCAAACCTGGACAGCCTTGACCGGACGCTGCTGGGGTTCCGCTCGCCCTTACAGGACGTGCTGCCCCAGGTGGGGGGTCCCAACTTCTAGCCTGTTGATTGGGGTATCGCCCCAACCGTAATCCAGCCAGAAACATCGATGTGGTGGCTTTACGGACTGTCGTGAGACCTCCCAATTGATTGTGTTGACTGCACACTCGTAAGTGGTATAATCACCTTGCGTCTAGGAAGAGTCGCCAAGCGTCTCTAATCGGGGCTGAAGCCCGGAACCTAGTCGCTTTTTTTGTGGAGATTTTCCCTTGCATCTTTGCTATATCGACGAATCAGGGACACCAGACATTCCAGGAAATACCTCGCACTACGTGTTGGCTGGGCTATCTATCCCCGATGAGTATTGGAAGCAACATCATAGGCAGTTGGAGAATATAAAGAGGCAATATAAGCTAGAAAATGCCGAGATCCACGTTGCGTGGATGATGCGGAAGTACCTTGAGCAGCATCAGATATCCGGCTTCAGTACCCTTTCTCACGAGAGGCGACGCTCTGAAGTGAACAAGCGTAGGAATGCTGAATTGTTGCGACTGCAGAAGACAAACTCCAAAAGCTATAAGCAAGTCAAGAAAAACTACAAGAAGACAGAAGCCTATGTTCATTTGACTCATGCCGAGCGGCAACGAGCAGTTTCAGATATCGCGCGGCTTATCTCAGAATGGGGAGTTGCACGACTATTCGCAGAATGCATCGACAAAGTACATTTTGATCCCTCAATTGCCAAAACCACAGTGCACGAACAAGCTTTGGAGCAAATTGTCTCTCGATTTGAACGCTATCTTCAAAATCGGCAACAGGGTTTTGGGTTGCTGATTCACGATAACAACCAGACCGTGGCTCGAAAGCACACGGAACTGATGAAGACTTTTCTCGATAGAGGAACTCTCTGGACTGAAATTGAGCACGTAATTGAAACCCCGATGTTCGTAGACAGCCAACTGACGAGCATGGTTCAATTGGCTGATTTATGCGCCTACTCTATCCGCAGATATCTTGAAAATGGCGAGACTGAGCTTTTTGATCTAATCTTTCTGCGAGCTGACCGTTTCGGAGAAGCCACGGTAGGCGTTAGACATTTCACCAACGCCGGTTGTATCTGTAAGATTTGCGCATCTCACGCCGCATCACTCTTGTTGTAACAGTCTACGCGCCACGATACCTCCACAAGCAACTCCCCCGTCGTTGACGGCTTTGGACATCATATCTATAATCCCGTTCGCTGGGACTTGAAGGGACAACCCCCAAGCAGGCAGCCTCGCACTGCTGTCCCGGCGCTTAACTGAAGGGACAAAAACCGTGGACCCAAGCAAGATTGGCGTATATCTGGAGCCCGGGGAAGGGAAGCTCGTGCGGATAACGTCCCCCTACTGGATTCCTGAGGCCCCGGAGTGGGTGATGGTCTCCAACGACCCGAACGTCACCCTGCTGGCAGCCAGAGAGATTATCGGCGACCGCGGGCTGATGGAAGACCCTAATCTAGCGACCTGGTCCAGGATTCCCACGCAGGACTAGAAAGCCGGAGCCTGTGGGCAAAATCCGGCTTTGGGAGAAAACATGACAGACAGGATTGAGCAGTTTCTGAATGATTCCCAAGCCTACGTCGGTCAGCAGGCCGAGGACGTTCCCCAGGGCGCGGACCTGGCGGACTGGCTGACTATCCGGCGGTTCTGCGCCGCCCTCGGCGATCCCAATCCCCTGTACAAGGACCCCGCCGCCGGTGTGGGCACCAAGTACCACAGCATGATCGCCCCGCCGACTTTCGTTGCCGCCATCCGCACTCCCACCACCGCCGCTGCCTATCAGACCAAGGACTACGGCGTCACCAGAATCACCCGCCGCGCCTCAATTGATCTGGTGGACGTAGTCCGGGTGGGTGACCGGCTGACCAGCGGCTTGGAGGTGACGGGAGTTTCCTCGGGACAATCCATTGGGGGTAAGGCTACCGCCAACGTGGACTGCCGCGCCGTCTATCGCAACTCCCACGGCGGGCTCATCGGCTTCAGTTCAGGAACTACGGCTCTCGTACCTTACCGCACGGGTGAGGAGATGATCTGCGACCGGGAAATATACGTCTACTCCGACGAAGAGATCGAAAACATCCGGCAGGGTATCGAGGATGAACCACCCCCTAGAGGCCGCCTGCTCCGGTACTGGGAGGATGCGGAGGTAGGGGAAGAACTTCCCCAGCTTGTGAAAGGCCCTCTGAGTCTCTCCGACATGATGGCGTGGACAGTGGCGGAACAAAAGACTATGCCCCTCGGCTCGCCGGTTTACAACGACCTGAAGCGTATGCCCGGTCGGGTCCGCACCAATCCCTCCACCAACTGGCCCTACTGGGACGCCGACCAGGAGTACGAGGACATTCTGTCCTGCCGCGACGCCGGATTCGTCGCCCCCTTCAGCCGGGGGATGCACGTGGTCTGCGTTGCAGGGCAGGTGATTACCCACTGGATGGGCGACGACGCATTCCTGCGCTCCCTGGACATCGAACTGCCCAACCACTTCTTGTACGGGGATACCATGTGGCTGCGTGGGACGGTGTCGGACAAGTACAAGGAGCGCGTAGGCAGCGAGACATATTTCGCCGTTGAGGTCAGAATCAACGGCGTCAACCAGTTGGGAGAGACTGTCGCCATCGGCAAGGCCGTGGCTTACCTGCCATCTCCGGGGCATCCCGTGTCGCTGCCCATCCCGCACTAGGCTGTCGATTCCGATAGAGGAGATATCCATGACCACCAATCAGACCTTCGAAGAGGCCATCGAAGAATATATCGAGCGGACCAGGGCTATGATCGACCAGGAGGTCATGGAAAACCTCCCTCCGGATCCACCCTCGCCCATCGACCAGTCGGGGCCCCCATACGAGGCGACCCTGCGGCTGGACGAGCGGACCATCCGCAACTATGCCCTAAGCATCGGCGATGACAATCCCCTCTTCACCGACCCCGAGTACGGTCTGCGCTCCCGGTACGGCTCACAGATAGCGCCGGGACCCGTTCTCGCCCTCATCCGGTATCCGTCGGCGCATGGCGCAAAAAGGCCCCAGGGATATCCGATGGCCAACTTCATCTCAGGGACGGCATGGGAGTTCTACGACGTTATCCGGGCCGGAGCCAAGTTCCGCTCGTCGAAGGTAACCAAGGAGCTGATCGAAAGGTCCGGCTCCCAGGGCAAGCTGATATTTCTGATTTCCGAGTGCTACTACCACGACTTCCACGGGGACATGCCCGCCAAGTGCTACGGCACCCAGATTATGGTTCCCCAGCGCAACATGGAGTCCACCCGCGCGGTGCCCCGCGAACGGCTGGGCCAGCACATGATGTACGAACGTAAGGCTTCCCAGTACTCGCCGGAGCAGATTGAGGAATACGTGGGGATGATCGAGGGCTTCAAGCGTCGCGGCGCGGAGCCGCTCTACTGGGAGGACGTGAACGTGGGTGACGGAATCGGCCCCTTCGTCCTGCCGCCGTGGACGCTGCAGGACCAGGTGTCGCGTCACTTCATGGACTACTGCACCAAGGCCGCGGAGAACCTGCCGGGCGACGAGCTGGCCTTTGAACCTTCCTACCACCACTCCAAGAAGACGGGCGAGTGGGTGCGGGTGCATCCCATAACCCGCTGGCCGTGGACCCCCGGCTCCGAGCACGAAGATGCGCTGCTGGCCATCTATCGCGGGCTCCCCGGCCCCTTCGACTTTGGCGTTCAGCGGGTGCAGATTCCGGCCCAGCTGTTGACCAATTGGATGGGCGACGAAGGGTTCATCCGCCGCTTCTACATCGCCATGCGCAAGCCGGTCTTTTACGGAGACGTGACCATCTACAAGGGCACGATTGCCAAGAAGTTCAAGGAGGTGCAGCGAGGCGAGGAAGGTCCCGGAGCAGTGCCCGGCGAGGCGGAATACTGCGCCGTCGGCATCGACATCGACGGAACCAACCAGGTCGGGGAAGCCCAAGCCCCCGGCTCCGCCACGGTCTACCTTCCTTCTCGAGAGTCGGGGCCGGTGCAGTTACCCGTGCCCCATCCGGCCCGTCCTCCCTTCGTCGGCTACAACACCTATAGGAAGAACTGGTACTAGGGTAGGAATTGAATATCTATGTTTGGGGAACGGCGTTGAGCGTGGGAAGCGAGATTCTTCGTCGCTGCGCTCCTCAGAATGACATGTTGGGGGTAGGATAATGGCGCTGCTGTTGGGCGACGCCGAAGTCGACCAGGTCATGTCCATGGCCGACTGCGTGGAGGTCATGGAGGACGCCTTTCTTCAGGCGGGCCGGGGGGACACGTGGAATCGCCCGCGCTCCCGCATCAGGCTGCCTCGAGGGTTTCACCATCTCATGGCGGCTTCGGTGCAGGGCAGCGGAGTCTTCGGACTGAAGACATACACCAGCTTTCGCGCCGGTACCCGCTTCCTCATCCTGCTCTACGACAGCAACACCGGCGACCTGCTGTCGCTGGTGCAGGGCCCGCGCTGCTCACTGCTTCGCACCAGCGCCGTCAGCGCCGTTGCAACGCGACACATGGCTCGAAAGGACTCAGCGACCGTCGGCATCATCGGCACAGGCTTCCAGGGTCGCGGACAGCTCGAGGGCGTCTGCGCCGTCCGCGACATCAAGTCTGTCAAAGCCTACGACCGCTTCTCGGAAGCCTCAGCCAGGTTCTGCGACGAGATGTCCGCCAAGCTGGGCATTGAAGTTTCCCAGGCTGAAAGCGCCGAGGAATGCGTCCGAGACTCCGACGTCGTCATCACCATGACCACTACCCGCCGTCCCGTCCTGCTGGGCGAATGGCTGGAGCCGGGGATGCACGTAAACGCCGCGGGCAGCAACCACTGGATACGCCAGGAGGTAGACGACGACGTCATCCGACGTTCCAACCGCATCGTCGTCGACAGCATTGAGGACGCAAAAATCGAAGCGGGCGACCTGCTTTACCCCATCGAACGCGGCAGGGTGCGCTGGGACCAGATCCACGATTTGGCTTCCGTGGTTGCAGGCCGGGTTTCGGGCCGCGACTCCGACGACGAAATTACCCTTTTCGAGTCCCAGGGAATCGCCGTCAGCGACGTTGCCGCCGCGGCCTACGTCTACCGCAAGGCGAAGGAGCGGGGCCTCGGCATGGAAGTCCCGCTGGAGCTTTAGACGTTGACGAGCGACGCTTCCAGGAAGAAAGGCCCCCTCGCCGGACTGCGCATCATCGACTCCACCACCATGGTGGCCATGCCCATGGCGCTTCACATAATGGCGGACATGGGCGCGGAGGTCATCAAGGTCGAGACCCACACCCTCTTTCGCACCGAGGCCGCCCGTCTTCTCTACGCCGACAACGAACCGGGCGAAGACCCCTGGAATCGGGACGGCTCCTTCAACACCCTCCAGCGCAGCAAGCTCGGCGTCACCCTGAACCTGAAAGTCGCCGAAGGGGTGCAGGCCTTCAAGGAGCTTGCCCGCATCAGCGACGTTGTGGTGGAAAACAACCGCGCCGGAACGATGAAGCGGCTGGGCCTCTCCTACGAGGACCTGAAAAAAGAAAAGCCGGACCTTATCTACGTATCCAACACCGGCTTCGGCCATACCGGGCCGTGGAGGACCTATGCGGGCATCGGGCGCATGTTTGAACTCACCTGCGGCCTGAGCCAGTTCACCGGATACCCCGACGAAGGGCCGCGTCGCGTCGGCAAGTCCTTCTTCGACCAGCACGTGGGTTGGACGGCGGTGTTCGCCATCCTGGCCGCCCTCCACTACCGTCAAAAGACCGGCAAGGGCCAGTGGCTCGATCTCGCCATGTACCAGATCGGCGTCGCCACCATGGGAGACGCCCTGCTCGACTGGGAAGTGAACGGACGGAACGGACGGCTGATGGGGAACCGCCATCCCTACCACGCCCCCCACGGCGTCTACCCCTGCCGCGGCGACGATAACTGGATAGCCATCGGCATCGAGAACGACGATCAGTGGCAGTCCCTGCTCAAGGTCATGGACAGCGTGGCCTGGGTCCTGGACGAGCGGTTTGCCGACGCTCCCTCCCGTCTCAAGCATCAGGACGAACTGGACGAGCTTCTGGGTCAGTGGACCGCCGGATGGAGCCATACTGAGTTGATGGACGCCCTGCAGGGACAGGGAATTCCCGCCGCTACGGTGATGAACAGCCGCCAGGTACTGACGAACCCCCACATGAGGCAGCGCGGCTTCTACGAGCGGATTGAGCACCACCCCGACTCCGGCATAGGGCCAAAGATATACTTCGGCCGCCCGTGGAAAATGTCGAAGACGCCTGCCAAAATTCGTAGGCCCGCGCCGGGTTTGGGCGAGCACAACGAGTTCATTCTCGGCGATCTGCTGGGCCGCGACGACGCCGAAATAAAACGGCTCTACGACATCAATATGCTCGGCAAGATTCCGACGGACCCGCCCGACTTCAAGCCTCCCTCCTACCAGCGTCAACTCGAGGAGGGGACGCTGGCGGGCTACGACCCGGACTACGGCGAGATTGTGGGGACGGACTAGAATGCTCGACACCGCCCTCGGCCAGTTCAAGATCGTCGACCTGAGCACCCACATCGCCGGGCCGCTGGCCTCCAAGATGTTTGCCGACTACGGCTCGGAGGTGCTGAAGGTGGAGCCCGCGCCCGCCGGAGACCCCGCCCGCACCGTCGGCCCCTTCTTCCACGACGACCCACACCCGGAGAAGAGCCTGCTCTTCTTCTACCTGAACTGCAACAAGCGCGGCGTCACCCTGAATCTGAAGACCGCCGCCGGTCGCAAACTCCTGCTGGAGTTGATCAAGGATGCCGACGTCCTGCTGGAGAGCTTCCCGGCTGGGTATCTCGCGTCGCTGGGTCTCGGTTACGAAGACTTGGAGAAGGTGAACCCGGGATTGGTGGTCACGTCCATCACCCCCTTCGGTCAGTTCGGGCCCTACCGCGACTACGCGGGCAGCGACCTGGTCTACTACGCCATGAGCGGGATGATGTACTCCAGCGGCGCCCACGACCGGGAGCCGCTGAAGCACGGCCATCCCCAGAGCTTCTACATGGGAGGGATGATAGCCGCCTACGCCACTTCCGCTGCGTTGTTCTCGCGGCTGATGACGGGCGAAGGGCAGCACATCGACCTGTCGCTGCAGGAGTCGGTGGCAGCCCACCACTACGACAGCGCCACCCGATATTCCTACACCGGCACCATCGAGCGGCGCGCGCCCAAGATCGAAAGCGGCTCCTTCAAAGGCACGCGGTTCGAGGGCATTGTTCCCGCCGCCGACGGTTTCATCGCGCCGACGATGCAGCGGGGCCGTCCTACGGCGCCCTTCTACGAGTACGTCACCTTTCTCGGACACCCCGAACTGGACGACACCCTCTTTCAGGACCGCCAGATGATTGCGGAGCACCGGGAGGAGCTGGACGAGGTGCTTCTGCCTCTTCTGAAGCAGTGGAAGAAGCTGGAGTACTTCAACACCTTCATGTCGGAGGGGTTCGTGGCGGGCGTCGTCCAGACCTCCGAAGACCTTGCCAGCTGCCCTCAGCTGGAGGAGCGGGGCTACTTTGCGGAAATAGAGCATCCCGTCATGGGAAGACTAAGAGTGCCCGGCGAGATGTTCCGGCTGCCGGAGTGCCCGTGGTCGCTGCGCCTACCCGCGCCAATGCTGGGCGAGCACAACAGCGAAGTTTACTCTGACGAAATGGGCCTCTCTGCCCAAGACCTCGTTAACCTCCGCCAGCTAAGCGCAATCTAACCCCTCAACCCACATGTCATTCTGAACGAAGCGCAGCGTAGTGAAGAATCTCGTAACCGGTGGTAGCCAACCTTCCCCAAGACAATCCCGTACGGGCGACCCTTGTGGTTGCTCTCCCCAACTCCAGAGCCCCTGCCTTCCGTAGTTCCGTCGCAAGCCGGAATCCACTCCCCCTCTCCCTTCTTCACCCCACTACCCACGCCCAACTCTGCGAAACTTGCCGTCACGCAGTGACCCCTAGTCCGTGGTGACGCACGTAACCGTGTTTCGGATGCCGCTGATGCTCCGAATCTGATTCTGCAAAATGACCAGAATCGCCTCCACGTTTTCCGCCACCACCTCCGCCACGATGTCGTAGGGGCCAAGGACCTCGTGGACTTCCACCAGGCCTTCCAGATTGTGCAGCGCCTCCATAACCTCTTTGGTATAAACAACCTCGGAGTTGATGAGCACGTAGGCCTTGGTCATGGTGAATTTTTCCTCCCCTGCCGGATGTTTCGCTACCAGCTTACCACTGTTGGAGGAGGATGTGGGTGTCGTCAGGGCTCGCTGATGCGCAGCATCAGCAGGTCGCCGTCCTCCCACGGTTGCGAGTCCACGGCCCAGCTCAGGGTGTCGTTCACGGTGTCCACCGTCGCATCCGCAGCATTCAGTGACAGCGACACGGTGCCGTCCAATTCAATGAAGTCCAGAAGCTGACCCGTGAGGGCGTCGCTGGGATTCACTTCCACCTTCACTGTGCCCGGCTCCCACGCTATCCGCTCCAGTGTCGCCGATGCCCCGTTAACGTCGGTGAAGGACGCGGGCTTGAGAACGCCGTTGGTCCCGTCCGCCGCCACTGCCGTTCCAACGGTGACCGGGTCGAAGAAGGCTTCGTGGAGGGTGCCGGCGGGGGCGGCGACCGTTACTCTCCACTTGTAGCGGGACGAATATCCGTCGCAACGCACAAAATGAGCATCCCTGTTGTTGTATTGCATGATGTACACTCCTGCGGGAAGCGGGCGCGCAGATACCACCCGCTGAGCATACTGAATGGAGTCGTTCGTTCCGTCACCCGAAAAGTCGTAGAGAACGCCATCGCTGAAGTCAACCCTGAACAAGTCCGCGTCGCCGCCGTCGAGCCAAACTTCGGCGCGTATATTTGGAAGACCGCCATAGGCTACGGACTCGTAAACTACGCCGGAGGCGCCCAGGCCCGAGTCCAGCTCTCCGTCAGGGATCCTGTAAAAATATCCATCACCCCCGGTCTGGATACTATAGCGGTCCATCCCTTCATACCGATATGTCCGTTGCACACACTCTCTGTACTCCTCCGAACCGTCTCCTGCATCAAGCTTGGCATAGACGGCACTTATTCGGGTCTTGATCTCTCCCAAGGCTATCGAGGGTGCCGTCCCTGTGGCCGGCGGCACGTCGGTCAGAAAGCGCTGCTGATCCCCGGTGGCTTGCGACGACTCACTCACCGCCGGCAGCCACAGCTTGTTGTGCCGGCTCGCTATGCTGTATACGTCGTAGTCTCCGTACATGATCTTGCTGCCCCCCCACGCCAGGTAGTACCGATTGGCCTGCTGTGTGCTAGGGAGAGATGCCTCGGAGGTTTGCAGAAAGACAATCGCATCCCGGTCATCCCACTGGGCGTCTCGGGCGGCAGCTATGGCTGGAAGCGCGTCCTCTGCCTCCTGCTGCGTGTCAAAGAATGGAGCAGCGTCCCACACCGCCACTATGTCGTCGGCCCCGCTCCCCTTCAGGTACTCCTCAACGCTGAAGCTGAACTCCAGCAGCGCTAGATATTTCATCCCCTGGTACGTAGTGCCCAGCTCTGTCGTGGAAGACACGGAGTCCAGCTGTACCCTGGCGATAACGGGCGACGCGAAGATCCTCTCTTCTAGGGAGGTGGGACCCGTATAGAGAGGGGGAGCTACGCTTATCGGTGGTGTCCCTGTACCTGTAGGTGTCTCTAACGCCACCGCCGGCGTCTCTGTGCCAGTAGGCGTCGGCGTCGGCCTTGGTGTGGGTGGGGGCGTCGGTTCAGGGGCTGGTGTGGGAACGGGAGTCTTCGTCACCACCAAGGGCGTCCTTGTTACAGCTGTGTGCGACTCTGCCTGTACCCTCGGCTTAACCGTGCTCGCAGGCGTGGTTGCATCGTCTCCATTCGAGGTGCAAGCGGCAATGACTGACACCGAAGTTAGAAGTATGACTATGAAGAGAATTAGCTTCATTTCCGCTCAATTCACATTCACCACAACAAGAGATAGCCCTAACGTGCCAGTGGGTTGATGTTACCATGCAACCGATGCGAGGGTAAACAAATGCCTAGGAGCAGGCGGACGGCTGGCAAACCGGTCATGGTTGGTATTGACGCCAAAGTCGGCGCGGCTTGAGAATATCAATGCCCGGGCGTGAGTCATCCGCCGGGTTCAATTCTCAATAATCCCCTTTGCGGGTGGGGTGAATGGCTTCCAGAGGCGCCAGGAAAGGGATCTTCTACGGCTGGTGGATTGTCCTCATCGGCCTGCTGGTCAACGCCGTCCCCGCCGGTCTCTACTTCATCGGCTTCGCCGTCCTATTCCTGCCCATTACCCGCGAACTGGGCATGAGCCGCGCCGCCGCGTCGCTGCCCCTGTCCCTCACGCGGGGAATTTCGGCGGTGCAAAGCCCCTTCATCGGCATCGTCATAGACCGGTTCGGCCCGGGTCGTGTGCTCTTCTTCTGCGCCCTGTTTGCAGGACTGGGCTTCATCCTGCTGAGCCGTGTCGACTCGTACCTGACCTATTTTCTGGTGGTGCTGCTGGTGCTTTCCCCGCCAATCATGGGGGGCTTCGACTCCACGTCAATCACCGCCACCTGCCGCTGGTTCATCCGCAAGCGCGGGATGGCGCTGGCCATCACCGTCCTTGGCTTCTCCATAGGAGGCGCGTCCCTTCCGCCTCTCGTCTCACTGGCCAGCGACGCTTTCGGATGGAGGACCACGCTGCTTGGGGCGGGCTTGATGATGTGGGTTATCTACCTGCCCCTCAGCACTCGCATGTACAGCTCGCCGGAGGAACGGGGCCTGCTGCCCGACGGCGACCCTCCACCGGAAGAGAGAAGTCCGGCGGAGCCGGCCCGTCCATCAGCGCCGGTTAGTGAACCAATCTCCTACGAGGGCATGAGCCCGTCGGAAGCCTTCCGCACACCCACCTACTGGATCCTCTCCCTGTCGCTGGCCATGCGCGGCATGGTGTTCACCGCCGTTGCCATCCACGTTGTCGCCATCATGATCTGGAAGGGAATAGACGAAGGGACCGCCGGGCTTCTCATCGCCTTCATGTCCCTTTCCTGGCTGCCCATCTCGCTCCTTATGGGCTGGCTGGGCGACCGGTATGAGAAGAAGGTGGTCGCGTCGGCGGGTGCAATAATCGCGGGAATGGGGATGTTCAGCCTGGCTATGTGGGACGAGATAGCGGCGTGGCAGATGGTTATCGTTTTCGTAATGTGGGCCTTCAGCGAAGGCGGGCTCCCCCTCGGCTGGGCCATGCTGGCGGACCAGTTCGGGCGGAAGAGCTTCGGCGTGCTGCGGGGCGGCATAATGGCGACCTTCAGCGTCCTCGGTCTTGGTACACCCCTCTATGCCGGGTGGATCTTCGACACCACGCAGAGCTACCAGTGGGTGATAATTCCGGCGGGAGCGCTTCTCGTCTCGGCGGGGCTGCTCGGCTGGGCCATGCCCCGGCTGGACGCGGCAAAGGCCGACAGCAGCAGTTAGACCGCCACCAGCCCCGCTTATGGAACTATTAGCGCCTTCTCCACGTACTATCTTGTGTATGCACTGCAAATGTTTGATATCATCAAACCATGAGGCGGTGAAGGGCCTCGCTATCTTGCCAAATCCTTTCCAGGAGAATCCGAGTCCATGAATTGGTCCTACGCGTTGGTTGCAGCAGTCGCGATGGTGCTGATCATCGCCTCAATTGCGGTGTTCGTGTTCATCTCCGACGATGGAACGACGGAGCCAACCCCGCTGGCGACCCCCGTAGCCGCACCGTCGCCGACGCCCTCACCAGCACCAACCCCAGTTCCGACGCCTACTGCAGCACCGACACCTGCACCCACGCCGGCCCCGACGCCTGCCCCCACCCCTGAGCGAACTCCTCCGCCTACACCTGCGCCAACGCCCGAACCCACCCCGGAGCCCGAACGCACTCCGGAACCCACGGCAATCGTCCAGGCTGAAAACCCCCTCAAAGTTGGCGATGCCGCGCCGGACTTCACCCTCCCAAATGCGGACCGCTCTCCGGTAGGTCTGCATGAGACGCTTTCCGCCCACGACGCTGTCGTCCTCGTCTTCTACCGCGGATTCTTCTGAGCGGTCTGCCAGTCGCAGCTCGGCGAGCTGCAAGAGCGGTACCCGGAATTCCAGGATCTAAACGCGGAAATAATCACCGTAAGCAGAGACGACGTGGCAGGCGCCATTGAAATGCGAGACCTCTACGGCGCGGAGTACGTGATTCTCGCAGACCCGGAAGGCGTCGCCGTTAAGGCCTTCGGCGTCGACGACCTTCTTGACGACGGCCTGGCCGCCCCCTCCACCTTCATTATCGGCTCCGACGGCGTCATCCGCTGGGCCTACGTCGCCCAGGATTCATCGGACCGGCCAACGGCCGCTCAAACGCTGACAGCCCTCGACGAAACTTTGGCGGCCATCAGGTACACCCTCTTCGAAGATGAAACCCTCGGCATCTCTTTCATGCATCCCCGGTCCTGGACGTCCGTTGACGTGGGCGAAGAAGAAGAGGCTCCCTGGGCGATGCTGGAAGGCGAAGACGGCGTAACCCTGCAGATAACGCTGGAGTTCAACGCCCCGGACGCAGACCTGCGTCCTACTATACTGGGCGCGATAGAGTCATTGGCGGGAGAATTTGGCGTTCCCTCGCTGGATGAGCTGGACTACTTCAAGCCTGACAAGGACACCCCCGCCTTTCGCGCCAACCTGACGGTAGATTCCAAGGATGGGGACTCAATAGCAGTAATTCAGGCAGCCATGAGAGGCACAGCGACCTTCGTTCTGGCAGCGTCCGGCCCCGTGGCTGTGATGCAAGACCAGCAGAGAGACATCGACAAGGTCTTCGAAACGCTGGCGACTTCCGCTCCCGCGCCCTACGGCATCGCCCGTGACACGGCCTTCACCATGCCACTGGGAGAACCCAGCACCCTCGACCCCCACGTTGCCCGCGAGACCACCTCCCACTTTTACGTCTCCGGCATCTTCAGCGGCCTGGTGAAGCTGGACGAAGGCCTCTCCGTCGTCTCCGATCTGGCCGAGTCCTGGGATGTGGACGAGTCGGGTACCGTCTACACCTTCACCATCAGGGAGGGCATCACTTTCCACAACGGCAGGCCCATCACCGCCGCGGACTTCAAATACTCCCTGGAACGGGCCACGGAGCCCGAACTTCACAGCGAAACCGCGTTCCTGTATCTGGTGGATATCGTCGGGGTGCGCGAGAAGCTGGAAGGCGAAGCCGCCGAGATTTCCGGCGTCGTGGTGGTCGACGACCGCACTCTCCGCATCACCATCGACGCCCCCAAGGAGTATTTCCTGGCCAAGCTCACCTACCCCTCCAGCTACGTGGTGGACTCCGCCGCCGTGGAGGGGCAGGGCGAAGAGTGGTGGCGGACGGAATCGCTGAACGGCTCCGGCCCCTATACCCTGCACAGCTGGGACGAGGGAGAATTCATCATCCTCAAGCGATTCGACGGCTACCACACCCCCGTCGCCATGCAGCACATAATCTCCCCCTTCAGGGCCCTCCCCGGCGCCAACGGTCGGGATATGTATGTGTCGGGCTACTGGGACGGCATATTCGTCAGATTGTCCTCCGTCGACCGCTACAGGACCGACGCAGTATTCAGCAGTCATCTCCAGGAATTCAACCAGCTGGTCAGCTATTACGTGGGCATCGATTCCGACCAGGCCCCGCTGGACAATCCTACAGTCAGGCGCGCCTTCGCCATGGCCGTCGACCGTCAGAAGCTGATAGACGAACTCTTCGACGGGAATGTTCAGCTTGCCAGCGGGCTTCTGCCGCCGGGCATACCGGGTTATTCGGAGGACCTGCGGGGCATCCCCTTCGACCCTGAAGAAGCGAAGAGGCTGCTGGCAGAGGCCGGATATGACGAAGACCTCCCGGAGGTTACGTTCCTGGCAACAGACCGCAACGGCGAGCCTTCGTCCATGGTCCGGTTCCTCCTGGACTCGTGGGAAGAGAACCTGGGCGTGACCGTTACGCCTACGCTGGTGGACCCCGAGGAGTACATCTACCATCTGGAAGAGCAGACCGGCCATATGTTTACCTACGGTTGGGTAGCCGACTACCCGGACCCGGAGAATTTCCTGGACCTGCTGCTCCACTCCGACTCCCACGACTCCCGATACTTCAATCCGTTCTACGACAGCCTTCTGGAGCAGGCCAGGGTGACCCAGGACAGGGACGCCCGCCTGCAGCTTTACCAACAGGCGGAGCAGCTTCTTCTGGACGATGCGGGCATTATTCCCCTCTTCCACGTCCATGAATTCGCCCTCATCCAGCCCTACGTCAGAAACTTCGCCGTCGGCCCCGTGGGCCAGCCCGTAATCGCCAACGTGGAACACCAAGGCGGCCCGTAGGGATAGGCATCAGCCCACTCACAAACCTTCGTATACACTAACGAAAAGGGGGGACGTTGCAACGTCCCCCCTTCCCTTTGCATAATTGGCCGGTGATGCTGAAACACATTGAGTCCAACATCTCCGTCACCATCGTCCGCCGAGAACTACGGGCGTGGCTGCGAACGTCCCCCGAGGGGGCGGCGGTGGAGGGGGCGGTGGGGCGGCTGCTGGGGTAGGGGGGAGCTTTGGCTACGTGGTAGTGTATACTTGTGTGAACGTAAGTTTACATAAGGAGATATCGGTGTTCCCAAGCATTGCAGAGTTGCAGAGTCATCGGCGGATGGTGAACAGTTTAGGTAGAAATGCCCCGTGTTGGTGTGGCTCTGGCAAGAAATACAAAAAGTGTCATCGAGACCGAGAAACTCAAACTCCCGTGACGGCACAAGAAGGACTTGTACGTTTCAGGAGAGCCTTTAAGCAAGGTCTTTGTTTCCATCCGGATGCAGGCAAATCAACCTGCAAAGGTGACATGATAAGAGCCCACACTATTCGCAGGAGCGGTGACCTAAAGGGAATCGCCTACAATGGACATGTCTATAATACCTTTCTGCATGGCAAGATATTTGACGACTCCAAATGGGACCCGGAAAGTGCGCCAAATTTGGTTGGAATTCAGAAGGCCTCAACTTTTGCGGGGTTCTGCGCATGGCATGACAACCAACTCTTTGCGCCCTTAGAAAAAGAACCATTCAAGGCGTCTCCGATCCAAATTGCCCTCTTGGGATATCGTTCAATTTGCTATGAGATATTCGTGAAAGATTGCGAACTCGGCCTTTCAGATTTTCGACGTGATTTTGATAAAGGAAGACCTCCGTTGGAACAACTAGCGCAGCAGAAATGGAACCGTATCTACAACGCAGGCCTAGCTGCCGGAGTTAAGGAACTCAAACAATTGAGATCCCAGTATCAACACATGATCACCAACGGACGGTTTGACGAAATTGACCACTATGTGTTGGAGTTTGGCAATAGACCTGAGATCGTTTGCAGTGGCACTACACAATCCACTCATGATTTTCGTGGTCGATTGTTGCAGGATTTAGCCGATCTCCATTTGGAACCTAGTCAAAAGACATTTGCTCTCTTGGCAACAGACAGGGGTGGAGCAGCCGTATTTAGTTGGCCCAAGGGCCATCGTAAGACCGAACAGTTCATTGCCACAATGGACGAACTGTCTGATGAAGAATTGCCTCATGCCATCCTCAGGTTTGTGTTTGAGTTCTTCGAAAACACGTACTTTTCACCCGAATGGTGGGACAATCTAGAAAGACCTGTACAGATCGCTCTCAGGAAAAGACAACTTAACGGTCTTCCGCCTATAGGAGGAGACAACGAGTTCTTTCGACGTGACGACTGCCTCTTAGATGACGGGATTCGAGCAGTAGATTGGCCTGTAGTTTCCCGGAGGCTAGTAGTAAGCCCAAATTAGCGGGCGGAACATAGTGAAGAATCTAGAATAGGGAGCTTGGCAGAGGAACTAGTACGGCGTACCGCCGTTAGCTTTTCTCGACGAAGCATCTTCTGAGAACCCCATAGCGGCATCCAATTCAGTCCTAAGACGCAGGATCTCCTGATATTGGACCGCCGCTATCGCTTCGATAACTTTGGGAGAGGCATCGTTGGATGCCCTCAGGGATAGCAGGCCACGTTCCAACCGCGCAATCTGCTCTGTGGTAAACCTGAAATTTTTCTCCATCAACGCTTGCGAGGCTTGCCCGCATCTGAACGCTTCTCGCGCCAACGACCATTCTTGTTCCTCGAACGTGGCTGTGCTCCACCCTTACTGGGGACATGAGGAATTCTACGTCCAGCTCTTCTATCGGCCATTGCAACAATCTCCTTTCAAGTGCGTTCTACACTTTACATAACTCTATTATCTCACGAGATTTCAGTCAGTCAACAGGTTTTTGTACCGGATCTATGACTCCCCCACATGTCATTCTGAACGGAGCGCAGCGGAGTGAAGAATCTCGTCTCCGTAGCCACCCAACTCCCATCAGCGCCCCCCCTTGCCACAACCCCCGCCTTCTTGCTAACCTATTCCTCCAACCAAAACAGCCGTGCCCTTCGCTGATCAATCTTAAGTTTCCTCCCACAGAGAGCCACCCATGACAGCAAACTCAGACAATCAAGACCGACTCACCGCCACCAAGAAGCACCAACCTACACCCAATACCGCCTCGAACGCCGCAAGGGACCACTACGACCGCGCCATCGACTCGCTCCGCAAGTCCGAGTGGGACAACGCCCGCGCAGAGTTGTCAGCCGCCATGGAAAAAGGCTTGGACGTAGCCGCAACCTTTATGCAGGAACACAAAAGTGCCGGTGAGTACGAAGACGCCTTCGACGTAGAACTGCCCCCCGACATCGCGGATATCGTCGACCCCATCAGCGAGGAGGAGGGTGCCGCCCTGGTTAGAGCCATGGAGGAAGCCCGCAATTCCGGCTTTGTTAGCAGGGAATGCATCATGTCCATCCTGCAGGGCTAAGGTGGAGCACACCCCCAAAAGTGCCATTTTGCCCCTTGCCACGCATCCCCCTCCCCTGCTAGCATTGGCGCATGAAAGTTCTTATTCGAAATTCAGCGTCCCTCCCCCGCTTGCGTCCGTCATTCCCGCGTATAGCCTGCCCCCGCGAAGGCGGGGGACGGCATTCCATCTTACACACTCTCGCAGTTCCCCCTGCGGAGGTGTCAACCAACCTCGAAAGGACAGTCTCCTCGCCGAAAATTTTCCCGGAAACAAATACGAATGCCAAAAACACCCAATTTCGTGCCTGAAACACCCCCAAAACACCCCCTATTCGTTTTCTGGAACGAATCAAAAAGAATAGGCCTCAGGCACGAGGAGCCCCGAAACGAATGCATTCGTTTCCCAAGTTCGAATCCCGTATATTCATTCGAATCCCGGCGAAGTCGCCTCTCTCACGGCCCACGACAAGTGCCTGTATCCCGCAAAATTTGCGGCGAAGTCTTAAACTGTGCATAATTGCAGCGTATTGTTCGGGTTTCTGTTGAAGGGAGAGCGATGACAACCGAAAAAGACGCTGCCCAATGTTAGGGCTCATTAGAAGACTTACCGGATCCAACAACTCGGCCAGTTCAGGGCCGAAGACCAGGGCCCTCCGCAAGACTGGCAGGGCCGCGCTGTACGTGGACATGGAGAACCTGCTGGCCGCCGCCCAGGGCACCGTCAAGGCCATCATCGAAAAGTGGCCGGAAGGCGCCCCCGCCCTCGGCTCCCTCCACCTCTACGTCCGCGCAGACCGCGTCGCCCTCTGGGAAATGTGGGCCTCCGGCAACTACCCCGGCCTCACCGTTACCGTCAAGGGCGTCCAGCACTTCAGCCACCACCACTCCAAGAACTCCGCCGACATGGCCATCGCCATGGACGCCATAGCCGACTTCGTCACCGGCGACACGGAGTTCGTCGCCGTCCTGAGCGACGATAGCGACTTCATGCCCGTGTTTGCCAAGCTCAAAGCAATGTCGGACGGAAAGGCACCCTTCCTCTGGCTGGTCACCGACCGCGTCAGGACCCGCTCGGCTACCATCGAGGAATACTTCCCCGGCGACCATATCCACACCGTCAAGGTGACCACGCAACCCAACGACTTCATCCTGCTGCGTCCCGGCGACGATGGCAACGGCGGCGGCGTCAATCCCAGGGTCCTCGAAGAGGAGCGCAGAAGGGCCGCCGACAACAGGGTGCGCGAGGACATGGTGGACCTCATCATCCGGCAGATACCCATCGGCCCCTTCAAGAGCACCGACTGCCTGCCTATCATCCAGAACCGCTGGCCCCGTCATCCCATGGCCAGAATGCAGGGCGGCGGCTTCGGCACGGAGTTCGCCAACAAGCTCTGGCCCCTGCTGGAGAAGCGGGGCGTCCGCGTCGGCAGCAAGCGCCCCCGCAAGTACGAAATGACCGCCGAGGCCAAGCAGGGACGGCCTCAAAGAAGGCGCGCCATCGGCCAGTAGCCCGTCGCCAATCTAATCCCAAAAAATCGGGCCTCCCTGAATGCGTAATGCAGTCCAGGGAGGCCCTTCTATCTCAAGGGAAACGCTGGCTAGTCTTCGTCGAAGTCCTCCGGCATGAGCACAAACTCGGGGTAGGACTCCATGCCAAGCTCCCCTGCGTCCTGACCAAGCCGCTCCACGTCCGGGGTGACGCGGGCGCTGATGGTCCGGGCAAGAGCCTGCCACATGAGCCAGGAAGCGCCGAATGCAAAGGCGCCGACGGTGACGATGCCGATTAGCTGCACGTGGAAGGTGGCGCCGACCGTGATGCAGGCCGCAATGGTGCCCCAGGCGCCGGCAATCAGGTGGGCGGGAATTGCTCCCACCACGTCGTCAATTTTGAGGTTCTCCAGCAGCTTCAGGCCGCCAACGACAAGCACGCCGCCCACCGCGCCGACCAGCAGCGCCCACGGGTGGTCAACAAAGTTAGGCGCGGCAGTGACCGATACCAGACCGGCAATTGCGCCGTTCAGTCCGGCGAACAGGTCGATGCGACCCATAATCGTCCTAGAGACCAGCAGGGCCGCCACCACGCCGGCCGCCGCCGCCAGGTTAGTGTTGACGATGACAACGCTCATGGCCACCGCGTCGGCGGCGCTGCCCAGGGCAAGCTGGGAGCCGCCGTTGAATCCGAACCAGCCCAGCCAGAGGATGAACACGCCCAGCGTGACCACCAGAATGTTGGAAGGAGGCGTGGGCCTGGGAGACCCGTCCTTTCGGAACTTGCCCAACCTCGGCCCTACGATCAGTACGCCCGCCAGGGCAGCCCAGCCGCCCGTGCTATGGACTATTGTGGAGCCCGCGAAGTCGACAAAGCCCAGGTCGGCCAGCCAACCGCCGCCCCAGTGCCAGGCGCCGATTACCGGGTATATGAAGGCCGTGAGAACGAGCACAAAGAGGAAGAAGGACCACATCTTCACCCTCTCCGCCAGCGCGCCGGACACGATGGACGCCGCCGTGGCCACGAACACCATCTGGAAGAACCAGTCGGACATGGCTGCGTAGCCTGCTCCTTCGGCCAGCACGGCCGATGCGTCGGCAGCTTCGCCGGCCAGCAGGGCGGCCTCCGCGGCAGAGGACTCGTAGAATATCCTGAAGGTGCCTATGAGGCCTCCGACGTCTACGCCAAACAGCATCAACTCCCTGCCGACGCCCACGTACATCAGGTTGTAACCGAGAATGAAATAGGCCAACCCCGCAATGGAATAGATGCCTATGTTCTTCAGGCAGATCATGGAAGCGTTCTTTGTGCGAACGGAACCTGCCTCAAGCATTGTGAATCCCGCGGCCATCCACATGACGAGCGCCCCCCAGATGAGGAACGCGAAGGTATTGAATACAAATACTGCTTCTTCTTCCACCCCGGCCGCTTCCGCGACGAGCGGTCTGAAAACAAACAAGATCAGGGTAGCTATGCCGGTAGCCGCCAACAGGGTGATGATGCGGCTCCGGTTAAAGGCTCCTACCATTGTCTTCAACGATTCTCCTCCACTCTTTGAATTTGTCTCCCCAGCTTTGCGACTGAACACTCAAGCGGCAGTCTATGAAAAGTGAGATAGACTTTCAACAGTATGTCAACCTGCGGGGATGTTACCATAACCAATTGCGCAATACCAATTTTGCTAACAGAGTTTAGTCATGGACGAGCAGAGAGGACTGAGCATCAAGTATCCCGGAGAGTCGGCGAGACTGCGGGAGGGTGACAGCCACGTGAATCCTACGCTTCTGCCTTCGTTCGGACGGGTTCCAAAGCGTGGCCTATGCCCTTGGGAGACGCCTGGGGTTGATCATCCGGCGGGAGGCTTGAGCGCTCGCCTGAGGTTTTCGAGGTAGTTTCCGTAGGCCGTGCGGCCTTCGTCCGTCGCCTGGACCCACGTACGGGGCTTGTCCTGAATGAACTCCTTGGAGATGGCCACGAATCCCGCCTGTTCAAGCTTGCGCAGATGGATGGTCAGGTTGCCGCCGGTGAGCCTCAGGGTCTTCTGGATGAACCCGTAGGCCGACCGGTCCTGCTCCGATTGGTACACCAGCAGGGTCATAATGCGGAGCCGCGTCGACTGGTGGATGATTTCGTCGAGGACTATCGGGCCGTCGTTCATTGGGCGCCCGTTTTCCTCAGCCACAGCCAGGCAACGACCACCAGGGCCAGCATGAGCGCCGCAGATACTACCGGAGCAATGTCGCCGAAGAGGTAGGAGGGGATATAGTAGGACGCGGCGATTCCAAGGCCGACCACAGAAATTGCGGCATGGCTCATGATGCCGAAGAGAATGTATCCCAGGGCAATGACGCCAATCACCACGCCGCCGATGGCCGCGCCGTCCGGGTTGTTCGTCCACATTCCCGAAGCTGGAGGTATGACGAAAGCGGCAGAAATGACAGATAGCCAGTAGACGAACACGCGTATTCCTGCTACCGTAGCTGTAGGCCCTTGGGCATTGCTTCGGCTGGCACGGTATCCGATGGTGGCGCTGCCAATCATCCCGACGAATCCCACTCCGGCCCAGAGAGGAGCCGGAAACCAGGGGTAACTTTCGGCGAAGGAGACTGCCAGAGTTTCAATCGCATATTGGGAAACGAATCCTATGGCGAATAGAGCGCCCCACATGAGCGTGATGGTGGTCCAGCCGGCCACGTACATGGAGCTTCGGGAGTTCTCCAGGGTATTCCGGATGGACTCCCATCCCTGCTCCGGGGAGATGGGATTCTGTTCTCCGTGCTGTCGTTCCATTTCTCCTCCTTTTTCTCCATATATACAAACTAGTTTGTAACATAAACTATAGGGCATGTCAAGCCCTCGTTGAGTGCATTGAGGGGGATTGGCAAAGCGTCTGTGGGGTGGAAAGGTCCAATCAGGCGTCCACTACCCTTGACGTAAGAAAGCCTCCTCTTTCATCATCCCGTTCAGGGTTATCGGTCGTGCAGATGTTGTTGATTGGCGGAGTGCGATCAGTTCCATTTAGAGAGGATGTCTACGCTCGAGGGTTGATGCTTGTAGAGGCCCAGATTGAAATGATGAGAGGCGGGAACACGTGAGGCGCGCCGTCCTGCGCTTCATCGGAAGGTGGCTGGCGAGGGAAGCCCGCGATGCCCGCGCCCGGTGGTTGTACGGCTTCGAACAGGGCCGGATATGGTTGGCGGTACCCATCACGGCCGCCACCATGTACGTGCTCTGGCAATGGGCCTTCGGGCTCAGTTTCTACTTCGGGGTCTCATTCGTCGCCGCCGCATCCCTTGCCATTCTCAGGGGACACGTTTTCACTCACCCCTTCCGCGTGCTGCTGGTGGCGGTGGCAGTGGTCATCGGCTCCTTCGTCATACCCAGCCTGGCGGGCGACGCTTGGGAGGCGTTCCGACGTGGCGACACCATTACCGCGCTGGTTCTCCTGGGCATCGTTGTGCTGACATGGCTCCTGAAGAGATACCTGGAGACGGGCAAGATCAAGGGCCGGAACGTTCCGGCAAGGCGTCGGCGGAAGAGATCCTCGAAGGCTCGAAGTCGCTAGAGGCATTTGGACTTCCCTTTTGCCACAACATTTGAGGTTTGGTCGAAGTTTGGCGTATTCTCTCCGTTGCCGGGAGAATAGTCCACACGCAGGTCAAGAGAGAGTTCATTGTCATCTAGCAGGGTAAACGAACACATCCGGTTCGAGCCGGAAGAGAAGTGCTCGCTTTGGGAGTCGCTTGTGGTGGGGGTGCAGGGCATTCTGCTGGTTCTGGCGCCCACGGTGCTGGTGGTGGCCATCACCGCAATTGCCGCGGGCCAGGACGAGGAGTACCTAGCCTGGTCCGTATTTGCAACGCTCATAATCGTGGGGATTGTCACCGCCCTGCAGGCCTCGCGTATCGGTCGGCTTGGCGCTGGGCATCTGGTCATTACGGGAGTCACGCCAAACTACATCGCAGTATCCGTGCTGGCACTGGCGGAGGGCGGGCCCGCCATGCTGGCGAGCCTGATTGTGTTGTCGGCCGTCTTCTACTTTGTGGTGGCCACGTGGCTGCCGTTCTTACGAAGGGTGATAACGCCCACGGTCTCCGGCACGGTGTTGATACTGATTGCGGCGACCATTGTACCCATAGCAATCGACAGGCTCACAGAGGCGCCGGAGGGCGCTTCAACGGAAGCAGCCCTGGGAGTAGCTGCGATCACGGTCGGGTTTTCCGTTGTCCTGGCCCTGCGCGCTCCCCGCGCCTGGCGTCCATGGTCGCTCATAATCGGAATTATTGCCGGATGCGTTGCGGCGGCGTCCCTGGGACTTTATGAGCTCGACAGGATGTACGCTGCCCCGTGGGTGGGAGTCCCAACGGAAGGTTTTCCCGGTCTGGACCTGACGCCCGATTCGGGATTCTGGGCCCTGCTCCCGATGTTCCTGATTGTAACCCTGGTGCAGGCCATCAAAGGCATTGGAGACAGTGTGGCGATTCAACGGCTGTCACGCCGTCGCCCACGGGCTACGGACTTCCGACTACTTCAGGGGTCCATCTACGTGAACGGCATCGGAACGTTCCTTTCCGGCATTGCCGGCACTCCTCCAACTTCGCTCTATTCGTCCTTCACCGCCTCGCTGGTGAACCTGACCGGGGTTGCGGCCCGCAGCGTCGGATATGCGATCGCCGTCATGCTGATAGCGATGGTGTTCTTTCCAAGGCTCACCGGCGCCCTTCTCACCGTTCCGAGCCCGGTAATGGGCGCTTTTCTACTGATAGCCCTCGGGCTCTTCTTTGTGGAGGGAGTGGTTAGCATCACACGCACGGGGATGGACCCTTCCAAGGCCTTTGTGGTCGGCATCTCCTTCGCCGTGGGGATAGGCTTGCAGAGTCAGAACGTCTTTGATGGAGTACTGGCAAACCCATGGGATATGCTGCTTGGCAACGGAGTTGTAGCGGGGGCGGCAACGGCCATTGGACTCACGATGTTCCTCAATCTAACGAGCGCCAAGGCAAGACGTATAAGGGCGCGCCTGGTTATGGAAGACTTGCCAAAGGTATATGAATTCCTCAAGGACGTGGCGGGAAGCATGGGCTGGAGTGAGACTTCGACCGGCCGTCTGCGTTCTGCGGGTGAAGAGACTCTTTCCAGCCTGCTGCAATCGGCTAATGAGTATGCCGACAGAGAGTCGGACGGCAAAACGCCCAGCCTGCTGATTGTGACGCGTCCGGCGACAGGCGCGGTTGAATTGGAGTTTGTTTCAGTGGTAGCGGGTGAGGAGAACCTGGAAGACCGGCTGGCGTACCTGGACGACCAGGAGCAGATCATGGACGACAGGGAGATCTCCTTCCGTCTGCTCCGTCACTTCGCCTCTTCGGTTAGTCATCAGAAGTACCACGGCATGGACATCGTGACGGTACGAGTGGAGCGTTAGGCGCAGACGCTCAAGCTTCGCGGAATTGGGTCACCGGCGGGTCAGAGTAAAAGGCAGCATCTCCCAGGCGGAGGAGACTTCAGAGAATCCCGAGACTTCTGATGAAGTCGTTCATCAGCGCCGCGCACTGTTTGGGCTGCTCCAGCTGAAGAAAGTGGGAAGCGTCCGGCAGGAAGTCGTAATCCACGGTGAACACGTCGCCGGGATCAAGTGTAGGCAGGTAGGAATAGGGCAGTGTGGGGTCGGCGCCGATTACTTTTGTTGGGCATTCGGTTTCGTCGAAATCCACCAGCACCGCGAAGGAGCGGGCGTACTGTATCATCTGGGCCTCGAACTCTCTTGGACAGCATAGTTCGTAGCCCTGGCTGTCATTGCATTCTCGCAGGGTAGTTCGGGAGAAGAGATCGTATACTCCAGGCTGAACTGACTTGAATGTAGGGATGATGGAGAGCAACTCCGCAAAGTCTTCTCTGCGTTTGAACCTGACGGTGCGTCGACGAGTCATTGTGGCCAGTCGCAGGGCTTCTCCCTCGTAGTCGGCGTCGCTTCGACCGGGCTTCCAGAAGGGCGGGTCGAACAGGACACGTGCCACGAAGTCGCTGCCTAGAGTAGGTGACAAGAGAGTGGCGAGAGCCGAAAGGGAGTGAAATACTCCAATTTTCGGCTTATTGCCGTAACGTTCGTCAATACCCTCCATAATCCGGTCATGGTCGTCAATCAATGAGGGGACGTTATGGTTCTGCAGGGAACTGGAGGGATTCCACCCGTGATTGCGGAGGTCATATACAATCAGGTCGTAGTCGTTGAGCAAGAGAGACCAGAAGGGATAGTAGAGGTCCACCGCGAGGCCATTGCCGTGGCTTATCACAAGTCTGGGTTTCTCCGGGTTCCCGTGACGACGCAGAATGACCACCGTACCGTCGTCCATGACCAGTTCGTGGGTGGCACGGGGTTCAGGCAGGCCCCACCTGGGTTCGGCGCTAATCTTCAATGGGCCGGTTCCTTGCGGCGAGTTAATGCGTCGAAGATTTCAGAATCGGTCATTGCATTTGCCGATGGATTTTCTTCATGAGCGATGGCTGCGGCGAAGTCCTCATTGCCGATGTCAACCACCTTCCAGGTCATGGCCGGCAACTCGGCGAATCTATGGGTGCCCGCTGACGCGCCTAGAAGCATCTGAGCAGGCGCCTCAAAGTTGGCGGGGTCGTAAGAAAATCCGGTGCCCAAAGCCTTAATCAGAGCTTCCTTTATTGTCCACAACTTGAAGAATAAGTATATCTTGGATTGTCCGCCCGCACTGGTCAAGACGGCCTGTTCGTCCTTGCCAAAGGCGGCCTCAATCAGGCGATCAAAGTCCCGACGCTGAATGCGCTCTTCCACGTCTATGCCTATTCTTCCTTCCGGCATGAATGCGATAAGCCCGTGGTCGCCGGAATGGCTTACGTTGAAGCTCACCGGCGCCGGCAAGCAGTCTACCAGAGCAAAGGGCTTGTCGTAACGGGACACTCCGAAGGAGAGCCGGCTATTGTCGCAGTCCAGCCGCTCGCATAGCAGAGCGCGCAGGGCGGCGCGGCATAGGCCGAATCTGCGTCGTGCGCCCGGATGAACGAACTTGCTCCAACGCCCAAGCTCATTGTCGTCGAGCCACGATAGTGCGGATTCCTCATGCCCGTCGTTTGGCGCCAGGTCGACGTGAACGACGGTAGCTGACCCGTCGTGGTCAAAGGGACACCACCAGCGTTCCGGAGGTGGAAGGGACATGGCATGCCCTCGAAACGTTTCCAAACTGTAGTAGACCGCATGGGAAAGTACCATAGTTCGGATATTTGCGTCAATAGTCACAACTTGTAACGAATTCCAAACCGGACGGTGAAATTCTGCAACAGCCGGTCGACGCGGGACCTGTGGGCGCTCCTGGTTTCCATAACGCGTTGCTTACATTGTTTTGTGATAAGATGGGCGAAGCGTGGAGGATGCACTGTTGAGCCCTATCGCATCCAGTCCGCAAAATAGTGGAGGTGAAGTTATCCAATGGTAGGAAGAATGCTAGGAGCCGCCCGCTTGAACGTTCAAACCTACGAAGACGTCGAGCATGACAGTGGGGCAACTATTCAGGCATTACTTGTTGTTATTCTGGTATCCATCGCCAGCGTTGTCGGTCAAATCATCGGAGCCGGTGACGACGGCATTATCTGGGCAATAGTCATTGGTGTCATTCGCGGTGTCGTGAGCTGGGCATTGTGGGCGTTGTTCACCTGGCTCATCGGATCAACCATACTGAAGACTGAGCAGACAGAAGCCGACTGGGGACAGCTGGCGAGGGGAACAGGCTTTGCACAGACGCCGGGCCTACTTAATGTTCTCTTCTTCATCCCCATTCTCGGCGGACTCATCTACCTGGTGGCGCTGATCTGGACCATAGTCTGCATGGTTGTCGCCGTTCGCCAGAGCCTTGACTACACGTCTAGCTGGCGGGCATTCTTCGTAATCCTTATCGCGCTGATTCCGGTGGCAATCCTCAACATCATCGTTTTTGCCTTGACCGGAGGCGTGACGGATGAGGAAAGCAACGCGATGATAGTAAACCACGTGTTGCAGGTCTTCAGCCTCTAAACAGCAGGGACTGACCGGGCTCCGAATTGTCGGAGCCCGGTCATCCGCGGAACAACCTTTTGGTCAGGTAATTTCTATCGAGGGCTTCTTCTTTCGATGGAATTACCGTGCGCATCGGGAAACTAACGTGGGAGCAACTTATGCCGGAATATATCCCTTCGCCTACGGACTGGGTACGGGAACAGGTGGACCAGTACGAGGCCAGCGGCGGAACTGAGGCGACGACGCTCCGTGATACGGGACTGCCGGTGATAATCGTCACCAACCAGGGGAACAAGACGGGCGCAATTCGCAAGACACCACTGATGCGCGTGAAGGATGGGGACAATTACGTGCTGGTGGCATCTGTTGGCGGCTCACCCAAGAACCCCGTTTGGGTCTATAACCTCAGGGCCGATGCCAACGTGCAGATCCAGGATGAGACGGAAGTCTACGAGATGCGAGTCCGTGAGGTAGAAGGCGAGGAGCGGGACCGGTTGTGGAAGCTGGCAGCGGCGGCGTATCCTCCGTACGACGAGATGCAGCAGCGAACCCCCCGCAGGATTCCGGTGTTTCTGGCGGAGCCTGTTTGAGCATTGCGCGACCCTGAGCAACCGCTAGCCGCCTCAGCGGGGCGGCAAACCCAGGGATTGACGCCACTCCGTCTCCAGGTCCTCGTATTCCAGACCGTAGACTTGGCGGAGGGCCTTCTCATCGGTAGATCCCTCAGAGAAGATGGCGAGAAGCTCCTGCATCCTGGGCCAGCCGTAAACGTTGAGCAGGTGAGCCACAAGGCTGTAGCTCTGGGCGTATGACAGAATGGCATCCGAGTGGCCCACGGGGAAGCTGCTGTTCAGGCTGCGCAGGCTGATGAGTTCGTCCGTTGCGATAGCTTCTTCCAGGGCTGTCATCTGAGATTCGGGCAGGCCGCCTTCAGCGTAAACCGCAAGACCTTCGTTGAGCCAGGTGGGCAGCCCGCCGAAACAGTTGAAGGTGACCTCTTCTACCAGAAGATGGGCCAGCTCATGTACGACTCCGGGCAAGCCACTATCGAAGTTTGCCGGGTCCACGGTAATCAGGATGATGTTCTGGTGCACATAGGCCAGCCCGCCAGTCCACTCCTGGGCAAATAGCACCGCTCCGCGGACATCCTCGGAACTCTCATATACGAAGACCGTGATAGGGGTGACAAGCTCTCGGCCCAGCTTCAGTGTCTCCAGCCCCGTGCGAACTCCGTCCGCGATGCGCCGCCCGAAGTCTTCCCCGCCTGCGTACCATTGGAAGGTGACGTTTCCGTCCGTGTGAGAATCCCAGTCGAAGCGGGCGTCGACAAAATTAGTTTCCCGACGCGGCGTCAGCATCTCCTGTCCCTCGTCGTCCGTCAGCCGCCAGCGCCACCAGATTACGGACCCCGGGGGCATGGAGCCGCTGCGACGCATATCCCATTCCCACGTCACAGATACATCTTCTCCTGGCTCCAGGTCCGCCCGTGCCGTCCAGTAAGAGATAGAAGCGCACGAAAATACCAGGTTGACGCCGAATTCCAGGTCGACCGACTCAATGGGTCGCTGGCTGCGGCCTTCCATGTGGAAGGAGACGGAATCCGGGAATTGCAGAGTAGCGTGGTCCAGGGAGACGCTGAATTGGGGCTGCTCATCCGATGGAGCGACCGTTGGAGTAGGTGTGGGTGAAGGTGTGGGGGTAACCACCGGTGCAACAGTCGCAGTAAGCGTGGGCTCAGCAGTCGGGGTAGGTGGGGGCGTTACCGTGGGCCTCATCGTAGGTGCTGGAGTTGGCGACGGCGAGGGCTCAGCCGTGGGTGTGACTGTTGGCGTTGGCGGGGGCTTAGTTGGCGTGAGTGAAACAGCTTGAGTAGGGACCGGCGAGGTTGGCGCGGGCCGGGTTGGAGTTGCCGGTGGAGTTGCTGCGGGTGTAGCAACCCCAGTCTGAGTTGGAGTGGGCGACGGTGTTGGTATGGATGAGGGGGTGACGGCCGGTGTGGGAGTCGCGATGGGGGTAGGCGTTGCTTCCGGGGTTGCCGTGGCCGCGGGCGTAGGAGGATCGCACGCAGCCAGAGCCATGACTGCGATGATCAGGAAGGCGATGAAGAGAATCAGTCGCGTCACGGTCTACGCTCGATTGAGATGTTATGAAGCTGGGGAATGCCGATAGGCGTCAGCTCGTAGCCCTTCACGTAGGGGCGCACAAGCACGTTACGCGTGCTATGTCGCAGGGGCACCGCGACCCAGTCGTCTAAGATGAGGCGCTCCGCTTGCTGGTACAGTTCTGCGCGCCGGTCCGGGTCATCCTCCACGGCTGCCTGCTCCAGCAGCGCGTCAACCTGTTCGTTGCCGTAGTCAAACCGGTTTCCCTCGCTCTCGCTGTGAAAGAGCACATCCAGAAAGTTCTGGGGGTCGGGATAATCGGCGCACCATCCGGTGGAAAACACTCCAAGCTCTTTGTTGTCCAGCCTTTCAAGAAAGTCTGCAAACTCAAAGACGGAAACGGCTTCCACATCCAGGCCCAGGTGTTCACGCCAGGCCCAGTGAATGGTGTCGTCATCGGAAAAGGACTTGATAGGAGGCAAGTTCTCAGCCCCGCCGTATCCGGACTCTTCAAGCAGCCTCATGGCGGTTTCCGGGTCGAAGGGTGTGGGCTCCAGCGACTCGTTATGGGCGAACATTGCAGGGGGCACGAAGCCCGCAGCGCGCTTCGATAGACCCTTGTACGTGACTTCCAGTTGTTTGTCCACTTCCAGAACGAGGGCCAGGGCCTGCCGCACCTTGGGGTCGTCGAAGGGAGGCTGGGATACGTTGAAGCCCAGGTAGTAGGTACACAGGGCAGTTCCTTCCCGTAAATCTGCATTCAGTGCGTTGGCGGGATCACGGGCGCGGTCAATGTCGTAGATGCCTATGCGCGTCATATCAATCTCGCCCCGTTCGTACATCTGCATGGGCCTGCCGGCAAAGATGCGGTAGACGGCGTGGGCCAGGGCCGGGGCGCCCTTGTACCACTCTTCATTACGCTCCAGGACGAGAAGCTGGTCCTTGTTCCAGGTTTTCAGCTTGAAGGCGCCGGTCCCGTTGGGGGCGTCTGTCCAGTTCTCGCCTCGTTCCACATTGTCCCGGTCGACTACAAAGGACGTCGGATAGGTGAGCTTTGCCAGGAAGAAGGGAAACGCGTCGGTGATGGTGACCTGCAGAGTCGAATCATCCAGCGCCTGCACACCCTCCAGCGCTTCCGCCTCCCCGGAGGCGAGGTCTTTCGCCCCCACGATGTCTCCAAGATATGTCTCGGCCACGGTAGATTCCGTGTCGGGATGCAGGGCCCTCTCCCAGGAGTATTTGAAGTCGTGGGCCGTAACGGCGCGACCATCGTGGAATCGAGCGTTGTCCCGCAGCGTGAAGGTGTAAACGGTCCCGTCGTCGGATACTTCCCATCCTTCGGCCAGGTCGGCTACGACCTCCAGCCGGTTGTTCAGCGTGACAAGGCCGCTGAATATGGCCCCAACAATACCGCCGGCCCCACGCTGGGTGAGCGCCGGGTCTATGGTGACAATCTCGCCCCAGTACTGGAAGAGTGAGTCCTCCTGCGCAGCCCCGAAGAATACCGGGGAACGCAGGGTGAAACTTCCCATGAAAGCGTTGGCATAGGGCTGAACGGCAGGCCATGTTTCCTCCCGCGCAATTGCGCGGAGGAGAAATATCTGCGAGTCGCGAACGACGACCGTCCACATCTGCATGAGAACGTTGCCGTTGTCCTGGGTGTAGGCCATGATAGCCCGGTGTCCCGAGAGCGCGCCCCGGTAGAGGACGGGTTCGCTGAGACGGACGTCGTCGAATCCCAGTCGTGATATCTGGCTGTCGAGCCACTCTTTGGCGGACGAATCGTCGCTTCGGGAGAAAATCCAGATTTCGGCCGCCGCTCCGGGCACATCTTCCGTGGTAGTCACGGACAGCAGCGGAGTCCTGGTCTCGTTCTCGGTCCCAACCCACCCCACGGGCAAGACCACGGAAAAACCCTCAGGGTCATTTTCGTAAAGTCCGGTAATCTGTCCGTCGTCGCTGTTGGGCGATGCAGACGGCCATGTAAGGGCAAGGGTTACACCGGCGACGACCGCCAGAACCGCGACCGACGTGAGCGTTTTAAGCATTCTTTAATGGTTTGAGCATCTCAAGCAAGCTCTCAAGAACGTACTTTGACTTGTCTGGAATACGCTTCGGGCCCTTGGCTAGATCCCCATGGGCCATGCCCACATCAGTAGCGGTATGGCAACGGCAACTATCACCACCACCAGCGGCAGGCCCATTTTGAAGTAGTCTGCAAATTGATAGCCTCCCGGCCCCATCACAATGGTGTTGGACTGGTGGCCTATGGGTGACAGGAAGGCCGCAGAGCCGCCAATGGCCACGGCCATGATGAATGGGTCCGTGGACGCGCCGAGGGTTCCCGCCACACCGATGCCAATGGGCGCCATGAGGATCACGGCGGCGGCGTTGTTGATTATGGAGGAGAGCAGCATCGTCGCCACCAGCATAATGCCAAGCATGGCCCAAGGAGGCAGCGCGTTGCCCAAGTCCGTGAGGAGTATGGCTATTCGAGCCGCTCCGCCTGTGGTCTCAAGGGCCTCTCCCACTGGTATCATCGCTCCCAGCAGTATTATGACGGGCCAGTCGACGGCCTGGTATGCCGCCTCCAGACTGAGAAACCTGCTGATCAGAAGGACCGCAACAGCGGCTACGAAGGAAATCTGAATCGACAGGACGCCGAGGGACGTAAGCACCACGGCTGCAATAAACACGGAAAGCGGGAACAGCAGTTGGCGCTGCTGTCCGATTCGAAGCTCTCGCTCGGCCAGAGGAAGAAGCCCGAGACGGGGCAACGCCCTCTGCACCAGGTCCCTCTTCCCCTGAAGCAGCAACACGTCGCCCACCTTGAATATAACGCCGCCCAGATGCCGCATAAAGCTGGTGCCGCGTCTGGACACTCCAAGCAGGTTGACGCCAAAAGCCTCGTGCAGGTGGAGTCCATGGGCGCTGCCGCCTTCGGCGCGACTGTCCGGCCCGACGATGGCCTCGACCATCGCCACGTCCCGCCCGGCCAGCGTCTCGTCGATTTCAGCCTGAATGTCCCTGGACGAGCCTTCAAGAGCGAAGCCTGTCTTGTCCATAAAGGTCTTCAGGTCCTCGGGGTCCGCCTCGATAATGAAAATGTCGTTGGCGTCGATAATCTGGTAGCTGGAGGGAGCGCCGTGGACTACGCCTCTGTGGAGAAGCCCGACGATGGCCACGTCGTCTTCTGCGAGTTCTTCCAGGTCGCGCACCAGCTTCCCCACAAACCGGGAGTCCTCAGGCACACGCACCTCCGTCATATAGTCCTCGATGTGCAGGGCGTCGCCCAGGGTGAGGGGCGCGCTGCGCGACGGCAGGAGACGCCAGCCTATCAGGGCGATAAATGCCACCCCCGCTACCGCCACTCCCAGGCCAACCAGCGCAAAGTCGAACATGTTGAAAGGCACGCCACTCTCTTCCATTCGGAAGTTGGAGGCGATGATATTTGGCGGGGTCCCAATAAGCGTTATCATCCCGCCGAGAAGCGACGCAAAGGCCAGCGGCATCAGGAAGAGCGAAGGCGGATGCTTGCTCCTTCCCGCAACCCTCACCGCAACGGGCATGAGCAGGCTGACGGCTCCCACGTTGTTCATGAACGCCGAAAGAAAGGCGCCGAAGGAAGCAAGGGAGGAGATTCGCAGCGGAAGATAGCTTGGGATGCGCAGGTACCAGCTGGCAAGAACGTCGACCACCCCGGATTTGTAGAGGGCGCGGCTCAGGATAAGGACGGCCGCCACGGTAACCACCGCCGGATGGCCGAATCCCAGGAAAGCCTGGGAGGGCGGCACAATGCCCAGCACGGCCAGTATCAACAGGGAAGCCAGGGCAACGACGTCGTACCGCCACTTGCCCCACACGAACATGACTAGGGCGAAGACAAGAACCGCAAATACTAATGCTTCATCCATCGCTGGCAGACCTGTGCTTCTGACATCCTTCTCTGCAGAAAGGGGCAATCATCTTGTGAATCCGCCCCTGTATCACAATCGTATCAGACTTTTAGCAGATTCAAAGAGGGTTGATACACTTGGAGGAAGAGTAGGAGCTTCCCATCGATGATGACATTTCACCTGGGACTGGCAGCATTTGGTTGTGCTACAATGCCCAGCCGTGGACAGAATCTCAACCCGAAGCATTGTGCCCTGGCGTTGTAATTGACGAAATGCGTGTACAGTACAATATGAGAAATGTCAAAGCTCTGTCGGATGTCCTCCTATGGCTTCCGACGTGCAGGCGATCTTCAGCTAATTGAGGTGGGACATCCGCATCCTCTCCGCAATAGGTAGAATCCTGACAGGCTGGTACGTTATTGCGCCGGTTATGGTGGCATTGGGCGTTGCCGCCGGGATCTGGATTTTCTTCAACCTAACCCCCGGCACGCCCAAAATTGGCATAATCAACGTGCCGTTTACTGTCATCAGCGAGAATTCGGCTCTTGCCATTGGCGACCTGCTCAACTACGCCCGAAGGGATGATTCCATAAAGGGCGTGGTGCTCAAGTTGAGTTCCCCGGGCGGGATTGCCGGCGCCAGTGAGCGGCTGTACATTGAGACTCGCAAACTGCGCGAGGAGAAGCCGGTGGTGATTGTCATGGGAGACCTCGTCGCCAGTGGCGCGTACATGATGGCCATGGGGACCTCCCACTCCTACGCGCAATCTTCCTCCCTCGTTGGAAACGTCGGCGTGGTCACAACCGTTGGCCCCCTCATCCCGGAGTTGCCTGACGAGACGATGGTGGTCAGCAGCCCCTACAAGGCCGAAGGGTTCACCCGTAGAGACCGGATGGCCACCGTCGACATGCTGAAGACCTCCTTCGGCCAGATGGTGGTGAGTGAACGCGGTGACAGGCTTCGCATCTCAAGGGACGAGCTGGTCGAAGGACGGATCTATCCCGGAATGACTGCTGTAAGACTGGGTCTGGTGGACGGAATCGGAGGAGATAGCGACGCAATACGAAAGACGGCTGAATTGGCGGGAATCTCCAACTACGAATTTGTGGACGTGAACTTTGAAGTGCTGCGGCAGCAGTTGGAGGATCTTCAGAGAATCCTACCGCCGCTGTTCGGAGAGTCAGATGGCGACCCCGGGCTCGCGGGCGTGTTGGCTCTCGTATCGGAGGAGATAAGCGGGGAGGACGATGCCTTTTCGCCCGCCTCCGGCGACGGCGCCCGCAACAGCTTTGCCGCCCTCCAGGCCCTGCGGGCAATGATGCTCAACGGCAACCTCGGGTTGTTGGAGGAGGACCCGCTGCCGGAATTCCCCCTGGATATACACCGCCCGGATATGTACTACCTGTACGTGGGTCATGGTTCGTAAACTTCTGCTTCTTGGCCTTCTGCCTATAGCCGCCGGCGTAACTTTTGTCGGTCTTTTCTTCTTTTATTACCGGGGGAACTATGTTCCTGCGCCATCGGTAGAGATTCCCTTTGAACAGATAGTTGCACCCAGCCTGACAGTCGCGCCTGCCACGGATTCAGGCACGGAACGCGTCCAGGGAGGCATGCTTGTAATCGACGCAATCCACCAGAATTACTTTGCGGAGAGCGAGATTGTGACCCTCAGCGCCTGGGTAGCCAACCGGGGCTACGACGTTGATATAGTCGATGAGAACGATCTGGACGAGTATCCGGGTGCATCGAGCCTGCTGGAGGAGAAGCTGAAGCAAGCCGACAGCTTCCTGGTCATGATGCCGCAAGAAGCGTATACGGAGGCGGAGGCGAACGTGGTGGAACGCTTCGTGGACAGGGGCGGGAAGCTTCTGCTGGTGTCCGATCCTACCCGGCCCAACAGGATAAACGAACTGGCGAAGAGGTTTGGTCTGGAGTTCAGGACGGACTATCTCTACAACACCGTCGAATACGACCGTAACTTCCGGCATATATTCGTCAGGGACTTTCAGCCTGATGCCCTGACCAACGGCCTGGACGAGATTGCTCTGTACATTGCCGGTTCGATTCGTTCTTCGGGGCCGGGAATTGCCGTGACCGACGTGAATACAAGATCATCGTTGATTGAAGGGGACCAGGGCTTCTTCCCCATCGCCCTGGGAGACCGCCGCAACGTGCTGGCCATTGGGGATTCTACCTTTATGGTGCCGCCCTACGACTCTCTCCTCGATAATGACAAGCTGCTTTCCAATCTGGCCGATTATTTGACTGACAGCCAGAAGAGTTTCACCCTGGTCGATTTCCCTCACTTCTTCAGGAGCGGTGGCGAAGAGGGCATTGACATTCTGGTGAGCCGGGATGACGTTTGGGATAGCGGGTTGCAGATGAGAAACGGGCTTTCCGAGTTTGGCGTCACTTCCCAAATGGGGGCAATTGAAAATGTGGGTCGCGACGCCGTTTACCTGGGGCTATACGACGATGCCGTTGAGGTGAGTCGATATCTTCTCACCCGCGGCATCCGTATCGATGAGGACGTCGTCAGTTTACCCAATGGGCTGGAGACGGAAAGGGGCGAGACGGCGATTACGATGCTTCATCGGGAGGAAGGTCGCCACGTGCTGGTGATTCTGGGGGACTCCACGAAAACGTTGTCTAATGCCGTGGAAGCCCTCATGGACGGAGGGTTCAGGATGGACTTGATTAACGACTATACGGGGGTGCGCAGATAGGCCATGAAGTTACGACTACGCTGGTACATGTTACTGTCCGCAGCCCTTCTACTCCTGGCTTCCGCGGTGGCCTGCAGGCAGGGCAGCGCTCCGGAGAGGGTCCCTGTAACGCTCCCTACCGCCTCGCCTACTCAGGCCGTGAAGCCTCTTTCGGCTTCAGACCTTATGCATCTGGAGGAATTCTCCACGCAACGCCAGATCATCGAACAGGACTGGGACCAGTTTCACCGAGACTTCGATGCCTGGCGTAACGGTCTGACGTCCTGCAACAGGAGCTCCGTCGAGGAAGCCCTGCAGGACTTTGCCGTGAGCTTTAACGGCATAACGACGCGCACGAGGTATCTGTCCAGATCAGAGGATACCAGGGAGCCGGCAGAAATTCTGATTGCAGCCGCTGAGGCCGAGGAAACAGCATATCGCCAGCTTCGTGACCATTGGCAGCCCAATGTCCTTTCGCTATTCGAAAACGTGGAGATTGTTCGGTCCGAGTCAACCGGCGCACAACGAACAGTGGAAGACACTTTAGAGGAACTGCGGGATGAGCTGGAGGATCTGATAGATCCCCAGCAGATGCGGAATCTGGAAGAGTTTTCCGCTGCTTTCGGCCCAATCTTCGACGCCTGGACCGAGTTTCATGACGAATACGGCATTTTCCTGCAGATATCAGATGACTTGAGCGGCGAACTGCTTGCCGCCCGCATTGAGGCCCTTGCGGAGCAGTTCAGCGACATTATAGATGATGTCAGAAGGCTTCCTGATACGAAGGCCGTTGACGAGAAGGCCGGTATGCTTCTACGGGCGGCAAACTCCGAATCTTCGGCTTTGGAGGGCCTGTCTGAAGCGTTCACTGCGGGCAGCGTGAGCCTGCCCACAGCCGGCATTCCCCCCGGCGCCTCTGCCGGCGCGCCGGCAGAAGGGACCGTTGCAGCTTATCTCGAAGCGATGGACGTCGCCGTGAATGAGTCGGAGTCTGCCCTAGAGGACACGCAGAGGGCCGTCACCGATGTATTCGATGGCAGCGCGTTGGCTGACTTGGAGGAGATCAAGTTCTTCATTGGACAATATGAGTACCTTCGGAACGAGTGGGACTCGTTCCACCAGAGGTATAACGAATGGCGCCGGACCAACGGCGGCTGCGATGAAGGAGAAGTGCTTGGGTCAATCGCCCAATTCAATACGCGGATATCCGAAATCGGTCGCCGGGTTCGTGACCTGCTCCAATCCGGTTATCTCTTGCCCGCCTACAGCCTTTTCGTGGAAGCGGTGGCCATGGAAGAAGGAGCCATCCGCACACTGCAGAACACGTGGCGACCCTTTACGGTAGATGCCTTCATTGCGGTGGACACTGAAAGAGTCAATGCCAACGGACTCCGTCGTGAAGCGAATATAGCTCTGCAGGAACTCCGGAGCCGGGCCTCAGCTCCATAACCCACACCACTTACGACAGGACTTCAAATCGGCTCTCGGCAGCGCCCTGACAGACGTGGGCCGTCGGACATGAGGATCTGCCAGTCCTGACAGTCAGGATCGTCTCAACCGGCTGAATTCGCCCACAGCGAGGGGACAACGCTCTTCGCCTTGCTTTACGTAACGTGAACCCCGCGAGTTTGCGGAAGCAATTCACGGGATAACGGGCTGAAATAAGGTATCGATTTCATTAGCGTTATGTATATTATCTAGTTAACTCACAATTCACTTACTGAAGGCGTAACCAACTTGTGATTTTAGTTGAAGCAAGCGTTCGAGGGTTTCGACGATAGGTGTCGGGAAACAACTCATCCTTTTTACGACTTTGGTTGGGAGCCATCAGCGTACGGGAGCGATAGGTGGGACAACTTGAAGCCGTGTCAGACTGGGTGGGAGACTGATGAGGCTCCTAATTGTCATAGCCGCTGCGGGCTTCTTGATTGCCTTCGCGGCCAGCGTCGCCTTGGGGCACGAAAGAGCATCTTGTGACAGTGAGCCCAATGGTTGGTTTGAAGATGTAACCAGCCACCCCCCAGGCAGATACGTACTATACGTTGATTCTTCGCACGGCCACATATGGATAAAACGTGGCAGCGGCGTTTCCAGCCTATCTGTCACCGAACTTGTGGGACCGACCACTTACGACTTTGGCGGAATTGAACTTACTGTTCCCGAAGGCACGACAAAATACAAGATCACCTACAGAACTACCAGAGTAGGAGCAATTATCCTGCTATGTTGGGATGAGGGAATAGGATTCACAGGCCCAATCCCCGCAGATGGCTCCCCGCCGCCTCCGCCACCTCCGCCGCCTCCGCCAGAAGAGGAGGAAACACCAACGCCCAGGCCCACCCGCGAGTCGACGCCCACTCCCACTCCCACACCAACGCCAACTCCAACTCCGACAGCCACACCTACCCCGCGACCAACAGCTGTGTCGACTCCAAGGCCGACCCGACAGGCGACACCCAGACCCACTCGTGAGTCGACACCCACGCCCACGCCTACACCGGAGCCGACACCAATTCCGACGCCGGAACCTACGCCTGAGCCAACTCCTGAACCTACCCCCACTCCAACCCCGGAGCCCACACCCACCCCAACACCGGCGCCTACGCCTACACCAACGCCTGAACCTACACCAACGCCAACTCCGGAGCCCACACCCACTCCCACGCCGGAGCCTACGCCTACACCCTTGCCCACCCCGGCGCCGACTCTCGTCGCGCCGCCAAACATCAGGCCCACACCAACTACAGCTCCAACGGAGGCGCCGGTTGTTCAGGCTGCAATTGTGCCAACCCCACCCCCCGCGGCTGAGGTAGAGAGAGTCAGCTTACGCGAACTGGAGCAGCCTCCAATCCCCGTGATCGGCGCGCCGGTGGAGCGAGTTCGCAATACGCTGAGCGGCATTGCTTCCAGCCCGCGGAAGCGAATGACGCTCATCATCATTCAGGGGATGGCGATACTGTGGGCATTAATGGTCTTCGCCTACCTGATTCTGCGTCGTCGCTAAGCCCCGTCAGAGGGAGAACAGGGCAATACGAACTATAGGGACTCTGCTTCAGCCAACCAGCATCCTATGAGGACGCGACTACAGTGGCGGTCGGCAGTGTCATGACGAACTCCGCGTATTGTCCAAATTCGGTGTCCACCGAAAGGTCCCCTCCCATCCTGCGGGCCACGTCGGCGGCCACCGGAAGACCCAATCCCGCTCCTTCCGCGCCGCTCCGGGTTGAGAAAAATGGATTGAATATGTGCCCAAGAACATCATCCGCTATGCCGGGGCCATTGTCACGGATCCGTATGGTGACCTCGTCGTCCTCCAGTCGGGAAGAGACGAGCAAGAGCGGTTCGTAGTTGTCGTCAGTTTCCTGCCCTTTGGCCATCATGGCAAAGCAGGCATTTGATACCAGGTTGACGATGGCGTCGCCAAAATCGCCCTCGACGAGCATCATCTCACCTACGGAGGAATCCAGGTGGAACTCGGTCTTCATGGAGAAGTCCTTCCAATCGCCAGTAAAGGTGTTGTAGCCGGAGACCACCGCATCCCTCAGCACTGCATTCAGGTCCGTCAAGGCGGGTTCGCCGCCCACAAGGCCCAATCCACGCATGCGCTCCACTATGGCTAGCGCCCGTCCTCCATTGGAAAGAACGCGGTTAAGACTATCGGTCATCTCCTGGCTGATTTCATCCAGAACGGCCATGTCGTCCGTAGACATTCTGCCCTTGTAAGCTTCCAACATTTCGGACAGCTCATCGTAGAGGTCCAGCGAACCTTCGGTGAAGTTCTTGACAAAATTCAACGGATTACTGATTTCGTGCGCCACACCGGACACCAGCTCGCCCAGCGCCGCCAGCTTTTCCTGAGCTACCAAGCGCGCCTGGGCCTGCTTCAGCTCCTCATTAGTGACCCTTAGCTCCTCATAGAGCTGCTCAACCAGGTTCAAGCGTTGAACTTCCAGGGCATTTTGCCTGAAGACCTCCAACGCGTTTGCCAATTCGCCTATCTCGTCACGCCCTATTTCCGGCACCGGGGTCTCCAGGTCGCCGTCAGCCATGCCGCGCATACGGTCGGACATACGGGAAAGTCTGCGTACCATTCCATTGCCGACCCAAACCCATGCCGCTATGGTGGCCACGATGACGCTGATAACACTGATGCCCGTGAGCAGCGTCCTGCCCTCGTCGAAGCTGCTGACCGCCAGGGCCAGGTTCTCGGATGAGTTTACCTTCGCCGACGCCAGGAGGCCGGTTACTGAGTTCCCCAAGGCCTCGCTGAGACTGTCAAAGTCACTGGTAAGTTCCTCAAGATTGGCTGACAGGATCAACTGCTGACCACGAATAAAGAAAGCGCCTTCGCCCTCTCCGAGAGACGCCACCTCGCGGTCGCCGCCCACGGCGGCCAAGGCGGAAAACTGGTCCCAGAGTCCCTGCAGGTCGGCTTCGTTATCAGCCAGCCAGACTCTCTGCAAGACCGACAACGCTTCTCGCGACTCACTTGAAGCCGGAGATAGGGAAGCCGCAGCTGCCTGAAGCTCTGCAGCGTTGATATTAGCCGCCAACAGAGCGTCGCGATTGGCAGCCAGGTTATCGATAACCTGGGCCAATTCATTCGCGGCATTGTTCACTCTTTCCGCATCGGACGTGAGCGATGGAATTCCGCCGACTACGTCCAAAACCGCGCCAAGACGTTCCAGGGAATCAGTGACGGACTCCGTTTCAAAGTCCTGGATACCGGCCCCAGGTTCCGCCATAAGACCCAAGGCCAGGACACGTAGCCGTTCGGCTTCGCGGGCCGCCTCCCAGGAAGCCTCCAGCGCAGGCACGGACTCTGATTCAAGCTCGTAGTTCAGGTCGCCGCTCTGCTCGAAATAGAATACGGCCGTAGCGCCGGACACGAGCGTCAGAAATACAGCAAAACCCAGAGCTATATACAGACGAACTCCAATCCGACGCCATCTGTCGAGTAGGAAACGCATTTGTTGAACCCCTCCTGTGCCCCTGGAGGTAAGTAAGCATAATGTGAGTGCCTTATGTTTGATGTAGAGTATCACAATTCTATGACATCTATATCAAGTCCCAAGCAAGTTAAGTTAACGTAATTGGGCGAGTTGCAACTCGAGCGTGGACGTGAATCGGACAGCAGGAGGCTTGCACGAAGACTGCTGACCGGCCATGGGATTCGATTGGTCAACGCCAGTTGTCAGATTACACGGACGTCATTGGCAAGTTCCCTGGAAGTATGGGACAGAGCCGAAAAGAGACCCTAATTTGCGGGCCAGGTCAATTGAACGCTTAAACAGACCTAACTTAGAATCAAAGGCGGTTTAGCCGAGGCGAGTGACTCTTTGTTTTGAAGACAACTTGGTCTGTGCGCGTATCACGGATGAGCACGACTGGAAATTTACCACTCAGCCTGACCCGTGGACGGAACATCAGGCACGGGACACAATTGCATCGGCCGGCCGCCGAAATCTTGACCTATATTCCATCCGATAGGTATCGCCATACATGGATATAAACGACATTGTTGACAGCGTATTCCCGAACGGCCTGAGTCTGGAGGGCGGGATAGACCTGGTATTGCCGCTGGCCTTCTATGTTCTCGGCATGGTCGCCTACGCCGTCTTCATCTTCAAGTTCTACAGGTTTATCGCCTCTCGGGACATGTTTGCATTGGACCTGTCCAGCTATGAACAGTCTCGTTTTCTTTGGGTGCGACGATTCCTTCACGTGGTCATGTACATCGCCAAATACCTGATTGTGTTCCCGGCTTTTGCCTTCTTCTGGTTCGCAGTGCTTACGTTCATCCTTGCGTTACTTTCGAAGGAGCGCGCTATCTCGGATATACTCGTCATTGCGCTGGCGACGGTGGCAGTCATCCGTGTGGCTGCGTACTACAACGAGGAGCTATCGAGGGACGTAGCCAAGGTGTTGCCCTTCGCGGTGTTGGGTCTGTTCCTGATTGACGCGTCCTTCTTCGAAGTAAGCAAGTCGCTTAATGTGCTTACAGACGCGGATAATTACCGCGAGAGCATCCTCTACTACATGCTGTTCCTCGTCGCCCTGGAGTTTTCGATGAGGTTAATCCTGGGGTTTGTCGCTCTCTTCATGAAGTGGAAGAACACCCCAATGAAAACGGTGGCCGAACACGACGAGGCAGTTGGGTCAACATCCGCAACAGTTGAATGGCCTGACTGGGAGGAGGACGTGTCGAACTCTCATTCCCCCTCGGACACAGAGCCTAAGTCCGAAACTTCTTCATCCGAAGAAGGTGAGGAGGAGGGGGAAGACCAGGAGCAGTCCGCCGCTCCCCAAACCTCCCCACCTGCCTAGCCAAACACACGCCTATTCGCCGTTGATGGCCCTCCAGAGGTCTTCGCCATTGGACTGCCACCAGCCGTGCAGGATGGAAATATCCGTCCCTATGGAGAAGTGACGGACTCCCATATCCAGGTATTTTCTTGCTTCATCAGGAGAGTTGATTTCGGCGCGGGCTGGAATTCCTGCAGCGACCGCACCCTTGAAGACTCTGTCGTGGGCTTCCACAACGTCTGGATGGCTCTTCTGGCCCGGCTTTCCAACGCTTACCGAGTAGTCCGACCCACCCCACTGGACCATGTCCAGTCCGGGAATCTCCAGAATCTCATCAAGTTCCTCCACCGCGCCTCTCTTCTCAATCATTACCGCAACCACGGTGTCCTGTAGCGCCTTCACGTATTTGGCCGTTCCACCATAGCCCATATACGTGTGACGGCGGGTGGCAACGCCGTACCATCCCTTGTCCTCCGGCGTGTCCGGCTTAACGGTCAATATCTGCTCGCGCACGTCGGCGGCTGACCTGGCGTCCGTGAAAAGGACGCTGCCGAAACCCGACCCGACGGCGCGCTGGGCCAGGTATGCCTGGTGGCTCTGGTCAACCTTGATCATCATGCCCATGTCGAAAAGCTCTGCCGCCCGGGCCATGTTGTCAAGGTCGTGCAAGTCGGATGGTCCGTATTCGGCTACGAACTCCACGTAATCGTAAATGCCGGTATGGCCGATGGCTTCAATGACTGAGGGCCACGTCGAATGGATGTGAGTGCTTACGGTAGGCTCCCCGGCTTGCAGCTTTTCCCTTAGTACGTTCGGCTTCATCGTAATCCTCCATTGCTTGCTTCCACCTTCAGGCATAGGGTATATCATTACGGGTCTGAGGTCTAAGGGAAGCTGAACGAACGGGGTGAGCATAAATGGCCGAAAACAAAACACGCAAAACAGGCGCCAGCGTCAAGGAATTCCTTTCGTCCGTCGAGAACAAGCGACGTCGCGAGGATGGACAGACGCTATTGACGATGATGCAGAAGATTACGGGGCTGGAGCCGGAGATGTGGGGGCCCAGCATTATTGGCTTCGGCGACTACCATTACAAGTACGAATCCGGCAGAGAAGGGGATATGTTTCTAACCGGTTTCTCTCCACGTAAGCAGAGTCTGTCGCTGTACGTCATGGACGGCTTCGATGGGCGTGACGAATTACTAAACAGGCTGGGTAAGCATCGCAAGAGTGTTTCGTGCCTTTACATTAACAAGCTGGCAGACGTGGACATGGACGTATTGCGAGAGCTTATTCAGCGATCCTTCGAACATTCAAAGGCCAACGCTGGGTCATAATTCACCCAGACTGAAGACGGGATCGTGGCGTAGGGTATAATGGGCCTTACACTTCCCTGTAACGATTGGACGGACAGTTATGAATTCGGAACATGAAATCAACAGGTCCCTTTCTCTCAAAGACACTTGGGACGGGTCCTGGCCCGCCACAAGGGCCGTGCCCCTATCCTTCTTCGGCGCTCCACTTGTTGACAATCTGGACGCACTTGACGCGGATGTCGCCTTCATCGGCGTTCCATACGACCAGGGTACCTTCGCACGGCCCGGAGCCCGATTCGGACCCGACGGCATCCGCTACGCCAAGGGCGTTTACGGGTACGATTCCATCAGGAACGAGAAGAAAGCCCAGGGCTACTTCGACATCGACAGGCAGCAGACGTTCCTCAAGGACGTAACCATGGCCGACTGCGGGGACGTTACCATCATCCCGGCGGACGTGGAGAATAACTTTGCCAAGATCACCCACGCCGTGCGAAAGATCATCGCCAAGGGCTCCTTCCCCGTCATAGTCGGCGGCGACCACTCCATCACGTTCCCGGCTGCGCGGGGTTTCGACAGCTACTCAGACTTGGACGTGGTCCACTTCGATGCCCACATGGACTTCAGCCACGAGACTCAAGCTTCGTTCTACCACCACGGCTGCCCCATCCGCCGCTGCTTCGACCTGCCGAACGTGAAAAACGTTACTTCCATAGGAATCCGCAAGGCCACCAAGCCTGTCTACGACGACGCCATATCCAAGGGCGTAAAGGTGGTGACGACGGAGCAGTTCCGCGCAATGGGGCCGGAGGGCGCCGTCGCCCACGTTCCCGCCGGAGGAAACGTCTACCTCACCGTGGACGTGGACGTGATGGACCCGATGCAGGTGCCCGGGACAGGGTCACCCGAGCCTGGCGGCTTCTTCTACTACGAGATGCGGGACGCGCTGATAGCCCTTTCAAAGCGGGTGAACATTGTTGGGTGCGATTTCGTGGAGGTGGCCCCGCCCTACGACCACGCAGAAACGTCGACAATGTGCACCGCCAAGCTCATTCTGGACCTGCTGGCAGAGCTGTTCCCCTCCAAGTAGCGCCTTCGGTAACCCTATGGGCTAAGTGGGCAGTCTAGTCATCTAGATGGCGCGTGTCGTTGAATCTGTCTATGCGCCACAGGTTGAGGTTGGTGCGGGTCTTCGGTTCCAGATTCCAGCTGTCCACGTCGACTGTGAATTCGAAAATCGCAGTATTGTTAATTTCCAGCGACCACACCTGCTCTGTGCCAAGGAGTCGGGAGATAAGGTAACGAAGTATCCCGCCGTGGGAAAAGAGCATCACCCTATCGCTGTTTTTGTGTTCTCTGGCAAGCCGACTCACCACCCGCCGGGCTCGGGCCATGCACTCCTCATTGGTCTCGGCGCCATCAATGATGTCAAAGTTGTGGGTGGCGGCAAACTCGCGGGCAAGAGCCGGAAACGCTTTCTCTATTTCCTCGCCGGTCATGTTGGAGAATACACCGACTTTTAATTCGACCAAGTCGCCCCACGGCTCCACGGGGCAGTCCCAATTTGCTGCTGCTATGCGTGCGGTCTCGAAGGCGCGGCTCAGGGGACTTGCGTAGATGTGGGTGGGAACGTACCCCTCCTGCTCCAACCTGATACGCAGTTGATCGGACTGCCAGCGACCGGCTTCGGACAGCGGTACATCCTCTCTGCCAATCCAGCGATTCTCAACGTTTCCGGTGCTTTCGGCATGTCTGACTAGCATGATATTCATACGGATCTCAACTCTCGATTAAGGCTAAGCAGCCTCGTTCTCGGCTTTTCTCCAACAGTTTGTACTATACCTGCCCTGGCAAGACAAGGCTGGCTGTACTGCCTTGACACCCGGTTCTGCCAAGCTAGAATCGTCTGTAGGAATAGCTGCAAAGGCAGGAGGAGGAACCATTATGCCGTTCTACACCAAGGGCGAAGTTCGTATCCAGTATGAGGAGGTGGGTTCCGGATTTCCGCTTCTGGCAACGCCGGGCGGCGGCCTGGACTCCATCATGGCCGGCTGGCCCGACCAGGTCTTCGACGCCATGGAAGTTTTCAAGGACGACTTTCGCTGCATAACCATGGACCAGAGGAACGCAAACGGCGGCGGATCGACGGGCCCTGTACAGACGGACGACGGCTGGGGCGCTTTCGCCGACGACCAGTTGGGGCTGATGGACCATCTCGGCATAGACAAGTTTCTCTTCATAGGCTACTGCATAGGCGGCCCCTTCGCCATGAAGCTCATTGAACGAGCCCCGGATAGGGTTGCTGCCGCCGTACTTTGCCAGCCCGTAGGTCACCATCCGGAGTTCCCGGATGCGATGTATGATTCAGGTAAAGACGTCTGGGCTCCCAAGCTTCTCGCCCGCAGGCCCGACGTTACGATGGAGACTGTGGAAAGATATCTACACAGCCTCTACCGCGTTAACCCAGACTTCATGTACAGCGTATCCAGAGAGTTTGCCAGTTCTTGTCAGACTCCGCTGCTTGTGATGCCCGACAGCACCCCGACCCACCCTTATGAACCTTGCATGGACCTGGTGGAGCTGGCGCCCAAAGCCGAGGTGACGGAGTATCCCTGGAAGGAATCCAGGGAGATATATGATCGCACGATTGACCAGGTGCGGGAATTCCTGAAGGCCCACACCCAGGTAAACGTCGCCGTTTGAAGGAGAACTGTACCAATCCTCAGACCCTGATCTTCTCCAGTGGAAGTCCATGACAAAGGAACGCCGGTTAGCAGGTCAAGTGGTGTTGGTCACCGGGGGCGGACGTGGGATCGGAAGGGCAATTGCCCTGGCATTTGCGGCTGAGGGAGCGCATCTCGCTCTGGCGTCCAGAACGAAGGCGGAGTTGGAAGAAACAGCCGACGCTATCGCCCGCCAGTACAAGTCCAGGGTGCATACAGTAGTAGCAGACGTCAGCAACAAGCTTCAGGTAGAGAAGTTGGTTTCCAGCACGGCAGAGACATTTGGCACAATTGACGTTCTGGTGAACAATACCGGTAATCTAGGCCCGGTTGGGACGCTTTGGGAAAACGACCCATCAGAATGGGAGCGCACCATTGCCACCCACCTATTCGGCACCTATTACTGCTGCAGGGCGGCTATCCCTCATATGCTTCAGCGAGGGAGCGGACGAATCGTAAACATGGCTGGAGTGGGAGGGCCCAATCTCACTGCCTACGATGCAGCGAAAACGGCTATAGTCAATCTTACCGAGAATCTGGCACTGGAGTTAGCCGACACGGGCATCACGGTGAATGCAATGAGCCCAGGGTCTATTCACACGCGCATGTGGGAAGAGACGCGGGACCTGGCCCTGGAGGTTGGCGACACTGCAATGTACCGCCAGGGAGTTCAGATTACTTCGGGCCAGGGTGCATCAATCGAACGAGCGGCTGAGTTGGCGGTCTTTCTGGGAAGCGATTCTTGCGGTACGCTCTCAGGACGATTGGTGCAAGCGGTGACCGACAAGTTTGAGGACTTTCCTACGAATATAGACAGAATCATGTCATCGGAGGCATACCTCATCCGTCGCGTAGAATAACCCATGTTCAAGTGTGCAAAACGCTGAAGCCAAATTAGCATCTTCAGACCGGAACGACTGAAATTCGGGAACCAATCTGCATCGGATTGCGTATTTATCTATGTAGCCGCAATTTGACCCTGCTGTAGTTGTGGATGTTGACCGATGAATACAAAATTGACGAACTCCCTGCTTGCCGTTACCGCAATCGTTACCGTTCTGCTGGCGTTTGTTGCCTGCCAGAATGAGCCTGACCTCTCCAGCTCTGTACTGGAGATAACTTCCGGCAAGGACGCCAACGCATCCGTCAGCGGCACCGTCACCTATAGGGAGAGATTGGCACTCACCGAGGGCGCAAGCCTAGTCGTGGAGATTCGTGACACCAGCTACGCCGATGCGGCGGCCCCGCTAATCGCACGCCAGACAATCTCGAACCCTGGCCAGGTCCCCATCAACTTCAAGGTCGGATATAACCGCGACGACATCTACCCTCGTAATAATTACTCCGTAAGCGCCGACATCATAGAGGCAGACGGTCGCCTCGCTTTCACTAACGACACCGCGTACGACGTAATCACCGGCGGCAATCCATCCAGGGTGGAGATGCTTCTGGTATTAGTCCAGCCGCCTCCAGACCTAATCCCCGATGGTTCCTCCGATTCTGATTGGCGGGACTGGGTAGAAGTCCCCGCCCGGGTAACTTGGGCCAACCTGATTCCCAACGAGCCTGAAAACCTTCTGCAGGTGGGCTACTACCAGTCGACCCTAGAAGGCTGCGCCCGTCCCGGCAACGAAGCGTTAGAAGTGGATGGATACGACATTGTAGCCAGGGTTACGTTGATGCAGCCTTCACAAACTCCGTGGGCAATTCCCTGTGACGAGCAGCTGGTGGAACTCGATACCGTGTTACATATCGAGACTCCGCTCGAAACCGGGCAGACCTACAGGGTGATAGTGAACGAGGTGGTAACAACCACCTTCACTTTGCCGAAGCCGAGCCTGGGATTCACTTTCATTGACGAGTCGCCAATTGAAAGCGTGGAGGTAATCGCGTCGGAAGAAACGCCGCCTCAATACCAGTTGCGCGTTGTATCAGGGATGCCAAAAGGGAGCGGGTGCTCCCAGTTCAATGGCTACGAAATTCGGCGAAGCGAACGCAACAGGATTGAAGTGGCCATCACCCACCATGAGGTAACGGAGCCTGACGTAGTCTGCATCGCAGACTACCCAATAATAGAAACCCTTGTCCCTTTAGGCTCAGACTTTGAGTCGGGCGTGGAATACACCGTCAGCATCAACTCGAAGGTCACCGAGTCATTCACAGGACGCTAGCCGCAGAAACGGCACCTCGCGTTTTGCGGGGCGAAGATAACCTCGTTCTCTGCGTCTTGAATTGCGAAGTCCAGGAGGACGCGCATAGACTTGGACTCGTCGGCGAGTCCGTATTGCTCGGCCATCTGCCCGAGCCAGTCCAACTGCTCCTTCTCAATTTCAAAAGTCTGTGAAACCTTGTTCATCGGCATAGTTGGTGACCTCCCGATTCCGACTCTTAATCTTTCTCTACTGGCTAATTCAGTTTCGCCCACCTGCGGCGTCAATCTGTTCATGATGAGTTCCCGTAAGTTTTACCATGTATGCCGTCGTAGCGGCAAGCGGAAGGTGCTGCGTCAGGAAAAGGATGCGCAGGTATCGCCCACGACTCGAAGAACGGACTCCTGACTGAACCTGCGCTTGTACTCGTCAGAGATTTCCGTGGTCAATCCCATCGGACCGTCTCCAGGCGGCGCAATGACTACCAGCAGCTTGGACCGCTCCTGGTACGCTATGCCCTGGGAGCCCCTCCAGTGGCCCTGACCGTCCAGCACCGTCAGGCCGTCGGGAAAACGGGGGATTACCGTGTCTTCCAGAAATGCGCCCCATGCGGCATCGTCTACGATTTCTCCCGATGCATTGTTTCTGCCCATAAAGAGCTGGTATTCCACAAAGTGATCGGCGCCGTCTGGGCAGGCAGACTCCTCACTGCCAAGGCACAGGCCCACTATCAAGACGGCAATAGCCGCAATCGCTAGAAAAAACGCAGGCATCAAATAACTCCGTTCGATTGGCCTGAGAGTGAAGGTATAGACGGGGATCTGTCATGTCAATTGAAACCTCAGGACAAGCAGGCTTGCGAGCACATAGGGGGATACGGAGTCACTCAATCCGGGACTTGCAGTGTGCGACACTATCGAAGCAAAATACAGAGAAGCTGGACAGTTCCAGTTGGTACAATGAATGATTCCGTCATAGGTCCATAGACGAGTCTACCAATTATATTCCACTATGCGCGCCACAAAGATAGTCGCAACAATAGGCCCCGCCTCATCATCCCCGGAGCAGATTAGCAAGTTGGTCGAGGCAGGCGTAGACGTGGTCCGCCTCAATTTTTCCCACGGCACCCTCAAAGATCACGCCGATGTGGTTCGGGCGGTGCGAGAAGCAGCCGGACGGCTGGACAGGCACGTCGCCGTGCTTCAAGACCTTCAAGGTCCCCGAATCCGCACCGGCCCTTTGGGGAAGGGCGGCCCGCTGGAACTCAAGCAGGATTCCGAGTTCATAATCGCCCACGATCCGGTACCCAGCGAAGAAGGAAGAATCGGCAGCACCAGTCCTCAAATCCACCGCTTTGTATCCCAGGGAAACCGGGTACTTCTGGATGACGGACGGCTGGAAGCTGAGGTGTTGTCCGTCGAAGGGCAGGACATAAGGTGCCGAGTGGTGAAGGGCGGGCTGCTTGGCGCATACCAGGGAATCAACCTGCCCGGCGTTTTTCTGGACATACCCACGTTCACCGCTAAGGACCGGGATGATCTGGAAGCCGGCCTGCAAATGGGAGTCGATTGGGTGGCGATGAGCTTCGTGAGAAGCCGAGACGACGCCAAGCCTCTGCGAGAATTAATGCGAGAAAAACGGGTCCGCGTACCAATTATCGCCAAGGTTGAGCGGGCTAGGGCACTTCAAAACCTGGAAGGCATTCTCAGCGCTTTCGACGGCGTGATGGTCGCGCGAGGCGACATGGGCGTGGAACTTCCACCGGAGGAGGTGCCCGTCTGGCAGAAGACCATAATCAGCAGGGCGCGACAAAAGGGCAAGATATCAATAGTCGCCACTCAGATGTTGGAGTCGATGATCAATGAGCCGCGGCCAACCAGGGCGGAGGTCTCAGACGTGGCGAACGCCGTTTGGGAAGGCGCCGACGCAGTCATGCTCAGCGGAGAGACTGCTATTGGCTCGCATCCCGTTGAAGCCGCGATGGTAATGTCGCGAATAATCGACAAGACTCTGGAGGTGTACGTACCGGAGGAAACGGACGTAAGCGGCAGGTCAGTCCAGGAATCCGAAGCCGTGGCGCGGGCGGCTTGCAGCCTGGCCGACGGCCTGAAGGCCCACGCAATTGCCGTGCTTACTCGTTCGGGCGTGACGGCTCATCGGGTTTCGAAGTCGAGGCCTGCCGTGCCGATTCTGGCACTGGCTAAGGACGAGCGAATAGCGCGGAGGCTGAAGCTGTGGTGGGGAGTGGTGCCGGTGCTGGCGGACCTGCCTCAGGTCACGGTGGACTCCTACGGCGTCATTGAAAGAGTGCTTTTGGAGAAGGGCCTTGCCGAGCTGGGCGATAAGATTGTCGTGGTAGGCTCTTCCCCCTTGGCAGCGCGAGTTCCTACCAATTTTCTGAAGGTGCTGCGGATAGGAGCCTACATGTAATCGCAAAAGGGCTGATTCCTGATGAGTCAAATACGCTGTGAAGGGGAAGTCAAATGCTGGATCTTATAGTCGAGAAGGGGATGATAATCGACGGTACGGGCAGTCCCGGTTTCTACGGCGCTGTCGGCATAGAGGGAGAGAAGGTACGCGTCCTGCGGGGCGATGTTTCGCGGGTGGAAGCCATTGAGCGCATTGACGCTTCGGGGAAGGTGGTTTGCCCCGGTTTTATAGACATGCACGCCCATTCCGGCCTTGTGATGTTGAGCCAGCCGCAGCACGAGCCTAAAGTCATGCAGGGCGTTACCACGGAACTGATTGGCATAGATGGAAATTCCTACGCTCCGTTCCGCAGCCACCAGGACTTCCTTCGCTTTGTCGAATTGAACTCCGGCCTGGACGGCGATCCACCTCTTCCCGGCAGGTGGTCTACCGTGGCGGAATATCTGGCCATGTTCGACAACAAGGTAGCGGTGAACGTGGCATACGTGATCGGGAACTCGCCGCTACGAATCGCAACCACGGGGTGGAAGGAAAAGCCGGCCTCCGGCGCAGACCTGGAGAACATGAAGGCTATTCTCAGGGAAGGTATGGAGGAGGGGGCCTACGGAATCTCTACGGGCCTGGACTACCCTCCCGGGAGCTACGCGACTACCCAGGAACTGATCGAGCTTTCCAAGGAAGCGGCCCGACTAGGCGGCATATACCACACCCATGTGAGGAATACGTTGGGGGACCAGTATCTTGACCCCTTGCGGGAAGCCATAGACATTGGCCGCTACGGGGAAATTCCAAGCCACATTACCCATCTGTCCCAGCAGAAGCGACATCCCGGCGGGGCCGATGAGATTCTCGAGCTGGTGGAAAGGAGCCGCGATGATGGCGTCGACGTGACCTTTGACATGTTCCCATCCCTGTATGGCAGTACACGACTCACCATCCTGTTTCCCCAGTGGACAATGGACGGCGGGCCGGAGACGCAGAAGCAGGTGCTCGCATCTGCTGAAGGGAGAGAGCGCCTGAAGGAGGAGATAAAACCGGGCGTAGTTTCATACGACGAGATGTGGCTCACCTACTTCAAGCGACCCCATAATCACAGGTACGAAGGCAAGACCATCTCAGAAACGGCTTCGCTCATGGACAAGGACCCGCTGGACGCTATGTGCGACCTGCTGCTGGAGGAAGACCTGCAGGTGTGCTACATAATGGCAGGCACAAACGGCATGACCCTCCCGAAATTCATCAATCACCCTCTTTCAATGATTGGAAGCGACGGCGTTCTACTTGGCGATTTCCCAAGCCCCCGCACCTACGGCACCTTCCCCACGGTACTGGGGAAGTTTGTAAGAGAGGAAGGTGGGATGTCCCTGCCGGACGCGGTACGCAAGATGACATCCTTCCCCGCCCAGCGGTTGGGCATACCTGACCGTGGACTTCTACGGGATGGATTCAAGGCCGACCTGGTGGTGTTTGACCCAGACACGGTTAACTCTCCGGCTACCAGAAACCAACCCAAGCAGTTCCCCGTCGGAATCAGCCACGTGGTGGTAAATGGCAATGTGGTAGTTGCCGATGGGCAGCACACAGGCGCTCTGGCCGGTAGAGCCCTGCGAAGGGGCCGTTTCGAAACGTAGACCAGCTCAACCCGGACTGACCGCTTTCATCTATCCAGCCCCATGACCCGATAGACGAGGTCCATGTCCAGGTGCTCTCTGACCAGCGCCGCCAGCTTGTCGTATTCTGCGCTTGGCTCGATGTTGGCATCAGACGCGGGAAGAATAATTCCGTTTCGACGAGCCGCAAACTCAAGTATCGACCGTCGAACGGCCCGATTGTGGAAGAGTCCGTGAAGGTACGTGCCCAGGGTCAGACCATCGGGGTCCATAGAGCCGTCGGGTAAATTGATAGTTCGGCCTGATCGAGATTCAATGTTGAATGGACTAGCCAGTCCGTGAGGAGAGCTGGAACCCATGTGGATCTCGTAGGCAACGATCTCGGAGCCTTCGCAGTCACTCAACATTCCCTTGCTCGCAGTGACTCTGGCTTTCACCTGATGCGTTGATTTGCTGGTCAGGAACGTGGTCGACGTCGGCAGCAGACTAAGTCCTGCCGTTTCGGCCCTGGGTGATTCCACGCCTTCGGGATCATAGAGGGTTTCACCAAGAATCTGATAGCCCGCGCAGATACCGATTACAGGGACCTTCATTCGATGCGAAGCCAGTATCCTCTCGTCGAGCCTCATGGAGCGCAGCCAGTCCAGATCTGCCACAGTGGTCTTGCTCCCCGGAATTATCACAAGGTCCGGGTCGCCGTACTCCTCCGCTCGCCCCACGTAGCGCAGGTGGACGGCAGGTTCATGGATGAGAGGGTCGAAATCGTCGAAGTTTGCGATGTGGGGCAATCGGATAACGGCCACGTCCACTCCCGCACCGCCCGCGATGCCGCTTTCAGAAACGAGCCCCAGAGAGTCCTCCTCGGCAATGTGGATGTCCGTGAAGTAGGGAACTACGCCTGCAACGGGCGCCCCTGTCCGCCTCTCCAGGAAGTCAAAGCCATCGCTGAGCAGGGATGGGTCGCCCCGAAACTTGTTGATGACGAGACCCCTCACCAGCGCTCTCTCCTCCGGCTCCAGCAGTTCCATGGTACCGACCAGCTGCGCGAACACGCCGCCACGGTCGATGTCGGCAACCAGCAGCACCGGCGCGTCGGCATGAAGGGCAACCCTCATGTTGACGATGTCGTGCTGCTTCAAATTGACCTCCGCGGGACTGCCTGCCCCTTCTATGACAATCACGTCGTACTCGTCGCGAAGACGGTCCAGGGCGGCGGTTACGATATTCCAGATACGGGGCTTCATCCTGTAGTAGTCTCTAGCCGACTTGACTGCATGTGGCCTGCCCATGAGCACCACCTGCGAGCGGCTATCCCCCTCCGGTTTGAGCAGCAGCGGATTCATCTCAACCCTGGGCGCCGTCATGGCTGCCGCCGCCTGGACCGCCTGGGAACGTCCAATCTCCCCGCCGTCCGGGGTGACGAAGGAGTTGAGGGACATGTTTTGGGCCTTGAACGGGGCAACTTCCAGTCCATCCCGGGCGAAGATTCGGCAAAGGGCCGTAGCCAGGATGGACTTTCCCGCGTGGGACGAAGTGCCCTGGACCATGATGACCTTTGCTGGATTGCCGCTACTCATTCCGCAGCACTTCTCTTAGAGACTGGATGAGTCTCTGGCATTCCTCCGGTCGCCGGACCGCAATTCGTATGTGCTCAGGCAGTCCGAATGAAGTACAGTCGCGCACCACTATGCGCCTCTTCAGCAAGGCGCTCCTGACTTTGGCGCCGTTGCCAACCCGGACCAACAGAAAATTAGCGGCGGAAGGATTGACCGCAAGGCCCAGCGTTTCCAATTTATGGCATAGATATGCCTTGGAAGCTGCGATGACCTCTCTTGCGGCTTCTACGTGTTCGTCATCCCTGAGAGCCGCCAGTCCGGCGGCTTGTGCCACGGCATTCACGCTCCACGCCGGTTGAAGCCTGGCTGTCTCAGAGATTACGCTTGATTCAGCCAACATATAGCCTAGCCTCACACCCGCAAGGGCGTGTTCCTTGGTCATCGAACGAAGAATCGCTACGTTGCCAAGGTTAAGAAGGGGAATGGCGTACCACGGACGGTCCGCTAGCGACGAGTAGGAGTCGTCGAGAACCAGCAGCGCGTCTCCTCCCATGGCTTCACAAATTCTCTGTACTTCCAGACGGTCTAGATACACGCCCGTGGGGTTGTTGGGATTGCAGAGGAACACCAGGCGGGGTCGACTGCGCTTTATGGCACGAAGGACAGCGTCGATGGACCAGCGAAATCCATCAGCTTCTTCAGCCCGAACGTAGTGCGCCTCTCCACAAGCGAGGGTCACGGCCTCCTCGTATTCACCGAAGGTTGGGGCGAAGATTAGGCAGGACTGGCCGGGGTTCAGCAGGGCGCGGGCCAAGAGATGTATGAGCTGTACGGAGCCGTTGCCGAACAGGATATTGTCAATGCCGACCTTCAAACGCGCTGCAATAGCTTCCCGCAGCTCAAGGCAATGTCGGTCCGGATAGGCGGACAAATCAGCCTTTGACGCGGCTTCCCGAATCAGTGGAGACATCCCTAAGGGGTTGATGTTGGAGCTGAAGTCCAGCAACTTCCCGGGCGTAAGGCCCAAGCGACGCAGCTCCAACGTGTCCAGTCCGCCGTGTACCGTAGCCACATTTGCCTCCGGTTAAATCAGCGCCACTATAGCATGACGTGTCGCCAGAAGCCCGAGGGCGGTCACAAGACCCAGAATTGCCCCAATCTCGGCCATGCGCACGGCTTTGTTGATGTCCTCGACTTTCGGCTCCGGCATTCCCCATCCCAGGCAGTAGTGGCCAACCTTTTCCAGTCGACTTCCCAACAGACCTGCCATGGCGCTCATGGTCCACCCGGCGTTGGGGCTGGCGGTTAGTTTGCGATCTCTGATGAGAATCTTCCAACCTGAGGCGGATGGAAGGCGCGAAAGTGCGCCCGCTACCAGAATTAGCAGAGCACTGACACGCGCCGGAATCAAGTTCACCACGTCGTCTAGACGAGCGGACGCCTTGCCCAGATATTCATACCTGCCGCGATGCCCCAGCATGCTGTCCAGAGTATTGATAGCCCGATAAGCCACCGCACCGGGAAGGCCAAAGATGGCGAATGCAATCCACGGAGCGACGTAGCTGTCGGTGGTGTTTTCGGCCACTGACTCTATGGCCGCTGCGGCTACCAGTGGAGCGGTAAGGGAGGATGAGTCACGGCTAACCAGGTGCTTCAAGCCCTCACGACCATCATTTAAGCGGCCTTGCTTCAGAGCATCGCATACACTATTGGCAGCCGATGACAGACCTCTTACTGTGAACGTCGTTCGAAGGATTAGAGTGCCACCCAGCACGTAAGCAATCGCGCCGGCTGCCCTTAGAAGGTCTGCGACCACGTATGCAATTCCGGCCCAGAATGTCACAACCAGAATTACGATGACACAGCCGTAGAGGAAGGCAGTAACGGGCCTCTGCGGAGCGGGACGCTTCAGCAAATTAATGGTTCGCCCCATCCAGACCACAGGGTGTATATTCGATGGGGGTTCCGGCAGAAGCCGGTCCAGTAAGAACGCCAAAAGCAGCATGAGTGCGTTCAGAGCTAGACCGTCCAACCAGGTGGATATCACAACGGGTCGGCCGTCATGGAATCACGGCTTTGTTTACGTTCTCGTAGATGCCTATGCTGGGGGTATTCATGAGGTAGATGAACATAATCCATCAAAGTCAGCATTCCTGCAAGGGTGTGGATGTCCCCTTGACAGCCCAAAACTGACGGCATACTATCACGGGCAGAATAAATATACAGCCACTGCCCGTTCAGGTGCCCACCAAGGGAGAATAGGGAAGGCGGTGAAAATCCGCCGTGGTAGCGCCACTGTAAGCGGGGTTGAAGGCCGGAGCCCACTGTCGGTATTCCGATGGGAAGGGTCAGGCCAGGTAGAAAAACCCGCAAGCCAGGAGACCTGCCTGAACGGAAGGTGACCACTCTCCGCACAAGAGAGGGTCCCTCAAGTTTCGGGACAGTCCCGACAAGAGCGACACCAAAGCCTCCGGCGGAGAGATGCCGGAGGTGTTTTGTTAAGGGCAGTTGGATCAGCAAGACTGTCGTCCTACAGGCAATGGGGAGTAGCTGCGCGTCTGGCATTCGGCTCTGCAATCCTCGGCCTGCTGCTGCTGGGAACAGCCCTTCTTTCTCTGAGCATGGGGCCTGTGGAGATTCCCGCCACCCACGTGGCTTCCATCATTATTTCGTACGTTGGACTCGACCTGGTCGAGTTTGGACGTACAGACCAGCTGGTAATACAGCAGATCCGCATTCCCCGGATAATCGTTGGCGGCATAGTGGGAATGGCCCTGGGCGTAGCGGGAGCCACCATGCAGGGGCTGTTCCGCAACCCCATGGCGGACCCGGGCATCATCGGCGTATCGGCCGGAGGCGCTTTGGGCGCGGTGGTGACCATCGCCACCGGCGCCACGGGTCTCTTCTTTCTGGCTCTGCCCCTCTTCGCCTTTGCCGGGGCCATGGCAGCTTCCTTTCTCGTCTACGGCATCGCCGCCGTGGGCGGCAGATTCTCCATGGCGACACTGCTGCTGGCGGGAGTGGCCGTCAATGCGTTCCTCGGCGCAGTTATCTCCGCCATCATCATCTTCCTACCGGACAACGCAGCCCTGAGAGAGATCTTATTCTGGCTCGCCGGAGGTCTCGACTCCAGGGCCTGGGAGCACGTCCGAATTTCCGCACCCTTCATCATTGGTGGGTTAGGCGTCATTCTGCTAATGACGAGAGACCTCAACCTGCTGATGCTGGGGGACGATGAAGCTCGCTCCATGGGCGTTCGTGTTGGTCCGTCACGAATAATCCTGCTGTCAGCAGCCGCGATGGCGACAGGAGCAGCCGTTGCAGTTAGCGGGACCATCGCCTTTGTGGGCCTTGTCACCCCTCACGTGCTGCGACTGCTGCTGGGACCGGACCACCGGGTGCTCATCCCTATGAGCGCCCTTGGCGGAGGCGCCTTCGTCATCCTGGCCGATACCGTGGCCAGGACCGTCATCCAGCCCGCGGAACTGCGAGTTGGCATACTCACTGCCTTTGTCGGTGCGCCGTTCTTCATATTCCTGCTCATAAAGAACAAGCGAAGGGCATACACCCTCTAACCAGATTTTTAAAAGGAGTCCCAATGTCATTACGACAAATCACCCTGCTCATCATCCCCCTCGGCATCCTTCTTGCTACGTGGCTCACGGCCTGTTCCTCAGAGACCGCTACACCAGAGCCGCCGCCACCACCCACGACGGCGCCAGCGCCCACAGTGGCGGCTGCGCCCACTCCCGCCGCGACGCCGGCCCCGACAGCCATGCCAACACCCGTTGCGACACCTGTCCCCACCCCTGCCCCCACGCCCGCCGCAACACCGGCCCCGACCGCTATGCCAGCGCCCACGGCAACACCGGCAGCGACGGCCATGCCTACTCCTGCGGCTACGCCCAGGCCTACGCCAGCCATGACACCAACGCCCACAGCGCAGCCCACACCTACCCCTGCTCCAACGCCCGCACCGGAACCGACACCGGACCCGGTAATCGCGTCCCTATCCGGGATACCGGGTATTGTTGATCCAACAAACCTTGGATGGCCGCGAGAGGTGGAAGGGCTGAACGGCATTGTAAGGATTCTGGTGAAGCCTCATAAGATCATTACCGCATCGGTCGGACACGACGAAATGGTCCTGGCGTTAGTGCCCGCTGAACGCCTGGTGGCTGTCGGCAGGGCTTCCAAGAACGCGACCTATTCAAACGTTGCCTCCCTGCTCCAAGACAAACCGGAAATCAACAGGGACCCGGAAGTCATAATTGTCCAGGATCCGGACGTGCTGGTCACCAGTCCCTTCTTCCCGGCAGACGCAATACAGGCCTTGACTTCCGTGGGTATTTCGGCAGTTCAAACGGACCTCATACAGGGTCCTGAAGCTAGGATCAACAACATTCTACTCATGGGATACATCCTCGGGGAGGAAGAACGGGCCTTAGAGTTTGCAACAGAGATACGGGAGCGGTACGAATCGCTTGTAACGGTGACTGCGGCAGCGGAGCCAAAGCCACGTGTGTTGGCGCTGACCCAGTATTCGGATAACCTGTGGACGGCGGGCGGAAACTCCACGGAGGGCGGCGTCATAGTTGCGGCAGGAGGCATCAATGCAGCTGAAGACGCCGGCATCACGGGGAATCAGATTACAAGCCTGGAGGGGGTCATCGCCATGGACCCGGAGGTCATAATCATCCCCCAACCCGTCGCATTCGGCGCCGAGGAGTTCAAAGCTAGTCTGTTGACTAACGAAGCGCTGGCCAATGTTCCCGCAATCAGGGAAAATCAGGTCTACGTGGTGGAGAGCAAGCACTTCACAACCCTCTCATACTGGAACATCAGGGGAGCTGAGGATTTGGCGAGAATGCTCTGGCCGGACGCATTTTCCGATGCACCCTCCCCCACCTTCAGCCTGCCGGAGTAGTTGAACCGTGAACGATCATAGACAACAGGCAGTCTCGGCTCAAGACCTGGCCTATCAGGTCGATGCCCAATGGCTTCTGGACGGGGTGAACCTCCTTGTAGACAAGGGCGAGATGGTCGGGCTGATAGGCCCCAACGGCGCTGGAAAGTCGACGCTCTTACGCGCCATATCCAGCATTCTACGCTGCCAAGACGGCTCCGTGGTCCTCGAGGGCAACGACCTTGCAAACATGACGGTCAAGGACGTGGCGGCAGGCTTGGCCCTGGTCCCCCAGATCGCGCCATACACCCACGGATTCACTTCCATGGAGCTGGTGCTGATGGGCCGCTATCCACACCTGGGCCGCTTTCAAGTAGAGGGAAATGCGGATGAGCAAATCGCCCGAGAAGCGATGGCAATGACTGAGACGGACCGGTTTGCCGACAGGACCCTGGACACTCTTTCGGGTGGTGAGAGACAGCGGGTTTTCGTTGCCCGCGCTCTCGCACAACAGCCGCGCATCCTCCTGCTTGATGAGCCGACGTCAAACCTGGACGTGCTCCACCAGCTAATGGTGTTGGACCTGGTTCGGCAGTTGGTGGACGAGGGATTGACGGCAGTCGCCGCATTCCATGACCTCTCAATGGCCGCGCGTTACTGCGACAAGCTGGTGGTGATGTCCGGAGGGAAGGTCATAGCCACAGGGCCGCCCGAGGAGGTGCTCAATCCCGAGTTGATAGAAACCGTCTTCAAGGTAAAGGCCGCCGTGTATCAGGACCCCGTTACCGGCTATGCGACCGTGAGTCTTATCGGGCCGGCAAATGGGGCTTCTCAGTCCAGAGACATCCCAGTTGGAAAAGAAGGTGCGAGATGATCCAGTCAGGCAACGGCAAATCTTCTCCGCGGACCCCTCGAAGGCCCAAGGTCAGACACGGACTGGTCATAGTGAACACCGGGGAGGGCAAGGGAAAAACTACGGCGGCCCTGGGCGTCATATTCCGTGCTTGGGGAAGGGACTTTCGCATCAGGATGTTCCAGTTCATCAAACACACCGGAGCGCGGTTCGGCGAGCAGCGGGCCGCGCAAAAGCTGAACATTCCCATCGAATCCCTTGGAGACGGCTTTACGTGGCTATCCAAGGACATGGACAGGACGGAGGCCCTCGCGGTGGAACAGTGGAGCAGGTGCAAGGAGGCCATCCTGGGAGGCGAAGAAGACATTATCGTCCTGGACGAGTTCACCTACGCCCTCCACTACGGCTGGGTCCCCGTTGCCGATGCAGTCGACACCCTTCAGCGGCGCCCCGACGACCTGCACGTTATCATCACTGGCCGGTACGCCCCCCAGGGACTAATCGACTGCGCTGACCTGGTGACGGAGATGAGGCTGATAAAGCATCCCTACCAAGACCAGGGCATCCGGGCCCAGCAGGGCATTGAATTCTAACCATGACTCTTGAAGAGGTCATTTCCGGTATCAAGCCGATTGACGCTGACGCCATGCGGAAAGCCGCCGAACGTCAGAAGCAGTTGACTAAGCCTCCCGGCAGCCTCGGACGACTGGAAGAACTGTCAATTCGGCTGGCGGGAATCTTCGGCACGGAGCATCCATCGGTCAGGCGAAAGACCATAGTCGTTGCCGCCGGCGACCACGGCGTGACTGCCCAGAACGTCACCGGCTACCCCCCAGAAGTCACCTCGCAGATGGTGTTGAACTTTCTGGCCGGTGGCGCGGCCATCAACGTAATCGCAAAGGCAACGGGCGTCGATCTGGTTATTGTGGATGCGGGCGTTGGAGCTCCCCTGCCACCTCACCCTGATCTCCGGGTCTTCGGAAAGGGACACCCCACCGGAGACATCAGCCGTGGGCCCGCCATGAGCCGCAACGACGCCGAGGATACCATTATGGCAGGAGTACAATTGGCTATCGAAGCGGTTGATAAAGGCGCGGACGCCCTCGGCACCGGAGACATGGGCATAGGAAACACCACACCCTCCAGCGCCATCACCTCCGCAATCACGGGTCGGCAACCCCGTGAGACCACAGGGCGCGGCACCGGGCGGACGGATGACGAACTGGACCGGAAGGTAGCCGTCGTCCAACGGTCCCTGGCCGTCAACAAACCCGATCCCACCGACGGTCTGGACGTGCTGTCCAAGGTTGGCGGATACGAGATAGGCGTCCTTGCGGGCGTGGTACTCGGCAGCGCCTTTGCACGTAGGCCCGTGGTGCTGGACGGCTTCATCTCCGGTGCGGCGGCGCTCATTGCCCACACTCTTTGCCCGACTGTTGATGATTATCTCATCGCTGCCCATCAGTCGGCGGAGTCCGGCCATCGCGTCGTCCTTGAACATCTTGGCCTCAGTCCCTTGCTCAATCTGGATATGAGGCTCGGTGAGGGCACCGGGGCGGCCCTCGCCATGCCATTGATTGAAGCTGCCGCAGCCTGTCTGAGCCACATGGCTACGTTCGAAGAGGCCAGTGTCTCAAACCGCTCTACAGAGCTCGAATCCCGGGCCGACCCGTGACCAGCCTCCGGCACGCCTTCGCATTTCTGACGATTCTGCCCGTCGGACCTCATGAAAAAGCGCCCACGGCAGCGGCAAGCGCCTGGTTCCCGCTGGTGGGGCTGGCGCTTGGCGGCCTGCTGGCCGGACTTGACGTTGCCGCAAGAGAAGGGCTGCCTATGCTTGTGGTGGGCGCGATTCTGCTCGCGGCGTCTCTCATCGCCACCCGGGCAATCCACGTTGAGGGTTTTCTCGACAGCTGCGACGGGCTGTTTGGGGGCAGGGACAAGGCGGATAGACTCAAGATTCTCCGTGACTCCCACGTAGGCGCATTCGCCGTTGTCGGCGGAGCCTGTCTGCTCTTCTTGAAGTGGACCCTGCTTGTCAGCGCCCCCGTCGACGTGCGAATCGAACTACTGGCGTTGTTCCCGTGCATTTCCAGACTTGGTATGCTCACCACCATGACGGCTTTCAAATACGTCAGGGAACGGGGTTTGGGCGCCTCCTTCACACTTGGACGCAGCCGGTGGCATTGGGTGATTGGATTCATTACTACAATGGCGGCAGCAGTCTTGCTAATGGGGAACGGGGGCCTGATTATTTTGGTAGTTTCATTGACAATTGCACTTGCCTTTGGCTGGTGGATTTCAAGGCTAATCGGCGGAATGACAGGGGATACCTACGGCGCCGTCAATGAGGTAACAGAGGTGTCCGCGCTCTTCTTAGCGGTCCTTCTCATCCCCGTCATGGGCAATCTTTTCGGACCGCCGCTATGGTAGCCGCTACGCGAATAATCCTCTCATTTAAGGCCTTGGTTGTTTAAGTAATGGGTTCTTGGTACCTGGTGCGTCACGGCAACACCCAGTGGAATCTGGAGAATCGGATCCAGGGGCACACCGACGTCCCTCTGTGCGAGCTTGGCAGATACAGGGTTAAGGCCCTCGCAAGGGAATTGGCCGATGTGTCCTTCTCAGCCGTCTACTCCAGCGACCTGTCCCGCACCGTTGAAACGGCGCAGATCATCGTCAACGGCTACGGAGTTTCCGTCCAGACCGACCCGGACCTGCGGGAGTTCTCCTACGGCGAATGGGAGGGGTTGACTCTAGAGGAAGTGAAGTCGCAAGACTCCAGCGGCTTCGCCCAGCGATTCAACCTGAGCGACGTGGAGTTTGCCGCTCCCGGAGGTGAGAGCGCCATTCAGCTTCTCCAGCGAGTTCGCCATTTCTACGCAGGAGCTTTGGCCAAGCACAGCCCGGACGAAAACGTGCTTGTGACAGCCCACGGCGGCTCCATTCGCGCTCTCGCCCTCTGCCTGCTGGACCTTCCAGACGAACATTTCTGGCGCTTCAGGGTGGACTGCGCCAGCCTGTCAGTGATTAGGCGCTATTCCACGGGCGGCGTGCTGGAGCGTTGGAATTATCTCCCACAAACGGATTCCGGTTCAATGGCAGGCGAAAAGTGAGCAAGAGTATGACCCTCATTCTTGGCGGCGTCAGGTCCGGTAAGAGCAGCTTTGCCCAGCGTCTTGCAGCAGGCAGCAATCGCGTGCTCTTTCTGGCTACGGCTGAGGCCGGAGACATTGAGATGGCGGCGCGTATTGAGGCCCACAAACAGAGTCGTCCCGCCCAGTGGGACACTCTGGAGGAGCCCCTGGAACTAGCCGCGGCCCTGTCCACTGTGGCTGGCACCTTCGATATCGTGATTCTGGAATGTCTCACCCTCTGGCTCAGCAACCTGATGCTGAACAAGCCGGAGACGAGCGAGGCAAAGGTAGACATCCCCTCTAGGGTTCACGAACTTATGGAGACCTACGGAAACGGCTCAGCGTCCTGGATTATCGTCAGCAACGAGGTTGGGCTGGGGGTAATTCCTCCCACCAGGCTGGGCCGAGATTTTGCCGACGAGCTTGGACGAGCGAACCAGCAAATAGCCGCTGAGGCCGATTTCGTCTACTTCATGGCCGCCGGACTGCCCTTGCAAATCAAGGGCGAACGTCAAGTCGACGCCTAGTTCTGCTGCTTTCCCCGTCCCCACAGGGGATGGCGGAATGTTGGATTGCCTCCCTTATGCCATGACCGCTGTTGCTGCGGAGCGGCAACGGCAACTTCCTCCCTTTGCGCCTCCCTCCTTGGAACCTGCCGACGCACCGGCCAACTCTCCCGCAACCCGTTCAGGTGCTCCGCCAGGTCAATCAGCGCAAGCAGATTGTTGACCGGCAGCAGATCATCAACGTAGGGTTCGGCGGCCTGCATCCCACGGGTCAGCGATTCGTATCCTTCATGGCCAGCCAGCGGGTTAAGCCAGATGAGCCTCCGGCAGCTGCGCTGGAGACGCCGCATTTCGCTTCGCAGAACTTCCGGCTCTCCACGGTCCCAGCCATCAGACACTATCAGCACAATGGAACCCCAGGTGAGGGTCCTGCGAGCCCACTTGAAGTTGAACTCCTTCAACGCTGACCCGATACGCGTCCCGCCTGACCAGTCGGGGACGGCCTTGGCTACGCTATCCACCGCCAGGTCTATGTCTCGATTGGCAAGCTGTTTAGTGATACGCGTAAGTCTCGTGGCAAACAGGAATGCCTCCACCCTGTTCTCTAACCCAGCGTAGAGACTGTGAATGAAGTGAAGCAGCATCCGCGTGTAGCTTTCCATGGAGCCGCTCACGTCGCAGATGACCACAAGCCTGCGGGGCTTCTCCTTGCGGCGCCTGTTCTGCAGTTCCAGCATCTCACCGCCGAACTTCAAGTTACGCTGCAGGCTTCTTCGCACGTCCAACTCCGCCCCCTTCCCCGGTTCCTTGCGGCGGGTGCGTCGAAAGCCGGGATTCCAGTGAAGCGACGCGAGCATCTGCCGGGCCTGTCGCGCCTCCTGGGGGGTGAACTCCGTAAAGTCCTTGGCTTGCAACACCTCACGCGCGCTGAAAGTCCTCGATAGATCTATCCGGTCGGCGGCAGCCCCGTTTTCAGCTTGGGTCCTGTCCGCGCCATTCAGAGGCGGAGGTCCCGCTTCTATGCGACGATATCTGCGCTGTTCGCCCATGGAGCGCAAGTCAAGGGAAGACAGCCGGTCCTTTCTCTGGCGCCAGAACACGGCGAAAGCTTCATCGAAGACCGACTGGTCCTCTTTTCGATGCACCATCAGGGTCCTCAGCGCCGCCCGCACGTCCATCCGACGGCGAATGCCGATGTCTTCCAGGATGCGGATTGCATCGAGCATCCGTCCGGTATGAACGTCCAACCCCAAACGTCTCAGCAGGCGACCGAACAGAAGAAAGTTGTTCAGGAAATGCCCGTCTACTCCCTTAGCCACGCCTTCTCCCGCGGCGAGTACCGGGGTTCAGCGCCCGATTCACCAAGGCGCGGGTCTGCTCGCCACGGGTTGCCTCCAGGTCCTCACGATACTTCAACATCACTCCGAGGGTGTCGTCTATGACTGAGGGCGTCAATTCATTCTCGTTGAGGCTGATGAGGGCCGCCGTCCAGTCCAGCGTTTCAGAGACGCCGGGAATCTTGTACAGTTCAGTAGACCGCAGCTCCTGAACGAAGGCCGTCACCTGTCCGGCCAGCTTCTGAGACGCTTCCGGCATCTTGCTGCGGACAATCTGGGTCTCCTTGGCTGCGTCCGGGTAATCGATCCAGTAGTAAAGGCACCGGCGTTTGAGGGCGTCGTGGATTTCGCGGGTGCGGTTGGACGTAATTACTACAATCGGGGGGTTCTCGGCTGTGTACGTCCCAACCTCGGGTATAGTAATCTGAAAGTCTGCCAGCATCTCCAGGAGATAGCCCTCGAACTCCTCGTCGGCACGGTCGAGCTCGTCGATGAGCAGTACCGTGGGGCCGGTACTCTCCAAGGCCTGAAGCAGGGGGCGTTTGATTAAGAACTCTTCGCTGAACAGCTCCTTCTCTATCTCCTTCCTGTTAGTACTGCCCGACGCCTCCATCATCCTGATGTGAAGTAGCTGTCGAGAGTAATTCCACTCATAGACCGCCTGATTGACGTCCAGACCCTCATAGCACTGGAGCCGAATTAATCGCGCCCCAAAGGCGGAAGCCAGGGCGCGCGCGACCTCCGTCTTGCCGACGCCAGCCTCGCCCTCCAGGAAAAGAGGCCGCTTCAGCTTCAACGCTAGAAAGACGGACATCGCCAGTCCACGGTCGGCAACATAAAGCTGCTTGCGGAGGATCTGTTGGAGTTCGTCAACCGACTCCGGCAGGCGTACCTCAGATGTCTCGTTCAACTTCCTTGTCCTTCTGGCGCAAATCGCCGCTTGTAGATTCTAAAGAGATGAGACCCGGGCATGCCTGTCCAGCCGAGGTTGTAGACTCAGGTTACCTAACCCGCCCGAGAAACGGCTGTTGCCAAGGCCCGACGGACGTAAACTGCCGCCATGGCCTGCCTGTATTCGGCGGATGCGAAGATGTCGCTCATCGGGTCACCCTGAAAGTCGCCCGCAACGGCCGCAGCTGCGTTGTCCAACGCTGCACCGCTCAGGTCCGAACCCAGCAATGCCGATTCGACGGAAGACGCACGAGTAGGCGTCGTCTCCACGCCACCGACAACGACGCTTGCAGATGAGCAACGCCCGTCGGACGTCCCAACAATGGCTGCAACGCCGACCACGGCGTAACGCGAGGCAGGATGGGCAAACTTGACATAAGCCGAGCCTGACCCAGCCGCAACGGAGGGGACCGAAACGCTGATCAGAATCTCGTTTTCCTGCAGCGTGTTCTCCAACAGGCCCGTGGCGAAATCCGACGCCGCGATGCTGCGCTCTCCTGCTGGACCGGTCACGTTGAAGGTGGCTCCCAGGGCTGTGAGCACCGCCGGAATATCGGATGCAGGATCGCTATGGGACACATTTCCGCCGATGGTGCCGCGATTGCGTACTGCCGGGTCTCCCACCATGCCGGCGGCTTCCGCCAGCAGGGGCGCCCTCTCGTTGACCAGGTCGCTTCCCGCTATGCTGGCCTGGGTCGTCAATGCACCGATGGACAGACCGTCGCCGGTGGCGACGATTCCCTTCAAGGCTTCAATGCGCCCAATGTCTACCAGGACCGTGGGCGCGACAAGCCTCAGCTTCATCAGTGGAATGAGGCTATGCCCTCCCGCCAGAACCTTGGCTCCCTCGTTGCTGGAGAGCAGGTCTACGGCTTCGGCTACTGATCCAGGTCGATGGTATTCGGTCTGTGCTGGAAACACGGCTATGCTCCATTCTGTGCGGAATTGATCGCCCGCCACACCTTTTCAGGTGTCAACGGCATATCTACGCGGGTCACTCCCAACGGTCGCAGCGCGTCCATCACAGCGTTGTAGACCGTCGGAGTGGACGCGATGGTCCCCGCCTCGCCCACTCCCTTCAAGCCCAGCGGATGATGGGGAGAGGGAGTCACGTTTGACTGGACGTGGATGTCCGGGAAGCCGTCGGCTCGAGGCAGCGCGTAGTCGAGCATCGTGCCCGTCAGAAGCTGACCGTCGTCGTCATAGACGACGCCTTCCCACAGGGCCGGCCCGACTCCCTGGACAACGCCTCCATGCACCTGGCCTTCGACTATCATGGGGTTGATCTGGGGGCCGCAATCGTCTACCGCATAGTACTTCTGCAGGTCAATCTCGCCCGTGGCCGGATCAACCTCCACCACGGCCAGGTGTGCGCCGAAGGGATAGGTGAAATTTGGCGGGTCGTAGAAAGCGCTGGCCTCGAGGCCGGGCTCCATGCCCTCCGGCATATCCCAAGCCACGTTGGCCATAAGGGCGATGTCCTGAATCGTCTTGGCCTGATCGGGGGAACCCCTGACAAAGAATCGGCCATCCTCGTACTCAATGTCCTCAGCGGCGGCCTCCAGCAGGTGAGCGGCCAATGCCTTGGATTTTTCTTTGATTTTGCGCGTGGCCAGTGTCACAGCTGCGCCGGATACCGCCGTTGTGCGACTGCCGTATGTGCCCCAGCCCATGGGCGTCAAGTCCGTGTCGCCGTGGATAATCTCTACGTCGTCCACGTCCACACCCACTTCGTCAGCCACTATCTGAGCAAAAGTGGTCTCCTCTCCCTGTCCGTGGGGCGAGGAACCGACCATGACGTTGACCTTGCCCGTGGGATGGAAACGAACGATGGCGCTCTCCCAGAGGCCGCCCTGGAAGCCAACGGCTCCCGCCACCTGGGAAGGACCGAGGCCACATATTTCCACGTAGGTGCTGACGCCGATGCCCATGTAGCGCCCCTGCTCTCGGAGCTGGGACTGCTTCTCGCGTAGGGCGGAGTAGCCTGCGGCGTCCAGGCACGTGTCCAGCGTTGCGTGGTAGTTGCCGCTGTCGTAGGTGATGCCTGTGGCAACGTCGTGACCGTCCTCAAACTTGGGAATCAGGTTCTTCCGACGGAACTCCACCGCGTCCATTCCGAGTTTGGCGGCCATCAGGTCTACGAGTCGCTCTATGAGCATCGTTGCTTCCGGGCGACCCGCTCCACGGTAGGCGTCCACGGGGGTACCGTTGTTGAACACGCCATAGACAGTGCCGGAGATGTTCGGGATGTCGTAGGAACCGGAGTACATCAGGCCGTGCAAAATCGTCGGAACACCAGGGCTGGCCGTCGAAAGATAAGCTCCCAGGCCTGCGTAGATCGTCGTGCGCAGTCCGGTAATCTTACCGTCCGACGTGGCCGCCATCTCCACTTCTTCGATGTGGTCGCGGCCCTGGGTGGTAATCAGATAGTTCTCGCTGCGGGTCTCCGTCCACTTCACCGGTACTCCTAGCTGCATTGAGCAGAAGGCGGCGATTGCTTCGTCCGCATAGTAAGGAATCTTGCTGCCGAATCCACCCCCGACTTCCGGCGCAATTACACGAATCTTGTGTTCACCAACGCCGGTAACAACGGAGGTGAGGAACCGGGCGATGTGGGGGTTCTGAGTCGTGCTCCACAGCGTCAGGTCCCCGGTCTGGCCAACCCATTGGGCGATGGCTGAACGGGGCTCCATTGGGTTCGCTATCAGCCTCTGCAGCGTGATCGTGTCACTCACGGTAACATCCGCCTCGGCAAATGCGGCGTCGGTGTCGCCTCCGGCGACGGCCCAGGTGAATGCCAGATTGTTGGGCACGTCGTCGTGGAGTTGAGGCGCGCCGTCCTGAGTTGCCTCCTTCGGATCTATCACCGCGTCCAGGGGTTCGTATTCCACAGAGATGTATTCCAGCGCGTCCTCCGCCTCATATCGGGTGTTCGCGACGACTACCGCGACGGCGTCTCCCACGTATCTCACCCTGTCCTTGGCGATGGCCGGATGGTCGGGCGTCTTGAGGTCAGAATTGGGAATCAGCCAGGCGCAGGGAAGCCCGTTCAGGACCCCGTCCGTATCTTCTCCCGTATAGACCGCGATGACGCCCGGCTGTTTCGCCGCCTCACTGGTGTCAATTGACGTTATTGTCGCGTGGGCGTAGGGGCTGCGCAGGATAGCTGCGTGGACCATGCCTGGAATCTTGATGTCGTCCGTATAGGAAGCCCGACCCGTGATGAGCCTCGGATCCTCTCGACGACGGATGCCTGAGCCAAATATACGTGTAGTCATAGCCTAAGAGCCTCCCATTACACGAGCAGCCTCTTCGACGGCAAGCACGATGTTCTGATAGCCGGTGCACCGGCAGATATTTCCTTCAAGGCCGTGGCGGATCTCCGACCGGGACGGCGAAGGGTTCTTACGAAGCAGTTCGTCCGCCGCAATAATCATCCCCGGCGTACAGAAGCCGCACTGCAGGCCATGCTTGTTCCAGAAAGCTTCCTGCAGCGGATGCAGGTCCGACCCGTCTGCGAGCCCTTCGATGGTAGTAACCTCGGAGCCGGACGCCTGGACCGTCAGCACGGTACATGCCTTCACGGCCATCCCGTCCAGCTTCACCGTACAGGAGCCGCACTGGCTCGTGTCGCAGCCCACTTTCGTCCCGGTTAAGCCGGCGTCTTCCCGGATGAAGTGGACTAACAACTGGCGCGGCTCTACCTCGCCGCTGCAACTCTTCCCATTAATGGTGATTTCTACAGGAACTTTCACGTCGCACCTGCCCTTTTACTGCCATTCTGGACACTTGGATGTCCAGTTACACCGTTGCGGGAAGTGTATCAGATGGCGCTAGTTTGTCAACGATTCCAGTGAATTCTTCTATCCTCGTATGCGCCTTTCGCCTCTGCTATAATCCCCGTATGAAATTACAAGGAAACTACCAGTTTCAGGCGCCTCCAGAACGGCTATGGGAGGCCCTGCTGGACCCGGAAGTAGTAAAAGAGTGTATTCCAGGCGTTAAATCATTCACTCCTCTTTCGCCCAATAGCTATAAAGTGGAAGTTGCCATGCGAGTGGGGATAGTATCCGCCACCTATTCCGGCACAATGGAGATAGCAGACAAAGTTCCTCCCCACTCCTACCGCATGATTGTCCGTGGCTCCGGCGTCCGGACCAACGTCTCGGCGGAAGGCGAGATTTCTCTGAGCGAGAAAGACGGAGGGACAACCCTTGCCTTTAACGGGGACGTTCAGGTGACCGGCGTCCTGGCTCGCGCCGGACAACGTCTGATGACCAGCGTGGGTCAGCAGCAGATTGGCCGTTTCTTCAAGTGCCTCGGCTCCAAGATTGTCTAGGCCGTATCGGACTTGCAAGACCCTGGATTTCGCCGCCTCAACGGCAGAAGAACCGGTCCTCACCCAATTGACTACCAAGAGATTGCACGGAGGTATTCCTCATGGTTAACGTTAGCCCCGCCCAGTATCAGGCTATGGAATGGAGATGCATCGGCCCCTTCCGAGGCGCCAGGGTAGTCGCCGTTGCCGCTGATCCCTCCAATCCCCTGGTATTCTACTTCGGCGCAACAGGTGGGGGCGTCTGGAAGACCGTAGACGCCGGTACCCACTGGGAGAACGTGTCCGACGCCTTCTTCAACACCGCCTCCGTAGGAGCAATCGCCGTAGCGCCCTCCGATTCCAACGTCATCTACGTCGGCACCGGCGAGTCAACCTTCCAGAGCAACGAGTCCCACGGCGACGGAGTGTACAAGTCCGCCGACGGCGGGCAAACCTGGACCCACGTGGGCCTGAAGGACACCCGGCACATAGCCAAGATTCGCGTCCATCCGGAAGACCCGGAGCTGGTCTACGTTGCCGCCCTCGGTCACGTCTGGGGTCCAAACGAGGAGCGGGGAATATTCCGCTCCAAAGACGGCGGCCAAAACTGGGAGAAGGTCCTCTACAACACGCCTGAAGCAGGCGGCATCGACATCAGCATGGACCCCAACAATCCCAAGCGCCTCTTCGCTTCCCTATATCAACTCCGCGGATATCCGTGGACGCATCAAAGCGGCGGACCCCACAGCGGCCTCTTTCGTTCAGTAGACGGGGGTGATACATGGACCGAAATCAGCCGCAATCCCGGCATGCCCCCGGGCATCCTGGGAAAGATCGGGGTTGCAATTTCCCCCACCATGCCTGAACGGGTTTGGGCGCTGATTGAAGCAGAGGACGGAGGCCTCTACCGATCCGACGACTCAGGGGAAACGTGGCAGAAGCTGACAGGCCAGGCAAACCTGTGGTGGCGCGGGACCTACTATATCCACGTTTTCGCCCACCCCACGGAGGCCGACACCTGCTACGTGCTCTCCGTGGAGTTTTGGAAGTCCACCGACGGAGGCCGCACCTTCGAAAGCCAGCCGATGCCCCACGGGGACAATCACGATCTGTGGATAGACCCCAACAATCCCGACCGGATGATTGAGGGCAGCGATGGCGGCGCAACCGTCTCACTGAACGGCGGCCTCACCTGGTCCACACTTTACAATCAGCCCACCGCCAGCTTCTTCCATCTCACCACCGACAACCGGGACCCCTATCACATATACGCGACACAGATGGACAACACCGCGATGTGTGTTCCCAGCAGCACGAACGAACAAGCCATCTTGTGGCGTCACTGTCGCATCGCCGGCCCCGCTGAAAGCGGCCACATAGCCGTCCATCCCGAGAACCCGGACATCGTCTTCGCCGGAGCCATTGGCAGTTCCCCAGGTGGTGGGGGCAACCTGACTATGTACGACCATTCCACCGGACAGACTCGCATGATAACGGCTTGGCCGGAGAACATGGGCATGGTCCCCGGCAAGGACAACCCGTATCGGTTCCAGTTCCACTTTCCCACTTTCCTGTCGCCCCACGACCCCAGCGTGCTATACATTGCCGCTCACGTCGTATTCCGCTCCACCGACGAGGGGCACAGTTGGACAATCATCAGCCCGGACCTCACCACAAACGACGTGTCTGTAATGTCGGAACTTCACGGTGGCCCCATCAGCATCCAGGTGGTGAACCCCTTCAACATGGGCAGCATAATGACCCTGGACGAGTCCCGGCTCCAGGAGGGTCTCCTCTGGGCCGGTTCCGACGACGGCCTGGTCCACGTAACCAGAGACGGCGGAGAGAACTGGGAAAACGTGACGCCTCCCGACCTCCCATCCTGGTCCATCATCATTACAATTGATCCCTCAACCCACGACCCGGCCACAGCCTACCTTGCCGCCACCCACCATAAGATGGACGACACCAGGCCATACCTGTTCAAGACCCACGACTACGGCAAAACCTGGACTGAGATTACCGATGGCATCCCGGAAGATGACTTTACCCGCGTCATCCGAGAAGACCCAGCCCGCCAGGGGCTGCTCTACGCCGGTACCGAGACCAGCGTTTACGTAAGTTTCGACGACGGCGATAGCTGGAAGCCTTTGAGCCTTAACCTGCCTGCGGTCCCGGTCCACGATATGATGATAAAGAATGACGACCTTGTGATTGCCACCCACGGCAGGGCCATCTGGATCCTCGATGACCTCACCCCTCTACACCAGATCAAGGACGGCACCGCTGCCGATTCCGACTTCCTCTTCGCGCCGCGCCCGGCTCGCCGTATCGCCCTGCCCCAGAATTTCGGGTACCATCCCGGTCAAGGAAAGAATTATCGGATGGTGAGCGGCGAAATCGCTGCCTTCCACGAAAACGAGGACCCTACAGGCCAGCTTCGCCACACCTACCTTGTCGCCGGAGCCAACCCACCCAGAGGAGTCACCGTAACATACCTTCTGGATGGAGAATATCAGGATGAGGTCAAGCTGACCTTCCTTGATTCCTGTGGCAACTTCATCAGGAAGTTCTCCAGCCGGAGCGAAAACGGGCAAAGAGTGTCCACCCAACCCGGAATGAACCGTTTTGTTTGGGACATGCGCTATCCTGGCGCGGAGGGCGAGACCAATATGGCGGGCCCCATCGCTCCGCCCGGCGACTACCAGGTCATCCTCACCGTGGGGAATGCGTCCCACAGCCAGCCCTTCCAAATCTACAAGGATTCGCGGGTGCCCGTGTCCGAAGAGGACCTTCAGGCCCAGTTCGACATGCTTATCCAGATTCGCGACACAATCGAGGAAACCAACATCGCCGTCGCCAAAATTCGTGAGATGCGCCAAACCGCATCGGCTTCCAAAGCGCAAGCCCTTTCATCGGTCGAGGAACAGCTCATACCCATCCTGGGGCCGAATCCTCAGAAACCTCCGCCCGCCAGGCTTGGCACCAAGCTCGCTTCCCTTTCCGAGGTTGTTGCCAGTGGAGACTTCCCACCCACAACCCAAGCCTGCCAGGTCTTCGAAAAAGTCTCGGCGGAGGTTAGGACCCAGCTGAAACGACTACAACAGATAACGTAAAACAACGTGCCGGTTCTTTAGAGCAGGATCGACCTGTTCCGCCTGGACCAAAGAAACTCATCAATTCCTCACTCTGCTTGGATTGAATGCGAAATCTAAACCCCAATCTACTTCTTCGCATGTTTTCGTGGTGAGGCAAGCAGTAGATTGTGATATTCTATTAGAACAATGTGGGCGTCTTGGAAGAAGCTCATGTAGGAACTTTGGGAGGGAGTTTTGAACGATGTCAACCCAACGTGCAAAACTCACGTATGCCCAAGCGCTTTACCCTTTTCCCGAGGGTTGGTATTTCGTCACAAGCCGTGAGGAGATACTGAAAGCCAAGCTCATCCAGAAGACCTGGATGGGAGAAAATATCGTCGTCTGGTGCGATGAGGTCGGCCAGGTCTGCGTGGCCGATGCCTACTGTCCCCACCTGGGTTCCCAGTTGGGCCCAGCGGCGGGTGGACGCGTATGCGCAGGGCGGCTGGTCTGTCCCTTCCACGGCTTTGAGTTCGACGCCTCTGGTCAGTGCGTCGCCACTCCCTTCGCCGACCCCCCCAAGACCGCCAGGCTGAAAGTATTTGAGACCCAGGACATTAACGGCCTCATATTCGCATGGTGGGGGATGGAGGGCCGGAAACCCCAATGGCGCCTGCCCGCGGAACTGCCCGACCAAACCGGTTGGTGCAGCTACAACATCAGGACCGTCCGCTTTCCCGGGCATCCCCAGGAAACATCCGAAAACTCCGTAGACTTGGCCCACCTGCGCTATGTTCATGGCTACGACAACGTTAAGCGCGTCGGCAAGGCAACGGTAACTGGTCCATATATGGATAGCCGTTTCGATTTCACGAGGACCTTTACTTTCGCCAGGATTCCGGTCTCCAACCTCAACATCTCCACGCATACCCTTGTATGCGGGCTGGGCTACTCCTACGTGCAGATCCGTGAACACTCTATTGGAATGGACTTGCGTCTATGGGTGCTCGCAACTCCCGTAGACGGAACACTAATTGACATGACGCTGGTATCCCAAGCGAAAGAAATCCGCAACCCGAAAAGGATAATCGCCGGCCTGGGATTTCTCCCCGTAGGACTTCGCGCCCCCCTTATCAACCGGTTCCTCTCTGCTGTTCAACTCCGGGACGTACTCCAGGATGTCATAATCTGGAGCCGCAAGCGGTACGTCTCCCGCCCGCGTCTCAGCCGCTCCGACGGCGAGATCATGCCCTTCAGGGCTTACTGCGCCCAGTTCTACCCCAATCGAACCGAGGCTGCACGTCCACAGCCTGTTGCGCACAGCAGCGTTGTACGTTGAACTTTCCTGGCTGGGCAATATTTGAGAACCGCCAACTTGCATGGCATATGCCAGTAAAGAATAGCCGTCCCATGTGTAGCGCCGTCCGGCTTTCTTGTCCGTCAGTATTGCCGAGTTTTCTCGCCTATGGTAAAAGTTCGCAGAGCGGATTCAGTGCATGCCACGGTTAAGTCAGCTCGGACGCTGTAAATTACATCCATTAAGTCGAAAGGCGAAAAGTGCTGCAATTGCCGGCTCGTTTAGATGGAAGGATTGTCTATGAACGACACACTGGGTAGGTTGAGCCGGCTAATCACTGGGCGGCCATACATCACCGTCCTCGTTCTCGTCCTCATCACCATATTGCTGGGCGCGGGAGCCACCCGCAGAGCCCCGCCCCCTGAAACGGCCGAAACCCTTCCTGACAACAGCCGCGTGGCTGAAGTCCTGGTGGAAATCGACGAGCTTTTTGGAGATTCCGGCGAAGCCAATGTGGTGACTCTGGTCTTCCGCGGCGAGGCCTTTACCCCGCAGGGCCTCGGGCAAATGGACAGTCTCGTGACTTCCATGATCAGTGATCCAGGCGTTGGGGCTCTATTGGAGCACGAAGACCCGGTCTTTGCGCCCTCATTCCTGATTAAGTCCCTGCTTCAGGCGGACTCCTTCCAGTCCATCACCCAGGCGGAAATCGATTCCGTGCGGAGCATTCCGGAGATTCAGGCCGCCCTTGACGCAGTAACCGGCACCGACACTGACGGGACAGCGGTGTCAATTGCCATCATCCGCCTTCAGGACACCGGTGACGAACGGATAAAGTCCGCAGAGCGGCTGATTCAAGATTTGGCTATTGACGATGAAGGCCCGCTAACGGTCAGCAGCGTTTCCCCCATAGTAATTGAGGACGAATACAGGAGAGCGACCGAAGAGGGGATGGCCCCTCTCATTGGGCTCGCCTTCCTGCTTATCACTGCGCTTCTCCTCCTGTTCATGCGCACATTTTCGGATCTCTTCCTGACCCTCGGGGGCCTCCTCATGTCGATAATCTGGATTGTCGGCGTGGAAGGCTGGCTGGGACCGAACGGAATGGGAATTACCGGCCCACCTAACTCTCTGACAACTATGGTACCAATTATCATCATCGGCCTCACTGTGGACTATGCGATTCAAATCGTGTCCCACTACCGAGAGCAGCGCACCGCAGGGGAAGGAGTCTTGAACTCCGTCAGGACGGGTCTGCAAAATGTCACCATACCTCTGGTATTGGCTGCCGTTACGACAATTATCAGCTTCCTGGCCAACCTCTTCTCGCCCATCAACATCGTGGGCGATTTCGGCATCATCGCCGGTTTGGGGGTTGGCATGAGCCTCATCGTAATGCTGACGCTGGTGCCCGCAGGCAGGACAATAATCGACCGTCGGCGTGAGGCCCGTGGCACACTGAAACCGCCCCGTCCCATCGCGAACGCCTTGCCTGGCGTCAGCCGAATCGCGGCGTGGCTTGGACGAAGCGTCACAAGCAGACCCGCCCCTTACATCATCGGCGTACTTGCCGTGACCATCGGACTTGGATTTGCGGCCACCGATCTCAAGTCGGAATTTGACATACGCGACATACTTCCGCGGGGCGGAACCTTGCTGACAGACCTGGACACCCTGGAGGTTGCAGTTGGCGGCTCAACGGAGATGGCCAATGCCCTGGTCAGGGGCGAAGCCACGGAAACCCGCACCCTCCTCAATCTGCAGGACCTGGAGGAAGGATTTGCTGATGAAACCCGGCGACCAAAAGCAGCCGCCGGACCCATTCTCGCATCCTATGAACTCCTTGTACGTGACTGGGTTACCGATAGCGGGGAGCCCGGCGACAAGTTTGATCCGGAACTGGCGGACCTGTTCCGCGAAGCTTCAGCAGGCGTCCAATTCGATGCGGCGCTCATGCAGGAGTTTCTGGATAAGCTGGAGGCAAAAGACCCCGCCCTTGGTCGTCTTTTGGTTAACGATCCCAACGGGACCGATGCCATGCTGCTTCAATTCCGTGTAATCAACAGCGATCCCTCCAGCACCAAAATACTCCAGCAAGAGATTGAAGACCTCTGGTTTGGCGAAGACGACACCATCACCGCCACCTCGGAAAGCATTATCTCCGTTACTGTCACCGACTCCATAACGGAACGCCAAACGGAAGCCATAACCACCACCATACTGGCGGCCCTGACAGTCCTGGCCGTATTCTTCTGGGTAACGGTCCGTCAGCCCGCCCTCGCAATAATTGCCGTTGGGCCCATTGTGCTTGTTCTCATCTCAGTGCTGGGAACCATGGCCCTGCTGGGCATTCCATACACAATCATCACGTCAATCATCACGGCCCTCTCCATCGGCATTGGCGTGGACTACACAATCCACATGATTCACCGCTATCGGGAGGAATACTCCAAGGCTCGCGACCCTCAGCAAGCCGCCATACAAACACTTTCCACCACCGGCTCGGCCCTCCTGGGTTCAGCGCTCACAACCGGACTTGGCCTTGGAGCGCTTGTATTCTCGCCGCTGGCTGCGTCTCAGCAATTCGGGCTCACCGCCGGCATAACCATTGCCTACTCACTCATCGTATCCATAATCATGGTGCCTCCCATGATGACCGTCTGGGGCGCCTACCAGAACATGCGGCTCCGTTCTTCGGTGCAGCGCTGGTCCGATGAGCTGGACGAAGCCATAGAAGCCGTTCATAGGCGTCACGGGGAGCAATAAAAGGCACCGTAGTAAAGAGAACCCATGCAACTCCGAAAACTAGCCAAAGGTCTCCAAGCCTCATACCGCGGGTCGGATGTCCGTCGCCGCGCCCGATTCTTTGATAGGTGGATGGACAGAGCGGAAGATGAGAAAGCCTCTCCCACGGGCTACGACCATACGAAAACTGTCAGTGAATACTACGACCTTTGCAGCAACATCATGGAATACGGTTGGGGCGAGTCCCTCCACTTCGCCCCCCTGTCTCCACAGGAGAGCCTCGAAGATTCCATTATCCGGCATCAACGGTTGATGATTGACAAGCTGGAGTTGAACGAGGGTATGACGCTGATTGACGTGGGGTGCGGACTCGGCGGCCCGATGCGCCGAGTAGTCCGTGAGGCGGGCGTAAAGGTCGTGGGGATCAATATCAGCAAAGTCCAGTTGGACATGGCGAAATCCTTGAACGCCGCCGCGGGCATAGGCCACATGACGGACTTCCGCGCATGCAGCTTCATGGACATGAGCGACATTGAAGACAACACATTCGACGGGGGCTACGCCATCGAATCCACTTGCCACGCGCCGGACAAGGTGGCCGCATTCACCGAGATATTCCGCGTTCTCAAACCGGGCTCCCTGTTCTGGGGTCAGGAAATGTGCATGACGGAGAAGTTTAAACCTGGGAACACCCGTCACCAGGCGATGAAGAGAGACTTGATGCAAGGCATTGCGCTCAAGGATATCGCGACTTTCGACGAGGTGAACCGGGCGCTGGAAAATGCGGGCTTTCAGATTATAGAGGGGAAGGACCGGGCTATCGAAGGGGACCGTCCCTCCATACCATGGTATCAGCCCATGGATACCCGGCAGGGAGCTCAGGGCGGCATTCTGCGGAGGATCCCGGCAGGGCGCAAGCTGCACCTCTGGTTATCCAGGCTGACTGAGTCCCTGGGCATGCTCCCCAAGGGCACCTCAAATGTCATTGGAATCATGGACCGAACGGCCAACGCCTATGTGGCGGGCGGCAGAGCAGGTGTATTCACGCCCTTGTATTGTTTCCTGGCCCGCAAGCCCCTTTAGACGAATTTCACCGGTTTCCCGGGCGCCGCGTGGCTCATCGGACTTCTATGTCGTGCCTTTTTTCCGCTATGAGGAACTTGCAACTCTTGGCGGGCTTCATCGAGGGCAACGCATTGAACTTAAGCTTCCAGTTCAAAGGTGACATCCGAAGGGTAAAGTAGTGGGCTACCATGAGCACGTTGATGGTTAATTGCAGGTCCATCCACCGGGAGCCCAGACACGTATGCGTCCCCAGTCCGTACGGCGCATATCCGGGACTGTGATGTTCATTGCGCGGAGGTTTGTAGCGGTCAATGTCGAACTTGTAGGGGTCGGGAAAAACACTCTCCATGTAATGAGTTGCCGACTGGGCGATGAAGAGACGCGCGCCGACGGGAAGCTCGTAGTCCTCAACCACGCAGGAATTCATCACGTTCCGCAGGGACATTGGGACAATCGGGTACATGCGCAGACACTCGATAATGAAGCGATGCGTGACGTCAATGGCGTCCAGGGTGAAGTCATTTCCGGAGGGATCGCCGTCTTCAAACAGGGCGTCTGCCTCTTCCTGAATCTTCTCGTAGAGCTCCGGCTGTGAGGCCATGGCGTAAAGCGCAAAGCTGAAGGCATCGCCCAGATAGACGCTTGCAATCAAGGCTGCTGATAGAGCAAATCGCAGGTTGGACTCCGGCACAAACTGCGGATCGCTGGCGTGCAGGCTCAACAGGTCATCAGCAAGATCTCTGGGCTTTCCGGCGCGCTGAGATGGCGTGTGAACATTCTGGACCCGGCTAAGTAAGACATCGATAATCTTGGCGCGCCTCCTCATAGCCGGGGTTTTGAGCATGAACTTGGGCATTATCTTCATAATATGGACCATCAACGCCCGTTCCTTGTACTTCACAAGGTCGTCGATAATGTCCTGGGAATCAACGCCGATAAATAGGGGCGAGAGCTGTGCGTTTATCATCCGACGGCAAAGGTTCGTTGCCTGGTACACTTCTCCAACTTTCCACTCCGACATGAATTCACGCGCATTGTCGTAGACCTGGTCCAACTGGCCTGCGAGCCTTCCCCGGGAGTACGCCGCAGCCAGTGATTTGCGCAGCCGGAAATGGTCGGCGCCATCAAGAGAAGGCAAGACCCCGTTCGCACCGTAGACTTTCTCAAAGTCGGCAAAATAGTCCTTTGCCCTGAGATACATTCGACCCCGCCGGTGCACCCATTGATTTGTCTCCGGCCCCGCAAGGAAAATCATAGGCTTGACCAGTGGGGGCTTAATCTCGAATACCGGGCCATACTCGTTCTCAAGGTCGGCAAACATGGCTGGTATGTTGCCGCTCCGAAGATTCTTGTTTAACAGCAGCTTGCGTAGGGACACCCTGGGAATCTTTTTGGTCAGCGCCGACCGTCTGAGCAACGGACTGGCGATGTTTTCAGCGACGGCAGCGGCGATGGTGCGCCCAAGTAAGGCCGTCTGGCGAATAAACTTAATTCGCTTTTCCGTCTCCTCGTCCAGTTGGAACATGAAGCGAAAGACATCGCATGCATCAACTAGGCTGATGAGCATGGCGTCACGGGGATCGGGTATCACGTCGTCAAAGATCTCCTTGGTGATCCGCGTTTTGACGAACTCCACCAAGGTGCCTTCGGAGAAACCGCCGGCAAACTTGCCCATGCGGGCGTTGCGGGCAAGAGTCCAGAATTCTCCCGCGTGCTGTTCCAGAATCTTCATCTCTACAAGCCGGTCGAGGGTCAGGTCAATGATTGACTCGGCGCGGGGAGCGAGTCTCTCAATCCAATAGAGGGTATTGTGTTTGTTCGGTTCCTCCGCGATTTCCTTCAATATGGGGTCCAGCGTGGAGTCGCCGGTTTCCGTAGCATCAACCAGGAAGAGGGACTCGAGGTCGGTGTCTATGCGAGCAAGCATGGAGAGTTCGCCAAGGACAGCCCCGACTATGGCGCAGTTCAAGTCCCAGCCGGGAACCTGGTGGAAATACCCATTCTCCTCGTTGAGGAGCATAAGGATGAGTTCCTCGGGCAGAGTCAGCGTGTGAAGGGTAGTTTCCTGCGTGGCTGTAATCATGATGGTCTCCTTGCGTCAAATATACGCACAAACCTCAACCACTCTTACCACATACGATACCAAGTATACTTCTTGCAGCGACGGGAAGGCAAATCAGTGTTCCAAAATGAGCCTACAAAACTTGGCCTCAAGTAAAGCCAGATACACCTCAAGTCCCAAAACCTGGGACATGCGAGACCCTTGACCCATCCGCCCTTCGGTTCTGTTCAACCCTTCGCCTTCTTGAAACCCCAGCCATAGAGAATGCTCCCGTAGTAGTTAAACATTCTCCTTGCTTCGTCGTCTTCAAAGGGATAATCGGCGCCTAACTGTCTTGCCGCGGCCAGTCCGCTAACAAAACAGGTCTCCTGGCTGTTGACCAGCGTGTGTGCGCCGCAGTGCCAGGTGTGTCTCTTGCCCTGAACAAACCGAAACAGGTGCATGAGAAACGCCACGTGTCGAACATCGTGAACGATGTGTTGGAACCAGTGTCTTCGGATGACCTTTCCTTCGTCGATTTTGCTGACAGGATTATAGGTCACAAGACACGGCTTGTCGGAACCGTTGGCCCAGGGCTGCTGGTTGTGCATGATGTAGGTAATTTCATAGTTGTCGGGCCTGGACCCATACTGCTCAATGTGGTTGCTTCTTGTCTCAAGGGGTCTTACTTCGTTATCCGGCAAGACCGAAGAGTCTGAATGTACTACCGTGTGGTTGTGAAGCTCACTCTCGTACCGAATCGACGATAGAAGGTAACGCTCCAGCATCGTCGGGTTGTCTAGCATCATCAGCGTCTGGTTGGCGTTGCAGGCAAAGACCACCTTGTCGAACGCTTCCTGCTTGCCGCTATCGTCCTCAACCACAACGCCCGACGGATGCCGATAGACCTTTGCGACAGGACGACTCAGGTAGATCTTATCCGCAAAGCCCTCAGTCAGGCTTTCGTATATTCGCCGCGTACCCTGGTCCCAGGTCTGCATCGGCGTGGCGGACTCAATGTCAAAGAACTCAAGGTACCTCGAGAAAAGCGACGCAGGCATGTCGAACACATTCGTCGCCAGCACAAAATTAACGAACATCGGCTTGAGAACCTTGTAACGAAAATCTCCTGAAAAGCCATGTAAATTCAGCACCGTGCCCATGCTGACATAGTTGTAGGGATTGAGGGCGTTCACTAACTTGGACCGCGAACGACTCAGCCTGCCGAACCGGTGAAGCCGCTTCAGAAGACGCTGGAATTTTCTAATCTCCGGCTGCAGTTGTTCTCTGATTTCGGAATCGAAATCGTGAGCGTAGACTTGGCCCCGGTACTTAACGCTGTAGCTGAATTCCGTCTCGACCAACTCGATGCCAAAGCGTTTCATCAGCAGCACAATATGTTGATAAACCGAGGGAATGCACGCGGTGACCGAAATATCGAAAGGAATGGCAGTTCCATCTTCCTGCGGCATATCAACTGTAACGGCATTTCCGCCAATGCAATCCTGGGCCTCGAAAAGCCTGAAATCAAAGCGGTCGGGGTGATGATGCAGCCCCCACGCCGCTGCCAGACCTGATATCCCCCCGCCTATAATGGCTATACATTTTTGCGTTGTACTGCTGTTGCCAGTGCTCATGCCTCTTATTCTAGGTCGGTCAGGATTGCGCTGGCTAGACAATGGCCGTCACTATAGATGCAGACATGGACGACATTGGTACAGGCTCGCCAAAATTGACTTCCCTTTGACTCATACCTATGATGAGAATCAGTAAGAATCAGGATGACGTGATGGCAAATCAAGATATCGGACTGATGGCACACCTGATGCGCAGGGCCGGATTCGGCGCCCCTATTGGCGAGTTGGAAACGAGACTCGCCAAAGGTTACGAGGCCACAGTCGATGAGCTGGTCTATCCGGAAGAGCACGGGATTCCACCCATCGACGAAAGCATCATATTCCGCCACAACCCCGGCTTCGAGATACCCGGCGGCCTTCCCCACAATGGACAGGGTCACTGGATGTACCGGCTTATCAACACTCCCAGACCCCTGGAAGAGAAGATGGCCCTCTTCTGGCATCAGGTCTTCGCAACCGGCCACTCAAAGCTTGACAACTGCAATCAGATGCAGGCCCAGATATCGATGTTTCGCGAACACGGAATGAGCAACTACCGGGATTTGTTGCTACGACTGGCCAAGGACCCGGCCATGATATTCTGGCTGGACAATAACGAGAACCACAAGGACGCGCCCAACGAGAACTGGGGCAGGGAGCTGCTGGAGCTTTTCTCCATGGGACAGGGGAACTATACGGAGGAAGATGTGAAGGAGTGCTCCCGGGCATTCACCGGCTGGACCATTGCTCCAAAGCTGCCTCGGATGCCCTACCTCAGGCATCTCTGGGAATTTGAATACAACCCGGAAGACCACGATGACGGCGAAAAGGTTTTCCTCGGACACCGGGGCAGGTTCAACGGCGATGACATTATCGACATCGTGGTACGTCAGCCCGCCACTGCCCGCTTCATGGCCCGCCATCTGTACAATTTCTTCGTTGCCGACGAAGTCCAGGTGCCAAGCTGGCTGGACGAGGCTCCGAGAGACCCCGTGGCCATAAACCGCATTGCCGCAACTTTCATCGATTCTGGTTACGACATCCGCGCTACGTTAAGCATGTTATTCAACTCAGATTTCTTCAAAGACCCTGCCGTGCATTTCGCCAAGGTGAAGAGTCCTGCCGAAGTGATTGCCGGCACTATGCGGCTGGTCCAAGACCATCAATCTCCTAAACCGGGCATTGGCTTAATCGGGATGGAAACTGCGTATCAGGGGCAGAGCCTGTTGGACCCGCCAAGCGTCGAGGGCTGGCACACGGGCCATGAGTGGCTTGACACGGGCGCTCTGGTACGGCGCGTAAACTTCGTTGCCGACAGGGTGGGCGACGTGTCTCTGGAAGGCGTGAGTGACATCATCCAAAGGCTTTCCACAAAGGACAGCCTCACTGCCGACGAGTTTGTCGATGGATGCGCACACCTTATGGGCGCCGTTCACGTCAATGACGATACTCGCAGCCAACTCATTGCACATACAGAGGCCGAGGGCACTGCCCAAAGGGGCAACTCCGAAGAGGAACGGACAGCCTTTGCCCGCCGGGTAGGCGAAATGCTTCGTCTCATTGCTTCCTCCCCCGAGTACCAGTTTGGCTAATTCCACCTCACCCCTGGAGTCATCGCCATGCAAACTGTGACGGCCCGCGGCCGCGTCTACAACTATAGCCACACCATTGGAATCAACACCCTATCGGGACGCGGCTTCAGATATCCTTCAGATCTGGCTATCGGCAAGAACGGCGTCATATACGTGGTTAACCAGACCGACGAGTTCCAGAAGTGCCAGCGCATCACCATAGCTACCATAGACGAAGATTACCTTGGAGAGTTTGGCGGCTACGGAGAGGGCGACGGCGAATTCGTTTGGCCCGTAGCCGTCGCCCTGGACGATGATGACAGGGTGTATGTTCTCGACGAGTGGCTGTGCCGAGTTTCCGTGTTCGACAAGGACGGGACGTTCATCACCAAATGGGGAACCCCGGGGAAAGAGAAGGGGGAACTGAGCAGCCCCGGCGGCCTGGTCTTCGACCGAGACGGGCACTTCTACGTGACGGAGGAGTTGAACCACAGGGTGCAGAAATTCACGAAGGACGGCGACTACGTTTTGGGCTGGGGTGGCGAGGGTGAAGGGGAGGAGGAATTCCGTCGCCCCTGGGGAATCTCTATAGACAATCACGGCGACGTTTATGTGGCCGACTGGCACAACGACCGGGTCCAGAAGTTCACTCCGGACGGAGATTACATCATGAGCTTTGGCGCTTCCGGTGAACTGCCCGGTAAAATAAAGCACCCTAGCGACGTGGCAGTTGACAGGGACGGTGACGTTTACGTCACGGATTGGTGGAACCATAAGCTGGAAGTCTACGATTCCTCGGGCGACCACATTGCCAGCTTCCGCGGTGATGCAGAACGTCTTTCCACGTGGGCACAGGAGTTTATAGACGCTAATCCAGACTACATTAAGGCCAGACTGCGGGTGAAGAGCCATGAGCCGGAGTGGCGTTTCAACCGGCCCTGCGCCGTCGAGATATCTGACGACGGCAAGGTGCTGGTTGCGGACAACCAGAGGGCTCGCATACAGGTATACCAGAAAGAATATGATTGGGTTGACCCCCAGTTTAACCTCTGAATACACCCCACGTTCGGATTGTCCGAAACTTGGAATCATCCTTCCGTCCACAAGCGGGAGCCACAGCCTGTCCTGTTTGCTGACGGCAATCCCCGCTTTGCGAACCCTGCTTTAAGGCTGACTCAACCCCGGTGCACATCGAAATTGGTCTTTCTCGCATACATTAACCTTGGCACGTAGAAACGGCTTGCCGTAGACTTTGTGTCGATTTCAGCCATAGGGTCGAGGAGCGAATGCACTATCGACGAGCTTCAGGAAGCGTAAACTGAGTCTTTCTTGGCAGGCTGGGATCAAGCAAGCCTCGAAGTGCAAGTTTCAGATGCGTAGCGCTCTGAATGAGTTCTGTCACTTTGAGGTCTTCGAATTGAATATCCGATGTGCACGAATTATGGAGGTAATCGATGGCACAGATTGAACTTAACGTCCTCGGCGAACTGAAGACATCAACCAGAGAGCATAAGATGCGCTGGGAAAAGCCGTCGCATTCCAACGGCCAGAAATGGACAGCAGATGTAGGTCAGTACGAATTCATTCTAATGCAGGAAAGTGAAAACTCGCCGTTACTCCGCATCATGAATGCCGACAATGAAGTTGCGGTCATCCACGGGCCGGAGGTGATGAGTCTTCTCCGCTCAATTGAGGAAGAATCAAAGCAGATTGCAACCGAAGAGAAGAACGCCCGACTGGCACAAGTCTTGGTAACGCTGGAGACCCACCGAGAGGCCGATCGAGGTTCATTCTTTGTTCGTTCCTGAATAAAGGCGAATCGCGCCTGTTTCTTAACTCGCGTAGAGGTTGCTGGTCTGGATCCAAGCATGTAAGCCTGACCCACACAGTCCAAGTTGGAGCCTACCCGCGTCCCGAGCCATTCAGGCGGTTCGGTTGCGTGGGCTACTCTCGGCACAGCACCGTTTGTGCCGTGGTTCTTGTAGGGCTGCTTTCCGACCGCCGTTCTGTACGCTTAGGCCATCGCACTTCATAGGGCCATAACTCTCAACGTCCTTCCTCACTCCCGTGGAGGTATCGAGAGGCTCTCCGAATGCATGAAGTCTTTTTGAACTTGTGGTAGTGTCGGCATTGGCAGTGGCTGGCACTTTCGTGGCCGGTTATGTAAGTGGAACGGCTCGGAAACAGAAGGCCCAAAGAATACAGTAGCCAAGGCGTGGAACTATTGGATCCTAGTCGCACGAAAAACGGCGGAACTCCAGGCAGCGGCCATACAAAGAAATACGTTCTCGGGCTGGCGACTCTGGTTCTGCTCTTCCTGCTGGTGTATATAGGTGTCTCCTATTTTGTTGCCTCAGGGGTGACTAGGGCAGAACGCACAGAATTCGATGACCATCCTTCGGACTATGGCCTAACCTATGAAGACGTTGATTTCCTCTCACGGAAAGGGGATGTCACGCTGGAAGGCTGGTACTTGCCCTCGGAGGGTTGCGACGCAAGTGTAATCCTCGTCCACGGCATTACGGCGAATCGCTCCAGCCGCGAGGCCACAATGATTGCCGCCCATCTGGTTGAGGCATGCTTCAACGTCCTGCTCTTCGATCTGAGGGCTCACGGCACGTCAGGCGGCGAGAGAATCACCGGGGGCATTGACGAAGCTGAAGACGCGCTGGGAGCCTATGATTATCTCCAGACCCGTGGCGCCAGTGCGGACCTTATTGGATTGCTGGGCAGATCAATGGGAGCAGGCGCAGTTGTTCTTGCGGCGGAAGCCGAACCTGGCATTACAGCGATGGTCCTCGATAGCACTTACGCCAGGGTAAACGACCTAATTTCCTTCGAGATTGCGCGGAAGACTCCCGTTCCCGAGTGGGCAGCCCCCGTCTTCATTCCAGGCGCGTCGTTTCTCGCCAACGTACTCTATGGCATAGACTTGGGAAGGCTTGCTCCCGATGAGGCTATCAAGTCCGTTGACATCCCGATTCTCGTCATACACGGCGAGGACGACACGCGCATTCCCACAGAGCACGGGGTACGAGTGTTTGAGGCGGCCCATACAGAGAGCGAACTGTGGTTGGTGCCGGACACAGACCACGCCGAGGCGTTCCACAACTTCCCGAAGGATTACATGGATCGGGTAGTGAACTACTTCAGCGAGAGGTTCAGCGAACAAGCAGGCCGTTGAACATCAACACAAGCCTTACCGGTTTTCGTACCAGCCTGAGGCAAAGATAAGACCGTCGTGGCGCACTGCCCAGGTGTGCTTCTGGCGTTCGTCACCCGTCTCAGGATTCAGGAGCACATAGTCTACCCAACGTCCGCCCTCGGTGGCGCTTAGCAAGTCGTCGCCATAGAAATAGCCCTCTGCGTCGATTCGCTCGCTGGGGTCGCGACCGATAAATATGGAATTATGGTGGCCGATGGTGTAACCGTTCTCATCAACAATGAATACGTACCACTGGCCATCCACACTATCCCTTGTGTTGTAGTAGGCTAGGGTCGCTTCCAGGCCGATCGCATTGTAGAGGTCTATAGCTCTCTTCACGAAATCTCTGGTATAAGCTTCCACGTCACCCTTGCTGACGCCCCGTTCATACCAGCCGGAACCAAAGATCAGTCCGTCCACCTCGACCATCCAGGAGTGCTTTTCGTCAACCCCGTTGGTGGCAGGATTGATAAATGAGTAGCTGAACCATTCGCCATCCTCATCGGCCACCGCCACCACTGCTTCACCGGCGGGGAATTTGTTTGGCCCGTCGACTTCAGAGGCATGCTTTCCGACGAATCCCGGATTGGCTGCGTGGGCCAGCATAACGTCGTTTTCGTCAATAATGAACACGTACCATTGGCCGTCTATGCTTTCCTGGGTGTTGTAGTAGCCGACGGTGGCGTCAAGACCATCAGATTGATATTTTCTGATGGCCTCTCTGACGAACTGCTGAGTGTATAGAGCAGGTTCCCACTTCGGCACATCAGGCGCACCGGTCTCCGCCAGATCAATCAGTCCCTCAAACAAGGAAGTGAATTCGGCAACATCCACCGGAGGCGCTTCCGTTACCGGGACGGGCAGCACAGGTGGAGCGGGTGGGCCTGGCGGCCCAGCGGGACCTTCAGGGCCTTGAGGGCCAGCCTCCCCAGCTGGTCCCTGAGGACCCGCGGCGCCCGCAGGGCCTTGAGGGCCAGCCGGCCCGGTTTGTCCGGCCGGACCCGCATCGCCCGTACAGGCGACTAGGGATAGTAGAAGACCGATTGCCAGAATTGCTGCGATTAGCGTGCGCACTTTCCTACCTTTCCAGTCTATTCAAGAGAAATCCAGATTGTAGATAACTGAAACTAATTGTCATTATTTGCCGAGTGATGTTACTTACCGGTGAACCTTAAACCACACGGCGAGGACAATTCAACATTCATGCTGCTTTATCGGGGTTTTCTCCCTGCCATTCCCTGGTGAAGAACGGTTCGGCATGAAGATGAATTTACCCCCGAACGCGGTTTGCATTTCACTACCCAAAGAGTCTACCAACGACATGCCGGCAAGGGGTTGCGTTTCGGGTCTCTTTGACATAATGTAATCTATAGAGACATGGTATTAAAGAAAAATTCCTACACTGCTGTAATTGACATTGTCGAGTCAGAGGGTTCAGTGCTCCTGTTGAGAGCGCGAGGGCACATCAATACACAAAGCGCTGCACCGTTTGAAGCGAAGGCCTTCCGTACAATAGGCGAAACTGACTCAGATGTGGTGATTGACGCTTCCGGAGTCACCTATCTCAGCACCGCCGGCCTGCGCGTATTTATTCGTCTGTGGAAAGTGTTGAAGGACAAGGGATACGCCCTCTACATCTGCAATCTCAAACCCTACATCAACCAGATATTCGAGCTGCTGGGTTTTGACAGGGTGATAGATATCCATTCGGACGTAGAGTCGGCTCTCGCCTTCGCCGGAAGTAAGCACTAACCCGGACTTAGCTGTTAGGATAAGCTACGACCCAACCGAATTGCCGCTTCTAGGTTGATGATTCCAAATCGGCGCTTACTTTCCGCGAGTCCTACTCCCTTCCTCATTTAGCCCACGATTGGGAACCCGTGGACCTTCAGAAGGGACCCGAGTTCACGCGTTCTCCTGTCGGTTCCCCGTCGCCTGCCTTTGGCAATCGCAACAGTCCATCCCGTAACCGCCAATGCTATACTATTAGTTGGTAGAGTTATCTGTGATTAAAACCAGACTAACCTCTGCCAGCAAGGATCTTGAGCGTAACTTTCCCGGTTCAATTGATGAGGACATAGCCCTTGTTCCGCAACCTGGCGCGTAGGAAGCTTAGGACATCTCTCACGATTCTTGGCATCACGGTTGGCATTTGGGCTCTTATGGTTATGAGCGCGATGGCCAACAAACTGACGGCAATTGTCGAAGGCGGTTCCACCTACTTCGAGAATAAGATCGTCGTCAGCGATGCAGCGAACCCCGCTTTCGCATTTGGGCTTTCGCCTATTCCTCTTGAAGTTGTTGATCAGATCGCCCAAACTCCCGGTGTCGCCGTTGCGGCGCCCCGCGTTCAGTTTCTCCTCGACCCCGACGATAGCGGAACCGGCTTCAATCCCCCGGATTTTGTGGTTGCCTTCACAGCAGGATTTGATAAGGGATACGAGACGTTCAGGCCGGGAGTTGCCCAAGGGCGCGAGACCACGTTGGCGGATGAAGGCAGCCGTGTGGTGGTTGTGGGACGTGATTTATCCACCAAGTTTGACATTGACCTTGGCGACGACTTCGACATTCGTGGGGTTCCCTTCCAGGTCATTGGCGTGCTGGAGCCAACTCTAACTTTCTTTGACACCACCGCCATCATTCCCTGGGCCGCCGGACAGGAACTGCTGGAACCCACTCTTTTGCCGTCCGAAGGACAAGAGAATGAACCGACGGAACTGACATCAATGGTCATCATATACCCGGAAGCGGGTGCAGACAAAGCTTCCCTGGTTCAAGCCATTGAATCCATGTTTCCTCAGTTGAGAGCAGTGTCCGGAGAAGACTTTGATGAGCAGTTCGGTTCCACCATCGCAATCTTCAACGCTATTATCCTCAGCGTCGCGCTCATCAGCATTGTGGTTGGCGGCCTTACGGTTATCAACACAATGACCATAAGCGTGGCGGAGCGCAGGAGGGAAATCGGCATCAAGCGTGCGATTGGAGCCACGCAAGGCATGATAATGCGGGAGCTGGTCTGGGAGGCCGGGTTCATGGGCCTTGTCGGTGGGTTGGCGGGCCTGGCTCTGGCTGGGCTTGTTGTCTATTTTTCCAACGAAGCCGGTCAATCGACGGGTACCGTGCTCTTCCATCTGACGCCGTGGATTGCGGTGCTGGGCGTAACATTTTCTACCATACTTGGGGCGGTTGCAGGAGTGTTCCCTGCATGGAGCGCCGCCCGCTTGGATCCCGTGGAAGCGCTGAGACAGGGGTAGAATCGCAACATGGCATTCCTGGAAGCGCGAAATCTGCACAAGACTTACCGGATAAGCCGTCATAACGTGGTGCGCGCCCTGCGTGGGGTAGACGTGTCAGTAGAACCCGGTGAAATGGTGGGCATCATGGGGCCTTCAGGGTGCGGCAAAAGTACGTTGATGCATATTTTGGGGCTGCTCCACTCGCCGGATAAGAGCACGAATCCTCCGCCTAGCCTGGTGATTGACGGAATTAACGTGGCGGGCCTCTCTGACAGTGCGCGTACCCGAATGAGAGCTAGGCGGATGGGGTTCGTGTTTCAGGCCTTCAATCTGCTTTCCACTCTGACGGCGCTGGAAAACGTGGCTCTACCGGCCGAATATGCTGGCTCGCTCAGGGCAGATGCAAGGCAGGCAGCTGCCAATGCCCTGAATAGGGTGGGGTTGGGAGAACGTATGGAACATAGACCGCTGGAGCTTTCGGGCGGACAGCAGCAACGGGTAGCCATTGCAAGGGCCCTTGTAACGAATCCGGCGCTACTTCTGGCAGACGAACCCACCGGCAATCTGGATTCGGAGAATACAGAAGAAGTCCTGGAGCTTCTTCATCGTTGCAACCGCGAACTGGGGCAGACTATTGTCCTCGTAACTCACGACACAAGAGTCAGTGCGGCGTGCAGCCGCGTTCTCAGGATGCAGGACGGAGTGATTGCACAAGGAAATGATTCTGCATAGTCGCCGCTCAGTGTGGTCCTGTAATCAAGTCACTAGGCAAAAACCTAAGATTGTTTCCGCTCATTCTCTTCCCCGACCATCGGCATCATTCACCTGAGTTTCAGTCCCTCAATCATCTGCAGCCATTCCGTATAACATCCCTCACACATCAGACATCATGGGGATACTGCAGAAGATGCAGAACCCTTCCTCAACCAGTTGAGCCAAACCTCAGGAGAAGACAGCTATCAGCGCTAACCCGATCGCTATGAGGATTGAGCCAAACACCCGGCCATGGCCAAACTGTTCTCTCAGAAAGAACACCCCCATCAGGACACCCAAAACGATGCCTACTTCGCGGGCGGGGACAACGTAACTGACCTGCGACAGGGAAAATGCAGTCAGCACCAGCCCATATGCGAGAAACATCAGCATGCTTGATCCCAAAACTGGCAAAGTGTGCGATCGCCACTCCCGTCTAACGACCGTGAGTCCGTACTTTCGGAGTATGTAGGGAGCAATGCCAATGGCTGCTCCAACAGTAAGCAAGTACATGTAAAGAAACGGCTGGACGTGCTCAACTCCTTCCTTATCGACGAGACTGTAGATTGTGATGGTCAGCCCGGTAAGGACCGCATAGCGAATGCCTACGTCTCGTAACAGAAAAGACGGATTCCCCAGGAGCAGACGGAATCTGCCCCACCATGAAACTACGAAAATTCCTGCCACTATCAAGGCGATTCCGATACCGGCCGAAAGGGTTATCTTCTCGCCAAGAATCAGCACTGCCAACACCGGTACAAACATGGGGCCGATCCCCCGGGCGATGGGATACACCAGAGACAGATCACCCTTGGAATAAGCCCGTCCCAGAAAGATGAAATAGAATACGTGGGCGCACGCAGAAGCAATCACAAGCCAGTAGCCCGGCGATGACGGCGGGTACAGCCAGAACAAGACCACTCCAAGGGGAAGCAGAATTACAGCCCCTACCGCTAGAAGCGCCCAAACGAAGACCTCCTGATTGTTGGCGCGTTTAAGCAGCAGGTTCCATGAGGCGTGGCAAAGCGCCGACAGAAGAATCAGTGAAACAGCTAACCCGGTCATTGGAAGATTATAGTCGAGGCTGTGCTTCTATAACCTCTAAGCTAGCCAACTGTATGCTCAAGAAGGCAATTCCCTAATTGCGATGAGCAACCTCTCCGCTGGACTCGGTTTCTATTCGTCGTATACCATTGGTTGCAGAAGGCAAAATGCGATTCATTCATTTATTGACGATTGCACTTTTGGGCTTGGGCGTTTCCCTGCTCTTGGGCTGCGGTTCAGCCAACACAACCGATTCCAATGCGGGCTCGCCCAGAACAACCTCATCTGGTGGAACCGACCAAGCGGGCCAACCTTTCGTAATCGGAGGGTTGGACTCCCTCACCGGGCTTGGCGAGTCATATGGCGTCCCCTTGTCCCAGTCCAAGTTTATGGCAGTGGAGGAAATAAATGCCGCAGGTGGAATTAACGGCCGCATGCTGAAGCTCATCGTAGAGGACTCCAAGTGTACCGCCAACGATGCAATCACTGCCTACAGGAGACTGACGGAGGTGGAAGACATCAAGATCATCCTGGGCGCTACGTGCAGCAGCGCCACCCTGGGTGTGGCGCCTCTGGCAGAGAAGGACCGCGTCATCCTGTTGTCGCCATCCTCCACTAACCCCGACATTTCCACCGCGGGAGACTATATCTTCCGCACCGCCATAAACTCTCTGAAGGTAGGTACCGACATCGGCAATAGCCTCTGGGTCGAAGGCATCCGAAGGCTGGTTACTATCACGGAGGCTACGGACTACGCGGAAGGCATTCGACGCACGGCCGTTGCTCAGTTCGAAAAACTTGGCGGATCTATCGTAGCTGCGGAGAGTTACCCGTCAGAAGTCATTGACTTTCGCAGCCCGCTTACCAAGATGATGAGCGAAAATCCTGACGCGCTCTTCATAAGCGCCCAGGCGGAGACCTCCGGCGGCACTATCGTCAAGCAGGCGAGGGAACTCGGTTACGTAGGTCCGATTTATTCGGATGTGGTGACGACCGGACCCGGCGCCCTGAGCATATCCGGCGACGCCGCCACCGGAATGAAGGCCGTAGTGCCCAACCCGAACCTGACCACGTCCGCCGGCAAGGACCTTATAGCCAACTACAAGGCTAAGTTCGATGTTCCGGCTCCATGGCCCTGGTTCCAGGGATCCGCTTACGACGGGGTCTATATTGCCGCAGAATGTCTGAGACAGACCAACGACGACCAGGATACTGACGGCTTCAGAGACTGCCTGTATGGCCTTACCTGGAGCGGGGCCATAAGTGACAACTTTGGCTTTGATGAAAACGGCGATGTTATTGGCGTGTCGCACGTCCTCATAGAGGTCTTGCCTACCCACGAGAGGACCGACGAAAACCTGGGTTATCGCATTCTGGGGCGCCCGCCTACCCCCTAGTCAGGATAATCGGCATTGGAAGCCACCGATCTTCCCGGCTGCACCGTCAGACCTGTCCTCTTTCCGGGTTAGACCAGGTAGCGGTCTGCACAGGCTGGCCTGTTCCGTTGTAGAATGCCCTATAGCATGAATGGCCCGCGGACGTTTATGAGCCGGGTTCGAAAGGCCAATGTTACCGTGCTTGAGGAGGCCCAGGATGTCAAAACAATCGCTGACCATTGATTGCCAGGTTCACTGCTATGAGATAAACAGCCCGGAACGTCCCTGGCATGGTCATCTGGAGGGGCCTGAAGAGATGACCGGCGACGACATGATCGCGGCCATGGACGCCGTGGGAGTGGATGGCGCAATCCTCATTTCGCCTTTCGCCATGTACCAGTACGATGCCAGCTATGCCCTCCAGGTATATGCGCAACATCCGAATAAGTTTGGCCTGGTGCGCCCCTTCGATCCCTCGTCTGATTCAATCTCCGACGACGTTGCCCAGTGGGCAGCTACACCGGGCGTGGTTGGCGCTCGCATCATGCTCAACGCCTACGATTTAGAAGCGGACCATCCCGGTCTCAACGCCATTCTGGCCGCCGCAGGCAGGGAGGGCCTTCCCGTAAACGTAATGGCTTCGGAAAAGCTGCCACTCCTGATGGAGCTCGCTCGTCGCAATCCCGATACGCAGGTGATAATTGACCACGTGGGCCTCGCCCAGCCCTTTGTGCCACCGGCGCCGCCGGAGCCGTTCGGGGACCTGCCAAACGTGCTGGCTGCCTCTCAACTGGAAAACGTGGCCATCAAGATATCCGGCGCATGCACCCTCTCCCATCAGCCTTTCCCCTATCCCGACATTTGGGAGCCCCTTAACCGTGTATTCGACGCCTACGGACTGGAGCGATGCATGTGGGGCACCGACTGGACAAGAGCCGTTCGTGTGCTGAGTTACAAGCAAGGCGTTGAGGCGTTTCGAGTTACCGAAAGTCTCTCGGACTCCGACCGCGCCACACTGATGGGCGGGACGCTTTCGAGAATCTATAAGTGGTCGCCCAAAACGTAACTTACTGTCAGTCTCAGAGATTCAAACGCTGAGGTGAAGTCTTGGCAAAGTCGCAGATATCCGGCAAAGTCCAAACAGTTCTGGGGACAGTGGACCCCTCAACCCTGGGAATGACCTCCATGCACGAGCACGTCTTCATCGATTTTGTATGCATGTACTCGCCTCCGGAAGAGGCCCATGGCAGACGGCTCGCTGAGTCGAAAGTAGGGCCGGAAAACCTCGGTTGGGTGCGCTACGACCCCTTCCGCAACAAGGACAACCTGGAACTGCTCGACGAAGAAACGGCCATATATGAGATAGGCCTGTTCAAGTCCGCCGGCGGCGCAACTATCGTTGACGCTACCACCATTGGCATTGGCAGGAACCCGCAGGCCCTGGTAAATGTTGCGGAGGCTACGGGCGTAAACATCATCATGGGTGCAGGATATTACGTGGACATGGTTCACCCTGGGGACATGGACGGCAGGTCGGTTGAGCAGCTTGCGTCGCAGATGATTGAAGAGCTAACCGTAGGCGTTGACGGTACGGGGGTGCGAGCGGGAATAATTGGGGAGTTGGGTTGCTCGTGGCCGCTCACGAAAAACGAGCGCAAGGTGCTGCGAGCCGGCGCCATGGCACAGCGAGATACTGGCGCCGCAATTCTGATACATCCGGGTCGCAACCAGCGCGCGCCCTTCGAAATCCTGGACGTGTTGGAAGAAGCAGGAGCGAACAGCAGCCGGGTGGTCATGGGACACCTGGACAGGACCATTCTGGACACCAATACGCTGCTGGAGTTCGCTGATAGAGGTTCCATGCTTGAGTACGACCTCTTTGGCTGGGAATCTTCCCACTACTCCCTCGAGGCCTATGACATGATCCACGACGGTCAGAGGCTAGATTACGTTCAGCTCCTGTTGGAACACGGGCATCTGGAGAAGATTGTTCTTGCCCAGGACGTGTTCTCCAAGGCCCGCACCTTTACCTACGGCGGGTATGGCTACGGTCACCTGATAGAGAACATCGTCCCGCGGATGCTTGACCGCGGCATCAAGGAAGATCACATACGCCAAATTTTCGTCCAAAATCCAGCTAGAATCCTCGCCTTCGAGTAGTCAGTGTAGGAATTCAAGCGTGGGCGGAAGTCTCCGCCGAAAGCCTGTGCTCCAACTGCTCCACTAACTGCGCTTAGCCTGAGTAGCACAGACTGCAACTCGCGCCCTTCTTCCTAGCCTCAGCCCAGTCAACAGATCCCCCCCGGGATCCACCATGCCGGTGGTCCAACTTTTCTCCACCACACTGCCTTTGTTGTTGATTCATTACAAATTCGTGACAGATATATTACAAAGTCTAATAAAAAGAGGAATTATCAGGCACAACTTATATTTCTAAAACAGAATATTCACAAAAGTAGAGCGCAAAATCGCTAGAAGGTTCCGGAAGTGTAGTTCTAAGATATTAGGGATCACATTACACCCTGTTGACAGGGCCACAAATCCAAACCAGATGAGCCTCCCGATATCTGGTGATTGGAAAATGATGAAGCGATTTACCATCTCCTGGCTGAGTTCAGCCTCATTTGCATCCTCCAACGGAACCCCCAACTCCAGCGTTCCCGGCGACCTCGGGATTGGGTTAGCCAAGCTCCTCCTAATTGTGACCGCAGTTGTTGCCGCAATTGCCTTGATGACCAATATATCTGAGGCACATGACCAAGCTTATTGCGATAGTTCCGACGACACCCACTATATTAGAGACGTGATAGCCAACCCGCCGGGAAGGCTGATGATGTACACCGAAAGTACTCACGACCATCTGATTGTTAAAGATGGCGGTGGAGTTTCAGGGATTTCTGTGGTCAAGAGAGAGTCTAATGACTTCGACTATCTCGGGACTCCCGTCACGGTTAGAAGCGAGTCAAACGTTTTCGAGATAACCTTCACGACAAGCAAGGTTGACGCCATACTCAAGATATGCTTCGAGAGCAATCTGGGTTTATGGCATCCGTATGCTGTAGATGCCCAGGGCAACCCCATCAGAAGTAACCTGAACAACTTCGCGCCGCAGACGAGAAATCTGCCAATTCCCAGACAAGACCTTGAGATTGACGGCGGGAATCAGACCGTTAGCCTCGGCACTTACTTCAGAGACCCCAACAACGATACACTGACGTATTCCGCTGAGTCCGGCGACACCACCAAGGTCACTACCTCCGTTAACGGGAGCACGTTGACCCTGACGCCCGTTGCAACCGGTGTTACTGACGTTACTGTCACAGCCTCCGACAGCTTTGATTCAGCGAATGCAAGCTTCACGGTGATCGTTTACAAGAAGCCTACCCTGCGCACCAATACCGAGATGTCGGGAATAGTCGACCCCAACGAAGAAACTTCTGTAACCGCTGGCAGCCTGACGGTCATCTTCCCCAACGGCTCCATGACCAATAAGTACTACCAGGCCAGAATTGACCCGGAGAGCGATGATTGCGGCGATCAGGCGCCCAGCGGCAACGAATACCTCTGTCTATCCGTAGACCTCTTTGATCTTGCTGCACAATCCATAAGCGAGACCCTCGACGAGGACGCGAAGATGGTCCTCACGCTGGACCAGACTCAGACCACCGCCGTACAGAATGCCATTAACGACAACACATTCTCCCTGTACAAGGGAGACGGAACCGCAAATTCCTGGTCGGAAATAACCGCGTGTCCTGACCCCGTCGGAACATCGGAATGTTATACCTTCACAACCACCAGCAGCGGCAGCAAGATAGAAGTTATCAACATATCCGGCTTCAGCGACTTTACCGCAACGATTCCCGCCCCTGAACCACCCCAACCCTCGACTTCTACTACGACTCCAACAACGAGAAACAGTGGAAGCAGCGGCGGCGGTAGCGGAAGTCCTGCAAAGTCGAATCAGCGCCCAAGCCTGGACGTGGACGACAATCAACTGACCTATAGGGAGAATGGCACCGGACCGGTGGCCACGTTTGATGCCAGTGACCCGGATAACGACGACCTCTCATGGCAGGTTGAAGGTCCGGACAGAAAGTCCTTTGAGATCTCCGATGAGGGCGTGCTTAGTTTCAAGACTTCCCCCGACTTTGAGAACCCTGCTGATAGTACTGGGGACAACGAATACAGAATTTCAATCACGGTGGAGGACGATGCCTCTCCAAGTCTGGACGACTCAGAGGCCGTTTCTATTCTCGTCACAAACCAGAATGAATTAAGCGATATCAGCGGTGACGTTAAGCTCTCAGTCCAGGAAGGACAGACGGGTCTCCTCGCCCAATACACGGTGGAGGACCCCGAGGACGACGAAATTACCTGGTCCTTGACCGGCGCCGACGCCGCCAACTTCCAGATAGACCAGGAAGGAAATCTGTCGCTAGAAAACGCCCTATACTATGAGGTTTCCAGCGCCTCCGGTACCAACGTGCACTCGGTGACGGTCAATGCTGCTGATGACGGCAGACCGCAGATGTCTTCCGAGCTGAACGTCGCAGTCACAGTTTCCAACGTGAATGAGGCCCCACAAAGTTCCAACCTACCGGATATCAAGCTCACCATCGGAGATGATCCGGTGACGCTAAATCTGGACGACTACTTCTCAGACCCGGATGGGGATGACCTTACCTTCGCCCTGATTAGTGCCCCGGATTCCAACGCCATTACGGCGACGGTGGTCGGTAGTGGCTTGCAAATCTCAGCGGCTGGCTCCGGCTCATTTATGGTTGGGGTGTCCGGCACCGATCCTGGAGGTCTCTCTGCAACCGCCTCCGCGAACGTGACGGTGACGGTACCCGAAAGTGTGCGAAGCATCGACCCGAATTCTGACTACGACGCCATAGTAAGGCCCATCATAACCGGATTCTCGGACCTGGTTTATCAGTTTGTGCACGTGTCTCCTGAAGTTCCCGAAACAACGCCGGAAATGCAGCAGGAGATCAGTCCCACCACCGACACAATGCAAGGCCCCATTCCGTCCATTTCGCCACGTTTGCTGCCGCCTCCGGTACCGGCGCCAACCATCCCTGCTCCGAAGCCGGTGATTCCGACACCGACGGCCAAGCCGGTGCCAATCAGTACCTCTGAGTCCCGCCCGACTCCTGCGCTGGAGCCAACTCAAGCGGCGTCCCGGGCGCCATCAATGCCGGCCGTTCAGCAGCCCACCGCAGAACCTGCTGTCAAGGCTCCCGTTGCGCCGGAAGTGACGGCCACGCCCACGCCAGAACTGGCGCCCGCCCCGGCCCCAGAGTCGGACGACTCCGGAAGTGTGCTTCCACTGTGGCTCATCGCCATCCTGATCATGTTGGGCCTCTTGCTGTTGGCCTCTATGCCCCTATGGGTAGTTTACCTCCTGATAATCGGCGGACTCGTCGCCCTGGCATTGGCTCTCGCATCAGTAGCCTTGTGGCTGATAATTCCAGCGGCAGTGGCCGCGTTGATAGTCTTGGCCGCCATTGGCCTGGTCTACGGCATCGCCACGAGAGGCTGGTAATCCGCCTCTTCACTGATTGCCCCTCGACTGTGACGACATACAGGCTGTGCAACCGGGTTGCACAGCCTGTCTTTTTGGCTGAATCGGATTACTGGCTCAGGAATGTGGAACGTTCATTAGAGGTTCAATGGCCCAAATTGCACTCCTTGAATTGCGCCGTAAATTGTTGATATGTTGAAGGCCCCCGACCCGAGTACAAGAAAGCCTAAATGGGCTTGTAAGCAAGGACGTGACCAAACGCGAATCATCCGCAAGCCCCGCGACCGTCGAAAGTTGACGAAGGCGCATCGATGCACTGTATAGTTCCGTCCCCAACGCTTGGGGGAATGAAGAAATCACGCGCCGTGCAAGAGACCGTCAGACGCTGCCATCAATAAGCACGTCCAGCACAGCGGGGCGTCCTGACTCTGCCGCCTGCTCTATGGCCGGCGCCAGTTCGTCCGGGTCCTCAATCGTGCGTCCAGGTACGCCGATGGCGTTGGCTATTCCCGCAATGTTCAGGGACAGGGGAAAGTCCATGCCTATGTATTCATCCGGTCTCGGTTCTCCCAGCACCTGTGTCTTGTAGATGTCCATATTGACCTTGAGCACCCTGTAGGAGCGATTGTTGCAGATCAGGTAGACCACCGGAATATTCTCGTTGGCGGCAGTCCATAGCGCCTGCACCGTCATCATCGCGCTGCCATCCCCAACCACGGCAATAACAGGGCGTTCGGGATGGGCCAGTTTAACCCCCATTGCGCCTCCCATCCCCCATCCGATAGCGCCGATGCGCTCGCCGTAGATGCTGTCGGATTCATTGAATTCGACAGCCCCATGTAGCGCGTCCTTGGAGCTGATTGCATCATCCACAATTATGGCGTCGTCGGGCATTCCGCGAGCAAGCTCCGCCATCATACGCTCTGTGGACATGGGTCGTTGATTCCAGCGTTGCCTTAATCGCGCCTCCCAGGCGACTCGACTGTCGGCCTTTTCCTCAGCCACGTCGGCAGCGCGGAGTCGGGCCGTTTCGCGCTGTTCGCCGGACATGCCATCCGAGACTGCTTCATTCATAAGTTCAAGAGCGGTCTTGGGGTCTGCAACTATCCCAATGTCGGTGGGCTCTGACTTGCCTACCTCCCTATATGCGGAGTCCACGTGTATCAACTTGGTGGATGCAGCCAGGCTGGGACCGGAAAAGTAGAAGAAGCCCGAGAATACGTTGGTGCCCACGGCCAGCACCACGTCTGCCGCAGACATGAGCGCTCGCGACGCGGGCAGAACGGGATTTATCCGCCCCAGAAACTGGGGATGGCTGGAAGGGAAATTCATCCGCGCAAGGGAAGCGGCATATACCCGTGCCCCAGTCGACTCCGCAAGGCGGACCGCCGCATCCACCCCTCCGGACTGTGCCAACCGGTCTCCCACAATCATGATGGGGCGCTCGGAACTGGCCAACATCCGGGCAGCATCCTGCACAGCCGTCGGATCCGGGCTCATCCTGAAATACCCTTTGGACGACGGCACTATCTCCATCTCAGCCGAGTCCTCCATTGCATTGGCTGCGAAGTCCACAAATGTGGGCCCCGTCGGCGGCGTCCTGGCCTCATTGAAGGCACGTCGCACCATGCCGGGCATCTGCTCCGCATGGGTGACTTCCCCACTCCACTTGGTAAACTGGTGCACCATTTCCACCAAGTCTGAACGACCTTCGTTGAATTTGCGGATGTCCTTGTTTCCGGCCGTCAGCACCAGAGGAACGCCCCCGTCCATGGCGTGGTGCAGCAGACTGATGCCGTTTGCCAGGCCGGTCTCAATGTGCAGGTTGACCAGAGAAGGGACGCCGGTGGCGGAACTGTAGCCGTCTGCCATGCCCATCGCCACACCTTCCTGGGTCACCAACACATACTTGATTTCCGGGTAGGCCGGTAGGGAAGACATAATAGCGCTTTCGCTCGTCCCGGGATTGCCGAAGATGTACCTCACCCCTTCGGCGCGCAGCATCTCCATAAGCGCCCGTTTTCCAGTCATTAGTGGCATGGCATAGTCCCTCCCTTATAACCCGTTCCTCGTATAGTTAACCAGAAGCAGCGCGTCTAGTATAGTCGGACGTTTCTACCGGGTCTTCTTCTTCGAGGATATCGCCCTGAGTCGGCGCGAAATCCGGGCTGACGCAACACACAAGCTGCTCCACGACCTTGACACCACTTACGCATGGATGGCTAAATCCAGGTTGACGTATTTTGGCGTTTGCGACTGGTAACTACACACTTCCCATTGCCCACCAGAGGAAAAGCATCGTTAGATACAAATGAGATTATCAAGCTGATCTACGCAGAATCAGTAGGAGGAGAAAGATGCCAACCACCAGCCCCTACGGCTCTTGGGAATCGCCTGTTACAACGGACTTCATAGTGGCCGACTCCGTAGGATTGGGGCAAATTGCTCTCGACGGCGACGATGTCTACTGGATTGAAATGCGTCCCATGGAGGAAGGGCGGAACGTGGTGGTGAAGCTATCGCCCGGCGGGACGGTTTCCGACATCACCCCTGCTCCGTTCAATGTTCGGACCCGTGTGCACGAATATGGTGGTGGCGCTTTTGCAGTATCTGCCGGAACGGTGTACTTCACTAACTTCGACGATCAACGAGTGTATCGACAAGAATCAGGTCAGAAGCCAACCCCCATTTCGCCCGAAGGAGATATGCGTCACGCAGATTACGAGGCAGACCCGTCCCGTTCACGTCTGATTTGCGTCCAGGAAGACCACTCCGGTGAAGAAGAACCCGTCAATTCAATCGTCGCTATGCCGATGGCGCCCCATGACGACGGCATTTCCAACCCGAAGGTGTTGATATCCGGCAGCGATTTCTATTCCTCGCCTTGGCTGAGCCCGGATGGCTCCAGACTATGCTGGCTCAGCTGGAACCACCCAAACATGCCCTGGGACGGTACGGAGTTATGGGTCGGCGAACTGGATGACGACGGCAGCGTGGGCAAACGAACGCTGGTTGCCGGAGGCATCGCCGAGTCGATCTGCCAGCCCGAATGGTCACCCGACGGCCGGCTCTATTTCGTGTCAGATCGCAACGGCTGGTGGAACATCCATCGATGGAACGAGGAAGCAGATAACGAGTCCATCGAGTGCATACTTCCTATGGAAGCGGAATTCGCCAAGCCTGCGTGGGTGCTCGGAACAAATTGCTACGGTTTCGTCTCCATAGAACGGGCCGTCTGCGCCGTCAACCGCAGCGGCGCCTGGGGTCTGCTGGACGTTGATCTCAACTCCGGACAATGGACTGAGTTAGATGTTGGCCCCTATTCGGCCATGGACCGCTCAGACCTCCGAATCGCAAGGCACACAGCCTATTTTGAGGCAGGCGGTCCAACCGAGGCCAGCGCCTTGCTACGTCTGGACCTGGAGTCGCGTCGGCTGGATGTCATTAGGCGTTCGGGCAACGCGACCGTGGACGCCGGGTACCTCTCCGTACCGCAAACCATCGAGTTCCCGACGGAAGATGGGCTTACGGCCCACGCTTTCCTGTACCTGCCCCGGAACCGAGACTTCATAGGCCACGATGAGGAAAAACCGCCGCTACTGGTGAAGAGCCATGGCGGTCCCACGTCAGCCGCGTCAAACGCATTGGATATGGATATCCAGTTCTGGACGAGCCGGGGATTCGCTGTAGTAGACGTCAACTATGGAGGAAGCACGGGGTTTGGAAGAGAATACCGCCTCCGGTTGGAGAGGAACTGGGGCATAGTGGACGTGGACGATTGTGTGAACGCTGCCAAGTACCTGGTGGATCAGGGATTGGTCGACGAAAACAAGCTCGCTATCGATGGCGGAAGCGCCGGTGGCTATACGACGCTGGCCGTGCTGACCTTCCGGGACGTTTTCTCGGCGGGAGCAAGCTACTACGGAGTGAGCGACCTGGGCGCTCTGGCCGAGGACACCCACAAGTTCGAATCGCGTTACCTGGACTCCCTGGTTGGGCCGTATCCGGAGGAAGCCGACATCTACAGGGAGAGGTCTCCCATCACCTCCTACCAGCAACTATCCAGTCCCATCATATTTCTGCAAGGTTTGGAAGACAAGATAGTGCCGCCCGACCAGGCGGATACAATGTTCAACGCCGTTCGGGCGAAGGGCATCCCAACGGCATATCTGGCGTTTTCGGGCGAGCAGCACGGATTTCGCCAGGCGGCCAACATCAAAAGGTCCCTGGAAGCCGAGCTCTACTTCTACTCGCGATTGTTCGGCTTTGAGCCTGCAGACACAATCGAGCCGGTGGACATCGAAAACCTGTAGGGCGACCTTATCCTCGTCCCCTCCGCTCAGGATAATAGGTGCGCCACCCTAGAAATACTTCTCGATGCCGCCGTAGCCTATCTGCTTGCCCTTCTCGGTGGCTTTGATAAAGTTCTTCATGCGACTTTCGTAAATCTCAGGCCGGGCTCTGGCGATGTCGATGTACGCCACACGAATTCTCTGGTAGGCAGGGGAGAAGGACTGGAAGTGCCCCCACGCCTGTTCATTCTCCTGAATTCTTTCAAGAATATCCTCAGGGAACACAAACTCCTCGGCCAGTATCTCCCTTACCGATTCCAGTACCGAAGGATGCAGCAGTCCCTCGTCAGCCAGCCAGCGCAGTCTCTCCTTGTTCTGCTGGGAATAGCTGCTCTTTGGGTTCCTTGGCGTGAAACGCTGTACCGCGTGAAGGGGATCGAGTTTCTTGATGATGCTGTCTATCCACCCGAAGCACAGCGCCTCCTCCACAGCGTCGTTGTATACGATGCGCGGTTCGCCTGACGCCTTGTTGGGGTAGACCAGACATATTTCCTTGGCGGAGTCGAAGTTGGCCTCCAGCCATTGTCGCCAGGGCTTCCTTTGGGAAACATATAGCGTTTCTCCTATCTCCATCTAGTCCTCCACAACATGAGTGTCATATGCATGAGTGCAGCTGTGATGGCGGATAATGCCGGCTCAATCGGTGGCAACCGGCACCGGCTGTCGAAGGGTCTTAATCTTCCAAACCGCAATGCACAAGAGAACAATCATTATTCCCGATCCAATCTGCGTTGCGTGGGGCGCCCCAAGCTGCTCCGCCAGGAACCCGGTGCCCAGTCCTCCCAGCGGCAGCAGTCCCCACGGCAGAATATAGAGGCCGGCAACCCTCCCGCGATACTCGTCCGAGACTCTGCCATGAATTATCGCACTGCTGATGGAGAAGTAAATCATCATTGAGGCATTGATAAAAATCAGGTTTACATAAGCGGTTGGAAAGAAAACGTTAAACGAAAAGATGCCTGTCGCTATCGCCATGGTAAACATGCTTCCCAGCACCACCACGTTCCTTGACTTGAAATCGCCCTTGGAAGCAAGAAACAGCGTTCCCAGAATTGAACCGGCGCCAGCAGCGGACATCAATACCCCCAGCCCGCTTGCGTCTACTTGGAACACCTCGGCTGCATAAACCGGCATGAGCCCCTGGATTGAAGGCATCACCAACAGGGCGGGCAAGGGAATCAGGGCGAACAGGCCAACAAGCACCGGGTCCCTCGATATATAGCGTACACCATCTGCGATATCCGAAAAAACGGTTGTCACACGTAGCGATTGACGGGTGGTTTTGGGCGCGTTGAGGCCTATGACAATCAAGAGAGCGCCGAGCTGCAGTCCGGCCTCAAACGCTAGGGCCATTCCAGGACCGGCCAGAACTATGGCCAACCCACCCAGGGCTGGGACCGTCATTCTGGGAAGGGAGAAGGACAGGGAGCTCAGGGCAAAGGCGTTGACCAGGTTCTCCTTGGGCACGATGTTCGCAATAAGAGACATCCGCGCAGGATCATTGATTACTATCGCCACCCCCATAAGGGGGACATATACGAATATATGCCAGAGCTCCAGGTTCCCCGTCAGCACAACGGCGGCAAAGATGGCGGTTATCGTGGCCTGGTATCCGTAGATGAACGCTATCAGCCGCTTACGGTTAAACCTGTCAACCAGGACCCCTCCAATGGGACCCACCAGCAGAATCGGAAGCGCGTCCAGACCCAGAGCAAGGCTCGTCCATAAAGCTGATCCCGTCACGTCATAAGTCAGCCAACCTACAACAATCTGCTGCAACCAATAGCCCGAGGAGAAGCACAGCATGGCGAACCACAAGCGCAGGTATCGCCTGTAACGGAACGAGTCGAAAGTGCGGACCCGCATCCGAAGCCTTCCCGGTCGAAAACGGGAGCGACGCCGTAAGATTTCCCCGTCAAGGGATCCACCGGATTCCGCATCCTTCACCTGGGTTTCAGGTCCCTTGGAGGCAGTTGGAGAACCTGATTTAACCCCATCCGTTGGAGCGTGAGACGGTGCAGATTCGACGTTCCTATCAGGGTCTATGTGTTCCTGTGATTCCAAGACCGGTCGCTCCACCAAAAGAGTAGGGGCGAGAGTTACAAACGCAGCTGTCGGGAGACGCTATCCTCAAATCCAATGGCGACTTCACTACACTTCTGAAGTTTAGCATCTATTGCCTCGTATAAAAGCTCAACAATCGCATTGGAAGATGTCCCTCATCAATTTGACAATCGCCGCCGTGCCTTCCTTTCGAATCACGCCTCTCAGACAACCGCTATAATGAGCCTCATCGGGTGAAATCGGAGATTGGGGGAGGCCTTATGAAATACGACGTTATCGTTGTTGGCGGAGGAGCCGCCGGCTCGATCCTGGCCGGCAGACTGGCGCAACGGCTGGACCTTTCCATCCTGTTGCTTGAGGCCGGCAACGACTATCCTGACTTTGCCTATCTTCCTGACGACGTCAAATTCGGCCATACAAGGTACGCTGAGGCGCCGGACTCCGAGCACAACTGGGCCCTGCGCGGGACTATCACAGAGGAGCAGGGAGAAATACACGTGGCCCAGGGCAAGGTCATAGGCGGTGGTTCCTCCATAAACGGCCAGGCAATGCAGAGAGGCTTCCCGGAGGACTACGACAGCTGGGCTTCCTTTGGCAACGACGAATGGTCTTATGCCAAGGTGCTCCCCTTCTTCAAGAAAATGGAGACCGACCTGGACATCCGGGATGACTTTCACGGAGCCGACGGGCCCATCCCGGTAAGACGACGCCAATCCATCGCCTGGCCCGACATCCAAAGGGCATTCTATGAGGCATGCTTAGGTGAAGGATTCGGCGTCACCGAAGATACCAACGGCCCCAACCCCTACGGCCTCGGAATAACCCCAACCAACAACCTGGATGGCGTCAGGATGAGCTCAGCCATCACCTATCTCAACCCAATCCGCCACCAACTGAACCTGACAGTCCGTGGTGGAGTCTACGTGCGGAAGGTCCTGTTCGATGGCTCAAAGGCAATCGGAGTCGAAGCCGAGAGCGGAGGGCAGGTGTTCACTCTACAGGCGGACCGCGTTGTCCTTAGCGCCGGTGCCCTCAGATCCCCGCAACTGCTCATGCTGTCCGGAATCGGCCCCGGGGACATGCTGCAGCAGTTCGGGGTGCCCCTAGTCCACGAACTGCCCGGTGTTGGTCGGAGTCTTTGGAACCACCTGAGCGCCCACATAACGTTCAAGGTCAAGGACGGCAAGACGCTCACCACCGGCTTGGACAGCCCCCATTACGTCCTCAATTACACCTCCAGAGGGTCGACTGAAATCAACGACATGGGTCTGAGGACGAGCACCGTAGTTGACGAACGGGAGGAGCGCATACCCGGCTTGCGAGCCAAGTACCTGACCGAAAGTGTCCCCCCGGACCGGGCGGCCCGCATCTCCTGCACCCTTGGACTGCCGGAAGGTTCGGGCTACGTAAGGCTGGCTTCCGCCGACCCCAACGTGCAGCCTTCCTTCAACTACCGCTACCTTCAGAACCCCAACGACGCTCGACGAGTACGAGAGGGCTTGCGATTCGCTGCCAGACTTTTGGAATCCGACGCATATAAAGACGTGGTTGATTATCGAATCAGCCCAACGGATGACATTCTGGCCGACGACGGCGCACTCGACCTGTGGATTCGCCAGACCGTAAGCACGGCCAGACACGTATCCGGCACCTGCAGAATGGGCCCCGATTCCGACTCAATGGCAGTGGTAGACCAATACTGCCATGTCAAGGGAGTGAACAAGTTGTGGGTGGCGGATGCTTCGGTGGTCCCCCGAATACCCCGGTCGGGAGGCCTCCATCCCACCGCCCTCATGATCGGAGAGCGGGTGGTGGACTGGATAGCCGAAGGTTAGGCACCCCCTGCAATCTGATAGGATAGAGATATGTGATGGGTATCCGGTGAAGGAGGTGCGTATATGTCTACGATGGTCAAGCAGAATATCTTGGTTGGATCCCTGGAAAACGTTAAAGAGCGGGGCTGCATGGTCGTGACCGGCGGTGGGCACACAATAGCGGTTTTCTACCACGACGGTCAGGTTCATGCAGTGGACAATCGCTGCCCCCACATGGGGTTTCCCCTGGATCGTGGAAGCGTCAAGGATGGAATCCTCACCTGCCACTGGCATCACGCCCGCTTTGATCTCGCCGGCGGTGGCACGTTCAATCCCTTCGCCGACGATGTCCGCACCTTTCCGTGTTCTGTGGTGGATGGAGAGGTCTGGGTGGACCCGTATCCGCCGCGTCGTGACGAGAATCTTCACTGGCAACGGCGGATGAATGATGGAATGGAGCACAACATCCGGCTGGTCATAGCAAAAGCTGTCCTCGGTTTGGAAGCCGCCGGAGCCGACTATACAGTGCCCCTGAGAATAGGCGCTGAGTTCGGCACTACCTATTCGGCGGATGGATGGAGCGCTGCCATGAGCATCCTCACGTGCACGGCAAACATCCTGCCGAATCTGCGAGAAGAGGACCGGCCAAGAGCCCTCTACCAGGGTCTTCTACATGTCGCCAGAGAGTGCGCCGGGAAGGCCCCGCGCTTTCCGATCGACCCGCTTCCCACGGGCGAAACTCGACCTGAGGTGTTCTCTGCGTGGTTCCGCAACTTCATCGAGGTACGAGATGAAGAAGGAGCCGAGCGATGCTTGGCAACTGCCATAGAAGTCGGCGTCTCCAGAGAAGACGTCGCCCGGATGATATTCACGGCAGCCACAGACCACATTTACATCGACAGCGGCCACGTGGTCGACTTTGCCAACAAGGCGTTCGAGTTGTTGGACCACCTGGGATGGGATATGGCCGGACAGGTGCTCCCCAGCCTGGTCCATGGAATGGCCCGCGCCCGCCGCAGCGAGGAACTTAGTCAGTGGCGTAGTCCAATTGATATCTCCTCAATGGTTTGGGAAGCAAGAAAGGGACTTCCCAGCCTATTGGACCAAGGTCGTAGTCGTTCGGGGAGTTGGCATCAAGAGGGTTCTCTTGCTTCGGCAATCCTGGGCGACTCTCCAAGCGAAATAATTTCATCCATAAATGAGAGCATCGCAGCGGGAGCCAGCGCAGAGCAGCTCGGAGCAACCTTAGCCCACGCAGCCTTCCTCCGCATGGCCCATTTCCACACCTCCAACGAATTCCGCGACTGGGACACGGTGCACAACACTTTGACTGCCGCCAACGGCCTCCACCAGGCCTTGAAGCGGATACCCAGCCCGGAGCTTCTGCGCGGCATTTACGATGTCGCTATGAGCATTTATCTGGACCGCTTCCTCAACATGCCGCCTATGCCCCTTCCCTCTACGACTGCAAATGGTAATTCCTCCAAGGAAATACTTGGACGGCTTGTGGACATGGTGAACGTGCGACATCAGGTCGAAGAATCGGCCAAGGCCGTCTCCGACTACCTTGTAGGCGACGGGCATTCAGATAATCTGATGTCCACCATGGGAAGAATAATGCTGAGAGAGGATGCAGATTTTCATTCGTTCCAGATTCTGGACGCCGCATTCAAACAGTTTGCTTCCCGGAAATGCGCCGAGTCAGCAAGACATGTCATGATTGGCCTTTCCCGATTCCTTGCTGCTCATTCGCCCACCCCTCGCGCGGAAGGCCAGACGTTCCAGATAGCCCTCCGGCTGCAAAGGGGCGAAGAAATCTATCAATAGGTCTTATTTGGCCGAGAGAAGTGGCTTTAACGGTCCTAAAGGATACATAGGCATACTATGAACTTCGATGCTGAAAGTGAGCTTGCCGCAGTAGAGCGTTCCGTTTCATCCCTGGAGCTCAACGGACAACCAGCCCGCGCTGTCACACTCTCACGCAGCTATCCAACTGACGCTGCGGACTTATGGGCGGCCCTGACTGACGCCGAACGAATCCCCAAATGGTTCATGCCGGTTAGGGGCGACCTCAAGCTTGGCGGTTGCTATCAGTTGGAGGGCAATGCCAGCGGCACAATATTAGAGTGTGAACCGCTATCCCGCTTCGAAATTACCTGGGAGTTCGGGGGAGACGTCAGCTGGCTGGGGGTGAGCATTTCTGGGGATGGAGACGCCCGTACCCGGCTTACCCTTAACCACACCGCACGTCTGTCGGAGCACTGGGACACCTACGGTCCGGGCGCCGCTGGCGTCGGCTGGGATCTCAGCCTCCTGGGACTGTCTCACCATGTCTCCAGTCCCAACGAGCCAAAGCCGGACGAAGCTGCTTTCGCGACTTCGTCAGAAGGCAAGGAATTCATCACGGGCAGCAGCGAAAGGTGGGGCGACGCCTCTATAGCGGCCGGAACTTGGACTGGAGCTGCCAGGGAGGCGGCGAGGCGAACGACGGCCTTCTACACGGGTGAACCAATTGAATCTGACTAGCGCGGGAAAAAGGCTGCTGGATTCTCAGTCGTTCAATTTAAGAAGCGCGGGGCGGATCCTGGTATTCCAGTAGTCATTTGCCTCTTCGTGCCTCAACTCCTCCACCAACTTCATCGTCTCTCGCGCCACAGTCTCGCTTAATTCTGATGGAGTGCGATCACCGGCCAACTCGGTAACTGCCGACCGCAGCTTCAATACGTACTCCGCTACTTCCAGGGCAGCCTGGTCTGATGCAGAGCGCACTTGCAGGGCCTCAAGCTTCTCCAGCCACTCCAGGCCCCTTTCTGCATCGTCAAATCTGTCGTCAACGGCATTAATGGTGTTCACCTGTCATCCTCCACTCTTCGTGGCCTTCTCAATTGCCTTACTTCGAGAATTTCGGGCCGGGCCAGTAAACTAGGCTTCGTTCAACTTGCGATAAACATGATACTCCGTGTCTACATTGTTGAAAAGCGCGGTAAGTTTGCGCCGGTATAGAAGTTCTCGCAGCCTTCCTTGATGAAGTAAGGCGCTAGAGCGCGGAGACCCAAAAAATGCAGATGATGTGTTGAGATGACTCGCTATACCCGGTTTTTGGCGGCGGCCTTCATCTGTTGCCACGCCTGGCGAGCGTCTTCCACTGAACCTTCGTCTTCAATAGTAGTGATGTCGCCAGGCTCCTGGTCAAGGACCACCGCCTTCAGTACGCGTCTCATGATCTTTCCGCTGCGCGTCTTGGGCAGCATGTCCACGAAGTTCAACTCGCCAATCACGGCGATGGGACCCAGGTTTCGCCGAACCGTTTGAATCAGCTCGCGCCTGAGTTCTTCGGACGGCTGGAAGCCGCCCTTAAGAACGGTGAAGGCGGAAATCACCTCTCCCCTGATCTCATCAGGTCGTGCCGTAACTCCGGCTTCAGCGACGGCCGAGTGAGTCAGCAAAGCCGACTCAACCTCCACCGTGCCGATGCGGTGGGCTGCAATCTTGATTACCTCGTCGGCCCTCCCCGCGAACCATACATATCCGTCTTCATCAATATGGGCTGAGTCACCGGCAAAGTAGACACGCCTTCCCGGCACACGAGTCCAATAGTCGGTGGCGTAGCGGTCGGTTTCCCCCCAGAGCGTGGGCGTCAGGCTCGGGAAGGGGCGCTTTATGGTCAAAATTCCCTTCTCGTCAGGACCGCATTCTTCCCCCTCCAGGGTCATCACTCCTACGTCTATGCCCGGCAGGGGTATGGCGGCGGAGCCGGGCTTAATCGGCAGCAACGACAGACCATATGGATTGCCCACTATCGGCCCTCCCGTTTCCGTCTGCCAGTAATGGTCAATCACGGGTATCCGGTTCCCCAAGGCCTCCTTCTGAAGCCATTCCCAGGCCGGAGGATTCAGCACCTCGCCGGCGCAGAATACCCGCTCCAGGGAGTCGAGGTCGGACTTGGGCATTGCATCGTCGCCGTAGCGCGTCAACAGCCTAACCGCTGTGGGAGACGTGAAGATGCCCGTTACTCCAAACTCATCGACGATGCTCCAGACCAGATCGGGATTTGGATAGTCAAAGGCTCCTTCGTAGGCGATGGTGGTGCAGCCCATGAGCAGGGGAGCGTATACGATGTAGCTGTGGCCGACAATCCATCCTATGTCGGAAGTGGCCCACCACACGTCCGTGGGCTTCATTCCGAAACACCACTGGGCCATGCTGTGTACGCCAACCTGGTAGCCCCCGTGGGTATGGACCACCAGCTTGGGCTTGGCGGTGGTGCCGGAGGTGGCCAGTATGAAGGCGGGTTCATTGGCCTCCATACGGGCGAATTCGCTGCTCTGTCCCTCTCCTCGAGCAATGAATTCTTCCCAGGACAGGTCTCTGCCCATGGTCATCGGTACGTCATCCTCGCCGCGCTTCAGCAGGATAACATTGGTAACGGGGCTCTCAGCATCCGTCACAGAATCGTCAACAATGTATTTAAGCCGGATGTCCGCGCCCTTGCGATAAGTGATATCAGTGGTAAAGACCAGCTTGGAGCCGCTGGCCCTTATTCGTTCCCTGAGGGCTTCTGCTCCGAACCCCGCAAAGACTACCGAATGAATTGCGCCAATGCGGACGGTCGCCAGCATCAGAACTATGGACTCAATGCAAACGGGCATGTAGATGGTCAGCCGGTCGCCCTTCCGAATCCCCATTCCTCGTAAAGCTGCCGCGACAATGCCAACCTGATGTTGAAGCTGAGCGTAGGTCAGGACGGTCCTGTCTCCACGCTCATTTACGTACACCAACGCCGCACGCCCTCTATCGGCACCTTGAGCATGACGGTCTACGCAGTTATACGCCAGATTCGTCTCAGCTCCCGAAAACCATCGAAATTCAGGAAAGTCCCACTCAAAGACCGTGTCCCAGCCGCGAAACCAGGGCAGAGACCGGGCAGCGCGCTCCCAGAAGGCGTCGGGGTCATCGGCCCCGTCTCGAAGCCACCTATCAACCAGAGGATTAATTGCTTCCATTTCACAACCTCCCGGGGCAGAACAGGCCGCTGTCCAAGTTGGCCCATCTTATCATTGGGCTGCCAAAGGTATCAAACAGAATCTGGCATCGTCCCCCAATTCCAACTTGTCCGGATAGTCGTTGACTTCAAAGAGAATGTGAAAGTAGCCTATCCAGCAGATTCGGGAATAATGGATGCCATACACCCCCTACCCATCGCTTCCAATCGGACACGTACCAAGACGGAGAACCGGTGCAATCTGAACCATTCCCGGACATAGGAGCAGCCCATTGATCCCTTCTCCCGCTGTTACCGTGATCAAAGCAAGATCCCTCCTCGACGGGACCGGCGCGAAGCCCCTCGTTGATGCTGCCGTAATCGTGGAGGGGTCCACCATCAAGGCCGTAGCGCGACAGGGTGAAGTCTTCCTTCCGGAAGGCCCGCACGTACAGACACTGGACTTCCCTAACGGATACCTTCTGCCGGGCCTGATTGATTCCCATATTCATCTCTCCTTCGGCGTTTACGGGTGCTCCCACGAAGAGTTGATGAACAGTGATTCCGACCAGATCATGCTGCTGCGAGCCTCTCGGAACGCCCTCATCCATCTGAAGAGCGGCGTCACAACCGTTCGGGAAAACGGCGCCAGGAACCGGGTCACCTTCGACCTTAGAGAAGCCGCAAACAGGGGCTACGCAACCACGCCGCGCCTCTATCTTTGCGGCCGCCCGGTTACCGTTACCGGAGGCCACTTCCACTGGTGCAACCAGGAAGCAGACGGAGTTGAGGGCGTACGCGCAGCAGTTCGAGAGCTGATTAAGGACGGCGCCGATCACATAAAGATTATGGCTTCCGGCGGGGCCACGACCATTACGGACAACCGCAGACCCTCCTATAGCGTCGAGGAGCTACGTGCCATCGTAGACGAAGCCCACCGATTCGGTAAGCTCACCACCGCCCACTGTCTCGCGACACAGAGTCTGACCAACGTGCTCGATGCGGGCGTAGACATGATCGAACACGCCGGTTTCAGAGAGCCGGACGGCTCCTATAAGTTCAACGAAACCATAGCTGAGCGAATAGCCACTCAGGGCGTGTTTGTCTGTCCAACGTCCCAGACGGGATTTCGACAACGAGAGGCGCTGCTGGCGCAAGAGGTAGAGCGTCCCCTGACTGTAGAGGAACAGTGCCGGTTGGATGAGTTGAAGGCCAAGTGCGAGAGTCAGCTGGAGTTCCTTGGCCGGATGTGGAACGACTTCAACATCAACATTGTCACCGGCACCGATGCCGTTGAGATTTTGGGAGACTACTGCCTGGGGCTGGAGCTCATGAGCCAGGCCGGAATGACCAACATGGACATCATCAAGGCGTCCACCGGCCTGGCTGCCAGGGCCATCGGCCAGCAGCACATTATAGGGACCGTTGAACCAGGCAAGGAAGCAGACCTGATCGTCGTAGACAGCGACCCACTAAAGGACATCCGAGCCTTACGGTCCATGACGATGGTGATGAGGGCCGGAGAGCGAATCGTTTAAGCGGCACATGGGACTTGCTTCCTCCACCGGGCTAGATAACTTTTGGGAGTCCTTATTCGATGTCCGCAGCTTCAGTGTCGCTGGGACTAACCCTGTGACCGAACACCAGCGTGTTAGTCCCGAATTTGCTGGCATAGTGCGGTCGGCGCATCGCCTCGTCCCAGTTTTCTTTATCGAGCGTTAGGTGCAGGTCAATCGTTCCATCGCCCCCTGCCACCAGGTCTGCGCTGAAAGTGAGGGGCATCAAGACGGTCCCTTCAGCCCCATCGCCGGCATACGCCTGAAGGTAGTCAATCGGCATTCCCGTCTCCCTGGAGCAGATCTTGCCAACGAATCGAAGGCCATCGCTTTGCTCGGCACTTTCGGCTGTCGTTGGCACTGGGGTAGATACGGACGCGACCCTGAACAGTCTCCATCCGTCGTGGTCTCTGTTCTCGCTCATCACATCCCTCCTGTCATCCAATCTCCTCTATGATAATACGTATCAAGGACTATCCCGGATCTTCATTGCATCCGCTGACTACCCTACAAATAACCTAGTTTTGACCAGGAGACGCTCAGGAAATGAGTAGGCGTCGATACATTGACGAAGGAATGCGCGTTGAATGGACTCTGAACGCTTCGAAGGCTCCATTAACGCAGCTCAGTTAGTGGCAAATTAAAGGAGCGATTGGTTCCCAGCCGCCGCTGCTATTAGGACCGTTTCCGTCGTGGTGTCACCAGCAAGAGCAGTGAAGGGAGAACCAGCAGGGCAGCCGCTGCCGCCATGAAGACCATCACCGCAGTAAGTGTGCCGTAAGCGGAAAACATCGGCATTGGCGCAAATCCCATTATCGCGAAGCCCAACACACTGGAGGATGCAGACCCGATCAGGGCCATCCCCGTGCTTTTTGCTGCCCGTTCGATTGCACCCATCCCGCTGCCGTCCCGGGACATTTCCTCGCGGAACCGCTGGGTGAGATGGATTGAGAAATCTACGCCCACACCTATGGAGATCGCTCCGATGGTGGCGGTCACAAAGTTCAGGTCGAACCCAAGCAGGTACATTATTGCGTAGAGCCAGGCAACCACCAGGCCGATAGGGATAATGGTCACGAAGGCATATCGAATCGAACGCATAAAGACCGCCGCCACCAGGAAGCACGCAACTACGGCAACCGGCAGTGATATCAACAGTGAACGTACCGCCGCATCCAGCGAGGCCGCCCTGGTAAAAGCGGAACCCGTCAGTCCCGCCATCGTGATTGACGGCACCTCCTCGAGAAACTCAAGGTCGGACTCCACGGCTTCGCGTGCCGCGGCTACCTTGGATTGCTCTCTGGTGCCGGGAAGTGCAACCCGCAAGAGGTGAGCATTCTTCGCATCTCCCTCAGCATCTCGAAAGAGACTCCCCTGCACCTGGCGCGCCGTAAACGCCGACGAGGACTCGTCTATCGGAATGCCGTACTCCACCATGTACTCGATGGCCGCCCGGACTTGTGCCTCATCATCCGGAATCTTGTCCCCATCCTCATCGGTGATGGTCTGCCCGGTCACCCGCTGCACCTGGCCGCGTGCGTAGTCACTGTCAATAAGTCGCTCCATCAGATCGAAGATGGTCCACCCATAGATGGTCGGCTCCCCATCTGACCCCTTGGCCACGTGGGAATTGACCTTCAGCTTCGCCTCCAACTCTCTGAGTGCCTCAAGTGATTCGTCGGAAGACAGGTCGCCCTCAATGTAGATGATGCCCGGCTCACCCTGTGTGTTCCCAACGTGATAGTCGAGCTTATCCAGTCCCACGACGAAGTCAGAGCTGCTGTCAAAAAAGTCCTTCACGTCCAGCTGGGCCTCCAGCCTGAAGGCAAACACCAGGGCAGCGCCCGTGACTATAGCCACAACCGGAAGCACAATGAGACGACACCGAGCGAGGCTGGAGACTATCCATTCCACCTTGAGGAATTCCCGCAATGTGCTGTCCTTGGTTGATGTCCGTGCACCCGGAGCAGCAGCATCGCGGGTAGGGCCGGACTTACGCAGCGCGTCCAGGCGCATGTAAACCAACGGTACAAACACACCCATGATGATGAAGGAGGAAATCACGGCTATGCCGGCCGCAATGCCAAAACCGATAATCGACTCAATTCCGGAGACGGTGTTGGAGAAGAAGGCCAGACCGTCGGTGAGCATTGCGAGCACCAGCGCACCCACAACACCTGCGAATCCTACCCTCAGAGCAGGGCGCGGTCCCAGTCCCCTGCCCCGCTCTTCCCCATACCGATGGAGAGCGTGTATTGCAAAGTCCACACCCAGGGATATCATCGCTATAGGCACAATCAGCTCCACCACCAAGCCAGCCTTCAGGCCCACAAGGTTGGATATCCCCTTCAGCCACACAATCGTCATGCCCAGGCCAATGGCCGAAAGCAGCACCGCCCGCCCAGATCTGAGGCTGATTCCGATCACTACCAACACGGCAATCACGGTGGCTACAATGAAGGGTACGGTGGTACGTCCTTCATCCTGGGATTCAAGGTTCGGGTCTACGGCAACGCCCCATAGCCGGTAGTTGCGTTCCTCGCCCCGCAGGATTCTCTGGATGTTCCGACCAAAGTGTTCCTTCTGCATGGCGGTCTCGTCGCCGCCAACATTGATTGTCTGCGGACCTCCGCCCAGCTTGTCGTTCTCTGCGAATACAAAGTTGATTATTGCGGGAGAACGCCAGTGACGGTATTGCCCGATGCCTTCCGCATATTCGAGAGTGTAACTCGCTCTCTCCGAAAGGGATTCCATCAAGCCGAAAGTCGGAGATCCTTCCAACAGCACGAAATGAAGAGCAATCTTGACTTCGTCATCGCTGGCGCGTTCCAGATCAGAGCCAATTTCCGCGAGGGTGTCCTGAACGGCGTCGGCCACGGAGTACATTCCGTGGACGGGACGCTGGTTAGAAGGGCTGAATCCCTTGAACAGGTAGGGCTGTACTGCCAACTCGGGAGGGTGTAGCTCGCCACGCTCATCTGAGCGACGCATCTCTTCGGCATTCTGGTACAGTTCCCAGAGCGCTGCCCGGTTCAGAACGTCGCCGTCCGGCCCGTCTGGCGATTCCAGAATGTAGGCCGGAACATAGAGTTCATCCGGGAATCGTTCGTTCACCAGGTCCCGAAGCTCGAAAACGGCGCCCCCCGGTTCAGTGGATGCCTGTTCCTCGGGAGCCAGGGCCATAAGTGGCAGAAGGAGCAGGAGAGTAGCTAATCCAACCCCGGCGATAATCCATCCGGAACGCCTCTCCAGAAAGGCGCTCGCCCTTTGCGATGGAGTCTTGTTCATTGCTCCAGGACTGCCTTCACTTAAACACAAACCTCCGGACACGGATAAAGCTATTCAACATCATTTCAGCCAACCCCCGGTTATATCGAATATACCGCAGATTCACGACAGTCGTCTAAGCAAGTGCTATCCAAGCAGGGCAACGCCGGAGTTCCGCTTTGCTTAACGCCATTGTGGAAAGTTACAATCCAACCGAATACTGGCCTAATCTTGAAGGCTATTTGACGATGAAGGAGAAAAAATGCTTGCGGACCTTGTTGACGTTACCACACCTGACGGCATTTCCCTTTCAGGCGCATATTTCGCCCCCACAAACGAAATCCCACCCCCTTCAGTGGATGCCGTGCTGTTCTTTCACGGAGATTGCGGCAACTTCTACGGTCGACTCTATCTGGGCCTTGGACAGCGCATGGCGGAGAATGGCATAGCCTTCCTGTCGGCCAACCGCCGCGGCCACGACCACGTCGCCGGCGGCGCACGAGGAGGCCCGCTTGCCGGCTACGCCTTCGAGTCCGTGCACGATTCCCGGCTCGACTTTGGAGCCTGGCTGGAGCTGCTGCGCGAGCGAGGACACCGGCGCATAGCCATTGGCGGGCACAGCGGAGGGGCCGTTCGAGCCGCCTACGCCCAGGCAACGGAAAAATTCGCGAACGTGGAAGCGGTCATCGCGGTTTCGCCGGGTGAATACGACCACGAAGGAATCATTAAACTCCACGGAGAGGACTTTTCGTCGCCCTTCCAGGAATCCGTACGCAACGTGGAGGATGGTAATTCTGATGCGCTGCTTCGTCCGGGAGTTCCGTGGGGATCTACGTGGAGCGCAGGTGCCTATGTTGACTGTTTCAATCCCGACAATCGCTACAGCGTTACCACGCACGCCTCTAGGACTGGCTGTCCCACCCTGTTTGTATTCGGGTCAGAAGAGAGCGCCGTCGGAGGGCCGGAGGAGATCCCCGTGTGTGGCGCAGCCCAACGCGGCCTGAGAGCAGCCGGCTATTCCCACGTTCAGGTCAACGAAATTGCCGGGGCTAACCATGGCTACGTGGGCCGCGAGAGAGAGCTGCTTAATACTATCCTGCGCTGGCTCGGTGACATCTAGTAGCGATGTTCCAACTCTCCGAGCATTCGGACAGAAAAGCAGACCCCCAGCAGCCGACCCGGCATTGCGCAGTGGGATTCACTCAGCTATCTTTTCCCATATAGCCGATGGCAAACTAACGATTAGGGAGGCCCCATGAACCAGAATACTTCGGTCCAGTCCCACAGACCGGTTGTCATGGGCGCCAGGGGCATCGTTGCCTCCGCCCACCCGCTCGCCTCTCTCGCCGGGCTGCGCGCCCTCATGGATGGCGGCAACGCCTTTGACGCCACAGTAGCCACCGTCGCGGCGCTGAATGTCGTCGAGCCTTATATGTCGGGAATGGGTGGAGTGGGCTGCCTCCTTGCCTACGTCGCCAGGGAGAAGCGCACCCGGGTTTTGAACTTCACGGGACGGGCGCCCGCGGCGGCGGAACCTTCCGTCTTTACGAACGAGAACAAGGAAAGCGGCATCCTGTCCGTTCTTGTCCCCGGCAATGTCGCAGGCTGGCTCACTCTGCACGAGACCTATGGTGGTTTGGAGCTGGAGAGGCTGTTTCAGTCTGCCATCGCTTATGCGGAAGAGGGGTTCCCGGTAACTCACCTGAATAGCCACCTGATAGCAGACGGCGAAAGCAGATGGTCTGCCTACCCCAGCTCTCGAAGCATTTTGGCGCCACACGGAAAAGCCCCTGGACCGGGTGAAAAGCTGCTTCAGCCCCAACTGGCCGATAGCCTCAGGAAGGTCGCCAAAGGTGGCAAAGAGGTCTTCTATAGGGGTGAACTCGCCCGGCGAATCGTCCAGGGCTCCAGGGACTTGGGAGGACTGTTGACGGAGGAAGACCTTGCGGAATACGACGCATGGTGGGAGGAACCGGTTGGGGTTGATTACCGGGGTTACAGGGTATTGTCCGCCCCACCGAACTCCGACGGGTTTCAACTGCTGGAGACCCTGAAGATTCTCGAGGGTTTCGCCCCCAGTGAATTGGCCTACGGCTCCGCGGATACCCTTCACCGGCAGATAGAGTCCACCAGACTGGCCATCACGGACCGCATCGAATATGGTGGAGATCCTAACCACACCCACATTCCCGTAGCAGGCCTGCTTTCGGACAAGTACGCCGCAGACCAGAGGGCACGCATCAACATGGCAAGGGCTTCTTCGGTCCAGGGTGAGCAGTACAACCCCCAACCACCGGAGGGTTCCCTTCTTCCAGGGAAAATGGACCCCGCGCTGCTGGGTTCCACCACCCACCTTGCGGTGGCAGACAGCGAGGGCAACGTGGTGACTCTTACCCAGAGTTTGGGTTCGGGGTTCGGCTCCGGCATCGCCGTCGGAGATACAGGTATTTTCCTGAATAACGTGGCCAATTGGTTCGACATCTCCCCGGGGAAAGACGTGCCAAACAGGATTGGACCAGGACGACTTGTGGACTGGTGTCCCACCCCTGCCCAGGTGTTCAAGGACGGTGAATTCTTCCTTAGCATCGGGACCCCTGGCAGCTACGGAATTGCCCAGACTACCGCTCAGATGATCATGCACGTCCTCGACTTCGGCATGAATGTCCAACAGGCAATCGAAGCCCCGCGCTTCAAGTGCATCGCGGGCAGGAGCGTGGAGATGGAGTCGAGATTCTCCCCGGAGGTCCTCGCCGACCTTCGCAGCCGCGGCCACGACGTTCAGGTGCTGGAACCCTGGTCAAGAGTAGTGGGAGGCGCCCAGGGCATAATGGTGGACCAGGCCAACGGCGTCTTGAGCGGCGGCGCGGACCCGCGTCGAGACGGATACGCAATGGGTTGGTAACGCAGTCCTTGCGTACTCTTTGGGTAAGACTACGACTCTAAAATAGGCAGATGGCGCTTTACCCTACCGGCGTCAGAATCTCCGGGGTGTTGTTGCGCGCCGAGTTGACGAGCGTTGAAACCTGGTAAGTATTCATCAGTTCAGAGGGATAAGGCATAAGGACGTCCGAAAGCGCAGGAGCGTCATTCACGTCCCGGTCCAGCCAGAACTCCTCCAACTCTCTGGGCAGAATTACCGGCATCCTCGGATGTATTGGCCTAAGCAGATCGTTGGCCTCGGTAGTGATGATGGTGCAGGATGGGACGGTGTTGCCTTCCGGGTCCTTCCACACGGCCCAAAGCCCGGCGAAGGCGAAGGGTTCCCCGGACTCCATTTCGATGCGCATGGGCCTCCTTACCTTTCCCATCCTCTGCCACTCATAGAAGCCGTCTGCAGGAATCAGACACCGTCGCCTCCGAAACGCGCTTCGAAAGGCCGGCTTCCGTGCCACGGTCTCGGCCCTGGCGTTAATCATCCGGCTGCCGATGGAAGCGCTCTTGGCCCAGTGGGGAATCAACCCCCATCGCATGAACCCTCCGCGCCTGTTGTTCTCGCTTCCCACGACGGCTAGAACATTCTGGGTCGGCGCAACGTTGTAGTTCGGTTCCAGCTCAGACCAGTTGCCTTCAAACTCGAATCGACGGGCCAGATCTCCCAAGTCTGCAGTGAGGCTGAATCTTCCACACATGATGCACCAATAATCTACTCTTCGGCGCTCTTGTGCAATCCCCTGCCTAGTTCGTCCAATCCTCCACATATGCCTCACGCTAACGACTGGTAATAGTTGCCAACCCGTGGGGATGTGGGTAACATGGTGACAAGGCACCCATTGGAATAACGACCGCACTCCCCTGGTATTCAACAGTCAGGAACATGAAGTGTATGATGCAGGCAGTCAGGTTGCCATCGCGTACGTGTTCCCTCCCGTTCGTAGACAGCGGATTATGGAGTTCGACGAACGTCAACCAAGGTCAACAGGAGTCCCGTACTGAAGCAGCGCCTGTGACAAACCCGATTCTGCACTCCCCACACCAGGAAAGTACGAAGCGGCCGGATTGCGGAAATTGACTCGCGCTAACAGTTCGGTGAGTTCCGGCAACAATCATAAACGAGTCCTCGGCTGGCGAGAGTGGGTATCCCTGCCAGGCCTCGGCATCGTCTCAATTAAGGCCAAGCTGGATACGGGAGCCAAGACATCCGCTCTGCACGCCTGGGATCTCAGCCTCCGCAAGGTCAATGGTCAACAATGGATCCGGTTCCGCACACATCCCATACAGAGAGACAAGGAGTCCTCAACGGTCTGCGAGGCTCCGCTCAGCGACCGTCGGTGGGTGACTAACTCAAGCGGTAGCAGCGAGCATCGGTACATAATCAGCACCGTGCTTCAGATTGGTGCCAGCCGGTGGCCCATAGAGTTGAGCCTGACCAATCGTGAAGCCATGGGGTTTCCCATGATCATCGGCCGTGAAGCAATGCGTAACCGCATCCTGGTGGACCCGAGGGCGTCCTTCCGTGCCGGGAGGCATCGAACACGGGCAGTAAATAGTCCCTCCAACAAACCGGATAGCCCGAGGAATGGTGGTATCGACAAGTGAAAATCGCAATGCTGGCGCGCAATCCGAATCTCTATAGCCACAGACGCCTTGTGGACTGTGCAGAGGCTAGGGGCCATGAAATCGACGTAATCAACACGACCCAGTGCTACGCAAACATCACTTCCGACAGCCCACAGCTGCTGTACAGGGGTGTTACCCTCACCGACTACGACGCCGTAATTCCGCGAATAGGCGCGTCCATTACCTTTTACGGGCTGGCCGTTCTGCGCCAATTCGAGATGATGGGAGTGTGGACCCTGAACCAATCGGAGGCTATTGGGAGGGCCCGCGACAAGCTTTGGGCCCTTCAGATAATGTCCCGCCTTGGGATCGGGTTGCCGGTTACCGGTTTCGCTAATTCTGCAAGACGTTCTGAGGAGTTGATCCGCATGGTCGGAGGTCCTCCCGTCGTCATCAAGCTGGTACAGGGTACTCAGGGATTGGGAGTAGTGCTTGGCGAGACCATGCCATCGGCAAAAAGCACTTTCGAGGCCTTCCGGGGCGCCAAAATCAACATCCTTGTCCAGGAATTCGTGAAGGAGGCGGGCGGCGCCGACATCAGGGCATTCGTCGTGGGTGACGAGGTGGTTGGCGCCATGAAGCGACAGAGCGGACCGGGAGAGTTTCGTTCCAACCTCCATCGTGGAGGCACAGCGGAACAGATCGGAATTACCGCCGAAGAGCATTCCGTTGCCATACGCGCCTGCAGGGCATTGGGCCTCAACGTAGCCGGCGTCGACATGCTTAGGTCCAGTCGTGGACCGGTGCTCATAGAGGTGAACTCAACCCCCGGCCTGGAGGGAATCGAACGGTCAACGGGCAACGACATCGCAGGACGGATTATTTCGTTCATAGAAAACAATGCCAGACCCATGCCTGCTGAAATGCAGTTTTAGGTACAGGCAAATGAGCGACCCCGCAATCCAGTCAACCCAGATAATCAGAATCGGCGACGTGGAAGTCGCTCCAGGGGAACATACCCAAGTGGACCTGCCCATTGCTGACTTGTCCATACACGTTCCGCTGACAATGCCCGTGCATGTAATCAACGGCACGCAGGATGGGCCGGTCTTGTTCGTCTCGGCAGCTATTCACGGCGACGAAATAATCGGGGTTGAAGTCATTCGTCGAATCATGCAGCTTCCTGCATTGAAACGCCTTAGCGGAGCGATGATAGCAATTCCCATAGTCAATGTACCCGGCTTCCTGAATCTCAGTAGATACCTGCCGGACCGGCGAGACCTCAACCGCTCCTTTCCCGGGTCCCCCAGAGGCTCCCTGGCCGCCCGTCTCGCCAACATGTTCCAGGAACACGTCCTCGCTAACTCAACCCACGGAATCGACCTCCACACCGGCGCCGTCCACAGGGAAAACTTTCCGCAGATTCGCGTCGACCTTGAGGACCCCGCCGCCGAGAGTATGGCGCAGGCCTTTGGCGTTCCGTTAGTGCTGAACTCCTCCTACAGAGACGGTAGCCTGCGTGGCGCCGCCGCCAAGGAAGGCATTCCCGTAATCGTCTACGAGGCAGGCGAAGCTCTCCGCTTTGACGACTTCGCAATCCGGGCCGGGGTGAGGGGCGTGGTTGGAGTTATGGAACATCTCGGCATGTTGCCCGCCCATAATTCCGCCGGTCGTTCTCGTGCTCCCATGATTCTCCGCTCAAGCAGGTGGGTCAGGGCGCCGTTCAGTGGTGTGGTCAGGTCCAAGAAGCGTATCGGTTTGCCCATTCAGTCTGGTCAGGTGCTTGCCGTCGTTTCTGACCCCCTGGGCGAGACCGACACTGATATCATCTCGCCAATGGACGGGGTAATACTGGGCCGCACCAACCTCCCCCTCGCCCACGAAGGCGACGCCCTATTTCATATCGGCCTGACTGAGGACATCGATGAATTTGATGGCAATCCCCTGGTCATGGACGACGAATTTATGGAATTCTCTCCCTGGTCCTAGCGGGCCCGGCTCCAGCCACTTCGAATTCCTCTAGCCTTTCATCCACCACCAAGTTTCCGTCGAGCATTCTCCCTGACACCGTTAGCGGCTTGCCGATTCACACCTCGTAGCAAGCAACAAAGTGCCCCGGGCCCCTTTCCTCTATCTGAGGATGCGGACTGTCTTCACAGAATGAGGTCGCTGCCGGGCACCTTCCCAAAAAGCGGCACGTGGGGGCCGGGTCTATTGGAACGGCTGCCTCTCCGGTTATCGCGGGGGGATTGCGGCGGTGCTGTGGGTCAGGTACCGGCACCGCTGACAACAGGGCCTTGGTGTACGGATGGAGAGGGTTGTGCAGAAGCTCCTCGGTCTCGGCAATCTCAACAATCTTCCCCATGTACATGACCGCAATCCGGTCGCACATGTACCTTGCCACTGCCAGGTCGTGAGTGATGTACAGATAGGCCACCCCCAAGTCATCGCCAAGCTCTTGCATCAGCGACATGATCCCCGTGCGGCTGGACACGTCCAGCATGGAGGTCGGTTCGTCGGCGATCACAAGGGAGGGTCGAAGGATTAATGCGCGGGCAATTGCGACCCTCTGTCGCTGTCCCCCGGAAAGCTCGTGGGGATACCGAAACAGAAAGGTCGAAGCTGGCGTGAGTCCAACCTGTGTCAGAAACTCAGAGACCAACTCCAGTCGTTCCAGCGAATTCCCGATCTTCTGGACCACCAGCGGTTCCGCAATAATGTCGTGTATCGCCCGTCTGGGATTCAGGGATTCGTACGGGTCCTGAAATATCAACTGCACCTGACGTCGAAAGCCTCTCATCTGCCGTCCCTTCAGTGTAGACGAATCAATTGGTTCGTCCGTCGTCGAATCCTCACCCAGCCCGGGAAAGTGAAAGAATATACCGCCGGCCGTCGGCTCCAGCAGCTTGACCAGCAGCTTGCCGACGGTTGTCTTTCCACATCCCGATTCCCCCACAAGACCCAGGCTTTCGCCCCGGGCGAGCCGGAAAGACACGCCGTCTACGGCGTGTACGAAACCCTCCGGCTTGCGGAACAGGTTCCCGGCGACAGGGAAGAGCTTGGTCAGTCCCTCAACCTCTACCAGAGGCGGACAAACGTTACCTGCCGCATCTCTAAGCTGGATATTCATTCTCGGTTGAAGGGGACAGATTCACGTTCATGGGATGCCAGCACGCAGCCCACTGGCTTCCTTCTTCTACCTTGGGCGGGACCTTCTCCCGGCATACATCCGTAGCATAAGCGCACCGTGGATGGAATGCGCATCCTGGCGGTGGGTTGGCCAGGTTGGGCGGCTCGCCGGAGAGAGTGCCGAGGGGCCGCTTCTCCCCTCTAACACTCGGAAATGAGGACATCAAGGCGGCAGTGTACGGGTGCATGGGCGAACGAAATACATCCGTTGTCTCCCCAATTTCAACCAGCCTGCCCGCATACATCACCCCAATTCTGTCCGTCACTTCCGCAACCACCGCCATGTCGTGGGTGATGTAAATGATGCTCATCTTGAGCTTCTCCTGGACCTCCTTCAGCTCCCTCAGAATGCGGTCCTGCACAATCACGTCCAATGCCGTGGTCGGTTCGTCTGCGATGATGATGTCCGGGTCGCAGGCTAACGCCATGGCAATGACCGCCCTTTGGCGCATACCACCACTCAATTCGTGGGGGTACCGGTCCACTAGCTGGGGATCCAGCCCAACCATGCGAAATAGCCCTGCTACCCTCTCCCGCGCGTCTGCAGCAATTGTCCCATCCTCATGCGCTTCAATCGCCTCGATCACCTGCTCGCCAACCCTGTACACCGGGTCCAGCGAGTTCATCGCCGCCTGGAATACCATGGAGATTCGACTCCAGCGGACTTCCCGCATCTCTTCTTCAGATAGGGACATCAACTCCTGTCCGTCAAGAAGTACCTGACCTCTAATCAAGCTGACGTTGTCGGGCAGCAGCCGCATCAGGCAGTTGGCCAGGGAAGTCTTGCCGCAGCCGGACTCGCCCACCAGTCCCAGAGACCGGCCGCGGGCAAGATCGAAGCTCACTTCCTCAATCGCCTTTACCTCGCCGTGCTTGGTCGAGTAGCGTAGCGTGAGTCCATCTACCTTCAGCAGGGGACCGGTTTCAACTGCTGTCATGGCAACCGCCTGGTATGCTCAGTCATGTCTGCGCCTCAGCCTTGGGTTTACCACTTCGTCAAGGGCCCGTCCGGCCATGTAGAACGCACTGCAGAGGAGGGTTATGGATGCACCCGCGGGAATAACCAGCCACCAGTACTTCGTGCCCCCCAGCAGGTACCCTCCCGCATTTGCGGTGTGGATCATGATGCCCCAGCTCATCCGCAGGTCGAGCAGACCCAGGAACGACAGGACCGCCTCGGCGAAAATTGCTCCCGTAACGGTAAACATCATGTAGAGCAGGGAAAGGGGCAGCAGGTTTGGCACAATATGCACGAAGATGATGCGAAACTGGCTGCCGCCAGCTACCTTCGCCGCCTCGATATACGGCTTGATCTTGATGCTCAGGGCCTGGGACTTCAAGACTATGGCCGTCCCGCCAAACCCGCCAAGCACACCGATAATGAGGGCGAGATAGAAGAGATTCAGATCGAATAGCGCACTCAGGACTATAAGCAAAGAGATGCTCGGAAGCGCGATTATCAGGTCTGCTAGCCTCATGAAGAACGCATCCACAAGCCCCCCATAGTAGGCGGCGCCCGCTCCCACGCTGGTTGCGACTACCACTGTTACCAGCGCTGCAGTAATGCCGAGGATAAACTCGGAACCCGTGCTCGAAAGAAGCTGGCTGAGAACGTCCCGCCCCAAGGGGTCAGTTCCAAGCGGATGACTCCAACTCGGTGGCGCGGGCTGCTCCGTGGCATCCGTCGCATACCCCGTGACGGGATCATAGGTGTCGCGGTCCCAGATAGTGACCATCAGTATTGGGTGGGAAATTGCCATCAGAGCAAACATGGAGATGATGACAAGGGACAGGATGCCGATGCGACTCTCCATGAAAATTCCGACCGCGCCTCTGAAAGACCGAAACACTGTCCGTATCCTGGCCTGCAGCAGCCGAAGCTGTCCATGCCGGGGTTCGGGATTGGGAGCGTCGGACGAAGGGCCGAATGGCTCGGCGTTCATTTGGGGAGGAATCTTCAACGGTAACGTATCCGCGGATCGAGATAGACGTACAGAATGTCAACTACCAGGTGAGCAAGCAGAGACAGCATTCCAATAAACACAATTGCCCCCATCACCAATGGCAGGTCTTCCGACCTAACGGCCTCCAGCAGCGTCATGCCGGTGCCGGGCCAGGAAAAGACGCTCTCTACAATCACGCTCCCGTCTATCGCGAATATAAGACTGTAGACCAAACTCGTAATCACTGGCAGCAGGGCGTTACGGGCCGCATGGTGGTCCCTGACCCGCTTCTCCGGCAGTCCCTTGGCCCGCGCCGCCATAACGAAGTCCTCGCGTATGGTCTCCAACATGCTGTTGCGCGTTAACAGCATCGTGCCGGCGAAGGATATGAGAGTAAGCGTTGCGATGGGAAGAACCATGTGTTTCAGGATGTCTAGGGCGAGAGTGCCGATGCCCGATAAAGACCAGACCAGAGGGACAGCCAATGCTCCCACCATCACGATGGGAACGGCCAGCCTCTTCGGCCCCAACGATTCAGACCTCTTTGCCGCGAACATCACAAAAAAGGCGAAAATCATGAATGCGAAGGCAGTAATCAGCATCAGGCTGAAAACCGAGTTGGCGGTAACGTCAGAATTTCGCCACACCAGCGGGTCCAGAAACTTCCCGACCGGAAACCATCCAAGTTGGAAAGCAAAGATCCATATCATCATCAGCGCAAAAGCGGGAGTGAACACGGTGAACAGGGTCGTCCCGGATATAGTCGCCGCATACTCCAGAAAACCCCCTCGACGCCAGGCGATTGCCTTCCCCAGCAAGAACCCGATATAGAAGGATATCGCCGTCGCAGTGACAAACAGCACCAGGGTGCGAGGCAGCCTTTCCAGCAACACTTCCATCACCGGGCGTGGGTAGTGGCCGAAGGACACGCCGAAGTTCCCGGTGATGGTGTTCTTCATGTGGATGAAGTACTGCTGCCAGAGAGGCTTGTCCAGTCCGAAAGTCGCCCTGATCTGCTCTTTTACTTCGGAGGGGATGTCAGGATTGAGGACGTAGAAGGTGGCGTAGTCGCCGGGCTGCGCCTGCACAAGGAAAAAGGTCACCGTGAGGATCAGGAACAGGGTCAGGACAATCTGCAACAGGCGGCTAGTCAGATAGCCGGTCATTCAGCCTAACTCCTGATGTCAGCGCAGGTTCCAGCCTGGCCTCCGGGGTTTACTTGAAGGTTACTATGGATGGAAGTCCGCCGACTTCCTGGAGTCCCCCCAGAAATTCCGTGTAGGGAAACCCTATCCGTTCGCTCCTGTAGGTCTCAACGATGGGTGTGGTGAAAAGCACCACCCACGGCAGATCCTCCGCCAGGAATTCCTGCATTCGGGAGGCCTGTTCGCGCGCCGTGTCCAGGTCAGTCTCGGCGAGAAACTCGTCGGCAAGACCATCGTATTCGGGGTTACTGTATCCGCCCGGATTATGGCCTTCAAGCTCCGAGTTCCGACTGTGGAAGAATGCCTCAAGGTAGTCCGGAAAGATGGTCAGACCCCAACCCAGAATCCACATGTCGAAGTCCTGCTGGCTGTAGACCTTCTCGACTATCAGGTTGAAGCCGGTGAGATCAGCCCTTAACGGTATGCCTACTTCGTTGAGCCATCTTTCGATCCAGATGGCGAAAGTGGATCTCAGCGGATCGTAACCCGCGCTCGGAGCCAGCAGATTCATGGTGGGTACAGGGTCGCCGTTGGGCATCTTCAGCCCCTCTCCGCGCTGCTCGATGAAGTTGCCGTCTTCGCTCATGCGCGGCTCGGTTTCCCAGGTGAATCCGGCGCCCTTGAGGAGGTCCACGGCCTGCTTAACCCGCTCGCTTCTGGACATGCCCTGACCAAACTTGGGGACGTCCGCGTTGTGCCAGGCCTTGTTGCCCTCAGGCACCAGGGTATACACGGGGATTGCGACTCCCTGAAGCACGGTCTCTGTCAGGAATTCCTTGTCGATGAGTGTAGCGACGGCCTGCCGGAAGGCCCGGTTGTCCATGGGAGGATTGCGGACGTTAAACCCGAGATAACGGACGCCGGAATCGGCATTCTCAATTGTTGTCAGCCCTTCCTCCCCATCCAGCTGTTCCTGCAGTCCCTTGGACAATCCAAGAGGGTTGAGCATAAAGTCCAAATCGCCTTTCTTGAGGGCAAGCACCGCCGCATCCTGGCTTCCATATATTGAGTAGATAGTGCTCGCTGCGTATGGCCCTACCGTATATTCCAGGGTCTTCTCCCCCTCTGGAATGCCGTAGGCGGAAAACTCGTAGACGCCCGGTTTCTCCTCCGCAAAAGCGCCGTTTTCGTACTGCGTGATCACGCTGCCTGTAAAGTAGAAATCTTCGTTGCGGTCCTTTTCCGCGTAGGCCCCCTGCTCCCATCTGTCGAAGAGAAATCCTCCCGCCGAAGGTTCGCCGTCAGGCACGTGGGCATAGAGCACCTTTTGCTGCTCCGTAAGCTCACCGACCTGTTTCGCCTCGGCCACCACCGGCTCCCAGTATGCCTTTGAGAAAATGGACATGAAGGCCAGGCCAAACTGCCAGCGTGCCAGCCCGGGCTTCTGCTTGAAGTAGATTTTCAACGTGTAAGGATCCAGTGCTTCGGCGTGATCAAAGAACTCGGGATCGACGATGGAAGGCCAGTTCCCCGTCAGATCCAATTCGACGGCTGTGTGGGCGGTGAATACGAAGTCCTCAGCCGTTACGTCGTTGCCGTCGCTCCACTTGACTCCCTCCTTGAGTTCAACCTCGGTGGTCCACATGGTCTCTCCACCTACCTGCTCTTCCTGTAGAGGTGAAGGGAAGTCAGCGGCGAGAGATGGCACCCAATCAAATCGCTGGTCTGAGTAACCGTAAAGCGTGGGTTTCGTGTCTCCCAGTGCATACTGGTTCCAAACAGTGCCGTCCGGGCCCAGAAGGGCCCAATAATTGGTGGTGGTCAAGTCGGAGGTAATGCCAAGCTGGTAGATTTTTTCCTCCTGAGTGGGCGTAGGACTGCTGGCTGCGGGTCTTGCTTCAGTGGATAAAGGGGTTACAGTGGCCGCGGTATCTGGTGTGCCTGTGGAATCTTGAGAAGGCGTATCAACAACATCGTCCGAAGCGCAGCCCATTTGAAGCATTAACATAACGGCAAGAATAGGTAGAGCAAGCAGTCGTACAATTTTCACAGTTTCTTTGTTCTCTCTATAGAAAATCAATCGTCGAGAGGCACAGAGTATTCACCCATCTCGAACCGGTATCAGCCCCATTTGCTATACATAATCGTAACGCGCTCGACCGCCGGATAATGAGACCAGCTACCGATAAAGAGTGTTGATTATGCGATAGCGATTGTCAAGAGGTTTTTGGGATAGGCAAACCACTATCGGGAAGAGTTTGGATATCAACTGCCCTATTCCCTACCGGACTGCACACTAACTCTAGGGTGATCCTCACATAAGGAACTGATGGAGAGTTGTTCGGCGCGCCTCTCTTAATGGAGCCGGTCGCGCTGCTGCGATCTATCTGGGCTTTGCAAAGGTGAGCAGCCACTCTCCATCGAATTCTTCATAGATGAACACCATGTTCACCAGTCCACCCGGGAAGCGTGCGGTGTGCTTGGTCTCCCACTTGCCAGGAGAGATTTCCATTGGCGCGGACGTCTCCTCCGAAGTAAAGAGCAAACCCTGGCTCTTGAATGGCTGCATGTTTGACCGGATTTCTTCCTTTTCCTCAAGCCAGTAGTCGTCCGAGTAGAAGATCGCGAGTGCATCCGGGTCGTGAGTGTTGTACACCTCCCATAAGTGGAAGGTCTTTCCACGGAGATGCTCCACTAGGTCAACGGACTCATCAGAGGATGCTTGCACCGTCGCTCCCTGGGCAGGTGCTGCGGTGGCCGGCTGAGCCGGCGCAGGTGTTGTGATAACCTCCGCTGGTGCCTCTCCTTCGTCTGATCCACCGCACGCAACCAGCGACAGGCATAACGCCAGGGTAGCAGCGAGTACAGTCATTTTCGAAAGCATGTATTCCTCCTTGAATACCGACATTGAGGACATTAGCCCCAATGGACCCACCCGAATATCTGGTGACCTGCCGTAGGCAATAGGGCAGGTTCTTCCCATTATCGGCCCTTCGCCGTTCCAGGGAAAAGATAGCATGAGTCGATTTAGCCCGCAATTTTTGCTCCTTACAAGCAGCGCCGGTCAGGACCTGCAACACCTGCCATTCATGATACTCTGAGTCGTCTCCATCAATGATGTCCACATAATCCGCTATCAAAAATACACACAATCCAGATAGATGAACCAACCGATATATCGCCAAAATACTCTTTATTGACAAGCAGTTGCGGAGAATATAGTGTGAATGCACACAAAATGTGGGATAGCGTCGGTTTGAAAGGGTAGAGAATCAGTGCGCTCTGCTCCCAGTCGGAATAAGGGAGCGACGCTATCCCACGAAAGAGTGAGGATCTGCACGAAATGCCGGATCCCCTCAGATTGAACGGAAGACAATTGAATTGACATGCGTGATCGGCCCGGATTCGACGATTTGTCCAACTACCAGATATGCTGGTTTGGGGCAAACAGGAGGGCCGCTATTCATAGACAAAGCTGCTGGCATTGGGAGCATTTACACATCAGCACCAGAATTCGCCACTCCAGGGATCATTCGGTAGGTGATTCAGCGGTCTATGAAGACCCCCCTGCCGGCGCTCATATTGAGTATTTTGGCACATTATCTGCAGTTCGTGAAATAATTCGGGCACTTGGGTGGGAAGCGGTTGATGACGATTGCCTGTACTTCAGGAATTGAACAATCTATTTGTATAGGAGGCCAAGGGCGACCGTGCGTTTCGGCTCTAAGCGGTTCATCCTCATTTTAGTTGTGTTGGCTGCCGCGCTTGCGGCGATCGTCTACACGGCAGATTTCGGCGTTCAGGGAGAGCAGGGCCCCGAAGGCCCGCCTGGACCTCAGGGAGCCGCGGGTGTAAGGGGCCCCGGAGGGCCGCCCGGATCGCAGGGGCCTGAAGGTTTACAGGGTCCCCAGGGGCTGGAGGGCCCTCGGGGATTGCAGGGGTCAGCGGGATCTAAGGGAGACCGTGGAGACCAGGGCCCTCAAGGGCCGGTAGGGGCAAAGGGAGAACCGGGCGAGAAGGGGGAAAAGGGAGACCAGGGAGACCGCGGAGAGCCAGGAGAGCCGGGAACTGAAGGCCCGCAGGGTCCCAAAGGAGACCCCGGCGGTCCGCAAGGCCTGCAGGGTCCCCCGGGTTTGCAGGGACCGATTGGTGATACTGGACCAAAAGGCGACACCGGGCCCCAGGGACCGCAGGGCGTGCAGGGTGAAAGAGGCCCCCAGGGTTCCCCCGGCGTACAGGGCCCCCAGGGCGCCACCGGCCTGCGCGGCGTTCCAGGCCCGCGCGGTGATGCCGGCCCCCACGGACCGCAGGGCGAAAAAGGCGATCCGGGCGTAAGCGGCGCTGAGATAGTTGTGCAGACCAGTAACCCCAGCAGTTCCGACAAGACGTTGACCGTATCTTGCGACGGCGGCAAGATTGCCATCGGCGGAGGCGCTCGCGTTCTGGGCGCCGTCGGTTCCAGCGATGCGGAGGTGCCAGCAGGCATTGCCATCGTAGCGTCCTATCCAAACGGAGTTACGGGAGAGAAGTCGCCCTCGTGGACTGCAACGGCCAAAGAGGTCAGCGCCGTATCCGCCGATTGGAGACTGAGCGTCCACGTGGTGTGCGTCATCGCCACAGACTAATCTCGTTCACCCTCGAATCACCTCCCAATTAGTCCAAACCGCCGCCCCATCGCTAAAGGGCCACTGAAACTCTCCCAACAATGTTCCATTTGGCCACCGGGGCACAGCTCGAATGAAATCGGTTAGGGTCCGAACCCGGAAGCGCTGCGCAGGCGTGATTCGTGTCCCTCGGGTTCAACTTCATCGTTACGTAAAATAGGCCGCAAAACCGGAGAGAAACAGGCCCGGTCACTCAATGACCCTCCCATCTGCCGTTTAGTATGCTCTCAATTCGATTCTTGGCAATTCTTGTTCAAGGATCCAATGACACCGAAGAATTTGGTTCTAGGTAGAGTGCTTAAGTGGACGGTCTAGAATGCATTGGCCTATTGGGCGTTGTGGTTGCCGCGATTATTTTGGCATCGATTACAACCGGTGGGGATAACGACGAGCAGCAAGTTGCCTCCTCCGGCAGGACGAGGGGAGGCTCATCCGCCTCAAACGGAATTGCCGATGGTAAAGAGCGGACCAGACCGCTCCCCATGGGTCATGCAATCACCCACAACGACCTCAATGTAACGGTCCTGGATGTTTCCTACTCTTCAGAGCAGAATGGTTCATTCGCCCCCGTTCAGGACGATCACGTATGGGCTGTCATAAAGCTGCGGCTCGAAGCCGTTGGCGACCCCAATAAGGCGTTTGGCTACAACACCATAGACTTCCGCCTGGTGGGCGACAGAGGAGTCGTTTACCAGGACTGGGCCCAGGCGCCTCAAATTGACATGGGGTCCGGAGAGTTTTTCGGCGGAGCCAACATGGAAGCCACCGTGGTTCGCCAAATCCATGAAGACGACGAAAACATGGTTCTCATCTACTCGCCGGCCTTTAAGGAATCTCGGTTCTTCGCTCTGGATTCAGCTCCACAAAACGGATCAAGCAGCCATTCCGATTCTACTGATTCCGATGTCGTTGCTGAAGAGGATCGGCAGCAGATGGAAGTCAATACACCACCCTCTGCAATAGACTAAACGCCTTCTGTCTCTTCTCTTGACACTGCGGACTACCCTGGTACTCCGGAGCGCTTCTGCCCCGCCCTGCTGGCCTTACCCTGAGGCAGGTCTGCCATAACGCAGTTGATATGCCCGCACTGGGAATAGCAGATCTACGACAGATTACGAAAGTGCAGTTTCGTCCGACCTGTTACAAGCACGCCCCCAACCGCCAATAACCAAACCATGAAGGCAACGCCCACAATGGGATGCAGAATTGTTGCCGCGTCCACCCAAATCAACTGCATGACTAAGCCGATTAAGACCGATGCAGGAGCGGCCTTTCGGAGAGTGCCCCCAACTTTCCACTGACAGCGCGCCGCGACAACAAGCGCAAGCCCCGCAATAGCGAACCCAAGTTTGCCCGCAAGCCAACGTAGTTCGTTTATAGTCTCAATGGAGCCGGAGATGGTCGCGTCGGAGCCGGCGGAAGCCGAGAAGGCAAGAATCAGGGCACAAATGCCGGAGAAGGCCGTCACTGCGCCGGATACCCCCAGCAGATACGGGCCCGGCGACTTCACCGGCCTCTGGTGAATAACCCATGTCCTCAACAGGAACCAGGCGCCGCCCACCAACGTAATTCCCGACAAGATTCTGGCCGCAGCGCTGGTCGCGTACAAGCCTCTGTTCTCTGTGATGGCTCTGAGTGACTCCGAAAGTGTCGGCTGGTCGGCGTCGGCGGCAACGCGGGAGACCACCATCAGGACGGATGCCGCCGCCGTCGCGATCAGCAGCAGCCCCGCTGTGCGAGCGGCGCCTCCAGGCTGAATTTTGCTGAAAGCTGGGCCGTCTATGTTGCTCTGAGCCGTTCCGACTTCGTGTGTATACCCGTTGCGCCATCCGGCCTTGTCGGGTTTATCGCCTCTATCTGCGGGGTTCCGTCCGCCTCTACGCAGCGTACGTGGAACTCGTGGCCCCCTTCCTCGAAAGGCCAATCGTAGCGCCAGATCACCCAGGAAACATCGGACAACGGCGAGCGCAAGTCCGCCTCTCGCCAGTTAGGTTCATCGTCTATCCGGACCTCCACCCTGGAGATTCCACGGGCGCCGGCGTAGGCGATTCCGCCAATGGGGACAAGCTTGCGCTCACCGTCCTCAATCAACGATTCCACCGCCACCGTATCCACCACAGAAGTAGCCCTCACCAGCGCTTCCTCCGACCAACCCCGTTCAACCCAGTACCCCTCTTTGTAATCACCGATTACTTCAATTCCGGTTATCCATTTCGGCTGCTTCATGCCGTAGCGGTCGGGAAGCCAAATCCGCAGCGGAAAACCGTGATCGAACGGTATGGGCTTGCCGTCCCAGTTGTATGCCAGCATGATCCGTTCGTCAGAGTCGATCAGTTCCATGTCTACAGTCTCATAGAACCCGTCCGCACTGGTAATCTGCAGGAAACGCGCATCCGCCTGGGGTTTAACATCGGCAAGAATCTCCTTCATGCTGGCGCCGGTCCAATGGGTGGTCCCTATCAAAGGGCCTCCCACCCGATTCGAGATGCAGCTCAGCGTGACGAACTCACTGCGAGGCTCGTAGCGGGTCATGATTTCGCTGAGAGTCAAATTCATCGGATTGTCCACCAGCCCGGTGATAGGCAGGGTCCATGTTTCCCCGTCTATAACCGTCGGTTCCGACCGGATGAATATCTTGTAGTGATCTCTGACCGCAGTGTATTCGGGCCGGGTACCGAGGGCTGGTTTGACCGGGTCGGCTTCGTTGGGAAGCTCAACAACCAACGGAGCCTGGGGCATATTTTCTTTCATCGCCTCCAATTCGGCTTCCAACCGGTTGCGCTCGTCTATTTCAAGGAAACGCCCCAATCCCGCGCCTACAACAGTGACGGTAGCCGTGGCTGCCCCCATCTGAATGAGGAACTGACGTCTGCCGACTACCTTAACCGACCTCGGTTCGATCTCCGCCGATGAGCTGTCAGCGATGAGAGAAAACTGGGGCAGCAACCTCCGTGCTGTTGCGAAGGTAACGACGCCCCAGATGCAAAACAGACCCAGGACCCAGAGAATAATGAAAACTGCGGATGTGGATACCTGGGTCATGGCCGCCGAAATAATCGCTACTGGCGCTCCCACAACAACTCCCGCTATCAGACCCAATGCGGGCCCGTCAAAAGAAGGACGGCGTGCAACAACAAAGTGAAGAATGACACTTGCCACGACTCCGCCGACGCCGAATAACAAAATCGCCTGGATGTGTTCCGCAGTCTTCGCTGTATCCGCGACGTTCAAGCCAATGAGATTGAGGCTGTCAATCATCAAGTCAATGCCGAACGTCACAAGCGGACCAGGCAGAATTCGCGCGATCCAGTCGAAGACATCGTAGGGAGCGAATGAGAGGTTGAGCCACTGGTCCGCTAGATACATCAATGCAACCATGGGCACAACCAGCAAGCCGCCTACAAGGGCGCCGAGGGCTATGATCCGAGTCTTCATTGGTCACCTCCTTCCACTGGGTGAAGTTCTATCAGCCTCTGCTAATCTCGCTCTTATCGCCCAACGTACCTTGGCCAGTCAAGAGGTAGAGGCACACTAGGTGGTAGATACCACATTTACGCCTTTGGCCTGAACATGGATTTGAAGGCCGCATTCTGTTCCTCGTACCGGACATAACTGATAGACTTCCAAGAACGTAGTATAACCCCAAGTGGCGCACCGGGAAATCCCCGTCGTTGCTCCTGAAGCAACTCTCGCGCCGCATCCCATAGCCAAGAGGCTAGGGCAGCGGACTCCAACGGAGACCAAGAACCAGGGCAAAAAGCGCAAGCAGGCCGCTTGCCGCGGTCAAGAAGGCAGAGAGTTCCAACCGCACCTTTTTCTTCTCCAGACGTAACGGTATCGTGGTGAAGACTTCAAGGAGTTCGTCCGCGCTCTCTGCCAGATAGTATTCCGCTTGGGTAATTTCAGCGATGCGCCCTAAAGTTTGCTCGTCCAGCCTCAGGTAATTTCCCCGTCCGAACCCTCCGCCAAAGAAACCGAACCCTCCCCTTCCAATCCGGTTGCTGAAACTGTCCCCCCCAAGCTGTTCCGGCGTGCACCTCAGTACCGCCGGATTTTCGGTGCCGAAGCCGACGGTGTAGACCTGAACTCCCCGGTCGCGGGCAGCGCTCGCCGCCGCCAACGGGGGCACTCCCCGTGTGTTCGCGCCGTCCGTCAATAGGACGATCACGTCAGGCTGAAGGGTATCTTCCAAGGCATCGTCAGGTACATCGGAAAGTGACCTCACCCGCACCCTGAAGGGCGGAATGTCCGGGTTCACCTCTGAGAGAGCGTCCAGTGAACGGGCTATGGCGCTGCCCACGGCGGTGCCCCGAGAGGCGGTCAGGCTTGCGGAAGCCTCCAGCAGTTCCTCCCTGTCCGTTGTGGGCGGGGCTACAAGTTGCGCAATGCCTGCAAAGGCCACTATGCCAACCCTGGTTCCCTTCGCCTGGGTGTCTATGAACCTCTCGACGGCCTCCTGGGCTACTGTGAACCTGTTGGGGTCCACGTCCGTGGAGCACATGCTCAGAGAGACGTCCAACGCTAGCATCACGGTGGTGCGGTTGGCGGAAACGGTAACATTCGCAAACGGGCGGGAAAGGGCCAGGATCAGAAGCAGGACTGCAAGCACAATCATTGCGAAGGGAAGATGACGTCTCCATTGAAAGCCTCCGGCCATTGCAGGCCGTATCAGCGATAGGCTGGAGTAATGGACGACGAACCGCTTCCTGCGGCGCAATACGAGGATGTAGCCTGCCACCGCCAGGGGAACGGCGATTAGAAGTAGTAGCATTGCAGGCCAGAGCAGTCCCACCATATCCCCCGTCACGGAGTCCGCCCGAACCAGAATAGTGAAAGAGCTCCCCCTGCCAGCAGCAGAAATGCGCTGAAGGCGCCCACAAGGGAAGTTACTTCAATCTCCCTGGGCTCTGCCGTGAACTCTTTGTTCAAATCGTCGTAGATGGCGCTTATGCCCCCGATGTCGGAAAGGCTGAAGTAGGTCCCCTCCGTCTGCAGCGCGATTTCCTGCAATATGGGCTCGTTCAGCTGCGTGAAGAGATTAAAGCCTTCAACCTCAACAGTCGTTCCGTCCCGTGTGCCAATTCCAACCGTGTGGACCCTCACACCCCGCTCGATGGCTATCTGGGCGGCTTCTATCGGATCGATGGACTCCGTGTTTTCCCCATCGGTCAGCAGGACGATGATTGCGGATGCGAATGAGTCCGTGGAACCGCTTTCCTCCTCCAGGGAAGACTGCTGTGACCCCGTTTCCTGCTGCGACGTGATGGAATGCAGTGCGGTAAGGATGCCCCTCGCAAGGGACGTGCCGTGGTCGGGGGTCAACCGCTCTATGGTGGCATTCAGGGCCTCGCCGTTGTCTGTTGGGGGTTGAACAATAAGCCCACCCTGTCCGAAGGCAACAACACCGACCAGGGCGCCCGCGGGTCGCTGCTCCACAAGGGCCTTGGCTGTCAGCTTTGCTGCCTCCAGTCTCGAAGGTTTCACGTCATCGGCGCCCATGCTGGAAGATACGTCCATTGCCAGCATCATGGTGCCCTCCAGGCGCGGTAGCGGAATGGAAACATGGGGGCGGGCGGATGCCGCCGCAAGGAAAGTAACGGCAATCAGCAAAATGACCGGCGGAATATGGCGACGCTTCCCGGCCATTGCGGCTGCCCCGCCCCAAATGCCACCCATCGCGCCCAACCTTTCTGCGGCCATGCTGCGTTTACGCTGAAGTCGCAGATACAGGAACAGACACAACGGTACAGCGAGAAGTGAAAGCAGGACCCATGGCCAAACAAATGTCACCACAACTGCTTCCTATTGCCAGCGTCGTCGCACCCTGCTTCGCACGGATGCAAACCTCAAAATAGCCGGAACTATGTCTTCCTCCGTGGATAGGGACAACTCATCCACGCCGACCCGCTTGAATGCCCGTGCCAGCTCCTCCTCCCGCTGGCTCGCTGCCTCGTGAAACCGTCGTCGAAATCCCCGGTCGCTGGTGTCCACGCTGATCTGCATCCCCGTCTCCGAGTCTTCGACCAGAACGACCCCCACGTCGGGAAGCTCCGTTTCGCGGGGGTCCCAAAGCCGCACCGCCACAAGGTCATGTTTCCTGTTCAACTGGTCAGCCCCTCTTCCCCAGCCCGGCAGGCAAATGAAGTCTGAGACCAGAAAGACGAGGGAACGACGTCTTATTCGCTTGTAACCGGTCTGAAGAAGCTTGCTCAGGTCCGTCATCGCCCCCACTGGCGCCGACTGCTGTTCCTGGATGGCATCAATTATCCTGAGCGTCTGAAGCCGACCGGTTCGTGGTGGAATCGTAAATTGCATTTCGTTGTCGTATAGAATAGCGCCAACCCGGTTTCCGTTTCGGGTCAGCAGACGCGCAAGCAACCCCACGAGATCAACGACGACCGACTCTTTGCGCCGGTCCAGAGCGCCAAAAGCCATGGAAGGGCTTAGGTCAACAAGAAACCACGCCGTAACCTCCCGGTCTTCCATAAACTGACGTACGAAGGGCTCGTCCATTCGCGCCGTGACGTTCCAGTCAATGTGGCGAATGTCGTCCGGCGGCTGGTACTCGCGCAGTCCGGCAAAATCCAGTCCGCTGCCTTTAAAGAGACTGCGGAAATCTCCCTGGAGAATCCCGTCGATCCTTCGGAGCAGGTGCCATTCCAGCCGGCGCAGCACCCCCTCCGGGGTCTCCGGGATACCGTTCCTAATGGGTGCTTTGGTGTTCACGCAGCGGGACCTCCGGCATTGGGACTGCCTCCATCAGCTTTTCTAGAATGTGGTCGCTCGTCACGTCATCCGAAAGTGCCTCATAGGAGAGGACTATCCGGTGTCGCAGAACATCCAGGGCCACGTCACTGACGTCCTGTGGAAGCGCGTATTCTCTTCCACGGACAAAGGCCAGCGCCCGCCCTGCCAGGATCATGTTTATGGATGCGCGGGGACTTGCCCCGTACAGTATGTAGGGACCAAGTTCCTTGAGGTTACATTTTTCAGGATGTCGGGTTGCCGTAACCAGGTTCACGGAGTATTCGATTAAGGCCGGGTCGACGTAAACGGAGTCTGCGCGGACCTGCAGCTTAGCCAAATCATCGGCATCCAGCACCGCTTGCACGTCTTGAAGCGCGCCAATCATGCGCTCGACTATCACAAACTCCTCGGTGGCGCTGGGATAACCGATGAGGACCTTGAGCATGAACCGGTCAACCTGCGCCTCCGGTAACGGATAAGTGCCTTCCGATTCGATGGGATTCTGAGTGGCCATAACAAGAAATGGGCTGGGCACCGGATAGGTTTGTCGGCCTATGGTGACCTGATGCTCCTGCATCACTTCCAGCAGCGCGCTCTGCACCTTGGCCGGGGCCCTGTTTATCTCGTCCGCCAGCAGCAGGTTGGCAAAGACGGGCCCCAACGACGTACCGAATTCGCCTGTCTTCTGATTGTAGATGCGGGTGCCTATGAGGTCAGCCGGCATCAGGTCCGGCGTAAACTGAATCCGTTGAAACTCCCCGCTTATTGCTCTAGCCAGTGTCTTGATTGTCATGGTCTTTGCCAGGCCGGGTACCCCCTCAACCAGGATATGTCCCCGCGCCAACAGGGCAACCACCAGGCGTTCAAGCAGGTGGTCCTGGCCTACAATCACCTTCTTCACCTCGTACAGTACCCGCTCCATGGGTTGGCTATTTTCGTTCTCGCTCATTCCTGGCGTACACCTCTCCGTCTACTATTTTGCAGGCCCTCCGGCTGCTCCAACAGCCACGTCAATCGGGACTGCAAATCCTATTCCAATGAATGTGTCCATGTCTGTTGGGTTTATCAACCCTGTGACAATGCCTACAACCTGGCCGCGTCTATTCAACAGCGGTCCGCCGGAATTGCCCAGGTTCACGGCTGCATCGAACTGAATAACCCCCTCAAGTCGAATGTCCCTGTCCGACGGCTGGAATTCGCGGTCCAGTCCGGACACAACTCCTGCGCTGAGAGAGCCTACCAGACCCAGGGGATTGCCTACCGCGAAGACCTCGTCCCCAACCCGCAGCGCGGAGGAACTTCCAACCGTCGCAGGCACAACCAGACCAGGAGGTGTAAAGGGCCTCAAGACGGCTATGTCCCTTTCCAGGTCGACGTTCGATACAAACCCGGGTGTCCTCGTTCCATCAGCAAAGCCCAATTCAATCGCCGTCGCGCCTTCAATCACGTGGAGAGCGGTAAGCACGTCGGCGTTGCCGCTGACGACCACACCGCTCCCAACTTCCGTGTCATTGTCTCCTCCACCGCCATCGGCCAAGACCACAACCAGAGAAGGCAGAATCGCCTGATAGACCTGGGCAGAAACCGCCGGTGAAGCCGCAAGCGCCTCAAGGGTCCCCGCGATAACCGCATCCACGTCCATAGCCGGCGCCGGCTGTTCATCTCCGTCGAGGTCGATAAAAAACACAAGCGCAAGCAATAGCGCCACAATGGCAAGGACGACGACCAAAATCAGAAGAAACCGTCGACGCAGGTATCCCGGAAGATCTCCCATTCAATTACTCCAACTCAGCCCAAAGGTATCACAGAACCCCCCGGAAATGTGTTAACGCCCAGCAGAATTCGCACCTGGGATTCGCGCTGCAGCCCCGCGCTTCTTGAGAGCGAAATATGCAGCTGCGTGGACATGCGCACCTGCTTCAGTTGCCGCCACCCGTCGACCTGTCTAGAATGACCGTGAGACTTGGACTTGGGAGGCTACGATGCAGACGAGAACACTCGGCAAGACAGGCATTGAAGTGACCCGGCTGGGACTGGGACTTGCGGAGGTGTCCCGTCAGGAGCTGCGTGGCAGAGGGACAACGGGGGCGGCAAAGGTGCTCAACGTCGCCTTGGACGTGGGTATCAACTTCCTGGATACAGCCGCCTGCTACGCCTCAACGGAGGAACTGATAGGGTCCGCAGTGTCACATCGCAGAGACGAATTCTTTCTGGCGTCAAAGTGCGGTCATGCAGTCGACACTGAAGGCGAACCTTGGACAAGTGAAGTAATAGCAGAAAGCATCGACCGTAGCCTCAGAAGGCTCAATACCGACTATCTGGACATCCTGCAGTTGCACTCCTGCGGTCTGGAGACTCTCAAGCGGGGAGAGTCCATCGAAGCCGTAGTCAGGGCGCGTGAAGAAGGCAAGACCCGGTTCATCGGTTACAGCGGCGACAACGAAGCGGCGTTGTGGGCCGTCAGGAGCGGTTTGTTCGACACGCTTCAGACCAGCTTCAACCTGGTAGACCAGAATGCCCGCAAGGAGCTGCTCGGCACCGCCCACGGCAGAGACATGGGCATAATCATCAAAAGGCCTCTGGGCAATGGAGTATGGGGAAAGTCCAGCAGCCCATACCGCTACGCCAACGACTACTTTCAGCGCGCGCAAATCATGAATGAATTGGGGCCAATCGATGGTGCCCCTGAGGACCCTATCCTGCTTTCAATGGGATTCCTGTTTGCCCACGATGAGATCAGCACGGCCATCATTGGAACTCACAACCCCGATCACCTCAGGGCAAACGTTGAGATGCTGGAAAACGACCTGCCAATTCTCCCCCAAGCAGTGGAAGAACTGCATCGCCGCTTCGACGCCGTAGGGCAGGACTGGCCCGGCATAGAATAGCAACCGGCGCTGCCTGACCAGCGGCGATCGCTCCCAAAATTCAAGAACGCCATCTGAAGGGATGGCTGCAGGCATCAAACACCCTAGGTTCGTATTCTTGCCCTCTACCTCTGGCAATTGACCGATTACAGTTTACGTCTATGGGACGTTCATTTGACTAGGTGTGTGGCAAGAGATAATATGCTTCTTGACATGAATCGTCGCATTGCAAAGTACATTGAATGGAATTAGAAAGCTGAGGTAGCGTAAACCATGCGCAACGGATTCAAAGTTGTAGACGCCGATGCCCACTTCTATGAGCCCGCCGACATCTGGGACAAATACGTGGAGCAGCAGTACCAGGACCGTTGTCCCAAGGTTGTGGATGTGCTGGGCAATGCCCTGTTCGAATACGAAGACGCCCATTTTTCCGGGTCGGTGCGCGCCAAGACCCTGCTGTCCCAGATGGAGAGCAAGTTTGGCCATGCCTACCACGCCAAGTGGAGCATGGAGAGCCGCCTGGTGGACATGGAGGCGGAGGGCTGGGACATCCAGGTCTGCCTGCCCACCAACGGCACAAAGGCGCTCAACTATCCGGACCCGGAGGTGTCGGCGGCACTGTCGCGGGCATATAACACCTGGGCCCACGAGTTTTCGAGTTCGGCCGCCAATCGTGTCAAGTTTACGGCGGTACTGCCCGGGCCCAATATCGAGGAAATGATCATAGAGGCGCGGCGGGCCGTAGAGAGCCTCGGAGCCGTGTCCGTCATGCTGCCCAGCGTAGCCGCTGGCAAGATGTGGCACGACCCCGAGTACACTCCCCTTTGGCAGGCTGCCCAGGAGCTGGAATTTCCTGTTTCCCTTCATGGAGCCAACAGCGGCTATCCCGCAGCCAACGCCCGTTATGACCCCCTCGTGGGGGCCTTCATCGCCCTGCACCAGACCATCGGATTCCCCTTCGAGAACATGATTAGTCTTGGCCACTTCATGTACAGCGGAATCCTGGACCGCTTCCCCAACTTGAAGCTGCTGGTCCTGGAGGCCAACTCCGGCTGGGTGCCCTTCTGGCTGAACCGGCTGGAGAAGTACTGCGAGGGTCGCCAGTCCGTGTTCTTCGACGAGCACCCTCTGGACCTGACGCCTCAGGAGTACTTCCTGAGACAGTGCGCCGTGGCAGCCGACGCTGACGAACCGTCCATCAAGTACGTGGTGGACTACATCGGAGACGACAACATTGTGTTCAACACGGACTATCCCCATCCTGACGCACCGGCGACTAACGAGCCCTTGGCAAACATGATGGAGCAGCCGCTGTCTGAGGACACGAAGCGGAAGATACTGTGGGACAACTCGGTGAAGATCTACGGGGAGCGGCTGGTTGCGGGCGTGTCCTGAACTCCGGCGCCATCGCATCCTCGGCTCCACCCGCTCTCACAAGCACAACATAGGGAGAAATTCATGAGAACACCAAAAGTACCTTCAAGTCTGAAACTGCTGGTGGTCCTGTCCCTGGTAATGGCGTTGACCCTGGTGATAGTGAGCTGCGGCGAAGAAGACGAAGAAACGGCTGCGCCCGCCGCCACAGCGGCGCCCACGGTGGCGCCAACCCCAACCCCCACGCCCACCGCAATGCCGGAGCCTCAACCTGTGGTCTCTCGACTTAAAGTCGCCCAGGTTGCGCCAAGCACCCAAAGCACGATGACCCACATAAGCAGCTATGCCGGCAGCGGGCCCCTTCGGGGTCTGTACGAGCCCCTCATCGGAGTCGACGTGAACACGGGCGGCTACACGGCAGACAGACTGGCGACGGAGTGGACCATGTCTTCCGACGGCATGGACTGGACTTTCAAGTTGCGGGAGGATGTGCCCTTCCACAACGGCGTCGAATTCACCGCCAAGGACGTTGTCAGGACCTGGGAGGTGTACAGCGCCGCAAGCTCAGCCACTACCGGAGCGTCCTTCTTCAGGAACTGGCTCGGCGACGACAAGGAAAACTTCGAGATAGTGAACGACCACGAGATTATCTGGCATCTCGTGAAGCCGGAAGGCGGACTGCGCCCGTGGCTGTCGGACCTCCTCATGTTCCTCATCATCAGCGACGACTACTGGGTAGAAAAAGGCGAAGAGGGTTATCTCGATGACCCGGTAGGTACGGGACCCTTCCAGTTTGTGGAGTTGGAGTTCAACAGCCACATCCTGCACGAAAGAGTGGACAACCACTGGAGAAAGACCCCGGATGTGGAGGAGCTCCAGTTCTTCTACGTGCCTGAGCCCGCCAACCGCCAGGCCATGCTGCTGGCTGAAGAGGCCCACATCGCAGACCTGCCAAGGGTCCTGTTTGATGCGGTGCGTCAGCAGGGGATGGAGATAGTCCACAGCACCCAGGCAGGGTCCTACATACTAATCACCTACGGAGGACAGTACTACGACACTCCCGAAGGGCTGGAGGACATATTCGACCCGACGGAACCTCAACTCAAGCTGGACGTCCGGAAAGCCATGAGCCTCGCCATCAACCGCCAGGAAATAAACGATGTCTTCTTTGAGGGCGTCCTGGAACCTCAAACAATCCACGCCCTGCATCCAAGGGAAGACCCCTGGATCCCCGGCCGGTGGCCGCCCGACCCCTACGACCCTGAAGAAGCGAAGCGCTTGCTGGCGCAGGCCGGATACCCCAACGGGTTCGACATCACCCTGATAGTGTCCCCCACGTCGAGCGTGCCCGAGCTTCCCGACATTGCCGAGACCATCACCAACTACTGGAACGACGTGGGGCTGAACGCAAACCTGGAGCAGGTTGAATCCAGCTATGCCGTGGCCCGAGAACGGCAGCTGCAAGGGAAAGCCGCGCTGGGCAATACCGGCCTCGTTTCCTACGAGCTTCAGATGCCCCTGAACCTCAAGCTTCAGAAGGGCCAGTCTCACTACCATGACAAGAAAGAGCTGGATGCGCTGGCACGCAAGCTGGAAACAACCATTGACCCCGACGCTCGGATAAAGGCCGCTCAGGAGATTGCCGACTACTTGTATCAGAATTACGTGACTCTGCCCCTCTTCTTCATCACCACGGCGGTGGTCATCAACCCGGACATTGTGGAGGAATACCACGCCATAATTCTCAACATCGGCCCCGGGTTCAGGCACGAATACACCAAGATCGTGAAGAAATAAGCTGGGCGTAAAGGAGCGTCGCAATGCCTACCTGGTACGCTATTCACCTGAAGACGCGAGACGTGGAATCTACCGCCGCGTGGTACATGAAGTTCGGACTTAAAGACCGCCAGGTGGAAACGGATGATGGCTCTTACACCATCGTGCTGGACATCGACGGCCTACCTCTGGTCATCACCCAGCATCCCTACGCTGAGGAGATGCCCGGAATCCCCTCCAGCCAGTTTCTGGGCATAGAGCACCTCGGCTTTGGCCTGGAGGACTTTGACGCCCAGATTGCCCGACTCCGCCAGGAAGGAGTCGAGTTCTTCCCGGAGTCGCGCATGAATGAGCCTCCTGGCGAAAGGGTGGCCTTCGTCCGGGCCCCCGACGGGGTGCGTCTGGAGCTTACGGACGCACCCTGGAAATGGCGGCGATAGCGGAATAGTCCAAGAAACCGCTCGAACTGGCTAGGAGGAAGAACAGACAGATGCAGATGATCAGATTGTACACGGGGGACGATGGAGTAACCCATCTGGAGGATATGGAGCCCAAAGATATGCGCTTTCCCGCTTCAGAGGTGGTCATCCGGTCCGCGGCAACAAACCTGCCTTCTCCCTGGCACAACGCCCCCTTGCGTCAGGTCCTCATCGTCAGGACCGGGAACGTCAAGGTTGAGGTTGAGGATGGCGACGTAAGGCAGCTCGGCCCGGGCGACATGGTCCTGGAGGAAGACCTGACCGGCAAAGGCCATCGCGGCATCCCCGTAGATGATCAGCCGGTGGTCCTCAGCGCGGTAGTCCTCGAATAGACGCGGAAACCGCCATCGTTGTACCAAAAACGACTTTGGAGACAGCGAGGGCATAACGGCAAAAAATGGGCGATACAGGACTCGAACCTGTGACCCCCTGCGTGTAAAGCAGGTGCTCTAACCATCTGAGCTAACCGCCCACGAACAACACGCGCCTCATACTGCGCGACCGTCGTCAGCCCCCACCCAACATCCACGCACATCGACGGCGCTTTGAATTATACACCACCGCTTCCCCTCATTCAGCCTCCGGCATCGTCGTCTCCGACAACCTCCCCGGGTTAACGTAATCATTGTGCAGATATCTGTTGCAACCTTCAAAACCGCCATGTCCAATTCACATAAAACTCATCTAAATTTGCAGCCATTATCCTTTACTGCAATCTCCCTCTATAAGTAGACTCACACTCACGGGTTGAAGATGCGGATAGTAGGAGGAATAGCCAAGGGAAGAAGGCTCGAATCTCCCGCTATCAGAGGAGCCAGACCCACCTCGGAACTTATCAGAGGGGTCATCTTCAACAGCCTGGGCTCTCAGATTCTGGAGAATGCCAGGGTTGCCGACCTCTATGCAGGCGTTGGCTCCCTGGGCATCGAGAGCCTCAGCCGGGGTGCCGCCTTCGCCGACCTGGTGGAGAAAGACCCCCGACAGTGTGCCGTAATAAGGAGGAACCTAAAATCTACCGGACTTGAGGCGCAGGCAAAGGTGCACCGCATGGAGGTGCTCAGAGCCCTGACGCTGCTGAAGAGTCCCTACAGGGTGGTCCTCATGGATCCACCCTACCGGATGGAAAGCCTGGACCAGGACCTCGAAGCCATAGACCGGGCGGAAATCATCGAGAATGAAGGAATGCTAGTCGTCGGACATTCGAAGCGTTTAACCCTAAAGGAGAAGTACGGCAAGCTCTCGCTGGTGCGCAGCAGGCGCCACGGCGACAGTGTTGTCGACTTCTTTCGCAGAGGTAACGAACAATGACCGTGGCCCTCTATCCGGGGACCTTCGACCCGGCCACCCGCGGACACGTGGACGTTGCCACCCGGGCCTCCGGCCTCTTCTCCAGCCTCGTGGTCGCCGTATACGAAGGCTCCTCAAGGCCCTGCCTCTTCAGCGCCCAGGAGCGCGTCGATCTCTTCTCGGAAGCGGTGAGCCACCTGGACAACGTAAACGTCCGCAGCTTCAGCGGCCTCGTCGTCAACTACGCCCGCGACACCGGGTCCCAGGTAATCGTCCGCGGTCTCAGGGGTGGTTCCGATTTTGAATATGAATACGAGATGGCGTTTGTAAACAAAAAATTAGCGCCCGACATCGAAACGGTTTGTCTCATCACAAGCCTGGAATATCAATTTGTAAGCTCAAGTCGCTTGAAGGAGGTGGCCAGTCTGGGAGGCGACATAGGAGTCATGGTGCCGCCGCACGTAGCCAAAGCAGTCCTGGATAAGTTAGCTCTGCCCGGTAGCCTATAAAGATTGGAAGGAGGACATATGGATATAATCAACATCATCGATAGGCTGGAAGCACTAATTACCACTAGTACCAAGGTTCCCGCAACTCAACGCACACTTCTGGATGTCAACAAGGTTCAAGAGCTAATGGACCAGCTTCGACTCGCAGTGCCGCAGGACGTTCGAGCCGCGAAGGAAATCCTGGTCAACAAGGATGACATCCTCAACCTGGCGGAGGCCGAGCGCCGCCGCACAAAGGCCCAGGCTGAGGAGGAATTCCAGAACAGGATCAACCAGTCGGAGGTCCTTAAAGAGGCCCAGCGCAGGGCTCGGCAGATCGTGGACGACGCAGAGCGCAAGTCCAACCGCATGATCTCCCAGGCCGAGACCGAGCTGAAGACCAGCAGGGCAGAGGTGGACGCTTACGCCGCCAAGGCCCTTCGCAACCTCGAGCGCCAGCTCACGGCCAACCTGACCAGCGTTCGCAACGGGCTTGCTCTACTCACCGGCGTGGAGACCTTCGAGGTCGTCGCCGAAAACGGCAGCAGGCAAGACAGCTAACTCCCGGACTCTTCCTCATCAACTCCATCGGTCCCTGGCACCGGGGCCGGTGGAGTTTTCCTTTTCCCCATCCCACTCTTACCTCTTCCCCCTTGACGGGGGAAGATTGAGATGGGGGTGATCCTCCCTACTCCCCACCCCCCATCCTGTAGCCAGGCTTCTCGCCTAAAGCTCTTGGTGTATAATCACCTTGAAGCTGCTTCAGATCACTTTCCATAAGGCGGTTACCCATGGCCTCTGAACAAGGAACTATGCTCACCCTTCCCATGCAGCGCGACAAACCCTTCCTTATGATTATGGATGGCCACGCCATGGTGCACCGCGCCTTCCACGCCATCTCGCCGGGACAGAATCTGACCACTCGCGAAGGAGAAGACACCACCGCCGTCTACGGCTTCTCCAACACCTTCCTCAAGGCCATCGCCGACTTCCAGCCCACCCACTGCATTATCGCCTTCGACACCCCCGCGCCTACTTTCCGGCACGAGATGTTCGACGAATACAAGGCTCATCGGCCCCCCACTCCCCCTGAACTGCGACACCAGTTCGACCGGGTCAAGCAGCTCATGGCCGCCTTCAACATTCCTCGGCTCGAAGTCCCCGGCTTCGAAGCCGACGATGTCTTGGGCGCCCTCGCCCAGCAGGCGGAGTCCCGGGAAGTGGAGACCGTCATCCTGACGGGCGATACTGACATCCTCCAGCTTGTCTCCCCCCACGTGCGGGTTCAGATCTTCACCAGCTTCCGAGGCCCGAAAATCTACGACGAGACCGAGGTGCGGAAGCGTTTCGGCGGCCTGGAACCCACGGTCCAGCCCGACTTCAAGGCCATCGTCGGTGACTCCTCGGACAACATCCCCGGCCTACCCGGCCTCGGAAAAGTCGCCGCCACCAAGCTCCTTCTCAAGTTCGGCACCATCGAAGGCATATACGACCAGATCGAAGATGTGACGCCTCCCAGAGCCAAAAAGATCCTCATGGAGAACAAGGATGAGGCCCTTCGAGGCAAAGTCCTGACCACCATCCGTACGGACGCCCCCGTTACTCTCGACATGGACGAATGCCGCTTCTGGAATTACGACCGGGACGACGTCGTCAATCTGCTCCGGGAGCTGGAATTCGCCAGCGTCGTCTCCCGCGTGCCCCACGCCAACGGCGAGCCTTCCGGCGACGACTCCAGACCCGCCAAACAAGAAGGCCCGGCAGTAGACTATGTATGCGTGGACACTCGCGACGCCCTGGATAAGATGATCGAGTCCCTCCACGAAGCCGGCCAGTTCGCCTTCGACACCGAGACAACCAGCCTCAACACCATGTCGTCGGAGCTTGTCGGCCTCAGCTTCTCCACCGCCCCCGGCAAGGCCTGGTACATCCCCGTCGGCCATCAGCAGGGCGACCAGCTTTCCCTGGAAGAGGTACTGGCAGCGGTCCGGCCCCTCTTCGAAGACCCCCAAATCGCCAAGTCTGGCCATAATCTGAACTACGATATAACCGTCCTGGAAAACTACGGCATTCAAATAAGGGGCATGGCCTGCGACACCATGATGGCCGCCCACCTGCTCGGCATTAAAGCAATAGGACTCAAGAACCTCGCCCTGGACATGTTCAACTTCGAGATGACACCCATCAAGGCCCTGATAGGCACGGGTCGGAAGCAGATCAGCATGGATAGGGTGCCCATCGAAGACGCAGCCCCCTACGCCTGCGCCGACGCCGACTACTCCGGCCGGCTCCGTCCCATCTTGGAAAAGAGGCTACGCGACGACGGCTTCTGGGATATCTTCAAAGACATTGAAATGCCCCTCATCGAAGTACTGGTCCGCATGCAGCGCAACGGCATAACCCTGGATGGCGGCAGCCTTCAGGAAATGTCCCAGGACCTCCGGCTCAAGATTGCCGAACTGGAAACCGCCATCTACGAGGACATTGGCCACACCTTCAAGATTAACTCCCCCAAGCAGCTCAGCCAGGTGCTCTTCGAGGAGCAAGGACTGCCCAAGACCAAGCGCACCAAGACCGGCTACTCCACCGACGCCAACTCTTTGGAGTCCCTCAAGGGCGCCCATCCGGTGATTGAGAAGGTCCTGGACTACCGACAGGTGACCAAGCTCAAGTCCACCTACGTCGACTCCCTGCCCACCCTGATAAACCCCCGCACCAACCGCATTCACACCAGCTACAACCAGGCCGGTTCGGCCACCGGCCGCATCTCCAGCAACGACCCCAACCTCCAGAACATCCCCATCCGCACCGAGTTGGGCCGTCAGGTACGCAAGGCCTTCCGAGCTCGCCCGATGAACGGCGACTCGTGGCTGCTCTTCGCCGCAGACTACTCCCAGATTGAGCTCCGCGTTTTGGCCCACCTCTCTCAGGACTCGGCACTGATAGACGCCTTCCTGCGAGGAGAAGACATCCATACTGCCACCGCCTCCATGATGTTTGAAGTCCCTACCGACGAAGTGACCGCCGACCATCGCCGCATCGCCAAGGTCCTCAACTTCGGCGTCATATACGGCCTCTCCGCCTTCGGCATCTCCCAGCAGACCGAATTCTCACCCGACGAAGGCCGAAAGTTCATCCAGTCCTACTTCGAGAAGTACCCCGGCATCCAGGGCTATCTGGACGACATTAAAGAGCGGGTTAAGGCCGTCGGCTACGTGGAGACCCTGCTGGGCCATCGAAGGTACATCCCGGAGGTCCACGCCTCCAACCGGGTGGTGCGTCAGGCAGGAGAGCGAATGGCCATCAACATGCCCGTTCAGGGCACCGCCGCCGACATAATGAAGCTCGCCATGATCCGGGTTCACCGCCGCCTGGAGGACTCCGACCTGCAGGCCAGGATGCTGCTGCAGGTACACGACGAACTGGTCTTCGAAGCCTCCGAGAGCGAAATGGACAGTCTGAAAGACATCGTGTACGACGAAATGCCCAACGCCCTGGAAGGCTACGCGGAAATGTCCGTCCCCCTGAAGGTGGACACCAAGATCGGCGCCACCTGGGGAGACATGGGGTAGGATCTCCCCATGCCTGAACTCCCTGACATAGAGGCCATGCGCCGTTACCTTATCGGCCGGGGGCTGGTGGGAAGAAAGTTCACCGGCGCCGTTCTGGACTGGCCCAAGGCTGTAAAGGGTTCTTCTCTTGAGGATCTTGTCCTGGGCATATTACACAAGCAAGTGCAGGACGTTTCCAGACGGGCAAAGTTCCTCATGATCAGGCTGGACGATGGGCAAAGCCTGGTGTTTCACATGCGAATGACCGGCTCCCTGCTACTGGAACGCTCATCAACTCCTCGACACCCGATGACGCGCAACTTCTTCCCCCTGGACGACGACTGGCATCTCCTCTTCGTCGATCCCCGCAAACTGGGCACAGTCCAGCTCGTTCAAGACGAAGCGCCCCTCGTAGGCAACCTCGGCCCGGAACCCCTGGATGACTCCTTCACCCCGGAAGTCTTCATGCAGCGACTTGAACGGCGCAAGGCCCCCGTCAAGGCCCTGCTCTGCGACCAGAACGTTATCGCCGGCATTGGCAACATCTACGCCGACGAGATTCTCTTCTCCGCCGCAGTCCACCCCCTCACGCCCGGAGGTTCCTTGACCCCCAAACAGGGAAAGCTGATGCACGCCGCCACCGTCGATATTCTCAATCAAGCCATAGACAAGCTGGCGGACCTGGTGTCCAAAGGCGGCCCCCCGACGGAGTCGGCGGAAGGCCTGGGCACCCTCCAGGTCCCGAGAAAAGCAAACACGCCCTGCACCAAATGCGGCGACTCCATCAAACGCATCATCGTAAGGGGCCGCGGCGCTTACTTCTGCCCTAAGTGCCAGAAGTGAACGGAATGGCACTTTACCGATTGCCAGCCGTGCCGTATCTTTATATTGAGTTAAACCGACGCTTGAGGACTAGCTGATGCCCATCTACGAATACGTTTGCCCCGAATGCAAGGTGAAGTTCGACCGTCTACAGCCTGCGGGGACGTCCCACGCCGAATGCCCCGATTGCGGCCTCCCCTCCAGGAAGGCCCTATCCCTCTTCTCCGCCTTTGTGTCCACCAACGGCGACTTCTCTGAGCCCGTCGCCGGCATGGGTGGCTGCGGCGGTTGCGCCGGCGGAGCCTGTGCCTGCAGCGCCGCCCACTAGACCTACCCTCTACCCCTGTTCCTCCAAATCCCTTCCCCCTCGACGGGGGAAGGTTAGGATGGGGGTGAACTCTCCCCAGCTCTCAACCTCCCTAGCAACCTTCCTAACTTCTCACGCATATCAGGCTTTCTAAACACCAGGTAACCCCCCGAAGCCAACCCCAAAAGCGCCGCTCCTCCCAGCGTTAGAAAAGCCACAAAGAACGTCGCGTCCAGCCAGAACCCCTCTGGGAACATCATCACCAGAAAGTCCCGACGCGGGTCCAACTGCCAGAAATCGTTGGCAAAACTCACCCGGTGAAAGAGCAGAAAAAGCTGCTCAAAGGCCACCAGCGATATCAGTCCCACCAGCGCCACCAGCCCCACCGTAGCCTCCGCGCCCCACAGAATCCTGCGACATAAGATTGGCGCAAAACTCCTGCCCTTCCGCACGAATCCCACCGCTCCAACCCCCATTATGAATAACAGCGACAGCGCCCCTGCCCCGTAGACCACCCAGATCAAGTCCTTCACGTCCGCCATGTGAATGATCTCGCGGTAGTTGAACAACACCTGCTCGCGTCCGTAAATCGTGGTGCGCACGTCCAAATGCTCCTGTGTCGAGTGAAAGTAGCTGCGAATCTCCCGTCCCACCTGAACCAGGTCTTCCCGCTCTATCCCCGTCACCGTCGGAATGTCGTATTTGTCGAAGCCGCGGGCGTAGAGCCCAAGGTCATTCACGGCCCAGGCGACACTTGCGGAAATCAGCAGAACAGGCAACGCAAGGACGAATAGCGACGTGACCACTGCACGTATGAAGCCGGATTTCATGGCAGGTAAGTTATCACTCCCAACCTTGTCATTCAACGCAGCCCCCGCCTATAATCCCCCTGTGAACAAGCAATCCCCGACGCACGATGTACGCAGCGAAACTGCCGCCTTTGAAGCCCTGGTGCGCATCGTCGACCGCCTCCGTTCCCCCGGCGGATGCCCCTGGGACCTGGAGCAGACCCACCTCAGCCTCAAGCGCAACCTGCTGGAGGAATGCTACGAAGCCCTGGAGGCCATCGACTCCGAAGACCCCAACGAGCTGTCCGAGGAGATGGGAGACGTGCTGCTCCAGGTGCTCTTTCACGCGGACATCGCCCGCAAGGCAGGTCACTTCACCCTCGCCGAAATTATGGAGCGCAGCACTGACAAGCTCGTTCGACGTCATCCCCATGTGTTCGGCGACACCAAGGTCGCCGATGCTCGCGAGGTCGAGCGCAACTGGGAAATGCTGAAACGCGCCGAAGGAAAGAAACGCTCCGCCGTGGAAGGCATCCCCCCCGAGACGCCGGCCCTCGCCTACACCCAGTTGATGGGCGAGCGGGCTTCTCGCGTCGGCTTCGACTGGGACGACGTGGACGGCGTTATCGAAAAGATAGCTGAAGAAGCCCGCGAAGTTGTTGCTGCCGAAAGCACGGAAGAAAAGACAGCAGAATTCGGCGACCTGCTCTTCGCCCTGGTCAACCTGGCCCGGTGGCAGGGCATCCACGCCGAGGACGCTCTCAGGCAGGCAAACCGGAAGTTCAAGGAGCGCTACCTTGCAATGGAGCGGCTGGCAAAAGAACGCTCCATTGACTTCGACGAACTGTCAATGGACGGGAAAGAAGCCCTCTGGCAGGAGGCGAAGACACTCGTCGACTGACGGCCTCCCTAGTACCCCCAGCGTCCCCCGAACATCCCCGGATTGCCGTAGTACATACCGGCCGGAAGCTCCTGTCGGATGCCGGACGCTAGCCCCGCGGCCATCTCCCGTCCGAACCGCCCCGCAAATCGCTCCAGCAGACTTCGCCGCGGCCGTATCCACAGTGGGTTCGCCCGCACGCCTCCCAAGTCTGCCGCCACCTGCAGCGCATGGTGAAAGTCCCCCAACTCGTCCACCAGCCCCAGCTTCTCCGCCCTCAACCCCGTGAACACCTCCCCCGTCGCCAGTTCGGTAACCTTCTCCACCTCCAGATTTCTGCCCTTCGCCACACATCTGATGAAGGACTCGTGGACTTCCGCAATCAGAGACTCAAACTTCTCGTCCTCCTCCTCCGTCGGGCTGCGCCAGAAGCCTGTCATATCCTTCAACCGCCCGCCCTTGTACACGGAAAGTCCAATGCCGAACCGCTCCAACAGGTCCTGCAACGCCGGACGCAGGTAGAGCACTCCGATGGACCCCACAAGCGCAGACGGCAGGCTGATAATCTTTGCCGCAGGGCAGCTTATCAGGTACGCCCCCGAAGCGCCTATACCGCGAATGTACGCGACCACCGGCTTCCTGTTAGCAATCCGGCCCAGCATGAAATAGATTGCCTCAGACCCGCCTACAGTGCCGCCCGGCGAGTCGATGTCCAGCAGTAGCGCCTTGACCCTCTTGTTCATCAGCGCCGTGTTGAGAAGTTTAAGCTGCTCGGATACCTGGTTTCCGCTGCCTATAGGCCCGTAGAACTCCACAACACCGACTCCATTCCTCCTCGACGTGAAGGGCAGCATGAATCCTCCTAAATCTCAGTAATTCAGATGACGTTATGGTTGGGCAGGGTCCGCATACAGGCGGAGGCTACATGCTCCCCGGTGGCGCTATCTGGAAGGGGGGTGTCCAGCTCTCGATTGGGCAGTCAATGATGACGGGCTTGTCCAGTTTCAGCGCATCCCCAAGGGCCTGACCCAACTGGTCGTAATGCTCCAGCCTGACGCCCACCGCCCCGAAGGCCTCCGCCGTCGCCGCGAAGTCGGGGTTCTGCAAACGCGTGCCGATCTCCCTCCCCTTGTATCGCACCTGCTGGTCACGCAAAGACGCGCCGAGCGCGCCGTCGTTGAACACCACCGTCACCGTGTTTATCCCCTCCTGCACCGCCGTGGCCAGGTCCGGAAGCCCGTACATGAACCCGCCGTCCCCCGTGACGACCACCACCTGCCGGTCGGGGTTCCCCACCTTGGCGCCCAGACCCGTAGGGAAGGCGTACCCCAACGTGGCGAAGTAGGACGTGTTCAGGTATGAGCGGGGGGCCAGAACAGGAAAGGCCAAATGCGACCAGTAGCCAATGCTGGATATGCCGCTTATCAGCACCGCATCATCCTCCAACTCCGATCTGATTGACTCAATAATCCTCACCTGGTTGGGGGCCATTACAGTTGTGTCCTGGTAGTCCAGGGCACGTTGATGAGCGATCTCCTCTGAAGTCCATTGACTCTCGTTGCCGCGCCTCTCGATTCCGTCCAACAGCGCTCGTAGGGCCAATTTGGCGTCGGCGCAGATGCTCACCTCCTCCGGCCAGTTTCTGCCCAACTCCTCCGGATCGACGTCCACGTGAATTATCGGTTGATCAGCCTTGAAGCTCCACGACACGGGATTGAAGAAGTGCAGCCGGGTGCCCACGGCCAGAATGGCGTCGCTCTCGGGCACAACTCGATGACCCGGCCCGTGGCTGTAGTAGTACGGCCCAACATAGTTGGGGTGGTTCTCCGCAATAGCCCCTTTGCCTTCGGCGGTAACGATGACGGCGGCGTTCAGCGCTTCCGCCAGTCTGGTCAACTCATCATTCGCGCCGGCCAGGTTAATCCCGCCGCCTGCCCAGATAATTGGACGCTCGGCCTTGCTGAGAATGTCCAACGCCGATTCAACGGCGTCCTGGTTCGGCCCCTGCTTCGTGACGACCTCCGGCTCAAGGAGGTCCACGTCCCCTGACTGCGCCAGCACGTCGGACGGAATCTCCAGGGCGACCGGACGCGGCCTGCCCGTCTGAAGCTGCTTCATTGCCTCATGAACAGCCTCGGGCGCTTCAGGCGGCGTCATGATTGTCGAACGCCATTTGGTGATGTTCTTCACCACGTCAAGCTGGTCTACGACCTCGTGAACGGCCCCCGCGCCCTTGCCGATGTTGTAGCTCTCCACCTGTCCTACCAGCAGCATCACCGGCGATGAGGAAGCATAGGCCGTGCCGATGCCGGCGGCAGCATTCAACAGCCCCGGCCCCGGCACCACCAGCGCAGCGCCAATCTTGCCCGTGGAGCGAGAGTAACCGTCGGCCATATAGGCGGCAGTCTGTTCGTGGCGGGTGGTGATGAGGCGGATGCCCGGCTCGTGATAGAAGGCGTCGTAAACGTCCATAATCTGCACGCCGGGCAGTCCGAAGACCACCTCCACTCCCTCTCGCACGAGAGAGCGTACCAACGCCTGCGCCGTCGTCATCTGGGGCATCCTTCACCTCCGTCCTGGGTTTCGCGGTTCCATAGACATGATAAACGGTGGGATTATGCTGTCAACTTCAAATCACTAGAAGGAGTGTCAAGGCGTTGACCCTACAGTGCCCCATTGCTACTATGAATTTCGACAATCGTGGTATCGTTTGGCAAGGTGAGGAGGGCCTCAGGGCCTCAAAGGAGCATCAAAATGTCCGAAATCGTAGGTCAGGGTATCTCCCGGGAAAACCTGGAAGGCGCCTTCAACAACTTCATCGACCGCATTTCCAACGACGAAAAGCTTCGCGAGGATCTGGCCGCCGACCCAGAGGGCGTCCTGGCCACATGGGGCTTCACCGACGAGGAGATGGACTCCCTCCGGCACTCCCCCGCCTGGGCCTGGCTTAGGGACAGCTGGGACTCCCTTCCCCCGGGCTGGTAGACCGCCCGACCGACAACCCTACATCGCCGTCTGTGTCTGTTCCTTCTGGGGCAGTAGGGCCATCGCGTCGTCCACCGGCTTCGCCACTATCTCCTCCACTTCCTTCTTGAACTCCCTCAATACCTCGTCGCCCGCAGGCCCGTCCGGTATCTCGTGGTTGTTCAGCTTGGCCTTGAACTCCTCGAACAGCATATCCTCGGACCGACCGTGGGGTATATCGAAGAAGTCATGGTTGAAGTGGGGAAGCTCTCCGGGCCCGAAGTAGCCCTTCCCCTCGACGCTGTAACCCTCAAGCTCGTGGGTGCCCTTCCCCAGCACCTCTCCCGTCTCTACGTAATGCTCCATCACCGGCTTCATACCGTACTTCTGCACCGGACACACCTTCATGCATACGCCGCAGCCGGAGTACCGGGCCATCACAGGCCTGCACCGGTCGTATACCAGCTTGTGCTTCTGCACGCCGCGCCACCACACCTTATCCCTGATAAGCGCGCGACCGGGACAACGTCCCACGCACACCTGGCAGATTTCGCAAAACTTGTGGATGCCGTAGTCCAGAGGCTTGTCGTAGGTCACCATAGCATCCGTTGTGATAATCATCAGACGCGCCCTCGAGCCGAAGTGGGGCGAAAGCAGCTGCCCGTTGGCGCCCAACTGGCCCAGACCCGCCTGCACGAACATGGGAATGTAGACTGCGCTGTTGTCCGCTGGACTGTGCACCTGCGCGTGGTAGCCCAGGGTGCGGATGTAGTCCGCCAGAAGTAAACCGGCCTGGCTCATGGTCCGGTAGGTGCCGAAGTGGGTTGTCTCGGCAAACATGCTGGGAATAGACTGAGTCCGCTCATAGTCCTGCTCGAAGGCAATGCAGATTGCGTGCTCAAACTTAATCCAGCGCTTCTTGTACTTGAAGGTGTAGCGGCGGTCATAACGGGTTATGCCCACCTCACCGAAGCCCAGGTCCCGGGCCTTGGCCTTTATCTGCTCCGTGACGTCTTTGCCCGCAACGGGCTCCACTGTGGGCTCTATCTCACCGTACTCCCCGGAGATCCTCACCACCTCTTTGGATAGGCGCACGTGCTCCCGGTGTCCCTCCTGCTCCTCCTCCGGATAGACCGTCCAGGCCCATTCGGAGTCCGCAGTGTTGGTGATGCTCTGGCTTTCCAGAGGATATGACCTCGAATAGAAGTCCACGTCCTTCGGCGCCTGGCGGATGCCCGGGGCAGTTACCAGGTCCTCGGCCACAGGAATATCTATGGATGGATCGTCGTTTCTCAGTCCGGGCCTTTTGATGACGTGACTAATCCGCTTCTTCACTGCTTTCTCCTTCCGTCGGGCCGTCTACCATGATTCTCCCCAGAATATCCAGCCGTTCGATTCCTGTCAACGTAATCAAGGAATTGAATACGCCAAAATAGTAGCTAAAGGCTTCACATAAGCCCGTATTATGAAAGAAAAGTCTTCTTTGACCACGAAAATTTGCACAAGGAATATCGGCGAAAAGCCGCAATTTCTGGCATTGAATTGCGCTTCTGAAGCCCCTTAGTATTCTCTCTCGATGACTTTTGCCATACCCGGGATGATTACGCCCTAGGAGTGGATATGTTTCATCGCATCGAATTCGACCCCGTTCCCTTTGAACCTTATACGGAGCTCCTCGAACCCAGCCTGGTCGAGGAGCTTCGCAGCCTCGTCACTCGTATGGATGGCGAGCGCATCATTCACGTCAACAGCACCGCAGTCGGAGGAGGCGTCGCTGAGATACTCCGATCCCTCATTCCCATCAGCAAGGGACTCGGCCTCGACACCGACTGGTATGTAGTCAGTCCTCCCGCCGAGTTCTTCGACGTAACCAAGAAGATTCACAACCTCATGCAGGGTGCCGAAGGCGCTCTAACCCCGGAGGAGCGTCAAACCTACACCACCTACGCCGGCCAGGGCGAAAAGCTGGACTTCTCGTCCATAGAAGCAGACGTTTGGATTCTGCACGACCCCCAGCTATTGCCCATGATGGCCCTTCTCCCCGAAGGCGCCTATCCGCCCATCGTGTGGGTGTGCCACATTGACCTGTCGGCGCCAAACCAGGAAATGCTGGCCAGCGTCTTTGACAACATCCGCGAGGCAGACGTTAAAGTCTTCTCCCTGGAGCAGTACGTTCCGGCCGGGCTTGAAGACGCTTCCGTTGAGATAATCCCGCCCGCCATTGATCCCCTGAGCGTCAAGAACCGTCCCATGGACGTGGATGAAGCCATGGTCCGCATGGCGGCCATGGGAATCGACGTTAGCAGGCCCCTCGTCACCCAAGTCTCACGCTTCGACCCGTGGAAGGACCCCTGGGGCGTGGTGGAGGCCTACAGGATTGTCAAACAACAGATGCCTGAAGTGCAGCTCGCCTACCTCGGAGCTTCCCACGCAGCCGACGATCCGGAAGGAAAGGTGATCTTTGAAGAGATCTCCACCCAGACCAAGGACGACACGGACATCCACCTCTACGGCGACGCCGACATTCCCCTGGAATCGGTAGACCTCGTCGTCAGCGCCTTCCAGACCGCGTCCGACGTGGTCCTGCAAAAGTCCGTCCGCGAAGGTTTCGGCCTCACAGTCACCGAGGCCATGTGGAAGGGTCAGCCCGTCATCGGCGGCAACGTAGGCGGCATCCGTCTGCAGATAAGCGACGGCGAAAGCGGCTTTCTGGTGGACGACGTGCCCCAGTGCGCTCAACGCATCCTTCGCCTGCTGCGGGAACCGGAACTCCGCTCATCCATGGGAGAGGCGGCCCGTACCAGCGTCCGACAACGCTTTCTGCTGCCTCGCTTCCTGCGTGACTATCTGAAGGCCTGCCAGGAGGCCAAGGCCGTCCGAGCCATCGGCGCCATGGCCTTCGACACCCGGGGAACCTAGACCCCATTTAAACCTGGCGTCGGCTCTTTCATTCGGGAGCGCCGACGCCCTGTATTCCCGCCTGTTTCAGGCGGTTTGTCCCCTTCAACTACCGTTGCAGGTCAACTTATGCAATTCATTAACCTTTTCTAAACAATTAAGGAGCAAAATGGACACGAAGCAGGTATACCGTGAACTCTTTGCCAACCTGGTGAATCCCACCCAGCGCGACTTCGATCTGGCCAAGGGCGCGCTCTACATTGCCGCCGAGGACTCCCCCACCGTGAACGTGGAAGAGTCCACCACAAAGCTAGATGACCTCGCAGAGGAGGTCCGGGAGCACCTGAAACCCTCCATGGACCTGAACGCCAAACTCAAGACCCTCGGCTCCTATCTGGGAGAGACTCAGGGCTACTCCGACGACGTGGAGGACCAGTTCAATCCCGACAACCTGTACCTGGACCAGGTCCTTTCCAGAAAGAAGGGACTGCCCGTAGCCCTTTCCCTCGTATACATGGAGGTGGGCTCCCGTCTGGGCATGCTCTTCGAGATAATCAATCTTCCCAACCGCCTGGTTATTCGAACCCCGTCCCAGGCTGAGGACATCTATCTCGACCCCCATCGCCACGGTGAAATCATTACCAGGGAAGAGTGTGGTAAGCTAACGGAAGAGGCCTCCGGCCATACGGTCCATCTCTCCGAGGAGTTCTTCAAGCCTTGCACCAAGAGACAGCTTTTGGTCAACCTCCTCTCCAATCTGAAGATGATGCACGTCAGACGGCGAGATTACAGTCACGCCATAGCCGCGGCCGATAGGGTCGCCCTGCTGGACCCGTACATGGGCAGCAACCTTAAGGAGAGGGCCTGGATGTTCTACAGGACTAACTGCTACTCCAAAGCAATCGAAGACCTGGAAACATACCTGGACCTCAATCCGGTGGCCGATGACGCAGATTCCGTCCGCGCCCAGATCAAAAACCTGTGGGATAACCTCGCTTCCATGAACTAGCGGGGCCCTTGAATCCGAAAGGGGAAAGTTCTGCGTATTAAGAATTGGATAGGCGGTTACCATCTCCCGGGAGGGCGGAGTTGACGGGAGAGTATGAGAACTTGGGAGACGAAAATCTCCTTACCCTTATCGCCCACGGTGACAAGGAAGCTTTGGAGTGCTTTTACGAAAGGTTTTCAACCCAGGTTTTCTCCCTGGCCAGATACATGCTTAAGGACGAAGCCATCGCCGAGGAGATTGCGCAGGATGTCTTTCTGGCCGTCTGGCAGAAAGCAGGGACCTTCAAGGCCAACAGGGGTTCCCCCAAGGGCTGGCTCATGAGCATTACCCATCACCGGGTCATCGACCACGTGCGCTCAGCAAAGCGGGCCCGGGCGTCAATGGACAGAATGGCCCAGGAGATGGCCAGCATGGAGAAGCTCTACCAGGTCCGCACCGAGGATGAGGCCTTCAGGAGCATCGAGCGGCAGGAAATTGCCAAGGCCCTCCAGACCATACCCGAGGCACAACGGACTGTTATCCTCATGTCCTACTTCCAGGGATACTCCCAGTCGGAGATTGCGGAAATTCTCGATCAGCCCCTGGGAACCGTGAAGACTCGAATCAGGCTTGGAATGCAGAAGCTGCGAGCGATCTTCAAGAATGAGGCAGCGCTGAGTTCATGAACTGCAAGGACATTGAAGCCCTCATTCCCGCTTTCGCCCTGGACGCCCTGAGTCCGGAGGAAGAACAGGCCGTCGAGAGCCATCTGGACGAATGCTCCTGGTGCGCCGGTCAGGCTCGAATCCAGAGAGACGTGGCCGCCACCCTGGCCCTGGCTGTGGACCAGGAGCCGCCTCATCCCAGAGTCCTCTCTGCCCTCAAGAAGCAAATAGCCTCCGACGAAGCAGTCCCTGAAACCACGCCGGAAAGACCTCCCGGCCGCTTCTTTCGACGCCGCCCCCTTTCCGTAATCGGGGCCTTCGTATATGCGGGCGCCCTCATGGCCCTCCTGCTCCTGGGCGGCGTGCTGGCCTTCACCCTCCGCACCTCCGGCCAGATGGACAATCTCCACGATGCGAACGCCGCCCTCACACAGCAGGTAACGGACCTGCAGCAGCACAACACCTCCCTCTCGGACGAACTCAATCGCCTGATGGCCCACAACAGCGAAATGGGCGAGCGCGTGTCCATGCTCCACGAGGAAAGCTCCGAGGTGAACGCGGACGTGGACGACCTGGTTTCCGGCAACGAAGCCCTGTACGAGCAGGTGGACGCCCTGGCCGACAGCGGCAAGGAGATGATGAGCGTGCTGCGGACCCAGCAGTCCATTGTTACCATGCTCACCCTGCCCGACACCCACGTACTGACTCTTGAATCGGACGCAGGGGCCATCCAGGGAAACCTGATGATGAATCTCGACCAGAGCTGGTGCGTCTTCGTGGCCACCGGACTCGTCGCGCCCCCGCACAATCATCAGTATAAGGTTTGGCTGGGTCGGGATGAGCGCGAACACCTGGTGGCTGTCCTGACTATCGACGACATGGGTTGGGGCCAGGTCCTAATCTCGCCCGAAATGCCCATGGCGGAATACCACTGGGTGGGGGTAACCGTCGAGCCGGTGGGGGCCACAGTGTCGCAAGGGCGTCGGGGTGACCTGCTGCTATGGGGAGAAATTCATCTGGCCAACCCGCTCAATCCCGGCATCCCACGCCCCGGCACACGCTAGCCCCCAATCCCACACTTTCCTTTTTGACCAACGTGGCATCCTGGGCAAAGAATCTCGCCGCTGTGAATGGTTTATCTCTTCTCCGTAAGCCGCCCGGTAAGGTATTTGTGTATTACGCTGGAGAGCAAGGTCTGATACGGCAGCCCTTCTTCTCTCGCCCTTGCGTGGGCAAGACTGAAATCGCGCTCCGTCATACGCAGGTTAACGCGCCGAGTCTTGTTGAAAGTAGCGCGAGCCGCATTTCGGGCTGCCTCCGTCGCCTCCTTCACGTCTGGTACTGAGGGCAGTTCCCCGAGCTCGAACTTTTTGAGAATGTCCCGTTCTTCATCATCCATTTCGTACTTCATTCCATCAACTCCCAAAAACAGGGGAGGGACGCCGGTAAGCGTCCCTCCCCATTGTCCTCCGCAAAATCGTCGGTCTTGCAGAAGCCCCTACAGGTTGAACTGCGGGTCCAGGTAGTCGTCTTCCTTCTGGTAGATCTGAATCCGGCCGCTGATCGACTCGATTATCAGTATCTGGTTCTCGTCGTTCACGGCAACGGCGGAAGGACGTCTGAAGGTCCACTCCTTGGAGGTATCCGCCCTCCGGCGCGCCTTCACGAAGTCCGAGTTCGCGGCGATGAAGACCTGCGCCGACTTGGAAAGTTCCCGCGCATCCCCGTAGAGCGCGGTGATGATGTCTCCCGTTTCGTCGTAGGCTTGCACCCGATTGTTGCCCCAGTCGACAACGTAAACGTCGCCGTCAGAGTCCGTAGCCATGCTTGTCGGACGCTGCAACTGACCGATTTCCGTGCCTGAGCCGCCTATCTGAAGCAGCAACTCACCGTCCGGCGTGAACTTCTGAACACGGTCGTTTCCCCAGTCGGCAACAAAGACGTTCCCGTCACTGTCTATGTGCAGGCCGTAGGGCATGTTGAACTGACCTGCCCCGTCTCCGGCGCCGCCCCAGCCGCTCAGGTAATCGCCGTCTGAGGTAAACTTCTGGACGCGGTTGTTCTTGCTCTCCGCCACGTACACGTTGCCGTCGGCGTCGAAGCGTATGCCTGTGGGGCCATCCAGTTGGCCCTCGCCGGAGCCGGAGTTTCCCCACGTCCCCATAAAGTCTCCGTCGTCGGAGAAGATATTGACGTGGTTCATGTACTCGTCTGTAATGTAGACGTTCCCGTCGGGCCCAACGTCAATGCCGGAGGGCCACATCAGGTCACCCTCCCCCATTCCCTGCCCGCCGGCTTCTATGACCTTAACGTCTTCTTCCAGGTCCCACTTGGACCACTTCTGCCTGCCGCCCAGGGGATATCCCGGGTCCCCGCCGCGGCTCACCACATAGGCGACGCCATCTGGCCTCAGCACCATGTCCGAGGGAGCCGTAAAGGCGAAGAGACTGCCGACGCAGTGGCTGTAGGTATAAGTGCGGTCTCCAATGTTCGTGATTAGCGCCATGACAACCTCCTTCTCGAATTCTGTAAGGTGAAGTTGGGTTGGGCCGCCGGGCCCGAAAGCCCGGCGGCATTCAATTTAAGCGAACTGGTACTCCCTGGCAGAGGCGATAAGCTGCAGCACTTCCGTCACCCGACGGCCGAACGCCGCTACCTCTTCCTCCGTGGAGCCTCGCCTGACCTCGCCACCCGACTCAACGTGGGTGACAATCTGCTGGCGGGTGCCCTCTTCCAGCTGAATAGCCCCAAGAAGCTCCAGGCATCCGTCCACCATCTCGTCGGCGGTTATGGATTCACGACTGCCCAGCTTGTCGATAATGGAACGTACCCCGGGCTTGCTGGCGTCACCCAGCAGGGAGGCTACGAAGTTGACCCTCCGCACCAGGGCGCCCGTGTCTATCCACTCTGAGCCGGTGTGCCAGCCCTCCACGCTGGGAGGATTGATCAGCTCCTGCCCCTGGTAGCCTGTCTCCAGGGCCAGATGCATCACGCCCGGCTTCGGCTCCTGGTAGTCGCCGATCAGGCGAATCGTCCCGGCGATAACCTCCGCCGGATTCTTCACCTTGGCAAACCGTATTGCCTCGTCCTTGAAGAAGTCCGAGTTGAAGATGAAGCGCAGCGTCGCCTTGATGTCGTAATCGGAGTCCGCAAATGCGTCCGCTATGGCCTGCACCGCCTCCGGGTCCCGCGGCTCAACATCCTTCCAGCTGGGCACCTGAACTTCGTCGGCAACGAAGAAGTTATACAGGTGACGCGCCATGAACCTGGCCGTGGCCTGCTCTTCAAGGATGATGTCGATAATGTCTTCGCCGTTGAAGTTGCCCTTCCGGCCCAGGAACTCCTTCTCGCTGTCGTCGTGGTCTTCCGCCCGGTACTCGAACTCCCACAGATACCGTCCGTAGGGCGCACGAGGTAGCTTGGCCTTGATAGTCCAGCCGGTAAAGGCCCTGGAGGCCATCTTCACGTCGTCCTCCGAGTAGTTGCCCTGGCCCATGGAGAATAGCTCAAGAAGCTCGCGGCCCCAGTTCTCGTTGGGTGCGTGCTTGTGGCTCATGTTGTTGTCCAGCCAGAAAATCATCGCTGGGTCCTTCGCCAGCCTCACCAGAAGGTCCCGGTAGTTGCCCATGCCGTAATCGCGGAACATGTTGATCTGGCGGTTCATCTCCGTGGGATTGTCAATCTTGGAGTTGCCCGTCGCGAAGACCATGTGCCAGAACAGGGTCATCTTCTCTTCCAGGGGCCTCTTCGTGGTGAACATGTAGTAGAGAAAGTTCATCGTGCCATAGGGCGGCGCCTGCGGCAGTTCGTTCATCGGGTGGTAGCGCCACATCAGGAAGTTGTCCACCGGTGGCACTCCGTGGGCGGCAGGGTCCAGAAGCTCTTCCACCGTAGCCTCGTAACCCTTCTCAACCCGGGCCTCCAACTCTTCGTAGGAGGCGCCGAAGCCCGCTCGTCTCATCAGGTGGGCCATCAATGCAATGTCTTTACTCGCCATATCTCTCCCTCCATTCAGAATTTTCGCTTATTTGGGAATCATCCGATCCCCTGAGACGCATTGCTCCCGAATGCTAAGTGGGAGCTATTTTGTCCCACTACAGCTTACTTTCCGCACCAATGGGTGTCAAGCTATGCATTATGACCGCATTCGAACTTGGTTGACACCTTATCGTCGTATAAATAGCTATTTTTGCTCTATACCGCCAAATGACATGCACAAGGCGATGTGGAAATCCGAAGCGGCGGTGGCTCGCCGGATTCTCAGACTCAAATCGGGTATAATACGCCCCGTTAATTTCAACCTTAACGAGGGCACTTAATGAGGTTCAGCCGCCTTATCACCAAGACCATGCGAAGGGACCCCGCAGAGGCGGAAACCCCCAGCCACCGCTACATGCTCAAGGCGGGCATGGTCTTCCAGGTGGCCGCAGGCGTCTACTCCTACCTCCCCCTGGCCTGGCGCTCCCTCCGCAAGATTGAGGCCATCATACGCGAGGAGATGGACGCAGCCGGCGGCCAGGAGGTGCGTTTGCCCGTCCTCCAACCTCTGGAACTCTGGGAGGAATCGGGAAGAAAGCAGGCCTTCGGCGATAACCTTTTCACCCTGCAAGACCGCCGTCGTCGCCCCATGGTCATGGCCCCCACCCACGAGGAGGTCATCAGCCTCATCGCCAAGACCCACGTCCAGAGCTACCGCGACCTCCCCCGCATCCCCTACCAGATCCAGACCAAGTTCAGGGACGAACCCCGCTCCCGCGGCGGCCTCATCCGCGTCCGCGAGTTCGACATGAAGGACGCCTACAGCATGGACGCCGACGCCGAGGGCCTCGACGCCAGCTACGAAGCCATGGCTCAGGCCTACCGAAACATCTACCGTCGCTGCGGCCTCCCCGCCGTCATGGTGGACGCTGACAGCGGCGCCATTGGCGGGCGGGACTCCCACGAGTTCATCCTGCCCGCCTCCACCGGCGAAGACACAATCCTCCGGTGCGCTAGCTGTGGTTACGCCGCCAACCTGGAAAAGGCCCAGGGAGTCAAGCCCTCCCAGCCCATAGAGGACCCACTTCCTCTCAAAGAAGTCTCCACCCCCGGCATCAAGACCATCGCCGAGCTCTGCGAATTCCTGGGCACCCCCGAAAGCCGTACCCTCAAGGCCGTCTTCTACAGCGCCGACGGCGAGACCATCTTCGTCACCATACGCGGCGACTTGGAGGTCAACGAGGTTAAGCTGACCACCTATCTCAAAGCCAAGGACCTGCGCCTCGCCACAGAGGAGGAAACGGAAGCTGCAGGCCTCGTCGCCGGCTCTGCCTCCGCCGTCGGCCTCAAGGGCATCCGATGCATTATGGACGACTCCGTGCTCCTTGGTTCCAACTTCCTGGTGGGGGCCAACAAGGCCGACACCCATCTCCAAAACGCCAACCATCCGCGAGACTTCCAGCTGGAAGAGGTGACCGACATCGCCCTCGCGGAAGAAGGCCAGCCCTGCGTCCAGTGCGGCGAGCCCCTTGAAGCCCTTCGCGGCATCGAAGTCGGCCACATCTTCAAGCTCGGAACCTTCTACAGCGAGACCCTCGGCGTCTACTATCTCGACAACGAGGGCAACCGCCGCCCCGTCATCATGGGCTGCTACGGCATCGGCGTCGGAAGGCTCCTCGCCGCCGCCATAGAGCAGAACCACGACGAACAGGGAATCATCTTCCCGGCCCCCATCGCCCCCTACCAGGTCCATTTAGTGGGCCTCAACCTCACCGACGAAGCCGTCTCCCAGGAAGCGGACGCGCTGTACGACCGCCTCTGGGATGCGGGCATCGAATGTCTCTACGATGACCGGCCCGACGAGTCGGCAGGGGTAAAATTCAACGACGCCGACCTGATGGGTCTGCCCATCTGCCTCGTCATCAGTCGGCGCGCCCTCCGAAACGGCGCCGTGGAGGTTCGACGTCGCGCAGGCGACGACAAACCCGTTCTCACACCCTTCGAAGACGTGGAGGACACCATCCGCGACCTGCTCTCCAACAACTAATCGTCCTGGAACCTCTTCCCCCTTGATGGGGGGAGATTGAGATGGGGGTGATGAGCCAAACAAAGGTTGATACCCGGAATCTCCAAAATACCTTAACCACAAAGGGGAAGAAAAAATGGCTGGAATCTGGCCCGACGACATTCAATGCGTGGCGCTCCTCACCTTCGATATCGACGGTGCAAGCGGCACCATCAACCGCAACCCTGACGCCGTCAACATGCCCACCGCCCTCTCTATGGGTGAATACGGCCCCAACGTCGCCATGCCCAGAATCCTGGACCTGCTGGACGAGTACGACATCAAAAGCAGCTTCTTTGTCCCTGGTTTCATCGCCGAGAATAACGCAGACCTGATGGTCGACGTCGTCCGCAGGGGCCACGAGGTCGGTCACCACGGCTACATGCACGAACCCCCCGCCACCCTCTCCGCCGACGAGGAGTTTCAGGTGCTGGAGAAGGGCATCCGCATCCTGGAAGAAACAACGGGAAGTCGCCCCCTCGGCTACCGCTCTCCCTCCTGGGAGCTCAGCAAGCATTCTCTCGAATATCTCGCCTCCCTGGACTTCCGCTACGACACCAGCCTCATGGGCGACGACGCACCCTACATGGTGGACACGCCCAAAGGCCCACTGGTCGAGTTGCCTATCCACTGGCTGCTGGACGACGCCCCCCACTTCTCCTACTCCCCCGCTATGGGCCGCACCGGCCCCATGAAAAGCCCCGACGAGGTCTTACTGAGCTGGAAGGCGGAGTTCGACGGCCTTTACCGCTACGGCCGCTCCTTTCACCTCACAATGCACCCTCACGTCATCGGCAGGCCGGGCCGGCTGCTGATGCTGGAGAAGCTGATCAACTACATTCGCAGCTTCCCGAACGTCGCCTTCATGCGCGCCATCGACGTTGCAGACCTCTGGGCCTGACCACCTCCAACCACTCCCTCCATTCCGGCCTCCGAGCCGGAATCCATCTTTTCCCTCCACTCTCATGTCATTCTGAACGAAGTGAAGAATCTCGCCGACCTTACCCCAATCTCCCCACTCTTCCCATTGACTCCCAACCATGCGCAATTTACAATGCACCACGAAAGCGGCGTTCTTTGTTTCCAAGTCGCCCATGCCCGAAAGGATGAATGAGCCAACAGTACGGAGATAACGGCAACCCGGGACGCCGCGGCCCCATTGACGTGGGGGACCTGAATCTGCCCATGTGGAGCAGCCGCTCCGTCAGGTGGGTTGCCGCCGGCACCCTTGTACTCTTCCTCATCATCGGCCTTTCCTGGGGCAAGAGCGTATACACCGACTGGCTCTGGTTCGACAGCCTCGGATACGTCAGCGTCTTCCGCAAGATTCTGACCACCCGCATCTGGCTCTTCTTCGCCAGCGCCGCCATATTCGCCGTTATTCTGGTGCCCAACATATACCTCGTCTTCCGCTTCACGCGGAGCGACACCCCCACGACCCTCACCCGCGCTGCCTACGACGCTATACGCCGCGCCCTGGCCCTCGCCGCTGCCGTTGCGGCCATTGTTGCCGCCGCTGCCGTAGGTGCCGCTGCCGCAGGTCGATGGGAAACGGTCCTCAAGTACCTGAACGCCACCCCCTTCACCCAGGTAGACGAAGCAACAGGCGTAATTTCTCCCCTCGTCGAGCCCATCTTCAACAAGGGCGTGGACTTCTACGTCTTCACCCTCCCATTCCTCGGCTTCATCCGGGGCTGGTTCCTGGGCGCCGCCGTCGTTATTCTCATCATCGTGCTCGGCCTCTACCTGGTCCTCTTCGGCCTCAGAGAGCGCAACGTGGTTATCCCCCTAAACGTGAAGGTCCACGTTGCCGCCATCGGGGCCGTCCTCTTCCTCATCATCGCCGCCGGACACTGGATCGGCCGCTGGGAGCTTCTGTACTCAGACGCCGGTGCCGTCTATGGCGTGGGCTTCACCGACGACAATGCCCGCATAACCGTCCGCACCATCCTGACTTTCGTCGCCCTCATCAGCGGCGGCCTTATGGTCTTCGGCGCTTTCCGTCCCGGCTACCGCGTGATAGTCAGCGCCATCGGCCTCTGGTTAGGTATGGCCATCCTCGTCGGCGGCGTTTTCCCCAACGTGGTGCAGCGCTTCCAGGTGGAACCCAACGAGTTCGACAAGGAAGAGCAATACCTCGTCAACAACATCGCCTTCACCCGCCAGGCCTTTGGCATTGACCAGCAAACGGAAAGGGACCACCTGGGCCTTGAGTCCATAACCGCCGAAGCCATCGAGGAAAACCGGGGCACCATCGACAACATCCGGCTCTGGGACGAACGACCCTTGGGAGAAATATACAACCAGGTGGAGTTCGTTCAGTTCTTCTATGACTTCGCCAGCGTGGGCGTCGACCGCTACACCTTCGACGACCAGGTCCAGCAAGTGATGCTCTCCAGCCGCGAGATCTCCGCCGAGAAACTGCCCGAGGAAGCCCAGAACTGGGTGAACCGTCACCTCGTCTACACCCACGGTCACGGTGTCGCCCTCAGCGGCGTTAACGAGGTCAACGCCAACGGACAGCCCCAGATGCTCCTTAAGGACGTTCCCGCTTCGCCCGCCGAGGGTTACGAGGAATTGGCCCTTACGGAAGCGGGCGTCTACTATGGTCTGAAGAGCCTCCCCTTCGTCATAGTCCGCTCCAACCAGCCGGAACTGGACTACCAGGGCGAAGGCGCAGAGCCCGTCTTCCGCGAATACGCCGGCACGGGCGGCGTCCGCTTGAACTCCATAGTCCGCAGGGCCGCTTTCGCCTGGCAGTTCCGCGACATTAACATCTTCATCTCCGGCCAGGTGGATACCTCCAAGAGCCGCATCCAGTATCGACGCACTGTCCCAGAGCGATTCAATACCGTCACGCCCTTCCTGACCCCCGACAGCGACCCCTATCAGGTCGTGGCCGACGGACGCATCTTCTTCATACAGGACGGCTATACCACCACACCCCAGTACCCCTACTCCACCCCCTGGGAAGGCTCGGACTTCAACTATATCCGCAACAGCGTCAAGACCGTCGTCGACACCTACAACGGCTCTGTCGACTACTACGTCTCCGACCCCGACGACCCCCTCATCCGCAGCTACCGGAAGATGTTCCCGGCCCTGTTCAAGAACATGGAGGAACTGCCCGACTATCTGAAAGACCACGTCCGCTACCCGCGGGACATGTTCACCGTCCAGACGCGGATGCTGCTCCAGTACCACATGACCAACCCGGAGACCTTCTTCCAGAAGGGCGACCAATGGTCCATCCCCATCCAGAGCTCCTTTGGACGTGAAGGTTCTCTGGACCCCTACTACATCTTGGCCCGCCTGCCCGGCGAAGAGAAGGAAGAGTTCCTGCTCATCCAGCCCTTCACCCCCGACAGGCGCGACCCGCTCAAGGCCTGGATTGCCGTCCGAAACGACGCTCCCAACTACGGCGAAATGGTCCTGTTCAGCTTCCCCGAGGGGAAGAGCATCCTGGGGCCCAACCAGATTGAAGCCCGCATCGACAACGACGCCGCCATATCCCAGCAGTTCACCCTCTGGGGCCAGGTAGGCTCGGAAGTCCAGCGCGGCAATATGCTGGTCATCCCCGTGGGTGATTCCATCCTCTACGCCGAACCCATCTTCCTCAAGCCCGAGGCCCTGGAATTCCCCGAACTCCGCCGCATCATCCTTGCCGACGGCAAACGGATCGTAATGCAGCCGACCCTGGAGGACGCCGTACGCGCGCTCAAAGGAGAGATTCCCGCCGTCGCCCCCGCAGTGGCGGACGAGACCCTGGTTGCGCCAACTCAGCCTGCGGAAACGGAGAGACCGACCGCGCCCACCAGAACTCCCGGCTTCACCACGCCGACCGACGGCTTAACCCTTACGCCGGAGCAAATTGACGAACTGCGGCAGGTGTTGCAAGACCTGGGTGCCCAGTTAGACGAGATAGAGGCCATACTCCAGCGCGCCTCCGGCCAGTAACCCCCCTCTCCCCGTCCTCGCGAATGCGGGGACCCATCCTCTCTTCACTCGACCGTACGGGGGATTCGCGAACCGCCCGCCCCTCCCTCTTCGCCCGCATGTCATTCTGAGCGGAGCCGAAGAATCCCGTAATAGGGAATCGCCAATCCTCGCCACTCCCTCCTCTAGTTCCCACGTAGGCAGACATTTGCATAATCCACTTAATTGTGCCGATAAACCTCTTCCCCCTTGACGGGGGAAGATTGAAGCCTGCCCCCGTACTTGATACGGGGATGGGGGTGATTCCCCTCTCTCCACCCCCGCGAAAGCGGGGGCCCACTCGCCAACGGGAATCACCAGACTTGGTCACGCCCCCTCTTGTTCCTGCGTAGACAGACCTTTACATAATCCACTTAATTGTGCCGATAAACCTCTTCCCCCTTGACGGGGGAAGATTCAGATGGGGGTGATTCCCCTCTCCTACCCTACCCCAACTCCTTGGAGACCCGGTTCCGCTGCCAGATCTCCAGTCCCACTCCCGCAACGATTCCCACAATCCCGATCAATCCGCCATAAAGCACCATCAGGATTCCCATTCCCAGCAGCACCCCGTTGGCCAGGGCGGATAGCCTGTGACGCTTCACCAGTGTGCCGTCAGTTCCCAGGTCCTTGGGGACGCGGTTCCGTTGCCAGAATTCCAGTCCTCCCCCGCCGATTATCCCCACCAGGCCTACCAGTCCGGCGAATCCGAAAAAGACCCCAAAGAAAATCCCCATCCCCACCAACACCCCGTTGGCCGCCGCCGAAAGTCTATGCCGCTTGACTAGTGAAGCGAAATCCATCTTGGATTGACCCTCCTAACTTAACTCTTAGTCCTTATTCCGATTGATCGGCCAGGAACAGGCTGATGGACACACCCAGTTCCGTCAAAGTCGTGACCAGAATAGCCGCCACAAGCACACCCACCGCCAGCATCGGCATCGACCTCCTGGGCTCAATGTCCATCGCCCACGCCAGAAGACAGCCCGTCCACGCCCCGGTAAAGGGCAGCGGAGTCGCCACAAAGGGCACCAGCGCCCATCGTCCATATTTCTCGACCCAGGGGCCAGCGCTGCCCTTAAGCCTCTCGATACGCCAGCGCAGTATGCTCCCAACCGGCTTCGGCGCTTCCAGCAGCAGATGCCCAATCCTCTGCAGCAGTACCGGCAGAACCAGGACGGGAATCAGATTGCCGATAAGGGCGAGAAGAAAGGCCTGATGCCAGGAGAAGCCGAAGTGCACCATCGCCCACGGAACGGCAAAACGCAGCTCCCCAACGGGTACGGCGGCTGCGCCGACAACGGCCAGCGCGTCAATCATCGGACGCCGTCAAGGACAGAACCGTAGCCTTCCTGCATTCCCTTACGCTCATGACTGCGGTTTGATAGTGTACCACCAAATAGACCAACAAGACCCGCCGCATTGACGACCATGCAAACCTTATATACCCTTGGCCCACTTCTGCCAGGAGCTTGCCTAAGACTACCGAATCACATCCCATGACCGGATTCACAGACCCATGAGCAGAACTGCAATTGAAGCCGCCGCCGTCAGGCGAGCCCTAATATCCATACTAATGATACTGATAGGTACGGCCATCGCCGTATGGGGCGGTGGCCATCTGGGCTATTCTGCCATCGTCGTTGGGGGCGTGGTCCTGATAGTCCTGGGCGCCCGCTTGCTGCGCCCCGTCTCCCACGGGATCCTCCGATGGCTCAACGATAAGGACGTTTAGCCCCGCCCTTTACTCCAGGCCGTCCCCACCCCGCTGCCCGCGCAGTCGGTAGCACAGGTTGAGAAACTTCAGCACTTCGCCCGCGCCGAACTTGGAACTCCCCCTTCGTCGATTCACGAAGGTGATTGGCAATTCCTTCACCCTGGCCTCCGGGCACTTCACCAGAATCTCCAGCAGAAGCTTGAACCCGGCGGGCTCCAGCCTGGGCTCCACGTAGTCCAGCACACCCCGGCGAAACACGGCAAACCCGGACGTGGTGTCCTCGTAGTGCAGCCCCAGCATCATGCGGGAGACGCCGATGGAAACCCGGCTTGCCAGCTTCCGGTAGGCGGACATACCGAAGATAGACCCGCCTTCCACGTACCTCGAACCAATCACCACGTCATACTCTTTCACAGCCTCCAGCAGCGCAGGAAGGTCCTCAGGACGGTGCGACAGGTCCGAGTCCATCATCACGACGATCTTCCCGTCGGATTGCTTGTACCCGTGCACAATTGCGCTGGCCAGCCCCTGCTTGCTCTGGCGCAGCAGAGGCAGAACGTGGTCGTCCCTCTCCGCAATCTGCTTCACCGCGTAGTAGGTCCCGTCGGGGCTGTTGTCGTCTACCACCACAATCTGGTATTCCACGCCCTCCAGCACGGCACGCAGTCCCACAATCAGGTCTTCAATGTTGTCCACCTCATTGTAGGTGGGAACAATGACGGATATCTTGGGCAGCCCTTCCAGCATTACTTCGTTAGTCGTCCTTGGCGATAATCCGCGCTACTCAACGGTCACCGACTTGGCCAGATTCCGGGGCTGGTCCACGTCGCAACCCCGCTCCACTGCCACGTAGTAGGCCAGCAATTGAAGCGGCGCTACAGTCACAAATGGCGTCAGAAGCTCGTGGACCCGCGGCACGTGAAGCACGTGGTCCACCTGCGAAGTCAGTCGCACGTCCTCTCTGTCGCCCACGGCGATCACCAGACCATCCCGGGCCTTCACTTCCTTGATGCTGTTCAGCATCTTGTCGTAGAGACCGGAAGGCGGCGCAATCGCAACCGTCGGCATCCGCTGGTCGATGAGGGCTATGGGCCCGTGCTTCAACTCTCCGGCGGCATAACCTTCGGCGTGGATGTAGCTCACCTCTTTGAGCTTCAGCGCCCCCTCCAGCGCGATTGGATGATTGATGCCGCGCCCCAGGTACAGCACGTGGTTGTACCGGCTAAGCCACCGGGCCAGCCGCTTGTACGGAGCGTGGTCCGACACCGTCGCCCCTATCAGGTTCGGCAGCCGGTTCAGATTGTTGAGCAGGTCTCTCCGGGCACGTTCCGTGATGAATCCGTTTGCTTGACTGATATACAGGGAAAGCAGGGCCAGCAGCCCCATGGAAGCAACGAAGGTTTTGGTGCTCGCCACGCCGATTTCCGGCCCGGCTCGCATTGCCAGCGTCCCCTCTGCCGTCCTGGAAGCCTGGCTGCCCTCCACGTTGCAGATGGTCAACACCCGAGCCCCCCGCTCCCTGGCCTCCTCCATCGCCGAAAGCGTGTCCGCAGTCTCTCCCGACTGCCCCACGGAAACGACGAGGGTATGCTCATCCAATACGGGTTCCCGATATCTAAACTCGGACGAACTCTCCGCCTCCGCTGATAGGCCCGCCAGCCGCTCCACCAGATGCCTGCCCACCATCGAGGCGTAGTGGCTGGTGCCGCTGCCCAGAATCACCACCTTCCGCAGGTCGGCAATCTCCCCGTCGGTCAGGGGGAAGTCCTCCAGGACCACCTTCCCGCACTGCATGTCCACCCGGCCCTGCAGGGCGCTTCCCAGCGACACCGGCTGCTCCATGATCTCCTTGAGCATGAAGTGACGGTAACCGTCCTTGCTCACGGAGAACCAGTTCTCCGGCATGGGGAAGGGATTCTTCGTCAGCCGCTTGCCGTGAAAGTCAAAATATCTTGCGCCATCAGGGGTGGCTGAAACAATCTCGCCGTCCTCAAGGAACTTGACCTCGTTTGCGAAGGGCGCAAGAGCCCCCAGATCGCTGGCCAGAATCGTCTCACCCTCCCTGTGGGCCACGGCGATGCCCCCCGCGTTCCCCGACCGCATCCCCAAAATCCTGTGCGGCTCCTCCTGCCAGATGGCCGCAACCACGTTTGCCCCCCGAATGCGGGCGGCCATGCGGGAAAAGGCCACGTCAAAGTCCCGCCCCGCGTTCAGGTCTTCCTCAATCATGTGGGCCAGGACCTCGGTGTCCGTCTCGGAAGAAAACTTGTGGCCCCTGCTGATGAGGCCGTCCTTAAGCTCCAGGAAGTTCTCCACGATGCCGTTGTGCACAATGGCAACCTGCCCATCGCACCCCGTATGAGGATGGGTGTTTGCGAGAATCGTGCGACCGTGTGTGGCCCACCGTGTATGCCCCAGGCCCAGCGTCCCCCGGGGACTGCGTCCATTCAGGGAAGAGACCAGGTCCTTCACGCGCCCTACGGCCTGGTGGAATTCCGGCTTCTTGTCCGAACCCAGCGTCACCACGCCGGCGCTGTCGTAACCGCGGTACTCCAGACGCTGTAGACCTGCCTGAATTAGAGGCCACGCCTCCCTGGAACCCACATATCCTATTATTCCACACATGGCCTGCTAACTCGGGCTAGTATACCACGCATCACGATGTGATACAGGCAGTCATCTCCTTCTCCTCCGACCTCCCTTCACCCGCCTTCAGACCATCACCCGAATCCACTATCGCCATGATGGCCTCCGCCAGCAAAGAAGGATTGTGACGAGCGTAGAAGCCTTCGCCAATCATTGGACGCTTCACAACTTCCCCCACATAGCGACCGCACCTCTCCTCGTCAACCTCCACCGGATGCTGGCCGTTCAATTCGTATCTCTGACGCACCGACTCCGGGAACTCAGTGTCGTTTGCCAACAGGTAGTCCACCGGCTTCCCAACGTCCAGGTAGAGGCTCAAAAGTTGAAGAAAATCGGAAGCCCGGAACCCGTCGCTCTCGCCCGGCTTGGTCATCAGGTTGCACACGTGGATCTTCACCCCATCGGCCGCCCTCACCCCCTCAGCCACGCCCTCCACCAGCAGGTTTGGCAGTATGCTGGTGTAGATGTCGCCGGGCCCAATTACTATGGCGTCAGCATTGCTAATGGCATCCAACACCGGCGGATATGCCTTGGCCTCAGGCTCAAGATAGACTCTCGAAATGGGCAGATGGGTGTTCCCGCACCGCCGGTCAATGCATGACTCCCCCTCAATGATGCTGCCGTCCTCCAAACACGCCTTCAGCGTCGAATCCGACAGCGTTACCGGCAGAACAGTCCCCCGAATCCGCAGCATCCGCGAGGCTTCCCGAATGGCGGCGTCCACGCTGCCGGTGATTTCCGTAAGCGCGGAAAGCAGCAGGTTGCCGAGACTATGCCCCTTCAGGCCGTTGCCCTCCTCAAACCGGTAGATGAAAAGCCGCTTCAGACTCTCAGAAGCCGAATCCTCGCCGGCCAACGCCACCAGGCACTGCCTCACGTCCCCCGGCGGTAGCTGCCCCAGCTCGTCCCGCAGCCGCCCTGAACTCCCCCCGTCGTCGCTCATAGCCACCACGGCGGTCAGATCGCAGTTCATCCCCTTGAGTCCGCTCAGGACGGTGTGACTGCCCGTCCCGCCGCCAATTACCACAATGCGTTTTTTTGCCATAGGCGTCTTTCTGTTCACTGAAGTTGAGGAGTTCCCACCCAGTCATTCGGATAGCGTTCGCCTCTCAATTAAGAGTATCTGACTCTCATCAGAGGCGTCGTTTCCGGAGCTTTTGTAGTGTATGTACAAGCATTTTGAGTGTCAAGAAAACCCCCAAAGGCACGACCCCATCTGATTCGTGGTATCATGCCAATCGGCACTTTCGACGGGAGGGAAATTCATGGCAACTCTGGTCACCGGCGGCACCGGTTTCGTCGGCAGCAACATCGTCAAGGTCCTTGCCCAGAAGGGCCACAACGTAGTCTCCATAGACATAGCCCCGCCCGACGAAATGGTCCGTCACTACACATCCGTAGTTGCCGACAGCATCGACTGGGTTTCAGGTGACATCCTCAATCGGCAGACCCTCTCAGAAGCGTCCGAAGGCCGAAATATCGACAAGATAATCCACGCCGCCGTCTACACCGGCACCCGCGCCGACGTGGAAAAGGACGACAGCCACCGCATCGTTGACATAAACACCAGGGGCACCCTCAACCTCCTCGACCTGGCCCGCCAACTGGCCGTCAAGCGCTTCGTCTACGTCAGTTCCGGCGGCGTCTACGCCGGCAGGCGCCTCGCCAATGAACCCCTGCGCGAGGACATGCACCTCTTCCCAATTAACCTATACGACATCACCAAGTACGCCTGCGAGATGCTCTCTGAGCGCTATGGCGAGCTTCACGGCTTCCAGACCGCAAGCGTCCGACTCTCCGCCCCCTACGGCCCCATGGAGCGCGTCACCGGCCACCGCGCCGTCATGTCCCAGGTCTATGAGTGGACGGGCAAAGCAATGCGCGGCGAAGCCATCGACTTCTCCCGCGACACTCCCGACAGGGATTTCACCTACGTCCTCGATACCGCGTCCGCCATCGTTGCGGTCCTCGACGCCCCGAACCTCAAGTACCAGATTTACAACATCGGCAGGGGTCGCAAGGTCAGCATCGGAGAGATGATAGACGCCATACAGCGCGTCTGCCCCTCCGTGACATTCACCGGCTCCAGGGACGAGGTCGAAGCGAAACCGCCCCCCAAGTACGGCCGCGGCCCCATGGACGTCAGCCGCCTGACAGACCTGGGCTTCGTCGCAGTGCACGACATCGAATCGGGCCTGCGAAAGTATATGGGCTGGCGCAACGAGTTCGGCTTCAAGGACTAGCCCCCTCGCGTATCAACCGGACCATGCAAGATCCTCACTACGAACTCCAAAATCCCCCCGCCAACGAAACCGTAACCGAGGACCAGCGCGCCCGAAGGGTTGTCCAACGCATCCTCGGCCATCTTGAGAGGAACGACGTTACGGGAGCCCTCGAACTCTTCGACGGCCTCCACCCTGCGGACCAGGCGGAAGTCGTTTCCGCCATCTCCGATGACTCAAGGCCCCTTCTCGTAGCCTCTCTGGACTACGAGGTCACAGCCGGTCTACTCGAGCATCTCGACCCGCAGCAGGCGGCCCAGGCTCTCGCCAGCCTCGACGACCCGAACCTCCTTTCAGTACTCGACTTCGCAAGCCCCGACGTGGCCGCCGACGTCATCAAGCAGCTCCCAATCGAAAAGTCGGCGGGCGTGCTTGCCGCTATGGGAGAGGCCGACGACGTAGTAGCCCTACTCCGCTACCCTGACGAGTCTGCTGGCGGCCTGATGACCACCGATTTCCCCCATGTCCGCGCCGACATTACCGTCGCAAACGCCCTCGACATCCTCCGAATCCAGGGGGAAATGGTTGAAGACATCGGCGCCATCCACGTCGTAGACCGCCACGACAAGCTCATGGGCTCTCTCAGCGTAACCCGCCTGGCCTTGGCACGGCCCAACTCCGTAATCTCGGACATCATGGACACTGAGACGATCACTGTCCCCGTCACCGCCGACCAGGAAGAGTGCGCCCGCCTCGTCGACCGCTACGACCTGAATTACCTGCCCGTCGTCGAAGAAAACAACACCCTGGTCGGCCTGATACTGGTGGAAGACCTGGTCGACGTTCTCCGCGAGGAGGACACCGAGGACATGTATCGCATCTCCGGCCTCGGACATGACCGCCTCTTCGACCCCCTTAGAAGCTCCATCTCCCGCCGCCTCCCCTGGCTCTACATCAACCTCGGCACCACAATCCTCGCCGCCCTCGTTATCAGCCTCTTTGAGTCAACCATCGAAAAGCTGGTTATCCTCGCCGCCTTTCTCCCGGTCATCGCCGGACAGGGAGGAATCGGCGGCACCCAAACCCTGACTCTGGTGGTGCGCGGCCTCGCCCTCGGCGAGATCTACGGCAACCGCGGCAGGCGGCTGCTGGTCCGGGAGCTCATCCTGGGCGTCATCCACGGCGTCCTGCTGGGACTCCTCATTGGCCTGATAGGCTATGTCTGGAAGGGCAACGTCATGCTGGGCCTGATTCTCGGCCTGGCAATGCTCGGCAACATGGTCGTCGCGGGACTGACCGGCGCCGGCATCCCCCTCCTCCTCCGCCGCATGGGTCAGGACCCCGCCGTATCCTCGGCGGTCTTCGTCACCACCATCACCGACATTCTCGGCTTCCTCCTCTTCCTCGGACTCGCTGCCGCCTTCATCGGCGTCCTCCTCTAACCTGGCCCTCCTCCTTTAACACCCAGCCCAAACCTGATAGCATGATTGGGTCGCGCTTGGCGACAGGAGACGAATAGATGGCTTTCGTGAGAATCTATGCAGACGCCCAGGGCTGGTCCAAGTTTGAGGAGATGGCTACCCCCTTCGAACCGTCTAACCCCGCCGAACCTGGCGCAATGGCCTTTAGCCAGAACGCCACCGGCGTCACCTTCCGCAGCCAGCCCGTTGGCCTGGTGCAGGACTGGCACACCGCCCCCCGACGTCAGTACGTCATCACCCTTCGAGGCATGGCCGAAATCGAAACGGGCAACGGCGAAATTCGCCACTTCGGTCCCGGCGACGTTCTCCTCGCCGACGACCTTACCGGCGGCGGACACGTCACCCGCGTTATAGGCACAGAGACCCGTCTCTCCGTAACCATTCCCATCCAGACTTAAGCACGAATCGACACCCATAGGAAGCCGCCTTTGGCTGAGAAGAAAACAACCAATAACCTCGTGCCCCACACCCTTAAGAAGGGTCTCTACACCCAGATTGTCGGAAGCCGCATTCTTCACTTCAAAGAACTGGATTCCACCATGGACAGGGCCGCCGAGGAGGCCGAACGAGGCACCCCCGACGGCACCGTCATCCTCTGCGACGCGCAGACTCGCGGACGAGGCAGGTTCAACCGCGTCTGGGTTTCCCCCGCCGGCAACCTCATCCTCTCCGTGGTGCTGCGCCCAACCCTGGAGACGCTCCCCTTCATCAGCGTTCTTGCCGCCCTTGCCGTCACGCGTACCATCGAAACGGAGACGACCCTCGACCCTGTCATAAAGTGGCCCAACGACGTTCTCATACGTGGCCGCAAAATCTGCGGCCTCCTGGTAGAAAACTCCCTTCAGGGCAGAAACGTGCGCCACGCAATCGTCGGCATCGGCCTCAACGTCGAGCTCGATCCGGGCGGCAGCCCCGAGATTGCAGAAACGGCAACCAGCCTCCGGCTTGAAACCGGCCAACCGACCGACGTTAGCGCCCTGCTCCTCCGCCTCCTCCACGAACTGGACGAACTCTACGTGGCCCTTAGAAATGGACAGTCCCCTGTTCCCAAGTGGAGCAGCTATCTGGAGACCGTCGGCAAGCGCGTCCATGTGCAGTGGGGCAAAGACGTCGTTTCAGGCACCGCGGAAGGCGTGGATGACATGGGCCACCTACGGCTGCGACGAGACAACGGCGCTCTGCTCACCCTCAATGCCGGCGAAGTGACCCTCAACACTTCGCGGCGAAACGCCCCCGCAAACCATGGTCCCCATTCCCGCGAAGGCGGGAATCCAAAGCCCGCCTTTAAGAGGAGGATAAATGCTCGATAGATACTCAATGGACGGCAAAGTCACCATCGTCACCGGTGGCGGCACCGGCCTCGGCCGCTCCATGGTCCGCGCTCTCGCGCGCGCCGGCTCCGACATCGTCATCGCGTCCCGCAGGCCGGGCCCCATAGAAGAAACGGCCGAGGAGGTCCATGAAATGGGCCGCCGCGCCCTCGCCATCCCCACCGACGTTACACGTTCGGACCAGGTCAACGGCATGGTCCGTCACTGCCTGCAGGAATTCGGCAAGGTGGACGTCCTCATCAACAACGCCGCCCAGCTTGGCGCACCCCGCACGCCCATCTGGGACATGACCGACGACGAGTGGAGAGAAGGCATCGACGCCAACCTCACCAGCGCCTTCTACTGCTCCCGCGCCGTCGCCCGGGCGATGGTCTCCCAGGGCAGCGGCAAGATAATCAACATATCGTCCGGCTACGGTCTGCGCGGCGGCAGAAACATGTACACCTACACCGCAGGCAAGGGCGGTATGATTCAGCTCACCCGCACTCTCGCCCTCAGCCTGGGCCCCCACGGCGTAACCGCGAACACCATCTGCCCAGGCTTCATCCCCACCCGCGGCACGGAGTCCTTCGGCGGCAATCTCCCTCGCTTCGCCGACCGCGTCCCCATTGGCGAATTTCCCACCCCGCCCGATATAGGCCCCATCGCCGTCTTCCTCGCCTCCGCCGCCTCCGACTACATGAACGGCGAACACATAACCATCGACAGCGGCGGTCTCGCCGGCGGATTCGCCCCCACCGGATACGCCCCGTCCATCCCCCTGGAAGAGCTTTCGAGGAGGTAACCATGCCCGTCAACTCTGAGTACCGTTTGGATGGCAAAGTCGCCTTCTTGGCCGGAGAGGGCGACGGCATAACCCCCACCATCGCCCGCGCCCTTGCGGAAGCGGGAGCCAAGGTCTTCATCCTCGGCCCCCACCAGCCCGTCGTCGAGGGCGCAATGATGGAAGTCGCTTCCCTCGGCGGTCAGTCCCTCGGCCTGTTCGGAGAACCTTCCGACCCCACCTCCGTCGAACGCGCCCTGGAAGCCTTCCTGCCCATCTGGGGCAAGGTGGACATCCTCGTAAACAACGCCCGCACCTCTTTCGGCAAACCCTTCGACCAGGTGACGCTGGAAGAGTGGGACGAGATGATGCGACGCAACGTCGGCGCTGCCTACCTCCTCGCCAACCGCGTCGGACGCGAGATGACGGCTAACGGAGGCGGTCGAATAGTCAACATCATCAGCGGCCTCGCCGAACGGGGGCTGTGGAACTCAACCGCCTTCTGCGCCACCCAGGGCGCCGTCCTCCAGCTCACCCGCAGTCTCGGCCTAGAATGGGCACGCAAGGGCGTCCGCGTCAACGCCGTCGGCCTCGGCTGGCTCGATGACGAAAGCAACGCAGAAAACGATCCCCTCACAAAATACATCCCTCTGAAGCGGCGGGCTACGGCCGAAGAGATAGGCCCCCTGGTGGTCTACATGGCCTCCGACGCCTGTAACTTCACCACCGGCCAACCCGTATACTTGGACGGCGGCCTCCTCGCCCACCCCTGACGCCTTCCCCCTGGATCCACACCCCCATTCTCGCGAACGCGGGAATCCATCTCCGCCCTTCCTTCTCAATGGGGGAAGCGCATCCGCCAAAAGTCTCTTCCCCCTTGACGGGGGAAGATTAAGATGGGGGTGAAATGCCCCCTCACCTTGAAGGCGCGGAAACCCCTGGTATACAATCCCTCCCAATTATGGAAAATTTAAGAAAACTTCCAGGCTTCCGTGACCTTGAGAAGGGCCCGCGACAGAAACTCGACCGCGCCTACGCGGTGCTGTCCGGCCTTTTCTCCGCCAACGGTTACGACGCCATCGACACCCCCTTCCTGGAACCAACGGAAATGTTCCTCCGCAAGGGCGGAGGAGAGATGGCCTCCCAGATATATTCCTTCGTAGACCCCGGCGGCAGTCCCGTAAGCCTAAGACCGGAGTTCACCTCCTCCATCCTCCGCTGGTGCCTGGAAGAGAATCGCCTGGACCGTCTTCCCCTCCGCGTGCACTACGCCGGCCCCGTATTTCGATACCGTCGCGACGGCAACGAGTACCGTCAGTTCCACCAGGCGGGAATCGAACTCATCGGCCCCGCCAACCCCCAGGCAGACGCCGAAGCCCTCACCCTCGCCTGCCGGGGCCTCGCCGCCCTTGGCGTCAGCAACATTAAACTCATCCTTGGCGACCTTGGCGTATACAACCGCCTCGCCCTCCAGATGTCCCTCTCCGAGAGGGCCCGCGTCTTCCTGCTCGACAACGTAAGCAGACTGCGAAACGGCGCCGACGGCTTGCGGGACGTGAGCAACCGCGCCGCTAAGTACCGCCTCATGCCCGGTGGACAGGAAGACAACGGCGTCATGGCCCAGCTCGTCGGCCTCAAGGAAAAAGAAGCCCGCAGCCTCATTGCCGGCATGATTGAGCGTGAAGACCCTGCCTCCCTTGGCCAGCGCACGCCCGAGGAAGTGGCAGAGCGACTGCTGCGAAAGTCCCGGGGCGCGAACGAGCATAGCAAGATGCAACAGGCTCTCTCGGTCGCCTCCCGGCTTGCAACTATTCAGGGTGCTCCGGGACCGGCCCTGGCCGCGGCGAAAGACCTGCTCCGCTCTGAAGGCCTCGAAACTCAAGCCTTGGAACCCCTATCGAACGTCACGAGCCTCTTGGAAAACGCCGATCTGGACGACGCATCAGTCACCCTGGACCTGGGCATGGCCCGCGGCATCGCCTACTACACCGGCATCGTCTTCGAGCTTATCGACGGCAGCAGCGGCGTCTCCCTCGGCGGCGGCGGTCGCTACGACGGCCTCGCCCGCAACATGGGCAGCCCCAAGGACGTCCCCGCCCTCGGTTTCGCCTACGACCTCGACCGGCTCCTCGACCGCCAAGAGGAAGGAGCCTCCCGTTGACCTCCTCCAGCAACGGCCTACGCTTTGTCCTGCCCAGCGACGGCGCTCTCTACAATGCGACCCTGGACTTCCTCGGCGCCTGCAACCTTAACGTCCGGCGGCACAGCGCCCGCAAGTACACCGGCGTCATATCCAAACTAACCGCAACCACCATCCTCTTCCAGCGCACCGGCGACGTTACTTCCAAGGTGGAGGACGGCAGCGCCGACATCGGCATCACCGGCCTCGACCGCTTCCTGGAAAGCCGCCGCGAGGCCGGAAGCGGCATCGTCATAATCCCCGACCTCGGCTTCGGCCACTGCGAACTCGTCCTGGCCGTCCCCGACTCCTGGCTCGACGTCACCACCCTCAGCGATCTCGCCGATCTGGCCCTGGACTTCCGACGCAACGGTCGTCGCCTCCGCATCGCCACCAAGTACCCCAACCTCGTCCAGCGCTTCCTGCTGGAAAACGGCATTAACTATTTCACCCTCGTCCTCGCCGGCGGCACCATCGAGGCCGCCCCCGCCGCCAACTTCGCCGACGTAATCGCAGACCTTACCTCCACCGGCGAGACCCTCAAGGAGAATCGACTGCGCCCCCTCGAAGACGGCAGCATCCTCCACTCCCAGGCCTGCCTAATCGGCAACAGGTCCACCATCGGCATGAACTCCCCGGCCCTTCAGGAACTCCGCCGCATCCTTGAGATGCTGGAAGGCTACCTTCAGGCCCGCTCCCACTACCGCCTCTCCGCCAACATCAGGGCCGAGTCCGCCGAGGAAATCGCAGCCCGAGTCCTCGCCCAGCCCCATCTCGCCGGACTTCGTGGCCCCACTGTCTCCAAGATGTATAATGTAGACGGCGAAGGCTGGTATACCGTCAACGTGGTGGTCGAACAGGACAATCTCCTGGAGATGATAGCCCACCTCAGAAGCGTTGGCGCCACCGATATCTCCACTTCGGGCGTCGACTATATGTTCAAGGAGCGCTGCCATACCTATGAGGACCTCCTCTCGCAGCTGACCGACTGAAATGCCGAACCTGCCCACCCACTTCAGCTTTGCCCTGGAGACCCTCGACGCCCTGGACGACCCGTCAATCCAGGCCAACCTCGGCAGCTTTCTGCTCGGCTCCACCACACCCGACATCCGGGCGCGCACCAAGTGGAAGCGCTCCCACACCCACTTCGCGCCCCTCTCGGTGGAAAAAGTTGGCGTGGGCGCGGAGGGCCTGTTCAACTCCAACCCGCACCTGACGGAAGCCGCCCGAAAAAGTCCCGCCACCCGTGCCTTCATCGCGGGCTATCTCAGCCACCTTGTCACCGACGAGACATGGATTACTCAGGTTTACCGCCCCTTCTTCGGCAATCGCGACCTCTTCCCCGACCCCATGAGGGCCAACGTATACGACAGGGCCGTGCAGCTGGATATGGACCGCCGCGCTCGACGCGAAGCACCAGGCATGGACGCGATAATCGAGCGCCTCCACGACTCCGACCGCTACGTCCGCGTCGGCTTCATCGACCACGAAACCCTGAGCAGTTGGCAGACGTGGGTCGCCCACTTTTGCGCCCGCCCCTTCTCGTGGGAACGCCTCCACTTCCTGGCACGACGAATGTACAAAAACAGCCCCGAGATTGAGGACGAAGTCGACGGCTTTCTGACCGACCCGTCCTCAAACCTGGACCGAGTCTTTCAAAAGCTGCCAAGAAAGCGCATCAGCGAGTTCCGCGAATTCGCCGTGGACGAGGCGGCGCGAGAGATTAAGGAGCGCCTGGATGTTTCTTAAGCAATTCAACGGATTCGAGGCAGGGCGTGAAGCCCTCGCCCAGCGAAGACAGCCCGAAGCCTCCTCGCCCACCGCCGAATCACGCCGGCGCACCATCGAAGTCTTCGGCCAAGACCTGACGCCTGAGCAGTCCGTCCGCCGAATCCTCGACGACGTCCGCCGCGACGGCGATGAAGCAGTTCGTAAGTATACTCAGTTGTTGGACGGCACTGACTCCGTCACCCTGGAAGTCGACGGGGCCGAAATCGAAAGCGCACCATCGCAGGTAGACGAATCCCTCATAGAAGCCCTCACCCTCTCCGCCCGACGGGTGGAAGACTACCACCGCAGCAGCATGCCCCAGGGCTGGATGGACCCCGACCGCGGCCTGGGCGAGCGGCTGATCCCCATGCAGCGCGTCGGCGTCTACGCCCCCGGCGGCACCGCCTCCTACCCCTCAACCGTGCTTATGACCGCCATTCCTGCCCGCGTCGCAGGCGTCGAAGAAGTCATCCTCTGCACCCCCTCAACCTCCCCGGCGGTAATGGCCGCCGCTGCCATCGCCAACGTCGACCGCGTTTTCCGCGTCGGCGGAGCCCAGGCCGTTGGCGCAATGGCATACGGCGCAGGCCCCATCCCCAAAGTCGACATGATCTGCGGCCCCGGCAACCTCTTTGTCACCCTCGCCAAGCGAATGGTCTACGGCGAAGTCGCCATCGACGGCCTCTACGGTCCCACAGAGACCGTACTCATAGCCGACCACTCCGCCGACCCCGTCCACTGCGCCGCCGACCTGCTCGCCCAGGCCGAGCACGACCCTCTCGCATCCCCCATTCTCGTCACCAACTCAGCCTCTCTGGCCGAAGGGATTAACGTTGAACTCGAAAGACAGCTTGCCCTGCTCGAACGACGAGAAATCGCCGTCACAGCCCTGAGCAACGGCGGCTGTATCGTCCTCGTCGACAACCTGGACGAAGCCATGGACCTGGCCAACCGGGTCGCCCCCGAGCACCTCTGTCTGCTGGTGGAAGACCCCTGGCAGTGGGCCGAAAGGGTCCGCAACGCCGGCGGCGTCTTCGTCGGACAATACTCGCCGGAGGTGGTCGGCGACTACGTTGCCGGCCCCAGCCACGTCATGCCCACCGGCGGCACCGCCCGCTTCTCCTCCGCCCTCGGCGTTCACCAGTTCCTCAAGTCCATGCCCATCATCGGCCTCAACGCCGACGGCTTCCCGGAAATGGCCAAAGCGGTTTCCACCATCGCCCGCTGGGAAGGCCTCACCGCCCACGCCCGCGCCATGGAGATAAGGATGGAATCTTCCAAGGAGGTCCCCGCCCATGAATAAGGACGTTAAGGAACTAGTCCTGCCCCACCTGCGCGCCCCCGCGGGCTACGACGGCGTCCGCTCCCTCGAAGCCATGGCCTCCGAGGCAGGCATCCCGCCCGATAAGATAATCCGCCTCAACGGCAACGAAAACTCCTACGGCCCCTCGCCAAAGGTCGCAGAAGCCCTTGGCGCTTTCGACCAGTACAACCGCTACCCCGACCCCGACCAGACAGCCCTGCGGCAGGCACTATCTGACTATACCGGCACACCGTCGGAAACCATCGTCTGCGGCAATGGCAGCGACGAACTCATAGATCTCATCATCCGTCTCTTCGTCGGTAAGGGCGACAAAATTATCGAGCCCACCCCCACCTTCGGCATGTACCGCTTCTCCACCCATCTTGTGGGCGCGGAGGTCGTCCCCGTGCCCCGCGACAAGAACTTCAACCTGGATGTCGAAAGCATAGAATTAGCCCTCGACGAACGCTCAAAGATTATCTTCCTCGCCCACCCCAACAATCCCACCGGCAACCTCGCCCGCGAAGAAGACATCCGCCGCCTCCTCGAACTCCCCGTCATGGTTGTCGTAGACGAGGCCTACTACGAATACTGCGGCCAGACCGCCATGCCCCTCCTCTCAGAACACCCCAACCTCATCGTCCTACGCACCTTCAGCAAGTGGGCCGGTCTGGCGGGCCTGCGAGTAGGCTTGGGTGCCATGAATCCCGAGGTCGCCCGCCTCATTATGACCATCAAGCCCCCCTACAACATGAACCGCGCCGCCGAACTCGCCCTCATGGCATCACTAGACGACCAGGAACTGCTTCTGAGCTACATCCGCCCAGTCGTCGAGGAACGGGAGAGAATGTTTTCCCTTCTGGAGGAAATCCCCGGCGTCACCCCCATCCCATCGGCAGCCAACTTCATGATGATGCGCCTGCCCGAAGGCCAGGGAGAGCGCATCTTCCAGGACCTCGCCCGTAAGGGGGTCTTCGTTCGTGCCTACGCCGACGATGCCATGAAGGACTGCCTCCGTGTCAGCGTCGGCCTCCCCCAGGAGACCGACGGTTTCGTCGAAGCCCTGAAGGAAGTGGTGTCAGGATAACGTGGAACACCGAAAAGCCTCCATCGAAAGGACCACCCGCGAGACGCAGATAAGCGTCCGCATCAACCTGGACGGTCAGGGCAACTCCGAAGTGTCCACCGGCAACGGAATGCTCGACCACCTCATCAACCAGCTGAGCCGACACGGCCTGATTGACATAACCCTACAGGCCAAAGGAGATTTGGAAACCGGCTGGCATCACCTCGTCGAGGACACGGGCATCTGCCTCGGACGCGCCTTCCGGCAGGCAATGGGCGACGGTGCGGGCATTCACCGCATGGGCCACGCCATCGTCCCGCTGGATGAAACTCTCGCGATGGTTGCGTTGGACCTGAGCGGCAGAGGCTACGCCGTCGTCAACTCCGGCCTCGAAGGCCAGATGGTGGAAACTCTCCCCGGCGAAATGGTAGACCACCTGCTGGAGTCCTTCGCCCTGGAGGCCAAGCTGAACCTACACGTGCGAATTCTGGACGGGAAAAACGGCCACCACAAGGCCGAAGCCATCTTCAAAGCCCTGGCAAAGTCCCTCCGCCGCGCCCTGACCCCAGACCCCAGAAGCGAAGGCCGCGTCCCCTCCACCAAGGGCACTATCAACACCTAGCTTCCCCTCAAAGAACCTCTTCCCCCTTGACGGGGGAAGATTAAGCCTGTCCTGAGCTTGTCGAAGGGATGGGGGTGAATCCCCTTCCGCTCCTATTCCTCCGCCACCAACCGGAAGGAAAACTCCTCCATCACCGGGTTCGCCAGCAGCCGGTCGCACATCTCCCGCACCTGCTCCTCCGCCTCCTCCAAACTCGCCGACTCCACCTGCATCTCGAAGTACTTCCCCGCCCGAACGCTCTTGGCAGATTCGTAACCCAGCGTCCGCAACCCCGCCAGCACCGTCTCCCCCTGGGGATCGTTCACCGTGGGCTTCAGCGTTACGAAGATGCGGGCCAGGTATCTCAACCTAGTTCATGTACCCGCCACAGGGTATCGACTCCACGCCGGAATTGTTCCGGTGGGCGTCGTAGAAGCTCCGCACCCGGTCCTCCGTCAACTCGGAAATCGAGAATTCGTCCTTCCAGCCCCACGCCGTCAGGGCAATCTGCCCCGTATCGATCTTGGAATAGGGCCTCATTATCATCCAGCTTCGACGCCCGGGAAGACCACGCGCAATCTCCTCAAGCCGCTCAATCTCGGCCCCGTCAGACAGGTTATAGCTGATGACCACCTGTCCGTGCTCCATGTTGTGCACTATCTGCTCGTCCGGGCTCTCCTCATCGAAGAACCCGCAGCCGGCCCAGCCCGTGTCCCAGTGGGGACCGGAAGTCGGCGGTGTGGAGTTATACTCACCCTCGAAGGTGCTTCCGGGAGCAATGTGGTTGCTCGGCCGGTAGATGACGGGCATGGGCGCAATCCGCTCGCCTACCCGCTCGCCCGTACCTTCGTCGCCGACGCCTCCGCCGCCGAAAATGCTGTTTCCAATGTCGGCAACGAGAATCCCGGCTATGATCGCCAGAGCAGCAGTAACCAGGACCACGTAAAGGCCCCATCTGCGAATCTTCTTCCACGTCCTCGGACGAATCTTGGGCCTGGAGACGTCCACCTGCGCGAACTGCCTCCGCTCCGCCGACCGACGCCTCCGATTTGGCGAATGACGACTTCGCTTGGCCCTGTTTCTTCTGCTGCTTTCAGGCACTTGTTTTCTCCCTATCCAACACTACGTCAGACTGGCGGTTCCTTGTATGCCCGTCGAAATCTGCTCGACGGGGACTGTTTCTAAGCCAGAAGCTCCATGCCGGTGAGTCTCCTAAATGCTTCCTGGTAACGCGCCGACGTGTTGGCGACTATCTCCTCCGGCAATTCCGGCGCCGGCGGCTCCTTATCCCAGCCCTGGTCCACCAGCCAGTCCCTCACGTACTGCTTGTCGAAGCTCGGCTGGTCCTTTCCGGGCTCGTAGCCCTCCATGTCCCAGAACCGGCTTGAGTCCGGCGTGAAAATCTCGTCAATCAGGATCAACTCCCCGTCCACGAACCCGAATTCCAGCTTCGTATCCGCGAGAATAATCCCCTTGCTGGAGGCGTAGTCCCGCGCGAACTCATAGACTGCGATGCTCTTCTCCTCCAGCTGCCTCGCCACGTCCTCCCCCACCATGTTCCGCACTTCCTCCAGGCTGATGTTCTCGTCGTGCCCCTCCTCGGCCTTGGTTGTGGGCGTAAAGATGGGCTCCGGGAAAATCTGTCCTTCCTTCAATCCAGAAGGCATCGGCTTCCCGAAAACCGTCCCTTCCTTCCGGTACTCAGCCCATGCGGAACCGGCTAGGTAGCCGCGCACAATGCACTCCACGTCCACCCTGTCAGCCTTCTTCACCACCATCGCCTGCCTGGCGATATCCTCCGGCACGTCACCAACAGGCGATCCCGCCGGGATTGCTCCGGGCGAGTCTCCCATGGCAATCAGGTGGTTCGGTATCAGGTGCGCCGTTTTATCGAACCAGAAAGACGATATCCGGCTCAGTACAAGCCCCTTCAGCGGTATGCCCGTGGGCAGCACCACGTCGAAGGCCGAAATCCTGTCCGACGCCACCATCAGAAGCGTCTCGTCATCCAGGCTGTACGTGTCTCGCACCTTCCCCCGGTACATCAGATTTGGCAGACGGGTCTCCATTACTGCTTCCATTCATCCCTCCTATTTCAACCCGACACGCTCGAAAATCTCGTCCACGTGTCTTACGTAATACCTGTAATCAAATAAGGCGTCCAACTCTTCCGTCGAAAGCGCCCCGCTCACGTCCGGGTCGGACCGCATCATCTCACGAAAGTCCCGGCCGCTTTCCCAGCTTTCCATCGCCCGGTTGTGCACGATGCTGTAAGCCGGTTCCCGCTCCATTCCCTGCTCAATCAGGGCCAGAAGCACCCGCTGTGAGAAGAGCACGCCATGAGTCGATTCGATATTGTACATCATACGGTTGGAGTCAATATTCAGATCGCGCACCAGCCCTGTCATGAGACTGAGTGCATAGTCTAGGGCGATGGACGCGTCCGGCAATATCAGCCTCTCTGCCGACGAATGACTGATGTCCCGCTCGTGCCACAGCGCCACGTTCTCCAGCGCAGTCGTGGCATGACCGCGAATCAACCGCGCCAGCCCGCAGACCCGCTCCGAAAGCTCCGGGTTCCGCTTATGCGGCATCGATGATGATCCAGGTTGCCCCTTCGGAAATGGCTCCGACACCTCACGGATCTCCGTCCTCTGCAGTCCCCGAATCTCCGTGGCGAATTTCTCCAGCGAAGCCGCAATAAGTGCCAGCGTCATAACATACTCGGCGTGACGGTCCCGCTGTAGAATCTGCGTGGATGCCGGCGCCGCCTTCAGGCCCAGCCGTTCGCACACCGCCGACTCAATCGAAGGCGGAACCGTGCCGTGGGTCCCCACAGGCCCGGAAAGCTTCCCGTACGCAATGGTAGCCCGCGCATTAGCCAGCCGGTTCTTGTTCCGACGCATCTCGTCGTACCACACCGCCAGCTTCAGCCCAAAGGTCACCGGCTCTGCGTGAATGCCGTGGGTCCGGCCTATCATCAACGTGTCCTTGTGCTCCACCGCCCGCGACTTGATGGCCTCCATCAAAGCGTCAATCTCTTCGTCCAGCAGGTCGATGGCGTCGAGAATCTGAAGGCTCGTCGCCGTATCCCAAACGTCGCTGGTAGTCAACCCCAGATGCAGCCAACGCCCCTCAGGCCCGATGCCTTCCGTGATGGACTGGAGAAACGCCGTCATCTCATGCCTATGGACGGCCAGAATCTCCTCCAGCCGCGCGTAGTCATACCCGCTCCCTCGCAGCTTCTCCATGTCCGAAAGCGGAATCGTCCCCTCCTCCGCCCACGCCTCGCACACCGCAAGCTCCACCTGAAGCCACCGGTCGTACTTGTTCCGCTCCGACCAGACCCCTCCCATCCGTGGCCTCGTATACCGTTCAATCATTGCTCAATGCCTCAGAGCCGGACTTCCCGTCCCCGTGTGTTAGCTCTTTCAGTTTACGCACCATCTTGGAGAAGTCCGTCAACTGCACGTACGGCTGCCCCTGTTCCTCCCGGTGCTCCTCCAGATATCGACGCGCGAACACCACGTCCGAGCGGTCCGCCGGGCAGATGTCCGTCTTCCCGTCGCCCGCGAAGAGGATCACCGAGTGACCCTTCTTCCGGTACCGCTCCAGCACCGCGCACTTGCAGTTCCCGGGCTGCCAGCAGTCCTTGGAAGCATAGGGGTACTCGTACTTGATCCCATCTTCCGTAAACTCCGTATCCGCCGCGTAGCATTCGACCGACTCCATCCCCTCCCTCTCCAGCAGCGCCTCCACGTAGAAGTCCAGCCCCATCGTGGCGATGGCCAGCGGGATGTTGTTCTTCCGGCAGTGCTCGTAGAGCGCCTTGAAATGAGGACGAAGCGTGGCGTTTTCCTTGACGTGCTCCTTCATCTCTTCCCGGCCCACCTTCACCGTCTGGAACGCCCGCTCCTGGTACTCCTTCAGCGACATCCGGTGCTGCACGTTCTGCCTCTGGTACTCCCGCCACCCCTCGCCGCCAAACTCCTTCAGCAGCATCTCCGCCACGTTCTCCAGCACCGTGGTGTCGTCGAAGTCGCAAATAACAGCCGGCCCTTTGCTATGAAACTTAGCTCTATTCACAGCAGTCCCGCCTTTCCCTTCCCCCTCGACGGGGGAAGGTTAGGATGGGGGTGTTCCTTGCTCCCCCTACCCTTCCTGCAGCTTCTTCCTATATGCCTCATAGGACTCTCTTACGTCTTCATGCTTCAGCGCCAGAATCTCCGCCGCCAGGTATGCGGCGTTCCGGGCTCCCCAAGATCCCACCGCGACGCACGCGACGGGAACCCCAGGCGGCATCTGCGCGATGGCCGTCAGGGCGTCCGACCCGCCCAGCTCGCTGCTGGCCAGGGGAATCCCGATGACCGGCAGCGTCGACCATGCGGCCAGCACCCCCGGAAGCGCCGCGGACCCTCCCGCCGCGCCAATCAAGACCTCGATGCCCCGCTCACGCGCCGAAACCGCGTACTCCATCACCGCCTTCGGCCTGCGATGGGCCGACATGACCCGTACCTCGTAGTCGATTCCCAGGTCCTCCAGCACGTCGATGGTAGCCTGTACCACCGGCTCGTCCGAAGAACTTCCCATAACCACACCGACTCTACTCATTCACTATCACCTTTCAAGCGTTACTTGGCCTCTCCCCGGGGGGCGGTTCCCCCTCGATGAGGCCGATGTCCCTTCTGAAATGGCACCCCTGGAACGTAACCCGTTCCACGTTGTCATATACCCGCTCATAAGCGTCCGTCACCGTCGGGCCGGAGCCTACCACGGTTACGACCCTCCCGCCAGTGGTCACTATCTGCGAGTCTTCCCTTTTTGTGCCGGCATGGAAGATCTCAATGCCCGGGTCCACCGTGTCCAACCCGCTGATCTCCAGCCCGCGTCGGTACTCCCCGGGGTACCCCCTGGAAGCAATGACAACCCCTACGCTGGACTGGTTCCCCCAGTTCACACTGGTCTTCTTCAACCCCCCGTATATCGTGGACAGCATCACCCCCGCCAGGTCCGACTTCATCGAAGGCAATATAACCTGCGTCTCCGGGTCTCCCAGTCGACAGTTGAACTCCAGCACCCGCAGACCGTCGTGACTCAGCATCAGCCCGGCGTACAGCACCCCCCGATAGGGATATCCCTCGTTGGCCATGCCGTGTACCACCGGCTCCATAACCTGCTCGCGCACCTGCCGCTCCAGGTCCTTGTCCCAAACGTCCGCGGGTGAGTAGCTCCCCATCCCCCCCGTGTTCAGGCCCCTGTCCCCGTCCAGCAGCCGCTTATAGTCGCAGGCGGCCATGAGAGACGAAACCTGCTCGCCGTCCGTGAAGGCAAATACGCTTATCTCCTGGCCTTCCAGCATCTCCTCTACCACCACCGTTGCGCCGGCGGGGCCGAATATCCGGTCCTCCATGCAGTCATAAAGGGCGTTTATCGCCGCCTCCTGGTCTCGGCATATCAGGGCGCCCTTCCCTCCCGCCAGACCGTCCGCCTTCACCACCACCTGGCCTTCATGGTTGGAGAGAAACTCGTAGCCCTCGGAGTAGTTGCTGAAAATCTTGAACTCCGGCGAGGGTATATCGTACTTCCGCATCAGCATCCGAGCGAAAGACTTGCTCGCCTCGATGCGCGCCCCGTCCCTCGACGGGCCGAAAATCGTCAGCCCCGCCATCTGGAACCTGTCTACTATCCCGTTGGCCAGCGGGTCTTCCGGCCCCACCACCGTAAGGTTGATGGAATACCTCTTGGCGAACATCGCCAGCTTGGGAATATCCTCCGCCTGTATGCCCACGTTCGTTGCCACTTCCTGCGTTCCGGCATTCCCCGGAGCGACGAAGACCCTTTCCACCTTGGGGCTCTTGCTCAGCTTCCAGGCCAGCGTATGCTCCCTGGCGCCGGAACCGATAACCAACACGCGCATCAGCCCAACTCACTCCCGCTCGCCCGGCTCGCGACCAATGGCTCTCTGAATCTCATTCCCATTCAATTGTCCCCGGCGGCTTGCTGGTAATGTCGTACACCACCCGGTTCACCTGCGGCACTTCATTCACGATACGACTGGAGATGCGCCCCAGCACGTCGTAGGGCAGCCGGGCCCAGTCCGCCGTCATCGCGTCTTCGCTGGAAACGGCGCGGACGGCCACCGCGTAGCCGTAGGTCCGAAAGTCCCCCATCACCCCCACGCTGCGAGCGTCCGTAAGCACCGCGAAAGTCTGCCACAGGTGTCGATACAGGTCCGCCCCCTTGATCTCGTCCATCACTATCCAGTCGCACGCCCGAAGAATCTCAAGTTTCTCCGGCGTCACCTCGCCCAGGCATCTGATGGCCAGACCGGGACCCGGAAACGGCTGCCTCATGACAATCTCTTCCGGCAGTCCCAGCGCCGACGCCACTCCCCTGATTTCATCCTTGAACAGGTATCGAAGCGGCTCCACCAGCTTCAGGTTCATATCCTTTGGCAGACCCCCCACGTTGTGGTGAGTCTTGATGGTGGCCGAAGCCTGGTTCTCTGAAGTCTGGCTCTCGATGACGTCCGGGTACAAAGTCCCCTGCGCCAGGAAGTCTGCGTCGCTCAGCTCCGTTGCTGCGTCTTCGAAAACGCGAATGAACTCCTCCCCGATAACCTTTCGCTTATGCTCCGGGTCCACCACCCCCACCAGCCGGTCCAGAAACCGCTCTGAGGCGTCCATATATAGCAGATTCATGCTCAGGTTCTGCTGGAACGTCCGCTGCACCCGCTCCGCCTCCTCCCTCCGCAGAAGCCCGTTGTTGACAAAGATGCACGTAAGCTGGTTCCCCACCGCCTGATGTATCAACGTAGCCGTAACGGCGGAGTCCACCCCCCCGGACAGGGCGCAGATTACCTTCCCGTCCCCCACCTGGTCCCGCACCTTCTGGACGGCCGCATGGACGAAGTTGTCCACCGTCCATCGACTCTGACATCCGCAGATGCGGTACAGGAAATTCTCCAGAATCTCCTTCCCCTGCGGCGTATGCGCCACCTCCGGGTGGAACTGCAGGCCGAACACGTTGCTGTCGAATCCCGCCATCACCGCGATGGGAGAGTTGTCCGTGTATGCCAGTGCGGAAAACCCGGGCGGGAGACTCTGAATCTGGTCTCCGTGGCTCATCCACACGGGCATGGAGGCGTCCATTCCCTTGAACAGCGCCGAATCCGGCACGTTCTGGTGCAGAACGGCGTGGCCATACTCTCGCTTGGAACTCGGGGCCACCAGACCGCCCAGCTGGTGCGCCAGCACCTGCATCCCGTAGCAGATCCCCAGAATGGGCATCCCCTTCTGGTACACCCAAGACGGCGCAAGCGGCGCTCCCTCGTCGTAGACGCTGGCCGGCCCGCCGGAAAGGATGACCCCCTTGGGATTCATCGCCTCCACGTCTTCCCAATCGGAAGTGTGCGGCACAACCTCGCTGTAGACGTTCAACTCGCGGATGCGGCGCGCAATCAGGTGGCTGTACTGGGAGCCGAAGTCGATAATGACCACGCCTTCGGATACCTTGGGCGTCTCCTCAGGCCGCTGGGAGCCCTGCCCCTCCTTTTCCTTGGCTATTTCAAGGTAGGCGGAAACTTCCAGGTCGTCGCTGGTAGCAATGCGACGGCTTGGAGTCGACTGCTGAACCGTCATTGGCTCCTTCAAACTAAAAAGCGGGCAACAGCCCGCAGTCTAGTAAAACCCACTGGAATTTGTGGCTCCTGATACTTTGTGACGAGTCACGCCCTTGCACGGCCACCCTGTACCTGAGATTAATGCCTATGCTATACTCAGATGCCGTTCTCAGTCAAGTTTCACGCCTGAGCAGCGGCCCAATACTAAAGCATGCTTTCGCTTGATATAGAGAGAGGCATAGAACAAGCGGCGGAGTTTCTCCGCAGCGACGGGGTCATAGCTTACCCCACCGATACCCTGTATGGTCTGGGATGCGACTCTTTCTCCCTCAAAGCCCTCGATAGAATCCTGCAAGTGAAGGGCAGAAGCGCCGACAAGGGCCTCCCCCTCCTCCTCGCCGACCCCGACGACGTTGATCTCGTCGCCCGACCCGCCTCCCCCCACTTCCGCCCTCTCGCGAAAGCCTTCTGGCCCGGCCCCCTCACCCTCGTCCTGGAACCCGTCCCCGGCCTTCCCGATCCAGTCCTCGGCCCCACCGGCGCTGTGGGCGTCCGCGTCCCCGACCACGAAATCCCCCGCGCCCTGGTCCGGGCTCTGGGTAAGCCCATCGTCGGCACCAGCGCAAACCTCAGCGGCGGCCCCGACCCCGTAACCGCCCAGGACGTTTACCGCGCCCTTGGCGACACCATCGACCACGTCGTCGACGGCGGTCCCGCCCACCGCGGACTGCCTTCAACCGTAGTTGACATAACAGGCGAACGACCCAGAATCCTCCGCACCGGCGCCATCACCCCTCAAGAAATACAAAAAGTCTGCGGCCTGGAAATATCTTGAAATCAACAAACCAACATCACGTTACATGTCATTCTGAGCGTAGCGAAGAATCTCGCTTATTCAAAACTCCTTCCCTTTTGGCGAGGGAAGGTTTCATGGAGGTGAAAATCCCGTGTCCCCGCGAAGGCGGGGAACCACTCTTCACCCTCCCCGTAGGGGCGGGTTACAAAACCTCCCTCCCTGTCCTGTCCACTGGAGCGGCCCTATGAAAAAACCCACAATGCCGTTCCCCTTCTTATCCCTTCCCCCTCGACGGGGGAAGGTAAGAGCCTGCCCCGTACTCGATACGGGGATGGGGGTGATCCCCCTCCAACAAATACCAGCCATGGGCCAGCCATGCCAATAGTCACCCAGGACCTCGAAAAATACCACGCCGACCTGGACTCGGAGCTGGAGGCCATCCTTCAGCCCCGCGAGGGACTCCTCTACGACATGATGCTCTACCAGCTCGGCTGGGCCGACAAGCAGGGCGAACCCCTCCCCAGGCCCCGTCCCCCGCGCCCCTACGCCTTCCTCGCCCTTCTCTCTTCCGAGGCCGTCGGCGGAAACCACCGACCCGCCCTCCCCGCGGCGGCGGCCATGGAACTAGTCCACACCTTCATTGAAGTCCATAAGGACGTTCAGGAGGGCAACCCCCGCGAAGAAACGCGCCCCTCCGTCTGGTGGGTATGGGGACCGGGTCAGGCCATCAACGTGGGCGACGGCCTACACGCCCTCGGTCGCAGCGCCCTCTTCCGCCTTGCCGACGCCGACCTCCCCTTGGACCGCGTTCTTCAAGCCCTCGGCATCCTAGACGAGGCCTGTATCCGAATGTGCGAAGGACAGTATGTCGAGCTTGCCCACCAGGAACGTCTCGACATCTCCCGCTCCTCCTATATGAAGATGGCTGCCGACCTCACCGGCAGCATAACCTCCTGCGCTATGACCCTCGGTGCTCTTGCCGCCGGCGGCAGCCCGGAAACCGTCGCTGCCTTCCAGAAAGCCGGACGCAACCTCGGCCTCGCCTACCAGGTCCGACAGGACATCCAGGCCGTCTGGGGCAACCGGAACGGCGGGAACGCCAGTTCCCAGTTCCTCAACAAGAAAAAACTCTACCCCATTGCCGCCCTCCTTGAGTCCGCCGACCTGAGCACCAAGCGCGCCCTCGGCGATATATACTTCAAGCGTGTCCTCGAACCCCACGACCATCAACAGCTTCTAGCCCTCCTGGAGGCCAACGACGTCCGAGCCGACGCCGAATCCACCGTCGCCGACTATTTCACCCAGGCTGAAGACGCCCTTCAGACCGCCGGTCTGAAAGCAGAATCTCTGCAGCCCCTCCTTGACTTTGCCCGCAATCTGGTTAAACCAAACGTAACCGACGAGAGGTCCTAACCACACCCTTATGACACGTCACGACAAGCAGACCCTCCACGACCTGGACGTCACCGGCAAGACCGTGCTGCTCCGGGCCGACTTCAACGTGCCCCTGGACCCGAATAACCCCGAAATAACCTCCGAGCACAACCACCGCCTCCGAGTCACCCTTCCCACCGTCGAATATCTGCTGCAGCGCAACTGCAAAGTCGTCCTCTGCTCCCACCTGGGCCGCCCCAGGGGCCGCGTCGTCGAATCCCTGCGGCTGAAGCCCGTGGCCCGCAGCCTCTCTGCCCTCCTGGGACGTCCCGTCCACGCCCTCCAAAACTGCATCGGCCCCCACGTATCGAGCCACGTGGCGGAAATGCTCCCCGGCGAGGTGGTACTGCTGGAAAACCTCCGCTTCCACCCCGGCGAGGTCGCCAACGATCCCCGGTTCGTAGCCGAACTTGCATCCTTGGCGGACGTCTTCGTCCTCGACGCCTTCGGCGCCGCCCACCGTGCCCACGCCTCCATCGTCGGCTTGCCCCGCCTTCTCCCCTCCGCCTCCGGTCTGCTCCTTCAGCGGGAGCTCGAAGTCCTGGGCGACGCCCTCCAGTCCCCTCGCCGTCCCTTCGCCGTCATCCTCGGCGGCGCAAAGGTCAGCGACAAGCTCAAGCTCATCGAAAACCTCGTCAACCGCTCCGAACTCATCCTCATAGGCGGCGGTATGGCGGCCACCTTCCTCAAGTCCCGGGGCAGGCCCGTCGGCGCCTCTCTCGTCGAAGACGATCTGCTGGACTACGCCGCCATGCTGATGCGTAGCCGCTCGGCCTCCATCCATCTCCCCGTCGACGTTGTCGCCGCCTCCGACATAAGCGACAACCCGTCCAGCATTGGCGTCTACCCCACCGACCAGGTCCCCTCCGGCCTTCGCATCCTGGACGTCGGCCCCAAGACCCTTGAACGGTTCTGCCGCCTGCTCGACCATTGCGGCACCGTAATCTGGAACGGGCCTCTCGGAGTCTTCGAATTTGGACCCTTCGCCGCAGGCACCACTGCCATCGCCAACCACTTGGCCTCGCTGGGCGGGACAACTATAATCGGGGGTGGCTCTACGGCCAAGGCCGTTGAGTCCCTCGGACTGGGGCATCACATGGACCACGTGTCCAGCGGAGGCGGCGCAATGATCGAGTTCCTCGAAGGGAAGGACCTGCCGGGCATCGTGGCCTTGCCCACCGGAAAACCCCTCCTGAGTCCCTCTCTTTCACCAGCCAACAGACTCTCCCGCCTCAAATGATAAAGAATGCCTGGACCGAAATCTGATGATTGACGTTGCCCTCCTCCGCGACATCTACGTCAGCACACCCTCCAAAATAGTCATGCTGGTGGTGGACGGCCTCGGCGGCCTCCCTCACCCCAAAACCGGCAGGTCCGAGCTTGAGACCGCCCGCCTCCCCAACATCGACGCCACCGCCGGCCAAAGCGCCCTCGGCCTCACCATCCCCGTCCTGCCCGGCGTCACCCCCGGCAGCGGCCCCGGCCATCTCGCCCTCTTCGGCTACGACCCCCTCCGCTACGTCATCGGCCGCGGCGCCCTGGAAGCAATGGGCGTCAACGGCGTCGACTTCCGGGAGGGAGACATCGTCGCCCGCGGCAACTTCTGCACCGTAGACGACAACGGCCTCCTCATCGACCGCCGCGCAGGACGTATCCCCTCCGCCCTCAGCGAACCCCTCTGCGGCGAGCTGGACCGCATCGAAGTCGATTCCCTCGACATTCGCGTATATCCCGTCAAAGACTACCGCTTCGTTCTCCGAATGAGGGGCAACGGCCTATCCGAAAATCTGACGGAAATGGACCCTCAGCGCACCGGCATCGCTCTCCAGAACGTCAAGGCCCTCACCCTTTCCGCCCGGGCCACCGCCGACGCCGCCAACGAATTTGTCCGCCAGGCGGGTCTCAAGCTCATCAACGAAGAGCGCGCCAACATGGTCATGCTTCGCGGCTTCTCCGGCATGCCCCATCTCCCCTCCATGGCCCACGCCTACCAGCTCAACCCCGCCGCCATCGCCGCCTACCCCATGTACCGCGGCCTCGCCACCATCCTCGGCATGCACGTCCTCGCCAGCGGCGATGCCTTTGCGTCCGAAGTGGAGACCCTCGAAAAACGCTGGGACGACCACGACTTCTTCTTCATCCACTACAAACCCGCCGACACCGCCGGGGAGGACGGCAATTTCGACGAAAAAGTTCACGTCCTGGAAGATCTGGACGCCTTCATCCCCCGCATCATGGACCTCAAGCCGGACGTATTTCTCATCGTCGGCGACCACTCCACCCCGTCCATTATGGCCAACCATAGCTGGCACCCCGTCCCCTTCCTCCTCAAGTCCCCCTGGACCAGGGCCCAGGGCCCGCCCTCCTTCAACGAGCGCTCCTGCGCCCTCGGCGTCATGGGCACAATCCGCGCCGTGGAGCTTATGCCCCTGGCCCTCGCCCACGCCGGCAAAATCTCCAAGTTTGGCGCATAGCCCCGTGCCTCCCTTCCTCACCGACCCCCTCACATGTCATTCTGAGGAGGCTCCGCGACCAAGAATCTCGTTGCAATTATCACCACCGTCCTCACGCTCTCGTGTTCCCGCGAAGGCGGGGACCCACTCTCTACCCGAAACCAACCCTCCCCATCTCCACACACCCACATGTCATTCTGAGGAGGCTCCGCGACGAAGAATCTCGTTCCCCCGGCATACCCTCTGATGTCAGCCCCGCCCCTTCTCGCCGTCGGCAACTGGAAGATGAACACCACCGTCCAGCAGGCGATGGCCCTCGCTTCCGACGTGCAACGCCGCCTCGAAGATGATCCTCCCGCCGGCGTCCGGACCGTCCTCTGCCCCCCCTTCATCTCCCTCGCCCCCCTCCACGACCTCCTCAAAGACTCAAACATCGCCCTCGGTGCCCAAAACCTCCACCCCCAGCCCTCCGGGGCCTTCACTGGCGAAATCTCCCCCACCATGCTCCAGGGCCTCTGCCGCTACGTCATCGTCGGCCACTCCGAGCGCCGCCACGTCATGCGCGAGGGCTATCACGTCGTCGGACAGAAAGTGAAAGCAGCCGTCGACGCCGGACTGATACCCATCCTCTGCGTCGGCGAGACGCTCAGCCAGCGACGACAGGGCGCCGCCGAGTCCGTCGTCCGACGCCAGCTTGAGACAGGCCTCTCCGGCATCACCGATCCCCGCCATGTAGTCATCGCCTACGAGCCTGTCTGGGCCATCGGCACCGGCATCCCCGCCACCCCCGTCGTCGTCGCCGACGTCACCGGCGGCGCGATCCGTACAGAGCTCGCCAACCTCTACGACGAAACAACCGCCTATAACGTAACCGTCCTCTACGGCGGCAGCGTCAACCCGGAAAACGTCACCGCCTTCCTGGAACAGCCCAGCATCCAGGGCACCCTCGTTGGTGGCGCAAGCCTCGACGCCGACCAGTTCGCTCGGATAGTCAGGCTCACCTCAGAGGCCAAAGCTGCCGCCTGATATGCACAACGTCCTACCTCCATCCCATATTCCCGCGGAGGCGGGAACCCATCTTTCTTGCCAATCCACAACTCCTCCTGTAGGGGCGGTTCGCGAACCGCCCCTCGCAAACCTGCCGACAATCCATCAATTGAATGAACCCAACTGACGTGACCCACGCCCAACCTCAGTATCCCCTCATAGCCGTCGTCGGCCCCACCGCCGTCGGCAAGAGCGCCATCGCCCTGAAATTCGCCCAGAACCTGGAAGGCGAAATCATCAACGCCGACAGCCGCCAGGTATACCGCGGCATGGATGTCGGCACCGCCAAGCCCACCCCGGAAGAACGCTCCCTCGTCCCCCATCATCTCTTCGACATCCAATCCCCCGACGAGACCTACAGCCTCGCCCTGTTTCTGGAACACGCCCACGCCGCCGTCGACGATGTCCAATCTCGAAGCCGCCTGCCCATCCTTGTCGGTGGCTCCGGCCAGTACGTGTGGGCCTTCCTGGAAGGCTGGCAGCCCCCCAAAGTTCCCCCAAACCCCGCCATCCGCGCCGACCTCGAATTTCAGTTGGAAAGACGCGGCGTCTGGCCCCTGTTCGAGCTTCTGCAGGCCATCGACCCCCGGACCGCCGAACGCACCGACCCCCAGAATCCCCGCCGCGTCCTCCGCGCCCTCGAAATCCACCTCTCCGGCGGCAGAAATCCCGCCTCCAACCCCACCCCAAAAAACGCCGAAGTGAACGCCCTCGTCATCGGACTCACCATGCCCCGCGAAGACCTCTACGCCCGAATCGACCGGCGCGTCGACAAAATGATGCAGCAAGGCTTCCTCGACGAAGTACGCCGTCTCCTCGACGGCGGCTGCGACCCCACCCTTCCCGCCATGTCCGGCGTCGGATACCAGGAACTCGCCGCCCACCTCTCCGGCGAACTTCCCCTCGAAGAGGCCGCCCAGCGCATCAAGTACCGCACCCACGGCATCGCCCGACGCCAATACGCCTGGTTCAAGCTGGAAGACCCCCGCATCCACTGGCTCCAATCCAACGACAACCCCTCCGACAAAGCCCTCACCCTAACCCAATCCTACCTCCACCCCTAACCCAAACCCCTTCCCCCTCCACCCACATGTCATTCTGAGGAGGCTCCGCGACGAAGAATCTCGCCGCCAGAAACTGCCAAACCCCCCCACGCCAGACCCCAGACTTGCCGCAACGCAGTTGCCCGCTCATCCTGAGCCTGTCGAAGGGCCTCCCTTCTTCCCTCTTCCCCCTTGACGGGGGAAGATTGAGATGGGGGTGACTCCCCCGCTCATCCTGAGCCTGTCGAAGGACGAGCGCGCCCCTCAACCCACGTTCTACCCGTAAGGGCAAACCTAAAGCGGACCCCAAACCCCATCACCCACGCTAGACCCTGCAAGACTTGCCGTCATGCAATGACCTTGCCGTCACGCAGTGACCCCAATCCTGTGCTACAATATCCCCCCGACGGAGGCGGCAAATATGAGCATCGAATTCACCAAAATGGAAGGCTGCGGCAACGACTACATATACGTTGACGCCCGCAACATGGACCACGACTGGCCCGCCCTCTCCATCGCCATGAGCGACAGACACTTCGGCATCGGCAGCGACGGGCTCATCCTCATCATGGACTCCGACAAAGCCGCCCTCAAAATGCGCATGTTCAACGCCGACGGCTCCGAGGGCGAAATGTGCGGCAACGGCATCCGATGCTTTACCAAGTTCGCCATCGAGCGCAACATCGCCGTCCCCGCCAACGGCGGCCTCACCGTCGAGACCCTCGGCGGCGTCCGCACCGTCATGCCCTCCGGCCAAAACGGCCTCGTCACCCGCGCCCGCGTCGCCATGGGCGCGCCCATCCTTGCCCCCATGGACGTCCCCGTAGTCGTCAGCCTGTCCAAGGGCCGCAACATCGGCGAAGCCGTCGCCGACTATCCCCTAAATATCGACGGCGTCGACCTCAAGCTCACCTTCGTTTCCATGGGCAACCCCCACGCCGTCGCCTTCATCGACACCCCGGTGGAAGACTTCCCCCTCCACACCATCGGCCCCAAGGTGGAGCATCACCCCATCTTCCCCAACCGCGTCAACTTTGAAATCGTCAACCGCGTCGACCACAACCGGCTCAACGCCCGTGTGTGGGAGCGAGGAAGCGGCGAGACCATGGCCTGCGGCAGCGGCGCCTGCGCCATGATGGTCGCCGCCAACCTCCACGGCTTCGTCGGCAGAAGCGTCGACATCACCCTCCCAGGCGGCGCCCTCACCATCGACTGGGACGGCATCGGCGAAGTCTTCCTCGAAGGCCCCGCCACCGAAGTCTTCTCCGGCCGCTGGCCCGCCTAACCCCCCGCAAATCGCCAATTTACCTCTTCCCCCTTGACGGGGGAAGATAGAGATGGGGGTGATTTCCTCTCCCCCCTTCCTATTCCCCACCCCCGCGAACGCAGGAACCCACTCTCAATCCACCCCCAGCCGTAGGGGCGGTTCGCGAACCGCCCTCCCTCTACCCCGCTCATCCTGAGCCTGTCGAAGGACTAAACTTGCCGCAACGCGGTTGCCCAAAGTGCCACTTTGCCCATTGCCACAAGCCGTCCCTTCCTGCTACTCTATCCCCCATGAACAAAACATCTGCGCCAATCTGCTCACCCACCCCATCCACTCCCATAACCTTGCCCCACAACAATTGCGATGCAGTATCACAGACTACCCCATTTTTCCGCCAATTTTTTCAGAAAACAAATACGAGTCCCCCAAACCCCCATTTTCATGCCTGGAACATTACATAATGTCAGCAAAATCCCCATACTCGTTTTCGAAAACGAGTCACTGTTAAACCTGAGCAATCCGAAACGAATCCCTTCGTTTCCCATTCGTTCCGGAGAATGCATCTCACTAACCCAAACCAAATTGACTGTCCCCCCTCACCCAACACCTCCCCTGCACCGACCCCTCCCACATCCCAAAGTTGCGGCCTCAACCCCAAGCAGATATATTTGACCCGCCTCCGAATTAACGGAGCATCAACCATAGCTGACTGCACAGTCCCAAAATCACAAAGTAGAGAAACACCGAAAACATGAAATTTTCCGCCCGCCTGGACAAACTCGCCCCCTACCCCTTCGTCGAAATCTCTCGCATAATCGCCAGAAAGCGCGCCGAGGGCGTCGAAATCGTCACCTTCGGCATCGGCGACCCCGACATCCCTACCCCTGAACCCATCATCGACCGCCTCATTGAAGCCTCCCGCACTCCAGCCAACCACCGGTACCCCGAGACCGACGGCCTCCCCGAAGTCCGCGAGGCCATCGCCGATTGGTACAAGGACCGCTTCGGCGTCGACGGCCTCGACCCCGCCTCCGAGGTCCTGCCCCTCATCGGCGCGAAGGAAGGCATCGGCCACGCCGCCTTCTGCTACCTCGACCCCGGCGACATCTGCCTCATCCCCGACCCCGCCTACCCCGTCTACGCCGCAGGCACCCTCTTCGCCGGCGGCGAGTCCTACGTCATGCCCCTCCTCGAGGAGAACGGCTTCCTCCCCGACCTGGAAGCCATCCCGACAGACGTCGCCCGCGACGCCAAGGTCATGTGGCTCAACTACCCCAACAACCCCACCGGCGCCGTCGCGGAGAAGGACTACTACGAGCAGGCCATCGCCTTCGCCCGTGAGTACGACATCGGCATCCTCCACGACGCCGCCTACAGCGAGGTGGTCTTCGATGGCTACAAGGCCCTTAGCTTCCTTGAAATAGAAGGCGCGAAGGAGGTGGGCATCGAGTTCCACTCCCTCTCCAAGTGCTTCAACATGACCGGTTGGCGCTTTGGCTCCGCCGTCGGCAACGCAGATATGGTCCAGGCCCTCTTCACCATCAAGTCCAACCTGGACTCAGGCATCCCCCAGGCCATCCAGGAAATGGCCATCGAAGCCCTCACCGGCCCCCAGGACCACATCGATTCCAACAACGCCATCTATCAGGTCCGCCGAGATAAGGTCATGGACGCCCTGGTCCGCCTCGGCCTCGGCGTCGTCCCTCCCAAGGCCGCCCTATATGTCTGGGCGAAAGTCCCGCCGGGTTACACATCCGCCTCCTTCACCGCCCGACTTCTCGACGACCTCGCTCTCGTCGTTACCCCCGGTTCCAGCTACGGCGAGAACGGCGAAGGCTACATCCGCCTCTCCCTCACGACTCCCGACGAAATGATCGACAAGGGCGTCGACCGCCTCAATTCCTGGACCATCCCAGATCCACCGGAGGCCTAGACCATCGCCAAGCGCAATTCATGGCCCCTGGCGCAAACGGAACGCGCCCTCCTCGTTGGCGTCCAGCTAAAGAGCGCCGGCAGCCCCTGGAGCCTCAAAGCCTCCCTGAACGAGCTCGCCCAGCTTACAGACACCGCCGGCGCGGAGGTGGCCGCAACGGTCCATCAGCGCCTTGAAAAGCCCACCCCCTACTACGTAGGCGAGGGCAAGCTGGAGGAAATTCGCGACCTCAAGCACGAGCTCGAAGCTGATGTCGTAATCTTCGACGACGAACTCAGTCCCACCCAGCAGCGCAACCTCGAAGAGAAAATAGGCGAAAAGGTCATCGACCGCACCGCCCTCATCCTCGACATCTTCGCCCGCCACGCCCGCACCCGCGAGGGCCAGCTTCAGGTCGAGCTCGCCCAGCACCAGTACCTCCTCCCTCGCCTCGCGGGCCAGTGGTCCCACCTGGAACGACTCGGCGGCGGTATCGGCACCCGCGGCCCCGGCGAGACCCAGATTGAGACCGACCGGCGTCTGGTCCGCGGCAGAATCAAGCGGCTCAAGAGCCAGATTGAACGCGTCCAGCGGACCAGAAAGCTTCACCGTGAACGCCGCCGTAGCTCCGAACTCCCCGTGGCCTCCCTCGTCGGCTACACCAACGCCGGCAAGAGCACCCTCTTCAACACCCTATCCCACGCCGGAGTCCCCTCCGCCGACCGCCTCTTCGCCACCCTCGACCCCGTCACCCGTCGCATCCGGCTCCCCTACGGTGACGAAATCCTGATTACCGACACCGTCGGCTTCATCAACAAGCTACCCCCCACGGTCATCTCCGCCTTCCACGCAACCCTCGAATTCCTCCAGGACGCCGACCTCCTCCTCCACGTCGTCGACGCCTCCAATCCCGGCAGCGCAGCCCAGGCCCAAGTCGTCGACGACACGCTCCGCCAGCTTGACCTCTCCGATAAACCCCAGCTCCTCGTCCTCAACAAGATGGACCTCGTCGCCTCCAACGGCGGACGCCCTCGCCCCATCACGTCTTCGCATCCCAGTGTAGAGATCTCCGCCGTCACCGGCTGGAACATCGAAGCCCTCATAGAGAAGGTCCAGAGCGTCCTCGTTGACCGTTGGGCCGGCCGCATCGTCTGAAAATACGCCCCTGCGCGCCCGCTCTTCCCCCTCTCCCGTCCTGGGAGAGGGTTGGGGTGAGGGTATCCCCCTTCCCCCTACAACTTGCCTCTTCCCCCTTGACGGGGGAAGATTGAGATGGGGGTGATTAGGTTCGATGGATGTCGCATCTAGTAGTTACGCGAAGGTCTCCTTGAAGGGGGAAGGTTGGGCCTGTCCTGAGCTTGTCGAAGGGATGGGGTTGAACTCAAACCCAATTATTAAGACCCCTTTCATAATTCCCCGCAATCACCCTGATAAAATAGAACTGGAGGGCCATTGAACAGGATAGACGGCCGACAACTAGACGAAATCCGCGAGACCCGCATCACCCCCGGTTTCCAGTCCTTCGCCGAGGGTTCCGCACTCATTGAAATGGGACAGACCAAAGTCATCTGCTCCGCCACCATCGAGGAACGCGTTCCACCCTGGCTCCGCGGACAGGGCCGGGGCTGGGTCACCGCCGAATACTCCATGCTCCCCCGTTCCACCCTCACCCGCATCACCCGCGAGGCCGCCACCGGGCGGGTCAAGGGTAGGCATCAGGAGATCCAGCGACTCATTGGACGCGCCCTCCGCCCCGTCGTGGATCGGGACGGCCTCGGCGAGCGCATGGTCGTCGTTGACTGCGACGTTCTCCAGGCCGACGGCGGCACTCGCACCGCAGCCATAACCGGCGCTTACGTGGCCCTCTACCAGGCCTTTCACCGCCTCCACAAAAACGGCGCCCTCAAGCGCGTCCCCCTCCTCGACTCCGTCGCCGCCATAAGCGTCGGCATCGTCAACGGCGGTCTCCTCCTCGACCTCTGCTATGAGGAAGACTTCCGCGCCGACGCCGACTTCAACATCGCCATGACGGGCAGCGGCAACATGGTGGAGATTCAGGCCTCGGCAGAAGGAGACCCCTTCAGCCCGGCCCTCGTCGCAGAAGCCATAAGCCTCGCCCAAAAAGGCATCAAGACCCTCATGGAGATACAACAGCAGTCCATTCAGGCCATCCGCTCCCAATAGACGGAATAAAACGCCCTCTCCCCAAATCCGTCCAGCGCAATCGAACGTATTAGAACACACAATGAACAGGGTACTGAATCTTCAACTCCTTCGTAGGCGCTGGCCCCTCAGGACCGCTGGCGTCCTCCTTCCCCTCCTGGCGGCGCTGCTTGTCGTTGCCTGCTTCCCAGGTCGGGCCGGTGATGCCACTCCCGTCTCCGACCCGCCCCCAACCCCCCAGCCCGCCGAATCTACGGCGATGTCCACCTCCGCGGCGGCCCCGTCACCCCAACCACCACCGACATCCGCGCCCAGACCAACCCCCAACCCTCCCTACACGCCCACACCCGCTCCTGTTGTCAGGCCCATCCCTACCCCGCTGCCTGCACCCACGCCTGTTCCGACTCCGTCCCCTGCTCCGACACCTCCTCCAACGCCTGAACTCACACCCGCGCCAACGCCGTCATCCACGCCACTCCCAACACCCACAGAGATTCCGACGCCCGAACCCACGCCGGAACCCCACTTCGTCCCCAACCCCACTCCGGAGAACCCGCCGCCGCTTACCGCCCTCCACGACATCGCCTCCATGGTGGAGGACGTCAGAGGCGCAGTGGTCTCCGTGGTCGCCCTCGCCGAAGTCCAGCAGGGTTTCATCACGGACACCCGTCCACAGAGCGGCTCAGGCGTCATCATCGACTTCGACGGGCATATTCTCACCAACCATCACGTCATTGAAGGAGCCGACAGCATCACCGTCACCCTCGACGACGGGCGAAAGCTCGACGCCGAACTCGTCGGCTCAGACCCCCTAACAGACCTCGCCCTCCTGAGCGTCGACGATACCTCCCTCCCCTTCATCCCCTTCGCCGACCCCTCGGCGGTGCGGGTGGGCGAGTGGGTCATCGCCATCGGAAACGCCCTCGCCCTCCCAGGCGGTCCGTCGGTAACCCTCGGCATCGTCAGCGCCCTCGATAGAAGCTGGGGCCCGGACCAAGGCAACATGCTCTACGGCCTTGTCCAGACGGACGCCACCATCAACCCCGGCAACAGCGGCGGTCCGCTCATGAATCTCTCCGGCGAAATCGTCGGCATCAACACCGCCGTCCTCCGCGGCGGCAGCGTGGAAGGCATCGGCTTTGCCGTCGGCGGCGAGACTGCCATCCACGTCTCCAATCAGCTCATCGAATGGGGCAAGGTGCGCTGGCCCTGGCTCGGCGTCATCGTCTCTGAGTTGGATGCGGAAATCGCCGCCGACATGGACGTCCCATTCAGCGACGGTATCCTCATCAGGAGCCTCGTAACCGACGGCCCCGCCGAAACCGGCGGCCTCCTGCCCGACGACATCATCCTCTCAATGGATGGCGAACCCACAACGGGGACTCGCGACTTCGTCCAGCTGCTCCGCCTCAAGTTCGCCGTCGACCAGAGCGTGAATGTCGAAGTATGGCGAAATGGTCAGGTGGGGTATTTCCAGGTCCGCCTCGGAGAACGCCCCACCACCCCCCTATAACCCACCCCCCTCTTCTTCCCCCTCTCCCGTCCTGGAAGAGGACTGGGGTGAGGGTACCTTTTTGCCTCTTCCCCCTCCACCCACATGTCATTCTGAGGAGGCCCCGCGACGAAGAATCTCGCTACCGGAAACTGCCAAACGCCCCCACGCCCGACCCCCAATCCAGCCGTCACGCAGCTGCCCGTTCATCCTGAGCCTGTCGAAGGACGAGCGCGCCCCTCAACCCACTTCTACCCATATGGCCAACCCTAAAGCGGACGCCGAACCCCATAACCTAAGCCAGACTCTGCAAAACTTGCCGTCATGCAATGACCCGTCACGCAGTGACTCCCCTAACCCACCCGCCGAACCCCCAGCGTCAGTTCCATCCCCTCCAGCTTGTGCGACTCCACGTGCGCCCCCTCCACCGCCTCCCCCTGGCGAATGTCCTCCGCCAGCGTCTCTACCCGCACATAGTCGCCGAATCCGGCCAGCACCTCATCAACGCCCGTCGGCCCCTGGTAGAACAGTTCGATCCTGTCCGTCACCTCGAACCCTGCGGCCCGACGCATATTCTGAATGCGATGCACCAGCTCCCGCGCCATGCCCTCCTGGGCCAGCTCCGGCGTCACAGCCGTGTCGATGGCCACCATGTAGCCGCCGTCCAGCGCCGCCTGGAAATCTCCCAGCTTGGCGGCCCGCTTCTTCCGGCCCGACGCCTCCACCGCCTCCGTGTAGAAGGTGTCCTGCGGGTCCAGAAGCTCAATCTCCTTGATATTAAGCTCCTCCCGAAGCTGCGCCACAATCCGACCCACGTGGCTGCCTTCCGACGCTTCCCTCGTACGCACCAGCGCCTTCCGCAGGGGCAGACGCACCTTCTTCCCCGCCCGCGACCGCGCGTCCCGGCCCAGGCTGGAAAGCTTCATCGCCAGACGCGTCGCCTCCATCAACGGCTCGTCTATGCGGCTCTCGTCCGCTTTCGGAAATTCGTCCAGATGAACGCTCTCGGCCCCTTCACCGTCCAGCGACCGCACCAGGTTCTGGTACATCGACTCCGCCACAAAGGGCGTGTACGGCGCCATCAAGCGGCACAACGTCACCAGGCAGGTATACAGAGTGGAATAAGCGGAAAGCTTGTCCTCGTCATTCTCGCTCTTCCAGAACCGGCGACGACTCCGGCGTACGTACCAGTTGGAAAGCAGGTCCACAAACTCCTGAATCCGCCTACCCCCGTTCGTAGGCTCGTAGCCCTCGAGGGCCTCGTCCACCTGCAAGACCAACTGGTTCATCTCCGAAAGTATCCACCTGTCCAACTCGGAGGTCGGCTCCGACGGCCCCTGCTGCTCCTTCGGGTTATACCCGTCAATCTCGGCGTAGGTGGTGAAGAAGGAGTACACGTTCCACAACGTCAGCATGAACCGCCTCACCACTTCGTTCACCAGCCGCTGTGAGAAGCGGCGCGAGTCCCCGGGCTGGGTGGCTGTAAACAGGTACCACCGGATGGCGTCCGCCCCCTGGGCGTCCAACACCTCCCACGGGTTGACGATGTTGCCAACGGACTTGCTCATCTTCCGGCCCTTCTCGTCCAGAATGAGCCCCAGGCAGATAACGTTTTCGTAGCTGTTCTTTCCCATAACCAGCGTGGACACCGCAAGCAGGCTGTAGAACCAGCCCCGCGTCTGGTCCACCGCCTCCGATATATACTCGGCGGGAAATAGTCCGTTCCTCTGGATATGTTCAAAGTCTTCCCTGGACGTCACGTTCCACTGCGCCACCGGCATCGCCCCCGAGTCGAACCAGGCGTCCATAACCTCCGGCGTTCGACGCATGACCCCGTCGCAGTCTGGACACTCGATGGTCACCTCGTCCACGAATGGACGATGCAAGTCCAGGTCGTCTATGGAGTCCCGAAACTCCGGCGTCGCCATTCTCTTCAGTTCCGCCACGTTGCCGATGCAGTGGTACTTCTCGCACACCTCGCACTGCCAGAAGGGTATGGGCGTGCCCCAGTACCGCTCCCGCGAGATGGCCCAGTCCACCCCGTTCCTCAGCCACTCCCCAAACCGACCCTCCTTGATGTAATCCGGGTGCCAGTTGATCTTCCGGTTGTTCTCAATCAACTGCTCCTTCATAGCCGTCGTGCGTATGTACCACGACTCCTTGGCGTAATACAGCAGCGGGGTCTTGCAGCGCCAGCAGAAGGGATAGGTGTGACGATATATGCCCCTCTTGTGCAGCAGTCCCCGTTCCTGCAGGTCCGCCATAATGTCCTTGTCCGCGTCCTTAACGAACTTGCCGGCGAAGGGGAAGGTTCCAGTTATCATCCCCTGCAGGTCCACCTGCTGCACGAAGGCCAGCGCGTCGCCCCGGCCCGCCGAAAGGTCTTCGTCTCCGAATGCCGGCGCGATGTGCACAATCCCCGTCCCCTCATCCAGCGACACGAAGTCACCCTTGATAACCGCCGGCGTAAAGTCCTCCACCGGCTCCAGAACAGTGGCCTCCCCCGTCGACCCCTCCGGTCGCACGAACCGGAAGATGTCCACCCCGTTGGCAGCCGCATCATACAGCTTCCCGTACGCGACTCCCACAAGCTCCGACCCCTTGAAGCTCCGAATCCTCCGGCAGCCTCCCCCAACCACCGAGTCCACCAGCGCGTCGGCCAGAATCAGCCCCTCAGTCCCGTCTTCCGTCTCCGACTCCACCAGGCTGTAGTCCGCCTGCGGGTCCACCGCAAGCGCCGTGTTTCCGGGCAGCGTCCACGGCGTCGTCGTCCACGCCAGCAGGTACAAGGCGGAAGGAACATCAACACCGTCGCCAACCAGCCCCGAAGCGTCCTCCACGGGAAACTTCACATATACAGAAGGGTCCGGCACGTTCTCCTGGTATCCCAGCGCCACCTCGTGCGAGCTCAGCGAGCTCACGCAGCGAGGGCAGTGCGGCGTCCCCTTCATCCCCTTGTAGATCAGCCCCTTCTCCCACATCTCCTTCAGAATCCACCAGCCCGTCTCTATGTACGAGTTGTGGAGCGTCACGTACGGGTCCTCCATGTCCACCCAGTACCCGATCCGGTCCGTCAGGTCTTCCCACTCCTTCACGTACTTGAACACGCTCTCGCGACACTTCTCGTTGAACTCCGCGATGCCGTACTCCTCAATCTGCCTCTTCGACTTCAGGCCCAGCTCCCGCTCCACCTCCAGCTCCACCGGCAGCCCGTGAGTGTCCCAGCCACCCTTCCTCAGCGGTCGAAATCCCTTCATCGTCTTGTACCGGCAGATGACGTCCTTGAAGGCGCGGGCCAGCACGTGGTGAATCCCCGGGCTGCCGTTGGCCGTTGGCGGCCCCTCATAAAACATGAACAGGGCCTTGTCGTCGCCCTGTTCGCTCTTCTCGAAAATTTGGTGCTCCTTCCAATACTGGAGCACCTCTCGCTCCATATCGGGGAAGCTGACCCTGCTGCTCACCTTGCTAAACATCGTTGTCCATGACTCCTGATTCATTGACCTTGGATTTCTCAAACTTGGACGCCTTCACCTTCACGCCCGGGTAACTGCTCATCCTGCGCTGAATCTGCTCTCTCGACGGAATTGCCCCCGCTCCGACGCCCTCCACCTTCAAAGATGCAGCGCAACTCGCAAATAAACTGGCTTCGCAGGCATCTGAAGTCTCAAAATATCGTATCAGAAAGGCGGCGGCGAATACATCCCCGGCCCCCGTGGGATCAACCTCCCGCGCCGGATATGCGGGAATGTCGTACCATCTCCCCCCGTACCTCATAACGGACCCACGTCTGCCTCTGGTAAGGATGAAGATGCCCTCGTGGCCTAGCCAGTGGCCCGGTATGCGCCCGCCCCGCACGTCATTCTCCGAAAGCACAACCACCTCCGCCCTCTCCAGCGCCTCCGCGTCGTACCAGTCGACGGCCTCCACCCTGCCCCCCGCCGACGTTCGACGCAGCCATCCCTGCGGCGCGACGCCCAGAAGCGCCCCCGGAAACCGCCCCGCCAGCGAAGTCGACACTTCCTGGTACACCGGCGCAAGCATCACCACATCCGCATCTCCCCAACCCTCCGGCAGCCCTTCCCCCTGAATGGACGGCGCAAGCTCACGCAGCCTCACCTCCCGCGCATCCCCGGAATAACGTATATCGAATGTGGTCGTCGACTCCGAAGGCTCGTCCACAACCATATCCAGCGAACCTAGAAACTCCTGGGCCTCGACCGGCGCGCCCCTAGTCACAAGCCCCGACTCCCATCCCAGACGCGACGCCGTCACCGAAGCATACAAACTCGCCCCGCCAGCTACACACCCGCCTTCCGTCAGGTCTCGCGACACGTGCCCAACCGCCAAAAACCGTGGCTTACCGCCCATCGTCGTATAAACTCAAGTGCACAAAAAACTCCCGGTTGCCCGCAGCCCCCAGAATCGGCGAAGGCGTAATCCTCCGCAGCCGAAGCCCCGCCTCCGTTGCCCAGCGTACAACCCTTCCCAGCACCCTGGCGTGAATAATCGGGTCCCTCACCACCCCGCCCTTCCCCACCTCCCGCCGACGCGCCTCGAACTGCGGCTTTACCAACGCGACCACGCTCCCCCAAGGCTCCAGGTGGGCTACCACGTTAGGCAACACCTGCGTAAGCGAGATGAAAGAAACGTCCACCGTTGCCACGCCAACGAGCTCCGGCAACTCAAACGCATAATGGGCATTCACCCTCTCCATCACGACCACCCTGTCGTCCCGACGCAGTCCGTAGTCCAGCTGACCCCTCCCCACGTCCAACGCATACACCCGCCGTGCGCCCCGCTGCAGCAGGCAGTCGGTAAAGCCCCCCGTGGAAGCCCCAACGTCCAGCGCCGTCAAGCCCTCTGGGTCCACCCCAAATTCCTTCAGTGCATGGGCCAGCTTGACTCCCCCCCTCCCCACAAACGGCGGCTTCTCCCGAATGCTGATGCAGGCCGACGTAGAAACCACCGTCCCGGGCTTCGTAACCACCCTGCCCCCCGAGGAGACCTCCCCCGCCATTATCAGCGCCTGCGCCTTGGCCCGGCTCTCCACCATCCCCCGCTCCACCAGAAGCACGTCCAGCCTTTTCTTCTTGGCCATCGCTCCAACCTTCTTTGAATCCCTTCCCCCTCGACGGGGGAAGGTTAGTGCCTGCCCCGTACTTGATACGGGGATGGGGGTGAACACCCGCCAATGCCAATTGTAAATTGACATGGAATTGCCCAATAATTATAATCCTCTGACTTAGGAGACTGAAACAGAATGCCCAAGCGTACGTACCAGCCCAAAGTCCGCCGCCGTAAGCGAGTCCACGGCTTCATCCGCCGCATGAGGAGTCGCGGAGGTCAAAACATCCTCAAGCGGCGTCGTTTTAAGGGCCGCCACCGGCTTACCGTTTAGACCATGCCCGAAGTTCATGCGGAGAGACCAGCGGTTAAGAAGCAGCCGAAGTTTTTCCCGGATACGCACTGAAGGCAGGGTTTGGGTTAACAATCTTCTCGTATTGAGAACCCTCCCCAATAACGAAGCAGAAACCCGCTTTGGATTTATCGCAACTCGCCGAATCGGCAATGCCGTTGTCAGAAACAGGCTCAGGCGCAGACTCAAGGAGATACTCAGACTTGCGCCCGTCAAGGCTGGCTGGGACTTGGTATTCATCGTGAGAAAAAACAGCGTGGACGCCGGTTTCCAGGACCTGAAACGGGCCGTCCACAACCTGCTGAGAAGGAGCAATCTCTTGGAAAGCTCGCCCCGGAGCGGCGGACACTGATGTTAAAGCGCCTGGCAATGGCCGTCATCAGGTTCTACAGTCTGGCCCTTTCCCCCTATCTTCCCACCTCCTGCAGGTTTCAACCCACCTGCTCCCACTACTCCCATCAGGCCATCGAGCGCCACGGCGCCATCAGAGGCGGCTGGCTCTCCCTGAAACGTCTGGGTCGCTGCCGCCCCATGGGAGGAAAGGGCTACGACCCCGTCCCCTGAATCATGTCAATCTCTTCCCTTAGCACTTCTCCTACCCGACCCAAACCCACAGCCTCCCGTAAGCTGCGCATCCTTTCGTTGCTCCCCGCCGTCGCCCTCCTGGCGCTGGTCCTCGCCGCCTGTGCACCGGGAAACGTCATCGGCGTCGCCGAAGGCTGGACCCCCGTCACCGCCGTTGATGGCGTCGTCTATACCGGCACCCGCGACGGCAACGTCCTCGCCCTGAACGCTCAGGAAATGGACAGGGACGAACGCATCGGCCCCATCTGGGAATACAAACCCCGCGAGGAAAATCGACTCGGCTCCATCTTCGGCGCTCCCGCCGTCAGCGACACCCATGTCTACCTGACCAGCGCCCACACCGACGAGGAAACCGGCCGTCTCCTGGCCCTCAGCAGGAGCAGACAACCGGACAACCGGAGCCAGCTACAGCAGGACGAATGGGAAAAGACCATCGAAGGCGCTCTCGTCGGCGGCCCCGCCATCGACGGCAGCCGTCTTCTCGTCGGCTCCGAAGACGGCCGACTCTACTGCTTCGACGCCGTCACCGGCGACCGGCTCTGGACCTTCCAGACCCAGGGACTCCTGATGGGGCTCGGCAAGGAACGTCGCATCTGGTCCACCCCCGCCGTCTCCAACGGCGTGGCCTACTTCGGCGCCATGGACGGCTACATGTACGCCGTTTCCGTCGAATCCGGCGATGAAGTCTGGAAGTTCAAGACCGAAGGCGCCATCGTCACCAACCCCCTCGTTGTCGGAAATGCCGTAATCTTCGGCTCCTTCGACCGCACCCTCTACGCCCTCGATGCCTCCAACGCCGCCGTCCTCTGGACGTACTCTTCCGATGGATGGTGGTGGGCCGGTCCTGTCTCCGACGGCGAGACCGTCTACACCGCCGACATGGGCGGCCAGGTCCTCGCCCTCCCCCTCAACCGGCGCGAAGGCGACTCTCCCCTCTGGACCCATGAAATCGGCTACATAGTTAACGCCACCCCCGCCCTAGTCGACGACATGTTGGTCGTCGCCGCCAAAAGTGGCATAGTATCTATCCTGGACCTGGACACCGGCACCGCCGAGGAGGTGCCCCTGGACCTCGAAAAGGACATCCGCGCCTCCCTTGCCGCCTCCGGCTCCGGGGAACTCGCCCGCGTCTATTTCGGTGACGTGGACGGTGTGGTAAGGTCTCTGGACGTGGACAGATGGAGGGTATCCTGGACCCTGGAAACCCGGGAATAGGCGACAAGCATGGAATATATCCTGGCAAACCTCTTCACCGACATCTGGAATCAGGGCATCCTGCGGCCCATGATCAACAGCCTGGTGTTCCTCTACTCCGTGCTGTTCAGCAACATGGGCCTCTCCATCATCGCCTTCACCATCATTATCCGCATCCTCACCACTCCCCTGACCCTCAAACAGATCCGGCAGATGCGCGCCATGACCGCCCTGCAGCCCAGGATGCAGAAGCTGCGGGACAAGTACAAGGGAGACTCCAAGAGGCTCTCCCAGGAGACCATGAAGATGTACCGGGAGGCCGGCGTCAACCCCGTCGGCTGTCTCGGCCCCCTGCTGATCCAGTTCCCCATCTGGATAGGCCTCTTCCAGGCCCTCATTCAGACCCTGCCCACCAACCCCGACAGGCTCGTTGCCCTGTCTGAAAAGCTCTATTCCTGGGTGCCAAACGTCCACGAGGCCATACCCCTCAGCAGCGACTTCCTCTGGCTCAACCTCGCCGAGCCGGACCCCACAAACATCGTCATGCCCCTGCTGGTCGGCGCTTCCACCTGGGTCCAGCAGAAGATGACGTCCATGCCCTCGGCGGACCCGCGCCAGCAGTCCACCCAGTCAATGATGCTCTGGATGATGCCCATCATGCTCGGCCTGCTCAGCATGACCTTCCCCAGCGGCCTCGCCCTCTATTGGGTGGTGTCGAACGTGGTGGGCGTATTTACCCAGTATCCAATAACCGGCTGGGAGCCTCTCTTCCGTAAGTCATCGCCGCCCGCATCTGAGGACAGCGACGATAAGGACGAAGAAGACTCTCAGCCCGAGGAGGAAACAACTGATGACGGAGGATCCACAGACAAGAGTAGTAACGGCAAAAACCGTCGACGAAGCAATCGAAGTCGCAATGCACGAGCTCGACGCCGCGCGCGACGAGGTAGAAGTAGAAGTAATTAGCCGCGGTAAAGTCGGCTTTCTCGGCATAGGCTCCGAAGACGCCCAGATTCGCGTCCGCAAGCTCTCAACCCTGGACGATGCCGGGCATAAGACAATGGAGGTCGTCTCCCATATCCTGGATCTGGCGGGTGCGTCCGCCGTCTGTACCCTGCGAAGCGCCCACGACCCCCAGTCGGGCGGGCCCCAGGTGGACATCGAAGGCGAAGACGCCGGTTTGCTCATCGGCCGACGCGGTGAAACTCTCCGTTCCCTTCAATTCATCGTCAACATCATCGTCAACCGAAATCGGGACGAGAACGTCCGCGTCCTTCTGGACGTGGAGGAGTACCGGCTCAGAAGGCAGCGCGCCCTCGAGGAGTTGGCCCAGCGGGTTGCCAACAAGGTCGCCGCCACCGGACGCTCCATCTCCCTGGAGCCTATGCCCCCCGCCGAGCGCCGCGTCGTGCACCTCGCCCTCTCAAATAACCCTTCCGTCACCACGGAAAGCTCCGGTTGGGCCAACGGACGCCGCGTTTCGATAAACCCGACGGGCAATTCCGGCAGGCGCTGACATGAAATTCCTGCCTGACATGGACCCTTCCCGTTGACCACGAAAACGTACCAGTCTATAATCCAGTTGTAGGGGGTGGAGATGGCTGAACGCCGGCGGCCTTGGCCCTTCCCGGACAAGCCCAGGGAAGAATGTGGGGTGGTTGGCGTCTATTCGCCTCGAAACAGGGCCGCTCGCCTCGCTTTCTTCGGCCTCTTCGCTCTCCAGCACCGCGGTCAGGAGAGCGCCGGAATCGCCTCCTCCGACGGCAAGTTCCTCCGGGTGCACACTGACATGGGCCTCGTCGCCCAGGCCTTCAGGGAAGAGGAACTGGCCCACCTCACCGCCGACATGGCCGTAGGCCACACCCGCTATTCCACCACCGGCTCCAGCACCCTCGCCAACGCCCAACCCTTCGTCGTTTCCGGCGTCAACGGCCAGCTTGCCCTCGGCCACAACGGCAACCTCGTCAACGCCCTCGCCCTCCGCAAGAAGCTCCAGTCCGAGTGGGGCCTTACCTTCGCAACCTCCAGTGATTCCGAGTTATTGGCCTACCTCCTCGCCAACGCTCCCGGCGAGACCTGGGAAGAGCGGCTGGCCTACGTCATGCGCAACGCCCAGGGCGCATATTCCGCCGTTGTGCAGACCAGAGACGTGGTCATCGGCATCAAGGACCCCCTCGGCGTGCGCCCCCTCTGTCTCGGAAGATTGAGCAGCGGCGGCTGGATTGTCGCCTCCGAAAGCTGCGCCCTCGACCACGTAGGCGCCGAATACGTCCGCGAGCTTGAGCCCGCCGAAGCCGTCATCATTGATCGCAACGGCATCCGCTCCTTCATATGGGATGGCAGAGACCAGAGACGCGCCCTCTGCGTATTTGAACTCATCTACTTCTCCCGTCCCGACACCCAGCTTGACGGCGCCCAGGTCTACTCCTACCGACGCGCCATGGGCGCAAAGCTGGCCAGGGAGCAGCCCGCCGAGGGTGACGTGGTCATCGGCATCCCCGATTCCGCCACCGCCGCCGCTATGGGTTACGCCGCTGAAATCGGCATCCCCTACAGCGATGGCCTCATAAAGAACCGCTACGTCGGCAGGACCTTCATCCAGCCGGACCAGAGCCTGCGGGAGTTGGACGTTCAGCTGAAGTTCAACCCAATGCCCGACGTTATCCAGGGCAAGCGCCTCATCGTCGTCGACGACAGCATCGTCCGCGGCACCACCACCCCCAGGGTCGTTCGCCTCCTCCGCCGCGCCGGCGCCAAAGAAATCCACATGCGCGTCTGCGCCCCGCCCATCCGATGGAGCTGCCATTTCGGCGTGGACATGGCCACCCGTCGCGAACTCATAGCCGCCAACATGACCGTGGAGGAAATCCGCCAATTCATCGGCGTCGACACCCTCGGTTATCTCAGCGAAGAAGGTCTGCTCGACGTGGTAGAAGGGCAGTCCAACGGCTTCTGCCACGCATGCTTCAGCGGCAACTACCCCATCCCCATCCAACTCGAAATGGACAAGCTGGTGCTGGAGCGCACCGGTGAACTCATTGAATAGCCCCAACGTGCGCGGAGCCCTGCCGAACCTATCAGTGCCGAGACGAGAAGCTCCCTCCCCTCTTCTCCCTTCCTCCTCGACTCACTTCGCCATTCCCGCGAAGGCGGGAATCCCTCTTCTCCCTTCCCCCTCGACCAACATCGCCATTCCCGCGAAAGCGGGAATCCATCTTCTCCCTTCCCCCTCGACGGGGGAAGGTTAGGATGGGGGTGAAAATGAGAACAACCACGTCAACCCCAAAGGTTTGCGATGAAATCTGATGCCTACCAGTCCGCCGGCGTAGACCTCCAGGGCATCGAGTCCCTCAAGGAACGCATCGGAGCCTTTGCCTCCCTGACCCACGGCCCGGAAGTCCTGAAGGGCGTCGGAGCCTTCGCCGGCCTCTACCGCCTCCGCAACTACAAGAACCCTGTCCTCGCCGCCAGCACCGACGGCGTCGGTACCAAGCTGAAAGTCGCCTCCCTCCTCGGACACTACGAGTCCCTCGGCATCGACTTGGTGAACCTGAACGTCAACGACATCGTCACCTGCGGCGCCCACCCCCTCATGTTCCTCGACTACATTTCCCTCGGCAGGCTCGACCCCCAGATTGTCGAACCCATGCTGCGCGGCATGGTGTGGGCCTGCCGCGAAGTAGACTGCGCCCTCGTCGGTGGCGAGACCGCCCAGATGCCCGGCCTCTACGCCGACGGCGAGTTCGATCTCGCGGGCACCGTCGTTGGAGCCGTCGAGGAGTCCGCAATCATCGACGGAAGCGGTGTTGTAGAAGGAGACGTCCTCCTGGGTCTCCCCTCCAGCGGCCTCCACACCAACGGCTACTCCCTCGTGCGAAAGGTCTTCGACATCGACGACAATCCCTCAATCCTGTATCAGCGGTACCAGGAACTGGGCCACACCCTCGGCGAGGAACTCATCAAGCCCCACCGGTCCTACTACCACACCCTCAAGCCCCACTTCGGCCGCCTCAAGGCCGTCGTCCACGTCAGCGGCGGCGGACTCCCCAACAACATCCCCCGCCTTCTGCCCGACCACCTCGCCGCCCGCGTCCGCCTCGACGCCTGGGAGCCTCAACCTATCTTCAACCTCATCCAGGACGTCGGCTCAGTAGACCCTCAGGAGATGTACCAGGTCTTTAACATGGGCCTTGGCATGGTCCTCATCTGCGACCACGACGCCTGGGCCTCCCTGCAGCGTTCTCTCCCCGACGCTGTGGTTATGGGCGAAGTGATTGAGCGGACCGACTCCACCCAGGTACACATGCAGAGGTAGCGGGCTCCACCGCCCTTCAATCATGTCCGGCCTCGCCCTCATCAGCGTCTACGACAAGACGGATCTCGCCCCCTTCGCCCAGGCCCTCCATAACGCGGGATACTCCCTCGTCAGCACCGGCGGCACCTACGACTATCTTGCCAGCGAAGCCCGCGTCCCCGTGTCCAGGGTTTCGGACATCACCGGCTTCCCGGAGATTCTGGAAGGCCGCGTCAAGACCCTGCATCCCCGCATCCACGGCGGCCTCCTGGCTCGCCGCGACGATCCGGCCCACCTGGAAGAACTGGCCGGCCACAACATCGACCCTATAGACGTTGTCGTCTCCAACCTCTATCCCTTCGAGCAAACAATAGCCGACCCGTCGACCACCCTCGCAGACGCCCTCGAAAACATCGACATCGGCGGTCCCTCCATGCTTCGTGCGGCAGCGAAGAACTTCCCCGCCGTCACCGTAGTCTGTGACCCCTCCGACTACGGCTGGATAGCGGAAAAGCTGAACGGCGCAGGTCTCACCTCCAACGAACGACGCACCCTGGCCAAAAAAGCCTTCAGCCACGTCTCCGACTTCGACAACGCCGTCGCATCCTACCTAACCATCCGTCATTCCGGCGAAAGCCGGAATCCATCTTCATCCACTGTTCCCTCCATCAGCGACGCCCTGCCCCAAGCCCTGAACCTCGCTTATCAAAAAGCCCACGACCTCCGCTACGGCGAAAATCCCCACCAGCTTGGCGCTCTCTATCGAGCGGCAGCTACTGCCAACAGCGCGGGCGACACACTCCTTCACGGCAAAGCCCTCTCCTTCAACAACATCGTCGACGCCGACGCTGCATGGCGTGTCGTCAGCGATTTCGACGAAACCACCGTCGCCGTCATCAAGCACACCAACCCCTGCGGCCTCGCAAGCCACCCCGACCAGAAGGAAGCCTACACCCGCGCCTTCCAGGGCGACACCGTTTCTGCCTATGGCGGCATCGTCGGCTTCAACAGCACCGTCGAAGAGTCCACTGCTCAGGCCATGCGGGGTGTATTCTATGAAGTGATCATCGCCCCCGCCTACACCCCTCAAGCTCTGGCCCTCCTCAAGCGTCGCAAAAACCTGCGCGTCATCCAGCGTGATGCGAATGTCGATGACGCTTTGGACTACGACCTCCGTCCAATTACGGGTGGTCTGCTTGTTCAGACCCCTGACGCCGGGCGTGAGGACGCCTCAACCTGGAAAAACGTCACCGAAAGAGCCCCCACCGATAGCGAGATGCGCGACCTTGAATTCGCATGGAAGGCCGCCAAACATGTCAAGTCCAACGCCATCGTCCTCGCAAAGGACCGAGCTCTCATCGGCATGGGAGCCGGCCAGCCCAACCGTGTCACCAGCGTGTTTCTGGCACTACGCGCCGCCGGCGACCAGGCTGAAGGCAGCGTGTTGGCCTCCGACGCCTTCTTCCCCTTCTCCGACAACGTGATAACCGCTGCTGATGGCGGCGTCACCGCCATCATTCAACCAGGAGGCTCCATACGCGACCAGGATTCAATCGACGCCGCCAACACCCGAGGCCTTGCCATGGTCTTTACCGGGACCAGACACTTCCGCCACTGACCTCCCTGCTCCTGCTGTCGGGCTTTGTCGGGCAAAAACATCCCGTACCACTGCCCTCAGTTAGTTTGAACTGCCCCCCATAGACCTTTATAATCGTCTCGCATTGGCAAAAGCGATTGACATAAAACCTTGGTCTAACCGCGCCGGATCAGCCCAGACTGGCGCCGGTGATTTCGGCATTAAGCCCGGCATCGCGCCCTCGGCCCCTCTCATGCCCCGGCACGTTCGCGTAGGCTTCCGCCGGTACTCCGCCCTTCAGGGAATTGACCTGGCTCCGTTGAGATCTTGGCGTGGACGCGTTGTTTCCATGGAAGCCCTCGTCACCAAGCTGGTAAACGCCCTTCGTCAGAACGGGTTCCGCCCCTTCCGCCCCCTGGAGGAGTCCGTTCGACCCAACGATTCCAGCATCGAAAGCCGCGTAACGGGACTTCGAGACTTCAACGTCAGGTTTCGGCTGCCGTGGCAGCCCGGTCGCGTGACCTGTGCTCTCTCCATCGAGCTGAAAGGCAAGCGACTGCTCCAGAAGAAGCTGGACGGTTTCTCCTCCCAGGGCCATCAGGTTGTCTTCGACGCCACCGTAGATATATCCGGTGGAGTCGCCATCTTCAAAGGAAGACGCTGGAAAACCCTCCGCCGGGCCAACTACAACCGGCTCATTCGGGATGCCGTCAACGGAATCCTCTGGAACCTGAAAATAACGGCGGCGCCCTTAGGCGCCGCCAGTGGGTCCATGTTCGACCGTCCGGATATCGGTATCCGCTAGGAGGCCGCTGCCCCTACACGCTGCTTCGCCCAGATGCCCAGCACTTCGTCGCTGGTGGGCATGTCGAATTTCTCTCTGAGAATCGCAACCCCTGCCTCGTGCCTCTCCGGAAAGCCGTCGGCAATGCAGTCGGAAACAACCACCGTATAGTAGTCGTTCCAAAGCGCGTCCAGGCACGTGGCCAGCACGCACCCGGCGGTGCTCGTTCCAGTAACCACCAGCGAGTCTATCCGGTTGGACTTCAGAATCTGGTCCATTCGCGTATTCACGAAGGCCGTGTTGCGGTGCTTCTTCACCACAATCTCGTTGGGCAGCGGTTCCAGCTCGGGAATTATCTCCGCCTCCCAGGTCCCGTCGATGAGCACCTCCTGGCTGGTGCGCCTGTCGTTCCCCATCGAATGTCCCCAGTAAGCGCCCAGGTCGCGCAGACGCGAGCTCATGTACAACCACGCCGGGGAGCTTGAGCCGCCGTTCTTGTCGAACACCACCTGCACGTGAACAATGCAGATGTCCATCTCCCTGGCCGCCTTCAGCATCTTCTGCACCCTCGGCAGAATCTCCCTCTGGTGGGCGATGCTGAACTTGCTGTGACGGGCCGTATATCCCTCATTCGAGGCGAGGCCGTTCTGCATGTCGATGATCATCAGCGCCGTGTGCTTGGGGTCGATGACCTCCTCAAGGGACTCGTAGACCATCTTTCCTTGAATCTCAATCATTTAGTGCCTCCTTTGGTCGCCTTTGTTGCTGTTGTCGAAGGGGCGCCGGAGCCTCAGCCCCGACGCCCCTATTCTTCTCGATCAGTGCCGCATCAGCAGCATTGCGTATGCCGAAAATACTACTTGTAAACGGGCATGGTGAACTCGTGATAGCGTACCGGCGCGTGGTGCAGCAGGTTCACGCTGTAACCCTCCAGCACGCCGGGATTGTACGCGCCTTCCTGGAACACCCACAAAATGGGGAAGTTCACGGTCCGCTCATACCACCAGTCGCCGAAGTCCAGCGTCAGCTGACGCCGCTCATCTGCATTCTCCATCTGGTCGCACCGGTTCTTGTATTCCGAAACTTCGTCGTAGTCGAAGAAGCCGCGGCCCGACTCATACCGGTTGAACACCATGGCTACGCACGGGTGGGCCGACTTGGGCGAAACGTTCATGTACACGGCCTGTGACTTCTCTCTCGTCCACGCCGTCGCGAACACCTGCTGGTTAGTCAGCGAGACGAACTCCGTGTCTACGCCAACCTCCTTCCAGTAGACGCCAATCTGCTCGGCCACTTCCGGCATCTCCGGCACCAGCGAGTGGTTGTTCGGTACGTGGATGGTGATGGTGAAGCCGCCGCCGGGCCAGCCGGCCTCGGCGAGCAGAGCCTTCGCGCCTTCAATGTCGTGTGGGTGGTCCCAACCGCCCGCGGCTCCCGTCGCTCCGTCGGGCCCTGGGAAGGGCGCCCACTCGTCTCTGAAGATGTCCGACCAGGGCGGGAAGTAGTCCATCGGGTCAGGGATGGCGCGGCCCTGGAAGAACACGTCGTTGATCTCGTCCCGGTCCATGGCCATCAGAAGCGCCCGGCGGACCCGTGTATCTCTCAGCGGGTCATTGGGGTCATAGCCCTTCGTGGGCCCTTCCGGCCCGGCGGAATACGCCTTTGAGCCGTCCGGCTTCACGTAGTTCTGGGGCTTGTACCAGGGAAGCCTCATGTTGAAGTGACCGCCGGGAATGCTTGCCCGGTATATCTCCATACCTGCGGCAGTAGCCTGGTCGTGAATGTCCCTGGGCACCACAGCCAGGTGGGACTCCTCAGTAAGCAGGGAAGCCAGTCTGGTTGCGGATTCCGGGATCATCTTCATCTCAAGCTCGTGGAAGTACGGCGTATGCCGCCAGTGGTCTTCCACTCTCTCGTAGAGGTAGTTAACCCCCTGGTTGAGCTCTTGAAGCGTAAAGGGGCCCGCTCCTATCGGATTAGCGTTGTACGCCTCCTCTTTGTTCACGTCATCGCCACCGGCAGAGTCCCAGTGGCCTTTGCTGGAAATCCCGCTCTCAACCTCGTCCGACATGAACGTCAGCAGGTCAAGCTGGACTACGTGCATGTCGAAAATGACTTCGTAGTCGCCGTTTGCTATGTGAGCGTCTTCCCTGCCTGCGTAACCTTCCCAGTTGGCTGGGTTGATGGCCTTTTCTGTTCCAATTCCTATCAGCAGGTTGAAGCTGAAGACAACGTCTTCTGCGGTTAGGTGATACTCGGAGGGGTTCCCGTCCTTTCCATAGAAGGGCACGTCATCCCTCAGCTTGAACGTCCACGTCTTTCCGTTGGGAGAAGTGTCCCACTCCGTGGCTATCTGCGGACCGTACGCCGCTGTCTGCGGATCGGACGCTATCAGATGGTCGTAATGCACCAGGAAGGAGTTGGTCAGGTTATTCGCCAGGTGTATTACTCCCACTTCCTGGGACGGCGGTGGGACCGCCAGAATCAGTCGTGGCGAAACCGGCTCCGGCTCCGCTGGCGGGGCCGCTGTCGTCGGCATCGCCGTTGGTGTGGGAGCCATCGTCGGCGCCGGTGCCGCCGTCGGGGCTGCCGTGGGCGCCGGTGCTGCTGTCGCTGCCGGCTCTTCCTCATCGTCGCCGCCACAGGCGGCAATCACAAGGGTCATGGCCACCGCCACTGCGAGCAGCAGGGCCGTTAGTGACAACCCAAGCTTGGATTTCTTAAGCATTCTTTCCACCTCCTGAACTTGGTGTGGTTTGAGCTGATAGAGAAAATTCCCTCGGCAAGCAAATGCTCTATTGGGAGAATGCTTCACCGCCAGGGAACATCTCTACGTGGGCAAGTAGACATGAAACGTTATGCATTGTCAAGGAAATGTACAGACTATGTGTCTGGGTGGATTTCGTAATTCCTTTCCTGGCCTTCTGAATCCGCCCGCCCTTGCAGTGGCGTTGCCCTGAACCCAATTGACAGGTAACACCCTTCAACGGCAAAATACGGGTACCCGATTTATGGGAGAATTAATGAGCAAACTTGTATCCAGAATCGAGAAAATCAGCCGCGGCTCCCCCGCGCCCATAGGCTTCGGCGCCTCCGGCCGCACCGCCCAGACCCCCGCCATGGCTCTCATAGGCGTCCTCTCCGCAAATTCTACGGAACACGCAAAATGCCTCTCCGATCTGGACGCCGATGGCGCCCTTATTGCGGACGCGAAATCTACCGAAGACTTCGCCTCCCTCACCGAAGCCCTCGGCTCAACCCCCTGGGGTATGAAAGTCAATGACCTGAACGGTGAGACTGCGGACGGCCTCATTCAGCAGGGTTGCGACTTTTTCCTGGTCGATGCAGATAGCGTAACCGTGGAGGCGGCCAGGGACGAAAGGGCCGCCTTTATCTTGTCTTTGCCTGAAGCCGCCAATGACGGATTCCTCCGCGCCATCGAAGACCTGCCCGTCACCGCCGCATTCACTTCCCTCGCCGTCGACGGCCCCCTGACCCTTCAGCGCCTCATCGACGTTGGCTCCCTTAGAACCATGTTCGACAAATACCTGCTCGTCCAGGTTAACCCCGGCCTCTCCGCCAGGGAACTCGAAGGTCTCCGCGATATGGGCGTAGACGCTCTGGTCGTAGACGTGGCATCCGCGTCGGAAGATTCCCTCAAGGCCATGAAGGAAAGCCTCCTCAAGCTCCCACGACAGCGAAAGCCCCGTTCAGAAAAAGCCAGCGCCGTTCTTCCCTCCGGATTGAGCGGCGGCAACGCCCATTCCGACCACGAAGAAGAATAGAAGCCTACCCAGCGCCTCTAAAGTAACATTCATCTATAGGCCGAAGACCAACCAAACTATCCGCAGGGGAATTGCATGGACACCATAACAATTATCGGGACGGGCCTTATAGGTACCTCCCTGGGACTCGCCATCAAGAAGGTGGGCATCAAGAACGTCCAGATTGTCGGTACGGACCTCGAGAGGTACCGCGCCAACAAGGCCAAGAGCATGAAGGCCGTCGACAGGGTCGAAAACAACATGACCGCCGCCGTCCGAGACGCCAGCATGGTGTTCATTGCCACCCCGGTAATGGCCATAAAGGAAGTCATGGAACACATCGGCCCTCAGCTGCGCCGAAGCGACGAAAGGACCATCGTCTCCGACACCGGTGGCACCAAGGCCGCTGTCCTTGAATGGGCCAAAGAGTACCTCCCCGACCACGTGGACTTCGTCGGCGGACACCCCCTCGCCGGAAGGGAAACCCCCGGCCCCGACAACGCCGACGGCGACCTGTTCAACGACCGCCCATACTGCATCGTGCCCAGCCCAGGCGCCAGCCAGAAGGGCGTCACCACCATCGTAGACCTCACCTCCGCCATGGGCGCCAGTCCCTTCTTCATCGACGCCCAGGAGCACGACAGCTTCGTCGCTGCCGTCAGCCACCTCCCCTTCGTTCTCTCCGCTGCCCTCATCGGCGCCACCTCCAAAAGCCCCCAATGGGGAGACATCAGCCATCTCGCCTCCTCCGGCTTCAGGGACGTTTCCCGCCTCGCCTCCGGCGATTCCGCCATGCATCGCGACGTGTGCCTCACCAACCAGGATGGCATCATCCACTGGATCAACGAGTTCATTATGGAGCTTGAGCGCATCAAGGGAATCATGCGGCAGGAAGAAGCGTCCCAGCCCCTCTACGACCTGTTCGAGACCGCCTTTGAGGAGCGCGAAAAGTGGCTCGGCGGAGTCGTTACCCCCTGGGCCAGGGCAGACTATGAACGCCCCAAGCCCCTCTCCTTCGGACGCACTGCGGCCACGTTGATGTTCGGCAGCAGGGCCACAACCGGCCTCCTGGGCGAAGACGAAGACGACAAGAAGAAACGCCGCTGAGTGAGACAAATCGCCATTTGAGAGTTACCCTTGGACTGGATTAACCCCGATTATCCCGATAGATTCGGAGACCCCCTCATGGTGGTCGTTTCGGGGCCTTCCGGCGTGGGTAAGGACGCCGTTTTCCAATACATGCGGCAGTTGGACAGGCCCTGGCATTTCGTAGTCACGGCCACCACCAGGCCCCGACGGCGCTCCGAGCGAAACGGCATCGACTACCTCTTTCTGGATACGGAAGAGTTCGACCACATGCGGGAGGGAGAACAGTTCCTTGAATGCGCCGAGGTGTACGGCAACTGGTACGGCGTCCCCAAGCAGCAGGTGAAGGACGCCCTCGGCAAGGGAATGGACGTCTTCGTGAAGCTGGACATTCAGGGAGCCGAAACCGTCCGTAAGGCGGTCAAGGACGCCCTCATGATTTTCCTCGCTCCGCCCTCCATCGACGAACTCGAGCGAAGGCTCCGTTTTCGCAAGAGCGAGTCCCTGGAAAGCCTCCGCCTCCGCACCGAGGCCGCCCGCGACGAAATGAAAGCCATGGATGACTTCGAATACCGCGTAGTCAACCACAACCGGCGGCTGGACCTGGCCGCCTTCTGCATCGACGCCATCGTAACGGCGGAAAAATGCCGAATCCCTCCGCGGCGGGTGGAAGTCCCATGACCACCCAGACCAGACCGCGCCTGCCCGAATGGTTCAAGGTCCCCATGCCCGGCGGCTCCAACTACCGCCAGTTGAAGCACCTCATGCGCACTTCGGACCTGCACACCGTCTGCGAAGAGGCCCGCTGCCCCAACATCGGCGACTGCTGGGAACGCCGCAGCGCCACCTTCATGATTCTCGGCGACATCTGCACCCGCGCCTGCCGCTACTGCGCCGTCACCACCGGACGCCCGACCGGCCTGGACGTCGGCGAGCCCCACCGCCTCGCCAGGGTCGTCAAACGCATGAACCTGAACTACTGCGTCATAACCTCCGTCAATCGTGACGACCTCGCCGATGGCGGCGCGCTCATCTTTGCCATGTGCATCAGGCAGATAAGAAAAGAGCTCCCGAATTGCCGCGTCGAGGTGCTCATTCCCGACTTCGAAGGCTCCGACTTGGCCCTGCGGCGCGTCCTCGATGCTCGTCCCGCGGTGCTCAACCACAACATCGAGTCAGTGCGACAAATCTTCCCCAAGGTTCGGCCAAAGGGCGACTACGAACTCTCCCTCCGGCTCCTGCAACGCTCCAGGGAAATAGCCCCGGACATCCACACAAAGTCCGGCATCATCGTCGGCATGGGCGAGTCTATGGCTGACGTCGTGGAGACCATGAAGGACCTCCGCGCCGTGGACTGCGACCTCCTCACCATAGGCCAGTACCTCCGCCCCTCTAAAGACCATCTGCCCATCGGCAGGTTCTACACGCCGTCGGAATTCAACGAACTGGCAGCCGTAGGCAGGGAATTGGGATTCAAGCACGTCGCCTCAGGCCCCCTCGTCCGAAGCTCATACCACGCCGACGAGCAGCACGACGCCGCAGACATTGACTAACCCACAAGCGACAAAAGGTTCCTTCGCCATCGGCGACGACGGCCGGTTCTCCTACTCGGCCGAAAGCGTCGATGGCGCCGTAACTCTCCACCGCCGCCCGCTCGATTCCGATGAAAACACAGAAGTCGTAGCCCGGCTAGATGCGGATACCCTCCGGCACCTGCTCCTCTGGGCCGAGGACGAAAAAAGCGTCACTTTCTCCCTGACAGGCCCCCTGGCCCAGCAGGTCAAAGACCTCTCCAAAGAACTCAGCCTCACGCCGGAGATGTTTGTCTGGCACGCCGTCAAGGTCTTCATTGATTCAGCCCCAGAGGCTTAATCCCCAGCCTCTACAATTGGGCTTCAATAGACTAAGGATAAGATTGTCCCGCCTATTCGATTCTCGCCGCTCGTCATGACTCCTGAAGCAGACCTGCTCTTGTTCAATGCCCGGGTTCTGACCCTGGAACCCACCCAGCCCCACGCATCCGCAGTAGCCATCAGCGATGGCTGCATCATCGCCGTCGGTTCCTCCGAAGACCTCGATCCCCTCGCAGGGCCGGCGACGAAACAAATCGACTGCCACGGCATGACCCTAATCCCCGGTTTCCACGACGCTCACTGCCACCTCTTCGCCCTCGCCTCCCGGCTCCTCCAACTTGACTGCGGCCCGGACAAAGCCCAATCCATAGCAGACCTTATGCGCCTCATTTCCCGCAAAGCCCGCCAGACTCCCCCCGGCCAGTGGGTCCGCGCCTACGGATACGATGAACACCTGCTCAAGGAAGCCCGCCACCCCACAGCCGCCGACCTCGACCGCGCAGCCCCCGACCATCCGGTGCGACTCGACCACCGGACCGGCCACGCCACCATCCTCAACACCGCCGCCATGAATCTCCTCGGCATCGCACCAAACTTCCTTCCTCCCGCCCACGGCGTCATCCTCCGAGATGTTTCAGGCTCGCCCTCCGGCGTTTTCCTCGAAATGACCCCCGAAATTGGCCGCATGATGCGACCCTTTCGAAGCCAAAGCGAGTTCGAGGAAGGAGTCCGCAACGCCAACGCCCTTCTGCTTTCAAAGGGCATTACTGCAATCCAGGACGCAGGCCACAACAACGGCATCGACCAATGGCATACCTTCAGTCGCCTGAAGCAGGAAGGCGCCCTGACCCCCAGAGCAACAATGATGACCGGCCTCCCCCACGCCGACGACCAGGAACTCCAGCACGCCGCCTCCACGTACCATGACGAAGCGATACGGCTGGGCGCAGTCAAGGTCATGCTGACTTCGACCACAGGCGCCCTCCAACCAACCCTCGAAGAGCTGACGGAACTCGCCATCCATCACCACCGAAAGGGCCGTCAGTTAGCCTTCCACGCCGTAGAAGCGGAGTCCGTGGTTGCCGCCGCCCACGCCATCACAACCGCCGTCCGTGCCCACCCGCGCCCGGACCCCCGACACCGAATTGAGCACTGCGCGGAAGGGCCCACCGAAATCCTCCACATGGTCAAAGACAGCGACGCATTTGTCGTAACCCAACCCGGATTCATCTACTACAACGGCCCCAAATACCTCGCCCAGGTTGATCCGGGCCTGATCCCCCAACTCTACCCTCTGGCTTCCCTGGACAACGCCGGAATCCCCTGGGCCGCCGGCTCCGACGCCCCAGTTGCCCTTCCGGACCCCCTGCTCCACATGCAAGCGTCAGTCGCGCGCCGTGCTTCCGACGGTCGCAGCATCGGCCCCAATCAGGCCGTCTCAGCCCATCGAGCCTTGAAGGCGTGGACCATCGGCGCCGCCCGCTCCTGCTTTCAGGAGAAGTCGTTGGGCTCAATCAGTCCCGGAAAATTCGCCGACCTCGTCCTCCTGTCCCACAATCCCACCCAAACACCGACGGAGGACATAGGCAGCATCGCAGTTCAGATGACTATCGTAGGGGGCAAAGTTGTCTGGGAGGCTTGAAACTCCGGCCTAACGCTGCCTCTTCGTCACGTAAGCGGCCAGAATGCTGAGCGACTCCCTCGATTGGGTATCGGGAAGCCCCTCAAGTATCCGAAGGGCCTTCCCGCAATACTCCTCCGCCTCGGCGTGGCACTCATCCAGGATGTCCGACTCCTGCATCATCTTGAGGCTCTTCCTGAGATGGGCCTCCTCCTTCCGGTTGGCGAAGAAAGCGCGAACGGGGTTGTCCGTCGGGTGCCGTTCCAGCAGCTTGATGCTTGGAAGCGTCAACACCCCCTGAAGCAGATCATTACCCACTGGCTTGCCAATTTCGTCGGCGTCGCCGCTCACGTCCAGAATATCGTCCACAATCTGAAAGGCCATGCCGATGTTGTAGCCGTACTGCGCCAGGGCGTCTATCCCCTCCTCCGGCGCGCCTCCCAGAATTGCCCCTGATTCTGCGGCAGTGCGGAACAATGACGCCGTCTTGCGATAGATCCGGTCTTCATACAGCTTCCGCGACTGTTCCACGTTGTGACCGTTGAAGTACTCCATCAACTGTCCGCTGGAAAGGTCCATAATCGTCTCGGAAAACCGACGAATAACCCGAATGTTGTTCGTGTCGCACACATACGTCGCGGAGGCGGCGAAAACGTAGTCCCCCAGCAGAATTGCCACGTTCTCGTCCCACCGGTTGCTGATCGTGTCCATCCCCCTGCGCGTCAGGGAGTTGTCGACGGTATCGTCGTGAATAAGCGTCGCAATGTGCAGAAGCTCCACCGCAGTAGCCATGGTTACCGCCGCCGGAGCCTCCTTCCCGTACAGTCCCGACGCCAGAAGCGTGACAGCAGGCCGCATCCCCTTGCCGCCCCTGCCAAACAGGTACGTCAGCAGCGGCGCCATGTGCTGGTCCTGGTCCCGCTTCATCCCCTTCAGGTTCTCTTTGACCTGAAGGAGGTCATCCTTGATGGGCTGGTATATCTGTGCCGTCTTGATGTCTAGGCTCTTGAGCACTAGTCCTCCTACCGCGCCGCCGCCCGAAGTCGTTCTTGCTCTTCCTCAGCCACCGAATCGTCCAGCTTGCTGAAGAGATGGGCGGGCTTGTCAAAGGACTTCCCCACGGGGATCTCGTCCAAGTTCCAGCCCGTGTCCTTCACACTCCCCTCGTAGCCCAGCATTTCGTGAAGACGCTGTGCGCTGAAGGGCAGGAAGGGATAGGTAATGGTACGCAGGCAGGATAGCACGTTGAGACATGCCCACAGCGTCGTCGCCGTCCTCTCCATGTCCGTCCTGCGAGTTCGCCACGGCTCCTTCACGTCCAGGTATCGGTTGGCTGCCTGCGCGAGGCCCATGGCGACGGAGAGCGCCTGCCTGAATCGGCACGATTCCAGGTTCCGCGCTGCTTCGTCAAGCGCCGCTGGAATCCGGCCCATCATCGCCTCATCATCAGCGTCCAACTCTCCCGGCTGCGGGAACGTCCCCTGGAAGTTCCGATGCGTCATCGTCAGTACCCGGTGCACCAGGTTTCCGTAGGTCGCCACAAGCTCCTGGTTGTTCCGCCTCACAAAGTCGTGCCACGAGAAGTTGGAATCGCTGCTCTCCGGCATAATCGCCGAAAGCACGTACCGCAGCGGGTCCGGCTCAAACCTGTCCAGGTAGTCCGGCAGCCACACGGCCCAGTTCCGGCTGGTGGATATCTTGGCGTCCTCCATGTTCAGAAACTCGTTTGCCGGAACGTCATACGGACGCATCAGGCTGCCGTCCCCCATCAGCATGGCGGGCCAGATTATCGTGTGGAAGGGAATGTTGTCCTTCCCGATGAAATAGTACCCTCTGGTCTTGGAATCGCGGAAGAAGGGCTCCCACGCCTCCGGCTCTCCCTGTCGTTGCGCCCACTCGATAGCCGCCGAAAGATACCCCGTCACGGCTTCGAACCATACGTATATCCGCTTGTTTTCGTACCCTTCCAGCGGAATCTCGACCCCCCACTCGATGTCGCGAGTGATCGCTCTGTCTTTCAACCCGTCCTCAAGATAGCGCTGGGTGAAGTTCAGCACGTTGCGACGCCAGTGACTCTGCTGCTTCACCCACTCCAGCAGCGACTCCTGGAACGCCGTCAGCTTCAGGAAGAAGTGCTCCGACTCCCGAAATTCCAGAATTGAGCCGCCGATGGCGCTGCGAGGTTCGATTAAGTCTGTGGGATTCAGTGTCCGGCCGCAGGCGTCGCACTGGTCTCCCCGCGCCCCCGGGTCGCCGCAGAACGGACACGTCCCCTCCACGTACCTGTCGGGCAAAAACCTGTCCTGCTCGGCGGAGTATGGAAGCAGCATGCTGTCTTTGTATATGTACCCCTTCTCCAGAAGGGTCAAAAAGAGCCTCTGCACCACCTGGGAGTGATTTTCCGTCCCCGTGGTTGTAAACAGGTCGAAGCTGATCCCAAGCCGACGCCAGCTTTCAAGGAACTCTGCGTGAAACCGCTCCACAATCTCCTGCGGAGAAACGCCCTCCCTGTCGGCTCGAATGGTTATCGGCGTTCCGTGCTGGTCGCTGCCGGAAACCATGATGACCTCGTTGCCCCTCATCCGGTGATACCGGGCAAAGATGTCCGCCGGCAGATAGCATCCCGCAATCTGCCCCAGGTGCAGGGAACCGTTGGCGTAGGGCCAGGCAACCGCTATGAATATCCGCTCCGGCATGGGCCCTCAGCCATTCCTCCTGCAATCAATTCTCCATACAAAGCTCGCCAACGCACAGCGGCGTCTGCGAGCAGGGCGTCAAGTTTAGCACAATCCCATCGGCTTCCGTTACGTAGCATAGCGAGGTATTGCGCCTGACCTCCTCTGTAGGAGTCACCTGACGACGACCCCCAACTCCGCCATCCCGGTGCGCCTCCCCTGCCATCCCGCATGGCGACCCTCATAGAAGTGACACAATCCCCCTTGACCCGATGTTCTCTCTCGGCTAACCTTACTCCATGAATAAAACGTTTGTATCTTTCAGCGCCTCTTCCCAAACCCGGCCCACCCCGACCTCGCCTCAATCCATCATCCACTTAAGCAATTTTCAGAAAAACGAAAACGAATCCCCAAAACCCTCAATTTCGTGCCTGATTCGGCCAAAATAATCCCATATTCGTTTTCAAAAACGAATCGGATTTATGCCTGAATCGAATGCTTCGTTATCGCCATACGAATAAAACGAATAGCCCAAATCCCTTTGTTTCGGATGCCGGACTGCACCCTATGGGTCAACCCCGCCCAGAGACACCCACTCCCGATAGACCTCGCTTCGCCTGACCCCCGACGCCTCGACCACCCGTCTCACCGCCTCCTTCGCCCTCACGCCGTCCCGCTTCAACTCCGTCAGCGCCTCCCTCACCTGTTCCCGCTCCCACCCTTCCGTATCCGCCGGCTCCGCGCCCTCCACCACCAGCGTAAACTCCCCTCGCGGCTCCTCAAATCGCTCCAGCGCCTCGGAAATTGGACCCGCGAAGACCTCCTCAAACTTCTTCGTCAACTCCCGGCAAACTGCCATCCTCCGATCTCCCCAGGCCGAATGAATATCCTCAAGCGTTTTCCGAAGCCTGTGCGGAGCTTCGAAGACCACCAGCGTGGTCTCGATGCCAGCCAGCCCCTCCAAAACCCTGAGCCTGTCCCTCCGACGGCGTGGCAGAAACCCGACAAAAGTAAACCGGCCCGCCGGCATCCCCGACGCCGACAGCGCGGCGGTCACCGCCGAAGCCCCGGGAATCGGCGTCACCCCAATGCCCAGCTCCAAAGCCTTCCGCACCAGCTCCGCCCCCGGGTCCGAGACCGTCGGGACCCCCGCGTCGCTCACCAACGCCACGTCTCCCTCCTCAAGCGCTTTCAACACCCTTGGCGTCTGCCGGACGTAATTATGCTGGTGAAAGCTGATCAGCGGCGTCCTGATTTCATGCCGCGCCAGCAGCTTCCGCGTCGTCCGCGTATCCTCCGCGGCGATAAGCTCCACTTCCCGAAGTACCCGCATGGCGCGAAGGGTAATGTCCTCTAAATTGCCTATGGGCGTGGCTACAACGTACAGAGTCAAACCAATTTCCACCAACAAATCACATGCCGTATTTGAAACGTACCCCGGCTATGTTATAATTCGTGCTTGAAAAGAGAAAGAGGGAATAGAAAGAATAAGTGAACAAAGACAGTAAGTCGGCCATCATGGCGGAATACGCCCGGTCCCCGGGGGACACAGGCTCAGTGGAAGTACAGGTAGCTGTCCTTACGGGAAGAATCAAGGAGCTTACGGAACATCTTAAGTTTCACCGGAAGGACACCCACACCCGCGTGGGCCTCCTCCGGCTAGTTGGGCGACGCAGAAAGCTGCTCAACTACCTGACCCGAGAGAACGTGGCCCGGTATAGGTCTCTCATCGCCAGACTCGGCCTCCGAAGATAGGCGCTCCAACGGAGCGCTTTTTCCTTTTATTCCCCCTCTTTACCCTTATAAGGATTTGATACCTATTGTAATGGAACATACCTTTCAGAAACTCATCGGCGGCAAGCTGCTCACTTTGCAGACCGGCAAACTGGCCTCCCAGGCCAACGGCGCCGTCAAAGTTACCTGCGGTGATACCGTCGTCCTCGCCACGGCAGTCATGTCGTCAAGAGCCCGACCGGACATCGACTTCCTCCCCCTGACCGTGGAGTTCGAGGAGAAGCTCTACGCCGTCGGCAAAATCCCTGGCAGCTTCTTCCGGCGTGAAGGACGCCCCGGCACCGAGGCCATCCTTTCCGCCCGCCTCGTGGACAGGCCCATGCGGCCCCAGTTCCCCAAGGGCCTCCACAACGACCTCCAGATAGTCCTCACCGTCCTCTCCACAGACCAGGAGAACCCCCCCGACGTCCTTGGCATCGTCGGCGCTTCTGCCGCCGTGTCCATCTCGGACATCCCATTTGACGGGCCCGTAGGCGCCTGCCGCGTGGCCTATAAGGACGGCGAATATATCGTCAATCCCACCTTCGAGCAGATAGAAGAAAGCGCCCTCAACGTAGCCGTTGCCGGCGTGCGTGGCGCCATCGGCATGGTGGAAGCGGGCGCCACCGAGGTCTCCGAGGAAGTGGCCCTCGAGGCAATACGCCGCGCCCAGGAGACCAACGACGAAATTATCGACCTCATCGACGAAATGGTGCGGGAAGTCGGCAAGTCCAAGATGCCCGCCCCCGAAGTTCCCGACGAATCAGACCTGAAGCGGCGCGTGGAAGGCGTCCTCAACGGACGGCTGGAAGCGGCGCTGGCGCCCACCCCGGACAAGGCCGGGCGCGAAGACGCCGAACAGCAGCTCAAGGACGAGCTCTTCGCCGCCCTCAATGACGAAGACCCCAAGCAGGTCTCCGGCATCTTTAAGTCCATGATGAAGGACGTTGTACGCTCCCGCATCCTGGACCAGGGCATAAGGCCCGACGGCCGTCAGGCCCACGAAATCCGCCCCATCACGTCCGAAGTCGGCATCCTCCCCCGCACCCACGGCACGGGCCTCTTCACCCGCGGCCAGACCCAGGTGCTCAGCATCGCCACCCTCGCCACCATCGGCATGAAGCAGACCCTCGACACCCTTAGCCCCCAGGACAGCAAGCGCTTCATGCACCACTACAACTTCCCGCCCTACTCCGTCGGCGAAACCGGCCGCATGTTTACCGGTCGTCGCGAAATCGGCCACGGCGCTCTCGCCGAACGGGCCATCGAGCCTGTCCTCCCCTCCGAGGAGGACTTCCCCTACGCCCTCCGCATCGTGTCCGAAGTCCTCAGTTCCAACGGCAGCACCTCTATGGCCAGCGTTTGCGGCAGCTCCCTCGCCCTCATGGACGCCGGAGTGCCCGTCAAAAGCTCCGTTGCCGGTGTCGCCATGGGCCTCATCATGGGCGACGACGGCAATTACGCCGTCCTTTCCGACATCCAGGGCGTTGAGGACTTCCTCGGCGACATGGACTTCAAGGTCGCCGGTACCGCCAAGGGCATAAACGCCCTCCAGATGGATATCAAGATTCAGGGCCTCACCCAGGAAATCCTGGAAATAGCCCTCGAACAGGCACGAGTCGGACGCCTCCACATCCTCGACAAGATGGCCGAGGCCATCCAGACGCCCCGCACCTCCCTCAGCCAGTACGCCCCCAAGATGGAGCGCATCACCATCCCCGTCGACAAGATCGGCGCTGTCATCGGCCCCGGTGGACGCAACATCCGCGCCATCATCGAGGAGTCCGGCGCTACTGTCGACATCGACGACGATGGCGTGGTTATGATAGGCGCCAACGACGCGGAAGCCATCAGAAAGGCCCGCACCCGTATCGAGAACATGACCCGCGAACTCGAAGTAGGAGATATCTTCACCGGCAAGGTCGTCAGGATGACCAACTTCGGCGCATTCATCGAGCTCGTGCCCGGCAAGGATGGCCTCCTGCGGACCGAAGAGATGGCCTCAATGGACAACGGCGTGGCAATGGACCAGGAGATAACCGTGATGATCCAGGAGATAGACTCCCTGGGTCGCATCAACCTCTCCCGCCGCGCCCTCTTCGGAGAGGAAAGCCCGCCCCGGCGCCAGTTCGGCGGACGTCCCGGCGGCAACCGCGGCGGCAGGCCCTACGGCGGAGGTGGAGGCGGTCGCCCGCCACGCAGAGGCGGCGGCGGCCCCGGACGCAACAGCGGCCCCCGCAGGGACCGCCAGGGTGGTCCCCCACGACGCGGCGGAGGTGGCGGCGGCGGTTTCGGCTACAGGCGGCCCCCCAGCCGCTAGGCATCCTCATCGCCGCCAGCCCCGCAAACGGGGCTGACACCTTCGATTTTCGGTATATATGGCAGTGGCTTAATTCGGCCCTGCCATATATACTATATGCAGCTTGCGCCCGGAGCGTTCAATGGCAGAAATCAGAGTCCTCATCCACGGCGTCGCCGGCAGGATGGGACAGGAAACCCTCAAGGCAGTCTGCGAGGCTGAATATACCCGGCCCGTCGGCGGCGTCGACATCGTCGCGCCCGACAACAAAATTCGGTTGCCCGACGGCTCCGGTTCCATCCCCCTCTCCTCAGACCTGCCGACCCTCATCCTTCAGACCGGACCCCGCGTTGTTGTTGATTTCTCCAACGCCGACGCAACCATAAACGCAGCCTACACGACTATCGAAGCGGGAGTCTGCTTCGTCGCTGGCACCTCCGGTCTTAAGGACGATGCCGTCAAGCTCATGGACGAACGGGCGCGAGCAAAGGGCGTAGGCGTCGTCGTTGCCCCAAACTTTGCCCTCGGAGCCGTGGTGCTCCAGAGCCTCGTTCAAAAAGCGGCCCCCTTCTTCGACTACATCGACATAATCGAGTCCCACCACGAAGCCAAGATAGACGCCCCTTCCGGCACCTCCATAGCCATCGCCCGCGCCGCCGCCGAGGGAAGAGAATTCGTCCGCAAGGACCCCGAGCGCGAGAACCTGCCGGGCTCAATGGGCGCTCACGTCGGCGGCGTCGGCATCCACACCCTCCGCCAGCCCGGTCGCAGCGCCCACCACGAAGTAGTCTTTGGCGCCCAGGGCCAGACCCTCACCCTCAAGCACGACACCCTCGGCCGGGATTGCTACATGCCCGGCGTCCTTCGTGCCATCCGGGAGGTTGTTAACATAAAGGGCCTTGTGCTAGGCTTGGACAAAATTTTAGGAATATAGTGCCCTCGTAGGGGCGGTTCGAGAACCGCCCTTGTGTTATTCTTGGGCAAGTTCTCTACATATGGCCTTCCCTCAATTGAGCAAATACTTCAACATAGCAGTGGTCGGCGCTACTGGCGTCGTGGGACGTGAATTCCTGAAGATCCTGGAACAGCGCTCCTTTCCCGTAAACCACCTCAAGCTGTTGGCCTCCCGCCGGTCCGCCGGGACCCGTATCTCCGTTGGCGGCCAGGAATACCAGGTGCAGGAAGCCACGGAAGACTCCTTTCGAAACATAGACTTCGCTTTCATCTCCGCCGGAGCCTCCGTAAGCCGTCGCTTCGTCCCCGTCGCCGTCAACAATGGCGCAATGGCCATAGACAAGAGCTCCGCCTACCGCATGGAACCCTCCGTCCCCCTCGTGGTGCCGGAAATCAACGGCAAGGACGTGGAGGACCATCAGGGCATCATCGCTACGCCAAACTGTTCCACCATCCAGATGGTCATGGCCCTGTATCCCCTCCACCGCGTCAACCCCATCCGTCGCGTCATAGTAGACACCTACCAGGCAGCTTCCGGCGCGGGCGCGGGCGCGGTTCAGGAGCTCACCGACCAGGCCCAGGCCATCCTGACCGGCGCACCCACTAGTGCAGAAGCCATGCCCCACACCCTCGCTTTCAACCTCTTCCCCCACATCGACGATTTTCTCGATGACGGCTACACCAAGGAAGAGGAGAAGATGATTAACGAGACCCGCAAGATTCTCCACGACCCCTACATGGGAATCTCAGCAACCTGCGTTCGGGTGCCCGTATATACCTGCCACAGCGAAGCCGTCCACCTTGAGTTCGAACGTCCCATGGACCCCGCTGAGGCCACCCAACTCCTTGAAGATATGCCCGGCGTCACAGTGTTCCGCGATTCCTACCCCATGCCCTACGACCTCGCCGGAACCGACGACGTTTACGTAGGTCGCATCCGGCGCGACCCCACCATAGACAACGGGCTCGCCCTATGGATAGTCGCAGACAATCTCAGGAAGGGCGCGGCCCTCAACGCCCTTCAGATAGCTGAAGAAGTGGTCAGAAGAGACTGCTTAACGCCAAAGACCCTCGCTGCCTCTCCTGAGGCCTAGCCTAATGTATTCCACTCGCACAGAAGGAGGACTGCCATGGTAGAGCTTGGACGACTACTGACAGCCATGGTCACGCCCATGGACGAACGCGGCGAGGTGGACTGGGCTAAGACCCGCGACCTCGCCAACCGTATCCTGGATTCCGGCAGCGACGGCCTGGTAGTCGGCGCTACCACCGGCGAAGGCCCCACCCTCAGCCACGAAGAAAAGCTCCGGCTTTGGGGCGAAACGAAGGCCGCCGTTGGTGACCGCGGCGCGATAATCGCCAACACCGGCAACTACTCCACCTGGGACAGCATCAACCTCAGCCGGGAAGCGGAAGAGGTCGGCGTGGACGCGCTCCTTCTCACCGTCCCCTACTACAACAAGCCCCCCCAGGAGGGCATCTACCGCCACTTCAAGGCTATCGCCGAGTCCACCCATCTGCCCTGCATCCTCTACAACATCCCCGGACGCACCGGAACCAAAATGTCCCTGGATACCACCATCCGGTGCAGCCACGTCGACAATATCGTGGGCGTGAAAGACGCCACCGCCGACTTTGAGTTGATGGCCCAGACCATCGACGGCGCATCCGACGGCTTTCGCATATGGAGCGGCAACGACGGCGACACTTTCCCCCTCCTCTGCCTGGGCGGCTACGGCGTCATCTGCGTTGTCTCCAACCTCTTCGGAAAGCAGATGCGACACATGATAGACCTGACCGTCGAAGGCAAGCTGAAAGAGGCGTCCAAAGAGCACCTGCGCCTTCTTCCCATGTGCAACGGTATGACCGGCATCGCCTCCAACCCCATCCCCCTCAAGTACGCGTACGCCAAAGTCGGCTTCGACGTCGGCAAGCCCCGCCTCCCCCTCATCCCCGCCGACGCGGACATGGCCGCCCAGGTAGACAAACTCCTCGAAAACTACCCCGTAGACCTCCCCATCTAACCCCCCAAAAGCGCTGGTGAACCTCTTCCCCTTGACGGGGGAAGATTAAGCCTGTCCTGAGCTTGCCGAAGGGATGGGGGTGAAGTCGCTCTTGCACCCCAATATGGGGCCGGAACCTGCCTACTCCGCCTCGGCCAGCATTCCCACAAACCTGCAAACATCTGACAGCCCCCCAGCCACCATCTCGGCGTCTTGAGTATTCTCGTAGAAGTTGCTATGTAGGCTATTGGCGGAGTGAAAGAGCGACTTTAACCCGTCATTGCCGGTTTCCCTCGCCAATCTACTGACTGCACTAAAGAGAGCGACATGAGACTTATGCTGCCAGCCACGATCTTCCGCCAGGGCTTTCACCGCTTGCGCCGCAGCGCCCCATCCCTTCTCTGACGCCTGTCGCACATCGCCACGGTCTAACTCTTGACGCGCCTGCTCCAACAAATGCGCCGCTGCACTCCTGTATTCGGTACCCGTGGTCATTGGGCCACTCCTCCTCCTTAATGCCTTCCCCGCAGAACTCACCCCACACGGGTATTATACTACAAATATTCCGACTAAATCATCGGCTTCAGCATTATCGTCTCATCGCGGTGAGGCCCGGTGGAAATCAGGTGAAACTCGCACCCGATCAGCTCCTCCAGCCTCGCCACGTACGCCGCCGCTTCAGCCGGTAGCTGCTCCATCCTGGTAGCTCCCTCCGTCGGGTCCGACCAGCCGGGCATCTCCTCATAAACCGGCTTGCACCTGGCCAACTGGGTCGCCCCCGAAGGGAAGTATCCCAATAGCTCTCCGTCCAACTCATACCCCACGCATATCTTCACGGATGGAAAGCCGTCAAGCACGTCCAGACGCGTCAGCACCAGCGAAGAAAACCCGTTGATGTGCTGGCTGTACCGCGCTGCCACCGCGTCAAACCAGCCGATTCTCCGCGCTCGACCGGTGGTAGTCCCATACTCCCATGCCCTCTCGCGCAGCTCATCCGCCCGTTCGTCCAGCATCTCCGTCGGGAACGGTCCGCTGCCCACCCGGGTGCAGTATGCCTTGAAAACGCCTATCACGCCGCTGATGCTCCGCGGATGTATCCCCAGCCCCGCCGCCGCTCCGCCCACCGACGCCGACGATGACGTGACGTAGGGGTATGTGCCGTGGTCCAGGTCCAGAAGCGTACCCTGGGCGCCCTCCATAATAATCGTATCTCCCCGCTCAATGGCCTGCTGCATCAGGAAACTGGTGGGACGTAGCATGTCCTTCAGGCCCTCCCTCCACCGGGCGCACTGGTCCAGTATCTCCTGAAGCGAAAGGGGCGGCTGGTCGTACAGTTTGGTCAGAATCCGGCTCTTGTCCTCAACGACGCGCTTCAGCCGGGGCAGAAGCTCATCCTCCAGATAGAGCAGGTCACCGGCGCGGATACCGGTCCGGGATGCCTTGTCCACGTATGCGGGTCCTACACCCGTGCCCGTGGTGCCCAGGCTGTCACGTCCCCGCGCCTTCTCTTCCAGCGCGTCAATCTGAATATGATAGGGCATAATCAGGTGGGCCCGTTCGCTGAGGTATATGCGACTTACGTCCACCCCCCGCTCGGACAACCCCCTGATCTCCTGCAGAAGCACCTCCGGGTTCACCACCACCCCGTTCCCGATTACGCAGGACACGTCGGGCTGAAAGATTCCGGATGGCACCAGGTGAAGGGAGAAGGTTCCGCCGTGGTTCATCACCGTATGACCGGCGTTATTCCCGCCGGCATACCGGGCTACCCACTGCGCCTTGGACGCCAGGTAGTCCACCACCTTCCCCTTCCCCTCGTCACCCCACTGCGCACCAATTAAGGCGTACGCCCCCATTGCATTCCTCGTCAGTTACAAATGAAGCGGCCCCCGTGGAGGCCGAACGCAGTATAGCAAAAAGCAACAGGCCTTACTAGCAAAGTCCTGCAATTCCCCTTGGACCTTGCCGAAATACGTCCGCGAGCGGGCCTACGGGGCAAATTTGAACGCCAATACGCCTATGCTATAATGACCCTGAGCATACAGACCCTTGCCCGTCGGTCCTTGGAACCCATCGTGCATCGCCGTCTGCAAGCATGAGAGCGGGCAAAATCTACACATTCGGGGGTAGAATGCGCTCTCCGTCCGATGAGCTTCGCGTGTTCACTGGCAACTCTCATCAGCAGCTGGCCCAGGACGTTTGCAAGTACCTGAACATCTCCCTGGGCAGCGCGGAAGTCTTCAAATTCTCCAACGACAATACCTTCGTCCGCATCCTGGAAAACATCCGCGAGCGGGACGTATTCATTGTGCAGCCGGTTTGCGCCCCCGTGAACGACGCTCTCATGGAGCTCCTGATCATGATAGACGCGGCCAAACGCGCCTCTGCCGGCCGCGTCACTGCGGTGGTTCCCTACTACGGCTATTCCCGAACGGACAAGAAGGACCAGCCCCGCGTGCCAATCACGGCCCGCCTGGTGGCCGACCTCCTGACCGCCGCCGGAGCCGACCGCCTCCTCACCATCGACCTCCACGCCGGTCAGATTCAGGGCTTCTTCAACATCCCCGTGGACGAGCTCACCGCCCTCCCCCTCCTTGTCCGCTATTTCCGCGACAAGAATCTGGACGACCTCGTAGTCGTCGCCGTGGACGTGGGTATAAGCAAGCGCGCCCGCGACGTGGCCGAGCGACTTGGCGTACCTCTCGCCATCGTCGAAAAGCGTCGAGAGGGCAACACATCCTCAATAGAGACGCTGAACATCATCGGCGACGTCAAGGGCAAGAATGTCTTGACCTTCGACGATGAAATCAACACCGGCGGCTCCATCATCGCCGCCGCAGAGGCCCTCCAGGCCAACGGCGCCATGGATGTCTATTCCTGCGTCACCCACGCCCTCTTCTCGGGGGACGCTTCCGACAGGGTGGTAGACAGTCCCCTCAGAGAACTGGTAGCCACCGACACGGTGCCCCTGTCCGAAAATCACATGAACGGCAAGGTTACCATCCTCTCCGTAGCGCCCCTGCTCGGAGAGGCCATAAGGAGAATTCACAACGGCCTTTCCGTTGGAGAACTTTTCAACGGAGAATCATGATCCGCTTACTCGACAAGATCATCGGCACTCCCGAAGATCGCCTCAAGAAGAAATATCAGTCCCTCATCGAGAGGGTTAACGGCCTTGAGCGAGAGTTCGAAGGGCTCACCGATGCCCGGCTCAAGGAGCAGACGGACTCCTTCCGCCAACAGTTAAGCCGCGGCAAATCCGAAGACGATATCCTCCCGGAGGCTTTTGCCGCCGTTCGAGAGGCCGCAAAACGCACCCTCGGCCAGCGACATTTCGACGTCCAGATAATGGGCGGCTCCGTCCTCCACAAGGGAGGCATCGCCGAGATGAAGACCGGCGAGGGCAAGACCCTCGTCGCGACCCTCCCTGCCTATCTCAATGCCCTCTCAGGCAAAGGCGTCCACGTCGTCACCGTCAACGACTATCTCGCCCGTCGGGACCCCGTATGGATGGGCCCCATCTTCCACATGCTTGGCCTGTCCGTCGGCTGCCTGCAGAACGACGAGGCCTACGTCTACGAACCCGGCATCCGCGGCAAAGACCCCAGCTATAATGACCTCGCCCCCGCGCACCGCAAAGACGCCTACCTCTGCGACATTACCTACGGCACTAACAACGAGTACGGCTTCGACTATCTCAGGGACAACATGGCCGTCGACCCGGCCCTCCAGGTACAACGTAATCTCAACTACGCCATCGTCGACGAGGTAGACAACATCCTCATCGACGAGGCCCGGACTCCCCTCATCATCAGCGGCCCGGCCCAGGAGCCTGTCCGGCTCTATCACGACATAGCCAAGCTCGCCCGCCGTCTCCGCCCTGAATCGGACTACAGCATCATCGACGAACGCAGCCAGGCCGTCTCCCTGACCGAAGAAGGTATCTCCAGGATTGAAGGCTGGGTTAAGGTCCAAAACCTCTACGCCCCTGAAAACGCCCACCTCGTGCGCTACGTGGAAAACGCCCTGAAGGCCCGTGTGCTCTACAAGCGGGACAAAGAGTACGTGGTCAGGGACGGCGAAGTCATCATAGTGGACGAATTTACCGGCCGTCTCCAGCCGGGCCGTCGCTGGTCCAACGGTCTTCACCAGGCCATCGAAGCCAAGGAAGGCATCCAGGTACAGCAGGAGAACGAGACCTACGCCACCATCACCCTCCAGAACTACTTCCGCATGTACGACAAACTCGCCGGCATGACCGGCACCGCCCTGACGGAAGAGGAGGAGTTCCTCAAGATATACCGTCTGGAAGTGGTCCCGATCCCCACCAACGAGCCCCTGATAAGAAAAGACCACTCCGACCTCATCTATCAGTCGGAGTCGGCAAAGTGGAAGGCCGTAGCGGACGAAATTGGAGACTTGCACAAGCAGAGCAGGCCCGTTCTTGTGGGCACAACTTCCATAGAAAACTCGGAGAAACTGAGCGGCTTGCTCAAGCGCCGTGGAGTCCCCCACCAGGTCCTTAACGCCAAGCAGCACGAACGCGAAGCCTACGTTGTCGCCCAGGCAGGCCGCCCCGGTGCCGTAACCGTAGCCACCAACATGGCCGGACGAGGCACCGACATCGTACTTGGAGGAAATCCCGACAGCCTGGACATCTCACCTGAGCAGTGGCAGAAGGACCACGACGCAGTGGTCGAGCAGGGTGGCCTGACCGTCATAGGCACTGAACATCACGAGTCCCGACGCATCGACAACCAGCTTCGCGGCCGCTCCGGCCGTCAGGGAGATCCCGGCGATACCCGTTTCTACGCCTCAATGGAAGACGAAATAATCAAGCGGTTCGGCGGCGATCGCGCCAGGGACATGATGAGCAAAGTCTCCGGCTGGGCCGGCATGGACAAAGGCGCGCCTCTGGAAAGCGGCGTCATTACCAAGATTCTGGAGGGTGCCCAGAGCCGCGTCGAAGGCTACCACTTCGAGGCGCGTAAGCACTTGTTGGAATTCGACGACGTGCTTAACCAGCAGCGCGACCGCATCTACCGGGACCGCCGCGAGATCCTGCAGGGTGAAGACCTGAGAGCTTCCGTCCTCACCAAGGTTGAAGAGAAGATGGACGAGCTCCTGACCCAGCATCTTGAGGGAAGCGTGGTCGAGGATCGCGACTACCGGGGATTGCTTGAGAACCTCCGCATAATCTTCCCCACTCTTCCGGAGCCCTTCAATGACGAGGAACAGCTGAAGAAGGCCAACCACGGCAAACTCAAGAAGGCCCTGGTCGCTCACGCCGAAGAGGTCTACCGGGAGAAGGAAGAAGAGCTGGGCGAGGATAGAATGCGGGCCTTGGAGCGCATCCTCATGCTGAGAGCTCTCGACCTGGGCTGGAAGGCCCAGCTAACCGACATCGAAAAACTCCGGCAGGGCATCGGCCTCCAGGCCTACGGCCAGCGAAACCCGCTGGTGGCCTATCAGAGGGAAGGCCGCCGCATGTACCAGGAACTGCTGGACCAGATGCGCGACGACGTTGTCCACGGCATATATCGCCTCTCCCTTGCCCCTGCTGCCGCCCCCGCCAAAGCCCCACCCAACGGCCGCGTCGCTCGTAACGGCGCGGCGCGAAAGATTGGCCGCAACGCCCCCTGCTACTGCGGCAGCGGCAAGAAGTTCAAGCGCTGCCACGGCCGCGGATAGAGGCCGCCCCGTGTCTACCGTCAACGAAGAACTGGCTGCCCTATTTGAGGATATGGCCCAACTGTTGGAGAAAAAGGGTGACCTGATCTTCAAAATCCAAGCCTACCGGCGAGCCGCAGAAATTATCTCGGACTTCCCGTATCCCCTCGACGTACCCGTCCGGCAGGGCCAGGACCTGATGAAGGTCCCCGGCATCGGAAAGGCCATCAGCGGCAAGATTCGCGAATATATCACCACCGGCCAGGTATCCGCCTACGAGCGCCTCAAAGCCGAGTTCCCCGAACTCGATGGAATGCCTCACAATCACGCCACTCCCCGGGAGGGAGGGCAGTCTCATTAACGTCAAACCCTTCGAAGCCACTGTCGAGCTCATAGAGCAGCCCGCAGGACCGCCCGCGTCCGTGGAGGCGGAGGCCCTTGACCGCCTCTCCCAAGCCATCCAGTCCGGCAGACCCTGGGCCGAGGCCCTTCTCGAAGCCATGAGTATGTGGACCTTGCCGGAGGAACGCGTCAACGGACGGCTCTACCGCTACGTCATCCAGGGCGAAGCCTTCGACTGCCTTCTTCTAGCCGAGAGGATGTGCACCCTGTTGCGGGGCTCTTCACAGATTCACGAAGTCGAAGACCTGATATTTGCAGGCCGTTTCCCCTCCTACATCGACGAGGAGAGCTTCAAGAATCTGCTGGGCTACAACAAGTATCGGGGATTCCTGAATTTCTGGTATGGCGTCGTGGTGGAAGAGGCCCTGCACGTGGCCGTTGAGGAGGAAGTGCGGAAGGACATGCGCGCCGGCGGACGGGTGGACGTGGAGGACATGAGCAATGCGGTGTTTCGCCGGATCTACGACGACGAACAGGCCAGCCTGATAGTCAAGTTCAGGGAGAAGATGGGCTATCCAACCCAGGACGGGTTCAGCCTCACCCAGTCCAAGGAGTTCACCTACTGGCTGTTCAAGCACCGCCTCTACTACTGGGACCCGGCCAGAGTCGCCAGCGACACACGCAAAGGTTTGAATTGGCTGGAGCGGTTCCGCGGCTCCTCATCGCCCATCTAACGCCTCTTCCCCACTCATCCTGAGCCTGTCGAAGGACGAAGGGCGAGCGCCCCACTAGCAACCCCCTCCTAGGGCGGAAGCTGCGCCAGTACCTCCTCCAGCCGCTTCAGTCTCTCCCGCAATCCCTGTGAGCGTTCCTTCTCCCGCTCCACAACGTGCTCCGGCGCCTTGGCAAGAAACTGCGGCCTGGCAAGCAGCGAATCTACACGCTTCAGATGCTTGGAAGCATCATCTCTCTCTCCCTCCAGGCGCCGCCTCTCTTCAGCCAGATCGGTGACCTCGCCAAGGGGCAGCGCCACCACCACCTCTCCTGCCACAACTGTCACCACTCCTCCATCTTGAGAGGCCCCGGCGTCAGAAGTCCCGCTCAAGTTACGCAGCCGGGCCAACCCCTTCACCGCCTCAGCCTCATCCCCTACCAGATATTCGTGGCCCTGCAGGTCCACCGTAGCTTGAAGCTCCTCCCTCGGATTGATGCGAAGCTGGGCCCTGACGTTGCGGATTGAGCGCACCAGTGTAATGATTTGCGCCACCTCTGCTTCAGCCTTTTCATCAACTCTGGCCGCATCCGCCTCCGGGTACGGCGCAATCATAATTGACTCGGCAAGCGTGCCTTCCCTCGGCAGATCCCTCGTCAGCCGCTGCCAGACTTCTTCTGTGACGAAGGGCATGAACGGATGCAGCAGCCGCAGGGTACTCTCCAGCACGTGGGCCAGCGTAGGCAGTGGAGACGGTTCGGCATCATCCCTCATCCGAATCTTCGCAAACTCGATGTACCAGTCGCAGAACTCGTTCCAGAGGAAGTCGTAGACCTCCCGCTGCGCCTCTCCGATTTCGAATCGCTCAAGGTAGTGACGGGTGCTTTCCACCACCCGATTCAGCCTGCTCAGAATCCACCGGTCCTCCCGATGTGAAACGTCGGCCAATTCATACCATCCCCGGGCGGCAGTCCCGTCCTCTAAAGAACCGATGACGAAGCGCGAGGCGTTCCACAGCTTATTTGCAAAGTTGCGGCTGGACTCCAGCTTGTCCGTGCTCAGGCGGAGATCGTTTCCTGGGGCGGCGCCGGTTGTCAGAGCGAACCGCAAGGCGTCGGTGCCGTAGGTCTCCGTAAGCTCCAGAGGGTCAAGAACGTTGCCCGTGGTCTTGCTCATCTTGCGACCCTGGGAGTCCCTCACAAGCCCGTGCAGGAACACCGTCTCGAAAGGCGGCTCATCCATGTTCTCGATGCCCATCATTATCATGCGGGCAACCCAAAAAAACAGTATGTCGTAGCCCGTCACCATCACCTGGGACGGATAGAAGAAGTCCAGGGCCTCCGACTCATCGGGCCATCCCAGGGTTGAGTGAGTCCAGAGACCGGAACTGAACCAGGTGTCCAGCACGTCCGGGTCCTGAGTGATTTCCTGCGAACCGCAATGACGGCAGCTCGTTGCGTCTTCCACCGACACCGTCAGACCGTCGCATCCGTCGCAGTACCAAACGGGAATCCGGTGTCCCCACCAAAGCTGTCGGCTGATGCACCAGTCCCGGATGTTCTCCATCCAATTGAGGTACACCCGTGAGAACCGCTCCGGCACAATGCGGACTTTTCCGTCCTTTACTGCATCCATGGCCGGCGTGGCCAGAGGCTCAATCCTTATGAACCACTGCTTGCTGACAAATGGCTCTACCACCGTAGCGCAGCGCTGGCAATGTCCGATGGAGTGGCGCAGGGGTTCCGTCTTCACCAGATACCCCTGCCGCTCCAACTCCTCCGCCGTATTTTGCCTTCCTTCAAACCTCTCCTGGCCCTCAAATTGCCCGGCAGCCTCGGTAAGGAAACCCCTGTCATCCACCGACATCACGATGGGAAGGTTGTGACGCTGCCCAATTTCGAAGTCTACCGTGTCGTGGCCCGGCGTCACCTTCAACACCCCAGTCCCAAACTCGCGATCAATGGCATCGTCTCCAACGACGGGAATTGGACGATTGGCGAGGGGGAGTATCACGTTGCGCCCCAGCAACGACTGATAGCGCGGGTCTTCCGGGTGGACGGCGACTCCCGTGTCGCCAAACATCGTCTCCGGACGGGTCGTGGCAACAGTTATGGAACCCTCCCCCTCCTCCAGGGGGTATTTGACATAATAGAGAGAGCCGTCTTCCTCCTCGTACTCCACCTCCAGGTCGGATAGGGCGGTGGAGCAGCGGATGCACCAGTTAATGATGCGTTCCCCGCGGTAGATGAGACCCTTCTCATACAGGTCCACGAATGCCGTTCGGACCGCCCGGCTGGGCCCGGGGTCCAGAGTAAATACAAGCCGTGACCAGTCGCAGGAAGCTCCCATTCGCTTCAACTGCTCTTCGATGTTCCCCCCGTACAAGCCTACCCAGTCCCACATCCTCTCAAGGAACTTCTCTCGCCCCATCTCCTGACGGGACTTGCCCTCACTGGCCAACTGACGCTCAACAACAACTTGCGTAGCAATACCGGCATGGTCTTTGCCGGGCAGCCACAGGGCCGCTTCTCCTAGCATCCGATGCCAACGAGTCAGAATGTCCTGCAGCGACATCGTCAATGCATGCCCCAGATGAAGGTCTCCCGTAACATTTGGCAGCGGCATGATGACCACAAATGGCTTCTTTGACCGGTCTACCTCCGGTGTAAAATACCCCTTCTCCATCCAGGACCGGTACAGGGACTCCTCAACCTCGTTGGGGTTGTAGGCCCGTGGCATCTCATTGGATGACGGCAAACTCATAGACTCCTTTCTCTTTCCCTCGCTTATATTCGAATTGCTGTGTGCTTTCGTACTCCCAAGACTTATCCCTCCTTAGTTGTAAATATGTTGCTTACCTGCTCCAACACCCGGTGTGCCAGCTCCAGCTTGGATATCATCGGAAGCTGATGCACCTCACCGTCTGCAGTGAGAATCGCCGCCTTGTTCGTGTCGGCGCCGAAGCCGCTGCCCGACTCCGTGATGTCGTTGGCGACTATCATGTCCAGACCCTTGGCGATCAGCTTGCCTTTGGCATTCTCCAACAGATCTCGGCTTTCCGCAGCGAACCCGACTCGGACTGTCGGGCCTTCGACGCTGGCAAGGATGTCGGGGTTCTGCACCAGCGTCAAACTCAACGTACCTCCGGTCTTTTTCATCTTGTGGGGACTCGCCTCAGCGGCCCTGTAGTCCGATACCGCTGCGGCCATTATCAGCGCGTCCGCTCCCCGGCAGGCCTCCTCGATTGCGTTCCGCATCTCCAATGCCGTCTCCACCCGCACCATCTCGACGGCGGGCGGCGTATCAAGGGTTTCCGACGTCGATACCAGCGTCACCGACGCGCCCATGTCCCGAGCCGCCTCTGCCAGGGCGTAGCCCATCTTCCCGGACGAGCGGTTGGTGATCACCCGCACTGGGTCGAGCGGCTCACGTGTGCCGCCCGCACTCACCACAACCCGCATGCCCGCCAGCGCTCCATTGCTCCCCAACACTGCCCGCACGTGTCCCAAAATCTCCTCCGGGGCCGCCATCCTCCCCGCGCCCAACTTGCCGGAGGCGAGGTATCCGGTGTCCGGCCCCACCACGCGAATCCCACGGGCCTTCAGTCGGCTGATGTTCTCCTGGATGGCGGCATTTTCCCACATGTGCCCGTCCATCGCGGGCGCAACCAGCACCGGCGCCGCTGTGGCGGCATAGGTGGCTACAAGGGCGTTGTCCGTCAGACCCAGAGACATCTTGGCCAGGGTGTTGGCCGTCGCAGGCGCTACAACCAGAATGTCCGCCCTGTCCGCCAGGGCCACGTGCTCCACGCTCAACTCCGAGTCAGGATCGAAAAGGCTCGTCGTCACGGGCCGGTGGGTGATACTTCCGAAAGCCAGTGAGGCCACAAAGCGGGTGGCGTCTTCCGACATCACCACGTCCACCAGCGCACCCGCTTGGGTCAGCTTGCTGGCCAGGTCCACGGCCTTGTAGCAGGCAATGCTGCCGGTGACTCCCAGGACCACGTGCTTTCCCTGAAGTACCGGAATCACCCTGGTCCCCCTTCTCGCTGTCCCCGATTCATCTCGTAGATCATCCGAAGCCCGATTAAGGTGAGGTCAGGATTTGTGGCGTCGAAGATTTCCGTAGCCCCTGCCATGACCTTGGCCAGTCCTCCGGTTGCCACCACCTTCGCATCGCCGCCTATTTCATCCTTGAAGCGGCGCACCATGCCTTCGACCAGGCCAACGTAGCCCAGCATCAGTCCCGACTGCAGCGCTTCAGGCGTGTTGCGCCCGATCGCCCTTCGAGGCATGGCCGCGTCGACGCGACGCAGTTGGGAGGTGGTCTGATGAAGCGCCTCCGCAGCCACCTCAATGCCGGGGGCGATGGCCCCGCCCAGATAGTCTCCGTCCCTTGAAATGGCGTCGAACACGGTGCCGGTGCCGAAATCAACCACAATGGCCGGCCCGCCGTACAATCGGTAGGCCGCAGCGGCGTCCGCTACCCGGTCCGCGCCTACGTCGCGGGGGTTCTCGTAAAGAATGCGCACCCCCGTCTTGACGCCCGTATTCACCGTCAGTGGGTCCACGTGCAGATACTCGCGGCATACCTCTTCGAAGGTGGGAGTCAACCGCGGGACAACGCTACAGATGGCGGCGTCCCTGATGTCTCGAGACTCAACGCCCTTCCGGGCAAGTATGTTGAAGGTAAGCTCTCCGTATTCATCCGACAACCGGCGGGAGTCGGCGGAGAGCCGTGCCGTGCAGTTCAACCTATGGCCGTCGAACACGCCCAGGGTGATGTTGCTATTACCTATATCTATAGCTAGAAGCATGGTGGACTCGCAGCTAGATTATAGGTTAGCCCCCAGCTTGCGGCAAATTTAGTGGCGGTTGAAGGGCCCCGCTCCCTATGCTACCTTGAGAACATCCAAAGGCTGGCCCACGTGCCGGCTGGAGAGGCGGAAACCTTGGTCCGAATCGTCTCCCTTCTTCCCAGCGCCACGGAGATAGTCTTCGAATTGGGCTTGCAGGACGACCTGCACGGGGTGACCTACGCTTGCGACTACCCTAGCGCCGCCTCTGACAAACCCGTGGTAGTCTCCAGCCGCATTCAGGATGCCACGTCCAGCGGCGAAATCGACCGGCAGGTGAAGAACGCCCTGATTTCGGAAGACGGCATATACGTCCTCCATCTGGATACCCTCGAAGAAGCCCGACCTGATCTGGTGCTGACCCAGGCCTTGTGCGAAGTTTGCGCCGTCCCTTCCCAACAGGTGCACGAAACCCTGGAGAATCTGCCCCATGTGCCGGAAGTCCTGTCCCTGGACCCCCACTCCCTCGCAGACGTAACAAACGACGTGGCAAAGGTCGGCAGCTCCGCAGGCGTGGAGAAAAAGGCGGCCCGCTTCGCCGATTCTCTGCGAGACCGCGCCGACAGAATCGAGTCCTCGGCGGCTAAGGCGGACACTCGCCCCCGCGTCGTCTGTCTCGAATGGCTGGACCCTCTGATGGTCGGAGGACACTGGGTGCCGGAAATGGTCGAACTGGCCGGTGGCGTCGACTGTTTCGGAAAGCCCGGACAGCCCTCCTTCGTCGTCGAATGGGAGCAGATTGTCGAAGCCGGACCCGATGTGGTCATCGCCATGCCCTGCGGATTCGACGTGCGACGGGGCCTTTCGGAAGTTAGAGCATTAACGGATAAACCCGATTGGGCCGAACTGACCGCCGCAAAGACCGACAGCCTCTTTGTTGTCGATGCTAACTCCTATTTCAGCCGCTCCGGGCCGAGGCTGTTCGATGGACTGGAGATAATGGCGGAGGTCCTGCACCCGGAACTGTTCAGCGGACTTGTTCCCGTTGACGGAGCCTTCAGAGTATTTGGCAGACCCTTCTAAACGCCCGATGGGCAAGTCTCGCCACTAGCTGAAACTAGTTCATCCGCTCCCGAAAGCGCTTCTGCTTGCCCATCTCGTCCTTCAGGAGAGACGTTCGCTCCTCCAGTAGAGGCAGCACCCGCTCCAACCGTTCCTTCACAGATGGTATCTGCAGCAAGTATTGGCCCACCATCGGAGGATAGGTCACGGCCTGGGCCGCGGCGTAGGAGAGCGCTTTCGGCTCTTGAGGCGTGTCAACCGTCTGTATCCAGCCCTTCTTGAAGCTGACCACCAGCTGCAGGTACTCGCTCAGGCAGTCGGACACCTGACGCGCCAGGTCCCCCACGTCCTCCGTATCCATCTCCTCCAGGTACTCCACCTCGGCCTTCAGATACGGAGTGCCATCGACGATATTCATGATGCGAAAACGACGTTCCCCCACCGTCTGAATTCGGTACATGGCCTGGCCCGAGGGTTCCGCCTTGAGTATCCGGGCCGTCGTGCCCACCCTGTGAGGCTGCGCCGGCCCGCCAACCTCTGGCCCTTCCTTTATCAGCACCACGCCAAAGGGCTGCTTCATCTCGATGCACTCTCCGATCATTATCTTGTACCTGTTTTCGAAGATGCGCAGCGGAAGGGGCGCGCCCGGGAAAAGGACCACACCCAAAGGAAAAAGGGGAAGGGTTTCAAACTTTCCCATGTACCGTAACCTCAACACAACCTTTGCCTGCAAGTATAGTTAGGCCACCGCCATTGGGCAACACGCGCCCCTCGCGCAGCCTGACCTTGACACTCCCAACCCCCTCAATCTACATTTGCGGTATACAGGTAAGGGAGGAATCGTCATGGCCTACGATCTGCTCATCAAGAACGCAAGGATAATCGACGGCTCGGGAGGCCCCTCCCTCGAAGGCTCAGTTGCCGTCCAGGACGGCACTATCCAAAGTGTCGGAAAGGTCGGCGGCAGCGCTCACCGCGTAATCGACGCCCAGGGACTCGCCGTAGCGCCCGGTTTCATCGACAACCACTGCCACTATGACGCCCAGGTAACCTGGGACCCCCTCTGCACCTTCTCCTGCTATCACGGCGCCACCTCCGTGGTCATCGGCAACTGCTCCCTGTCTCTCGCACCGGTGCGCGACGATGACCACTACGCCCTTGCCCAGATGCTCTCCCGCGTGGAGGCCATCCCCATAGAGTCCCTTCAGGAGGGAATCAACTGGTCGTGGAACACGGTGCCGGAGTACATGGCAGCATTGAATGGCAATCTGGGCGTCAACGTGGGCGTCCTGGTGGGCCACTCCGCCGTCCGACGCTACGTCATGGGTGAGGAGTCCCAGGAGCGCGACGCCACCGAGTCCGAACTGCAAGCCATGAAAGCGCTGGTCAGGGAAGGGATGGAAGCAGGCGCATTGGGATTCTCCGTTTCCCGCAACAAGGGCCACTTCGACCTGACCGGCAGGCCGCTGCCCGCCATTATCGCGCCCGATGAAGAACTCTTCTCACTCGCCTCGGTGGTTGGTGAAGTTGGCGCAGGCATCCTCCAGTGCGGAGGCGGCACCGCCCCTGAAATGCAGGACGGTCTCTGCAGCCGTCTCTCATCCGCCGCCGACCGGCCCCTGGTCTACAACAACATCACCCACCGCTGGAGCGCCCCCAACCAGTGGCGCGAGCATCTGGACTACGTGACGGACACCGTCGACAGGGGCAACCGCGCCTACCCCCTCATCAGCCCTCGCAGCAACAATACCCGCTTCACAATGCTTAACGCCCAGGTCTTTGACCGCCTTCCCTCATGGAAGCCGGTGATGGAAGGGACGCCTGCCGAAAAGATGGCTGCCTTCCGTGACCCCGAAGTCCGACGTCGACTCAGGCTGGAGGCCGTCGAAGGGGCGGAGGTTGCCTACAACGCCTTCTCCCGACGCTGGGACCACCTCTTCATCACAAAGCCCGCCCTGGAAAAGAACCGGGGCCTCAAGGGTAAGAGCATAGACCGGCTTGCGAAGGAACAGGGCAAGGACGTCTTGGACGCCTTCCTGGACCTGGTTCTGGAGGAAAATCTGGAAACAGGCTTCGAGTTGAACCAGAGCGGCGGCGACGAGGATGCCATGACCACCATGCTCACCAGCCCCTACCCCGTCGTCGGCCTCTCCGATGGTGGCGCTCACGTCATCTTCGACGCGGGCTACGGCTACAGCACCTACTTCCTGGGCCATTGGATACGCGACAAGCAGATAATGTCCCTGGAAAAGGCCGTCCAGAAGCTCACTTCCATCCCTGCTGACCTCTTCGACATCACCGACAGGGGCATCGTAAAGGAAGGCTTGGCTGCAGACCTGGTGGTCTTCAACCCGGACACCATTGGCCCCATGGAGCCGGAAGAAGTCTACGACTTCCCCGGAGGCAGCAAGCGGTTGGCCCAATTCGCCGAGGGTATCGAATACACCATCGTCAACGGCCACGTCCTCATTGAAGGCGGCGACCACACCGGCGCACTGCCCGGCAGCGTCCTCCGCAACAGCAAATACGAGGTCTAGGAGTGGAAGTGCCGCGGCAAACACAACCAGTAAAAGGTAATCTTGGGAGTAGTCGTTTTATGGAAAATAACCTTGGCGCAACTCGAAGGTGAGAGATCCCATCACTCTGACCCACATGTGTTCATCCCTAGCCATTCAAATTACTAGGGTCACGCAGGCGATACATTGACAGGTCAAACTGGCTGCCTGTAGAGGAGGATGTGACCGTATGCCCCGCGTCTCTGAATTCAATCCCTAACAACCGACAATTGGACAGAAAACACCCTTCAATATCTGTGATTTCTCCTCTCCCGATTCTTGAAGACAATTGCCCCGCAAGGTAGTTAGTTAAACTAAATTGGACGCCTGAATCTCTTCCTCCAACGGTATGACCCAACATTTCGTACTCTTCAGGGAACCTTTCCTTGAAAAGAATCGCAAGTTGGTATGCAGTTAGGAAGGGTCTGCCGAAATGATGGTCGGGGTGAGTGTAGGCAACACTATCCAAGATAGCGACTACCTTCTGCTCAATGTCGTACCTATTCCAAAAGCTGTCGGAGTTCATCTGCCCTCCTGGAGACACCACAGACTTCGACTGCGTCAAACATGTGGCTCACATCATTATACTGAGGTGATACAGTTAACCCAAGTATATTCAACGTTGATTCGTGTTGACACCAAAAAGGGCCTACCCTATCCTTTAGTGCGGTTCGAGACCCTCATTTCGCCCGACCAAGAATGCGCCTGAAAAACTGCTTTGGCTCAGTCCAGACTTAACCCCATTACCGTTGAGATAATCGGCAACAGTCTGGCTTCCATTGCTGACGAAATCCTGGTCGGACTCATCAAGTCCGCCTACTCCACCAACATCAAGGAACGGCAGGACTGCTCCTCCGTAATCATGGACGCTCAGGGCCGCGTCGTCTGCATCAGCGACATGAGCCTGCCCATGCACCTCAGCTCCTTCATGTTCACCGGCGAAGCTCTCTTGCGCCGCCACCCGAAGGAGACTCTGAACGAAGGGGACGTGTTCATCGTCAACGATCCTTACAGTGGCGGCCCTTCCCACCTCGCCGACGTGACCTTCGTCACCCCCGTCTTCCATCAGGGAGAACTCGTGGCCTTTGTCGCGAACACCGGCCACTGGCCGGACGTGGGCGGCAAAGCCCCCGGTCAGGCCGCCCTCGGCGACGCCACCGAAATCTACCAGGAAGGCCTTCGCATCCCGACGGTGCGCCTTCAGAAGGCCGGCGAGATCCAGAAGGACATCCTCGACATCGTCCTCCTCAACGTTCGCGACCCCCACAACCGGGAAGGCGACATTCGCGCCCACATGGGGTCTCTGATGCTGGGCGCTCGCCGCATGAAGGAACTTGCAGCCCAGTACGACGCTCGGGTCCTCACCGACGCCCTGGAACAGCTTTTGGACGTGGCGGAAGTCAAGGCCCGCCACGGCATCCTGTCTCTGGCCGAGGGCGACTACGAAGCCCTCGATCACCTGGACGACGACATGGACTCTGACGAGCCCATCCCCATCCGCGTGAAAGTCTCCATCCGGCACACGCCTGAGCCATCTATCAAAGTCGACTACGCCGGCACGGGCGGCCCTGCCAGGTTCGGCATCAACATGCCCTACCACGGCACCGTCACCGTCGTCTTCTGGGTGCTCCGGTCTATCCTCGATCCGGAAGTTCAGCCCAACGCCGGCTTCGAACGCGCCATCGAGGTGGTCGCTCCGGACGGCTGCCTCGTTAACTGCAAGGACCCATCCCCCCTTGGCGCCCGCTACGAAGTGGCCTCCCAGATACCGGACTCCCTCTTCCTCGCCCTCTCTGGCGCGGTCAAGAAGGGTATCGAAGCGGGCGGTCACGGCACCCACGGCATGGGCTTCAGCGCCCAGCCGCCCAACTCCTTTATTTACTACGAAACTGTCGGAGGAGGGGGCGGAGCGCGGCCTGACAAGGATGGCGTGAACGGCGTCCACATAACCTCCAACCTTCCCATCGAGGCAATGGAGCAGGAATTCCCCATGATGGCCGACAGGCTGGAATACATACCCGACTCCGGCGGACCCGGACGCTTCCGAGGCGGCGTCGGCATTCGCAAGGATTGGCGCATGATGATCGACTCCTTCGTCGGCGTCCACTCCAACCGCCACCGAATCCCCGGCCCCGGCCTCCTCGACGGCAACGACGGTACGCTGACTCGCATCGTCCGCAATCCCGACTCCGCCAAAGCCGAAACCCTTCATCGCGAAGCGACTTTCGTTCCCGTCGGCCCCGACGACGTTGTAACAATCTTCGCCGGTGGAGGCGGTGGCTACGGCAGCCCGCTGGACAGAGACCCGGCATCGGTTGCTCAGGACGTGATGGACGGGTTGGTGACTGTCGAAGCGGCCAGGCATGACTACGGCGTGGTTGTGGACCCCGAAAGCATGGAAGTAGACTCAGCAGCTACCGAAGAACTCCGCCAGGAGATGCGCTCCGATGACTAGGGACGCGTCTCTGCCCTTCGCGCCAGCCGCCGTCAAAGCAGGACAGGTCCGCGAATGACCCGGCTCCGCTTGGGCGTCGATGTGGGTGGCACCTTCACCGACCACATTCTCTTCGACGAAGACTCCGGCCGGATTTACACCTTCAAGACTCCCTCCACGCCGGAAGACCCGTCGCGCTCCGTCATGGCGGGGGTCACGCATTTCGGCGCTGCTCCACGCGGCCTCTCCGGCCTCTGGCTCATGGCCCACGGCACCACCGTCAACACCAACACAGTCCTCTCCCGCACGGGCGCAAAAATCGGCCTCGTTACCACAAAGGGGTTCCGCGACGTTCTCGCCATTGGGCGACAGACGCGCCCTCACTTCTATCGCTGGGATGTCGACCGCCCGGAGCCTCTCGTGCCCCGACATCTGCGGCTGGAAGTGGCAGAGCGGGTGGACAACAATGGCAAAGTAGTCCAACCACTTCGCGAAGAAGACGTACGCCGATGCGCTGAACTCTTCAAGTCCCAAAACGTCGAAGCTGTCGCCGTCTGCCTGCTCAACTCCTACGCAAACCCCGACCACGAAGCCCGCGTTAAGGCGATCCTCGAAGAGACGCTGACCGGCGTTTACCTGGCCGTCTCCTCCGAACTCTCCCCCGAGTTCAGGGAGTTCGAACGCTCCAGCACCGTGGCCACCGTCGCATACATCGGCCCAAGCTTCCAACGCTACGTGGACGAGCTTCAGCGGAGCCTGTCCGAGCAGCTTCCCACGCCGCCCCAACTCTACATAATGCAGTCTTCGGGCGGCATGGCCAGCGCAGAAGTTGAGATGCGCCGTCCACACTACACCCTGGAATCCGGCCCCGCAGCCGGGGTTCTGGCCTCGGTGGACCTGGGCCAACATCTGCATATGCCCAACGTCATCTCCTTCGACATGGGAGGCACCACCGCAAAGGCCAGCCTCATTCAGGAAGGCAAACCCTCCATCGTCAGCATGCTGGAGATCGGCAAGGAGGCCACCGGCTTCTACGGCATCCGCATCACGGGAATGCCCGTCAGGACACCATCCATAGACTTGGTGGAGTGCAGCGCCGGCGGCGGCAGCATCGCCCAGGTGGACGTGGCCGGTCTGCTCAAGGTTGGCCCCGCAAGCGCAGGCGCCGACCCCGGCCCCGCCTGCTACGGCGCTGGCGGCACGGAGCCGACGGTCACCGACGCCAACGTGGTCCTGGGCCGAATCAGCCCGGACTTCTTCCTCGGCGGACGCATGAAGATTCAGCCGGAGTTGGCTCACAGCGCCATCGAAGAAAAAGTCGGACGTCCCCTGGGAATGACCGCATCTGAAGCGGCCCAGGGCATCCTCGACGTGGTGAACGCAAACATGGTGCGAATCCTGCGTGTGGTCTCGGTCAGCCGGGGATTCGACCCGCGCCGGTTCGTCCTCATGGCCCACGGAGGCGCAGGCCCCCTCCACGCGGGCGACCTGGCGGAGGAGCTGGGCGTTGGAAGCATCGTCATTCCCCCGGACCCGGGCCTCTTCTCCGCCATGGGTCTCATTATAAGCGACGTACAGACCGTCGCCTCCGCCACCCGTTTCCTCCCCGCCGACGCAGCCAATCTTCCCGCCATCCGGGAGAGCCTGGACGTCCAGACGAAACATTGCAACGAGACCCTGTCGGAAGAAGGCTTCGCCCCGGAAAACCAGGTGGTGGAGCGGTTCCTGGAGATGCGTTACGTTCGCCAGAACTTCGAGCTTGAGGTACCCGTTACGGGAACCCTCGAAAGTGAACCTGAGTTGGATGACGTTCTGAAGTCCTTCCACAGTCTCCACGACCAGAGCTACGGCCACAGCGACCCGGCAGCCCCTGTGGAAGTCGTAAACGTCAAGTGCCGCGCCTCTGGTCTTGTGCCCAAGCCCCAGAGGGCTCTGCTGTCCACCGGCGGCCCAAACCCTTCCGACGCCTTCATTGGCAATCGACGGGTGTTCTTCAAAGGTAGCGGTTGGCTTGAATGCCCTCATTATGATAGGGTGAAACTGCTGCGAGATAACGTAATCCGGGGCCCGGCCATGGTCTGCCAGTTCGACTCGTCCGTTACCATCCTTCCCGGGCACGTCGCAACCGTAGGTTCTCTGGGCGAGCTCGTAATCGACACAGGACAAGGAGAAATCAGATGACTGAATTCAAGGGCGTAGTTGCCGCCACCATCACCCCCTTCGATGCCGAAGGAAACTTCAACGAGACCGCCTTCCGCCGCGTCATGGAGTCCAACATCCAGTCGGGCGTAGACGGTTTCTGGATAAGCGGAGGCACCGGCGAAAGCGTGCTGCTGACGGATGAAGAAAACATGCGCATCGCTGAGATTTCGGCGGAGCTTTGCAAGGGCCGAGCCGCGTCCATCGTTCACGTGGGCGCGCTGACCACCAGCAGCGCCGCCCGCATGGCCCGCGCCGCCGGAGAGGCCGGAGCCGACGCCATTGCCTGCGTTCCCCCCTTCTTCTATCACCCCACCGATCAGGCCATCATCGACCACTACCGCGCCGTTGTGGACGCTTCGGGCCTGCCTCTCTTCATCTACAACCAGCCCAAGTACACCGGCGTTGAGTTCACCGCTCCCCTCATGGAAAAGGTGGTGCGCGAGGTTCCCATGGTGGCGGGAGTCAAACACTCCGCGCTCGATTTCAACAACATTCGCCGCTTCCGAGACATGGGCTTGGCGGTGTTCACCGGCAGCGGCTCCCTCTTCCTTTCAGCCCTCATGACGGGCGCTGTGGGAGTGGTGGACGGGCCCCTGACCGTCGCCCCGGAACTCTGGGTGGGCGCCTATCGTGCCTACCAGAGTGGCGACATAAGCGGAGCCCAGGAATTCCAGCGCAGGGCGAACGTCCTCATCGACCTGGCCGCCGTATACGGAATGCAGGCCACCTGCAAGGCGCTGTCCGGCGTCGTGTATGGGCAGGAGTGCGGAGACCCCCGCCTTCCCATCCCCTCCCTCTCGCCACAGGAAAAGGCCGACCTCATCGATGCGGCTCAGTCCGCCGGCGTCATCCGTACGCCCCAGCCAACCTTCGTCGAAGACGAATAGTCGCCTAATCAGCAAGCCCTACGCCCCACGCTATAATCATTCAGGAGGCGCTTATGTCCGCAGACCATGAGAGATTTATGGAAATGGCTCTGGAAGAGGCCCGAAAGGGCGAGGCCAAGGGCAACGGGCCCGTTGGCAGCATCATCGTCAAGAACGGCGTAGTCATCGCCAGGGGCTTCAATCAAGCCATCAGCAATCTGGACGTCACCTCCCACGCCGAAACCGACGCGCTGAAAAACGCCGGCCCTGCCATGGGCCACACCGACTTCACCGGCTGCACCCTTTACACCACCGCCGAACCATGCATGATGTGCGCCGGAGCCATTGTCTTCGCCGGGATTGATACCCTGGTTCTCGCCACCAGCTACAACCCCAAATACAGCTCCTACGGCGACTACAGCGTGGAGAAAGCCTTCCAGATGGTGGAGCGCGGCAACATCCAGGTCATCCGGGGAGTGCTGGTGGACGAATGCGAGGCCATCAGCTGGAACTACAAAGTCCGAATGAAGCGCGAAGCCGAAGGCTGAATCCTTCCGACTCATCCAACCGTATAAGGAGTGAACCACCATGAGTGAACACGAAAAGTTCATGAGGCTGGCCTTGAAGGTGGCCCACACCCACGAGAAGGAAGGCGAGGCCCTCGTCGGCTCGGTTATAGTACGCGATGGCGAAGTTGTCGCCACGGGATGCAACACGGCCAGGCGGGACCTGGACATGACGGCCCACGCGGAAATGGTTGCGATGAAGAACGCCGGACCCGCCCAGGGGCACACCGACCTTAGCGGCTGCACCCTCTACAGCACCGGCGAGCCCTGCATAATGTGCGCCGGAGCCATGGTTTGCGCCGGAATCGAGCGGGTAGTCCTCGGCGGCAACTACAGCAAGCACAACGGAGGCTTTGGCGACTACAGCGTGGAAAAGGCCTTCGCCCTCGTTAATCGCAGCGAAATCGAGGTCATCCGCGGGGTGCTCACGGCGGAGTGCGAAGCCATGCGTTGGGGCTATTGGGCAAGGCAGGCCAGAGGAGAGGTCTGATGATTCCTGCGCTTCCGAAGCCGCTGTTCTTGCTGGCATTGGCGGCTGCGAGTCTCCTTTTTATCGTCGCCTGCGCCGAGCGTCCGACCCAGGAGAGCGAAGGAGAGCCGACGGCTATCCAGACCATCGCTCCGGAAGACCTGGCGAAGGACTTCCCAATTGAACTATATCGAGGACAGGAACTCCTGGGAGGCGATTCCACCAGCTTCAAGCAGGTCCTGGAGCACGAGAAGCCCGTGGTGCTTAACTTCTGGGCGGCCCTCTGTCCGCCCTGCAGGGCGGAAATGCCCGACATCCAGAAGGTCTCCGAACAGTATGAGGGCAGGGTGATATTCCTTGGTCTGGACGTAGGTCCCTTCCTCATGCTCGGCACCGGTGACCAGGCCTTACACCTGTTGAATCTGCTGAAAATCACATATCCCTCCGGCAGCACGGAACACGGCCAGGTGATTCAGGACTACGAAATCAGCAGCATGCCCACCACCTTCTTCATAACCCCCGAGGGGGAGATTCAGCGAAAGTGGGCGGGTTTGCTTAACGAGGAAAAGTTGGTAGAGCTCGTGGAGGAACTACTGGAAGCGTGATGGATTTTAACACAGCCACTTTACATAAGACCGCCGACCTCATCCGCAGCAAGGCCATCTCTCCCGTGGAACTTGTAGAAGCGCACCTGGCCCGAACCAGAAAGCTCAATCCGACCATCAAAGCCTACGTCGCCATAGGCGAAGAGCCCGCCATGCGTGACGCAAAAGCCGCCGAAGCGGAGATTATAGACGGAAGCTACCGGGGTCCGCTCCACGGCATCCCGATCTCCGTGAAGGACATCTTCAACACCACGGACATGCCAACGGCCTTCGGCCAGGCTTCGCTGGCTGGCCACGTTCCCGACCACAACGCGGCCATTGTGGAATTGCTGAGGGAAGCCGGCGCCGTAATAATCGGCAAGACCAATCCCCTCTACGGCGAGTATTTCCCTGTGCCGGAAACTTTCCTGACCCGCAACCCGTGGAACCTCGACCACCTGCCGGGCTATTCAAGCAGCGGCTCCGGCGCGGCGGTAGCAGCCGGATGTGGGCTGGCCTCTGTCGGCTCCGACGGCGGCGGCTCCGTGCGATACCCCGCTGCCTGCACGGGACTCGTTGGAATGAAGCCCACCTTCGGCCTCGTCAGCCGCTTCGGGGCCGCACTCTACGGCGTGCCCAACGACTTCGTTGGGCCCCTGACAAGGACGGCCCTCGACAACGCCACCATGCTGCAAGTCATCGCCGGTTTCGACTCCCGTGACCCCTTCAGCGCCAACGTCGAAATCCCTAACTACGCCGAGTCTCTGACTGGTGACCTTGCCAGAGTAAGGGTGGGCGTACCCACCGACTACTTCTGGGATTTCTTGCATCCTGAGGTGGAAGCGACGGTCAGACAGGGGATTAGCCAGCTGGGAGAAGCGGGATGCCAGATAGTGGAAATACGCCTGCCCAACATCCATCGCACTAACGATATTCACACCATGCTATCGGAAGGCGAGACGGCGGGATACTTCCAGCCCATGATCAAAGACTTCCCCCCTGAAACTCCCAACATCCTCTATCAGAGAATCCACAGGGGCTTCAACGTTCTGGCCGCCGACTATATTCAGGCGGTCAAAATGAGGGACACGATTCGGGAGGAGATTGACGCCGCCTTCGAGCAGGTGGACGTGCTGGCTACCCCCTCCTCCATCCTCCCACCACCGCCCCTGGGCAAGTTCGAGTTTGACCACGCAGGCAGGCAGTGGGGTATCGGAGACCTGGCCTCCAGGCTATCGCGCCCCCTGAACACCACCGCACATCCCGCCCTCTCCATGAATTGCGGCTTCACCTCCGACGGTCTGCCCATCGGACTACAGCTTATAGGGCCGAACTTCGGCGAGGCGACGCTGCTAAAGGTTGCCGACGGCTTCGAAAAGGCCACCGGCGGCGTACAGCGCTGGCCCCTCTAACCCCTTCCACTCCTCTCCCTCCTTCCCCCTCACACCCCCGTAGGCGCGACCGGCTGGTCGCCCTCCCCGTTCTTCCCACATGTCATTCCGAGCGCAGCGCAGTCGAAGAATCTCGTTCCCAGCCACCAAACCCCTCCTCCAAGCTCAGCCCTAAACTTACCGCAACGAAGTTGCCCCCTTTGACGGGGGAAGGTTAGGATGGGGGTGAGTCCTCCCCACGCCTGTCCCTGTAAACCTCCCCGCCCTTCATCACCCAGCAGACGGCGCGTCCATACTCCAGAATCGACACATCATCCAGCGGATCGCCCTCCACCAGGATGAGGTCCGCCTTCAACCCCGCCTTCACCGTCCCGATTGAATTCTCCAATCCCAGGCACTGAGCCGCGCGACCGGTGGCAGCCTGAATGGCGTCCATGGGCTCCATGCCCCGCTCAACCAGGCAGGTCAGCTCGTGGGCGTTATTGCCGTGGACGAAGGCTCCGGCGTCGCAGCCCGCCACCACCTGCACCCCCGCTTCCAACGCCATCCGCAGACTCGCAACGTGGTCGTCCTTAAAGGCAAGGGAGCGGGCGCTTTCGTGGGGGCTACCCCTCCGTTCGTGGTAGTAGAAGACGCTGAAGGTGGGGGCAAAGTAGATGCCATTCCGGGCCATGATATCCAGCAGGTCCGGGTCCCGGTTCAGATAGGAGCCGTGCTCGATGGAGTCCACTCCGGCTTCCACCGCCATGCGAAGTCCCGCTCCACCGAAAACGTGGCACATCACCCTGCGCCCCAGCACGTGGGCTTCGTCTACCAGAGCGTCCAGCTCCTCCCGGGTCATAATCTGATCGCCGGGGCCGAGGCCTTTTGTGGACCGTCCCCAGCCGCTAACGGCCGTCTTGATAACGTCCGCGCCCGCCCGCACCATCTCCCGAACCTTGGCCCGCATGGCGAAGGGCCCGTCGGCGATGCCCAGGGGCAGGTCGAACTGCGGAATCACGGCGGGTGAGTGGCCCGATGGGCTGGTGCGGTCCGCCTGTCCCGCCGTGGGAGTGACGAAGTTAAGCGCAACCTGCAGCCTGGGGCCCGGCATCAGCCCCCGGTCCACCGCATCTCGGAATCCGGCGTCCAGTCCGGCAGCGTCGCGGACGGTGGTGAACCCCGTCTCCAGCGTCTGTTTGAGAACGTCGAAGACCCGGGCGTGGCGAAGGCTCTGGGGTTCGTCGATGCCCCAGCGCACAGCCAGGTCGTGGCCGAAGTGGGCCAGGTGGTCGTGAGTGTCGATCAGTCCCGGCATCAGGGTCAAGCCGGTGGCGGCGACAACTTCCGCTTCGGGAGGGACCATGTCGCCTTTCGCAGGATGAACACCGACGATGCTGTCGCCGTCAACTATCACCGTGGTATTCGGCATTGGCGGCGCGCCCGTTCCGTCAATGAGCCTCGCCCCGACAATTGCCTTCATGCTCATCACCTCCAAGCCCGGCTCGTGTCACGGGCTAGTCTACCAGCCCCAGGCTTCCGAGCGAAGTGGTTTGCGGACTCAGGGTAACGTGGTCGCCGTTGATGGTATAATGCCGTAGTTGGACAGGGGGCTTTACATAAGACTACAATGCGGGTGAGGACGGACACGGCAGGCCCCACTAAGCTCAATTCACAGGAAGCGAGGATGAACCATGTATAAGGGATTCAAGGTTATCGACTCTGATGCCCACATAACGGAGGTCCACGACCTGTGGAGCGAGTATATGGAGCCGGAATACTACCATCGCCGGCCCATCGTCGGCCCCATCTCAGAGAGTCGCGTTGGCGCCAGCCGCAGCTTCATGGAATGCGAGATTTTCCCCGAGGGGAGCCGGGTCAAGACCACCATCCAGGGAGCGGGCATTAAGCGCGAGGCAACCATCGACGACCGCGACGTGATGGCCAAGAAGTACGGCGAGGCCTACGCCAAGGGGTTCACCCCGGAGAGCCGCATCGAGCACATGGACGTGCTCGGCTGGGACAAGCAGGTGTTGATTGACAACGCCCCCCATCCTCTTCGTGTCAGCGACCGCGACCAGGGACTGATCTGGGCCTGCACCCGCGCCTACAACAACTACTCCCGCGCCTTCTGCGATACGGCCCCCAGCCGCATCAAGATGGTCGGCGTTCTTCCAAACCAGCACGACATCGAAGGGCTGGTGACGGAGACCCGCCGGGCGGTGGAAGAGCTTGGCGCGGTAACGGTCACGATGCCCCGGGCTGAAAAGGTCCGCCCGTGGCACGACCCCGCCTACGACCCCTTCTGGGCCTTGGCAGAGGAGCTGGACTTCCCCGTCTCCTTCCACGGCGTCAGCAGCGGCGCACCCCACACCGGCGTGCGCTACCAGCCCCGGTCGGAGGTCTCCGGCCCCGAGGTCGCCCTGGAACACGCCATAGGCTTCCCCTTCGAGAACATGATCTCCCTGGGTCACCTCATCTTCCTCGGCGTCCTTCATCGCTTCCCCAACCTGAGGGTGTCCTTCCTTGAAGGCAACGCCGGCTGGCTGCCCTTCTGGCTGGGTCGTCTCAACGACCACGGCATGAGGGAGAAGCGGCAGGGAATGTGGTACGACATGGAAGAGCTTCCTCTCAAGCCCAGCGAGTACTTCCTCCGACAGGGCTTCGTGGCCTGCGACCCCGACGAATTCCACCTGAAGGGCGTGGTGGACGCTCTGGGCGACGACAACATCGTCTGGAACACGGACTACTCTCACCCGGACGCGCCGGATCCGGAGAAGGCCCTCCCCGACTTCATCTCCCAGCCCATCAAAGACGAGAGCAAGCGCAAGATTCTGTGGGACAACGCCGTCCGGCTGTACGGCAACCGAATCCTGGCCTAGCCGAGGACTGGGGATTCACCTCCCTTCAAAACCCCCTCTCTCGTCCTGGGTGAGGGTCTCTCTTACCTCTTCCCCCTTGATGGAGGAAGATTGAGTCTATCCTGAGTTTGTCGAAGGGATGGGGGTGTCTCGGGTGCGGAGGATGACCCGGCTGGTTAGCCCAGCATGTTTGAAAGCTCGATGCGGACGCCGCCCTGAAGGTTCGTGAAGACCTCGCGAACGCTGCGGCGGGCGTCGATGGTCACGAAGCGGTACTGCTTGGCCAGGTTGCGAAACTCCTGTAGCAGGGCAGTCTGGTATACCACGAAGCTGGAATGGCGGTCGGGGGTGCGCAGGAAGTCCTCGCCGGACTCCCAATGGTCCAACTCCCTGTTTGCCAGCATTCTGGGAAGTAGCTGCTCCACGTCTATGTCCAGATAGAAGACCTGGTGGGGCACAATCGCAAACTCCAACAAGTCGTCAAGCCAGCGCGCGGGGACGCCACGCACCCGCGCCCGGGCGATTATGGAGTAGATATAGCGGTCTGCAAGGACAATCATTCCCGCCTGAAGCGCGGGGATGATGCCCTTCTCCATCCGGTCCCAGAAGTCGGTGGCGTAGAAGAGGTTGAGGGTAACGTGGTCGAGCGTATGCCCCCGCATGGCCCGGTCAATGCCGTCGCCCGTAAGCTCCGAGCGTCGGAATCCCGTATCCAGCACGGCGTGGCCCTGGGTCTCCAGCCATTCCTTCAGTATCGCAATCTGGGTCGAGCGGCCCACGCCGTCGGTCCCCTCGATGACGATGAGCCTGCCCGGCATGTGAATCTCGCCGAGACCCAGCGGCGTATGGCCGTAGAACTTGGGCGTGGTCATCAGCCGCTCTCCGTCATTGAGTGCGACATCCTGGCCGGCGCTGTCTAAACCTCCTGAGACTCCGTTCGCGCTAGCCATCGGGTCCTCCTACCGCTTCCGGTATCCTGCGGGAGCCGGACCGTCGGACGTAACGACCGATCAGGCCGGCGCTGCTGAGGGCCTCCGGAAGGCTGTCTCCGTGAATCTCCATTAGTCCCGGCAGCAGGGGCTCCACGTAGCTCCGCACTAACTCCTGCTGCTTGGATATCGTGTCCGTGGCATCGATGGCGACCAGCCCGAACTCTTCGGTGAGCCGGTCATACTCGTCCAGAAGCCGCTGCTGGAAGGTGCGGAAGGACTTCTCCCGGTTTGGGGCCAGGTCAAGGTCCTGGCCGGACTCGTAGTAGCCAATGGATTCCCTACCGGCGACGATGCGTCGGATGGACTCTTCGAGCGGCACTTTGAAATACAGGGTCAGAGAGGGCTGCACGGCGAAGGAGTAGATTCGCCGGAGCCAATCGCGGTTCACGCCTCGCGCAGCATCGCGAGCGAAGGCGGTGAAGACATACCTGTCGGCCAGCACTACGGTGCCCGACTTGAGAGCGGGCAGTATCTGCGTATATACGCGGTTGGCAAAGTCCGCCGCGTGGATGAGGCTGAAGGACATGGGCGTGAGCAGCCGCTGGTCTTTGCCCCGCTTCGTGGTGCGCCGGACTATTGGCGAGGAATTCCACTCGGTGAAGACAGTGACGTAGCCCATGCTGGTCAGCCACTTGGCAAGCAGGTCTATCTGAGTGCTCTTGCCGGAACCGTCGATGCCCTCCACAATAATAAGCCGACCGGGATACTTGCCGTCGTCGGGATGGTCTCCGAATCTGGTGCCCATGGGGAAGTTGACCTTCAGGTCGTATTCATTCATAGCTCACCCGCCGGATGAAGATTGGCTGTCCGAATTCCCGCTCCCACCGCTTGCTGATGGCGTCGCCGGCCTTTCTGGACCACGCTGGAGTGGCAACCTCCAGCCCGCTGCCGTTGCTCGAAATGTCGACGACGTCCGCCGCCTGTCCGGGAGGAAGCCGTCGTTCCAGTTCGTCCGCCAGCAGCAGAATCACGGCGGCCTGTCCCACGCGCTCCCTGTCGTTCGGGGAGAGCAGTGAGCTTCGACGGTACTTGCGTGGCAGACGGCCCCGCTCCGCCGCCAGCAGGATGGCCGTAATTAGGGCAGACTCCCGATGGCTGAAGCCGGGCAGGTCCGACGCCACAACGAGGGAAGCGGTGCGGTTCAGCCGGTTGTAGAAGTCGACGGCGCTGCCCACGTCCAGCAGAAACGCAGCATTCTGCAGGGAGGAAGCGAGCAGTCGGGACTTGCCGCGCCATACCGCATCGGCGATTCTACGCGCCAGCTCCGACCGTCGCGGCCCCCGCCGGGAGTAGCGGGGCGCGAAACGATGGCTGAGGTCCGACAGGGTGTTCAGACGCACCGCTGACGTTGACGGAAGCTTAATCCCGCGCTCCACGGAAAGGTCGTGGGGATTGCGGGCTAGGCCTTCCCTAAGGCCCTGTCCAGATAACATAATCCTCTGGGCCCCTGAGTGCTCCATGAGGGCCAAAGCGACCACCGCACCGCCCACTATGGAGTGGGTACGCTCCAGATTCATCCCCGGAATCTCCCTTCGCTGCTCCAGGTCGGTCTCTGTCAGGTCCCCGACCAGTTTTTCCATAGCCCGGAGGCTGATGCTGTAGCCGTGGATCCTCTTAACGGGATGATGCCTGTGGCGGCGGTCCAGCTTGGCAAAGAGGCGCATGGACCCCCCGGACCCTACCAACTCACCGTCGTGGTTCAACGCAGGCACTTCAGCCAGCGAAAGGGACTCCCGGGCGTACCGGTGAGCGGCTGCCACGTCTTCCGCCGACGCCTGTTGGGTCAACTGGAAGTCGTTGGACATCCTCAGACTGCCCAAAGGCAGGGTATTCAAAGTCTTGAGGGCCCTTTCGGCGAACTCCACCACCTCCATGCTGCCGCCTCCCAGGTCAGCCATCAGCCCAGCGTTAACGGGAAGGCCGTGGACCGCCCCAAGGAAGCAGTAGGCGGCTTCCTCATATCCGTCGATTACCCTGAGTTCGACGCCAAAGCGGCTCGCGATGGTCTGCGTCACCTCCAGCACGTTGCTGGATTCCCTCAGGGCGGCGGTGCCCACGGCGTGGATGCAGCTAATGCCGTAGCCCTGGGCAAGCTGAACAAAGTCCTCCACCGCCTCCACGGTTGCGTCCACGCTCTCGTCGTCAAGGGCGCCCTTCCGCGTGAGATGGCTCATAAGGTTCAGACTCATCCGCTGCTGGGCGATGATTTCTATGCCGCCGCCCCGGTTGACCTGCATGACAACCGCGCGGGCGGAACCGGAGCCCACGTCTATGACAGCGGTGGGCAGGGGTTCGGAGAAAAGGCCCGGCTCCATAGACTCAAGGGTCTGAGGAGCAGAACCGTCGTGGTTGGTTGCCGACGAGGTGTCGGATACAAGACTTCGCTGCATTTCAGAAAAGGCAACTCCGGCTGGTAGTTAGCGTTGCTGTTGGGACAGGTCCTTTACAAAGCAGCCGCGTTCAAGCAAGTCGCGAATTCGATGATATTACAAGGTAACGGCAACCGCAATTAAGGGAAGGTTAAGGTTTGGGATGGTGGAGACGGGGGAGGGTCGAACTCCCCGTCCAGGAGAAGTCTCGGAAGAATATCCTACAGGCTTATCCGGTACTTTGATGTCGCTCCCTTGACCCTCTACCGGCAAAGTTTCAAAGGGCCAGCCGGTTGATCTTAAGCCATCTTTAACCGGCGTCGAGATGGCAGCACCCCGGGCTTATTGCGCCTGCTTCCCGCATCCGGGGTTAACGGTGGCAGACGAGCAGTCTAGATGCCTAGACTGCTAGAGCGAATTCTCTTTCGCCGGTTACTTTTTTGCCGCCTTGGTAACGGGGTGAATGACGGCGCCCCGACCTGCAATTCTTCCAGGACGTTCCCCTGTCGAAACCGCGCGTCCCCATGTCCTGCGCCTTAAATTATCCGCCACTGTGGCGCAAATGTCCAGCGGCGGCGTCTCTCTCAGGGACCATTCTCGAGGCGATATGAGGGAATCGATAGGAAGAACGAATAAGGGCCTCTTGGGTCAGGCCACCTGCCGCAGCGCCCGTCGCGCCTCCCGGTCCTTGTCTCGCTCGATGATGGCCTTCCGCTTGTCGTACTGACGCTTGCCCCTGGCCAGGCCCAACTCAATTTTGGCCCAGTGGTTCTTTACATAAAGTCGGAGGGGGACCAGCGCCAGTCCCCTCTGGGAGATCTTGCCCGCAATCTCCGCAATCTCGCTGCGGCGCATCAGCAGCTTGCGGGGCCGCTTGGGGTCGTGGTTCCTGCTCCCCGCGGGATCGTAAAGCGCCACGTGCATGCCGTGAAGCCACAGTTCGTTGTTCTCCAGGCGGGCGTGAGCGCCCCGCAGGTCAACGCGGGCGGCGCGGATGGACTTGATTTCCGTGCCCGTTAGCTGGAGGCCCGCCTCGAAACGCTCTAGCACTTCGTAGTTGAAGAAGGCCTGCCGGTTGACGGCTATATCCCTTCGGCGCTTCATGGTCTAGCCACTGGCAACGACTGTTTCACGGAGGAGTTCGATTGCCTTGTCCAGCTGGAAGTCCTCCGTATCCTCGTGGTCTTGCTCCACCACAATGTCCGGCTCGATGCCCTCTCCTTCTATGAGGTCGCCGCCGGGAGTGAACCATCTGGCGATGCTGTAGTAGACGCCTGAACCGTCGCTTAGAGGACGCTGGATGTTGACGCTGCCCTTGCCGAAGGTGGTTGTTCCTACCAACCGGGCGCGACCGTGATCGCGAAGGGCGCCGGCCATGATTTCGCTGGCGCTGGCGCTGAATTCATTGATGAGGACTATCATTGGCAGGTCCGGGGCCTTGTTGCCGCCGGTTACGTGGTATTCCGTGCGCTGTTGACGTCCGTCCATCTGGTAGAGCACCAGGCCATCATCAAGGAACCGGCTGGTCAATTCCACCACCGTATCCACCCGGCCTCCAGGGTTGTTTCGCAAATCCAAAATGATCCCCTTCGCCTTCAGCCGCTTCGCTCTCTCCATAGCTTTGCCGAATTCCTCCAGGGTGTTTTCGCCAAAGAACTGGAGCTGCACGTGGGCCAGGCCGCCGCTGAGAATGCGGATGTCGAGGGTGGGAACTATGACGACGCCGCGCGTGATGACAATCTTGGTGGGTGAAGAGGCTTTGGGATGCAGAACGAGCAATTCAACGTCGGTACCTTCAGGGCCCCTGATAAGGTCCACCACTTCGTACACGCCCATGCCCTCAACGCTCTGACCGTTGACCTCCAGGATGACGTCTCCCGAGTGTATGCCCGCATCCTCCGCCGGAGTGTCGGGAATGGGTGCCACCACAATGATCTGGCCGTTCCTTTCGGTAACCTCTGCGCCAATGCCTTCGAAGTTGCCGCGGAATCTCTCCAGTTCGGCGCTGAACAGTTCCGGGTCCAGGAAGGCGGAGTGGTCGTCGTCAAGGGCGTCCAGCATCCCCTTTATGGCGCCTCGGCTCAGCTGCGTGGCGGTGAGGTTGTCCCGGTCATAGTGGTCTTCCAACAGGTGGTTGTAGACCTCGAATAGGACTCCGAATTCCTCCGGCGCGTCTTCCGGCAGAGGGGCAACGGTTTCGGAGGCAATAGGAGGCTCCGGCTCCCGGTCGAAGGGGTTACATCCGACGATGACGGCAATCAGGACGAGGACGCTGAAGGCGACAAATAACAGGGTTGAAGTTTTCGGAAGTGGCACTTTCAAACCTCAGTGGATGCGCTGGAACGACCAATCTATTGTACCATTACGCCGCGGGCGGGAACTTGGTTCGGGGGCGACGTAGATTCTGCGATTCCGGTAGTGGACGGAAACGGGTTGATTCAACTGACGTGGGGAACCTGCCGGAAATTGGGCAGTTATTATGTCAACCCATGAAAAAGCAGGGCTAGAGTTACCATAACATTTATTGTGCGAAGCTAGTATATTTTCTGAGAAACGCGATTCTCATCACTGTCACGGGTTGACAGCAGCCGCTTCGTCATAGCCCGGAGTCAGCAGACAGGCGGCCCAGTGGTTCGGGCGTACCTCCCGGAACTCCGGCGTCTCCCGCGAACACCGCTCCTCCGCCATGGGGCACCGCGGATGAAAGACACAGCCGCTGGGGGGATTGAGCGGGCTTGGAGTCTCTCCGGGGAGAATTATCGGCTGCCGCGTCGCCTCCACTACCGGATCGGGAACGGGCACCGCCGAAAGCAGCGCTTGGGTGTAGGGATGGGCCGGGTCGGAGTAGATGACGTCGCTGTCGGCCAGCTCAACCACGTGGCCAAGGTACATGACTGCCACCCGGTTGCTGATGTGTCTGACCACGGAAAGGTCATGGGCGATGAAGAGGTACGTCAGGCCCATCTGCTGCTGCAGTTCCATAAGCAGGTTGATAATCTGGGCCTGAATGGAAACGTCCAGCGCGGAGACGGGTTCGTCGGCCACGATGAATTCCGGGTTCAACGCCAAAGCGCGGGCGATGCCGATGCGCTGACGCTGGCCGCTGCTGAATTCATGGGGGAAGCGGTCCAGCATGGACGGATGGAAACTGACGATTTCCGCCAGTTCCAGTACGCGGCGGCGCTGTTCTTCCCTGTTGGCGACCGTCTTGTGGATGACGAGGGGTTCGCCGATTATCCGGCCCGCCGTCATGCGCGGATTCAAGGACGCGTAGGGGTCCTGGAAGATAACCTGCATCCGGCGCCGGAAGGGCCGCAGGTCCCTGTTGCCCAGGTCGGTGATGTCCTGACCGTCGTATTCCACGCGCCCCTCGGTTGGCTTGTACAGCCGCAGCACGCACCGGCCCAGGGTGGTCTTGCCGCAGCCGCTCTCGCCCACCAGTCCCAGGGTCTCCCCGCGCCTGATTGTCAGCGAAACGCCGTCGACGGCCTTTATCCAGCCCTGAACGCGCTGGAAGAAGATGCCCGAAGTAACGGGGAAGTGCATCTTCAGTCCCTCCAGGCGGAGGATGGTATCCGTGGAGGCGTTCACGGTCATGACCCCTCCGGCGTGACGGAGATGGGAGCTTTCCAGCAGGCGGATCTCTGGCTCCGAGTCACGTCGGCCAGCGGAGGAATTTCCACGGCGCACCTGTCAACTGCGTAGGTGCAGCGCTCTCGGAAGGCGCACCCCTTCGGCAGAAAAGCCAGGTCAGGCGGCTGTCCGGGAATGGACTCCAGTACGTCCTGTCGCGGCAGGTCCAGCCGTGGAATGGAGCGCAGCAGTCCCAGGGTGTAGGGGTGCTGGGGCGAGCGGAAGGTCTCGGCCACGGGGCCGCTTTCGACAATCTTGCCCGCATACATGATGAAGACCCTGTCCACGTAGCGGGCTACGATGCCCATGTTGTGGCTGATGATTATCAGGGCCACCTTCAACTCGCGCGTCAGGCTCTTCATAAGCTCAAGCAGCTGGGCCTGAATGGTAACGTCCACCGCCGTTGTGGGCTCGTCGGCGATTATCAGGTTAGGGTTGCAGCTCAGGGCCATGGCAATCATCACGCGCTGCCTCATGCCGCCGCTGAGCCGGTGAGGATGCTCCTTGATGCGCTGGTGAGGGTCGGGTATGCCGACCATTTCGAGGAGCTCAACGGCGCGGCGGCGGGCGGCGGCCCGGCTCATTTCCAAGTGGGTCTCCAGGGACTCGGTGAGCTGTCTTTCGATGGTGAGCACCGGATTCAGGGAAGTCATCGGCTCCTGGAAAATCATGCCTATGCGCCTGCCCCTCACCCGCTGCATCTCCCTGTCGCTGAGGGCTAGCAGATTTGCGCCTTCAAATAGGATGCGGCCTTCAACGATGCGGCCGGGATAGGGAACGAGACCCAGAATGGAGAGGGCGCTGACGCTCTTGCCGCTGCCGCTTTCGCCCACGATGCCCACGGCTTCGCCCTCGCCCACCTGGTACGAAACGTCGTTCACCGCCTTCACCACGCCGCTATCGGTGTAGAAGTAGGTGTGGAGGTTTTGGACTTCCAGAAGGGGCGGCATGGTTGACTCGCGGCGTATGGGAGGTTCAGACCCTACGGAGCCCGACGCGCGTTTCGCATTTTCTCAAGCTGGTCCATGACCTCATTTCTGTTGAGGCCCAGCTCTATGGCTCTCTCAGCATCTGACTCGGCATCAGCGTCCCTGCCGAGGGCGGCGTAGGTGAAGGCGCGGTTGGCGTAGGCGTGGGCCAGTTCAGGGTCGAGCTCTATGGCCCTGTCGAAATCGTCGAGAGCTTCGTCAACCCTGTCCATAGCAATTAGGGCAAAGCCGCGGCTGTTGTAGACGGCGGCGTTTTCGGGGTCAAGCTCAATGGACTTGTCCAAGTCACGCATGGCGGGGGTCAGCTTAGCCTGGGTGCCGTAGACCTTGCCGCGCTCGAAGTACGCCTCGGCCAGGCCGGGATCTATGCGTATGGCGCGTCTGAATTCGTCCAGCGCCAGATCGAGCTCATTTCTCATGGCGTGGGCCTTGCCCAGGCCCAGACGCGCGGGGGCGTACTGGGAATCGACCCTCACGGCGTTGCGGTATTCCCGAAGGGCCGCGCCCGGCCGCTTGTTTTCAAGAAAAGCGTCCCCCCTCTGCATGTGTTCCTGAACACTGAGCAGAGGCGGTGTGGGCGTGGGAGTCCGGGTTGGCGTCTCATCGCTCCCACAGGCTGACAGAAGCATCAGGGCCACGACAGGCAGCAAAAGCGTCTGGACATGCATCGCCTTCCTCAGAATCCGCAGACTTATGTAAACCAAGAGACCTGTCCGCATCCAAAGGTACAGTCGCAGCCGTCGTAGTCCACCAAGTCTTGAAGCCTCCTACCGGTAGGCGGGGAGGGACTGGTCCAGGTACTCATAAGCTCGCTGAAGCTGGCTGTCCCGGTTCATCAGGAGGTCCTCCTGGCTCAGGGAAGCGGCTATGTCCGGCAGGATGCCCTCGCCGCTGATGGCCCGGCCCGAGGGGGTAAACCAGTAGGTAGTGGGGAAGTAGAGCGCCCCGCCGTTGCTCAGGGTCACGTAGCTGTTGGTGGAGCCTCTGCCCCTGGTGGGGTCGCCCATAACAACGCCGCGTCCGGCGTCCTGAAGCGCGCCGGCGAGGGCCTCGGCAGCCTCCGCCGTGCCCTGGTTGACCAGGACGACAAGCTTCACTTCCTGGTCCAGCACGCCGCTTCCTCCGCCCTCCTGCAGGTGAAGGTCCGTGCGGATTTGCTGGTTGTCTACCTGGTATGCGAAGAGGCCGTCCGCCACGAACTGGGCCGCCACGTCGCGAGCCAGTTCGAGGGAGCCCGTCTGGTTGCTGCGAAGGTCCAGCACCATCCCCAGGGTCTCCAACTCGTTGAAAGTCTCCAGCACGTCCAGCACCTCGTCTAGGGTGTGGTCGTAGAAGGCCTGGATGTACATGTAGCCTACGGAACTGGGCAGCAGGGACATATCCACGGTGGGCACGTTGACATTGCCCCGGGTGATGCTGACCTCCCTGGGGTCCGTCTCTGTTGGACGCTGAATAAGGAAAGTCACCCTGCTGCCCGACGGCCCGCGGATATTAGAGGTGGCCTCGGAGATCTCCGAGTCGCCCACGGGGATGCCGTCCACCTCAAGAATAACGTCGTTCCTCTGAAGTCCTGCCCTGGCAGCGGGTGCGTCGCTCATCAGCGAAACGATGGTCAGCTTGCCGTCTTCCATGCTCATGACCGCGCCCACGCCCTGGTAGCTCACCTCCCGCTCGTCTTCCTGGGAGCGCAGGTAGTCCTCCGCATTCAGGTAGGAACTCACCCTGTCGTCGGTCTCCAGGGAGGCCATCATGCTTGTGAGGGCGGCATCCGCCAGCACGACGGGGTCCACCTCAGGCCAGGTCTGCAAGAAGAGCTGCCAGGCCCGCCAAACATCTTCGAAGCCCTCGGGAACCGACCTGGGAGGTCGACCGCGGAAATCCGCCATGTCTGAAAGGAAGGGATAGTGGGGCTTCTCCGCCGCATCCAGCATTCCGATTATTATGTCACCCGCCACTCGCTCAGAATCCAAAGAATTGGTGTCAACGTATGAATTATTGATGACAGACCACCCTTCCCACACCACCTGCTCCGCGCCGGAACCGCTTGAGGTGCCGGGACGACCCTGGCAACCGGCAAGGACCACAAGGGCCAGAGAGGCCACAAGAGCGAGAATAACGAGGGACTTGAAGTGAAATTGTCTAAGTATGAGCATCCGCTGCAACCGCTATTTAATTCAGCCCCACTCGGCCCGGAGCCCTGAGTGTTGGCCTGAATGGTATACGTATTGTAGCATTCGACGGGTTCATTTAGAATCGGGAGTTAGAAGAATGACTTGGCTGGAAACAATGAAATCGAAAATATTCTTACGAAATAGTTCAATCGCAATGGCCTTTGCCGCCCTGCTGATTCTGGCGTCGGTGCTGACGCTGGCGGCCTGCGGCTCCAGGCCCACCGCCGGCGAGCCCGCATCTACGCCCGCTGGAACTGCGGCGCCAACGGCGGCTCCCACACCGGCGCCAGGCGCCACGGCCGCTCCGACGGCGCAGCCGACGGAGGCCCCCGGTGAAGAGCCACGGGCTGAGAGGCAGCGCGGCACCCTCCGACGCCTCTTCTCCGACCCGCCGACTCTGGACCCCCACCTCACCACGGACGCAACGTCCGCCACCGTAATCATAGAGGTCTTCGGCGGACTGGTAACAATCAGCCCCGACCTGAGAATCGTCCCCGACCTGGCCGAACGCTGGGACGTGAGCGGCGACGGGCTTGTCTACACCTTCCACATTCGAAAGGACGCCGTCTTCCACAACGGAAAGCCCATAACCGCCCACGACTTCAAGTGGTCGCTGGAGCGGGCGGCGGACGCCATCACCGAGTCGCTGGTCGTCGACCAGTACCTGGGAGACATCGTTGGTCTTCAAGAGAAGTTGAATGGCGAGGCGAGGGAGGTCCAGGGCGTCCGCGTCCTCGACGACCACACCCTCGAGATCACCATCAAGGAGCCCAAGTCATACTTCATCTTCAAGCTCACCTATCCCACGGCCTTCGTCCTCGACCGGGAAAACGTGGAATCGGGGCGACGCTGGGTCCGCGAACCCAACGGCTCCGGCCCCTTCAAGCTGGCGGAATACGTCCCCGGCGAGCGGATGATTCTGGAGAAGAACCCCAACTACCACCTGGGCCCGGCCCATCTGGAGCGGGTGGAGCTGATCCTCAGCGGCGGCACCTCGATGCTCATGTACGAGAACGACGAAATCGACATTACTGGCGTCGGCATTGCCGATCTTGACCGGCTTCTCGACCCGAACAACAACCTGAACGCCGAGCTTGAGCAGGCCCTTCCTTCCTTCAGCACTAGCTACATCGGCATGAACGTCACCGTTCCGCCCTTCGACGACGTGAAGGTGCGGCAGGCCCTGAACTACGCCGTCAACCGGCAGGAGATCGCGAGCCTGGTGCTCGGAGACCTGGTGACTCCGGCGAGAGGCATCCTGCCCCCGGGATTCCCGGCGTACAACAACCAGCTTCCGGGCTATCCCTTCAACCCGGACAAGGCCCAGCAGCTACTCAGCGAGTCCAAGTACGCGGACAACATCAGCGACTATCCCATCATCCTGACGGTGCCGGGAGGCTTCGGTGCATCCGTGGACCTGGACCTGGAGAGCATCACCCACACCTGGCAGGAAGTGCTGGGAGTGGAGGTGGAATTCCAGCAGACGGAGTTCGCCACCTACCTGCAGGACCTGCACAAGCGACGCTTCGACATGTTCCAGATAGGCTGGATTGCCGACTATCCGGACCCTGAGAACTTCCTGGACATCCTGTTCCACAGCGAAAGCAGCAACAACCACACCCGCTACGGCAACTCCGAGGTAGACGCTCTTCTGGAGCGGGCACGCACGGAAACTAACGTGGACGTGCGGTACGACCTGTACAAGCAAGCGGAAGAGATCATCGTTGACGAAGCGCCCTGGATTCCCCTCTGGCACGCCGGCGAGCAGTACGTCCTGATAAAGCCCTACGTGAAGGACTACTACCTGACCCAGCTAATAGTCCCCAGACTAAGATTCGTCCGCATTGACGAATAGGCCTTAGCGCTCTATGGGGGCCTACGTTATAAGACGGCTGGCGTGGACGCCGGTACTGCTTCTAATCGTAGCCCTCATCACCTTCCTGCTCGGCACCTATGGCCCTGGAGACCCGGTAGAGGTCCTCCAGGGCCAATACAATAATCCCGAGGTTGTGGAGCGGATTCGCCAGCAGCGGGGGCTGGACAGAAACGTCTTCGTGCAGTACGGCGTCTACATCGGGAACCTGCTGCGCGGCGACCTGGGAGAGAGCTACAAGTACCGGGACCGCACGGTGGCGGAACTCATCGGCAAGCGCATCTGGGTATCGGCCCAGCTTGGCCTTGCGGCCTCCATCGTTGCCCTGTCTCTCGGCATACCCTTAGGCGTTTTCACGGCCATCAAGCAGGGCACCTGGATAGACGTTACCACCGTCAGCATCACCCTGTTCTTCATGTCGCTGCCCGTCTTCATCACCGCGCCGGTGCTTCTGCTTGCCTTTGGATTATGGCTGGGAATCCTGCCCATACAGGGTTGGGGAGGTTTCTTCGATACTCGAATAATCATGCCCGCGCTTGTATTGGGCGTTCCGGGCATAGCGGTCATCACCCGCCTTACCCGCGCCAGCACCTTGGAGGTCCTCTCTCAGGACTACGTAAGGACGGCGCGGGCCAAGGGGTTGAGCGAGTTCGTTGTGCGAAGGCGGCACATTCTGCGAAATTCCCTTATTCCCGTCTTCACCGTGGTCGGCCTCTCCCTGGCGACGCTGGTGGAGGGGTCTTTCATTACGGAGGGCTACTTCGGCATTCCGGGCATCGGCAGCCTCGCCATCGAGGCCTTCTTCTCCAGGGACTACCCCGTGATAACGGCGCTGGTGCTGATAATCGCCGCGGCCTTCGTTGCGGCAAATCTCATCGTGGACGTGGGCTACAGGTTCCTCGACCCGCGCATCCGATACTAGAGGGCAGGCGATTCTGTGACCACCGCTCAGAGCGAAATGATGGAAGGCATGGGTTCCCGCCCATCGGGGAGCCTGTGGGCCCAGGCGCTGCGCCGTCTGCTGCGAAAGAAGGTTGCCGTCGTTTGCCTTGCCGTCATCGGAATCATGTACCTGGCGGGGGCTTTCACCATTATCCGATCGCCCACACCCTACGGCTACAACGATCAGGATATCCGCGCCGAATCGGTGAAGCAAGGGCCTAGCTGGGCCCATCCCTTCGGCACCGATCGCCTTGGTCGAGACCTGATGACAAGAGTCATCTATGGACTTCGCACCACGGTCATCATCACCGTTGCCGCCATGCTCACGGGCAGCCTGGTCCTGGGCATCGGATTGGGGCTGATTTCCGGCTACTTCGGCAAGTGGCTGGACTCGGTGATTATGCGCGTGGGAGAGGTGTTCTTAGCCTTTCCCGGATTGCTTTTGGTGATTCTCATAGCCGCTACGGTGAAGCCCAGGGTGAAGGAGTGGGTGGAAGGCTGGTCCGGCGGACTGGAGAACCTCACCGGCATAGACCTGATCCAGCTGGGCATCGTGGACTACGTGGTACTCTTCGCCGCTCTTTCCGCCTTCTCATGGGTGGGCATGGCAAGATTGGTGCGGGGACAGGTGCTTTATGTCAAGCAGAGCCAGTACGTGGAGGCGGCGGTGGCCATGGGCGCTTCCCACTGGCGCATCCTGACTTCCCACGTGCTGCCGAACATCATCAGCCCCGTCATAGTCGTGGTTTCGATGGGGATGGGGGCGACGGCGGGCTCGGAAATAATCCTGAGCTGGCTGGGCATCGGCATTCAGCCGCCCACGCCCAGCTTGGGGGTGATGATCTTTCAGAACGGCAACATCAGCGTCTTGCGCTCCGACCCCCACCTGATCCTCTTCCCGGTGCTCACGGTAACGGTGCTCATCTTCGCCTTCAACCTGCTGGGAGACGCCCTCAACGACGCACTGAACCCCCGCGCACGCTGACAGTTTCCCTAAACGATACTCGCCGCCGCCAACCCCTTCTCGTTTCTCCCGCGGAGGCGGGAGTCCACTTACAACCCCGCCTGGATTCCCGTTTTCACGGGAATTGCGATGCTGCTAGAAGGGCGGCTTCCTGAATCTACGGAAGCCTAGGAAGCCCACGGGGCCGGCCAACAGCAGCAGCATGAAGGGTTCCGACGGGATGGAGGAAGCGTTGACGCGAGCGTCCCTGCTGCAACCCCCCGGACGTCGCTCCGCTTCCACGTCGCCCGCCATGGGCTCAGGGGTGGAGGTTTCCGCAGCCTCCGTGGGAACGGCCGTTGCGGGAGCGGGAGGCGGTGCTGGCTGGGCTGTGGATTCGGGCGGTGCCTCTCCGAAGGGACGCAGCCCCATGCGGCTCCGCCACTCCGCGTCCAACCCATCCTGGTCGAAGCCGTAGACTTGCATCAAGGCAATGTCGACGGAAAAGGTGTGGTCAAGTTGGGACATGAACTCCGCCATCTTGTCCTCGCCGTAGGTGTGAATGAGGTAGGAAATCACGGAGCGGGACTGTCCGTATGCGATCACCACGTCATCTGGTTCGCCCAGGAACCTGTTCAAATGCGCCAGCGGCTTAACGCGGCGAGTGTATATGCCGTAGAGCAGGGCGTTGTCGTAGCTTTCGCTGGGGGACACGTTGCCAAATTCCGCCAGTCCCTCGTTTAGCCAGGTGGGAAGAATCGTGTAGGCGCGTCCCGCCGCGTCGTCCACCAACACGTGGGTCACCTCGTGGGACGCAATGCCTTCGATGGTGGGGTCGGTGCCCAGCACCAGCAGCACCCGGATATCCGTGAATGCCTGCCCCTGGGTGATAAGCCCTTCCCTTATGGTCTGAGGCCGAGGCGGCAGCGCAGCCTGCATGTGCCTGTAGTTGTTGTAGGTGACTATGTTGATCGGTTCGACCTCTTCCAGCCCGAGCACCCGGGACATGGTGGCGGTGGCCTCCAGGGATGCGTCAAGGATCAGCTGGGCGCGGGTTTCCGTTGGCCCGTAGTAGTAGACGGTGAGCGGTCCTTCGGACATGGTCTCCCACTCGAAGCGCGAGTCGGTATAGACGAATTCCTTCTGCTCCGTCTTGAAGGACTCGCCGTCTTCCGTGAACACCTGGTAGTGGTACCTGAACACTGTGCCGGGGGGAATGAAGTTGGTGCCGCCTTCGCTACCAATGCTGGTATCCAGGAAGAAGGTGCCCTCGGTGGCGACGCCTTCGTTGAAGTCCAGTCGGCCGTAGGAGATGTTGTCGGCGCCCTTGGACTTGTAGAAGACCCGGATGTCGTCGACGGGGCTTGGGGACTCAACGGAAAGGTTGAAGTTGATGCCGTCGGGAAACTGGCTGGTAACGTCGTCGGACAAAACTACCAGGCCGTCGTCCGCACTGACGGTTGTCAGTCCGGCGACAAGAATGAGCGTCGCTGCTGCTAACGTGACAAGGGCAAATAGTCGTTTCACTGGGATACTCCCACCATATATATGAAGGGCCGGTTACTCCCTCCCAATAGTTCTACGAAGCAACTCCGCAGCGGGATTTACGCGGCGCCGTTTCGGGTCCGTTTTTGCCCTGTCCGAACGGCCCGATGGACTACCGGGTGATGAACATGGGCATGATGAGGTGAATGTACTGGTCGGAGCCTGGTGTGGTGAACACACCGGCGCGGGAGGGGCCGCTGGTCCTGATGGACACTTCCTCGCCGTCCATGTTGGCGAGAACATCCAGCAGGTACTGTCCATTGAAGGCTATCGTGGCCTCCTCGCCGGTTATATCGCCGTCCAGCTCGGCCGCATTCTCGCCGACCTCGTCGTCCTTGGAAGAGATGATAATCTGGCCCGGAGGGCCGTCTTCGCTGCCGGGGTTCATCTGCAGCTTGACTATGTTGTTGCTGTCCCTGACGAAGATATAAACGGACCTGGACGCCGCCAGCACGTCCGTAATCCTCAGCGACGCCTCCGCCTTGGTGTCCCGGATTGCGTCTTCCAGCAGGTCCCTGTAGCGGGGGAAGTTTCCCTGAATTATCTGGGAGACTATCTGCAGGTCGTCGAGCTTGAACAGCACCTGGTTCCTGGAGGAGGACACCAGCACTTCCATCGTCGCGTCCTGGTCGCCGATCAGACGGCTCACTTCGCCGAAGGTGCGGGCTGGGATGATGACGTTGACGGGACTCTCCACCGGGTTCAGGGTCTTGCCCTGCTTGACCGCAAGACGGAAGCCGTCGGCGGCGGCGAGGGTCATTCTATCCTCTTCTATCTCCACCAGAATGCCGGAGAGCACGGGCCGCGTCTCTTCCGTATCGGCGGCGAATACGGTCTGGTCTATGGAACGCTTCACGTCACGGGTGGAGACCTGGAACGAGACCCCCTCTTCAGCGGTGATAGTTGGAATAGGGGGAAAATCTTCGGCATCGGTGCCGCTGATTCGGGCGTTGATTCGGCCACTGCTCAGGCTCAGGCTCTTGGGACGGTCGCTTCCGGTTACCTCAATCTGGCCCGCGGGCAGGGAGCCTATGAACTCCGTGAGGAGTCGGGCGGGAACGGTGATGGACCCTTCTTCCTCAATCATCGCCCCAATCCAGGTGGTGATGCCGATTTCAAGATTGGTGGCGGAAAGCCTTAGCCTTCCTCCATCCGTTGCCAGGAGAACGTTCTGAGTGATGGGAAGGGTGCTCCGAACGGCGACTGCCCGACCGACTACGGCCAGGGCCCTGCTCAGATTCTCCTGCAGACAAGACAGCTTCATATACCAGACCTCTTTCCTGAAGTGCACGTATGATAAGCATTTGCCGAAAAAGGGTCAACTCGCAGGAGCGGGGCGGTGTAGCGGGAGATGGGATGAACCAGGAACGATGGGAATTGAGTACAAAGCCGTCCAGGAACAGAAAATTCGGGGTGACGTTCCCAGGTAAAGGACGTCTGCGTTACACCAGGGAACGGAAAGTGCTACTCGCCTGAAAAGTGTAACGATTCTATCGCCGCCCGCATGGAAGCCGCTGCTGCATGCCGTTACCGGAAGCAAGAGGGAATAACTGGTCTTTCACACGGGATCCTTGGAGACCTGCCGCTGGAGTGTCCGGGTTACGTGGTAGACCTGAGTCGCTTTGGGGGTACGGAGGGTGACTCTCGCAAAAAAGTAAAGTGGCGGGGTGCGTTACCCCGCCACTTTAGAACGATTGCCGCTAAATTTAGCTGACGCGCTTCACCTCAAGGGTCTCTCCCGGAGCCAAAGCAACCCTCCGAACTTCAATGCCGAGCTTGAGGAGCCAGTAGCCAAGGGTGGCCTTGCTGACACCCAGTTCCGCAGCGGTCTCGGAAAGACCAAGTTCGTTGACCTTCTCGGGGAGAAGCTTCTCCAAGTCTCTCTGGTATGCATCCTCGACCCTTTTCATCAACTTCGTCTTCCTTGCCAAACTGCACCCCCTTACTAGCTATTTGGACTTCTTGTGGGGCATAATAGCACCTGTTCTGGCCGAGTGTCAAGGGGTTTCAAGAGTTTTATTAGAAAAAGCTTAACTTTGTTTAGAACGATAGGGATTTATTAGAACAAGCCAGTTTTGGGCAATTACACTTCTACTAATTCTCCCTTGACAGGGTCCTCCTTGCACAATTGCCCGGCATTTACAGCGAATGTACTGCATTTCTATTCCAATACATTACTACATTATTTGTCTTATGTATCGGTAGCAGAAATGCAGCGCTGCATTTTATTACCGTCCATTACCGCTCCATTGGAGGAATCGACGTGAAGCTAGGCAAGTTGACCCCGGACACTCTGGAGTCCCTTCTAAGCCGCGTTCCGATCTCCGACCCGCGGGTGATTCTCGGGCCTAAAGTAGGGGAGGACGCCGCGCTGCTGGACTTCGGCGACGAAGTCCTTGTCGCCAAGACGGACCCCATAACCTTCGCCACGGACCTCATCGGCTGGTACGCCGTGCACGTCAACGCCAACGACGTGGCCTGCGCCGGAGCCAAGCCCCGATGGTTCATGGCCACCCTGCTGCTTCCCCAGCGAATGAACGAAGAGAAGGTATCTGAGATATTCCAACAGATTACGGACGCCTGCAACTCCCTGGGCGTGACGCTGGTGGGCGGACACACGGAGGTGACGCAAAACCTGGACCAGCCCATCATCGTCGGCTGCATGCTGGGAGTCGCGCCCAAAGACCGGGCGTTGACCACGGGCGGCGCCCGGGTTGGCGATTATGTCATCCTGACAAAGGGCGTGTCCATTGAAGGTTCCGCCCTCATGGCCCGGGAACAGGCGGAGGTTCTGCGGAAGGGCGGTATGGACCCATCCCTCATCGAGGAAGCGGCGAGACTGCTGTTCAACCCCGGCATCAGCGTAGTCAAGGATGCCCGAATCGCCTGCGACGCCGCCAACGTCCACAGTCTCCACGACCCAACGGAAGGCGGCCTGGCCACGGCTCTGCAGGAAGTTGCCGCCGCCGCGGACGTAGGGATGGAGGTGGACGAGGATAAAATTCCCTTCCTTCCCCATTGCGTGGAGATATGTAAAGTCCTGAAGCTGGACCCCCTGGGCCTCTTAGCCTCCGGCTCCCTCATCATCACATTGCCCCCGGAAGAAGCGCCCCAACTGCTATCCGCGCTGAAACAGGAAGGCATCGATGCATGGCACATCGGCCATGTCACGCCACCCGAGAAGGGAATCATGCTGCGCAGGGCAGAAAATTTCTCACCCATGCCCACTTTCGAGCGGGACGAACTGGCCCGATACTTCGAAGAGTCGGCGTAAAGCAGTTCGGCCTGGGGATTCGCCAGTTAATCGGCGACAACAGGGCTGTCGGACGCCTCTTTGGCTCCTACATTGGGCGATGAGCGGCCCCGCAGAGGCACTTCCTTCAGAAACAGCGTGGCAACCAACGCTATGATAATGACAAACAGGGAGATGAGAAACACGTCGGCGATGGCCGACGAGAGGGCCGAGCGCAGCGACTCCATCACCCCATTCAGAAGCGAAGCGCCTTGGGGCCCCGCCGCATTGAACGTCTCGCGGAGGCCTTCCTGGGCCTCGGCGCTGACAAGCTCCTGGGGATTGTGGGCCAGGGACTTCAGCCGGTCCGCGCCCAGTACGCCCTCGGCGTCAGCGCCCACGGAACCCAGAAACTTGGAGGAAAACCGGTTCGTGAGGACGGAGCCCAGAATGGCGAGGCCCAACAGCCCGCCCACGCTCCGGAAGAATTGCGAAGTCGAAGTTGCCACGCCCATAAACCGGGGATGCACGGAGTTCTGAATGGCAATGGTGTAGGTGGGGAAAGTGGTGCCCAGGCCAAATCCCATGAGGATAAGGTTGAACAGAGCGACGGTGAAGCTGGTTTCGGCGGTCATCCGGGATGTCAGGAACAGCCCCACCGCCAGTATGCCAAGGCCCACCAATCCCTGGGCCCGGTAGTGGCCGCCCAATCGCGAAAGGGCCTGACCGGCAAGCGTCGCTCCGCATACCATCCCCAGCATCATTGGGGTCATTATCGTGCCCGTGCTGGTGGCGGACTTCCCCAGCACCCCCTGGGCGTAAAGAGGCACGAAGATGATACCGCCAAACATGGCAAATCCCGTGAAAAAGACGGTAATCAGCGACGATGACAATATGCGGTTCTTGAACAGGTGCAGAGGCACAATCGGCTGCTCGGCCCTGGTCTCAATGAAGACGAATAGAAGGGCCATCACAAGGGAAAAGCCCATGAATCCCAACACCTGAGGCGATCCCCACGAATATTGGACTCCACCCCAGGAAAGGGCCAGCATGAGAGGCACTACGGAGAGAATCAGCGTTGTCACCCCCAGCACGTCCAGCTTGTTCCGCGCCGTCTCCAGTCGAACGTGGGGGAAGAAACGAATAAACAGGAAAATAAGGGGAATTCCCAACGGCAGATTTATGTAAAATATCCAGTTCCAGGAAAGCTGGTCCGTGATGAATCCGCCCAGAATGGGCCCCAGGATGGACGACGCCGCAAATACGGAAGCGACGTAGCCCTGGTTCTTGCCCCGTTCAGCCGGCGGGAATAGATCGCCCACGGCCACGAATGCGATTGCCATGATGGAACCGCCGCCAAGCCCCTGAACGGCCCTGAAGACGATGAGCTGTGTCATCGTCTGGCTCAGCCCGGCCAGCACCGAACCTATCAGGAACACTACGATGGCGACCACCAGGAACCACTTGCGACCGTAAAAGTCGGTCAGTCTCCCGACGATTGGCAGGATGGAGGTGGACGCCACCAGGTAGGACGTGCTTACCCAGGTGTACCGGTCAAAGCCCCCCAGGTCGGCGACCATCCGCGGCAGAGCGGTGCTGACGACGGTCTGGTCGAGGGCGGAAAGGAACATGGCCAGCAGCACGCCGGCCATGGTGATGGCTACCTGTCGACGGGTAAGGAGTTCGTAGCTGTTCATGGAGACGCTGCTGCCGCTACCCGTCTATGGGCGCGAGTTTCCCAAATTCAACCGCGAGGCACGCATCCTCTAGTCGCCGGAGTAGGCTGCTAGGACGTCTTTCAGTCTTTCGAGGGTTATATTGGCCCCGCTGACTATGACCGCCACATTCCTGCCCTGCAGTTCGTCCTTCATCTTCAGAGCGCCCGCCAGCGCCGCCGCTCCGGCGTCTTCCGCCAGGGTGTGTGCCTTATCCAGCAGAACGCCGATGGCGTGGCCGATTTCGTCGTCGCTGACCAGCAGAAAGTCGTCCAGCAGGTCCCACAGAATCTCCTGAGGCACCTGGTAGCCGGACTCCGTCGCGAGCCCCTCTGCCTTTGTATTCATCGGAGCGTGGGAGATTTCCCGGTTCTTCCAGGAAAGATATCCCGCCGGCGCCTGCATGGACTGGACAGCTACCACCTTGACTTCGGGTTTGACCGCCTTGGCGACGATGGAACAGCCGGCGGCGCCGCTGCCTCCGCCCAGGGGCGCAATGATGTATTCAACCTCGGGGAACTCCTCCAGAATCTCCAGGGCGTAGGTGGCCACTCCCGCCACCAGCAGCGGCTCGTTGGCGGCGTGGACGTAACGATAACCTTCTTCCTTTGCAAGCCTTTCGCTGTACTCCCGGGCTTGGTCGAAGTTGGCTCCGTGAAAGCGCACGTCCGCGCCCAGATTCCGCATCGCCCGCACCTTAAGCGGATTCGCCCCCTCCGGCACCACCACCACCACCTTAGCCCCGAAAATCCGCCCTGCGTTCGCCACCGACTGACCATGATTACCCGTCGAGGCGGTTATGAGGCCCTGACGACGCTGCTCCTCGTCCAGGTGGGCCAGCAGGTTTATGCCTCCGCGCACCTTGAATGCACCCATGGGATGATGGTTCTCATGCTTCAGCCGCACTTCCGCGCCAAGATAACTGTCCAATGCCGGGTACGATATCAACGGAGTCGGACTGACGTATGGGGCAATAATCTTCCGTGCCTCCAAAACGTCGGCCAGCGTAGGTCTGTTCATGGACGCAATCCTCTTCTGAATGTGTGGGTTGAAATCAATGTTAGGGCCTTAGAGTTGCAGGCGCAACAAGACGCTCGGACGCAACCCACGATGCGACCCTGCAAGCGAAATGAGTCTCTCCCTTACCCAGGGTGGTGCACGAACCTTTATTCCCGTATAATTGTAGCAGCAGTTGAGCAAAGTTGAACCAGACCCATATCGGAGGCAAGTGCCAGTGACCACCGAAACCCACTATCGAAACGCTGCAACCCAGCTTCTGACGCAGGCGCGTCAAGAGTTGTCCCGTGGCGACGTGCGTCAGGCGTCGGAGAAGGGCTGGGGCGCGGCAGCACAAGCGGTGAAGGCTGTGGCTGAAGGCCGCGGCTGGGAGCACAAGAGTCATTTTGCGCTCTTCGAAGCTGTGCGTACATTGGTCAGAGAAACCGGCAATGAAAACCTGGACACGCTTTTTCACGTCGCCAACAGTTTGCATGGGAATTTCTATGAGAACTGGATGCCTGATGAATCAGTGGGTTCGGGACTGAATCGAGTTGCGGAATTCGTGGCGCTAATGGCGAAGGTCGACTAGTACCCATGACCACCGAAACCCATTATCGAAGCGCGGCAACCCAGCTTCTGACGCAGGCGCGCCAAGAGTTGTCCCGTGGCGACGTGCGTCAGGCGTCGGAGAAGGGCTGGGGAGCGGCAGCACAAGCGGTGAAGGCTGTGGCAGAAAGTCGCGGCTGGGAGCACAAGACCCACGCCGCTCTGTTCATCAACGTCGACCGCCTAACGGATGAAACCGGCAATGGTGAGCTAAATTCACTGTTTCACTATGCCAACAGGCTGCACATTAACTTCTACGAGAACTGGATGTCCGCTCAGATGGTCAGGGTTGGACTGGATCGAGTTGCGGAATTCGTGGCGGTGATGGCGAAGGTCGACTAGTACCCATGACCACCGAAACGCATTATCGGAGCGCAGCAACCCAGCTTCTGACGCAGGCGCGTCAAGAGTTGGCCCGTGGCGACGTGCGTCAGGCGTCGGAGAAGGGCTGGGGCGCGGCGGCACAAGCGGTGAAGGCTGTTGCAGAAAGTCGCGGCTGGGAGCATAAGACCCACGGGTCGCTGTTTCAGGCTGTCAGGCGGCTGTCGGTGGAGCCGGGAAGCGACGGTCTCGACGGATTGTTTGGAGCAGCCAACACGCTGCACATCAACTTCTATGAGAGTTGGATGAAAGCCGAGACGGTGGGCGCACACTTGGATTACGTCGCCCGCCTCGTGGGGATGCTGGCCGAGGTGGAGTAGGACGAATTCTATTGCCTCGCCGCATTGTCTCTTAACGACCTGATTCTCTGCCCCAACAGCTCCACCTCGCCCAGGACGACATCCAGGTCTTGCTCCAAGTCCAGCGCTACCACCTCCAGCCGCTTGCCGGAGTGCCGGACTGTGTGAATGGCCTGCTCCTCCTCGCCCTTGGCATAGATGAGCATTCCCCCCGGCAGATCGAGCGCGGTGGCATAGGCGAGAAGCTGGTACAAATCGGCGTTGGGCGCGCGTTGGTCTTCGATTCTCTTGTATTTGGCATCACCGACAAATAGGCATCTGGAACCCTCGCTCCATACCAGGTCCGGCTTCAGATGCACGGTCTCTCCCTCATCCAACGTCGAAATTGAAGTCTCCCGTAAGGCGCGGGCGGACAGGCCGAGGGCTTCCCTCAACGCCACCGTCACAAACTCCTGAAAGACCTTGTTCATGTCCATCAGAAAGCCCGACGCCCGCACCTTCCCGCGGCCGGACTCAAAGTAGCCGTGTCGCAGGATGAGACGGGAGAGGGCAATCACATCCTTGTAGTGTTCGTTCAGCCGGTCGATTTCCACTTCCGGCACGTTGTTTGGCGGAAACTCCACAAAGGAGACGTTCTCGAGGGTGCCGGAAATCCAGCCCAAGTTTCTGCGGGCCTGACCGGAGCGGAGACGCATCCTGCTCAAGCGCCACGTCGCGGCCTTTATCAGTTGGTTGGCAGGGATGTCGTCGGTGAACTCGTCGTAGCGGACTTCAACAGGCACCGGGATTCCATACCTGCGGCGGATCTGTTCGTCAAAGCGGATTCGGCCTCGGACGGTGTGCAGAGCCTCTTCTACGGCAATGTAGCCGTGGAGGAGGCCACGGGGGAAGGCGCGGCGAGCGGCAACTCCCAAAGCAAGGGCCAGTGCATCCGGCAGCGACTCACGCTCCTCGAATTCGAAGGGTCGCTTATCCTGGAGTCGATACGCGCCCATTGCGTAGCACGCCAGAGACAGCAGCCGCGGAATCCCTATCTTCGGCTGAATCAGCACCGACAGGCCATCCAATTCCATCGCCCCTACGGTTGAGCCGGGGGTTATTTGGAATTCGGATTCCGCGGCTCCAGTGGGTGAAATGGCTAGGTTGAGTTCTTTCGCCTGAAGTTGACGGAGTTCAGCCGTAGAAAGCAAAAGGGGGTCGCTTTTTCTGTGCTCCCGCAGGTCGATGCAGTGCATGGCCCTTAACCGCCTCTTTGCTGACCGTTTTCACCGTCTTCTTCGAGCCCTTGGCTACTCTCATATGGAGCTATCGACTGTATGGAGCTTCGCAGCTTCTCCAGGTCAAAATCGTCGGAGACTGCGTCGGCGCCGAACCGCCGCTCCTCGATGTAGGGGAGTACGCTGTGCTTCCAGATGCGCTTGACGGCGTCCTCGTCAAGATTGTCCTTCATAAAATAGCTGGGGCCGATGGCGGCATGACGGTCCTCTTCCAACAGTTTGTTTACATTCTCCACCACGTCGGCAACCCATCCCATGCCTGCCGCCTTCGCCTCCAGCCACCGCCGGAGGACGCCCTTAACAGGCTCGTCGTCCGGGTGGAACTCCACGAAGTAGAAGCGGCGACGCAGTGCCAGATCCACCAAGGCAATAGAACGGTCGGCGGTGTTCATGGTGCCAATTATGTAAAGATTGGGGGGCAGGGAGAAGGGCTTGTCTGAATACTGAAGGTTGGCCGGCTCGTCGCGGTACTCCAGCAAGAAGTAGAGTTCACCAAACACCTTCGCAATGTTGCCCCGGTTGATTTCGTCGATGATAAGGAAGTGGTCGGCCTCCGGTTCACTTTTGGCTCTATCCGCCGCCCGCAACAACGGCCCCTTCCTTAGCCCGAAGGTCGCTTGCCCCTCCTTCAGGACGGGCCGGTACCCTTCAATAAAGTCTTCATATGCATAAGAAGGATGAAACTGCACAAGGTTAACCCTGTCCTTCGAACCCGCCAACACCTCCGCCAACTTCTGTGCCACAAACGTCTTTCCCGTCCCCGGCGGCCCCTGAAAGATAACTTGCTTCTTCTCCTCCAGCAGCGTTTCTATTTCCTTGAGGAACTCGACGGGGAGGAACACTTCCTCGGCGAGCGAAGCAAGGTCTATTTCATGCGTTGGGACATCTATTTGTTCATCATTTTCTTCGATTGAATCATCATCGTCATCTTCACGACCCCGACCTTCTCGAATTGCCCAGACAAAGGATTGAGCGTCAAGCCGGTGGCGCAATTCCAGATCCCGCTGGGCCGCCTCGTCAATGAATCTGTCAAGGAAGCCTAATGCGTGTAAATACAATGCGGCCTCATCTGCATCATTTCTGGGCTGTGTGTATCCGGTACGCTGGTACGTTTGACGAAACACAGTGATCATAAAGGGCGGATACCGTTCTGCATCCAAGGCCATCAGCAATCCGGCTATAAGTCTCATGTTGGTGCCAGCACCACTCCTCATGAAATTCGGCAATAGTGGGGCGAAGGCACGAATTCTTTCCTCTACAGATGCGTTCCCTTCGTTCCAAAGAACGCGAAGGGCGTGCAATGCCTGACTTGTCTGTCCGGCACACCAGCGATGCAAGTTGCTAATTTGACGCCATTGTATGAAGTTGGCTTTGCTAGTTGGAAGAGCTTCTCTCAACACTTGGGACCAGTTGTCCGAGCCATCAAGCACCGCTCTTCTGGCTTTCGCGAGCTCTTCCGCAACTTCGATTTTGTATGTAAGCTCTTCTTCTTCAAGTCTTCCGGTGGTTTCATACAACTTGGCGAGTTGGACAAATTCAGCCCAAGCCATACTCTCGGGTTCCCAACGGTCGAGGATGTCATTGTCATAAAAGTCAAAGTCCCGATTGTATACGGCCTGGATACCCTTTCGTATATTCTGGAGTTTTCGATCTACATCTTCCGTTGACTCTGTAACTAGGTCTGCAAAGGAGTTAGCAATAAGTTCCTTTTGATAAGGGGGAAACACCCTCTCAAACGTGTCAGGAAAGAAGAGATGAAAAAGTGCTTCACGTTGCATAGTAAAAACGTCAGGGCCAGCATCTCGCAGCCAATCGCTGCGAAAGTTCAAATCCATCACAAACTTCTTGACCCTCCAAGGGTCGCCTAGAATATGCTCCTGTTCTGACGTTCTAAGGCTTTTCCATTGTTCCGCAAACTCAATGAGAAAACCTAAGTGATACGGTCGACCCATTAGGAACTGAACCCCAGTGCCACCAATTCCCTGCTGAAGACTTTGAATAAGCTGTTCGGGAATCTGCATTGGTTCGGAAGACCACTGCAGAATGGTATCAATGTGTTTGCGCTTTGTTTCGCCCTTCATATTACTTGAATGGATTACCAAGAAGTGCACATAAAGCGCCTCTCCCATTAGCTGAAAGAGGTCATTGGGGCTGTCCCCTAACTGCGCTCTCAGCCTTTCGTGAAAACCGCCAGTGACCTCCACGGTGCTTTCCATCCAACGTTCCCTAGCCATCCCCAACAACTCCCGCGTCCAAATCGCCTTCCCCGGCGTAAACAGCGAATCATCCCTCCGCAACGCGCAATCCACCCACAACTCCGCCGCGGTGTAGACTTTCTTCGCGCCCTCATGCGTCTTCCGAGAACCCATTAGCTCCTCCCCCTGATGTTGCACTTCATTTGGCCGACCCGACCGACCTGGACTAATATCAAAAAAGGGAGCGGGTTTCAACCCGCCCCCTCTTGCTTCGTCGTCGTTTACGTTCGCCGAGGTTACCCCTCCGCCATGCCGGGCGGGACCACCCCCGGAATCCACCACTTCTCCCACATGTCGTCGATCTGAGACTGGAAGTAAGCCGTGTCTTCCTTGGTGAAGTGGGCGAATCGGCCCTGTCGCTCCAGGTACTTCTCTACGGGCAGCCGCGGGCGGCCTCGGGCGAGCAGCCGGGAGGGACCGTTCAGGGTAATCTTCCCGTCTTCAATTTCGTACTGCACCCAGATGCCCGTCTGCACCGCCAGCATCCCAAGTTCGTGGGAGTACATCGGGTCGTAGTCCCAGCCCTTGGGACACGGGTCGAAGGTGTGGATGAAAGTGGGCCCGCCGATGCTGAGGGCCTTCCGCACCTTGTTCATCATGTCCGTGGCGTAGGATGCGCAGCCGGTGGCGATGTATCTCACCTGGGGATGACCCGCCGCCAGCATGCCGGCCACGTTCTTCTTCCAGCGACGATTCATGATTCGGTGAAGTTTGCCCGGGGGACTGAAGGTGGAGTTGGCGCCCCACGGCGATGAGCCGGAAACCTGGATGTCCGTGTTGGCGTAGGACTCGTTGTCATATAGCAGAATAAGCAGGTTGTAGTCGTTATGGGTCAGCGCCGCGGAAATGGCCGACAGCCCCATGTCCACGCCGCCTCCGTCGCCGCAGAAGGCGATGACGTTTATGGGCTCGTCCTTCATCTTCGCCTTGCGCATTAGCGCCTTGAGACCCGCGGCTGTGCCGAGGGCGGCGGAGCCGGAGGAGCCCAGCTGGGTGTGCATCCACGGCACAACCCAGGGCGTGGAGTAGTAGGTGGTGTTGGCCACGTACATGCAGCCCGTGCTGCCCAGCACGATGGTCCGCGGCCCGGCGGCCTTGATCATCAGCTTCATCACAAGGGCCGACTCGCAGCCCTGGCAGGTGCGATGGCCGGAGGTGAAGAACTCCTCCAGAGGCGATTGCTTTACTCCCCGCAGGGGGGTCAGCTGTTGGGTGGTTGTCATGTCTCTACTCCCTCACTCCAATCCAGTGAATTTCTTGTCCGGCCGTGCCCTCTTCGGCGGCCTTTTCAGTGATGTCAAACATCTCGCGGGTGGCACGAAGGGTTATCTCCCGCCCGCCCAGTCCGGCCACAAAGCCAATGATGGGTACTCTGGCGTCCGACGAGTACATGGTTGAGCGCACTTCGTTAAAGAGCACTCCACCGTTCAGAGGCGAACCCAAGGAATAGTCCCTGTCGATAACCCCTACCGCCTTGAAGCGCGAAAGGCTCTCGATAATCTCCGGCGTGGGGAAGGGACGGAACCATTTGACGCGGATGAACCCAACCTTGTGCCCGCGTTCTCTGAGACGCCGCACCGTTACCTTCAGAGGCAGGGTGAGCGTCCCCATGCCCATCAACACCACGTCGGCGTCGTCCGTCATATACTCTTCAAGGAAGGGGTCGCCGCCTCGTCCGAAGATGCTCTTGAAGTCCTCGTGGGCCTCTATGATCACGTCACGGGCTCGACGCATGGCAGCGTCCGTCTGGCGCCGAATCTCCATCAGCCAGTCTTCGTTGACCTGGGGCGCGATGGTTATCGGGTTGTCCGGGTGAAGCTGGAACTTGCCCCGGTCGTAGGCAGGCAGGAACTTGTCGACTAGGCTCTTGTCGGGCACCTTCACTATCTGCTGCGAATGGGTCAGAAACGCCCCGTCGGTGCTGATGGCCACGGGCAGGAAAACGCGGGGGTCTTCCGCCACTCTCCACGCAAGGAAAGCGGTGTCGATGCAGTCCTGGGCCGTGGCGGCCCAGTTGAGCATCCATCCCAGATCGCGGACGGCGAGGGCATCGTTATGCTCGCAGCCGAAAGCGCCGGGGTCGTCCAGCGCCCTGTTGCCGACCATGGCAACCATCGGCAGCCGCAGGCCGCAGGTGACCGCCAGCGCCTCGAAGGCGTAGAACCAGCCAACCCCGCTGGAGCCGGTGAACACCCGCGCGCCAACTGCGGAGGCGTGCTTCACAATCTCAAATTGGGAGTGCTCGCTCTCCGCCACGATGTACTCACACGTTAGCTCCCCATCGGCGATGAGCTTGGAGACGAACTGCATCACCGTGTCGTAAGGACGGATGGGGTATGCCGTAATAACGTCCACGTCCGCGAGGGCGCAGGCGCGGGCGATGGCTTCGCTTCCGCTGATCAGCTCCTCGGTCTCAAGGGTCTGGATGTCTACATTAGTCGTCACTTCCCACCTCCGCCAATTCCTCCTGGTACTGGCCCACGTGGTGGAACCCGTGGGAGCGGCGTTCGCTCTTGCCCAAGGCTATCTTATTCTCCAGCCACCCCATGTAGTCGTCACGATTCTTCTGCCAGTGCTCGTACTGGCTATCGTTGTCGCCGAAGGCTTCCTCGTTGACCATGGTTATGCAGTTGGGCACGGGGCAAACGTCCTCGCACACGCCGCAGCCGCAGCATGCCTCCATGTTGGCGTCGTACAGCCCGTCGGGGGTCACGTCGAAGCAGGAATCGGGGCACTGGAGCCAGCAGAGGGTGCACTTGGTGCAGGTCTCGAAGTTAACCACCGGACGCATGGTGCGGGTGGAGTATTTCTTGAAAACTGCGCTGCGCACGGGTTCGAAGCCGCCTTCGCCGCCCCGGAAGCCGCCACCTTCGGCGATTCCCGGAATAACCAGCGCCTCCTCCATCTCCTGCCAGCCCGGCATCTCGAAGCTGTAAGGCACGGTTTCGTTGCCCTCTCCCGGCTCCACAGGCGTGATGTGGACTCGCTGGTGGGAACGCTGGGACGACACGACCTTCCCTTCGCTCTTCCACTGCTGAAGAATCGCTTTCTGGTAGGACTCCAGGCTCACCATGTCGGGCACCACGCGGGCAAGGGCGCCGAGAACGCGCACGTCCGTATGGTCGTCCTTGTACACCCACAGTCCTGAGAAGCTCTTGGACCCCTTGACGATTGCCAGATTGTACGGCTCGTCTTTGACGTGGATGTCCTCCTTCAGCTGCTCCGGGTCCTGGTAGGAGGTGACGATGACGGTCCCGCCGGGCTTGGTCAGGGCGTTGATAGGCTGGAGACCGTACCACGCCCACGACTCCACACCCTTGCACAGGGTGTCGTCTACCACGATAGTAGCGTCAACTTGGGTAGGCTCGTACTGGGCCAGGGACTCTTCCAGTTCCACTTCGTCGTCGGCCACCACCGCAAAATACTTTGCGGGTATGCCGTTGCGCTCCGGCGAGTCGCCGTAGCGACCGAAGGCAGTGCCAATCTTCCCCTCCAGGCGGGAAGCAAGCACGATGGAACGGCATATATTGCCTGAAAGTCTCTTCTGGAAGATACCCCTATAGACCACCTCAACGGCGTATGTACTCAACAATCACCTCCTGGGCGGGCGCACTGGGCGCAACTTCGCCCCCTATTCTATAGCGGAATCAGCGTTGATGATAGCGGAAAGGCGCCCTGGAATGCAAAGGTTGGGCGGGAGGGTGTGTTGTCGTGAACCCTGACGCTGGGGCCCAATGCATTGACAGTCGAACACCCTTGTTATATTGTTTTCGACGGTGTATAGTTGTTCTACAAACGAGAAGGAAGGCGTCACGGGCAAGTAATCGGATGTCGGGCGAACTTACTAATTTGATTGCCATCTTGGGAGTGGGCATCGCACTCGCAACCTTGATGTTCGCCATGTTTCGCATACAGGACCGCAAGATTGATCTGCGATTTCACGCTGTCGACCAAAGATTTCACGCTGTCGACCAAAGATTTGACGCTGTCAACCAGCGATTTGACGAGGTGGACAGGCGATTCGATGAGGTTGATAGGCGGTTTGAAGCCGTTGACCGCCGCTTCGAAATTCTTGAGGCCCGCGTTGACCGATTGGTGGAAGACGTGGCAGAAGTTAAAGGGTCTCTGGCAACCCTACACGCTGGCCTAAGAATCAGCGTAGCAGAACCGCCCGAGTAGTTGCTCCCTCCATTCCCCGACCAGCATTGGGCGCATCCTTTTCCTCTATCGAATATCGAACACCCTTGTCATCTTGCTTTCGATAGTATATAGTTGTTCTAGTTTCGAAAAACAGGCACGGAACAGGAAGGAATATAGTGTCGGGAGAATTCACTAACCTAATCGCCATCTTGGGAGTGGGCATTGCCCTAGCGACCTTGATGTTCTCCATCTTCCGAACTCTGGAGCGGCACATAAACAAGCTGGAATCCACCGTCCAAGAGTTGGTGAAAGACGTAGCTGAATTGAAGGGTGCCGTCAACGTCATCCGAGACGGCCTGAGGATCCACGTGGCTGAACCCCCCGAATAGCTAATCTGCCTCAGTCCCAGAAACTGCACTAAGCGCATCGCTTCCTTCCGATGCGCTTTTTTCGTCCTCCTCCAACTCGTCCGCGCTCGTAAGCGCAACCCTCGGGGCCCGCGTCCGGTGCGCCGCTGAAATTATCGCCGTGCTCGCCAACGGATACGTCAGCAGAACGAACACCATCGTCAGCCCCGCAAGCACGCTCAACGTCACCGACCGAGTGGCGAAGTGGACCACCACCCCCGCAAGCAGTAACGCAATGCCCCCGGTAGAACCCAGCCCCGTGGCATGCAATCGCGTATACACGTCGGGGAATCGCAGTAGGCCCAACACCCCCAACAGTGTCCACGCCGCACCCAGTGCCATCAGGACCGATGCTATTCCGTCGGCCACCGACATCCTAGAAGGGCCTCCCGTTGATCAGGTACTTGGAAACTGCGACGGACGACACTACCCCAATCAGGGCCAGCACCAGCACCGCTGGAAAAAGCTCCGGCGCGTACTTGACGCTGAAAATGGCAATCAGCCCCAGGGCCAGCAGAATGGCGGTCTCCACGGCCAGCAGTCTATCCGCGGCGCTGGGTCCCCGCACCAGCCTGTAGAGCGTCACGAGCAGGCCCAGGGCCAGCAGAATCAGCGCTATGTTAAGGGCGATTTCCACCACTTCAGCCCCTTTCCAAAGTGAGTTTCCAGATGCCCCACCAGTGCCCGTCGCGCTGCTTCCACGTCGTCGGCCTCCAGAACATGGACGTACACATACTGCCCGTCATCGGAGAAATCCACGGTTATGGTCCCCGGCGTCAGGGTGATGGAGTTGGCCACGATGGTCTGCTCCAGCTCCCCCATTTCGCCGGTGTAGACTTTCAGGACGGCCGGACGCACCGGGCGTCTGAAGTCGATAATGTGCCGGGCAACTCTCAGGTTGGAAATCACGACGGCCCAAAAGTAACGGGCGATGCCGGCAACCACGGCGAAGGGATCCTTCCATCCACCTCGGCCTTTCTCAAAAATCCCGGCAGACAAGTTCTTCCGAAGATAGAAAAACAGCAGCCCGGCCAGGAAGACGCCCGCCAAAGCCGCCACCCACTGAAGGGTGCTGCCCAGAAATACCCAGAATGCCGCCGCAAATAGAATAAAGATAAGCGCTCGCATCGTGGTTCGCTATTCTAGCAGGGCCGGATTTACAGCGTCGACGTACTGAGCCGGGTTAAGAAGCTGCGATGCCGCCTCCGACGTTATGTCATGCAGACCTGAGGCGGCCGCCGCCAGAATCACCGTCACGGAAGCGACGACCGCTATCGGAACTGCGTACATATAGACCGTCGACTTGACGTTGGATTCCTGGTCATTCCGTTTGTCTTCGCCCCAGAAAACCGACTGCCAGATCCTGAACATCGCATACAGCGTCAGCAGGCTGCCCACCAGCGCCACGCCGGCTATGGCATAGGCGGCGGGGCTGTCCAACCTCAACGCCGCCTCCAAAATCCCCAACTTGCCCCAGAAGCCGCTCAGCGGCGGTATGCCGCCCAACGACATAGCCGGCAGAAGGAACAGTATCGCCAGCAGAGGATATGCCCTCGCCAGCCCTCCCAATCGAGAGAGATTGCCGGTGCCCCTGAGTTTCTCGACGGCGGCAGCGACGCCGAACAGGGCCGCCTTCGCCGGCATGTACTGGAGCATGAAGAAAATGGCGGCCCCGACGGAAGCCGTGGTGAACAGCGCCAGCCCCATCACCATGTACCCCACCTGGCTGATGATGTCCCACGTCAGGATTGACCGGATGTCCCTCTGCGCCACGGCGCCCAGCGCACCCAGCACGATGCTCAGCCCCGCCATGACGAAAAGCAGCGGCTGGACGTAGTCCTGGTCATGACCCAGCGCCAGCGTGAATATACGTATCATGCTGTAGACGCCGACTTTGGTCAGGACCGCGCCGAAAAAGACGGCGACGCCGCTGGGAAGCTGGGCGTAGGCCCCTGGCAGCCAGAAATGGAACGGAATCAGCGCCGCCTTTATTCCGAAGGCCGCCATCAGCAGCGCCGCCACTGCCGTCACCACCGCGCCGTTTTCTGCGCTCTCCGCGCGAATCGCAAGATGCGCCATGTTGAGCGTGCCCAACTCCCCGTACAGCAGCCCTATGCCCATAAGCAGGAAAGTTGAGCCGATGACGTTTATCACCACGTACTTGAAGGCCGCCTCCGTACGAAGCCGTCCCGCGCCAATGGCCATGAGCGCGTACGACGCCAGCAGGGTCACTTCGAAGAATACAAAAAGGTTGAAGATGTCCCCCGTCATGAACGCCCCGTTAACTCCGGCCAGCAGGAACAACATGAAGGGCAGGATGTACTTCCTCTCCCGCAGCTCTTGAGAGAGCATCACTATGACGAGGGATACAACGGCGACCAGCGAAGAGGCGGCCACCGTTCCGGCGCTGAACAGGTCCGCCACAAGCACAATGCCGAAGGGCCCCGGCCAGTCCCCCAGATTCGTAGCCTGGATTCCCTCCCGCTGTACCAGGAAAAGGGTGTGGAACGCCAGCCCCAACACGATTAACGCCGTGGCCAAAGCCACCCATCCCCCTATCCGGGGCCGCGTCATGACTATGACGATGGCAACGGCCCCCGCCAGCGGGACCAGCACCGGCGCTACAAGCAGGAAATCCGTCATCCCTTCAGGTTCCTCATCTCGTCCACGTCGTCAGAACCCATCGCCTTGTGGGTGCGAACGGCCAGCGTAAGCAGGAATGCGGCTATCCCGAATCCTATGACTATGGCCGTCAGAATCAACGCCTGCACGAGCGGGTCGGCGAATCCCCCTATATCAGCGCCCTTCTCCGCGATGGGCGAGCCTCCCTTGGTGAGCCTGCCCACGACGAAGATGGTCAGGTTCGCGGCGTGGGAGAGCAGAAGAAGCCCGACGACAATCTTGAATACGCTTCGCTGCAATAGCAGGAACAGCCCACCTCCCGCCAACACGCCTATCGCTATAGAAAGGGGAATCTCCATTATTCCTCCCCCTTCGCCGAATCCTCTCCTACCTCTTGCCCCTCGACGGGGGAAGATTGAGATGGGGGTGATTCACGTCCCGCTTCCTCTACCTCTCCATCCTCCGCCGCCAAAGCCAGCACCGCCGTCATCACCCCCGCCGCCACCAGCAGGAAGATGCCGAAGTCGAAAAGCTGCGCCAGTGCAAACTCCATCTTCGCGCCCAAGATGGGTACGTCCACAGTGGCATGATAGCTGGTGAGGAATGGGTCTCCCACCGCAAGGGGCGCCGTAGCCGCAACGATGGCAACGACGAATCCCACCGCCACAATCCGTTCGTAGGGGATCTTCAGAAACTTGGGCACGCCTTCCGGCCCATAGGCGATGAACTGCAAGGCGATGGCCCCGCTCATCAACACCCCTGCGATGAATCCACCACCTGGGTTGTTGTGTCCGCTAACCAGGAAGTAGAGCGTCAGAAGGACCGAGAAGGGAAAGGTCAGCGAAGCTACCACGCGGAGGATCGGGCCTCTTATCATCCTAACGGCCCTCCCTCACGGCGCGGATCATGGCGAAGACCGCAAGAGCGGCCATGCCAACCACCGTAATCTCACCCAGCGTGTCAAAGCCGCGGAAGTCCACCAGAATCGTGTTCACCACGTTCTTTGCCTTTGCCAGCGCCGCGCTGTTCTCCAGGAAGAAGGGCGCAATCGATGGATGCTGGGGCGTCGAGAGCACCGTCAGCAGCAGGAACGTCACCATGACCCCAAAGGCAGACGAGAACCCCAACTGCAGAGCCAGGACACGCCTTGGCGTAGAGACGTTGAACGTCTTCAGCATCTTGCTGATGCCCAGCACCAGCAGGACCACCATTAGCACCTCCACCACCAGTTGCGTGAGGGCCAGGTCCGGCGCGCTGTACAGGGCGAATGCCGCCGTCACCAGTGCGCCGACAAATCCCAACGCCAGCACCATCTCCAGCGGTCGACGCCGGAACAGCAGGAATACCGCGCCCAATGCCAGGAATACGGCCAGCGCCACGTCGATGACCCCCAGATTGGCATCTTCTACGAGTCGCGAGAAGGGAGGCGCGCCCGCGCGCACCAGCGCCATCGCTACAAGGGCCATCGCCGCCAACATCACCACCGCAATGTACCGCCTGAGGTCGCCGTTCTGGAACCGACGGTAGATTCGCGGCGTCGAACGCGTCAGGAAGACCATCACCTGCTCAAACCCCCGCACCGCCAGTCCCCGGTGAGTCAGGCCTCGACCCAGAAACATCCACACCCGGACGTTAATATGCTGGTGGAATACGTACACCACAATTCCCAGGGTAATGGCTATGACGCTGAAGAGCAGGGCCAGCTTGAACCCGCCCCACAGGTGCAGTCCCGCCTTGTAGGGATGCGCGGCCAGCGCCTCCACTGCGGGAGAAATCAGCCCTCCGTCGACCAGCTCCGGATAGACGCCGATGACCACCGTCACAACGGCCAGCGCTCCGGGCACCATCACCAGCAAGTTTGGCACGCTGGGACGAATGGACGTCGGGCCGGGGTGTCTTCCTCCAAAAGCTCCGATGAGGAACCTGAGAGAATATGCCAAAGTGATCGCGCTTCCCAGGAGCAATACCACGGCCGCCAGCCAGTGGAAGGCGTCCACGCTGTGAGGAACGTGAAGCGCGGCGTCAAGAAGGGCCTCCTTGCTGACGAAGCCGCTGAACGGCGGTATGCCCCCAAGGGACAGGGACGCAACGGCGGCAACGCCGGCCAGGGCGGGCATCAGAAATGCCAGTCCCTCCAGCGATCTGACCTCCCTGGTGCCGACCTCGTATTCGATGGTTCCCGCTATCAGAAAAAGCGCGCCCTTGAACACCGCATGACTCAGAAGATGAAACGTGGCCGCTGCTTCAGCCACTTCCGTGCCCAGTCCGTAAAGGGCAATCATCATCCCCAGCTGGCTGATTGTTGAGTAGGCCAGCAGCGCTTTCAGATCGTACTGCCGGAGGGCCAGCATGCCCCCGACTATCAGGGTGGCGAGGCCCAGGACCACAAGGGTCACTTCCCAGGTGGGTATGCCCGCAAAAACATGAGTAAACCGGGCCACCAGAAAAATGCCCGCCTTTACCATGGTGGCCGAGTGTAGATAGGCGCTTACCGGCGTTGGCGCGACCATCGCCGAGGGCAGCCAGATGTGGAAGGGGAATATCGCCGACTTGGTGACGGCGCCGAGAATTATCAGGATGAGAATTGGCGTCAACAGGGGCGATTCACGAATCTCCGAAGCCCTCGACAACACCTCCGTTAGTTCAAAGGTGCCCAGGGTTATGTAAATCAGGATGAACCCCGCCAGCATGGCCAGGCCGCCGAAGACCGTAATCAGCAGCGCGCGCATAGCGTTCCTTCGCGCCCTGCCGTCCTCGTCGGAAAGGCCGATCAGGAAGTAGGAGCTGATGGTCGTCATCTCCCAGAACAGGTAGAGGACGATGAGGTTCGCTGACGTGACCAGACCCAGCATGGACCCGGCGAAGATGAGCATCCAGCAGTAGAACTTGAGGGTGTGCGTGTGATGGCCCATGTACCGCTGGGAATACAGGAAGATCAGCGTCCCAATCCCCGTTATCAGCAGGACAAAAAGCAGCGAGTAGCCGTCAAGGATGAAGGAGAGGTTGACCCCCAGGTCCGGCATCCAGCCAAAAGAGAAGGTGCTGGTATTCTCCCCGAAGGACAGAGGCATCTGGGTAAGGGCAAGCCCGAACAGGGAGGCCATGACGGTGGCGGCGTAGAGGCCCAGGTAACGCCTTATGAAGTTAGGAAGGAGGGGCGCGGCTGCGCCGGCGGCCATGGGCACGACAAAAAACAGGAGGGTCATGGGGTACGGCGGAACGGTGGCCAGTCGCTCTTGGAATGCAGTCTCATACCGGCCCTCAGTTTACCAGCCAAAAGCCGTGAAAGGTAGCCGCCCGCCCAGGCACGCCGTCTGTCCGCTCACCCTGAGCCTGTCGAAGGGTCAAGCGTCCCCTGGTCTCGTAGGGACGGCCGTCTGGTCGCCTTCCTCCCCTCTTCCCCCTCTCCCGTCCTGGGGACCTTTGAACAACCGTCATTCCGGCGAAAGCCGGAATCCAGAATTGCGCGATTTAGCTATGACTCTAGCAGCACAACGCCACTATCTGAACCTGTTTCGGCAGTTACGCAAAGGTCTCCGCCCTGGAAGAGGGTTGGAGCCTGCCCCGTACTTGATACGTGGGTGAGGGTCACCTCATGCCTCTTCCCCCTTGACGGGGGAAGATTGAGATGGGGGTGACGCTCCCACTCTACCCATACTCCCCCTCTCTCACCCCCGCTCCCCTTTTCCCCACCCCCGCGAAGGCGGGGCCCACCCTTCAACTTCAACTTACTCCAACCTCACCCGGTAGGGGCGGGTTTCAAACCCGCCCTCTTTCTATGCCATCTACTCCCTACCCGTAGGGGCGACCGGCCGGTCGCCCGACCCCCTCTCCATCCGTTCATCCTGAGCCTGTCGAAGGACCCACCCCCGCACCCCTAATCCACACCACCGCGAAAGCGGGGGCCCACTCGCAAGCAGAAATCGCCCGACTCCCCCCACGCTCTACTCCGCAAAACCCGCCGTCACGCAGCCCCGCCCATCCTGAGCCTGTCGAAGCACCCCCAAAGTGCCATTTCACCCCTTGTCACCAATCCTCCCCCCTGCTACCATCCCAACTATGAAAGCTATAGAACAACTGTATGAGGACTTCGCAAACCTCCTCCATACCCTCGCAGCGCATAACCTGCATCCGGGAACGCCCCCTCCACCCGTTGAGATAACCCGTATCAAAAGATTCTGCCAAAACCCACCATTTTTTCTGGAAACGAATAACCGGCCCAAAATTAGCCAAATTCGTGCCTGTAGCGGCCCCAAAAGCCCCTTATTCGTTTTCAAAACCGAATCTATCCCAAACCTGAGAATCCTGAAACGAACCCTTCGTTTCCCCATTCGTATTAGATAACGTATCTCAATAACCTGACCCCCTTAAATCCCCTTCCTTGACACACCCTTTCGGCGCTGAGTAACATCCACTTTCACCATCCTCATTCTTCATTCGGGGGGATAAGACATGAAGAGCATCACCATAGACCGAAGTAAGTCCCTTTCAGAACAGCCCGAGAAGGGACACAATCGTTGGCACCCGGACATCCCGCCCGTAGTGGAGGCGGAGGAGGGCGAAGAGGTTGTCCTTGAGACCATCGACGCCCTCGACGGCCAGCTGAACGCCTCCAGCACCGTCGAAGACTTCGGCGGGCTCGACACGGGCGCGGTGCATCCCCTCACGGGACCCGTGCTCGTCAAGGGGGCGGAACCCGGAGACCTGCTGGAGATTGAGTTCGTCGACGTGGTTCCTCAGCCCTGGGCCTTCAGCAGCATCATTCCCGGGTTGGGCTTCCTGCGGGACATCTATGAAGAGCCCTTCATGGTCCACTGGAACATCGCCGACGGATTCGCCACCTCGGAGCAGATCCCCGGCGTCCGCGTCCCCGGTGCGTCCTTCATGGGCGTCTCCGGCGTAGCCCCCTCCCACGAACAGCTAAAGCAGTGGACCGACAGGGAGAACGACCTCATAGGTAAGGGAGGCATGGCTCTCCCGCCCGACGCCGGCGGCGCAGTGCCCGCCCAGGGCACGGCGGCCTCCGACGGTCTGCGCACCCTGCCACCCAGGGAAAACGGCGGCAACTTCGACGTCAAACAGCTTTCCAAAGGCTCCAAGCTGCTGCTTCCCGTGGCCGTGGAGGGCGCTCTCTTCTCCACCGGCGACGGTCACTTCGCCCAGGGCGACGGCGAAGTCTGCGTCACCGCCGTCGAGATGGGCGCGACGGTTTCCGTGCGATTCAAGGTGCACAAGGGCGAAGCTGCCCGCCACAACATACGCTGGCCGCGCTTCAGCCGCGATGACTACTTCATCGATCCCAGGTGGGCCGCTCCGCAGAACTTCATCGCCACCATGGGCATGCCCGTGACCGACGACGGTGTCAACGACGGAGAGAACCTTACCCTCGCCTGCCGCAACGCCCTCATCAACATGATTGACCTGCTACAGGAGCGGGGGTTCAGCCGCGAGCAGGCCTACGTTATCTGCAGCGTGGCCGTGGATCTGAAGATTAGCAACGTGGTGGACGTGCCCAACTACGTGGTCTCCGCCTGCCTGCCTTTGGGAATCCTGGAGGGTTAGAAGTGGTGGGGATTCACGTCAGGTGGGTTGCTGCGGTGATCTATGTCCAATAGATGAAAGTCAGATACTACATTGACCCAGAGACCGGCGAGCCGCACATCTTGTCTCATGGAGTTGAAGAAAGTGAAGTCGATGAAGTCCTGTTGTCGCCCAGTGAAGACCGATTAGGGCGACAGGACTCTCGTATCGCAATAGGCAGGACTTTTAGCGGCCGTTACCTTAAAATCATCTATGTGCCAGATCGTGATGCGGACCAGGCTTTTGTTATTACAGCATACGAATTGCGAGGAAAACCATTGACCGCCTTTCGGCGGCGCATGCGAAGGAGAGGCAGATGAAGCAATCGACGAATTTCCCGCCGGGATGGGATGAAGAGCGGGTCCGACGAGTCCTCCAACACTACGAATCGTTGACCGAAAATGAAGAAGTCGCCGAGGACGAGGCGGCTTTCGATGACTCTAATGAGACAGTGATGACCATTCCCAGGGAACTCGTGCCTACAGTGCGATCGTTAATCGCTGACCGCGCAAGCTAGCCACCATCAATTGGCATGATGAAGCCTTAATCACGTCAACTAATTTAGGAGCATCCTACTAACGGGAATCTGCCCTCTCCCTCCAGGCCCAGCCGCGGCGGTCTCCCGGCTTGCTGTCTCCCAGTCGCAGTGCGCCCCCCGTCTGAATGGAGTCGAAGCCGTACTTGTCCCGTACCTTGTCAATAACGGAAGACAGGTCGGCGTGTTTCGTATCCTCATTCTCGAAAAGCGCTATCTGACCGCCATCCGGCACAAAGTCGGAAACCGAATCCCTATCAGCCGCATCTTCGCCTTGCGCTGCTTCAGGGTCCGCATCAGGATCGCCACGCCGGCGTCGTAGATGCCCTGGTCGTGAGAGATGGGCTGCTTCAGCGTAGTCTGGTGGGAAACGGTCTCGAAGTCGTGATATCGCACCCGCACGGACACCCGCCGGGCCTTCTTCGCCTCGCGTCTGAGATCGGCGCACACCCGCTCCGTAAGTTGCCGCAGGAGGGGCAGCAGAAATGACAAGTCCCCCGAGTCCTCATCGAAGGTAGTCTCCCGGCCGATGGACTTGGCCGCTTCTGGAGCATCTACCGGAGCGTCATCCTCACCCCTCGCCCACAGACGCAGCAGGTCCCCGCGGGCGCCGAATACGTGGCGCAACGCGGCGGGTGGCGCTACCGCCAGCTGGCCCACCCGCTTCACCCCCAGCGCCTTCTCAAGAACTTCAGCCGTCTTTGCCCCCACCCCGGGCATGTCCTCAACGGACATCGGCGAAAGAAAGTCTGCGTCTGCTCCGGGGGGTACCTCCACCAGTCCATCGGGTTTCTCCAGGTCTGACGCCACCTTTGCCGCCACCTTCGAAGAGGCAATGCCGACGGAGGCGGTTATCTTCAACTCCGACCGGATTTGTTCCTTCATCCCCCTCGCCGCTTTATTGAGCGCCCCGTAGAGGGACTCGAAACCCGTCATGTCCACGAAGGCCTCGTCCAGGCTCAGGGGCTGCACAAAGGGTGAATAGGAGGCCAGTATCCGGTGGAACTCCGCCGATACTTCGGTGTATCTCTCATAGTTGCTGGGCAGATAGATAGCCTGCGGACACAGGCGCTGCGCCTGGGCTATGGGCATCCCCGCATGAAGGCCGTAGGGACGGGCTTCGTATGAGGCGCAGGTAACGACGCCGCGCTTATGGGCGCCGACAACCACCGGCTTGCCCTCCAGCGAAGGATTGTCGGCCCGCTCCACGGATACGAAGAATGCGTCTAGGTCTATGTGAAAGATGCGTCTCATGGCGGATAGATTTATTGTAGCGTACATCGGTTCGTTGGGCAAATGCGTATCCCCCTCAAATTACGCCCCTCGTTGTTGTCATATCGCCCACGCCGCAATATAATCAGTCGAAACCTCAGCACAGGGGGAGCTTAACGTTGAGCCCAACATCGTATGCTTTCTTCGAAGGTGACTACGTCCCGATGGAGGAAGCCAAAATCGGTATCGATACCCACGCTCTTCACTATGGAACGGGGGTTTTTGAGGGCATCCGCGGCAACTGGAACGCCGAAAAGGAGACCCTCTACGTGTTCCGGCTCCGCGAACACTTTGAGCGCCTAACCCAAGGCTGCCGCCTTCTGATGATGGACATTCCCTACTCCGTCGACGACCTCTGCGACATTACTGTCGAGCTCATTCGGCGCTGCGGCTACAAGCAGGACATCTACATCCGCCCTCTGGCCTACAAGAGCGCCCGCCTCATCGCCAACCTTAAGCTCCACGAATTGGATAGCGACTTCTGCCTGATGACCATCCCCTTCGGCGACTACCTGGAGACGGACGCCCTCCGTTGCTGCACCTCCACCTGGCGCAGGCCCGACGACCGCTCCATTCCGCCCCACTTCAAGATGACGGGCGTGTACATCAACAGCATTCTGGCCAAGACCGAGGCCGTCCTCGCGGGATTCGACGAGGCCATCCTGCTGAATTCCGACGACCACGTTTCCGAGGGGGCCGGCGAAAACCTTTTCATGGTGGTGGACGGCAAGCTGATAACCCCGCCCTTGGGCGACGGCATCCTGCCCGGAATCACCCGCTCCACCGTCATGGAGGTGGCTCGCGAAGAACTGGGGCTGGAAGTGGTGGAAAGCCACATCAGCCGCACCGAGCTATACATCGCCGACGAGTGCTTCCTGACGGGCACCGCCGCCCACCTGACCCCCATGGTGGAGCTGGACAGCCGCAAGATTGGGGACGGTTCCGTAGGCCCCATCTCCAAGGCCTTGCGTGAGATATACTTCGAAATAGCCGGGGGCAACAACCCCAAGTACATGCACTGGTGCACCCCCGCGGTGCCCAAGACCCCGGCTTCCTAGAGACCAACAGTCAACGTGGCGGGGCTGTAAGTCTTGGCGTGGGAGAGCATTGGCTGGATCGGCATAGCCTTCGTCGCGTACCTGATTGGTTCTTTCCCGACGGCTGGTCTGGCTGCGCGCTGGCTGAAACGCCAGGACATCCGGAATATGGGGGACCAGAACGCCGGCGCCGCCAACGTCTACCGGAATCTGGGAGCGCGAGCCGGCCTCATCGTCGGAACGGTGGACATCGCCAAGGGAACCCTCGCCATTCTGCTTGTAAAGTTCGTTGGCGGAGGAGCGGCCCTCCAGATGACCGCCGGGCTCGCCGCCGTCGCCGGACACAACTGGCCCTTCTTCCTCCAGTTTCGCGGCGGACGGGGCGCCGCGACCACACTGGGAGTATTCATGGGCCTCATCCCCCTGCCCGCCGTCCCCCTGTCCCTTGGCGCTTTGCTGATTCTCGCCCTCTCCCGGCGGTCTACCGTAGCCCTCACCTTCTTCTTCCTGTCCATGCCCCTGGTTGCTTGGCTCACGGGAGTGGGCATTGCCTTCATCGGCTACGTGGTCCTTCTTCCCGTTGTGGTGGGCATAACCCATTTCGCAAGCCAGCGCAAAGTCGAAAAGCCCGTAGAGCAGACGGAGCAGTGCGCCGGAATACCGACGCCGGAGAGTCGGTGAGTGTCCTTCGAGGTCGACTACGTCCTGTTCATCTTTCTGGCATCGCTGGGAGTGGTACAGCTTGCGGCCCTCAAGAACCGGCTCAGGGGTCTCTGCTTCATCAGGATTCCCGTTCTCAACCTGGCCCTCGCTCTCGCGCTGGTCGCCGGTTCCTTCCTCTGGTTCTTCATTAGCGAGCCTAGAAACCTCCCCGACACGGGGGACGGCCTGGACGGTAACCAGCAGGCCATGTATTCCGTCGCGGCGGCCATCAGCGCCGTTCTGTTTACCCTTGCGATAACTTCGCTGATCAACCTGGGTATCGGCAAGAGCGACAATAGACAGGATTCGGGCCTGCAGGCCATGCGACACGCCACCTACTTCTCCGCGCTGAGACGCACCCTGGGCAGGCTGTGGAAGGACTGAAGAACCTCGACCTGGAAATGGTCACGCTGCTCAACCGGCTGGTCGGGTGGCAAGACTGGCTGGACGTAATCGGCGAGGTGTTGGTCAGCGACTACTTCATACCCGTCATGCTGATTCTGGGACTGATGTGGCTGTGGTTCTCCACTGATGAATCATCGTCGTCGGGGTTGCCCGCAAAAAAGACCGTCATTGCCGCCATCCTCGCAATGGCCTTCGCCAACCTTACCGTCCTGGTCCTGAACGAGGTGTACTTCCGCCCGCGCCCCTTCACCGAAGTGGAACTGAACCTGCTCTTCTACCGGCCCACGGACTCCTCCTTCCCCTCCAACCCGGCGGCCCTCTCCTTCGCCCTCTCCTTCAGCGTACTGCGGCAGCAGCGTCGCCTCGGACTGGTATTGATGGCCCTCGCCGCCGTCTGGAGCATGTCCCGCGTCTTTGCCGGCGTCTTCTATGTCAGCGACGTTGTCGCCGGTGCTGCCCTGGGCATCGTCATAGCCTGGGGGTCTGCCTGGCTTCTCCGGTGGCTGGAACCCCTGCCAACCGCGGTCGTCAGGCTCATTCGAGCCCTGCATCTGGCATGAATCCGCCCCGCGGGGTATCATGAAGCCAACCGCTGTTCGATGAGGAGGCCCGCTCATGCCTCAGCTTAACGAATTCCTTGAAGATATCCGTCAGGAGTCGGAAGCTCTTTCGTGGGAAGGGACCTTCCGCGAGTACCTGGAAATGGTTATTGCCAATCCGTCGCTGGCCCGCCTATCCCACCACCGAATCTACGACATGCTGCAGTGGGCAAGCTCCAAGGCCCCCGATGACGAAGGCGTCAACTATCCCATCTTCGACAACCTCTTCGGCGCCCAAAAGACCGTCCGGCGGCTGAACCAGATCTTCCGCGCCGCTTCCCAGATTCCGGAGGAGCGGCGGCGCATCCTGCTGCTCATGGGGCCGCCGGGCAGCGGCAAGTCCAGCCTCGTCAACGCCCTCAAGCGGGGGCTGGAACGCTACTCCCGCACCGACGAGGGAGCCCTCTACGCCATCGCAGGCTGCCCTATGCAGGAAGAGCCCCTCCACCTCGTGCCCGAACATAGGCGAGATGAACTAAAGAAGACCTACGGGATAAGTGTGGAAGGTGACATCTGCCCCCGCTGCCGGGACACCCTCCGCAACGACCATGACGGCGATATCGCCGCCGTCAAGGTTCGCCGGGTGGTATTCGGCGAATCCGAGGGCGTCGGCATGGGCTCCTTCGTCGCCACCAGTCCCCAGGGCCAGAACCTGGACAGGCTCATAGGCAGCGTCAACCTGGACCGGCTCGAAGATGACCGGCTGCAGGGAGCCGGAAGGGTCTTCCGAATGGACGGCGAACTCCAGGCCGCCAACCGCGGCATCATGGAGTTCATCCAGATATTCCGCTCCGACGACCGCTTCCTGACGGTGGTGCTGGGCGTCACCCAGGAGCAGCTCATCAAGCTGGGCAGCTTCGGTTCCGTCTACGCCGACGAGACCATAATCGCCCACAGCAACGAAGCCGAATACATCAATTTCGTCTCCAACAAGGAGTCGGAGGCCCTGCTTGACAGGCTGATTATGCTGAAGGCCCCCTACACCCTGGAAAGGTCCGAAGAGGTCAAGATATATCAGAAGCTCCTTTCCGACTCCCCCTTCTTTGACGTCCACGTTTCCCCCATTACTCTTCCGGCGGTTGCGTCTCTGGCCGTGCTTTCCAGGCTGGAACTGCCGAAACGGGCCGGAAGAGACTACCTGCGGAAGCGGATGGAGATGTTGGACGGCCGAGCCTTCCCTAACTTCGCCCGGGGCAGGCAGGATTCCCTGGAAGAGGAGGAGGATTCCAACGAGGGCATGTTCGGCCTCTCGCCCCGCTTCATCATTAACCGGCTGGCCGACGCCATCTCCCGAGGCCCCGCCTGCCTTGGCCCGGTGGCGGCCCTGGAAAACCTGGTGGAGGGATTCGAGGAGCGGGCCGGCGTAGCCGGTGAAGACATCGAGCGGCTGCCCGCCTTGCTCCCGGAAGCCATCGAGAGCTACAGGGAATTGGCCGTCCGGCAGATTCAGCAGGCCGCCACGGACCGGTTCGAGGAGCGGGCGCAGACTGAAGCCGAAGCCTATCTCCGGCGGCTGGAGGACCTTTTCTCTGAAAAGGAAGACGCCGACCCTCGCAGACTCCGGCGGGAAGACAGGGCGTTGCGCCCCATAGAACGGGCCATCAGCGTCCCGGACTCCCGCAGGGAGGAATTCCGACGGGAGGTGCTGGCAGTTCACCGCGGATTAGCCGCCAAAGGCGTGCTCACCTCTTACCAGGACATTCCCCTCTTGGCCGCCGCCCTCGAGGAGCTGCTGCTCCCCAGCCTGAAGGAAGTATCCGTGATGCTGCGTGACAACAAGAAACAGCTGCACCACAGGGAGGCCATACGGCAGCGGCTTATCGACAACTACGGCTACTGCACCGAGTGCGCCAATGAGCTTATCGTCTTCTCCTCCGGCGCCGTCCGGGGTCGCGTCCCGCTGTCCGTCAAGAACGGTCGGCTCATCCGAAAATAACCACCCATAACCCCCTCAACTGCGCCGATTAACCTCTTCCCCCTTGAGGGAGGCCTCCCTCTTAAGCCTTCCCCCTTGACGGGGGAAGGTTTGGATGGGGGTGATTCCTGCGTGGCAGATAGTACACTCGGCCGCTACGTAAAGCTCTCCCTCCCGGGAGAGAGTTGGGCCTGCCCTGAGCCTGTCGAAGGGGTGAGGATGAGCCCAACCCCCTACCTCCCCACGGCGTAGGAATCGGCCCGCGGGTCGGCAGCGCCAATCAGCGTCCCGAACTCCTGGTTGACAAGCACGCCGCATAGCCCGCGGCCCGGTATCCCCAGTCGGAAAGCCAGTCCACCTTGTGTCCACGACTCTCGAGCTCCGCCGCCGCTTCCCTCGAGATCCGTCCCTCCAGCTCAATCCGCCCCGGCGTGTATGTGTGAGGCCAGAAGGAATCCGGGTGGCTCCAGCTTGCGGCCCTCGGCTCCTCCACCGCCTGCTGCGGGTCGAGACCGAACTCCACCATGTTCAGGAACATCTGCGCCATCCCCTGCACCTGCATGTCGCCGCCGGGGGTGCCGAAGGGCATGAACAGCTTGCCGTTCTTGAACGCCATGGAAGGATTGGGCGTCAGCCGCGGACGCTTCCCCGACTCCAGCCGGGAGGGATGCCCCTCTTCCAGCCAGGTCTGGGTGCCTCGCGACGAAACGATCATCCCCAGCCCCGGCACCATCGGCGTCGCGCCGAAACTGTCGCTGGGCGTGGCCGAGAAGGCGTTGCCCCACTTGTCCACGACGCAGGCGTAGCTGGTATCCGGCCCCGTGGCGCCCGCTTTCGCGACAGGCGCCGACATAGCGGGAGCGCGAGACGCCGCGCCTTGGTAGGGCCAGGGGTCGCCCATGGGCGGCATCTCGGGGTACGCCCGCGCCATGTCGATGGCGGCCCGACGCGCGTCGGCGTATCCCTTGGAGAGCAGACCCTCCATGGGAACGTCCACGAAGTTCGGGTCTCCGTAGAAATAGTGCCTGTCGGAGAACGCCAGCTTGATCGACTCCATCAGCGCGTGCAGATAGTCGGCTGAGTTGTGGCCCATGGCCTGCAGGTCGAACCCCTCCATCAGGTTGAGCACGCTGATGAGGCTCGGTCCCTGGCACCAAGGCCCGCAGGTGTAGACGGTGTAATCGCCGTAGGTGCCCATCTCCGGCTTCTCCACGGCAACCGAGAAGTCGGCGAAGTCCTCCATGGTGAACAGCCCGCCCTCCGCCTCGGAGAAGGCAACCATCTTTTCCGCAATTTCGCCCTTGTAGAAGAAGTCCCTCGCGGCGCGAATGCCCCCCTCACGCCCACCGCTGACGTTGGCCCTCTCCACCTCTATCATCTGCTTGAACACGTTGGCCAGGTCCTTCTGTACGAAGGGCTGCGTGGTCTTGATGGGCGCGCCGGTGGGAGCGAAGATCTCTGCATCGTAGGGCCACCGCTCCAGCACCCCGGGACGGTGGGCGGCGGCGCTCAGGCGGGGCGCGACGGGAAAGCCCTCGTCCGCCAGCCGGACAGAAGGACCCACCACCTGCTCGAAGGTCATGGTGCCGTACCGCTCCAGCGCCGTCAGCCAGGCGTCACACGCCGAGGGAACGACGCATCGTTCCATGCCGAGAGGCAGTTCCCCGTACTTGTCAATGAAGTATTCCGCCGTGGCAGCCTTGGGCCAGCCGCCCAGTCCGCTGATTGAGACCACCTCGTTAGTCTCCGCCATGTAGACCAGTATCGGCGCCACTCCCGCAAAGCTCGTGAAGTGGGGCTGGGTAACGTTAATGGCGATGCCCGCGGCAACCCCGGCGTCGACGGCGTTGCCCCCTTCCTCCAACATCTGGTATCCGGCCAGGGAAGCGAAGTAGTTCCCCGACGATATTACGTGGCTCAGGCCCATGGCGGGCGGTCTGTACGAGTTCATTCCATTCGGTGGCATAGCTTACCTCCTCTGCATCCGATAGGCTGAGAATAGGGGTCATCAAGGTGGACTGTCAAATTTTCCTTCGCCTGCAGACGCGTCTATTATGTCTATCAAGCCTTTTAGAAATCGCCCCACCTCCGAAGGGTCCCTAAGCAGATAGCGAGCCGCCGTATCCCTGGGCCGGGAAGCCACCAAGATACCCACATCCTCTTCGCCCAGGACTGCGAAAGCGTCCTCGTCGCTCGTATCGTCACCCGCGTAGAAGGCCACAGAGTTTTCCGGATTCAGGCCCAACCGCTCTCGAATCCACAGTACAGCCTTGCCCTTGTCCCAGGGAATGTTGGGGCGTATCTCGAAGATCATCTTGCCCCGATATCTTCTGATTTCGGGATGGTCCTGCAATTCCCGCTCGACTATTCGTTCCACCTCAGGAATCAGCGTCGGATGCACCATTCGGTAGTGCACTGGCACGGTGTACCCGGCCAGCTGTATCAGCACCCCGGGAATGTAGGAAAGGGCCGCCGAAAGCTTGTCATATAGAGCCGCAAGACTCTCCAGATGTTCCCTCCCCTTATCAAGACGAAGTTCCGTACCCGCCGAGCCTTCTATCTCCATGCCGTGGCTGCCTGCGTAGATGACGTTCTCCAGCCCCAGAAACTCCTGTACCGTAGCCAGGGGGCGTCCGCTGACTATGGCCACCGGACACCGCTCCGCCAGCGAGTTGACCAGCTTCCTCATCTCAGAAGAAATCTGAGCAAGCTCCGGACGGGGCATGATGGGCGTCAGTGTCCCATCGTAATCAAGGAAGACCGCAGCGGTCCTTCCCTCCAGCCGACGCCTGAATTCACCCATGCACTCAAGGGCGGATGGAAGCTGATTCGGAGTAGCGTCCATGCCTCTATCGTCCTTCACCGGGTGCGTGCCGGACGAAAGCAAAGGTTTGGGCTGCCAGCGCAGTCAACAGAATGCCAGCGCCGACTACGTAAATGATGGTTAACGAGACTGATCCAAGGGCGGCGTATGCCAATAGAGGCCCGGAGGCGAAGCCCAGGTCCTGCCAGGATGCCAGGCGGCTCATCACCTGGGGTCTCCGATGCACCGGCGCCATTCCTCCTACTGCGGCATTCAAAGAGAGCATAGCAGCCGTCACTCCCACAAACGCCACCGGCAGCCACACGAATGCCCACAATGCGGGGGCGTTGAATCCCATCAGAAACAGAGCCGCTACGCACAGAGGTATGGCAACAACGGGAATCCGCTCGTGACCGACCCGATCACCCAGGTATCCCAGGAGAGGCCCAGAAACGTCGGTCATCAAACGGACTGCCAGCAGCAGACCGTTCAGGGTCGCGATTCCAATGACAACGCCCGCAATGGCGACCTCGTCTCCCAGCCGCTCCCTCAGGTAGAAGCCCAGCGTGGAAATCAGGACCCCGCCCATCACAAGATAGAAGGAGAAGGTGGTGAAGTACGCGGCCAACAACTTGTATCGTTGGCCTGCGTCCATTCCAGGTACCGAAGGCACCACCTGATTCCACAACTTCCTTCCAACACCCTCTTCAGCCGAAGCCTCCACCTTGGGATCGGCGCGTCCCTCCGTCTCCGCTTCAACCACGTCTCCCGGCCTCAAGCCGGGGACCAACGCCAGAAATGCAGGAATGCTCAAGAGCCCAATGGCGGTGATAATGAGAAAACTAGGGCCCCTTCCCAGCATGTCAAACAGTATCCCGCCCAGCAACACCGCCACCATGCTCCCAACCCGGATACCGCCGCTGAAGACCCCCATCAGGCGTCCCCGCCCGCCGTCCTCTGCCTCCTCCAGCACCACCAGGTATCCCGTCAACCTCAGGATTGAGAAACTCACCCCCCACAGGAGCCGTGCCAACAGAAGCAGCGCAAACCCCTTCGCCAGGCCCAGCATGACCGTGCTGCCCAGAGCAACAACGATGCTCACCAGCAAAGGCCGCGAAGCTCCGAACCGTTCGAGTAGGTAAGCTGCCAGGGGATTGGACGCCAGTCGTACGAACCGGTTGGCGCTAAGAAGCACTCCCACCAATCCGACGGCCACTCCGAAAGCGCTCACGTTGGAGGGCAACACGTTGTAGATCATCGAGTCGCCCATCATCGCTGTGGACACGATGATGGTTATCATCAACACCCGCCGTGGGGCAAACCGGTCCAGTGCAGCCAGGCCGGCCTTCATTCAGTGATCAGCGCCATCCCGGCTATTCAAGGCAGACGACGCTTCGGCGTTTGTCGTTAAGCTCCGTCACCCGCGGCGGCCATCTCCACGGCGGCGGGGGGCGTCCAGCCCCAGGCGTGGGGCGGGTCCCCGGGTTGTACCACCCTTCCTCCTTTGATGGTAACCACCGGCGCCAGCGCCTCCGTACCCACCCGGGTCTCGCCCGTGGCATCCGCTAGCTCCCAACGGCCCTCCACCACGTCCAGCACCGAAATATCCGCCTTTTGCCCAATCTGAAGACCTCCCACCTCGTCTTCGATACCCAGGTAGGAGGCGGGTGTGGCGGTGGTCATTCGTATCACGTCCGCCACGGAGAAGCCCATGGCCAGGAAGTATGAAGCGTACTCCAGCAGCCCCCGCTCAGACAGCTTCCGCATCCCGTCGCCCGCATGAATCTCTATGTCCGTGGCGATGGTATCCGGCCTCAGCCCCTGGGCAATCACCGTGTCCGCCCGCTCCCATCCGAAGTTGAAGTCGCCGTAGGAGGTGTCGATGTACACTCCACGCATCTGGGCCTCCACCAGCGCGGAGAGTAGCTGCCCCTCTTCGTCCAGTGCCGCTCCTGTCAGAGGCGTGAACACGTGAGTCACCATGTCCCCCGCGTCCAGCATCCCCAGCGCCTCGGTGGTCACTTTAGAAGGCGTGGGCGTCTGGTTCCTGGGGCCGATGTCCCCGATGTGCATCATCAGCCGGACGCCGCCCTCCCTGGCGGCCCGCTTGGAGGCCTCCACGTGTTTCAGTCCCAGGTTCTGCACCGTCCTCGGAGCCACGATGACTTTGACGCCCTTCACCAGGTCGGGATTATTCCGCGCAATTTCAACCACACCGTCTACGTCCATCTGGTCCTCGGAAGGAGGCGCGCCCACGCTCCGGTCGCGAAATACGCTCAGGAAGGAGTAGACCGTGGTCTGCGCTTTTGGAAGCACGTACTCGCAGAAGTCCTCAAAGTCTGCAGACCCGGGTCCTCCTGCGTCGGCGATAGTGGTCACGCCGGAGCGGACGCCCGCCACGTCCGGGTGGTTCCAGTTGCGCCCGGGATGATAGATGTGGGTGTGAACGTCCACCAGTCCGGGCGCCACTATGTTCCCGGAGACGTCCAGTACCTCCCGCGCATCCGTGGACGGGATGTTCAGCGCCACACGTGCAATCTTGTAGTCCTTGACGGCTACGTCCAATTCTTTGTCTATCTCGCGGGAAGGGTCGATTACGCGCCCTCCCTTCAGCAGCAGGTCATACATGGCGCACCTCCTTGGGATTGCAGCGAGTATAACACGGGCCTATAGGGCATCAAATACATTGCTTTTGCGCCGTGTCACGCAAGTATTGATAAATTCGTACGTTTGCGTCTATAATCAATGTAACTTCAATGATAGGAATGACATTCTGTCAATGGCTAACGTAAAGTCTGAGCCGGCCCCCCGCCCATCACCAGCTGAGTTGCTGGCCATATTGGAAGACCACGGATATCGTCCTACTAACCAACGCCGGGACGTCGTAAGCCTCCTGGAGTCAAAGGAGGTCGGCTTCACCGTTGAGGAGTTGACGGAAGAGTTGATAGAGGTTGGCCGTGCAACGGTCTACCGTACCGTCAAGCTGCTCCTCGACGCTGGCGTGCTGTGCAAGGTAACCCTCGCCGACGGTACTCCCAAGTACATCGTCGCGCGGCGGGAACACCATCACCACACCGTCTGCGTCCGTTGCGACACGGTCGGAGAGTTCCGAAGCAGCACCGTCGAGCGCGTCCTGCGGACCATCGGGGCAGACATCCCCGGCACCATTGTGGGACACCGGATGGAGATCTTCCTCATATGCGAAAGCTGTTCGGATACCATCAACTACTTTCGGTAGCCGCAGCCGGATAATCCTCTAGCCGCGTTACCCGGTAGTGGGTTGATACCAAGCCGAGTTGCGTCAGATTCCTCACGCGCCCGCTACTGCCCGGCAGTGGTCCAGCACCGACGCCGACTTCGCTGGCATGTCCGTCAGAATCTGAAAGCCCTGCTCCAGGCGGCGCTCCACGTCTTCCTTTGTCCTCACGCCCGTGGCGCAGGGCACGCCGTATTCCTGGCAGACCTTCAGCGTCCGCAGCACCATCTCCTGCACGTCCGGGTCCTCGGTCGCGTTGCCGCCCAACCCCATGTCCACAGACAAATCGCCCGCTCCCGCCATAATCGCCCCGATGCCCTTAACGTTCTTAAGGATGTCCGGCAGGTTCCGCGCGCCCTGTACCGTCTCTATTATTCCAATCAGCAGCATCTCTCCGTCCGGGTCCAGGGGCCACAGGTCGGACCTGTCCGTATACTCCTCCACCGTTATGCCCCAGTATCGAACCGCCACGTCGTGGGGATGCCAGCCCCGCTCTCCCTTGGGTAGCATGTCCGCCGCGCCCTGACGCTGGGGATAGCGCGACGCAACCACCGCGGCCTCAGCCGCCTCTACCGAGTCCAGGACCGGTATGACGATGCCGTAGGCCCCCAGGTCCAGGGTGTGCTTGATTATCCACTGGTTCTGCTCCCTCGCGTTCGGCGTCATGCGGACGAAGGGCGTCGGGTGCGCCTGAAGACTCCCGCTCTCCGCAATCCGTTTCCGGTTCAGCAGGGCTTGCAGCGAAAGCCGCAGGGTGGGAAAGTCCAGCCCCGTGTGCTCGTTGTCAATGAAAACGTAGTCGTAGCCCGCGTCCGTGGCGAAGGCCAGGTCGTCCAGATTTCCGTTGTTGGCCCACGTCCCGACGGCGGGCTTGCCCCTTTCGAGCAGGTCGATAACCCTGTTCAGTCGCGTCATTCTCGTCCTCCCGTTTGGTACTGCTTGGGGATAATATCGAAAACCCGCCGCCCATTGCAAAATCCTTTTCCCTGCCATGCCCAGCGAAACTCCTTCTCTGTCATTCTGAACGCAGCTCAACGAAGTGAAGAATCATTGACAGCTGACGAAGGTTTGACCCCTCCGCCGCAGAATCCTATACTCCAACCACCCCACAATAACAAGCAAGGAGGCTGTTATGGGCACGAGCGCACGGCTGCAACATGCGGCATTCCACACCACCGACCTGGAGAAGGCGCGGGACTTCTACGGCAGAATTCTCGGCCTGCAGGAGATAGTCCGGCCAAACGTCATGAGCTCCGGAATCTGGTACAGCGCCGGCCCGGAGCACGAACTCCACATCACCCTCAGCGACTCCGATGGCGTCCCCCAAAAGGGCCGCGACATCAACCCCCGCAAGCGTGGCGTGGAGGGCAGGCATCTCGCCTTCGCCGTCGACGATCTCGAAGAGACCAAGCGGCTTCTGGACGAAGAAGGACTGCCCTACGTGGGCAGCAACGACAACCTGCCCCAGCTCTTCGTCGAGGACTACGATGGAAACCTGGTGGAATTGAACTCAGGCTGGGCCAAACAGCAGCCGGCCCGGAGCTGAAACCGATAAGAACTCCACCATCCAGGTTTGCACTTTCATTTAGGGGAAGAAAAAATGGTTATCAAAGACCCCAAGGAACACGTTGAGTACGACCCAATGGTGGGCGTTGAGGGTCCGGTCCGCCTCGCCTCCGTTGAAGCCACGGCGGAGGTGGTGCAGGACCAAATGAAGCGGGGCAACTGCGGCCGATGGGAGATAATCTGCGACGAACCGGACAGCCTCGGCGGTCTCGACGTAGCCCCCGCGCCCCTCCACTACTTCGCCATGGCCGTCCTTTTCTGAGAGATGACCCAGATTGCGCGGTACGCGCAGTTCAAAAAGGTGGAGATAACCAACGTCAAGGGCTACATCAAGCTCAACCTGACCATGACCGGCTCCGTCCTTGCTGAGACCATCGACGCCGGAGCCTCCAGCGTGGAAACGGACTTCGTTGTGGAGTCCGACGCTGACCCGGAGGTCATCAAGTCCATCCTTCGCAACGCCCGGCAGGGCTGCTGGGCCAGGCAGATGATCGCCAAGCCCATCCCCTTCAAGGACACCCTAACCCTGAACGGCGAAACCTTCGAGTTTTAGAAAGCAAACGGGCCGTCTTCCGACGACCCGTTCGTTCATAATCAATCCAGTCGGCGCGAGGCCGACACGTTCGCCTTATTCGAAGCCGTAGACCCTCGCCGAGTTGGCCCCGACAATCTTGTCCTGCTCATCCTCAGGAACGCCCTCCAGAATCTCCGACAGAATTCGCTGGGATTCCGGGAAAGTGGACTCGGCGTGGGGGTAGTCCGAACCCCATAGCAGGTTGTCGACGCCTATCATGTGCCGCATCTGGATGCCCAAAGCGTCCTCCTGAAAGCTGTGGAACACGTTGGAACGCATGAAGTCGGTGGGCAGCAAATCACCCTTGAACCGGTAGGTAGCCGCCTCATGCCGCTCCTTATAGGTCACGTCCATCCGTCCCAGGAAGAAGGGAATCCACCCAAGCTCGTGCTCGGCGCTGACTATCTTCAGGTTCGGATAGCGCTCCAGCACGCCGGAGAAGATGATGTGCCCCAGGCACTGGCGCACGAAGTAATCGTGGTTGCACCGGTCCGCGCCCGTCTGGGCTATCTCACCGTCGATGACCATCTGCACTGCCCCCGGCCGGTTGGTGGTCACGTGAAGGCTGACGGGCATGTTCAACTCTTCGGCCGCGGCCCAGAAGGGTTCGTACATGGGATGACTGTACTGTTCACCGGCTCGCGGGTAGGAGCTTATCATCACCCCAACCAGGCCCATTTCAGCACACCGGCGCAGCTCCGCCACGCCCTTCTCCACGCCATCGTCCAGAAGAATCTCCGCGATGCCCTTGAGGCGGCTGGGATAGGCGCTGCAGAACTCCGCCAGCCAGTCGTTGTACGCGGCAAAGACGGCCCGGAGCAGGTCTGGGTTGTCCATGCCGTAGAGGGGCAGCCCCGTCGAAGGGTAGACCAGGCCGCCGTACACGCCGTCCAGGTCCATGTCGTTCACGTGCTCTTCGGGAATGAACCCGCCCGGCCTCACGTTATCGAACACCCCGGCCTGAATGATCTCCTGGGGGTTGGTGAACCGCTTTCCGGCGGCGGCGATGGCTCCCGTAGGACCCATCCTGATGTTGTCGTAGTACCACCAGTCGTAGGGATCGTCATCGTCACCCTTCCGCAGATGGGGAATGCTGGTGCCGAACTTGGGGTCCATCCGGTCTTCCCAAAGATTGGGCGGCTCCACAACGTGAGAGTCCGAAGATATTACCTTGCCGTAGAGGGCCATTTCTCGCCTCCGAAGTTACTTTGCCCGCGGCTGTCCTCAGCCACAAGACAATTTGTGCACACTTTATTGAATTTCGCAAAGTTTTACAAGCTGTTGACCCTGCTGAGGGCCTTTCCTATAATCGCCCAGTCTCTATGCAGAAGTGCTATCCCATTATGCCCTCTCCCACAGGAATGCTGGCGTCAACGCTAAATGTTCGACGCCCCGAGGCAGGCTGACGTGCTTTATCCCGTAATTCTGGCCGGCGGAACGGGCACGCGCCTCTGGCCCATCTCCCGACATAAGCTCCCCAAGCAGTTCCTGTCCCTGCTGGGCGGCGGGACCATGCTGCAGGACACCCTGGTCCGGCTGGAGGGCGTATCCACCGCTTCTCCCCTGATTGTGTGTAACGAAAGCCACGGCGAAATCGCCTTGCGCCAGTTCACCGATGCGGGCCGCCCCGCTCTGGCCGCCATATTGGAGCCGGAAGGGCGCAACACCGCCCCCGCGGTGACCCTCGCCGCCCTTCACCTCCAAAAAATCGCAGCCGCAGGCGAAGAGCCGCTGATGCTGACAATGCCCGCCGACAACGTGATCCGAAGCCCGTCGGAGTTCCAGCGTTCCCTCAAGGCTGGACTTACGATGGCCCGCGCCGGATACATGGTCACCTTTGGCGTCGTGCCCCTCCAGCCCCACACCGGCTACGGCTACATACGCCGGGGGCGATTTCTCCAGCAGGACCCCGGCCTTCCGGCGGCCATGAGAGTCGCCTCTTTTGTGGAGAAACCGGACCTTGCCACCGCCCAGGAGTACCTCAGAGACGGACGCTATCTGTGGAACAGCGGCATATTCCTCATGAGCGCGTCCGTTTGGTTGACCGCGCTGAAAAGGTGCCGGCCAGACATTGCCCAAGCCTGCCTCAACGCCTACAACGCAGCCCAGACGGACGGCCCCTACCTGCGCCCCCACCGAGATGGCTTCCTGTCGTGCCCTCCCGAGTCCATCGACTACGCCGTAATGGAGAAGACGGCGGATGATCCCGAAGTCCGGGTGGCCACCGTTCCATTGTCGGGAGGATGGTCCGACCTCGGCTCCTGGGCTCAGATCTGGGAGGAGCGGGAAGGCGACGATCACGGTAATGTGGTGGAAGGTCCCGTCTATCTCGAGTCAACGAAGAACTCCCTTGTCCTGAGTAGCAAACGGACAGTCGCGGTGGTGGGTCTGGAGGACGTGGTAGTGGTGGAAACTGACGACGCAGTGCTGGTCTCTTCAAGAGACCGGGTTCAGGACGTGCGTCGCATCGCCGCCCGGCTGAAGAACAAGAAAGAGGCTGCACCCAACTCCGATGATGGTCTATAATCATCTAGTGGCTGAATGATGAAGCAACCCTTGGTCGAAACGATAACGAAGTGGGAGCCCTTTCAATGGCTCGACCTGAAGGGACGAAAGCGGTTTGTCATCTTCACCGGTGTCATCCTCCTGTGGAACTTCATCGTCCTGCTCATAGCCCCGGACGACAGATTCTCAAGATATCTGTTTACCTTGCTCGCGGCTGCCCTCTTTGGCTGGGCCCTCTTCGGCCTGAAACTCGGCTTCGACAAGGAGAAAAAGGCAAAGGATAGCCGGCAGAAGAACGGGAAAGACTAATCGCTTACCCAGTCAAATGCCTTATGTCAATCAAATGCCTGCCATCCACCATGCGTTGTCCAACATTCGCATGAGTTCTCTACTGCGCCCGAAAGTCCTTCTAACTGTCACGGCTCTCGCCCTCCTCACGGCCCTTCTTGTGCCCCTGCTCGGCCCGCTGGTAGACCACCATTTCGTTGAGCGTCAGCCCGGCCATCTGCACCTCTACCTTAGCGGAGTACCCACACAACACCTTCACCACCACGAAGCCTTCCATTCCCACAAGCCACCTGTCGTAGACCCCTTAGGTATGGAGGCCGCCGGGCCCGTTCTCGAAAACAGTGTCATATTCATGCCCCAGGAAGGCGAAGGCCTGTCCGTCTCATCCGTTGGCGTGACCCTCGCCCTTTTGACGACGGTTGTCGCCCTCGCCCTCCCGACCCTGCTCACTCTCCTGACGCCCCGCAGCCAGCGCGCTCTATGGGGCATCACTCTTTATCCGGAACCGCCGCCGCCCCGTCTCGCGCTCTAGAATTCTCGCGTCCGCACCCCCAACCTGAACTGGACGGCACGTACCGTCGGATAGCCCTATGAGCGTAACACCTGGCAAATGACGAAAGGCAGTCTATTGACCGCAGCCCTGGCCCTGGGCATTCTGGCTGCCGCCTGGCTGGGAGGATCTAAAGCCTCGGCCAACGGCATCCATCCCAATGCGAGGGATGTTTACGTCGGCGCCGTCGGACCCTACTTTCTAAGGGTCACCACCGCGCCCATCGTCGGAAACATGCATGTCGTGGTGTTCCTGGCCCAGTCCGACGAAGTACAGCCCGTAGAGGAAGCCGAGATCAGTCTGTGGGGACGCACCACAGGCGAGGAATTCCAGACCGCGGGGCCTGTAGCCGGTGTTCCCTCCCTGGACGGTCCCAACCTCTACACCGTGGACGTGCCCGTGGACGTGATCGGCCCGTGGGTGTTCACCGTCGGCGTAAGCAGCCCTCTTGGCGAGGGGTCCGCCGACATTCCCCTGACGGTAACCCGACGCGGAAGCGTAAACCTGGGAGTGGTTGGCATCCTGCTGGTCCTGGTAGTCGTAGTTGGTCTGGTTGCCCTCTCCTGGGGAAGGAAACGGCGAAGACGTCGGGGCAGCGGCGCGAGAAATTAGGTCCCACACACGAAATAAACGAAAAGGAGTGAAGAATGCCAAAGACATTTCTTACACATTGGCTTCTATTCCTGGCCCTGTTTGGCGCCATTGTCGTTGCCGCCTGCGGCAGCAGCGACGAATCCGAAGAGGTCACCTTCGACCTGCAAATTAAGGACCGCGGCCTTGTCGGGTCTGAACCGGAGATGGAAGTGAAGCAAGACGACACTGTCACCTTCAACATCACCTCCGACGAAGTCGCCAGCTTCCACCTGCACGGCTACGACCACGAAGTGGAGCTCGAACCAAACGTGGCGGGTAGAGTGAGCTTTACCGCAGACATAGCCGGCAGCTTCCCCATCACCATTCACGTAGGCGCGGAGTCCGGCGGAGAGGATCACCACGCGAAGACCATCGAGGCCCCGCCTGGAATGTCTGTGAGCGTGACAGCTGCGCCCGACGACGAATCCGGCGCAAACCTGGTTATCGCCACCACCGGCTTGACCTTTGCTCCCGACAAGGTGGACCAGCCTCACGTCCCCGGCGAGGGCCACGCCCACGTCTACGTCGACAGCGTGAAGCTTGGCCGCGTCTTCGCCAACGACCACTACATTTCGGACCTGGACCCGGGAGAGCGCGCAATCCGCATCACCCTTAACGCCAACAGCCATGAGCAGTACGCCATCGGCGGCCACCCTGTGGAAGCTACAACCACCGTCATCATTCCCGGCGAGTCTGTAGACATGGCGGATCATCAAGCCGCTGCATCTGAGCCTACGGAAATCGACCTCGGCCGGTTGATTGTGCTTCCCAGGTAAGGGTTAGATGATTCCACGAAAAGGAGGGGTGACGGTATGCGCCCATTGACAAGAGTAGCCCTGACGGGCGGCGTCCTTGGCATAGCCGCAGTTGCGCTTTCGCCCGCAACGGCCTACGCCCACGGCTTCGGCGAACGCTACGATCTGCCCGTTCCGCTGTGGCTCTACGTCACCGGCGCCGGGGCTGCCGTTGCCCTCTCCTTCGTCGTCATTGGCGTCTTCATGCGGGAGGACGCAGGCAGCGGCGCATACCCACGCTTTAACCTGCTCAGGTGGCGAATCTTTAGGCTGCTTTCCCATCGCGCCACCCTTCTGCTTCTGCAACTGGCATCCGTTGGCCTCTTCCTGCTGGTGGTTATCGGCGGACTTGTGGGAGAGCAGGAACCGACGGACAACTTGGCTCCCGTGCTGGTCTGGATTCTCTGGTGGGTGGGTTTGGCCTACGTCTCAGCCCTGATTGGCAACGTGTGGGCCATAATCAACCCCTGGAAGATAATCTACGGCTGGGCCGAGCGGGCCATTGCCGCAGTCACCGGCGGCAAAGAACTTGGTCTGGGCTACCAGTACCCCAGGAAATTCGGCGTCTGGCCCGCCTTTGTCCTATTCTGGGCCTTCGCCTGGATTGAACTCGTCTACGTGGATTCCGCCATTCCCGCCCACCTGGCGCGCTTCGCCATCAACTACTCCATCATCACCTGGGCGGGAATGTTTATCTACGGCAGGGACCCGTGGCTCCGACACGCCGAAGCCTTCACCCTGGTCTTCGGCTTCCTGTCGAAATTCGCGCCCACCGAAGTCCGTTCCCCTGACGAATCCACCTACCGGGAATGCCCCCTGGAATGTCTCGACGAAGACGACGCATCCATAGACCGAGGACGCTTTATCCGCCGGGCTCCCCATGAACGGCGAGAGTTCAACCTTCGCCCCTTCGCCGCCGGACTTCTTCGCAACAAGGGCATCTCCACCTCCACGGCGGCCTTTGTTGTGCTGCTGCTGTCGACGGTGACTTACGATGGATTGACCGCCACTCCCCTCTGGGTCACCATCCACGACGGTCTCAGCCAAGTCTTTGGCGGGAGCGCCGAAGCCGTCGGTTCTCTCGGGCTTCTTGTGTTCCCGCTCCTGTTCGGCCTGGTCTATCTGGGAACGGTGTGGGTCATGGCGCAGGTTGTAGGTAGGCCGGAAGCAGTGGCCAAACTGGCCCGTACCTTCGTCTACTCCCTCATTCCCATCGCCCTCGCCTATCACCTGGCCCACTTCCTGTCCTTCCTGCTCATTCAGGGACAGCTGGCCATCCCGCTGGCGTCGGACCCCTTGGGATTCGGTTGGGACCTCTTCGGAACGACAGACTACCAGACGAACCTACGGGTCATCGGCGCGCGAACAACCTGGCTGCTGGCCGTGGCCGCCATTGTGGTAGGACACATCATATCCGTGTTCCTGGCCCACGCCATCGCTCTGCGCACCTTCAAAGACCGGAGAGTCGCTCTCAGAAGCCAGCTTCCCATGCTGGCGCTAATGGTCGGCTACACCATGGTCAGCCTATGGATTCTCGCCCAGCCGATAACCGAACCGGGCTAGGCGAAAAGGGGTTCTACTGCCGCATAGGCGTCCCTTGTGGACGCCCGCCCAACCTAGAGCTGGAAGCCGTAGAGCGCAGCCGCGTTGTCCCGAATCACCTTCTGCTTGGCCGAAGCGTCGTCCAGGTCGCGGAGGTTTTCCTCGATGGTCTCCAGCGAGTCGGGCCACACGCCGTCCTGGTGGGGATAGTCGGAGCCCCAGATGACGTTCCCTGCGCCCACCAGCGGAATCAGCTGGCCGGCCACGTTCTCCTTCTGGAACGTGGAGAAACCCTGCCTGTTCCAGTATTCGCTGGGCAGCATGGAGATGCCAGACTGTCCCTCGCCCTCATGGTCCATCCGGTCGATGACGTAGGGAATCCAGCTGACGCCGCACTCGCCCAGAACGAACTTGAAGTTGGGGTATCGCTCGCAGGCCCCGGAGAAGATGATGCTGGTGACGAACTCAGCCCCCTGAAGCTGGAACATGGTAGTCCGAACGTTGTGGTAGACCTCGTCGTACTCGGAAGCCTCCGAGCCGTCAATCCCTCGCGGCAGCAAGCCCGTCGTATGGAACGAAAGGGAAAGCCCCGTGTCGTGAGATGCTTCCCAGAGCACGTCCCAGTCCCGGTGATAGATGGGCTTTGCTGCGCCAGCCACGCCGAAATCCCCGCCGTGAAGGCCAATGGATGCGGCCCGGCGAAGCTCGTCGGCAGCCGCCTGGGGGCTGTGGTTGGGTATGCAGGCCAGTCCGGCGAAGCGCCCGGGATAACTCTTGCAGAAGTCAGCCAGCCAGTCGTTATAAATGCGGAAGATCTCCACTATCTGGTCATTGTCGTTGAGAGTGTGAGAAATCCGCAGCAGTCCGTATATTACCTCCGCGTCTATGCCGTCCTTGTCCTGGTCCTTGATGCGAAGGGCCGGATTGGTGGGATGATACCCCTGGTCGGCGTCTTCGTAGAAGCCGGCGGCAATCATGGCGTTCCAACGGGTACCCATCTCCGTGCTGAAAGTGCTCGCGTCAACGTCGTGACCCACCACACCCAGGTCAACACCGCCCGCATCCCATCGGGGACCCGTGGGAGAATCCACAACGTGGGGCATCTTGTCCCTTAAGGCCGGCGACGCGTTCTCAACAAAGAGCTCCTCCGGCATAAACCGAAGGTCAATGTGGCTGTCCCCGGAAATAATGTTGTAACCCATGGTTGCCCACCTCATTTCAGGTTTTTCTGTACGAGACGTTGCCCTTTTCGACGCGTTGTGGTCGTTCTTCTCCAGCAAGTGTCAATCGTCGCTTGCCAGATGTTATTGAAGCAGCCCTTCAGTGTCAAGAATGCCCGCAAGCCGATAGTCGCAAAAAGACCGCCCCTTGTGGCAAAATGCCTGGGCGGTCTTGAAGCCGGACATGGCTTGCGAAATGGATGTTATTCTAAGCCCACAGTCTCATTGCGCCTATAACCAGGGCGAACCCCGTAATCATCAGCCCGCCCAACCGCAGCATTAGGCGGACTTCCAATTCCTTCAGGTCCGCTTTGGTTGCGTAATGCTGACGGAATTCATCTCGCAGCAACGCCAGTTCCTGCCTAATGTCGGCTTTGAAAGTAGCCAGTTCTTCACGTAGCTCTGATCTGGTGACCGGTGGATCGGTTGTTACCATTCCATCCTCACAACAAACTTTCTGTACAAGTGTCCTTCAGGATAGCACAGATGTTAATCTATTGCAACTGCCCACTTCTGCCTCGGAAAACTAGCATTCTTCGTCAAATGGGCATGGAATGGTCACGTCTACGAGGTTACGGGTTCACCTCCCAGCTTGCCACGACGGATACCGCCTGCAGCAGGAAGGGGTTGAAGAATACAATCTGATGCTCCCCATTGACTTCAGCCGTTATCTCCACTGTGTCCGTAATTAATGTTTCGTCAATGGTCAGCAGCTGTGTGCCCAGAGGGTCGGCTATGACCAACTGTATGCCTTCCGCGGCCTGGCCGATTCCTGCGGTCACATTCTGCCCGCCTGTGATGTTCGACTGGACGTCAAAGGTCAATTCCAGGACGTCGCCGGCCGCAAGGGTTACCACAATCTCTCCAGCTTCGTTCGCGGGGATGAACAGTTTCTCCGAGCCTGAGGAGGGCTGCCCCGCTGCCGGTGCTGCCGGGGTTGCCGCGGGAGGCTGCGTTGCAGGCGCAGTTGTAGCCGCAGGAGCCGTTCCCTCGTCATCTCCGTCTCCTCCGCCGCACGCCACCACCAGCAGCAGGAAAAGCATTGAAAGACCAGCCGCGAACAGGGCCGGTTGTCTAAGTCTAGACCAGTACTGCATCATAAATTCTCCTCAGTCTTCACTGGTGTACCAGGGTTCTCTCGGACCTCTTTATTTGTCGTTAAGCATGGGGATGACCCGCAACCAGCCGCTCCCCGTAAATCTTCACCGAGTTGTCCCACAGAATCTTCCGCTTCGTATCCTCTGACAGCGGCTGCTCCATCATGTTCGCCAACGGCTCATTCGTCGCCGGTGCATCCGGGTGCGGATAGTCCGTGTTGAACACAATGTTGTCGTCTCCAATGTAGTCCACCACGTACTTGATGGAAGGCTCGTCAGCGTCCGCGGCCACCGCGCATTGACGCAGGAAGTACTCCTGGGGTGTCAGGTCCAGCGGGTGCTCGTCAAAGAACACCGACTGTCTTCCCTCGCAATACTTCTCCAGCCGGTTGAGCCAGAAGGGCACCCAGCCGGAGTTGGCCTCTAGGATCAGCAGCTTCAGGCTGGGGAACCTGTCCAGAATGCCGCTGTACATGAAGTGCCCCAGGTTGATCATGTTCTCGAAGGGAAAGCCGATGGCCTGTCCCAGGGCAATGAAGGGCCCGGCGTACGGGTTGTAACGGGCGTTGGCCCAGGGGTCCCCGCTGGCGCTGCTGCTGCCGTGTACGGATATCGGCACGTCCAACTCCGTGACCGTTTCCCACACCTTGGTGTAGTCTGGATGATGCCACATCTTCTCCGGTATAGCCTTGGGCAGGAACACCGAAACGGCGCCCAACTCGGAAACGGACCGCCGAATCTCCGCCACCATGTCGTCGATGTCATGCCCCGGCACCGTGGCGGTAAATTTGATCCGCTCCGGCGCGCCGCTGCAGAAGTCATGGGCCCAGCTGTTGTATGCAACGCACATGGCCCCCTGCACGTCGTCGGGAATGAAGCCGGGCAGCGAAACTGCCTTGGTGGGCAGGCACACCTGAATGTCCCACCCCTCCGTGTCCATGTCCTTGATGCGACTCTCCAGCGTCCAGCCGTCCCGGAAGGCGTGGCCGAACTTGGCGTCCATCTGGGAGAAAAGTTTGTCGGAGCGGGACACACCGCCCTCCTCACCCTCGAACTGGACCATGGAATTGCCCAACATACGGGCAACCTTGGGGCTCCTGTCCTGGAACTCCGGGCTCAAGTACCTGTCCCAGAGGTCTTCCGGCTCGTAGAAATGTCCGTCGGCGTCGATTACCCTGAATCCGTTTCGCATGGCTGGCTTCTCCTACCAAGATTGGCTGCACGCACCAATTTGCGTCCGATTCCTATTGAATCATTGGCTTTCGACGCTGTCAATAATTTGCCGCTTTCGTGCTAAACGCAGTAGCGGCATCGATAACTCGCCGCTAGGGGACGTCCGGACGCCGCCTGTGCCACTCCGTCGCCTGCTCATAGGCATAGGCGGCCCGAAGGGCAACGTGGTCCTGGTAGGGCTTGGCGGCTATCTGCAGTCCAATGGGCAGTCCCGACTCCGAAAACCCGCACGGCACCGAAACGGCGGGAAAGCCGTTCAGGTCGAAAGGACGGGTGAAGGTAGGAATCGCCTTCTCCGCTCCGAAAGTCTGCCCCTCCAGCTCCACCTCGGCGGAAGCCAGCGGGAAGGGCGTCATCGGCATCGTGGGCCCCACCAGCAGGTCCACGTCCTTCATTACCTGATGACTCTCATGCGTGTAGTTCCGGCGCAGTTTCAGGACCTCCAGGTAGTCGGCGGCGGAAATCATCATCCCCGCCTCAATGCGCGGGAACTTATGCAGAATTTTGGTCACTTCCTCGGACCCCCTCGTCTCCACTAGATGACTGTGGATGGAGGAAGCCTCCGATATGGAAATAAGGTGTCCCATGGTGACGGCACGGTAGAAGTTGGGCCACGATACATCGACAAGCTCCGCCCCCAACTCTTCCAATACGGCCATCGCCTTCTCGACGGTGCTCCTGACTTCCGATTCCATCGGAAACTCGAAGAACTCCCTCGGAACCCCCAGCCGCATCCCGCGGATGCTCTCCCGCGCTGACGCAGCATAATCCGGCACATCTACCCTCGCCGAGGTGGGGTCGTTGGGATCGTGACCGGCGATGGCGTTCATGGCGTGGGCTGTGTCCATAACGGTCCGCGTCATGGGGCCGCAGTGGTCCAGCCCCCACGAAAGCGGACTGACCCCATAGCGACTCACCAGCCCGTAGGTGGGCTTATGTCCGACCAGGTTGCAGAAAGACGCCGGTATCCGAATCGATCCGCCTGTGTCGGAACCCATCGTAATCGTGCATTGACCAACGGCCGCCGCTACGCCGGAGCCGCTGCTGGAACCACCAGGCACCATACGGGTGTCCCACGGATTCAGCGCATCGCCAAAAAAAGGATTCTCCCCGCGCCCGCTCATGGCCAGCGGCGCCAGGTTCAGCTTCCCCAAAAGAATCGTCCCTGCACCTCTCAGCCGACGTGTGACCGTGCTGTCGTAGCTGGGCACGAAATCCTCGTAGATGCGCACCCCCGAAGTCGTCACTACACCCTCGGTGTAGTACAGGTCCTTCAGCCCTAGCGAAATCCCATGCAGCGGCCCTCGATACCGTCCGTCGCGTATCTCCGCCTCCGACTGACGGGCGTCAGCCTTCGCCTGTTCCTCCGTCAGCGTTATGAAGGCGTTGAGGCCGGGCTCCGTGGCGGCGATTCTATCAAGATGCGCCTGCGTAACTTCCACTGGGGAGACTTCACCGTCCCGAATCAGGGGCGCGAGCTCCTCCACGCTCATGTAGCAGAGTTCAAGAGAGTCCATTCCTCACCTACTCCGCAGGCTTGAAGAAGGGCACCGTGACGTCCCGGTTGGCCCTTACAAAGGTAACCTCAACCGGCATCCCGATCCGCACGTCGAAGGGGTCGCAGCCAATGATGTTGGTAAACATCTTCACCCCCTCCTCAAGCTCCACCAGCGCCAAAGCATACGGCCCTTCGTCGAAGCCGGCGGTGCGGTTCTGACGAGTGACAGTGAAGGTCCAGACGGTTCCCTTTCCGCTGGACTTCACCCACCCAATTTTGCTGGTGAAGCAGGTGGCGCAAATGCCGCGAGGGTAGTACTGGTATATGTCGCACCCTTCGCAGCGCTGAATCAGCAGCTCCCCTCGCTGGCACGCCTCCCAATAGGGCAGGGTCTCTCCGGTAATCGTCGGCAGGGGTCTCTTCCACTCACTCATCTCTAGTCCCTCCCCAGTACTACGGTGCCGCCGCTGTGTCGCGAGGCCAGGGTACCGCCCGTGCCGTGCACCAGCGCAAGCCGGCAGTTCGGCACCTGTCGTTCTGTGCCCTCAAACTGATGACGAAGCTGACGGGTGGACTCTAGCAACAGGAACAGCCCCCTCATCCCCGGATGGTTGGACGATAACCCTCCCCCGTCCGTGTTGATGGGAAGCTCACCCCCCAGTCCGATGCGACCGTTGGAAACGAAGTCCCCGCCCTCGCCCTTCTTGCAGAACCCCAGGTCCTCCAGCGTCATCAATACCGTGATCGTAAACGAATCGTAAATCATCGCCATGTCGAAGTCGTCGTGGGTCACGCCCGCGGCCTCCATGGCAGGCCCGCCCGTCTGCGCCGCCGCCAGGTACATCAGGTCTCGACGTCCTGCTCCCTGGTGAGCCACGCCTTCCGCCTGGCTGAGAATCCAGACGGGTGTGTGACGGCAGTTTCGCGCCACCTCCGGAGAGGCAACGATCACCGCGCCGCCGCCATCGCTGATGACGCAACAGTCCAGCAGGTGCAGCGGGTCCGAAATCATCCGCGAATTCACCACGTCGTCCACGGTGATAATGTCTCGATACAGCGCTTGCGGATTCATGGATGCGTGCCTTCGGGTGTTAACCGCAATCTCCGCCAGCTGCTCCGACGTGGTTCCGTAGAGGTGCATGTGACGCTGGGCCAGCATGGCGTACAGCCCCACCGTAGTGAATCCGTAAAGCTCTTCGAAGCTGTCCGGCGCAGGATGCAGCCTTGGCGCTCCCAGCCGGGCCGCGCCTCCCGTGCCTATGGAAATCCCCCCCGAACGAGGCAGCGTCGAATATGTTATGACGGCAACGTCGATTCGTCCAGCGGCGATGGCGTTGACGGCATGACCCAGGTGGAATTCGAAGGAAGCACCGCCGACGCTGGTGTCGTCCAGGTGCTTGGGATAGAGGTCCATGTAGTCGGCCAGCGACAGGTTGGCCATCCTCACCGACATGGACGACGAAAACAGGCCGTCCACGTCCTTCTTCTTCAGACCGGCATCGTCCAGAGCGCCAATGACGCTCTCCGCCTGCACCAGAAGCTCGCTCTTGTCGGGGGCGAACCGGGCGGGATGCTCGTAGATGCCGACGATGGCGGCAGCCTTTCGAAGGTCAACCATAGGCGCTCCTAACGGTCAGTTTGCGACGATTCTCTAGAATACGCCAGCTTGCGCCATACTATGTCCACCCGCAAAAAGTGTCAAGGCGGACCACTACCGGCAATTGATTAGCTTTCATCCGCCAACATCCTAACTTCCATTGGGCGCCGTCGACTCGATACGTCTGCCATCCTTCGCCTCTGCCTCAACCTCAGAGCAGAATTTCAGCCCCGTGTCCTCGAAGTCGGTTTCTCTAATGCCCTTCAGACTTTCCGGTATACATCGAGACCAAAAGTTGCCTTCAACATAGAGTTTCTGGAGATGCTCTAGCCTTCCCAATTCCTGAGTGATGCTCCCGCTCAGGAAGTTCCCGACCAGTGACAACACCTCAAGCTTGCTGAGATTCCCAAGATCGGGGGGTATGTATCCCGTTAGAATGTTGAATGTCAGCATGTCGGATGGTAGAACGGTCCGATTGTTCAAATTGATTCTTCTCATCTCCGTCAGTTGACCTAGCTCAGGCGGGATGATGCCGGTGAGCCCCCTTTGGCGTAAGTCCAATGCCTGGACTCGAGTTGGAGTCCCCTCTATTTCTAACCCCTCCCATTCCAGAATAGAAAGATCGGGGTCCCAGTTTAGCGTTGCCCTTCCGGCAAGTGTGTCCCGCATCCCCAGTAGCACTTTGCAGTCTTGGACAAGCCCAGGGTTGTCTTCCGGATTCGGCACCGCCAGCCCCGCGTTACATGCTGCTGGATCCACTTGCTCAATTGTACGAGTGGCACGAACCGCGTAGGGCAGTCCAGGCAAAATAAGAATGCTGTCTTCCGACCAAGAAGCTGTGGCTACCTCTGGGCGTAGGTCCGTTCCGTCTCGGGCTAGGGTCCACACCTTCGGGGAGATGGTGTAATCCAGCCCACGGACCCCGTAGGCGGCAATCCTTGACCCGTCCGGAGACCATACGGCGTAATCAAACCATATCTGCCATATCCAAGACTCAGACGATCCCAAACGTCGGAGCCGTTTGCCATCAGGGGACAATGTCCATATCTGTGTTCCTCGACCACTTCGTTTACCGGAAACCACCAGTATCTCGGTCCCGTCAGGGGACCAATCTACACTTAAGATTCCCTCTTCCATCTCTTCCAATCCACTATTCCAAATCTCGCGCAAATCAGTGCCGTCAAAACGAGCTGTGTAGATGGTGGCGGTCTCCTCGTCAGATTTGCCGAAGGCCAGCATCTCACCATTCGGAGACCAGGTGGGTAGCGTGGTGGCCTCACCTATTCTGTGCAACTCCGAGCCGTCCGCTTTCGCGGTATGGATGATGTCGACTAATTCAATTCCATAGTTTTCCCCATACATCCTGAATGCAAGCCGTCGGCCATCCGGGGACCAAACGGGCGGAAATGTATTGACACCGTGGGCGACTACGGTTGCCTTTGCCTTATTCCATTTGTCTCCTTCATTCATCACGAGCAGCTGATTGCCGTCGGGTCGGCGGGATTTTTCGCTACTCAAAAAGGCAATCTGCGTCCCGTCTGGAGACCAGACGGGGTAGTTGTCAAACCTTCTGTCCCTCGTCAATCGCTCTTTGCCGGTCCCGTCAATGTTGATCATCGCTAGTTCATATCCAAAGTCTCCCAAGAAATAGGCGTCACTATGAGTCCGGTACTCGCAGGTGGAAAAGACGACACGGGAACCGTCGGGAGATAAATGAGCGAAGGATGGAATTTCCATAGGCCAGTCTTTGAATCTGGAGAAGCCGGGTTCCGTGTACGGATTCACGTCCACCACCTCTTGAAGTTCACCTCTTTCCAAGTCCACTCTCCAGATCTTTTCCCGTTGAAGAAAAAGTAGCTGCGAGCCGTCTGGAGCCCAATGAAGAAAGTTGTCTTGCTGCCAGCCTGGAAATATGCGTTCCGACGGACCACAGAGAGCTTCGGGACTATGCGTAGGCACAGCAGAGGCATCCGCTGGTGTTGATGTTGGAAGGGGCGTGGGCGTAGACATGGGAACAGGAGAGGGATTCGATGTGGGAGTTGATGGATTCCCAGCGAACCTGGTTTTCGCTGGAGTGCTAGGTGCTGTCGGCGTCGGCGAGGGAATGGAGGTTGCTTTAGGCGTTGCGCTGACAGTGACGGGCGGCGTATCTCCACCTTCTTCCGCCGTGCAACTAAACGAAAGCGGCAAAGTCACGAGCGCCAAGAGAATTAACGCTGTCTTCATTTTCATTTTCAATGGATACAAACGCAGAAAGTTGCTCATTTCGTAAGTTGTAGAATACATATAACCACTCACTCAGACAAAAGAAAAGGGCCAGCCGGCATCTCCCCGACTGCCCTTGGCCAACTGCAACAGGGTTTCCCTGTGTCAGCCTACCCCAAAAGCCTCAAGACCGCTATGGCAACGCCAGCCGTCGCTATCAGCAGACCACCGAATCTGAGCAGAAGCCGACTTTCCATTTGGGCAATGCGACTTTCCATCTGGGCGATACGTGCTTCCATTTGGGCGAAGCGTGCTTCCATTTGGGCGAAGCGTGCTTCCATTCGCGCCTCCAGCTTCGCCAAGTCGGCCTTCGTGGCAAGGTGCTCGTAGCCGCCTTCCAGCCGGCTTACCCTTTCCCTTATGTCGTCGGTGGTCATCATCTATGTTTCTTGAGTCTCGCTCTACAATCCCTACTTTACACCATACAGAACGCTTTTGCCAACCTTTTATTCGGCTGTCTTCCCATACACTTCATAGCGAAAACCGGGCGCTGCCAATGGCAAAAGCAAGCGGCGACCAAAATTGGTCGCCGCCGGCATTCATCTACATTGCGGGACTGCTCCCGCCGCGTTAACGACTCAGTTCAGGTCCATGTTGTACAGCTTGATAACGTTATCCCGCGTAATCTTCCGCTTGTACGCCTCCGGCAGACCCGCAAAGTCCTCGTCCACAATCTCCCGCGAGTTCGGAAACGTCGACGCTCCGTGGGGGTAGTCGCTGGCCCAGGCGTAGTTGTCCTCGCCGAAGTAGTCCGCGAGCTGAAGACCGACGGGGTCCGTCTGATAGCTCACGTAGAACTGCCTTAGCGCATACTCCCTCGGCGTCATCTTTAACTCCGTCGGGTTAGTGTAACGCTGCTTTTCAAACCACCTCTCGGCGCGGAACAGAAAGTGCGGCACCCAGCCAATGTCGTTCTCAGCCGACACTATCCTGAGGTTCGGATGACGCTCCAGCACACCGGAAAACAGAATCTGGGAGAAGGAACGCTGGATCTCGTGGATGATCCCAATCACCCGCACGTAGTTTTCCTTGAACATCCCCTCCGCCTTGCTCTCGTCGGCGTGACCCGTGAGTATGTGCAGGCTGATGGGCATGTCCAGTTCTGCGGCGGTTGCCCAAAACGGCTCGTACATCTCGTTGGAGTAGCTGAGCCCGTCCGGCGGCGACGCCATGATGACGCCTCCCCGCAAGCCCAGCTCGGCGCACCGGTGAAGCTCCTTGACACCCTCTTCCACGTTCAGCAGAGGAATTAGCCCCAGCCCAACCAGGTGCTTAGGGTCCGTCTGGCAGAACTCCGCAAGCCAGGAGTTGTATGCGGCGAACACCGCCTCCTGGAAGGGAGCGTCCGTCAGCCGGAACAGGTCGAAGGCCAGCGACGTGTAGATAATCTCCGCCTCGACGCCGTCCTTCTCCAGGTCCGCCATCCGCGCTCGCGGGTCGTACGCCCCCGGCGGGCACTCCTGAAAGTCCGGGTCCCTGTCCTGCTGCTCCTTCACCTCCTTGGGCGAAAGTCCGGCGTTGAAGAGCCCGATAATCTTCTTAGGCTCCATCCCTTCGATAATAAAATAGTGGCCACGCATCCCCGGCGGGTCCTTGACGATACGCGGCGCCCTGTCCTTGAAGGCAGTATCAATGTAGTCCACCCACATGTCCGGCGGCTCCACCACGTGGGAATCTGCGGAAATCATCTTGAAGTCAGGCATTCGAACCCCCTTGAATTTCGAAACTTGCGCTCATGGTATTGGCGCAGGCTGAGGTTGTCAATTTCCGCAGGTATCAAAACACACGCTCGTGCCGAATTCAGTACAATTGGCAACGACAAAATCTTTGGAAAGCGTGAGAGCGTCCTGCACCCATGACAGCAGCGCAAATCTTTGCCGGAAACCCCCTCGACCGAGGCGAACGCGAACGCCGCGACGAGGATTGGATAAGGCGCGCTTCCCTCAACGGCGATTCCCGCTTCCTGCTCCTCTGGAAATTTGAAGCTCCCCTTTCGTCGGAGGGAGACCCGCGTCTCGTCTGGACATCCCGCCCAGACTTGGACAAGCTCGATTTGGAAACGGAACCCGTCCTCCTCGGCCTCCTCGACGGCGTCCCCCACTTCGCCGCCGACATCTCCTCCCTGGACGACCCAACCCCCGCCTTGCCCAACTCCGACACTTCATTCGTGGACCGTCGCAGCGCTGCGGTCATCCTCCCCGCCGCCGATGCGGGCATACTATGTCAAGCCGCCGCCCAGCTTAGCTGGCACTCAAGCCATCGCTTCTGCTCCGCCTGCGGCCGCGAGTCCAAGATTCGGCGCGGTGGACAGATGCGGCAGTGCGTCACTTGCAGCGCCCTCCATTTCCCCCGCACCGACCCCGTCGTCATCACCGTCGTCTCCAGCGGCGACCGGTGCCTTCTGGGCCAGTCCCGTGGCCGCATGACCCGCCTCAAGACCTACTCATGCCTCGCCGGATTCATGGACCAGGGCGAGTCCATCGAAGAAGCCGTCGCGCTAGAGATCATGGAAGAATCAGGCATCCACGTTAAAGACGTCCGCTATTGCTTCTCCCAGCCTTGGCCCTTCCCCCACACGCTCATGATTGGCTGCGAGGCCACCGCCGCTACCACCGAAATCATCCGCGACGAGGAGGAGATGGAGGACGTGCGCTGGTTTCACAAGGACGAAGTGCGGCTCGCCCTGGAGGAACGCAACCCGCGGCTCATGCTTCCCGGCCCCATCGCCATCGCCCACCATCTCATCAAGCGCTGGGCCGCCTCATAGGCTTATTCCTTCCCCCTCGACGGGGGAAGGTTGGGATGGGGGTGAAGGTTGAACCACCACCATCTCCGACCAACCCGATTCCACCTCAGGAGTCCCTGAACATGGACGAACCCACATCCTCCACAGGCCCAATGCCCAACAGCTACTGGGTGGTTCGCGGACGCTTCGCCGCCGGCGGGTATCCCGGCGCGGGAATGCCCATCTCCACCACAATCAGGCTGAGGTCCCTCGCCGAAGCCGGTATCGACTGCTACATCAACCTCACCCAGGTCGGCGAACTCCCCTCTTACGTGGACGCCGCCGAGAAGGAATGCCGCGCCCTTGGCCTCACTCCCGAATTCCACCACTTCCCCATCTACGACCGGAACATCCCCGAAGACCGCAAACAAATGACGGAGATCCTCAACGTCATCGACTCTGCCATGGAAAAGGGTAAGAACATCTACGTCCACTGTCTGGCTGGCATCGGACGCACCGGCACCGTCGTCGGATGCTGGCTTGTCCGCCACGGCCGCACAGGCAAACAGGCCCTTGAGCAGATATCCCTATGGCGCCTGAACGCCTACCTCCACCACAGCTCCCCTGAAACCCCCTGGCAGCGGGAATACGTCCTTAACTGGCGCGAAGACTAAACCCTCCCTTCCCCTTTGACGTGAACCCTTGCAGAACTATTGAATCTGCGACCAAGAACCTCTTCCCCCTTGATGGGGGAAGATTGAGATGGGGGTGATTCAGGTAGGGTGGATGGCACATCTGGCAGTTACTCAAAGTCCCATTGATGCCGGAAAACTAGCATTTGGGTGATGCACCAACCCCCTCAAGGGAACGATTCGCTTCCAACTCGCATACTATCTAGCACATACCCTTGCGGGCGATGCAGCAAATACGCTCAGATTGACAATAACCAGCCGATACCCCAAAATCTCAGCCAACCACGTCAAGAAGGAGGCGCGACGTTATGAGAAACGGTTTTAAAGTCATCGACGCCGACGCTCATATGCAGGACGAATTGGCCCACTGGCTGGACTTTGTAGAACCCGCCTACAAGGACAGGACCATCAAGGTACAGATTGTCGAAGACAGCTTCGGAGGCCTTGGCGGAAGCCGCCAGGTGGAGATTCTCCCTTGCGAGCTCTTCCCCGAAGGCAGACCCCGCAAGGCCAACCTGCAGGGCTCCGGCCCCAAGAGCCGCGAGGGGCGCATCGACCTCAGTGAATATATGCCCAGGAAGTATGACCAGTCTTTCTACGAGGAGTGGAGCGCCGAAAGCCGCCTCCGCGACATGGACCGCTTCGGCTGGGACAAGCAGATAGGCATCAGTGGCAGCACCCTCGGCTGGGACCGCCTCCGCGGTAAGGACCAGGACCTCCTCTGGGCCATGGCCCGCGCCTACAACAACTGGTGCCGTCACTTCTGCGACGCCGACCCCAAGCGCCTCTATCCCGTCGCCACCGTTCCCGACCAGCACGACATCGAAGGGCTCGTCGCCGAGACCCGACGCTGCGTCGAAGACCTCGGCGCCGTCACCGTCATGATGCCCAAGGGGACCAAGGACCGCCCCTGGGAGCACCCCGACTACGACCCCTTCTGGTGGCTTTGTCAGGAACTGGAAGTCCCCGTTGCCTGGCACACCACCGAAAGCGGCGACCCCATGGCCGCCGCCCGCTACCTCCCGAGAGACCAGGTGCCCGGGCAGCAGGTAGCCCTCGCCCACGCCATATCCCACCCCTTTGAGAGCATGATATCCCTCGGCCATCTCATCTACATGGGCATCCTGGAGCGCTTCCCCAAGCTCAAAGTAGTATTCCTCGAAAACAACGCCGGCTGGCTACCCTGGTGGCTCGCCCGTCTCGACGACCACTCCCTCCCCGACAGGCGGCAGGGCATGTGGTTCGACGCCGAGCTGCTTCCCCTGTCGCCCTCAGAGTACTTCCGCCGTCAGGGCTACGTGGCCTGCGACGGCGACGAAGGCGCACTCAAGGGCACCATCGACGCCGGCTGGGAAGACCACGTCATCTGGAACACCGACTATCCCCACCCCGACGCTCCCGACCCGGACAAGGCGGTGGACGCCCTCCTTTCCCAGCCCATCTCGGACGAGGCCAAGCGCAAGATTCTCTGGGACAACCCGGTGCGCCTCCACGGCTCAAGGATCCTATAGAGCGGGTCCTGAATTACTCTTTACCACAGAAACCCCAAAACAGATAGAGGAGGACTGAACGATGAGACACTGGACTAAACTTAGAAGGATGAGGCGGCTCACCCTTGTGCCCCTTGTCCTGGCCCTGATTCTCTCTCTGGCCATCGCGGCCTGCGGCAGCGATGATGAAGAAACCCCCGCACCGGTCGCGCCTACGGCTGCCCCCACGGCGCCTCCCGCGCCTACCATGGCGCCAACGGCGGCGCCCACTATGGCCCCCACGGCGGCCCCGGCTCCGGCGGCCACGCCGACCCGAGCGCCTGCCGCCACACAACCTGCCACCCCGGCAGCAACGGCGGCGCCCACGGCGACGGCAGCGCCTTCCACACCGCGGCCCACGCCGCGACCCACGGCGTCCCCCACCCCCGTAGTAACGGCTCCACCGGACAGAGTACCCGTGGACACGCAGCTCAAGATAGCCTTTGTTCCACCTGGCAACCAGGTCACCATGATGTGGCAGACCCTCCAGAGCGGCACCGGGCCTCTAAAGCCCATGTATGAGATGCTCCTTGGTCAGGACACCTTCACAGGCGGCTGGACCGACCAGGGTTTGGCCCCCGAATGGAGCGTAGCCCCCGGTGCCAAGGACTGGACCTTCAGGCTCAGAGAGGGCATTCCCTTCCACAGCACCGACACCTGGACCGGCGGCGAGTTCACTACCAGCGACATTGAGGGAAGCATCGCCACCCTGGTACGCGAGGACGCCCGCAGTTCCGCCTCTATTTGGACCAATCTGGGCGCCCACAAACCGGAAGCCTTCGACATCGTGGACGACTACAACTTCACCTGGCGCTTGAGCAAGGGCGAGCCTCTCTTCGAAAGCTACGCCTCCTCCGGCTGGGTGGCTACCATGCTCAGCATGGACTACATGGACGCCGTGGGCATCGAAGGCTACCAGGCCCATCCCATAGGCACCGGTCCATTCAAGTTCATTGAGCTGAAGATCGATGAGCATATCCTCTACGAGCGGGTCGAAGAACATTGGCGTAAGACCCCGGAATTCCATGAGTTGAAGTTCTTCTACGTCAAGGAGGACTCCACCCGTCTCGCCATGCAGTTGACCGACGAGTCCCACATTGCCGACATTCCCGCCGTCCTCATCCCGGAGGCGGTACAAAGAGGCAACGTCGTATCCGTCGGCACCCTGCCCGGCTTCTTCCTGTACATCTGGATTGGCGGCCTCTACTACGACAGCGAACAGACAATTCGAGTCGGAGACCGGGCAGGGGAGACCCAACCCGTAGCTCCGGGATTCGACCCTGAAGATCCCTTCCGAAACGTGTTGGTCCGCAAGGCCCTTAATCTTGCCGTTAACCGTGACCTGCTCAACGAGACCTTCTGGGACGGCGACGCCATTCCCCAGTTGATTCACGGATTCCCGCCGACCAACCCCGACTTCAAGCACGACGACTGGACCCCCTATCCCTACGACCCCGATGCCGCCAGGGCAGCGCTTGCCGAAGCAGGCTATCCCGACGGGTTCGAGTTCGACTTCCAGACTTCCATCGTTTCCGGTGTGCCTGAAGCCCCGGAGGTAGCCGAAGCCGTCACCGACATGTGGCGCGCCATTGGCCTGAAACCCAACCTCTTGCCAATTGAGTACGGCACCATGAGGTCTGAGATGCGTGCCAGAGACGTGGGCCGCACCGTCGGCACCTTCCGACAGGGCGCCGGCCCGGGCGGAATCTACACCCGCGGCAACATTCAGTACAGGCTGGGCCCCGTGCCTGGCGGCGCGGGCAACGGCCTTTGGGAGATCCCCGCCCTCGACGATATCTGGGTCGATCTGGCCGCAGCCGTGGAAGCCGAAGACATCCTGGAACAGACCTACATAATTGGCGACTACCTCTACGAAAACTACATCACCGTACCCCTCTTCTTCCTCTTCCCCAAGGCGGTGGTGAACCCCAACTACGTGGTCGAATACAAGCAGAACATGCTCCACTTCGGTCCCGCGGTGAAACACGAATACACCCAGCCCGTCTACAAGTAGACCCAGCTAAATTGTAGCCGGATAAGAGCAAATGCGCCCCGGGGAGCCTTAAACTCCTCGGGGCGCTGGCTATTTGCCCAAACGGACGAGCAGTCTGCCTCGCTTTGTTGTAATATCGACCCATGCCAACGTCCTCCAGCACTGAATGAACTTTTGGCAACCCTCAAAAACCCCAAAGAGGTGCTCCCTTGACCAACCAGCCGTCGAATGCAATAACCCAATCCCCCGTCAGCGACACCCTCCTCCAGGCCTTCCGCTGGCGCAACATCGGCCCCCACCGCGGTGGACGCTCCATCGCCGTCGCCGGCCACCCCCATGACCCCATGACCTTCTTCTTCGGCGGCTCCGGCAGCGGCGTCTGGAAGACCCACGACGGCGGCGTCTACTGGCAGTGCCTCACCGACGGCTTCCTCAACACCGGCCCCATCGGAGCCATCGCCGTTTCCGACTCCGACCCCAACGTAATCTACGTCGGCGCCGGCGAGCCGCTGCCCCGACCCGACGTCTCCCATGGCGACGGCGTATACAAGACCACCGACGGCGGCGAGACGTGGCAGCACCTCGGCCTGGAGGCCACCCGCCACATCTCAAGGATCCGCATCCACCCCGAAGACCCAAACACCGTCTACGTGGCCGCCCAGGGACACCTCTTCGGCCACAACCCGGAGCGCGGCGTCTACCGCTCCACCGACGGCGGCGACACGTGGGAGCTTGTCCTGCACAAGAGCGAACGCGCTGGCGCAATAGACCTCTCCATGGACCCCACCAACCCCCGCATCCTCTACGCATCCATCTTCCACTTCCTCCGCCAGCCCTGGGAGGAGATTAGCGGCGGCCCCGACAGCGGCCTCTACAAGACCATAGACGGCGGAGACACCTGGACTGAACTCAGCGATAACGCCGGATTTCCCTCCGGCATCAAGGGACGCATCGGCGTCGCCGTTTCCCCAGCCCGTCCTCAGCGCGTCTGGGCGCTGGTGGAAGCCGAAGCCGGCGGCCTCTTCCGCTCCGACAACGGCGGCGAAAGCTGGGAGCTCGCAACCGATCAGCGGGACCTCCGACGCAGCGCCTCCTCCTACCACCACGTCTTCGCCCACCCCCAGGATGAAGAAACCCTCTACGTTCTCTCCTATTCCGCGTGGAAGTCCACCGACGGCGGCAAGACCTTCAATACCCTCACCATGCCCCACGGCGACCACCACGACCTCTGGATAGACCCCCGCAACCCTCAGCGCATGATTGAAGGCAACGACGGCGGCGCGACCATCACCTTCAACGAGGGAGCCACCTGGTCCAGCATCTATAACCAGCCCACCCACAGCTTCTTCCACCTGGCCGTCGATACCCAATTCCCCTACCACGTCTACGGCACGCCCATGGACAACACCGCCGTCTGCGTGCCCAGCCGCACCTTTGAGGCGGCCATCCCCTGGAAGGACTGCTACCCCGTCGGAAGTTCGGAGAGCGGCCACATCGTCGTCCTGCCGGACAACCCGAACATCGTCATCGCCGGAGCCATCGGCAGCTCCCCCGGCGGAGGCGGCAACATGCTCCGCTACGACCACGCAACGGGCCAGTCTCGCATCATCACCGTCTGGCCGGAGGACCAGTACGGCTCCCCGCTGAAGGACGTGAAGTACCGCTTCCCCTTCACCTATCCCATTGTCCTGTCGCCCCACGACGGCAACACCCTCTACGCCGCCGCCAACCGAGTATTCAAGTCCACCAACCAGGGCGCCAGCTGGGACGTAATCAGTCCCGACCTGACCACCCGGGACGAATCCAAAATGCAGGTCATTACCGGAGGAACAATCACCTCCCACGGCCTCTCCTCCCAGTACTCCAGCGTCATCTATGCCTTCGCCGAGTCCCGCCTCGAACAGGGCGTCCTCTGGGCTGGCACCGACGACCGGGAAATCCACCTCTCCAGAGACGGCGGCGAGACCTGGCAAAACGTCAGCCCCGGAAATCTCCCCCGCTGGACCTGCTTCAGCACCATCGAACCCTCCCCCCACGACCCCGCGACCGTCTACGCGGCTGCCCACCGATTCAAGCTGGACGACCACCGCCCCTTCCTGCTCAAGACTACCGACTACGGCGCTACCTGGAAGATGATTACCCGTGGTATCCGCGAAGGCGACTTTGCCCGCGTCATCCGGGAAGACCCCAACCGGCCCGGCCTCCTCTACGCCGGCACGGAAACCGGCGTCTACATATCCGTCAACGGCGGTGAGTCCTGGCAGTCCATGCAGATGAACCTCCCAGCCGTAGCCGTCCACGACATGCTGGTGAAGGAAGGCGATCTCGTCCTCGCCACCCATGGCCGCGGCTTCTGGATCCTCGACAACCTCTCACCTCTTCACCAGGCGACCGACGAAGCCATGAACACCCCCGCCCACCTCTTTGAGCCCCCGGCCACCCATCGTGTGAACCGCCCATTGCGCTGGAGCTCCCCCACCCAGCCCGGCAAGAACTACGACTGGACTTCCGGCACCGTCGTCACCTACGACGCCCAGCCCGACGCTTCCGGTGATCTCGCCCGCACATACCTGGACAGCGGCGAGAATCCCCCCTACGGTGTCCCAATCACCTATCACCTCCGTTCGGTTGCGGAAGACCATTGCCTCACCTTCCTCGACAACGACGGCAACGTAATCAAGCGCTTCTCAGGCTCCGACGTGCCCTCATCCAAAGGCATGAACCGCTTCGTCTGGGACATGCTCTACCCCAACGCCCGCCCCGCCACCGTCGGCGCCGGTTTGACAGCCCAGGAAAACCCCGCTCCAAGACCTCCCTTCGCGCCTCCCGGCGTCTACCAAGTCAAGATGACCGTGGGAGACGTGGAACTGACTCGGAGCTTCCAAGTCCTCATCGACCCGCGCATCGAGGCAACCGAGGAAGACCTGCAGGCCCAGTTCGCCCTCCACACCAAAGTCCTCGACGCCCTCTCCGACACCAACGCCGCCATCGACCGGCTCAGGGGGATCCGCAGCCAGGTCAACGCCTGGGCTAAAAGAGCCGCGGGACAGAAGGGCGCAGACCGCGTTGCAGAAGCCGCCGCCACCATCAACGACAAGCTGGCCGCCATAGAACCACACGTTACCCGCGTCATCGGCCCTAACCCCATGTACTTGCCCCCCAAGGGCCTCGACGCCAAGCTCGCCGCCCTCACCAGCGTCGTCTCCAACGCCGACTACGCTCCCACCAAGCAGGCCCACGACGTCTTCAAGTCGCTGAAATCCCGATTGGACTCCCAGCTTGCAGCCCTGGAACAGGTGGAAACCCAATACCTGCCCAGCTTCCAGTCCCTCCTCAAAGAACTGAATCTCCCCCTCATCGCCTGAGATTTGTCACGTGGCCTCACCCCAGGCCTGTAGCGCGCGGCTCGCGAGCCGCCCGCGCTTTCTCGCTCGCCCAGGCATATCCCACAATCGCCATTCCCGCGAAGGCGGGAATCCATCTCCGCCCTTCCCCCTGGACGGAGAGCCTTGAAAAACCTTTCCGGGACCCTTCTAAAATCTCTTCCCCCTTCAAGGGGGAAGACTGAGATGGGGGCGATTCCCCTTTTCCCGCAGGCGCGCTTCACGAACCGCCCGCTCTTGCCGTAGCCTCACTTACCAAGCACAAAAGTGGCCAAAAGCGTATAATTGTGCCTCAGGGGACAGAAAATCTTGACAGCGTGACAGGCGTCCCCTATTTTGTACCTAGTTATTCTAGGTGTTAGCTGGTGCCACGCCCTATTTGCTATCATTTATCCGAAGGCTTTGAAGGAGGAATACCGTGGACGGTCCTCTCCTGAACACCATTGATGCCCCCCAGGACCTGAAGCCCCTCACCCGCCAACAGGTGGAGCAGGTGGCCCAGGAAGTCAGGGACACCATCATCTCCGTCATCACGGAGCGCGGCGGCCATCTCGCCTCCAACCTCGGCGTCGTCGAGCTTACCCTCGCTATTCATCGCATCTTCGATAGCCCCAAAGACCGGATTGTCTGGGACACTACCAACCAGTGCTACACCCACAAAATCGTCACCGGACGTAGGGACGACTTCCAGAATATCCGCTTGGCGGGCGGGCTGTCCGGCTTCGGCGAACCCATGGAAAGCCCCCACGACACCCTCGCCGCAGGCCATGCGGGCACCGGCCTCTCCATCGCCCTCGGCATCGCCCAGGCCTCCGCCCAGAAGCAGGAAGACTCCTGGACCATCGGCGTCGTCGGCGACGGCGCACTCACCTCCGGCTCCAGCTTCGAGGCCCTTAACAACATCGTCCACTTCAACCCGGAAAGGTTCATCGTCGTCCTCAACGACAACGGCATGTCCATTTCCGAAAACATCGGCTTCCTCACAAACTGGCGCAAGCGCGTCATCACCCGCCCTGAATACCAGGCAATGATAGGCCGAATGAGGGCCCTTTCCAAACGGGTTCCTATGGGCGATATCACCTACCGGCTGGTAAAACGCTTCCGTGACGGCGTCGACGGCTTCATTGTGCCCACCACCTTCTGGACGGAGATGGGCTTCCAGTACCTCGGCCCCGTTGACGGTCACGACCTCAGGCAGTTGGAGGAGACCCTGACGCAGGCGCGCACCCCGACAGGCCGAGTTCCCCTGATCCACGTCGTCACCCACAAAGGCCACGGCTACGAGCCCGCCGAAGATGACCCTGTCCGGTTCCACCAGCCCAGTTCGCCCCTCGGCGACACCTCCGGCGCGCCCACCTACTCCAAGGTATTCGCCAACACCATGAAGCGACTCATGGACGAAGACCCCGCCGTCGTGGGTATCTCCGCCGCCATGCTGGAAGGTACCGGCCTCGAAGAAGTCCGCCAGGAGTTCCCCGACCGCGTCTACGACGTGGGCATCGCCGAGCAGCATGCTGTCAGCATGGCTGCGGGTATGGCCGCCACCGGCGCAAAGCCCTTCGTATCCATCTACTCCACCTTCCTCCAGCGCGCCTTCGACCAGGTGGTCCACGACGTTTGCCTCCAGAACCTCCCCGTTACCGTCATCGCCGACCGCGCTGGCGTCGTCGGCGAAGACGGCAAGACCCACCACGGCGCCTTCGACATCTCCTACCTGCGCTGCCTCCCCAACGCCATAGTCGCTGCTCCCACCGACGAAAACGAACTCCAGCATCTCATCTACACCGCATACAAGCACGACGGCCCCTTCGCCATCCGCATCCCTCGTGGCACTGCCACGGGCGCCCCCATGGACGATGAGCTGCGTACCCTCCCTCTGGGGCAGGGCACCGTCATGCGAGAGGGCGGCGACGTTGTCATATTCAGCCTCGGCAAAGCCGCCGGCGCCGCCGTGGAAGCGGCGGACATTCTCGCCGAACACGGCATCTCCTGCGGCGTGGTCAATCCCCGCTTTGTGAAACCCCTCGACGTGGACCTCATCATCGACGCAGCCCAGCGCACCGGACGCCTGGTCACCGTAGAGGAAAACGTCCTGGCCGGGGGATTCGGCTCCGCCGTTCTCGAGGCAATTGCCGCCGCCAACTTGAAAGGCGTGTCCGTTCACCGCATCGGCATGCCCGACTCCTTCGTCGAGCACGGCACCGCCGAGGAGCAGCGTCGACGGCTTCAACTGGACGCCGAGGGCATCGCCCGCCAGATTCTGAGCGTCTACTACCCTCAGAAGGCCTCCGCAACCGCTGCCGGCGCCTGACCCAACTCCAATCGCCAAAGCTCGGTACTTGTCCTTCTACAAGAAACCTATTGGCGCCGTCATCCTTCTGGCCCTGCTCTTCTCTATTTTCATCGCGGGCTGCGGGGCTGACGACACGGAAGTCCTGGTAGTTGGGCCCTACCAGCAGCGTTGCCAGGGATTCATTGAGCAGGACTGCTTCCTCGTTTACAACGAGGCAGACGACGAATGGGAACTCTTCTACGAAAACATCGGCGGCTTCGACTTCGAACCAGGATTTGTCTACACCCTAAAGGTTAGACTTGAAGATCGGGGCGAGGAAATTCAAGACGTTGGCCGCTATGCCTATCAACTCGTAGAGGTGCTGAAGAAGGTGGAGGCGGAAGTGAGCAGCGCCCCCTGATACCATGCCCTGGCGCGAGTTGAGCGAAGGCAGCATCTCCCACGACGGCGTGGCAATCCCCTACAAGCTGCGACGTAGCAAACGCCGTCGCAAGACCTTTCAGATTTCCGTCAACGATGCCGGAGTGCGCGTCGCCGTTCCCTACCGCACGCCCAACCGCGAAGTCCGCGCCTTCCTGACCAGCCACGCGACCTGGATTCTCAAACAGCTGGCGAAGCTGGAAGACCGGCCCGCCCCCAAGAGCATGGTCACCGGCGAGACCATGCCCTACCTGGGACGAAATATCCGACTAACGGTGGAAAAGCTTCCCATCGCTGAGGCCCACGTCCGCCTCCACCGAGGCAGTTTCCACGTCGACGCTCCCCAGTCCCTGGAGGACGATGACCTACGAGAAGAAATCAATCGCGCCTTCCTCCACTGGTATCAGCAACGCGCCAAACATCGAATCTCCGACGCTGTGGACCTCCGCTGGCCCGATATGAAGAAGGGCCGCAAGCCCCGGATCATCATCGGCAACCAGAAAACCCTCTGGGGAAGCTGCGCCGCCGACGGCACCCTCCGATTCAACTGGCGGCTGGTGATGATGCCGCCGCCGCTGATGGAGTACGTAGTCGTCCACGAGCTGGCCCACCTGAAGGAACGCAACCACTCCCCGGCATTCTGGAAGGTGGTCACCAAAGCCATGCCCGACGCCCTCCAGCGTAGACGTCAACTGCGGGAGCTCGGGCGCGAACTGCCCCTTTAAGCCCCTATCAGCCCTCCGCCATTCCCGCGCAGGCGGAAATCCGTCTTCGCCCTTCCCCCTGGATGAAGGAACTCCCTCTTAAGCCTTCCCCCTCGACAGGGGAAGGTTTGGATGGGGGTGATTCCGGTGCATCGAATGTCGAATATGGCGGTTGCCTTGGGGCTCCACCCCAAGCAGCGCAGTCCTTCAGGGGCTAAATGGTCCTTCGCCCCTAGTCCTTGCCTGAGCCGCACCACATCCGGCAGCCGGTGGTCCCGACAACCAGCGGTAACATCGTATCCACCACCGTCCAGATATTCCAGGCGGGATGGTTCCCGTCCAGGCTGTCGGTGCCCTGTGCCAGCAAAGTGAACCAGTTATGCAGGAACAGGATCATCAACGCGGCAGTCAAGAAAAAGGCAACGTTGGCGCTCAGATAACGAATGGTCACTGCGCCGCCGGAGTCCTCCCCGTCCGCCTCGCGCTTTCGCATATAGTTGAAAATCAGCGCCGGAACAAGGGCAATGAGCATCAAGACGTCCAGCACCAGCCAGACCTGCATCACGTCAATCGAATCTTCCAGGAACGTGTTGATGATGAAGAAGACCGCGACAACTACTGCCACCGCCACCAGATACATCCCAACGGGTTTCCTAAGACCTTCCATTTGGCGCCTCCTCAGCGTTTTGGAGTTTGCTCGTCCCCATTGGAACGAAAAGAATCGGTATCGCTAACCCATCCGGAAAAGAAGCCGAAGCCGTGAGTGGGAGATTATGTTCATTGCCCGCATTGTATCAACTGTCGCAAAACAATCAAACAAGAAATCAAGGATCGAAGGTACCGTCCCTCGCTACCCCTCCGATGATTCAGACTTTGGCGCTTCCGGCTCGGATGTGGCTGTAGGCTTCCTCTTTGGACGATACTTCCTGTCAATTCGCTGGATGAGATAGACGACCCCAACCACAATAGCAATCACCGGACTGAATATTCCCAGCCAGATAAGAACGAACACCGCCCCGCGGGCCACCGCCGAGAGCGCCCGCACCGCCGAGCTTGCCGTGTCTCCGACGTTCCACCCCCCAACAATCAACCCCCTCGACTCCGTGACCTCCACCCAGAAAGAGCCCGACCCCATAACCTCTCCGCCGTCGCTCATTGCGCTGATTGTCAACGCGACCTCATATCCCTGCGGCCGGTGGTCCGTAAAGGTGTGACTCACCTGTATGCGGGTGCTTCCCTCCTCCGGCGTTCCCGTCACCGTCGGCGAACCATCTCCAAAGTCCCACTTGTACGTATAGTCCCACAGCTCCGCAGGCCGGAGGAAGGACGCCGTATACTCCACTTCCTGTCCTTCCTTCACCGTCTGACCCTCGCCAGCAAACACCTCGATGGAGGGCACCTCGCTGACAGCCACCTCCAGCGCGTCGGAACCCTCCGCCACGCCGCTGTCTCCAAAGCCCGAAAGCTCGATGCGGGCAATATAGGGGGAGTCCAGGTCGTCCTCATATACGTGGTTAACCGTAGCCGTCACCCGCCTGCCGTCGGGCCGTAGAATCGTCCCGCTGCCGGTTGCTGACGTTCCGTCCCCGAAGTCCCACGTGAACTGGTACTCGTCTATCCCCTCCGGCGGCAGGAACGATGCCCGGAAGCGGGCAGTCTTGCCCACCCGCACAGCCTGATCTTCACCGGCGTCCACCGGTATCGCCTGCGCCATTAACCGCAGCGTCACGTCGATGAGCGAGAAGGCGGATGTCTGCTGCAGAAAGTTTATGCGTCCCTGAATCTCCTCTATCTGCACCTGAAGCTCCGCCAGCTCCTTGTGCACGTCCAGGGCGTCCTCCACGTCTCCGGCCCTGTCCAGAAAGGCCAATAGTCGCTGCTCCGTGGCCTTCATGCTTACCAGCCGCGACTGGTAGTCCACGTACTGGTCCGTCACGTCCTGACTTGTAACCGTGCGGCTCTCCACCTCCACCGCTATCCCCTCCAGCTGCGAAAGGGCGTCCTCGAGCGAAGCCGCGGGCACCCGGATGGATACTGCCCCTCCGTGCAGGGATGTCCTGTCCGAACTCACCACCCATCCGCCCAAAGCTCCCGCCAGTCCCGTAATCCAGTCTACGGAAGCGGCTATGTCCCCCACCACCAGCGACATATATGCCGTGTGGACGATAACCCTCGTCTGTAGCTGCGGCGAAGCCTGGACCTTCAACGCCTCCCCACCGTCCTCGTCTGCGGCAGCCCTGGCCGCAGCAGGCGCGGGCGCAGCCGTCGCCGCCGATTGCGAAGCAGCGGTAGCCAGCGTTTTGGTCGCAATTTCAGGAGCCATTGCCGGGGCCGGGACTGGCGCAGGTGCGGAAAGAGCCATATCCTCTTCGTAGTAACCCTCATCATCGCCGCCGCAGGCCGTGAGCGCGGCAACGCCCAAGGCCATGAAGAGGACAACCCACGCCAGGAACAACCGGCTCATTCTTCCACCGACTCCATCACCAGACAGGAAATCTGGCCGATTATACCACGCTGTTCTCAACCCGATTCTTTCTGCTGACATCGGTCGATTATGTCAAATGCAGACTGACTGTTGAATCCCGCAACGCTTGCGGATATGATTATCCCCAATTCCTGACAGACCTATCGACAAATAGCAATAAAGGAGCAAAAAATGCCGCAGACGCAAATCGCAATGGGCCGCGCCTTCTCATATCTCGACAACCTGGGAAGAATCGGCGTTTCCGCCACCACTTTCTGGCATCCCGTCGGACTCGGACGGGGCGCCGACGACGTTATGTACGTCGCCAACTGGGGCCACGAGTTCGGCCCTGGCACCCGCATCACCAAGTGCACCCTGGCAACCCAGGAATTCCTGCTGGACATCGGCAGCGCCGGTTCCGGCGACGGTGAGTTCCTCTGGCCCGGCGGCCTGGCCGTAGACGAACAGGAAAACCTCTACGTCACCGACCAGGCCATCAGCAAGGTCGTCGTCTTCACCAAGGACGGTGAGTTCGTCGGCAAGTGGGGATCCCTTGGCTCCGGCGATGGCCAGTTCAAGAGGCCCGCCGGCATCGCCCTGGACCCCGACGGAAACCTGGTCATCGTGGACAGCGGCAACAACCGCGTCCAGCGCTATACCAGGGACGGAAAGTTCCTCGGCCAGTTTGCCGAAGGCGGCACCGACAACGGTCAGCTCGATAGCCCCTGGGGGACCCACGTAGACGCAGAAGGCAATGTCTTCGTCGCAGACTGGGGCAATCACCGCGTCCAGAAGTTCTCCCACCAGGGCGACTATCTGATGACCGTCGGTCGCTCAGACCATGAAATCTCCAACGTCAAGAACCCCAGCGCCGTAGTAACCGACAGGGACGGGGACATCTACATCGCAGACTGGGGCAACGAAAACGTCAAGATTTACGAACCCGACGGCACCTACCTAGCCACCATAATCGGCGACGCCACCAACCTTTCTCGCTGGGCCCAGGACGCCGTCGATGCCAACCCCGACCTTCAGAAGGCCCGCGACCGCGTGGACCTGGAGCCCGAATGGCGTCTGCGCCGACCCGCCGCCCTCCACGTCGGCGACGACTACAAGATCCTCATCGGCGAGGCCCAGCATATGCGCGTGCAGGTCTACGAAAAGGAGCCCAACTACGTAGAGGCCCAGTTCAACCTCTAACCCCCATCTCCTTCAGATAACCACGTAGGGGCGGTTCGCGAACCGCCCCTATTCTTTTCCCCTTTTAACCCCTTCCCCCTTGACGGGGGAAGGTTGGGATGGGGGTGATTCCCATCCCATTAACACCCAAAGGGGCCGGTTTCAAACCTGCCCCTCTCTGTGTCCTCGCGGATGCGGGGACCCATCCCACTCCATCCACATGTCATTCTGAGCGAAGCGCAGCGGAGTCGAAGAATCTCGCCCCGGGTCGCTCCCATTTCCCTCAGCCCCTCCGCTCACCCTGAGCCTGTCGAATGGCGTCTCCTCTACCTAAAGTCCTCCGCCCGGCTCGTCGGCACGAACCCGATCACATCCCGCGCGTGGCCGGTGTCCCGGTAGTTATACTTGTTGTCCGAAACCGCGTAGAAAATATCGAACCGAACGCTGTCGTCCGCCTCGATGCACTTGTCAATCATCTGCGCCGCATCGTCGTGACTGCACCAAACGGCAAAGGTCCGCGTCGCCTCCGGACGGTCCTCCTCGGGTATCCACCCGAACCGGATGCAGATGGACGAAAGCCCAAAGGCGTCCGAGTAGTACCGCGCCAGCGCCTCGCCCCAGACCTTGCTCACTCCATATATCGAGTTTGGCCGTATGGCCGATTCGTGGGTCAGCATCGGCCACGTGGGCGGCAGCTTGTCGTACTCCCCGCTCTCGAGCTCCCGCAGCGGCGACTCCAACGTGTGGCTGAGGATGGTCGAGCCGCTGCTGGCAAAGATAACCCGCTTGACCCCTGCCTGACGCGCCGCTTCATACACTGTGTATGTCCCCCACACATTCCGCTCGATGTAATCCCGCGTATCCACCCCTTCGGCTCCCAGCGCGGCGGCCAGATGCACCACCGTATCCTGTCCGTCAAAATGAGGACGTATGGCATCGAAGTCCGTAATGTCGGCCGTCACGCACCGCACTCCCTCCATCGGATTCCGATTCATCGCCGTGAAGTCATACTTGTCTCCCAGCCGCTTCAGCGCCGCCCGCCCAATCCGGCCGCTCATCCCGGTCACCAACACCTTCCTCTTTGCCATTGCTCCTCCAATCATTCCTAAATTACCCAAATACGCTCTTCCGTAGGGGCGGTTCGCGAACCGCCCATCCTCCTTATGCACACACGCCCCTCACGGATACAAAATCGGATAACCCCCCGTGCCCTCCAAATCCGGCCACGTCCTCGACGCATACACCGGGTACGTCTGTCGATAGATGTGCACGATAGCCCGAAGCTCCGGAATCGGATTCGGATGGTCGTCCACCCTCAAGTCCAGGAAGGGATTGGCGTCTACCCGCTTCCAGTGCACCTGTATCGCCGCCGACTGCCTCCCCCGGTTGTCACCCCCGGTGGCCTGCGCCGCTTCAAGACACTGAAGCAGCCGCTCCTCCAAAGGCAGCCCGCTCCCCTCCGTCGCCTCAAAGGTGTCCCCCAGCGCCTGCACCACCTCCGGCCCCACCATCGTGTTTGCTCCGCAGGCGTAGTTGACCCCCGTCCGGCTCCCTCGCCACGGAAACTGCGCCGGGGCTGTATATGCTGCGGGCGTCCCCGTCCGGTCGATAAGACTGTACTGACCCCGATCTCCGCTGACCTTCACCAGCGCCTCCAGGGCCACCGGCGCCGGAAACCCCAACTCCAGCAGCGCAATGCCCCGCAGACGCTGAATCTCGTGGCCGCTGAAGCCAATCATCCCCACTTCACCCTTCCCCCGCAGCACCCGCGACCCCACGCCGATATTCTTCGTCGCCACCGCGCCCCCAAACTGCCCCGTCGCCGGATCATAACCCACAATCGTCATAGTCATCTTTCAGTCACCCCAAATCTCAACTTCATTCTGTCGACCTCACCCACCCATCAGCCAGTCCCGCGAAAAGCCTGACCGCGCAAAGGCGGGAGCGGGAGTCCATTCACCATCCTAGCCCATGTTCCTCAAGGGAAAGAAAAACCCTGGTTCGCGCGTTCCTTTTCCCCCTCCGTCAACCCCCGCACCACGCTGATCTGGACTCCCTCCTCCGACGCCAGGTCATCGTATACCTTCATCGCCTGCTCCTCCCCCCGACCCTCGAATGCGATGATCATCTGATTATCCCCCTCCGTCCAGTAGGTGCTCAGAATCCGCCCCCCATGCACCTCCACCAGCTGACGGGCGGCCCTCCCTACTCGTAACTCGGCCTCCCCGTCCCTTTCCCCGTATTTCACCAGTCCGATAAATGTCGGCATACAAAATCTCCTTTCGTACAGGTCTTGTTCCTGCGAAGGCAGGAACCCACTCACTATCTATGTCCGACTCACTCTACCACCCCAACACTGTGTAGGGGCGGTTCGCGAACCGCCCGCTCCAACAGCACCCCCTAATGCGCAATATACCCCCCGTCAATCACCAGCGCCGCCCCCGTCACGTAAGAAGCCTCGTCCGACGCAAGATACAGAACGCCCCACGCCACTTCCTCCGGCTCCCCCCGACGTCCCATCGGCGTCATCTGCAGCACCTTCTGCTCGCGACTCGGGTCCTTGAATCCGTCATTCAACATCGGCGTGTTTATCGGCCCCGGATGCACAGAATTGACTCGAATGTTGTCCCCCACGTGCCTCAGCGCCGCCGACTTGGTGAAGATGTGCACCGCCCCCTTCGACGCGTTGTACGCCGGACTCCCCATCTCGCTGCCCACCAGCCCCATCTGCGACGAGATATTGACGATGGACCCACCCCCCGCCTTCTGCATCTCCGGTATCGCCGCCTTCGTGCCCAGAAACACCCCTTTGGCGTTCACGTCCATCACCCTATCCCACGTCTCCTCGGTCGTATCGACAACCCCGCCCGAAACGGAGATCCCCGCGTTGTTGACCAGAATGTCCAGCTTCCCGAATCGTTCGACAGTGGCGGCGATGGCTTTCTGCCACGACTCCTCACTGGCCACGTCCAAATGCACGAAGATAGCTTCGCCTCCAGCGTCGCAGATCTCCCGCGCCACCTGACGTCCCAGCTCATCCCGAATGTCGCCGAGGGCCACCTTCGCGCCCTCCTGGGCAAAAATCCGCCCTTCCGAAGCGCCCATCCCCCGCGCCCCCCCACTAATAAACGCAACCTTATCCTTCAACCTCATCTTTCTTCTCTCCCTACTTGATTTTATTGTCAATTGATGGAGTCCGCTCATGCCACCCCGTCGCCTGCTGGTACGCCCTCGCCGCCCGAAACAGCATCCCCTCGCTGAACTTCGGCCCCATAAGCTGCAGGCCCACCGGCATCCGGTCGCCCAGCGCGAACCCGCACGGCACCGATATCGCCGGCATCCCCATCAGACTGGCGATGCCGTTTATGTAAACCGCCCTCGACCGCGCCGGGACCTCCCGACCCCGGATAATCGCCGTCGAAGCGTCGCACTTGTCCCCCAACGTGCTCCCCGTCGGCGACGCAATCACGTCCACCTCCGACAGCGCCGCGTTCACCTCTTGACGTATCCGCGCCGCCTCCCGCTGCCCCTCCATGTAGACCGAGAAGGGCTGATTCTTCCCTGCCTCGATCCCTGACCGCATCACCTCCCACTCGTCCATCACCTCCTCGCCGAAGAAACTCGTCCAGTACACGTAGGATTCCGGCTGGCTCAGCTTGAAATGCACCGCCCGGTTCTCCGCCGCCAGCGGCAGCGAAACTTCCCGCACAGTGGCCCCCAACCCCTCCAGCACCCCGATGGCCGCCCGCACCAACTCCTCCACCTCCTCAATCTCCCGCTCCCACAGCCACCGGTCCGTCGGCACGCCAATCCGCAGCCCCTTCACGTCACCCTTCATCAACTCCGAGAACTTCTCAGGCGGCCTCTCCACGCTGATTGGGTCCAGCGGGTCGAACCGCGCCAGCGTCTCCATAGCCAACGCGTTATCTGTAACCGTCCTGGTCAAAGGCCCCGCCTGGTCGTGCGACCACGAAGGAGCAAGCACCCCGTGTCGGCTGACGCGCCCGAAGGTCCCCCTAATCCCCACCAGGTTGCAGCTGCTCGCCGGATGCCGAACCGACCCTCCAGTGTCAGTCCCTATCGAAAGCAGCCCCAGTCCTCCCGCAACCGCCGACCCCGACCCGCTGCTTGAAGTCCCCGGGCTTCTCGTCACGTCCCACGGATTGCAGCAGTCGACGATGGAATCACCCCGCCCTATCTGGGAGTACACCTTCCCCACCAGAATCGCCCCCGCCTCGTCCAGCAGACGACGCACCGTCGCGTCCTCGTCCGGCTTAAAATTGTGTAGTCGAGGATGCCCGAAAGTCGTCCGCACGTCCTTCGTCGCAATCACGTCTTTCAGACTGTACGGAATCCCGTGCAGCGGCCCCCGGTATCCGCCCGACACCATCTCCGCCTCCGCCTGACGAGCCCGCTCCATAGCAATATCCCCACTCACCGTTAGAAAAGCCTTCAGCGTCGGATTCAGCCTCTCTATTCGACGAAGCGTGGCCTCCACCAGCTCCACCGGCGAAAGCCGACCCGACGCCATCTCTCGACCCGCCTCAACAATGGTCGTACTGCTCAAGTCCATAAGATCACTGCCCCCTCTCTCCTGTCTGAACGAACTCCCCAAACTTATTGCCCCCCGCAAAACCTGTCAACACTCCCTCAGTGTGAGAACAGTTCACCTGTGCATAGCCCACAACCCATGTAATGCTCTACAATCACGACATGAACACCTCCCCTAAATTGATAATCTTCGACTGCGACGGAGTTCTCGCCGACACCGAGGCCCTGGACATCCAGGTCGTCTCCACCCTCCTTAAGGAAGCCGGCATTCACCTATCGCTGGTAGAACTTGCCAGAAGAGGCAGCGGCCTCACCGACGACGCAATGTGGGCTATGGTTGAATGCGAATTGGGCCATCCCCTACCCGCAGGCATCAAAGAACGCCGAGAATCTATGCTCATGGAAACCTTCCAACAATCCTTGAAACCGACACCGGGACTGAAAGGTGCCCTGCACCGGTTGGCGTCAAACAACATTCCCATCTGCGTCGCATCCAATGGCAGCACCGAAAAGGTCTTCGCGGTCCTGGACATCATCGGCCTTGCCGCACCCTTCGGCAACAAAATCTTCAGCGCCGACCAAGTCCCTCGCGCCAAACCTCACCCCGACCTGTACATCTACGTGGCACAGCAGATGATAACGCTTCCTTCTCAATGCGTCATCATCGAAGATAGTCGCGCAGGAGTACAGTCCGCCCTGGCAGCCCGGATGCGTGTCCTTGGCTTCTGTCCAAACGGAGATAGACAAGACCTGAAAGCCCTCGGCGTAGAGACCTTCAAACACATGAACGCTCTCCCCACTCTTCTGGGATTCGATTGACCCCCTTGCCCAAATCCTCAGAAACCTTCATCCCCGTCCCCGGCGGACGCGTCTACTGCCGCACGATTTCCGGCCCCGACGTTCCTCCCCTTATCGTCGTCCACGGCGGCCCCGGCATCCCCCACCGGCAGCTACAACCCCTGGAAGCTCTCAGCGCAGACAGGCCCGTCATCTTCTACGACCAGTTAGGCTGCGGCAAATCAGACCGCCCCGACGACACCCGTCTTTGGCACATAGACCGCTTTGTTGACGAGCTCGCCCAAGTCAGAAACAGTCTAGCCCCCGGCCCCGTCCACATCCTGGGATACTCCTTCGGTTGCATGGTCGTGGTTGACTACGCCCTGCGCAAACCCCTCGGTATCAGAAGCCTGATCCTGCAAAGTCCTTACCTCAGCGCCCAGAGATGCAAGGAGGACCAGTACAGACTCAGAGAATCCCTCCCCAATAAATTGCAAGCTATCCTTAATCGTCACGAGAAAGGCGAGCCCGGACTCACCACGGATTACAAGGCTGCGGTATTGGAATATAGAATGCGGCACATGTTACGCAACCTCATTCCCTGGCCCCGGATAATAAGCGAAGTCATGCGGGAGAGAAACGTGGAAATCAACAGAATCATGTGGGGCCACATACCCTTCAGGATTTCGGGAAATCTCGAAAACTACGAAAGGACCTCCAGGCTCGGTGAAATAGAGACTCCAACTCTCCTCACCTGCGGCCGCCACGACACAAGCACCCCGGAGGCCATCCACTGGTATGCCGGCATGTTCCCACAGGCGGAGACCACCGTATTCGAAAACAGTTCCCACTGGGCACACTTCGAGGAAAAGCAGTCGTATCTGTTGACCGTCGGTGAATTTCTCAGAAAGGTCGATGCCAGTTCGCCATGACCAAACCCTTCCGATCCTCTATCGCTCCATCTTTACCGATGGTTCACGTGCGATAGTATTCCAGTCCCAAGTGGGTAACCTCTTCCTCTCCCATCAGCCACCTCAAGGTGTTCTTGAGTTTGGTCTGTTGAATGAAAAGATCGTGCTCAGGATAAACAGATGGCGCATGCTGCGGGCTCTTGAAGTAGAATGACAACCACTCTTGGATACCGCTTAGGCCGGCACGTTGGGCCAGGTCCATGAACAAAACCAGGTCCAATACAAGAGGTGCGGCAAGAATTGAGTCCGAGCAAAGGAAATTCACCTTTAGTTGCATCCGTCGACCCAGCCAGCCAAAGAGGTCAACATTATCCCAGCCTTCCTTATTGTCGCCCCGGGGCGGGTAGTAGTTGATCCTCACCTTGTGGTAGGCGTCGGCATATAATTCGGGGTACAAGTCCGGTTGCAGAATGTACTCCAATACCCCCAGTTTTGACTCCTCTTTCGTCTTGAAGTTCTCCGGTTCATCAAGCACTTCGCCATCCCGGTTGCCGAGGATATTCGTGGAAAACCATCCATCCATACCCAACATTCTTGCCTTCAACATCGGGCCAATTACGGTCTTGACTAGAGTTTGACCTGTCTTGAAGTCCTTGCCGCAAATAGCGACTCCCTTGTCCCTTGCCAGTCTCTCCAAGGCTGGAATGTCTACAGTAAGGTTTGGAGCTCCGTTTACGAAAGGAACTCCCTCCATCAGTGCGGCATAGGCATATATCATGGAGGGGGCGATGTTTCTGTCACTGTCATGAAGCCCCCCGATGAAGGACTCTATGTCCTGGTGGATCATGGTTGGGACGATGTGCTTCTCGGTGGACGCACACCAGACCATCACCAGGCGATCACACCCGTTTTCTTCCTTGAAACGCCGGATGTCTTCTCTGATGGCTTCTGCAGCGGTCAAGTGGGACTCGCAGGTCTTGATGTTCGTTCCATTGATCCGTCTGACATAGTCCTCAACAAACACTGCGGGCATGGGCTGAATTGATTTAAGAAAGTCAGCAATGGGTTCAATTTCTTCGTGGCGAGCCAGTACGCCACTCTTTATCGCAGCTTCATAAGCGTCGTCTGGGATAGGGTCCCACGCGCCAAAAACCAGCTGGCTGGGTTCTGCCATTGGAACGAAGTCTCGTATGAGAGGCGTCCTCTTTTCGGTCCGCTTTCCCAGGCGTATCGTGGAAAGTTGGGAAATCGAACCTATAGGAAGTCCTGTCCCGCGTCGAATATGCTCAACGCCCGCGATGAATGTGGAGGAAACAGCCCCTAGTCCCACAAGCAATACGCCAAGCTTACCCTCTGCAGGCTCTACGTGAGGTGCCTCTGAAGTTACGAAATCCTTGGGTTCAAGACTTATACCCTGCTGGACCGCTAAACTCATCAATGGTTCATGCCAGTGGGCTGGAATCCTCCCTACCTTGGCCCAGTGCTGAATTGTACTCTGGCGTTTCCCCAAAAGAGCCGCCAATGTAGACTGCCCGCCAAAGCGATCGATTATCCTTCTTGCAATGTTCAAGTTGCCCCCTGTAAACTGTATATTCGTTATTTAATGCCGATAGAAGTAAGTAAATCAGACTCCAAATCCGACATATACCGTTATGCCGCATATTCTGCATATAAGGCTAACTAAAATATCGTTAAGTTTCAATGCTGAGGCATAAGATGACCACGCCCACATTCGACGCCATCATCTTCGACCTGGACGGCACCCTTCTCGATAGAAACGCCGTCTTCGTCAAAGTCGCCCGCGACTTCTACGACGCATACCTCCGGAACCGCGTGCCCCACACCCGTGACCAAGCCGTTGCGATGATGGTCGAATGGGACGGCGACGGCTACACAAACCGCGAGTGGATGCGCTCCCAGTGGCTCAAGCACTGGCCCGACACCGGCTTGGACACGCACTCTCTGGAGACTTGGTACCGCTCTGCAATGGTCAGAAACATCCAGCCGGACTCGGAAATCATCGACTACCTCACCAAGCTCAACCGCCATCAAATGCCCTGGGGTATCGTCACCAACGGTCCTCTAACCCAGCGAGACAAGTGCAAATCCGCCGGCCTCACTCAAATCGCCCCCTTCATCATCGTCTCCGATGAAGTCGGCTACTACAAGCCCGACCCTAGAATCTTCCGCGACGCCCTCAATGCCACAGGCCTCACCAGCCCTGAAAACGTCATATTCGTTGGCGACAACCCCGTCGCCGACATAGACGGCGCAAAGCGCTTCGGCATGATGGCCGCCTGGCTCCACATGGACAGAAAATACCCCCCGGAACTGCTCTCGCCCGACTACACCATCAACCACGTCCTCGACGTGCGAACCATTATGGGCCCAATGTAGATGACCTCTTCCCCCTCGATGGAGACCTTCGCATAACCCCCTCAAAAGCGCCCATTAACCTCTTGCCCCTTGACGGGGGAAGATTGAGATGGGGGTGGAATCCCCCCATAATTGACAGCCCCAACCCTCAGTGCTAATCTGCCAAAAGCGACCCAATCTCACGTACACAACCTGAAAACCCGCGCCCCCTCAATGTCCGGGCGCAGCCACCAACGGAGGCTTCAAATGGCTAACTCGACTGTGCATCCCGACCTGCTCAACGCCATGGAATGGCGACTCATCGGCCCCCACCGCGGCGGCCGAGTCGTAGCCGTCACCGGCGACGTCTCCAACCCCGGCGTCTTCTACTTCGGCGCCTGCGCCGGCGGCGTCTGGAAGACCACCGACGGTGGTACCTATTGGGAGAACGTCTCCGACGGCTTCTTCACCTCCGCCGCCGTTGGGGCCATCGCTGCCTCCGAGTCCGACCCCAACGTGGTCTACGCTGGCATGGGCGAGTCACAAATCCGTGGCAACGTCTGCCACGGCGACGGCGTCTACGGCACCAACAACGGCGGCAAGACCTGGTCCCATCTCGGCCTCCGCGACACCCGCCACATCGCCCGCATCCGCGTGCACCCCTCCGACTCCAACCTCCTCTACGTCGCCGCCTTGGGCGACCCCTTCGGCGCCAGCGCCGCCCGCGGCATCTACCGTTCGAAGGACGGCGGCAACTCCTGGCAGCACGTCCTCTCCCGCGGCCCACGAACCGGCGCGTCCGACCTGGCCATGAGCTACGCCAACCCCCGCATCCTCTTCGCCGGCATGTGGGAGACCCGCCGCACCCCCTGGAGCCTCGAAAGCGGCGGCCCCGGCAGCGGCATATTCAAGACCACCGACGGCGGCGACTCCTGGACGGACATCTCCGACAACCCCGGCCTCCCCAAGGGCATCAAGGGGCGCATCGGCGTCGCCGTTTCCCCCGCCAAGCCCAACCGCGTCTGGGCCATCATTGAAGCCGAAGACGCTGGCCTCTACCGCTCCGACGACGGCGGCGACACATGGCAGTGCGTCAGCAAAGACCGCAACCTCCTCACCCGTCCCTGGTACTACAACCACGTCTTCGCCGACACCCAGGACCCCGACACCTGCTACATCCTCAACCTGGCCGCCTGGAAGTCCACCGACGGCGGCAAGACCTTCAACCAGCTGACAACGCCCCACGGCGACAACCACGATCTCTGGATTGATCCCAACAACCCCCAGCGCATGATCGAAGGCAACGACGGCGGAGCCTGCGTCTCCTTCAACGGCGGCGAGACCTTCTCTACCATCTACAACCAGCCCACCGCCCAGTTCTACCACGTCGACACCGACAACAACTTCCCCTACCGCGTATACGGCACCCAGCAGGACAACACCGCCATGAGCGTCCCCAGCCGCTCCCACAAGGGCGCAATCCCCTACTCCGACTGCTATATGGTCGGCACCTCCGAAAGCGGCCACATCGCCGTCCGTCCCGACAACTCCGACATCGTCTACTCCGGCGCCATCGGAAGCTCCCCCGGCGGCGGCGGCTCCCTCCTACGCTACGACCACAGCAGCGGCCAGGTGCGAAGTGTCACCGTCTGGCCTGAGGTCACCAGCGGCCACGGCGCGCGGGCCGCCCGATATCGATTCCAGTGGACCTTCCCCATCCTCATCTCCCCCCACGACCCCAACGTCCTCTTCACCGCTGGCAACCACCTCTTCAAATCCACCGACGACGGTACAACCTGGGAGTGCATCAGCCCTGACCTCACCCGCAATGACGACTCGAAGTTGGGCCCATCCGGCGGCTCCATCACCTACGACGATACCGGCGCGGAGCACTACTGCACCATCTTCGCCTTCGCCGAGTCTCCCCTGCAGCAGGGCCTTTTCTGGGCAGGAAGCGATGACGGCCTGGCCCATGTCTCCCGCGACGAAGGCGCGAACTGGGAAAACGTCACGCCGCCCGACCTGCCTCCCTGGGCACTGATCTGCACCATCGAGCCCTCCCGCCACAACCCCGCCACGGCCTATCTCGCCGCCACCCGCTACAAGTGGGCCGACCACAGCCCCTATATCTACCGCACCGACGACTACGGCCGCACCTGGACCGCCATCGTGGACGGCATCGCCGACGGCGCATTCACCCGCGTCGTCCGCGAGGACCCCGCCCGGCAGGGCCTCCTCTACGCCGGTACCGAGTCCGGCGTCTACGTCTCCTTCGACAACGGCGACAGCTGGCAGAGCCTCCAGCAGAACCTGCCCGTCGTTCCCGTTCACGACCTCGCCGTCAAGGAACAGGACCTGGTCGCCGCCACCCACGGACGCTCCTTCTGGGTCCTCGACGACCTGACGCCCCTCCACCAGATAAAGGACGGCGTCGACACTGGTGGCAATCACCTCTTCAAGCCCCGCGCCGCCTACCGCTATCTCACCTCAACCGGCGCGGAACGCCCCGGCGGCCCCGGCAAAAACTACACCCTCGCCTCCGGCGTCATCGTCACCTTCTACGAGTCCAAGATTGACGAGAACCGCAGCGAAAAGGTCTTCCTCGACGCCGGCAAGAACCCGCCCGCAGGCGTCGTCGTCAACTACTACCTGAAGGACAAGCCCGAAGACGACGTAACCCTCACCTTCCTCGACGCCAACGGAACCGAAATCCGCTCATTCTCCAGCAACGCGGACTCCGACGGCCCGAAGGTCCCCACGGATTCGGGCGTCAACCGCTTCGTCTGGGACATGCGCTACGCCCCCGCCACCAAGGTCGAAGGCGATTCCTCCACCGAGAACAGCCTGGACGGCCCCGTGGCCGCCCCCGGAACTTACAAGGTTCGTATCGCCACCAACGGCTACTCCGCCGTCCAGGACTTCGAGGTTCGCAAGGACCCGCGAGTTCCCGCCTCCCAGGAGGATCTGCAGGCCCAGTTTGGCCTCCTTCTTAAGATCCGCGACAAGCTCTCCGAGACCCAGGAGGCCATCAACACCATCCGCACCCTCAAGGGACAGCTTACCGGCTGGAAGGACCGACCCGGCGCGCCCGCATCCATCGTCACCGCCGCTGGAGAATTGGACGAAAAGCTCACCGGAATCGAAGAAGAGCTCATTCAGCCGAGGGGTTCCGCTCCCCTGGACAGGGTCAACTACCCCACTCGGCTCAACGTCAAAATCGCCTCCCTCACCGCCGTTGTCGGCAGCGCAGACTGGGTCCCCACCCGTCAGTCCTACGACGTCTACGGCGACCTCTCCGGTCGCATCGGCGCCCAGCTTGGCCGGCTGCAGAAGGTGATGGACGAAGACGTTTCCGCCTTCAACAACCTGGTGCAAGACCTGGGCATACCCGCCGTGGCCTCCTAGCTCGCCTCTTCGTTATTCCAAACTTGCCGTCATGCAATGACCCCACGGCGTGGTGTGGATGGGATGGGCACTCCCCTTCCGATTTTCCCCCTCTCCCGTCCTGGAGACCTTTGAGCAACCGTCATTCCGGCGAAAGCCGGAATCCAGAAATGCGCGATTTAGCTATGACTAGGGCAGGACAACGCCACAATCTGAACCTGTTTCGGCAGTTACGCAAAGGTCTCCGTCCTGGAAGAGGGTTGGGGTGAGGGTGACTCCCCTCCCCTCTTCTTCCTTCCCCCCTCGATGTGGGAAGGTTAGAGGCTGCCCCCGCGAAAGCGGGGGCCCACTCTTTCACCCCCATACCTGCGCCTAACTCAGCCCCCACCCTTCTTCCGCAGGGGCATCCCCTGCGGGTGGACGCCCCACCTTCCCCTACCCCCTGTCTTGCGAACGCAACCCTTGCGGGTGTACCTTACCCGCCTTTGGATTCACCATCAAACATCATCCCGCGCCCCTTAAAATGAACCCGCAACAACAGTCTCCCAACGTCCAGCGCCCACCCACTCCGTGTTCCCGCGAAGGCGGGAATCCATCCATGAACCCTGACCAAGCCACCCAACCCCCCACCGGCAGGCTGGGCCGACTCTTCATTGCCCTCACCAACCGCGACTTCCGCTTCATCTGGTTCTTCTACATCTTCAACTACATCGGCATGACCATGGAGATGCTCGCCCAGGGCTGGATGGTCCTGGAAGTCACCGACTCCGCCTTCTGGGTCGGTGGCGTCGCCGGACTCCGTGGCGCGGGCCAGGTGGGCTTCGGCATCATCGCCGGCGTCATCGTCGACCGCTTCAACCGTCGTCTCATCCTCGCCGTCGCGCAAATATCCCGAGCCGTCATCTTCCTCGGCCTGGCCATTCTGCTGCTCACGGGCCACATGGAGCTATGGCACATCCTCGTCTCCACCGTCGTCCTCGGCATGCTCATGGCCACCGTCCTCCCCTCCGGCGAAGCGATGATCTACGACACCGTCGGCCCCCGACGCCTCCTCAATGCCGTCGCCATCACCCACGGCGCATTCAGCATCGCCCGCATCCCCGGCTCCATCCTCGCTGGTTTCCTCATCGACCAGTGGGGCCTCGGCTACTGCTACGTGGCCATGACCGCCGTCATGCTCTTCAGCCCCCTCCCCATCCTCATCGTCAGGACCCGCTACCAGCGCCCTCCCGACTCCGGCGGCCTCTGGAAGAACGCCCGCGAGGGCCTCGCCTACGCCGCCCGCACCCGCGCAATCCGTTCCCTGCTCATGTTCAGCGCCGTCGTGGAGCTCTTCGGCTTCTCCTACTTCGTCATGCTTCCCGTCATCGCCAGGGAAGTCCTCGACGTTGGCGCCTCAGGCTTGGGCTACCTCTCCGCTGCGGGCAGCATCGGTGGCGTTTTCGCCACCTTCATCATGGCCGCCATGTCGGAGTCCCGCTCCAAGGGCATGCTCCTCGCTATCGCTGGCGGCGCCGCCGGGGCATCCCTCTTCATCTTCGGCCTCTCCTCCTGGTATGTCGCCTCCCTGTTCCTCTCCGCCCTCGTCGGCCTCTGCCTCACCTCCTACGACGCTGCAATGGGCGCACTGCTCCAGCTCCTCTCCATCGACAGGATGCGCGGACGTATCCTCGGCCTCTACAGCCTCACCTTCGGCTTCACCCCCCTCGGCGGCTTCGTCAGCGGCGTTATCGCCACCCTCACCACCGCCGGCATCGCCGTATCCACCGGCGGAGCCATCATCGTCGCCGCCGTTTCTGTTATGCTGGCCACCTACAAGGGCCTCAGGACCGCCGGTAACCTCCCGCCCCGAGACAATGATGCAGTACGTGAGACGGAAGGAAGCAGGTCCCAAGACTGAATACCTTCTGATTCCCAAATCAAGGCCCCCCCAAGGAGAAAATGAATGGCAACCCTTGCCGACGCCACCTGGGTCAACTACTGGCTGAAACTGGACGACGTCCATATCCTCGATCCCAGGCCGCCCGCCGATTACGCTCGCGGCCACCTCCCCGGTGCAGTCAACGTCCCCCTCGAACGACTCCTTGACGAAAAAGGCGCTCTCCTCCCTGACGAAGCTCTCGGCGCAGTCTTCGGCCAAGCGGGTGTCGACGAGTCGAAGCGTTCCCTTGTCTACGACGGCGCAGATGGCCGACGCGGCGCTCTCATGGCCTGGACCCTGGAATATCTTGGACGAGGCGAGGTCTCCCTCTCCGCCCTGCTCTACGAGGGCTGGGCGAAGCAGGGTTACCCCACCTCTACCCAACCCGAAACCCCAACCCCCTGCAATTTCAACATCTACATCAACCCCAACAAGCGAGCTTCCCTAGACGATCTGGACTCCCCCAATCCCCCCAAGCTCATCGACCTCCGCAGTGCCGAAGAGTTCGACTCAGGCACAGGGACGCTCCCCAACGCCTCAAACCTCCCCTGGACCGAATACCTTGGCGACGACCATCAGCTTCTCCGCCCCGACAACGACCTGTCCCGACGCCTCCGCAACATTGGCGTCGGACGCATGGACAAAGTCGTCACCTACTCCACCACCGGCGAACGCGCCGCCATCGGCTACCTCGCCCTCAAACGCGCCGGCTACGACGTCCGCATCCTCCCCAACCTCCCCTAACTCCTTGTCATTTCCATGTCGTGTCAACTATACTTGATGCTAGAACAAGTGATTAGATGAATAGGACCTGAATTTGACATCGTTTGGGGGTCGGTCATGCAAATCTTCGCCGTAGTCGGGATTCTCGACGATCAGCGCGCCCACTTAATTCAGAAGGCGAAGCAGAAATACTCAAAAGAGAATGTATACGTCGTGCCCAACGCGGCCTTCATAGCCTCAGACGGGGAAACCACCCAAGAGGTATCCCGTAGCATTGGCATCGGCGATGACGAGCACGATTTCACTGGCGTCGTAGTTATGGTGCAGTACTACTGGGGCTACCACAACAAGGAACTTTGGGAGTGGATAACCGCCAAGTCCAGAAGCCTTGGGATTCAATGGACGACAACATAAGTACGCCCCCGCCTGGGGAGCAGCAGCAGGCGCCTGTTTCCAACGACCAGCGTATCGATTATCTGGAAAGACGCGTTCGCAATATCGAGGACACAATCAACAAGTTTTCCGGGGCTATGAGCGTCATCCGCTGGATCGTCCCTCCCCTCCTTATCGTTGCTGGTGGCGTACTCGTCTTCTTCATGGGCAGAGCATTCAACTAGATCAACGATATCGCTCCAATCATTCCGAACGAAGAGCATCCCCCACGGGTAGTTCTAGGCGGATCTAAATGGATTCCAAGAACCTCATCCTATCCTTCCCTCGCTTGTGAGTGGCAGGGATTCAAGCGACACTTCCCAACCCCACCCAACCTCCCCCTCCCCACTGCGGTATAATATCCCCCAAACACAGCCTTAGACGACAACCCCCACCCCAACCAACTCCGCGAGGGCAAAAGAAATGCAGATGAAGGGCAAAGTAGCCATCGTAACCGGCGCCAGCAGGGGCTTGGGCAAGGCCATCGCCATCGCCTACGCCTCCGAAGGCGCAACCGTCGTCGCCTGCTCCCGACCCGCCTCCCCCACCGGCCTCGCCGGTACCGCCGACGACACCGCCTCCGAAATTCGCGCCAGCGGCGGCCAGGCCCTCGGCATCCCCTGCGACGTTACCGACGAAGCCCAGGTCATGGCCATGGTCCAACGCGTCATGGACGAATACGGGCGCATCGACGTCCTCGTCAACAACGCCGGACTCATGATAATCGGCGAACCCTTCCTCGAAATCGAGCCCCGCCGCTGGGACAACCTCATGTCCGTCAACATCCGCGGCCCCTACCTCTGTTGCCGCCACGTCCTCCCCGTCATGATTGCCCAGAAGAGCGGCAGCGTCGTCAACATCGGCTCCCGCATGGGCCTCGAACTCATCCCCGGCGGCGGCACCGCCTACAGCGCCAGCAAAGCCGCCCTTCACATGGTCGCTTACGCCCTCGCCGAGGAGATGCAGCCCCACAACATCGCCGTAAACGTCCTCAGCCCCGGCAGTCTTAGAAGCGAAGGCTCCTGGCAGATTGAATGGAACCGCCGCAACTGGGACACCCGCATCGAACCCGCCCGGAACGGCCCCGGCGCCGTCTTCCTCGCCCTCCAGACCGCCCAGACCATGACCGGCCAGTACGTCCACGTTGACGACTTCGGCAACACCTGGGGTCCGGGAACGGACTCCGGCTAGACCTTGCAGGACCAAACGGACACTCTCCTTAACCGACTCCGGCACACCGTGGGCCAGCAGCAGACCTTCACCGCCGACAGACCCATTGGACGCGCCGCTTTCCGCATGTACGCCGACGCCGTCCACGACCCCAACCCTCTCTACACCAACACCGACGCCGCCCGCAATGCAAGCCTTCCTGACGTGATGGCTCCTCCAACCCTCCTCACCGACACCTTCCTCTTCTACGGCGACGGAATCAGCGAAGGCGGACTCCCAACCGCCCTCGACCAGCTATCTCCCGGCACACCCCTCCGCGCAGGCAATACCTACCGCTTCCACCGCCCCGTCCACCCATCTGACGTCATCACCGCCACTCGCAAAGTCACCCGAGTCTGGCAGAAACATGGACGCTCCGGCTCCCTCACCTTCCAGGAAGTCGAAATCACCTACCGAAACCAGCACAACGAACTCCTCGCCGTCAACACCGAAATCCTCCTCTACCGCGACCACGCCAACGGCGGCGCCGTATGATTCCCCAACCGCCTCCCATTACCCGCCATTCCCGCGAAAGCGGGAACCCATCTTCCCCCTTCCCCCTCGAAAACGTTTCCGTAGGACAAGCGCTGCCTGCGATGAAGAAAGAAATCCGACTCCCCGACATGATGTCCTACGGAGCCGCCACATGGGACTTCGCCCGCATCCACTACGACGCCCCCTACGCCCGAACCCAGGGCCTCCCCGGCCCCGTCGTCGATGGACAGATGCTCGGCGCTTTCCTCGTCCAACTTGTCCAGGACTGGGCCGGTCCCCGCACCTTCCTCCAGTGCCTGAGCTTTCAGAATCGCGGCATGGTCCTACCCGGCGACGTCCTCACCTGCGGCGGACGCGTCTCTACCATCCGGCAGAAAGACGGACACACACTCGTAGACTGCGACCTTTGGATCAACAACCAGCGCGGCGAAAGGGTCGTCGGCCCCGCCTCTGCTACTATCAACATCCGCTCTGAGGCCGATGCCGAATGATCGCCAAGCGTATCATCAGGCCCGCCCACTACCCCTGGGACCCAAACTACGACGACAGACCCTATTCTCTTGCCGTCGAGCGACACGGACTTCTCTGCATCTCCAGCCTCACTGCCGAGACCTGGTCCCCCCAACGAGGCAGCTACGTCGTCGAGTCCACCAGCCTCGTCAAGCAGACCGAGGTCATCTTCTCGAAAATGGCCGCCATCCTGGAAGCGGCGGGCTACACCTTCGCAGACGTGGTCTACACCGTCGACTATGCCCTCGAACCCGTAATGCCTGAATACCGTGCCAGCGGCGCCGTCCGACGCAACGCCTTCGGTGACTCCATGCCCGCTGCCGTGGGTATCCTCGTCAACGGAATCCCCAACTCCGTCTCCCTCATGGCCGTCACCGCCGTCGCCATGCGCGGCGGCAGAAACAAGCGCGCCGTCTTTCCCGAAGGTACCCCCACCTGGGAACGCTACCGCTCCCGAACCTTCTGGCCCGGCTTCTTCGTCAGCGACGACTGGTTCTGGCTCTCCGGCTCCACCGGACGCCGCTTCGACCCCGCCACGGGCCGAGAAGGCTACCGCAACGGCATCGAAACCCAGGCCCACGACATCTGGGAAAGCGCCCTCGGCCAGGTGATGAACGACGCAGGCGTAGACTCCGACCGCATCGTCAAAATCTTCGATTATGTCCACCCCGCAGGCGTCAAAGGCTACCCCGACGCTTCTCGAATCCGCGGCGGACTCAGCACCGGCAGCGCATCCACAACCGGCATGGTCATATCCCGCCTCCTTCACCGTCCTGCCCTCCTCGAGACCGACGCCCTCTGCTACCTCGGCGACGATAAACAAGTTATCCACGTCCCCGGCTGGCCGAGAGACGCGCAGACTCTTCCCGCCGCCGTCCGTTGCGGCAAGTTCCTATTCTGCTCCGGCCTCGGCCCCACAGACCCCGCCACCGGCGAAGTCATCGGCGCCGACGACTTCAACGCCCATCTAACCCGGACCTACGACAACCTCCGCCAGGTCCTCGCAGCCGCCGGCGCTTTCCCCGCCGACGTCGTCCGCTCCCTGGAATTCGTCAATCCCCAAAACGCCCACCGACACAACGATATCGACGACGCCCGCCTCAGCTTCTACGGAGAAAACCTGCCCTCATCTACCACCATCACCGCCAACCATCTCATACCCCCCGAAGCCAGCTTTGGCTTGGAAGCATGGGCCGTCCTGGAGTAACGAATATGCTCGACTACTACAACATCCTGGGCCTCTGCACCCCCGAAGAAAGACTCGTCCAGCGCACCGCCCGCGACTTTCTAGACGCCAACGCCATGCCTCATGCCAGCCGCTGGTGGGAGGAGGAGACCTTCCCCACCGAACTCGGCCCCGAGCTTGGCCGCATGGGATACCTTGGTGCAAACCTCCCCGCCGAGTACGGCGCCGCCGGCGTCTCTAACGCCGCCTACGGCCTCATCATGTACGAACTGGAGCGCGTAGACTCCGGCCTCCGCAGCTTCGCTAGCGTCCAGGGCGCGCTGGTCATGTACCCCATCCACGCCTATGGCTCCGACGAGCAGAAACGGCGCTATCTTCCACCCATGGCTCGCGGCGAACTCATCGGCTGCTTCGGTCTCACCGAGCACGAGGGCGGCTCCGACCCCGGCGCGATGGCCACCCGCGCCCACTCCGATGGCGACGACTTCGTACTCACAGGCGCGAAGATGTGGATCTCCAACGGCAACATGGCCCACGTCGCCCTCATCTGGGCCAAGGACGACGAAGGCGCAATTCGCGGTTTTCTCGTCCCCACCGACAGCCCCGGCTTCCAGGCCAACATCATCAAGCGCAAGATGAGTCTCCGACTCTCCGTCACCAGCGAGCTTGTCTTGGACGACGTCCGCGTCAGCCGCACCCGGATGCTCCCCAAGGTTAACAGCCTCCGCGGCCCCCTCTCCTGCCTCACCCAGGCCCGCTACGGCATCGCCTGGGGCGCCCTCGGCTCCCTCGAAGCCGTCTATGACGAGGCCCTGGCCTTCTCCCAGACTCGCCAGACCTTCGGCGCTCCCATCGCCTCCCGCCAGCTTGTTCAGGCCAAGCTCGTCGACATGCTCGCGAAACACACCCAGGGTCTCGCCCTCGCTTGGCGTCTGGCCGCGCTGAAAGACCAGGGCGGAATGTCCTACACCCACGTCTCTCTCGCCAAGCGACAAAACGTCCGCGCCGCCCTCGAATCAGCTCGCGATGCCCGCGAAATTCTCGGAGCCAGCGGCATAACCCTCGAAAACCAAGCAATCCGCCACATGCTAAACCTGGAAACCGTCGACACCTACGAAGGCACCTACGACATTCACTCCCTCGCCCTCGGCCGCGACATCACCGGCCACAGCGCCTTCGCCTAACCCCCCTTTTCCAGCAAACGCAGCGCCCCACTCTTATCTCTTCCCCCTCTCCTGTCCTGGAGACCTTTGCATAACCGTCATTCCGGCGAAAGCCGGAATCCAGAATCCCATGATTTAGCTACGGATAGTACCCTCACACACCACAATCTGAATTCATCCTATTGGTTATGCAAAGGTCTCCGTCCTGGGAGAAGGTTGGGCCTGCCCTGAGCCTTCCGAAGGGGTGAGGGTACTCCCCCGTAGCCCAAATGAAATCTGCAGGGGATGGTTTGAAACCCGCCCTCTCTTACCTCTTCCCCCTTGACGGGGGAAGATTGAGATGGGGGTGAACTCCTCTCTCCATATCCAAGAAAATATGTTATACTTTGCCAACTGCCAACCAGACAAATCCTCCCCAGCGGCAGAGCGAGGCACAATGCTGGAAACCAAACAGGTGGACTTCCTCTTCGCCGACGCAAGAACCCTGTACGACGACGCCCTCGAAATGCTGGAGCAGGGACGCCTGCACAACGCCGCGGAGAAAGCCTGGTGCGCCACCAAGCGCGCCACCGACGCCCTCATTCTCGCCCGAACCGGCACAGAGCCTCGTACCTCCGGACAGACGATGCGGATGCTCCGACAACTGCGTAGGCAGGACGCGTCCCTTGAGCCAATGCGCGCCAGCTATGGGTACCGCCAGTCGTTTCTGCACGGCGCATGTTTCTACGACGGCATCCTAGAGCCTGAGGATGACATCATCGCCGACGTGCGGGAAACCATAGAATACATCCGAAACGCCGAGGCAATAGCGACCCGTTAGTCCCCCTCCCCCGTATACTCCTCCCCAATCACCCCCGCCGCCTGCAGACACTTAATCTCCTCAACGCTCAACCCCAGCATCCCCCCGTATACGCAATCGTTGTGCTCCCCCAACCCATTCGGCGGACGAGGCTTGCGCTGCTTTACCGCCGTCAAGTCCCACAAAAACCCCGGATACCGATGCGTCCCCGCAACAGAATGGTTCAACTTCTGGAAGAAACCCCTCGCCGCCAGATGCGGGTCCCCGTACAAGTCTTCATCATCCATTACCGCCAACGCCGGAACCCCCGCCGCCTGCAGCATCTTCATGGCCTCCATCTTGTCCTGACCCCGCGTCCACTCCTCAATCCTCTCATCCAAGGCGTCAGCATTCCTCCGACGTAGTCCCTCATCCACGAACCGCGAATCCCGCAGCCATTCCTCGTTCTCCGTCGCAACGCAAAGGACCCGCCACTCCTCCTCCGATGTCACGTTAATCACTATCCACTGGTCCTCGCCACGACACCGGTAGCACCCGTATGGCGCATGACGAGGATGACGATTCCCCCACTTCTCGGGATTCCGACCGTTCATCGCGTAGTCCATTAACGGCCCGCCGAGGTGATGCAAAAAAGTCTCTACCTGCGACATATCAATCCACTGTCCCCGTCCTGTCCGCTGCCGGTAATGAAGCGCCGCCAGAATCGCGTACACCGCCGTCACCGACGCCGTCGCGTCCGTGTGCTGAATCAGTGGTGTCGTCGAATCGTCCGTGTCGGCGTAGCCACGCATGGCGTGATGTCCGGTGAACCCGTCCAGCGCGCTCCCCAACGCCGCGTATCCCTGATACGGCCCCTCCTCTCCCCAGCCCGACATTCCCAGCATCACGATGTCGGGATTCATCTTGACGATGGACGCATAGTCCACCCCCAACCGCGCCGAGGTGCCCGCCGTGAACGACGTAAGAACGGCGTCTGCCTTGCCCATCAGTTTCTCAAACAGCGCCATTCCCCGATCATCCTTCAGATTCAGCGTGATACCCAGCTTGTTCCGGTTCGCCATGTTGTGTAGCGCTGACCTGTCCCAGGGACGGGGAGCGTCCGGGTCGTTGTCGCTATAGCCGATAGCCTGACCCGTCAATCGCGTCAACGACGGTCGAGGGAACGACTCCAGCTTGATTACCATCGCTCCCAGGTCTCCCAGCATGGAAGCCGCCATCGGCCCCGCCCAAACCTCCGACATATCCACCACCACGAACCCCTCCAACGGCGCCGATGCTGCTCGAACAACGTTGCCGCTGCCTTCACTTGCCGTCGCCGCAACGTCTTCCCCCTCCAATACTGACAACCCCTTCAAGACCTCCTCCGTATGCTCTCCCAACATTGGAGCCGGAAGCCCCGTCAGCCACTGCGTCTCGCTCATCTTCACCGGCGGACCCAGCTCTGGAAGTTCCCCAACCTGCCGATGCGTCACCCGACCGAAATACCCCCTCGCCTTCAGCTGCGGGTCCTCCATCAACTCCTCAAACGTCAGCACCGGCGCGCACATCACCTTGTGCGCCTGGCACAGTTCAAATACCTCCCGCTTGGTGTGCTGCATCAGCCACTCGATAAACAGCGCGTCGAACTCCTCCGCGTTCCTGCTCCGGTTCTCCGACTCCGCAAATCGGGGATTCTCCGCCACCTCAGGCATCCCCATCGCCTCACAGAGCCGCCGGAAATACACGTCGTAACCCACCCCCATCACCACGTAGCCGTCCTGGCACGGATACGCCCCCTGCGGAATCCCCCCGGGCCACCGCTCCCTCGACGTCTTGACCCCCGTGTACTCGTAGAAAAGACATCGGCTATCCACGTTCCCCACCAAGGCCTCCTGCGAGGAAACGTCCACCTGCTGACCCACACCCTCTCTCCGACTCACAAACACCGCTCCCATAGTGGCCGCAGCAGCCGTAGCTCCCACCTGGTACCAAGCCACGTCCGGCGCGTAGGGTAGCGGTTCCCTGTCCAACAGCCCGTGCACGTACATGCGACCGCTCATGGCAAACACCCCAAAGTCCGTAGCCGTGTAATTCCGGTACGGCCCCGTCTGCCCGAAAGGCGTTATGGACGTCATCACCAGCAAGGGGTTCGCCTCTTTCAACACGTCGAATCCCAACCCCATCTCCGCCATAGACCACGGCGGACTCGTCTCGATGATTACGTGGGCCTTTGCAGCCAGACGCTTCAGCGCTCTCCGCTCTTCCAACTTTTCAAGGTCCAGCGCAAGACTCCGCTTCCCCGCGTTCAGATGCAGAAACAGCCCGCTCTTTTCCGCATGCGGGATGTCCTTTGGAAACGGACCCACACCCCGCGCCCAGTCGCCGAAACCCGGCGACTCCACCTTGATGACATCTGCTCCGAATCCCGCCAGCAGACGCCCGCAGTAGGCCCCGGCCACGTTGTCGCTCAGGTCAAGTACAATTATGTCTGAAAGCGGTGACTCAACCATCACAATGCCGACGAGGGCGTTCCCGCCATTCCCTACGTAGTACGTAAAACCACATCCTAATCCCTGTGGTCTCAGTCACCAACGAATCCACAAGACCTACCTCAAGGCGTCCTTCGCCTCAGTGGTCATCTCATATTTGACAGGCTTCTTTCCTGGATTACTGATATGAACTCCCATTTTCTCAAGAGCCGGCCAAACATTGTTTTTGAATTCGGTGCCAAATGCGGCTCCAGCTGCCTTGGCCATCGCATGTTTTGGCCAAAGCTTTTTGATTATGGACTGGCAATCTGTACTCTTGAACGATCCCACCGGAATTTTCTCAACCACCGCCTTCGCCATTTCTTCCCATAGAGTATCTCTCTGTTTAGAGCCAGAAGATACTGTGGCTTTTGCGGAACTCTTGGACTTGTTAGAGACAACATAAATTTGTTCGGCCGGAAAATACAGTTTAAGGGTCTGTGAAACCGTACCTGTTCGACCGGTTACAGCCCAAGTGAATGGCGGTTTGCAATCCAATAATGGAATGTCCGGTTCGTCGCGAATGGCGCAATAAAGGGAAATGAAGTCACTATCGTCGCTCAAGACCACCACGTGGCTGACCCTTTTCAAAATCAGATCGGTCATCGCGTTGATCGCCATAGAAATATCGGCCGAATTCTTCGTTGAACTCATACTGAAGTGTTGGGTGCCATTTACAACAACGTCGATAGTGGGGAATCGGCTGGTAGACCAAAGACGCCACAATTCAACTTGATCAGCTCGCACGTATAAAGTCATACGGATCGGCTTTGGAGCATTAATGGGCCAATCGTCTAGCAAACTGGTGATAATGGACTGACCGTCCGAGCCTACGTTCTCAACGTCAACATAAAGGCCGGATCCTGTAATTTCCCACCGATTACATTCAATCAAGCTGGCGCCTCCACTTCGCACCTCCCTACGTCAACTTTATCACTTTTGTGTGTCTCCCATGAGGTAAATTCACTCGCCTATCCGAGACAGATCCACCATCACCACGCAGGACTACAGCCCCATCATTTCTGCAATGCGGTCTATCTGACCCATAGTCCCGACACCATCCGCTTCCGACAGCCTGTTCCGTGCGCTGTACAGCTGCATGTCGTGTTCCACCGTATACGATATTCCCGCAAATACTCCATGCCCCACCACCGTCGACATCCGGCTCATCTCGTCCGCCGATGCTTTGGCCAGCGCAGTCTCCTCCGAGCAGTCACTAACTTCCGACAAGCTGCAAGCGGCGCGGTACGTCAGCAACTCGGCGGCATCAACGGCCACCCTCAAGTCCGCAAGCTGGTGCTGGATTGCCTGGAATGCCCCGATGGGTCGACCGAACTGCACTCGCGTCTTGGCATAGTCGAGGACCATCTCCAGAATCTTCCGGCACCGACCCACCATCTCCCCACACCGCACCAGAGTAGCCCACTCCAGCGCCTTCGCGAGCGCTTCACCCCCTTCCCCAACTCCCCCCAGAATCTCATCCGGTCCAACCTCAACGTCATTAAACTCCACCCTGGCTTGCGGATACCCTCCAACGCTCGCCAGAGACTCAATCGCAACGCCATCGGCATCAGTCGACACCAGACAAAGCGTCATCCCTCCATCCAATGGCCCACTCGCTGCACAGACGAGCATGTCCGCCGAATTCGCAAACGGCACGAAGCTCTTAGCCCCGTTGAGACAATAGCCGGTGCCCTGTTTGATTACCTTGCTTGAACACCCCCCACTCTCTTCATCCAACGCCAAACTCATAATCAGCGTCCCCTTCGCCATCTGTGGCAGTATCTCTTCCCGCTGCGATGGACTCCCCACCAGCGACACCAGCCGTCCGCACGCCACGACGGAAGTCAGATACGGCGAGGGCAGCAACGCCCGCCCCATCTCCTCCGAGAGCACAAGCTGATCGACGGCATCCCCACCCTCGCCTCCGTACTCGGTCGGCAGCGACAGCCCCAGCCACCCCAACTCCGCCATCTGACGCCACAACTCCGGCGAATACCCCTTCCCCGATGCCTCAATCTCCCGCACCAGCGTCGTCGGACAGTTGGCCTCCAGAAACTCCCGCGCCGTCCGACGCAGCATCTCCTGGCTTACGTTCAGTGCGAGGTCCACATCCGCTACCTGGGAAGCCCCAGCCCCCTCTGCGCGATGATGTTCCGGTGTATCTCCATCGTCCCCGCCCCGTGCATGTGCATGCTCTCCCGGCTCAGCCCCTCGATGGCCCCCTGAATCGGCGCGGCGTCGCACTCCGGCGTCAGCGTCCCCAACCGTCCCAGAATCTCCATCGCCTCCTGCGCGAAGTACAGACGCTGCTGCGTGCCGTACAGGAACGCTATCGAGGCCTCGGCGTTGGGCACCTCCCCGCGACTCTGCATCCACGCCACCTTCCAGCACAACGCCGCCCACCCCTCCAACCCCACCTTCACCTTCGCCAACTTGTGCCGTATCACCGGGTCCTTACCCAGCACCCCACTTCCAGACGGCTCAGTCTTGCAGAAACTCACAAAATCATCGAAGGTCCGACGCACCCGCGCGTACCGCTCCAGCCCAGCCCGCTCGTAGTCCAGTGTAGTCATGGCGTGGTACCACCCCTGGTTCTCCTGCCCCACCAGGCACGTCCGCGGCACCCGCACGTTGTCGAAGAATGTCTGCGCCGCCACCTCACCGTTGATGTACGGCAGAGGCCGCGTCGTAATCCCCGGCCTGTCCATCTCCACGATGAACAGGCTGATTCCCCGGTGCTTCGGCGCCTCCGGGTGCGTCCTCGCCAGCAGGTAAATGAAGTCGGCGTGGGCGTAGTAGCTCGTGAACATCTTGGAGCCGTTCAAGACGTAGTGGTCCCCGTCCGCCTCCGCCCGCATCTGCAGCGACGCCAGGTCCGACCCCGCGTCCGGCTCCGTGAATCCCTGGCAGTATTCCGCCTCGCCCCTTGCTATCGGCGGCAGATACCGCGTCTTCTGTTCCGGCGTCCCGAACTTGATGATCGCCGGCCCGGCAAAGTTGATCCCAGTAATCCCCACCCGCTGCACCTTGTGGTAGCCGATCTGCTCGTCCAGTATCGACTGCTCCAGGAAGGTCTTCCCGCCGCCGCCATACTCTTCCGGCCAGCCCACCGTCAGCCACCGTCTCTCTGCCAATCGACGGAACAAGTTCCGGCTGAACCAGTACTTCTCCTCCGAGAACGTTCCAAATTCAGTCTCGTACTCGGGACTCATCTCCCCCCGGAGAAATTCGCAGACTTCCTGACGAAACTGCTGCTGTTCTTGCGTGAATCTATATCGCATAGTCATATCTGCCAGAGGCGTCGCCGATTATAGCGAAGCGCCACCCAATCTACCAACCACCATTTCCTCTAAAGCAAAAATCCTTCTTGCCCATCCCATCCTCCGTACGGGCGACCGGCCGGTCGCCCTTCCCCTCTTACCTCTTACCTCTTACCCCTTGACGGGGGAAGATTGAGATGGGGGTGAAGACCTCGCCTACCTTATCTCCTCAGTCAATCCGCTCCGTCATAATATGCCGCCGGTTCCGAGTGTAAGGACGCACCTGCTCCGGCCATCGACCCTCTTCTACAGCCTCGCCCCAAGCGTCCGAAAGAAGCACCTCCGGACTCTCCACCTCGTACAGTGCGTGATAGCTCGGCTCGCTCTCGAACCGCATCTCCTTCCGCTCCCCGCCGATGAGCATCGTCAGCTCTCGCATCTTGTACCGCGCCACCGAAACCACACCCGGCACCGTCAATAGATTCGGCACGTGCTCCTTGTCGTACACCTCGTTGAACAGGTCCTCCTGCTCCGACTCCACGTCCATGCTTGCGATAAACAGGTACTTCGACTTCTTGGCCATTTCTTTTCTCCCTTCAAATTTGTTGATTCAAAATAGTCTCTATGGAATGCTGCACCAGGTTCTTGGCCAGAATCACCTTGAACCCGTTATGACGCAGCGGACGCGCGTGACACAGAACCGACTCCGCCACCTTGGAAGGCTCAACTTCATCCACAGGCCGACCTACCAGGTACTCCTCCGCCTCGTGCGACCTGTACGGCGTGGGCGCAACCCCGCCCAGAATCACCCTAGCCCTTGTAACCACGGCGTCAGACACACTCACCGACGACGCAACGCTTGCCAGTGCAAAGTCCTCCCCCGTCCGGTCCTGCGCCTTCAGAAATATGCTCCTCGTTCCAGGCAGCGGCTTCGGCATCCACACCCCCGACACAATCTCCCCCCGCTCCAGCACGTGCTCCTGCATCTGCTGATCGTTCGGCCCCGCGAAGAAGTCCTCCAACGCCATCGTCCGTCGTCCCCGTGGCCCAAACGACTCCAACTTCGCGTCCATTGCAATCAGCGCTGGCGCCATGTCCGAAGGATGCACCATCACCGAGGCTCCACGACCCAGAATCGCCAGGTTGCGGTTGTACCCGTTTACACCGTAGCAGTGCACACCGCCCTTCTTGTAGCACGGAAACCCGGGATGCCTGTAGTACCAGCACCGCGGCCTCTGGCACAGGTTGCCACCCAGCGTCGCCACGCTGCGAATCTGCGCCGTCGCTATCGACCGGGCCGCTTCCCCCAGGATGGGATACTCCTCTCCGAGACGATCATCATCAACCAAACTTCCCAGCGTCACCGAAGCCCCCAACCGCACTCCTTCCTCCTCCCAACGGACCCCTCCCAACTCCTCAATCCCGGCCAGCGATACCAGCCGACGTGGCCTCCGCAGACCATCCTTCAGCTCCGATAGCAGGTCCGTCCCTCCGGCAATCACCTCCGCCCTTCCCGACCCCTCCGCCAGAAGCGAAACCGCCTCCTCAAGGCTCTCAGGCTCCACAAACTCGAAGGGGTTCACGTCGCATCCACCTTCCGAGCAAGACCCTTCAGCACCTTGTCCGGCGTCAACGGAATCTCCGTGAACCGCACGCCAACGGCGTCGTACACCGCGTTGATAACCGCCGCCGCCACGGGCACGCTCGGCGGCTCCCCCAACGCCTTCGCCCCAAAGGGCGCGACGGGGTCTTCCGTCTCCACAAAAATCGTCTCTATCTCAGGATATTGACCAATCGTCGGACACTTATGCTCAAGGAAGCTCCCGTTCAGCGTCACCCCCGAAGCCCGGTCCGTCACCAGTTCCTCGCTCAACGTCAGTCCCAGCGTTTGCGACACTCCTCCCTCCACCTGGTTGACGGCGGCCAGCGGATTGATAATTCTTCCCGAATCGTGGGCTGCCACGTACCGCAACACCGACACGCCCCCCGTCAGCGTGTCCACCTCCACCAGCGCGAAGTGCGCTGCGAAGGAGTTGACGATGTAGTCCGCGCTTCCCGGCGTCACCGACGCCTCCGCCTCCATGAATTCCCCCGGCATCCTTTCGGCCAAGTCTGCCACCGACGCCAGCCTCTCCCCGCCTGCCTTAGCAATGATGTGCCCCTCCGCCACCTCCAACCCCTCCTTCGCCCTCTCCAGGTACGTCGAAGCCAAATCCAGCAGCCCGTCGCGGAGCTTCTCCGACGCCGCCTTCACCGCCAGTCCCGCCGAAAACGTCGCCGTCGACCCGGCCGTTATCGGCGAATGAGGCGCAACTTCGCTGTCCCCGCTCACCACCTGAACGTCGTCGTATCCGCACCCGAATGCCTCCGCCGCTATCTGCGCCAGCACCGTATGCGACCCCTGCCCCACGTCCACAATCCCCGTGTGCAGATCTATACTCCCGTCCCGACTCAAGACCGCCCTCGCCGTCGACTCCCATCCCGGCCCCCCTCTGTAAATGCACGTCGCCATCCCAATGCCCCGCTTCAGATGCGGCTCGGCAGCCTCTTCCAACGGCTTCCCCCACCCAATCGCCTCTGCCCCACGCTCCATGCACTCCCTTAACCCATTGCTGGAGAAAGGAATTCCTCCCTCGACTGGCTGCGTGTCCACAATCTGGTCTCGCGGCGAAGTCCGAGGCCCCGGCTGCCCCTCCAAGCCAACGTGGTTCTTCAGCCGGAATTCCAACGGGTCCATCCCAAGAACCGTTGCCACCCGGTCCATCAGCGCCTCCAGCGCAAAATGGCCCTGCGGCGCGCCCAATCCCCGGTAAGATCCCGCCACCGGCGTATTCGTGTACGCCAGCCGCCCCTCGTAGCGCACGTTGGGGCATCTATACAAATAAAGCCCTCCCTGCGCCGCCCGACGCAGCTCCCCCGCCCCAGATGCCAGATACGCGCCCGTGTTCATCAGTGTCCTGTTGTCAATGGCGGTTACCTCCCCGCTCCGCTTCAACCCCACCTTCATCTCGATGACCGCTCCGTGACGCACCCTTCCTGCGACGAATTCCTGGTACCGCGAATACTCCAACCGGACGGGCCGCCCCGCCTTCCGTGCCAAAACCGCCGCCAGCATGGCGCAACGACTCTCGTCTTTCGCCCCGTATCCCGCTCCAAAATGCGGCCCCACAACCCGTATCCTCTCTTCCGGTACGCCAAGAGCCCCCGACAAGTGCGCCCTGTCTGTGTGGACTCCCCGGCTCGTCTTCCATACCGTCAGCCTGTCGCTGTCCCACCAGGCAATCGCCGCCCGCGGCTCCAGCGGCGCCGCCGAATGCGACGCCACAACGTATGTCCCTTCGACCACCACTTCCGCCTCCCGCAGACCCGCCGCAACGTCGCCCCGCTCCAGCACCAGCGGCTCCCCTCCCCACAGATTCCCTCCCGGATGAATCGACCTCGCATCCGAACTGAGCGCCTTCTCAGCGTCTGTCTCGAAGGGCAGCACCCGATACTCAACATCTAACAGCTCAATAGCACGCTCCGCTTCCTCCTCCGTCTCTGCCGCAACGACGGCCACCTCGTCCCCCACAAACCGCACCCGCGTGTCCAGCACCCGCATGTCCCCGGCAAACACCCCCGACGCTTCATCGTCAAAGGGCGTAAACACAGCATGAACGCCCGGCGACGCCTCTGCCGCAGACACATCCACGCCAATCACCTCAGCATGGGGATGCGGCGAAGCCAGCGCCTTTGCGTGGAGCATCCCCGGTAGCTTCAGGTCCGCCGTATACCTCGCCTTCCCCGTCAGCTTCTCCTCCAGCCCCCGCCGAGTCACCGAACGACCCACCACCTTCAACTCTGCCATCACTCGCATCCCTCCCTGCCATTCCCGCGCTCCCAACCGCCATTCCCGCGCAGGCGGGAATCCATCTTCTCCGCCGCCGCCTTCACCCCTTCGATAATCCGCCCGTAGGCGTTGCACCTGCACAGATTCCCCGCCAGCGCCTCCCGAATCTCCCCCTCCGTCGGTGACGGATTTCTCAGAAGCAGCGCATAAGCGGACATCACAAAGCCGGGCGTGCAGTACCCGCACTGCCCCGAGTCCTCCTCCAGAAACGCCTGCTGCACCGGATGCAGCGCATCCTTATCCTTCAACCCCTCCACCGTCACCACCTTCTTGCCACGGACTTGAAGCGCAAGCATCTGGCAGGCGTAAACCGGCTGCCCCTCCACAACCACCGTACATGCTCCGCACTCTCCCCGGTCGCACCCCACCTTCGCCCCCGTCAGGTCCAAAATCTCCCGCAGCAGACGCAGCAGCGTCAAGTGATGCGCCGCATCCACCCGACGGACGCGCCCATTGATCGTCAAACTTATGGAGGAGACGTGTATGCCATCTGGCTCAGACATAGCGGCATTCTAGCACCATCCCCATTCTCTGCAAACACAGCCCTCCAATGTCATTCTGAGCGAAGCGAAGAATCCCGTCGCAGCCACATCCCATGCGTGACTTTTTTCCCACCTTAGGCTATGCTGGCTTCCAGACGATTTCGGAGGTATATATGACTACGACTTTGGGAAGCGGAAGCTGGAGCTACACCGTTGTTGAAGACTGGCCCAAACTCCCCGACGGCTTCCTCCTCGGCGACTGCGCCGGAGCCGTCGTCGACTCCAAGGGCCGCATCTACGTCTACACCCGCGGCGAACACCCCGTAGTAGTCTTCGACCGCGACGGCTCCTACGTAACCTCCTGGGGACACGGCGTCTTCGGCGGCACCCACGGCATCGCCATCGGCCCCGACGACTCCATCTACTGTACCGACACCCAGCATCACGTCATCCGCAAGTTCACCCCGGAAGGCGAGCTCCTCCAGACCATCGGCGGCCCTTCAGACAGGTTCAGCGGACAGCCCTTCAACCGTCCCGCCCACCTCGCCATATCTCCCGTCTCCGGCGATCTCTTCGTCGCTGACGGCTACGGCAACTCCAACATCCACCGCTTCAGTCCCGATGGCAAGCTAATCTACTCCTGGGGCGAAGCCGGCACCGGACAGGGCCAGTTCGTCGTCCCTCATAACATCGTTGTGGACGAGGACGAAAACGTCTTCGTCGCCGACCGCGAAAATCACCGCGTCCAGGTCTTCACCGCCAGCGGCGAGTTTCAGGGACAGTGGCCCGGCATCTGGCGCGCCGCCGGTCTCGACATGGACGCCGACGGTAACTTCTACGTCGCCGAAATGCCGCCCCACATCTACATCATCGACGCCCCAAGCCTCGGCCACAGCGTCAGCATCTACGACAAACAGGGTAACCTCCAGACCCGCTTTGGCGAGCCTTCCCCCGGCGAGGACCCCGGACACTTCACCGCCCCCCACGGCATCGCCGTCGACTCCCACGGCGACCTCTACGTCTGCGAAATGCCCCACGCCAACATGGGCCCGGAGTGGATGGACGAAGCCATGACCCACCACAACCCGGCCCACGGCCCCCAGATCCGCACCATCGTTAAGCTCGCCCGAACCAGATAAGCTCAGCCCCAGTAATTTCATTCAGAGGAGGCCCCGCGAACAAGAAACCCTTCCTCTATGATGAGGTAGTTCCCTGTTACCTCTTCCCCTCGACGGGGGAAGATTGAGATGGGGGTGACTCCCACATTCCCAACTCCCATACCCGTAGGGGCGGTTCGCGAACCGCCCGACTCCCACCAAGACCAACCGAGGTAGCATAGTTGAAGAAAAACAGGATCAAGGAACTCTGGCGTCAGGGCCGTCCCGCCGTGATGGGCTGGTGCTCCTCCGGCAATCCCTACGTCGCCGAGGTCATGGCCCACGCGGGCTTCGACGCCGTCACCCTCGACTGGCAGCACGGCATCGGCGTTACCCAGGCCTCCATCATCAGCTGCATCCAGGCCATCGGCAACACCGACGCCATGCCAATGGTGCGAGTGCCCAAAAACGACCCCGACTACATCTCCTTCGTGCTTGACGCCGGCGCTTACGGCATCATCGTCCCCATGGTCAACACCCCTGAGGAAGCCGCAGCCGCTGGCCTGTCCTGCCGCTACGCCCCCACCGGCAACCGCAGCATCGGCAGCAGCCGCGCCGCCCTCGCCACCGGCATGGACGATTATGTCAAACACGCCAACGACGAAATGCTCTGCCTCGTCATGATCGAGACCATGCAGGCCCTCGACAACGTCGAAGCCATAGCTGCATCCCCGGGCGTCGACGGCCTCTACGTCGGCCCCAGCGACCTCTCCCTCGACATGGGCGTCAGCATCTCAGGCTGGGCCAACGACGACCAACACCTCGCAGCCTGCCGTCGCATCGTCGAAGCTGCCCGCAAAGCCGGCGTCGCCCCCTGCCACCACGGCTCCACCCCCGAAGTCTCCGCCGACATGATGAAGATGGGCTTCATGCTCTGCCACATAGTCGGCGACGTTCGCACCATCGCGGCCGCCGCCACCGCCAGCCTCAACTCCTTTACCGACGCCATGAGCGAAAGGAACGTCCCCTTCCGCTAGGGCGCGTAGCTTATGCCAATACAGAACCCACTCCTCATCTGCTAAAGGAGGTGCCCCAGTGCCCAGCGACGCCATGTTCGCTTTCATAGAAAAGTGCGCCAACAACGAAATGTTCCGCTCCGACCTCATCGCCAACCCCGCCCAGGTGATCGCCGACGCCGGTTTGGAGGATGACGAGGTCCGGTCCATCAAGCAGGACGAAGCATGGTCCTGGCTCCGCGCCCTCTGGAACGCCCCACCCGACTGGTAACCCCCCTCTTCTCCCTTCCCCCTTGACGGGGGAAGGTTAGGATGGGGGTGATTCCCTCAACCAACCACCACTCCTCCCCCATTCCCGCGAAGGCGGGAATCCACTCTCTGTCCACGTCCTGCCCTTCCAGCCACTAAAGTCCTCTTGTAGGGGCGGTTCGCGAACCGCCCGTCCCCTTCCCACGATGGTACACCTCCCCCGTAGGGGCGGGGTTCAAACCCACCCTCCTCATCTACCTCCAACCCCCACAAAGAAAAAGGCGCCGACGAAAATCGTCGGCGCCTTAATTGATTCTTAACCTTGAGGACTAGGCTTCTTCAGGCATTACCGCGAACATGGAGTCCGTCTCCGGCTCCGCCAGAATCTCCTCCACCCTCTTCTTGAACGACCGCAGCGCCTCGTCTCCGACGGGCCCGTCCGGAATCTCGTTGTTGCTCAGCTTCTCCTTGAACTGCTCGAACAGCAGGTCCTCCGACCGGCCGTGGGGAATCGCGAAGAAGTCGTGGTTGAAGGAGGGAAGCTCGCCGGGGCCGAAGTATCCCTTCCCCTCGATGGTGAACCCTTCCAACGCATGGGTCCCCTTCCCCAGCACCTCGCCGGTCTCTACGTAATGCTCCATCACAGGCTTCATCCCGAACTTCTGGATGGGGCAGACCTTCATGCACACGCCGCAGCCTGAGTACCGCGCCATCACCGGGCGGCACCGCTCGTAGACCAGCTTGTGCTTCTCGACGCCTCTCCACCAGACCTTGTCCCTCATCAGGGCGCGGCCCGGACACCGGTTCACGCACACCTGGCAGACCTCGCAGAACTTGTGAATCCCGTAGTCGACGGACTCGTCGTAGGTCACCGGCGCGTCCGTGGTGATGACCATCAGCCTCGCGCGGGAACCGAAGTGGGGCGAAAGCAGCTGCCCGTTGGCCCCCAGCTGCCCCAGGCCCGCCGCGACGAACATGGGAATGTAGGGCGCGCTGTTGTCGTTAGGACTGTGCACCTGCGCGTGATGGCCCAGGCTGCGGATGTAGTCCGCCATCATCAGCCCAAGCTGGCTCATCGTCCGGTAGGTCCCGAAGTGGGTGTATTCGGCAAAGCTGCTGGGTATCGACTGCGTCCTCTCGTAGTCCTGCTCATAAGCCAGGCAGATGGCGTGCTCAAACCTGGTCCATCGCTTCTTGTACTTGAACGTGTACCGGCGGTCATAGCGGGTCATCCCCACCTCGCCGAAGCCCAACTCGCGGGCTTTCAGCTTGATCTCCTCAGTCACGTCCTTGCCCGTCGGCGCGGCGGTTGGAGCAACGTCTGCGGAGGTAGCGGCGGCGTTCACCACCGGCGCCTGCAGCCGTTCGTGCTCCAGGTGGGACTCTTCCTCTTCAGGACTGTAGACCGTCCACACCCACGCCCGGTCGGCGGTGTACTCGATGTTCTGGCTCTCCAGGGGATAGGAACGGGAGTAGAAGTCCACGTCCTTCTGGTTCTGCCGGATGCCGGGGGTGGTTGCCAGGTCCTCGGCTACCGGAATCTCATAGTCAGGGTCCTTAAGTCGAAGCCCGGGGCGCTTCACAACGTGACTAACCTTCTTTGTGGTCATCTTTCCCCCTTATGAGCGATTTTGAGCGTTATCGCCAAGAATACTCCCGCTTATTTGCGGTGTCAACATAATTCAAGATGAATTGTGGAAGCTTGGTTCATTGGGCAAACTCTCTACGCAATCCGTAAACCAGGCCATACGGATTGCCGCCCTTGAGCATGACGTTATGGCCGTATGAAGCGAAGCTGGCAATCCGTTTCTCCTACAGGTTGAACTGCGGGTCAACCCAGTCCGATTCCTTCTGGTATATCTGAATCCGCGCCCGCTGGTTGTCGAGAATCAGAATCTTCCCGTCTTCCGAAATCTCAAGCGAAGTTGGCCTCGTGAACCGCCACTGCGGCTCCAGGCTCTTCACCCTCAGTCTCGCCTTTACGTAGTCCGGATTGGCGTCCACCGCTTCCTGCGCCCACTTGGAAAGCTCCTCCGCGTCTCCGATGAACGTCGTTAGCGGCCTCCCCTCCGGATCGAACACCTCCACCTTGTTGTTCCACCAGTCCGTCACGTACACGTCCCCCTCGTCGTCCACCGCCACGTCGCTGGGCAGTTTCAACTCGCCCTTACCGTCGCCTGAACTCCCAAAGCTCGCCAGAAATGTCCCCTCCGGCGAGAACTTCTGGATCCGGTCGTTGTGCCAGTCCGCCACGTACACGTCCCCACGACCGTCCAGCGCAATTCCCCACGGATGGTTGAACTCCCCCTCGCCCGTTCCTTCGCTGCCCCAACTCGAAATGTACCGGCCGTCCCTGGTGAACTTGGAGACCCGGTGGTTCAGCTCCTCAGTTATGTAAAGATTGTCCTCTCCGTCGAACACAATCCCGCTGGGCCCGTTAATCTGACCCTCCCCGCTGCCCGGCGTCCCCCACTTGCCCAGGTAGTTGCCGTCCTTGTCGAAAATTGATATGCGATTCAGCCACTCGTCCGCCACGTACACGTTCTCGTCCCCGTCCAGTGCAATCGCCGTGGGCCACGTGAACTGCCCGTCCCCCGTTCCCACACCGCCGAAATCGCGGATGAACTCCTCGTCTATGGTGATGACGCTCACCCGCTGGCAGGGCTGAAACTCGTCCCCCCGGTTGATAACGTAGACCGACCCGTTGCTGCCCAGCGCCAGGTCGACGGGATGACGAAATCCCGGCCCCCCCGTGGCGTTGCGCCCGATGGTATGGCTGTAGTTGTAGACCCTGCCCCGGACCATTACGGTCTGCATGGCGTTCCCTCCCCCGAATGTGTTGGTTTAGCCGAACTGGTACTCCCGAGTGGAAGCGATTAGCTGCAACGCTTCTCCTACCCTCCGACCGAAAGCCGCCCGCTCTTCCTCTGTTGACCCCCTCCGAAGCGGCCCGCCCGCCTCCACGTGGGTGATAAGCTCCGTCCGTGTATCCTCATTCACTCGCGCCGGCCCCATCAGGTCTATGCATCCGTCGACGAATTCCGTCGCCGTCATGCTCTCCCGCGCAGCCAGCCGTCCTATAATCGACTTCACCCCCGGCAGGGTCGTGTCCCCCACCCGGTTTGCCACAAAGTTGATGCGCCTCAGCAGCGACCCGCTGTCGATCCACTCCTGTCCCGTGTGCCATCCCTCAACGCTCGGCGGGTCCATCAACGCCTGCCCCTGGTAGTTAGTCTCCAATCCAATCGGCGCCATCCCGGGCTTCGGTGATACGTGGTCCTGCACCAGCCGCATCGTACCCGCCACCACCTCCGCCGGACTCTTCACCTTCCCGAACCACACGCTCTCGTCCTTGAAGAAGTCCGAGTTGAACAGCATACGCAGCGTAGCCCGCATGTCGTAGCCGGATCTGATGAAGGTCTCTCCCAGCATGTTGATCGCAACCGGGTCTCGAGGGGCCACGTCCAGCCAGCTTGGCACCTGCACCTCGTCAGCTACGAAGAAGTTGTACAGGTGACGCGCGATGAAACGCGCCGTCGCCGGCTGACGCACGACAATGTCGATGATGTCCTCTCCGTTGAAGTTGCCCGTATAGCCGAGGAAGGTCTTCTCCCCGTCGTCATGGTCGTCTTCCCTATACTCAAAACTCCACGGATAGCGTCCGTACGGCAGACGCGGAATCTTTGCGGCAATCGTCCAGCCGGTAAACGCCCGGGAGCACTCCTTCACGTCGTCCTCCGTATAGTTCCCCTGCCCCATCGAGAAAAGCTCCAGCAGCTCCCGTCCCCAGTTCTCGTTGGGCGCTTCCTTGTGGTTTTCGTTGTTGTCCAGCCAGAAGATCATCGCCGGGTCCTTCGCCAGAAGCACCAGCAGGTCTCGGTAATTCCCCATCCCGTTCTTGCGGAACATGTCAATCTGCGCCAATAGCTGGTCGCAGTTGTCCACCTTGGCGTTCCCCGTCGCGAACACGTGATGCCAGAACAGCGCCATCTTCTCTTCCAATGGCCTCGGCGTGTTGATGAGCCGGTACATCCACTGCGCCTGGCCATTCGTGGGATTCCCGCCGGGTATCTCGTAGCCCGGGTTGTGACGGAATATCATCCCCTCGTCGATGGGCGGTATTCCATGCCCTTCGGGATTGACCAGTTCCTCCACTGTAGCCTCGTACCCCTTCGCCACCCGCGCCTCCAACTCGTCCCTCGTGGCTCCGAAACCCGCCCGCCTCATCAGATGGGCCATTAGCGCAATATCTTTCTCTGCCATTCCTAAACCTCTCGCCGCCTTCCAATCGAACATTATGTAACCCGGGTTCGACGGCCCCATCATAGCCACAGGGCTATTCCAGTGTCAAGGTAAAGTGACGGAGAAAGAACGCCAAATGGTCGTCAAGCGAAAGATTACGCCTCTGATATCGTTTAGAGATGCGATATTAAAATCACGGAAAGCCGTTTCTGGTATCCTTATCGGAATTTATACGACTTGAACGACTCTGCGTAGGCCATATCCTTCGGCTCTCCCGTCATCGACCGCCACCGCCGCATCCCCTTTGCCACGTCGAAATGCCCCACCTGGCTCTCGTGCTGCTGCAGCGCCTTTATCGCCACCTCGATGACCTCCGAAACGTCAATCCACGTGTCGGCGTTGCTCCGGTCCGTAATCAGCACCTCCTCCACGTTGTGGGGCTCCAACCCCTCCTCCAGCAGTTCCGGGAACGTCAGCCGGTCCCGCGCCGTCGGAAAGACCGCCGCCAGCGCCGCTTCCCCTGCGGCAATGTGGTCCGGGTGGCCGATATACGGCCCGTCCGTTAGGCTTCGCACCGGCGAAGGACAGATGACGACCTGCGGGCGATGCCGCCGAATCTCCCTTGCGATGTCCCGACGCAGTTCCAGCGTCGGTACCAGCATGGCGTCCTCGTAACCCAGGAACACTACCTCCTTCACCCCCAGCACCCTGGCGGCGTTCCGCTGCTCTCGCATCCTGATCTCCGCCAGCTCCGCCGACGTCATGTTAGGGTCGCTGGAGCCCTTGCTCCCGTCCGTACAGATAACCTGCACTACCTCCATGCCCTCCCGGCACCACTTGGCCACCGTGCCGGAACACCCGAACTCCGCGTCGTCGGGATGGGCCACAATCACCATCCCCCGCTTGTACCCTTCGCCCTTGGTCATCTGGCTACTCTCTCCTCGTTTGTCATATTCTTGGAATTGCCGAATATTCTATCCTGATTCTGCACGGATGTAATGCCCGAACGGACCTTGAATCCTTCAGTACACAACCTATTGCCCAAACTTCAACGCTGTAGCGGCTCCTCCGCCCGCTGCGGCGGCTGCGGATTTCGCATCAGCAGGAACATAAACACCCCCACGGCCGTCATCCCAGCAATTATCTTCAGACCCGCGCTGTAGCTGTAGTTGTCCGCCATGTAGCCCAGCAGCATCGGCCCCACAATCTGCCCGCCCATCAGCACCAGGTGAGAATACCCCTGTATCATCGGAAAGTTCTTCCTCCCGAAGTATTCGCCCCTCATCGCCGTTATCACCGGCCCCCGAATCCCCCACGACATCCCCTGTATCGCCGACGCCAGAATCACCAGCCAGAAGTTACCCGCCAGGGCAAAAATCAGCAGCGCCGACGCGTGGCCCAGCAGCGTCCCGGCAACAATGTACTTCTTTGGCAGACGGTCCCCCAGAAATCCCCCCACCGGCTGCGCCGCCATCAGAAACGCGTTTATCGCCACCACCGCCGTGGCCGCCCTCTCCGTGGAGAAACCCAGTTCTGTCTCCAGGTAGGGCACCATGTGCAGGCTCAGCGACGATATGGTAAGCAGAGAGATCGAATGCCCGATGGACATCAGCCAGAAGGCGGGAGACCGCAAAGCCTCCCTTACGGTAAAGTCGAATTCCTGCTCCGCCTCCGCTGCTTGCTTGGGCTCATCCGACCCGTCCGTCGCTTCCTCGGGTTTGTCCCCGTCCGGCAGATAGCCGTAAGGCTCCGGACTGTAGCGCATGATCCTGGCCAGGGGAATTCCGATAATCAAGGCGATTATTGCGCAGCCCAGCGCCGTCTTGTCCCAGCTGAAGTTGTTGATGAAAAAGGCCACCACCGGCGCAACCAGAATGCCCCCGAATCCCATTCCCATCATCGTCAGCCCCACCGCCATCGCCCGCTTTCGACGGAACCAGTTGGTCAGCGCCGGTACCACCGGAGTCCACGCAGCCAGCCCCGAACCGATGGAGAGAATCAGAAATGACACGTAAAACATCGGCACGTTCTGCGTCAGGCTCAATAGCGCCAGCCCGAGAGACAGAATTACGAACCCGCCCGCCATGACAATCCGCGAGCCGAAACGCTGCACCAGCCAACCGCCCAGTGGCCCCAGAAAACCGCTCTCCAGCCGCGAAAGGGTGTAAGCGCCGGATATCAGCGTCCGGCTCCACCCAAACTGCCGCCGCATAGGCTCGAAGTAAAACTGGAACCCGTGCATGAACATGCCGCTGCTGATGGCAATGCTCACCATCCCTCCCGCAACAACCCACCACCCATAGAACATCCCCCGTACCCGGGAAAAAACCCAACCCGCTAGCAAGGCAAATACACCCACCTTATCTTGCAACTGGAATCTGGCTTGCGAAGTCGAGAGAAAGTCAAAGCTGGCTACTCGATCTATCCAGACTGATTAATTGCAAACTCATACTCGCCAACCATATCAACCATGCCATATAGCGCAAGATAGTACTCTCCGGTTTGGGGCGCCCACCAGTTTATCCCGTATCTTTCCCGATATTCAGGAGGATCTGCCAGTTCACATAGATTTGGCCAATTTTCAGTTGTCGACCCATCGGCATGGTAAACCTGACTACACAGGGAATTCAAGAAATCCCCGTAGAAGGAAAAGGACAATTCCTCCCCCTCGCGAGCGCTGAATCTGAAGTAGTCGTAATCATTGAAATGGTCTATGTAGCCTGAAACTCGCAGCCCCGCCCTCACCTCTGTAGCAGATTCAGGTGTGTCCCGATGGCCGTCTGCCTCCGCTGGCGACCCAACCGGCTCAATCGTGAAAGTATAATCGCCGCGCTTCCCCCCAAAGTTCTGCACCGCAAAATAATACACCTCCGAACTTGGGGCCTGCCACAAGAGCAGCGGCCCGTCCGGCCCCCTTTGGCGGCCCCGCCATCCTTCACGTCTCTCGCTCAGCCCGTTCGGCCCAAAGAGAGCTATGCTGCTTTGACCCAGAGTGCTGTGCTCTACGCTGAAACGATATTGCTGACCTCCTTTCGCCTCGAACCGGAAGAAGTCAAAGTCAAAGACATAGTCCAGCGATCCCCCAACAACTTCTCCAACTTCTACACCCGCAGGCTCCGTAGGCCTATCCGCCTCCGCATCATCATAGTCGATTTCAGGAAAAGCGAAATCCCCTCCGTGCAGTCTCTGAAACAGTTCGCGCACCTCTTCCTGGCCCTCTGCTGATGTGCGTCTCATAAACGCTTCGAATATCTCCTCTTCGGACGGGGGAGTAATAACTCCCAAGTGCGGTAGGTATCCACCACTATCAAGGTACATCTCCTTGAGTGCAGATGACATGGCCCTCTTACCCATCGCATTCAACAGAGATAACAGAAAGCTCTCTCCCATTAGATAGGCGCAAGCCAGATCCTGAATTCGCTTTTGAGCAGCGAGATAATCCCTGGGTCGAAGGCTTTCTACTCCATAGTCATTACAGCCGTGTTCGACGCCTGACGACGCCCAAGCACTGCGGTCCTCCAAATTGTCCTCGCCTCTATCGTGACGAAAGAGGGTCCTAATGAAATTCGCTCCCCCTTCATTCAGCCATGCCTGGCTGAAATTGTTATGTAAATAGTAGTGAGCGGTTTCGTGGGGAAGGGGATTTTGTTTACCATCTATTATCGAAATGCTCATGTGGCTGCCATGATGGGCAACAACCTGACCATAAGCCACTCGTTCAGCCCCTACGAGCACGATAATGTCCGAGGTAGGAAAAGGGATTCCAAAGAATCCCTCTGCGACGCGTCCGGTATCCTCAACCTGCTTGACCACTTCCGAAATAGGCGCAGGATGAACCCCTTGCACTACCCAGATGTTTACCTCGCCTGCCAGAGGTAGCGTAGCGGAGAAATGATGCAAGCTGTCAAGTTTAAGCAGGTCACTGAATAGATCTTTGCTCTTGCCTGAGAGAGTCACAATCAACGCGGCCTCTTTGTCTTCAAGCCCATCAGTGAACCAGTGTTGAGTTGTCGCAGTGTTAAGAAGTTGCGAATCCACCTCAGCCAAGGCGTACAGCAGGAAGAAGTCCAGGTCCCTGGTCACACCCCCTTCAAACCTGGGCCAACTCAGAATTTCCCGCACCAATCCCTCGTCTTTGGAAGCAATATCATCAAGGGAGTAGATGGCAGAGATTTCAAGTCTAGTTGCTCCGTCGGCAAACCAGGGCAAAGCTGCTAATTCTTTTGCTAACCCTACGTCCACCAATGTAATCTCGCGCAATTCCTTAAGGGACTCTTCCTCAATCTCAGTTAAGTCGTCCGTAACCCAGGAATGCGCCATCAACTCCTCGGCAAGAGCGGAGGCTGCCCTGCCCGCCTTTTGCAGGCCCTCAAGCACGTCCCGTTCCAGGGGGTCCACCCCATCCGAAAGCCACGGAAGCCTCGCGAATTGCTCCGCCAACTCCGAATTCTGAAGCCATTGCAGGTTGAGCGACTCGGCGACGCCGCTTTCTGCTCCAGGTTCAGGTTCATTTATCCATGAAAGAATATCCGAAAGACTCGCCACGGCAATCTCCCTGGGACTGGGCGTGGGTACAGGAGTAGGAGTCGGCCTTGGTTCCGGCGTGGGCGTAGGCTCTGGCGTCGGCGTGCGTGTCGGATCAGGCGCAGGTGTTGGCGTTGCTTCCGATGTCGGCTCCAGCGTAGGCGTTGGGCTGGGCGTAGGTTCCCGCGCCAATGTGGGCGTCGGCATCGAAAGAGGTACCGGCGTAGCCGTGGCCATCGGCGCCGCAGCCGGGGTAACTACAGGCGCCGCTTCCTGCGTCGCGACACGAGTCGGCGGCTGATCGTCGCAACCCGCAAGCAACGCAACACAAACCAGCCCCGCCGCCAACAGCGTGACTATCCTCAATCTTTCTATTCGGAATCTGTTACCCACTTGACTGACCGGCGGGAGGAACCTCTTTCAACGTGTAGATCCAACGTCAACTCGGATTGCCGGGATCAAGGGCCAGGATAATCTCGAATTTGTAATCGCCAACGCTCTCCATAAACCCGCTCATGGCCAGGTAGAAGTCTCCGGTTTCGGGGGCCACCCAAATGGCCCCGTGCACTCGGCCGCCTGCCCACAGACTGCCGTGGTCACAGCGATTATGCCATTCCGTAGATCTGCTCCCATCGGCTCGATACATCTGCGCGCACAGGTCAACCGTCTGCTCAGGCCACATGAAGATGTGGTACACCCTGCCTTCATGGGCGCTGAAGCGAAAGTAGTCTTCATCGAAAGTTCCGTCTATAGTGCCGTGAATCTCCTTGAAGCGCCCAACCCTTGTTGCCGACTCTACGCCATTGCCGTGGTCGTCGGTCTCCGGCTCATCAACCGGCGTGATGGTGAAGGTGTACTCGCCGGTCTTACCCCCAAAGTTCTGGACGGCTAGGAAATACGATTCCGAGCTTGGCGCTCGCCACTGAATCAACGGCCCATCAGGCCCCATAATACGGCCCTGCCATTGATTTCTCAGCTCAGTCTCGCCGTCTGGACCGTACAGCGTGAAGCTTGTATGGCTCAGGGTTTCGTGCTCCAGGCTGATCCGGTAGATCTGCCCCTCCTTCGCCTCAAACTTGAAGAAGTCGAAATCGAAAATGTAGTCCAGCGAACCCGTAGCCGCTTCACCTATATCCACGTGCATTGCCCCTTCAGCTGAATCAGCCTCTTCGTCGACAGTGTCGATTTCTGAAAATGCAAAATCTCCGCCATGAAGTTTCTGAAACAGTTTCTGGATCTTATCCTGCTGCGACGGTGCGTGCTTCAGAAATGCACCATATATCTCTTCTTCGGATGGTGGCGTGCTGAATCTCAGCGCCGGTAAGTGCCCTCCACTGGAAACGTATAGCTCATTCAACGCGGACGACATGGCGTTCTTGCCCATAATCTTGAGCAGCCGGAGCATCAGATACTCCCCCAGCCTGTAGGTGCATTGAAATAGAGAAATTTGTCTGCGGTCCAACAGGTATGCATTGTGGCGTATATTTTCAACGCCCGAGTCCACGCAGTAACTCTGTACTTCCTTTGACACCACAGTCTCCCGGCTGGAGATGTCCTGCCACCCCCTCTCATGATTGACATGCGCCTCCACAAAATTAGCTCCCCCTTCGGTAAACCACGGATGGCCCAAAAAATTGCTCGTCAAGTAATAGTGCGCCGCCTCATGGGGTATGCCGAATAATCGGCCGCGGTGAACAATTACCGACATGTGACTGCCCAGATGCCTCACAAGATGCCCGTACTCCCTTTTCCCCTCGGTTACCAGCAGCACGATCAGGTCGGTGGTTGGGAATGGAACGCCAAAGAATTCCTCGGCAATCTGCGCTGCGGACTCAATCTGCCTTAACGACTCTTGGTTCAGAACGGGACTCGTGTCCTGCACCAGCCAGACGTTGATATCACCCGCAAGAGGCAGCGAAATAGACTCGTGATATAGATGGCTGTCAATGAGCAGCTCCTTATACAGACTGGGCTCTTGCCCCGCCATCGTGACAATCAACGCGGCCTCTTCATCAGTTACCCCGTCGGTAAACCACGTCCTTGCCTTCAAGGTATCCAACAGTTCCTCGTCTGCTCGGCCCAAAGCCCACAAGAGAAAGAAGTCCAGGTCCCTCTCAACGCCGTTTTCGTATCTGGGCCAATTAATGACATCCCTGGCCAACTCCAAGTCTTCGTATGATGTGTCGCCTAATGAGTAAAGAGCGGAGGCCTCAAGCTTCGTCACGCCGTCTACCAGCCAAGGAAAACCAATCAGCGTTTTCGCCAAATCCAGATCCCTTATCGCTATATCTACCAAATTGTTTATGGCCTCAAACTCAACTTCGTCAATGTCGTCTGCAAACCAAGGAAGCGACGCTGCACTTTTGGCAAGCTCAGTGTCTAGGTGCGCAATTCCGATTAAGACATCTATGGAATTCCTCTCAACCTCTGTCAAGCCATCGGTAAACCAGGGGAGCGACTTCACCTGCTGGGACAAATCTTCGTCGATAAATGTCAAGTCAGAGAAGATGCCGATCACTGCACTGGTATCCTCCGTTGCACGCTCAGTAAGCAATGTAAGCGTCGCCAGTTCTCTCGCAAGTTCCACATTATCAGATGCAACAGTTACCAGTTCTTGCAAAGTTGCACTCTCTTCTTCTGTGATATCGTCTGACAGCCAAGGCAGTGCGGCTACTATTTCTGCCAATTCTCTATCTTCGTACATCAAATCAACAACTGAACGCAGGGCGGAGATTTCGTGGGACGTAATGTCGTCATGAAGCCAGGGCAGCGCAATCACTAATCTGCTCAGGTTCTTGTCTTCTGGATGGGCCATCTCTCTTAGAATCCCTGGTATTCTCTCCGAATTGTACGTTAGACCTTCGCTGAACCAGGGAATGGAAACTATTCCCTCGGCAAATTCCACGTCATCGGAAGCTATTGATGAAATGTCCTGCAGCACCCTACTCAGGGCATTCGTCAGAAACCCATTCACCCAAGTGAGCGACATTACTCGTCTTCCCAATTCCCTGTCCTCCTCCGCAATGCCGAACAGGATGTAGATGGTCCTGTCAGTGGAATCAAAAACCCGGTCATTCAACCAGAACAAAGACGCAATCTCTCTGGCAATCTCCAGATTCTCGGTTGCAACATATGAGAATGCCTGGAAGACGTCAGACTCGTGCTCCGTCACCCCATCTGCCAACCAAGAGAGCGACGCCACTTTTCTCGCCAATTCTGCGTCAATGGAACCCATGACGGCAATCGAATGAATGACAACGCCCTCTTCCTCCGTCACATCATCCGCAATCCAGGGAAATGACAACATCGCGCTAACAAGGGAAGCCTCAACCGCGGCCACCTCCGGCAATTCCTCCAGCGCATTGGCTTCGATTGAGTTTACCCCGTCTTCAACCCACGAAAGTGAGGCGATCTGCCCTGCCAAATCTGCGTCCCCTGAAGCAATGTCCGCGAAAGCGCCTATGACAACTTTTTCTTCCTCCGTAGGCGCGTCCATCACCCAGAAATACGACATCAGCTGTTCTGCCAGAACCGGGTCAACCCTGGAAACCCGGAGAATGCCCTCCAGCACACCCCCCTCCAGGATGTCCAACCCATCCTCAATCCACGAAAGCCCCGCTACCCGCTCACCTAGTTCCGCGTTCATTAGCCAGAGATCAACCAGCGACTCAGCCACGTCACTTTCAGCCCCTTCCTCCGGGTCCTCAAACCAGGAAAGGACCTCCGACAAACTCGCCACGGCCATCTCTCTGGGACTGGGCGCAGGTGTCGGCGTCGGTGCAGGCGCGGGCGTTGGCGTTGACCTGGGTGTAGGTTCCGGCGTTGAGGTAGGTGTAGGACGAGGCTTCGGCGTTGGAGTAGGCTCCGGCATCGGTGAAGGTGTTGGACTGGGCTCCGGCGTGGGAGTGGCCGTTGGACGGAGCGTGGACGTCGTTGACGGAGTCGGGGTCACTGTAGGCGTATGAGTGGCCGTCGGGATTGGAGTGGGAGTCGGCGTTGGAATCGCTCGAGGCGTAGCCGTGGGAGTCGGCATCGAAGTCGGAGTGACTACAGGCGTGGGTTCCGGTGTTCCGATGCGAGTCGGAGACTGATCGCCACAGGCCGACAGCAGCCCAACGCATACCACGCCCACCCAGAATAACGTCACCAACCAGAGTCTACTCATGCAATATCTACCCTCTGACAGACAAATCGCCTGAAGGGCCCCTTTATTGCATATTACATACGTTACGTATCACAAACAACATTAATTAGCTGTAATGGCCTGGTTCATCAGCTCCACGTCGCCCGAATCTGTATACGAAAATTTATCAAGGACAACGCTCTCAGCTTCCGTCACTCCGTCAACAACCCAGGGAAGATTTGCCACCTGCCGTGCTAACGTCAAGTGCCGTGAGGCCATCCGCGCAAGCGCCTCTAACGCAATCACCTCTTCTTGCGTCACGCCGTCTGCAAACCAGTGAAGGCCCGCCGCCTCCCGTGCTGCCGTCAAGTGTCCTGAGGCCATCCACGCAAGCGCCTCTAACCCAGTAGTCTCTTCTTCCGTCACGCCATCTGCAAACCAGTGAAGGCCAACCACCTCCCGTGCCAAGCCCAAGTCTTCTGAGATCAACCTTCCAATCGCCTCTAACCCATTGACATCCTCTTCCGTCACTCCGTCTCTTATCCACGGGAAAGCCGTCGCCTCCCGTGCAATTTCCACGTCCCGTGAGACCCCTCCTGAAAGTGCACCTAACGCATCTCCCTCTACTTCTGTCACTCCGTCCGTTATCCACGACAAAGCCGCAAAATCCCTGGCTAAATCCCAGTCTTCGGAAGCAATTCTGGAAACAGCACGGGAAAGTGAGCTGAAGGCGCCGCCCTCCACATCAGTCACGTCGTCCCTTATCCAGAAGAATGCTGCCAACTCCTTGGCTAACCCTGTAAATCCTACTTTAGGAATAACTCTTCTTACTCCGTTCAGAACATAACTCTCAGCCCTTGTCAAATCATCGTCCGTCAACCAGGGTAAGTCCACCAGATCTCTGGCGAGTTGTATGTCATACGACGCAATGAAGGCAAGTGCGTTGAAGACCCTCTCCTCATCTGATGCTATGTCGTCCGTGAACCACTCAGGAGCCGTCATCTGCCTGGCAACCTCCACATCCATGTCTGCAATTGCGTCTAAGTGCTCAAGAACATGTCCCTCATCCTCCGTCACACCGTCAACAAACCAGTAAAGACTTACCAGATGCAGTGCCAACTCCGGGTCCTTGGCTGCCAGATCGAATAGATGCTCTATGGCATCGGCTTCGTCCGACGAAACGCTGTCCTTATGCCAGGCAAGCCTTTCAGCCCGATTCAGGAGCTCAAGGTCGGTAGATCCGGCGGACTCAAAAGCGTCCAATATAACGCTCTCCCCCTCCCTCACCCCGTCTGAAACCCAGAACAGGTTCGCCACCTCCCTGGCCAACTCCGTGTCCTTTGACGCTATGGACGCAATCGCCTCTATCGCATCCTTTTCCTCCTCCGTTAGCTCGGCAAAAATCCAGGAGAATCTCATCATTCTGTCTGCCAGCGCTTGGTCGGCTTTAGCCGTTGTCAACAAACCCCGCATCGCTTTCAGCTCAAATGGCTCTATCCCATTGGAAACCCATGGAAGTCTCGCAATCTGCCCCGCAAGGCTGATATCCACAAGCCACAAATCGATGAGCGTCTCAACCGCATCCCCTTCAGCCTCTTGCCTGGGCTGCGTAAACCACAAGAGTAACTCGGACAGGTTTGCCGCTGCCTCCTCCCGAAAGTCGGGCATAGGCATGGGAATGGACGTCGGCACTGGCGTCGGCGTTGGCGTCAAAGGTGAAAATTCCGAAGTCGGCTCTGGCATCGGCTTCTGCGTTGTCGGATCAGGCGTAGGCGTCGGTGTTGGTGTCGTTCCCGATGTGGGTTCCTGCGTAAGCGTAGGCGTCTGACTGAGCGTAGGTTCCGGCGTTGGCCCTGGAGCCTGACGCGGCTTCGGCGTTGGCATTGAAAGAGGGACCGGCGTAGCCGTAACAGTCGGCGCCGCAGTCGGGGTATCTACAGGCGCCGACTCCTGCGTTGCCATGCGAGTCGGTGGCTGGTCGTTACAACTCGAAAGCAACCCAACACAAACCACTCCCGCCGCCAACAGCGCCCCCGTCCAAAATCTACCCATTTAAGACCGGTATTCCGCTCTCGTCAGGACCAATGGACAGGTTCACCATCTCCATTTCTGTCCGGATAAGACTTGGCTGGCCTAAGGGACCTGCATTATCTCCACACGCACGTTATCCGGCGCCTCAACAAAGGCGATCCGCATCCCGTTCGGCAGCGGCCGTATCCCCTCCAGCACCTTCACTCCCTTACCTTCCAGCTCCGCCATCGCCGCGTCTATGTCATCCGTATCAATGCCGAAATGCTCCAGCCCCATGTGCGCGTCCGACGAACCTGCCGGAAGCTCATCCGGGGACGCCTGTGTTATGTTGACTCGCGCCCCTCCCAGGTCCGTACGAACCGTGAGGGTTCCCCCCATCTCCGCCTCTGCGGCAATCGTTGCGCCAAACTTCTCCACGTACCACTGGGCCGTGCTCCTGGGGTCTGCCGACTTGATGTGAATATGGTTCATCCCGAACTTCATTTCCTTTCCCTCCATTTGGTCTCTGAAATCCCCGCCAACTCGCACCAAATGCCATGCGATTACCCACCAATTCATCCTAAGCCAATGGTCAAATCTTAGTTACCTAAATTCTTGCGCCTAGTGGCTTAAGCACTCGATTGGTTCAGCGAGTCTTCCTCAATTCGACTCTCAAATCTTGTCAATTCCTGCTTGCCAATTTGATTGTAATGAGCGTCGAATGATCCGGGTTCAACTTCGATTTTCGTCATGTTGTCAAGATCGAAAGAAAGAAATTTGTTAGCAAGCTCATATAGCTTCTCTTGAGAGTAAGTGAATTCTTTTCCTTTAAAGAAGACCGAGAGTTTGCCATGTACATCGACATACATTCTGTGTCCATGCACAATGTGAGTACGGAAATCGTAGATTTCATTACTCGAAAACTGCTCCTGCGCTAATTCTGTGCTTCCAATCTGCGCAAGGAAGTTAATGCGAATTCTCGAAGAATCATATCGCACAACCTGTTTAAATCTATTCCGCCAAATTGCTTCCCAATTACCGAATCTCGCAGCACAGATGCCAATGAGAGAATATGACCTTTCTCGAACTGGGCTAATTTTCATATTCCAGTGCCTCCGATTTGTAGAGCGGTTTTGATTTGCGAAATTATTGGCCCTTCACCATAATTCTTGCGAAAGCCGGAATACAGTCCCACCCAAACTAACCCCCCATCGCCCGTTCCAGCATCTCGTTTATCTCCCTCACCGTCGCCTGCTGCCACTCCGGAAAACGTTGGCTGACCCGCTTCCGACGCTCAATGCCAAACTGCCTGTCGTCAAGGTCGGGCTTCTCCTCACGAATCGCCGCTTCAATCTCCTCAGACTCCCGGTCCGCCACCTCGGGACGCTCAATCCAGTGGCAGATGTAGTCCAACCCCTCCGTATAAAACACGAAAACGGGAATAGACTGGTACTTCCCCTCTTTCAAAAACTCATTCATCACGTCCAGGTTGGAGTCCCGCGGAAACACCCGCACCTCCAACCCTGCGCGCTCCGCCAGCTTGGCCATCGTCGGCAGCCCCCGGTACACGTCCGGGCACCAATCTTCGCCAATGGCCAGTACCTTCGTCGGTCCACCCTCTCTTTGGGTCAGGCTGAGGAACCGCTCAACATCCCCCTCCTCCGGCTGGAATTCGCCGAAGTACTGCTCAAACCGTAGCTTGTTCACCTTGATCTGCGACAGGTACTCTTCGTAGGAGAACCCCTCCGCAAACCTCTGGGGCGTCACAACCGTCGTCTTGCCTGTCATGGTCTACCTCCTATCCGGGCCCACGGCCCGTCAGCCGATGTCTCAACCGTGGACGCCTTCGAACTCCCCCTCCTCGATCCGCCCGTCCGGGTAGACGATTATCGGCACGGCGCTCCCATACTCCAACGCCTCGTCAAGTGCCTCCTGGCTCTCGTCAACCCGCTTCTCCACGTACTCTATGCCTTGGCTGTCCCAGGTTTCACGCAGCTTGTCGCATGCGGGACAGAACTGGATTGTGTAAACGACGGGAAGTGTCATGGCGTCCTTCCTGATATTCGACCATCATATCCCAAACGGCAACTACTGTCACCACGTTCCCCCATAGCCACGCCTCCTCATCATTCCTGTTGACATCGCCCGTCTTTTGTTCTACATTCCAATGCGGCAGTCCAAACTGGCGTTCAATGCAGAGGGAGACCATCATCGCAGAATCAAGAAATCCCAATGAAAAGGACCCGCCTGCCGAAAATGCTCAGGGAGAGTCCATCTGGACCCTGGTCTCTACCTACAGGCACTGGTACTTCGGATTCTACGTCGTTCTGCTGGTCTTCGGAGAAACCATCGTCGTAGCTAGAGAAATCGGTCTCGAAAAGGGTATAATTGAAACATCCTTTGGAGTATTCGTCGGCTCGGCATACGTGGTTACCGCATCCACGGGCCTGTCCTTCGGTTTAGCCGAAATTGCGAGGTACGGTATGGTAATGGCTCACTATCTTCAGAAATGGGCAACCAAGAAGCTCCGAGAGAGCGACGAAAAGTTCCGCAACAAGCTTTTGTCGGAGGGCCGTGAGGAAGGACGTGAAGAGGGCCTCGAAGAGGGTCGCGCAGAAAATCAGCAAGCCTGGGAAGACTGGTACGCAAGCTGGAAGGACGCCCAGTCTCGCGGCGAAGACTTCACCAAACCCCCGCCCAACGGCAAGGCGTAGCCATCTAACCGCTTCCCTTCTCTGTGTGCTTCTGCCGTAGGCACACGTGGTCACCGCATCCACAGGCCTGTCCTTCGGTTTAGCCGAAATTGCGAGGTACGGTATGGTAATGGCTCACTATCTTCAGAAATGGGCAACCAAGAAGCTCCGAGAGAGCGACGAAAAGTTCCGCAACAAGCTTTTGTCGGAAGGACGTGAGGAGGGTCGCGAGGAAGGCCTTGAAGAGGGTCGAGAAAAAGGCCTAGAGGAGGGCCGCGCCGAAAATCAGCAAGCCTGGGAAGACTGGTACGCAAGCTGGAAGGACGCCCAGTCTCGCGGCGAAGACTTCACCAAACCCCCGCCCAACGGCAAGGCGTAGCCCCCTGACCCCTTCCTCCCCTCTTCGTCATTCCAAACTTGCCGTCATGCAATGACCCCACGGCGGGGCGGTGAAGGGGTGGTATCTCCTTCCCCTTACCCCTCCACCCGCTCCCCACCCTTGAATACCGCCCGCACCTTCGTCAGGTCCAGAATCTCCTCCGACGGGTCCCCCTCCACCACCAGCAGGTCCGCCGCTTTGCCCGGCGCTAGCTCCCCCACCCCGCCTCCGATCCCCAGCGCCTCCGCCGCATGACTCGTCGCCGATAGAATCGCCTGCATCGGCGTGAGACCCCCCTGCACCATGCACTCCAACTCGTAGTGCAGCTGGCCGAAGGGATAGCTCCCCCAGCCGCAGTCGGAGCCGGCAATAAGACGCACCCCCACGTCCGCCATCCGCCCTACCTGCTCCACCCGCGTCTTCCGATGCTCATATCCCGCCATCAGTTTCCCCTCCTCCTCCAGCGTCAGCCCCTCCGCATCCCTCTTCGCCTCCAGCGCCCATATATGGCTCCTGCCGATATGCATCGTCGGATTCACCCACACCCTCTGCTGTACAATCCGCTTCACAATCTCCGCGTCGTAAGCGGGCCGCTCCTCCTCATCCACAAAAAAGGCGTGATATATGGCGTCCAGCCCCGCCTCCAGCACGTTCCGCATCCCCTGGTTGGAGCGACAGTGCGCCCCCACAAACCGGCCCTGGTTATGCGCCTCTACGGTAATCGCCTTCAGCTCGTCAACCCCGAACGCCGGACGGTACGGATAGCTGGTAAGCGTACTGCCCCCCGTCGCAATCACCTTTATGAAGTCAGCCCCTTCCTTGATTAGCTGTCGTGTGACCGTTCGTACTCCGTCCACCCCATCGGCCTCGCCTCCCATGAACCACAGATGCCCCCCCGTCACCGTAACCGGCCGCCCGCAGACCAGCATCGTCGGCCCATCAACCTCCCCCTCCTCGATGCCCCGCTTCAGCGACAGCCCCGTGTTGTGCCACGCCCCGTTGTCGCACATCGTCGTCACCCCGCTCCGAAGCGCAATCCGCGCGTTACGGGCCGAACGCAGCAGCATCAGGTCGTCCCCGTCCGCCATCGCCTCCTCCCCGCTGCGTCCCCGCCCCGCCATATTCGTGTGCGTGTGGGCATCAATCAGCCCCGGCAAAACCGTCGCCCCCGGAAAGCGCAGTACACTCGACGGATCAACAGAGTCCCCCAACTGAGCAACGGGCACTACGCCGGAAATAGCATCCCCCTCCACAACCACGGCCATCCCCTCTTCGGGAGCGCCGCCTCGACCGTCAATGAGCCTGTCCGCCTGAATAATCAGCTTCTTCATCTTCGCTGCTCTCCCTGCTGTATCTGCCTTACCGTTCCGCCAGCGCCTCGGCGGCCGCACGAGTTCCGATTCCTCGGGAATACAGTCCCCGCAGTGGACCGTTCAGCAGGCTCAACACTGTCATTCCTGTGAAAATCGTCCCGAATAAGCCCAATATCCGCGTGGCGTTAAACAAGGCCGTATCCGCCAGAATCCCGTTCACCAGGTTAAAGCTCGCCATCGCCCCCTGCAGGTGCCAGCTGTAAATCGCTATCACCCGTCCCCGTATCTCGTCCGGCACAATCTGCTGCACCATTGCGCTCGAAAGCGTCATATATCCTGCCTGCGACAGCCCCACCCCAAACGCGGCGATTACCGCCGTCGTCAGGTTGAAGGAAAATCCCATCAGAATCGGCGTCACCCCGCTCAGCACCCCCAGCACCAGCAGCGTCCGTCCCCGTACCTTCTCGCTCCCCAGTCCCGCTATGCTGAAGGACGAGACCATCGAACCCGCCCCTATGCCGATCATCAGCAGGTTGCCGCCCTTATATAGCTCCGCTCCCTCCGTCAACCCCAGCCTGTCTCGCGACAGAATGGGAAACAGCGTTTCGTAGGACATGACCAGTGAGCAATGCGCCACCACCATCAGGAACAGGGGCAGCAGCAACCGGTGTTGATAGACGAACGACAGCCCCTGCGCCAGGTTTCCCACGGCACTCCGGCTCCGGTCCACCACACCTCGCGACACCGTCCGAATCTGCAGCACCAGCGCCAGCCCCACCACGTACAGCACCAGCGAAATTACGAAGGCCCACTCGCTGTAACCCGTCAGCACCGCCGGCAGAATAAACAACGGCCCCATCAGCTTCGCCCCCTGAACCGTCGCGTGATGAAAAGCCACCGCGTTTACCAGCTTGCTTCTCGGCACCAGGTTCGGAAGCAGCGCCTGCGCCGCCGGCATCTGCGTAGCCCTCGCGAACCCGTTGACCGTGGACAATACCACCAGCTGCCAGAACTCCAGGGTGCCCGTGATAACCAACGCCGCCAGTATCGCGTTCTGCGCCAGGTTGACCGCATAGGCGGCGGCCAGTACCCGCCGCCGGTCGAATCGGTCCGCCAGATACCCCGCCACAGGCGACATCACCACCGAAGGCATCATCGCCGCGAAGGTTACGATTCCCGCCGCGCTGGCCGCCCCCGTCTCGTTCAGGGCCAGCGCCGCCCTGGCCACAATCAGCGCCCACGCCGACGACTGCGAAAACGCCGTCGCCGCCCACAGCCGCCTGAACTCGGCGTGTTGCAGAGCGCCCAGCATCCTGGAGGTGAAAGTGTCTTTCCTCACTTTTTATGGGGCGTCCTGACGCATGAAGCCGATTCTACCCGTCACGGCTCCACAATACCACAACCGCCACACCCAACCCACGCTCATTCCATCCCGTAGGGGCAGTTCGCGAACCGCCCGCCCCTCCCAATTCCCCACCCCCGCGAAAGCGGGGGACCACTCTTTATCCCTCAGCTAGCAAACAACCCTCCAATCACCCTCACCGCCCCACGCCCACCCTCAACAACACTTTGGTGTACAATCTTATTGCCTTGAACTCCCTCAACCCCCCACATCTAAATCCCCTCTTCCCGACGCTTCTCCCGGAAACTACGCTCGGATAACTCCCCGTTCACCCATGCTGGAGACCTCCATACGCACCCTCGCCTCCCTCCTGTTCGCCGTTGTCATCTGCGTCAGCTTCCTCGCCTTCCTCACCGCCTCCAAGGTTCGCACCATCCTGCTGGAGCCTTCCTTCTACACTCAGGTGCTGGAAGAGAACAATTCCTACGAGACTATTCAGGCCGGACTCATCTCGGAGATTCGCGATAGCGAAGATGTCGGCGGGCTGCGCGACGACCTCGGCATGGACGCCAACGAGTTCGAAACTCTGGCGCAGGAAGTCGTACCTGTCCCATACCTCAAGACCCAGCTGGACGGAATAATCACCGGCGCCATGTCCTACCTCCGGGGCGAGGTGGAAGAACCCCAGCTCTTCGTCGAATTGGCCCAGCCCATCGAAAGCATGCGCAGCGCAAGCCTCGACTACGTTGACCGACGCGTCGAGTCCGTCGAACAGACCCATCCTACAACGGTGGAGGATTACGCACGAGAGGCGCGCAATCTAATAGACCTCATCGAAGGCGGAGACATTCCGCCAACCGTGCCCTCCCTCGCAAACGTCCCTGAGCCGCTTCTGGAAGTTGCCATAGACCAGGTTTTGCCCGTTCTCTCCCGTCTGGAACCTCAAGCCGCCGCCAGCCTCGAAGCAAACTGGGCGGAAGTAAGGGCCACACTCCTTGAACAGCCCGACAGTCCCGAAGCCATGAAGCTGGCCGCCCGTTCCGTCGTCTCCCCTTATATCGACGAAGCCATCGCCGAGGTGCGCGCCCATCTCGACAACCGAGACCGATTCGACCTCGTGGAAGCCGCCGCCGAAGCTTCCGACATGCCCCGTGACCGGTTCCTCGAGGACGTCGACGAAGTTCGCGACCCTATCAACGCCCTCCAGGGTGTCGGCCCCACCATCTCCCTCGTAATCATGGCCGTGGCAACCGTCCTCCTTGCCCTCGTCAATATGCCCCACCGCGCTTCAATGCTCCTCTGGCCCAGCATAATCCTCATAGTCACCGGCATCATCGCCATAGTCGTCTCAGCCCTGCTCTCAACCCTCCTCCCGACCGTGTCCTACGAGGTGTGCGGCGACGCTACGGACTTCGCATGTGAGCCTGTGGTGGACGTTCTCCAGGAATTGGTACGCTCCATGGCAGACTTCCCTCTACTCCCGTCCATCGCCCTCATCGTCCTTGGTACCCTGGGCGCCACCCTCGCCACCATCATCATGTTCGCAGGGGACTTTGGAGGCGGAAGCCCCGACGCCCGACGTCCCGCCAGCAAGCCAAAAGAAGGCTGGTAACCCCCTCCAATTCTTCCCTCTTCCCCCTTGACGGGGGAAGATTGAGATGGGGGTGACTCCCCCTCGCCCCTCTCCCCACCCCCGCGAAAGCGGGGGCCCACTCTTCACCCTTCCACCCAACGTCGACAACCTCCCGCCCCGGTGATACCCTACCCATCTCCAAATCCCGTTCGAGAGGCGTCATAATGGCTGACCATCACCCCAACCCCAACGACTCCGCCATCAACCACTTCCCCCTCTTCGGCCAGTACGAAGCAATGGTCGCCGAGGAATTCGAAGGACTGACCGACGGCCAGCTTGACTGGACAAGTCCCAAATGGGGCTGGTCCGGCTGGAGCATCCGCAACAACATCAGCCACGTCGCCTCCCATCTCTTCCGCTGGTACATCCTCCGCTGGGGCGACCAGATCTTCCCCGAAGGCATCCCCTACCGCGACGAAGTCGACTACCTGGCCGCTCTCCCCCATCGCCAGCTCGACAAGGAGCAGTGGTGGGAGATTGACGTTATCCTCGGCAAGCTGCACGAGGCAATCGAAATGGTCCACGGCATCCTCAGAAGGGAAACCATGGAATCCCTCCGCGCCAAGACCATCGAAATGGAAGGCCCCGGCTTCTACGACCCCATTGCCCACAGATACCCGGGCACCCTGCTCCCCCACCCAACCGACCCCAACATGCGCATCTTCACCCTGGAAGGATGCTTCCACCACAGCGAGGGCGAACTCGTCACCCACCTCTACAACTGCCAGCGACTCAAGCGGGCCCAGGGCCTCACCTCCCGCGTCGAACTCCCAAAAATCGGCTACTGGACCCTCCCCGACTGGGACACCTCCGAACCCTAACCCCCCTCCGTTCAAACCTCTTCCCCCTCTCACTGCTTCCCTGTAGGGGCGGGTTTCAAACCAGCCCTCCCCCCATTCGCTCATCCTGAGCCTGTCGAAGGGCGACCATCCCCACTTTCCTATCCCCACCACCGCGAAAGCGGGGGCCCACTCTCACTCCCCTCAACCCAAGTCCTCCCACAGCAGGCCCCTCAGGGACGCGTGCCCACCCCTTCACCAAAGGCCAGGACACCCCATGCGTCGGGAAGCCCCTTCCACTCGTCAACGGCCTTGCTGATGCCGCCAAAAAGTCTTTCCGTCGACGCCCCGTACTTATTCGCCGCTACAGTGACCTCCGAAGACAGGAACCACTCTTTGACCATTCGGTGAAAGATTTCAACTCGTTCAGGGCTGTCATAGACCTCGAAGGAGGCGGATATCTGTATGTCCGTGAGTCCCGTCTCCTGCAGACGCATCTTCAGTTCCTTGCCCATCTGCGGATACCCTTCGTCCGCCGCAAGCAGGTCTGCGAACACCTCAAAGCCCCTCTTCATGAAACCAAGCTCCGGGTATAGGAAGCACGAGTCTATAATCATTTCTCGGCACCCAAACACGCCGCCGGGCTTCAGGACCCGCTTCACCTCCCCAATAGCTGTGCCCGTATCGGGAACGTATGCCAGCACGTCGTTGCAGAAAGCAACGTCAAAGAAGCCGTCCTCAAATGGAAGTTCCGATATGTCGGCAATCTGAAATGACAAATCCTCGCGCCGCCGCATCAATGCGAGCTGTTCAGCAGTTTCAACTTGCGACGGCTCGACGTCGATGCCGTGCAGCTCAATTCCGTCTACCGCTTCGGCCAGCCACAACGATAAGACTCCCGGTCCGCAGCCCACGTCAAGAACCCGAAGCCCGGGCTTTAGATACGGAATGAGATAGGCGAGACTCTCCTCCGACCGATGTGAGAGGAATCGCACGTATTCCTCGCTGTAACCCATCGTGTAATCGGGCGTCGAAGTGGAGAATGGATTTCTGCTCATAGTGACACCCCCGTGATCCGAGCATAAGGTAAAAGATGGTTCCGACCTGATTTGAAGTATAGCAAGCCCCTTTCCACACCCGCAACCGCCCCCACCCCTCAACCCAACCTCTGTAAGACTTGCCGTCATGCAATGACCTTGCCGCAACGCAGTTGCCCCCACCCCCGCTCTCCTATCCCCACCCTCGCGAAAGCGGGGGCCCATTCTTCCCCCTCTCCCGTCCTGGAGACCTTTGAACACCCGTCATTCCGGCGAAAGCCGGAATCCAGAAATGCGCGATTTAGCTATGACTAGGGTGGGACAACGCCACAATCTGAACCTGTTTCGACAGTTACGCAAAGGTCTCCCGTCCTGGGAGAGGGTTGGAGCCTGCCCCGTACTTGATACGGGGGTGAGGGCACTCTCCTCTATCCTCCCTCCACTACGGCACAGTAACCAAACCCCTCAACCCGACCCAAACTCTGTAAGATTTGCCGTCATGCACTCCGCAAAGTGCCATTTCCCCCCTTGCCACGCATAACCTTCCCCTGCTATCCTCTCAACATGTCAATTGCAGAACACATGGCCGACACCTTCAACGATTTGGACCACGAATCCAGTCTTCCCAGGTACTTGCTCGTTGAGCAATTCTCCAAAGACTCGGGCGGCCGTCCCAAGAAAAGCGCGGCGCTCCCTTCGGTAACTGGAACGCGCACAAGCACACCCTGCTACTCCAAATTCCTCTCCAAAAAAATTTTGAAACAATTCAATTCACGATTTTCCCCCTTCTCAGGCACGAATTCGAGCGAACCCCCCCCCCGAATTGTTTCCAATTCAATTCCCTTCTCAGGCACAAACCCCTGAAACAAATGCCAAAACAATTAGGCACAATCCCAATTGTTTTCCAAATTCAATTCCACCCCCTCTTCCCCCTCTCCCATCCCCGCTCCAAATCCCCACCCCCGCGAAAGCGGGGGCCCACCGTCTACCGGTCACCAAACCCCTCAACCCACCACCAACTCCCCAAACTTGCCGCAACGCAGTTGCCCATCCGCACATACAATCCCGGTTGGCCGTTTCCCCAACGGACTGCTATAATATCCCCTTGCCCGCGTTAGAGTTGTCGAGGGCGGTTGGCTCAGTGGTTAGAGCGCCTCGTTCACACCGAGGAGGTCGTTGGTTCAAATCCATCACCGCCCACCACTCAGACGCGGCACCGGCGCCGAGGTGGCGGAACGGCAGACGCGCTGTGTTCAGGGCGCAGTGTCCTTACGGGCGTGTGGGTTCAAATCCCACCCTCGGCACCACATAGGTAGAATCAAGCGCTTGTAGCTCAGCAGGATAGAGCGCAGCCCTGCGGAGGCTGAGGTCGTGGGTTCGAATCCCGCCAAGCGCGCCACCCCCCTTCCCTTTCCACCCACATGTCATTCTGAGCGCAGCGAAGCGTAGTCGAAGAATCTCGTTGGCCGCAGAAGCAGTGTCCTGCCCTACTTTGCTTGTCACACCGAATTAACAAAATGCGCGACAACATCGAACTAGTCATTTTCGGGGTCATTACGGGTATTGTCTTGGCTGTAATCCTGGGGCTGTGGAACCGACGCTATTTGATCGCATGGCGCTGGAAGCGTTGGCGCGCCAACCAGAATCAGAGACACTCTGAAAAGGAGCAATATCTGAACCAGCCCGTCTTACTTTCGACGGGCAAAGTGGTACACCGTCGTTGCACCACAAAAGAAGACGAAATCACGGATAAAGAAATCATTCCCCTCGGACCTTGCCAGCGTTGCGGCAAGCGTTGGGATGAGAGACTTCTGGACAGGGTAGTTCGCTAATCCAGCCCTGCAATTACCCCCCTCCGCTCATCCTGAGCTTGTCGAAGGACACCAAACCCCACAACCCTAGCCCAACTCTGCCAAACTTGCCGTCACGCAGTGACCCCCTCCCCCGTTTGACGCCTCCCAATCCTCAGGTATAATGGGCGTAATGGCCTCATCCAACTGGCCCCTGCCCGGCGGCTCTTCCGACTCAACCGGACAGCCCCAGGTGCAGAATACGCAGTAAGGAGAATAAATATGGCAGAAACCAACGCACAGCAGATGACCGCTATGGACGGCCCCGCAATGGGCGGTCCCGTATCCATCGAAGCAGGTGACATCCGGTTCTACATGAGGCACCGCGACCTGCTCCACGACCAGGGCGTCTGCCTCATGGTCATGGGCCCCGTCGAGGGCAAGGAGACCGAGCTTCTCCGCTTCGACTGCTTCGACCAGACCCCCCACTACCACTACGGCCCCACCACCATCAACGAGCGCCATAACCTCGACACCACCACCTCCGGCAACCCCATCGGCTGGGCCATGAGCCAGCTCCGTAACAACTTCGGCACCATGCTCACCAAGGCCGGCGCCGAAGACCTCGCCGCCCAGGCCGACTCCGACGAAGTACAGGGCAAGCTCGACGATGTCGAAGCCGCAGCCCGCGAGATGGCCCTCGCCCAGCGAAGCACCGTCACCCACAACCGTGGTGACCGCATCTTCGAGATGGGCAACATCAAGTTCGGCCTCGAGTTCCGCGAACTCTCCATCGGACAGGGCCTCGCCATCCACGTCCTCGGCGACGTTGCCGGGCAGGAGGTCGAACTTCTCGCCTTCGACTGCTTCGATCGCGGGCCCCACTACCACTACGGCCCCCGCAACAAGAATATCCGCCTCTACTGGGACCAGACCATAGTCCCCGACACCCTCCGATGGACCCTCGACCAGTTCAAGGCGCGCAAGCTCCCCGACATGCTCAACAAGGCGGGCTACCCCGGCATCGTCCAGGAACTCGACCTCGACCTCATCGACGCCACCCTCCCCGCCATCGAGTCCGCCGCCATGGAAATGGTCGCCGAACACTCCTAGCGAACTCTGATGCGTACGGGCGTCCCTCGTGGGCGCCCGTCCCTTTTACCCCCTCTCCCGTCCTGGGAGAGGGCTGGGGTGAGGATCCCCCCCAACTCCGTCATTCCGGCGAAAGCCGGAATCCAGTCTTACCTCTTCCCCCTTGACGGGGGAAGATTGAAGCCTGCCCCGTACTCGATACGGGGATGGGGGTGACTCTCCCCTCGCCGCGGACTATGGAGGCTCAATCATCGTCGCATCGAGAGACCATAATGAATTGGAAGCCCTCGCTCAAGTCTTCAAACGGTTCTCTAACGAAGCCTCTATCGGCGGCTCACCCCTCTACGCATCTCTCGCCGACGCCATAGCCAACGACCCTGACCTGCTGACCATCGCTTCATCCGCCACCCACCGGCCCGTCCCCAACCTGCTCTTTGGGGCCGTTCATTATCTGCTCCTCAAAGGGGCAAAAGACAAACTCTCATCCTTCTATCCCTCCTTGTCCCCCGACCCGCACCCTGCTACCGAGGCCTATCCCTATTTCCGCGAGTTCTGCCTGGAATACGACCACGACATCCGAGTCCTCTTGTCCAGCCGGCTGGTGCAGACCAACGAAGTCGCCAGATGCTCTTACCTGCTGACAGCCTTTACCTTCATATCCGAACAGCACCCGTGCTCTCCCCTATCCATCGTCGACATTGGCGCCAGCGCTGGACTGCATCTCCTCTGGAATCGCTACCGTTATGAGTACGACGCCAAAGTCGTGGGCGACCAGTCCTCTCCTGTCCGAATAAAGGCAGAGGTTCGCGGCAGCAACCTTCCCCCAATCCCACACTACTTTCCACCTATAGCGTTTCAGATTGGCCTCGACCTCAACCCGGTAGACGTAACTGATCCGGATTCGGCCCTCTGGTTGCGAGCCTTGGTATGGCCGGAGCACCAACATCGAGCTGCCCAACTAAAAGCAGCAATAGCTCTGGCAATAACCAACCCTCCGCCGATAATCACCGGGGATGCCCTGAAAACGCTGCCCACGGTCCTGAACAGCGTCCCTCCCGATTCCACCCTCTGCATCTTCCACGCCCACACCATCAACCAGTTCTCCCAGGACGAAAGGGCCAAATTCAACTCCCTCCTGGATAAGCTCTCGATGGAAAGAGACATCTATCTACTCTCCGCCGAAATGCTTACCAGGCAGGACTATGCCACCCTCGAACTGGCCTCAATCCGCGGAGGAATCAGATCGACCCGCAAGCTGGCAAGTGTCGATGCCCACGGAAGTTGGCTGGAGTGGACCAATTGAACCACAACCAATACCCCGCCCAAAATCCCTTCCCCCTTTGACGGGGGAAGGTTAGGATGGGGGTGACGCCCCCCACCAAAATAAACCGGCCAAGGCTTAACGCAGCCTTGGCCGGTTTCTTAAACTCTAGGTCCAGCGACTTCCGAAGGGCAAAAGAAACTAAAACCCGTAAACCCGCGCCGCGTTATCCCCCACAATCATCGCCTTCTCCTCCTCCGGCACTCCTTCGAGAATCTTGTCCAGAATCTCAATCGACTTCGGGAACGTCGACTCCGAGTGCGGGTAGTCCGAGCCCCACATCAGGTTCTCCACGCCAATCACGTGCCGCATCTGTATCCCCAGCGCGTCCTCCTGGAAGCTATGGTACACGTTGTTCCGCATGAAATCACTCGGCATCATCCCGTCCTTGAACCGCATCGCCAGTGACTCCTGCTTCTCCTCGTACGCAATGTCGATGCGTCCTATGAAGTATGGAAGCCAACCCAGCTCGTGCTCCACCTCCGCCACCCTCAGCCGCGGATACCTCTCCAGCACGCCGGAGAATATGATGTGGCACAGCGACATCCGCACCCAGTAGTCGTGCTGCACGTAGGATGCTGTGCTCGTCGTGGTGACGCCCCTGTCTATCGGGTCCGCCTTGGGACGGTTCGTCGTCACGTGCAGATTCACCGTAACGTCGTTCTCCTCGCACATGGCCCAGAAAGGCTCATAAATGGGATTGTCGTAGGTCCGGTCGGCCCGCGGGTAGCTGGGAATCATGACCGTCCTGATGCCCTGCTCCGCCACCCGCTGCGTCTCCTCGATGGCAAGCTCCACGTCCTCGTCCACCAGAATCATCGCCGCGCCCTTTAACCTCTCCGGATAAGCGTTGCAGAACTCGGCCAGCCAGTCGTTATAAGCGCCGAAGATCCCCCGCGCCAGGTCCGGGTCCGCCACGTCCCGAAAGAGCGCCAGTCCAATCGATGGATATACCAGACCGCCGTACACCCCGTCGATTTCCATGTCCTTCACGTGCTCTTTGGGAATATACCCGCCGGGCCGCACGTCGTCGAAGGCCCCCTTCAGAACAATGTCCTCGGGACGGTCGAAGCGCAGACCCGCCTGGGCAATCGCCCCAACCCCTCCCGTCTCCTTGTTGTCGACAATCCAGGCGTCGATGCCCTCCACGCTGACCATGTGTGGAATCCTGCTGCCAAACCTGTCCTGGTCCATCCGCTCCATCCAGACGTTGGGCGGCTCAACCACGTGAGAATCCGACGAAATAACCTTGCTCGTTGCCACCTTAGCTCCTCCACTGGGATATTTTGGCTAGCATTCTACGCCTTTTCCCCCAATCCCGCTACCCTCCCACCCTTAACCACCCCCCCACCGCCCTTTACAACCCAACCCCCAAAGCGGTACAATGTGTCTGACTGGGCAAGGGCCGAAGTGCGCCTGGTCTTTTCTCTTTTTCTGGAGGTTCACCTTGACTCAACCCACTTACCTCACCAAAGAAGGTCTAGTTAAACTCCAGAAAGAGCTCGACTATATCCGAACCACCCGCCGTCAGGAAGTCGCCGACAGAATCCAGCGCGCCAACTCCATTGGCGGCACCGTCGACAACGCCGAATACGACGAGGCCAAGAAGGAACAGGCCTTCATCGAAGGCCGCATCCTCGACCTTGAACGCATCATCAACAAGTCCACCATCATCGAGGACGTGGCCGAGGATTCCGACGAAGTAAACGTCGGCTCCAAGGTCACCGTCATGAACCAGCGCAGGGGCAAGAAGGAAAAGTATTTCATCGTCGGCAGCCCCGAGGCCGACCCCTCCCAGGGCAAAATCTCCAACCTCTCCCCCATCGGCAAGGCCCTCTTGGGAACGAAAGTCGGCCAGACGGCTCAGGTAAAGGTGCCCGCCGGGACCATCAACCTGGAAGTCCTGGATATCCAGTAGACCGGCCGCGCCTCTTCTTCCTATGCCGAAACGGGTTGCCGACCACCAGACCAGCCGCCAGCAGAAGCTCCAGCGCCTCCTGGACAAGGGAATAGACCCCTACCCCCCGCGCGTCTCCCGCACCCACGCCAACGCCCAGGCCAGAGAGCTTTTCGTCGAGCAGGAACAGTCGGACCATGACGAAACCCCCGCCGTAACCGTCGCCGGACGCATCATCGCCCGCCGCGGCATGGGCCGCAACACCTTCATAGACCTGCGTGACTCCACCGGCAAGCTCCAGGTCCAGTTCCGCGCCGACCTCGTCGGCGAAGCCTACCCCATCCTCCGCGACCTCGACGTCGGCGACTTCATCGAAGCCTCCGGCCCCATGATCCGCACCCGCACCGGCGAGGTAACCGTCGAAGCCCGCACCTTCAACCTCCTCTCCAAGTCCATGCGCCCCCTGCCCGAAAAGTGGCACGGCCTCCGCGACACTGAGCAGCGCTACCGACAGCGCTATCTCGACCTCATCGCCAATAACGACGACGTTATGCCCACCTTCGTCCACCGCAGCCGCATCATCGAAGCCGTCCGCTCCTTCATGAACGCCCGCGGCTTCATCGAAGTCGACACCCCCGTCCTCGTCCCCGTCGCCGCCGGCGCCCTCGCTCGCCCCTTCACCACCCACCACAACGCCCTGGACCAGCAGCTCTATATGCGCATCGCCACCGAGCTCTATCTCAAGCGGCTCATCGTCGGCGGCTTCGACAAGGTCTACGAAATCGGCCGCATCTTCCGCAACGAGGGAGTCGACCAGGACCACAATCCCGAGTTCACCATGATGGAGAGCTACGAGGCCTACGCCGATTACACCAACGTTATGTCAATGGTTGAGGAGATGGTGCACCACGCAGCCCAGACCGTCTTCGATTCTGCAACCATTCAATACGAGGACCACTCCATCAACCTCAAGCCCCCGTGGCGCCGCCTCCCCTTCTGCGAGGCTATTCAAGAGTACGGCGGCATAGATCTCATCCCGTACCTCCAGGGCGAAGCCACAACCCGGGACCTCATCGACGAAGCCCGCGGTAAGGGCTTAGACCTCGCCCCCGGCCCCGTCCATCAGGTCTACGACAAGCTCCTCTCCCAGGCCGTCGAACCCCACCTCATCCAGCCCACCTTCATCATCGACTACCCCATGGCCATGTCCCCTCTAGCCAAGAAGAAGCCCGGCAGCCCCCACCTTGTGGAGCGCTTCGAATGCTTCGTCGTGGGCATGGAATTAGCCAACGCCTACACCGAGTTGAACGACCCTATCGAGCAGCGACGCCGCTTTGAGGAGCAGGAAGAAGCCCGCCGCCTCTTCGCCGACGAGGAGACCGACCGCACTGACGAAGATTTCCTCCTCGCCCTGGAATACGGCATGCCCCCCACCGGCGGTCTCGGCATCGGCATCGACCGCCTCGTAATGCTTCTCACGGGCCAGACCACCATCCGCGACATCCTCCTCTTTCCCCAGATGCGCACCAGGGATTAGCCCATGCTCTCCCTTGAACTCATCCGCAAAGACCCAAACTTCGTCGCCAAAGCCTTGGCCCGCCGTGGCGAGGAGCAGCCCATTGATGAAATTCAGGTCCTTGATATACAACGTCGCACCCTGCAGGCTAAAGCCGACATGCTCCGCGCCCGTCGTAATAGGACCAGCCGCGCCATCGGCCGGATGTCCGGAGACCGCGCCCCTCTGATTGCCGAAATGCGGCAGGTTGGCCGGCAGCTTTCGGCCCTCGACAAGGAGCACGAAGAGATTCAGGCCAAACTCCACCAACTCCTCCTCGGCCTCCCCAACATCCCTCAGTCCGACGTGCCCGACGGCGAAGGCGAAGACGACAACGTCGTCATTCGCACCTGGGGTGACATCCCCGCCTTCGACTTCCTCCCCAAGCCCCACTGGGACCTGGGCGAGCTCCTCGGCGTCATCGACCTTCCCCGAGGCGCAAAGCTCGCCGGCTCCCGCTTCTTCGTCCTCATGGGACAGGGCGCCCGGCTGGAACGCGCCCTGGTCAACTTCATGCTCGACCTCCACACCACGAAAAACGGCTATACGGAGGCCCAGCTCCCCGCCGTCGTTCGACGCGATGTCATGGAGGCATCCGGCAACCTCCCCAAGTTCGGCGACAATCTATACCACGACGACGAAGACGACCTCTGGCTGATTCCCACCGCAGAAGTTCCCCTCACCAACCTCCACCGCGACGAAGTGCTCCCTCCGGGAACGCTGCCCCTCCGCTACACCGCCTCCACCCCCTGCTTCCGCCGGGAGAAGGCCGCCGCCGGACGCGACACCCGAGGCATCAAGCGAGTCCACCAGTTCCAGAAGGTCGAGATGTACAAGTTCGTCGAACCCGAGACCTCCGAGGACGAACTCCAAGGCCTTGTCGCCGACGCCGAAATGGTCTGTCAGGCCCTGGAACTACCCTACCGCGTCCTGCAGCTCTGCGCCCCGGAACTTGGCTTCGCTTCTTCCAAGTCCTACGACCTCGAAGTCTGGGCCCCTGGCTCCCAGGAATGGCTGGAGGTAAGCTCCTGCTCCAACTGCACCGACTTTCAGGCCCGGCGCGCCAACGTCCGCTTCCGTACCGAAACCGGCGCGCCTCCCACCCTGGCCCACACCCTGAACGGCTCCGGACTGGCCTTGCCGCGAATCGTCATTGCAATCCTCGAAAACGGTCAGCAGGCCGACGGCTCCGTCCTCATCCCCGAAGCCCTCCGCCCCTACGCCGGCTTCACCACCATCACACCCCCCTAACCCTCCCTCCAATCCTCATGCACTACCCCTCTCCAAGCATCCCTTCACGCCCCACGCTGGGATGAATCCCCAATCCTGTGCTATCATATACAACCTCGTGGGGCTGTAGCTCATCTGGGAGAGCGCTTCAATGGCATTGAAGAGGTAGGGGGTTCGAGTCCCCCCAGCTCCATTTTTTACCCTTCTTTTGCCTTCCCTTTTTGTTCCAAAAAGTCTTGCTTTTATAGCTAAATTGCGTTAAAATGCGTTCTAATTATGCTAAAGCGTTCCCCTGGTATCCCAACTCAATTGTGGTAACAGATGTGGTAACGAAACGGCTTCTTGGAGGTCTCAATTGGCATTATCGGCGACCAGAGTCAGGGCATTAAAAGAGCCTGGACGGTATTCCGATGGAGGGGGTCTGCACCTCTTCATTACAAAAACGGGTCGGAAATCCTGGGTCCAACGTATTACTGTTGCCGATCGACGGCGTGATATTGGGCTAGGAAGTTTCCCATCCGTTAGTCTTGCCCAAGCTCGCAAAAAAGCGTCAGAAAACCGGGCAATCATTGCGGAGGGCCGAGATCCCGTCGCCGAGAAGCGAAAGGCCAAAATTCCGACTTTCAAAGAAGCCGCCATTGTGGTCCACGAGGCGAATAAGCCTCGTTGGCGAAACGCCCATCACATTTCCAGTTGGATCAAGACTCTCGAGCGCCACGCCATGCCAAAGCTGGGCACCACTCCCATAAATCGCATTGACCGCAGGGGTGTTCTTCAAGTCCTCACTCCTATTTGGACTACCAAGCCGGAGACCGCCCGACGCGTGCGTCAAAGGATGAGGACCGTGTTCCGATGGGCAATGGCGCATGGCTTCCTAGAGTCAAATCCAGCGGGTGAAGCCATCGACGGCGCGTTGCCCCGCATGCCGAAGGTGAAGGCACATCTAAGGTCCCTGCCCTACCAGGAGGTGGGTAAGGCACTTCAAATCGTTGACGCGTCCGAGGCCTCTTTGCCTTCCAAATTTTGCTTCAGATTCCTGGTACTGACTGCCGCACGCTCCGGTGAAGCCAGAGGCGCCACTTGGGACGAGATTGATCTCAAGAATCTGGTTTGGCGCATCCCTGGAGAACGGATGAAATCAGGAGTGGAGCATCGAGTGCCTCTCTCCACACAAGCATCTTATGCTCTGGCTGAAGCATACGCATTACTCGACGAATCGGGACTGGTCTTCCCATCACTGAATAAGAAGAAGGCTCCCTTGTCCGATATGACTCTAATGAAGGTCCTTCGCTCCGTTGGCCTTGCGGACCGCGCGACGGTCCACGGGTTTCGCAGCAGCTTCAAGAACTGGACACTGGAGCAGACGGATACGCCGTGGGCGGTATCGGAAGCAGCCCTGGCCCACACGTTGGGAAACTCAACCGAACAAGCCTATGCCAGGACCGACCTGTTTGAGCGGCGCCGCACCCTGATGCAGCAGTGGGCAGATTACCTACTCGGTTGAACCGTCCGTCGCTTCGAATCTAGCGAACGTTGGACTGGCCAAATTCACCCGTCGCCATTGGCCGCGACTCGATCCAGGCCGTGATGTCACTGGCCCTCCACCTAACAGCAGCCGGACCTAACCTTACGGGCCTTGGAAACTCTCCTTCCTGCATTAGCCGATAGATAGACGAACGACTTATCCCCGTTATTCTCTCAACTTCTCGACGTCTCAATAATCTCTCCTGCATAGTGTTCTCCTTCCAATAAATCCAAATTATTGCTCCGATCAACCCATTCTTCCGAATCAGTTCCACGGTCCTGGGAAATCCTCGAGTACACCGTTGGAACGACTTCTCATCGTCACCATGTTGTGGATATCGTCTCGGTCTCCATGCCTAGATTTTGGGGAGTCGGGTGGCGAATTACCATGGTCCGTGAGAGGGACTCGCGCGGGAGACCCCCTCGAGCAAGAATCCCCTGTGCCCTCCCAGAGTGTGGCGGCGTAGAAGTCGATATCCAAGGCCTCATAGAGGGGGGCACGCAGGCCCCCCCTTATGGAGCATTGGAATCAGACCGGGATCCGTAGTGTCATAGCCATGTACAGGGATTAACAACTGTTCCCTCGGAGGAAAGTCCATCAATGGCAAGGCTAAATCGGCGGCAATGGCTCTCTACAGACCCAGGTCAATCGCAAGCTGGGTCTCGTCCCGACTGTAGCGGAGCTGCCTGGTGACGCTGAAGCGGTTCTTCTCGTACAGGTCCCTAGCCTTCCGGTTGCCCGGTGACGGCGTGCCATGCATCGAATCGAATTGGTGGTGACCGTGCTTGATGCCATTGCGCAAGACGTCAATCGTCCCGCACTTGGTGATCTCCCTCTGAAGCCGGGCCAGAAATCTCCGCCTCGTTGGACTGTCGTTACCCAGGTCCAAAGACTCGGCAACTACCGGCTGGGTGTGGTGGAGAAAAGCCGACAGCTTGTCCAGGTCAACGCAGAATTTCCATTCGTAGTCCTTCGAATCACCGAGGTCCTAGCCGATAGAGTAATTCGCCGGACGCTCCCGCACACCGTCTACGTCTTGGCCCTAACTCCTCACCCCCATCATCCAATTGCAATAGGAGTCTCCAGCCCGCGTTCTGTGGTGTCGGTGGTCACGGAGCTATCGACTCTTCCACAAAGGGATTGATTACCTGGAGGCCGTCATAGTCCTGTCCTACGCTGAGGTCCTCCGAGTACACCGCATCGCAGCCTAGGGAGTGTGCGGCGGCAAGGATTGCGCCATCCCAGTAGGTAATCCGATACCGTTCGCTGATAATGACTGCCAATTCAAAGACCTCGCGGGTCATTGGTTGAACGGGCTTGTGTCTAAACAGCCGGAGAAATGCCATCGCTTGAGCATGCGGCAATCGGCCTGTACGGGCAGGATGAGTGGCCTGCCAGTAGAACTCCTGCAAGACCTGCACCGACAACGCCAGGTCGTGAGCCTTCAGAACCTCCCGCGCCTTTCTTCGCTTCTCCGCGTCCTCTTGAGAAGCTAGCGCCGCATACAGCAGCACGTTGGTGTCCACGAATCTCGACAGCGTCCTTATCCCTCCGCTTTTTCCTTTGTGGCAGCTACCTTACCTTCGTGATTTACCTCTTCAAAGGATGTGGTCAAACGGGCCAGCTCCGACTCCAGGTTCTCGTTCCGCTCTTCGGCTATCGCCATACGCATCTCCAGCCTTGCCCTCTGTCGGTCGTGCACTTCCTCACGAGTCAGACGATCATAGCCGCGTAAGCCAACGCCATGCGCGTCCCAATCAGTAAACAGATTGTCCAAGCCTCGCAGATAGTCTTCGTGCGACCCTTGGTCGTCCGCTGTTGGAATCTCCGTCATGGGTTTCTTCCTCAGCTCCCGCAGGTATTCCCGCACCAGGGCCGATACCGACGTATCCAGTTCAGCCGCTCGTATACGGGCCAACCGGTGGGTCTCCTCGTCGACGGATACGGTTATGTTTCTCATGTTCACAGTCTCACAGATGTTGTACCTCACAGCATAGGCCATTGCCTGAAGCGTTGCAACGTAAGGTTAGCGAATCGCAGATAAGAGTCTCTTCCACTTCATGGCCAAAGAGCCGACGCCAAAGCTGCCGGGGTGTCTCGTGATGGAACAGGATCCGCATGGGCGACTTTGGCCCGGAGTTCCTGGGCCACGTGCTCCAGCACCGCCCTCACTTCCGGTTCATCCGCCCCCTCGAACCAGTCGATGAAATCGTAGATGGTCGCGCCCGCCGCAAGGTTCTCAAAGAGAACGTACAACGGTAGACGAGTGTCCTTGAAGACCCAGTTGCCGCTCACCCTGCCGGGTACGCCTTCTACCGCCGGGCACTTGCTCCAGTCTGTCATGCGTTCACCTCTCTTCCGGTTGCCGGTTGCTGTCGTACCAGACATACGCCGTTGACGTTGGGACGGGTTTCAAACCTGCCCTTTCATTGTCCGCCATCGGCCCATTGGTGTCCATAGAGGCTTCCCTTGCGGGTTCCTCCGGCATTTCTAACGCCGCTTCGCCTAAGTCCAGCTTGCCGGGGACCACGTCGGCGATGAGGCGGATTCGATGCTCTTGCAGCAGCTCAACCTGCCGCCCGGCACGGGCAATGGCGGCATCTAAGTCAGAGGTTGCTTTTTCCAGAAACTCCACAATGGCTAACTGCTCCGCGAGGGGAGGGAGAGGGAGGCGAAAGGCAGCCAAAAGCGTGCGTGACAAGTCGGTGAAGGTGCTGCCTTGCCCAAATGAAGCAAGGCTTGAGGATGTAGTGCTCAGAGCGTAGTACAGGTACTCCGGATTTGTTGCCCCATCCGGAACCAGCATCCGGCAACCTTGATTCACGCACCCGTCCGAAAGAAGGATTCCAAGGTGTCCAATTGGTGCCCGTGTCGAGACTACAATGCTACCTGCCGCAGCCAATGTGGTCCTACATGCTCTATATCCTTGCTCGGTGATTTTGCGGGCACTACCAGAGATGTAACGGCCTCTCAACTTGCCGAGATCGTCAGGAGTGACCCACACAATGTTGCCATCCCAATAGTCGGGATTGCTGGTTGAAGGTGTGGAGCCGTTTAGGATCTTGGCAATCGTCCCAATTCGCCTCACCTCCCAATGCTCCGGCACGTCGCCCAGCCAGGAAACGCCGGAGGGCTTGTATGCGAGGTAGGAGGGGAGGGGGAGGCATTTCGAGCCTCAGCCTACGATGTTTCATTGCTACTGTAAAACCCGTCTATTTCGCGGCAAATTTCTCTTAGTTCTATCAATTTCGAATCCAAATACAACGCAAAGATTCTGACGGCTTCCGGCTGAGGAACCTGAGCTTCATTGCTTTCATTCAGATAGAAGGCTCGTAGCGCCTTCATTGGATATTGGAGTTCGTCCCAAATTAAGTCCACACCAGCCCAGTCTTTAGGACGTTTACCTCGTTCGCATAAGGCCTTGCATAGGTCCCTCAATGTGTGCTCTATGGTTTTCAGGGCAGCACCCGCTGAATGGCGGGCGAATTCGTCATTAGAGGCTGACGCACCTGCCCTGACTTTCTCACACATATAACTAAGCGATTTATCGATGCAATCAGCTAGAGGTTTGCCGCGAAACTGGGATTTATGCTTTCTTATATCTGTTTCTAACTTGTTCCTTAGATCCTTCATTGCCTTTACTACTAGTTTCTCGTTGTCGATAAGTAACTGCGTGATGTTGACTGATGCTATTTGTCTCTGCCCATCCAACCTGTTGAATTCAAGAACATCAAACTCATCCAGTGACAACGAAATTCTATTGATCCTGAAGTACGATTCGCTCTTGCCCCTACTGTAATTCGTTGGATGTCCAACAATCTGATTCCTGATATCGCGAATTGTCTTTAAGTCCTGATAATCACCAATTCGGAACGGAAAGTGAAGAGCATTTGCCAGGTCTTTGAGTGCGTCCTGCTGGAGGAATATCCCTTGCAGCACTCCATAAACCACAAGGTACACTTTCCCCTTGTGCGCAAGAAATTGTGAACGTTCGAGTTGTCGATATCCGTCAATTGCGACCTGAGCATCCTCTATCGAATCAAGGCAAGTTACGACTTGGTAACTGATATGGGAACTCTTTCGAAATAGATGCTCCGTCAAAGGATTAAACACGATATCTCGTAGTGACTGAGATATGTTATGAATCGACTCATTTCCCATTTCGATTACACCCTTTCGCATAGACGCCAACGGGCCTGGATGTCGGCACGCATCTAATCCCAAAGCAAAGAGGAATCTGCAACTGCCCTATTGCTGCCAACCCTTCCTGTAATCCCTGGTCCTATTGCGCCCAAACGGCTTTCGTGAGTTGGTCGGTGGTGTCCCATCTCTGCGTACAAACGCACGATGTATCCATCTGGCCACCTTTGCGGGCGCCCAAGGCTTCGGCCAATCGTGGATGAGCGCGTATGGGTCTTCTCCTTTGCAATTGTCGGCCAGCCTCGGAGGTATCAGGCGTGGATTGCGCTTCTTGCCGTAGTTGGGGTGATGCGGCAATAGAATTCCCACCAGTCCACACCTGGAATTCTTCTTGGTTCTTCTAATGCTGGAACCAAGCTCCCAGTCCACATGCTTTCTCTGCCATGTGCGAGGACCTATGAGGACAATGGTAACGCTTGCGTCGCGAATGTAGTCATCCCGAATCTTCTGACGCACCGTAGCCGTTTTCAGGCCAGTATCATCTATGTTCCCGGTGTCAACGGACCTATCAACGATACGCTTCCCCATCATTTGGACAAACTTTTTCTTGTACTCAATGTCCTTCTCGTGGAAGCTGATAAACACTCTATGTCTGGGAGTCTTCTTCGCCATTACTGCCGCTCCGCCTACAGTACCCAGCACCAAGCCACAAAGACGGTAGCGGCTACCGGAACATAAAACGGCAAAATGGAAATTGATCCCCAGAGACATCGGACGACAAGACGCCAGTTCATACCTGTCGGAACAACCTTGTAGACCTCGGATTTTTTCAGTTCGTTGTCGTGCAGCTTGGCCACGAATGCGTTCTGCGACTTGATGAAGGCCCTTTCCAGTGCCAGATAGTAGGAGTCCAGAAACAGGAACAGCAGGGTCGGAACCAAGGCTATCAACACATGCCGCGGTTCGCCAGTGCGTGCCACCAATACCAGGATTGCAGCGACTAGGGTGACGCACCAAAGTTTGCAGGAGCGGCTGTTCTCCGCCATTCGCGTAATCACGCCCTGCATCATCTCAATGTGCGCTCGCACGGCAGATGATTCGTGGTCCAGTTTTGGCATTTGTTTTCTCTGCCCCCTACTCAGCAGTCTACAGGGATATTTATCTCCCTCTTTTTGCAATAACATCCAACTCGGCTCTTATCCTTTTCCATTTCCATGGGATCGGTTCTTCCAGGCGGGTTAGCCCATTGTACGGCCTGCCCTGGGGCCTGACTTGGATAACAGGCTTGTTCAGGCTTCGGGCCATGTCAGTCTCTACTATAACGCCTTGAGCATTGTGGGTGTCCTGACCAATCAGCACCACGACTACGTCGCACTCACTAATGGCTGCCCTTGCCTTGTTTTTCCAAACTTCATCCGGGTAAGCCTCATTGAGCGAGAAGTTGCGAATGCGATGTTGCGTATATTCTCTAGCCTGCTCAATGAAGTTGTTCTTGAGGTCGTTGTCCTTGTCGAACTCGAAGCTCACGAAAATGTTCAGAGTAGCCACGTTAATTTAGCCTCCCACAATCTCCGCCAACAACCCTTCCGTCTTCCGCTTCAACCCCAGTATATCAGAGCGTATCTCCTCTAACGGACGCAATGGCTGGGGTTTGTAGAAGTGCCGGGTGAAGCTGATTTCGTAGCCAACCTTCACCTTGGAAGGCACGTACCAAGCGTCGGGAGCGTAGGGTAGCAACTCCCGGTGGAGAAACGCTTCGATGCCGCCCTGCACAAGCACCCTTCTCCAGCCATACGGGCCAGGGAAGTAGTCCAGTAAACCCCTTTGAAGCCGCCTCTCTCAGGTCCCCGCCGGACCTTCTCGGCTAGGTTCACAGTTCAGAACTTATCAATGCTTTCGATTATGGCTTCCCTCAGCTTCCTAGTGGGAGTATCGTCGGCGTGCTCCGTGATTGACGTGACCTCGATGCCCTTGGGATAGAGCATGGACTTGTGGGCTACCACGTGCTCCTTTCTACTTGTGAACATGTTGAGCTTCCCGACCAAACTCGCCCTAAAGGGACCGTTGGGCTGACGGCCTTCATCTATCTTCTTGCGCAACTTGGATCTGTTGGCGATTAGTCCGTTTTCAGCGTCGTAAGCATTCTCGGGGACCGCCCAGTAACGGTTGTTGTCGGAAGAGTCTCACAGCGCCCTCATCTGAGCGGATACGGAAGGTGCACGTCCTTCCTGTCGCATGAGACACTGACATTCAGGGCCGTCGACATGAGGTCGCGTGGTTGTTTCGTTGTTATGCTCATGTGCTTTCGGTTGGTGTAGCTGCGAAAACGTCATGACTTGTTGCCATCTCATCTCTGATTACTTGAGAAGTCACCTTCTCATCGTGCGCCCTCACTCTTGTGCTGTCAATCTACCGAGCTGCCATCCCAAAGGCGTCCGTGTACTCCAGGTAGTCCGGGTTCCGCCATGCTCTGCCTAGAGGACCCTCCTTCTCGATCATTTCCTTGTGGGACACCCACAACGGCAGCTTGACCACTGTTCTGGCCATCTCCCTGCGGGCCACGCTGTGAAACCTGGATTCTACCAGCATGTCGTCGAAGACGATAAGCACCATGGGAGTTGCACCATGATCGTCCATCGGGTTTAGGGACGAATAATAGCGTAGGTAAGGAGCAAGCCGGTCCGCCATTGTCCCAGGCCTCACTGCCCTTCGCTCCCACTCCAGAAAGAAGGGTAGTAGCTTATCTCCTTTCTTCAGCATCCCAAAGGCGTCGGGATGAATTGACCGCGTCTTGTAGTTGTGCTTGAAGTCCCGGGTGGCCTTGTGAGGCGGCTCCAGCAAGTTGATGCTGAAGTTGCGGTCCTTGGCCTGCCTCGACAGCTTGGCAAGGAAGCCGTGAACTGATTGAGTATGCTCCAAGTTGCGGGCCAGCAGCCTGCTCCGCCTCCCAAAGACTTCCCTCCACGTCTTCGGATCCTTGCCATCGACGGTTTCCACATCCCACTGGCTTCTCAATCTGCCCACGGATGTACGGTCGCGACGGGCCAGGACGGCCCAGCCCCACTCACTAAGGGCCAATCGTTCCCTACCTTGCATGTAGATCCGGCAGGCCAGCTGGCTTTTTACCAGGGGAATCGTCAACTGGGAGGTTCTCTGAGCGGTTACGCCCAGCAGGCCGCTGAGGTCCTTGTGAGTGACCCAAGGCCAATCGGCCAGCATATCCATGGTTCGCTTCATTCCTGGCTTCAGCGCGGCGGGCAGCAGGTGTTCCGCAACCCTGAGGTCTCCGTCAAGCTCCTCGATCTCCTTGGGCATGAGGGACCTCGTGAGAGGTTGTTCCTCGGGAAGAATCCCCTTCGAGTTCAGGTTCTTCATGATAAATTCCAGGTCTATCTCTACGCTGGCGGAGGGTATGCGCCATATATGCTGGCCCGCCATGTTCTGGGCGACCTGCTTTTCTAGGGCCAGGAATACCGGCACTAAGGTGTTTCTGAGAAGCCGCCGGGTGTGACGCATACGCATCTCGTCCGGCACTATCACCAGCAGGGCGGTAAGGGCCTTTATGTCGCTGTCCAGCAGCCGCCAGATCCTCTTGGAGAAGCCCGTCTTGTCCGTGGTGGCACCCTGCCTCAACACGCCGATAGCGCGCCCGTCGCCGAGCATGATGCCGGCGTCCAGGGGTGACCTGCGGTACCATCTGAAATCAATTGCGCCTGCCAGAATAGCGACCGACGTGGCCAGCCGGTATATGACTCCTATAGCATCCAGTCGAGCCAGAAGGTTGCGCTGCCAGTGGCGGGAGACCGGAAAGAACTGGATAAGATCAAGCAGGTCCACTTCTAGCTGGTCTGACAAAGTTTGGAGACCTTTCCTCGTAACGTAGAGCCGTCGTGTTGAGGCTATGTATTCCGTGGAGTGTCGGACCCATGAGACAAGGCCCTTCGATTTCAGACCCGCAACTACGTCATGCATGGTCCTGTCCGGCACGTCGGAGACGGCGGCCAGTTCCAGCCGGTCCAGGTAAGGCATCGAGGCCAGGTATTTCAGTGTTCGTGTGTCTCGGTTCATCCGGGTTTCCTTCCCCTTCTGATGAGCCATGTAGGCGTTGATTCGGGAGGCTCTAGACCAAATTATGAACAAGAAATTGGCGAAACATAAGGCCTTATAAGCCATTGTTTTAGAACTCAATTTGTGGTATAGGGCGCGACGCGGTCCGGGTCGACGGTTGGGTCTGTGGATGTTCTACCGGGACGCCTCTGGGAGGGGGCACGCACGCCCCCCTTTTAAGGTCTCCATGGCGGAGGCGTGTCTGCCATGAGGGGATGTAGTACAGTAAAAGTGGTTTTGTGGATGTAGAAATGTCTTTCCAAACGGATGCCGTTTCGTAGCTAAATCAGCCGAGCCTGGAGCCATGCGAGGCCTATTTCAGGCAACACTTTGTGTAAACGGTCTGCGGCGGAGAGACCTTCCAGTCGCAGGCACGAAAGTTGTAAAAACGGAAATGGCGATTGTAGGGATAGAGTTCCTACTCCAGGCACGAAACTTCTCTATTCGGAGTGCAATGGTTGAACGGGTAGAGCAACTCGGAAAATGGCCGCTGGGAGGCATTTTGAGAGCCCGTTTCAGGGGTTGGCCGTCGATTCTTGGCTCTCCACCAGGCGCTGGGCCGGTTTGTAGCAGCGGAAAGGAAATAGTCGGGCCTGCGGGGTCCACCTAGACATTCAATAAGCGTCGCGCAAAGGCGGTTGACGTCAATTCGTCAAGACGATGGTGACAGTGGTCACCTCTGTACTCTGATGTAAGGTCTTCATGGCACATGGCGCCGCGTGCGGAGGTAGAACAGGAAATGGAACTTGTTGCCAAAGTGCAATTTGGGTCGTGAGCAAGGCTAATCAGGCGGGAATAACTGCAATTGTGTGCGGTTCCTGCAAGCACTTTTTGTCAAGGCGCGGGGGCAATTTTAGTGCCAATTCTCAGCTCGTGAATGGCATTAGTGCAAGTTCGTGATGGAAGGAGTCTGCCAATTCCCAGGTGAGCGGTGCGAAGCATGTTTGACCCTATTGGATTAAGGCGTCAGAGAGGATGAACTGAACCGCAGATTGGGATCAACAGTTGAGAGATTGGGAAAGGGCGAACGGTGGAATTGGTTTCTCAGTCGGCGGCAGAGGCAGTTTCCGGCGACAGGTCTGCCGAAATCTCCTCCAGCTGCTCCAGGGCGTCGCGGAGGTCTTCGACAATCTCCTCGGCGATCTGGTCCGGCGGCGGCAGGTTGGCCGTGTCCTCCATGCTTTCGTCGCGGATCCACAAGATGTCGAGATTCACCTTGTCTCTCTTCAAAAGGTCGTCGTAACTGAATCGTTTGAAACGCTCGGTTTCCTGGCGCTGGTGGCGAGCTTCCGGCTTGTAGCAGGACACGAAGTCATCCAGGTCGACGCGGGAGAGTGGATTGTTCTTGAGCGTGAAGCGCCGGTTGGTTCGAAGGTCGTAGACCCACAGGTCGCTGGTCCAAGGCGACTCCCTGGCTGGTTTGCGGTCGAAGAACAGCACGTTGGCTTTCACACTCTGAGCGTAGAATATTTTTGTGGGGAGACGCAGAAGCGTATGAACGTCGCACTCGGCCAACAGGTGACGCCGCACCGTCTCCCCAGCACCTCCCTCAAACAGGACATTGTCCGGCACCACGATGGCCGCCCGCCCATGAATCTCCAGCAGGGACCGCACGTGTTGGAGAAAATTCAACTGCTTGTTGCTGGAGGTGGCCCAGAAGTCGGGACGCTCCACCACCAGGCTCTCGTGTACGGCCTCGCCATCTGAGCCTACGAAGGTCAGGCTAGATTTCCTACCGAAGGGCGGGTTGGTGAGAACCATATCGAAGTTGACCCCAGGATGGGTGCGCAGGCTGTCATCGACGACGATATTGGTTTCATCTCCCCCAATCCCGTGCAGGTACAGGTTCATGACGCAGAGCCGGGCAGCCTTTACCACGTTATCCCAGCCGAAGAGCGCCCCGTTCTGAAGGTGGTCCAGCTGGCCTTGGTTCATGCTTGGGTTGTTGCGGACGATGTAGTCATGGGCGGCCAAGAAGAAGCCGCCGGTGCCGCAGGCGGGGTCGCAGATGGTCGTGTCCGGCACCGGGCGCATCACGTCTACGATGGCCTGGATCAGCGGCCTTGGAGTGAAGTATTGCCCTGCGCCGGTCTTCACGTCCTGGGCATTCCGCTCAAGCAGGGACTCGTAAGCCTCCCCCTTCACGTCCGCGCTGAGCCTAAGCCAGGTCTCGCTGTCAATGAGGTCCTTAACCAGGCGCGTCAGCATGGCCGGTTCCTGGATTTCGTTCCTGGCCCTGTTGAAGATGACGCCCAGGGTGCCAGGCTGTCGAGCAAGGGTTTCCAGGGTGCGGCGATAGTGGGTCTCCAACTCGTCGCCGTCACGGGCCAGCAGGCTGGGCCAGTCGTAGCCGTCGGGAATCGGCGGGGGCTGGTAGTTGGGCAGCAGCGTATACGGTGGCTGGCTGCGTTCGTGCATCATCTTGAGGAACAGGAGGAAGGTCAACTGCTCTAAGTGGTCGCCGTAGGACAGCCCCGCGTCCCGGAGCACGTTGCAGTAGTTCCAGAGCTTCTGCCCAATGGAGGTGGATGTGCTCATGGAGTTGCTCCCTTTGGAACAGGCTGGCGCTTCCTCGACTTGCCGGTTCGACGACGCGGCTTCCGATTGAGCTTGGCTTTGGCTTGAGCCGCCTCTCGCTCGGCGCGGATACGCTCCAGCAGGACCGACGCCGGTTCGTCGTTGGGATCCTGGGGCACGAGATTTCCCGCAAACGCTTGCTTCAGGATGCTCTGACGCAGACGCTCGGCTCTGGTCAGGTTGGCTTCGACCGCTGCCTCGGTTTGCTGGATTACAGAGAGGCGACGCTCCACCTCAGCAACAATGCGGCGTTGCTCGGCTAGGGGTGGGAGTGGTAGCAACAACTCTTGTACACGTGTTTTGTTAAGTGCGGGTTGATTATTGCCGGATCCCACTCGCCGTGTGGCATCATATTGGCCCCAGAGGTAGTAAAAGACATACTCAGGTGGCAATCCAGACTCAGAGACCCTGATCGCCGCGGAGTTTTGATTATTGCAGGCGGGTATATCCAATATGGATACTTGCCCTCGTGTTTTCCCCTCACCGATCATGCCCAATAGTACGGTGCCTACTGGATGAAGATTGACGCTGCTATTCTCGAAACCCTCTTGGGTTATGCTCTCTCGTGTTGACTTGATTCTGCCATTTGACACTTCACCACTGCTAACCCAAGGGATGTCCCCGTTCCAAAAGTCTGGCCTTGCTCTTTTTGGTGTAGACCCAACGTAAACATCAAAGCTCTGCCCGACTTTGCTCCATACCCAGCCCTCAGGAAGTCCTGGCAGGGTGGAGGTATCCGGTGCAACAGGCTCCTTGTGCTTGACCCGGCGATTCTTCCTAGCCATCCTGTGGGCGCGGCGTTCGGACAGGATGCGTTCTAAGAGACGGTCAGCGGGTTCGTAGTCGCGGCCCTCGGCGTGGGCAAGATCTGACTCAGTGGGGACCAGTTTGCCTTCGCAGGCGTCCTTGAGGACGCTGGCCCGGTAGCGCTTCAAGTTGCCCTGGACCCGCTTTAGCGCAGCAACGGAGGCATCAAGGCGGGTTAAGTGCCTTTCAATCTCCGCCACAATCCGGTGCTGCTCGGCGAGGGGAGGGAGGGGAAAGGGGTAGTCAGCCAGTTGACTGAAGTCTACACGTGGTCTATCTCCTGCGTTAAGCCTGGTTGCGTGCGAGGCAAATTCGACTCGATTTAGGAAGTATTTTAGATAAGCGTTGTCCAGAGAGTCTTGTTTCGGGAATACGATGAACTCACCCGATACCAAACCATAGAAGTCTGGCATATAGACCTTGTTCAAATAGGGACGGAGTCTGCTATACAAGACATCCGCATTCTCGAAATAAGAACCAGCACTTTTTACATCTCCCGTTCTCTTGACATTTAACAAACGCATTGTGTGGGATTCTATACTCTCAAGGCCAATGAAAGGAGCGTCGCCAACCTCGGCAGGTTTCCTCTTCAGGCCGCGAGGCTGCGTTACGGCTCCAAGGTCGGCTGTTGCCCAACCTGAAGGCAGCTTGAATTCGTTATGCATCAAGGATTTGTCTCTTCTACCAAAAGCAAAATTGCGGACGCGGTCGCATTGATGGAATAATTTGCAACGTGTTTGGGCACGACCCGAGATTTAGCGCCGGACCCGTGTGCGCTGCTTAGTCTGTTCCTGATAGTCGCAACCAACATGATGGGCTGCTTGAAAAACGGCTCTAAGCCTGCCCGTTGAAAGATCGCATTGAGCAATGGCTCAGTCGTATCGGTTTGCTTATATGGCCATTTTTTCTGGTCGCAGATCACCTTCATCACGCTTTCAAAGGCGCTTCCACACTTTACCACGCAGTCCGCGTAGTCCTTATTTCTGAAGTCGGACAGAGCCCCAAGGAATTCCAAATTAGCTGAACGAAAAGCGGGATTTGATAGCAGCTCCAGAGCGGGTTGTATGGCAGTCTGATGTAGTAGCTGGCTGTCACGACGAATTATCTGTGGATATGCCTCTATGGTCGGAATCCTGATGGGATGGGATTTAGGTTGCATGTGGGACGACTTCACCCAAGGTGATTCTGACCATCTAAACCTAAAGCCTCCGAACAACTGAAACAACAGTCTATTAATTCTCGGCTTCAGCGTTTTCGATTTGGATATTGAGAACTCAGTGAGAGAGTATGGCAGGTCGTCTTCGGTGAAGAACCTGTTGATGTTGCCTACGGCCTCCTTTAATTCACTATCCGAGAAATACTTCGGTAGGTCTTCGGATTGGAAGAACATCTCGATAAAGTCGAGATAGTCTTCATCGCTGCATTTCAAAAGGAACGCTTCAACTTCCATGATAACCGTGGGTTGCCCTCTATCCGTGAGTTGGACACGCCCTTGTTTATACCGGAGCTTGTCCCGCAAGGTCATCCAGAAGTCAGCGATTTTGTAGCCTGTTCGCGAATAGTGATCGTAAGGATGAACCATCTCCGTGCAGAAAAGCCAGACGCGGTTCCTGAACTCGCTGGGCAGGCTTTGTCCTGCATTGTTCGGCGGGCGTTCACGCATTGAGTACACGTTAAAGATGCTGGACAAATCTAAGCTATTCGTCATTAGAGGATTCCCAGTGTACTTTCCAGCTCGGCTTGTCCCAAGTGGATTCTAATTGACTGGGGAGCTTCACCATCATCAAAGTGGCACTGTACCGCATCCCTCAGCATAAACTTGAGATGCTCCCAGTCATCAGCCTCGGTAAAGATGCTGTGTCCAACGGCGCGAGCCTCGTATCCTCTATCAGGCGAATCCCACACTTGGAAAACTATTTCACTTGGAGGCATCGAAACCCTCCTTGCACCTAAAGTTCATTTGAGCCTTGATGCCTATTGGCCAATAACCCGCATGTACTCGTCGTGACTACCGATCCAGACCCAGAACAGGTCTTGACCTTCTTCGATGGCAACAGCCCTGTAGGAACGGCCAACTCGAACCACCCAGTATTCGTTGACTTTCTTGAAATGAAGCGACGGGTGCCTGGGACTATCCTTGAGCAACTGGAAGTTTCGCCGGGCGGTCCTCTGAATTGCTTCAGGCAGCCGTCCAAAGCGCGACCAGAATTGGGGAGTAGTGCGATGCACACTATAACTCCCTAAGTGTGCCTTCCCGCTTGGCTCGTTCGACCTCCTCCTTCAGGAAGTCCAGCTTGCCGGCTAGGACATCCTCCTCGATCTGTCGGTCCCATGCATCCTCTGCCAACGCGTAAAGCCAGTCCATGATCTTGTCGTATTCGGATTCTGGAAGACTCAAGACTGCCTGCTTGATTTCATCAGCGGTAGTCATCGGCTTACCTCCACTTATCGGTTAACTCATAATGAGACAAGGGCATTGAACACTCCAACAAGGTCCTCACGACTGACCCTACCCTACCAAAGCCCCGTTCAGGTTCTCAAGAAGTCCGGCCAATTCATCCCCGAACAGTTCGTAAGCCTTGCTCAGGCCGCCCTGCTGATTGAAAGGGGCGTACTGGAAATCGCTCAACTCCATACTGACGCTGCCAGCGATGTGGTCCCTGATGCGTTCCAGCCAACGCAATTGCTCATCCGTGAAGTTAGAGCCAGTCGTCTCCTGCATGGCCAGCCAGCCCCGGAAACGTTCGTGTACGCCGTCGGAGAAGGGCGCCAACTCATCCGCTCCTCCTATGGCATAGCGCACCAAGGACACGATGTCGGAAAGGGTTCGCTGGCCTGAACCACGCACCTTTGACCTGTCCAGCTGCCGGTAAGCCTCCCAGAGCCTATCGGTGGTCCATGACCGGGGTGGCGATTTCAGAGCATCAGCCAGAGCCTTGATATCAGCGTAGCTCAACCGTTGACTATAGGGCCGCTCGTAAAGCACCTGCAAGGCCGTTATCTCGTCCCGGTTCTCCTCAATGTACTCCTGGAAGGACTGTACGATAGCCCTTGCCTGCTCATCGGAGTATCCAGCTTCCAAGACACTATCGGCGCTCACCTTGTCTATGGTCTGCTCATAGGAGCGATGAATGTCCACCAGTTTCTGTCGCAGGTCGGGGTTCGAAGCAAAGGGCCGTGCGGCGTCTTCCAACAACTGCTTCTGAGCGTTGGTCACTGCCGATTCCGGCGGGTCGTCCAGCCCTGTCGCAACCCGGGCAGCATCCAAGGCGGCGTCCGGATCTGTGGCGTTGACCAGGCCGGATATTAGGGTCTGGAGTGGCACACCCTGAGACGCCTCTTCTATGGCTTCACGGTCCTTGGGTGTCAGGTGTCGGTCCAACCGGGCGAGCCTGCTGGCGAGGGAAGAGAGAACCTCCGGATCCCGGTCTCCCATGCTCACTCGGTCCAACAGTCTGTCGAAGGACACGGTCGGCTTTCTATCAAGGGAGTAGGAGTCGGAGAGTTTGGTTTCCGTCACACCAACTGCATCGACGATGACGAAGCGGTCCTTGTTGTGGGCGTCCGGGGTCACAGTGTTGAAGTCAGTGGAGGAGATGGTGCGGACGCCGCGTCCCTTCATCTGCTCGAAGAAGCTGCGGCTGCGAACATTGCGCATGAAGAAGACAATCTCAACCGGCTTGATGTCTGTGCCGGTGGCGATCATGTCCACCGTGACGACTATGCGGGGATTGTAGATGTTGCGGAAGGCGGTCAACAGGTCTTCCGGCTTCGCCCCGGTGGTCTTGTAAGTGATCTTCTGGCAGAAGTCGTTGCCTTTGGCGAACACCTCCCGCACGGTGCGCACGATGTCGTCGGCGTGGCTGTCATCCTTGGCGAAAATAATGGTCTTGGGCACGTCCCGGCGGGTGGGGAATATCTCAGTGAACAGCTTAACCTTAAACGTCTGGATGACGGTGCGAATCTGGTCCTCCGCTACCACGTCGCGGTCAAGCTGGTTGGGACCGAAGGTCAGGTCTTCTTCCAACTGCTCCCACCGGAGCTTGCGTGTAAGCCTGTCACGCCGGTCAACGTAGTACCCTGCTTCCACCGTGGATCCTTGCTCGGTGATTTTGGTGCGAATTCGATAGGTGTTGAAGTCGACGTTCACGTTATCGGCCACTGCCTGCTCGTGGGTGTATTCCATGACGAGATTCTGCTGGAAGAACCCGAAGGTCTGCTTGGAAGGAGTGGCAGTCAGGCCTATGAGGAAGGCGTCGAAGTATTCCAACACCTGCCGCCACAGGTTGTAGATGGAGCGGTGGCACTCGTCAGTTATGATGAAGTCGAAGGTCTCGATGGGAATGTCAGGGTTGTACTCTACGGGGACAGGCTCACGCCGAAAGGCGGCCTCGCCGAAGCCGGAAAACTCGTCAAGATCGGGGGCAAGTTCCTCACCCTTCAAGATGGAGTAGACCCGCTGGATGGTGGCAATGCACACCCGGCTTACGGGGTCGATGCGAGAGGATTGAAGAAGCTGCACATTGTACAGTTCGGTGAACTTGTGCCGCTCATCAGGAGGGGTGAATCCCTGGAACTCACGGAGAGTCTGACGTCCCAGGTTGCTGCGGTCTACGAGGAACAGAACTCGTTTGGCTCCCGCGTGCTTGATTAACCGGTACGCCTGGTTGCAGGCCATGAAGGTCTTGCCACTTCCGGTAGCCATCTGCACCAGCGCTCGCGGCCTGCCCGCAGCCAGGGACTCTTCCAGATTCCTGATGGCCTTCTCCTGTACCGACCAAAGGCCCAATGAGTTCAGGGGCGGCATGGCCTTTAGTCTCTGACGCAAGTTGTAAGCCGCTAGGTAGGTTCCTCTATCTTCTGCTATCCGATTTGTGTCAGTGTTGGTTGTTACAGATGCTCCGAGCCACTTCGCCAGTGATTCAGGGGTATGGAAGGAGAAAACAAGACGGCTTCGCGGCTCCGGGTCGAGTCTGTTGGTGAACTGCGTCTCAACGCCGGTGCTTTCGTATAGGAACGGGAGCGGACGGTGGTAAGCGGGAAGATTTTCAGGCAGGCCAGTGCTGTACTTCTCGGACTGGATTTCCACCCCAGTGAGCGTGGATCCCTCTGGCTTGGCTTCTACGACTCCCGCCGCCTTCTGATTGACATAGAGCAGGTAGTCAGCCTTCCCGTGCCCCTGCTTCAAGGGAAACTCGCGCACAGCAACCCCGCTGCCAGCGTACAGGTTGATGGCGTCGGCGTCCTGGATAACCCACCCCGCCTGCTGTAGGAACTGGTCTATGTTTGCGCGTGCCTGTTCTTCGGGATTCACATCATTGCCAAACTAGGTCAGATCGCTGTTTCCACCTGGCATCTCTGGCTTGTCGTACTCGCCATTTCTTGTGAATTGACTGCTAGTCAAAGTGTAATCCAAATAGAGAAGGGAATTCCCATCACGACATGACGTTTCTCGATTGCGCACGGAGCGTCTAAAAGTCCCTTTTGCAGCCTGTGCTTTAGACTATTCCAATCCCGCGCGCGCCGGATATATTTCCTATGTCCTCTAGAGACATAAACTCATGGTTCTTGTCTCTCCGTACCAAATATACGGTAATGAGTTCAAACTTGGCGTACTGGCTGGTTGCATTGCCATACGGAAGGATATGGATCCCCTCTTTAACTTCGAATTACGCTAGTCGTCATTTTGCTCAGTTGTCGAATCTAACATTTTGGCTACTTCTTCTGGTATTTTGATGTTGAAGATTTTCTCAAATTTGCCAACGTGCTTCCACCTCTCGCAAAATACTTTTGAAATGTCGACTCCATTGTTACGTGCAATATTCAGATCTTTTTTGCCATCACTCCAGTTCGAAAGTCCTAACCAAGCGATGCCCCTCAGGTAGTAGACTCGTCCTCTTTCGAACCCTAGATCAAGAGTCTTGTTGCAGTCTTCAATTGCGCTGCTAAATTCTCCCATCTCGACGAATGCAGAGGCCCGGTTGCAGTATGCTTCGGCATAATTGGGTGCGAGTGTGATTGCGTAGTCATAGTCGTCAATGGCCTTTTCGTATTCTTCCAAATGCAGAAATGCGTTTCCTCGGTTCAAGTATGCCTTTGGTTCATTTGGGTCCAACGATAGTGCTTTGTTGTAGTCTTGCATGGCCCGATTATATTTGCCATCGTCCAAGTGCAAATTGCCTCGGTCGCTGTAGGCTTTGGCGAATCCTGGGTCTAGAACAATCGCATTGTCTAGGTCTTCCATGGCCCTTTCTAGTTCGCCTTTGTGTCGGTAAGCGATTGCCCGATTAAAGTATGCGGCGGAGAGTTTGGCATCGATTTCAATTGCCTTGTCAAAGTCATCGATGGCAAGGTCATATTGTTTGCTGTCTATGTATGCAGTTCCTCGATTGTTGTAGGCTGGGGCGAATTGCTGGTTTAGTTCTAAGGCTTTGGTGTAGCTTTCAATCGCCTTGGCTTGTTTCCCTCTGGACCCATGGGTCATACCGGCACTAAAGGCCGCGTATGAGCTTTCGTGAAGATCTTGGAACCGGATGAACCCATGAAGGTCATTATAGATTGCATGTGAGGAAATACCATGGCGAGTTTGCAAGAACCTTAGTATAGATGCCTTAATGTCATGGGGTACATTTATAACAACCATATTGCCGTCTTCTATGTATCCCTTTGGTGGCTGGACAAAGATGCTTTTCTGGGCAAGGATTCGATTGACTGGATTGCGGGGCCTCCTGATACAGTCACTTATGTCGTCGGAAACCCTAAGCAGAATGATCCTTCCATCAACTTGAGGATGTCCATCGCAAGCAAAAAAAAGGGCAATAAGAAGATCGCTCGTGAAGTCTATGAGATTGGTCCTGCCACCGAAATGCTGGATCGCAGCTAGGATTTCTAGATCGTTTTCTTCAAGCGTGTACCTTTTGGCTTGTTCAAGGATTTCACTTTGGACGACCCCTATGTCGAAGCTCATACTCTCCAAGCTCTCGTAGTGCCGGAACAAACCTGATGATACCTTAGCATAGTGACGGGGTTCGCCCCTAAAAAGGTATTCTCCAATGGCAGTCTCTCTTGCCAACTCATCAAGGAGCGCCAGCACTTGGTCAAGTCCGTCGTATGGTGAAGTTGTCATTGAGATTGCCTAAGTTCCACCCAAGCCATCCTTTACTATTCGCTCTCTGGACAGTCAGCGGGATTCGGATTCAGTATTGTGGCCAGGGAGACATTACAGAGCTCCTTAAGATGGCGAACTGAGAGACTAGAGTGACTCCAGTATGTAGCTAGGCTTGAATGAGCCTTTCAGTAGTCACTTAAGCTAAAGAGGCGACTTAGATGTGTCAAGGGCAGGGATGATTGTCGTCAACCACTTTTGCCGGCGCGTTGCCTCAAAGAATACGTTTCCGAATTTGAGCTATGGACTCACGAGTAATGTTTACGAAACAAGGTAGTGGCCCTATGATATCGTTGCCAAAGTCAGGGAGAGTTCAAAGAATGAAATGAGCAGGATTCTTGACGACTTTGTGGTGATTGCGAACTGCAACAAAAGTCCCGCCGTCAGGATATTGGTCTAGTGCGAGCTGGTGCCAGGTCTAACACTTCCCAAGAGCCGACACATCTTCGGCTAGACTGCGAAGCAGGTAATGATCGTAGGGTAGGAGGCTTTACGTGGGATATGCGATCAGGGACCGAAGTACAGACTTCAATTGGCTGAAAGGAACCCGATACTGGCTATCTTGAGATGGACTTAGTGGAAACCGACGTGTGTTCAGGATGGACGGAGGCGACTTCACTTCCGGCGCGTGAATGGTCTCAGATAGTGGTGCAACTCGAAGCCATTACTTGAGATTCCCGGTTTCGGTTAGTGAGAGAGACTCGTACAAAGACAGCGCCTCAATCAACGACACCTAGAATTGGGTTTGCGCCGGTAAGGGCATAGTGTTCACGAGTTGCCAGGCTTAACGTACGCCTAGACTTGGATAGATCAGAAGAACGGCTCGATGATCCGCCGCTTTGTGGAACACGAGCGATATTCGGGCTCCGTGGCCGGTCAGATTCTAGCTCACCTCTACGGAGCGATGCGTCTGTATGTGAACCATTTTCAGCCTTCGTTCCAACTGCTTGAACGGAGTAGGGATGGAGGCAGCATTAAGAAGCGGTACAGGAAACCAGCAACGCCGTGCGACCGCCTGCTAGAGAGGGATGACGTGAGTGAGGAGGTAAGGCGTGGACTGGAGAACAGCCGTGAGAGACTGGATCCCATATCTCTGTTGCATACGATACGTGAGGCTCAATCGGCGCTTGCCGCCTTAAACACCAATGATTCGGCGAGTCTGCCAAACAGTGAGAGACTGGAACACTTCCTTTCCAGGCTGCCTGAGCTGTGGCGAGAGGGGGAAGTGCGCCCTACCCACACTTCAAGTGACGGTCGCAGCGCTCCGCGTACCTCGCACTCTCGCCCGAATCCCTTCGAGGGAGTGTGGTGTGAGATCCTTGAATGGCTTCAGAAGCATCAGGACATTACGGCTTCCGCTCTTCTTGATCTATTGATGCGCCGCTATCCAGATCGCTATAGCAGACGTCAACTGCGGACCCTGCAGCGCAGAGTCCGTCAGTGGCGAAGGGTGGTAGCCAGACAGTTGGTGTATGCTTCAGCAGAACAGAGTGAAAAATTAGAGGCTGACTAGAGTGTCATCGGACCAGTGGGCGTCAACCAAAGCTGAAATTTCTTCGGTAACAATTTTGAATGAGGCGACAGGCGGCAAGAATGGATAACGCCAATCACCAGGTAATCTCCCACCATACGAACAAATTCATCCTTAGCCCGTTGTTCAAGGTTGTGGGGGTAAGTGATAAACATACTGAGTCTCTCGTCATTGCTCAGATTCTTGAGTCTCCTCCAAGTAAGTCAAGTCTTCCACTCCAGCGATCTCCGCCAACATGCAATTGTAGTTGCGCAGTTCGTGTTGTAGTTTTGCGAGTTCGTCGCGAAACTCATCACACATTTCCTTTTGTTCAAAGGCTCCAGCCAAACTCTCTTTATGCCACTTCGCAGTGAAGGGGCGTACAATCTGGTTCAGCACGGGAATCGCCACTTTCGTGAATTGAATTGTTCCCCTTCCGTGCCGACGTAATGTATCTCGGGTAAGTCCGAAAAGAGCGTAGACGCTTTCTAATGAACTCCTTTCATCACCAGACTCTATAGGTAACGGCTGAGTGACAACCCTTGTGAGCATCTCAACATAAAGCTCCCAGGCAGCATCTCTGTCAGCCGGTCTAAAAGTCACCTCTACCATGGCCCCTTTTGGACTGAGTCTAATCTTCTCTAAGCGAAAATCCTTGAAAAGTTTTCGCAAATTCATGGTTCACCTCTAGCTGGCGGTCGTCAAGACTCAAGTCATCCGTCTCCCATCTCAATGCTGTTCAGTTTTAATGTGATTGATAACGGGACTGCCCGTAACGATATCGAACGGACTGGATCAATCTACTGGCAGGTTCTCTGTTATAAGCTATCTCTCAAAGGGCCCAACGAACCAGTGCTAGGTTCCTCGCTAGTTTGACTGCGGAAATCCGGGAATTGGGAAACACACCGCCCAAGGGAGAAGTTGATTCAGTCATTTGCCATTGGAGGGGCTCGCCGCCAATTGCTTTGACCTGGGAGTCGGCTGGCCAATTAAGCCCGAATCCACCGAAGGGATTTGGTTAGGCTGTTCAGGCTGGCGATGGGAGACGAGGAAAGGGGAGGATAAGGTCCTGAGGACTATGTAGAGGACGGAAGGGTAGAGCAGGGGCGGGATTGAAGGGATGTTGAGAGGGCCGGAGGCTGGTTTTGACCCGGATCTGGAGGGCAAGGGGTGGGAGGAGACACAGGGGACTTACCCGGACGGGGTTTGGCCAGGCGATGGGACAGACCGAGGACGGGTCCAGACGTTGATGGAGTGTGTCAGGAAGGTGCTGGCAGGGCGCGTAGTCTCTCCAGAGCACGGCTGAAGAGGTCCGCCCAAGGCCAGCGCTGCGGGAGATGCAGGGTGAACCGACGGGCCGAGCGAGTGAGCCGTCCGACCAGGGAGAAGAGACGGCGCCTGAGGGTCTTTGTGTTCATCACCCGCATATCCAGACCGATGCGGGAAGTCCAACGGGCCAGGTTGTGGGCTATCACCTGCACGGCCATCCAGGCGGCGTTGGCGGAGAATTGTCCCGAGGGCAGATGGTTGAGTCCCACACCGTACTTGAGGTCGCGGATGGCGTTCTCCACCTCTGCGTGGCGGCGATGGTCGGCCTCCAACTCCAGGGTGTCTCCCTCCCGGTCGGTGATGAAGGCGTGGTAGCTGTAGTTGGCGATAAGGGCCAGTTGGGAGCCTGGGGTGGGTTTCACCCTGCGCACTATCAGCCGTACCGGCACGGCATCGGGTTTGCTCGCAAAGGGCGTGTAGGTGGTTTCGGCCACGTCGGCGGCTCCGTCCATCCAGTAGGGGATGGGAGTCCAGGCATCCTCGGGTATCTCCTCTATGAGATCGCGCAGGTGCCTGTGCTGTCTGACGGTGATGGAGAAGCGGACACCCTTGTCGCGACACATGGCTACGATGTCCCGGCTGTAGAAGCCGCTGTCGGCCCGCACGGTGAGTTGACCTTCACCCCCCGCGTGACGCACACGGCTCACCGTCTCACGCAGAAAGTGGGCTGCACCCCGACCGGTGTTGGCTCTACCCTGTCGCAGCCTCGCCATCACCACCTCGCCTGTTCCCGCAGCCACGGCCACCAGCGGGTGGTAGCCCCGCTGGCCGCTGTAGTTGTGGCGGCGTGCTCCCTCCTTGGCCAGCCCGTAGGTCTCGCAGATAGTCGAGTCTAGATCGATGGTCAACGGTGACTCGCCTGGTCCTGCCTCGGAGTCCCATGCCCGTCTCAGCAGTTCCCGGCTCACCCGGTCCAACTGACGGACATGGCCCCACCTGTAGCTGCGTAGGAATGTACCCAGGGTCGATGGCGCCTTCACCCTACATCCCAGCACCCTCTCGGTACCTCCGGCTCGCAGTGCGTCCGCGTCGTCGATGCAGTCGCCCCCTGCCAGGGCCGATGCCACCAACGTCAGCATCTTGTCTCCCCCATTCGCTCTCCCCGGCGCATCTCCCAGATCAAGGTGGTTGTCCACCAGTTCACCCAGACCCAGATGATGGGCCAGGGTGAGCGGCACCATCAGTCCCGCATTGGCGACCAGTCGGGGATCATCGAAGGCTACGGAGATGCGGTCGGGACGCTCAGATGATAGCATCTATTGGGTGCTCCTTGTTCTGGATCGGTTTTCGGCGTGAAAACCATTATCCCAGATTCAAAGGAGCACTTTCTCTTCCCCGTTTCCACATCCTCCCGCCTACTTCTTCGGTGGATTGGGGTTAAGGTAAACACGGTGTAGGAATTTGAGAAGGATTCTGCCTGCACAGAAAAGTGCTGTCCGGATCTATCAATTAGTGCCACCTCATGCCTTGTCACTCCAAGGTTGGAGTTCATAAACAGTTTGGTCAATACTCCATCCGGATCTGCAATCTGTCCTGGGCCTACATGACCACGAAAACCCTTCGATTTCACATAGTACTTAAGTGCCAACTCATTGCAGCATTGTTGTCCGTTTTTGGCCTTTGGCCTCCACACAAGCAAACACCGGGGCACAGGACTTTCTTCAACATTGTGAGCGAACGTAGAGTGTAGGGAAGTCCCGTATACCTGAGTAGCAAGTTCAATTGCTGTGCTGAGACTTATGTCCCCGGCAAACGCATTGTCCCGGAAACTTTGCCCGAAGAAAAAGGCCTCTGCTGTGAAGATGTCCGCCTCCGCTTCAAACTGCTTTTGTACATTCTCAGGTAGCCAAAGTAATGGACAGCAATATAGCAGTTCTCGTTGCCAAGGGAGGTAATCGTGAGCCACTTCGTGAAGTGAACCCCAATTCCGCTTTTGGGAATGGAGCCCACGTTTGAAAGCCACAGCTCGCTCTTGCGTGTCCAGCATAGCTTGAATACTCTGGTTGTCTTTGGCAGGTAGGCTAACTTTAGCCAGAAGATCGTCTAGCGTGAGCTGTGCTACTACTAGGCTTTGTGCCGAGAGCGCTTGATCTGGCGGCAAGGGAGGAGTGGAAAAGCCGTGTGTTGCAAGAAATCGTTCAGCTTCAGCTCTAATCGCGAGCCGATCGGAGTTTATAATCCTAGCCATCGGTATGTCTTGGCAAATTACGTCGATTCGCCTTACGGCTTTCACTCAGTTCAAAATTGATGATGCGCTGAATCCGCTCCTGTTGCTCCTTGGATAGCTGAGAAGCTCCTTTAAATGCTACGAAAGCTGCCTGCCTTTTCCGGACAACCGATTCTGATGGAATATACCTAGCCCTACGCATCAAGTCGATGTAGTCGACATCGTAGATGGTGGAGAGCGTGTGTAGAATCCTCGGAGAGGGCTCCTTAATCTCGTTACGCTCCAGCATGCTGAGATAGCCGCTACTTAGTTCAGCCCCGAGTTGTTTATCTCTTGCTAGGCGGTGGACGTCCCGCAACGAGAGCTCAAGCTCATGCCTCACCCGCCGCAGATAATTACCGAGAGACATGAGGTCACCTCCAGCTAGCAACTATCCCCACAGAGTAGCGACAATACATACCCTAGTCAATGTTCCACAGCTAGAGCGTGACTGTTTGACAGCTAGATCACAGAGACCTATACTATGTCAACTAACCCAATCAACAAGGGCGAGTTCGGACATGGACTGCAGGTATGCGAAAACCAAAAGGAGAATACCAGAATGACAGAGCAAGTTCGGCACAAGACGTTTATTTCATATCATCACGAAGACCAAGAAGAAGTTGACGAGTTCATTGAAAAATTTGACCATGAGCGAGATGTGTTTATAGCTAGAGCAGTCGGCAGTGACCAGACTTTGGATAAGCTGATTGATAGCGACGACGACGATTACGTCATGCGACGCATCCGCGAAGATCACATCCAGGACTCCACAGTAACTTTGCTTTTTGTCGGCAAGGAAACATGGACTAGGAAGTTCGTGGATTGGGAAATTGCTGCAAGCTTGCATCAAGGTCCGAAAGCGGGCTTACCTAACGGCCTACTTGCAATCTTGTCTCCAAGATTGAGCCAAGCCATCCTGCCCGATCGATTCGCCGACAACTGGGAGTCAGGATATGCCAAGTATTTTCCATATCCGAAAAGCCGGACCCAACTGTCAAAGTGGATCGAAGAGGCGTTTCAAGCGCGGGAATCTGAAGACAACCGGAAGCTAGTCAGTAATGGGAGGCGGAAGCTTAGGCGAAATCTCTCACTGAGTCAAACAGCCGGTCGTCCTGAGGTACGCCCCGCGTCAGATGGTTCATATTCTAAGCCCAATGCATCGTCGCAAACCGGAGCAATGACTAGCTTGATTTCAACGGCAACTCCGAGGAAGCCGTACCTTAATACGTGGCTTCCGCAGTGAAAGTCATCCCAGGAGATCTTTGGTGGCTTTTGAAACGTCACCCCCGGCTATATTCCGGAGGTCACCCATCCATTATTCGAGGCTTGCTAGAAGTTTCAGCATATTTCGATAGAAATACTGCAACCCTTGTAAGTAGCCGACATCCAGCAGCTCGAACTCAGGCGACGTTTATCACCGACAGATTCAGTATCAGGATGGAATTGGACATTGAACACTCAACAAAGTGGCCAAAGGTCTATGAGACTGGCCTGAGACACCAATGGATTGCTGATAGGTACGATATGTCGGTCGAGGACCTACACTTTTACCCCACAGGAGAGGCATGTCTCGGATTTCCATATCCATGGGACCCACCGCTCGGGATGGAATTTTTTTCAAGGACATTGTCGAGCCTTTCTTTTATAGGCTCTCCTACGTTGATCACTACGGATTAACTGCGGCGAAGACCGACTTATGGCCAGAGCATTCTCACGGTATCCTTGGTTTGATAGAGCACCGTATAGACGTTCTTAGAGGGCTTAGAGTTCGTCAGCCATCGAAGAAACGCAAGATTCGAATGCTATCCCCTCAAGCCAGTAGACGCAGATAGGAGGCCCCATGCAAAAGATGGTAGTCGGAGCAGGGATTGGTATGGTTGCATTTGCGATTCTTGGGGGAATATTGGCTGCAAAGATTCAGAGCCTTGACATGCCAGTTGGCATATTGGGTGGTGCTGCAATGGGGGCCTTTCTAGGAATGTTGGTTGGCACTAGATAAGAAGAGTGTCGCCGCTGCTGCAGACAGCCAGGTGGAAGGCGGTGCAGAGAGCGAAGCGCCAGGGTCTGTCGATTCGAGGAATAGCACGGGAACTCGGCATCCACAGAGACACCGCGAAGAAGTACATGAACGCAAGAGCCCTCCTAAAACCGGGCATCAACCCAGACCCAAGGATTCTTGATCTGCTATGATCAGAGATCAAGTTGGTGACATTTATGCTGGCCACCTACACTGACATTTATCCTGACCGGCGACACCCTTGACACATTTTTGATGATCTGGGAATTCGCCGACGTAATTCCCAGAAGCCGGCTGACCTTTGTCAAGTCATTTTCAGCTGTAACCAGATTTATGGCCTTGTGACCACCAGCAGCAGGGCCGTGGGGAAATGGCTCAGCCCCAATGACGGTGGAATGCCCCTTGTCATTGACGATGCCCTTGGATAGATGGACCCCCAGTACCTGGCGCGCATGGGAGCAGCTATTGCCTCGGCGGGGAATGAGTATAGAATCATAATCCAAACGTGTTACCCTGATGGATACGAAAGTGAGGAAACCCGAACGGGGTGACCCCAGGGCCTTAGGGTGGATTCCTGACAAATCTGTGCTTCGTCTGGAGGGTGCTTGGAGAAGGTAATGCTTGACGAACGTGATTGGGATGAGATCGAGCGCGACACGCTCACCTCGACAAATGCGCAGCGTGTATATCAACTCCTCAAGAAACTGGAGGAAAGACGGGACCGTGTGCAAACACGTTGGATATGGGAGCTGCTGCAGAATGCACGTGACGCTGCACCTGACGGCCCAAGAAGCCTAAGGTGCTCAGTTAAATATGACCAGGGACAAGTCCTGCTTGAACACAATGGGCGCCACTTCGAAAGGAGAGAAATAGCTCGCATAATCTATCACGGATCAACAAAGGCCGAGGACAGATCGAAGTTGGGGCAATATGGAAGTGGGTTGCTCACGACACATCTGCTTTCCCGAGAGATCTTTGTCTCGGGGCGGCTTGTTGACGGCCGGGGTTTCAATTTTCCCGTGCGAAGGGTGCCCACGTCGATCCAGTCAATAGATGTCGATATGAGAGAATCGGCAAGAAGATTTAATGCTTCTCTGGCGTGTGAAGATCCGGTGCACTTGTCACACGGTTTCACGACTAGGTTCCGATATTCAGTTGAAGATGGGGCAGGGGACGAGGTGGTAACCCAGGGTATCTCCAGCCTAGAGAGGTTGGCTCCTTTCATCCTTGCGTTCAATGAAGAGTTCAGTGCATTAGACCTTCAGTCTCCAGACGGAGCCTTCTGTTTCAATGTATCTGAACGCACACAGCTAAAAGATTGTGGAATGCAGGAAATTACTGTGCGGCGGCGAAGTCCCAGCAGTTCCCTCGACAGTAAGTTTCTCCTGATCAGGAGGGGTGATACCTCTATTGCAGTGCCGACACAGAGGATAGGGGAATCCAGATCCTGTCTACAGGCTGCAGGTACTCCAAAGTTGTTTCTAGGCCTTCCGCTGATTGGAACAGAAAGCTTCAGTTTCCCCGCCGTGATCAACAGTTTTCAATTCACCCCGTCAGACGAGGACCGGGACGGGGTGAATCTTTGGCTGAACGACAAAGACAAGGCCAACCTCACCAATCAGGAGGTTGTGGCGGAAGCCTGTACTTTGCTTATCCAGATGATTGAGTTTGCGGGCGCGTCGGCTTGGGACGATGTATTCGTACTGGCGGAGATGCCACGTATCCTCGATAGGGACTGGCTGGTCTCCGAAAAGCTCCGTCGACATCTCATTGAAAATCTGCTGAACCCTTTACTTGGTACTCCTGCAGTCCTCTGCGAATATGGCGAAGGTGCATTGCCGCCCTTGAAGTCTGTCCTTCCCAACGCCGAAGAAGACGAGGACGTTGTAGCTCTCTGGGGCTTGTTAAGTGGTCTCAAAGCACTGCGTCCAAGGCTGCCAAGACGGAGAGAGGTCGCCGGCTGGAACAGAGCGGTGAAGAGCTGGGCCGGATTGAGGGAATGTGCCTCAACCGAATTCAGCGGCGTAATCGACGGAGGCATGCTCGCTTGCAGAATTGAAAGTATGGCGATAGGGTCAAATGGGCAGATCTACGGCAGCCTCAATAATCTCCAGAATGCCCTGGTGGAAGGCGTGGGTGCCGCCGAATGGCTGGATGATGTTCTAGCGTTCCTTAGGGCCGGCGTTCATGCAGGGGAGGTTAGTAATCGGCAAATAATCCTGAATCAGGCAGGACATCTTCGTGAGCTGTCAGGCCTTTATCGCGACGGCGGTATAGATGAAGAACTGAAGGGCATAGCCGATAGCATTGATATAAACCTGCGGGAGCAGCTTCGTGACAAACGTCTTGCTTCTCTTTCTGACGAGGACGGCAAGGGGGTCAAAGAAAACCGGGAGGTAGTCAAAGAAATCATTGCCAAGCTCAACGAAATGGCCGTGGGCGGCCATTTGGGCGGCAGCTTCACCTTTGCCAGCACTCGTGCATTCGCTTGGATAGTTGAGCATGAGAAGTGGGATCTTCTAAGTGGATTCCCTGGGTTTTCACAAAGGAAGGAGGGCGGTGACATAGAGATCGTTAGGCTAGGTACTGAGGAGGTGCAAGGCGAAGATATTCCCTTGGCCCCGGTCCCTGCTTGGGACGAAGACTTGCAGCCATTCTCGGAACTCTTCCCACCATCCAGAATATTGTCAACAGAGTTTTACGCTGGTATCCCTGACGCGAATGTGTGGCAGACACTGGCGGGTCTAGACATCGTTAGAACATCAATAATGGCATCGAGGAAGTTTAGTCCCAGATTTCTTCCGGATGAGCCCCTGCCAAAGTCGGCGGAGGGGGCGGAACATAGAGCACGTGAGGAAGTTGATTTAACATACGTTGTTTATCTCAGGGGACGCGGTCGAGCTATCGAGCGGGCCGGAAGGAGCCTGCGTCGTGCTTGTCTTTTTTGGCGCTTCGTAACTGAATGGTTGGTTGTGAATGACGCCCAGGGATTGGAAACGAATACGGCAGCTTGCACGTGCGGTGACGATCACTACTATTACCAGAGCCGATGGTTGGTGACGGTGGTCGAAAACAGCTGGGTGCCACTCGGCAATGACCGACACGCAACGCCGACCGCTCATTCACTCGGCCGGTTGCGACGTCATGACGACACACTTCCGTTTCCCGACAATCCCATTGGCGACAGGCTTTTTGAAGCCATTGGAGTTTCTCGCTTTGACCTGTTTAGAGAGTCGATTTCTGAGGACGCCCAGGCCCGTGTTAAAGTGGACAACAAGCTCATGAAGATACTGATCGCGACAGGGAATGAACCCGACCTGCTGGACAAAGTTCCCAATTTCTTGGAGCTACTCAGCAAAGACGGGAGGATCCTTAACGACCTTGAAGACCTCGACAAAGAGCGGCAAGAGGTTCGTCGCAATCAGCAATTTGGCAATCTCGTCGAAAGCCTTGTTGAGAAAGCCCTGAAGAAGAAGGGGTTTGTTGTCGAGCGAACCGGAGTCGGCTCCGACCTCGCGGTCAAGTTGGCATCAGATGAGGCTGAGGGCAAAACAGAGGACGACGCAGGCCAGTTGAAGATATCTAGAGAGAATGATTGCTGGCTTGTGGAGGTAAAGGCAACCCGCTCAAATGACGCACGAATGACACCCCGGCAAGCGCGGACCGCGGTAGAAAAGGGGGACCATTTCCTTCTCTGTGTCGTTCCAGTGGATTCGGATGTTGAACCAACCTTGGACGTTGTCAAGGACGATCTGCGATTCGTAGGGGACATTGGTGAACGTGTGGAAGGGTTATGCAAGTACCTTGATCACCTTGAACTGGCCGAAGGCCAGATTATCAACAAGAGCGCTGATGGGGTGAGTCTGATCGTGAGGGGCGGGAATAAGCGAATAAGCATCGCCAGGTCAGTCTGGGAAATCGATGGGTTTCCTCTAGAGGGACTATTGGATAGGCTATTGCGGTAGTTCACGCGCTCCCTGCATAGGCGAGCATTCTTACTCAACTGCATCAATTATTCTCGCATTGACCTGTGGTCTGCACGCAGAAATCTGGTCCAACCGGCATGTTGGTTTTGTGGGATGATGAAACAATGAGAAGAGGAGTATCATTTCATGCTACGGACCCGCAATTCGCCGGAGCAAATCGCCTTTGCACTGCAACAATTCGGGAATGGAACCCCGGTGTTGTTGATCTGCCGAAAGATGCGGATAGCGGAGCAGAGCTTATACCACTGGAAGAAGAGATACGTTACATGGGAGTGGCGGAGGCGAGGCGTGTGAGGGTGCTGGAAGAGGAGAGCCGAAAGCTCAAGCAGCTGGTTGCGGATCTCAGTTTGAACAAGCAGATGTTGCAGGACGTGCTGCGAAGAAGCCCTAGAGCCTGCTCAGATGAAAGATCACGCGAACTATCTGTAGGCAGCCTATGAGACGAACGAGCGGGGTACGTGCCAAGTGCTCAGTCTGAGACCATCAGTTTCAATGAACTCTAACTCGTCACAATCAGCACCGACACCAGCAAATCACTCTCCCTACTTCAAGTGGCAACTGTGGTAACAAATGTGGGAATAAGCCCCCAAATACCCCCATTTCAAAGCTAATTCTTAGTCCCCCCAGCTCCACATCTCCCCCTTCTCACCCAACCGCGTCCCATTCCCAGCTAATAACCTCGCCGCCTTCCCCCACCCACCTACCCCTCCCAACCAGGACGCCACCGGTTACCGATTGCCTGTTTGCGACCCTGCCGCTCTAATATCAGCATTTTCACTTGCGACCCCGTCGCATTGACGGAAGTAAGCCGATTTAGGTATTCTCTTAACAGTAAACAAATCCCGAAATTGCTTGGAGAGACATGAAATGGCATCCACCGAAGCCAGAGTTAGAACACTGATTGGCGAAAACCTCGAGGTTGACGGAAAGCCCGTTGACTCAAACATGGCCCTGAGCTCCAGCCTTGGAGAACAAGGCGTTTCTTCTATGGATATGGTCTCCTTCGCCCGCGTACTCCAGAACGAATTCGGCTTCAAATTCGCCGTGGAACAGTGCACCGAGCTCAAGAACCTCGGGCAGTTGATTGAGTTCATCGACTCCAAAACTTCCTAGCCGCCTGTAGACGGCACTGTACAACCAACTTTCCCCTTCCCGCCGCCAGATGGAGGCGGTTCTCCCCTTTTTACGTCAAGATCGTTGACGGACTTCTCTATTGCCCCGCCGCCAGCTTCTCAAAGCTCCACTGCGCCAGTCTCAAGCCCACCGCCACCGCCACCAGGCCGAAAGTCACCTGCAGGACAACATTCGCCGCTCCGGCCAGATAGTCACCTCCTCTCAGCAGGTTGATGGTGTCAATCCCAAAGGCGGAAAACGTCGTAAACCCGCCCAGCACCCCCACAACAAGAAACGCCTGCGCCTCGGCGCTCAAGGGTCGCCTCACCTCTGCGTATCCCGCAATAACCCCAATCACCAGACATCCAACAATGTTCACTGCAAGCGTCCCGTAGGGGAACCCGTTGCCGCCCACGGGGCCCTGCACCCAAGTTGCCGCCAGATAACGCAGCACCGCCCCGATTAGACCTCCCGTTGCCACCATCAGAACAATCAAGATACTCCTCCTGAACAGACGCAACCTACTGCGCGAATTGACGCCATATTACCACCGGGCTTGAATCCCGGCTTCCCCTCCGGGTTTCACCCCAAACCTGACCCGTAATTCCCTGACGAAGCCTGCCCTAAACTGTCGGCTCTGTCCGCTTCTTCAAGACCGATGCGGCCGCGCCCACCAACTGAAGCACACCCATAATGAAAAACGCTGTCTTCAGCCCTGTCATAAACGAGCCCAGCAGACCAGACCCCGGTTGAGCATCCAGAACGGCGCCGATGTTGGAGTCGAATCCCTGGCTCGCCATCATCCCCGTCACGATGGACGTCACTATCGCAATCCCCGTCACGTTGCCCGCATTGCGTGAAAGATTCACGAAAGCCGCCACAACTCCGTGTCTGCTCGTATCCGCCGTGCTGAATATGGAGGATGAGTTTGGTGATTGGAACACTCCCGCGCCCGCGCTTTGTAGGACAATCCCGACAAGCACGAGGCTGATGGGAGAAGATGCCGTCAAGGCGGAAAGGGTGAACAATCCGGCGGCGGACAATAGCAGCCCAATTACGTTAAACGGCCTCCAGCCGTACCGGTCCGAAAGCCATCCGCTCAATGGCCCCATCACTATCCTGTTGATCGCATTGGGCAGCAGCACAATGCCCACCAGCGCGGGGGTGAAGCCAAGCACGGCCTGCAGGTAGAACGGCAGCAGGTAACGGGAGGAACTATTCCCCAGGAAGGACCCGAAGTTTGTGGATATGCCAATTGCGAAGATCCTGTTTCTGAACAGCCCCAGGTCCAACATCGGCGACGAAGTTCGACCCTCCCACCAGATAAACGCCCCAAGCAGGACCACGAAAGCCGCTGCTGCCGCAATCATCGGAGGAGAACTCCACCCCAAGCTCGCTCCGTTCGAAAGCGCCAGCAGGAAAGTCAGCAGTATCGCCGTGGACAGGGCCGCCCCCGGTAAGTCATAGCTGCGACTCCCTGCATCCTGCCTGAATGTATGCTCCTTCACAATCAGCAGCATCGCGACCAGGGCAACCACGCCCATGACCACGTTTACGTAGAACAGCCACCTCCAGTCGAAGGTGGTAATCAGAAACCCGCCCAGCACCGGTCCGAGAACCCCTCCCGTCCCCACCACGCTGGCGTGGGCGCCGATTCCCTTGCCGCGCTCCTTCGCTGGAAACACGGAAGTGATCATCGCCATTCCCGTGCCCTGCGTCATCGCCGCTCCCAGCCCCTGCGCCGCCTTGAAAGCGATGAGAGCAATGATGCTCTGCGATCCCGCCGCTAGTATCGCGGCAATGGCGAAAATCGCCATGCCTGCAATGTACACGCTCTTCCGCCCGATTATGTCCGACAGCCGGCCCATCGGGAGAATCAGCGCGCTGATAGCCAGCCCCTCCGCGACGACCACCCACTGGGCTGTCGACAAGTCCGCGTCGAAGTGCTGGGCAATGGTCGGCAGCGCCACGGCCATGCCGCCGTGATTGACCACCGATGTCAGCGTCCCTAGGGCGACTGCGGCAAACACCCACCACTTGTAGGCGGGCTTATCGAATATGCGAGAGGCGAGCACGAGCGCCTATTCTATCGAAATTCCGCTATTCATGTAGACGCTGCGTTCCCGTGCATCCACGTGTAGAACTGGAAAGGACCGATTAAGCGCCGTTAGCCCGCGCCCAGACTCACCAGCAGTGGGTCAGGCACTCCCGCTTCGGCAAAACCCCTGGCCCGCAATACGCAGCTATCGCACTCGCCGCAAGGCATCGGATCACCCCTGTAGCAGCTCCACGTATGCTCCAGCGGGGCTTCCAGCCTCACTCCCAACTGCGCTATCTCTGCCTTCGATAGATGAATAATCGGCGTTTCAACCTTCATGGACACCCCATAAACCGTGAATAGCTTGCTGCCCGCCTCAAACGTCTTCCGCACCTTCTCGTAGAACTCTGGACGGCAGTCGGGGTAGCCGCTGTAGTCCAAAGCGTTGGGAGCGATGTAAACCACAGCCTCAACTTCGGATGCGGCAACTCTTTCGACCTCGATTGCGTGCAGCGCCTGGCTCTCCAGATAAGCGGCGGCTAGCGACAGAAATATCAGGTTCCGCATAGGTACGTATGTAATCGGTACGCCGTGTCCAATTTCCTCACCCGTGCGCCCGGATGGTGTCGGAAAACTTTCGGGATTGGTCAAAGCGGAATACCAGGCCACCTCAGACAGAAAGGAGATGTCGAGAAGCCGGTGCTCAATGTCCATCAGCCCGGCGATTTTTGCCGCGCAGTCGACCTCCTTCGCGTTGCTCTGACCATAGTGGAACGTAACCGCCCACAGATGGTCCACGCGTTCCTTGGCGTAAGCCGCAACCGTCGTTGAGTCGAGTCCGCCGGAAAGGAGAGTCACACCGTAGCTGGACATGGCAGAATTCTAACAGATTGCCCCTCACCAACCCGAAACCCGACCCAACTTAACGACTCAGACATCGCAGGACTGCTTTGGCGGCGAAGTACCCGCACATCCCGTGGACCCCACCGCCGGGCGGCGTCGACGATGAGCAGATGAACAGGTTGGTGGATGGCACGGAATACGGCTTGAAGATACTCGTGGGACGAGAGAAAAGCTGCCCGAAGTCCTGAACGCCGCCGTTGATATCCCCACCCACGTAGTTGGGGTTGTATTCCTCCATCGCCGCCGGAGGCCGGACGCTCCTCGCCAGCACCAGATCCCTGAACCCGGGAGCGAATCGCTCCACCTGCGCCTCGATGCGGTCAGCCATGTCGAAGCTGGACCCGTTGGGAACGTGGCAATACGCCCACGCCGTATGTCTTCCCTGTGGCGCACGAGACGAATCGAACAGGCTTGGCTGGCTCAGCAGCACGAAGGGACGCTCCGGATGTCGCCCCAGCCACACCTCCCTCTCAGCATCGGCGATTTCAGGCAAGGTGCCCCCCACGTGAACCGTTCCGGCGCGCCCACACTCCGTTGCCCTCCACGGTATCGGCCCGCTCAACGCCCAGTCCATCTTGAAGGCCGCAGGTCCGTAACGATACCCCTCCAGCTTTCGCCTGTAGGAGCCCGGCAACCGACTTCCCGCCATCTCAACCACCTGTCTCGGCGTCACGTCTAGCAGGGCAACCCGTGTCTCCGGCAACTCCTCTATGCGCTTGACCGTCACCCCTGTTTCAATTCGCCCACCCAGGGAGACCAGATGCGAAGCCAACGCATCCGAAATGCGCTGAGCTCCTCCCTTCGGCATCGGCCAGCCGACGGCGTGACCGCTTGCCCCCAATACCAGCCCGAACGCTGCGCTCACGAGTCGTTCAAGCGGCAGCATCGAATGAGCAGCCATCCCAGCAAACAAAGCCTTGGCCCGTTCGCCCCTGAATCGGGCGTTGGACAGAGACACCGCCGAACGCAGTCCGTGCAGCGCAAATCGTCCCGTCACCAGCGGATGCCGCGGCACACGAAAGGGGCCCACTGTATCGGCGACGAGTTTGTCCCAGTGTGCCGCCATAGGACCAAACAGCTTGCGGTACGACTCTCCGTCCGCCTCCAGACCCTCTGCCGTCTCCTCAACCGACCGCTCCAGCACTACCGCCGTTCCGCCGTCCAGCGGGTGGGCCAGTGGCGCGGCGGGCTGAATCCACTCCAACCCGTAATCGCCCAGAGGCAGCCTGGATAGAGAAGGCGAACTCACCGCCATCGGATGCACCGCCGAGCATACGTCGTGCAGGAAACCCGGCAGCGTCAGTTCCGCAGACCGCGCCCCTCCACCAACCGTATCCTTCCCCTCCAACACCAGCACCGAATATCCCTGCTCAGCGATAGCTATAGCAGCCGACAGACCATTGGGCCCCGCGCCAACCACAACTGCGTCGTAGCTACCCGCCACGCTCACCATTTCTCCATTCCTGTCTATCCATCTCAAACAGAATACTGCCTATAGCCAAGATATCCCCGCTCATTCCCCCGTCGCAATTGCACGCGAATATGGCCGGTGATACCATCGCGCTCACGGTCACCAAAGCCGCATCTCCCAATCCTGCGCAATCGGTTCAAGCATTATGACAACCCCGAACAACGACAACCATACCAATTCCGGCCCCCATCGGCTCCTCGCAAACGTTGAGCGGCTGCACAATCTCATGGACGAAGAAGGCATCTCGGCTATAGTCGCACGCTCCGGCAAGAACTTCACCTACCTCGCCGGTTTCGCCTACCCCGGCACCTTGGCTCGGCATCTGGAGTTCCCTGATTCGCCCCGCGAGGTGATGCTTGTATGGCCGCGCACCGGCGACCCCGTAATGGTGCTGAACTCCTACGCCGCTCCTCTGGCCCGACGCGATTCGTGGCTCCGTAACATCGAAGTCGTTGACGACTACGCGGACTCACCCTACGAGAGAGCCGCCGATGTACTCCGAAAACTCGGCCTGGATGGAGAGACAATAGGATTCGAAAAAAGCTACGTGAGCGCCCTCCGTTGGGAGGAGATTGAAAGTCTGCTGCCGAAGGCCCGTATCGTGGACAGCACCGAGTTGATGGACCGGGTGCGTTGGATTAAGACCCCCGGCGAGCTCGCCGCCCTCCAGGCCGGAGCACAGCTTCTGGACGAGGCCTATCTTGAGGTGCTACCCAATGTTCAGCCCGGAGACACCGAACGGTTGGTGCACAGCCGCATTATAGAAAGCTGTCTGCGTAGGGGCGCCAACTGGGCCCACGGCATCCTCAATTCCAGCCGCAACACCGTGGCCTATGGCGGCGAGGGCGACTTCGTCTTCCAACCGGGCGACATCATCCGCAACGATTACGTTTCATACCTCGATGGCTATCCGGGACACCAGTCTCGGAGCGTCTGTGTGGGCTCGCCTTCCGACGAACAGAAACGGACTTACCAAGTCGTCAGAGACATATACCGCGCCACCATCGAGCGCTGCCGCCCCGGAGTCCTCACAAGGGACATCTACCACTTCGCCAACGACAGATTTCACAGCGCCGGCTTCAAAGGCAACGTCTACCTGGCCGGCCATGGCGTCGGAGCCTGGTGGCACCAGCAGGAACCGTACATGGTTCCCTCAAGCAACCGCGTCCTCGAAAAAGGAATGGTGGTCGCCCTTGAACCCCACATAGGCTACTGGCATCTGCAGGACATGGTGCTGATAACCGAAGATTCCCCCAAGCTTCTCTCCCCCCTGATCAGCACCGACGAAATGCTCGTAGCAGGCTAACCCCAAAACCCCTAACCCCTTCACTCTTCCGTCCTGGGAGAGGGTTGGGGTGAGAGTATCTTTCCCCTCCACCCACATCCAATCCGTAGGGGCGGGTTTGAAACCCGCCCTTCCCTCCTACCTCTTCCCCCTTGACGGAGGAAGATTGAGATGGGGGTGACTCCTCCCCCCTACTAATCAGGATCAGGCCGTATCGCAGTCACGTTGCTCGTCCTGAACCACACCCCCTCGGGCATCTCCTCAGGCAGGTACCTGATCCTTGGCTTAACCTCTCTGCCGGTGATGGTGACATACCCAACTTCCACCCGTCCGTCCTCCAGCCGCCTCGACTGTATCTTCCCTATCACCTCTTCCTCCACCATCACGTCGCTGCTCTGAATCCACTCGTCTATCTCAGCATCAGCGGGCAGATGTCGCGTCTCAGGGAAGATCTGGTCTCCGTTCCGCAGCTCTATACCATGCTCTATCCGTCCATCCTCTCCCAGCCGCGACAACACCCTCAGCCGGTAGGGCGAAGGCTGGGGAGTAGGCGGCGGAGTGATGTCGAACAACTCAACGAATCCACCGCTCTCGCCGATGAACAGGTTCTCAAAGAATTGCTCGTTCTCCTCATCCGCGCCGTCGCCGCACAGCACCGCGTCCACTGCCAACTCATACATCGGCAGCGCCACGCGCATCTCCGTGTCTCCCGTCAGAATCCACGCCAGGTCCAGCACGTCCGCCCTCCTTAGGGGGACCGCTATCGACGCAGGCCTTCCGCACGAGTACGCATGCTCAAAGTCCTCCATCATATTGATCACCCCCTCGTCCTCCCAGCCCATTTCGGCGGCACGCGCCGCCTCCACTATCTCTCCAGCGTCAATCAGCGGCGCAAGCACTTTCTCTCCGTACCACAGCTGCGAGTGCAGCCCAAAAGCGTCTGCAAAGCTGATGGGAGAAGCGTCCCCTACCCGGCTCTGCAGCCCCTTCCAAGTCTCCACCAGCGACACGCCACGCGCCGACGCTGTCTCTGCCATACTGAGCAGCAAATCCTCTACCTCAATGGGATTCACCGACTGCCCATCCAATATGGGCCTCTTCATTCCCGCATCCCGCAGCGCCGTCGAGAACTGGTTCCCAAAGAGCTTCATCATGTCCCTCGACGATGGACTCGGCACGCTCGTGGCCTCACTCTCCCCCATGCTCGGCAGACTCGCCACACCGGGCCTGTCTAAGATGCTCTCCAGCATCTGTGTCTGCACTCCCGCCGAATACAAAGCCTTCTCCCGCTGTTCCGGCAGGACTTCCATGTCCGGCGTGATGACGGAGGTCACCGACGTGGTCACCTCCCCTTCCTCGTCCGCCACCGCCGATACCTCGTATTCCAACCCTCCTACCCTCACCTTCATCGGACCGAACTCATACCCGTCCAGGACCATGAGGTTCCGCCACAGGCCGTTGAACGCCTGCTCATTCTCCTCATCATCGTAGGTAACGATGGCCACAAACACCCACGAGGGCCCAGCCCTGTTCAGCGTAACCTCGAAGGGCCTGATCTCGCTGTCGGTTGCGCTTATCATACTCGCCGTCTCTGGGCCTGAGTGGTAGGAAACCCCCGGTGCCCAGAACCCGTCCGTTGCCTCGACGGAATTGCCGGGCCGGTAGAATCGTGGGGCCACCACATACATCCACCCATTGCCCTCAATGTCGGCCAGGTCTCCAAGACCCACGTTGCCGACCCGATAGTGGACGGGGAAGGGCACTCCTGTGTACACCACGTCCGGCGCATATGTCTCCTCAATCTTGAGCTGGAACGTATCCAGTCTGGCATCCTCGTCCACCAAACCGACCGTGAGGGTGAAGTCGGCAATCAGCGGTTGCAGGTCCCTCTGCAGGTACGTCGTCGCCTCAATCAGGTACACGCCAGCCTGCAGATATTGCTCGATTCGTGCGTTGCGCCTCTCTCCACTATCGTCGTTGGCGGCTATGATGCTTGTGGTAGAAGCCAGCGAAAGCACCGCATCGCCATGCTCGGACTCCAGGTCTATACGCACCCGACCACCCTGGGGCAGATTGAAGGAGTACCGGTACGCGGGGTGTGCAACCACGAATGTGGAACCGCACGTGTCCAGCGACCAGGAACCCTCGTCCGTCAGTTCCTCATCCGGTCCAAGGGTGCCCAGATGGATTGTGTCGCAGCCCTCTACATAGCTCACCGACAGGGAGAAGTCCGCCTGTCCCCGGCCTCGGCCCCCGACCGTCGTAGCCTCCACCATATAGACTCCGGGCGCCAGGTCCCGCTCCACTCGTGCGTCCAACCCCGCTCCGCCGTCGTCGTTGTCAATTATTCGCCCGCCGTCTTCGGACATCAGATACAGGAAGGAATCACCCTCGTCAGACGTCAGGTCTATCCTGATCCGACCGGCCTCCAGGACTTCGAAGCGATATGTGTGAGCGTCGCTGCCAGCTCGGAAACTCGAATCGCAGTCCTCAGTGGTCCAACGTCCCGTAGCCTCCAGACCGCTCTCGGATCCAGTTCCAATGGAGCCCAGGTCCGTCGCCTCGCATTCTGTACTCTCCTGGGCGGAAACCGCACCGGCTCCCCCCATGGAAAATACCACCGTTGCGAGTGCCGCCACGGCAATCGCCGCAATAAGCAGCCGCATTCCGGCCCGCCCCAGCTTTTCAGGACTCCACTTCACGTCGATGTCAGAAAGGTATGGCAACTCAACCTCCCAATTTGCAAGTGCTTTCGTAAATTAGCTCAACCTTACATGCGCGGTCATGCACAGTAAGTCACATCATCTATTAACTGCACCATCCAGAACAAATGATAACTGGTATCGGATATTCCGCACTTTCTAATCTTATCAGATGGAACAACTCACCATGGAGGGCGAGACGAAGCGTTCACTTCTATTTTCACAGCTGGAACCGTGAATGTCCCGAATTCTCTCGTGTTCACATCGTGAATTCCTATTAGGCCGCTCCACGAGAGTGATTCGAGCACAATTTGATTAACAATTACATTATCTGGTAATTGCATTATGAATTTAAACTGCGTATCATCTTTCACGGCGGAATACCAGCAAAATATCAGATTATCAAGCAGATTGGTGTAGCCAAATATAGGAAGAGTCGAGGCGCTATGTGGCGTCTGTGTGCAATTGTCCTTGGAATAAGTATCCTGATGGCGATTCTGGCGCTGGGGTGCCAGACGTCCGAAGATGCGTCAGATTCGGATGACCGTGATCTCCAGCCCACCCAACCTGACATGTCCGCAGTTATGGATGACTCTGTCCCCGGCGTGTCCGATGGCAGGGTGCTGTTCAGCCAGTCCGCCGCCTTAAGCGGGCCGGCAGAGGCGTTGGGTCAGCAGATGCGCCTCGGAATTCAAGCCGCCTTCCACGTGCAGAACCAGGCCGGCGGAGTCCATGGGCGGCAACTGGAACTGACGACACTCGACGACCTCTACGAGCCGGATTTTGCTTTCAATAACACCCGCCAGCTGATCGACAACCATCAGGTCTTCGCCCTTATTGGCGAAGTCGGCACACCCACTTCCAGGTCTGCCGCTCCACTGGCTGGCGGCGAAGACGTGCCATTCCTCACGCCCTTTACCGGTGCGGAATTCCTCCGGGAGCCGGGCATGGATAACGTCGTGAATCTTCGCGCTTCCTACCATCAGGAAACTGAAGAGATGGTCGCGCGCCTAACGGAGGACCTGGGAATCACCCGCGTAGCCGTCATGTACCAGAACGACTCCTACGGTCAGGCGGGGCTGACAGGAGTAACACAGGCCCTGGAGCGTCGAGGCCTCGCGCCCTCCGCGTCCTGGTACTACCAGCGCAACACCAGCTCCGTAAAGACCGCCGCCCACAACATTGTGCAAGCAAACCCTGAGGCGGTAATCATGATCGGCGCCTACTCCCCTGTTGCCAGGGCCATCACCCTCATGAGAGAGGACATCGACCCGGTCTTCATGGCCGTTTCTTTCGTGGGCAGCAACGCCCTTTCGGAAGCTCTCGGCCCCCAGGGCGCCGGCGTTTACGTGACTCAGGTAGTGCCGCTCCCCGATGACGCTTCAGTCCCCGCAGTTGCGGCCTACCACAACGCCCTCAAGTCCTACGATGAAAATGCGGAGCCCGGGTTTGTTTCACTGGAGGGTTACCTCTCCGGTCGCCTTGCCATTGCCGGACTCCAGATGTGTGGTGCTGACCTGGACCGCCAGTGTTTCCTCGACGCGTTACGCAACGCCGGAGCCATCGACATCGACGGCATTGCTCTCCAGTTCGGCCCGGGTGACAACCAGGGGTCGGACGCGGTCTTCACTACGGTGATTGGGGATGATGGAGAATTCCATCTCGTATCCGCACTGGGAGGTGGCAGATAATGGGGCAGTCTCAAGTTTCGACAGGCATGATCATACTCGCCTTTGTCGCCGTAGTGGCAATAGTCGCATCTACGGTCGCTGGCTGGGTCATAGTCGGAAACCTCGGCGATAGCGGTGATAACGACACGAATACGGAGGTCCTTGCCGCTGGCCTCGCCGTTGGCCGGCATGCCAGCGCGCTGAACTCCGTATCCTCGGTGGCAAGCAATTTCACCATGACCAGGGAAAGCGTCCTCGCAAGCAGGACCTCCATCGCGAATCACAAGGAAGAACTGACCCGGCAGTTGGCCAATCTGGATGGAAAAGGCTTCGACAACAATGTAGCGCGCATTCGGCAGCAGGTTGACCTCTTGACCTCTCAAGTCGACCGGATTGAACAGGCAAGACCGAACCTGTTGAGGGCAATGTTGGCCGGTGAACAGAGCAGGCAAAGAATAGTTCAGTCCACCAGCAAACAGTTGATTCCCTCCATTGTGGATAGCATCGACGGCCAGTTCTACTACATGGCGACAGGCAGAAGCGACGTAAGGGCTGATACCGACGATCCAGCTGTCAGGTTGTCCGACGAAGAGTTCCTCCGCTACGTCAGAATCTCAAACCTGCTCACCGCCGTCAGCGGCGGGCAGTACAGCCTCCTTATCGCTAGCAGGATGTTGGACCCGATGCTGGTTACCAACTTGGAAGAGGGATTCGGTACTGCCTCCCAACGGGCAGTAAAGAGCCTGGAGTTCCTCGCGGCCAACGGTGGGCCGGAGATGCATCCTTCTGTCGTCCCCCTCACCCAGCAGCTTATCGATGCTGGCGCCGGACAAAACAACTTCTTCGATGCCCTGAAAAGCAGGCTGTCCATGGCCGTAGCAGAGCAGGACCTCATCGAGGCCAACCAGCAGGTCCTGGACCAACTAAACGCAGAAATCGACGCATTGGTGGAAGAGGTAATGCAGGAATCCGAGTCGTCCTCGGACAACGTAGCATCTTCAGCATCCACCGGGCGCACCACAATAGTGATAATCGGCGTAGCGGGCCTTGTCGTCATACTCCTCATTGCCGGGTTCTTCGGCCTTGCAAGGCGGCAGCCATAGCCCACAAGCCCCTGGCCTGGCGTCGATAGTAGAAGGCTTGAATGCTCCTTCTTACCCTTCGGTTTCGCCCCTGTTAGGCTTGGGCGGCCTGCCGCACGCCAATTTGCATAGTGGCCGGGCAGTCTGATGCCCGCGGGATCGACGCGATACGCAACAACAATCTCAGATAGCAAGGTCAAGCCGAGAATGACTTTCAACAAACTCAGCCTGGTAACAGCCGCCATACTGGCCCTTATCCTTCCCGCACTGCTGGTAGCGTGCGCAGACGACGACACAGATGCCACGCCGCAACTGACGCAGTCTCAGATTGAGGAAATTGTCCGCTCTGAAGTTGCCAAAGCCCCCGCGGATCCTGCTCTCACCCAAGCTGAGGTGGAGCAGATTGTCAACTCGGCCATCCAGGGCATCCCTGACCCAAAGCCTGAACTGACCCAGGATAACGTTGAACTGGTCGTGCAGACCGCAGTCGACGCTGCCATGGCCCAAATCGCTGAGAAGACGCTGGCAGACGTGCAGCAGGTTGTTCAGGAGGCTATAACAGACCTGCCCAAGTCCGAGCCCGGATTGACCTCCGCCGAGATTCAGGCGATCGTCCAGGCCGCAATACCCGAACCGGGCCTCACCCTTGCCCAAGTTGAGGCATTGGTCCAGCAAGCCGTTGCCGCCATTGATCTGCCGGAACCCGGCCTCACCCGAGAAGAAGTCCGCCGCTTGGCCCGCAACGCTGTGGCCGACATTCCCCTCAGGTCAGACCTCGCCGAATACACCAAGTTCTTCGTCCAGAACGCCATCAGCAGGTACAACGAAGAAGGCCTCGACGATACCCTTTCCTACTACAACAGCCCGGCAAGCGTGGACGGACAGTGGTACGTCTTCATAATCGACGAAAACGACCGGGTCATCGGCCACTACGACCCTGATATCGTCGGCGAAGACCTTAATGGCCCCGTCGGCACAGATGTCAATGGCTACAAGTTCGGCCCCGATATCCTCTCTGCAAACGAAGACGGCAAGTGGGTCTCCTACGTGTTTCGAAACCCCGACAGTGGGAGATTCAGCACCGGAGATTTCGAGCTCAAGAATGTTTGGGTGGTGAAGCACGACGGTTTGCTCTTCGCCTCAGGCTGGTACATCGACGCCGACGAATTCACAAGGCAGTTGGTGTCCGTCGCCGTTGATACCTTCCGCACCGGTGGCTTTGAAGCAACCCTGGAGTATTTCGCGCGCCCGGAAAGTGATCTGGCAGGGCTGGAAACCGCCATTTCATACTACAACGAAGTCGGCACGGTAGACGGCCAGTGGTCTGCATTCATAGCCAACGAAAGCGGTCGGTTCGTCGCCCACTCCAACCCCGCGCTCATCGGCAGCGGCGTCGAAGAGATATTCGGCACGGATATCTACCAGGCCCCCGAAGATGGAATCTGGTTGACCAACCAGTCCGTTCACGTCTGGGTAGCGTCCTACGGCGGGTACACCTTCGGTTCAGGCTGGCATCGAGACGAGCTGGGGAGTGCCACAATAGTCGATCGGCTGAAGCGAAACGCAGAGGAATTTGAGTACTCTATAGGCAGCCACGGCGGAAACCTCACCTACGCTACCATCTCTGAACCCCTGACCTTCAATCTGGCCATCGCGAAGGATGCCTCATCATCGGGCGTCCTGGGATACCTCTTCGAAGGCTTGACCGAGGTCTCCTGGTTGACCGATCAGGTGGAGCCTTCCCTCGCCCACTCGTGGCAACACTCGCCGGACGGCCTCACGTGGACCTTCCATCTTCGCGACGACGTGGAGTGGCACGATGGTCAGCCCTTCACCGCCCATGACGTGGAGTTCACCTTCAACCGCATAATCTATAACCCGGACATCCCTGCAAGCAGCCGCCCTGCCTTCCACTTCAGGTCCCTCAACGAAGAGACCGGCCTCTGGGAGACGTCTCCCATGACCGTTCGAGCAATTGACGACTACACCGTCGAGTGCGTCCTCCCTGTCTCATTCGCCCCCTTCCTGCGCTCAATGGGCACCGCCATCTATCCCAAACATATCCTTGAGAGCCACGTGGACGACGGCACATTCACCACGACTTGGGACATCAACACTGACCCCTCCGAGATTATCGGCACCGGCCCCTTCACCATCGAAAGCTACGTCCCCGAAGGGCAGGTAATCCTCCAGCGCAACCCGCACTACTGGCTCAAGGACGAAGAAGGCAACAGCCTTCCCTACCTGGACAACATAGTTCACGACATCGTCCCCAACCTGGAGGACGAGCTGGAGAAATTCCTTGCCGGAGAAGCAGACGTTCATGGCGTCCTCGGCGAGGAACTTCCCAGGCTGGCGCCACTCCAGGGCGAAGGTAACTTCACCATACACAGGCGAGGCCCTGCCTTCGGGACCACCTTCCTGGCCTTCAACATGAACCCTGGCCAAAATTCCGACACCGGCGAACCCTATCTCTCCCCCGAGAAGCTGGAATGGTTCAGCAATCAGCAGTTCCGTCAGGCCGTCGCCCACGTTATAGACAAAAACCGGATAATCATTGAGGCCCAGCACGGCGCCGGATACCCCCAGTGGTCCTCCGTCAGCCCGGCCGCGGGAGACTTCCACAATCCGGCCGTCCGGCAGTACGACTACGACGTCGACACCGCCAACCGGATTCTGGACGACCTCGGCTGGACGGACACAAACGGCGACGGCATCCGGGAGGACGGCAACGGCAACGAAATCGAGTTCTCTATGGTCACAAACCTGGGCAACAGCGTAAGGGCCAACGCAGGCAGAATCATCCACGAAGGAATGGCGGAAATCGGGCTGAAAGTGGACTACCAGCTCATAGACTTCGGCGTCATCGTAGATCAGTTGACCCAGACTTACGACTGGGATGCCATAGTTATCGGCTTCACCGGCGGCTCAGATCCCCACGGCGGCATCACCCTTTGGCACAGCGGCGAGGGCCTGCACCTCTGGTATCCCAACCAGCCCGAACCCGCAACCGACTGGGAAGCGGAGCTCGACGAGATTTACATCAGGGCCAGCCAGGAACTCGACCGCGACCGGCGCGTAGAGTACTACCATCGCGCCCAGGATATCGTCGCCGAAAACCTCCCCCTCATCTACACCACCCTCTCCGAGCGGCTGAGCGCCAGCCGCAACGTGTTCGGCAACACCACGCCAACCCTCTACGGCCTCTGGGACGTCCGCTACCTCTACAGGACCGACCGGTAGCAAAGAGGAGCAGGACGGCGCCGTCCTGCTCCTCCCAACGCTGGCGCTCCAACCACTGGGCTACTCACCCAGGGCCGTATCACCGCGACGCGTAACTGGCCTTTCTCAGCCTCTCATTCGCCTATCTCTGCAAATGTCCGCTGGAGTAGCATTTCCCAAACACCGGTTTCCTGCACCTCGTTACATGGCCCGCCTGTGGATCTTTGCATAACCCCTTCAAAAGCGTCGTTAAACCTCTTCCCCCTTGACGGGGGAAGATTGAGATGGGGGTGATTCAGGTTGAATGGGTGACACATTTGGCAGTTACGCAAAGGCCGCCATCAGGAGGAATTTCAAGTCTTCCACCGAATAGAGGGAACGATTTGCCCCCAGGATGCATATTATCTGTCAAAGGCCCCTGGACAATACGAGGCGTGAGGGGGGAGACATGACCGACTCTGAGGCCGTAATACGCTGCCAGAACGGCGACCGGGACGCCTTCCGCCACCTGGTAGACCAGTACAAGGATCTGCTCTTCGGCACCGCCGTCCTCATGACAGGCAATCGTGACACGGCGGAAGAGCAGGTGCAGGAAGCGTTCCTCTCCGCCTGGCGGGGTATCCGCGGATTTCATCGCGGCAAGCCGGTTAAACCCTGGTTCTTGCGAATTCTCATCAACACCGTCCTGTCCTGGCGCAGAAAGAAGTCCATTCCAATCGTGTATCTGTCGGACCAGGAACCCCAAGAACCCGATTCCACCGAAGGCGACCCCGCAGAGACCCTCGACGCTCTCGAAAGGCGTCTGTCCGTAAGGAGAGCCATCGCCCAGCTCAGTCTGGAGCACCGCCAGGTGGTTGCGTTGCGGTACTTCGCCCACCTGACCGTGCCGGAAGTGGCCCGAACATTGGATATCAAGCAGGGCACGGTGAAGTCTCGTCTGAGCCGTGCCCTGCAGAATCTGCGACGACAGCTTGAAGAGGAGAATTTCGACTCCTCAAACGCCTCATCGGGAAAGGGAGGTTAGCCCAATGGATAGTAGAAGTTCACCACGAAAAGGCAACGACGATGGCTCGGACCGGGAGATGGAGCGCGTACTGAGGGAGCACTTCGAATCCGAGAGTTCCGACCTGCGCATGTCTAAGGACCCCTGGGACTGGCTCGAGAGCAGAATGGACGAACCCTCCTCCCCACCGCTCCTGACTCGAATCACCAACAGCTTCAGAAACATCTTCCAATTGAAGCCCGGGCCCGTCTTCTCCGCCGCAGGCGCGGCAGCCGTTGTACTGGTAGCAATCTTCTTCACATTAAACGTCCTCATCGACGACGACCAGGGAAATCAGCTGAACGCCATGCTTCCACTGGAAGCAACCCCGGAAGACTTCGAACGTGTTGAAAGGGCTTGGGGCAGGAGCCCCGCCGCCACTGCCGCGCCCGCTCCAACGGCAGCCCCTGTCGCCGCCGCCCCCGCCATGGCCCCTACGCCCGCTCCCACAATGGCTCCCAGGCCAACAGCAGCTCCCGCTACCGCGGCCCCAGCCCCAACACCTGCCGCCGCTCCAACTGCGGTTCCAGCGGCTCCACGACCAACCGCTGCCCCCACCATGTCCCCGACGGCATCCCCCCAGAGACAGTCCGGCGGCATAACCACCGGCGGCGCGGCATCGGGCGGAACAGCCCCGGCCACAACCTTCCGCGACTACGCCAGGGAACGCTTCGTCTCCGCCGCCGAGGATAACCTCTCTACCTTCAGCCTCGACACCGACCGCACCTCCTATTTCCTCGCCCTCAACTGGGCACGAAACGGCTACGAGGTAGACCCCGACTCCGTCCGCGCCGAAGAGTGGATCAACGCCTTCAACTACGGCTACGACCAGCCCCGACGTGACGACAGCTTCAACATCACCACCGACGTCGTCACCCATCCCCTGGACAGTCGCATGCACCTGGCCCGCATCGCCTTCCAAGCCCCTGAGCTCGACTACGACGCCACCCCCGTCAACGTCACCCTCGTTCTCGATGCTTCAGGCTCTATGGGAGACGGCAACCGCGTGGACATCGCCCGCGAGGCCGCTGAAACAATCCGCCTCAGCCTCCGAGACCAGGACCGCATCGCCGTCGTCCACTTCAGCGAAGACGTGTTGCATGAGCACACCGTCCAGCACACCCATCCCAACGACTTCTCTCTGGAACGCTCCATCCAGAATCTCAGGCCCGGCGGCAGTACCAACGTACAGGCCGGTCTGAACGAAGGTGTCTGGCTCGCGGATCAGGCTCGTTGGCAGAACCCCGACGCATACAACTACATCATCCTCATGTCCGATGGCGTCGCCAACGTCGACGCTACAGACCCCTTCGCAATCCTCGAAACCACCGCCGACCGCGACGCCGCCAACCCCCTCCGACTCATCACCATCGGCGTGGGTATCGAAAACTTCAACGACTTCCTCCTCGAACAGCTCGCCCAGCACGGCAACGGCTGGTACAGATACCTCTCCGACGTTAATCAGGCGAGGGCCACTTTCTCTCGTGAGAACTGGCTCGCGCTGTCGATACCCTTTGCCGACGCCACCCGCGCCCAGGTTACCTGGGACCCCGACGTCGTCAACTGGTGGCGCATCGTCGGCTACGAAAACCGCGTCACCTCCGATGAGTCCTTCACCCAGGCCCGCCGCGAGTTCGCCGAGATTCCCGCCGGGACGGCCACCACCGTCTTCTACGAGCTGGAACTCAAAGACCAGTGGTTCACCGGCCCCCTGACCCTCGGCGACGTTGAGCTACGGTGGGTAACCCCCTCAACCCAGGAGTCCAACCGCCAGCACGCCGCCGTCACCGGCCACAACTACGACTTCAACTCCGCCGACCCCATGCTGCGGCTGGGAGCTGTTATAGCCTTGTTTGCAGACCGCTACAGCAGCCTCCCCTACCCCGATTCCGCAAGCCGGACCGTTTTGGAAGAGTTGCTCTTCCTGCAGATGCAGGAACTACAGCTTCTGGAAGCCAGCCTCGGCAACTTGGATGCCTATCGCGACGCAGCCTTCCTGCTGGAGCACATCACAAGAAACTCACTGGAGGCAACTCGCGGTTCTTCAGGCTATAGCCGGTAAGTCCCACCAATAGGTGTAAACCAAGCCAAACTGGACCAGGCCAAGCGCTGAGGCCTGGTCCAGTTTTCTCTTCCTCCCATCCATCCAGGCAGCTTCTTCGTCTTCCATGCCCCCTTGCGTAATGAAACCGATTCTCACTAAAGTGCGTAATATCCAGCAGACAGCCCGGCCAACTCAACTTCCACCGGCTGACGCCGCGTCCCACGAAACAATACGTCATTTTTGTGTAAATATCCGTTGACGCGACCATCGTAGCCCACTAGGATTATCAACCGGAAATGAGACAGGAGTGAGATTAATGACCAAAAAACTTACGCCGGTGTTAGCCGTTATTACTCTAACGCTGGTGTTTGTGGCCCTCATTGCGTGTGGCCGACAGCCCACCCCCACGCCAACCGTCGCGCCGACGGAACCTGCGCCAACTGCGGCGCCCGCGCCAGCTCCCACTCCCGCACCGCCTCCCGCTCCAACTCCTGCTCCCACACCCGTTCCCACTCCCCCTCCAACCCCCGCGCCGGCTCCCACCCCACAACCCACTGCTGCTCCCGCGCCGCCGCCAACCCCACACCCAACCCCCACGCGCGTTCCCCGTCCTATACCTACTCCGGCCCCCACCCCGGAGCCAACGCCCGCTCCGACTCCGGCGCCCACACCCGAACCGACTCCAGAACCAACCCCCACTCCCACGCCGGAGCCAACCCCTGAACCCACTCCGGAACCCGAAGCAGCACTTCCCTTCGATCCTTCCGTTACCCGCGACTCCCTCACCAACGGCCTCAACTACTACATTAGACAGAACCAGGAACCCCTTGACCGGGCCCAGCTTACCCTCGTCGTAAGGGCCGGTTCCGTCCATGAGGAGGAGAAAGAGCGCGGCCTCGCCCACTTCGTAGAGCACATGGCCTTCAATGGCACCGAGCGCTTTGCCAAGCAGGAAATAATTGAATACCTGGAGTCCATCGGCACCACCTTCGGGCCTGACGTTAATGCCTATACCAGCTTCGATGCCACTGTCTATCTCCTTGAGATTCCAACCGACGACCCTGAGGTTATCGAAAAGGCATTCCAGATCCTCAGCGACTGGGCCTACGCCATATCCTTCGATCCAGAAGAAGTGGATCTGGAGCGCGGCGTAGTCCTGGAAGAGTGGCGCCTCAGCCAGGGATTCAGCTCACGTCTCCAAAGCAGCCTGCTAGACCTGCTTTTTGGCGACTCCCTCTACTCCCAAAGAGCCCCCATCGGCCTGCCGGAAATAGTCGAAAACGCTCCCCCCCAGGACCTGATTAACTTCTACCAACGTTGGTACAGACCTGATCTGATGGCCCTGATAGCCGTGGGCGACTTCGATGCCGAGCTGATTGAGACCAAAATAAAGCAGTATTTCGCCCCGCCGCCTGAAGGCGAGGCCGGCCAGCAAAGCGCCACTCTGGCAACCCCAACCGCAAGGCCCAGCTTCGAAGTTCCGGGCCACACCCAACCCAACATCGTCGTCTTCACCGATCCCGAATCTCCCGCCACTCAGTTCCTCCTCCTCCGCAAGTTGGAACCTCAGATAGGTAACGACCTCCCGGCATTTCGCCGTCACGTTGTGGAATCCCTGGCCTTCATGATGCTGTCCGCCCGCCTTTCCGAACGCGGTCAGTCCGATGACCCTCCCTATCTGAGCGCTTGGGCCCAGGGTTATCCCTACGTGGAAACCTTGGACCTCTTGGAGTTCGGTGCCTGGGTCGAGGATGGGGGCGTCGAAACCGGATTGGCGGCTATTCTCGAGGAAATCCATCGCGTCAGCCAGCATGGCTTCACCCAAGGCGAACTCGAACGCGAGAAGGCCAACCTCTTGAGCCTCATCGAGAGCGCCTACAAGGAACGAGACCAGACCCACTCTTCCACTCTTGCCAACTCTTATGTGGACCACTTCACCCGGGGTGAACCGCAGCCCGGAATAGAAGCTGAGTGGGAGCTCTACCAGGAACTTCTACCGCAGATCACCCTGTCCGAATTCATTGAGGTCGCGGAAACCTGGGCCGCATCGGAAGACACCGGCCTCCTCATTGTGCGCCCCGGGGAGACCACTGAAGGCGCCGATGCGGACCTTACCGCCACAGTCCAACTCCAGCTCCGGACCGCCAATGCCCTTGCCGTAGAGCCCTACGAGGACAGCATAGGCGACGTTCCTCTGCTTGCCACCATCCCGACGCCGGGAACCATCGCCAGCGAAGAACAGATCGAGTCCATCGACGCTCAAAAGTGGACCCTCTCCAACGGCATAACCGTCATCGCCAAGCAGACCGACTTCAAGGACGACGAAGTGCTGATGGGCGCCTTCAGCCCCGGTGGCCACTCCATCGCCTCCGACGAAGACTACGTGTCCGCCCGCTACGCCGCCGATCTGGTCGCAGGCAGCGGCGTTGGCCCCCACGACAACGTTACCCTGGAGAAGCTCCTTGCCGGCAAACTGGTCTCCCTTTCTCCCTACATCAGAGAACTCTCTGAAGGTTTCTCTGGCAACGCCTCTCCCGAAGACCTGGAGACCCTCTTCCAGCTTATCTGGCTGTACGCCACCGAACCCAGGCTGGACGAATCCGTCTTCTCAAGGTACGTGGCCCGACTCCAAAGCGCTGCTGATCACTATGCTGTCGAGCCGGACTCCGTTCTCTTCGACACCGTCAACGCCATTCTCGGCCAGCACCACCTCCGCGATAGGCCCCTCAGCGTCGCGCTTGTCGATGAACTGAACATGGAGCGGGCTCAGGCCGTCTACGCCGACCGGTTCGCCGATCTTGGCGACGCAACTTTCGTCTTCGTCGGCGCTTTCGACTGGGATAATCTGCGTTCGCTGACCACGACATACCTGGCAGCGCTGCCGACCACCGGTCGCGCCGAGCAGTGGGTCGACCACAACATTGACCCGCCAACTGAACTGATTGACGAAGTTGTCAACGCTGGCGCCGAACCAAGAAGCAACTCCGTGATAGTGTTCGCCGGTGACATGGAATGGAGCTCGGAAGAGGCTCTTGCCCTTACCGTTGCGGGTGAAATCCTCGGGACCCGCCTTCGCGAGCGCGTGCGCGAGCAGCTTGGCGGCACCTATGGCATATTCGTCAACGCCCGCTCAGAACGACTCCCCGACCAGGAGTACCTGGCCTCAATCATCTTCGGCAGCGACCCTTCCCGCACCGACGAGCTCTTCGGAGAAGTGATAGACGAAATAAACTGGCTCCGGGAGGGCGGTGAGCAGGAATACCTCGACACCGTCAAGGAACAGTTCCGGTCGGACCGTGAGGAGCAGCTGCGACAAAACAACTTCTGGCTCACCCGGATCCGGAACGCAGCGCTGAACGACGACCCCCTCACGGACCCCGCAGGTTTCAATGAACAGTTGAACGCCTTGACCCTGGAGCGAGTCGTCGAAGCGGCCCAGCGCTACTTCACTCCCGACCGTTACATCCGCGTCGTCCTTTTCCCCGTTGAAGAGGAGACCACGCAGGATTCAGGCTAGCCCTAAGGCCGGTAAATCTCCGTGTCCGGGTGGTACTGGTACCATCCAAACCAGAAGGAGGTCAGCGTAGGAAGGCGCGGCAGCGTCCTTGAGGAGTCACTCTCAAGGACCAGCGCCTCCTCGGTGACCTCCCATCTCGCTCCGTTGGAGTCCACCAGAAACCGGGGCGTCGCCTCCGAGTCTTCAGCTGCGTTGAACGTCTCCCCCCGCCTCTCGTACGCCCGCGCCGAGCGCGACTCCCCGGAAGCCGCTATCACCACCTCCACGCCACCCACCGTGTCGTTAATCACCCTCTCCGCCCGCAGATCGTCCACCACGTACGCCTTCTTCCCCCCGCCCGTCAAGAGACCCACAACCACCTTCTTCGGCGGTAAGCTTGGGTCCCGCAACCAAACCGGGAACATCACCTCGTCCGCCGTGAAATACTCGTAGTAGATAGCCCGCGGATTGTCTTCAGGAACGTAGAACTCCGCCCTGTAGTAGCCTGTCTCGTTCGTCAGCACCGTCGTGTCGGGGTGCTCCGCCAGCCACTCCTCCCAAGTCGTAACAACCGACGGGAAGAAGGGCTGCTGAATGCCCGAGTTCGCCAGAGCCCCGATGATCGGCTCACCCGTAAACTGGTGCCACAGAGACCTCGTCGCCCGGTCGTACATCACCTTGTTGCTCCGGTACAGCATCCCGGAAGTCCCGAAGGTTGTCTCCTCCCCGTTTATGAAGCCGGAATACACGATTCCGGTGCCGCATAGCGTTCAATACACTAACGAAATCGGCTCCCCGCCCAGCACGTCGTTGGCCAGTTCGTGCGCGTTCATCACCCTCAGCGGGTAAGCCCGGTGCTCCCCGTTAATCGAGACCCCGAAAACCCTGTCGTTAGGCAGCAGATAGTCCGCCTCCTCCGGCCTCACGTGCGGCGGTTGCTCCAGCGGCGGAATGCCGTCCGTTCGCACTCCGCCCCACACAATCTCGGTAAGGTTGGCCCTGGACCCTCCATCAATGGCCCCCTCCATCAAATCGCCCATCTCCGGATCAATCAGGGAAAGCATATTGGCCTTCCATCGGGCATAGTCGGAAGGTGGCGCATACTCCTCATGCCGCGGCCCAAGCCACTCCCTCCATCTCCTGAGGTCGAAACCGAAGTCCTGCCCCGTAAGCTCTGCCACCGCCTCTATTCCGAATATCGCAAGGTCGCGCGTGAAGAACGGCAGCGACTCCAGTATGACGTGCACCTGAGAGACGTCCCTGTTCTCCTTGGCCCTTTCTAGCGCCTCCAACGATGACTCCTCAGGGTGGATGAACTCCGAAAGCAGCAGAAACATATTCTGGTTGGAGTCGTAGACCGCTGGAACCGGAATAGGCGTCGGCGTCGGCGAAAGGGTCCTCTCCGGCGTTGGCGTGGGTGTCTGCCGCGGTATGGGCCGTCTCGTCGGCGATGGAGAGGGCGCGGCAGTCGCAGCCGTGGGCGCTGGTGTCGACGTAGCAGGCGATGTCGTTGCCTCCGTCGCCGTCGGGGCTGCCGTTGTAGGGACTGGAGCCGCTTCGGCGGTAGCCGTCGGCGTTGCCGGAACCGCCGTTACAGTGGAAGTAGCCATGGACTCAGGCGTCGAGGTGTCGGGGCCATCATCCGCTCTTTGACACCCCACAACCGTCAACAGCAGGACCAGGGCAAGAAAAGTTAAGAATAATATGCGGTTCATACCCACCATCAAACGAGTGCTATGCAGTATACGCTATCAGCCAACTCTTCGGATGCAGCCTCCGCCCGGCATTCAGCTTGAATAAGTTAAGACCCGGGCCAAATGCCGCGATGTTTCCATCACTGCCTGACACCTGAGAAATTGGTCCATGTTCGCCAGCTCGAGGGCTGGTGAACTCATTAGTAACATCGAGACTAAGTAACGAATACCCAAGCCCCGCTCCCTTTAACCCAAGTAGAAGCGCGGCTCAAAACACCGACGAAGCAGGAGACTTAAGCCCCGTGCTCCATCGAAGTACTCGGCGTCTGTTTAGGACTGCGGCGGCGTGTAGTTGACGGTGCGACGGGCCGCCTCGTCAACTGTCTCCGGCGGAACCAGTACTATCGCCCTGAAGCTTATCGCGCCGGCAGCAGACGCAGCCATCGACGCCGCAACCGCCGCAGCATCGTCCGGCAGGTCCACAATCATGTAGAGGTCGTCTCTGCCAAAGGCATAGTAGAACGCCTCCATCGTCCCGCCCATGTCCGAAAACATCTTCTCGAACATCCTCTTCCGCCCTGTGCCTCCCTCATTCCGTAGGCCCGCTATGCCTGCGGCAGTATAGTCTGCCTGAAACAAGAATTTTGCCATGATTTCTCCCTAATATACGTAAGTGATACTTAGTGTAGCAAAAACTATCCCTTGCTCAAAGCAACTTGGGACCTGTGTATGGCCCCAAATTGGAAGCGGGACTTGTCCTCCGGGTCCTAGCCGCCCTGTTTCTTAAGGGGCCACCCGAACCGTGATGATGTCCGTCCCGTGAAACTGCTGATGCACCACCGAAGTGGCATACGCCCGCAGCATCCGAAGCGAAAGTTCCTGCTCCACCGGCGTCTCTTCATCATACTGCTGAAGCTGGTGTATCCGGTCCTCCATGTTCTCCTCGTCCCCAGCCCCTCCAATGAACTCCAGCGTCGCCACCGGCCCATCGCTGGACGCCAGCACCACCAGCTGACGACCCGGGTCCGCCTCCGCCTCTTCCGCCTCCTCGTCATCCTCCGACTCTTCCTCTTCCATCATGAACGACTCCAGGTCCAGCGGCGACAGCGACAGCAGCGTTTCCTCCGCAACCGCGCTCAGTCGCTCCTTCATCGCCGTATCCCAACCCCGCCGGTCCGCGAATTTCGCCAGAAACTCGTTTAGCTCCGGCAACACCTCAATATCCAGCTCAGACTGGAACCTCATCCTCCTGGGATTGGTGAACTCCAGGTATAGAATCATGATTATCGCCGCCACCCCGCCCGTCGTGATCCCGCTCTGTACCAGCGTCGCCCAAACAGCCCCCACGTCCGGCAGAGAGAACAGCCCGAACTGAAACGATGCCCCAATCCAGAAGCACACCCCCGCCACCGTTATCCTCTGACGGTTCTCCTCGCTCTGCATCACCGTACGCGCCCCGTCCACGAACAGGTACGCGCTCAGGACTACGAGAAAACCCGCCATCACCGGCCCGGGAATGGAACTGAACACCGCGGACACCTTGGGCAGAAACGCCACCATGATGAACAACGCGCCAATTACGTAGCCCACCCTCCTCGAAGCCACCCCCGTTGTCTGCGTGTAAGACACCGCGGCCGGGCTGATTATGTAAGGCACCGTTCCTGCCGCTCCCGCCATCAGGTTGGTCACGCCCGTGCCCGTCATCGCCCCCTGCACTTCCCTGAAGTCCACAGCCCGGTTCTCTCGTCGCGCGGCCCGCTGTTGAGATATGCACTCTCCGTTTGCCTGTATGGAAATTACCATACTCAGGAAAAGGAACGCCGGCAGCAGCGTCCAGAAAGACACCCCAAAGCCCGATACAATTGGGGGCAGACCCAACCCTGGCCATTGCGTCGGGAGTCCTATCCATGCTGCGTCCAGAATCGCATCAGCGTTATATATGCCAAAGCCAGCCGCCACAGCGCAGCCTGCGACTATGCCGATAACCGGCCCCCAAAGCCTTATCACCGCAGACCCTCGCAGAATCAGCGCGGAAATCACCGCCAGCGCCGTAAGCGCCGCCAAATGCGCCCCCAACGAGTTTTCGTCAGACGCGTCGGGCAGCAGCCTCGGAATCACTGACGCCAGGGTTATAGAAAGGATCATCAACACCGTTCCGCCCACCACGGGCGTGACAATCCTCCGCAGCAGAAAGAGCCATCTGGCAATAACAAGCTGACCGATTCCGCAGACCAGCACCAGCGCGGCAAGTGTCGCCGGTCCTCCGTCCGTCACCGCCGTTATGCAGAAGGGAATGGCGAAGGCGGCCGTGAACATCGGCAGCATCGATCCCGTCCCCACCAACCCGAACTTCTTCACCTGCAGCAGCGTTGAGAGCCCCGCCACTAGCAGCGAAGCAAACACCATCCACACCAGGTATTCGTCGTCCCGCCCCGACGCCTTGGCCACCACAATGGGCGTCACCAGCAGCGTCGCAGAAGCAATCAGGCTGAATTGCGCGCCATACCCAAGAGACGCTTTCAGCGGCGGATTTTCGTCAGCCTCGTAGCGTGGATTTTGGGCAGAAGGTGTCGTCAAATTCGCCTGCCCAATGTCATCGCCTCACTCCCAGGATTCCCAACCGCATAGGAGAACCACCCCACCACATACACCAAGTCACGGCGTACATCCCTACGTCCCCTTCCCTTCAACCTGGTATACCGCCTTGCAATCCGACCATCAAGTTCGCTTCCTCCGCGTCACGAAATGAATCGAAACCCTGTATCCATAGTTTTACCACCAGTAGCTTCCCCGCACAAGACCGAAGCGACGCTCATGCGCCCTTGACCAGCTCCCACACTATCACTATCGGCACACCCATGAAGGCGGCCTTCATCAGCCCGGACATCTCCTCCGTGAGCCCCATGGCGACTATCTCCTCCTCCCCGCAGAGCCTCTCCATGAATCGGACTACCTCCAGCCCCGTTTCCTCGAAAGCGACGAGAAACTCCGAAGGTAGATGCATGTAGTTCCGCACAAAACCCGTCTCAATGCGACTTCTGGGATAGTAAGCGTGACCTCCCAGCATTATGGCGAAGGGATGAAGGTCAGAGAGAATGACGGCTCCACCGCGCTTCACCACCCTCGCCAGTTCCTTCAACGGCTGCCGTAAATCAGCGCAATGCGCCAGTCCCAGCGAACATACTGCCAAGTCAATTGAATCGTCGGACAACGGAATAGACTCCAGCCGTCCAACTTCAAAACGGGCGGAAGGGACCTTCGTTTTCGCCACGTTCAACATCTCAGGCGTTGCGTCGACACCAACCACCTCGTGCCCAAGCGAGGCCAGAAATTTCGCGTGCCGTCCCGTTCCGCAGGCTGCGTCCAGCGCCCTGCCGACCGGATAACCCGCAATAAGCTCCCGCACCACCGTCTCCTCAGCCAGTTTCAGCGGATTTGCCACGTCGTCGTACGAGGCTGCCGACTCCCCGTATCCCGCCGCAACCGTCCGTTCCACCCCCACTATCGGCTCCGACCAGGGCTCCTCCCGCAGCCGCGCCACCATCTCGGCAATATCCTTCGCCCTCGCCTTTACCGCCTGCGGGTCCGTCATCCACGCACGCAGGATGGCCAAGCCTTCCAACCCCAACACAAAATCGCCAAACGTAGGTTGCTCCCTCATGCCCCTGCCTCCACAGGACATTGAAAGTAACGTTACGAGCGAATTTCACTTATTGCAACCCGCAATACCTACGAATTACAAACTCTCAAGAGCTCAAAACCTTCTTCCCCCTTGACGGGGGAAGATTTAGATGGGGGTGACCTTCTTCCCATCCCCGCAAAGGCGGGGACCCAAAGCCCCTCCAACCCCACCCTACGGCCCCGTGTAAACCTCCGTGTCCGAGTAAAACTGGAACCACCCGAACCAGTACGAAGTGTGCGTGGGTATCCGGGCAAGCTTCTCCGACTCATCCGCCTCACTGATCAGAAATTCCTCCGTCGCCTTCCACGTGCCCCCGTCAGCATCCTCAATCACCGACGGAATTCCCACTCCCGCGCCCTCCACCGCCTCGAAGACCCTGTCCCCCCGCAAATAGGCCCTCCCGCCCTGGCTCGCTGCCGACCCCAAAACCACCACTCCTTCGCCCCCCACCACGTCATTCACAACCCTCTCCTCCTGCAGCGCTACAACCGGGTACGCCTTGTAGCCGTCATTCACCTGCACCCCCAGCACCACGTCCTTCGTTGCCAGCCGGTCATCCCGGTCCGGCACCGCGAACATCGTCCCCGGCGAGTTGAAATAGTCGTAATAGATAGCCTCACGATGCGTTTCGGGCAGATAATACATAGCGGGATAATGCCCCGTTTCTCTGTCCAGCACCGTAGTGTCCGGATGAAGCTCAACCCACTCCTCCCACGTCGTAACAAGCACAGGAAAGAAATCCAGCTGAATCTCCGAGTCCCACAGCGGCCCGATGATTGGCTCCCCCGTGAACTGGTTCCAGAGACTATTCGTCAGCCGGTCGTACATCACCTTGTTGCTCCGATACAGCAACCCGGACGTCCCAAAAGTCGTTGGCTCCCCGTTTATCTTTGCGGAATACACGATTCCGGTGCCGCAGAGCGTTCAATAGGCCAGGGCAATGGGCTCGCCCCCCAGTACGTCGTTCGCCATCTCGTGAGCATTTACAATGCGATGCGGGTACGCCCGATGCTCCCCGTTAATCGACACCCCGAAGACCCGGTCCCCCGGCTGAAGATAGTCCTGTTCCTCCGCCAAAACCACCGGCGAGTTCTGAAGGTCGGGAATCCCGTCCGGCCCAACGCCTCCCCACGCAATCTCAACCACGTTGACGCGACACCCCTCAGCCGCCGGGGCCAGAAGTCCCTCGAATCTGGGGTCTATCAGACTCATCAATCCGATCTTCCACTCCAGGTATCCGGCGGGTGGATGGTATTCGTCGGCGTTAATGACCAGCCACTCCATCCAGCTGCTCCACGACCCCTCGTTCCTCTCAACCTCCCGGCCCGTTATCGCCGTAAGCGCCTTCCTAGCCTCGATTGCATGAACATAGTCCTGAAAGAATCGAAGCATCTCAATCAGCACCGGGACCATCGACTTGTCTCCATTGGCAACCGCAAGCTCTATAGCCTCAAGCGTGTCGGCGGACTCATGGTCCCGCCCCGAAAACAGCCTGTACATATTGCCCCTGGAATCGTAACCAGCTCCCAGCATCGGACTCCCAGACGTCGCCACAGCCGTCGAAACAGGCGTCACCCGCGACGCTGCTAACGGAGTCGACTCGGCAACCTCAGGCGTCACCGCCGCTGCCGGTGCGTCCGACGTCCCACCACCACCCGAACACCCCAAAACAGCAGCCGCAGCAACCCCAATCACCAACACAGCGAAACACCAAAAAATCCTGCTCACAAAACTCCTTCCAACCCCAACTTTTCCCCTGCAACCCCCTACTATCTCCTACGCCAAACCCCCGCCCCCCGGACTTGCCACACCATTAGCCCGTCCCGCATTATAGCACCCCCCATGACCCTCCAAAGAATGCACGCCAACGAGGTACCCGTCCATACCGGACTCGTAAAGCGCCTGATCGCCAGCCAATTCCCCGACTGGCGACAATTGAAGCTGAGGCCGATTCCCTATACCGGTACCGACAACGCCATCTTCCGCCTCGGCGAAGAATTGGTCATCCGCCTGCCACGCATCCACTGGGCCGCCGAACAGCCGGAAAGCGAAAACCAGTGGCTTCCCCTCCTGGCTCCACACCTCCCGCTTTCCATACCAAAGCCTCTCCGCCTGGGAGCCCCCGAATTCGGATACCCTTGGAAGTGGTCCGTCCATCAATGGCTCCAAGGCCAAAACGCCTTCACTACGCCGGTGAACAACCCAACAGAAGCAGCCCTCAGTCTCGCAGAGTTCGTCTCCGCCATGCGCCGGTTTGATTACACCCGGGTAACCGCTGCTCCTCCTCGCGGAGCTAGAGGCATACCCCTGCAGGAACGCGACTCAGAGACCCGCGACGCTATCCGTTCCCTCTCAGGACTAATCGACGTGGAAGCCGCAACCTCGGCGTGGGAAGATGCCCTTGCCGCTCCACCATGGAACGGCCCGCCAGTCTGCCTCCACGGCGACCTTGCCCCCGGCAACCTGTTGGTGAATCAGGGACTGCTATCCGCAGTCATCGACTTCGGAGAACTGGCGATAGGTGACCCCGCCTGTGACTTGATGATCGCCTGGAATTACCTTGACCCGTCAACCCGCAAGATCTTCCGCGACGCCTTGGATGTGGACGACGCTACTTGGCGTAGAGGACGCGGCTGGGCCTTGTCCGTCGCACTCATCGCCCTGCCCTACTATCTGGAATCTAACCCTGCGATAGTCTCAGCTTCCCGCAGGACCATTTCCCAAGTCCTGTCCGACTTTCAATAAGAGTCCGACGCGGCGTTTTGCCCTACCACTTCCGAGACTCCTCCGCGTACACGTGGTCCGGCAGCCGGTAGCTGATCCCCGCCTCGTCAAACACCGAGGCTTCAAGAAGGCCCGTAAAATTGTTGAAATTCGTCTGGCTCGAATGCTTCGGCATCAGCCTGTTGAGAAGCCGCTCGTACTTCACCTGTATCCTGAACAAGGGCAAAGTCCCGAACGTCATCCCGTCCGGATACCCCAGGCTCTTCGCCATGGACTTCCCAATCAGCGCCCGTGAGACCCCATACACGTACTTCACCATCTGCTGCCGAGCCTCCGGGTCCGATATCCCAATCACCAGCGGTGCCGAGTTAACCAGAGAATTCGCCATCGCCACAGACTCAAAACCGGGCTCCGGCTCGCACATCACCCCAATCTTGAACAATTCCAGCGCATCCGCCTCGTCTTCAAACAAAATCGACTCCGGAATCCCCATCAGATACCCGGAATAACGCCAGACGTTCATGAAGCCTTCCCGCTCCACGTCGTTGAACTTTGCCCCCAGGCTCTTCAAGTGCTTCAGTAGCCTCGCCGAAAATGCCGTTATGGCAAATCCCACGTGCGCGGCACTCAACGGTGTTCCCCAAGCCTCCGTGTCCCAGTCCCCTGACTCATTCAACAGACGCCTTACCTGTGCGTGCACCAACCGTATCCTCACCGAAAGCTTCCAGCCGTCCCCGTGCCTGTCCAGACCCCCTGGCATGAAGATCTCAACCATGTGGCGGTTATTCTGTTGCAGCCTCCTCACGCCTTGGTCTCGCAGCCTCCCCGTTATGAAGAAGGACTTGGCAATGTTCGTGGAGAATCCCTCAACCAGAGTCCCGCCAACCATGCCTCCCAACACCAGCTTGGAGTTCCTGTGAAACATCCGGACCCCCGGCATGAACGCCTCATGGTCCACCCAGTCCGGTTCCCTCGCTACAGAGCGGAAGAACTTCCTCACCACTTCCGGAGCGTCGGCCAGCTTGCTCCTGTGGTCCTCCTCCATCCCCGCCCTGAAGTATTGCATAGTCTCCGACTGCGGCAGTCCCGCAAGCTCCGCCATCATCTCGTCCGCTTCCGGGTCCCCAATCGTCGTGTGAACAACGTACTTGCCGGCCCTCGCCGGGTCGATGGCCCTGGCTTCCTGGTACCCCTCCGTGTAGTCCGTCGGTATCTTCATTGCTTTAAGGGTTTCGTCCAGGGACAGGCGTCGATTCGTCTTCTTCCTCCGGCTCCACGCGCACGTCCGGCAGCCATTTCAGGAACGAAGGCAAGTACCAGTTTCGACGACCCAGAAACTCCATGCTTGCCGGCACCAGCACCGACCTCACCAGCGTCGCGTCCAGGAACACCGCCACCGCCAGCCCGAACCCCACCTGCTGGTTGATTATCGTGTCTCCCATGGCAAAGGCGCCGAATACCGCCACCATAATCAGGGCGCACCCCGTGATAATTCCCGCCGTCGACCTCAGCCCGTACGCCACCGCCTCCCGGTTGTCCCCCGTCTGGTCGTACCTTTCACGAATGCGACTCAGCAGGAACACGTGGTAGTCCATCGACAGCCCAAACAATATCGAAAATAGGAACAGCGGAATCCAGGCGTCGATGACCTCCGCGTGCTGGAACCCTAGCAGGTCCCTACCGACCCCATGCTGGAACACCAGCACAATCATCCCGTAAGCCGCCCCCACCGAAAGCAGGTTCATGAACACCGCCTTGATGGGTATCACAATCGAGCGGAACACCAACATCAGTATCAGGAAGCTGCACCCAAGCACGAAGGCGAACACGATGGGCGTGAACCTGTCCACGATGGAGAAAACATCCGCCACCACCGCTGTGACCCCGCCCACGTACACCTCGGCGTCAACGCCTTCGAAAGCCGCCGGCACGTACTCCTCCCGGATGGCCGTCACCACGTCCACAGCATCCTGGCTCCGGGGTTCGCCGTCAATAAACACCGAAATGTGGGTCAAGTCACGCGCTTCATTCACATTCGGCAGCGGGAACACCGTCACCCCCGGATGCGTAGACATCGAAGTAAGCAGTTGTACCACGGCCCCCTGCATCGCCGGATGTCCCGCGTCCCCGTCTATCACCACGTCCGTCGGGTTCACCAGCCCAAAGGAGAACTTCTCCTCCATCACAAAGAACGCTTCCCGCGTCTCAGCCCCTTCGGGGAACACGTCAACCCCGTTCAGCCCCGTGTTGATGCCCGGCCACTGGAAGTAGAAGAGCGTCACAACCACCATAGGCACACCCACGACGACGATGCTGATGAGCGGATACCTCATCACCAGTCGCGTCACTCCTTCCCAGAAACCGTCCCTCGGCGCTCCTCCACCCTTCACAGCATCTGTGGACTTCCTGCCGAAGAACGGCACAGGCAGCTTCTCCAAATGATCTCCAAAGACAGCCAGTCCCGCAGGCAGGAAGGTAAACGTCGCTGAAAGCGCCACCAGCACCACCAGTATCGCCCCGATCCCCAGCGACTGGAAGAACGAAAACGGAACGATGAGCATCCCGAGCAGCGCAATTACAACCGTCAACCCGCTGAACATCACCGTCCGCCCCGCCGTGGCCCCCGCCCGCTCGATGGCCTCCAGCTTGCTCCGGCCCCGCGCCCTCTCGTCCCTGAACCGCGAGATTATCAATATCGAATAGTCGATCCCCACCGCCAGCCCGATCATCACTATCATCAGCGTCACGAAGAAGACCAGGTCGAAGGTCTGCCCGATAAGCGCCGCAATTCCCAGCGCAACAATAATCCCTACGATGGACAACCCAATGGGCATAATCACTGCGGCGAGCGTGCCGAATAGCACCACCAGAATAACCAGTGCAACGGGGATGCCAATCCGCTCCCCCTGCCTCAAGTCCCTCTCCGCCAGCTCGTTTTGCTCGAAGGCAATGCTCGCGTCACCCACCGACAGCACCCGGAACCCGTCCGCCGCGTTGGACTCCTCCACCACCTCCAGAACGTGCTCCACGTTCTTCACAGCCTCCACGTAGTCCCCCGGCATTACCACCGTCATAAACGTCGTCATCCGGTCGGCGGACACCAGGTTCTCGTCGGGGGGAGTGGTCGTATAGTAGCTCCGCTCCGGTATCGCTACCTCCGCCCCCAGCACGATTAGTTCGTGATAGAGCACTTCGACCTTCGTGCGAAACTCAGCGTCGTCGACGGCATAAACGTCCGATTGGACTACGACTATCTCCCTCAACGGCATAGCCTGGCCGCCCCGTTCCTCCAGCAGCGTTTCCGCCTTCGACGACTCCGCAGACCCCGTCAGCTTCAATTCCGTAGTCGTTGCCGGCTTCAACACGTCCGCAATCTGGGGTCCCGGCCCCATTTCGCCGTCCACTGCCAACGCTCCGGCCACCAGCACCAACACCGCCCAAACGCCCAACACCAACTTAGGCTTCCGGGAACAAACCCTCGCCCAAAACTCCGTAGACAAAAACTTCAAATACGCACCCTCTCTACAACTGCAATCGCAACAAAGCGCATAACTCCAATTCGACTAATCCATGCGCCCGAATGTTTGCGACAGACTCCCGCAACTATAACACCACCCCCTTCCCCCCTTCAACGCACCTCCACAGTCTGCGGGAGGGCACTCCAGTCTCGGACCTGGCCGTATCTCGACTGCTTCTCTTCACATCCTCCCCGCAACTCTCCCAAGCTCCGTGTCGAACGTCATAATCTCCTGCACTCCACGCCTACGGCAGCTCGCAAGGTAGCACAGGTCCCTGGCCTGCAAAGCGGGATACTGTTCATGGAGTTCTCGAGCCAATCGGACATCCTCTTCTTCCAATGGCCACACTTTAATACTAGTTCTACGGATCAGGCCTAGAACATCTTCCAGCTCTCCAAGACGACCGACAGGCAAGTATGCGTACATTAGCTCCTGCAGAACCTCGGCGGAAGTGCAAAGCGTTTCGGAATTAAGGACAGCCTCATTGAGCAATACACGTGCACGAGCCTTCAGCGGGTGGGGATTCCCTACCAGATACATAAAAACGTTGGTGTCCACAAAAATCATGTCTTAGCCCCAATCCACCGAAGAAGTAGGCGGGAGGATGTGGAAACGGGGAAGAGAAAGTGCTCCTTTGAATCTGGGATAATGGTTTTCACGCCGAAAACCGATCCAGAACAAGGAGCACCCAATAGATGCTATCATCTGAGCGTCCCGACCGCATCTCCGTAGCCTTCGATGATCCCCGACTGGTCGCCAATGCGGGACTGATGGTGCCGCTCACCCTGGCCCATCATCTGGGTCTGGGTGAACTGGTGGACAACCACCTTGATCTGGGAGATGCGCCGGGGAGAGCGAATGGGGGAGACAAGATGCTGACGTTGGTGGCATCGGCCCTGGCAGGGGGCGACTGCATCGACGACGCGGACGCACTGCGAGCCGGAGGTACCGAGAGGGTGCTGGGATGTAGGGTGAAGGCGCCATCGACCCTGGGTACATTCCTACGCAGCTACAGGTGGGGCCATGTCCGTCAGTTGGACCGGGTGAGCCGGGAACTGCTGAGACGGGCATGGGACTCCGAGGCAGGACCAGGCGAGTCACCGTTGACCATCGATCTAGACTCGACTATCTGCGAGACCTACGGGCTGGCCAAGGAGGGAGCACGCCGCCACAACTACAGCGGCCAGCGGGGCTACCACCCGCTGGTGGCCGTGGCTGCGGGAACAGGCGAGGTGGTGATGGCGAGGCTGCGACAGGGTAGAGCCAACACCGGTCGGGGTGCAGCCCACTTTCTGCGTGAGACGGTGAGCCGTGTGCGTCACGCGGGGGGTGAAGGTCAACTCACCGTGCGGGCCGACAGCGGCTTCTACAGCCGGGACATCGTAGCCATGTGTCGCGACAAGGGTGTCCGCTTCTCCATCACCGTCAGACAGCACAGGCACCTGCGCGATCTCATAGAGGAGATACCCGAGGATGCCTGGACTCCCATCCCCTACTGGATGGACGGAGCCGCCGACGTGGCCGAAACCACCTACACGCCCTTTGCGAGCAAACCCGATGCCGTGCCGGTACGGCTGATAGTGCGCAGGGTGAAACCCACCCCAGGCTCCCAACTGGCCCTTATCGCCAACTACAGCTACCACGCCTTCATCACCGACCGGGAGGGAGACACCCTGGAGTTGGAGGCCGACCATCGCCGCCACGCAGAGGTGGAGAACGCCATCCGCGACCTCAAGTACGGTGTGGGACTCAACCATCTGCCCTCGGGACAATTCTCCGCCAACGCCGCCTGGATGGCCGTGCAGGTGATAGCCCACAACCTGGCCCGTTGGACTTCCCGCATCGGTCTGGATATGCGGGTGATGAACACAAAGACCCTCAGGCGCCGTCTCTTCTCCCTGGTCGGACGGCTCACTCGCTCGGCCCGTCGGTTCACCCTGCATCTCCCGCAGCGCTGGCCTTGGGCGGACCTCTTCAGCCGTGCTCTGGAGAGACTACGCGCCCTGCCAGCACCTTCCTGACACACTCCATCAACGTCTGGACCCGTCCTCGGTCTGTCCCATCGCCTGGCCAAACCCCGTCCGGGTAAGTCCCCTGTGTCTCCTCCCACCCCTTGCCCTCCAGATCCGGGTCAAAACCAGCCTCCGGCCCTCTCAACATCCCTTCAATCCCGCCCCTGCTCTACCCTTCCGTCCTCTACATAGTCCTCAGGACCTTATCCTCCCCTTTCCTCGTCTCCCATCGCCAGCCTGAACAGCCTAACCAAATCCCTTCGGTGGATTCGGGCTTAGGCAGCCCACGCAGCCGCGATTCTTCGATTGCACGCTTATGCTCTTCCCAATCTGGCTCTCTCTCTGGACCACGTCTTGCGTCTATTTCAGCGAAGAACCGATTCAGGTCTTCTACGGATTTGAACCTATCCGACTCTTCCTTCTCCCTCAACCTCTCCTGCGCCGCTGCCCTCAACCAGGCACTGAACGTCAATCCCTCCCGACGTGCCTGCTGAACATACCGCATCTTGTCTTCGTCGGGTATAATCAACTGCACTCTCGCCATAGCCGTGACCCTTTGCCCTTATAATGTGTACAAACTATACACATAAGCAAACTTAGCCGTCAACGATCCTACACCCCACCCCCAAACCCCTCTCCCACCCTACCCCATCCCCTTGACACACACCTTTACTCCCCCTTACCATGATTTCACCGCTCGCGCGGAATTTTGACAGGGCTCCAGTAGCCGAAGGAGGTGACGTATGGAACATAGTTTAACTAAGAGGGCGATGGTAGGCATCTGTCTGGATTCGACGCTTTAGTAGCGCCCTAACCAAAAATCAACACCCATCAGCCGTCGGGTTCGGGCAAATGCCTACCATCGCCCTGTGCGGGGTCCAACCCAGGACCTAACTGGGTAACCAAACCCAGGTTCGGACCCGATAGCGTTGACGAAAAGGAAGCCGCAAGGCTTCTTTTTTGTTGCCCCTCACCCTCCTCATTGAACCTCTTCCCCCTTGACGGGGGAAGATTGAGATGGGGGTGATCCCCGCCCTTTCCGCAATCCCATCTACCACAATGCTATACTGACGCTCACACACCACCTTCGGAGGAAACCCCATGCCCACCGCCCTTCTCAACGGCGTCCACATCCACTACGAAAGCTACGGCAACGGCTTCCCCCTCGTCTTCGCCTACGGCCTCGGCGGCAACACCACCGAGTGGGCCGGACAGATTTCCGCCTTCTCGAAAAAATACCGCTTCATCGTCTGGGACCCCCGCGGTCACGGCCGGTCCGACAGCCCGCCCAACCTCGACCAGTACGGCAGCGGCAACTCCGCCTACGACCTCCTTGCCCTCCTCGACCATCTCGGCATCGAAAAGGCCTACGTCGGCGGACTCTCCATGGGCGGCGGCATCTCAACCCGCTTCGCCCTCCTCTTCCCCCAACGCATCGCCGCCCTCATCGTCATCGACTCCGCCTCAGCTTCCGGCCTCCCAACCCCTCCGGCCCAGCTGCGTATGCGACACCGTATCGTAGAACTCGCTCTAACAGAAGGAATGGACGCCGTCGCCGACTACTCTATCCGTCACAACCCCAACATCAGCCGCACCGCCAACTCCGGCCCGGAAGGAGAACGCGCCGTCCGAGAGATGTACGCAGCCCTCGACCCCGTCGGCTACGCTCATAGCACCATCGCCACCGTCCACCCCGAATTCGACTCAAACATCCTCTCGGCCATCCGGGCCCCGACCCTCGTCCTCTCCGGCGACGAAGACCCCGCCCTCGAAGCCTGCAAGCTCATCCACGAGAAAATCAAGGGCTCTCAACTGAAAATAATCTCCAACGCCGGACATCTCTCCAACCTCGACCAGCCGGAAGCCTTCAACCGCGCCATCCTCGACTTCCTCCAAGAAGTCGACGCCCACCGAACCCAATCAACGTAGGAGCGTCCCTAACGGGCGCACCTACCTGTCATTCTGAGCGAAGCCAAGCCGAGGAATCAGGTCGCCGTAGCACCCATCGCTAACCACCTCCCCCATTCCCGCGAAGGCGGGAACCCACTCCCCTCACCGCTCATCCTGAGCCTGTCGAAGGACGAAGGGCGAGCGTCCCCAACCAAAACCCCTTCTCCCTTTCCCCACCCTCGCGAAAGCGGGGGCCCACTCTTGACCACCCATCAAACCCCTCCCCAACACATCTCTCATCCACCCGTAGGGGCGAGCCTTGTGGTCGCCCGTCCCCTCACCGCTCATCCTGAGCTTGTCGAAGGACGAAGGGCGAGCATCCTCAAGCAAACCCCCCTCTCCCTTTCCCCACCCCCGCGAAAGCGGGGGCCCACCCTCAACCAAATCCAATGCGTAGGGGCGGTTCGCGAACCGCCCGCCCCTCTAGAACCACACGGCAACCTGAGCGTAACGCAGCGCATTCGAAGAATCTAGTCGCCCTAGCGACCCCCATCTCCGTTTTCCCTCCAATCGCATTCCCTTCTCCCCGCCGTGCAAATCCTCCCCCCACACCTGACCCCAAACTTGCCGTCACGCAGTGACCCCCTAATCCCCCTCTGCCACCGCCGCCTCTCGCGACTCCAACCCCGTATACAGCGCCCCCGCCGACTCCAACCCGTCAATCTTCTCGTCGGAATACCCCAACAACGACATCAATATCTCCCGCGTATGCTGCCCCGCCGTCGGCGCCGACCCCACAACAACCCCGCTCCGACTCAGCTTGATGTTTTTCCCCGAAACGTGAATCGTCCCCGCCACCGGGTCCGGCGCCTCCACCAAAATCTCCCGCTCGTGCAGGTGCGGGTCCGTCGCCGCATCAGGTATCCGATTCACCGCCTGGCACGGAATCCCCTCGTCCGCAATCAGCCCCACCGCCTCCTTGACCGTCCTGGCCTTGAACCACTCCTCTAACTCCTCCGTTATAGCGTCAGCGTTCGCATCCCGCGCCGACCGCGTAGCGAACCGGGGGTCCTCCGCCCACTCAGGCTTCTCTATGACTGCACAGAATCGTGGCCATATATTGTTGCTCTGCGCCGAAAGCAGCACCCACCCGTCCGACGTCTGGTAAACGTTGCTCGTGCCCCGTCCGTTCCCTTTCCGAGGCGTATCCTCTCCCGACCCCAGGAACGCGCTGCACTGGATCTCCGTCATCGTGTACCCCGTGTCCGCCAGGCACACGTCCACGCACTGGCCCTCCCCCGATGTCTTCCTCTCGTGCAACGCCGCCAGCGCCCCGATGCACGCATGAAGCGAAGTGATCCGGTCTATGATCGGATTCGCCGTCGTAATCGGCGGCATCCCCTCAAACCCCGTCAACATCATCATCCCGCTTATGGCCTGTCCAATCGGGTCGAATCCAATGCGGCTGCTGTACGGCCCGTACTGCCCATAGGCCGAAACGTTCACCATGATGATGCCCTTGTTCAGCTTCCGAAGGTTCTCGTAGGAGAAACCCATCTTGGCAATAGTCCCGGGCCGAAAATTCTGCACCAGAATGTCCGACACCTTAACCAACCCACGCAACACTTCTTTCCCCTCCTCCGTGCGAAGATTCAATCCTAAACTCTTCTTGCCGCTGTTGTACTGCACCCAGTAGGCGCTCTGGCCCCGCACAAAAGGCCCGTGGTCCCGGCTTTCGTCGCCCCCCGGCCCTTCGACCTTGATTACCTCCGCACCTAACCGAGCCATCACCAGGCTGGCCCTCGGCCCCGCCTGATATCGACCCAGATCCAACACTCGAATGCCTTCCAACGCACCTTTCGGCAAACTCATTTCCTTCACCTCTTGAAGCCCAAAATTACCCGAATCTCCAGCCCGCCTATCCTAACATATCCCCACTCCCACCATCCAAACTTATGCCTGGCGTGGAGTTCCATCATCCCTTATGATGACACAAACCCAAACTCGAAAGAGAGCCCCCCATGCCGCACAAACCCCGACTAAACCGCCTCATCCAACTCCTCGAAGAAGGTAAACCCGCCTTCGGAACCCACGTCTCCAACGGCAACCTCGACGAAATCTCCCACGCCACCACCGCAGGCTACGACTTCGTCTTCATTGAAAACGAGCACGTCGGTATGGACTTCACCCGCCTACGGGTCTCACTCCAGTTCTTCCTTAACCGAAAAAACATCCTCGAACATGGCAGCCTGCAGGCCAACCCCACGCCCTTTGTGCGCGTAGCCCCCAACACCGAGGAAATGAATCAGTGGGTCCTGAAGCAGACCCTCGACCACGGCGTCTACGGCGCGCTCCTCCCGAAGGTGGAATCTGTGGAAGCGGCCCGCGCCGCCGTCCTCGCCTGCCGTTACCCCCAGAAGCGAGGCGCGGAGCATCTCTGGGGCGAACGTGGTTGGAGTCCCGGCGCAGCCGCCCGCTACTGGGGCCTCGATATCCCAGAATACTACGACTCTGCCGGGCTCTGGCCCCTCGACCCCGACGGCGAAGTCTTCCTCATGGCCATCTGCGAGTCAGCCAAAGGCGTCAAGAACCTCCCAGACATTCTCCGTGAAGTGAAGGGCATCGGCGGTGTCCTCGCCGGCCCCGGCGACCTCTCTGTGACAATGGGCGCCGCCGGAAACCCTCAGGACCCCGACGTTCAGGAAGCCCTCTTGTCCATCCTGAACACCTGCAAGCAATTCGGCGTTCCCTGCGGAGCAGTCTCCGGAAGCCCCAACGAACTGGATCGCCAGATGGAACAGGGCTACAGTTTCTTCATCACCTCATCCCAACCAAACAACCCCACCCTCAACCACGCCCATCGCATCACCAACCGCTAGCGACTCACCAACTCCGCAACCTCAACCCGTCCCCCCTCCACCACATCCACAACCAACCTGTGGCCTTCAAGCAAGGCCATTCCAACTAAAGGAGTTGGGCCCGCAACCTGCACTCGGACATCTTTAGCCACGCCATCCATAATTACTGTGACGTTAGAGAATCGGAATTCTTCTTCCATTCCATTGGCTAGGACCATTGTCACAATGCCCCCAAACACTAGCCGCAACTCTCTTGCCAGCTTAGGAGTCAATATCAAATGCTCGGTGAAACCGGTGTCGACCGCAGCTTCAATTCCCCGAATTTCGCCCGATGGACCTCTCACCGTAAGGTCGACAATTGCTTCAAGCCTGGAGTTGACTATTCCTTCGACCAATTGGTTCTCCGCGGAGCGCCTCCCCCAATGCTTCCAACAGCGTTGTATCCAATCTTCAATACATACACGTCGACAGCCTCAGGGCGCACAATATCCAAGCGATCCCGCGCTTCACCAATGCTCTCCCCCAATGCCCAACAACCACTGTCCACGTCAATCGCCACGAATCCCCCAACGTGCTCCGGCTCGACCTTGTGGCGGATGTCCCGCACATAAATCTCCCTGCCCAAACGGCCCGTCTCGCGAGCTACGCGACGCGGTCGCTTAGGCGAGTGTCCCTGACCCAATTCTGTCTGTGTTCCTGCGTCTCCCATCCACCCCTCCGTAGCTTTCCGGCCTTTACAATAGCCTACCACATCCTAAGAACAACTGTCTAAACCCGAAATGCTCGAATTCCGTCCACCCCTACCCCAATCCCGCAACCTCAACCCGTCCACCCTCCACCACCTCCACGTACAGACCATGACGGTGAAGCAGGCTCATACCGATAAGTGGTTTCTTTCCCGTTGCGTCAGCTTTCACGTATCTCAGTCTGCCATCCCAGATTATACCGGCCCTGTACACATTGAATTCAGCTTCAGAGCCATCAGCCAAAAATGCCTGACTTCTGGCGAGATAGGGAAGCCTCAAAGCCGACGCCAAAGCGGGCGGCAATGTCAAGAATCCATTAAACCCCGTGTCAACGACGGCATCTACGACTCGCATTTGCCCCGATGGTCCCCGTATTTCAACCCTCACCAAAGCGTCGAAAGTGGCGCTTACGCGCCCCTGAATCAATCAGTCCTCCTGCAGGGCCAACCAAAGCTCCGCAACGCCTTATGTCCGACCCGTTCGCAGTAGATGTTAACAGCCTCAGGTCTCTGCTCCCTAAGACGCGTAAGCGCGATTTCCTCGTCCGTTATAACAGGATCATCTCCCAAAGCCCAAGAACCGCTGTCCACGTCAATAGCCACGACTTTGCCTAGGTGCTCAGGTTCAACGCTATGACGAATCTCCCGCTCATAAATCTCACGGCCCATCTTCACCGTCTCATGAAGGCCTCGGGTGGGTTTTACCGGATCGGGCCACATGTCAACTTCCGTCGGCGTTCCTGCGTCTCTCATCCACCCCTCCTTGCGGTCTATCGTTCCCTGGCTCGCAAATTCTACCACGCCAAAGAACGCCCGTCCAAGCAGAGTCGGAAGCCCATTTCTAGCCTCTTCGTCTAAAACTCCCCCGGATACGCAGCGTAGCTATACAAAAAGTCCACGAACGACCGCTCCAGCTCCGAAAGCCCACCAACCTTGCCGTCACCCTCGATGACCAGGAACTCGTTAGGCGCCGAATGCCCGCTGGCGTAGCCGATCCCAGTCGCTCCCAGCAGCTTCAACCCCAGCATCTTGCTGAAGAACCCCATCGGCCCGCTTGCCCCGCGACGAGGCCACACCGTCGGCTCTATCCCCCACCCGTCGAACACCCTCAGCCCCGCCTTGGCGATGTCGTCCGTCACGCTCAACTTCTGCGCGGGTACCGCCATCAGCACCTTTATCCCCACGTCCTCAAACCCGTTCCGGTCCAGGTGGGCCCGCACTTTGTCGCGGATATCGTTAGGGTCCATGTCCGGCGGTAGACGATGGTCGATGGTGCAGTACGCCGCGTTCGGCAGCGTCCACAGCAGCGTCCCCGGCCCCGTGTATCCCGCCCGCAGCCCGTTGATATTCATCGTCGGCTCAAAACAGTACCGAAGGAACGCGTCTTTGCCCGACACGTCATTCACAAAACGTTCCACCTTCCCCGGCGAAAGGCTTGGAATCGCGCTCTTTTCCTGCCCCTTGTACCGCTCAGCCAGCCCATCAATCAACTCCAGGTCCTCCGACGTTGGCGCTTCCAGGTCGTCATAGAACCCGTCCACCAATACCCGGTTCGTCTCAGGGTCGAACAGCGTCCCCAACGCTCGCACCATGCGCCAAACGGGATGGTCTACCACAGGCTGCGCCGACGAATGCACCGGCCCTCCCGCCGGTCCTTTACCCCACCGGTCCCCGGAGCATTCCAACTCGATATGCAGGTTCCCCTTGTTGCCCAAAAACAACGTAACGTCCCCTGAAGCCGTCTGGCACGCCCCCGCCACCATCGCGTCGTCCGCCCTGGAAAGATGGTGCCGGTACCTGTCAATCAGCAGCGGAATATGGTCGCTGCCAACAAACTCCTCCCCCTCCGACACAAACATCAAGTTGACGGGCAGCTCCCCGGCAGCCGCCTTGATCGACTCCAACGCATTGAGGAATCCCATGAACGCCCCCTTGTTGCCCGCGCCCCGACCATACAGCACCTTCTTGAAAGACCCGTGCGGAGCCACCACCGCGTCATACGGCGGATGGTCCCAGCCATCCCCCACCACGTTGGTATCGAAGTAGCTGTACACCGCCAGCGTCTTCGGCGCGCACGCGTCGTAGTACGCCCACACCGCCGGAAACACCGGCGTCTCCGCAATCTCCGCCTCCTTGCACCCAAGCTCCTGGTAGTACCGAAGCAGCAACTCGGCGCACTCCTCCACCCCCTGGTCTTCCTGGCTCACGCTGGGTTGCGCCATGAACTCCCGTACCCGCTCCAGATGCGATGCCTGATTCTCAATAACGTGTTGGTGCGCCGCTTGACGCTGACTCATATCTCACCTTGCTTATGTAAATTTAAGTTGTGGGCGAACCTCCAACCTCTTACCTCTTCCCCCTTGACGGGGGAAGATTGAGATGGGGGTGAATCCACCGTCAATTTCCAGCCAAGATCACCAGTCCAAAAGCCCCGGCTTCTGCTTCCTCCATCCCTCGTCCGACGGAAACACCGTCGTAGTCGCGATCCGCTCCGGCTCCCCGTCGAACCACTCTTCCACCTCCGAGCGCCACTTCACGTAGTGGGGCGCTTCCCGATGCGCCGCCAGGGCGTCCTGGTCTGCGTACACCTCGTACAGATGCAGCCGGTTCGGGTTCTCGTCGCTCTGTAGCACGTCGAAACGGAAGCACCCCGGCTCATCCCTCACGGAACCCTGGGCGTCCCCCATCAGCGACGCAACAAATGCGTCCCTATACCCCGGCTTGATGTTGATAGTCACAAATATAGAAATCATGGAATTCTCCAAGCGCTTTTTCTTTTGTGTTCGATTGAGTGCAAATCCAACTCCTCAGCCCCTCACTTCTTCACTCGGCAGCACCTGCGCCGAAACCAGATGCGAGTACAGCCCGCCCTTCGACAGCAGTTCCTCGTGCGTCCCCCGCTCCACCAATTCCCCTTCCTCCAGCACCAGAATCTGGTCTGCGTCCCGCACCGTCGACAACCTGTGCGCAATCACCAGCGTCGTCCGGTCCGCCATCAGCCGCGAAAGCGCCTGACGCACCAGCCGTTCGTTCACCGCATCCAGGTGGGAAGTTGCCTCGTCCAGCACCAGCACCGGCGCGCCCTTCAGCACCGCCCTCGCGATTGCAATTCGCTGTCTCTGCCCTCCCGAAAGCTGCACTCCCCGCTCGCCCACGTTGGTGTCGTAACCCTCCGGCATCGCAGCGATGAACTCATCCGCGTTCGCCTGCTTCGCCGCCGCCACAATCTCCTCGTCCGTTGCATCCGGCTTCGCTACTTTCAGGTTCTCCCTGATGCTGGTGTTGAACAGGTACGTGTCCTGCGACACCAATGCTATTGAGTGACGAAGCTCGTCCAGTTCAAACTCCTTCAGGTTGTGCGCGTCCAGTTCAATCGCTCCCTCCGTCGGGTCCCAGAACCGCAGCAGTAGGTGCGCCGACGTGGTCTTCCCCGCTCCCGAACGTCCCACTATAGCCACCGTCTGACCGGGCTTCACGTCAAACTCCACGCTCTTTAAGGCCTGTGGCAGACCTCGCCCGTAGGTGAAGTCCACGTCTCCGAACGCCACGGCGGAACCGTGCTCCGCCTGACGCGGCTCATGGACTCCCCTGCCGTCCTGCACCGGCACAGGCTCGTCATGCACGGCGAATACCCTGCGCGAACTCCCCAAAGTGTCCGCCAGCTGCTTGCCTACCTGCGCCACCTCCGAAACCGGAATGAACGACGAAAGCGCAATCAGGCTCAACAACGGCAGCAGCGTCCCCGTCAGGTTCCCCTGCGTCGCGAAGTACGCACCCGCGCCCAGCACCGCGATGCCCCCCAGCCCGATGCACACCTCGATCGCCACCTTCTGCAGCGTCAGGTGCTTGAAGAACGTAATCCTGTAGGCGGCAAACTTCCGCTGGTTCTCCTGCACCTCCGCCAGCCTCTGCTCCTCGTGCCCGAACGCCACTATCTCCCGCATCCCCTGCACGCTGTCCACCATGTGCGCGTTGATCTCGCCCAACTGCTGGCGAGAACGCGACGCCACCCGGTCCAGCGTCTTGTTCGCGTAGAAGGGCGTCAGAGCCACCAGGAACAGGAACGGCAGCAGAATCAGCGCCAGCGGCCACTGGAATATGGCCAGCGTAACAAGCACCGCCCCCGGCACCGTCACCGCCACAAAGGCCGGCGCAATCGTGTGCGCAAAGAAATACTCAACCGTCTCGATGTCGCTCGTCACCAGCCCCACGATGTCTCCCGACCGCCGCCGCACCAGGTACGCCGGCGAAAGCGGGTCCAGCTTCTCGTACATCGCTATCCGCATCTCCGCCAGCAGCCGGAACGCCATGTCGTGCGACACCCACGACTCCGCCCAGTGCAGGAGCGGCGTCAATACCGCCATCACCCCCAGCACCACCAGCAGTAACCCGAACTCCTCTCCCAGCGCCACCTGACGCACAATAAGCGCGCCCGTGACCCCAATGCCAATGAGCACGAATACCCGCAATATCCCCAGGATAAATGTAAACGTCAGCGCCAGTTTCCACGGACTCACCAGCGCCAGCAGCCGCCCGAACACCCGGAACCAGCTCATGTGCGTAGCCGTTGCGCTGATGATGCTCGGCTCCTGCAGGTACTCCTGCGAGCCTCTGCCCGTCCACTCCCCGTGATAAGTCTCCGTCGCCGGAGCCTCCTCCGTGGCCGTCGCCAGAAGCGGCGCAAGCTCCACCGCCTCCGTCTCCATTTGCGCCTCCATCAGGCTCCGGTACACCCCGCGCTGGCGCATCAACTCTCGGTGGACGCCCTGTTCCGCCAGATGCCCGTCCTCCAGCACCATAATCCGGTCGGCGGCAATCACGCTGGAGAGCCTGTGCGCTATCACCAGGGTAGTCCTGCCGACCATCAGCCGGTTCAACGCCTGCTGGATGATCGACTCATTCTCCGTATCCACGTTGGAAAGCGCCTCGTCCAGAAGCAGAATCGGCGCGTCCTTCAACAACGCCCTCGCTATCGCGATACGCTGCCGCTGACCGCCCGACAGTCGAATCCCCCGCTCTCCGATAACCGTGTCATAGCCGTTGGGCAGCGACGTGATGAACTGGTCGGCGTTGGCCGCTTTAGCAGCCTGCTGCATCTCCTCCGGCGTGGCGTCGGGGTTCCCCAACCGCAGGTTGTCCGCCACCGTCCCATGGAAAAGGTACGTGTCCTGAGCCACCACCGCCACGTGCTTCCTCAGCGTCGCCAACGGCATCGTTCGAATATCCTGACCGCCCAGCAATATCCGCCCCTCCGTAGGGTCGAAGAACCGCAGCGCCAGCCACACCAGCGTACTCTTGCCCGCGCCGCTCCGTCCCACCATCCCCAGCGTCTCCCCCGCCTTCAGCTCGAAGTTAAGGTTGCTGACCGCGTTGGCCCGACCCGTCGGATACGCAAACGTCACGTCCTCAAACTTCAACGTCGGCTGCAGCACTGGAGCATCTTCCGACTTCGCCTCCACGTCTTCCACCTGCGGCTTGGCGTCCAGCAGGTCGAACACCGCCGTCGCCGCCGACATCCCCAGCATCCCCTTGTGATAGAGCATCGTCAGCTCTCGCAGAGGACGGAACACCTCCACCCCCAGCATCAGCACCACCAGCAAAGTCGCCAGACTCATCGAGTCGTCCGCCACCCGCACCGCACCGAAACCGAGAGCCACCGCCGCACCAGCCGTAATTCCGAACCACGTAGCGCCCGTGGTGCCCACGTTCATCAGCAAGATCCGCATAGTCCGCCGGTACACGTCCCGCGCCTTCTCCGCAAGCATCTGCCCCCGCGCCCGGCTCTGCCCAAACGACTTCAGCGTCGCAAGCCCCTGAACGCTGTCCAGAAACTCCGCGCTCAGGTCTCCGTACACCTCGCGACGCTTCGCGCTGCTCTTCGCGTTCCAGTGATGGAATAACAGCGGCGCAAACAGTGTGAATATCGCAAATACCAGGTAAATCGCCGCCGTGGGAACGTCAAGAAACGCCATGAATATGAATATGCCGATGGGCGTCAACGCAGCCACCGCCACCTGCGGCAGATACTCCCCGTAATAGGTCTCCAGCTGGTCAACGCCCTCGACCAGCGAAACCAGCACGTCCCCCGCCCGCTTCTGGTCCAGCGCTCCCGGACCCAGAATCAGCGCCCGCTGGTACAACTCCCGACGCATCTTCGCCTGTACGCGAACCGACGCCAGATGCCCCGTCATCTCCTTCAGGTACTGGAACACGCCTCGGAACACTGCCGACGCTACAACGCCGACCACGGCGAGAATTATCTCTTCCGTTGGTGCGCCTCTTATGACAAGAGCAATGGCGTAACCGGAAAGCGCAAGCCTACTCACCCCCGAGGCCGCCGTCAGAAGTCCGAAGAACAAGGCCAGAAGTAGCCTCAGCCTCACTCCCTCGGTGAATCCAAACAGCCTGCGATTGAAAAACATTGCGCCCCGCCTCTCTAGTTCGGTTACCGTTGGGATTCTACCCCCAACCCAAACCACAAGCAACCATCCCCCCCTCTTCCCCCTCTCCCGTCCTGGAGACCTTTGAACAACCCCCTCAAAACCGCCGATTAACCTCTTCCCCCTTGATGGGGGAAGATTGAGATGGGGGTGACTCCCCTTCGCCTCCTTCCCCACTCCCTCTCCCCTTATCCCCACCCCCGCGAAAGCGGGGGCCCACTCTTCAATCTCAACCTGCCCAACCTCTCCTGGTAGGGGCGGGTTTCAAACACATCCTCTTTCCACTCTTCATCCCCCAACCCACTGAACACCACCACAATCCCGCTCATCCTGAGCTTGTCGAAGGACGTAGGGACGGTTCGCGAGCCGCTCGCCCCCTACACCTACACCCTCCTCCCCCTCAACCCACATGTCAATCCGAGCGCAGTCGAGGAATCTCGCCTCCGTAGCATCCATCCTCACCCGACTCCCCGCCCCCGCGCATGCGGGGGCCCACTCTCTATCCACGCCCGACTGGCCCTTAACCCCTCAACCCAACCATCGTTACCGTCCGATCTCGCAACCCGCCACGCCCAATCATCCCAACATCCAAACCCCAAATTTGCCGTCATGCAATGACCCACCATTGCATCCTCCACCCTTTTCCGATAGCCTGTTTCCCCAAATCACAGGGCCATCACAAGACCATACCTACTGACCTCCCTCAACCAAAAAGGAGAAAAAACATGGACAACCTCGACCTCGGATCCCTCAACTACCTCGCAATCATCGTAGGCGTCGTCATCAACCAGGTCCTCGGCGCAGCCTGGTACCGCACCTGGGCCAAGCCCTGGATGGCCGACGTCGGCCTCACCATGGATGACATGGAAGCCATGAAGGGCACGACCATGCAGTGGCTCCCCTACGTCGTCGCCATCGTCAGCGCCCTCGTATTCACCTTCGTCCTCGCCCTCCTCATCCAGGGCATGGACGCAAGCGGCGCCGCTGAAGGACTCCTCCTCGGGCTCCTCGTATCCATCGGAGCCATCGCCACATCCTACGCCACCACCTACAGCTTCGAAAGCCGCAGCCTCCGACTCCTCCTCATCAACACCGGCTACCCCGTAATCTCCTACGCCATCATCGGCATCCTCCTCGCCGCCTGGTAACCCCGTAGACCCCCAACTCCAAAATTCTTGACTGCTTGGGGCTCATAAACTGCGAGACAAGTTCGGCTTGACAGTGAACTCTGGACGATAGCACAATAAAGTGGAACATCTAACCAAGTGCTAAGGCTCGTTAGAGATCTCTAGGAATAATGAGGAGACCTGCGGATGAACCCCACTTGTGCACAACTGGAGGAATTACAAACCAAAGCAGAAACTGTGCGCCCTTCTCTTGATGTTCGCCGACCTCTTTTCATTGAGTTCGCGGGAACGCCAAAAAGCGGAAAAAGCACCTGCATTGATGCCGTTAACCACTTTTTTCGAAGGATTGGATTCAAGGTTCTAGCGCCAACAGAGGGAGCATCTAAGAGAACTCCTTACTTTCTGAAGGACGACTTGGTCTCCTTCAATGCTTGGTCTGCCACTTACGCTCTTACCCATATCCTGGAAGGACGATATAGCACTGACAAATATCACCTTGTGATAATGGACAGGGGTCTATTTGACGCCCTTGCATGGTTCGAACTTCTTAAGCAAAGGAAAGACATCACTCCAGACGACTGTGCCGCAATACAGAAATTCTTGCTAATCGGACACTGGCGTGAATTGGTAGACATGATTTTCCTGTTTCAAACGGACCCAGAAACATCACTCAAACGAGAGAATTCCGACAAACTGATAAACGAGCCAGGGACGGCGATGAATCCGAAATTTCTCAAGAGCCTAAACGCAGCCTATGATGAAACCCAACAGAAATTTACAGAAAAATTCAAAAGCTTGTATACTATCAATACTGCAAAGGAGTCATTATCAACTCCACAGAGCACGGCATTTGAAGTCGCTAAAGCCATAGTTAATCGGTTGTCATCTAATGCAGAGTGATTGGCAAAGGCCATGAGAACGCCTCAAATCTTGGTTTTCCCCAAGGCGGTATTTGGGTCCAGATTTTCGCTAATCCCTTGGGAGTCAATTCAGTCTAACCTCAAAGAAATTGAGCAATCCTTTTCATGGTTAAAAAGGCCGGATGCAGAGGAGTCGACTGACTTTGTGCAGGCAATTCCATGCACACTGGTTAGAGATGAAAAAAACAGATATTGCGTTTTCCGGCGAGTGCAGACAGACCGTCCTGACATCAGCAAGAAGTTAAGCCTGCTGATAGGTGGACATGTTGACAAAACAGCCGGTGCCGAAGGATTTTTGCCCGCCGTATCGAGCAATTTGATACGGGAAATCGACGAAGAGATTGGTATTCTTCCAGAGAGTCCACCTCGGCCGCTGGGAGTAATCATAGACAGTTCTTCAATTGTTGCTTCACGACATGTTGCTTTTCTCCACGAGATTGTCGCAGAAGAGGTTTCGACGAGAGCGCCAGAAGAATTCAGTAGCCGATCTAAATTCACTGGTAAGTTCATGGATGAGATGTGGCTGGGCAAGAAGCACGATCAATTCGACCCGTGGTCGCAATTTGTTATTGAGGAATATGTTCGTCCTTCAGGCGTACAACCCAAACCGCGACAGCATTCGTACTTGTAGGTGCCACTTCTCACCCCCTTTGCTCCCCCTCACCCCTTTCCCCACCCCCGCGAAAGCGGGGGCCCACCACTTCCTTATGCCATCTCTCTTAGGGGCGGTTCGCGAACCGCCCTTCCCCACCCTGTCTTCCCCCTCTACCATCCTGAGAGAGGGCTGGGGTGAGGGTCCCTCCCCCCACAAAAAAGTGCCATTCTCCCCCTTGTCACCACTCCCCTCCCCTGCTAACCTATCTACATGAACAAAACTTCTACTAACCAAAGCGGATACTCACTCCTCCCAAACCCCTCCCTTTTCGCGACTCCGTATCACAATCACCTCTCAAAAACGCAGAAAACAAAAAACGAATGCAAAAACCCCCCCTTTCCATGCCTGAAACTCCCCAAAATCCCTCATATTCGATTTCACAAACGAATCATTCCCAAAGCTGAGTCTGCTGAAACGAATCCCCGAAATCCCCATTCGTTTCTATTCGTACCTGATACTCCATGTCACTAAATCCCCTCTACTTCAACCCCCATCGCCCATCCATCCCCTCCCCCTTAACATCCCCTTAATTGGCCTCCGTCCCACCCTCTGATATAATCACGCGGAACCTCGAAACTCTCAGGAGAATTGCATGAAATTCGGATTCTTCATGATGCCCCTGCATCACCCCAGCGAAAATCCCACCCTCGCCTTCGAGCGTGACCTCGACTTCATCGAGTTCGTCGACCACCTCGGCTTCGACGAATGCTTCATCGGCGAGCACCACTCCGCCGGCTGGGAGACCATCCCCGCCCCGGACATCTTCATCGCCATGGCCGCCGCCAAGACCAAGCGCATCACCCTCGGCACCGGCGTCATCAACCTCCCCTACCACCACCCCTTCCACGTCGCCGAGCGCATGGCCTTCCTCGACCACCTCACCCGCGGACGACTCGTCATGGGCGTCGGCCCCGGCGTCCTCGCCACCGACCTCATGCTCTTCGGCCTCTCCGTCGACCAGGTCCGCCCCATGTCCAACGAGTCCCTCGACATCATCATCAAGCTCCTCGAAGCCGACGGTCCAATCAACTACCACGGCGACTACTGGCAGCTGAACGACATGGAGCTCATGGTCAAGTCCTACCAGCAGCCCCGGCTCCCCATCGCCATGGCCAGCTCCGGCAGCGTCAACAGCCTGACCCAAGCTGGACGCCACGGCCTCCCCGTCTGGTCCCTCGTAAACTCTGCCATCGCCGGCTCCACCCCCCTCTCCCAGCAGTGGGGCGTCATAGAGTCCGCTGCCGCGGAGGCCGGCAAGACCGTCAGCCGCGACGACTGGCGTCTCGTCCACTACGTCCACGTCGGCGAGACCCGTGAGCAGGCCATGGCCGACGTTAGTCAGGGCATCCTCACCTCCGTCAGCTACAATTTCGGCAACGGCAGCCAGCGCCAGTTCCAGTCCTACGCCGACCAACCCTTCGACGACCTTACTGCCGAGGAAGTGGTCCGCAACCGAGGCTGGATCGTCGGCGACCCCGACGATGTAGCCTCCCAGCTTCAGGCCCTCTTCGACGAAGCCGGTGGCGCAGGCGGCTTCCTCATCACCATCAACGAGTGGGCTTCAACTCAGAAGATGTACCACAGCATGGAGCTCTTCGCCCGCTACGTCATGCCCGCCCTCACCGGATCCTACGCCAGCATCCAGCGCGCCTGGGACAAGACCCGGAAGTGGAACGCAGACGGCATCATCGCCGGCTACCGACAGGGCATGCGACCCGCCAACGGCGCCCGCACCACTGACTAACCCCCAATGAATCTTACCTTCACCCTAAACACAACCCGCCATTCCCACAACCCCCTCCGCCATTCCCGCGAAGGCGGGAACCCATCTTCGCCCTTCCCCCTTGACCAGGGAAGATTGAGATGGGGGTGACTCCCCAAATACGCATCAGAAAGGAACACCCCATGCCAGACCTCCCCATCATCTACACCATCCGACTCGACATGCAGGAAGACGTGGAGGAAGAATCCAACCTCTGGAACAACACCCGACACATCTCCGACCTCCTCGGATCCGGCTTCCTAAGCGCCGTCCGCTTCCACTCCCTCAAGGGCGAGCCAGGCTACCTCCACCTCTACGAACTCCCCAACATCGAGCTCCTCAGCACCGTGGCCTACCAGAACGTCCGCAAGTTCGACGAATGGGGGCCTACGCTCAGCCACGGCTTCTCCAACCACTCCGCATCCCTCTACAACCAGCTCGTCACCGCAAACATCAAGGACACTCCACGCTTCTTCGAGGAACCCCGTGACCCTGCCAAGTCTATGGGCGCCGTCCAGAGTCCCTATCTGATTACAATCCGCATGGACGTCTCCCCCGATAACGCCGACGAACTCGTCAAGTGGCACGAGGAAGAACACGTCCCTCTGATGATGAAAGTCCCCGGCTTCCGCAGCGCCCGACTCTGCCGCCGCGCCGGCCTCCACCCCCGCACCCCCTGCCTCGATCCCGAGTGGATCTCCATCTGGGAGATCGACGACCCCAAAGCCATCTCCCACCCCGGCGTGGAGGACGTAAACAGCACCGAATGGGCCCAGCGCATGCACGCCGTCACCACCGACGTCCGCCTCGGCCTCCACCAGCGCATCCACCCAGAATAGCCGATCTTGCCCAACCTCACCCTGAGCCTGTCGAAGGGCGCCATTCCTGCCCCCTCTCTTCGTCATTCCTGCGAAAGCAGGAACCCACGGCGGGGCAGTGGCGGGATGGGCACTCTCCCATTCTTCTCCCTTCTCCCGTCCTGGGAGAAAATTAGGATGAGGGTATCTTCCCTCCTTCCCCCTCGTCACCCCTTCACCCACACACCAACCTCCCACCAAACCCCACAACCCTCACCCCACTCTGAAAAACTTGCCGTCACGCAGTGACCCCAACCACCATCCTGAACGAGCGCAGCAAAGTGAAGAATCTCATCATCCTGGTCGCCATCCTCACCCTCACCGCCGCTACCCTCATCGCCTGCTCCTCTCCTTCCGCCAGCAACCCCTCGAATAACGCCCCATCCACCCCCGCCGACCCCGTCGCCCAGGGTAAAGTCGTCTTCCTCAAGAACTGCGCCGGCTGTCACGGCATCAACGGTCAGGGTCAGCCCAACTGGCACCTCCGCAAGCTTGACGGCACCCTCCCCGCACCTCCCTTGAACGGCGACGGCCACACCTGGCACCACTCCGACGGTCTTCTCTACCGCATCGTCCGCGACGGCGGCGCAGAACTCTCCTTCCCCGGCTACAAGAGCGGCATGCCCGCCCTTGGCGGGAAACTCAGCCACCAGGAGATTGTTGCCGTCCTCACCTACGTCAAGAGCCTTTGGACGGGTAAAATGAGCCGCGGACTCTCCATCACCGAGTCCCAGGCCTTCGCCAGCCAGAACGACCCCTTCCCCGAACAATAAGAAAGAGAGCGACGCATCAACGCCGCTCCCTCCAAAATTGTATCCAAGCTGAAGCTAGTCTTTGTCGTTCAGCACCTTCTCCAGCGACGCTAGGAAGTCGTCAACCGTCTCGTTGGTCATCGCCGCGGAGGTCGTCATCTCCTGAAGCTCCCGGGCGTAGTGCCCCTCCAGGAACATCCCCAGCATCAGCCGCCGACGCATGTCCCTGTCGAACTTCACAATGTCCCGATAGTTCCGGACCGGGTCCGCCGTCATGTGCGCGCTCATGATGTTCTCGGTGTAGACGACCCGCGCCGCCACGTTGGAGCGGGCGAACACGTCCTCCAGCCCGTCCCGTAGCCTCTCGCCCAGCGCCTTCAGATGCACGTATACCTCCGGCGTCGCTTCCTCCATGTGAGCAAGTCCCGCCGCCAGCGTCATCGGATTCGCTGAGTACGTCCCGCCGGAGCTGATGCTCCCGCCGCTCATCATGTCCATGATGTGCGACTTGCCGCCAAAGGCGCCCACCGGCATACCCCCGCCAACCAGCTTGCCCAGCGTGGTGATGTCCGGGTCCACACCGGCCAGCTCCTGGAAGCCTCCGTAGGAGACCCGCAGGCTCTTGACCTCATCCATGATGAACAGTATCCCCAACTCCTTGCACTTGTCCACGACGAAGCGCAGGAACTCGTGAGGAATCTCGTAGTTGCCCGACTTCGGGTCGTATATGACTGCGGCAATCTCTTCCTGGTTCTCCGAAAGAATCAGGTCCACCGCCTCCGGGTCGTTGTACGGCATGACCACGATGTTGTCCACCGTTGCCTGGTTGATTCCCTTGTACTCAGCCACCGCGTTCGGAGCCTCGTCGGAGCCGGCGTCGTCCAGAGCGGGTGCAATGCTTATCTCCGCATCGTCCGTCGTCCCGTGGAAGCCCCCCTCAAACTTGGCGATCTTTGGCTTGCCCGTGTATGCGCGGGCCAGCCGAAGCGCGTTCATCACCGCCTCCGTGCCGGAGTTGGTGAATCGCACCTTTTCGATGGACGGAATGCGCTGACAGATGTGCTCGGCGATGGGCTTCTCGAAGGTGTTTGGTGCCCCGAACACTATCCCGTTGTTCACGATGTCGCTCAGCGCACTCATCACACCCTTGGGGCTGTGGCCCAGCACCAGCGTGCAGGCGTTGTTGATCCAGTCGACGTAACGATAGCCGTCGATGTCGTACAGATAGCAGTCTTCGGCCCGCTCGATATATAGGGGCGGTGAATAACCCAGGCTCTTCATGCCCCCACCGGGCATAACGTCCTTGCCGCTCTCGAACAACGCAGCGGATTTGGGCCGGCTCTCGACAAATAGCCGTTCCAGGGTCTCGGCAGACTTAACCATTGATGCTCCTCCTCGAATTCTGGAAACTGGACTGTCCAAACAGTCCACGAAATGATATGCCCATTGCCCCCAATATGCAACACACCCGCCCCTCTCCCTTCCCCACCGACTGCTAGCCAAGATAACAACTGCCATTCTGCCTGGTGCCATCTCAGTCTTTTTGTGCTATCCTCTTAGAACTGACTGCAACGCCCCAGCCGCAAGGAGTCTCCCATAGCCATCCAGCCTGATAACGTCATTTCCCCTAACGCCCTCTACTATGGTGATAATCTCGCCGTCCTTCGTGAATACTTGCCTGACGAGTCCGTCGACCTTATCTACCTTGACCCGCCGTTCAACTCCAACGCCTCCTACAACGTCCTCTTCCGCGAGAGGTCCGGTAAAGAGTCCCCCGCCCAGATTAAAGCCTTTACCGACACCTGGCAGTGGACTCAGGAGACGGAACGCACCTACGAAATCGACATCATCCAGAACCCGACCACTCCCATTCAGGTGAAGGAGATGGTCGCAGCCCTCCGCCAGTTCGTCGGAACCAACGCCATGACGGCTTATCTCGTCATGATGGCTCCCCGCCTGGTGGAGCTTCACCGCGTCCTCAAACCCACCGGCGGCATCTACCTCCACTGCGACTCTACTGCGGCCCACTATCTCAGGCTCCTCATGGACGCCACCTTCGGCAAGGAGAAATTCCGAACCCAGATTGTGTGGAAACGCACCAGCGCCCACAGCGACACCCGACAGGGTCGAAAGCAACATGGCCGAATCACCGACTTTATCCTCTTCTACACTAAAGGCGAAAGCTGGACCTGGAACCCAATCTATTCTCCCTATGACAAGGACTACATAGACCAGTTCTACCGCCATGTGGAGGAGGAGACCGGCAGACGATATCAATTAGACAATATGACAGGCCCCGGAGAAGCCAGAAAGGGCAACCCCTCTTACGAGGTAATGGGCGTTACTCGCTACTGGAGATATAGCCGGGAACAGATGAACAGACTCATTGCGGAAGGTCGCGTAGTCCAGACAAGTCCCGGCGCAGTTCCCAGATACAAACGCTACCTGGATGAGATGCCCGGCGTGCCGCTGCAGGACGTTTGGACGGACATCAAACCCATTGGCTCACGCGCAAAAGAGCGCCTTGGCTACCCCACGCAGAAGCCCCAAGCCCTCCTCGAACGCATCATCACCTCATCCTCCAACCCCGGCGACGTAGTCCTCGACCCCTTCTGCGGCTGCGGGACTGCCGTAGCCGCCGCTGAAAAGCTTGGACGCAACTGGATGGGCATCGACGTCACCCACCTGGCTGTCGCACTGATGAAGTCCCGCATCAAGACAGCCTTCAGCCTCCTACCCGGTAGAGACTACCAGGTCGTTGGCGAACCTCAGGACGCTGGCAGCGCCCGCGCCCTGTGGGAGCAAGATCCCTTCCAGTTCCAGTTCTGGGCCGTTTCCCTTCTGGAAGCCCAACCCCGTGAACCCGCACGTCGCGGCCCCGACCGCGGCATCGACGGCATCCTCTACTTCATCGACGGCCCGCGCCGCAGCCCACAGAAGGTGGTAATCCAGGTCAAGGGTGGACGCGTCTCGTCACCCCTCATCCGCGACTTAAAGGGCGTGGTGGAGCGGGAGAAGGCCGCCATGGGCCTCTTCATTACGTTGGAGGAGCCAACCAGGGCCATGCTATCCGAAGCCGCCAGCGGCGGCCTGTTCCACTCCCAAATCTGGGATAAGGACTATCCCAAAATCCAGATCAGGACCATCTCTCAAATGCTTCAGGGCCAGGGCTTCGACCTACCCCCCGTCCCTTCTGCTTACCAATCCGCCCAGCGCATCCGCCCCCATGAAGGAGAGCAAGGAGTGTTGATGGAGACACCCGCCGTCTATACAGCAGGCGACAACTAGACTAGATTCTCTACCCCCCTATCAACCGCTGCACCAGCTCCGTCATCACCACAGGGTCCGCGTGCACCGCGTTTGCGTTTATCATCTCCAGAATCTCCCCGTCCGAGCACCCCAGCAGCTCTCCCAAGATCTCGTAAGTATGCTGACCCACCAGCGGCGCCGGCCCACGCGCCTCCGACCCCACGCCCTCCGTCCTGAACGGCGAATTCATCACCCGCGTCGCACCCATCAATGGGTCATCCACCGACGTTACCAGCCGCCTGCGGCCCGTATGCTCGTCCTCCAGCATCTCTTTCCAGGAACGCACCCGCCCGCACTGCACCCCTCCCCGGTCCGCCAGCACTTCTTCAACCTCCTGCACCGACTCGAAAGACCCCACCCACTCCTCCACCAGCGCTTCCAGCTCATCCCGATGAGCCATGCGGGCCACCCTGTCCGCGAACCGGCTGTCCTCCGCCAAATGCGGCAGCCCCATCGCAGCCGTCAGATTCCTCCATCCGGGGTCCGTCGACGCCACAATCGCCACCCACCCGTCCTTCCCCCTGAACAGGTTTCCGGGTATCAGAATTGGCCGCCGGTTGCCGTACCGCTGCGGGACCTGCCCCCCGCCGCTCAGGAATATGTACTGGCTGGCCCACTCGTTCTGCCACAGAATACAGTCCGCCAGCGCCAGGTCGATGAATTGTCCCCTGCCCGTAACGCTCCGATGGTACAGCGCGGCACAGATGGCCCCGAAGGCATGCACCCCGCCGCTGGTGTCGCTCATCGACATCCCTACCGTCTGCGGCGGCCCTTCCGGGTCTCCCGTCAGCGACGCTATGCCGCTCATTGCCTGCACCACCATGTCCCCCGCGGCCCGGTGGGCGTATGGACTGTTCTGCCCAAACGCGCTGATGCTGCACAAGATTATCGATGGATTCAACCGTTGCAGATTCTCGTAGTCCAGCCCAAGACGTCCCATCACCCCCGGCCTGAAATTTTCCACCACCACGTCCGACACCCGAACCAGCCGGTCCACAACATCCCTCGCCCCCGGATGCGCCAGGTCCAGGCAGATATCCTCCTTGCCGCAGTTCTGCTGCATGAAGTATCCACTCACTCCCTCCTCGGTGATGTACTCAAACTGACGCGCCGCATCGCCCCCCGGAGGCTCCACCTTCACCACGTGAGCCCCCATATCCGCCATCAGCCGGGTGCAGAAGGGCCCCGCCAGCACCCGCGTTAGGTCAAGCACCCGCACCCCCTGCAGCGAACCCGCAGGAACCCCCGTCATGCTCATCCCTCAGCCCTCACTTCAGCACGCCGGCTTCTTGCAGTGCTTTGATCTGAACCTCGCTCATACCCAAAATCTCCCCGAACACATACCCGTTGTCCTCACCCATCCCGTGCCACCACTCCAGCTTCCCCGGAGCCTCCCATAGTCTCAACGGCACGTCAGGATACTCGATGGCCCCTGTCGAAGGGTGTTCCACCGTTCTCATGAACCCTCTCGCCCTCAGATGCGGATCGCTGAACAGGTCACTGCCGTCCTGCACCGCCGCTGCGGGAACACCCGCCCGCTGCAGCATTTCCATAACCTCATTGGCAGACCGCTCTCGCGTCCACTCGCCTATGAGTTCATCCAACCGACCGGCATTCCCAAATCGACCCTCAGCAGTAGCGAATCTTGCATCCCTTGCCCAAGACGGACTCCCCATCGCCTCTACCAGCCCCTCCCACTCCTCATCACTAGTGACCGCAATGGCGCACCACCTGTCTTCCCCCCGACACGGATACACCCCATGAGGCGCAAACTGCGGATGGCCGTTCCCCACCGGCCCCTGGCTCCCTCCGTTGACGAAATAGTCCAGGTACGACGCTCCCATAACGTAGGCCGTGGCATCCATCTGGCTCAACTCGATAAGCTGCCCTTCCTTCGTAAGCCCTCGATGTCTCAGAGCCGCCAGCAACGCCACCGCTCCAAAGGCAGCGCTCAGATAGTCCGGTACCCACACGGGAGGCCCTGCCGGTTCCGACCCGTCATCGTACGACCATTGATGGTACATGCCCGTCACCGCCATAGCGACTGCCGCCAGCCCCACGTAGTCCCGGTACGGCCCGGAAAGCCCAAACCCGGGCAGCCGCATCATGATTACGTCATCCCGAAGTTCCCGCAGACCCTCATAGCCCAACCCCCACCGCTCCATCACTCGCGGACTGAAATTCTCAACCACCACGTCGCAATGCGGGACTAATCTGCGCACCACCTCACGACCTTGCTCCGTGCCCATATTGATGGTAATGCACCGTTTGTTCCGGTTCATGTCGGCAAACGTCACCCGCTGCTGGAGCACAATCCGCGGGTCCATCCCTTCTCGCGTCCTCCCCCGCTGCTGGTGTGCATCCGACTCCACCTTGATGACCTCCGCCCCAAATGCCGCCAGCAGTTGTGTCAACACCGGCCCCGCCACCGCCTGGCTGAAGTCCAGCACCCGCACCCCCGAAAGTGGTCCCTTCCCCGCCTCATCGCCATCGCAAGCCGCACCCGTATACCTCCCTGGTGCGCCTGCATTGTCCGCCTCAACATCCGACGCTCCGCCAAGAATCTCCTCCGTATCTTCCCCCAACAACGGCGCGCCTTTCCAGATTGCCGCCGGCGAGGCGCTCAGACGGAAAGGCGGTCTAACCGGCTTCATCCTGCCCAATGCAGAATGTTCCACGTCCTCGAATAACCCAACCTCCCTCACGTGCGGATCATCCACGAACTCCTCCGGCGTATTTACCGGCGCTGTCGTTACTCGCCTTGCCTGGCCCTGATGAAAGAACTCCGATTTCGTGGACCTCCTCGTGAACTCAGCCGTAATTGGCTCAATCAGGTCCGGATTGGCAATCCGTATGTGCCGGTTGTCCCACAGGTCGTCCGTGAGAGCATCGGGCCTTCCCATCCAGTCCACAAAACTGCGCCAGTGGGGTGTCGCAATCACCACAAGATGACAATATCCGTCGCTGGTTGGATAGATTCCGTAGGGCATCCCCCCACCTACAGGTGTCCGGCTTCCCGCTCGCTTCAACACGTTCTCGTTTGCGCTGTAGTTCACCAGAATATGTTGCTGGAACGCCTGCACCTCCTGGCAGGACACCTCCACCATCTGACCCCTCCCCGTCGTCTCTCGCTGTCTCAATGCCAGCAGCGCCCCGGCAGCCGCAAAGGCCGAGGCCAGATGATAGGGCTGGTTCTCCAACTCAGCCAGAGGCGGCCTGTCTTCCGACCCACACAGGTACATGACGCCCCCCATGGCCGATGCCACGATGCTTGGCGCCCTGTACCCGCTGTATGGCCCGGACAGCCCGAATCCGGTGATGGAACCCGAGACCAGTCCCGGATTCTCCCTGGAAAGCCGCTCGTGGTCCAATCCCCATCCCTCCATCACGCCCGGTGCAAACGTCTCCAGGATGACGTCAAAATCCTTGGCCAGTCCCCGAAGCTGCTCCCGTCCCTCTTCCTTGGACAAATCCAGAACAACACTCTTCTTCTTGGCGTTGAAATAGGCGAAGGATAGACTCGCTTCAGGATGTACCCCGCCCTTGGCAAATGGCTCCAATCTACGGCCTGAATCCCCTTCCGGCGGCTCCACCTTTACCACCTCGGCTCCCAGGTCTGCCAACAGCCGTCCGCACAACTGACCCTCAGGTTGGCAAAGGTCAAGAACGCGAATCCCTTCCAACGGCGGTGTACCTACTCCCATAGTAATTATGCCCATATAATCCGGGCTTCGCCCCCTACCACCCATCACGGGATGGAAGCGCCACCTCTGCCCCTCCCCGAATAGTCTCCTCTCCCCGCTGGTCAACCCCAGATAACGCGACCGTCACAAAGCGCCGTCCCTCCCTTTCCTCCTTCCCCGTTACCTCTCCGCTCAACCAGTGCGTGTCGCCCACCAGGTTGAACCGCCTCACTTCTCCCCAAAAGTTCACGATGAACCCATCGTCCCCCATCCAGTTCGTCACCACCTGCCCCAGCCAGGCCACTCGCTGGGGCCCGAAGTCATACGATGTAGGCACTCCCACTCTCCGGGCGAACTCCTCATCCCAATGCACCCTCTCAGGCACGTCCGGCACTCCCTGGTCGTTGGGAATAAACGCCATCGGATGCTTCCGGTAGAAGTCCACCCCTAGCTTGTGGGCGTAGGTAAACGGACGGAACCCCCACCCCACCTTCCAGGCCACGTTGTCCGTCACCCTCAGAGGCCCCTTCACTACCGGAGGAAGCTTCTGCCCCACCATCACATCCTCCCAAAACCGAGGCCGGTCCCCTCGAACTTCCTCATTTCCATAGTCCTCAAATATCCGCTCGATCTCTTCCGACGAATAGTTGGCAGGCTCCAGCCGACGGTGCTTTCCCCTCTTTCGAGCCGTGTCCCGCTCCGTCCTCAAGTGCCACTCCTTCACCTTGGCTATCAGCTTCCCATCGACGTCGCTAAAGGTATAGACGTGCTCTTGCAGAATGGTCCTGGCGGCAAACCGGCTCTTCTTGGGCGTAAGACCCGTCAACGCCACCGTCCCGTCAATCCGGGTTCCAGACATAATCGGCTTGTGCATCTCGAACGAAGCCCCACCCCACATGCTGTGGATGCCCCTGAGGCCCTGCGGAGCCCCCCGCCCGAAGCAGCTGAACAGAAACGTCGGTGGAGCCACCGGCCCTCCCCATCGAGTAGACGCGGCATACTGCTCATCGGTGAACAGTGGATTGTCGTCGCCGATGGCATGAGCGAAGTGACGTATCGTGTCCGGAGAAGCATACCGGTTGAAGGGGTCGCGAGCTTCCAGCTCCACATTCATCACCCGACGCAGACGGGCTAACTCCCCCTCAGTAATCTTTGGAAACGCGTCCTTCTGAACCAAACACAGCCTCTCTTAGGGGTCCATCGCAAAAGTAACAGCCTATATGGATGAAGACTTTTGTCTTACCAGGGGAAAAAATTACTCCAGCCCGTAGGGGATGTCCATCTCTTCGCACGTTGTGCGGAACCAGCCAATCACCTCTTCATGAAGGGGAATGCCGTTGACCAGCCTCTCCTGCTCCGTTTCCCATTCAGGCTCTCCGGGCACAATCACCTTGTTGTGACCGGGCGCGGGCGGCGTGGCTTTCAACGTCTGCAGATACTCGTCCATCATCTCTTTGAAGCTGCCCACGTCCGTGAAGGCATCGATTCGGTACGCCGCCACCATGTGATGATTGAACGGCCTTCCCGGAAACATGCTGTATCCCCCGCCCGATAGAACGCCGCTTAGAATATCCACCACCATTCCAAGTCCGTACCCCTTGTGGGAACCCATCTCCCGGGTGCTCCCCAGCGGCAGCAACGCCGCCACGTCCACGGATGGGGGATCCGAATCTTCCATGATGGGCGTGCCGTTAGGCTCCGCAACCCAGCCACCCGTCAATTGGTTTCCAAGCCTCTGGGCGATAACGATCTTATTCCCTGCCACAACGCTGGTCGCCACGTCGAACACGAAAGGCGGCTCCGATCCCGCCGGCGCCGCCACGGCAATGGGATTTGTCCCCAACCTCGGCACAGCCCCAAACGTCGGAACCACCCTCGGCCCTGCGTTCGTCACGCAAACGCCTATCATGTCGTGTTTCATCGCCATCATCGCGTGGTACGACGCCATTCCCAAATGCCTTCCGAAAGCCACCGTGACCATGCCGACGCCCGCATTCCTGGCCTTCTCAACCGCCAGGTCCATGGCCTTGGGCGCAACTATCACCCCAAGTCCGTCGTCCGAGTGCATGTTAGCTGTCGCCGCTGTCTCTCGCAGGATGTGAATCTCAGGCGTTGGGTTGATCACACCATTCTTGAAATCACTCAAATAGTGGCGCAGCATGTTGGACACTCCGTGAGTATCCACCCCCCGAAGGTCCGCCCTCACCAGCACGTCGGCGCCAATCTCCGCATCGGCCTCAGGGACTCCGTGACCGACGAATAACGCCTTGGTCGTCTCCCGCAGCCGGTTATGGTCTACGCGCACCACGTTCTCTTGGGGAATCTGAAACTGCTTGAGCATACGCTGCTTTCTGGACGACGACCGGCCTTACCGTCGGCCGCCTCCGTTAGATAATCTCCATTGGCGAGTCCAGAGGCGTGTAGTCGGAGAGCACTTCAACACCCTTGTCCCGTACTACTATCATATCCTCCAGGTGATAATGCTCCCCGTACTCTTCCACCGAACTCACCGTTTCTATGCACATGGTCATACCCTCCTCTACCTCCCAATCGTCCCCCGGAATGATGACGGGACGCTCATGAATGATCAGCCCAATGCTGTGCCCGCCCATCATCGGAAGACTCAACCCGTGCTCCTTGTACAGACCGCAGGCGAAGTCGAATATCTCCTCCCCGGTCACCCCGGGCTTCACAAAGTCCAACGTCCGGTTGTGCACGTCCAGATATCGCGCATAAGTGTCTTCCTGTCTTGGTGAAGGCTTGCCCACAATCGCCAGCCGGGCCAGATCGCTGTAATACCCCTGGAAGTTGGCGCCAAAGTCGCACCGCATAAGGCTCCCTTGCTCCAGTGGCACCGCCGCGCCCGTGTGGTGTCCGGCGGTCATTCGCTTCCCTGAAGCCAGAATGTTGAAGGCCACAATGTCCGCCCCGAATCTCATCACGTTGTAGCTCATCGCGTCGCCCACCGACTTCTCAGTGTCCGTAGGCGTCGCCGAGCGATAAGCCATCGCTATGGCTCGGTCCGTCACCCGCGCCGCATGACGCATCAACTCTATCTCAGCCTCCGTCTTCACTTGGCGCGTACGCTCGAGTAAGTCATCCGCTCCAACCCATCGCACCCACGGAAACTCCTTCTCCAGCACGCCAAGGGTGTGCCCGGTGACGTACCGCATCTCAATACCCACCTTCTCGTCAACCAGCTCCATCGTCCTGAGAATGTCAACCAGATTCCACAGACCCGGATCCATCACCCCTTCATACAGCGGGTATCGTCGCACGTCCTCAATGAATGAATCCACCGTGTTCTTGTTGCCGTTCAACATCAGAATCGGGTCGCCGTCCCTCGGCAATATCACAGCCTTCATCCGCTCAGGAAGCAGCTTCATGTCAATGTTGTGATATCCGGAGGTGTAGGTGATGTTCGCAGGACTCGTTGCGATTACCGCTGCCAGGTCCGATTCGTCCATCAGTCGGCGGAACCTGGCCTCATTAAACAGTGCTTTCTTCTCAAATACGGCTGCATTCATTTTTCCCTCCCATCAGACGAAAAGCGACGCGTTTTTCCACATACCCGGCGGCTTTCGAGGCGTCTGCGCGTACTGCAAAATCGAGCCTGACAATCTTCCTTGACAAACTCAATGGGGGGTGCTAGCTTGACCCCAAAGTACGCTGATTTTCCTATCTGGGACAATGTATGTCAATCCAGTGTCCCATCGAAGATAGCGGCTTCCTGGTTCGAACATTTCAATTTAAGGGGGTATCAAGCTTATGACAAAAGGCATGAAAGCAATCTATTTTGCCATTGCGGCCTTGGCGGTCCTGTCGCTGGTGATCGTGGCCTGCGGCGACGACGAGGACGAAGCAACGCCCGCGCCCGCCGCTACCGCCGCGCCGACGGCAGCTCCCGCGCCGACTGCGGCGCCAACCGTGGCGCCAACGCCCACTATGGCGCCTGCCGCACCCGAACCCGTCAACCCAAGGCTTACGGTTGCAATGGTTCCCCCCGGTCACCAGGTGACCATGATGTACAGGACCTTCCAGAGCTCAACAGGCCCTCAGAAGGCCATGTACGAGCACCTGATCTATAAGGACCGCTACTCCGGCGAGTTCACCAACGAGCAGCTCGCCACTTCGTGGAGCCTTACGCCTGACGGAACGACTTGGAGCGCCAAGCTCCGTGAAGGAATCCCCTTCCACTCAACCGATTCCTGGACCGGAACTGAATTCACCGCGAAAGACGTGATCCAGACCGTACAGACTCTTGGTCGTGATGACTCTCTTGCCAGCTCCTCAATCTGGAAGGACCTGGGTCTCGCCGACAGCAACTTTGAGGTTCCCAACGACCACGAGATTATCTGGAACCTGGACAAGCCGGAACCCCTCATAGACTTCTGGATGGCTGAAGAATGGGTGGCTGGCATTATCAGCAAGGACTACTGGGATGACCGCGGTCCCGATGGCTATCATGACCATCCAATTGGCACCGGCCCCTTCCAGTTCGTCGAGATTGTCATTGACTCCCACATTCTCCACGAGAGGGTGGAAGACCACTGGCGGAAGACCCCCGAGTTCCACGAGGTCCAGTTCTTCTATGTCAAGGAAGACTCGACCCGACTCGCCATGCTCTTGGCCAAAGAGGTTGCCATCGCGGACGTTCCCAGGACGCAGCTGCCGGAAGCCACTCAGAGAGGCCTCCAGGTAGCCACCAGCACCCTGCCCGGCTTCTACATCTACGCCTTCATAGGCGGGCAGTACTACAGTGAGCCCCAGACAGTGCTGGCTGGCGCACGCACGGGCGAAGAGGAGCCTGTGGCAGAAGGGTTCTCCGCTGACGACCCCTTGCGCGACTCCAGGGTCCGTGAGGCCCTGAACGTGGCAATCAATCGGGATGCCATCCGACAGGCCTTCTGGGGCGACGCGGCTATTCCTCAAGCCATTCACAACGTCCCGCCCTACCGCTTCGACTGCAAGGACAGCTGGTTCCCCCATCCCGGGCCTGACGGCAGCACAGGCTGCGACGGCAACGGATATCCCTACCCTTACGACCCCGACCGTGCCCAAGCGCTTCTGGCAGAGGCTGGATATCCTGATGGTTTTGACTTCCGCCTCATGATGGCCCCCAACATGGCAGGTGTGCCTGAAGGACCGGACGTTGGTCAGGCAATCCACTCCGACTGGGGCGCCATCGGACTCAATGCTGAAATCGTCGAGGTCGAGTTCGCTGAAGTCCTGCGCCTCCAACGGGAGCGTAACATGGGTCGTACCGTCTTCATGATGCGCTACGCCACCGGCCCGGCTCCTCTGGGCTGGTGCTTCCCCATGAGCAACGTCGGCGGCGGCTGTGGCTCCGCCATCTGGGAGTACCCAGAGCTGGATGAGCTTTACGTCGATCTTCGCAAGCAGATTACGCCCGAAGACATGCTCGCCGGGATCCACGAGACCGGAGACTGGATGTACAACAACCACCTGATCATCCCCCTCTTCTTCCTCTTCCCTCAGGTGGGATACAACCCGGAGATCCTCGAGGGTTACGAAGCTAACATGCTTCACATGGGCCCGGTACGTCACCACGAGTACACTGTTCCCATTTACAAGTAACCCCGCAACGTTCCAAACAGAACGCCAAGAAGCGGCCGGCCCATTTTGGGCCGGCCGCTTCTCTTTGCCTTCATCGGTGCCAGAGACGCCATAGCAGCCGCCCGATGATTTAGTGTCATCTTTCTGCTATTCAATACGGAATCAATTGCATCCAAAAACAGTCGAATAAGCAAAATATAAGTGATCTCCGGAATCATAATGCATAATCGTATTGTTAACTTGACACTCCAATACCCCAATGTTAGCCTTGCCGCCATCAGCCCCCTGGAGGTTCCCATGTCCTTAAAAGTCCTCTTATCACCCAAATTTGCCATCCCCATGCTGCTGATAGGAGCCCTTCTGATTTTCGTCGTAGCCTGCGGTGGCGACGACGAACCTGAAGCAACTCCTGCACCCACACAGGCTCCAACTGCTGCACCTCCGGCAACCCCCGCTGCCACGCCGGCCCCAACTGCTGCACCTTCCACACCCGCTCCCACTGCCGCCCCGAGGCCCACGGCTACTCCCAGGCCGACTGCTCCTCCCACACCCGCACCGACGGCGGCGCCTACTCCAACTCCCGCGGCAACAATGGCTCCAAGAGTGCCCGTTGCCTCCCGGCTTTTGGTCGCCATTTCCCCTCCAGGTTCTCAAACGACCATGTACCATACCCAGAACAGCGGCAGTTCCACTGGCGTCCTGCGCACCATCTATGACCAGCTACTCTGGATGGACCGCTACACCGAAGCCTACGAGCCTATGCTGGCCACGGATTGGTCCATGTCCCCCGACGGCAAAACATGGACCTTCGACCTCCGCCAAGGCGTCATGTTCCACGATGGCACGGAGTTCACATCCAAGGATGTGCGTCGCTCCTTCGACGTTACGACCCTGGAGTCGAGCCTCAGCTACCGCAAGAGAACATGGGACAACTGGGTTGGCGATTCCACCAACATTGACATTTCAGACCCTTACAAGGTGGTGTTTAACCTTCAGGTGCCCACTCCCTTCCTGATCCAGGATGTAGCCGAAGCGTCTGTCTTCCCCATCCTCAACGCCGACCACTGGGACAGTGGGGGCGAGGAAGGCTACTCCGATAATCCCATAGGCACAGGACCCTTCACCTTCTCCGAATTCGGCGTTGGCGTGGGCCTTGTGGTCGAGCGATTCAAAGATCCCGGCGAAGACCACTGGTGGAAGATTCCCGAGTTCGCCGAAGTCGAATTCCAGTACATCCCCGAACCCGCCACTCGACAGGCAAAACTCATCGCTCGAGAGTCCCACATTGCCAGCATCCCTGCTCTGCTCATGCAGGGAGCTACTGCCGCAGGATTCAAACGAGTCCGCAGCACACTCCCCGGCATGTCCTTCTTCTTCGTATTTCCCCTCTTCTTCCCTGAACCCATCGAGTTCCAGGGTTCGGAGTATGGTAAGAACTACGACCCCGACGACCCCCTCAATGACGTCAGGGTGCGAGAAGCTCTGAACATAGCCATCAACCGTGAGGAAATCCGGGAAGTCTTCCTCGGCGACCGTGCCTTCCTTCAGGCAGTACACGGCATGATGCCCACCCGCCGCGCCTACGATCCCGCATGGACTCCCTATCCCTACGATCCGGAACGCGCCAAAATGCTTCTGGCAGAAGCAGGCTACGCCGACGGTCTGGAACTGAACGTCGTAGTTGCGCCGAATATGTCAGGCTTCCCTGAAGCTCCCGACATCACTGAAGCCACACTTCCCTACTGGAACGCCATCGGCGTCGATACCAACTTCACCACCCTGGACTACGGCCTCGTCATAAGCAATACCCAGACCTACCAGTACGGCCGGACCATGGTGGGCTACCGCTTTGGCGTTGGCCCGGGTTACATCTCCGGCACCTGGAGCAACGGCCTATTCTCCGGAGTCCCCATCTGGCAGGACCCGGTGCTCCTTGAACACTACAAGGAGTACGAGCAGACCGTTGACGCCGACAGGCTGGACGCTCTGGAACTGATCTACGGCAAGAGAATGTACGAAAATTACGGCACCATCCCCATGTTCTGGATACTGCCGGAAGCAGCCCTTGATCCGGAAGTCGTGTCTGAATACGAAGCAAACATGGGCAACTTCGGCCCCGTCCGCCACCTTGAGTTCGCCGTGCCGGTGTACAACTAGATGCCCCTCAAACCTGGGCCGGAAGGAGGCCGTCTTTGTGGCGGCCTCCTTCCACGTTAAAGTACCAATAATAGTAAAATAGCCATGCAGAACAGCCACAGTTAGACGGAGGCTCACCATGAAAACCCCCTTCGGCGTCGTAGACGGAGACGGCCACATCCTCGAACCCGAGCATAGGCTCAGAGAATATATCGAAGGCCCCTACGGAGAGATGAAGCAGATCCACTGTTACATCCCCAACAAGGACGGCATCGTTGGCACCAGCGCCAGCGTAATCGCCACCAAGTCTTACATGGACTCCACCCTTGGCGGTCGGCTTGGCACCCACGGTGGCCCGGATTTTCCAACCCCTCAGGACTGGCTGGACAACGCCGACGCCGGAGGGATGGAAACGGTCTTCCTCTTCCCCACCGTCCTACTTGGCTACTCCGGCATCCGTGATCCCGACTATCAGATCGCCCTTGGCAAGGGTTACAACGACTATGTCTACGAAGAGTGGCTCCGGTTCAGTCCCCGCTTCAAGTCTGTTGCCATGGTGCCCCTGAAGGACATCCAGGAGTCCGTCAGGGAGATGCGCCGCTGCGTGGAGGAGTTGGGCTACTCCGGCATCTTCGTAGGGGCCACCGGCGCCGGTCTGCTGGGTGACCGAAGATTTGACCCCCTATACGCCGAAGCCGAACGCCTCGGTACCACCATAGCCGTCCACGGAGGTCACGCCACGGCGGAATACAACAACTACACCAAGTTCATCCAGAGCCACACTATCGGGTTTCCTGTCTCCAACATGATCCAGATGATGCACATGACCTACGAAGGCGTCTTCGAGAAGTTTCCCAACCTGAAGGTCGGCTATCTGGAGGGCGGCTGCAGTTGGGTGCCCGGAATGCTTGACCGCATGGACGAAGAGTGGGAGAAGCGAGGCTGGTTCGAGACTCCTAACTGTAAGAAGGAACCCAGCGAATACATCAAGAGCGGCAACGTATTCATACACGCCGAACCCAGCGAAAAGCTGATCCCCGACGTCATCAGGCTCATGGGCAGCAACCGCCTCTTCTACGCCTCAGACTGGCCCCACTGGGACCACGAATATCCGGAAAGCCTCTACAGCATCTGGGACCGCACAGACCTTTCAGAGTCCGACAAGAAAGCCATCCTGCGTGACAACGCCCTCGAAATGTACAACTTGGAGAGTTAGGTTGAGGAGGACAGGTTTCGAACCCGTCCTTATCTTGCCACCCCGCTAATACCATCCATAGGCGGCGTTCGGCAGGGCGGCCCATCCCGCCTGTCTCACCCGACGCATGGCCTGGCCTAAGGCCGACATCCGTTGCCGCCACTCTTCCATGTCCACCCTGCACCACATCCCATGTCCCGGGAATACCCACTCTACCGACAACGACGCAATGCGGTCGATCGTAGCCAGCAGCGCCGTCCACGAATAAAAGGTCTGCTCAGGAAACACATCAAACTCCCCTCTGCGATGGTTCCAGTGGAGTGTGTCTCCCGTAAAGAGTAACCGGTCATCCACGTGATACATCACGTGACCCTCCGTATGCCCCGGCGCGGGCACTGACAACGCGCCCGGGGAAATTACCGTGGGCTGTATGCCTACCGTCACGTCCGTTGCATAGGGCGCAGCGTCCGAGTCCGCATCGCCAATCCAGACTCTGGCCCCATACCGCTCCGCCCAACGGGCTGCGTCGGCTACATCATCCCGGTGTGTCAAAAGCACGTGAGCGACGCCCCCTAATTCATCAACGTGGGCTGCCAGTGGACGACTGAACCGTGGCGAGTCTATCATCATGTTGCCGTCAGGCCTCACCACCAGATACGAGTGAGCACCGAAGGACGAAAGGGCATTGTTTCCCAGTGCGAACACACCCTGCGTCATCTGATACGGAAACACGCCTCCAGGCTCCCTGGGCTGTTGGTGATTCCCTATGGACCTGGTTGGACAGCCCGCGGCAGCACGCCACAGCGCGGCTTCTTGCTCTTCCCCAACGGGCTGATAGGCCACAAACGACCTCCCATCAGAATCCATGTCAATCAGGTCTGGGGCCCAGTTCCGTGCTGCGTCGCACCGAATACACCGTGTGTCCACGAACCAAGTCCCGGCAGCATTTTTCGGATGGGCCAAGTCTGCCCTAGCCATGCCTCATCACCCCCGCTACGTTGTTGCTTGTTCCAGGCATCATGTCGGTCACTCTTAGTCGTCCCTCAATCCAAAAACGGGAACTCCCGCCTCCACCTTATGTACTCAGCCACACCGGTAACGATGTTGTACTTGGGCCGGAAACCCAGGCCGTGCAAACGGCTTACGTCCATGTGTCCCTGGTTCCATGGCGCGACCTCCCCATCAACCCCGGGGCCGGTAAACACCACCGATTGTTCCGCCTGTCGGAAAGCGCTCATCAGCCCCTCCAGTGAAGTCGGATCGCCCTGGGTGATGTTGTACATGCTGTGCTCCAATACCGGCGCGTCCGACACCGTTGCAATGGCCTCCGCCTTGTCCGTAACAAACATCCAATCGCCTCCACCCACTTCCGCAGGCACGTGAATCGGCTCGCCCCGCACCACGCTCCTCGTCCAGTCGTACAGCATACCCATCTTCAGCCGATAATCCGTAGCCCGTTCCATCGGTCCGTAGGGAGAAGAAAGCCGCACCGAAACCGTCTCCAGATCGTGAAGCTCTCCGTACCTCTTGGTGATACCCTCCGACGCAAACTTAGTCACGCCATAAAAGGACTCCGGCAGCAGAGGCAGGTCCTCCGTCAAGACCTTGCCGAGACCGCCCTGGCCCCTGTACACGCCACCTGAACTCACGTAGAGAAACCGCTTTGCAGAAATCTCCCGCGCCATCTCCAGCAAGTTAATTGTGCAGCCCACGTTAACGTCGATAATTCGCTTGCTGTCGTCCCGTTCTGTCTCCTGGAGGGTGGACGTATACACGGCAGCGTGAATAATCTTGTCCACTCCCGCCATCACGCTGCTTTCGGCCACGGCATTCAACGCATCCGTATCCAGAATATCCACCTCAACGAAGTCTATCTGGCCTTCCCACGGTCTCAGGTACTTCAATACCATCTCGTTGGGTGGAGCGATGTCCAGAGAGACCACGCGATGCCCCCTCTCCGCCAACATCCTCACAACGTTAGATCCTACAAATCCGGTGCCGCCGCTAACCGATGTTGCCATTACGTCTCCTCCAAAACGGGTGGATGCCCGCATTATATCAGTATGAAACTCTCCCCATGCTCAATTGGCAACTCACAAATCCTCCATGCTCTTCACCCCAATAAGACCGATCCATCGCCTATTTCTCACAATTCATTCAGGAACGCAAATTATCTTCCTCCCTGAAGTACGCCAAACCCCTACTTTAACTCCCGAATTGTGCTAACATTTCATATCACAAGCGTGCGAACCCGTCGCCAGCTTACGGAAGGTTATACCCATGGCCCAACAACTGATGTGGCAGAAGCTGGAATCCGAACTTCACAACGCGTTGGAGGAGTTCCCCGGCGTCGCAGGCGCCTGCGTCCAGGAGATTGGCGGTCAGAACCGCATCTCCATCAACGGAAGTGAGCCTTTCCCCACCGCGTCCACCATCAAGATTCACGTCCTCGCCCAACTCTTCGCCAGGGCGGAAAAGGGCGAATTGGATATGCATAGCAGGGTGGTGATAACCGAAGAAAAGCGCGTCCCGGGCAGCGGCATTCTGAGCCATCTGAACGGCCATGTCGAACTCACCTTGTACAACCTTGCCGTACTCATGATAGCTCTCTCCGACAATACGGCGACAAACCTGTGCATCGACTTTGCAGGCATGGAAGAGACCAACAACCTCATCCGCAGCCTGGGCCTTACCGCCACAACCCTACGACGCAAGATGCAGGACCCCGACGCCATCTCCCAAAGCCGCGAAAACGTGTCCACGCCTGATGAATGCGTGGCCATGCTTATGGCGCTTCAACAAGGACGCCCCTCGTCATACGTCGCTAGGGAAACTCTTGAAATCCTGAAAAAGCCCAAGGACGCCCCCCTGAACAAAGTCGTTCCTCCCGACGTACACGTGGCAAACAAACCCGGCGGCATGGACAACGTCCAATGCGACGCAGGAATTGTCTATCTCCCCCGAAAGCCCTACCTGGTCGCCATCATGACAAAGCACGGCATGATTGACTCCATGGAACAGCGACAGTTTATCGTTGACACGGGCCGCCTTGTTCACGAAACTATGAGTACACTGGATGCAACCAATGAATATGGTCTCGGCCTGCCGTCCGCCTGAAACGCCGACAGCGAAGGCAGGCGGCTACCGGTAGGCAAGTTGACCTGCTCGGTGAAGAAATGAGCAAAGAAATAGGCCTGTTTGAAGCCATCTACAGCCAGCGAGCTGTCCGGTACCTGAAGCCCGACCCGGTGCCTGAGGCAATCCTGCTTCGCCTTATGGAAGCAGCCGTTAAGGCCCCCAGCGGTGGCAACAGCCAACCCTGGAAGTTCCTTATCATCCGTGACGAAGAGCTGAAGAAACAAATTGGCCGCCACTATAGCGAGTCTTGGGAAAGAGTCTACGGCGCGAAGGCCTCCTCACCTCCACCCCTGGCCCCAAGAGTCCGAAGGTCCGCCACCCATCTTGCTCAAAACATGCACACCGCGCCTGCCCTGATTCTGGCCTGCATAGAGCACAACGGCGGCCCCACCTCCATGGGCCGGGGCGCTTCCATATACCCAGCCGTACAAAACATCCTGCTGGCCGCCCGTGGTTTGGGCCTTGGAAGCGCCCTGACCACCCTGCACAAGGGCTTTGAAGATGAGATAAAGACCCTCTTGGGGATCCCCGACAACGTGGAAACCGCGGCCCTTCTGCCTATCGGCTACATTGCCGAAGGGGACGGATACGGCCCCACCCGCCGTCGCCCCGTCGGAGAAATTACCTTCTGGGATACCTGGGGCCAGAATAACGAAAGCCGAGACTAGAAAGGGAATCATCACCTTGGAAACCCAAGATAGTCCTCAATACACAGACTCTTCACTCCTGAGGCCACCCACCAAGCACCTTTCCGTTGAGTTTCTGGAGAAGGCAAAACAGGCCAGCTCCGCTACCATTTCATGGGAACTCAATAAACGCGGTTTCCGGTTTGTCTATATGGCGGGCGTCCTCCCGCTGAAGGCCGGCTCCGTCTTTGCAGGGCGCGCCTACACCCTCCGATACCTGCCACGCCGGGAAGACCACCCCATGTTCCCCATCCCCATGGAAGCGCGACACCTCTACCCTGAGCACGTAGCCGTAGAATCCGTCGGGCCGGGAGACGTCCTCGTAGTCAGCGCCCGTGGCAACGTCCAGGCCGGCATCTTCGGTGATAGACTCGTCGCTCGAATGCACTACCTTGGCGCCGCAGGACTCGTAACCGACGGCGCAATTCGAGACGTACCCTACCTTAGAGACCAGGACTTCCCGGTTTTCGTCCGTGCTCCCCACGGCTACGGTCACATGTCCGAACACTGGGCAGCAGACGTTCAGCTGCCCGTCGATTGTGGCAATGTCACCGTCTATCCCGGCGACCTCCTTGTCGGTGACGACGACGGCGTAGTTGTTTGTCCCCAAGCAATAGCCGAGGAGGTTATCGAGAGCGCCATCGCCCAGGAAGTAGAGGAGACCTTCACCCGAACGCTGCTGGAGGAGGGCTACACCGTCAACCAGGTACATGGAGACCTGCCGCCGGATCTCCAAGCCAGATACGAAGAATGGAGGAGGTCCCGGTAACCGTGTCTACGACCCCGTCCAGCAGATGGCGGATGGTCCGCACCGTGTTCAAGCACGACTTGTCCCTCAAAGTCGGCATTATCGGTCTCGGCACAATGGGGCAGCGCATGCTGGAATCAATGAACGGACACACGGAATTCGACGTCCGTTACGCATGGGACATGAACGTGCTCCAGTGCCATAAAGTTTGGAGCTCATATCCCAAAATACAGTTCCCCCGAAGTGCCGACGAGTTGGTGTCCTTCGATGACATCGACCTGATCTACATTGCCACGCCGCCGTCAACTCACGTGGAGTATTCAGAGCTTGCCCTTGAAATGGGAAAGCCTATCCTGTGCGAAAAGCCTCTGGCCGTTGATATGCAGGAAGCACGCAGTCTGGTGGAAGACGCAAGGCTTTCGGGCCTCCCCAATGCAGTCAACTTCAGCTACGCAACGGGGCCAATCTACAGCGCCCTGAGGAACGCCCTCGCCACCGGACTGGTTGGGGATCCCCTAAAGGTGGAAATCAAGCTCCAGTTCGCCGAATGGCCTCGAAGCTGGCAGAGAAATGCCGCGGGCTGGCTTGCCTATCGCAAGGAAGGGGGATTCGTAAGAGAAGTCTTCTCCCACTTTGCCTATCTAACCAGCAAGTTGCTCGGCGTTCCTGTTGTCAACAACTCGATGGTTGTATATCCCGACGATCCATCCCTCGCCGAATCACGGGTTTTCGCCCAAATGAGCACCGGTAACATACCAGTTGTCCTGGAAGGCAGGGTGGGAGAAGTGAGGGAAGACTGCCTCACATGGACGCTGGTGGGTACCAAACAAACCTATCGCATACTCAACTGGAGCAACCTGGAGACTCAGAGGGGCCGAAGTTGGGAACCCGTTTCGCTGGATGCGTGGTCTAACACGCCCAATCAGCTGGACTCAGTCGCGTCAATGATTCGCGGCGAACACCATGAACTCCCTAACTTCGAGGCAGCTCTCCGCATTCAGCAGTTGATCGAGCGTATTCTGCGTTAACCCAACCGGATTCAGCGTCGAGATTGGTGTCTATCACCAAAAGCTAGACCTTCAACACCAGCTTGCCGAAAAAGCTCCGTTCTTCCATAACCCTGTGGGCTTCGGCGGCCTGTTCAAGCGGAAACACCCGGTGGATCACTGGCCGAATTCGCCCCTCGTTCAGCATCTGCGTAATCTGGCCCATGTCTGCCCTGGAACCCATGAATACGCCAAACACCTGAATCTGCTTGGTGAATAAGCTGCCTAGCTGCAGGTTAACCACGTAACCCGAGGTTACTCCGCAGATCCCGTAACGACCCCCGCGCTTCAAAGAAGCGTAAGCATCATCGAAGAACTGTGCGCCCACGTGGTCCAACACTACGTCCACCCCACGCCCACCGGTAAGCTCTTTCACCCTTTCGGAAACGTTCTCCTCCGTATAGTCGATTACGTGGTCCGCGCCGATTCCTTTAGCCATAGTTGCCTTCTCCGCACTGCTGGTAGTGGCAATTACGGTCGCTCCCACCACGGACTTGGCCACCTGGATGGCGGCAGTGCCTACCCCCGCCGATGCAGAGAGCACCAGAACAGTCTCCCACGGCTTCAACTGGGCCTTGCGAATTAGAATGTTCCAGGAGGGTAGGTACACCGTAGGCGTCGCCGCGGCGGACTCAAATGGCACACTGTCCGCAATGGCGTGTACGTTGGCAACGGGCACACAGACATACTCCGCATAACTTCCCTCACAGTTGCTGCCCAGGAATCGAAATCTGGGGCACAGGTCGTCGCTCCCGCCCAGGCAGAAGTCGCAGGCATCGCAGGGAATCCTAGGGTTGACAACCACCCTTCGACCGACAAGATGGGACAGGGAACCGGAACCGGCTTCGGTCACTATTCCGGAACAATCGCCCCCAGGAATATGCAACGGCGGAAAGTTCCTGCCCTGGCCCCTTCGACCCGTTCTAACGTAGGTGTCTAGTCGGTTCAGGGCCGCCGCCCTCACCCTAACCTTGACTTCTCCTGCCTTGGGTGCAGGTTCGGGGCGTTCCCCGTATTGCAACACCTCCGGCCCACCATGGCTTCCGATGTAAACGGCTCTCATCCTTATCTCGTCCCCCTGGATGGTCTCAAATCTCTATTCCCGGCGGCATACCGGAACTTGCAGATTATTCCGCGCCAGCCTTACTCGTCTCAGCGCATCAAGCCTGCAAATCCGCCAGACAGCGCAAAACCAACGCCCGCTCGTCATCCGGAGTCGTCACCTCTCCCTCCAGACGAGCGTCCTGAATTCGACGTAGAATCTCGCCTACCCAAGGCCCCTGAGGCACACCTAATGCGAGTAGATCGCTGCCACGAAGATGGGGCTGTACGAACCTCTGGCTAACTGAATAGTGGGCCAGCCTCTCCTTCACCATTGGACTTGGCGCCAATTGTGAAAGAGCGTTGATAGCAGCCAGCGGGCATCCTTCCAGCGTCCGAAACAGCTTCGAAGGAGACAACATGGGATCCTCCAACTTTGGCAAAGCGGACGACAACTGCACCATGCCGGTAACTACATCCGCCCATTCCGACGGCATATGCAACCGCGCAATGAATCCCTGGCCTTCCGTCTGGCTCATGTCAAATGCCAGCGCCGCAATCAGAGTGAGAGGCTCAGTATCTTCATCAAATGCCTTAAGCCACTCCGCCTGCCGCAAAGATGCATATAGACTGTGAAGCACCCCCAGCTCTCCGGCTCGCAGCAAAGTCCGAACGGGCACATCTTCTGCCAGAATCAACTGAAGTTCGTTACGCAACCTGTCAGCGCTAACCGTGGCCAGCATGCCATCATCCAGAGCATCGGACAGTCGCGATTGAGTTTCAGATTCCAGGCGGAAGCCCAACCGTTGCTCGTAACGAATGGCGCGGAAGATACGCGTGGCGTCATCCTCAAAGCTCACCGGGTGTAGAATCCTGACCACGTTATCTGTCAGGTCGGTCAAGCCGCCGCTGGGGTCCAATAACCGACCTTCGTGACGGCCCGCAAGCCCCAATGCCATGGCGTTGATGGTAAAGTCACGCCGCTCAAGGTCTTCCTCAATCGTGCCCGCCCTTACCGTCGGCAGCGCGCCAGGACGGGCGTAGGTCTCCTTCCGCGCCATCGCAAGGTCCAGCCGCGCCCCCTCGCACTTCACCGTAGCGGTCCCAAACTTCGGGTGGAGGGCTGCCCTCGAACCAAGGGTTTCAGCCACACTCGTGGCCAGAGCTTCCGTATCGCCCTCCATCACCAGGTCCAGGTCCTCAGAACGGCGATGAAGCATAAGATCCCGCACCGGTCCACCCACCAGATAAAGAGGCGTGTTCCGTCGTCTGGCTTCTGACAAAGTCACATTCAAAAGACGCGCAGTCTTGCCATTCAATGAACGTTGAAATTCGTTGACCATGCTGTCCGGGACTGCTGAAATAGACACAGTTTTCATTCCGATGGCATTATATCACGGAGCGATGGAGTGGCCCTGTTTCACGCCGGATTTTTTGACTTTCGGCCTCTTGCTGGATAGAATTTCAACAAAAGGAGGGCGTTATGGCAAAGGAAGAGATTACTGTTTTTTACGACTACACTTGACCCTTCGTTTACAACGCAACGGTCTGGTTGCGAAGAGTAGAGGAAGATAAGGGAGAGCGGCAAAGCATCCGCTGGCGTCCCTTCGTCCTGGCCCAGGCCAACAGCAAGGAAGGCCCCGACTGGAAGGCTTGGGAACGCCCTGCTGAGGAGAAGGTCAGGGGCATGCTGGCCCACATAGCCGGCATCGCCGCCATGCGCCAGGGCGACACCCTGTATGACGCCTTCCACGATGGCCTGCTCAAGGCCCGGCACGTGGACAGGAGGAACCTGGACGATCCTGACGTGCTCATGAGCATCGCCCGGGATGCGGGCTTGGACACAGGCCGCCTCCAGGAGGACATGAAAGACCCCGCCATAATCACCACCATAGGCGAGAGCCACACGGAAGCCACTGAGAAATTCGGCGCTTTCGGCGTGCCCACCTTTGCCTTCGATAACGGGGGCTCCGTTTTTCTCAAGATGTTCTACCCGTCCCAGGAAGAGGCTGGCGAGATGTACGACAGCCTCGTAAAGATGATGTCCCAGTGGGTCAACATCGGTGAGTTGAAGCGCCCGCAGCCTCCGTGGCCGGCGGGAGTCACCCCCGCATCGTAGCCGCCGGGTCCAACTTGTCCGAAACAGAGTGGGCGGCTGAAAGGCTGGGACTGTCATTCGACAGCCCCGCTCTGCTCGTTGAAGCCCTAACCCATCCATCCTTCCTGAACGAAAACCCGGATGCGGCGAGGACATCATATCAGCGACTTGAGTTTCTGGGTGACGCTGTCTTGGGGTACGTCACGGCGTCCGAACTCTTTCGACGCTTTCCCACTCTCCCCGAAGGTGAACTCACCAAACTCCGCGCCCACCTGGTTCAGGAGCGGACCATTGCCTCCGTTGGCGAGTCCCTTGACCTTGGCGCCCAACTTTCCATGGGTCGTGGCGAGGAAGCAATTGGCGGCCGGCACCGTAGTTCAAACCTGGCCGCAGCCGTGGAAGCCCTTATTGGCGCGACGTATCTCGACAAGGGGCTTGATGCAGCAAGAAGTCTTATATTGAACCTGCTGGCAACGGAGTTCCAGCATGTTGAGCAAAGAGGCCATGCTCCCCTTGACCCCAAATCGCACCTGCAGGAAGTCATACAGGCGCGCCACGAGCCTCTGCCTCAGTATCGGGTGGTGGACGAACGCGGGCCGGACCATCAGCGAACCTTCACCGTCGAGGTACTTCTGGAAGACCGCGTCGCCGGTATCGGCGTTGCGGGTCGGAAGGTCGACGCAGAGCGGAAGGCTGCGGAAGAGGCCTTGTTGTCCCTTGCCACCTCTGATTCTACCGACCGGGAATAAGGATAATGCTTAAGTTTCTACGTGGAAGCGATGAAGAAACCAAGGCCAAGACTGAATCTGCAGTCAACCGCAGTCGTCGTGGCTTGTTCGGGCGCATTCGCGACGTATTTCATCGATCCAGTTTGGACGAAAGCATCTGGGAAGAGTTGGAGGAGCTTCTTATTTCCGGCGACGTTGGAGTCGAGACTTCCCTGGACCTTGTCGAAGACCTCAGATCCCGGGCCCACACAGAATCTCTCCAAGAGCCTGCACAGGTTTTTGCCGCCCTAAAAGAAGAACTCGTCGCGCTTCTCAACTCCACAAACGAAGACAAAAGCCGACAGCCAAGGACCCCTGAAAAGCCTCCTTTCGTCATCCTCGTGGTGGGCGTGAATGGCGTGGGAAAGACCACCAGCATCGCCAAACTGGCCCACGCATACGAACAGGAAGGACGCCAAGTCCTCCTTGCCGCCGCCGACACCTTCCGCGCCGCAGCCATCGACCAGATTCAGATTTGGGGCGACCGCGTGGGCGTCGACGTTGTGGCCCACTCCCAGGGTGCAGACCCGGGCGCCGTCGCCTTCGACTCCTTCCAGGCAGCTCGCGCTCGCGGGGCCGACACCCTCATCATCGATACTGCGGGACGACTCCACACCAAGACCAACCTGATGGCCGAGGCCAAGAAGATACACTCCGTCATCCGCAGGCTGGAGCCATCCGCCCCCCACGAGGTGCTGCTGGCTCTGGACGCCACCACCGGACACAATGGATTGAGCCAGGCTCGGGCCTTTACCGACGCACTTGGTTGCACCGGCGTCTTCCTCGCCAAGCTCGACGGTACCGCTCGTGGAGGCATCGTCCTTGCAGTGAGCAGGGAACTTGGTCTCCCCATCCACTACATCGGTACCGGAGAAGGCGTGGAAGACATGGCCCCCTTCAACCCCCGGCAGTTTGTGGAGGCATTGCTGGCTCCCGCTGACTAAAATGCCCATCCGGCCTCGACTCGGTGACCTGTGAGTAGTTTCCTGATCTGGCTCTTGGTGGTGGAGCTTTTGAGCATCGCCGCCCTCCCGCTGGCCTACGGCCTGTTCAAACGCCTTCCCGACAGGGGAGCAACCTTCAGCAAAGTCTTGGGGCTTCTTCTCTTTGGCTACGCCCTTTGGCTGGTCGGACTGGCAGGGTTGGCTCCTCAGTCTCAAGCCACCGTCTGGGTGCTGTTCCTGGCGCTCGCGGCTGCGTCCGGCTGGCTGGCTTGGCGGAAGCCGCAGGAGCTTTGGGACTTCCTGAAGCGCGAGCGCTGGCACCTCCTGGCTTCAGAAGCCGTTTTTCTGGCCGTTCTCGTTGGTTGGGCGCTGATCGCAGCGCAGGCGCCGGCAATCAACCACACAGAAAAGCCCATGGACTTTGGATTCCTGAACGCCCTTGTCGGCGCTTCCAGCTACCCTCCGGAGGATTTCTGGCTGGCCGGCCATCCCGTGAACTACTACCACTTCGGCCACCTGACCATAGGAGGCCTGACGATACTGTCCGGCCTCCCCACCAACATCACCTACAATCTCGCAATGGCGCTGGTCCCCGCCCTCGCTTCCATAACTGTCTACGGACTGCTGTACAACCTCATTCGAATTGCTGGTATGTCTCGCCTGAAGGCTGGCTTGTTTTCCCTTGCAGGGCCGCTGTTCGTCGGCATCGTCAGCAATCTCGTAGGCATCCTGCACTTCTTCCAGACGAGAGGGTGGGGCGGTTCCGGCTTTTGGGAGTGGATTGGCATAAAGGACCTGCGGGCTATGGGAGGAGGCGGATTCTTCCCGGACCAGTTCAACTGGTGGTGGCGCGACACCCGGGTCATTGACACTGTCGTGAACGGTAGAAGCCTGGACTACACCATCACAGAGTTCCCCTTCTTCAGCTTCCTACTGGGAGACCTCCACGCCCACGTGATGGCCCTGCCTTTCCTTGTTCTGGCGCTGGGACTGCTGTTGAACGTGCTCCTGTCAAAGTCTCCTCCGGACTTGGCATGGATTCGTCGAAATCCTTGGGAGTGCGCCGCCCTGGCCCTCTCCATCGGCGCGTTGGGCTTCATCAACACGTGGGATATCCCCACTCTAAGTACGCTTTTCCTTGCCGTGCTGCTGTTGACAGGGCTGCGCCATAAAGACGCCGGGCTCGGTTCGGCCATGCTACGAGCCGCGATGGTCGGCCTGCCTATTCTGGCCGCTGCCGTCATTCTATTCCTGCCCTTCTACCTGAACCTCGAAAGCCAGGCCGCCGGAATCGTTCCTCTGCGGGAAGTGAGCACTCGACCCCTCCACTTCCTGCTCATCTGGGGCCTGTTCCTGGCAATCTCCGCTGCCGTGCTTGTTCGCCAGCTCTCCAGCCTGCCGCCCACCGGGCGTAGGAGAGACCCTTTCTTGTCCCTCACCCTCGCGGTAACTGTGCTGCCATTCCTGATATGGGCGGTGATTGTCCTGCCCCTGGAGACCTTCGACAACGGCCTCTATTCTGCCATGACCCTCATCGGCTCACGTTTGGCAAAGCTGCTTCCGCTCATGGCTGTTGTCGGAATTGCCGTCTACAGCGCCCTCGCTAGATCTCGAACAGGCCCAACGCCCCTGGGTTTCGCCCTCGCCCTTACCGCCCTTGGTTTCTATCTCCTTATGGGCGCAGAACTATTCTATGTGGAAGATTTCTTCCCATTGAGAATGAACACCGTCTTCAAGCTCTACTACCAGGCTTGGCTGCTGCTGGCAGTCGCTTCCGCCTTTGGTGTCTACTACTGGTTCTCCCGACCTCTGCCGAAGATCCCCGCCCTTAGAATTGCAGACTACGCCTGGGTTGGACTGGTCTCCGTGTTTGTTCTGTGCTCCCTCTATTACCCGGTAGGAGCAGCACTGGACAGAATCCAGGGTTCCAACGACCCGGCAACACTGGACGGACTGGCTTTCGTGAAGCAGAGCGAACCGGATGAATACGAAGCCATCCTGCAACTCAGAGACCATGCCACCAGAGGCGTTCTGGTAGAAGCCGTGGGGTCGTCCTACTCGGAACATGGGCGCGTGGCCTCCGGCACCGGCCTGCCTTCCATTTTGAACTGGCCTGGACATGAGGCCCAATGGCGCGGTTCCCATGAGCCTCTTGCCGGACGAGAAGAAGACGTGGCTGCCATCTACCAGTCAAGCAGTCCAACGGAACTCACAATCCTCCTTGACAAATACAACGCTCGCTACGTATATCTTGGGGCCAGAGAACGGGCCAAGTACGGCCCGGTGGATGAGGAGAAGTTTCTGCACTCCATGCAGGTCTATTTTCGAAGTGGCGACGTAGTTGTATTCGAGAGGACGTTTGATTCTTGATGAATACCGCTGCCGATTCCCTAATTCGCCAATCCCGGCGAGTCCTGGAACCCCTGGAAAAGATAGGCATTTCTCCTTACATGGCGGCTTTTGGAGTCATCATGCTCCTGGCACTGGCCCTCCGCCTCTGGGACTTGGGGGGACGTCCCGTCCACTACGACGAGGGCCTGCACGCCTACTATAGCTGGCAGCTATTCGTAGGCGACGGATATCGCCACGAGCCCTGGATACACGGGCCGCTGCAGTTCTTCCTCAACTCCGCCGTATTCGCCATTTTCTGGGACAGCGACTACACCGTACGCATCAGCTACGTCATCTTCGGCGTCATTCTGGTAGGACTTCCCTACTTCTTCCGAGACTACATCGGCCGCACCGGGGCACTTCTGGCAGCGGTTATGCTGGCCTTTTCCCCAGCCCTCTTTTACTTCAGCCGCTACTCCCGCAACGATATATACATGGCCGTTTTCGCCCTGGGCCTCGTCATCCTCATGTGGCGATACATCCAGGAAGGAAAGAACCGATATCTGTACATGGCTTCGGCGGTCCTGGCCCTGGCCTTCGCCTCCAAGGAAACAGCCTACATCATCGTAGCGATCTTCGGCCTGTTCCTGCTTGTTCTTGCTGTAAGCGACCTACGCTCCGGGGCCATGAGCCGGTTCAGCCTGTCGAGCCTCACCCGACCGGGCGTGTTCCTGCTGCTCCTGATAACGCTGACACTACCCCAATGGGCGGCCCTAGTTTCGGTCTTTCAGGGCCTCTTCGGCGAAAGCCTGGTCCTCGCCTACTCCGGCGACGACACCTCAAATCCGACGGGGCTGCCTCTTTGGGGAGAGCCATTCGTCAATCTTGGCGTCTTCGCCAATTTGGGCTTCTTCCACCATGTCGCACGCGGCTTGATTGCCGCCCTTGCTCTTGCGTCTCTCTACCTCGCTCGATACAGCATCAGATACGCCATAGCGTCCTCCCTGGGCGTGGCTGCCCTCGCTTTACTATATGTCGCCATGTCCTTATCGGAGTTGGAGATAGCCCGCACCTACCTCGTCGCCGGAGTTGCGCTATTCCTTGTGTCTGCGGTCTCGGTGGCAATCGGCCTGATGTGGAAATGGCGGGTGTGGCTTCTTTGCGCAGGCATCTTCTACACAGTCTGGCTCTTCTTCTATACCGCTGTTTTCGGCGCCTTTGGCCGTCCCTTTACCGAATGTCCATCGGCCCTCAACGACACCGTGGAGTCGGTGTGCTCCCGCTTCGGTGGAGCCTTTACAGGCGTCTGGCAGGGCCTCGGCTACTGGCTGGCGCAGCAGGAAGTGGCCCGCGGCAACCAGCCCTGGTACTACTATCTGCTCATTGGCTCCGTGTACGAGTTCCTCCCTCTCTTCGTGGGCGTCGTCGCCATCATCTACTACCTGAAGAAACGCAGCCCACTCTCCCTATTCCTCGTTTTCTGGGCAGTGGTCACCTTCGGGGCCTACACAGTCGCCAGTGAAAAGATGCCGTGGCTTCTGGTAAACATCACAGTGCCCTTCATCATCCTCTCAGCCAAGTTCCTCGGCGAAGCCCTCGAGCGACTTCCGTGGCGTCGGCTCGTCCCCAGCCTGAACGGCGCGATTATCCTCGTGGGACCTCTGCTTCTGGCGGCAGTGGTGAATCTCATGCTGCGATTGCTGGATGCGGGAGGCGTAAACACCCTGGAAGGCTGGCTGAGCCTGGCTGCTGTGGTGGTGCTGGCCCTGATCTTCAGCGCCATTGTAGACAAGCTGGGCGTGGGAAAAGGACTCGCTCTGGGCGGTCTGGGCGTGTCCGTACTGCTGTTGGGCTTCACCGCCTTTGTTGCCCTTCGGGCGGGATGGGTGAGTGACGACGAAACCGTGGAGATGATTGTGTACGCGGGCGCCAGCGCAGAACTTCGCGAGGTGGCCAACGACCTTCGCGAACAACCCCACCTGCAAGACGAGGACGCGAAGCTCCACGTCGACTACGAGCTATGGTATCCATTGAACTGGTACGTCCGCAGCGACGAATTCATCCAGTATCAATGCTACGGCAGCAAGACGGGCTGCAAAAACATAACAGCCCCACCCTCTGTTGAGGGTTTGCTCCTCCTCGACGAGAACGGGTACAAGTACCACACCCACCTGAGCCAGTACAAGCGAGACGGCTCGTACACTGAGCTTCTCTGGTTCCCGGAGGTGTACCGCCGTCCGGGCGAGCGCCGGAAGGAAGAGAGCATATTCCAGGAACTATGGCTGGACACCAAGTTCGCGGTCAGCATGGCCCCTCGCCGCTCCACGTGGAAGGACGCCCTGGACTACATTCTGTATCGTCGGATTGAGGAAGAATGGTGGGACTCCAAGTTCTACAATTACCGGCCCAGGGAAACGTAAACTTGAGGTAGTGGTACCCCGCCATAAAGACAGAACGCCCAATCCCGGCTATACTTTTACGGTATCGCGAGAGTCATCGACCAATGAAAAGCAGAGGAAACAGTAGTTGATTAGCCGTCGCTTTCTTCTGGGAATAGCAGTAAGCCTCGCCTTTCTGCTCCTCTTCTTCCTCATCGTGGACCTGGGAGAGATGGGCCAGGCGCTGGCGTCTGCCAAATACCGCTTCATCCTTCCTGCCATTGCTCTCTACTTCGTGGCACTCTTCTTCCGGTCGATTCGATGGCAGTTCCTCCTGACTCCGGTCAGCCGTATCCCCGTCGCCCGCCTGTTTCCCGTGGTTACTGTGGGGTATATGGCCAACAACCTGCTGCCCGCGCGGCTGGGCGAGATTGCACGGGCATACTATCTAGGCCGGCGAGAGGGCTTGAGCACCAGCACCGGCCTGGCGACGGTCCTGGTAGAGAGAGTCTACGACGGTCTAACCCTGCTCTTTCTGGTGGCGCTGGCTGTTCCTTTTCTCATCTTTGGCGGGATAGTCGACGGTTCCGGCACCACTTCCGAAGTGACATGGGCAATCGTAGGCGGAATCACGGCGCTCATCTTCATCGCCGCCATCGTCGTGCTTACACTCATCGCGCTCAAGCCCGGGTTCAGCGAGTTCATCGAAAGACTCGCGAACCTGCTGCCCAAACCCCTGCGACCCAAAGCCCGCGAACTGATCGCCATGTTCATCGAGGGACTGTCGGTACTCCGAGAACCGCGACGCCACCTTGGGCTGTTCCTCCTCTCCCTCCCCGTATGGCTCTTGGAAGGAAGCATGTATCTCGTTGTGGCCCTATCTTTTGACCTGCCAACCTATTTCGAGCCCGCCGCCATGGTGATTCCCGTGGTTATACTGGTAACGGCGGTATCCAACCTGGCCACTTCCATACCATCATCACCCGGCTCGCTGGGCACCTTCGAAGCCCCGGCTGTTGCCGCCCTAGCCCTGGTGGGTCTCGGCGGCGGGCCCGGAGGGGGCGAAGGCGTCGCGGGAGCCTACGCCGTCCTGGTACACGTTACTGCCCTGCTTCCCGTAACCGTTCTCGGGCTGCTCTACCTCTGGTTCGGCAATATCTCTCTCTCCCGGCTAATGCGACGGGAAGACAAGGGATATCCCCAGCTGGGCCGCGAGAAAGTCTGAGCAATTGGCCCACAACGTGGAGGAACGGTGAAGGTAGCAATCATCGGCGGCGGCGCACTGGGCCTGGCCGCCGCATACGACCTCTGCCTCAAGGGCCACAAGCCGGAAGTATTCGAAGTCGCCCCGTTTCTGGGTGGACAGGCATCCACCTTCGAAGTGGGCGGCGGGCTGCTGGAGAAGGGCTACCATCATCTGTTCAGGAGCGACACCGACATTGTAGACCTCATTCATCAGTTGGGACTGGGCCCAAAGCTCCACTGGATAGAATCGAAAGTCGGCCTCTTCCACGGGGACCGTATCTGGAATTTCGCCTCCCCCAAAGACCTGTTGACCTTTACGCCCCTCAGCTTCATAGACAGAGTCCGCCTGGGTCTGGTGACGTTGTACCTGCAAAAGACGAAGAACTGGCAGCGTTTTGAAAGCGTCACAGCCCTGGAATGGCTCCAGAAGCGAGTTGGCCGCCGTCCCTACGAAGTCATCTGGGAGCCTATGCTGCGCGGCAAGTTTGGCCGGCATTACGACAAGGTCAGCATGGCTTGGCTCTGGGGCAAGATCTATCTCCGCGTCGCCTCCAGAGAGCGTATATGGGAAAAGGAGAAGCTCGGCTACCCCATGGGCAGCTTCGGCGAGATTTTTGATGCCCTAGACGCGGAAATCAAGAGAATGGGCGGCGACGTGCGCCTCTCCACCGGCGTGAGGCGAGTCATAGTCGAAGACGGCCGGGCCGTCGGACTGGAGGTTCAGACCCGCGGCAGCGAACCCGAGACCAAGCGTTACGACGCCGTGATTGCCACAACGCCCTCCTATATATTCACACGCCTCGCTCCCATGCTACCTCAGGACTATCAACAGCGCCTGAGTGACGTTACGTATCTCTCGGCAGTCCTCGCCATCCTTGTGCTGGACCGTCCCCTCTCTGAGAAATACTGGCTGAACATCGCCGACCGCTCCATCCCCTTCGTTGGCATTATCGAGCAGACAAACTTCGTTTCTCCGGAGCTTTATGGCGGCAATCGCGTCGTCTATCTCACCAACTACCCCGCAACCGACGAACCCATCTACCAGATGACGCCCGACGAGCTTCTCGAAGAATATCTCCCCCACCTATCCCGGATTAACCCCAACTTCGACCGTTCCTGGATAGTCGACTACCATCACCACAAAGTCGACGCGGCCCAACCCATCATCGGCGTTAACTACGGTCAGCAGATTCCGGACCTGCGGACGCCCATTCCGGCGCTTTATCTTGCCAACACCACCCAGATCTACCCGGAAGACAGGGGCACCAACTACAGTGTGAAGCTGGGGCGGAAGGTGGCGCAGCTGGTCGTGAAGGACCACGGAAATCGGTAGCAAGCCCTGTACATTATTGGCCCAATGACGAGTTGGACGGGCCTGCTCGACCAGCTTTGCCCAATTGAACCTTGCAAAGGGCTATGCTACCATTCCAGCGATATGTCAATTAGCAAATTTAGAGATTGCGTGACCTATTCACCAGTCAGAATTTCCGCCATCACGGAGGTTCTGTGACCTCCAGCGCCGAATCTCTGAGAAAGCGCGCCGCCCAGGCCATCAGGGACCAGAAGCCGGAAACCGTAACCGTTCTTTCATGCCTCCTGGCAGTGGAGGACGAGCTGGGATACATCCCCCCAGAGGCCGCCGAGGAAGTGGCCCGCGTTACCGGCTCCACGATTAACGACGTTTGGGGTGTGGCGTCCTTCTATACCAACTTCCAGTTCCAGCCGCCCGGCCGCCACAGAGTCGAGGTTTGCTGGGGCCCCACATGCCACGTCAAGGGCGTCATGCCAGTCATACGTCAGGTCATGGACACCCTTGGCATCGACGGCGAAGGCGCTACCGAGGACGGCAACGTGAGCCTGCGATTCAACACCTGCCTCGGGGCTTGCGCCAACGGGCCCGTCATCAGCGTCGACCATCATCTGATGGGCAGAATAACGCCGGATGGCGCGCGTCACGCCCTCGAAGTGATCAGAAACGGAACTCCTTCGGAGGACAACGGTGCCGCCTAGCTTCGAAGAGATCAGAGAACAGGGCCTCGACAGGTGGCAGGGTCTGACTCAGGGGACCCGCCCCTGGATCAGGATAGGCACGGCTCTCTGCGGCAAGGCCGCCGGCGCCGATGCGGTCATAGCCTCCATCGTGGAGCGGATGGACCAGAAGCACGTGAGCGCCATGGTCAGCGAGGTTGGATGCCTTGGGCCCTGCTTTGCCGAGCCTCTGGTAGACGTTTCGATGCCCGACGGCTCCCGCGTAATCTACCGTAACGTGACCCCGGAACTGGCTGTCCGCATCGTAGATTCCCACCTTGTAGAAGGCCAACCCCTAGCAGATGCTGCATTGGGCGCTATCGGGAACCGGCTCAACGGAAGCATTCCGTCTCTCTGGGACCACCCGATGATGAAACCCCAACGCCGCATTGCCCTGCGCAACGCCGGGCAGGTGGACCCCATGGACATCCACCAGTACGTGGCAAACGACGGCTATGCTGCACTCCACAAGGCCCTGACGGAAATGACTCCCGAGGAAGTCCGGCAGGAAGTCAGTGATTCCGGCCTGCGTGGCCGGGGCGGCGCCGCTTTCCCCACGGGCACCAAGTGGAACTTCCTGGCCGGAGCAAATGACCCCGTCAAATATATCCTGGTCAACTGCGAAGAGGGCGATCCCGGGGCTTTTAACGACAAGGGCATACTGGAGAGCGACCCCCACAGCCTGATAGAGGGCGTAATCCTTGCCGGATACGCCACCGGCGCAACCTACGGCTATGTGTTCATTCGACACGGCCACGACGGGCCTATAGACCGCACCTGGCGGGCCATAGAGCAGGCGCGGCAGTTAGGTATTTTGGGACGAAACATCTTCGGATCCAACTTCTGCTTCGACATGGAAGTATCCCTGACCGGCGACTCCTACGTGGCTGGGGAAGAGACCGCTCTCATGGAGTCCATTGAAGGCAAAAGGGCAATGCCCCGATTTCGTCCGCCCTTCCCAGCGCAGATAGGGCTGTTCGGGAAGCCCAGCAATATCAACAATGTCAAAACCCTCGCCTACGTCCCCCAGATTGTCCTCAACGGCGGCGGATGGTTCTCCGGCATTGGTCAGGACCGCAGCACAGGCACCGCTATTCTCTGCCTTTCGGGAGACCTCACCTACACAGGCATGGCCGAGGTTCCCATGGGCATGACTCTCCGTCAGGTGGTGGATGAGGTTGGGGGCGGCGTCCCCGACGGTAAGGCCCTCAAGCTGCTCCAGACAGGAGGCCCCCTTGGCGGTGTCCTGAGCGCCGTGGACCTGGACATCGCCCTTGACTTCGATGCAATGTCCAGGGCGGGCGCGATTCTGGGTTCGGGCGGCCTGATTGCCGCAAGTGAAGACTCCTGCGTCGTCGACCTGACGAGAGCCCTCATCGCCTTCTGTCAGTACGAATCCTGCGGCAAGTGCTTCCCATGCCGTACAGGCATGACCCACCTGCTGGAGGTCCTGGAGCGCATCTGCCGGATGGACAGCACGCCCGAAGACATGGTCCTGATGGGCCGCGTGGGGCGCAGCATGCAAGCCGGGTCCCTGTGCGGCCACGGCCAGCTGGGGTTCAACCCCGTATCCTCGGCGGTGCGGTACTTCCGGGAGGAGTTCGACCAACACTTGAATGACAAGGTTTGCCCCACGGGGACCTGCCCGGGTTCCTGGCATGCCCCTACTCGTGTAAGGAGGTAACCCGATGGCCGACGACCGCATAACCATCACCATTGACGGCGTAGAGGTGAAGGCGCGCCGCGACCAGACGGTGCTGGAAGCCGCAATCGAGGCGGGCATCTACATCCCGTACCTCTGCTATCACCCCGGCATGAAGCCTTTCGCCGCCTGCCGCATGTGCGTGGTGGAGGTTGAGAACGGGCGAGGCTTCCCGGCGTCCTGCACCCTTCCAGTCGCGGAGGGCATGAAAGTACGAAACGCCAGCAGTCAGGTCCATGAACTCCGCAGAGACGTTATGGAACTGCTCATTGCGGACCATCCCCACGGCTGTCTCACCTGCCACCGGGTAGACCTGTGCGGCCCCCAGGACGTGTGCCTGCGTCACGTATCCGTTAACGACCGCTGCGTCACCTGTCCCAAGAACGAGCGATGCGAGCTAAAGGACACCGTGCGCTATCTGGGTATGGAGATGGAATCTCCGCTGGAATACAAGTACCGCGATCTGCCCGTGGAAACCGGAGACCCCTTCTACGACCGCGACTACAACCTCTGCATCGTTTGCGGACGCTGCGTCCGCGTCTGCGAGGAGGTCCGGGGCGACAACGCCATCACCTTCACCGAGCGGGCCGGACAAGCCCTGGTAGGCACCTCTCACGGTACCTCCCTGCTGGAGTCCGGCTGCGAGTTCTGCGGCGCCTGCCTGGACGTTTGCCCCGTAGGCGCGCTGGTGGAAAGCGACCACAAGTGGGAAAAGGCACAGCAGGTGGAACGAACCATCTGTCCTCACTGTCCCGTGGGCTGCCAGCTGAACCTGGAAGTGAACCGGTTTGAAAAAGTCGTCCGTTCAGTGCCAGAGATCAGCTCCCCCGCCAATCGCGGTCAGGGATGCTTCAAGGGCAAGTTCGGCCTGGACTTCGTGAACAGCAAGAAGCGACTGAAGACGCCTCTAATCAGGCGCGACGGCAACCTTGAGAAGGCCACCTGGGAAGAAGCACTCGACTATGTAGCCAAACGATTGGACGAGCATCGTGGCGACTCCTTCGCCATGCTCTCGGCATCGGACAGCACCAACGAGGAGCATTACTTGGCCCAGAAATTCGCCCGCGCCGTGATGAACAGCAACAACGTGGACTACACATCCAACACACAACCGGATGCGGTGAACGCCCAGCGCGAGGTACTGGGATTCGGCGCAGCCACCAATCCGATATGGGACCTGGAGAATAACGACTGCATCCTGGTCTTCAATGCCAACGTCACCGAAGAGCACAACGTGGTTGCGGTACCCATCAAGCGGGCCGTCAAGGAAGGCGCAAAACTTATCGTCATCGACCCTCGCGAGGTCGAGCTTACCCGGTACGCAGACTTGTGGCTTCGGCCCAAGCCCGGCACGGAGCTTCTGCTCCTTAACGGCCTCGTCAAGTCCCTGCTACATCAGGGTTTGGAGCGCCGCGAATGGCTATACGAGAACTGCTCCGGCGTGGAACCCCTGCGGGAGGCCATGGCCTCCCTGGAGATGGCGGAGATCTCAGAGCAGACAGGAATCTCACAGGACGCGATAGATGCGGCGGTGCGAGTCTACGGACCGGCAGAGCATTCCTCCATCATCTACGGCATGGACAACCTGCCCGACGAACTGCACAAGGACTGTGCCTCCGCCCTTTCCGCCCTCTCGCTACTGACGGGCAACCTCGGCAAGCCATCGTCGGGCATATACCCACTGAAGCCCGGGGCCAACAGCCAGGGAGCCTGGGACGTGGGCTGCGTACCCACCCATCTGCCCGGAAGCGCACCCTTGACAGACAGCGGAGCGCGACAGCGCATAGAAGAGGAATGGTCCACCCGCCTGCCCCAGTCAGAAGGCCTGGGGCAGCAAGACATTCTCCGTTCGGGACAAGTGAAGGCGCTCATCCTCATTGGAGACCTGGACCATCCAGTAGACGAAGCCATCCAAAGACTGGAAGCGCTGGACTTCCTTGTAGTGCAGGACAGCTTCTTAAACGCCGCCGCCCAGAAGGCGGACGTGGTGCTTCCCCGAAGCACCTTCGCTGAGAAAACCGGCACTTACACCAACCTGGAACGTCGCATCCAGTCCGTCAGGCCCGTTATATCCCCCAAGAACACCACCGCCAGGCCGGAGTCTTGGGCAATCTGTCAGCTGGCCCAGCGCATGGGCGTCAAGGGCTTCGAGTTCTCCGACACTGCCGCGGTGATGGACGAAATCGCCCGTGTCGCATCCATCTACGGCGGCGTAAGCCATCAGAGACTGGAGAGCGAGGGACGTCTGGTATTCCGTCCGGACGTGGGCAACCCGCTGCCGACCCAGGTGCTCTACTCGGACAAGGAATATCACGGCATCCAATGGCCCTGCCCCTCAACCGAGAGCGGCGGAGTAGAGATTCTCTTCGCCAGCGGATTTGGGGATGCCAAGCCGCGAATGCCCATACCAGGCTACCGCAAGACCGAACTGGCTGAAGATGCGGCATTCCCCCTGCTCTTCACTCCCGGAAGGGTACTTCTCCAGTCCGAAAGAAAGATGACCGTAATCAAGGGACTCTCCAACCGCATCGAGCGGGAGGAGATAATCGAAGTTCACAGGGACGACGGGCAGGTCCTGGGCCTCCAGGAAGGAGACATTGTGGAGTTGCAGACCAACGGCGCCAGCCTCAAGGGCAGGCTGGCTTTCAGGGAGGGCCTGCAGCGGGGCGTGGTATCCTCCACCCAGCTATTCGGTCAGCTTATGGTGGAAGTTGAGGCCAGCCAGTCGCCGGACCCCATGTCAGAGATTGACGGATTGAATATCTCCGCCGCCCGGCTCGTCAAAGTGGAGTCATAGATACACGGAGCCTGCAGGGGAATCTAGAACCAAAGAGGACGTTATGGCGCGCAGACAGGTAAGCCTGCCAACAGCCGCTCTTGTTGAGCGGAAAGATATAACCGAAGACCTGATGGTCATCAAGATGAGGCCGGAGACGGCCATGACCTTCAAGCCGGGTCAGTACTGCACTCTTGGGCTGGAAGGCATCGAACGGGCCTACTCCATCGTTTCGGCTCCCCACGAGGGGGACCTTGAGATTTTCGTAGAGCTGGTGCCCTATCCCGACGGCGCCCTGACCCCCCTCATGTGGAAGATGCAGGAAGGGGACACCATGACAATCCGTCCCCGGTGCAAGGGCATCTTCACCCTGGACGAAAAGTATAACTCCCATCTGATGGTAGCCACCGTCACCGGCGTTGCGCCCTTCATCAGCATGCTCAGAAGCTACTTCCACCGCCAAGGCGAGGGGCACCGCTTCTACGTGCTGGAGGGCGCCAGCTATCAGGACGAATTTGTCTACGACAAAGAGTTGGAGCAGATGGTGGCCGAGCACCCCGACACTGTCTCCTTCATCCCCACCGTCAGCCGTCCAACGGAGTCGAGGAACGATGGGTGGACAGGCGCTGCAGGCCGCGCAAACGAGATAGTGGAGGAGCAAATAGAAAAGCTGGGGCTTGACCCTTCGTCTACCCTTGTCTACGCATGCGGGCACCCCGGAATGATTGAGGACGTGAAGGAGCGGCTGGCCCCCAAGGGCTTCAACGTCAAAGAAGAGCGCTTCTGGAAGCAGTAGCGCAAGCATTTATGAACACAAAGAAGGGGCCTCCAAACTTGGAGGCCCTTCTTGTTATGTCAAACTGCCGCCGTTTCGCCCTTGATGTGCCGGGAGACTTCGTTAGTCGACGGCGACTCCAAGAAGTATCAGGCCGGCCAGTATGGTGGTGACTATGGAGATTACCAGTGTGTACCAGCCCGTTATGTACCGCAGGCGCGGGTACGGCGGAGACAGGTGGAAGAAAACCAGCAGGGAGAAGACGGCCAACATGGCGGAAACAATGGCCAGCGGCCAGTGCATCAGGTAACCGACCTGGGCGCCGCCCAGAATCTCCCCTCCCGCGAAGAAGTAGACGGTGTAGAGAATGGACACCACCGAGAGGAAGAGGGAATACAGTCCCAAAGTGCGCTCGTCAAATCCTCCGAGATGGACTCCCGCCAGCATGACAAGGTAGATTGCCCAAAGGGCTATGAAAGTTGACACGACGGCGCCCACTTCCGCCACCTCCGGAGGCCCTCCGACAAGGGAAGTGAAGCCGCCTCCTGAGAAAACCACCAAGCCCCCTAACACAACGGCAGCCGCGGCGGCCATAATCCCAAGGGTCTTGGTGTTGTTGTAAAGGTCCAGGAAATACCAGGACTGGGCCCAAAGAGTTGCAGGTAAGACCATTAAGAAGACTAGTTCCATGCGTTACCTCCTATCTGATACTCGAGCTATCTTCAGCTACAAAATACAAAGTCCCAAAACGGCGACAGCCTTAAGGCGAAACATGCTTCCGGGAATGTCGCATTATAGGTACGGCTTTCTCCGAAAGTCAATTTTGAGGGGCCGAGGCGGGCCGCCCGTTTCCCCACCCTTATCTTTGGGGTACAATGCGAGTATAGACAGGAAGAATTCCCTTGACTCCCATTCGACGCCAGTACCTCAGCATCAAGCAGCGTTACCCAAACGCTATTCTTCTATTTCGCCTTGGCGACTTCTACGAGACCTTCGACGACGACGCCAAGCTGGCGGCAAAGGCGCTGGACATAGTCCTCACGTCGCGCAGCATGGGCAAGGGGGTCAGAGTCCCCATGGCTGGCATTCCCGCCCATTCCGTGGAGTCCTACCTAGCCAAACTCATCGAAGCAGGGCACCGGGTAGCCATCTGCGAGCAGCTGAGCGATCCCTCAGCATCGAAGGGGATAGTGGACAGGAACGTGGTGCGGGTGGTAACACCCGGTACCGTCGTCGAGCCTTCCATGCTCGACCAGCAGTCCAACAACTATCTGGCAGCCCTGCAAGTTGAAGGCTCAGAGGCGGGCCTTGCTTACATTGACATCACTACCGGGGAATTCGCAGTCACGCAGCTTCCTCTGGGTCATCTGCCCGCCGAGATCAATCGTCTCTCTCCCGCGGAGCTTCTGGTGCCGGAGGACAACGATTACTTCACGGAGCTGAACGTGGAAGTCTCCGTGCCACTGTCGCCCAAAGAGTTCCATGCCTCAAGGGCGCGGGAAACCCTTCTGAACCACTTCGGAGCGCTCACCCTGGAGGCCTACGGCTGCGAGAACCTGCCCCTGGCCGTTGGCAGCGCGGGGGCCATCCTGGGCTATCTGGGCGAAACCCAAGCGCAGATCCTGGGCCAGGTAACTTCTTTGAAGACCTACTCGGTCGCGGAGTACATGACCCTGGACCCCCAGAGCCGTCGCAACTTGGAACTCTTCGATGGTGGACGATGGGGTGAAGGCGGACACTCGCTCTTGTCGACCCTGGACTTCACCCGCACGGCCATGGGAGCACGGCTTCTCCGCCGCTGGATCGGCCAGCCGCTTCTCAACATGGACGACCTTGAGCGTCGGCTGGACGGCACGACCTACTTCCACTCGAATCTACTGCGTCGACAGGAGCTTCGCTCCTTGCTCTCACGAATCTCCGACCTTGAGCGCATCATGAGCCGCGTCCGGCTGGGCACGGCGCCGCCCAGAGACCTGCTGGCCTTGAAGGAAAGTCTGCGAGCGTCCTCGGCCATTTCTCCGTTGCTGGAAGGGGACGAAACTGCAGCCTGGCTCAGGAAGCAAATTCGCACTTTCGGCGCCTTGGAAGACCTGCTGGAAAGCGCACTGAAGGAAGACGCTACCGGCAGCCCCGGCGACGGGGAAGTCCTCAAGGAAGGCTTCTCCGAGGAACTGGACGAACTGCGCTCCTCCGTGCGCGAGGCACGGCGTTTCATTGCCGGACTGGAACGCCGAGAGAAGGAAGCGACGGGCATCCGCTCCCTGAAGGTGGGGTACAACCGGGTCTTCGGCTATTACATTGAAGTGAGGAAGGCCAACCTTCACCAGGTGCCGAGCACCTACGAACGGCGGCAGACTCTCACCAACGGAGAGCGTTTCATCATTCCGGAGCTGAAGGGATACGAGGCCCGCATTCTGGACGCCCAGGAGCGGATTCAGCGTCTGGAGCAGGACCTCTACTCGCGGATCTGCGCCCAGGTGGGCCAGGAGGCCAAAGGGATTCTTGAACTGGCCCACGGCATCGCCTTGACCGACGTTTTGGCCTCCTTTGCGGAGGCAGCAGACAACTACGGCTACGTGAGGCCGAAGCTGGTGGAAGAACCGGTGCTGGACGTCAAAGGCGGACGTCATCCGATGGCGGAGAGAATTCTCCCCGCGGGCGCTTTCGTGCCCAACGACCTGCATCTTTCGGCCGGCGAATCCCAGCTTCTTCTTATCACCGGGCCAAACATGTCCGGCAAGTCCACCTACATCCGGCAAGCCGCCCTCATAGTCCTCATGGCGCAAATCGGCAGCTTCGTGCCCACCGACTCTGCCAAGATAGGCTTGGCGGACCGCATCTTCACCCGCGTGGGTCTGCAAGACGACTTGGCCGCTGGTCAGTCCACCTTCATGGTCGAGATGGTGGAGACGGCGGCAATCCTCAATCAAGCCACCCGTCGCTCCCTGGTAATCCTGGACGAAATAGGACGGGGCACCAGCACCTACGACGGCCTTTCTATTGCAAGGGCGGTGGCGGAACACATCCACAACGACCCGAAGATGGGATGCCGCACCTTATTCGCCACCCATTACCACGAGCTTACCCAGCTTGCAGAGAGCCTCCCACGGGTGCAGAACCACACCGTCGCAGTCAGCGAAAGCGGCGGACAGTTGGTGTTCCTGCACCGGATCGTGCCCGGCGGCGCCGACAGAAGCTACGGCGTTCACGTGGCCCAGCTTGCGGGGCTGCCCCAGACCGTAGTCCACCGGGCATGGGAGATTCTGGAGGCCCTGGAATCCCTGCCCCAGTCTAATTCCCTTAACGGCGCCAGTCCCACGTCCCAGAAGAACCATCAGATTCCGCTGTTTTCCCTGACCCCTCCGCTGGTGGAGGAGCTGCTCAAGCTGGACGTTACCAACATGACCCCGCTGGAGGCCATCAACAAGCTTTACGAGCTTCAATCCATGGCCAAGGAATCGGGATAGACGAACATTCCCGGACAGACTTACAAACTACAAGGAGAAAACATGGCACAACAGATAACCCTCTACTGGTGGGCCCGTTGAAGTTCCTGCCGCAAGGCGAGAGAGTTGCTCTCGCAACAGGGGCTGGAGATCGAGGAGCGAGACTTCTTCAAGGACCCGCTTTCCGAGGCTGAAATCGAGGAGCTTTTGACACTGGCGCCGCCCTCGGAAGTCTTTTCGTGGCGAAGTCCCAGCTTCCGCAAGATGAACGTGGACAAGGACACCCTTGAGCCTCAAGACCTGGTGCGTCTGATGGCCGAGGAGCCCCGGCTCATTCGCCGTCCGATGTTCCGCATCGGCGACAAGCTGGTGGTAGGCGGCGGAAAGAAAGCCATCGAAAGCGTGCTGGCTTCGGCGTAGTCCGCCTGGCATAGTGAATATCTTCTTCGACGTAGACCAGACCATCCTGGGGATGGACAACTCCCTCCGTCCAGGCGTCCGCGAGACTATGGCTGCTCTGACTGAGACGGGACACAACGTCTACGTGTGGTCGGGCATGGGAATCAGGCGGGAGACCGTCCGAAGGCACGGCCTGGAGTGTTACGTGTCGGGTCTGTACCAGAAGCCCCTCTACGACTACCTGGAGCGGCTGGAGGAACTGGGGCTGCCCTTCGCTCCCGACTTCGTTGTTGATGACGACCCGCAGGTGGTATCCGCCTTCGGCGGGATGTGGGTGCCGCCCTACTACAAGCAGGGCGACGACAAGGGCGCTATGAAGCGCGTTCTGGCTGCTGCAACGGCTTTCTCAGTCGATGGCCATTCGGGGGATGCCCACTTTCGCGCCAAGGGCGATCTCCGTCCTCTGGTGCGCGCCTAGCGTCATGATGCAATGCCGGAGTTGCCTTCATGGGTGTGATGTGAAAGTATCGGTGTTATGGCAATAAGGCTACTTTCAGAGCAGCTGGCCGCCAAAATCGCCGCGGGCGAGGTGGTGGAACGGCCCGTGTCCGTGGCGAAAGAGCTTATCGAGAATTCGCTGGACGCGGACGCAACGCGGGTGCGAGTCGACGTTAAAGGGGGAGGCGTTGAACTCATCCGCGTCGTCGACAACGGCTCCGGCATGGAAGCGGAGGAGATACCCCTTGCCTTCCAGCGGCACGCCACCAGCAAGCTGGCCGACGCTTCCGGTCTGGACAGCATCGCCACCCTGGGGTTTCGCGGCGAGGCCCTACCCAGCATTGCTTCCGTTGCCAGGGTGAACCTGACCAGCCGGAAGGAGTCCACCCCCAGCGGCTGGGAGGCGTCCTTGAAGTGGGGACGGCTGGAGCGTCAGGGTCCCGTGGGCTGCGCCCCAGGCACCTCCGTAGCCGTGGCGGAACTATTTGAAAACGTGCCCGCACGTCGCAAATTCCTGCGCTCCAACGGGGCCGAGGCAGGGCGGATCCGGACGCTGATGTCCCGCCTTATCCTTGCCTATCCTAATGTATCCTTCCATTTGACGATAGATGGCCGGGACTCCCTCAGCTTCACAGGAAGCGGGCGACCGGAAGATGCGCTGGCCGCCGTCTACGGACCACAGGTGGCCAAGGAATCGCTGGCCGTGGAGTGGCAGGACAGCACGGGCCTGATATCTGTTGAAGGCTTCGTGGGGCCGCCTTCCCTTCACCGCTCCAACCGGCGTCACATAACCTTCTTCGTCAACCGGCGATGGGTGATGAGCCGCATGCTCAGCGTAGCCCTTGAGGAGTCCTATCACGGGCTGCTGCCACAGCACCGATATCCCGTAGCGGCGGTGAACATCAATCTTCCCTACGGGGACGTGGACGTCAACGTGCACCCAACCAAAGCGGAAGTGCGGTTTCGGAAGGGCTCCCAGGTATTCTCCGCCGTGCAACGAGCCGTCCGTGGGGTGCTGATTGCGTCCGCGCCCGTTCCCGAGATCCACATAGCGCCGACGGAAAGCGCGCCCGCCTTCCAGCCCTCCTTCATGACCTCACCGCTGGCATCCCGGCCAACCGCTTCTCCCGCTCAACCCACTCCCAGCGTCCAGACCACCGCCGTGGAGTCGCCAGCGCTGAGAGTCCTGGGGCAGGCTTCGAACACCTACATTGTGGCGGAGGGGCCGAACGGGATCTTCCTCATGGACCAGCACGCCGCCCACGAGCAGGTGTTGTACGAGAAGATAGTTGAGGAGATGAAGCAGGGCAGCCCGTCGGTGCAGGCACTGTTGGAGCCGGCGCCCGTGGAGCTTTCTCCCGAGCACCAGGAATTGGTAAAGGGCAGCGCAGAAGAGTTGAAGGCCTACGGCTTTGAGCTGGACTCCTTCGACGACAATTCCTACGTGCTGAGGGCCGTGCCAGCCGTAATCCGCCGGGGCGATCCGGTAGATGGCCTTCTAGAGGTGCTGGAGATGCTCCGTCGCGACGCATCATCCCTGGGAGGGTACAGGGAGGCGCTGGCGGCGTCCATCGCCTGCCACAGCGCGGTGCGGGCAGGAATGAGCCTGGACCATCGTGAGATGCAGGAGATAATCAGACTGCTGGAGAAGGCGGAGAACCCCCACACATGCCCTCACGGACGCCCGACGATGCTGCACCTAAGCTCGCACAACCTGGAGCGGCAGTTTGGCCGCAGATGATTCGTTTTTTGGAAACGAAGAAGGGCTAGGCGTTAAGCGAGTCGTCTTTCTTTGAATCGTCTGCGGGGCGGTAGATGGAGTCCTCCGGCAGACCGTCGGCGGGGTTGTTTGAGGCCGAATCCGAGGAAAGAAGATTGCGAACGGGAATTGCCAAAGCCGCCGCTGCCGCCAGCCCAAGCGAAACCCGACCCAGAAAGCCGCGTCGCGTCATTTCCGTGGATTGCTGTTCGTTTTCTTCCTTGCTCATCATCCCTCGTTAGTTTGTAGATTTGCTTACATGTCTAGAGAGTGAACCTGACAGCAACTAGTTTAACGATTACGGCGAAGCGGTCAAGGGGCATTTTGGGCAAAAAGCAGGTTAACGGCCTCCGGCAATCTGCCCGGATGGGGCTAACGTATAATTTCACGGAGTCTTTGCATACACCTGCCGACCTGGGAGGACCGATGGCATTGAGTCGATGATGATAGACGGGAAGGCCCGCCATAGCTAGCAAGCTGTCAACCATTTGCCCTTTGCTGGCGGTAGCGCTCGTGTCGCTGGCGGCCGGGCTGTTATTGCTTGCCGCCTGCACGGGCGACTCGTCTGATGTAGGGGAGCCCGTGTCACCCACAGCCACAACCGCCCCTGCCACGACAGCTCCCACCGATACAGCCAGCCCTACCAGCGTCGTAACCGCGACGGCGACGGCCCCCACCTCTTCGACGGCAACAGCCAGTCCGACGCGGATACCAGCTACACCCTCCGTCAGGTCGGATTCAACCCCGCCACCCACTGCCACCTCAACTCCAGCGCCGACTATCATACCGGAACCGGTGGGAGTGCCCGTCCCGCCGCGACGGGACCTCTACGAACTTGCCCGCTCCCTTCGGCACAAATCGCAAGACCCCATCCCCCGGCTACGTCGTCAGGTCCCACCGGACTTGCAGGTGGGCCAGCGGGATACCTTCAAGGTCCTTGCCAGTGTAGAACCCGTTGAGTTCCACGAGATTGACGCCAAACTGGAGCACGTATCCGACAACGCCTACTGGTACATACAGGAAGGGGTCAGGTTCAACCGGGACTCACTGCAGGAATCGGCGGCAGCCTTCGAAGAGCGGATTCTTCCAAGTCTCCTGTCCTCCTTCGGCCCTCTCTGGAGTCCGGAGGAGGCCACAGGTCAGCGATTGACTATCATGCACGCATCAACGCCGGGGCTTGGGGGCTACTACAGTTCAGCCGACGAGTATCCTCCGCTTGTGCACGAGAACAGCAACCAGCAGAAGACTATCTATATGAACCCGGTGGCTTTCCGCATCGGCACGCCAAACTACCTGGCAACACTGGCCCACGAGCTTCAGCACGCCATCAACTGGAACCTGAACGGCGGCCAGTCCACGTGGCTCAACGAGGGTCTCTCGCAGGTGGCCGAACATCGTCTGGGCTGGCGTCCGAGGGCCGTAGAAGCCTTCGTCCATTCGGCGCCCACATCCCTCGTCTACTGGCCTCTCAGCTTCCGGGACACGCGGCCATACTACGGAGGCGGATTCATGTTCACGCAGTTTCTTTCTGAGCAGTTGGGGTCACCCGGAAGCCTGGAACCCCTGCTCAGGGCCGACCATCGAGGCATTGCCGCCGTGGACGCCTACTTGGAGACGATGGGCTTTGAAGAGTCATTCGAGTCGATGTTTGGCCGGTGGACGGTTGCCGCGTATCTTTCGGAAAAGAGGGAGGGCGGCCCCTACGGATACACAAGCTGGTGGCCCTCCATAGACCCCACCGACGTCCTGAGCGGCGAGGGAGCCTACGGGTTCAGCCAACCGCAGTTTTCGGCGCAGTACCTGCTGCTGGACCCGGACGTCGAGAACGCAGAAGTGAGCTTCGCAGCGGGCACTGAAGTCAGGCTGCTTCCCCAAGACCCGCCTACGGGAGGGCACTGCTGGTGGAGCAACTACGGAGATACCATCAGCACGACGTTGACGAGGGAATTTGACCTTTCCGGCCTGCAGCGAGCCACGCTCAGCTACGCTGTATGGTATTCCATCGAAGAAGATTGGGACTACGCCTACGTGCAGGTCTCCACCGACGGCGGCTCTACGTGGGACATCCTGCAGGGCGCACTATCGTCCACGGACAACCCCTCCCTCAACGCCTACGGCCCGGGCTACACGGGCGAAAGCGGCGGATGGGTCTCAGACTCGGTGGACCTCACGGCATACGTCGGCAGGAGTGTGCTGGTGCGTTTCCACTACGTGACGGACGACGCCATAACAGGCGCGGGCATCTGCATCGATTCTTTGGAGATACCGGAGCTGGGCTTCTACGACGACGCAGCAGCGAACCAAGGTTGGACTTCCGAGGGGTTCTACCGGACCAACAATCGGATGCCTCAGGACTTCGTCGTTCACCTGGTGGAGACTCGTGGTGACGACATTATTGTGACGCCGGTGGCGCTTGACGGCAACAACCAAGCCATCCTTTCGGTGACAGACCTGAATGATGCAGACGCGGTGGTGCTGGTGGTAGGCAGCCTCGCTGAAGACAGCCTGCATAGGGCCAGCTACACTGTGACGGTGGACGGGATCTAGAGGGGACAAAAGGAATGTCCCTACGGAAGACTGGCGGGGGGATTCACCACCATCCCTTCGGCAACCGGAAGAGGGCAACCACAAGGGTTGCCCCTACGGGGGTTGGGAGAGGGGGAAGGGGTCTAAGAGGGCGGGTTTGAAACCCGCCCCTACGGGTGGAACTTGGGAAGAGGGGGGTTATTCGAGAAAGTCCTTGAGACGCTTGGACCGTGTGGGGTGGCGCAGCTTCCGGAGGGCCTTGGCCTCAATTTGGCGAATGCGCTCCCTGGTAACGCCGAACTCCCGGCCCACCTCTTCGAGGGTGCGGCTCCTGCCGTCTTCCAGGCCGAAACGAAGTTGAAGCACGCGTCGCTCCCGATCCGTCAGCGTGTGGAGAACGTCGCTAATCTGCTCCTTGAGCAGCTGGAATGACGCAGCGTCGGAGGGCGCGGGGGCGCTCTGGTCTTCGATGAAGTCTCCGAGGTGGCTGTCCTCTTCTTCGCCGATGGGAGTCTGGAGGGAAACGGGTTCCTGGGAGATTTTGATTATCTCCTCCACTCGCTCCGGCGTCAGATCCATCTCGCGTCCAATCTCCTCGGGGCTGGGCTCGCGGCCAAAGTCCTGGAGCAGGCGGCGGTTGTGCCGCATGAGCTTGTTGATGGTCTCGACCATGTGCACGGGGATGCGGATGGTGCGCGCCTGATCGGCGATGGCCCTTGTTATGGCCTGCCGAATCCACCAGGTGGCGTAGGTGCTGAACTTGTACCCCTTGCGGTAGTCGAACTTCTCCACGGCGCGGATAAGTCCGATGTTGCCTTCCTGGATCAGGTCCAGCAGGGACATGCCCCGACCGATGTACTTCTTTGCAACGCTTACCACGAGGCGGAGGTTGGCCTCCGTGAGGTGCTGCTGGGACCTGAAGGCTTCAGTCCTGATGCGCATGATGTGGTAGCGAAGGCGGGGGTCCACCCGCTTCAGTCGCACGGCGCTGGCCTTGTCTTCCAGCTTTGACCGCAGCTGGCCGAGGTTGCAGTCGCCGAGGACGTTGGCGCTTTCCGGCGGCAGAACCCAGCTATCCAGCGACAGTTGGATGATGGCCTTCTCCACCTCCGTCATTTCCCAGTCCAGGTCTCCGGCTATCCTCTCCATCAACTCCGGGTCCAGCAGCACGTCGATGGCGTCCCGCACCTCCCGGTTGGTGATAATGGCGAAGAGGGTGAGCTCCTCGCAGATGCCAAGGCGTCGACCCAGAGAGAAAACCAGAGGCTCGGCTTCGACGAGCCTTTTAAGCAGCGCAATGCTCATCTCCCAAGACGGAACCGGGCGGCCGGAACCTTCGTTAAGTTCCTCCTGCAGCTCGTCCAGGTGCTTGCCGCCCTCCATGCTGCGGGCGAGCACCCGCTCGTCCTCGGAGGTCAGAAGCTGGACGCGCCCGATTTCCCGCAGGTACATCCGAACGGGATCATCCAGCACCTCGGCGCCTTCCAGGTCCGGCTCCCAATCGGGGTCTTCGGCCTGGATCTGGACGGCGTAAGGGGGTACGACAATCTTGAGAGGCCCCGCTCCGCCTTCGAGGGAGTCATCGCCGGAGTCCACGTTGGCGGTGGTTATGGCGGTGGGTATTACCTCCAAGGCCTTGGCTGCGGCGCTGTCGACGCCCAGCCCGTTGACGGTCTCACCGGCTTCCTGGCCGTTAGCCACGGATTCCAGATATTCTTCGTCCGCCTTGCGAGTCCCCCGCTTTTTCCTTGTACTTACCATATATTCACACGCTCCTGGCTCTAAAGAGAGCTTCCATGTCGCTGTTAATCTTGAGAATGTCCTCTTCGAATCGGTTGAAGTCTGCAGGGTCAACGTCGGAAAGCCGCAAGCCTTCTTCCACCTTCAACTGCCGGAGCCGACGTTCCTGCAGGCGTAGAACGCACTGGGACAGGTCCGCCTCTTTGTCCTTGCGGTCGGCGGGCGGAAGCGGCTTGGCGGTCAGGTAATCGAGATGGCTGCGAATTCCCTCATCCAGTATCTCTATTGTGATACCTCGCAGCCAGTTTGTAAACAGTTCCCGATTCTCGACGCGCTGAAACATCTCCGAACGGAGTCCTTCAGCCATGTCCGACATGTCAGGGTTTTGCAAAAGCAGCGCGAGGCAGTACTCCTCCAGATTATCGCGCTCGAGCTGCTTGAAGGGCGTGGCCGCCGCCGCATCGGGACGACGCGTCCGACGGACAGCTCTCTGGGGACGGGGGCTGTCTATTCTGGCTTTGAGGGTAGACTCGGGTACGTCCAGCACTTCCGCCAAGACCCGGACGTGGCGGTCCTGCTCGAAGGGGTCGTCAGCCGCATAAACCAGATGGGAGACGGCTCCGGCCATATCGGACTTGCCCTGGGGAGTAGAGATGTCGAAGCGGCGGGCGTAGGCCTGCAGCAGAAACTCAAAGACGGGCTGGGTTTCCTTCGTCAGTCGCTCCCACTCGGCGCGGTCCTCACGGATAATGTCGTCCGGGTCCCTACCCGCCGGAAGCGGTGCGATTTTGAGAGTCGGGCCGCCGGGGCGGCGGTATACGGAGTTCCCCTGGGAGCGGGAGACTTCCTGCTTCTGCATCACCTTCCAGGAAGTCTCCATGCTGCGGAGGGTGGCTTCCTGCCCGGCGGCGTCGGGGTCGAGGGCCATGACCACTTCTTCAGCCGAGCGGAGCAGGTCCGTCTGATAGCTGGTGAGGGCCGTGCCCATAGAGGCCACGACGTTGTCGAAGCCGTTCTGGTGGGCCATGATGGCGTCCATATAGCCTTCAACCACGACGGCGGCGGCGCCGTTTCTGATGGACTGCCGGGCGAGGTGGAAGCCGAAGAGAATCTTGCTCTTGTCGAAGATCGGCCCCTGGCGGGAGTTCAGATACTTGGGCATTGCATCATCCAGGGCGCGGCCGCCAAAACCAACCATGCGACCTTCGGGGTCCCAGATGGGAAAGATAAGGCGACGTCGGAACAGGTCCTGTCCCACGCCCTCCTGAGGCTGGGAAACCAGCCCGGCGAGGGAGAGCTGGCCCTCGGTATATCCAAGGGAGAGGAGGTGACGGCGGAGGGCGGAGCCATCGTTGGGACTGAGACCAAGCTGGAACCTGGTGGAGGTCTCGGGGGTGATGCCCCGTTCTTCGACGTAGGCCCGGGCTTCCGCGCCGTCAGAAGAGGCGAGATTGCGGCTGAAGAACTTGGCAGCGGCTTCTATGAGCTTCAGGAGGGGGTCTTCGCTCTTCCGTCTGCGTCTGGAAGGTAGTTCAGTACCCGTCATGCGGGCCAAGTCTTGCAACGCCTGACGGAAGTCCACGTTCTCGCGTTGCATGTAGAAGGAGAAAACGTCGCCGCCTGTGGCGCAGGCCCCGAAGCACCGCCAGCTCTGACGGTTGGGGAACACGAAGAAGGAGGGCGTCTTTTCCGCGTGGAAGGGACAGAGACCTTTTAAGCTGGCTCCGGACTTCTGGAGAGTCACGTAGCCGGAGACCAGGTCTGCTATGTCCAGCTTTGCCTTTATGTCATCGACGACGGTCATGGATTTCGCAAGAACCTGCCTGTAAATGGGGATGCCAGTAACCTTATGGTATGTGCAGTCAATTGGAAACTTGCATTGTAACGTTTATTACGTTCATGGGCCACCCGGTCAGAGCTCCAGCTTGCCCGCCCGGAGCACCCCAGCCCGTCGCTGTTACGTTTGTTACCTTGATGCACACGTTCGCCCCCACCCCTAAGACGCTTTCTCAAACGCCGCTTCAGAGCTTCCCTTGTACGTCTTCTTGCACTTCTCTTAATCACCATAAATACCTTAGTCCCCTTTCCATTCCTCGACGTTCTCGAAGTTCCACCGGATATCCCCATCAATACCCTGCCCTTTTTCTGGCAAATCCTTACAATGGTAATTCACAGTACCGACCAAACTTTCCATAAAACGTACTTTCGTATGCCCCACCAGCGGAGACGCCTGGCCTAGCCGTTCCTTGATACCCTCAATTAGCGGCCCGTTGTGCTCCCCCTTGCCCCGTTGCGTCCCCAAGGCGAAGATGTAATTCAAATGCAGACGCTTTCCCCCCTCACCTTCCTCACCTTCTATCGTCCAGCATTGGAACAGTTTAATCTTGTCCGCAATCTGTCTTGTCAGTTTATGCAACGTCCGTACTGTTGGCAATCCCTCCATCCTAATTGTCACAGTCGCTATTATGCAGTCAATGTGTTTGAACTTGTCTACCATCAACAGCTTGACGGCTTCCCTATACACACCCCCAACCACCGAGGCCCCGTTATCACGCAGGCTATACGCCCTGTCAGCCTGAGCGAATTCCAAAGCCATGTCAGCAGCGAAGGGATCATAGCCCTGTTTCGCCAAAGCCCGATTCTCCGCAGCAATTGCCATCGCCTCTTCCCTCGTCATATCATCCACATGGCCAATTGTCCGCTCCACCTTGTGACCCCTCACCGTCACCCGTTGCACATATCGCCTACCATCCCGCAGCTTCACAGTAGGCGCCACCCATTCATACTTATTCCTAGCCGACCGCCTGGGCCTTTGCCCCACCACATCCTCCCTAGCCACCGTGACCTCGTTCGCATTCTCCGTAACCGGCAACTCGCCCACTTCATACGGCAGAGGGTTAGCCCTCGTGCTTACCATCAATTCCTTCCAGTCCGTTCGCTCTGTCATTGTCAAATGCCCACCTTCATTGTGTACTTTGCCCATCTTTCGGGCCTATTTTTTTCCGCAGCTTGCGCAGTCAAGTCCGGCAAGCTGCTACTCGATTTTACTACTTCACTAAACACCTTGTCAGGCCGCCACGTAACCGCCGCACCCGCCGCCGAGCGGCGGGAGTATCGCCCCGCCGTCGTGTTCCAGTGTCAGGCCCTGAGACGAAGCCGTTTAGGAGGCGTTACCTAACGTAGCCTGTAATAATTTTTACTTGCAAGACCTTTTGCTACGTCTTTCCGCCTAATTCTCTTTCAATGTCCAAGACTTCATGCCATGGGACAGCTTTGCCCAGGTATTGAGCCAATGCCTCCACCATCACATACCGATTGTAATCGTGACCGCCGCAGAATGCCCAAGTCCCTAGCCACGGCGACTCCCCCACATACCCGTCTTTCCCATCAGGCACAATTTCAATTTCCACAACCGAATGACGATAACGGTTATTCCAGTCCGCCCACCAGTTAGCACAATCCCGTTGACCATCAGGCCCACTTATTGAGCCGCCTAGCCGCCCATATTCCAGCAAACGACAAGCCAGCCCACGATACCTTTCTTCGAATGGGTGTGCCTGTTTGAAGCTCCGAAGGTACCCCGTCGGAACCTCCAAGATACCACGCACCGCCTCAGCGAAACGGCGTTCTCTTTTGCTACACGCTTGGCTGCAATAGCGACCGAATTTCCGCTTTGAATCAGGAGCCACCAGAACCCCACACCCTGGGCAGCCGAAACGCATCCTCAAAGCTACTGACGCCATCTGTCGTTTCACATCATCCCCATCACCGCCTTTCGCCATCACCCTCAGCTTCTCATAAGGAGTTCGTGAGGATACGAAATCCCCATCACTACAACCGCCGTTCGCAACGTCCATCTATATAACCTCCCACCGCTTTAACCGCATTGTCCCATGTACTACCTTTTACATGCAACACGAATTGACCCGCTCCCAGGGCCGCCGTGGTGGTGCTGGACGTTCAGCCGGTGAGCTTCCACCAGGGCCGCTCCCAGGGCCGCCGTCGTGGTGCTGGACGCCCAGGGCCACCGTCGTGGTGCTGGACGTTCAGCCGGTGAGCTTCCACCAGGGCCGCTCCCAGGGCCGCCGTCGTGGTGCTGGACGCCCAGGGCAGCCGTCGTGGTGGTGGACGCCCAGGGCCGCCGTGGTGGTGGTGCTGGACGTTCAGGGCCGCAGACCATCTCCCAGGGCCGCAGACCCGCTCCCAGGCCCGCCGTGGTGGTGATGGTGCTGGACACCCAGGGCCGCCGTCGTGATGGTGGTGGACACCCAGGGCCGCTCCCAGGGCCGCCGTCGTGGTGGTGGACACCCAGGGCCGCCGTGGTGGTGGTGGTGGTGCTGGACGTTCAGGGCCGCAGACCATCTCCCAGGGCCGCTCCCAGGGCCGCCGTGGTGGTGACGCTGGACGTTCAGCCGGTGAGCTTCCACCAGGGCAGCAGACCCGCTCCCAGGGCCGCCGTCCTAGTGGTGGTGGTGGACACCCAGGGCCGCTCCCAGGGCAGCAGACCCGCTCCCAGGGCCGCCGTCGTGGTGGTGGTGGACGCCCAGGGCCGCTACCAGGGCAGCAGACCATCTCCCAGGCCCGCCGTGGTGGTGATGGTGCTGGACACCCAGGGCCGCCGTGGTGGTGCTGGACGTTCAGGGCCGCCGTCGTGGTGGTGGTGGACGCCCAGGGCCGCTACCAGGGCAGCAGACCATCTCCCAGGCCCGCCGTGGTGGTGATGGTGCTGGACACCCAGGGCCGCCGTGGTGGTGCTGGACGTTCAGGGCCGCCGTCGTGGTGGTGGACGCCCAGGGCCGCTACCAGGGCCGCAGACCTTCCCCCAGGGCCGCCGTGGTGGTGGTGCTGGACGCCCAGGGCCGCTCCCAGGGCCGCCGTCGTGGTGGTGGACACCCAGGGCCGCCGTGGTGGTGGTGGTGGTGCTGGACGTTCAGGGCCGCAGACCATCTCCCAGGGCCGCTCCCAGGGCCGCCGTGGTGGTGACGCTGGACGTTCAGCCGGTGAGCTTCCACCAGGGCAGCAGACCCGCTCCCAGGGCCGCCGTCCTAGTGGTGGTGGTGGACACCCAGGGCCGCTCCCAGGGCAGCAGACCTAGTGGTGGTGGTGGTGCTGGACGCTGAGCCGGTGAGCTTCCCCCAGGGCAGCACGACGCTACGGACACCGCCCTAACATGTCTACGCTAGGCTATGAACGGGGAGCATGGAGGCTAGCACTTCGCCAATTATCTTTGCTTCAATCCACGGCCCACGAGTGCCTTTGTTGGCCCACGAGTGCCTTTTATTTACACGTCGATTATTTGACGAGGCTTAACGCCAACGAAGCTACCCGAATAGGATAGCTTCGCCATGCTTCTTGTGTCCTTCGCTTACGAGACGACCGAGGCTAGATCCCCCGCTTGCTCGTTTAGCCTACTGGACAGCATTTGTCAGGAATGCCGCCCACTTGTCCATCAGCTCCCGCCGTTCTTCGAGGTAGTCACTCCGAGAGTACGCACGCTCTACGGCAGTTCCTACGTTGTGAGCCAATTGTGTTTCACCCACTTCGTAACGGTAGCGGGTTTTTTCCGCAACCCACGTCCTGAACGTCGTTCTGAATCCATGCGGGGAGCAGCCTGCATTCATACGCCTTGCCGCATGAGCCAAAGCGTTTCTGTGCATCTTTTCACCCGTCCTTGTAGGCAAGACCAACTCTGAATCTAGTTTCATTGCACGTGCCCTAAGCAGCAGCAGCAGTTCCACGGCTGGACCCGACAACGGTATACGATGCTCAATGCCCTTTTTCATCCGTTCACCAGGAATAACCCACAGCCGCCTTTTGAAGTCTACTTCATCCCAAGTCGCCCCAACAATTTCCGCTTGCCGACACGCAGTCAGCAGAATCAGACACAGACCATAGCTATTGTTTGTCGCCGCCTTTGGCGCATTCAGTATTCGATTGTAAGTCTCCGGCGCATCCTCAAAAGGAATTGATTTGTAGTGCCGAACTGGCCCACGGGCTGAATTCAAACGCCTCACTACCGTTGCGACAGCATCCCCCGCAACATTGACCTCAATTTCCTCACGTGCCATGCAATCTGTCAGAATCTCCCGCAGATACGCCCTAATCTGAGTAGCCATGTACGGGCTGTTTTCTCCCACCGATTCAAGCAATTCAACAACTTGCCGCCGCCGAATGCTCGCAACACGAACCTTACCTAATTGCGGGAATACATACCTTTCCAACCGTCGCCGCCACTGAGCAACTGTATCGACATTCTGCAATTGTGCGGAATCCACCTTTGCCCGCCAAGTACGCATACCGGCTTCATACAGCGTAGGCGAACTATCAGGAACCACCACGGCCGACCCGCCATTCCCCCGGGACTGAGCAGCCAGAGCCGCAGCCACCGCAGCATCTATCATCGCCTGTACATCCAACGCCGGCTCACTAGGCGCAGCTACGACCGACGCAGCAGCTTCAGCCGGACGTTCAACCACCAGCTCCCAAGGGTCAACGCCGCCCCGCGCCAACGCTCGATTCTTAGCAGCAATTGACCGAGCTTCCGCCTCACTCATTACCGTCACCAAACCCAGACGCCGCCTAACCCGCTTCCCGTTCACTGTAACAAATTGCTCCCAGGCATCCGGCCCCTTCCCGTTCGTTACCCGTGAGAGCGTAGGCGCAATCTTAATCCTTCCCATCTGCGACCCCCTTGAATTCAAGATGACCAAATTGTATCATCTTTTGTTACGTTTGTCAAGCGTTTTGTTACGTTTTTGCAGTCAATTGTATACCCATTTTCAAGGGGGACATTGGGGGGAAGGGGGTCACGGGAAGTCACCCCCATCCCTTCGACAAGCTCAGGACAGGCTCAATCTTCTCCCATCAAGGGGGAAGAGGTAGGAGGGAAGATGACGGACCCTCACCCCAGCTCTCTCCCAGGACGGGAGAGGGGAGTTTTGGGGTCGTGGACGGGGCCGTTGGCGGTGAGGAACCGAAGTATTTCCAGCCCGTCCTCCAGGGCGTAGCAAACGGTAGTGGAGGCCTTTTCCAGAAAGTAGAAACTGGGGATGTCCGGGCAGAGGTTCACCAGCACCACGGGCTTGTTCCACGCATAGGCCATTCCGACTTCCGCCGCCGTTCCGATATTCCTTCCTTCATTCTCGATAACGCAGAAGACCAGGTCCGCCGACTTGAGCAGCGTCACGTCCCTCGGAAAGAATACGTCGGCCCCCTTGCCCCTGGATCCGCCGTGCTTGGGGTACTTGTGGGGCCAGAGGAAGTCGCATCCGCTAATGCCGGAGGCGACCTTTTCCCGCCATTCGGTGTGCATGTTCCCGGCCAGATAGATCCTCATTCAAACTCCCTTCAGTCCCATACGTCCCATCAGTTAAGATTGCGCCTGGTCCAGCGCCGGCGTGACCGCCGATGAATAGTGTCCCCGGTATGCGGGGGGAAGCAGCTGGGCTATTCTCTCCATCACCATGTCGGCCCCCTGCTGGAGCATCTCACGGCTCAGCCTGCCCTCTATAGCGGGCAGAGTGAAAGGCTCGCCGAACCTTACGTTCATTTCGCAGAAGGGGAAGGCGATGCGCCAGTAGCCAGGGATGTGCTCGGTGCCGGTGACGGCCACGGGCAGCACCGGGGCCTGGGACTTGAAGGCAAGATAGCCGATTCCCGGCATTGCCGGGTGGAGGCCCTTGGTGAGGCTTCTTCTTCCTTCGGGAAAGACCAGCAAGGCGCCGTCGCGTTCCAGAACCCTCAGCGCCCACCTGAGGGCCGACCGTTCCACCTGATCCTCCTTGACGGGATGGGCATGACAACGGGAGAAGAACCAGTGGCTGACGGGGTTTTTGAACAGCCCCTCCTTGGCCAGTGAGTGCAGGGTTCTGTTGGAGCTGGCGACCACCACGGGCGGGTCTGCGTTGCTGAGATGGTTTGCGGCGATAATCAGCGGCCCCCTGGGGGGTATGGACTCCCGTCCTTCCACCTTCCAGCGGGAGAAGAGGGTGAACTGCAGGCGGGCAAAGGACGTTCCCAATTCGTACAGCACCGCCTTACGCCTCCTCGATAAACGCCATGGCCCGCTCCGTCACCTGCTCGACGGTAAGGCAGTCACTGTTTATGATGCGGGCGTCGGCGGCAGGGCGTAGGGGGGAGTGGGCACGCTGCGAGTCTATCCTGTCCCTGGCTTCGAGGTCCCTGAGCACGCGGGCGTATTCGATCTGCTTTCCCTTGTCCACAAGCTCCCTGTAGCGTCGCCTGGCGCGCTCTGCGGTTGCGGCCTGGAGGAAGAGTTTCACCGGCGCTTGCGGAGCCACCACGGTGCCTATGTCGCGCCCCGCCACCACTATGTTTCCTTCCGACGCTATCCGGCGCTGCTCACGTACTAAGGCTTCGCGAACGCCGGGGACCTTGCTGACGGGGGATACGAGTTGATCGATGCGGGCGCGGTGTTCCTCCAAGGGCAGGGGCTCACCGTCTACGAGCAACTCGTCGCCTGCTTCCGACATTCGGAAGCAGGCGGCGGAGGCGAGTTCGGTGAGGGATTCCTCGTCCTCGTGGTGCACCCCGCGTTCCATTGCCAGCCAGGTGACAGCGCGGTACATGGCGCCGGTGTCGAGGAAGCGGTAGCCGAGCCGCTGCGCCAGGCTCCGCCCAACCACGCTTTTGCCTGTCGCCACGGCGCCGTCAATGGCTATCAGGTTCGGTTTGGGCAAGAGCGTATTCGCAGGAAGAACTGGCAAGGGCTGTGGGAGTTATTATAGCATCAGGTTAACCATAACCGCATCGGAAACCGAGGTGCGTTCTGCCAAGTTACGAGGGGAAACCGAAGGTATTGTGCTAAAGACGATGATAAAGCCCGGGCTGTTAATTCCCGCCGGACTCATTGCAGCGGCAGCGGGACTTTCGGTTCTGGTGTCCAACGTTTCCCCTTTGTCCGGGGAAGAGGCAGTGCTGGAGGCAGTGCGGAATGTCGAATTCCCGGTGCTGGACTGGCTATGCCGGTCTTTGGACTGCCTGGGAAGCCGCTGGATAATTGTCGCCTCCGTGTTGGCATTGAGCGCCGTACTGTGGGTGAGGGGACGGCGGGTGGAGGCCCTTGGGTGCCTGCTGGTAATTCCGCTGGAGTTCATGACTCTCGGGCTGCGCGAGGTCATCGACAGGCCACGGCCCTTGGAGTGGACAAATTCTGCGGAATGGACGAACGTTGCCCCCAGCCCCGGCTTTCCCAGCGGAACGACGCTGCACGCCGTGCTGTTCTTCGGGTTTATCGCATACATAGTCCACGTCTACATGGGGCAAGGAAAGCTGCGTCTTGCCCTGCAGGGTGCGCTCCTTGCAGTTATCGCCGTCATTAGCTATTCGCGGGTCAGCCTGGGGGTTCACTGGCCTACGGACGTGGTTGGGGCATGGCTGTACGGCGGGGTTTTTCTCTGGTTCATCATTGGGGCAGGTTTGCCGCTTCTTTCGCGGTTAAGGGGTGAACCACCCCCATTCCTTCGGCGGGCTCAGGAGAGGCCCTGACCTTCCCCCAACGAGGAGAGCCTCGCTTAACTGCCAAATGTGTCATCAATCCCGTCCGAATCACCCCCATCTCAATCTTCCCCCGTCAAGGGGGAAGAGGCAAATAGGCGCCTTTGAGTGGGTAACGCAAGGGTCTCCGTCGAGAAGGGGCAGCGGTGGAAAAGCGGACTTTTCGCATCTATAATGGCCTCAAATGCTGAGTTCTCCTGTCCTAGTTCTCAACCTTAACTACGAGCCGATTAACGTCTGCAACGCCCGTCGAGCGCTTCTGCTCATCTTTCGGGGCAAGGCGGAGCTTCTGGAGAACGGACGGGGACAAGTCAGGTCCGCCACGCAGGTCTTCGACCTTCCCTGCATAATTCGTTTGGTGTATATGGTGAAACGGCCCTTCGTGAAGCGGAAGCTCTCCAAGAAGGAAGTGCTTCTGCGGGACCGGCACACGTGCCAGTATTGCGGCCAGCGGAATATAGAGCTGACGATGGACCACGTGAGGCCGCGTCGTCTGGGCGGGAAGCAGACGTGGGAGAACATCGTCAGCGCGTGCATTCCGTGCAATCACCGGAAGGCGGGTCGGACGCCCCAGCAGGCGGGGATGAAGCTGCTGAAGATACCGAAGGCGCCGTATCCCAGCCCCTATTACGTACTGCACGGGCGGACGATTCTGGACGAGTGGAAGAAGTTTATTCCGTGGGAGATTGACTGAGGGTTGAGCCACCCCCATCTCAATCTTCCCCCGTCAAGGGGGAAGAGGCAAGAGGGACGGGAATCACCCTCACCCCAACCTTCTCCCAGGACGGGAGAGGGGGAAGAGGGGAGGGGGATGGCGTCGGTCAGGGGTAGGCGGGGGCGGGGAGGGAGAGCATGAGGGCTTCGAGGCCGAGGCGGGCGTTGACGTTGCTGTTCAGCGCCTCGACGGTTTTGGCCATTGCGCCGATGAATCCGGCTATCTGGCCGGGGGTGTAGGCGGACTTCCACTCCTCCAACTGCTCCGAGTAATCCCGGTTGTATACCCACTCCGGACCTGCCTCGCGCAGCACGAGCAGGTCCCTCCACAAGCTAAGCCAGATGTCGAGGGTCTCGAGGGCTTCGTCCCGGTCTCGATAGTATAGGTTGGCGACATCGGAGGCGGCGTGAAAGCGCTGCTCTATAGTGGCCCCCAGCAGGCCGATTAGACGGTCAAGCTCGGTGGCACGACGTTCCAACACCAGCGGGTCCTCCAGGGCAGTCAGCGCCCATCCCAGACATCCCTTGGACAGGCGTGCCAGCAGCCGAGCTTCGTCCGCCTCGATACCGCGCTCCTCCTGCAGATAGCTAGCCAGGGGGTCTTCCGGCATGGGCTTGAGCTCGATGCGGCTGCACCGGGACTTGATTGTGGGCAGCAGCCGATCTTCCTGGGACGTGAGCAGGATGAGGAGGGTTTGAGGAGGGGGCTCCTCCAGGGTCTTCAGAAGGGCGTTGGCGGCTTCCTCGCTCATGGTCTCGGCGTCTTCGAAGATGAAGACCCGGGAGGCGCCCTCATAAGGCTTCAGATGAGACTGGTTGGTGACGGAGCGAATCTCGCCGATGCCCAACTCCCTTCGCCTGGAACCTTCTTCCTGTCGTCTAAGGCCGATGAGGCGAACGTCGGCGTGGTGTCCGCCGGTTATGCGCCGGCACTGGATGCAGTCCTGGCAGGGAGGGGCGCTTTCCGTGCTTACGCAGTTGACGGCGCGGGCCAGGTCCAGGGCCAGGGTGGTCTTGCCGACGTGCGGAGGGCCGACGAAGAGGTAGGCGTGGGAGAGCCTGCCTGACGAGAGGCTGGAGTCGAGGATTTGCAGGGCGGTGTCCTGGCCTACTATGTGCCACATGGGTTTAACCTTACGTTTGGGGTGAGCGTACAAGAGACCCGGCCAGGTGCGGGCACAAAATGGATATCGTCATTCCGGCGAAAGCCGGAATCCAGTCCCCGGAGTAAAGCAACCCACTCAGTTACTTGGCCGCCATTCAAGTCACACCAAACTTTGATACAAGTCTAACCATGAGGGGTTGTCTTTCTCGATCAATTCAAGCTTCCATGCCCGCTTCCATTCCTTGATTGCCTTCTCTCGCATAATGGCGCTTTCCATAGTTCCGTGCATCTCATACCAGACTAAATCATGTATATCATAACGCTTTGTGAATCCATCAATCATATCGTTCTTGTGCTGCCAAACTCTTTGAAGGAGATTTGAGGTTACTCCAACGTAAAGAGTGCCGTTGCGCTTGCTAGCAAGTAGGTAAACACAAGGTTGTTTCATATCGTGGCCTCTCTGGATTCCGGCTTTCGCCGGAATGACGAGTACTTCTTTGAAGTCGTGCAATTAGGATGGGGAAGGCGGGCAGATTAGACAACGTCGAGGAGCATCTGGTCCTGGAAGGTTTCGCGGCGACGGATGACGCGGGCGTCGCCTTCGTTGACCAGCACGATGGGGGGTTTGGGGTTCAGGTTGTAGTTGCTGGCCATGGGGATGCAGTAGGCCCCGGAGGCGGGGATGGCGATGAGGTCCTTACCGCTTCCGTCGATAGCGGGCAGCAGAACGTCCTTGATGAGAACGTCGCCGGACTCGCAGTACTTGCCTGCGATGGTCGCCACCTGATCGCTCCTGTCGTTGACGCGGTTGGCGACGACGGCCTCATAGGCAGCGTCGTAGAGGGCGGGGCGGATGTTGTCGCCCATGCCGCCGTCGACCGAGACGTAACGTCGGACACCGGGGATTTCCTTGACGGCGCCGACACGGTAGAGGGCGACGCCCGCGGGGCCGGCGATGGCGCGGCCCGGCTCGATGGTCAGGAGGGGGAGATCGAGGCCCAGCCGGTCGCATTCGGCGGTCATGACGCCGATGATGGCCTCGGCGTAGTCCGCCGGTGTGGGCGGATTCTGGTCGGCGGTGTAGGCGATGGCAAATCCGCCGCCGGGGCTGAACTCCTGCAGGTCCAGTCCCTCCTCCCTCATGCTGGCGGCGAATTCCAGCACAACTTCGACGCCGTCGCGGTAGGGTTGAAGCTCGAAGATGGGGGAGCCGAGGTGGAAGTGAAGTCCTTTGAGGTTCAGGTGGGGAGCGGCTACGGCCAGACGGACGGCCTCGGCGGCGTGGCCCGTTTCGATGGCGAAACCGAACTTGCTGTCGAGGACGCCGGTGGTGGTCTTTTCGTGGGTGTGGGGGTCGATGCTGGGGGAGACGCGCAGCAGGACGTCCTGGGAAGTTCCCGCAGCGGCGGCAACCTCCTCCAGCAGTCGAAGCTCGTGGAAGCTGTCGATGACGATGCGGCCTATATTCCATTCCACGGCCTGTTCAAGCTCGTCGGCGGTCTTGTTGCTGCCGTGGAAGTAGACCAGTTCCCTGGGGAAGTTGATGGCCTGGGCGACGGCCAGTTCGCCGCCGGAAACCACGTCGAGACCCAAGCCCTCCTCAGCGAAAATTCGGGCGACGGCGGGGTTCACATATGCCTTGCTGGCGTATGCGACGGTGGTGTTGGGATAGCGCTTGTTGAATGACTGCACGAAGTCACGGCAGCGACCGCGCAGGGTGGCTTCGTCGAAGATGTATAGGGGGGTGCCGAACTCGGCGGCCAGGTCAACGGTATCACAGCCGCCTATGACCAGATGGCCGGCGTCGTTCACTTCCGAGGTGGTGGGAAAGACGTTCCGGGGAAACATGGGCGTTCCTCCTTGATGGTGCACCAATGTTAGGTAGGGGCTGTTGGGGGTGTCAAGGGTGAGAATTTACGTGGTTGATTTAGTGATACTAATTCTCTGAAACGAGTAGGAAACGAAGGGTTTCGTTTCGGATTTCTCAAGCGTATAGCTGATTCGTTTGTTAAAACGAATGGTAACGATTTCCTGACATTATGTAATGTTACAGGCATAGAATCAGGGATTTGGGGGATTCGTTTTTGTTTCCGAGAAAATTTGCGGGGAAAATGGGGGTCATATTGATACTTAGTCTTATATAATCCGACGTGGATATTGGATTGGGTGAGGAATGAAGTATGTGCGTTCTATTCATGGAAGCAGAATAGCAGGAAGGCGGCTTTGTGGCAATGGGCAAAATGGCACTTTTGGAGTCACTGCGTGATGGCGGGAGGGGATGGATTCCCCCTGCGCGGGGACAGGGTTTTGCGGGGTTGGGGGTGGGTTGAGGGGTTTGGTGACTACGCGGTGGGCCCAGTTTCAATTTTTTCCCTGATTTGCTACGATTGATTGCAGTTCTTTTTCGGGAGGAAGCATGCCCCTGCACTACGACGGCGAGGTCCAGATTTACAAGGTGCCCCACATGACCTACATGGACAACAACGGCTACATTGTGCGGTGTCCAAACACCGGCGAGGCCATAATCATCGACGCGCCCGGGGAGCCTGAGAAGCTGCTCGCCGAGATTGGCGACGCCAAGATCAAGGCCATTCTGATTACCCACGGGCACAGCGACCACATTGCAGGGGTGCGGGAGATGAAGGAGGGAACGGGGAAGGAGCTGGGCATTCACCAAGAGGACGAGCCGAACCTATCGTCGGGGGACGCCGACTTCTTCCTGAAGGACGGGGACTCCATCCAGGTGGGGAACATATCGCTTCAGGTAATGTTCATTCCCGGGCATACGCCCGGGGCCGTGTGCCTGCTTACGGGCAAGCACCTGTTTTCCGGGGACACCCTCTTCCCCGGAGGGCCGGGCTACAGCCGTTCGCCGGAGGCCTTTCGACAACTGGTGGAGGGAATTTCGTCGAGGCTCTTGACGCTGCCGGACGACACGAACGTCTATCCCGGCCACGGTGGAGACACGACCATAGGCGCCAGCAAGGAAGAATTTGCCGTCTTCACTTCCAAGAACCATCCCAAGGACCTCCACGGCGAAATTGCATGGCTGACCAGTTAAGAGTTATCCGTCAAACTCACAAATGCGTCGTTCACTTAGCTTGAATCACCCCCATCTCAATCTTCCCCCGTCAAGGGGGAAGAGGTTGTTGGTCGCTCGTGACATGGTCATGCAAGAATCTCCATCTAGGGGGGAGAGGTTAATGGTCGCTCGTGACGTGGTTAGGCAAAGATCTACATCAAGGGAGAAGAGTGGGTCCCCGCCTTCGCGAGGACACGGGGAACCGGATTCCGGCTTCCGCCGGAATGACGGATGCGAGTTTTTGAGTCTTCCATGAGCCCTAACCGCAGCAGCACGGTGTTGGACAACGGACTGCGTGTCCTGACGTCCACCATGCCCCACACCTACTCGGTGACGCTGGCCCTGTTTGTGGGCGTGGGATCTCGCTATGAGCCCGACGAAACGGCGGGTTCCACCCATTTTCTGGAGCACTTGCTGTTCAAGGGGAGCAAGAGCTGGCCCACGGCGCAGGACATCAGCGAGGCGATAGAGGGCGTGGGCGGGATGATGAACGCCAGCACGGACCGGGAGATAACCATCTACTATTGCAAGGTGGCCAAGCCCCACTTCAAGCGCGCCCTGGCGGTGCTGCTGGACATGGTGGTGAACCCGCTACTGGACCCGGACGAGATGGAGAAGGAGCGTCAGGTAATCCTGGAGGAACTTCGGATGAGCAACGACTATCCGACACACCGGGTTGACCTGCTCATGGACGAGATGTTGTGGCCGGACCAGCCCATGGGACGCGACGTTGGTGGGACGATTGAATCGGTCAACGCCATCACCCGGGACGACCTGGTGGCGCTGATGCAGAGGCAGTACGGCCCCGACAACGTGGTGATTTCCGTCGCCGGGGGCGTGTCCCACGAGGAGGTGCTGTCGGAGATTGAGGACACGGCGGCTGGGTGGAAACCGCGCAACCCCATGAAATGGTCGCCGGTGAAGCTGGACCAGCGGGAAGCCGTCCTTCGCATGGAATACAAGAAGGCGGAGCAGGCGCACATCTGCGTTGGGATGCCGGCGATGCATCTGGACCACCCGGACAGGTACGCGCTGAGCCTGGTGAACATCATGCTTGGGGAGGGGATGAGCAGCCGGTTGTTCCTGGAGATCCGGGAGAAGCTGGGGCTGGCGTATGACGTGCACAGCTCGTTGAGCCAGTACCGGGACTGCGGGTCGCTGGTGGTCTACTGCGGGTCGGAGCCGTCGCGGAGCCAGAAGTCGCTGGAGGCGATTATGGGGCAGCTTTCGGCCATGCGGGAGGGGTTCACGGAGCGGGAGCTGGAGAAGGCGAGGGAGTATTCCAAGGGTCGGATTATGCTGCGGATGGAGGACACTCGCAGCGTGGCGATGTGGCAGGGGGGACAGGAACTGCTGCTGAACCGTGTGTCGACGGTTGACGACGTGGTGAGCGCGATTGAGTCGGTGACGCTGGAGGACGTTAACCGGGTGGCGGGGGAGTTGGTGGACGAGAAGCGGCTGAATCTGGCGGTGGTGGGGCCGTTTAAGAGCGACCGGCGGTTTCGGGAGGTTTTTGGGGTTTAGGGGGGAAGGGGGGGCCGCTCTCAAAGAAACAGAGGGCAGGCTACACCGATTGAGTCGGATCTAGCGGGGCTGGGGCATGTGGTACAACGGGACTTGGCAAGCGTTGACGTCAACAAAATCGTATAATTACTATAATTACGCAATTGTCCAAGACGAAAGAGGCGAAGTATATGAACCAATCGTCGCATACCAGGGAAGTCAAGCTGATTTCCATCGGCAACTCGAAGGGCATCCGGATCCCCAAGGCACTGTTGGACAAGTATGGTTGGAGCGACCGTCTGACTATGGAAGAACTGGAAGAGAGTATCGTGCTGCGCGGAAAGGAAAAGAATAAACTCTCCTGGGAGGAAACCTATCGTGCCATGGCGGACGAATCGGAGGACTGGAGTGACTTCGACGCCGTCATTGGCGATGGGCTGGATTGATGGTCTCATCTCCGCAAAGGTATGCTGTATACTTTGCCGACCTTAATCCTGTGGTGGGCAGTGAGATGAATAAGGTCAGGCCGGTTGTGGTGGTGAGCCGTGATGAGATGAACCGGTTTCTCAACACCGTAGTAATTTGTCCGCTTACTTCGAGACTGCATCCACATTGGCGGGGACGCCTCCAAATCCAATGCGCCGGGCAGGACGCTGAGATTGCAGTCGATCAGATTCGTGCTATCAGCAAGCAGCGTTTGAGACGTCGCATAGACCGTATCTCCGCCAACGAGGCGGCAAGGCTGCGTCGTATTATTGGCGAGATGTACGCTGAGTGAGTATGACTGCGCGCTGTAGGAGACATTGGGATGAAGCGGCGGATTGAATACTCAGTCGTTATACATAAGGCCGAAGAAGGCGGTTTTTGGGTGCAGGTTCCCGCCCTGCCCGGCTGCTACTCTCAGGGCGAAACGATTCCTGAGACGCTGGAGAACGTTAAGGAAGCGATAGCGTTGTACCTGGAAACGCTCAAGGATGATGGCTTGGATGCGCCCAACGACGCTGACGTTGTTTACCAGGTAAGCGTTCCGGCCTAGTCCAGGCGAGAATGTCCCTATGCTAGGAGAGTGTCATAGTTTTTGATGAACTGGAGTGACTATATATCAGTGGACCCGAATATCTACCACGGACAGGCTTGTATTACAGGCACTCGCGTGATGGTCACGGTTATTTTGGACAACCTAGCTGCGGGATTGACCGCAGAGGAGATTGCAGAGAGTTATCCGTCTGTTTCAGAAGATGCGGTCAAGGCGGCATTTCAGTATGCGACGGATCGGATGTAGGGGCGGTTCGCGAACCGCCCCTACGGATGGTTAGAGATTCACTCAGGACATGCTCAGTTGAATCACCGCTACAATCCTGAATGCCATCGACGTAGGTCTATTCGGCTGAGGGGGTACGATTATGCCCGAGCGGGGGCGTATTTTGTGACAGTGGTCGTGGAGAACCGCGAACCCTATTTTGGTGACGTTGTGAACGGGGAAATGCAGTTGAACGTCTTCGGACAACTGGTGGTCAATGCTTGGGAATGGCTGGGAAGGCACTATTCATACGTGACGTTGGACGAATATGTCGTTTTGCCTAATCATTTGCATGGGATCATTATCATGGCTGACGATTTAGGTAGGGGCGATTCGCGAATCGCCCGCACCGGGGCTGCGCAAATCAGCCGAAAGCCCCTTGGGCGTCTGATTGGGGCATTCAAGACCGTAGCTACCAAGAAGATTAACCTTGCATGTGGTTCACCCGGGAATCGTCTATGGCAAAGAAACTATTATGAGCACATCATAAGGGACGACGAGGAATTGGATCATGCAAGGGAATATATCAGAGACAACCCTATGAAATGGGACTTGGATATTGAGAATCCTGACGTCGTTAGCCGGTAACCGAGGGGCGGTTCGCGAACCGCCCCTACGCATAGGCGTTGGTTACGGCACATTAGCTCATGCCGAGGTTGCCGATGGCTTTGGTGCGGATGCGGGTGGCGTTGCTGGGGAGGTAGGTGAGGGGGATTTCTTCGACTTCGACGATTTCGATGGTGGCGGGATCGGCGCCGGCGCCGATGGCTTGCTGGGTGGCGGAGGTGCGGGAGTCGGCGAGGGCTTCTTCGCGAGTCACTTCGTTAAGGGCGTAGACTTTCTCCACCTGTCCGCCCACCTGGGCTATGGCGGCTCCGATGGCGTTGGCGACTTCGGCGTGTCGGGGCCTGATTATCTTCGACGCGCCTGACAAGGGAGTTGGAGCGAGGACGCTGCCGCCGCCGACCAGGATGAGGGGAACGTCGCCTCGGCTGAGCTTCACCCGGTCCACCACGTCTTCGAGCATTCGTTGGATGTGGGCCAAGCCTTCGTTGACGAGGTTGGGGTCGATATCTGAGACGGCGTCGGGGTCTCCCATTTCGGTTAGGCCGCCTGCGACGGCAAGGTCGCTGGCGGTGAGGGTTTTGCCGCCGAAGACTCGCGCTTCGTGGGTCAGCCGGTGGCCAACACTGGTGGGACCGATTCGGAGGGGATTCGCCTCGACGATGCTGCCGCCGCCGAGGGCGATGCTGATAACGTCGGGCATGCGGAAGTTGGTACGGACTCCTGCCATTTCGACCGAAACGGAGGCCTCGCGAGGAAAGCCGTTGACCAAGGCGCCAGCGTCCGTGGAGGTGCCGCCCACGTCGACGACGATGCCGTTGCGGACGCCGGAGAGGAAGGCGGCGCCGCGCATGCTGTTGGTGGGACCGGAGGCGATGGTGAAGACGGGATAGCGAGTGGCGAAATCGGCGTCCATGAGGGTGCCGTCGTTCTGGCTCAGGTAGAGGGGAACATCGAGGCCGAGCTTGGCGATGGACTCACGGATGCGGGGGATGATGCCTTCGGCGGCGACGGAGAGGGCGGCGTTGAGGGCGGCGGCGTTTTCTCGTTCGAGGATGCCGACGCGTCCTATCTGATGAGAAAGGGTGACGCGACGGTTGGGGGCGGTTTTGCGGATGACTTCGGCGGCGCGTTCCTCGTGGGTGGGGTCGATTGGGGAGAAGACGCCGCTTACGGCGACGGCTTCGATTCCTTCGGACTGCATCTCTTCTACGGCTTTGCGAATCTCCGACGGGTCGAGAGGTGAGATTTCTCTGCCGTCGAACTCGTGGCCGCCGTGGACCATGTAGGAGTGGCCGCCGATGGCCTGTTTGAGGGGTTGGGGCCAATCGCAGAGGGGAGGGAGGAGGGAGGTGGCGGGGAGACAGAGTCGGAGAACGGCGGTCTTGGCGAGGCCACGTCGTTCCAGCAGGGCGTTGGTGAAATGAGTGGTGCCCAGCATGACCGCGGAGGGGTGGGCGTTAGCGGGGGCGTTTGCCATGATGGCACGGATAGACGATTCGATGCCGGAGGTTACATCGGCGGTGGTGGGGACTTTCGCCTGGGCGAGGAGTTCGTCGTTCTGCATGAGAACGGCGTCGGTGTTGGTGCCGCCTACGTCTACGCCGATTCTAGTCAGCATGGGGGGTAATTGCGAGACGGCAAGTTTGGTCCTTCGACAGGCTCAGGATGAGCGGTATGTGGCGCCATTCGAATCACCCCCATCCTAACCTTCCCCCATCGAGGGGGAAGGGAGAAGAGTGGGTCCCCGCATTCGCGAGGACACGAGAGGGAGGAGTAAATCACCCTCACCCCAACCCTCTCCCAGAACGGGAGAGGGGGAAGAAGGGAAAGGACTGGATTCCGGCTTTCGCCGGAATGACGGGAGGGTGATTGGGGGGTTTGCGGGCATTCAGAGTTTCAGGGGGACGTACTGGTGGGGGTACCCGAAAGCTTCCGGGCCGACGACGTCGAGGGCCTGGGACGACTTCAGGAGGGGGTGGGCGGGGAAGCCGAGGACTGTGACGCGAAAGCCGTAACGGAGAAGTTCGGTGGTTATAGGTTCGCCGCGCTCCGTGTCGACCACGCAGATAAGGTCGGGGACAAGGCAGACGACCTGGCCATCGATGGAGGCTATGAGGTTCTCGTTTTGGAACTCGATGGACATCTGACCGGGAGCGAAGTCGCCCAGACCGTCGATTACAACTTTGCCACGGGCAAAGCCGGTGGTGGTGCGTCGTTCAAGGTCGACGATTTTGCCCTGGAAGAGCACCTTGCCGGGATAGACGGACATGATGGCTTCGATGGGGTCTTCGTGTTTGGCCTGGGCGTCTTTGACGGCGCTGCCCAATTCCAGGGCCAGGGAGAGGGTGTGGGGCACGGCGGTGCGTCGAATCTGGTCTGCGGACATGGGGGCGAGGGCGTAGCAGGCGATGCAGCCCATCTGGATGGTTACGGCGCGGGCCATGCGCTCCATCCAGGTGGCGCTGATTGCCTTGGGGAAGATTGTGGTGTTGCCCTTTTCGTCGGCGAGGGCGAGGGGATACCAGGGGACGCCGTAGATGAAGAAGGTCTTCATCTGGAGCTCTGGGAAGGCGCGGCCCATGGCGTCGGCGTCGACGATGGGGAGACCGGCGATGGAGGCGGGGATGATCGGCTCGAGGGAGTTGCTGCCGCCCATTTCGTTGGAGACTAGGGCCGTCGCCCTTTCTCCGACGTAGTCTTCGAGAGCACGAAGGGCGTGGTAGGCCTGGATGTCGCGCATCTTCTCGATGCCGACGGTAGGCGCGCCGATGCCGCCGACGCAGACGACGCGGGCGTCTTCATCGAGTTCCTCCGGGGTCAGGACGTCGACGGGGGAGTAGCGTCGGAGGGCCTCGCGGGCGCGGAGCATGCCGACGTAGGGGTTGCCGCCACCGCCGGTGCCGAGGATGCCTGCGCCGATGGCGATGGATTCGAGGTGGTCTTCAGTTAGTCGCCACATTGGTCAGTTGGAGACGGGCGGTTCGCGAACCGCCCCTACGGATTGTTGTAAAGGAGACGCTTGACCCTTCGTCCTTCGACAAGCTCAGGATGAGCGAGGGAAAGGAGGAAGTCACCCTCACCCCAGCCCTCTCCCAGGACGGGAGAGGGGGCAGAAGGGGAAGGGAAAAGAGGGGATGGCGGGAGTGAAGGGGCATTAGTAGTAGACGTTGTTGCCGACGCCGCCGCCCGCGGCAAGGACTTCGCCGGTGACGGCCCAGGCCTTGTCGGAGGCGAGGTAGGCGGCAACGTAGCCCACCTCCTGGGCGTCAACCATGCGGCCTATGGCGTTGGCGGCGGGCGAGCCATCCGCGAAGTCGCGGCGTTCCACTTCAGCGGCGTCTATGCCCAACTCCGCGCCGCGCTCGGTGAACATGCCCGGAGTTCGTTCGGTGCGGGTGGTGCCGGGATGAATGCAGTTGACAGTTATGCCGAAGCGTCCAAGCTGGATGGATAGGGTCTTGGTAAAGTGGACCATAGACACGTTGCGGGCGCCGCCGCTGAGGTTGCCGGCGGCCCGTGCGTTGCCGCCGCTGATGTTGATGATGCGGCCCCATCTCGCCTCTTTGAGGAAGGGAATCGCGGCCCGCGCAAGCCTGAGGGCGCCCACGTACTTCACGTCGAAGTCCCACTTCAGAATCTCCTCGTCCACGGTTTCGATGGGGCCGATGGCCTCGGGGGAGCCGCCGGGCAGAGCGGCGCTGTTCACCAGAATGTGCAGGCCTCCAAGGGCAGCGGCAGCCTGTTTGACGCCCCAGTTCACCTGCTCCGTGTTTGTCACGTCGAAGGAGAGGGGGTAAACCAGCCGTCCGGTAGCGTCGGCAATCTCGCGGGCCGTCGCGTCCAGCTCTTCCTGAGTCCGGGATACGACGACAACGTCGGCGCCCTCCCTCGCCAGTTCCATGGCGATGGCCTTGCCTATGCCACGTCCACCGCCGGCTACCAGGGCTTTTCTATTAGTCAATCCTAGGTCCATGATTCGCTCCTATTGGTTGTGGTGTGTGGGTCTTGCAGGGGGGAATGAAGGGTGTAATTCGTTACTACCACGAGATTCTTCACTTCGCTCCGCTGCGTTCAGAATGACATGTGGGATAAAGGGGGAAGAGGAAAGATGGGACCCCGGCCCTCACCGCCTCGCCATGGGTTCCTGCTTTCGCAGGAATGACGAAGAAAGGACGGCGCTCGTCCTTCGACAGGTTCAGGATGAGCGGAATGTGGGCGCATTGACAAGAATCCGTGCCGGTCATAGCATTGGCTCGAATATACCAGAGGAGGAACTCCATGACTACAGTAGTGGGCAGCGGCGCTTTGAGCTTTGAGGTGGCGGAAGGATGGGGAGCTTTGCCTGAGGGCATGACCCTGAAGGAAACGCCCGACGTGGCGGTTGACAGCAAGGACAACGTGTACGCCTTCTCCAGGGGCGACCACGGGGTCGTCGTTTTCGACAGGGACGGGAATTATCTCAAGGCGTGGGGCGCGGACGTTTTCGGCAACGCCCACGGCATCTGCATCGGCCCCGACGACGCCGTCTACTGCGTGGATAACGGAGACCACACGGTGCGCAAGTTCTCCACAGACGGGGAGCTTCTGATGACGCTGGGGACCGTGGACAAGCCTGCGCCACGGTTCAGCGGAGAGGCCTTCAACCTGCCGACAGGCTTGGCCGTTTCCAACAAGTCGGGAGACCTCTTCATCTCGGACGGCTACGGGAACTCAACGATTCACAAGTACAGCTCCGACGGCGAGCACATCATGTCGTGGGGCGAGGCGGGAATCGGCCCGGGACAGTTCGTCATTCCCCACAACATCTGCACCGACAGCGACGACAACGTGTACGTGGCGGACAGGGAGTGCCACAGGGTGCAGGTGTTTGACGCCAACGGAAAGCTGGAGGCCATGTGGAACAACATCTGGAAGCCTTCGGGCATACGCGTTGGGGCAGACGGAAACGTGTACGTGGCGGAGCTAATCGCAGACGCCTACTACAACGACGCTCCCAACTTCGGCCACCGGGTAACGGTGTACGACAAGTCGGGGAATCGGGTGGCGGTGCTTGGTGACGCCTATGCAGGGGAGGAGCCGGGGCAGTTCGTCAGCCCTCACGGGATCTGCCTGGACTCGCAAGGCAGCGTGTACGTGGGAGAGGTTTCGTGGACCATGATGGGCCGGACACTGGAGCCTCCGCGGGAGATGCGGAGCCTGCAGAAGCTGGTGCGGGTGGGCTGATGACGGGATAGGTTCAGAAGAGCAGATTCTAAATAGGGGCGGGTTTAAGACCCGCCCCTATTATTTTGAGGCGAGTAGGGAGCGGGGGAGTTTGGCGGTTTCCGGGGACGAGTGGACCCCCGCCTTCGCGGGGGTGGGGGAGGTGAGGCGGAGGTGGGAATTTGGGAAGGGAAAGGTGGCTTGGGGGGTTAGTCGAGTTCGACGAGGGGGGCGTGGATTTGAACTTGCTGGAGGGGCTTGACGTGGATTTTCTTGACTGTCCCCGCCTTTGGGGCGCGGATGCTCTGCTCCATCTTCATGGCTTCGACCACGCATACCTCGTCGCCGGAGGCCACCTTGGCGCCGGGCTTTACGCGGATGGCGAGGACTTTGCCTGACATGGGGGACTTGATGATGCCGTCATCGGCGGCGGACTGAACGGGCGGGCCCGTTCGAGTCGCGGGAGCGGGCAAACCGGGACGGAAGGTCCGCGCCGGGGACCGACGGGTATCGCCCCTGTCCACCTCCACCAGGAAGGTCTCGCCTTCGACGGTGACACGAGCCGGGGAGCCGAGGGGTTCCTCCACCTCGACGGTATACCACCGGTCGCCGATTTTGACGCGGACTTCCTTCAACGCCAGCCCCTGCCGGATGCGCGCCAACCCGACATCTGGGCCATGCGACCGGCGATGCGCCATGGGCTGGGGAGATGGCCGTTGCCGTTGAGCATTCTGGCCTCGTCCTCCTCACTCGCGGCCACCAGCGCAACGGCGGTGGCGGCGGCCAGTTCGCGTCGCTCCGACTCCGTCTGAAGTCCACCGGCACCGTTCTTGGATTCAGCGTCCTGATTCTTCAGATTGTCCACCAGCCAGGTGTCGTATTTGCCGGACTTGAACTCGTCGCTGGTAACCACGCGCTGGAGGAAGGGGACGTTGGTCTGCACCCCTCCCACGCGATACTTCGCCAAGGACTCGGACAGCAGGGTGCGGGCTTGTTCGCGGGTCTCGCCCCAGCACATGAGCTTGGCCAGGAGGGGGTCGTAATAGATGTCCACCTTGTAGCCGGTATAGACATGACCGTCGACTCGAACGTGTTCGTGGGTGGTTGGCTCCTGAAGGTCGGTTATGGTGCCGGAGGAGGGGAGGAACATGTCCGGGTCCTCGGCGTAGATGCGCGCTTCCATGGCGAAGCCGTGGCTGGCGATATCCTTCTGGCGGTAGGGCATCTTCTCGCCGGAGGCGATGCGAAGCTGCATCTCCACGAGGTCGACGCCGGTAATCATCTCTGTGATGCCGTGCTCAACCTGGAGCCTCATGTTCATCTCGAGGAAGAAGATCTCGCCCTTGGGGGTGACCAGAAACTCCACGGTGCCGGCGTTGGTGTATCCCACGTGCTTGGACAGCTTCAGGGCGTACTTGGTGAGTTCACGGCGGAGCTTGCGGGTCATCTTGATGGAGGGAGCGATTTCGACGATCTTCTGATTGCGACGCTGGACGGAGCAGTCCCGCTCAAGCAGGTGGATGGTCTTCTTTCGCTCGTCGGCGAGAATCTGGACCTCGATGTGGGAGGCGTGCTCCAGGTACCGCTCAAAGTAGAGCCGGCGGCTGCCGAAGGAGTTCTGGGCCTGGTGGCGGGCACGGGCGATGATGGGCGAAAGCTCGTCCTCGGAGTGGACAATCTGCATACCGATGCCGCCGCCGCCCGCAGCGGCCTTGACCATGAGGGGGAAGCCTATCTTCTTCGCCTGCTTTAGGGCGTTCTTGTCGCCGACGGCGGTGTTGGTGCCCGGGATGACGGGGATGCCGGCCTTCTTGGCGAACTTTCGGGCAGAGACCTTGTCGCCCATCTTCTCCATGACTTCCGGGCGGGGACCGATGAATTTTATTCCCGCCTTCCGGCAGGCGACGGCAAAGGCGGCGTTTTCCGAAAGGAAGCCATAGCCGGGATGGATGGCCTCCGCGCCGGAGGATTCGGCCGCCTCGACGATTTTGACGATGTTCAGATAGCTTTCCGAGGCGGGGGCGGGACCGAGAAGATATGCCTCGTCGGCCATGCGCACGTGGAGGGCGTCCCTGTCAGCCTCGGAGTAGACGGCGACGGTGCGAACCCCCAGCCGCTGACAGCTGCGGATAACACGGCAGGCAATCTCGCCCCTGTTGGCTACGAGAATTTTGTTAAACATGGCTACTCCGGCAATTATACACCTTTGGGTTTGGAGAGAGGGCGGGTTTGAAACCCGCCCCTACCGATGGGGTGGAGTTGGCGAGGGGGAGGGCGGTTCACGAACCGCCCCTACATGTTTGAGGCTGACGGAGAGACTGGATTCGGGCTTTCGCCGGAATGACGGGGAAAATCAGAGCTTGCCGCCGTCCGTGCCTTCTGGCGTTGGACCTGGACGACGAACCGTCTTGAGCGGACGTCCCTATCGAGCCAGTAACGGATGGCCCTGTCGAGGACGGAGCGGACTTCTTCGTAGAGGTCGGGTGAGATGCGAAGGCGGGAAGCGTCGGCGTCTCCGTTGCGGTGGAAGTGTCGCAGGGTCTTGAGGGCGGGCAGGGACAAGGGCGTTGCGCCTTCCCGCGTCGATGCGCAGTCGGTGCAGATTACGCCGCCGAGGCTCACGACAAAACGGTGTTTACCGGGTTCAACGTCGCGGCGGCATTCGACGCATCGATACAGTTCCGGCATGAATCCGTTGACACGGAGCATTTCCAGCTGGAACTTCAGAATTCCTTCGTTGTCTTCTGGGGCGTCCTGGACGGACCGCAGGGTTTCCAGAAACAGGTTGTAGAGAGGAGGGTTGGGGCTGGCTTCGACGGCGAAACCGTCGACAAGCTCGGCGAGGTAGAAGGCGCGAGCGGTGGCGTCGAGCCGGCTCTTGAGGATGACGAAGGACTCCATATTAAGCACCTGCCTGATGCTGTACATGCTCGGGCCGCGGTAGAGGTCCAGGTCGACGCGGGTCAGAGTGTCGAGGTGGCCCATCTTGCGGCTGTTCATCTTTCGCGCGCCCCATGCCATTGCCAGCAGCTTTGAGCCGTCCTGGGATACGAGGGTAACGATAAGGTCTGCTTCGCCGTAGGGGGCGACCTTGAGGACAATTCCTTCCGTCTTGAACAGGCGGGGCGCAGCCATCAGAGCTCCTGCCTACCCTGGAAGGCGCGGCTGAGGGTAATTTCGTCGGCGTACTCAAGGTGACCGCCCACAGGGAGCCCTCTCGCCAGGTTTGAGACTTTGATGCCCAAGGGCCTGATGAGGCCGTGGAGGTACATGGCGGTAGCGTCGCCTTCCAGGGTTGGGTTGATGCCGATGATGACCTCTTTGACGGAACCGTCCTGGAGCCGGGGGAGGAGTTCGCGGATGCGGATGTCCTCAGGGCCGACGCCGTTCATGGGGGAGATGACGCCATGGAGAATGTGGTAGAGGCCCTTGTAGAAACCGGCCCGTTCGAGGGCAAGGACGTCCAGCGGCTCCTCCACCACGCAGACCTGGCTTCTATCCCGCTGGGGGCCGTTGCAGAGGTCGCAGGGGTCGATTTCGGTGAGATTCTGGCAGACGGAGCAGAAGATGATGCGCTCCTTGACGCCCATGATGGCTTCCGCCAATTCCTGGGCTTCGTCTTCCGGCTGGCGGATGATGAAGTAGGCGAGCCTTTGAGCGCTCTTGGGACCGACGCCGGGAAGGCGGTGAAGCTCCGTGATGAGGCGGACCACCGGCGGCGGGGCCGGAATTTTGCCGTTCATAGTCGCTCACGCCCGTTGCCGTTCTGGTCGAAACTGCTATCTCCGATAACCCCAATTTCCCGGCCCTGGAAGACGTGAATTATCAATTCCTGCCGAGGGACTCCGGCCGTCGCGACGATTTCATCGTCGATAGCCCGGACAAGCTCTCGCGTATCCTCCGGGCTCACCTCTTCGGTGATGCAGAGGGTGCCGTGGACAAGGGACGCCATGTAGTGGAGCTCAACCCTGGCGATGGTGCGGTCATCGTCGCCAACAATTATGAACGACTCCGAATAGGGCGTTCGGCAGTCTCTCTCGAAGGTGAAGTCTCCCAAGGCGCTCCGTCCTCTCACGTGCGGATCTGGCCGTTCCCGAGGATGATCCACTTGTAGGAGGTGAGCTCCTGCAGGCCCATGGGCCCGCGGGCGTGGAACTTCTGCGTGCTGATGCCCACCTCGGCGCCGAGGCCGAACTGGGCGCCATCGCAGAAATAGGTGCTTGCGTTGACGAATACGGCCGCGGCGTCCACCTCCTCCAGGAAGCGGGTAGCGGCGGAGTAGTCTTCGGTGACGATGCACTCGGAGTGGCCGGAACCGTGAGTGTCGACATGCTCCAGGGCTTCGTCGAGAGAATCGACAATCTTCACGCCCGCCACGAGGGAGAGGAACTCGGTGCCGTAGTCTTCAGGCTCGGCAAGCTTCAGCTTGAGTCCATCCAGGGGGGCAAGCAGGCTCATTGCGCGTTCGTCGCAGCGCATCTCAACGCCGACCTCCGACCACTTGCGGGCCACGGCGGGGAGGTGGGTGGCGGCGACCTCGGTGTGGACCAGGAGGGTGTCGAGGGCGTTGCAGACGGTGGGACGCTGGGTCTTGGCATTGTTGGCGATGTCGACGGCCTTGTCCAACTCAGCGGAGCGGTCCAGGTAGGTGTGGCAGACGCCGACGCCTCCGGCCACGACGGGCATGGCGGCGTTTTCGGACACGAAACGGATGAAACCGGCGCCGCCCCTGGGAATCATCAGGTCGATGTATTCGTCCATCCGGAGCATGGCTGTCACCAGGCGGCGGTCCGTATCGCCGACGATCTGCACAGCGTCGCGGGGGATTCCCGCGGCCTCTATTGCGTCCTGCACCAGACGAGCGAGGAGACGGTTGGAGTTGACGGCTTCCTTGCCGCCACGAAGGATGCAGGCGTTGCCCGACTTGAGGCAGAGGGCGGAGATGTCGATGGTCACGTTGGGGCGGTTCTCGTAGATGGCTCCAACGACGCCGAGGGGGACGCGCTTCTTGCCCACCTGGAGACCGTTGGGGCGGGTGTGCATGTCGAAGACCTGTCCCACGGGGTCGGGGAGCATGGCAATGGAGCGCACATCGGCGGCCATTGACTCGAGCCGCTTGCCGGTGAGCAGGATTCGGTCCAGGAGGGAGTCGTTGAGGCCCATGCCGCGGCTGGTCTCGATGTCGAGTTCGTTAGCGGCCAGGATGGCCGGCTGGTTGTCGAGAAGGGCATCGGCGATGTTACGGAGGGCCTGGTCCTTCTGCGCCGTGGAACAGTGGGCAAGTGTCTTTCCGGCCTGCCGCGCCCTCTTGCCCTGGGAGATAATGCTTTCCGTTGCTGTAATCATGTCTTCTACTCTGCCTCAGAATCCGGCTGCCGCCAGCATGTCTTCTTCTTTCCCAGCCTAAATCAGGGGAATTATAAAGAATAGTTGACGGCGGGTTGGGTTGCGCCTATAATGCTAGGCCATGAAACCCAACTTTGCAAACCGCACACTGTGGACGGCGGACAACCTCGACATCCTGCGGGGCATGAACTCGGAATGCGTTGACCTGATCTACCTGGACCCGCCCTTCAACTCCAACCGGAACTACGAGGCCCCGGTTGGCAGCATGGCAGCCGGGGCGGCCTTCAAGGACACCTGGACCCTCTCAGACCTTGACGTAGCCTGGATGGGCCTTATTGCCGACGAACACCCCGCTACGGCCCACGTCATACGGACGTCGGGCATATCCCACGGCAAGGGGATGCAATCCTATCTGACCATGATGGCCGTCCGCCTGCTGGAGATGCGGCGCATCCTGAAGCCGAGGGGGAGCGTCTATCTTCACTGTGACCCCTTCGCCTCGCACTACCTGAAGCAGCTCATGGACGCCATATTCGGGGTGAGGCAGTATCGGGATGAAATCACTTGGCACCGCGCCGCTGAGAACCTATCCCGTAAGAAGTGGCGGCGGGCGGCTGAACGTCTGCTTTTCTACACCAAGGGGGGGGTGGACGTGGAACCCTCAGTTTGACCCACTAACCCCTGAGCAGGTAGCCCGTGATTACCGCTACGAGGACGATGGCGGGAAGTTCACCACCACCTCCTGTACCAACAACGCCATCCGCCCCAATATGGTCTACGAGTTCCACGGCAACGTCCGGCAATGGCGTTATTCCCGGGAGACTATGGAGAGGCTTGAGCGGGAGGGGGTGCTGGTATTCAGCCCCAGTGGGCTACCCCGCCGTAAACGGTACCTCTCAGACGTGCCAGGGCGTCTCATGACCAACGTCTGGTCTGACATTAACGTCCTGGCCTCGACGAACCACGAGCGCACCAACTACCCAACCCAGAAGCCCCTGGCCCTGCTTGAGAGAATCATCAAGGCCAGCTCTAACGAGGGGGATGTAGTGCTTGACCCGTTCTGCGGTTGTGCGACGGCTTGTGTGGCGGCTGAACGGCTGAATCGGCAATGGGTAGGGATAGACCTATCGGCCAAGGCCGTCGAGCTCGTCCAGTACCGATTAAAGCAGGACGAACCGGGGATTGCGCTATGGGCGTCCCAGGTGGTGGCTCGGACGGACATACCCAGGCGTACAGACATATCCGCCCCCAAGAACTACCGCAAGAATAAGCACGTCCTGTACGGTCAACAGGAAGGCCAGTGCGGGGGATGTCGTATGGACTTCCCGTTCAAGATTCTGGAAGTTGACCACGTGATACCCCGCTCTAAGGGGGGCGGGGATCACTTGGAGAATCTACAACTGCTTTGCCCCCACTGTAACAGGGTGAAGGGGAATCGCAGTCAGGAATACCTAGTCGCTCAACTAGGATAGGAGGTTGTTATGGAGTTGAATTATCAGGACATTCTGGTGGATGTTCAGGCTCAAGCGGAAGGACGTTTCCGGATACGGATATGGCCAGTACCGGAGCGGAATCCGTATTCTGAAGAGCCTGTTCTAACACTGACTCTGAGACGTGAAGCGTTACAGGCCCTAGTCGGACAAATCCAGACTGCTCTACAGTAGTCACGCCACCAACTCCCTGTACTTCAGCCGCTTGCCAACCATGCCCTGAGCCAAGGCCGCCATCTGGTCTAGGGTATCGAGGGCTCGGATGCTGTGACGGCCTGCAAACTCGGCGATGTAGCGGTGAAGGTGTTTGGGGGAAATGCGGTGATAGGTTCCCTGGTATCCACGCTTGAGCATCGCCCAGAAGGACTCGACGCCGTTCGTATGAGCCATGCCCCGAACGTACTCGCCCACTGTGTGATTGACGCTGTGATGGTGGATGTTGTTGAACATATTCCCCACGCCATGATACGCCGACGCGCCGTCCGTGTAAATAGTGGCGCCGAAGGCGACGTTTGCGTCCACGAAGGACTGGAGGGTAGAGCGGTCGGGGGTATCCACCACCTGAGCCTTCACCTTCCCCGTCTTCCGGTCTTTGGCTCCCACTACGGCGGTCTTGCCTACAGCACCACGGCCCGTCCCTTCCAGGTTCTTCCGCTTGGTGTTGCTCATGTTGTGACGCTTGCCGCCGAAGTAAGCCTCGTCCAGTTCCACGGGTCCGGTGAAGGGCGGCTCGTCGTCGCCGTCAAAGGCCTTTCGGATGCGCTGAAGCATGAACCAGGCCGTGGGTTGGGAGACGCCGATGTCCCGATGCAGTTTCATGCTGGATACGCCCTTCAAACTGGTGAGGTGAAGGTAGATGGCCCACGCCCATTTTCGGAGCGGAACCTTGGATGCTTCCAGCAGGTTGCCGGTGCGAACGCTGAAGTACGAGCGACACTCGGTGCACCAGTAGGGCATATTGGCATGGCGGGATTCGACGGTGCGGAGAGACTTGCAACGGGGGCAGTGGCGGCCATTGGGCCAGAACCATGACTCTAGAAGGGATTGGGCCTTGGCTTCATCGGGTACCATCTCGGAGAATTCCATGATGGTGATACCCTTGCGATGGGACTGTCCGGGGGCCTTTGTGGTTGCCATAACTCACCTCTCTACTGTAGGAAAATTGTAGCAAATCCAAGCCCATCTGTCAACTATTCTTTATAATTCCCTAAATCAGCGCCAGGTTGTTGCGGTGCACCACCTCTTCGCCGTAGCTGCACCCGATGAGATCAGGAATGCCGTCGGAGCGTTTCCCCTTGATGGCATCCACCTGGTCGGAGCTGTAGTTGACCAAGCCGCAGGCGAAACGCTGTCCTTCCAAGTTGCTTATGTAAACTATATCGCCCCGCTGGAAGGGGCCGCTCACTTCCCTGATGCCCACGGGAAGCAGGCTGCCGTGGCGTCGGCGCAGGGAAGCTTCCGCGCCCTCGTCGACGATGATGTCGCCGTGAAGGGAGAGACCGCTCAGCATCCACCGCTTGCGGCTCTCCATCTTGCTGACGGAGGTGGCGAAATAGGTGCCAACGTCCTCGCCGTTCGCAACCCGTTTCACAACGTCGGTTTCTCTGCCGTTACAGATAACGGCGGGGACACCGGAGCGGGTGGCGACCTTGCAGGCTTGGAGCTTGGAGGACATGCCGCCCCTGGACCAGGTGCTGACGTGTTTTCCCGCCAACGACTCGATGTAGGAATCTATTCGCTCCACCCTGGGAATCAGGGTGGCGTTGGGACTGCTGCGAGGGTCGGCGGTGAATAGACCGTCCATGTCCGTAAGCACCAGCAGCAGATCGGCGTCAACCAGATTTGCGACAAGGGCGGAGAGGGTGTCGTTGTCACCGAATACGGGGCCTATTTCATCGACGGCCACCACGTCGTTTTCGTTGATGATGGGCACCACCCGCTGCTGGAGCAGGGACAAAATGGTGTTTCGGATGTTCAAGTAGCCCTGCCTGTCTTCCAGGTCCCTGCGGGTGAGGAGCACCTGCGCCACGGGTATTTCCAGCGGTTCGAACAGAGAGCTGTAGGCGTGCATCAGGTGGTTCTGTCCCACGGCGGCGAGGACCTGTCGGAAGGAGACCTGTCGGGCCTGTTCCTTCACGCCAAGCGACTTCATGCCGGCGGCGATGGCCCCGGATGTAACCAGCAGGATTTCTTTCCCCTCACGGTACAGGCCACCAATCTGAGAGACCAGCGACTGCATGGTTGGCTCGTGGAGGGTGTCGGTGCCGCCGGTAAGCACACCGGTGCCCGCTTTCACGACGATGCGCTGATACCGTCGGGACGCATCGGAAGGCTTTTGTTTGAGGGCTTGGGGGGCTGTATTTCTGGTCATAATGCGCTGCGCCTACGTAGTGCGTAGGGACAATTCATTATATCAGGGGGCCAAAGGGCCAACAAGAACGGGCGGGCCTTTCCATACCTGTCCGAATCACCCCCATCTCAATCTTCCCCCGTCAAGGGGGAAGGGATAAGAGTGGATTCCCGCCTTCGCGGGAAAACGGAAGGGAGAGGGGGAAGACTGGATTCCGGCTTCCGCCGGAGTGACGGAAAGGGAGTGGAATGGGGAGAGGGTTGGAGGGTAGAATAGGGACAAGGTCTGGCGGGCCCACAGCCAGGCCAAATATCTGTTGTGCGAGAGGTAACGGCTTGTCGCTCAAAGCGCTGCAGCCCCTTCTGGCGGGCCATCCCGCATTCGATGGTATGGCCAAGAAGCTGGCGGAAGGCGGAAGGGCAACCGCGTCCGTGTCGGCGGGGGGGACGGCGCTGTTACTTGCCGCCCTTCGCGACGAACTGAACCGGCCCATGCTGGTCATAACGCCGCGGCAGGACGATGCCCGCCGCCTGCTCGACCAGCTTTCTCTCTATCTCGGCAGCGACGACTCCACGCTTCCGCTGCCTGAGCCGGACGTTCTCCCCTTCGAGCGGATGACGGTTGACGCCTCCACCAACAACCGGCGGCTGATGGCCCTGAACGCGCTAACGTATCCGCTAACGGGGGAGCCACCAGTGGTCGTAGCGTCGATGGCGGCGGCGCTGAGAAAGACGCTGAGGCCATCTACGTTCAAGGAAAGCGCCGTCACGCTGGAGGCGGGTCAGCGAGTACGACTTGGCGAGATTGCAGAAGCCTGGACCAACATGGGCTACCGTCGAGAGCATTCGGTGGAGATCCCCGGCTCCTTCAGCATCCGGGGCGGCATCGTCGACGTGTTTTCGCCAAACTCGGAACTCCCCCTGCGGCTGGACCTGTTCGGCGACGAAATCGAAAGCTTAAACCTGTTCGACCCATTGACGCAGCGTTCCGTGAAGGCCGTCGATAGAGCACGAATAATTGCCGCCCAGGAATCGCTGCCCCTCCACGTGGACCGGGAAAGCGTTGACCGGCTGGCGTCGGAGATGGACTTCGGCCGCTGCCCCGAAGGCGTGCAGGACAGGTTCCAGGAAGACCTGGCCAACATCTTCGCGGGCGCAAACTGGGACGAGATGGACTACTACCACGGCCTCATCAACGAGTCGTCCATACTTGAGCATCTGGGCGATGATGCCGTCGTAGTCTTTCTTCAGGGGAGCCAGATTGAACAGGAAGCGGAGTCGTTATCCGAACACGTAGAGCGGATGCGACAGGACCGGGTGGGCCGAGGCGAGCTGCCGGCTAACTTCCCCACTTCCACGCTGGAGTGGGGTGAATTCGCCGGGGCACTGGCAAAGCGACCCGTTCTGGACGTTACTCCGTGGAATACGGAGGGTGTCGGGTTCGAGTTCCGCAGCGCTCCTTCCTACTACGGGCAAATTGAGCGGTTTACGTCTGAACTCAAAGATGAACTACGTGGAGGCAAAATCGTCGTTCTGGCCAGCCGCCACGCCCGCAGGCTGGCGCAGATTCTCGCAGATGCGGAGATCGGCTCGGTCATAGTAGATGGCGGAAGTCCCAGTCTCCAGGGTGGCGGGGTGGTCATCGTGCCTGGCTCTCTTGAACAGGGCTGGAGACTGACTCTTCCCGAAGCTGAAGTGATACTGCTGACGGACCTGGAGATTTTCGGTACAGCCAAGGAACGTCGCAGCCGCCCCCGAAGGCCCGTCAGGAAACAGCTTTTTTTGTCCCAACTGGAGCAGGGGGCTTACGTCGTGCATGAAGACCACGGCGTGGCGCGTTTCGCCGGAACTACCAGCATGGACGCCAACGGGGAAAGCCGGGAGTACCTGGTCCTCGAATACGCAGAGTCGGACAAGCTGTATCTGCCGACGGACCACCTTGACCGCATCTACCCCTACGTGGGCACCAGCGACCGTCCACCGACGCTGACGCGCCTCAGCAGCACCGAGTGGGCGCGGGCCAAGGAGCGGGTGAAGGAGTCGACGCGGGAGCTAGCCAAGGAGCTTCTCGACCTCTACGCCAACCGGCGGGTGGCGAAGGGACACGCTTTCTCTGCCGACGTGGTGTGGCAGCAGGAGATGGAAGACGCCTTCCCCTACGAGGAAACGCCCGACCAGGCGCGGGTCATCGACGAGGTGAAGGCCGACATGGAGGACACACAGCCCATGGACCGGCTGGTCTGCGGCGACGTGGGCTACGGCAAGACGGAGGTGGCGCTGAGGGCGGCCTTCAAGGCGGTCAATGACGGTCTGCAGGTGGCGCTGCTGGTGCCCACGACAATACTGGCCCAGCAGCACTACGCCACGTTCGTGGACAGGCTCAGTCCGTATCCTATACGGGTGGACGTGCTGAGCCGATTTCGCACCCAGAAGGAGCAGCGCCGGATTGTGGAAGACCTGCGCAAGGGGGCCATAGACATCGTCATCGGCACCCACAGGCTCATCCAGAAGGACGTGAAGTTTCGCAAACTGGGCCTCGTGGTGGTGGACGAAGAGCAGCGGTTTGGCGTGGCCCACAAGGAGCACATCAAGAAGCTGCGCAGCGAGGTGGATTTTCTTACCCTCAGCGCAACTCCTATACCCCGAACGCTGTATATGGCGCTGTCCGGCGTTCGCGACATGAGCGCCATGGACACCCCGCCGGAGGAGCGGTACCCCGTGAAGACCTACGTGGGAGAGTACAGCGACCGCATCATACAGGAAGCGTTGAAGCGGGAGTTGGACCGGGGCGGGCAGGTCTTCTTCCTGCACAACCGCATCCGCTCCATCCACCGGGTCGCAGCTCACCTGGGCAAGCTGGCGCCCCAGGCGCGCATCGCCGTTGCCCACGGCCGCATGGAGGAGTCGCGGCTGGAAGACGTGATGCTTGCCTTCGGCGAAGGTGATTCCAACGTGCTTGTATGCACGACGATCATTGAGTCGGGACTGGACATCCCCAACGCCAACACACTGATAGTCGACCGGGCGGACCGGTTCGGCCTCTCCCAGCTATACCAACTTAGGGGACGTATCGGAAGAAGCAGCAGCCGCGCTTACTCTTACCTGCTGGTGCCCAGGGGCAGACGCATCACTCCCGGGGCGGAGAAGCGTCTGCAGGCGATTCTGGAGGCGTCCGAGCTTGGATCGGGCTTCCGCATCGCCATGCGGGACCTGGAGATTCGGGGCGCAGGGAATATTCTGGGCGCAAAGCAGAGCGGGCACATCCACGCCATCGGCTTCGAGCTCTACACCAAGCTGCTGAACCAGGCCGTTCAGGAACTGCGAGAGGACGGAGCGGAGGGAGCCGCAGCCACAGATGAAGCCAAGGAAGACTCACGGGTTGACCTGCCCATTGCTGCTCACATCCCCAACAGCTACATCGGCCACCTGCCCGTGCGGCTGAACGTATACCAGCGGCTGATGGACCTGCGAAGCCAGCCCCAGATTGACGACATGCGGGAGGAGCTGCGAGACCGCTTCGGCCGGCTGCCCAAGGCCGTGGACAATCTGCTCTACCTGGTATCCCTGAAGATTATGGCTCGGGAGATGGGCGTTCAATCCATAGTGTCGTCGGAGACTGAGATTGGCATCACTCTCAAGGAAAGCGTGGGCGGGGCCCGGCTGGTACTGGAGCGGACGCTGGGCGGGTGGGCTTCGGTCGGCAACCGCCAGATACGGCTCAATCGTAGGGTTATGGGGGCGAAGTGGCGGGCCGTGCTGGACGTTACGCTGCAGCGGCTGAAGGAATTCCAGGAGAGACTCCAGCAGCTTCCAGTGGGGGCGGTTTAGGCGAAGGCGTTTCTTTCCAGCAGGGCCGTCAACTCCGCGAGGCTGGCGATGCGGGGGCAGTCCGTGATTTCGGGATGCCAGTCGCCCCTGTCCAGGAGCACGGCATGCATGCCTGCCCCTCGCGCGCCGCCCACGTCGGAATGGTATTGGTCTCCGACGTGCATCGCTTCATTGGGGTTTATCCCGACTTTTTCCAGGGCCGCCTGGAACATTCGCGGGTCCGGCTTTTCGGCCCCCACCTCCAGGGAGGTGACCAGCACGTCCAGGCGGTCGTCGATGCCCAACGAAGCCACGATGGGGGGCAGCGGCTCGGCGAGGTTGGAGAGGACGCCGGTGGCGAGTCCCATCTCTTTCAGTTTGGTGAGGGTCGGGGCAACGTCGCCGAACAGGGCGAAGCTCTTGGGGACCGTGGCTCCCACCTTCCACACGCTTTCCGCAAGGGCGAGGCTTACGTCCAGTCCCGCTCCCTGCAGAATCATCTGCTCATAGCGGGAGAAGAAGCGGTTGCGTTCTTCTTCGGAGCGCAGATACAGAGGCCGGTCGTGGTTCTCACGGCTGAAGAGTTCGTCAGCCTTCGCATAACCCTTCAGTATCCCGTCCTTTTCGACGAACAAACCCACCTGTTGACAGGCCGCCGCCTGTATCTCCTGGACGGGCGGCCAGAAGTAGGCCAGGGTGTTGTAGAAGTCGAAGAAAACGGCCTTAATCATCAGTTACCACCCAAACGTCATCCTTAGTCGTCAAGCTTCCCTTGCCAAGGCGAGGCCCCACACCGAATCTGCCGACGCCGCCCGCAGGGCGTTGGCGCAGGCGGCCATGGTGCTGCCCGTGGTGACCACGTCGTCGATTAGCAGGACGGACTCGTCATCGACACTTTTTGCTGCCGAGAAGGTACCCTCGGCAATACGCATCCGGTCGGCGCGGGATGCGCGCTGCACCTGCGGCGGGGAGTCCACAACCCGTTTCAGCACGTCCTCAGCTGCGGGAATGCCGGTCAACTTGCCGAGTTCATCGGCCAGCAACGCCGCCTGATTGTAGCCGCGGCTCCTCTCCCTGCGCGGGTGCATGGGCACCGGGACGAGCAGGGTGGCCGGAATTCGGGCGGACTTCAGACGAGAGGCCATAAGGCCCGCCAGTTCCGGGGCGATGGCGCGATAGTTTCGATACTTGAAGGCGTGGGCGGCGGACCGGATGACGCCCTCGAAGGGATAGACCGCACGGATGCCGTTGATGGGTAGGGGGGAGCTTGCGCATCGGCGGCACAGTCGGACTTCTCCGGGCTGGGCGCAGACCTCGCAATACGCTTGCAGCTGGGAAATGCTTGCCAGGCATTCGCGGCAAATGCCGCTACCCTCTCTGCGACATCCAACACAGTAGAGGGGAAGAAAAAAGTCCAGCGCGGCCTTGCCCGCCTTCTTCAACAACCCAACTTCCATGAGATCTAGGTGCGGAACCGGACCACGCGATAGCCCTCGGCATAATCGAAGCCCGCCTTCTTTCCCATCTCGGCGCACCAGCTTCGAAGCCATCCGATGCTTTCGTCTTCCGACAGTCCGCCAAGCTGGCTGCGGTGGCATCTCAGGGCTTCCGCTTTCAGGTCCATGCTTTCGGAAATGTCCACGTAGGTCTCAATCTCCTCCGGGCCCCAGAACATCAGGGTGCCCGTCTTGTGGGGAACCAGCCCCTCCGCCTCATGCTCCGGGAAATGGAGCCGGTCGCGGGCGTAGGGGAAGACGGCATCCTGGGTCACCTGCCCGACGATACGGTGGTCGCGGTGGAAGTAGAAGGAGCGGCGATAGGGGTCGGGACAGATAACCACTTCGGGGCGGAAGCGTCGCAGGGCCCGCACCAGGTGTCCGCGAAACTCCCGTGTGTCCTCCAGTTCGCCGTCGGGGTAGCCCAGGGCCACCACCTCCTTGACGCCAAGGGTCTTCGCCGCTTCAAGCTGCTCCTCGTAGCGGATCTTCGCCAGACGCTCCGGCGTCATTTCAGGGTCTTCAGTACCCTTGCTGCCGTCGCTGCAGAGCACGTAGTAGACGCTGGCCCCCTGCCGTATCCAGTTGGCGACTGTGCCGCCACAGGAAATCTCAGCGTCGTCGGGATGGGGAGTAACCACCATCGCAGTCCGGGGAACCTCTTCCACAGGCCTCCTCCACAGGTCGGGTTGTTAGCAACAAGCTACTCTGCTACAATCTCAATTCGCTGTCAAGACGACATTTTCGCCTCAAACGGAGGGCAGGGAACCCCCTTAGTTGTGGCGAAACCGGGGACAACTGACCCCGCATTTCCGGCAAACCCGGGGAGCAATATCCCCGCAAGCCTGACGAGAAAACAATCCTTTGACCATACGCAATTTCCGGTGGGAAGACGTACCCGCCCTGGCAGAGTTGGACAACCGGCTGCTGCAAACCCCTCACGCAACTTCGGCGCCCAAGCGGCGTTTCGTCACCGAGTTTCTGGGCCAGCCGAACCTGAACCCGGAAGAAGACCTATTCCTCTACGAATCGCATGGAAGCCTACAGGGTTACGGCCTCATCTTCCCCGAACCGGCTATCGGACGAAGCGTGCTGATGCTGAAGACCAACCCTGATGCGGACATATCAACCGTGGAGGAGGCGCTGCTGGATGCGGCCATGCGACGGGCGCGTCGGCTCGGAGCGGGCGTCTTCCAAATGCAGACAAAGCCCGACTCACCCCAGAGCCGGATGCTTATGGGTCGCGGTTTCCGGCACGTCCGCACTTACTGGACCATGGGATGGAAAATACAGGACCTGCCCGCCGCCGAACCTCCGGAAGGCTGCTTCTTTCGCAGCTACGGCCAGGACGGGGACGCAGAGGCGCTTACAGCTATCCAGAACGCGGCCTTCGGAGGGAGCTGGGGATTCGCTCCGAACACCCCGGAGGAGATTGCCTATCGCGCGGAGATGAGCGTGACCAGCCACGACGGAATTCTTTTTCTCTGCCAGGGGGAGACGGTCTGCGGGTACTGCTGGACTTACGTTATGGGGGATGCCGCCAAACGGGTGGGGATAATCTTTATGATAGGGATACACCCTGACTACAGGCGGCGGCGGCTGGGCAAGCCGCTGCTGACGACAGGGCTGAATTATCTTGCATCATTGGGGGTAGACCACGTGGAGCTGGAGGTGGATGGAGCGAACACTCCGGCCACGAGGCTATACTTCTCCCTAGGCTTTACCAAGGACTCCGAAAGCTACTGGTTCGAGTCCGTCCCAGGCCCGGGCTGAGTCGGTTCAATCCCGTCCTCCAACGGCGCTGCGCCGTTGTCAGACGTTTCCACCTTCCCCTCAATTTTCTCCGGCGTCAGCACCCCGCCGGAAATCACGACTTTCATCGCTTCATCCACGGAAAGGTTGATGGAGATGACATCAGTCTCCGGCACAAGGGCCAAGTAGCCGGAGGTGGGGATAGGGGTTGTAGGGATGTAGACCGCCAGAAGACTCTTTCCTTCCGGGCCTTCGAAGTCGGAGGTGGCGAATCCGATGGACTTGATGCCTTTCCTGGGAAAGTCCAGAAGGACCACCCTGCTATAGTGCTTCTCGATGCTGCTGGGGCCGAGAGCGTCCACAGTCTGCTTGGCAGTCCTGTAGATGGGCCTGACAATGGGAATGAAGTTTGCTATCGAGTGTCCAAAGGCTATGAGCCGCCGCCCAATTACGTAGCTTCCCACGAAGCCCACGAGGTAAAGCACCACAATGAAGCTGACAATTCCCACCCCGGGGATGTGCCTGCCCGTTATCCCGTCGATAATCTGCACCAGGGGAGGATCTATCAGGTCGAAGACGAACTTGATGATCAGGTAGGTGGCTCCAAGGGGCAGCAGGATGAGAAGGCCGCCTATTATCCGGCCGCGAAAGTGTCCACCAATCGATCTCAAAATGCCCATGGGACGGGGTACGGCCTCCTCTAGCCTGAAATGAGATACCGAGTATTATATGGCCTTAGGCGGCTTGTGTTAACTCTAAGTTAATCCATAAAGCTCCAGAAACTTCCCCGCTGCCCTGTCCCAGCTCATTGAATTCGCCGTTTCGAGGGCGGCGCGGCTCAAGGAATCCCGGAGTCGGTCATTGAAGAAGATCATGTTCAGCGTGTCTGCGAAACGCTCCGGGCAACGCCAGGGAAGGAGATAGCCGTTGCGTCCGTGCTTCACCACCCAGGGGAGCCCGCCAACGCGGGTGGCGACCACCGGCGAACCGCAGGCCATAGCTTCCAATGCAACCAACGCGAAGCTTTCGTAGTAGGAAGGCACTACGCAAACGTCGGCAGCGGAGAAGTAGTCGGCGAGAGTGTATCGCGGCACCCTGCCAACGAATTCGACAACGTCGTCAAGGCCCAAACTGACGGCCATTTCAGCCAGCCGACGCGGCTCCGGCTCCGTTGCCGGATCTCCGCCGACAATCATCAGCTTGAATGGTACGTCGCCGTCCACACAGGCCGCTATGCGGAGCAGAAACTCCACACCCTTCAATGGCTCGATGCGCCCGACGTACAGGGCGACCTTCTCTCCGTTCAGCCCCAACCTGCGCCTTGACTTCGCGGCGTCCAGAGGCCTAAAGAGCGACGTGTCGACGCCGCAATGTACAACCTTCAATCGATCTTTGGACACGCCGTAAAGCTCCGCCATGGCGTCGACTTCGTGGGGCGTGGAGGCGGTAATCCAGTCGGCGGAGCGCATTACGTCGCCCTCGGCGCGGCTCCTGTAGTCCGGTTCGTCCTCACCGGCACGGGCACGGCGCTTCACTTCCGCCAGGGTGTGAAAAGTGGCCACGTGCCGGGCCCCGCTGCTTTCGGCCAGGCGACATCCCGTCAGAGCCGAAAGCCAGTAGTGGGAATGGACCACGTCGTATCGCGTCCCGCTTTGATTCTGGTATTCCAAGATATTGCGCGTGAAAGGCTCAACGTGGGGAAGCAGGTCCTTTAACTCCGCGTCGGCCGGGCCTCCATCCAGGTGAATCACGCGCACGTTTTCTCCGTCGGGACGACCGTCCTCGTCTGCGCCGGTATGCTTCCGAGTGAAGACGTCAACGCCGACGCCGAGGGCGCCGAGCCGGTTGGCCAGCTCCCGGACGTAGACGTTCATGCCGCCAACCTTGCCTGCACCGGGGGCCATCACCGGGCAGCTATGGAAGCTGATAAGGGCCACGCGGGGTTGGGTCAAGGGCGGGTTACCACCATGTTGTAGATGGGCTTGTCTATGCCGCCGAGGTGGTACTTGTATCGCTCGTTGCCCCGGAGGAAGTCGTAGTAGCTCTTGCCGTCTTCGATGGCGCTCTTGACGCTGAGGGCCTTCAGCAGCAGCCCCACGCTGTAGTAGCCGAAGTCCGGGTTGAAGCCGCTGTTGTAGAGCAGGCGCGAGCCGCCGTAGTCGAAAGTCATGGCCGAGGCGACGCGGGACTCCTGAATCTCCATAAAAAAGAGGCTCAGCATTCCCTCGCTGCTGAGGGACGATGCCAGCGACCGGAAGAATTTATTCCGCTGGGGCGTCAGGAATTCGGCTTTGTCCTGACGGCTCATGGTGAGAAGGTTCAGGAAGTCGTCCATAGCCTCTTCGACCTCTTGGGGTTCGGTCAACGAGTACCACCGCACCCCCTCCGCAGTGTTCAGCCGGCGCAGCTTGCGGCGGAGCTCGTGTCGGTGCTTCTTCGACAGGCCTGCAACGTACTCCTCCCACTCCTCGGGCAGATGCCGTCCTGGGCAGACTTCCTGCTGTACGACGTCCACGTCGCAGCCCCTGGAGCGCGCGACTTCGGGCAGAAGCGTGAACGTGGGAGAGCCTTCAGTCAGGGAGAAGAGGCGCAGCGAGGCGCATCCGGCTCCTTCCAGATAGTCCAGAAGCGCATCGAAGAATAGGCGCTCTTTGCCGGGGAGGACCAGGAAGTCGTTGTAATCGCAAAGGTCCTCGTCGCCCACGAAAGTCATGGTCTCTCCATCCCTGCGCAGGGAGGCCATGCCAAGGGTCTGCTGACCGTCCACAAACTTCAGAATCTGGGGGGAAACTCCGTCTCCAACCTCGTTCATCCACACTCGCTGCCATTCCAGGGTCTGGAAGGGAGAATTTGTCACGCTTTGGGAAAGAAGACGCCCCCACTCGTCGGTGGCGGCGTCGAAGGAGCCGATGAGGTGAACGTCAGCCACCCTAGCCCCTCTGCATCAACGAGAGTAGTTCTTTGGGGTCGGCGTCACTCTCTGCAAAAGGTCCGCGCAGGGCCGACGTAACGACCTTGCTGCCAGGCCTTCTGACCCCACGCATTCCCATGCACATGTGCTCCGCCTCTATGAGCACGGCTGCGGAAGCGGGCTGCAGGGCTGTGCAGATGGCGTCGGCCAGTTGGGAAGTCAGGCGTTCCTGCATCTGAAGCCGCCTCGACGCCACGTCGAGGGCGCGGACCAGCTTGCTTGCGCCTGCGACCTTGCCCCTGGGCACGTAGCCAATGTGCGCCGTGCCGAAGAAGGGCAGCAGATGATGCTCGCAAATTGAGAAAAACGCTACGTCCTTAAGGATGACTGCTCCGTCGTGCTTCTCCTCAAATACAGTGTCAATTGCTCTCGCCGGGTCTACACCTACGCCGCTGAAGATGTCTTTGTAAAGAGCGGCAACCCGCTTGGGGGTGTCTCTGAGCCCTTCCCGATCCGGATCATCCCCCACCGCCCGCAGAATGTTGGCGACGCTGGCTTGTATCAAGGGGTCAGAGTCCATAACAGCCTTCAGGCGGCAAACTCCAGCAGCGCGGCCTCCACCTCTTCCAGGTCCGCTGAGACTTCCTTGACGCCCGTGCTGATGTAACGTACGGCAAGTTCGGGGTCCTTCAGGCCGGAACCGGTGATGACGCACACAACCCGCAGGTCTCGCAGGTCCATGCCCTGCCTGTGCAGCTTGATGATGCCGGCTACGCTGGCCGCCGAGGCCGGTTCGCAGAAGATGCCCTCGCCGGTGGAGAGGAGACGGTAGGCGTCCAGAATGTCCTCGTCGGTCACCGCTTCGATGGCGCCGCCGGACTCGTCCCGGGCATCGACGGCTCCCTGCCAGGAGGCCGGGCTGCCGATACGTATAGCGGAGGCGACGGTGGACGGGGTGGCGACGGGTCGTCCCTCCACGAGGGGCGCGGCGCCCGCAGCCTGGAAGCCCATCATCCTGGGCAGCGATTCGGCCTTGCCGTGGGCGTGGTACTCCTTAAAACCCTTCCAGTAGGCGGTGATGTTGCCTGCGTTGCCTACCGGCATGCAGAGAAGGTCCGGGGCGTCTTCCAGGCGGTCAACTATCTCGAAGGCGGCGGTTTTCTGTCCTTCCAATCGGACGCGGTTTACGGAGTTGACGAGGGTAAGGGGATGTCGCTCGGTTATCATCCTCACCAGGGAGAGAGCCTTGTCGAAATTGCCGTCTATGGCCAGAATGCGTGCCCCGTGGGCCTGAGCCTGGGCGAGCTTTCCATAGGCTATGTCGCCCTGGGGGACCAGCACCGTGGCCGGCAGACCCACCCGCGCGCCGTAAGCGGCGGCGGAGGCGCTGGTGTTGCCCGTGGAGGCGCAGATGATTCCCCGGCTTTCCGCCTCCATGGCCTTGGCCACGGCAACAACCATGCCGCGGTCCTTGAATGATCCGGTAGGGTTGCATCCTTCCAGCTTGAAGTAGAGTTCCGGACAGCCGATATCTTCAGCCAGCCGGTAGGAGCGCACCAAGGGCGTGTTTCCTTCCCCCAAGGTAATCATGGGCGTATCGTCGCCCACGGGCAAAAACTCCCTGTAACTCTCCAGAACTCCCCAAGCCATAACGCCCGGCCCTCAGACCGGAAGCTCCTCCAAACGGATCATGTTGTTTACCACTTTTACCACATCCAGCCCGTCAAGCAAAGCCAGCGAGCGCTGCACCGCCGCTTCCCTGGCCGGATGGGTGGTTATGACGATTTCCGCAGTGCCCGCCGCCGCGTCGGCGTCCTTCTGGATTATTGACGCGATGCTGATGTCCAGGTCGCCTAGGACACGGGTAATCTGGCTCAGGACGCCGGCCCTGTCGGGGACGTTCAACCGGAAGTAGTAGCGGGTCTCCACGTCGGACATTGCCTTTACGGCGAGGTACGCGTCGTCGGGGACTCTCTTGAGGGGACGCGCACTCGAGACGATCATGCGGGCCACGTGGACCAGGTCGCCAAGAACGGCGCTCGTGGTGGGGTCAGACCCGGCGCCAAGGCCGTGGAAGAAGGCGCGACCCACGGGATCTCCAGCGACTTCAACGGCGTTGAACACACCGCCGACCTTCGCCAGGATATGACCTTCAGGTATCAGCGCAGGATGCACCCGAACTTCCACCCCGCTCCGTTGGGCCTTGGCGATGGCCAGCAGCTTGATGGCGTACCCCAACTCTCGGGCATACCGGAAGTCCCTGGCGGATAGACCGTCTATGCCCTGCCTGAAGACTTGCCCGGGTTCCACCTTCGTGTGAAAGGCCAAAGAGGCGAGGATGGAGAGCTTGTAGGCGGCGTCCAGTCCCGAAACATCCTTGGCAGGGTCGGCCTCGGCGTAGCCAAGTTCCTGCGCGCGTCCGAGGGCTTCTATGGCATCCATGCCCTCGTCGGCCATGCTCGAAAGGATGAAGTTGGTGGTGCCATTGATGATGGCGTGGATGGAGCTGATATCGTTGCCCAGCAGGTCTTCGGTCAGAGAGCTAATGATGGGGATGCCGCCGCCGACGGCACCTTCAAATCGGAGACTCAGCCGCTTCTCATCCGCCAGGTCCAACAATTCTGAGCCCTGCTGGGAAATGAGGTCTTTGTTGGCCGTGACGACGTGCTTGCCCTGGACAAGTGCCCTTCGGACGTACTCGCCCGCCGGCTGTTCGCCACCGATAAGCTCCACGACGACGTCTATGCCGGGAGCTTCCACCACCTGAGTGGGGTCCGTGGTGAGAACGCTGGGGAACAGGTTGAGTCGGCGGGGCTTAAGGGGGTCCCTAACCAGCGCCTTCACAAGCTGGACGGGCGCGCCGACGGCCTTGGCAAGGGCGTTCCGTCGCTGTTGAAGTGCGAGGGCAACACCGGTGCCGACGACTCCCAGGCCCAGGAGGCCAACGCCGATGGGCCGGTCAGGGGCCAATTTGGTTTGATTGCTCGGGCACCGGGGTCTGTCCTCGCTTCTGTTCGGCGGTCTGACGCAGCTGTTCCGCCGCCCAGGCATAGATGCGGCTGTCGTACTTAACCCTCACCCACTCTTCGCTGGTGCCTTCTTCGAACTTCTTCTCCAGCCATGTCTGGAGGGCGATGTCCTTGAGCCTCTCGGTCCACTTGGGTTCAACCTCCCGCACTTCCGGGCCGTCCACCACCTTCATGAAGTACATGAAGCCGCTGCTCTCCCAGGGGTCGCTGATTTCGCCGTGTTCAAGCGGTTCGATTACCTGTCCAAACCTCTCGCCGCCGAAAAGCTGGGAATCAAGGTTGGGGAAGGCGCCGCGGGGGAGCCAGCCAACGTAACCGTTGGCCTCCGTATATCTCTGGTCGAACACGGGGCTGTATTCGTAGGCCACAGCCTCGAAGTCCTCCTCCCCCAGGCGGTCGGCGATGAGCTGCAGGTCCTGAAATCTGGCCGGGTCGCCCATGGCAGGGTCAGGCCGGACAGGCGTCCGGAGCCAGTAGACCTCCAGGTGCTCCTCTTCCGTGGCCACTCCGGCTCCGATAGCTTCCCGCATTTCGTAGAAGTAAAGACGCTCTTCAATCAGCCGTCGGAAGTCGGCCTCGGAGATTCGATTGAAGTTGAGATAGGAGGCGTAGCGCTCCCTGAACTCCCGCTCCTGCTGGTCCTCGGTGACTATCTCGCCGGGGGTTGGATCCGGTGTGAAAATGGCGCGAATCGTCTCATCTAAATCATTCTCCGTAATCACGACGCCATATTCCGGCCCTGACTGCTTAAGCAGCTCCATCTGCACCCAACCAAGGCCGAAGGGCCCGGAGGTAATCTCGATGTCGGGGTTGTACAGAACGCGCAGGATTGACGTGAGGTCGACGAAGGCGCCGGTGTAACCCTGGCCGGCCTGAATCATTCTCACCCGTTTCACGAGGTCGCCCTGGTTGAACCGGACGTCGTTAACCACGGCGGCTTCCACTCTGGGAGGCTTATAGAGCTGGGTGTACCAGTAGGCAACAGCCACGCCTGCGATGACGAGAAGGCCGATGGTCAGAAAGGCGAGGGCAAGTCGGTTCTTCGTCAGGCTACTCTGTTGGCGGACGCGCCTTATGCGTCTGTCGTCGGCCTCCGATTGGCCACCTCGTCTGCCCCGCCGCTGTGGTGATGCCATCTACGCAACTCCAAAAGGCCGCCCACGGAAGACGAACGGCCTGGTGATGCTTGAATTACGCTGCTGCGGCAAGAAAGGTTTTCTAGGCCATGACACGGCCGTGGTCGGGGCTCAGAGGCAGAAGCGCGACAATGCGGGCCCGCTTGATAGCCCGGGAAAGGGCGCGCTGGTGCCGGGCGCAGTTGCCCGTCTTGCGGCGGGGGTCGATCTTGAACCTGTCAGAAAGGTATCTCCTCAACCGGCCCACGTCCTTGTAATCGATAAACTGGACCTTGTCCACGCAGAAGGCGCACACCTTCCGCCTGGGGATATAGCGGCGTCTTGGCCTGCCGCCCTGCCTGAATGGGGGTCTGCTGGTCATCTGTTAATCGTCTCCTCGATATAAGCCGGCTTCAATTCTAGAAGGGCAAGTCGTCCGGGTCTACGTCCCCGCCGCCAAAGTTGTCCCGCATCCGGTCTCCGCCGAATCCGCCGCCACCGTCCGTATCCCGGCCGGACAGGAAGACAACATCATTCGCGTTGATTTCGTTAGTAGATCCTTCCCGACCTTCCTGGTTTGTCCATCGTCTCACCCAGAACCGGCCTTCGACGCAAACGGGGCTGCCCTTGGTGAGATACTGGTTTACGTTTTCACCCAACCGGCCCCAGGCTGAAACGCGGTACCAGTTGGTCTCATCCTGCCACTCGCCGTCGCGGCTGCGGGACCGGCGGTTGACGGCAACGGAGAATTCCGTGACGGCGTTCCCGTTGGGGGTGTAACGCATCTCCGGGTCCATACCCACGTTGCCGATTATCGTTATCTTGCTCAGACCGCGTACCATGCTCTCCTGCTCCTCTTCTCTATCTCCCCACTACTAGCCCGGCAGGGGGCTGCCCGGTGCGGGACTCGACTCTTCTTTTGACTCCGGGGATTCTTTTTCTTCAACCTTAAAGGAGGGCTCGGACCGCACGACCATGTGCCGCAACACCTGCTCGGAAAGCAGGAGTGGGCGCTGGATGGAGTTGACCTGGTCCGGGTCAAGGTCGAACCGGTAGAGGTAGTAGACGCCCTCCATGTAGTCCTGCCCCGCCTTCTTGATGGTGTAGGCCAAGCGACGGGTTCCCCACGCGTCTTCCTTGGATATGGTTCCCCCGTTAGTGGTAATCAAGTCCCGCACCCGCTCTCTGGCAGAGGCGTCCTCCTCCCGGCTGAGGGCGGGATTCAACACCAGCATCAATTCATAGTCCTGTTTCAATGCATCCTCCTAGAAGTCGGCGGCGATTATAGCATTTTTGCCCTATGCGCTCAACAGGGCTAGTCGTCGATGCCGGGGACGGGGAAGCTGGCGGCCAGCGCCTCCGCTTCCTCGCGGATGGCGGCGAGGGCGTCAGCGTCGCGCCTGGCGGCCAGCGCGCGCACTATCATCCTGGCGGTCTGCTTTATCTCGTCCGTGCCGAAACCTCTGGAGGTGACGGCGGCGGTGCCGATGCGCAGGCCGCTGGTCACGCGGGGTGGTTCGGGATCGTAGGGAATGGCATTCTTGTTGGTGATGATGGACGCTCTCTCCAGCGTCGACTCTGCTTCGTTTCCCTTCACACCCAGCGGACGCAGATCCACGAGGCACAGGTGGTTGTCCGTGCCGTCGGACACGATGCGCAGTCCCTCTTCCGCGAGGGTGTCGGCCATGGTGCGAGAGTTCTCGACCACCGCACGGGCGTATTTCCGAAACTCAGGCTTCTGCGCCTCTCCGAAGCACACGGCCTTTGCGGCGATTACCTGCATGAAGGGGCCTCCCTGGGTGTGAGGGAACACGGCCCTGTCGATTTTGCGGGCAAGTTTAGCCTCGCACAGAATGATGCCTCCGCGAGGCCCGCGCAGGGTCTTCTGCGTGGTTGAGGTGACCACGTGGGCGTGGGGGAAAGGGGAGGGGTAAGCGCCGCCGGCGACAAGTCCGGCAACGTGGGCCATGTCCACCATCAATGTCGCGCCAACCTGGTTCGCAATGTATCGAAATCGCGGGAAGTTGATGGTGCGCGGATAGGCAGTATAACCGGCTACTATCAGCTTGGGCCGGTGTTCCTTGGCCAGCCTTTCCACCTCTTCGTAGTCGATGGTCTCCGTCTCTCGTTCCAGGTCGTAGGCTACGAAATTGTACAGCTTGCCGGAGAAGTTTACCGGGCTTCCGTGGGTGAGGTGCCCGCCCTGGTCGAGACGCAGCCCCATGACCGTGTCGCCGGGGTTGAGCAGGGCGAAGTAAACGGCCATGTTCGCCTGGGCGCCACTGTGGGGCTGCACGTTGGCGTGTTCCGCACCGAAGAGGGCCTTTGCCCGCTCCCGGGCCAGCTCTTCAACCTCGTCTACGTGACGGCATCCTGCGTAGTATCGACGGCCGGGATAGCCTTCGGCGTACTTGTTGTTCATGACGTTCGACTGGGCTTCCAAGACCGCGCGGCTGGCGTAGTTTTCCGACGCTATGAGGACGATGTTGGTCCTCTGGCGTCGATTCTCTCGCTCGATAATGTCGGCAACCGCCGCATCAACTTTTCGAACTGCCGTCATTTTGCCTCTTCTCCGGCATCCGCAAATGTGTCCGTTAGTCTAAGTGGGGCTGCATTAGCTGTCAACGAATTTTCCTCCACCACGCGACTGTGCATGTAGTATGACGGGATTCTTCAGGGGGATTTGCAGCCGGAATCGGACTCCCGGCGGCTGGAGTGAACGCATCGTGTTGACACAATCTCCCTATCCCAGCATCATTGAATTCAGGGGCTAAAGAAACTTCGTCCGACATTCATAGTTGAAGACTTGGGAGGGTTCACAATGCCGAAGACCCGCCCCTGTAAACTCGCGAGAGTCCTGCTCCTCATCGTCTTCGTCGCCTCGTTTCTACTGGGCCTGGCCGGGCTGGCGCTCGCCCAGGAACGGGGAGGCCCCACTGCCCTGGTGGCCGACGTGGACGGCATCATCAACCCCATCTCCCAGCGGTACATTACCCGCACGGTGGAGAAGGGCGAGGATGAAGCCGCCGAGGTGGTAATCATCCTGCTGAACACCCCCGGCGGGCTCCTCTCATCCACCCGCGAGATCTACGAGGCCCTCCTCAACGCCGCCGTGCCCACCGTGGTCTATGTTTCGCCTCGTGGCGCTCAGGCATCGTCGGCGGGCACCTTCATCACCGCGGCGGCCCACGTGGCAGTCATGGCGCCGGGCACCAGTATAGGCGCGGCTACGCCGGTGGGCAGCGGGGGCGAAGACCTGCCGGAAACCCTGGCAGACAAGGCGACGAACGCCGCCGCCGCAGACATCCGGGCCATTGCCACGCAGCGGGGTCGCAACGTACAGCAATTGGAAAACACCGTTATTCTTGCGATGTCCTTCTCCGCCGAAGAAGCAGTCGATCTGAACGTGGTGGACTTCCTCGCCGACGATCTGAATGATCTGCTCATACAGCTGAACGGCCTGACCGTAACCGTCGGCGAGGAGACTCGGACTCTCGCAACGGCAAACGCCACGGTTGAGCGCCTTAACATGGGACTGATTAACCGGGTGCTGTTTATTCTGGCGGACCCCAACATCTCCTTCCTTCTCCTTACTCTCGGCGGGCTGGGCCTCGTTGTCGAACTGTGGAGTCCCGGCCTGGTTATTCCCGGCCTGACCGGAGCGGTGTTCCTGGTATTGGCGTTCATCAGTCTTGGGAATCTACCCGTCAACTGGGGCGGCACCGCCCTGATTCTCGTAGGCTTGGCGCTGATTGCCCTTGAGCTTTTCGTATCCGGTTTCGGCGTGTTGGGCATCGGAGGCATAATCAGCTTCATCCTTGGAGGTCTGCTACTGTTTGCCCATTTCGGCACGCCGTCCCCCGTGGCGCCCTCCCTCGGCGTGAGCCCCTGGGTGCTGTGGCCCACGGTGGCCGTTGTCGCCATCATCGGCGCGTGGGTGATTACGACGATAGTCCGGCAGCACAAGATGGAGAAGGTGCTAGACCTATCGCCTCTTGTGGGGTCTGAAGCCGTAGTAACGACGACGCTGGACCCAAGGGGCACTGTTCGCATCAATACGGAAATATGGACAGCCTACTGCGACTATGGGACAATGATTCCAGAGGGTGGAAGGGTTCGGGTGGTCGCCGTAGAGGGCGCCGTCCTGAAAGTGGCTTCCGTCGAGGAAACGGACGACCCTTCATCACCTGAACAGGAAGAATAGGGAGGACAACATGCCCTTTGGACTAACAATTGTAAGGCAGTTTGAGAAGATGGTAGTGCTCCGCTGGGGTCGGCTGGAGCGGGTGTCCCAGCCCGGTCTGCGCTTCGTAGTGCCCTTCATGGAAGACGGACGAAAGGTTGACCTGCGAGAGCGGGTGCAGCGGGTGCCGACCCAGAAATACATCACCAGCGACAACGTGGTGGTGGACATGGACTTCGTCATCTACTACCGGGTGATGGAGGAACAGGCGGAATCCGCCGTGCTCAACGTGCAGAACTTCGAGGCCGCGGTGGTAAACCTGGCCCTTGCCACCCTGAGAGCCGTCATCGGCGCAACCTCTCTGGCCTCCGCGCTTGCAGAGCGGGAGAAGGTGAGGGACGCTTTGCAGATTCGCCTCGACGAGGTGACCGGACGCTGGGGCGTCAAGGTGAGCCAGGTGGAGATCAACGAGATAGACCCGCCGCCAGGGGTGAAGGCCGCCATGGAGCGGGAGAAGTCCGCCGCAGCCATCAAGACGGCCGACATCACCGAGTCAGAAGGGCAGCGTCAGGCCGCCATTAACCGGGCCGAGGGAGAGAAGCAGTCGGCCATCCTTGAAGCGGAGGGAAGGCGCCAGTCGGAGATCCTGGAGGCCGAGGGAGATCAGCAGGCAGCTATTCTCCGCGCAGAGGGGTTCAGCACGGCCCTTGATCGCATCTACCAGGTGGCGTCCAACGTGGACAACAAGACCATGAGCCTTCAGTACTTCGAGGTGCTGAAGGAGATGGGGTCCAGCGCCTCAACCAAGTTCATCTTCCCGATGGAATTCACCTCCATGCTTCAGCCCTTCCTGAACCTGGGCGGAGGTGGTTCGTCCGACAACGGCAAGGAGTCCTAAGCCCTTACCGGAAACCCAAGTCACATCGCAATAAGAGAAGGGGCGGCGAAATCGTCGCCCCTTCGGTTTTTCCTAACTTTATGAGGTGGAATCGATGATGTCTTCGAGCAACTCCAGCGAAGCGGAATAGGGCTCCAATTCGCCCGCCTCTACACGCTCAACCAGCGCCCGCAGGGCCGGACTGGCGGCAATCCGTCCCTCGACTCTACGCGCCAGCCGATCCCGCAGGGTCTCCGTCAACTCCGAAGACCGACGCTTTCGACGCCGTTCCTCAAGTTCACCTGACTCCGTCAGATACTTACGATGCTCCTCAATAGCGTCGACTAACCCGTCTATGCCAACGCCATTGACGGCCTGGGTCTCTACCACCGGCGGCGTCCACCCCTCTCCGGTCGCCGACAGCGACAGCAGGGAGCGGATATTGGCGGTCATCTGCTTCGCGCCGGGCCTGTCCGCCTTGTTGACGACGAAAACGTCGGCAATCTCCATGAGTCCTGCCTTCAGGGTTTGAACGGCGTCGCCCGCCTCCGGCACCAGCGTCACGACAACGGTGTCAGCAACGCCCATAACGTCCAGTTCAGTTTGGCCGACGCCCACCGTCTCCACCAGGGCCACGTCCTTACCTGAAGCCTCCAGCAGACGCGCCACGCCCTTGACGATTCTGGGGACGCCACCGTGTGCGCCGCGGGTGGACATGCTGCGGATGAACACTCCTGCGTCCAGGTAGTGGCTTTCCATGCGGATGCGGTCTCCCAGCAGCGCACCGCCTGAGTAGGGGCTGGACGGGTCGACGGCCAGGATTCCCACGGAGCGGCCCTGGCTGCGGTATTCCTGTGTAAGCCGGGCGATGAGGGTGCTCTTTCCGGCTCCGGGAGGTCCGGTTATGCCGACGGTATAGCCATTGCCCGTTTGGGGATGCACCTGCGCCATAATCTGAGCGGCGAGGACATCATCCCGCTCCAAAAGGGAAATGGCCCTGGACAGGGCGCGCTTGTTTCCGTTGAGAATTTGTTCGGTAAGCGGATGCATCGTCAGGCTGAAGTCCAGTGAATTAGTTGGCTTGGGAACATGCAGAAATCTAGCACTGCGCCAAAACAGCGTCAAGAATGGAGGTTTCCGGCTTGGCCATCGCTGCAATGGCTGCGGGGGGCACTTAAGGCGATCAACTAAACCGAATGGGGTGTGCGATATTGCTTCGGACGGGGTATTGACAAGGCAGAATAGTTAGTGTATATAACTGTGCAAATTAGTGCAGACTAACTATACCAGCAGTCTACACTTCATAACTAACGGAGCCATTATAGAGTCCACTGAAATATAGATGACTTGCACAAAGGAGATGAAGCCAATGAGTTGGAGAAGCCCTCAAGCCGGTCCCTCTGCCGGCCGAAAGCCAATGTCCCTTCGGATAGGGATTCGGGCGATCCTGTTCGGCGCGCTGCTTGTGCCGCTACTTGCGGGCATCATCGCGGCATGCGGCGGCGGCGACGATAAGGCGGAATCGCTGACGGTCTATTCCGGACGCAGCGAGTCTCTTGTCGGTCCCATCATTGAGCAGTTCTCCAACGCCACGGGCATCGACGTGAGCGTCAAGTATGGCAGCACTTCCCAGATGGCGGCAACCCTGGCCGAGGAGGGCGACAACACCCGCGCCGACGTATTCTTCGCCCAGGACCCGGGCGGGCTGGGCTCCGTCGAGCAGATGCTTGCGACCATCCCGCAGGATATACTCGACAAGGTCCCAACCTGGGCCCGTTCTCCTGAAGGCCGTTGGGTGGGCATTTCCGGCCGCGCCAGGGTCATCGTCTACAACACGGATAACGTCTCGCCGGAGGATATGCCCAATGACATCTGGGGCTTCACCGACCCCAAGTGGAAAGGCCGCATCGGCTGGCCGCCCACCAACGCTTCCTTCCAGACTATGGTGACGGCCATGCGCCAACTCTGGGGCGACCAGCGCACCCGACAGTGGCTGGAGGGCATCCAAGCCAACGAAGCCCAGGTCTATGAGAAGAACACTCCAACCGTAGCTGCAGCAGGCGCGGGCGAGATTGACGTGGGATTCGTCAACCACTACTACCTGTACCGCTTCCTGGCCGAGGAGGGTGAGGGATTCGCCGCCAGAAACCATCATCTGACGGCGGGCGGGCCGGGCTCCCTGATTATGGTAGCCGGAGCGGGCATCCTCTCGGCTTCGGACAATTCCGAAACCGCCGCCAAGTTCCTCGACTTCCTGCTTTCGCCCGTTGCCCAACAGTACTTCGCCGGACAGACCTACGAGTACCCGCTGGTGGAGGGCGTTAATGTCAACCGGCTACTGACGCCGCTTTCCGAGATAAACAATCCCTCGGTGAGGATGGGGGACCTGGCCGACCTGAAGGGGACCCAGGAGATGCTGAGAAGCGTGGGCATACTGCCGTAGAAAGCGTAGACAATACGGAAAGCCGACGAGCGCCGCCAAACCAGAACAGCGTGATATAATCCGCCAAATCCACGCCAGCTTGAGGCCGCAACGTTGACCCATAGACATGGCGTCTCTTAACGAGTCAGGAACGCGACGGGGGAGGGCCGAGAGTCGCCCAGGGAATTCCCGTCGAGCGGGCCCCCATCCCGTCCTGCTAGGCGCCGCCGCGGTGGTGGCCGTAGCCATTGCCCTTCCGTTGGTGTACCTGTTCATCCGCGGAGTCGGTTCCGGCGCTGAGTTCTGGGAGCTTTTATTCCGCCTCCGCACCCTCCAAATCGTTCTCCGGTCCGCCCTTCTAGTCGCCGCAGTCACAGCCGCATGCATCCTTATAGCCGTCCCCCTGGCCTGGCTCGTCACTCGCACCGACCTGCCCTTTCGCCGAGCATGGGCAATCCTTTCCGCCCTTCCCCTGGTAATCCCAAGCTACATAGGGGCCTTTCTCGTTATAGTCGCGCTTGGTCCTAGGGGGATGCTGCAGCAGGCGCTGGAAGGCCCCTTCGGCATTGAGCGGCTGCCGGAAATCTACGGCTTCCCCGGAGCCCTGCTTACTCTGACCCTGCTCAGCTTTCCCTACGTGTTTCTGCCAGCCCAGGCCGCCCTGACACGGATGGACCCCTCTCTGGAGGAAGCCTCACGCAGCCTCGGTCACTCCGCCTGGAGCACCTTTCGACGGATCACCCTTCCCCTCCTGAAGCCCGCCATCGCCTCCGGCGCACTGCTAACGGCACTCTATACTCTCAGCGACTTTGGCGCGGTGTCTCTGATGCGGTACGAGACCTTCACCTGGGCAATCTACCTACAGTACAACTCGTCCCTGGACAGGATATTGGCGGCGGGCCTGTGCCTTGTCTTAGCTCTTTTCGCCGCGGGCATCCTTCTGGCGGAGTCTAGGACCCGGACCCAGGCCGCCTATCATCGCAGCTCCTCAGGGGCGGCACGACCGGCCAGACCCCTTCCCCTGGGTGCGTGGCGGCTGCCCGCGCTGACATTCTGCGGCGGCATTGTCCTGTTCGCCCTAGTGCTGCCCATGTCGGTGCTGGGCTGGTGGGTGGCCCGGGGCATCTCCGCCGGCGAATCCGTGCCCGACCTTTGGAGCGCGACTGCAAACTCCATAATCGTGTCCGGCGTTGCCGTACTTGTGGTCCTGGCCGCGTCCCTGCCCGTGGCGCTCCTCTCCATCCGCTTCCCCAGCCGGGCCAGCGCCCTGCTGGAGCGGGCCTCCCACGTAGGCTTCGCCCTTCCCGGCATCGCCGTGGCCCTCTCTCTCGTATATTTCGGCTCCCAATTCGCCCCCGCCCTCTATCAAACGACGGCCCTGCTGGTCTTCGCCTACCTAGTCCTATTCCTTCCGGCGGGAGTGGGCGCTCTCCGCACTTCCCTGCTCCAGATCAGCCCCCGATGGGAAGAGGCGGGGCGCAGCCTGGGCAGAGGGCCGCTGGCGGTCATTCGCACCATAGATCTGCCCCTTATGCGGCCCGGACTGATCGCCGGGGGGAGCCTCACCTTCCTGCTGATAATGAAGGAACTTCCGGCGACGCTTATCCTCGGCCCCGCGGGATTCAAGACTCTGGCAACTTCCGTATGGTCCGCCTCATCGGAAGCGTTCTTCGCAGAGGCCGCCTCCCACGCCCTTGCGCTTATACTGGTATCATCAGTGCCCATGGCCCTCATAATCGTCAGACAGCGCTGGCAAAGCCGATGAGCGAAACCTTACTTCGCTGTGCCGGTCTCTCCAAATCCTACGGCGGGGTTTCCGCCGTTCAAGAGCTGAGCCTAGAGGTCTCACGAGGCGAACTGCTGGTGATTCTGGGCCCCAGCGGCTGCGGCAAGACCACTACCCTTCGCATGATGGCCGGATTCGAGTGGCCCGACGCCGGGACCATCGAATTGAGCGGTCGCACCGTGGCGGACTCGCAGACCTTCATCCCGCCGGAGAAGCGCAAGATCGGCATGGTGTTCCAGGAGTACGCCCTCTTCCCTCACCTGAACCTGGAGAAGAACATCGCCTACGGGCTTCCATCCGTGCGCAAGAGCGTAATCTCCAGGAACCCGAACCGGATGATGGACCAGTTGCGGTTATCGGTACGGGTTTCGGAGGTGCTGGGACTGGTTGGAATGACCCACCTGCTCAAGCGGATGCCCCACGAGCTATCCGGCGGCGAGCAGCAGCGCGCGGCCCTTGCCCGGGCTTTGGCTCCACGGCCCCTGGTGCTGCTGATGGACGAACCCTTCTCCAACCTGGACGCCAAGCTCCGCGAGCAGGTTCGAGACGACGTGAAGCGTATTCTCTCCCTGACGGAAGTAACCACCGTTCTGGTCACGCACAATCAGGAGGAGGCACTGGCGATGGCCGACCGCGTAGCAGTGATGAACCGCGGTCGTCTGGAGCAGGTGGACACGCCCCATGCAGTATACCGACGCCCAGCAACAACCTTCGTAGCCAATTTCGTCGGCACCGCGGGTTTCCTGTCCGCAACCTACTCCAACGGACAACTTCACACCGCCGCCGGTCCGGTAAAGCGGGACTCGCCGCCAAGACACTCTCGTGACCTGGAAGTGATGGCCCGTCCTGAAGACCTGACTTTCGAGCCCAGCGAGGAAGGCGAGGGTCGTCTGATTTCCTCCGCCTATCACGGATCATACACCCTCTACACCATCATCATGGACAACGGGGAGATCGTGTACTGCATGAGGCCAACGCTGGAGTCTTACCCGGAAGGGACAAGCGTGCAGGTGCGGTTCACCACGGACCGGGAGCTGCCCTGCTACCATCGGGGTCGGCTGATCTAGCCGCTCACCCGCCAAAGTTACCGAAACCTGGACTCCAGCTGCTCCACGTCTTCCGGACTGAGGCTGAAGTACTTCGCCTGGGGATGGTGCATCACAAGGGCGCTCACAGAACCCTCCGGCTCCATCATGAACCCTTCCGTCAGCGAGACGCCAATGGTCTTCTCCGGCTCCAGCAGGCGCCACAGCTGTTCCTGGTCCTCAAGCCTGGGGCAGGCCGGATAGCCGAAAGAGTAGCGGCGACCCCTGTAGTTGGCCTTGAACAGGTCCAGGTTGGTCAGTCCTTCAGGGTCCGGGAAGCCCCAGGCCGTCCGCAGCCGTTTGTGCAGCAGCTCCGCAAAGGCCTCCGCGCCTTCAAGGGCAAGCACCTGCAGGATGTGGGACGCCAGGTAGTCGCCATTCTCCTGCCATTCGGCGGCGAGTTCACGAATGCCGGGGCCAATGGTGGTGACGAACGTGCCCACGTAGTCGGGCCTGCCGTCGTCTCTGGGCAGCACGTAGTCAGATAGGCACAAGCCGTCGCCTGCCGATTGTCGTCCGAATTGGAAGCGCTCCAAGATCCCCTTGCCGTCGCTCGAGAGAAGGTGTAGTTCGTCTTTATTCGAGGCGGCGCGGTAGAACTGGTAAACGGCGCTGGCGGCGATGTCCGACCGTTCAATCATCACATCCTCCACCCGCCTGACCCTATCACGCAGCTCCACTGCTTTTTCTTCCCCGACCTGGAGGGCATCGACAAACCGTCCTCGGAATCCCAGGTGACGCACATAGAGCATCACCGGGTTGACGTATTGGAATATCTCCGAAAGGTCGAAGTCCTTCAGCAGGTGCCGCCGAAGATCCGGCGGTGTTGGTACCTCCTCCACCGGCGCTATCGTCGAGCCCGATGTGCGGGGACGCGTCGTCCGTGGTCTGCTACTTCGGGAGGCTTCCTCCTTCTCCATGACTTGCGTCTCCCGTACCAGCTCCGACGCCAGACGTTGTCGTTCGTCGGCGTCGGCCAAGCGATGGGCCAGATCGAGGCCCGACATGGCGTCGCGAGCGTATCCAACCACGCCCCTGTGTCCCGGGGCAATTCGCAGGCGGGTGAACCGGTTCGTCAGCGCCGCGCCGCCCACGATCACCGGACAGTCCACGCCCGCTTCGGTCAGGTCGCGCACCGTTTCGACCATCATCTGCGCCGACTTGACCAGCAGGCCGGAGAGGCCGATCATGTCCGGCCGGTGCTCACGGTACGCCTGAATCAGGTTCTGGGGCGGGACCTTAATGCCGAGATTAATGACCCGGTAGCCGTTGTTGGAAAGAATTATGTCAACCAGATTCTTGCCGATGTCGTGAACGTCTCCCTTAACCGTAGCCAGGACAATGGTGCCTCGCGTGGCTGCCTCGCCACTCTCCATAAGCGGCTCCAGGTAGGAGACCGCCGCCTTCATCACCTCCGCCGAGCTCAGAACCTCGGCGACTATGAGCTGGTTCAGACCGAAGAGTCTCCCCACCTCGTTCATCCCATCCATTAGCGGGCCGTTGATTATCTCCAGCGGCGAACGCTCGGCCAGAGCCTCCTTCAAGTCCGCCTCCAACCCCTCTCTTATTCCCTCCACGATGGCGGAGGACAAACGCTGGTCAAGGGGCATCTTCTTCCGCTCCGACTCGGGCCGCTGAATACGACGTTCCCGGAATCGCTCGGCGAAGGCGGCGATTGGGTCCTCGCCGCGCCACCAGATCAGGTCTTCCGCGAGTTTTCGCTCATCCTCCGGGATTGATGCATACCGCACGAGCCCTTCCGTGTTTACGATGGCCATGTCCAGGCCCGCCTGAACGCAGTGGTAGAGCATCACCGAGTTCAACACTTCACGACCCGCGGGGGGCAGTCCGAAAGAAACGTTGGAGATGCCCAGAACCGTTCGAGCTCGCGGCAGATTCTCTTTGATGAGACGGACCCCCTCCACGGTCTCCACCCCGGCCCCCTGGTAGTTGACGTCGCCCGTGCCGATGGGAAAGACCAGCGGGTCGAAGATGATGTCCTCGGGCTGCACTCCGTACTTCTCTGTCAGCAGTTCGTAGGAGCGCTGGGCGATGGCCAGCTTTCGCTCCCGGGTGATGGCCTGGGCCTGCTCCTTGTCGTCGTCGATGCACCCCACCACCAACCCCGCGCCAAAGCTCCGGGCCACCGGCACTACTGAGGCGAAACGCTCTTCGCCGTCCTCCAGGTTAATGGAGTTGATGATGCTCTTGCCGGGGGTGTGCTTCAGGGCCTCCGCAAGGACTGCGGTGTCTGTGGAGTCGAGCATAATTGGCGCCTTGACCTTTCCCACTAGCCTCTTGAGGAACGTCACTACGTCCGTCATCTCGTCCCGGTCAGGGTCCTGCAGGCAGACGTCAACCACGTGAGCGCCCCGTCGCACCTGCCGACGTCCAATCTCCGATGCTTCGTCGAACTTCCCCTCGCGGATGAGCCGCTTGAACCGGCGACTGCCCAACACGTTGGTGCGTTCACCCACCAGAACCGGCCGAATGTCATCATCGACAGTCAGGGTGTCCAACCCTGAGAAGACTACAGCTTGCCGATCAGAGACCCTTCTCGGCGCGGCATTGGCTACCCCATCCAAGAGCGGCTTCAGGTGTTCCGGGGTTGTGCCGCAGCAACCGCCAAGAACGTTCACCCAACCTCCCCGCACAAAGGAAAGAAGCGTACTGGAGAAGTGTTCCGGCGTTTCGTTGTAGTTGCCGTCCTCATCCGGCAGCCCCGCGTTGGGGATCACCGACACGGGAAAGCGGGAGATGGACGCCAGCGTCCGAAGATGGTCTCGCATGAACTCCGGCCCGGTGGAGCAGTTCATACCCACCCACAGAAGGTTCCGATGGCTTACCGAGGCATAGAAGGCCTCTACGTCCTGTCCCCCCAGGGTGGTCCCCATAGTCTCGATGGTGCACTGCACGGCCACGGGAATGTCCACCCCCAGCTTGTCGGACAGATCGTCGATGGCAGCGAGGGCGGCTTTCACGTTCAGCGTGTCCTGGGATGTTTCCACCAGCAGCAGGTGCGATCCGCCTTCCCAAAGCCCCGAAGCCTGCACGAAGTAGTGCTCCCGAAGCTCGTCCCAGGTAACGCCGCCCGTTACCGATATAGAGCGAGTCGTGGGCCCCATGGACCCCGCGACCAGACGAGGACGCTCCGATTTCGAAAACTCATCCACGACAAGCCGGGCGTTTCGCGCAGCCGCCTCGCTTATCTCCCGCGCTCGGTGTCCCAGGCCGTACTCGTCCAGCACCAGGGGTGTGCTGCCAAAGGAGTTGGTGATGACGATGTCTACACCTGCTTCCAGATAGGAGCGGTGGATGTCCTGAACCAACTCGGGGCGGAGGATGTTAAGGTACTCGTTGCATCCCTCGTACTCGGGCCCGCCGAAGTCTTCGGCATCGAGTTCCAATGCCTGAATGCGGGTCCCGTTGGCGTCGCCCGCCACCAGAATCCGCCGCTTAAGCAGGTCTGCGAGACGTTCCCTTTGCTCGGTGGAATTCACTCTTGTCTTCCATCCTCCAACCCGGTCCTGTATTTCAGGAAGCAGGGGCTTTCAAATCCAAGCATAAATAGTAAGGGGAGAATCAAGGAAGGCACAAGGGCAGACCTCGCCTTTAACAAGACACCTGCTATGTGCAATAATGGGATCGCTCACCAAACCTTATACGGAATAATGATACGCTATGCCCAAAAGCTTCTGGATGGTGGTAAAGAGTCCGGCAAACTTCCAGATTGCCAAGAAACGCAAATTTGACATGGTGGGACTTGTGGCCCAACACCGGCGCAAGGTCCAGCGGATGGCGCCGGGGGACCGGGTTATCCTCTACATCGCCCAGGAGAGGTACTTTGCCGCCTCCGCCACCGTAACCAAGACCCTGAACATCGACCATGCGCCCTTATGGAACGTGGAGGGAGGCAGTGACTATCCCTATCGCGTGGGCATCCGTCCCGACGTGGTGTTGCACCCGTCCCAGTACATCGACGCATATCAGATAGCGCCCCGCATGGACTTCACCCGGCGATGGACGCCCGAATTGTGGTTCCTGGCGTTTCAGGGCAGCCTGCATCTCATCTCCAAGTTCGACTTCAACATGGTGGAAGAGGAGATGAAAAAGCAGAAGCGGGCCCGCAGGTATCACAACGCCGCCAGACCGCAACGAAGGCCGCCCCCGGAGTCGGGCTGCAAGCTGGAAGACCGGGGGCCCTTGAGCCCTCCCCTAAGCCGCGTGGGGTGGTAGCCTACCCTCGCCCTGGAGAACAGCCATCCCAATTGAAATAGGGCACAAACCCAAAGGGTACAAATAGCACCCGAAACAGATTCGGTTCATTGAGACGCGATTCCCTATCCCTGCGGCGTGATTTCCGCTTCTCGTCCAATTGCATTAACCTGGCACTAAAGAAATCCGCAAGGGACTGCTCGGTCTTTTCCTTAGGACTCAGCTTGTCCCATTCCGCGGCAATGCGAAGAATCTCCTCCGTACATTCCTTCTCAACCCGTTCTTCCACCTTACGCATGAGCGATCCCAGCATCATCACCCGAAGCTACCGCTCCTCATCCGATTCGGTCCACTTGCTGCGAGAGAATTCTTCATATGTCTGCCTACTCTTTTCTTCCGGACTGAGCTTTTCCCATTCTTCATGAATGAGTAGAGATTCCATTCTTGTCATAGCTCTGGTTCGCCGCTCAGCTCTTTCCTCAGCCCTTCGCTCTACTTCTCTCTTGTAAAGGTCATACAACATGGCTACACCTTCGACTGCAATCCAACTTGTTGCAATTCTGATTATAACAAAATACGAAACCCCCACTCCGACTGCGATGGCCGTTTCCAGGGCTGTATCGGTGGTGTTGCCTGTAACTTCCTGAAAGATCACCATTCCCAAGCAGCCGAGAAACTGCAGCACGAACAGCAGCACAAACCACAGGGCCCTGGAAGCCGGGAGAGAAGGCATTTGTCGGAGAGTTTAGTACATTTGCGTCCGATATACAACTGTTCTGGCCCATCAATGTCCGGACGCACGGCCTCCAGTCTCCGAAGGTAGTGCCGTTTCCACCCCGGTAGTGCTAAAATGGGGCTTAATCACGTTCGGGAAAGGTGTAGATGCCACAGGAAAACATAGTCATTCGGGGCGCGACCCAGCACAACCTCAAGAACATCAGCTTGACCATTCCCCGCGACAAGCTTGTGGTCATCACCGGCGTTTCCGGCTCCGGCAAAAGCTCCCTGGCTTTCGACACCATCTACGCCGAAGGACAGCGCCGCTACGTGGAGTCTCTCTCCGCCTACGCCCGCCAGTTCCTGGGCCGCATGGACAAGCCGGAGGTTGAATATATTGAAGGGCTTTCCCCAGCCATTTCCATCGACCAGAAAGGCGTGTCCCACAACCCCCGCTCCACAGTGGGCACGGTAACCGAAATCTACGACTATCTTCGCCTTCTATTTGCCCGCGCCGGACGTCCCCACTGTCCCGGATGCGGCGAGCCCGTGGCGCGCCAGACGGTGCAGCAGATTGTCGACTCCTTACTCAGCCTTCCCAAGGGCGCGCGTATCATGGTGCTGGCCCCCAAGGTACGGCGCCGAAAGGGCGAACACAAAGAAGTGTTCAGCGAGGCGCGCAAGCAGGGATTCGCCCGTGTGCGAGTCAACGGGGACGTCATGCGCGTCGAGGATGCGGAGCAGCTGAACCTGGACAAGCGATACTGGCACTACATAGAGCTTGCCGTCGACCGTCTCATCATCGACGAACAGCTGGAGTTGGTACGGGTCACGGACTCCGTTGAGACGGCCCTCAGGGAGGGCGGCGGCGTGGTCCAGATTGCCGTCGAGGGCGGCGAGGAGCTGGAGTTTTCCGAGCAATTCGCCTGCGTTCGCTGCGGCACCGGCCTGCCCGAGATAGAGCCCCGCACCTTCAGCTTCAACAGTCCCCACGGGGCCTGCTCCGCCTGCACCGGCCTGGGCTTCAAGCTGGAGGTGGACCCGGAGCTGGTGCTTTCCAACAAGGAGATTTCGCTGCGGGAAGGCGGGGTCCTGCCCTGGTCCAGGGCCGGTTCATCCAGTCCCTGGTACAGCAGCATGCTGGAATCCATGGCCCGCAACTACGGCTTCTCCACAAGCACCCCCATTCGCAAGCTGTCTAAGCAGGCCATTGACCTGATTCTGTACGGCAGTCAGGGCGAGACCGTCACCATCAAGCACACCACCCAGAGGGGCCGCGTTTATAGCTGGAAGACCAACTTCGAAGGGGTGATCCCCAACCTGGAACGCCGCTTCCGCGACACGGACTCCGACTACATACGGCGCGAAATCGAGCGGTACATGGCAGCCCGTCCGTGCCAGTCATGCAAGGGCCGTCGACTGCGGCCAGAGGCCCTTTCCGTCAAAGTCGACGGTCGAGGGATCATGGACGTGTGCGCTCTGCCCGTCACCCTGGCCCTGCAGTGGGCCAACGCCCTCGCTTCGGAGAGTTCCACCAACGGGGCCGTTCTTCCCCTTTCAGTCCGGGAGAAGGCCATCGCCCGGCCCATCCTGAAGGAGATCTTCAGCCGCCTCCAGTTCCTGGAAGACATCGGGCTGGGATACCTGACGCTTGATCGGTCCGCCCGTACTCTCTCCGGCGGCGAGGCCCAGCGCATTCGGCTGGCCACCCAGATAGGTTCCGGTCTCACGGGCGTCCTCTATGTCTGCGACGAACCCACCATCGGCCTCCACCCCTTCGACGACAACCGGCTCATCGGCACCCTCAACCACCTGCGAGACCTGGGCAACACGGTGATTGTCGTGGAGCACGACGAGGCGGTCATGCGCGCCGCGAACCATATCGTAGACCTGGGGCCGGGCGCAGGCGAGCACGGTGGCGAGGTGGTCGTTACCGGCACCATCGACGACGTCATGGCTTCAGAAAAGTCCCTGACCGGCCTCTATCTCAGCGGGCGTAAGACCATACCCGTGCCGGAGGCCCGAAGGGATGGCAACGGCGCGGCGCTGGAAGTGAAGGGCGCCCGCGAAAACAACCTCAAGAAGGTGAGCGTCAAGTTCCCCCTGGGCCGTCTGGTCTGCGTCACCGGCGTCTCCGGCTCAGGTAAGAGCACTCTGGTCTACGAAATCCTCTACAAGCGGCTCGCCCAAGCAATCAGCCGCGCCAAGGACCGTCCGGGCAAGCACGACACCGTGAACGGCATTGAGCTTCTGGACAAGGTGATCAACATCGACCAGTCGCCCATCGGACGCACCCCGCGCAGCAATCCCGCCACCTACACGGGGACCTTCACACCCATCCGCGATCTGTTCGCCAGTCTGCCCGAGTCCAAGGCCCGGGGTTACAAGCCGGGTCGCTTCTCATTCAACGTGAAGGGAGGTCGGTGCGAGGCCTGCAGGGGCGAAGGATACACCCACGTGGAGATGCAGTTCCTGCCCGACGTTACCGTGCCCTGCGAGGTCTGCAAGGGACGACGCTACAACCGGGAGGCGCTGGAGATTCGCTACAGGGACAAGAGCATCGCAGACGTTCTCGGCATGACGGTCTATACCGCGCTGGAGTTCTTCCAGAACATCCCCAAAATTCGCAACAAACTGGAGACCATGCGCGACGTGGGACTGGGGTACATCCGGCTGGGACAGCCCGCGACTACCTTGTCCGGCGGCGAGGCCCAGAGGGTAAAGCTGTCGACGGAGCTATCCAAGCGGGCCACCGGCAAGACCCTTTATCTGCTGGATGAACCCACCACGGGCCTGTCTTTCTCCGACTGCGCCGCTCTGCTGAACGTCCTACACCGGCTGGTGGACGCGGGCAACTCGATAATCCTCATCGAGCACCACCTGGACATGATCAAGAACGCCGACTGGATTATCGACATGGGACCCGGCCCAGCCGACAAGGGAGGCCGAGTGGTGGCTGAGGGGACGCCGGAGCACATTGCCAGGGTGAAGTCGTCCCACACCGGCTACTACCTGAAGAAGGCGCTGAAACCGGCCCGGCAAAGAGCAGCGGTGCCGGTGGATTAGGGGGCTCTGCTACTACCGCCCACGTCTCCCGCACTCTTGTCTGGTAAAAAGTCGACTACCAAGTCTGAGAGGATTTCGAGAGCTTCTTCCGGGGTGTCGGCCCAAGCTCTGCAACCAGGCAACGCGGGTATCTCCGCCATCCATTTGTCCGGTTCGGTAGAGATGGGCCATTCATTTATGTGCACGGTTAGCCCGTAGACTTGTTTCAACACTGTAAACTTAGTTGGGTTCGGCGAATAGGTATGAGCCCATGTGGACTACTATAGGAGACTTTCATAGAACGCATTCCAGTATGTCTCTCCCTTTGTCATCATTGCAATAGGTCGGGACACTCCGCCATCACCGCCTCAATTGCGCTTTGACGCTCTTTCGCAACACGCCCCAAATTAGCCAGTCCAGGGGTTTCTTCTACTGTTTCTGGATCAATCTCAGCGTAAGTAGCTACGTAGTTCTGCGCCTCCTTCATCATGCTGAGCCACTGTGGGGCACCGGTACAGAAAAAGAGCGCTTCCTCCAAGTCCATTATCTTGTCTTCATTGATCTTGGCCATTGCAGCGTCAAAGGCGTCTATGTTCTCCAAGTGCTCCCACTGCTCGTGCCATATTTCAGCTTTTTGCACTTGCTCTGGCGACGGCGTAGGCAAGATGGCCTCAAGTTCCGAGTATTCCGTGGCAGACAACTCATAGCCGCCGAATCCGTCGCCTTCAATTTCCGAGTCTTCCAGGAAGCTCGCCACCTCATCATAGTGTGGTGAGCTAGTCTGAACTATGATTCTCATCTCCCCTTCGGAGCTTATTCGCAGGCCTCGCCGCTCTTCTTCACACCCAACCAGAACCAGTAGGGCCACAAAAGCTAACAAACTCACGATTTTCTTCATAAGGAAACCCCCTTGCGACTAGGATTCGGCGGCTCTACCACAAGCACCTCGTCCTGCTCTGTCTCAAGGGGGCACAAGGCCACATCCTTCAACAGGACTAGGTACGCTCGTGGTAGAGCAACTTCATCCTAACGCTCCATTCTTGCATGCGTCAACTTGACGGCCGTTAGGATGCTGGGGCAACCACACCAGGCCCTGCGAGAGGCTTGCCTAGCATTTGACTACGCAGTAAGGTTCAACTGCTTATATTTCTTTTGGAGCATTGGATATGACCACCACCAAACGCATTGGCCTTGCCATTACCGGCTCCCCCTCGGAGGCTGTCGGCCAGATTGAACGGGCGGAGGAGTTGGGGGTTGACGCCGCGTGGCTTACCACCGGCGGGGCGCGGCCCGACGGGATGACTATTTTTGGCGCGGCGGCCGTGAAGACCAGCCGTATCCTGCTGGGTACGTCCATCGTTCCGACGTGGCCTCGACATCCCATCGCCGTGGTCCAGCAGGTGCAGGTGCTCCATCAGCTCAGCAGCGGTCGATTCCGGCTGGGCGTGGGGCCCAGCCACCGCGACGGCATGATTCACGCATTCGGGGTTAACTTCCACGCCCCACTGAGCCATTTGCGCGAATACCTGCGCATCCTCAAGGCGCTTCTGCAGGAGGGTGAGGTGGACTTCGAAGGGCACTTCTACGTCGCGCGGGGAGAGATTGACGCTCCCATCGACGTGCCCGTCATGGCCTCAGCCCTCCGCCGTCGCTCCTACGAGCTTTGCGGAGAGGAGGCCGACGGCGCAATCAGTTGGGTATGTCCATTGGCGTACCTGCGTGACTCAGCCCTTCCCACCATGACCACAGCGGCACAACGGGCCGGACGGCCTACGCCACCCCTCGTCGCCCACGCCATCGTCGCCGTCGACGAGGACGCCGACACGGTGCGTCAGGCCGTCCGGGAGCAGATGGGGCTGTACGTGACGCTTCCCTTCTACGCCCAGATGTTTGTCGACGCCGGATTCCCGGAAGCGAAGTCGGGCAAGTGGAGCGACGGGATGATTGACGCCGTGGCCATCCACGGCAACGCGGAGCAGGTGGTGGAGGGTGTCCAGAGGCTGTTTTCCTACGGGGTGACGGAGATCATCGCATCGCCGGTGCTAACCGGCGCAGACGCCAATGCTTCCTGGGAGAGGACGGTGTCGGCACTGGCAGAAATTCGGAAAGGGTAGGAAGAGAGTGACCCTCACCCCTTCGACAGGCTCAGGACAGGCCCAACCCGCTCACAGGATGGTAGAGGGGGAAGGAGGGAAGAGATCTAAGCGCGCTGGAGCCAGCGGGCGGCGTCCTTGGCGTGGTAGGTGATGATCATGTCCGCGCCCGCCCTCCTGATGCCCGTCAGCAGTTCCAGCACCACCTGCTCCTCGTTCACCCACTCGTTGGCGGCGGCGGCCTTCACCAGCGAATACTCCCCGCTCACGTTGTAGGCGGCGATGGGATGGTCGAACCTGTCGCGGGCACGGGCGATGACGTCCAGATAGGCCAGGGCGGGCTTCACCATGACGATGTCCGCGCCCTCGTCGATGTCTGCTTGGATCTCCCGCAGGGCCATCCGCCCGTTGGCGGGGTCCATCTGGTAGCTGCGCCTGTCGCCGTACTGGGGGGCGGAGTTAGCCGCCACCCGGAAGGGAGTGTAGAAGGCGGAGGCGTGCTTGGCGGCGTATGCCATGATGGGGAGGTGCCCGAACCCGCTGGCGTCCAACCCGTCGCGGATAGCCGCCACCTGTCCGTCCATCATGCCGGAGGGGGCCACCACGTCGGCGCCCGCTTCGGCGTGGGAGATCGCCGTTTGGGTATACAGCTCCACCGTAGCGTCGTTATCTATCCGGCCGCTGTCGACGACGCCGCAGTGGCCGTGACTGGTGTACTGGCAGAGGCAAACGTCGGTAATCACCAGCAGGTGGGGGCTGGTCATCTTGATGACGCGGATGGCTTCCTGGATGATGCCGTTGCTGTCGTAGGCCTCGGAACCCAGGTCGTCCTTGCGCGCCGGCAGGCCAAAGAGGATGACGCCGGGGATGCCCAACTCGGAGACTTCATCCACCTCGTCCAGCAGCTTGTCCAGCGACAGATGATAGGAGCCGGGCATGGGATCAACGGGCTCTTTTCGGTCCCGGCCATGGGTGACGAAGATGGGGTAGATGAGGTCGGAGACAGCGAGGCTTGTCTCGCGCACCAAGGAACGGAGGGCGTTCGTCTCCCTCAACCTGCGCAGCCGCGTTATTGAGTTTGGGGACATTTGGGGCTATGCCTCTGAAGCAGAATCCACGTAGTTTTTCAGCGCTTGCACCAACCCCGCCACTGTGTGACGACGGGCCACCACGTCCACCTTCAATCCTAAGTCACGCGCTTTGCGGGCTGTCACCGGGCCGATGCAGGCAATCAACACGTTATCCAGGGGCGAAGGGTCGCCGTCAAGCAGGTCCAGCAGGTTTTTGACTGTGGAGGAACTGGTGAAGGTTGCTATGTCAATTTTACCACGGCCCAGCAGATTCCGTGCCTTTTCCGCCGAGTTATCAGGCGTCAGCGTACGGTAGGCGACGGGCTGGACCACCTGCGCCCCCAGCCTCTCCAGCGTCCGTGCGGCATCCTCCGGGGCGATATTCGTGCGAGGCATCAACACCCTCGAGCCTGCGACGCCGTGCTCCGACAGTCCCTGCACCAACCGTTCGGTGGTGTACCGGGAAGGCGTGAAGTCGGGGATGATTCCCCGCTGCTCCAGCGCCCTGGCGGTAATCGGCCCGATGGCGCAGACGCGGCTGCTGCCCAGAGCGCGAGCGTCCATGCCCAGCTTATTCAGCCGGTTGAAGAACGCTGTCACTCCGTTGACGCTGGTGAAGACAATCCATCGGAAGCTCCGAAGGTCGTGCAGCGCTTTGTCTAGTGGGGCAAAGTCGATGGGCGGCGCTATCTCTATGGTCGGGACCTCAATGGCTTCTGCCCCCTCATCGGCGAGCATAAGGCTCAGCACGGACGCCTGGGTGCGCGACCGAGTGACCAGCACTCGCTTGCCGAAGAGAGGTTTATCCTCGTACCAGCGAATTTCCTTCCGGAGCGAAACCACCCGCCCGATGACCACCACCACCGGCGGGCCAAGGCCTGCGACTTGCCCGCGTTCGACGATGTTTTCCAGGTTGCCAATCACTGTTCTCTGATAAGGTTCCGTTCCCCACTGCACAACTGCTGCGGGCATCGAAGGCGGCATTCCCTCACCCAAGAGTCTCTCAACCACCCGCGGCAGCGCGCCCCAACCCATCATAACCACCAGCGTTCCTTCCGTCCGCGCCAGCACGTCCCACGGAACTGCAGACTCCGTCTTTGACGCTCCTTCGACAGCGCTGACAACGGTGAAGGAAGATGCGGCCTCCCGGTGCGTGAGAGGGATTCCAGCGTAGGCGGGAGCGGCCACGGCGGAGGAGACACCGGGCACCACCTCAAAGGGGATGCCAGCCATCGCCAACACTTGGGCTTCCTCGCCGCCTCTACCGAAAACAAAGGGGTCGCCACCCTTCAGCCGCACCACCCGCATTCCTTCGTGGGCTTTGTCAATCAGGATGGTATGGATACTCCTCTGTCCCACGCCGCTCTGTCCTGCCTGCTTGCCTACGTCGATGAGTTCTGCGTCATCCCGCACCTCCTCAAGCAACCGTCCGTCCACCAGCCGGTCGTAGGCGACAACGTCGGCTTCGCGTAAACGCTGCAAGCCTTTGACGGTTATCAGCCCGGGGTCTCCGGGGCCGGCCCCCACCAGCGAAACCAGACCAAGCCGAGCATTCACCGACTGTAACCCGGCACCAGCGGACCGGCTCCCCTTTCGATGAGCTGCTGGACGGCTTCCATGGCCAGTTCGTGGGGATTGTCGGTCCGGCCACGCGCCTTTGTGAAGTAGGACTGCTTACCGTCGGGGGAGGCCAGAAACACCTGCATCACCATGGTTTCGCCCGCAACTCGCGCGTAGGCCGCCGAGGGTTCCTGGCATCCACTGCCCAGCCGCTCCAGAAAGGCCATCTCCGCCATTACGGCGCGACGTGTCGGCGTGTGGTCTATGCTCCGCAGCATCCACGAGGTTGCATCGTCGTCGGAACGCACCTCCACTGCCAGCGCCCCTTGTCCCGGCGCAGGCACAAATTTATCGGCGCGCAGAAACTCGGATATCTTCTCCTCAACGCCCAGCCGGATCATCCCCGCCGCCGCAAGCACCACCCCGTCGTAGTCGTCGCCCATCGCTCTTTTGATGCGGGTGCCTACGCTCCCCCGCACAGGCAGGACGTCCACGTGGGGGACCCATCTCCCAAGCTGAGCGGCGCGCCTGGGGCTGCTGGTGCCTATTCTCGCTCCGGATGGCAGGTCTTCCAGGCTTGCGTTCCAGCGGTTTACCAGCGCGTCCCGTGGATCCAGCCGCTCAGTAACAGCGCCGATGGACAATCCCGAGGCAAGCTTTGGGAGCAGGTCTTTGTGGCTGTGGACGGCCATATCGATTTCACCCCGCAGCAGGGCCTCTTCTATTTCCTTGACGAAGATGCCCACACCCAGGCTGCGGAGGGGCGCTTCCGCCGCCCGGTCTCCGGCGGTTCGGAGCACCTTCACCTCAAACTCCACGTCCGGGCGCTTCTCCCGCAGCTTGTCGACAACTTCTTGCGTCTGAAGCAGGGCCAACGGCGTCCCACGAGTCCCAACGACGACCACTCTTTTCATTACGGTTCCTCGCCGGACAGCTTTCTCAGGATTCCTTCCAACGCCTCATCCTCTCGCCCTTCTCTCACCGCCTCAACCAGAGTTCTGTCTATGACTTCCTGCCACCGATCCGGCGGTATCTTCCATCCGCGACGCTTAACCTCCGTGCGCGCCTTTGAAAGCAGTCCGGCAATTTCGGCGTAGTCCAGCAACTCGCTCTCCTGCATGGACTCGCGCAGCTTGCGGGCCAGGGCGGGGCTGGCGCCAGAGGTGGAGATGGCGAAGGTCACCGGCCCCCGCTCAACTATGGACGGCGCGATGAACATGCAGAGGGGTACGTAGTCCACCACGTTCAACAGCACCCGCTCCCGTTCCGCTTCCTCTGACATGAGTCTATCCACTTCCAGGACTCCCGTAGCGCCGATGGCCAGAAACGCCCCCTCCAGGTCGCCCTCACGGTACTCACGCCGCTCCCACGTTATTCTTCCCTTTCCGGCCCACTCAGCCAGCGACTTCGTCGCGCTGGGGCTGATGAGCACGACCTCGCAGGGGTGCTTCATCAGATTTCTGACCTTGCCCTCGGCGATGGGCCCGCCGCCCACCACCACACATCGCCTGCCTTTGAGGCTGAGGAATACGGGATAATAGGTGGGGAAGGTAGGTTCAGACAAGGTATTGCATACGGGTCTAACGATTCATTCAATTGTACCAAAACTACCCTTGCAGCCGTGTATACTTGAATAGAGAAGATTCATCACTAGTGAGTCAGGAGCCATGACCCGCCGATTATCAGACGCCAAGGACGCCCTATTTCTGAGGTTGGGCGGACTGGTCCGCGACAGCCGTGTGCTGACGGCCATGGCCGAGGTGCCTCGCGAACTGTTCGTCCCGCCGGAACTCCGTCATCGCGCCTACATTAATGAGCCGCTGCCCATCGGCTACGGCCAGACCATCTCCCAACCTCTGATGACGGCCTACATGACCAGCGTCCTCCGGCCCGCATCCACGGACCGGGTGCTGGAGGTGGGAACGGGCAGCGGATACCAGGCAGCCGTCCTGGCACTGCTGGCCCACCAGGGCTCCGTCGTCACCGTTGAGCGAATACCCGCCCTGGCCCGCCACGCCGACGAAATGCTGCGGTTCCTCGGTCTGACCAACGTGCAGGCATTGGAGTCCGGCTCCATCCTCGGCTGCCCGGACAAGGCGCCCTTCGACGCTATACTCGTGACCGCCGCCGCACCCCGGCTTCCCCAGTCTCTCGTCGACCAGCTGGCCGTTGGCGGCAGGCTCGTCATCCCCATAGGCAGCCGTAAAGACCAGGAACTCGTCCTGGCCATCAGAACGGGCGAAGGGGTGTCAATCAAGTACAGAGGTGGCTGCCGTTTCGTTCCCCTCGTGGGGGAGGAAGCCTGGCCGTCGTAGACCGTAGAGGGAAGATGTTGCCTTGGTCGGCATTCACCCCCATCCTAACCTTCCCCCATCGAGGGGGAAGGGAGAAGACAGACCATCCATTGAAGCCTATCCCCACGGATTGATATACTTGCGTGGGCATTTCCCTACCTCAATGAGAGTGCGAACGTGACCACAACGGCCCCCACAAAATACGAGACGGTCATCGGACTGGAAGTCCACGTCCAGTTGAAGACGCGGAGCAAGATGTTCTGCTCCTGCAGGTCCGACTACCAGGGCGCGGAACCCAACTCCCTGGTCTGTCCCGTTTGCCTGGGAATGCCGGGCGTGCTTCCAGTCATCAACAAGAAGGCCGTCGAGTACGCCATAGCCACCGGCCTCGCGCTGAATTGCAGCATCGCCACCCGCACCAAGTTCGACCGGAAGAACTATGCCTACCCCGACCTGATGAAGGGCTACCAGATCTCCCAGTACGACATGCCCATCGCCTACGGGGGACATCTGGACGTTGAGACCAACGGCGACACGCGCACCATTGGCATCACGCGGGTGCACATGGAGGAGGACGTGGCAAAGCTTACTCACGTGCGCAACTCCACCGGCGAGACCTTCAGTCTCGTGGACGTTAACCGCTCCGGCGTACCCCTGATGGAGATAGTCAGCGAGCCGGACATCCGCTCCCCGGAGGAAGCCCGCCAGTATCTGACCACCCTCCGCTCCATCCTGCGATACATCGGCGTTTCCACCGGGAACATGGAGGAGGGCAACTTCCGCTGCGACGCCAACGTAAGCATACGCCCCATGGGCAGCAGCGAACTTTGCACTCGCACCGAAATCAAAAACGTGAACAGCTTCCGCTCCGTGTTCAGCGCCCTGGAGTACGAGGTGGAACGTCAACGCAGGGTGGTCGAAGACGGAGGCCACGTCGTCCAGGAGACCCGGGGCTGGGTGGAAGACCGGGCCGTCACCGTCAGCCAGCGCAGCAAGGAACACGCCCACGACTACCGTTACTTCCCAGAGCCAGACCTACCGGAGCTTCTGCCCGACCCGGCGTGGGTTGCGGAGATCCGGGCTTCCCTGCCAGAGCTTCCAGCCCAGCGTCGCGACAGGTTTGTCAGCCAGTACGGGCTGCCTCTGTACGACGCCGGACTTCTATCCGCCAGCCGGTCCTCCGCCGAGTTCTTCGAGAAGGCGGTTAACGGCAAGGCGGAAGCCTCCGAAAGCAGGGCCAGGCGGGTCAGCAACTGGATGCTGGGGGAGGTCTCTCGCCTTCTGGACGACGGGCTGGCAAGCATAGATCAATCTCGGTTGGAGCCCGACCATCTCGGTCAGTTGTCCGATCTGGTGGACTCGGGCGACCTCAGTAATTCCCTAGCAAAGACCGTGCTGCAGAAGACCTTCGAGACGGGCAAGGCCCCGAAACGCATCGTCAAAGACGAAGGCTACGTGCAGATCAGCGATTCATCCCTGGTCGAGCAGGCAGTCCAGGAGGCCATCGACCAGAACCCCAAGGCCGTGCAGGACTACCTTGGCGGAAGGGAGACGGCCTCCAGATTCCTGGTGGGCCAGGTGATGCGAATCACCCGCGGCAAGGCCAATCCCGCCGTGGTCAACAAGCTGATGCAACAGAAACTCAACACCCTTCAAAACACCAACGGGAGCGCTTAGTTGGAAACCATCCTCAACTTCATTCAGATAATAATCTCCGTGACCCTGGTGCTGGTCATCCTCTTCCAGGTGAGGGACCTGGGCAGCGGCCTGTTCGGCAGCGCCAACTCCACTTTCCGGGTTCGCCGCGGGGTGGAACTTGTGCTGTTCCGGTCGACCATAGCCCTGGTGCTCATCTTCATTGTCGTCTCAATTGTCAGAGTGAGGCTGATCTAGGGTAGGAACTTTGCTCTCTTCGCGGCCCGTCATCACGCTGACGACGGACTTCGGCCTTCAGGACCCGTACGTAGGATTGATGAAGGGCGTCATTCTCAGCATCAACCCCAACGTCGAGATCGTCGACGTCACCCACGGCGTGACGCCCCAGAATATCCTCCAAGGCTCCTTTCTGCTTCAACACAGCATTCACTACTTCCCCAAAGACGCCATCCACGTTGCGGTGGTAGACCCTGGCGTCGGCACCAACCGGCGCGCCGTTCTGCTGGAAACGCCGGAGGGACGCTTCCTTGCCCCCGACAACGGCCTTCTAACCCACGTCCTCCTGCCGGGCCTTGGTCAGACTTCGACTAAGAGCAGGCAGGTGGGACTTCCCTATAGCTGGAAGGCCTACCACCTGACCAACGACGACTACTGGCTTCATCCCCTCAGCCACACCTTCCACGGCAGAGACCTTTTTGCCCCCGTTGCGGCGTACCTATCCAAGGGTGTTTCTGCCTCAGAGTTGGGCGACGAAGTCGACAGCCTCCATTGCCTAGCCATGTCAACGCCCAGCTGGCGGAACGACGTCCTACACGGCAGGGTTGTACACGTGGACAGGTTTGGCAACCTCGTGACGGATATCCCTGCTGCCTTGCTGACGACTGACGATTCGGTCCGGATAGAAATCGGCGACACGATCGTCAACGGCCTCAGCAGCAGTTACGCCGAAGCCGACGGTCTGCTGGCCATCGTGGGCAGCTTCGACACCCTGGAGATTGCCCTGAAAGACGGAAACGCCGCAGTAAAGCTCGGCCTTGGCCCAGCCGCTCGCGTAGTCGTGAGCCGCAAACGCTGAGGGTGACGACATCAGCCCTCGCCCGGTGACGAGCCCCCATCTGACGTCACGACGTTGACCTGGCTGGCGCCAGCGGCCCAGGCCAGCTCCGTTAACATCCTAAGCGGGTCCAGCGCCTGCCACAGAGTCCCGTTATTGACGAAATAAGCGTTAGCAAAGACCAACGCGCCCAAACCCAGCGAGAGCAGAGCCCCAATGCGCGCCTCGATGCATCCGCAGCGCCACAGAACCACCGCCGCCACGGTGGATGAACCGATGAACAGCGGATTGACGGTGCGCCACACGTTGCCCCAATGGTCGCCGAAAAAGCCGCTGTAACCGTTGGCGAGCACAACTAAGGCTAGAATTCCCAACGCGAGGCTTCGCACCCAGGGAACTCGGCGGGTGCTTGACCATATCCACCAGGCCCCGCCCAACCCCATTAGCAGAGGCGCGATTTGCCACAGCTTCCAGGGCCAGTAGGGAACGGACAAGTTGTCCGGATCGACCAGGTCGGTCCTCCCGGTCCAGCCGAAAATCGCCAGGGCCACAAAGGCCGTCATCGCGATGGCGGGGATTGGGGCCAGATCTCGCGGGGCAAACAGTCTAAGCATCAGTCACCTCTCTGCTGTGGATTCGCGCCAAGGCAGGTTCAGCGTTTGCGACAGCCAATGGGCGCATACGCTCCCCTACAATGCCAGTTTACCGGGATTCATAATATTCTGCGGGTCGAGGGTCATTTTCATCGCCCTCACCACATCCAGGCTGTTGCCCATCTCTCGCGGCAACAGGTGCGCCAGCTTCACTCCCACGCCGTGGCAGTACTCCATTATTCCGCCCATGTCCTGCGCCAGGGTAAGCGCCAACTCCACCGCCCTGGGCATGTCCTCGGGCCGGGTATTCGTCCCGGGAACCAGCACCATGGAAAACAGCTCCGGCTCCGTCCAGATGGCGAACTCCGTAGCCCGGATATCGTACTTCCTGAAGATGTCCTCGCATCGCAGCCGGTACTCCAGCACCCTCGACACCGGCAGGGCTACGTGCAGATAGTCGAAGGACCGGCCTGTGGGTCTGGGCTTGTCCTCGTCGCTGGAATCGTCCAAGCTGTCCCTGTAGGCCTCCGCCACCCGGTAGCGGGTGTCCCAGTACAGGATTGCCTCCGTTGGGCCCATGTCCCATCCCTTGCAGCCAACGCATATTTCCGCCGACCGACGTCGCTGCGCCTCCACCATCTCCCTGAAACCTTCGAAGACCATATAGAGATGGACTCCCTCGAAGTCGTCTGCCAGGTCCACTACGGAGGGTCGCAGACCCAGCCCGAACATCTCCGTCAACGCATCGAAGCCATCCTCAAAGGTCTGAAACCGGAATGTGGAGAATACTCGCTCCTCGGGCTGCCGGTACACCCTCAGCGTGGCTTTGGTGATGATGCCAAAGACACCTTCCGATCCGATAAACAGGTGGTTCAGGTTCGGCCCGCTGGAGGTCTTGGGGACGCTCCTGGTGGATATCACTTGTCCGGTGGGCATCACCACCTCCAGTCCCAGCACCTGTGCGCCCATGGGCCCGACGGCAGCAGCCCGGTAGCCCACGCCGTTGGTGGAAATGGCCCCACCCACGGTCGCGATTGGCACGCTCCAGGGATCGTGGCCCAGCATCAGGCCCTGCTCGGCCAACGCCGACGCCAAATCTTCCAGGATAACACCCGACTCCACCATAGCCGTCATGTCCTTTGGACTGACCTCAAGAATGCCGTTCATCAGCCCCATGTCGACAATTATTCCGCCTCGCAGGGGCGCCAGTCCGCCCATTACGCCCGTGCCGCCTCCGTAGGGGATAATGGGAGCGCCGAAGTCCCTGGCCGCCCTCACCACCCACGACACTTCCTCCGTGGTCTTCGGCCTTACCAGCACGTCGCCACGACGTTCGAGGAGGGGCGCTGCGTCGAAGGCCCGGCCGGGGGTGAGCGCATCTTGGGAATAGCGGCGCAGTTCCGCCTCTTCCGTCACCACGCGGGAAGGTTCAAGCACACCCTTCAGCCTGTCTATCAGGTCCCAGTACAACATTTCAATCTCTATGGAGTGGCTGCAACCTAGGCGCTTTCACGGAAGTCGCTCCGCCGGGATACGGGTACAAGAATAAGACCGCTATGAAGGGCGAAAACGCCAAGTCGTGCCGTCGGCGGTGTCCTCTAACGCAAAGCCAATTTCGCCGAGACTGGAACGTATAGCGTCCGCCATCTGGTACTCCCGGGCCTGCCTGAGCTCACGGCGGATGGCCAGGAGCGTCTCCACAATGATCGCGCCGTCTTCGTCCTTCAGGTGGGCTTCCACCCATCCCGCCAGCTTGTGCTGTCCCGACGCGTTGAGCTGCGAACCCGTATTCCGGAAGAGGCCCATCAGCGGTTCAAGGGGGAGATCCTGTCCCTGGTCTTCCGCCGCAAAGGCAAGCCCCAGCACACCGCCCAGCCGTCTCAGGCTGGTCTGGGCCGCATCCACCGACTGCCGACGTTCTCTCGCCCGGTTTATCTCCCGCGCCAGGTCAAACAGCGCTCCCATCGCCTGCGGCGTGTTCAGGTCCTCATCCATTGCGGCCGTGAAGCGGTCTTCGAAGGGATTCGCTTCCAGATGCCCATTTGCCGAAGTCTCAGCCCCGGGACGCAAAGCGTTGCGAAGACGTTCGGCGGCGCGCTCCATCGCGTCCAGACTGTCATCCCTGTAATTGAGCGGGCTGCGGTAGTGAGAGCCCAGGAAAAACAGCCGTAGGGCATCCACGCTGTGACCCTCAAGGGCCTGCGAAACGTTCACCAGGTTCCCCAGCGACTTGCTCATCTTGCTTTCGCCCATCCTTATCATGCCGTTGTGGACCCAAAAGCGGGCGAAGGGCGTCACTCCCGTATAGCATTCGCTCTGCGCAATCTCGTTTTCGTGGTGGGGAAACACCAGGTCCTGTCCGCCGCCGTGAATATCCAGCGTCTCTCCCAGATGCTCCAGGGCAATGGCGCTGCATTCGATGTGCCAGCCCGGCCTGCCCGGTCCCCAAGGACTCTTCCAGGCGGGTTCACCGGGCTTTGCCGCCTTCCAGAGGGTGAAGTCCATGGGGTGTTCCTTGCCCTCCAGCGCTTCCACCCTGGCGCCGGCAATCATGCTGTCGATTGAACGGTGACTGAGTTTTCCGTACCCCTCACAGCCTGCGACCCGAAAGTACACGTCCCCGCCGGACTCGTAAGCATGTCCCTTTTCCACCAGCTTGCTGATTATCTCCTGCATTCGGGGAATGGCCTCGGTGGCCAGCGGGTAGACGTGGGCGGGTTTGACGCGCAGGCGGGACAGTTCCTCCGTGTATTCCTCGATGTACCGGTCGGCAAGCTCCCGGTAGTTGACGCCCTCCTCGGCGGAACGGACGATTATCTTGTCGTCTATGTCGGTGAAATTCTGGACGTGGTGGACGTGAAGTCCCTTGAACTCCAGGTATCTGCGCAGCACGTCGAAGACAACGGAACTGAAGGCGTGTCCCACGTGGCTGGATGAGTAAGGAGTGATGCCGCAGACGTACATCTTCACCCGCTCCCCGGCAGGCGCGAACTCCTTCTCCACGCCGGAAAGTGTGCTGTACAGCTTCACGATGCGGCCTCCAGCAGTGCGACGGCGTACGCCGCCAGACCCTCTCCCCGTCCGGTGAAACCCATGTGGTCAGTGGTCGTAGCCTTGATGCTCACGTTCGTCTTGTGTGTTCCCAGGGCCTGCGCCACGTTCTCTCGCATATCGTCGATGAAGGGCCCTAATCGGGGCCGCTGAGCCAGTATTGTAGCATCCACGTTGACCACCCGCCACTGGCGAGTCTTCACCAGGGAAGCCGTACGTTCCAGCAGCACGAGGCTTGATATGCCCTTCAGCGAAGGATCGCTGGAAGGAAAGTGGACCCCCTTGTCTCCCAGGGCGGCAGCGCCAAGTATGGCATCCATGATAGCGTGAACCACCACGTCGCCGTCGCTGTGACCGGAGAGGCCTTTTTCGTAGGGAACCTCGACGCCCCCGAGAATGAGGGGCCTTTCTTCAACGAGAGGATGGGCGTCGAATCCCATGCCCACCCGCATGCTCACGGGGCCGCACGCCTCACCGGAGACCTCATCAGCGCCTCCGCAACCGACAGGTCCTCCAGCGTGGTCACCTTCACGTTTCGGTAGGACCCGAAGAACACCCTGACCTCCACGCCCAAACTCTCTACCATGGCCGCGTCGTCGGTGAAGTCTCCGTTGCATTCTCGATGGGCCTTCATCAGCGTCTCGTAGCGGAAGATTTGCGGCGTTTGCACCTGCCATAAAGTATCCCGGGGCGGAGTCTCAAGCACAGCGCCATCATCGGAGACAACCTTAATTGTGTCAGTCACCGGCACGGCGCAGATCGCTGCCCCCGTTTCCGATGCGGCCTTCAGTCCCCGTAGTATCAGCGGCCGGTCCACCAACGGGCGAGCGGCGTCGTGTACCGCTACCAAATCACACTCACCCAGAGCCTCAAGACCGGCTCGAACCGAGTCCTGGCGTCTCTGGCCACCTCCGCACATGGCCTTCACCTTGCCCATTCCAAAGGCCGTGGTCAGCCGGCGGGCTTCCCTCAATCGCTCCTCGGGGAGGACCAGCGCAATGCGGTCCACCTCTCGCAGCGACGCGAACGTCCTCAGGGAATACGCTATCATCGAGAGTCCCCGTATCGGCGCGAACACCTTGTCCATGCCGCCCATGCGCATACCCCTGCCCGCGCCCACAATCACAACCCCCACGGCGCCGGAGGAAGGTGTTTCGTCTGCCGTCATCTATAGATTCCCCGCGGCTGGGCAAAGATGATGCGCCCCGCCGCCGTCTGTAGCACCCGCGTAACGGTCACTTCCTGGATGGAGTTGATGAAACGCCGTCCCCCTTCCACCACCACCATTGTCCCGTCATCCAGGAACGCCACTCCCTGACCCAGCTCCTTCCCCTCCTGGATGATGTTCACCGCCAGCGTTTCCCCGGGCAGCACCACGGGCTTGAGGGCGTTGGCCAGCTGGTTCACGTTGAGCACGTGGACCCCGTTCAGTTCCGCCACCCGGTTCAGGTTGTAGTCGGTGGTGAGAATGTAGGCTTTCATCTCCTTAGCCATCCGCACCAACTCCGTATCCACCTCACCGCCCCGGGGCACCTGAGCGTCGGTAAACTGTATGGGCAGGTCCTTGTTCTGGCGCAGATTAGAAAGCACCTCCAGGCCTCGTCGTCCTCTCGTCCGCCTTATAGAGTCGCTGGAGTCGGCTATATGCCGCAGTTCGTCCAGCACAAACTGTGGGACAATCAGGGACCCCTGTACGAAGCCCGTTTCGCTCAGGTCTCCGATTCGCCCGTCTATTATTGCGCTGGTGTCCATAAGGATTCGCACCTTGGCGCCGGTCGGCGCCCTCGAACCTCCCCCCGCTCCCGGCAGTATCAGGTGCAGGTCCTGTTCCCTGTGCAACCCAATGGAAAGGCCCACGAAGGCGAAGGTGCCCATGATTATGAAGGGGATAATCCAGTTCAACTCGCCCGGAAGCTGGAAGAAGGGTATGGAAACAAGGGCTGCCACGATGAGACCCACAATGAGCCCCAGCGTACCGGAGACGATGGTGCTCAGGGACACCCGGGAGACCTCGTCCACCGCTCTGGTCAAGGTGGTAATGAGTCTAGGTCCGTAGATGCCGCCCGCGATGCCGCTAACCACGGTGATGGCGGTGATTGCGAGGCCCCAGGGCAGGTAGCCCTGACCTTCGTTGGATGCCGGCGACAAGGCAAGACTAACCTGCCATCCAATGACAGCAAAGACCACAAAGGATGCAAGCCTTACAAACACCTAACCTGCTACCTAACTACTCCTCCCGTCCACCCCTGGCGCCTGAGGGAAATCCTGAAGAAAGATAATAGTGCATTGACGAAACCGATTGTCCCAAGCCTGAGCGTGGCGAGAGTTGGAAAATAGTACATCCCTTAGCATAGCACAGGCGGACAAGTTTATGAATAGCCCGCCTGTTGCTAACCGTTCGCGCCAGCTTCGACCATCGCCGTCGACGGCTCCGCTTCTTTCCTGTGGAAGTCCAGGGAGCCGTCCTGCAGGCCCACCGTTATTGTGTCGCCTTCCTCCAACTCTCCCGCCAGCAGCATCTTTGCCAGCGGGTTCTCCACGTACCGTTGCAAGGCCCGGCGGAGAGGTCTCGCCCCGTACACCGGATCGTAGCCTTCGTCGACGAGCCAGCCGAGGGCGTCCTCCGTCAGATCCAGCGTTATCTGCTGCTCCGCCAAACGGCCCTGGATTTCCCTGGCCATCAGCTTGACTATCTCCCTGATCTGCTCCTGGGTGAGGGCGTTGAAGACGATGATTTCGTCTATCCTGTTAAGGAACTCCGGACGGAATTCCCGCTTCAACGCGTCCTGCACCGTGGACTTCAACCGCTCTTCGTCCAGAACGCCGTTCTCACCGGAACGGAAGCCTACCGATGAGCGGTTTGCCATGCTGGTGCCCAGGTTGCTGGTCATGATGATGACCGCGTTTCGGAAGTCCACCGTCCTGCCGTGTCCGTCCGTCAGCCGTCCGTCTTCCAGTATCTGGAGCAGTATGTTGAATACCTCGGGGTGGGCCTTTTCGATCTCGTCGAACAGCACCACGCGGAAGGGACGGGCACGAATCGCTTCGGAAAGCTGCCCCCCTTCCTCATATCCCACATAGCCCGGGGGTGCGCCCACTAGCCGCGACGCCGTGTGCCGCTCCATGTACTCTGACATGTCTATGCGAACCATGGCATCTTCGTCGTCGAACAGGTACTGGGCCAGCGCCCGGGCCAGCTCCGTTTTGCCTACGCCGGTGGGACCGAGGAAGATGAAGCTGCCGATGGGACGCTTGGGGTCCTTCAGCCTGGAACGGGAGCGCCGTATGGCCTCCGAGATGGCCTTAACCGCCTCGTTCTGGCCGATAATCCGCTCGTGCAGACGGTCTTCCATGTGCAGCAGTCGCTCCGCTTCGCCCTCCAGCAGACGAGCAACGGGTATGCCCGTCCAGCTGGTGATCAGATGAGCAATGTCTTCGGGACCGACCGTGGGGCGGTCCGGGTTCTCGGACTTCCATATTTCGTGTTCCTGCACGTACTCTGTTTCGCACTGCAGCTTTTCCATCTTCAGTCGCGCGGCCATCTCGTAGTCCCCTTCCAGTGCCGCCAATTCCTCCCGCTCTTCCAGGGCTTTGAGCTCTTCTCCCTTAGCCTTCAGGCGGTCGGGCGGACTCTCCGCCGCCAGCCGCAGCTTGCTTGCCGCCTCGTCCAGCAGATCAATGGCCTTGTCGGGAAGATGCCGCTCCGTCAGATACCGATGGCTCAGGCTGGCCGCTGACTCCAGCGCCTCGTCTTCGATGGTCACCTTGTGGTGTTCCTCGTATCTGGGCCGCTGACTCTTCAGAATCTGGACCGTTTCCTCGACGGAAGGCTCCTCCAGGTAGATGGGCTGGAACCGACGCTCCAACGCCGAGTCCTTCTCGATGTACTTCCGGTACTCGCTCATGGTGGTTGCGCCGATGGTCTGGAATTCTCCCCGCGCAAGGGCGGGCTTCAAGAGGTTGCTTGCGTCGATTGCCCCCTCGGAACCGCCTCCGGCGCCCACCATGGTGTGAATCTCGTCAATGAAAAGGTATATCTTGCCATCTGCGTCCTTGACCTCGTCGATAACCGCCTTGAGCCGTTCCTCGAACTCGCCCCGAAACTTGGCCCCGGCCACCAGCCGGCCCATGTCCAGAGATTTGACGCGGCGATCCTTCAGGCTGTCCGGCACGTCTCCATCGGATATAAGCTGGGCAAGTCCTTCTGCGATGGCCGTCTTGCCCACTCCAGCGTCTCCGATGATGACTGGGTTGTTCTTCTTGCGACGCATCAGGGTCTGCATCACCCGCCGAATCTCCTCTTCCCTGCCCACCACCGGGTCCAGCTTGTCCTCCGACGCCAGGTCCGTAAGGTCTATGCTGTACCGCTCCAACGAGCGGTACTTGCTCTCGGCCCGCTCGTCCGTTACCCGGTGGCCTCCGCGGACTTCCTGAAGGGCCTGGTACACGCCTTCTTCGGTGACGCCTGCTTCCGCCAGGATTCTGGGGCCGCTGGGATGTTCTTCCTCCACCTTGGTCGCAGCCAGAAGCAGATGGCCAACGTCGATAAATTCGTCCTGCAGTCGCGCCGCTTCGTCAGCGGCGTACTCCATCAGGCGGGAGGAGCGAGGCGTGGGGTATACCTGGTTGGAGTCGAAAGATGACTTGGGCGCCGTGGCCAGCACCGCCTCCACTTTGGCCCTCAGATCCTCCTTGGACACTCCCATGGTCTGGAGGATGTACTCCATCGTGTCGCCTCTCTGGCTGAGAAGGCCGAGCAGGATGTGTTCCATGTCCCACTGGCTATGACGGTATTGCCGCAGCAGGTTTTGGGAGATGCTCAGGGCCTCCCGAGCCCTCTCTGTGAAACGTTCCGGACCTAGAACCATCAGGGAATCCTCCTCCGGGCCGTCCGCCTGCCGGAAGCGGCCCTGGACTTCAACCGTATAATCTCTTGTTTCAACCCTTCGTTCTCCGCCTGCAGCTCCTTGATCTGCGCCATCAGCCGCAATGCCACTTCCGCTCCCGCCAGATTCACTCCCATCTCCTCCGTCAAAGCCTTGATGCGAAGAATTCTCTGCACGTCCAGCGGCGAATACAGTCGCTGCCGGCCCAGGGAGCGCGAGGGGGAAAGCAGGCCCGCCCGTTCATAGTATCTCAGAGTCTGGGCGTGCAATCCTACCATTCTGGCTGCAATACTGATGACATAGCACGGTTCCGCGCTGTGGTCTTGCTCAAAAGCCATATCTCTATCTCCTTGCGGATCTCAGGTCACGAAGCTGCCGAAACAGCCTTCGTTCTTCTTCGTCCAGATTCTTTGGGACAACCACGCGGGCCTTCACAAACAGGTCGCCGAACCTCGCAGGATCGTTCAGGTGGGGCATCCCTTGGCCGCCAAGTCGGAAGGACTGTCCGTTCTGCGTCTCCGGCGGAATGGTCAACTCCACCCGGCCTTTCAGGGTGTCTACTGAAACGGTTCCCCCCAGCACAGCGTCCACCAGCGAAACGTCAATCTCCGCGCGCAGATTCGCGCCTTCCCGCTGAAACCGAGAGTGGGGAAGCACCGTCACCTTCAAGCTGACGCCGCCGCTCCGACCATTGTCGTAGGCAACGTTGACCCGCGAGCCGGTGTCAACTCCGGGGGGAATCTTCACTTCCAGCTTTTGAGTACCGCCCGATTCGAACGGAACGCCTAGCAGTCGCGTCGTTCCGGCGTAGGCTTCCTCCAGCGTGACGGACACCGGGTGTTCAATCTTTCTCCAGGGTATGTCCCGTACCCTTCCGCCAAACAGTCCGTCGAACAGGTCACCGCCCATGCCCTCAAAAAAGGACCCGCCGTCACCCGTCCACGTGGAGCGCCACACGAAAGGCCCGGCAGGGTCGCCGTCCTGCTGGAAGTGTTCGGCGTGCTTCCAATTGTCTCCGTAAACGTCGTACTTCTTGCGGCTGTCCTCGTCGGACAACACCTGATAGGCTTCGTTTACCTCCTTGAACTTCGCCTCAGCCCCGGCGTTGTTGGGGTTCACGTCCGGGTGGTACTGGCGAGCCAGACGACGGTAGGCCTTGCGGATGTCCGCATCCGAAGCCGTCTTTGAAACTCCTAGTATGTCGTAGTAGCTGGCCATAACGACCCTCTCAGGACCGGGGACTCGCGCCAAATCTTAATGTCATATCCGTACTGCTATTGTAGTGAAAATACAGAGCTTAGTCAACTAACTTGCGTGTATAAAGTTATGTAAGATAGCAATATATTGATAAGTATACTTGACATTAACTTATCAACTATATATAATCACCATTGTCAGTTACGGAAACCCAAACGGGTCTCACCGGACCCAATATACTAAGGAGGAAAACTCAATGGCTATCCAGCGCTGGAACCCCTTCCATAACCTTCGCAGAATGGAGCGCGACGTGTTCAGGATGTTCCCCCACAACTTCGGCCAAATGCCCCGACACGGGACTTCCGGGGGCGCCCTTCCAATGGACGCCTTCTACACCGACGAGTCTCTGGTTCTGCGGGCCGCCGCTCCCGGCTTCAAGGCCGACGACGTGGACCTCAGCATCAGCGGAAACTGGCTCGTAATGAAGGGTCGCAAGGAGTCCGAGGAGAAGCAGTACGTCATGAAGGAGCACGGCTTCAACGCCTTCCACCGCACCATGCGACTGCCCCGGGGCCTACAGCCCGAAATGGCGGAGGCATCCTTCCAGGACGGCATCCTCACCATCACGATCCCCAAGAGCGAGGAGACGAAGGCCCAGGTCCACAAGATCGACATCAAGTCCTGAGGCGGCGTGAGTCAGGCGGAGAGCGCCCTCTTCGGCGCTCCGACAGGGGCGGGACTGTGAAGTCCCGCCCCTGTTTTCATTTTCCGTAAGCGTTAACCCTGTGGGCGCCTGTTATGTTATCCAAATTCGCCATCCATATAGTGTCGAAAAGCGTCATTCCAAACCTATTGTCATTGACAGAAAGCGACTCAACTGCTACCATCCCCAACCGTTAACTGCATCCCCAACCAACGCGCCTGTATCTGCCAGGAACCAGCAAATGTCTTTCGTGACCGCCCTGAGATGTCGTGAGTGCGCCCGGGAGTATCCCGTGGAGCCTCTGAACGTGTGCGACTTCTGCTTCGGCCCCCTGGAAGCGGCTTACGATTACCACGCCGTCGCCAAAGCCACCAGCCGCCGCCGGATCGAAGACGGCCCCCTCACCATATGGCGCTACAAGGACCTGCTGCCCGTAGACGACGACAACGCCGTCGACATTCACGCCGGCTACACGCCGCTGATGAAGGCCAACAACCTGGGCAAGGTCCTTGGCCTGGACAATCTCTATCTTAAGAACGACAGCGTCAACCCCTCCTTCTCCTTCAAGGATCGGGTCGTTTCCGTAGCCGCCACCAAGGCCCTGGAGTTCGGCTTCGACACCCTGAGCTGCGCCTCCACGGGCAACCTGGCCTGCTCCGTCGCTGCCCACGCCGCCCGCGCAGGCATGAAGTCCGTGGTCTTCATCCCCTCCAACCTGGAGGCGGGCAAGGTTATCGGCGCTGCCATCTACGGCCCTACCATTATGGCCATAGACGGCGGCTACGACGAAGTAAACCGTCTCTGCAGCGAAATCGCCGACAGCTACCACTGGGCCTTCGTCAACATCAACATGCGCCCCTTCTACGCCGAGGGCAGCAAGACCCTGGGCCTCGAAGTGGCCGAGCAGCTTGGCTGGCGCTTCCCTGCCCACTGCGTAGTCCCCGTTGCTTCCGGAGCGTTGCTGTCCAAGATCTGGAAGGGCTTCGGTGAAATGGTCGACGTTGGCCTCATGGAAGGCCCCGTCCCCACCCGGATGTACGCCGCCCAGGCCGTTGGCTGCTCCCCCGTCGTTGACGCATTTAACGCCGGCGAGGAGATGGTCATGCCCGTCCGGCCCAACTCCATCGCCAAGTCCCTCGCCATCGGCAACCCCGCCGACGGCATCTACGCGATTCAGACCATGAAACGCTCCGGCGGCGACGCCCACGGGGTCCAGGAGGAAGAAGTCGCCGAGGGCATGAAGCTCCTCGCCGAGACGGAAGGCATCTTCACAGAGACCGCAGGCGGCGTGGTGATATCCGCCTTGAAGAACCTGGTCAAGCGCGGCCTTATAGCCAAGGATGAACTCACCGTCGCCTTCATAACCGGCAACGGCCTCAAAACTCAGGAGGTTATCAGCGACGTTGCCCGGCCCCTGAGCATCAAGCCCACCATGAAAGACTTTGAAGCGGCCCTCAACGGCCATGCCCCCGTGCGGAGGTGAGAGAAGTGGACAAGCAGCGCGTGAAATTTACCTTCCCGACAGCCCTGGTTACCCAGCCCATCATCTACAACCTCGGCCGGAAGTTTGAAGTGATTACCAACATCCGGCGCGCCGACGTTCGGGACGAGATGGGATGGGTGATACTGGAGCTGGAAGGCGACAACGACGAGATTCAGCGCGGCGTCGAATGGGTCAGTTCCCTCGGCGTCCGGGTGGACCCCATCGCGGGAGACGTGGTGGAGGGTTAAAGCCCCTCAAACGCCATAGATGTTGTAAAATGAGTCAACCTATCGGTTCCAAGGAGGTTACCGGCTAATGGGAGTTCTGGTGCGGGTGCCCACACCCCTTCGGCGGCTTACAAACAATCAGGACAAGGTGGAGGTGGAAGCTTCCACCATCGGCGAATTCATCGACAGCATGGAGAGCGACTACCCGGGCTTTAAGGAGCGGGTCATGGACGAGTCCGGGCAGCTACGCTACTTCGTCAACATCTACCTCAACGGCGAGGATGTACGGTTTCTGCAGGGCGTGGACACCGCAACCCAGTCCGGCGACGAGATAAGCATCGTCCCCGCGGTAGCCGGCGGCTAACCCCGGGGCAATCCCCCAATAGATTCATTTCACTTCGGTGAGATGTTATCCGTGAACCGTCGCAATTTAATCAATTCCCAATAGATCCGCAACTGCAGCTCTGACGACCTGCCAACTTATGGAACATGTATCCTTGTCCGGCCTGTCACGTTCAAGCCTTTCCATATAGGGGTGTACAAGGTTTCGAGATTGCCTCAATGCATGGCTGAAGCGACGCACATCGCCCTGCAGCCAACCCACGTCATGGGCAACGTCAATCAGCGCGGATAATCCCCAATCATGGATTGGTCTTGGCTTTCCTCTTCTATTGTCCTTTGGTGCTGACCTTGACTGGTTGGCAACCTTGAGATTTGATTCGACTTTGTGAAGCAACACACCCTCCAGAATGCTACCCATCATGACAATGGCAGCCAGAAAAGCCTCCGCATTGACGCATTTCTGTGCCTCTTTCCACCTAAGGGCCAAAATAGCGGCTAAGGTGTCATCTACCACCAGTTGACTGAAATTCGGCGGCACATCAGTCTGAGCAGTTGGGGGCTGATGTACATCTAGAGTTGGACTTCTTTGCCTCAGCTTAGGTTCTATTCCATCCAGTTCGACTCCCAAGCCCTCTACTTGGAGTAAGCTGTTCAAGTAACCGATAACCTTTGGCGGCATATCTGGGCTTCTATAGTATTCTTTCGGGTTGCACAATCTAAGTAGAATTCCCTTTAGAGCATTAGTGCCGTTTATTGCTTGCAGGGATTCGAGCGTGAACCATTTGCGTGTTGAAGACTGACCCGCTGGCCACACTCCAGCCCGTTGAAAAAAGGAAATAACTTCTCCCTTAGTCCTATAGGGACCGGGAGTATCATAGCCGCCACCTGACCCCTCTCCTGAACCACAGACCAGTTCTGAGATGGCTTCCAAAATGCTGTCATCAATAAATTTCATTATCAATTAGCCGTAGACCATGATTGCCAAATCTTATATTACCTTTGACTCTACCAAGGCCCCTTCACTGCCCATCACTATCTCACATCCACCGCCGCTTCATTGAGTCACAGGCATTAGGGATTAAGGCGCGTTCCCTATTCCAATGTACCCCACCTGGTCCTCCGCCCAATGTACGACCGTCTCGGCAATAGCCACAGCGTCCTCGTAGGCCTGCTCAGAGACTGGCTCGTCAAAATTTGGATACCGCAGTACAGCAGCGTAATCAGTCAATATAACGGCTTTGCTGACCTGTTCGGGCAGCTTCTCTCCGGAGGATTCCAGCATAGTTAGCAGACGACTCAAGTCATGCGTGTATGGAAACTCAATTTTGCGCAAAATCATCACAGACTTTATTGCCTTCTCCGCTGCTTGCTGAGCATGAAAGCATAGGTCTTCCAGATATGCGTCTACCTTGCGGTCCTTTGCTATCGCGAGGTCGCTTCTAGCGCGGTTCAACCACTCCCGCGGATCGTCAGCCGGAAAGCGTTGAGGCTGCGTCATACACTACAATTCCATCCTTCAGGGCGGGCTTGATAACAAGGGCATGGCTGTCCTTGTACCTCTCCACATCTTCGGGACTCGCCAACACCAGATCAATGGAAACGTCCAAACCATACAGCGCTCGGCGAATTTTGTTGCTTAACTCCCGCTTGCTGGACGTCGACTTGATGATGAGAAAGTCCATGTCGCTGTGCGGCCCCGCCTCTCCTCGGGCCGTAGAACCGAAGAGAATGATCTTTTCCGGTTCCGCCGTCTCTACGATTCGTTTGACGATTTCAGCAAGGTCGCTTCGCGCCTTGTCCGACAGCGCCAGCCCAGCTTCTTTCATTGACTCATCTCTCCTTCCGTTCCCCACTTCCGCCTCTCTTAAGAGTACATTATCGTCAACTGCACCTCAATCCACCCCTTTACTCCCCACCCGCTCTCGCATCCAACGTCGCTTCTGCGCCATACGCGCCGCCTCGTCGGTAGGACGGTATCGCCCCAGAAACTCCTCGGCGAAGGCATCGAAATCTCCTGTCAGAATCCGACGCCTCATCTCCTCCATCAGCCGCTGCACGAACCGAAGGTTGTGGATGGAGGCCAACCGCAGCCCCAGCAGCTCCTTCGACCGGAACAGGTGGCTGATATACCCCATCGAAAAGTTGGAGCACGCCAAGCAGTCACAACCCTCCTGCACCGGCCCCTGCTCCAACCGATAACGGGCCGCCGCAACGTTTATCCTTCCCTCCGGCGTAAACAGCGCACCGTTCCGCGCCACCCGCGTCGGCAGGGCGCAGTCAAACATGTCAATCCCCCGTGACACGCCCTCCACCAGGTCCTCCGGCGAGCCAACGCCCATCAGGTAGCGAGGCTTGTCCTCAGGCAGTAACTCCCCCGTAAACGACACAGTCGCGTACATCTGCGCCTTCGTCTCCCCCACCGCCAGACCGCCCACGGCGTAGCCCGGGAAGTCCAGCGCGGTGATGAACTCCGCCGACTCTCGTCTCATCTCCTCAGAAATACCGCCCTGAACGATGCCGAATAGCGCCTGTCGAGGACTCTTCCACGCTCTCCGGCATCTAGCCGCCCAACGGTGGGTCCGCTCCATCGCTTCCCGGACCTCCCGCACCGTGCCGTCGGCGGCCACGCACTGGTCCAGACACATCATCACGTCCACCCCCAGCCGCTCCTGGTACGCCACCGCCAACTCCGGCGTTAACCTGTGCATGCTGCCGTCGATGTGGGAACGAAACACCACCTCGTCGTCCGTCAGCTTCGCCATAGCCCCCAGGCTGAACGCCTGAAATCCGCCACTGTCAGTCAGAATCGGACCCTTCCACCCCATGAACCTATGCAGACCACCCATCTCCTCTATGACCTCGATGCCCGGTCTCAGGTATAGGTGGTAGGTGTTCCCGAGGATGATTTCTGCGCCCAACCCTCGAAGCTCCTGCGGCGTCACCCCCTTCACGCTCCCCTGGGTCGCCACTGGCATGAAGGCAGGCGTGTCCACGGGACCGTGGGGCGTCTCGATGAAACCCGCGCGCGCATTGCCGCAGGAAGCGCGCACCCTGAACCTGAACCCCGCCGCCGTCACACAACCTCCAGACCCTTCAGAATGAGCTGAATGCCGATAGCCAGCAGCGCCAGCGAAAGCAGCTTCAGTATCCAGCCTCCACGGAAGAACTTCGAAACGTAGACCCCCATCTGCGCTCCTGTGACCACCCCCACCCCTATTAACAGTGCACTCCAGATGTTCACGTTGCCGTCTATCACGTGCGCCACCGTTCCGATGCTGGTATAGATGGCCTGGGTGAACACCGACGTGGCCGTGGCGATGATTACCGGGAAGCGGAACAGGTACACCAGCATCGGGGTACGCACCGGCCCGCCGCCCATGCCAAAGAAGCTGGACAGAAACCCGAACAGGCCGTTGGTCGCCACCGCTCCCGGCTCGTTGTACAGATACCGGAATGTACCCTGGTCCGAGGTCTTGATGCGCCGGATGGTGGAGCCGAAGGCCCGCGCCCGGGCCGGCCTCCTGATGCCTCGCACCTCACCCGGCTGAGGATGCTTCACCTTGTACTCCGGGCGAAGCATAACGTAGAGACCCAGCAGGCTCAGAAACGACCCGAATATAATCTCAAAAGGCCCTTCCGTCACCGCCTTCAGTCCCAGAATTCCCAGCAGCGCCCCGGGAATGGCCGCCATGCTGAACAACAGCGCCGACCGCAGGTCCACCCGCTTCAGGTACAGGTACGAAACGGACCCGGAGATGGAAGCCAGCGCCACCGTGAACAGGCTTGTCCCGACCGCCATGTTATGGTCCATGCCGAACAGGATGATGAGCAGCGGCGCGACGATGAACCCCCCGCCGGAGCCGATGAGCACCCCATAGCCGCTGGCGCAAAAACCCAGCGCCACCAGACCCAAAGCCGCCAGTAAGGTTAGTTCTTCCAATCTACGCCGTCCCCCTTGTCAATCAGGCGGGATTGGCGGCTACTATACATGACCGCGCATGAGCGCCGCCAATTCCAGCTATGGTCATCAAATGTTATAATCCCTGCATGGAATTGAAAGAATTGCATCCATGGAACGTTACCCCCCAGGAAGCCCGCAGCATCCAACAGCAGCTGTCCCAACAGGTCTTGAGAGAGAACCAGGTCCCGGTGGGCGCGCGCCTCATCGCAGGCGTCGACATCTCCGGCGTTAACCGACAGGGTTTCGCCACCGGCGCTGTCGTCGTCCTCGACGTACCCACCTTCACCATCCGCGAAATCCGCACCGTTCAGGCCGTTCCTCCCATGAAATACGTCCCCGGCCTCCTCTCCTTTCGTGAAGTGCCCGTCCTCGTCAAGGCCCTGGAGACTCTGGACACCATCCCCGACCTGATCATGGTGGATGGACAGGGAATAGCCCACCCCCGCAGATTCGGCATCGCCAGTCATCTCGGACTGCTCATGGACCTCCCCTCCATCGGCTGCGGCAAGTCCATCCTCACAGGCAAGCACGATCCACTGGAGGAACACCGGGGCGCCCAGGTGCCCCTCATGGACCGCCAGGACCATCTGGGCATGGCGCTCCGCACCCGCAACAACGTTTCGCCGGTATACGTGTCCGTGGGCCACAAGATTGACCTGGATACAGCCGTCAGGTGGGTCCTGTCCTGCACTCGTGGCTATCGACTGCCGGAACCCACCCGCCTGGCCCACCAGGCTGCCGCGGGACGTTTGGCCCCACCCTCGCCTAACGGCGCGTCAGCCTGATAGATTCCCTCGTAAACCCATCGGCAAACTTTGGAGAAGCGCAAGTGCAAGAGTTAAGACACAAGCTCCAGCAGATGACCCGGAAGGTCGACCAGGTACTGGAGCATCTTTGACGTCCCTTCCAAGGAAGCCGAAATTGCGCGAATAGAGAAGGAGTCCTACGACCCGGACTTCTGGCAGGACCCCACCAAGGCCCAGTCGCAGATGCGACGGCTCACCCATCTCAAGGACGCCGTTCAGACCTGGAATGGCCTGCGTGAGCAGGGATCGTCCCTGCTTGAACTGGTGGAAATGTCCCTGGAGGAAGGCGACGACTCCCTTGCCGAGCAGCTAGCCCAGGAATCCGAGTCCTTCTTCGACGACCTGCAGGGCAAGGAGATGGAACTCACCCTCTCCGGCCCCTACGACCGACGTCCCGCCATTCTCTCCATCCAGCCGGGCGCGGGCGGCGTCGACTCCCAGGACTGGAGCCAGATGCTCCTCCGCATGTACCTGCGCTGGGCGGAGCGCCACGGCTACAAGACTCAGCTGCTTGACCTCTCCGACGGTGATTGGGGCGGAATCAAGAGTGCTGCGGTGGAAATCTCCGGCCCTCTTGCTTTCGGATATCTAAAGGCGGAAAAAGGTGTACACCGACTCGTCCGTCTATCCCCCTTCAACAGCGACCACCTCCGCCACACCTCCTTTGCCCAGGTGGTTGTTCTGCCCACCGCCGACGATGACGACGCAGAGATTGAAATTCGCCCCGAAGACCTCAAAATTGACTTCTTCCGCTCGAGCGGTCCCGGCGGCCAGAACGTCCAGAAAGTCGCCTCAGCCGTCCGGCTCACGCACCTGCCAACGGGACTCGTCGTCACCTGCCAGACGGAACGCTCCCAGCACCAGAACCGGGAGTACGCCACCACCCTGCTAAAGGCCCACCTGCTCCAGCTTAGATTGGAAGAGCGCGCCAAAGAGATGGCGGAGCTTCGCGGAGAGAGAGTATCTGCCGAATGGGGCAGCCAGATAAGGAGCTACGTACTCCACCCCTACAGGATGGTCAAGGACCACCGCAGCCAGCACCAGACATCCGACGCCAATTCGGTCCTCGACGGGGACATAGACGGCTTCCTCAAAGCCTACCTGCTAACGTCAGTAGGGGGAGACGCCGAGACTTAGAAATGTTCCTTCCCCCTCGATGGGGGAAGGTTAGGATGGGGGTGAATAACCCCCCTCACCTCTTGCCCATGGCCATCTGACGCGATTCCGGCAGCGTCCGCAGCCTCATCATCGCCACAATCCCTACCGCTGGCCCGATGGCCAGAAACGCAAACGCCCACCCCCAACCGGCGGCGTCCTCAATCAACGGCACCAGCCGAATCGTGACGATGGTCAGCAGAAATCCCAGCCCCGTCTGAAACGTCAGCGCAGTTCCCCGATATGCCTCCTCGGATAATTCCGTCATCCCAGTCGAGAACTGGGCCGAGTCCGCAATCACAAACATTCCCCAGGCCAGCGCGAGAACAACAATCAGCCATCCCAAGTCAGCGTCGACAAAGCCGATGAACAGGGCAATTCCCCCACTGAGCAGCATCGCCGCGCTTGTAACCAGACATCGGCCCCACCTCTCCGCAAACCATCCTGCGGCAAAGCTCCCGATACCGCCCGCGAGAAAGACCAGAAAGGCGATCAGCCCTGCCAGCCCCAGCGAGTCACCCAGCAGATTACGGGACCCAAACACCGCCAGCAGGTACGTGGGAATCCACGCCCACATGGCGTATAGCTCCCACATGTGCCCCAGATATCCCAGGAGCACCAGCCGGGAAGCCCGCTCCTCGACTACGCGGACCACGAACCTGGGATTGAATTTGGCAGCAGGGACGTCGAAGGGCCCGTCGGTCACGAGGAAGTAGACCACTCCTCCCGACACCACGGCCAGCGCTGAGCTCACGAACAACGTCGTCTCCCACTGGGCAGTAAAGATGGCGCTCAGCAGATGAGGCGAGCCGGAACCGAGGGTCAACGCTCCTACCATCGCTCCGATGGCAAGTCCACGACCCGACCTGAACCACCCCGCAATTATCTTCATCCCCGGCGGATATACCCCACCCAGAAAAGCCCCCGCAAGAAACCGCATCGCTACTGCATAGGCAAAGTCCTGGGGCAGAAAAACCAGCGCCACGTTGACCGCTCCCGCCAGAATTGAGCAGAAGGCAAACAGCGTCCGCGTGTTGATGAGGTCCGCCAGGTTGGTGAGGGCGATGATTAGCGTCCCCGCAACGAAGCCAAGTTGCACTACAATCGTCAGCCACGCCAGATCGTCCTGGGAATATCCCCGCTCCGCCTCCAGCGCCGGCGCGATGGCGTTGGCGCTGAACCACACGCTAAGACTCAAGAGGGTCGCCAGCGACATCAACGCAAGCGCACGCCATCTGTGGGGCGATTCCTGGTTTATCAAGGGCTTGTCAGGTAGGTTGGACGCCAGGGTGCTTCTGCCTCCGGTACGCTCTGCCCGCACATCTACCAGCGGCGGACAGCGCCAAGTTTAGCGGAGAAGAAGAGGTTAGACTAGCGGAAGCAACTCGAGGCCTTAGGGCGGAATACGGTGCGCGCCTTGGTTGTGGTATGAGCCTGGACTAACCGGCTAGAAGCTCGTCAAAGAGCTCTCGCCACTTGTCAGAGCCGCTGTAACTGCCACGATCAACGATGACTCCGTTGGCGTCCAGCACCACGGCTATCGCCTGATAAGTTATCCGATAGTCCTGGTTGGCATCCTTGTCATACCCAGCCATCGGCCACGAGAAGCCGTTGGAATTGCTCCAATTGCGTATCTTGCCATCGCTCTCGCCGGCGTCCACACCTATGCCTATGAAGTGAACGCGGTCTTCATACTCGCCGTATACGCCCGTGAGACTCCGCAACGCGGAGTTGCATTTGGGTCACCAGGTGGTGAAGTAGTACAACACCACCGGGCTGCCCCTCAGTGCGGACAGCGTAATATCTTCGCCATCCACCGTGGTCAACGAGAAGTCCGGGCCCTGCTGTCCCACCTGATGCCCAACCTCCACGGCCACTGCTACAGGCGTAGGCTCCGGCGTCGGTTCAGGTGTGGGCTCGGGGGTAGGCTCAGGGGTTGGTTCCGGCGTGGGCTCCGGGGTAGGTTCGGGCGTGGGCTCAGGAGTAGCCGCCACTGTTGCTGCGGGTGTAGCCTCCGGCGGCGCGGAGGGAGTAGGAGCGACAACAGCAGGCGTCGCAGGGGCGGGTGTCTGAGCAGGAGACGTTGCCGGTGGGGGCTGAACTGCAGCCGTAGCCGCAGGTGTGGATGGCGCGGGCGTTGCTGCTGCCGCCTGGGTCGGCGCAGCAGTGGGCGCAGCCCTTGTCGCAGCGACTTGAGTGGGTGTAGATGGCGCGGGCGTCGCTGCTGCGGTTGTCGGGGCCGCGGTCGGGGTGGAAGGCGCTGCCGTAGAGGCAACTGTAGGTGGTGGTGTAGGTGCGGTCGTCGTCGGGGCAGCAGTCGGCGGCACGGTGACAGGCGCGGCCGTGGGGACGGCTGTGGGTTGAGTAGTCTCGTCCGTGTCCACAACCGTAACGTCGCCGCCACAGGCAGCGACGATTGCTGCCGTGAAGATGGCGGCTGTCAGCAGAAACAGAATTAGACTACGGGCGCTCAAGTACATCTCTAATCAATCTACGACACATGATATCAATCAGATTCACCGAATCCAAGCAAGTGCAAGGTTACTTTTAAGGTCAGCCCAAGACCTACATTTAGGGGGTCAACTCTCCAGAAGGTCATCGAAAAGCGCCTGCCAATCCTCGGCAGAGCTATAGCTGGAACGGTAGGTGATAATTCCATTGGAGTCTATCGCCACAGCCGAGGCCTGCCTGGTTATCCCGTAACCGTCGTTCGCGGCCTTGTCATAGACGGTCATTGGCCAGGTGTACCCGTTGGAATCGCTCCAATCCCGAATCTTGGATGCGCTTTCCCCTCCGTCCTGGCCAATGCCAATGACGTGAACGCGCCCTTCATATTCGGGATATACCCCTGTGAGGCCCCTCAACGAGGAGCGACATTTCGGTCACCAAGTGGCGAAGTAGTAGAGCACCACCGGACTGCCACGCAAGTCGGACAGGGTGATTTGCTCCCCGTCCACCGAGGTCAACGACAAGTCCGGCCCCTGCTGTCCCACCCTGGACCCCACTTCCACTCCCGCAGACATAGCTGGCGCGTCGCTGCCGTCATCGCCGCCGCACGCCGAGACAACTACAGCCGCAGCGAGGGCGACTGCCAGTATTGCCGTGGTCAATATGCGCGTTTTCATGTGCCTTACAATCCTATCTACGCCCCGTAAAACCCGCCGGATTCATAGAGTCCAGGACTTCTGACGAGCAATCCGCCAAGCCCCTGAAGGCAGGTGTCTACTCCAACATTCCCTCCTCTTCCAGGAAGGCCGCCAGGTTGGCAATCCCCTGCCGGATGGTCTCGTGGGTCAGATGCCCGTAGCAGAGCCGCAGGTAGTTATAAGCGTCCTGTCCGGGAGAGAAGTTGGTGCCGGGACCGTAGCTGATCCCGCGCTCCCTCGCCTTGGCCAACGCGGCGGCGGTGTTGGCCCCCTCCGGCAGCTTCAGCCACAGATACAGTCCTCCATCCGGGTCGCTGCCCTCCGCCCTGGAGCCGAAGTACTCGCCCACGGCGGCAACGGCTGTGTCTTTCTTGGAGCGGAAGATCTCGCGCAACTCCTGAACGTGCTCGTCCAGATGGTCCTGCAGGTAATACATGGTGGCCAGGGCGGAAAACTGGCTCGGCGTCGCCCCCAGATGTATCGCCTTCACCGCGTCGATTACCGAGGGCGGCGCGGCCATGTAGCCCAGCCTCATTCCCGGTGCGACAATCTTGGAGAAGGAGCCGCAGTAGAGCACGGACCCTTCCTGGTCCAGCGACTGGATGGCAGGAGAGTTCTCACCGGCGAATCGAAGGTCTGCGTAGCAGTCGTCCTCGAAGATGGGAAGACGGTGACGCTGCGCCACGTCGAGCACGTCCTGACGACGACCGAGACTCATGTCCGTGCCGGTGGGGTTCTGGAAGGTTGGAATGGTGTAGAGGAACTTCGCCCTCTGACCCCGGTCCCGCAGACTGGTAAGGACCTCGTCCAATGCGCTGGGGATGATCCCCTCTTCGTCGATGTCCACGCCAATCAGACGCGCGCCGTGACGACGCATGATGCCCATGGTGCCGGAATAGCTGAACTTCTCCGTCAGGATGATGTCCCCCGGGTCTGTCAGAAGCTCCACGTATCGGGCCACCGCCTGACCGGAGCCCGTCGTAAGCAAAATCTGGTCGGGAGACACGTTCATGCCCCGCTCCCGCTCCAGCTTCTGGGCGATGAACTCCCGCATAGCGGGATGCCCTTGGATGTGGGGATAGTAGACCAGGTCCTTGCCTTCGTCCTTCAGGGCGCGCCCCAACGCTTCCAACAGCCCGTCGGCAGGAAAGGAGTCCGGGTCAGGGAAGGCTGTAGTGAAGTCGAATTCGACGCGACCCCCACCCGGAGCGGCCTTCGGCGCAGGCGGAATTCCCCGGGCAATGCGGTCGGAAAAGTCAAAGCTGTAGGCGTTCATGGACCCTCCAAAAAAGTGCTCAAACAACGCCGCAAGTATACCACCGAGCCCAGCAGGGGGCTACCGCAATTGCCCGGAGTCCCATTTGCTATAATCCATGCCGTCAACAACTTATGAAATGCATCATAATCTATTGAGGTGGCAGACAATGGAAGTAGCCCCAGACAAACAGAATTTGGACAGAGTCTTTGCGAATACCACATTCCTAATCGATTTCTACCAGCGAGATTATCGATGGGCCGATGAGCAAGTAATGCGCCTTTTGGATGACGTCTTTTTCAGGTTCAATGATACCTATTTGCGCCTAAGGCATCTGGATCCTAGTAAGGAAACAATAGCGTCCCGATATCCTTGGTATTACCTCAACACTTACGTTACGAATAAGGTTGACGGCAACGTGTATGTTGTCGATGGGCAACAGCGGCTTACAACCATTTCACTTATATTGTTCAAACTCCGTCATATCGGGAAAGCCTTTGACTCTCAACTAGTGCCTTGGATCGATAGCAAGATTGCGGGCCACTCTGGATTTGACAGTCAGTTTTGGATGAATGATGCAGACAACAAATCGGTACAACAAGCACTCTATGATGGTCAGGACTTTCACCTCAATGGCGAAAACGGAATAACTGCAAAAAACATGGTCAACAATTACGAGACCATTAGCAACTGGCTTGATCGTGAGTTAAAGAACAAGCATGTTTTTGAGACCTTCGTATTTTACTTTCTGGACAGGCTTGTTCTAATCGAGTTGTCGGTAGAACAGACTGATGTCCCTATGCTGTTCGAGGCAATTAACGACCGCGGTATGCGGCTGCGCCCACATGAGATTCTCAAGGGCAAGCTGCTTGGTCAAATCGACAAACGCGAATTGGAAAGAGACGGCTACAATGACTTGTGGGAATGCCAAGCCGCGAAGATCAACTCATATAGCGAAGACCAGTTAGACGACTTTTTCCGAATCTACTTGAAAGCCAAGTACGCAGATACAAGAGGTCTAGGTCAGCGATTCGATGGCGACTATCATCGGGAAATGTTTACACTCGACATGAATAATGTCCTAGGGCTTAACCACTCTCCCAATAGAGTTAAGGAATTCCTCAAAGGAGATTTCTGCTACTTTAGCGGCCTCTACGAGAAGGTGCTGGCTGCCTCAGTAAAGTTGCATCCTGGCTTCGAGCATCTATATTTCAGCAGGTTGCTTTACATCGATGCCCCATTTCATTTGGTGCTCTCAGCATGTGTCGAGAATGATGAGAACGAGGAAGAAAAGATCCGAACCATTGGCTACGAAGTAGACCGTTATTTTTCGCTCTTACAACTTCAAAATGCATACGACAGCAATGATTTCCAAGAATCGCTGTATATAATCTCAAAGGCGATTCGGGGGCAACCGGTAGAGAATTTCCGCAGTGTCTTTGACTCTCAACTGAGATCCGCCATCGCAGCAAGACGCAATGTAGATGACGCTGAACCACTGAGTTACGCCTCGTTTAAGCAAATCGGGATCAACCTTTATGCTCGGTTCAAGCGATACTTCTTTGCTCGTATCGAGGATTTTCTCGCCCGTGAGATGAACCTGGAGATGAAACACACTATCAGGGATTTGGTAACAAAAACCGGACCAAAGACTGGCTTTCATGTTGAACACATCTTGTCATGGAATGATGATAACCTTGAACTCTTCGGAAATGATGAGGACTACTTTGAGCAAGAACGAAACCGATTGGGTGGCATTTTGCTTCTGAAGGGAAGGGACAACATTTCGAGTGGGAATGAGCCATATAGCGAGAAACTGAAAACTTACGCAAATACCCTATATTGGAATCAAACGCTCCGACATGACGAGTTCAAATCGAAGCTAGACATGACTGCGTTCATCAAGAAGTACGGCCTTGACATGCAAGCTTTAGAGCAATTTGGACCAAGTGAACTGGAGAGGCGTCATAAACTTCTCTTCGACATGGTCAGAATCATCTGGCGTTAATAGAGGTTTCGGGCTACCCTACTGGCGTTCAACTCCATCTGTGTTTTCTCACTCTTGATAGTACCGGAGAGTCTCGCCTTTGTTTTGGGTTTGCCATAAGCGAGTTTCCTCGTTGCTTCGTTTCTACTTATGACGCATAACCGGTATCCTTCCCTCCTCTTTGCCCACCCTAACCCGTTGTGCTATACTCCATTGCTGAGTTTTTGCGCTCTATTTCATGTCGTCAATTTCATACTAGAGAGGGAACAAGGTTAGCTTTCATGGTCCAACAACTTCAGAATCCGCCGACTCAACAGCAACAGCAGCGCCCACCCATCACCATGAAGTCTCTGCTGGAAGCAGGCGTACACTTCGGGCACCAGACCCGACGCTGGAACCCCCGCATGAAGCCCTTCATTTTCACCCAGCGCAACGGCATCCACATCATCGACCTCCAGAAGAGCCTCCGATACATGGACAGGGCCATGAACGGCGTCCGTGACCTGGTCGCCGATGGCGGCGAAATCCTTTTCGTCGGCACCAAGAAGCAGGCCCAGGAGTCCATCGCAGAGCAGGCAACCCGCTGCGAAATGCCCTACGTCAACCAGCGCTGGCTCGGCGGCACCCTCACCAACTTCACCACCATCCGCAAGCGCATCGACTACATGATTGAGCTGGAAGCCAGGAAGGAGCAGGGCTACTTCGACCAGATGATAAAGAAGGAAGCCCTGAAGCTGGAGGAGAAGCTGAAGCGCCTCCAGAAGTACTTCGGCGGCGTCCGGAATATGACCAGGATCCCCGACGCCCTCTTCGTCGTGGACATGCCCAAGGAGGCTATCTGCATTGCCGAAGCCCGCAAGCTGGGCGTCACCCTCTTTTCCATCATCGATTCCGACTGCGACCCGGAGCTCATAGACTTCCGCATTCCCGGCAACGACGACGCTATCCGGTCCATACGCCTCATCACCACCCGCATCGCCGACGGTGTCGTCGAAGGCCTGGCCGAAAAGCGCGCCCGGGAGGAAGAGCGGCTGCGAGAGGAACAGGAACTGGCCGAGGCGGAAGCGGCAGCCGCAGACGATGAGCCTATCGACGTCGAGATAGAGGTAAACGTGGCAGAGCTGGAGGCGGCCATGACGGAAGCGCCAGCCCCACCGGAACCCAACTAGACACAATTACTGAGTTTTAGGAGTTGACCTTGGAGGTTAGCGTAGACCAAATAAAAGCCCTCCGCGCCAGGACCAGCGTAGGAATCATGGACTGCAAACGCGCGCTGGAAGAGTCCGGAGGGGACCTGGACAAGGCAGAGAACATCTTGAAGGCGGCAGGACTCGCCGCCGCCGTAAAGCGGGCCAGCCGCGAAACCCGTGAAGGCCTTGTGGAGGCCTACATCCACCCAGGCGCACGCTTGGGCGCCATCGTCGAACTTGGCTGCGAGACCGACTTCGTAGCCCGCACCGCAGAATTCAAGGCCCTGGCCCACGACCTCGCCATGCAGGTGGCCGCCATGGCCCCCCAGTATATCCGAGACGAAGACCTGGACGAGGACGAGACCCGTCCGCCGGAAGAAGTCTGCCTTCTCAAGCAGACCTTCATCAAAGACCCCAGCCGTCGGGTGGAAGAGCTGGTCCAGGAAACCATCGGCAAAGTTGGCGAGAACATCCGCATCAACCGGTTTTCCCGCTTCGCCCTGGGCGAATAGCAAGCGTCATGGCGGGCTCCGTCTATAAGAGGGCCATGCTCAAGCTGAGCGGCCGCGCCATTATCGGCAAGTCCGAATATGGCATCGACGCCGAATCCGCCAACGACGTAGCCCAACGCATAAAGGTCGCCCACGACATGGGCGTGCAGATGGCCGTCGTCATCGGCGGAGGGAACATCTGGCGCGGCGCGGAAGCTGCCGCCCACGGCATGGACCGCTCTACCGCCGACTACGCAGGAATGCTCGCCACCGTCATAAACTCCCTTGCCCTTCAGGACGCCCTGGAACGACAGGGACTGGAGACCCGGATCCAGGTCGCCATCGAAATGCAGTCCATCGCCGAGCCATATATTCGTCGCAGGGCCGTACGGCACCTGGAGAAGGGCCGCGTCGTCATCTTCGCCGCCGGCACCGGCAACCCCTATATGACCACGGACACGGCGGCGGCTCTCCGCGCCATCGAAATCGGCGCCGAAGTCCTGATAATGGCGAAGAACAACGTGGACGGCGTGTACGACGCCGATCCCAACAAGGACCCCTCCGCCAAACGCTACGAGAGGCTTGACTACCTGGAAGCCATCAATCTGCGGCTCCAGGTCATGGACAACACCGCCCTCTCCCTATGCATGACCAACAGTCTTCCCATCATCGTTTTCGACATCTTCAAGCCCGACAACATGGTTTCCATCCTGCAGGGAGACCGGGTTGGCACAACCATTTCGGAGGCAGCACAAAATGTCCGCGTCTAACAGCACCGACACCCCAACCCCGGAGGATATCCTCAAGGATGCCTCCCGCCGCATGGACATGGCCATCGAGTTTCTCAAGCGGGAACTTCAGTCGGTACGGACCGGCCGGGCCAACCCCGCCATCGTTGAAAATCTGACGGCGGAATACTACGGCGTTCCCACGCCCCTCAACCAGATGGCGACCATATCCGCCCCGGACGCCCAGCTCATCACCATCCAGCCCTATGACAGGACCGCTCTCCAGGCGATTGAGAAGGCCATCCAGCAGTCCCCCACCGGCCTCAACCCCTCCAACGACGGCGCAATCATCCGCGTACCCATACCGCCCCTCAGCCAGGAACGCCGCCAGGAGCTGGTCAAGTCCCTTGGACGGAAGGTTGAAGATGGGAAAGTCGCCGTCCGCAACGTCCGTCGCGACGCTCAGGACAAGCTTCGTTCCCTGGAGCGCAACAAGGATATCTCCCAGGACGAAAACAAGCGCGCCCAGGGGCAGCTCCAGAACGCCACCAACGACCACGTTGAGGAGATTGACCGGTTCTGGAAGTCCAAAATTGACGAGATGATGACCGTCTAAGGCCGGCTTACGAGCGGCGGGAGCAATAGTTCGATGGCTGAAGAGCCGGGTGCAGCATTTTCCCTGGATGCCAATGGCCGCGATGCGGCCGAAATCCCCCGTCACGTCGCCATCATCATGGACGGCAACGGCCGCTGGGCACAGGATCGCGGTCTTCCCCGCATAGAAGGGCACCGCGCCGGCGTCGAGAAGATCCGCTCCGTCCTGGATTCCCTGGCCCGCCGCGGCGTTAAATTCGTCACCATCTACGCCTTCTCCACCGAAAACTGGAACCGTCCCGACGACGAAGTCGAAGGCATCATGTCCATCCTCCGTGATGTTATCCATCAAGAGACCCAGGCGCTCCACGAGCAGGGAGTCCGCGTCGTCCACCTTGGCCGTAGCGACCGCCTGTTGCCGGACCTGCGGGAAGCGGTCACCCACGCCCAGGAACTGACCCGGCACAACACCGCAATCACCCTCTGCGTTGCCTTCGATTACGGCGGACGCAGCGAAATCGTCGAAGCGGTCCGGAGGATAGTCCGCAACGGCGCCAGACCCGAAGAAGTCGACGAAAAGATGCTAAGCAGTCATCTCTACACTCGTGACATCCCCGACCCGGACCTCATTATCAGGACCAGCGGTGAATATCGCCTCAGCAACTTCCTCCTCTGGCAGTCTGCCTACAGCGAGTTCTACACCACCTCCGTCCCCTGGCCTGAACTGAGCGCCGCCCAGGTTGAGGAAGCCATCCGTGCCTACGGCAGCCGGAAGCGCAAGTTCGGCGCCCTAACCCCAGACCCCTGAAATGCGGGAACCCACTCACCCCGTACCTGAAACTACCCCATGAAAGCCCGCATCCTCGTCGCCATCCTCGGTATTCCCGTCCTGCTTGGCGCGATATGGATGGGCTTCCCCGCCCTTACCGTTGTCGTCGGCGTCGCCGCCCTCATCGGACTCTGGGAATTCAACCGCATGGCGAAGGCTTGGGGCGCTTCCCCCTTCTGGCCCTACAGCGTCCTCTGGACCGCCCTTTTCGTCGCCCACGCCCAGCTTGCCACCAACCAAGGCAACTTTTCAGCATTTTTAATCGCCGGAGGCCTTGTCCCTCTGCTCGTCACTGCGCTGGTTCGCAGAAACCGCGCAACCTTCCAAAACTGCCTGCACACCGCCCTCGGCCCTCTGTACGTCGGCTTCCTGCTCTCCCACGCCCTGCTGCTTAGAGAGGGCGCCGCCGGACTGGAGGAAGGACGCGACTGGCTGCTCTACACCCTGTTCATCACCTTTGCCGCCGACACGGGAGCCTTTCTCGTGGGCAAGCTGCTGGGCCGACACAAAATGGCGCCGGAGATCAGCCCCGGCAAGACCTGGGAGGGCTTTGCTGGTGGATTGGTCGCCGCTGCCGGGGCCTCCATCGGCCTCACGGCGCTGCTCGGTCTGCCCTGTTCCCTGACCTGCCAGATTGCCCTTGGCCTGCTCCTCGGCACCGTCGCAGTCCTGGGCGACCTGGCCGAGTCCTACATGAAACGACGCGCAGACCTCAAGGATTCAGGAGTCATCGTTCCGGGCCACGGCGGCATCCTTGACAGGATGGACTCCCTCCTCGCCACCCTTCCCGTGACGTTCTACGTGGCTGCTTATATAATTGCCTGAAGGTGCTCCGGCATCCAACGCGCCCGCAAGGAGAGTTCTTTGACTGCTAAAGGCCTTGTTGTCCTCGGTTCCACGGGCTCCATCGGAAGGCAGACCCTGGATGTCGTCCGCGCCTTCCCGGACCGGTTCCGCGTCGTCGGCCTGGCCGCCGGAAGCAACGTGGACCTTCTCAGTGCTCAGGCAGCCGAGTTCAACCCCAAGCTCATATACAGCCCGTCTCCTGAATTCACCGGCGACATGCTCGGCGACGCCCAATTCACCGCGATGGAAGAGATGGTCTGCCACCCCGACGCCGAAATCGTCATGGTCGGCACGGTGGGACGCGTTGGGCTCCTGCCCACCATCCGTGCCCTGCAGGAGGGCAAAAGAGTCTGCCTCGCAAACAAGGAAGTCATCATTATGGCCGGCGAGATGGTCAGCAGTCTGGCACGAAACGGCAATGGCGCGCTGCTGCCCGTGGACAGCGAGCCAAGCGCAATCTGGCAGTGCCTCCAGGGGGAGGGCAAGGAAATCCGACGCCTCATCATTACCGCTTCCGGAGGCCCCTTCCGCACCCGCCTCCACGAAGACCTCTCCGGCGTCACCCCCGAGCAGGCCCTCAACCATCCCACCTGGAAGATGGGCCGACGCATCACCATCGATTCGTCTACCCTGATGAACAAGGGCTTCGAGGTCATCGAGGCCCGCTGGCTCTTCGACGTGCCCTGGGAGCGCATCGAAGTAGTCGTACACCCCCAGAGCCTCATTCACTCCATGGTGGAGTTCGACGACGGCTCCGTGAAGGCCCAGATCGGCCCTCCCGACATGAAGCTGCCCATCCAATACGCCATGCTCTACCCTGAACGGCAGCCCAACGAAGGCATCCCCCGCCTGGACATCACCCAGGCTATGGACATGACCTTCGAGCCCATGGACCCTGCCCTCTACCCCTGCTTTCCTCTCGCGCTGGAGGCCGGGCAGAAGGGCGGTACCTACCCCGCCGTGCTGTGCGCTTCAGACGAAATTGCCGTGGAGCAATTCCTGGCTGGAAGCATCGTCTTCACAGACATCCCCAAGGTCGTGGAAGGCGTGCTGGAGCGCCACGAAGCAATCCCCGCCGACAACCTGGAAGACATCCTCGGCGCGGACCAATGGGCCCGAACCGCGGCCCTCGAACTGGCCGCATCCCTTCGATGACTGACACCCTGTCCACGAACACATGCCGCCTTCAACCTTCCCCCTTGATGGGGGAAGGTTTGGATGGGGGTGAATAGCGTTGTTGTTCGTCTTCGCGATGATTGCCATGGTCGTCGTCCTCGTGGTCATCCACGAGTTGGGCCATTTCTTCGTCGCCAAGTTCTTCAACGTCAAGGTCAACGAGTTCGGCGTCGGCTTCCCGCCCAAGATTTTCGGCTGGCGAAAGGGCGAAACCGAATACACCATTAACGCTCTACCTCTGGGTGGCTTCGTCCGGCTGGAGGGCGAGGACGAGTCCACCGGCCCCCGCAGTCTGGCCTCCAAGTCCCCCGGAGTCCGCGCGGCCATCTTGGGCGCCGGCTCCTTCATGAACGCCGTTCTGGCCGTGGCCATCTTCGCCGCCCTGTTCATGATTCCCCGCGAAGTGACCTTCGGCGACGTTGTCGTGGAGGACGTAAGCCCCAACTCCCCCGCCGCGGAAGTAGGTATAGCCCCCGGCGACCGGATCATCGCTGTCGACGGAGAACCCGTGGAAAGCATCAGAGAGGTTTCCGCGGGCATTACCCGCAACCTGGGCGTCGACCTGGCCCTTCAACTGGAACGCGCCGGTCAGGCACGCGACGTTACCGTCGTCCCGCGCTGGCACCCGCCGGAAGGCGAAGGCAACGTGGGCGTCCGTCTGGGCCTGGTAAACCAGCGCGTCGAAACCCTCGCCTACTATCCCTGGGAAGCCGTGGGCAAGGGCGCGATGCAGGTCGGAGAAGTCGTCTCGCTCACCTGGCGTTCCATCAGCCACTGGCTGTTCCGCGACGCCCCCGCCCCCTTCTCCGGCCCCGTCGGCATCGTCAGCGGCTCCAAGGAGGCCGTTGATCTGGCGGGTCTCGACGCCCTCATCCCCCTTGCCGCCCTTCTAAGCATCAGCCTCGCCATCTTCAACATCCTCCCCATCCCCGCTCTCGACGGGGGACGCCTCCTCTTCGTCATCATTGAAATTATCCGCAGGGGCAAGAAGATCCCCGCCGAGAAGGAACGGCTGGTGCACATGCTGGGCTTTGCCCTTTTAATCACCATCGTTCTGATGGTAAGCTACAATGACATTGCCCGCCTCATCAGAGGCGAAAGATTCATCGGATGACGTCAATGCCGGTATGCACCGGCTGACCAGTCCGACAAGAACACTCCGCAAGGGAAAGAAAAAATGGCGAAGCGCCGGGTTACCAAGGCAATCTACGTAGGTGACGTTAAAATTGGCGGCGACGCTGAGATCGCAGTCCAGTCCATGACGAAGACGGACACGCGGGACGTGGCCGCCACCGTCGCCCAGATCCACGAGGTTGAGGATGCGGGCTGCGACGTAATCCGCTGCGCCGTTCCCGACATGGAGGCCGCCAGGGCTATCCCCGACATCCGATCCCAGATAAACATCCCCCTCATAGCCGACATCCACTTCCACCACCAGCTTGCCCTCGAAGCCATCAAGGGCGGCGTCGACGCCCTACGCCTCAACCCGGGCAACATCCGAGACACGGAGAAGGTGAAAGAGGTGGTCCGCGCCGCCAGGGAACGCCACATCCCTATCCGCATAGGCGTCAACTTCGGCAGCCTTCCTCCCGTCGGAGGCATCGGCAAGTCCCGCGGCTTCTCCCGCGTCATGGACATGGTCAATCAGCTTCCCAAGGCGGGCGAGGCGGCAGCGGGACAGTACAACGTGGTCGACCACATGGTGGCCACCGCCCTCTGGGAAATCGGACTGCTGGAGTCCCTGGACTTCGACCTCATTAAGATCTCCCTCAAGGCCTTCGACGTTCCCACCACCATCCAGGCCTACCAGCGCTTGGCCAAGCTGGTCCCCTACCCGCTGCATCTTGGCATAACCGAGGCGGGCACCGTCAGGTCAGGCTCCATTCGAAGCGCCGTCGGACTCGGATATCTCCTCTACGACGGCATAGGTGACACCATCCGCGTTTCCCTAAGCGGTCACCCTCGCGAGGAGATAATGGCCGGCTACGACATTCTCAATTCCGTCAATCTGCGTCAGAAGGGCACCACCCTTATCGCCTGCCCCAGTTGCGGGCGCGCCGACGTGGATGTGATCAAGCTTTCCAACACCGTGGACGAGCTACTCCAGAAGGTGGACAAGAAAATAAAAGTCGCCGTCATGGGCTGCGAGGTCAACGGCCCCGGCGAGGCCAAGGACGCCGACGTGGGCATCGCCGCCGGAGCGGGACGTGCCGTCATCTTTCGCAAGGGCGAAAAGGTGAAAGTTGTGCCTGAGGACCAGATGCTTTCGGCCTTGATGGCCGAAGTGGAAAGCCTCCCCGGCTAGTTCCTCCCCAGCACCATGTGAAACTCCAGGGCGCTGATGCGCCTGCCCTCTCGGATTGACGCCACGGCGTACTCGATGCACATCCGCGCAAACCCGGGGTACTTCAGCACCGCCGACCCTACCACCACCTTCGGATCGAATTGGTCCGGGTCCACCTCAAGCCGGTCTTCCTTCTCCCGGTCCACAATCATAGAGACGGACCTCCCGGCCATCGTCTCTATCTTGGCTTTCATCTTTTCCAGAAATTCTTGGTCTTCCATGCCGTCAATCCACCAGAAAAACGGGCAAACTGCCCTTCAAATTCGATTATAGCACAGGCCTCATCAGACCCTCGGACATCCCCACCGATGGGGCGATCCGAGAACTACCCTTCTTCCCCTCAGCTAACCCTCCAGAAGAATGTCCGCCACCCGCCTCGACTGCACTATAGGCGCCATGTGACCCGACTCCAGCTCCACCACTTTCGCGCCCCTCAGCGACGCCACATAACCCCTCTGACGCTTGGACGACAGAAACTTGTCGTTGGTCAGAGCCACGTAGGTCAACCCGACATGGTCGGGGAAATCCAGCGCCACCATGGGCGTTATCCACGGCTGGTACGGGTCCGTCACCAGCCTTCCCGTCCGGATGGAAGCCTCCTCAGCACCCACGTCGTTGTACAGGCTTTTCGCCAGCAGCGGATTCAGGGGCTTGAACCCCTTCTCCATCAGCCTGAAGGGTATGGCCGACTTCCGGTTCAGGAACGAAAGCTCGCCGATGGGCTGCGACCCTTCCTTCGGCAGCATCCCGCCGATGAAGACTATCCTGGTCAACACGCTTCCCAGCGCCTTGGCAACCTGGGGCGTGAAGGTGGCGGCAAAAGAATGCACCACCAGCGTAACGTCCTCCAGCAGCTTCACCCTGGGCGGCGTCACAACCGCGTTGACGTAATAGTCGAGGGTAATTCGGCTGACATCGAAGGACCTACGGATCCCGTGGCCGGGCAGGTCTACGGCCGTTACGTCGCCCACCTCGGAGCCGTTACCGGCGTTACGCAGATGACGCGAAACGTCGTCCCACATGGAAGCATCGTGCCATTGTCCGTGAACAAGTAGAAAGTTGGTCATATCTCTCGCAGTGCTGTTTGGGTTGCGGCCAGGAGTTGGCCGTCCTGTTCGGGCAGAACAGTGCGCGGGTCCATCAAGACCTGCTCGTTTTCGATTCGGGCCACCACGGGCGTCGGCTGCTCACGAAGTCGCGCTGCCAGTCCCATCGCTCCGCCGGGCACGCCTTGGCCGGATATGCACAGCGCCCACGAGTCCAACGACTCTCCGGGCAGACTGCCGCCGCCGATAGTCGACTTCGACGGCTGGACCGTCGCGTCTCCGCCAACGGTCTCAGCCCACGCTGAAGCTCTTTGACGTATCTCTTCGCTGTTTGCCGAAATCATTCGCCAGACGGGTATGGCTTGCAGCGCCTCTTCCTTCACGTAGTGCAGCAGGGTTGCGGTGGTGGCCGCGAGGCTCATCTTATCTATTCTGAACGCCCTTGCCAAGGGGTGTCTCGCCAGCAGGCCCACCTTTTCATTTGACCCTACGACAATCCCGCCCTGCGGCCCTCCCAGCAACTTGTCCCCGGAGAAAAACACCAAGTCAGCCCCGGCGCGAACGCTGTCTTGCGGTCTCGGCTCGTAGGAAAGACCGAAGGGCCGCGTGTCCATCAGACACCCGCTTCCCACGTCGTGAAGCACGGGAATGTTATACCTGTCACCCAACTCCACCAGTTCTCCAACTTCGGGCGAGTGTGTGAACCCCACAACCTTAAAATTGCTGGCGTGGACCTTCAGCAGCGCCCCCGTGTTCTCGGTAATCGCTGCTTCGTAGTCCCCCGCGTAGGTGCGATTCGTCGTCCCCACTTCCACCAGCGTCGCGCCGCTCTGCTCCAGCACGTCCGGGATGCGGAAGCCGCCCCCGATCTCCACCGCCTCCCCTCGTGACACGATCACTTCTTTACCAGCTGCAACCGCCGAGAGACCCAGCAGAACGGCGGCGGCGTTGTTGTTCACCAGCAGGGAAGCCTTCGCGCCCGTCAGGTGGTTCAGCAGACGCTGCAGGTGCCCCTGCCGCGACCCTCGTCGCCCCGACTCCAGGTCTATCTCCAGGTTGCTGTATCCCGCAGCGGCAGCGTCCATTGCAGCCACGGCATCCGAACTAAGAGGAGCGCGCCCCAGGTTGGTGTGAATGACGACGCCCGTCGCATTGATAACCGGCATCGGCTGAATTCGGCCCATACCGAGAACGTGGTTGGCGGCCAGATTTGCAATCTCCCGGAATGAAGCCACGTCACGCCCGTTTAATGCCCGCGCACGCGCATCCTGGATGCACTTACGTACAGCGTCCGCCAGCAAGTCATGGCTGAATTCGCTCGAAAGCGCCTGCAACGGCTCGGAAGCAAGTACCCGTTCGACGCTGGGAAGGTTTCTAAGGGGAGAAGTCATAGCCCGGCAGTTATTCTAGCACACGCCCCCACATGTCATTCTGAGTGAAGCGAAGAATCTCGTTGCCGAAGCTTCCTTACCCTAATACGCCGCCCAGTGCAGGCTTTTCCTGTCCAGCACTATCCGACGGAACCCCTCCGCGAAGGGCAGACCCGCCCGCTTCCCGATATTCGCCGACCGACGACGCGTTCGCTCCCGCAGCTTCTCCGGCTCCCGCATCTGGCTCACGTGCCTGCTCAACGAAAGTGCCTTCGCATCCACGGTCTCGGAAATATCCACGTAGGTGTCCGGCCGCTCGCTGCCCCACATGTAGATTTCGCTGACCTGGTGCGGCTCCAGCCCCTCCTCGGTTATCTGCTCCGGGAAGTGGTGCGGACTCCAGGCGTAAGTGAAAACCGCGTCCAGCGCGACCATTCCGCTCATGCGGTGGTCCCTGTGCGTGTGCGACGTAGTACGAAACGGGTCGATGCACATGACCACCTCCGGCTTGTGACGTCGTATCTCCCGCACCACCTGTCGACGCACCTCAAGCGTGTCCTCCAACTCCCCGTCGGGATGCCGCAGGGAGACCACGCTCTCCACTCCCAGGACCTTTGCGGCGTTGAGCTGTTCCTCTTCCCGGATGGCTGCCAACCTGGGCGACGTCATCTCCGGGTCGCTGGTGCCCTTGTCCCCGTTGGTGCAAAGCACGTAGACGGCCTTCGTTCCCTGCTTCGTCCACATGCCCACCGTTCCACCACATCCACCCTCGGCGTCGTCCTGATGCGGCGTGACCAGCAATACCGACCGGGGCGCTCTATCCATCCGAAGAAACTCCTAACCGAAAATGGCGTTCAGATGATACGTAATCCATCCCAATGAGGCAAGATCCACAGTCTACTCATCAACCCTCATTCCCGCCCGCTCTTCGTCATTCCGGCGCCGACAGGTTGCTCGTCGAGTACGTACCCCTCTACGGGCTCAAGGCGTAGTCGCAGCCCCAAGGCACGGACTAACTTCAACAATGTTGACAGCGTGGGGTTGCCCTCAGTGGACAGCGCCTCGTACAGGTTTCCCCGGTTCAGCCCGGCGTCGCGGGCCAGCGCGCTTATGTTCCGTGTTCGTGCGATTTGCCTCAGGGCAGCGCGAATCACGACCCCGTCCCCAGGATCCTCCTCTGCAGCCGCCCTGAGAAGTCCTCGAATATCGTCCTCGGTTTTAACGTAATCCGCTGCGTCGAACTTTCGGTACTCCTCAGACATTAGCCCCTCCATTCAGTCGCCATACTCTTGGCCTGCAATATATCTCGTCGTTGACTATCCTTGTCGCCACCACATAGCAAGACAATCAACTCATCGCCTTGAGTGATGAAGTATATCCGGTATCCAGGCCCCTGATGAATTCTCATCTCTGATACGCCTTCGCCAACAGACCTCACGTCGCCCAGATGCCCATCTTCGGCTGCCAGCAGCCTGGCGACAATGCGATCCACTGCCCGGCGGTCCCTCAACCTGCGCAGCCACCGGTCGAAAGTGGCGCTTCGAAGGATCGTGTACACGGCTATAGTGTACGATATATCGTACAGAATGTGAAGGGGATTTGAGGTCTGCCGATCTCTATCCCCACTTCATCCCACCACCCTCTAACTCCTCGACAAGCTCAGGTGGAGCATCATTCTCCCCTTACCACCCCAGCGCGTACCCGTCCCGACGAGGGTCCGCACCGCCGTGTAGCGCCTCTTCGTCCGTGTCCACCTGAATCATCATCTCGCTGCCCGTGCCTTCCCAGTCGCCGATTATGTTAAGCTGATGCCCCTTACGCTCCAGCCCCCGACGCACGTGGGGCGAGAACCGGCCCTCCAGCAACAACTCGTCGTCGCAGGTGTGCGGGTAGGTGGACTCCGTAAGATCCTGCGTGTGTCTCCACCGTGGCGCTTCCACCGCCTCCGCCACCGTCATCCCGAAGTCCAGCACGTGGGTTATCACCTGCAGGTTCGTCTGCACCTGCGTATCCGCGCCGGGAGTCCCGCACACCAGCGCCAGCTTTCGTCCTTCGTTTGTCCTACGGAACACCATCACCGGGTTCATCGTATGCCGCACCCGCTTCCCCGGCTGCAGGCAGTCAACATGGTCGCGCTCCAGGTGCCAGTAGCTCATCCGGTTGTTGAGAAGCACCCCCGTCCCGTCCGCGACGAGGCTCGAACCGAAGGCGCTCTGCAGGCTTTGAAGCTGGGACACCGCGTTGCCCCACCGGTCCACAACGGCAAAGCAGGTCGTGTCCTCCATTGGCGAGCCGACCTTCTTGATCGCCCGCGGAGCCGAACCCGCCGGTTCCTGGTATCGCCAGGGATCTCCTGCCTTCACGTCTACGGCTGCCCGCTCAGGGTCTATCGACTCCGCCCGATATCTGGCGTATTCCTTCGAAAGCAGCCCCGGAATTGGCACGTCCACCCATTCCGGGTCCGCCAGGTATGCCTCCCTGTCCGCAAAGGCCAGCTTCTTCGCCTCCGTCATCACGTGGACGCTCTCAACCGAATTGCACCCCATTGACTTCAGGTCAAAGCACTCCACCAGGTTCAACTCCTGCAGCAGAATGTGACCGCTGGAGTTGGGCGGCGCCTCGTGGACGGTATATCCGTGGTAGTCGGTGAATATGGAGTCCTGCCAACGAGCCCGAAAGTCCGCCAGGTCCTTCATCGTCAGAAGCCCGCCCTGCTGCTCCGAGAACCGCACGATGGCCCGGGCGATTTCGCCTTCGTAGAAAACGTCCGCACCCTCATCGGCGATCATCCGGAACGTCCGCGCCAGGTCCTTCTGATAGAGGATCTCCCCGGCCTGTAGAGGTCGACCGTCCCTGGTGAAGATAGCCGCCGAAGTTGGAAACTGACACAGCAGCTCGTCGGCGGCGATGGCGTCGGCGACGGTGTGGCTGACGGGAAACCCCTCATCAGCCAGCTCGATGGCGGGCTCCAGAACTTCCGAGAGCGACAGCCGGCCGTACCGCTCGTGGGCCTCCGTCCAGCTCCGCAGCAGCCCAGGCACCGAAGTCGAAAGAATCCCCTTCAGAGGAATCCCCTCCGGCAGATATCGCTCCCGCGTGGCGGCGTAGGGGGCCGGCCCCGTGCCGTTCACCACCTTTACCGTATCGTCGGCGCGCATGTACACCATGATGAACCCGTCGCCGCCGATGCCGGACATCAGCGGTTCCACCACCTGAAGCGCAGCCGCAACGGCCACCGATGCGTCGACGGCGTTGCCTCCCTTCTGCAGAATCCGCACCCCCGCCTGCGACGCCAGCGGATGACTGGCGGCAACCATCCCCTTCCGCCCCATGACCACCGGACGATGCGCCGAATACCGAATTCCATGCGGTGAAAACACCATAGCGAACACCTACCAACCTTTTCGATTCAGCATAGGCGCAAGGGTGGGGGAAAGCAAGCGTGGGGACACTGTGTCCGAATAGCACGAGGTGCTACTGGATATGAAAGACCATACTATCAGAATTCCTTAGCTAACCTGTGGAGATTGAAGTCGACCACATTCAACAACATAAATTAGGAAGTCCAAGAATTCCACCGACTGACTTAATATTTTGAAAGTGTCCGCTCTAAAGTCTTGGCCATCTATACCTAGACGTTTACAAATGTCGCTGTATTTCTTTCCCTTGCGGTGTGCGGAACCAGATGACCTCAAATTTTGAAGGTTCCTAAGGAAGCCAATATGCTTAACGCTCCCATCTATGTCACACCGCTTCAGTACGAACTCCAATAATTTGATGCTTTTCATAGACTTAGCAGCCAGACGATCACAAGGGCCAACTAATGCCCTCAATTGCTTTACGTTAAGACTTTCAACAAGGGTCTTTGTTAGGCTTTGGATTAACTCATCAAACTCACGTTGTTCGTTGGTTGTCGCAACGTGGATATTCTGAAGTTCGTGAAGGTCACTCTCATTTAACGGAAGAAGCAAGTACCAACTCAACAACTTCTCACATTTCCTGCCGAGCTTACTATATTTTTGTCCAAAGAGATGTTCTGGGTTTCTGGATTCTATACGCTTGGCAAGTAGTTGATGCGTAGAGAAGGGATCACTGACACCCTGATCGGACGCAACATTATATGACCTCCAGTACAGTTGCTCTTCATAGGGCAAACTTCGTCCTAGATCTCCTAGCCATACATTTACTGTCTCTTCATGATGATCATCAAAAGGGATGGCCCATAACCCTCCGTACTCAATTCTGCCATACGCTACTTGGTAAACACTGGATTTGGAATAATACTTGCCCAGGACCTCTCTCCTAAAGGTAACAGCAGTCAGATAGTTGGGAGCATCCGGATTCTTCCCAAAATGATCGGCTAGTTCATTTGGATTGCAGGTGTATTCGATCTCATCTCCATTTTCGCCGACATCTATGATGAATTTCGCATATTTCTTTTTTTGCCTCGGAGAAAACTCTGGGAACCCGCTCCTTTCTTTGGGCAACGGACTGATAAGCCGTACGCCAGCCAAGGTGCTAAAGGCACGTTTCCCTGTAAGGATTGGCGGCAAATTAGCGTAGGAGAACTCCCACCAAAATAATTCTTCTCTGGAATTCCGTGTGTCTTCCTTCAATCTAAGTTTGGCTAAAGTTAATGCTGAAAATTCCCGATAAATGAACTGAACTGCTAGGTGCATATCCTTAACTGCTAGGAACTGACGGATTTCTTTCATTCGGATCTTTACTTGTTCAGGATTTCGCTCGATTATTGCGACCACTTCTCCATTGCCTTGGTGGTTAATCTTGATATATCGGGCATTCTTTCGATCATAGTACAAGTTGTGGAAATGTCTAAACTCCTCACTCATTTCAATGTAGTCTTTGTGAAGGCCACTAAAGTGTCTCCGCAGGACCAACGGCTCCACTCCATGTTCATTCCCATAACGTAAGTATTTCGGACATTTCTCCTTTGTTTTCTCTTCATATTGGGAAACCGAGCTAGGTAACCCGGCTTCGTTTCGGTGCAAATAGCCTGAAAGAGCGAGAACTTCCTCAACATTCTCCATATGGCATGAGGGCAAAAGGGCCGAGCAAACAAAATGGTCCCGCTCTTGAAAGCTTTCCTCATCAGTAACTTGAAAAACCGTAACCATATCGGTTAGCTTCAATCTGCGCTGTAGAGTATCCATCATATTTTCTTGAGATAGGCGTTCCCTATCGCTTGTAAAATTCATTCTCATATAACCGCCAAAAACTTGGACTTCTGACTGACAATTTTATCATCATGAGAGTTGCCTTCAGTTATGACTTATCATCATCTTGACAACCATAACCCCCCATGCCCAAGACTATCCTAGTAACCGGCTCCACCGGCTATGTCGGCGGCGTGAATCGCCCCACCCCCCGCCAAAAGAAAACCCCGCCGTTCTGGGGGTGTAGAACGGCGGGGCCTCCTGTCGCGCTTATGCGATGGGACTTCTTGTTCCTGTGGACCTACTGGTACACGGGAACAGTATATTCGTGATAGCGGTACGTCCCGAAGTTGCTGAAGTTCACCGTGTAGTCTTCCAACACGTCCGGATTGTAGGCCACCTGAGAGAACACCCAGACCAATGGAATGGTGAATGCCTTGTCATGCCACGCGTCGCCGAAGACAATCGCGCCCGCGTCTCTCTCCTCTACGCTGGTGGCACTGCGGCATACTTCCTGGAGGGTGTCCACCTCTTCGAACTCGCGATATCCCACGCCGCTGTCGTGAGGGAATCCGAACTGAATGCGGTTGCATATCGGGCTGTAACCGGGGGATGCCCCATACATCCAGCTGGAGTCTTTGCCTGACTGCGCCTTGGCGCGGAACTCTCCGAAGTTCTGGTCTATCTCCAGCTTGGCGGTGACGCCCACTGCAGCGAAGTACTGGATGATCTGCTCGCACATTGAGGGCCAGTCCGGGATGACGCGATGGGTGCGCAGGCAGTTTATCCGGGTCTCGAAGCCATCCTCGAATCCCGCATCGGCCAACATCTGCTTGGCGGCTTCGGGGTCGTACGGATAAGGCCAGCCCCCTTCTTTGCCTGTGCGGCCGTCAGGCCCGGGAACGGGCGCCCACCGGTCCTGCCAGTCGGAGCGCCAGGTGGGGTACTCGTCCACAAGTGGGAAGGCCTCGCCGTTGTAGAAGACTTCGTTAAGCTCGTTCCGGTCGACGGCGTAGTTCAGGGCCAACCGCACTTGGGGATTTCGTATCGGGTCGTCCGGGTCGTAGCCCTCGGGGGCGCCCTTCTCACGTCCGTTGGGAGGCGGTTCGCCCGTGTCCGGGTCCACGTAGTTCATCTCCCGATAGTAGATGAACGCGATGGCCTGATTGACGCTGGGCAGTGTGGCCTTGCTGATGGAGAAGCCCGCGCTTTCAATCTGCTCCCGCTGGTCGGCCACCAGTGGAATTATGTGGGCCTCCTCGCTGAAAAGCATGGCGAGGCGGGTTGCGGGTTCCTGAATCTGCAGATATTCCAGTTCGTGGAACTCCGGAGTCTGCCTCCAATGTCCCTCCACCCGTTCGTGCAGGTACGACTGGTCAATCTGGTGGCTGACGTAGGTCCAGGGCCCTGTGCCGATGGGGTCGGCCTGATAGCCTTCCTCTCCTCCTACCGCGTCCCAGTGGTCGCGGCTCAGGATGCCGGACTCCCAAACGTCCGAAACGTTGAAGGGAAGCTCCAGATTCACGTTTGGCGTATGGGCGGTTACCTTGTAGTCGTTGATCACTTCCCAGTCCTCGGGGTCGCCAAGCAGTCCGTGCCAGCGACCGGGGCTTCTGGTCAACGTGGTCGGGAAGTTGCCGGTATCTCCAATCAGAAGGTCCCAGGTCATCAACAAGTCCTTGACGCTGAAGGTGAAGTCCGTTGGTTCGCCGCCCTTGTAGAAGGGCACGCCCTCCCTCAGCTCGAAGGTCCATGTCTTTCCGTCGGTGCCTGAGTCCCAGGCAAGGGCCAGCTCGGGAAGCTCCTCGTTACTCCGAATGTCGTGGCCAATGAGGTGCTCGTACTCCGGCATCTTGGCCCAGGAAACCTGACTGCCGGGATAGGGTATGGTGTACTGCTCGCCGTCCACCGGATTGGCGGTGATGAGCCGGGCCTCAACGGGGACCCTCTCCGCCATAGTGGGCGCCGGAGTGGGAGCAGCCGTAGTGGGAGCCATTGTGGCCGCAGGCGCCGGCGCGGCTGTGGCTGCCGGAGCCGCTGTGGGCGCCGGTGTTTCTTCATCAGCGTCATCGCCACAAGCGGCAATCAAAACCGCCAGAAGCAGCAGCAATGACACTGTGGCAATGGACGTTGAAATTCGAAATGCGGAATTGATAAAGTTCTTCCGATCTTTCAAATCAAATCCTCCTCAATTCATATACCAAATTATCATTAACCCTAGTATATTTTAGGCAAAGCGTCGATATCAGGAAGGCTAGACGCGCACCATGCGTTTGTCAACCCGCAGGCTTCAAGTAGGATCCGTGTGCCTGGGGATGGACGATTTAGGATTGATGAAAACCCTGTTCAGCTATAAACTAAGCTTTGCTATGTTTCGTAGATTATCGCTGGTAACGACGATGACAGCTCTGATTGTCACTGCGGGGCTTCTCGCCGCTTGCGGCGATTCCACGCCCGATAATGGCGCTGATTCAACCCAACCACCATCGGAGAGCCGGCCTGAGCCAACGGCGCAGCCAGCCACCGCGACACCGGAACCGGCGAGGGTCTCAACTTCGTCCAAGGAAAAGCTGTTCCTGAGCGCAGACCAGTTCGACGAAGTCGAAGTCCAGCTCACCGCCGGAGACCTGCTGCGTGTTGTCTACACCTCGGAAGTAACCATCAGCCCCGGCCTGGGTGGCACCGGACACCAGGATAGAGGGGCGATCATGGTGATATTGGACCCCAATGAAGAGCAACACATCACCGCAGAAGCGTCGTCGGATAATACTGTGGAAGTCACGGCGGCACTCACCGGTACCCACAAAATCGTCTTCATAAACCCGAACCAACTCGAAGGTCTTAACGTCAACGTGGAGTACTTCGTTAACCCCTAGATTTGCTGCCCTGTGCTTTCCCCACAAATGGCCGACACCTGTAGCGCTTCTCCCATGTCACAAACCATCCTGGTAACCGGCGCCACCGGCTATATCGGCGGCAGACTCGCCCCGCTTCTGCTGGAAAGCGGCCACGCCGTCCGGGTCCTCGTCCGCAGCCGCCGACGCGTCCTCTCCCGACCCTGGAGCGACGATGTGGAAATCGCCGTCGGCGACGCTCTCAAGCCGGAAACCCTTCCCGAAGCGTTGCATGGCGTCCACACCGCCTACTACCTCATCCACAGCATCGCAGGCCCCTCCGGCTTCGAGGAACTCGACATCCAGGCCGCCCGCAACTTCGGCCAGGCCGCGAAGAAGGCGGGCGTCAAGCGCATCATCTATCTCGGCGGGCTTGGCGACCCCCAGGCCGACCTCTCCCCCCATCTACGCTCCCGACAGCAGACCGGCGACGCCCTCCGGGAAAGCGGCGTTAGCGTCACCGAATTCCGCGCCGCCGTCATCGTCGGCTCCGGCAGCATCTCCTTCGAAATGATCCGCCACCTCGCCGAACGGCTCCCCGTCATGGTCTGCCCCAAGTGGGTCTACTCCCGCATCCAGCCCATCGCCATCGACGACCTTCTGGAATATCTCGTCTCCGCCCTCGACGTGCCCGAAAGCCGGAAGCGCACCATCGAAATCGGCGGCGCCGACGTCACCACCTACCGCGGTCTCATGCTCGGCTACGCCCGCGCCCGGGGCCTCCGCCGTCTCCTCATCCCCGTCCCTGTCCTCACCCCTCGCCTCTCCTCCTACTGGGTCCACTGGATTACCCCCATTCCCGCCAAGATAACCCGCGCCCTCGTCGAGGGACTGCGAAACGAAGTTGTCGTCACCGACAACCTATCCCGGACTCTCTTCCCCCACGTGAAGCCCCGGGACTACTCCTCATCAATAGACAGCGTCATCCTGGACCTGGACGAAGGACGAATCGACACCTCCTGGAGCGACGCCTCGAACCCCTCCGACGACGAGGAAAGCCACGTCCGCATCGAGTCTCGGCAGGGTGTGATTATCGAAAGCCGCCGCCGTCCGGTGAACGCTGCCCCGGAAGCCGTCTACAAGGTTGTTTCCGGCATCGGCGGACGCAGGGGGTGGTTCTTCGCCAACTGGACCTGGAGCCTGCGCGGCATGGTCGACCGGCTCCTCGGCGGCGCGGGGCTCCGCAGAGGACGCCGCCACCCAGACGAACTTCGTGTCGGCGACGCCATAGACTTCTGGCGCGTGGAGTCCATCGAACCTGATCGGCTCATCCGCCTGAAGGCCGAGATGAAGCTGCCCGGCCGCGCCTGGCTCCAGTACGAAATCCGGGAATCCCCCAACGGCACTACCCAGCTTGAGCAGACCGCTGCCTATATCCCCAGGGGACTCCCAGGCCTCCTCTACTGGTACGGCCTCTACCCCATCCACTCCTGGATATTCAGCGGCCTGATAAAAGCCATCGCCCGCCGCGCCGAAAATCCTTAATCCCTTCCCCCTTGACGGGGGGAGGTTAGGATGGGGGTGAGTCCTCCTACGAAGGCTTGGGCCTCAGCGCTGTCTCCGATGCCTAATCGTCGACAGACGGCTCACCCTCAATCACACCGTCCGACTCCCCCAACGCCTCCACCGGCAACCGGCGCTGCTGTCTCAGTTCCTCAATCTTCCCCAGCGGGCGCTCCAGCATGCGCTTTCGGGTGCCCCTAACATCCTCGAAGGCCCTCTGCGTAGAGTCCAGCCGGTTCCCCAGCGTCACCACACTATCCTGGTACCTCTGCCACTGTTCGTTGAAAGCCCCCATCAACGAGATAATCTCGTTGGAGGTCTGCTCCATGGCAAAGTTGTCCACAGCCTGCCGCACCACCGCCAGCACACAGTACAATGTCGATGGAGAACACCAGATAACCTTGCTCTTCAACGCATCGTCCAACAGGCTGGGGTCATTCTCATGGATGAATGAATACACGCTTTCGTTTGGAATAAACAGCAGCACGTAGTCCAGCGTCCCCTGGGAGGTGTCGATGTACCCCCTGCTGCTGACCTCCTTCACCTTCTGCCTCACGTCTCGGAGAAAGGCGGAACGGTCCGAGTCTTCCTCCGACTCCAGGAATCGGACGTAGTTGTCCAGGGGAAACTTCACGTCCATGTTCAGCGTCTCGCCCCTGGGCAGCAGGAAGGTGAAGTCGGGAATAGACCCGTTCGACCCCATGGCCCTCTGCTTCCGGTAGTTCACCCCCTCCCTCAACCCCATCAGCCGGAAAATATCCTCCGCCATCCGCTCTCCCCACTGGCCCCGCGCCCGGCTGTTGGCCAGCGCCGCACCCAGGGTGTTGGTGGAAGCGGTCAGCGCCGTAGCCTGCTCCCCCACGTTCCTTATCTGCTCCGCAAGCTGACCGAACTTCGCCTCCCGGTCCTTCTCGATCCCCCTAACCAGGTCCGTGACCCGCACAAGCTCCGACTTGATGCTATAAAGCTGCTGGTCAATCAACGCCTTCTTCCCTTCCAACTCCTGGGAACCCGCCGACGAGTGACGGGAAAGCTCCCGCTCCAACTCCTCCCTCGACTCCTTCAGCGCGGCCTGCGTCAGGCTCTGAAACTCCAGCTTCAGCCGGTCATCCAACCCCTTGGAACTGTCTCGACGAAGCGCCACAAATAACAGACCCGCCAACACCACAACCGCCACCCCCAAGAGCCCAACCAGAATCTCCATCTTACCCCCTCAGTTCAACGCCATAACCGCAAGCCGATGCCCCCTTACCCCGTCACCGCCCCCTCCGACGCCGACGACACCAGCTTTGCGTATTTCGCTAGCGCCCCCGTAGGATACTGCGTCGCCCGCGGCTTCCACGCCGCCCTTCGACGCTCCAACTCTTCATCAGAAATCTCCACGTCCAGACGACGGTTCGGCACGTCCACCACCACCGTGTCTCCGTTCTCCACCAGCGCGATATTTCCGCCGACCATCGCTTCCGGCGCCACGTGACCCACCATCAGGCCGTGGGTCGCACCCGAAAACCGGCCGTCCGTCATCAACGCGACTTCTTCTCCAAGACCCTGCCCCATCAACGCCCCCGTAACCGTCAGCATCTCCCGCATTCCGGGCCCGCCCTTCGGCCCCTCGTACCGGATGACCACGACGTCTCCAGCCTTGATATCCTGAGCCTGCACTGCAGCAAACGCATCCTCCTCCCTGTCGAACACCTTGGCCGGGCCCCGCTGGTACAGGTGCTGCTTGCCCGCCACCTTCACCACCGCCCCCTCCGACGCCAGGTTACCCCTCAGAATCGCCAGCCCTCCAGTGTCTCCCAGGGGCGACTCTACGGGTGACAACACCCGCCGGTCTCCTCCGCCGTTGACCCCTTCCAGGTTCTCCGCAACCGTCCTTCCTGTCACCGTCAGCACGTTACCGTGCAGCAGCCCGGCGTCCAGCAGACTCTTCATCACCACCGGGATGCCACCCTCCCGATGCAGGTCCGCCATCACGTAGCGTCCCCCCGGCTTCATGTCTGTGATATACGGCGTCTTGCGACTGATCCTGTCGAAGTCGTCGATGGTAAGATCGACCTGAGCCTCACGAGCGATGGCCAGTAGATGCAGAACCGCGTTGGTGGAACCGCCCATGGCCATCACCAGCGTTATCGCATTCTCGAAGGCTTCCTTCGTCATGATGTCCCGTGGTCGTATCCCTTTCTCCATCAGGCTCAAAAGAGCTTCTCCAGCAGCCGACGCCGCTTCATCCTTCCGAGGGTCTAACGCAGGTATAGAGGCGTCTCCGGGCAGAGCCATCCCCATGGCTTCAATGGCCGACGACATCGTATTCGCCGTGAATAGTCCGGCGCAGGAACCCGCACCGGGACACGCCGCGCATTCCACGTCGTGCAGTTCGTCCCTGCTGATGCTTCCCTTGGAATACGCCCCCACGGCCTCGAACACGTCCTGAATGTTTATGTCCTTGCCCCTGTGATGGCCGGGCATGATAGTACCGCCGAAAACGTGAATGGCCGGAATGTTCAGACGCGCCGCCGCCATCATCGTCCCGGGCATATTCTTGTCGCACCCAGCCACCACCACCAGCCCGTCGAATCCCTCTGCAAAGGAGACCAGCTCGATGGAATCGGCGATGACCTCACGGCTCACCAGCGAGGCCTTCATACCCTGGGTCCCCATCGAAACGGCGTCGCTGACCGTCAGTGTGCCGAATTCGAAGGGCGTACCGCCCGCCTCGCCGATGCCCCTTCTCACCGCCTGCACCACCCGGTAAAGGTGGACGTTGCAGGGTGTCACGTCGCTTGCCAGGTTCGACACCCCCACAAAGGGCTGCTCCAACTCCTTGTCGCCCAGCCCCACTGCCCTAAGCATCGCCCGCGCCGGAGCCCTGTCCGGCCCGTCCATTATCACGCTGCTGCGCGACCTCATGTTCACCTTGCCGTTGCCGCTCATGCCTGTCTCCTATCCAAATGCTGCTTCAATTATAGGCAACCCCCATATCCGAAACAACGACGCCCCGCATACCCTTCGCCCAACCCTTTCCGCTATAATGGCCCAAATTTGCAATCAGGAGCTGATATGCCCAGACCCAAAGTCTTCATCGCCCGCCGCATCTTCCAGGAAGCCATCGGCATGATCTCCGCCGAGGCCGACGTTGAACTCTGGCCCGACGAACTCCCTCCACCCTATGAGACCCTCCTCCAGAAGGTCGCTGGCGTCGACGGCCTCCTCTGCCTCCTTACGGACAAGATAGACGCCCAGCTGATGGACGCAGCGCCCAACCTGCGCGCCATCAGCCAGATAGCCGTCGGCTTTGAGAACATCGACGTGGCAGAAGCCACCAGCCGCGGCATCCCCGTCGGCTACACCCCCGGCGTCCTGACGGGCACCACGGCAGACATGGCCTTCGCCCTTCTCATGGCCGCCGCCCGCCGCCTCGTCGAAGGCGCGGAAGCTGTCAAGGCGGGCAAGTGGAAGACATGGCACCCCCTCCACTACCTTGGCCCCGACGTTTTCGGCGGCACCCTCGGCATCCTCGGCATGGGGCGCATAGGCCTTGAAATGGCGAAGCGTGCCCAGGGCTTCGACATGCCCATTCTCTACTACGACGTGTATCGACGCCCCGAAGACGTTGAGCGTCATTACAACATGACCTACGCCCCCATAGACACCGTGCTCAGGGAGTCCGACTTCGTAAGCGTCCACGTCAACCTCACCCCTGACACCTACCACCTCATCAGTCACCACGAACTACACCTGATGAAGTCCAACGCCGTCCTAATAAACGCCGCTCGCGGCCCCGTAATCGACCCCAAGGCCCTCTATCTCGCCCTAAAGGAGGGTGAGATTGGGTTTGCCGGCCTCGATGTTACCGAGCCTGAGCCTATCACCATGGACGACCCCCTCCTCACCCTGGACAACTGCATCATCGTACCCCACATCGCCAGCGCCAGCGTTCCTACCCGCCTGCGAATGTCCACCATGGCCGCCGAAAACCTCCTCGCCGGACTCAACGGCCAGCCCATGCCCAACTGCGTCAACCCCGAGGTCTACGAGAAGTGAGCCTCCGCCACCCAACGCCATGACCAAGCCCAGAGCCCTCGTCACCCGCGCCATCCCCCAGGAAGCCCTCGACCTCGTTGCCGCCCACGCCGAGATGGAGGTCTGGCCCCACGACGAACCTCCCGACCCCTTCACTCTGCGACGGTTGGCCGTCCGCGCCGACGGCATCCTCACCAACATCATGGACCGCATCGACGCGGACCTCTTCGAAGCTGCCCCCAACCTGAAGGTCGTCAGCCAGATGGCCGTCGGCCTCGACAACATAAACGTTGCCGAAGCAACCAAGCGGCGTATCCCCGTCGGCTACACGCCCGGCGTCGTCTCCAACGCCACCGCCGACCAGGCTTTCGCTCTGCTTCTTGCCGCCGCCCGCCGTCTCACCGAGGCCGAACGCTGGGTGCGAAAAGGAGGCTGGGAAATTGCCTTCCATCCCCTCTTCTGGCTTGGCGCGGAAGTCCACCAGGCAACCATCGGCCTCATCGGCATGGGCAGCATCGGCCTGGAAATGGCCAAGCGCGCCCGAGGATTCGACATGCGCATACTCTATTACAGCCGCACCCGCAAGCCCGAAGCAGAAAAACTCTACGACATGCAGTACGTGGACATGCCCACTCTCTTGGCCGAGTCCGATTTCGTCAGCCTCCACGTGCCCCTGACGCCTGAAACCCACCACCTCATCAGCGGCGACGAACTTACCCGAATGAAGCCCACCGCCATCCTTGTCAACGCCGCCCGCGGCCCCGTCGTAGACCCCACAGCCCTCTATGATGCCCTGAAGTCGAAGACCATCGCCGCCGCCGCCCTCGACGTCACCTCCCCGGAACCTATCGACCCCGACGACCCCCTGCTGTCTCTGGAAAACCTGGTCGTCGCCCCCCATCTGGGAAGCTCCACCGTACGCACCCGCACCCGCATGGCGGTCCTCGCCGCCAAAAACCTCATAGCCGGCCTGGAAGGACGGCCCCTTCCCCGCTGCGCCAACCCCCAAGTCTACGCTTGACTTGTCCCTGCACAGACAGTTGAAGAATCGTCTTTTGCGAATGGGTAGAAATCCTGTCCGATTTACTGTATACTGCGAACGCAAGTGCACCTCTAGCGGAGAATGATGGCAACTGAACAGCTAGGCGAAAGGGTCAGTCGACTGGAAGGCGGCTACGAACACGTGGCCACCAAAGCCGACGTGGCAGACACCAAGGCGGCCATATCTGAAGTCAAAGTCGACGTTGCTGAAGTCAAAGTCGATGTCGCTGAAGTTAGAGCCGAAGTTGCTCGAGTGGAATCGCGACTGGAAAAGCGTCTGGCCGAATTCCGCGGCGAGGTGAACTCCCGCTTCGCCGAAATGGATGCCAAAATCGCCCGCATGGAGAACCGCATTACTCTCAGGCTCGGCGCCCTATTCATAGCCATCTCCGGCGCTCTTTTTGCCGCCTTGCGACTATTGGGTTGAAGTCCGACGTGTAATCCCCCATAATCCTCTCCGCATGTCCGACTACGTCATCCAAACCGACCGCCTCACCAAGCGCTACGGCAACATCCTCGCCGTCGATGAGCTATCCATCCAGGTGCGTCGCGGTCACGTCTACGGACTCCTCGGCCCCAACGGCTCCGGCAAGACCACCACCATGGGCATGCTCCTCGGCCTCCTCAAGCCCACCTCCGGCGAGTTCTCGCTCTTCGGCGAGTCCGACAACCTGGAAGCCTCCCTTCGCCGCATCGGCGCCGTAATCGAGACCCCCACCTTCTATCCCTACCTCTCCGGACGCCGCAACCTGGCCTACTACCAGGGAATCTCCCAACGCGGCGCTTTCGACGATATCGACCGTCTCTTAGACCAGGTAGGGCTGGCAGACCGCGCCGACTCCAAGTTCAACACCTACTCCATGGGCATGAAGCAGCGACTCGGCCTCGCCTACTCCCTCCTCGGCGACCCGGATATCGTCATCCTCGACGAGCCCACCAACGGCCTCGACCCCGAAGGAATGCTTGAAGTCCGGGAACTCATCCGAAGCCTCGGCGACGGGAACCGAACCGTCCTGCTCTCCAGCCACCTCCTCAACGAAGTCGAGCAAGTCTGCGATAGCGTTACCATCCTCTCCAAAGGCAAGCTAATCGCCCAGGGTTCTGTCGAAGAACTTATCCGATCCGTCGGCCGAGAGCAGGTCCGAATGAAGACCACCGACAACGCCAAGGCCCAGACCATTCTCCAAGCCCTCGACTGGGTGGAGGATGTAACCGCAGACGAAGACTCTCTCATCGTCACTGCACCCAAAGAACGAACCACGGAACTTGCCGCCGCCTTGGGCAAGCAGGAAATCTACGTGGCCGAACTAGCCCCAATCGAGACTTCCCTGGAAGAATACTTCCTCCAGGTCACCGGCGAAAACGGCAACCCCTAACCCCTCGTGCCCTCGCGGAGGCGGGGACCCATCTTCTCCCGCTTTACCGATTTCTCCTTGTGTCCCTCATCTCCCAGTGCTGTTGAACTATCTGCGGCGGCGGACGTATGCAAGCAAAACAAAGGCGGCCAGCACGACAACTCCTGCAATCCCGGCAACTATGGGAACTATCGGCAGTCCACCCTCTGGAATGGAGCGGGCCGTCAACTGACGGTCCTCGGTGGCCAGCAAATCCAGTTCCCACACCAGTTCTCCGTTTTCAATGCGGTCCGCGTTATGCTCTGTAAGTTCTCCGGGAAGCTTTATTCGCACCCGGAACCAGGCATCCTCAAGAAGCAAACCGGCGAGACCTTCCATGCCTTCCTCCATCCCTTCAATGCCCATCCCATCATCAGTGCTGGGGATGAGCATAGAGAACCGCCACGCGCCATCCTCATCCTTACTGATGGAGAGTTGATCGGCTAGACCTGCTTCAATATCAGTTGTTTCGCTCACTCCGCCCAGGGCGGCCTGCACCCTCTCCATATCAGAAAAATCGTTAATCGGAACGGTAACCACCACACCTGTATAGCCGTCCTCGCTGTATTCCTGGACTTCAGCCCCCGTCGGCAGGTCTCCTACTTCCTCCGACAAATTAAGGTCTTCACCTCCCAACCCCATCAGGTCTTCTTTTACAGCGATCTGATAGCGGACAGTTCCAGAGCCGTCCTCCTCAACCGTGAACGCTACCTCAAGTCGAAAGCATGCCGTCGTTATCATAGCAATCAAAGAAAGCACCAATGTCAACCGAAAAGCCTTCATCTACGTCACTCCTCCATGGGCCAACCGCCCTTGCGGCCGAAGACAAAAGGCCCAATCGTCGGACTACCATGAGTCGTCTCCAACCAATTTCAACCGCTACCAGCGTAGCGGGTATTGGCCCTCCATGTCCCTCTTCCTGCTCCAACTTAGCGTCATTTCCTGTATCATGTCCCCAGCAATGAACTCCACCCCGTCCGAAGACTCCCAGCCCGAACTCCGGGACCTGCCAAGCCCCCAGCGACGCATCATCCGCGCCTGGTGCATGTACGACTGGGCCAACTCCGCCTACGCCACCAGCGGCGTTGCCGCAATAATCCCCGTCTACTTCGTCTTCCTCTTCAAGGAGTCCCTCGGAGAAGAGGCCACCCTCCTCGGCTTCACATTCACCGGCAGCTCCCTGTGGAGCCTTGCCATCGTCCTATCCGTCCTGACTGCCGCCATATCCTCTCCCCTCCTTGGCATCATCTCTGACCGCATTCCCATCAAGAAGACCCTCCTCTGGGTCTTCACCGTCGTCGGCAGCCTGTTCACCCTCCTCATGTTCTTCTCGGCATACACCGGCCATCCCTGGGCCTGGCTGCTGGGAGTATTCATCCTTGCCAACATCGGCTTCACCGGCAGCCTCATCTTCTACAACGCCATCCTCCCCCACGTCGCCCCCCGTCACCTCTGGGACGACGTTAGCAGCCGCGGCTTTGCCTACGGGTACGCCGGCGGCGGCATTCTTCTCGTCATCCACCTGGTCCTCATCCTTCTCACCCAGGACACCTCCTACGAAGACCTCGCCGCTCGAATCGCCATCGCCTCAATCGGAGTCTGGTGGTTCGGCTGGGCATTGTGGACCCTCATCGTCGTACCCGAACCACCCATCCACAACCCCATCCGCGGCCTGAACTTGACATCCGCCGTCTCCCTCTCCTTCAGGGAGATCCGAAACACCATTCGTCAGATTAAGCAGTTCAGGCAGGTCGTCAACTACCTGGTCTCTTACCTTCTCTTCAACGACGGTATTCAGACCGTCCTGGTTATCGCAGGCGCCTTCGCGGCCGACACCCTCGGCATAGGCCTAGCCTTTAACATGGCCACCATCGCCATCATCCAATTCGTCGCCGTCCCCGGTTCCATGGCCTTCAGCCGCCTGGCCTACCGCACCTCCACCAAGTTTGCTCTCGGCGTCTCCCTTATGGCATGGATAGTCATCGTCTTGTTCGGCGTGGCCCTCGTTCCCCTGACTCCGAATAACCACGCCAACCACGACTTCCAGATGGAATTCAACAGTCAGACCAACGAATACCGCGTCGCATCCGTGCCTGGGGGCTGGGACGAAGAAGACAGTGTCCAATGGCAAGGAAACACCTGGTCCCTGCAACCGGACGATTTCCTGACAGCCCCGCAAGCCCGCGACCTGACCCAGGCTTTCCGTGAATCAGGCGAATTCAAATACAGCCTATCCTTCGAAGGCGGCCCAATCGACGGACAGACGGCCCTGGGCTCCGTTCATCCCTCCATACTGGGAGACGGCCCCCTCGATTGGTGGCCCTCATTCGTACGAAACATCCTGTGGAAACCCCTCGGCATCGACGTTGGATTCCAGTGGCTAATCCTTGGAACGCTGGTAGGGCTCATCATCGGCGGCAGCCAGGCTCTCGCCAGAAGCCTCTTCGCTCAGATAACTCCGTCCTCGCGCAGCGGTGAATTCTTCTCATTCTTCGGCTTTATGAGCCGCGCCACTTCCGTCGTCGGTCCCATCCTGTACATCCTCGCCACCTCTCTCATAGACACCCGCGCCGCCGTGACCGCCATACTGCTCCTCATTGTCGCTGGCGCACTGCTCCTCAAACGCGTCGACGTGGAGGAAGGCGCCCGCGCCGCCCAAGCCGCCGAACCTACCCACTCATAAGGGCCTTCCCCCTTGACGGGGGAAGGTTGGGATGGGGGCGAATATCCCCGGCCCTCCCCCTAACTCCTCCGATTCTTCTGGTGGCGTCCGATATACCCCACCACCACCCGCTTCTCGTTCTCATCCCAGTCGAAGGCTATGCGGATAGTATTCTGCGGGTCGAAACTCGTCCCCTTCCCCACGTGGGCGTCCAACTCATACTCAGTGTCCCCCACCCGCGTTCGATACCAGTCCGGGTACTGGTCCTTCGTCTCGTCCGTCTGCTTCGGCTTGTAGAACCATCCCGAGCACGCCTCTTTCAGCAGCTTGTCAAACTGCGGGTCCCGACCTAACTCCCTCGTCCGCGCCCGGTGGTACTCCGTGCCCAGCCACGCCAGCACGTTATACACCTCCTCCGGCCTCTGGAACGGCGTCGCCACGTCCGATTTGGAATTGAGCGCAACCACCAGCTGATTCGGAAACGCCCGACGAGCCCGCTCCACCGCATCCCCCACATCCCCAATCTCTGCCGGCGCCTCTTCCCTCTCATCCCCCACGGCCTTGCTTACAGAAACGAACTGCTCCCTCCACACCTTCTCCGTCTGCTGACTTTCATATAACTCCTGACGAAGCCGGTCCACCTCCACCTCCAGGTCCGACACCTTCACCCGCAGCCCTCGACTCTCCGTCGTTGCCGCCGCCTTGTCCGACCGAAGCCTCTCGTTCTCTTCCCGCGCATCCTCCAGCTCCGCCATCGCGGCAGCAGCCCGCGCAGCCTCCTCAGCCCCAACCTCCGCTGCATCCGACGGTGCACTTATTTCGTCCGGCTGCGATGATGCGTCGCCTGTCTCCCCTGCCACCGTTTCAACATCGCTTGCAGCCGCCTCGGCAGTCTCTTCCTCTTTCTCTGCCCGCCTGGCGTCTTCGACCATTTCTCTCAACTCCGATGCCAGGCCAAAAATGGCGTCCTCGCAGTCCTCACGCAGAACCCTGCGCTCCAGCTCCTCGCTCCTCGTCCTGGCTATCGGCTTCAGCTTCATATATTCCAACAGACGGTCATGCAAGGCCTCAGCCACCGAAGCTGCCTCAGGAAAAACAACAGGGTGTTCCCTCGCCTCCTCCAACCAACCGCTCAGGTCAATCTCCAGGTAGCCCAGTTCGTCTCCAAACTTCTCCTGCGTATCCTGAATAATCAGTTCCAGCCTTTCCGACAGTTCCCTGATCATCTCCCCGGCCTTTTCGTGGGCCAGTTCTCCCATCCGCCGGACGAACACCTCCATTTCAAGCCATTCGGGCGCGTCGGACGGCAGTTCCCTCAGTTCGTCCAACCACCCGATAAACCTTTCCGATTCCACCTCCCGCTCCTCAGGCAAGTCCGGCGCCATCCCGGACACGCACGTCATCATCAGCCTGACGTCCAACTCGTCTGCGTCCCCAATCTCCGACTGAACACTTTGCAGCTTCTCGTTCCAGTCTTCCTCTTCCCAGATGCCAATGCTTTCATCTCCCTTCCCTCGCAGCCCGTACGTCGGTACACCCAGCCTGCTCAATTCCTGCGCCACCTGTGCCCGCAGGACCTCTCGACACTCCATCCACGTCCTCAGGACAGACTTGAGCATCCTCTCGTCGCCCTCCGCAAGCTGATCAAACACTAACTCCGTCAACGTATCCGCGTCCGCCTTGCTCGTGTCGCGAAATCCGTCCAGCCGGATCGCACTGTTGTTGATTGCCGCATTAAGAGAATCACGGGCGCCCTGCGACACCTGATCGCGGTACTGCAGCGCCTCGTTCACCACCCGGCCCATGTAACCGGGCGAAAACTGGTACATCACATCCAAAACGGAAAGAACTTCTCTCACTCTTTCCATGTTCGTAAACTCCTGTTCAATCTTCCCGACGCCGACACCCGTACTCACCGTCCCGCCTAAACCAGATGCTCTCCCCTGGCGGCCGAAAGCATATGCTCCAACACGTCGTGACTCGTCACAGTCCCAAGGAATCTGCCGCTCTCTTCGTCGATTACCGGCGTTACCGTAATCCCCCGCTCAGTCATCCTCTGCAGCACGTCCTCAATGAAGTCGTCTGTATGACCAACCAGGGGATCATGCCTCAGCACGTTCCTCAACGGCACCTTGTGCCACTCCCCCCTTGGCAGGTATCTGAGCTTGCTCAGCGACACGATGCCCACAAAGTCGTCCTTTTCCGCGACTACATAGTCATCCTGATAGGAGTTAGCCCACGTGTCAACAAATCGCCTCACCGTAATGTCCGGCGCCGGATATGAGCGCGAGGGGTCCAGGATCTCCCCCACCTTTACCCCGTCCAGGGCGAAATTCGCCAGGGAAGAAGGCACTACGCTGGGCAGCCTCACGTGTTTCGGGTCCCTGGCCTTCCTGATAGCCAGGTCAATTATCGGCGGCACTATCAGAATGTAGCAGAGCATAACCAGCACAATCAGCGAAAACACTTCCTTGGAAATGTCCCCGTGCTGCAGCAACACCAGCAGCAACGCAATCTCCGCCACACCCTTGGCCATTAGGCCCGCAGCCATGGGCAGAGCAATCTCCAGCCGAGCGACATACGAGCCAATTAATGACCCTGCGATCTTCGCCGTCAGTGGGATCAGCACCAGCGCCGCAATGGTCCATGGCGGAAGATTTATGAAATCCATGCTGAAATACAGCCCCGCGGAAGCGAAAAACAGCGGGACGAACAAACCCCCGGCTACACTTCGCATTCCAGGCATTATGTCAACCTTTAACTCGTGGGGCAGCCCCGAAAGCGCCGCTCCGAACAGCAGGGCGCCGATGGTTCCGTGAAGCCCAATCCATTCGGCGAGAATCACCATCAGGAACAATCCGCCCAGCAGCAGTCCGAAGGATAGCTGAGGCACGTTGAAATACTTCTGCAGGAACATTATAAGGTGCGGCGCCACCTTCCGCGACAGGATCCACGTCACAACGGTGAATCCCGCAATCTGGCCCAGCAGCAGCCCTATCCTGGCAGCGCTCGGGACAGCCGAACCATCCTCAGCATGCTCACCAATGGTGAACCCCACCACCAGCAGCGCTATCAGTTCCGCAATTACCACCGTCGAAAATATCTGGATGCCGACAGGCTTGCTCAGGTGTCCACCGTCCGACAACACCTTCGCCACCAGACCCAGGCTGGACAGAGCCAGCACTCCAGACAGCGCCAGCGCCGCGGTGAAGCTCATACCAAGTCCGAAGTCGATTATCAGGTCCGTCGTTACCACCAGCGCGCCCAGCATAGCTATCAGCAGCGACACGATCGCCGCCACGAAGAAGCGTCCCTGTATGGAAGCTACGAAGGCGGAAATGTCTATCTCGTCCAGGCCGATCAGGAAGAAAAACACGAAGATGCCGATGCTCAACAGCACACTCAGCTCTTGACTGACCTCCACAACCCCCAACATCGGTCCCAGCAGGACGCCCGTGGCCGCATAGGCGATGACGGAATTCAGCCCGAACCTGCGACCAACCCCCTCGGCGAGCTTGGCCACCACAATCAGAAGACCAATGGAAAGTATTGCCTGAGCTTCATGGCCCATTCCCAAACCTTATCTGCCCCCTTCCCTGTTTTTCAGCATTCCCCCGAACCCTACTGCGACAGGCCTCAACTAATCAACCTTGGCCAGCAGGCTGCGCAGCTCCCGGACGCCCACGTTTCCCCCGCTGATGATACACGCAACCGTGCTCCCCTGTGGGACAGAAACTCTCCCGGACAGCAGGGCCGCAACGCAGGCCGCCGCCGCAGGCTCCACCACCAGCTTGCACCTCTCCATCAACACCACCATCGCCTCCAGTATCTCCCTGTCCGGAATCCTGATTACCTCATCCACAAACTTCTGTACGTGCGCCAGCGTATACTCTCCCGCAAAGGGCGCCGCCAGCCCGTCCGCCACCGTGTCCCGCTTCTCCAGCGTCACCGGATACCCCTCCTCCAGGCTGCGGCTGATCCCGTCCGCCCCCTCCGGCTCCACACCCACCACCCTCACCGAAGGTTTCTGCAGCTTTATCGCAGACGCCACGCCGGAAATCAGCCCTCCACCCCCAATTCCCGCCACCACCACGTCGACCTCCGGTTCATCCTCCAGAATCTCCAGACCCACCGTGCCCGCACCGGCAATGATTTTCAGGTCGTCGAAGGAATGCACCATCGTAAGACCTCCTTCCCGTTGCACCGCGTCCGTCGCCTCCCCAAGGTCTCCCTCCGCCAGATGCACCTTGCCGCCGTAGCCCTCCGTTGCAGCGATTTTCGTCCGACTCGCTCCCGCGGGCATCACAATGATAGATGCAATCCCCTGTTGCGTCGCCGCGTAGGCCAGAGATTGGGCGTGGTTGCCTGCCGAAAGAGATACCACCCCGCTCTTCTTCTCCTCATCCGTCAGCGCGTTCAGCTTGTTCAGCACTCCCCGCACCTTGAAGGACCCCGTCTTCTGGAACAGCTCCAGCTTCAGCGTTATCCGCGCACCGATGCGGTTGCTCAGATACTCGGACCCAACCATCGGCGTACGGTGGACCAGCCCTTTCAGAAATTCCGCCGCTTCTCGTATTTCCTCTAGCGTGACTATAGAAACAGGTCCCGCCATTTTCTTCAGTCTCCTTCCTCCAATAATGCTTCCGAAGGCCCGCGTTCAATACCCTCCGACGCCGACTCCACCCCCCGCATCACACGCAGCACGTTCTCCCCAAGTATCTTGCGTATCTCATCGTCCTGGTATTCCCGCCGAATCAGTTCCGCCGTCAACAGATGGTAGCCGGACACGTCCTCCAACCCCACGGGCAGCGACACCGTTCCGTCGTAATCGCCCCCGATTCCCACATGGTCTATACCCGCCACGTCCCTGATGTGGTCTATGTGGTCCGCCACGTCTGCAATCGTCGCCTCCGGCCTCGGATTCTCCTCCTCCCACCGTGCCAGTCCCTCCTCAACCAGCTTTCCGTCCCCGCCCATATCCTCCAGCATCAGCCGTTGCCGTTCCACCTCCAGCGCTTTCTCATACCCGAAAACTCTATCCGAAACGAACCCGGACACAAACGTCACCATGACCACGCCGCCATTTTTTGGCACCCTCGACAACACGTCGTCGGGCACGTTTCTCGGATGCGACGCTATCGCCCTCGCCGACGAGTGGCTGAAGACAACCGGCGCCTCGGATGTGTCCAGCGCGTCGTGCATCGTATCCGCCGACACGTGGGACAGGTCCACCATCATCCCCAGCCTGTTCATCTCCCTCACCACTTCTCGACCGAAGTCCGTCAGTCCGTGGGCCGATGGCGCGTCCGTGCACGAGTCCGCCCAGGGCACGTTCTTGTTGTGCGTCAGCGTCATGTACCTAGCCCCCAGCCGGTAGAACATCCTCAGCGCCCCGAGAGAACCGCCGATGCAGTGTCCTCCCTCCATCCCGATAAGCGAAGCTATCTTGCCATTGCTGAAAGCCTCCTCAACCCCATCCGCCGTCAGCGCCAGACCCAAATCCCTGGGATAAGCGCGAATCATGTTGTACACCACGTCTATCTGCTCCATCGTCGCCTGCACCGCCTCGCCGCCCGACAGACCCGTATCCATGTACACCGACCAGAACTGCCCTCCAACGCCACCCTCCCTCAGACGGGGAATGTCCGTATGCAGACCCATCTCGTCCTGTCGACCGCCAATGTCAATCCGGGAAATCGCCCTCTGGGCCTTCAGCCGGTACTGCCACGGCAAATCATTATGCCCGTCAATCAGCGGCGTCCCCCGGTGCAGGGCTTTTGCCCGCTCCAGAAATCCCTCCAGGCCCGTTCTTCCTGCATCCATATTCGCCTCCTGTCCGACTGCATTTGTCCCAAGCGTCTAGCAGTATACTGAACACCTAACAGTTGTGCTACCCACCCCTCTCTTCTGGCATACCCCCACCAATTCCTGTATATTGGAAAACACCATTCCTGAGGAGATCCCATGTCAAACCAAGAACTCGCCTACTCCTCCGCCACCGACCTCCTCCAGCTCATCTCCTCCAAGCAGGTCTCCCCCGTAGAACTCACCCAACTCTTCCTCGACCGGATTGAACGGATCGACCCCCAGCTTAACTCCTTTCTCATCGTCACCCACGACCAGGCCCTCGCCGACGCCAAGGCCGCCGAGGATGCAATCATGCGTGGCGAAAGGCTCGGCGCCCTCCACGGCCTGCCCATCTCCATCAAAGACACCCAGATGACCAAGGGCGTTCCTACCACCACCGGCTCCCTCCTCTTCAAAGACCGCATCCCCGAAAAGGACGCCGCCGTTGTCGAACGCGTCAAGAACGCCGGCGCGATCATGCTCGGCAAGACCAACACCTCGGAGTTTGCCCTCGTCGGCATGTGCGAAAACCGCCTCGGCGACCACGGACGCAACCCCTGGAACTCCGACTATACCCCCGGCGGCTCCAGCGGTGGAGCGGCGGCCGCGGCAGCAGCCTTCCTATGCCCCCTCTCCACCGGCGGCGACGGCGGCGGCTCCATTCGCATCCCCGCCAGCCTCTGCGGCATCTACGGCATCAAGCCCACCCAGGGCCGCGTCTCCGGCTACACCGGCGTCCAAGGCACTCCGGCGCCCAACTTCTTCGGACAGCAGGGACCTTTAAGCCGTACTGTCCGCGACTCCGCTCTTCTCCTGCAGGTCCTCGCCGGCCACGACCGCCGCGACCCCAACTCCCTCCGTCTCAAGACCCCCAACTTCCTCGACGTCCTCAACCGCGGCGTCAAGGGGCTCCGCATTGCCTGGAGCACCGACTACGGCTTCGCCTCCGTCGAAAGCGAAGTGGTCAAGATCACCTCCGACGCCGCCAAGGTCTTCCAGGTTCTGGGAGCCTACGTGGGCGACGCAAAACTCAAGATGGACGACCCGTACCGCGCCTTCGGCCCCATATACGAGTCCAGCGCCTTCTTCAACTACGGCCCCATGCGCCACACCCACGGACACATGATGACCTACTACGCCCGGGAATACCTGGATATGGGGTCCAAAGTCACCCTCTCCGACTACTCTGAAGCCCTCGGCAGGCGAGACCAGCTGAAAGCCCAGGTTGCCGACGTCTTTGAAGACTACGACCTCCTCATCTCTCCCACCCTTGCCGTGCCCGGCGTACCCGTCGGCCATTTCCCTGAGCAGATAGCCGGCAAACCCTCATACCCTCACAAGTATTTCAGCTTCCACCCCTACACATACCCCATAAACGTCGTCGGTCATCCCGCCGCCAGCATCCCCGCCGGCTTCGCCGAAAATGGACTCCCCGTGGGCCTTCACATCGTCGGCCGCATGTACGACGAGGCAACCGTCATTGCCGCCTCCGCCGCCTTCGAACATGCCCGCCCCTGGATAGACAAGCGCCCCCCAATTTCCTGACCCCTCAAATAACCCCGTTTCCTCGCGAATGCGGGGACCAATCCCTAGTCTCTGGTAGGGGCGGTTCGAAACCGCCCGACACCGCATCATTCCGCGTTGACAACCTTTGCCGCTCGAAACTATCATCGAGCATAGTTCCCGAATATCCCCCAACCTCCCCATCCCTCCACGCCCTGTGCCACTCCAAATGAACCCTTGATGCTGCGTTCAACCATCATCCTGCTGACCCTGCTGGTCCTAGCGAGCGTAAGTGCCTGCGGGGGCGATGATGATTACGCACCAGCGGCAACTACGCCGCCGACCGCAGAGCCCACATCGAGGGTCACATCCACCCCCGCACCCACACCCACAGCAACCCCCACAACCACTCCAACACCTCCCCCCAGTCCCGCGCCTATCCCCACCTCAACCGCCACACCTACCCCCACCCCCACCCCAAGCCCTACCCCCGATGGCTACTATGATCCCCATGACCCATGCGGCCCCTCGCGTGAACTGGTACGTGAAGCAGGTATTCACAGAGGCTTCCTTCACTGGACCCCAGACGCCTCCCAGCTAATCTTTGACTTTGACGACACCATTCTGGTCCTGGATGCCGATGGTCGAAACTACCGGAAGCTGGTGGACATAGCTCCTGACTACGAAACGGGGAGCTACAGTTTCTACAGGTTCCTGTACGAATTCTATGCTGATTTATCTCCTGATGGTTCTGAAATAGTCTACTCCACGTGCGAATACACGCTCTCACCACCCGTTCCCGACGCCTATGGATTCGACTTCCGATATTCCGAAGGATACGAGCTAAACATCATTAACTTAGACGGCACAGGAAAACGGAGATTGACGGAAAACGACAACCTGGAAAACTTTCCAACCTGGTCTCCGGATGGCACTCGGATCGCATTCGTGGAAAAGAGGGGTCCGGGTCTCGAAGCCGCCTACTATTCACCAGGGTCTGGCACCGAATATATGAAGCTAATAACAAAGATCATTGATACGCCGGCATCGCGGTTAAACTTATCGACATCTGTCAGGACTACGGGTGGGTTAAAGATGTTTCCTCCACTTTGGTCGCCCGACGGTCAGCACCTGGCATTTATGACCCTTGAGGAACTTGAGGAAGACGAGTGGCGACTGGAGGACCATGTGCCCAAGTGGTACAACTCGGTACTCCATACAATAAGGTCTGATGGAACAAACCTGACTCGGATAGGCGAAACAATTGGTGTCCCCACCTGGTCACCGGACGGACAACGACTGGCCTTCGTTTCAGATGATGAAAAGGAACCAGCGATATATTCAGTACGTCCTGACGGAACGGATCAACGCCTGATACTTGGTGGCAGTTCAAGGCACTCGCCGTTTACGACAGTTCATGAACTGCAATGGTCGCCGGATGGAGCTGAGATTCTCTTCATAGATTATGGCGGCGTTCATACCGTACCCCATGACGGTGGTGACACCTGTACGTTGATGGATGAAACCCTGGAATCTGCCCGGATAGAATTGGGGGATGAATGGCCGTGGGTGCGGGAAACCAGGGCAGCATGGTCTCCGGATGGGTCTACTATCGCATTGCGCGAAAGGGTTCATCGCGAAGGGATGATACTAACCATATCAAGGGACGGCTCTAACGCGCGCATCCTCTTGGTGACATATGAGGACGAAGCTGTTCTTCCTCCGTACGACCCGTTTTTCGAAGAACTTACTCACATCCCCCCGTCCGACCATAATCCATGCTCCGATAGCGTGGAGACAACGGAGCCTCTGCCGAGCTCATGAAATTCTCCGAATCTAGACAGCGTATCAGGCTGAAGGGTTCGGGCCCGTCACGAAAAACAGCATCATCTGGGTATTTAGGTACGCAATAGTCGTAGCATCCACCTCCCCCCGCGTTGACCCCCCAACCCTCCCCTCCTATAATCGGCGCATATCCTCCAACCACCCCCTCGGAGGCCCCATGCCGTCCCACCTCACCCTCACCGTCGGCAACGTCCAGATCATCGCTCTCACCGACATGAGCTTCCCCTTCCCCATGCCCCTCGAGGAGCTCTGGCCCGAAGTCCCCGCCGACGCCTGGGACGAATATCGCCAACGCTACCCCGACACCTTCCGCGAAGATTTCATGCTCATCGAAATCGGCTGCTACCTCCTCCGCACCCCTGAGCAGACCATCCTCATCGACACAGGCTACGGCCCCGGCCCCATCGAGTCCATTGGCGGACTTGAAGGCGAGCTTATGGACTACCTCTCTGCCCAGAAAGTCCAGCCCCACGAAATAGACACCGTCTTCCTCTCCCACCTCCACAGCGACCACGTCGGATGGAACACCATCGAGCAGGAAGGCCAATTCGTTCCCGCCTTCCCCAACGCCCGCTACGTCGTCCATCAGGAAGACCTGCACCACTTCCGCAGGCCCGACATCCAGGCCGTACAGTCCATCCCCTTCATGGGTCCCTCCGTCGAACGACTCGTCGACCTCGGCCTCCTCGACACCCTCACCGAAGATACCAACCTCACCCCGGAAGTCCGTGCCGTACACACTCCCGGCCACACCCCGGGCCACATGAGCGTCCTCGTCTCCTCCCAAGGTGAACAGGCTCTCATCGAGGGCGACGTTTTCGTCCATCCCGCCCAGATAACCGAGGCCGAGTGGAATTGCCACTTCGACTACGATTGGCCCCTCTCCAACGTCACCCGCCGCGCCATGCTGAAGACTGTCGAAGACGAGAACATAACCGTCGTCGCCTGCCACTTCCCTCTTCCCGGCTACGGCCACGTCGTCCGGGAGGACGGCAGGCGCTACTGGAAACCCTCCTCAAATATCCCTTTCCCCTCGATGGGGGAAGGTTAGGATGGGGGTGTTTCCCTCCACACCAACATAAGGACACGCCATGCCCACCAACACCGCCGAAGCCCTCCTCAACTCCGTCGACACCTCCGCCATGCTGGACCTGGCCCAGGAAATGGTCAGAATTCCCAGCTTCAAGACGGAAGAATCCGACCTCGCCCGCTTCCTCGCCGAATTTCTCGGCTCCCGCGGCTACGAAGTCGACCTGCAGGAAGTTGATCCCGGCCGCTTCCAGACCATCGCCACCCTGAAGGGCACCGGCGGCGGCAAATCCCTAATGCTCAACGGCCACATAGACATGGACCCCCTCGCCATGGGCTGGAACCGCGACCCCTGGACCCCCTCCGTGGAGGACAACCGCATCTTCGGCGGTGGCATCCGCAACATGAAGGCCGGCGTCGCATCCATGATTACCGCCGCCGAGGCCGTCCGGCTCTCCGGCACGAAGCTCAAGGGTGACCTTATTCTCGCCTGCGTAGTCGGAGAGCTTCAGGGCGGCGTCGGCACCTCCCACCTCGTTAACAACGGACCTTTGGCCGACATGGCCGTGGTACCGGAGCCCTTCGGCTCCGAAAACGTCGTGACCGTCCACGCCGGCGTCCTGGAAATGGCCGTCCACGTCCTCGGCAACTCCCGCCACATCAGCCGCAAGGAGGAGGCCGTCGACGCCATCGCCAACATGTGCAAGGCCGTACCCGCCATCGGCAACGTCGACTTCACCTACGAACCACGCGCCGACCTGCCCGGTCTCCCCCGCATCAACGTCGGCGCGATTATCGGCGGTCGCGGGCGTGACTACGACCTACGCGGCCCCAACTTCGTCTCCGACTTCTGCACCGTAATCGTTGACGTACGCTACCTTCCCGGCATGACCTCTCAGTCCGTCAAGGCCGATATAGCAAGGGCCTTAGAAGCAATCGCTGCCGAAGATCCCGACTTCCGCTACGAAATCGAAATGCCCCCGGACCCGAAGCACAAGGTCTTCCGCGTCGTCATGGAACCCTTCGACCTACCCCGAAATGAGTACATCCTCCAGTCAGTCCTCCGCCACTACCGCACCGTCACAGGCGGCGATCCCGAAGGCCTCGGCGCCGTCCTGCCCTACTCCTACACCGGCGACGACACCTGCCACCTCTGGCAGGCCGGGGTTCCCTGCCTCCTCTTCGGCCCCGGCGGCGGCTCCGAGTCCGACACCATCCCCGACGAATACATCCGCATCAGCGACATGGAGCAGGTGGCCAAAGTCCTCACCCTCACCGCCCTCGACGTCTGCAACCTGTCTGCTTAACGCCTAACCTCGGGCGTCGATTGCCACCCGTCCCCCTTCAACCAATTCGGAATACAAGCTATGCCGATGCAAGAGTTGCGTGCCGATGAGCGGCTTGTTGCCAGTAGTGTAGGAATTTACGTATCTCCTTCGACCGCCCCATTCAACAAAAACTGTATGTACTTCGAAGCGTAATACAGACCCATCCGCCAAACGCGCCGAACCTGAACCAAATCGATTCAAACCCAATTCCTCCCCCAATACCGCCGGCAGCGTCAAAAAGCCATTAAACCCAGTATCAACGACCGCCTCAATCTCCCTCGTTCTTCCCGTTGGTCCCTGAATGACCAGGCGAACCACCGCTTCCAATGCGTCATTTACCTGACCCTCAATCAATCAGTCCTCCGAATAGGGGCGCCCCCGAAGCTGGTCAATGTCCAATATCCAACCCTCTCCAACCAGATATTTACGGCCTCCGGTCTCTGTTGCCGAATCCGATCCACCGGGTCGATTTCGCCGGGTAAAGTCTCCTCATCCCCCAGGGCCCAAATCCCGCTGTCCACGTCAATCGCGCAGATCTTCCCTACGTGGTCCTTCTCCACCTGGTGGCGAATATCCCGTTCATAAATCTCTTTGCCAAGACGAGCAGTTTCGTCGACGGAAAGTGTGGGCACCCGTGTCGCACCCTCACCCTGAACTTGCGTCTCCGTGTCAATCTCTCTCATCTCTTCCTCCAATCGCTCCTCTGTTCCCTCCACACATTCTATCATCCTGAAACAAAACTCCAAAGAACTATCCGTCCCCAAATTCGCACAGTCTCAATCACTCCCACCACCCCCTTTGTGCCATTTTGCCCCTTGCCAGCAATCCCCACTCTCTGCTACCCTTTCTCCACCACTTCGATACAATTGTCCTAATAGGCCAATTCCGCTTATGCATCACATGAAACTCAGTACCAAAAGTCCATCCTCTTTTCCCCATTTTTTTCTGGGAACGAATAATCAATCCAAAATCAGCCATTTTCATGCCTGCAGCGCCCCGAAATCCCCATTATTCGTTTTCAAAAACGAATTTATCTCATGTCTGACAATCGCGAAACGAATCCTTCGTTTGCCTATTCGTTTCTGATACCACTTCCCACTATTGCGCTATCCTATCTCTCCTCTCTCCATCACGGATGCTTCAACCCCAAAAATGTAGTATATTTTGCTAAACCCCCACTCGGAGGAACCTATGGAATACAATCTCGTTTCCGGCGACTCCCACGTTGACATGAGTTGGCTCCCTGGCGACCTCTTCGTCGACAACGCCCCCCAAGCCCTCAAACCCCGCATGCCCCTCGTCTCCGAAACCGACGAAGGTGAGCGCTGGATCGTCGGCGACCAGGTTCTTGGCGTCGCAGGCGGCGCGGGCTTCAGCTTCCTACCCACCCTCAAGAACCGCTTCCGCCGCATGGATCGCATGATTGAAATGGGCTTCCTCGACGGCATGGCCGAAGGACGCTACCATCCCACCGACCCAGACCTGCGTATGAATGACATGGCCCTCGACGGCGTCGACGCCGAAATCCTCTACGGCATGACCTCAGCGGGCATCCGTATCAAGGACCCGGAAATCGTCGAAGCAACCTTCCGCGTCTACAACGATTGGGTCGCCGACTTCTGCAATCAGCGCCCCGGCCGCTGGTACGCCCTCGCTTGCGTCCCCGTCCACGACCCCCTCGTCGCCGGTGAAGAGCTGCGCCGCGTCGCCGCCCTCGGCCTCCGCGGCTCCGACCTCTACGTCGGCGGAACCGTCAAGCCCATATACGTCCGGGACGGCTACTGGGACCCCCTATGGGAAGCCGCCGCCGAGACCCGGATGCCTATTTCCTTCCACATCGGCGGTGGAGGCGGAATCAAGGTCCAGCCCCCGGAAGACGATGCGAATTTTGAAGACGCCTATCTTTCCGGCGCCCCCTCCCAGAACCAGCTCGCCTTCCAGGCCTCAAGCGCCCCCCTCGGCCAGTTGGCCGGCTCCGAATGGCTCGTAAGCGTCATCATGAGCGGCGCCTGCCAGCGCTTCCCGAACTTCCAGTTCGTCCTCGGCGAATGTGGCGCAGGCTGGGTCCCCTTCGTCATCGAGCGCATGGACATCAAGTACACCGACGGCCTCATGGACAAGAAATTCGACCCGCCCCTGGACCTCAAGCCCAGCGAATACTGGTACCGGCAGGGCGCAACCACCTTCCAGCAGGACCCCTGCGTCGGCCACATGGCCGAATACATCGGCGTCGACAACCTCATCTGGGGCTCCGACTACCCCCACCCCGACGGCGTCTGGCCCGACTCCAAAGAAGTCATCAAGCGCACCATGGGCCAACTCGACGATGACGCCGTCCGCAAGATAACCTGCGACAACGCGGTCAGGAAATACCGCATGGGCCAGTAAACACCCACCCTCAGAATAACTTGTTCCTGCGCAGGCGGGAAACCACGGGGCTGGGCCATTGGCCAGTAACCAACCCAAGGAGGTTCAATCATGTATAACGGATACAAAGTCATAGACGGAGACGGCCACATGTACGAGCCCGTCGACATGTGGGACAAGTACGTGGAGCCTGAATTCCACGCCGACCGCCCCATAATCGACCGGGTCTGGGAGCGTGCCCTTCTCACCTACAAGGCCAGCGACCACATCCCAGGCGACCAGTTCGCCGGCGCCCTGCGAGCCAAGACCCTCACCCAGGACATCCCCATCCGCTTCACTAACGGCTACAACAACTGGTGGAGCGTCGAAAGCCGCATCGAGGATATGGACCGCGTTGGCTGGGACATGCAGGTCTGCCTCGCCACCAACGCCCAGATAGCCATGACCGTATCTTTCACCAACGCACCCCTCGGCGCAGCCCTCTCCCGCGCATACAACAACTGGGCCTACGACTTTTGCGCCACCAATCCCGACAGGCTGAAGTTCGTCGCAATCGTACCCGGCGGCAACATCGATGAATTCGTCAAGGAATCCCGACGCGCCGTCGGAGAGCTTGGCGCGGTATCCCTCCAGATGCCCAATCCTGTCAACGGCACCTGGTGGCATCAGCCGGAATACGACCCCCTTTGGGAGGCCTGCGAAGAGCTCGACTTCCCCCTCTCCCTCCACGGCGGCGGCCCCGGCGGCCCCCAGTCCTCCGACCGGTACAACCAGCTCGACGGCGCTTTCCGCGCCCTCAGCCAGGCCATCGGCTTCCCCTTTGAAAACATGATATCCATCGGCCACTTCATGTACGGCGGCATCCTGGACCGCTTCCCCAAGATGCGCATCTCCATCCTTGAAGGCAACGCCGGCTGGGTGCCTTTCTGGCTGAACCGTCTCGAAAAGTGCTGCGAGGGACGTCAGTCCGTCTTTTTCGACGAGAAGCCCCTCCAGGCCACTCCTCAGGAGTACTTCGCCCGCCAGTGCTACGTGGCCGCCGATGCCGACGAGCCCTCAATACAGTTTGTCATAAACTACGTCGGCGACGACAACATCATCTTCAACACCGACTATCCCCACCCCGACGCTCCCGCCCCGGAAGAGCCCGTACCCAACATGCTGGATCAACCCATATCCGACGAGTCCAAGCGGAAGATCCTCTGGGATAACTCAGTTGGCCTCTATGGTTCCCGCCTCCTGAGCGGCCGAAATTAACAACCCACCACACCCTCTTATCCCTCTCCCCTTGACAGGGGAAGGTTAGGATGGGGGTGATTCCCGCAAACTTGAACACGCATTAAGAGAGGACAAAAGATGAAAAACGGACTAAAGGTCATCGACGGCGACGGTCATCTTCAGGAACCGATGGACATGTGGGAGAACTACATGCCCCAGGCCTTCGCCCACCGTGCCCCCAACATCACCGGCCACACGGGCAAGATCATCCACACCTACGGCCCCTGCGAGATATACCCGGAGGGCAAGGTCATCGCCTCCGACCCGTCCACCTTCGCGCACATGGAAGAGCGATACGGCGACGCCTACAGGTCCTGGTGGTCCATGCCCAATCGCCTGAAGGACATGGACAGCGAAGGCATTGACGTGGCCATCGCCTTCCCCACCAACTGCCAGCTCCTCGGCTCCAACGTCTGGGCCAAGGACCCGGAGCTTCACGCAGCCCTCGTCACCGCCTACAACAACTGGGCCGTCGACTACTGCAGCGACTCCGGCGGACGCGTTATGGCCATCGCCCACGCCACCTCCGCAAACATCAAGGCCGGCGTTGCCGAGATATACCGCATGGCCGAATCTCCCCACATCGCGGGCATTTTCCATCCGTCAATGGACATCGACAATTCCTGGGGAGACGAGGACTACGAACCCTACTGGCAGGCCCTTGAGGAGACCGGCATACCCGTATGCTGGCACGGCAGCGCCTCCCATCCCCTCGCCCAGTCCTTCGACCCTATTAGGCAGAAGTACGGTGCTCTCAACCACGCCCTCATGCACCCCGTTGGCGCCATGCTCGCCCTTGGCGGTATGATCTACGGCGGCGTTCTGGAGCGCTACCCCAAAATGAAAGCCGCCTTCTACGAGTCCAACGCCGCTTGGCTCCCCTTCTGGCTCGCCCGCCTGGACGACCACGCGGGAGGCCGCCAGGGCGTGTTCCTCCGCGAGCACGAGGAATCCACCGGCACCGCCGAGTTGATGCCTTCCGACTACTTCAAGCGCCAGTGCTTCATAGCCTGCGACGCCGACGAAGGCGCTCTCAAGCAGGTCGTCGAGTACATGGACGGGGAAAACATCATCTTCAACACCGACTATCCCCATCCCGACGCTCCCTTCCCCGGCGCCGTGGACGCCTTCCTGGACCAGCCAATCTCCAGGGAGCACATGAAGAAGATCCTCTGGGACAACTCCGTTCGCCTCTACGGCGACAAAGTCCCCCAGATGTAACCCCCATCACCCTCCGTAGACTCGAGAAGGGCGCTCACCAGGGGCGCCCTTCTCGTTAGATTATGGAAAATTTGTGATCAGTGTTCTCCCCTATTCCTTCTTCCCCCTCGACGGGGGAAGATTGAGATGGGGGTGATTCCTACACAACCCTCAACCCTCCAGCATGGCCTCCACCTTATCCACCAACCGCTCAACCCGTTCCACGTTAAGCGCAACCCAGTCCGCATCGAAAGTGTTCTCATAGAAGTTGGTATGCAGATTGTGGGCCACACCAAACAAAGAGTGAATCTCCTGATCGTCGGCCTCGTTAGACAGCTCCCTGGCGGCAACCCAAAGATGCCGGTGCTGATCATGCTCCCAGCCCCGCAGCGTAGCGGCGGCCTTCACCATCTGCGCCGCCGCTCCCCATGCCTTCTCCGACGCCTGCTGCAGGTCTCCGGCTTCAAGCTCCACGTGAGCTTGCCCTAATAGTCGGTGGCTCGCCTCGCGATATGTTACGTCTAAAGTAGTCATAGCAGTCAATTCACCATGTACATCATAGCACATATGTAGTGTGTCAACCATCCCTCCCAAAAGCAAGGGGCCTCGCCTTAAGAGTAGGCGAGGCCCCTTAGAATCTTTAGATTCTAGACCCTAGTTGAAGACCGGTACCGTAAACTCATGATGCCTGCTCGGGCCGAAGTGAATCTGGTCCGACGTGTAGTCCGCGACCACTCCGGGATCGATGGCCACCTCCGCCCTTACCCAGAACAGCGGTATTGCCCAGTAGTAGTTGTAGAACCAGTCGCCGATGGCCTGCGTCGCCGCCTTCCTCACGTCCGGGTCCACAATCATCTCCCACTCGTCCGTCAGCGCCACCAAATCCTCGTCCGCCGGCGCATGGATGCCTCCGTAAGGCGGTCCCTGGATGGCCCGAATCCACTGGAAGTCCGCTACCGCCGAGCCGCGGAACAGCAGTATCTTGTTCCTCGCCTCTTTGTTTCTGTAAGTGGACGCCAGGTTGCCGAAGGTTGTCTCCTGCAAGTTCGGCCGCAGCCCAATCTCCTGGAAGTAGGGGGCCATCGCTTCTCCGATTTCCGGCGCCTCCGGAATGCCCGGCATCTTGGCTACAACGAAATCGAAGTCGAAGCCATCAGGATATCCCGCTTCTGCCAACAGGGCCCTCGCCCCATCCGGATCATACGGGTAGTCGTTCCACTTGTAGATGTCCTGGTAAGGCTTGATTCCAGGTACCGGCATCGGCAGCGACTTGCCCTCGTAGAAAACCTGGTTGATAGTGTCTCGGTCGATCGCCTGGTTCATCGCCTGTCGTACCAGGACGTTGGTCATAGGTTCGCTCAGGTCTCGCTCATCCTCGTAGTACAAGCCGCCGATGATTGCCAACAGCGCGAAGCTGGGGTTGGTGCTCGGCACCCTCATGTATCCCCATTCCTCCACCGTCGGCATCAGCGACTGCTGCACCGCGGCTATGTGGGCCTCACCGGTCAGCAGCATCGCCATTCGCGTTGCATCCTCGAGGACATAGAAGATCTGCAATTCGGGAAACTCCGGCGTCTTCCTCCAGTGGTCCTCAACTCGTTCGTACAGTATGTACTGGTTGGTTCTGAATTCCACAAACGTGAACGGTCCCGTTCCAATTGGGCTCGCCTCGTAGCCTTCCTCGCCAACCGCGTCGTAGTGGTCACGGCTACTTATCATAAAGATGTTCTGGCCGCCCATCTGGTAGTCCGTTGTCACGTCCACCTTGTTCTGGTTGAACGTTATGTCATAGTCACCAACGATACCAAGGTCGTCCACCGTCATATCCCTGCAGCAGGGAGAAGGCCATGAGTAATCTTCGGCCTGGTTCTTCTCGAAGGTCAAGACCACGTCCTTGGCAGTCATCTGATAAGCTGTCGGCTGCTTATTCTGATAGAAGGGCACTCCCTCCCTCAGCTTGAAGTTCCACGACATGCCGTCCGGGGCCATGGACCATTCCGTTGCCAGCATCGGGTACAGTTCCTGCGTCACCCGGTCGCTGCCCAGCAGCGTTTCATACATGGGAGTAATGGGCCCGCCGGAACTCTGGAACCCGTTCCAGAACACCGTCATCTGGTGGGCCGGCGGCGTCATGCTGACCTTCAGACGGGAGGCCGCAATCACGGGCGGGGCGGTCGGCGTTGGCGGCAACGTCCGAGGCGGCTCGGTCGTAAACCTCGGCCTGGCCGTTGGTTCCGGTGTAGGAGCTTCGGTGGTCGGCACAGGCGCTACTGTCTGCACTGCCGTTGGGCGAGGCGCCATCGTAGGCACCGGCGTGGGCGCTGGAGTGGGCGCCGGTGTCGGAGCAGGCGCCGCGGTAGGCGCGGGTGCGACCGGAGCAGGCGTTGGAGTCGCTGCCACCTCCACGGGTTCATCTCCGCCTGTGCATATCGCACTGATTAAGACTATTATCGCAACAATGCCAACCAGAATATGTAACATGTCTGTCTCAGACCTGCCCTTTCGTCAACGTTCGGTACAGCCCAATTGCCCGCATCATTCATTCATCGCGGGCTTGGCGTTACGAGCAAATTTCATGCCCGTTACGACTATGTTTTGAGCCTAAGTTGATTCTAGGTTTGGCATTTTCTGGCTGTCAATAAATTATGTAACGTAGTTGACGCAAAGAATCGCCCCTCACTTCTTGCTCATACACAAAAAACGCCTCTAAAAAACGCCGGACCTCCGCAGAAAATCCCGCCTGTCCTCACACAGATTCAGCCATCTATGAGTTAGTAGTTAGCCCCTGGCATTCACCGCGGGAAATCCGTGCCCGCGAACCAATCTTGCTGGAAAAATCAACCTCGGCCCGTATAGGGCATCTTCGTCGCCATTATCGTCATGAACAGTATATTGGCGTCCAAAGGCAGGTTCGCCATGTGCGCCACCGCCTCCGCCACGTGCTCCGTCTCCATCACCGGCTCCACCATCATCGAACCATCCGCCTGCTCTATTCCTTCCTGCATCCGAGCCGCCATCCGAGTGTCCGCGTTTCCCACGTCAATCTGTCCGCAGGCGATGTTGTACTTCCGACCATCCAGCGCCGTTGATTTCGTCAGCCCCGTCATGGCGTGCTTCGTAGCCGTGTACGGCGCCGAATTCGGACGTGGCGTCTGCGCTGAAATCGACCCGTTATTGATGATACGGCCTCCCATGGGTTCCTGATTCTTCATTACCCGCATCGCGGCCCTGGTGCAGAGGAAGGCCCCGTTCAGGTTCACGTCCACAACCTGCTTCCACTGCTCGAAGCTGAGCTCCTCCACCGAAAGGGGCGCCGCCCCCATGCCCGCGTTGTTGAACAGCAGGTCCACCCGTCCGAATTGCTTGACAACCTGAGCGAACAGCGCGTCCACGTCCTCCGGGTTGCCTACGTCCGCCCTGACCGCCAGCGCTCTCGACGACGGCATCCCCGATTCCTCCACCACAGCCTCAAGCCGCTCCAAGCGCCGACCGCATATCGCCACCGAAAACCCTTCCCGCCACAACGCCAACGCGCTCAGCCTGCCTATCCCCGTTCCACCACCCGTAACAACGGCAACCCTCGATTCTCCACTCATTTCTATATTCCTTCCCTCATAATATCAACTACCTATCTCCGGCCAGGTGGACAGCCTACCCACGTCCCCCTCCATCCCTGCCTCCCGAATCATCCCCGCCTGCGCCTCCCGCACCCGCTCAACAACCTCCTCCTCGTCCACAAGAACCGCCCGACCTTCTCTCAAAATAACCTCCCCGCCCACCAGCACCGTGTCCGCCATGTTATTCAATCCCGAAAACACCAGGTTGTTGACCAAACGCGCTCCCGGCAGCAAATGCGGCTGGTCGAGCCGGAACATCGCAACGTCCGCCTCTTTCCCCGGCTCCAGCGACCCCACCCTGTCCCCCATGTCCAAGACCCCCGCCGCCTTCACCGTCGCCAACTCCAGCGCCTCCTCCGCCGACCCCAGGTGCCGGTCCCCAAACCGCACCCGCTGCATATATATGGCCATCTTCATCGCTTCCCACGGATTCTGCCCATTGTTCGTCGCGGAACCGTCTGTCCCCACTGCAACCGTCGCCCCAAGCCGCTGCATCTCCCAGATAGGCGGCACCCGGTTTCCGCCTCTCATCACCGTCAATGGACAGTGCGACACGTTCACCTGGTACTCCCCGAATAGCTCCACCTCCTCATCCAGCAGTCCGCTGCAATGAATCGCCAGCATCTCCGGCCCTAATACCCCCAGCTTCTCGGCGTACTGCACGCTCCCCATCCCAACCTTCGCCATCGCCTCCTCCAGTTCGTCGCTGGTCTGTGCCAGGTGAATATGCCACATCTTCCCTCGCTTCAACGCCCATTCCCGCATCGCCACCGTTGTTTCCGGCTTGCACCGGATGATAGTCGTAGGCTCCGACGTAATCACTATCTTGTCCGAGTCGAAGGCAGCCTCCAGCCTGTCCAGGTCCTCCAGCACGTCCTCCGTCCGTTCGATGAACTCTGGGGGCGTGAACTGCTCTTCATCGCTTATCCCCCGCGACACAAAAGCCCGCATCCCCGATTCCTGAATTGCCTCGCAAACCCCATCCGTTGAGTCCTGGTGAAAGTGTGTCCAGTGGTTCTCCTGCGTGGTTGTCACACCATATTTCAGCAGCTCCAGCAGGCTCGATGCGGCAGCGTCCCGCGCCTTCTCCCTCGTCAGTCCCTGCGCCAGCCGAAGCAGGTTATCACGCGACACCCGCTTGTGATCCAGCAGGCTCCGATACACAGACTGGTCTAGATGGTCGTGGGCATTGACGATTCCCGGCATCACCACCATGTCGGAAGCGTCTATCCGCTCCCGTCCCTCGTAAGAACCGTCCCTCGAAGGCCCAACAGCCGCAATCTTCCCGCCGTCCACCGCCACGAACCCCGGATTGAAAATCCGACGCTCCGCGTCCATGGAAATCACCACACCCCCATCGATTACGAGGTCAACCTTCCTGCCTGTATCATCAGCCATCAATCCGCTCCTGTTCTCTCAGTCTGGCGTCGGTTCTAAGACCCAGCCTGCAATAGACGAACCTTAACACCCCGCATAAGCAGCGGCAACTGCCCTTCGGGCACCCCATCACCCAAAGTTTCCCATACCCTCCTAAACTGCTATCATTGCCCAACCAAGCAGGAGGAACGCCCCATGCGCAACGGATTCAGGGTCATCGACGCCGACGCCCACATGCAGGAACCCCCGTACATCTGGGACCACTACGTAGAGGCCGAGTTCTACGACCGGCGTCCCGTGGTTGAGCACGTCCAGAACCGCATCATCTTCCGTTATGAGCCCGGCGAACTCTTCCCCGGCGACTCCGAGGGCCTCCCCACCTCCGTTTGGAAGAACCGCCCCAACCAGCTCTATGTTGGGCTACGCCAGAAGTACGGCCAGGCCTACGATCACTGGTGGAGCGCCGAAAGCCGTCTCTCCGACATGGACAAGTATGGCTGGGACAAGATGGTCTGCATACCCGGCCACGGCTCCGCGCCCCTGAGGCAGACGGACAAGGACCCCGACCTCATGTGGGCCCTGGCCCGCGCTTACCACAACTGGGCCCACGACTTCTGCAGCACGGACCCATCCCGCCTGAAGATGGTCGTCGAACTCCCACCCTACGACATTGCGCGCGCCGTCGAAGAGACACGACGCGCCGTCGCCGAATTGGGCGCAATAACTGTCATGATGCCCCGACCCCAGGAAGGCCAGTTCTGGCATTACCCTGAGTACAACGCCTTCTGGAATCTCGTCACCGAGTTGGACATCCCCGTCACCTTCCACGGCGCGGGCAGCGGCGCCCCCCACGCCGGCCATCGCTACCGGGGTCTCACGGGCGCCCTCTTCGCCCTCAATCACGCTATCGGTTTCCCCATGGAGAATATGATCTCCATGGGACATCTCATCTTCACCGGAATCCTTCAGAAGTATCCCAGGCTGCGCGTCAGCTTCCTCGAAGGCAACGCCGGCTGGCTCCCCTTCTGGCTCGGACGTCTGGACGACCACTCCGTCGGTCGTCAGTCCGTCTTCTGGGACGACAACAACCTGGAGATGACCCCCACCGAGTTCTTCAAGCGGCAGGTCTTCGTTGCCTGCGACGCCGACGAAGAGTCACTGCCCGCCGTCATCAGCATCCTCGGCGATGAAAACCTGATCTGGAACACCGACTATCCCCACACCGACGCCCCCGCGCCCGACGTTGCCCTCCCCGAACTCCTACATCAACCCATCACCGACGATAACAAGCGAAAAATCCTCTGGGACAACCCCGCCCGCCTCTTCGGCCCCCGCATCCTCACCTAAGCCCATTAATGCGGCATCACAGACAGTCTGCTGGCACCCCTGTTGACATCCATCAACGCCACAGGTAGACTGCGAACATTAGTTAGTTGTGGTTGGAAGGGTCTGCGTCAATGGCGATAATTGAAAAGCGGTTGGATTCAATCGATGACACCTTGGGACATCTACTGCAGGTGAACGAAGTCTTGGCTAATGCCGTCCTCGAATTGAAGCAACTAAACGTTCATACACAGACTCAGATTGGCCAGATAAATCAGCGACTCGACCAAACGGATCGGCGGATCGATCTGATGCAGCAGGAACTCGAAAGCATGAACCGGTTCAATCTCCAAACCCGCCGCTTATGGATTGTCATGGCCCGTAAGCACAACATGCTTGACGATGACGACATCAACGCGTGGGAAACTGAGGACCTCTAGGCTAACAACACATTCCCGTGAGGAAATCTTCAGGGGTCACCCAACAACTGGATTTCGTTTCCTTATCCCTCTCCTATCCCCCCTCAATCCTCCCTACCGCTTCCCGCGCCAACTCTCCCCACCGGCCCGGCACCTGCTCCCCTATCCACCGTAGCCTCTCCAACGCCCTCTCCTCCCGAAACTCTCCCAACTGACGAATGACCACCTCCCCAATCCCGGGCCCGATAACGTACCGATCCTGTGCCACGGTTGTGAAAAACTCATCCAAAAGCTCCAACAAATGTTGCCGAATCTCCTCCGTGTCCGGCGATTCTACCCACACCTCCCGGTCGTTGCTCATCCCGTCACCCGCATATCGAAGAATCGGCCCTATCGGTATTCCGTCCCTGTCGGGTCGACGGTGCGGATGATTGGCGCAATATGTATAGAAGGGGTCCTCAATAGCATGACTCCGTATGTCGCAGTAAGGCTCTATCGATTCATCTGCGTGCCTCTGCCAGTCCCTCTCTCCCTGATTAGTTCGATTGAACCAGCACGTCCCACAGCAGTCAGATCCTCCATTCGGCATAATTTCAACTCTCTCCCAAACTCTGGCTAGGCTTCGATCAACTCGTAGGACTGCGGCTCAGGAACGGGAATTCCCTCCTCCTCAAGCGCTTCGACGTAGAGTTGAATCGCCTCGCGTATTAGCGCGCACCTCATCCCTGGTCTCGGCTGCTGCCACGCACCCGGGCAAGTCCGGCACGTGAGCACCGAAACTGGTAGGCCCCTTCTCTATCACAACAGCGTACTTCACAACACCCCCCTAATACCGCGACAGCGCGTTCTCTTCCTTCGTCATGAACTCCAGCAGTGCCGGCTTGCCCCCCGCCATCGCCTCCTGCGCCCTGCCCAGCGCCGGTACAATCTCCGACGGGTCCGTGATTCGCTCCCCATAACCTCCCAGCGCCTGCGAAAGATCGGCGTAGTTCCCGTACAGGTTCGTGAACCCGAACCGCTCCGTCGCCACCGGATAGTTGACGGAATACCCACTCAACACGTGGTTGTTGAACACCACCAGCAGTATCGGAATCTCCAGCCGCGCCGCCGTCTCGATGTCCATCCCCGCCATCCCTATCGCCGCGTCTCCCATGATAGTCACTACCGTCTTCTCCGGCGCCGCCAGTTTCGCACCCATACTCAGCCCCACCGAGTAACCCAGCTGGCTCGAATTTCCCCAGCCCAGATACCCCCGAGGCACAATCGCTTCGTAGAACGGGATCGTTTGGTCCCGCGGATGCCCGGAGTCATGCGTAACAATCGTCTGCGTTCTGTCCAGCGTGTGCATCAGGTCCCAGATGATCCGGTATGGATTGATGGGCACTTCGTCCGAAGTCAGACGCGGCATCCACTCCTCCAGCCACTCCCCCTTCACCTGAGCGATCTCTGCCGCTGGTTTCGACTCCCCCCGCCGACCGTCATCCCCGGTGAGCCTCCGCACCTCCTCAATCAACTGTCCCAGCACCAGCTTTGCGTCTCCGATGACGGCATGGTCTATCCGGTGCTCCTTGTTGATGTCCCGCGCATCCACCGTACACTGCACCATCGTCTTCCCTGACGGAACACCTATCGACGCCAAATTCGTCGTGAAGCTGCACCCCACGCCGAATACCAGGTCGGCCCGGTCGAGGAAGTGACGCACCATCTTCGTCAGCGTGTTCGCCCCCGTCCCCAGCGCCAGCGGGTGGTTCTCCGGGAAGGCGCTCTTCCCGATGTTAGTCGTCATCACCGGCGCGTTTGCCAGTTCCGCTAACTGTACAAGCTCCGACGATGCCTCCGCCCACAGCACACCCTGCCCAGCGTAGATTACCGGCCGTTTGGCGTTAAGCAATGCTCGCGCCGCCGCCCTCACGTCCGCCGGGTCCCCCGCGCTCCGAATATGCCCCACCGGCCTGTAGTCGAATGACTCCTCGGATATCTCCTCCTCTCCCACGTCCGCTGGCACCTCGACCATCACCGGCCCCGGACGCCCCGAACGCAGCGACGTATAAGCCCGACGCATCATCTCAGGAATCCTCGCCGCCTGGTTCGCCTGCGCCCCCCACTTCAGCACCTTGTCGTAGGCTTCTATGGCAGGGAAGTTGGGAAGCTGCTGCGTCCTGTCTCGCGGCGGTCCTCCGGGCACTACAAGAATCGGTATCGACTCCGCAAATGCGTGGGCCACGCCTCCGTAGGCGTTCTCGATGCCCGGCCCCGACTGCGTCACCACCACACCCGTCCGACGGCCGTTGGACACCCGCGTAAACCCGTCCGCCATGTTTACCGTCGTCCTCTCCGTGCGAGACATGATGGGACGGATACCAGCAATGGCCGCCGCCTCGATAAGTGGGTTCGCCGGATAACAGAAGAGAAGCTCAGTCCCTTCCATTTTCAGCACGTTCGCCAGAGCAGTATTCCCACGCATAGTGTTTGCCTCCTAAACCGATGTGACAACTTGGCCTAGTGTAAGCTCAACGCCGCCCCACGGCAAACACCCACCCCACAATCTACAACCCATATCGTAGAGGGTTCACGAACCGCCGCATTTTCTCCCTTCCCTCCTCGATGGGGGAAGGTTCGGATAGGGGTGAAATTCCCCCAAGAAAAACTACCGCCCCGCAAACTTTGGCATCACGTCCTCCGAAAACCACTCCAGCTGCTCCAGGACAATCGACTCAGGCGTCCCCACCGGCTGACTCACACTCACCCTGTCTAACCCCGGTACTCTCTTCTCTAATCCCTTCAGCTGGTCAATCACCCGGCTCGGCGGGCCGCACAGCACCGCCCCCGCCTCAATTGCCTGAGCCATCGTAGGCAGCCCCGCCGCGGGCGCAATCGCAGGGTCTCCCATCTGCTCTATCTGATCGTCCGAGAGCGCCCGCACCAGACGCAGCGGCCCGAACATCTTGATATTCTCCTCGTAATACTTCGAGTACCGCTCTATCCCCTCCTCCACCGTGTCCGACAGGAAGAAGTGAAATCCGATGCTCAGGTCTTCTCCCAAAACCTTCTGATTTCCAGCCCGAGCGTGGGCCTGCTGCCATGCAACCAGCGTGTTGTCCATCGCGCCTCCCTCCGCAACGCCACCACCAATAAGCCCCTTGATGCCGTGCTTCACCATGAAGTCCAATCCTCGCGGCGTCGCGCTCTGGATTGGCTGCCAGCACTCCAGCGGACGGTAGATGGGGCGCGGCACCAGCGTCAGCTCCTTCAAGTCGTAGCCCCGGTACGGCACCTCGGGCGGCAGCTCGTAGTATTCGCCCTTGTGGGAAAACGGCCTCTCCGTCAGCGCCTTGAAGATGATGTCCACCTGCTCCTCGAACAGGTCTCGGTTTGCCCCCTGGTCCAGAAGCGGCGAGCCGAAGGTCTCAACTTCCCTGGTGTGATAACCACGACCCACTCCGAAAATCACCCGCCCCTTCGTGAAGATGTCCGCCTGCGCATAGTCTTCCGCCAGCCTGAGTGGATGCCACATGGGCGTAATGTTGAACCCGCACCCGAAGTTTATCCGCTCCGTCTGGTGCGCCAGATGCACGCTCAGCATCAGCACGTTGGGAATGCACTCGAACCCCTCCGGCTGGAAGTGGTGCTCCGCCAGCCAGAATGTGTCGTACCCCTTCCTGTCCATTAGCTGAGCAATGGCCAACGACTTATCAAATGCCGTCGCCAGATATTCGTCCGAATAGTCGCGGTCGTTCACCGGCGTGCCCGCATAGCCCACGTTCTCCACGTCCACGTGTCCGGCAAACAAGCTGTCAAATTTCGTAATCATCGGAGTCCTCCTCTAAGTCTCACCCCTCACGTCAAACGCGTAGGGGCGGTTCGCGAACCGCCCGTCTCCCAATCCCACCACCCTCCATTAGCCCTCAAGCCCCGTCTATAGTAGTATGTACCCAAACCAATTACAAAGGAGGATTCAATGAGGGCCTTAAGAAGGGCACAAGCAACATGGGAAGGCAATCTCATCAGAGGCGGGGGAGCGGTTGACGCTGCCACCAGCAAGGCATTCACCAGCCTTCCAGTAACCTGGGCCTCCCGAACCGAAAGAGCCGACGGTCGCACCAGCCCTGAGGAACTGGTAGCCGCAGCCCACGCCAGCTGCTACGCCATGGCCTTCTCCCACGGCCTCAACGAAGGCGGCGCAACCCCCAAGAAGCTCGAAGTCACCGCCATGGTGGTGTTCAGCGACGCCGACGGCGGTCCCAAGGTCACCTCCAGCTCCCTGACCGTAAAGGGTTGGGTGGACGGCATCGACGCCGACGGTTTCGCCGAAGCTGCGGAAGCAGCCAAGGACGGTTGCCCCATCTCCCAGGCCCTCAAGGGCAACGTGGAACTCAGCGTAGAAGCAACCCTCGTCGGTTAAACAAAATAGGGCGGTTCGCAAACCGCCCCTCTCTGAACATTCATTGCGGCGGAAGCCGGAATCCATCTTCTCCCTATTTGCAAGGAAACCAGGCATGGGGAAGGTTTGGATGGCGCGACAAAGCGCCACCTGAGAACTAATCTCCCGCCAAGCTCTCCTGTAGGTCTGAAACCGCCTCCCGGATAGTCCGACGTCGCGGACCGGACCTCTCCATAGGCCGCTGCCCCGGCAGTCGCGGATTCGGCGTTGTCTTCACGCAAATCAAAGCCGGTCCCTCCGCGTTCAGCACGTCGTCTATCCGCCCATCAAACTCCTCTAGATCTTCGAAGTCGTACACGTTCACATACCCGGCGTCCTTCGCCATGCCGGAGAAGGAAATCTCATTCTGTCCCGGAATCGGCTGCCCGCCCGTCGTCGCGTACATCCCGTTCTCCAGCACGAAGTGGTACAGGTTCTTTGGCTTCATGTTGCCCACCGTGGTCAGCGTCCCAAGATTCATCAGGAGGCTGCCGTCCCCGTCGAAGACGATGACCTTGGTATCGGGTTGAGCGAGGCAGACGCCAAGAGCAAAGGAGGAGCCCTTGCCCATCACCGTTGGCGACACGTCCCGCGCGGGCATCGTGCTGATCTTCGGCCAGGCTACGCTGGCCCGCTCCACCGTCACAATCACCGCGTCTCCTCTTCGTTTCTGAATAATCTCCATCATCTGTTCCTGGCTAAACATCGCATCTCCCTTCTATACCGTAAAACGACGGCCCATCATCTCGCAGCGTCGAATCGGATCAGCCCTTTCTGGCAGTGTAGAGACGAACCAACCCCCCGTCAAGAGAACGTTCCCACACCGTCACCAACTAACCGAACGTTGCGCCACCCCCTTTTGACACAGTCGTACGTGCTGTGATAGCTTATACCCAGAGCGGAATTGATGCTTACACAAACACATAGGACTCTCGGTCGGGCGCGCACCCTGCGGTGGAGCGCCCCTTCTGTATGCGCCAATCTACCGCCAACCCACCAATCCGGAGGCCCTTTCCATTCTTCGACCAGTAATTCGCAAGTTCACCACCCTATTCGCTAAAGAGACACCCAAGTCTCAACCGGACAAGTCCGACCCCTCGGAAGATACTTCACCCCCAACCATCTCTGAACCCTCAGCGACCGTCGCTACCCGAACCCGTCCTGGTGCGCCACCCTCAACACATAGCGCCAACGGCTCGAAGTCCCTGAACAACGGACACAAGCCTCGTCGGCGCCGTCGGCGCCGCAGGAAAAAGAGCAAGCCTGCAACCACACCCACCTCCCCAACCAACGGCGTTGTCCACCACGAAGTTGGACCCATTTCAGAGACCTTCGGCGAAATTTCCGTTTCCCCTCCCATAGCCCGATCCCTCGCAGCCATGGGCTACCGCGAGCCGACGCCAATCCAGGCGGAAGTCATACCGCTGGTGCAGACCGGCCAGGACGTTGTAGGCCAGGCCCAAACAGGCACCGGCAAGACCGCCTCCTTCGGCATCCCTCTAGTGGAAATGGTAGACACCCAATCGCCCCACATCCAAGCCCTCATTCTTGCTCCCACACGCGAACTCGCCATGCAGGTCCGCGACGAACTGGTCCGACTGGGCGATTACCGCGGAGTCAAGACCGTCGCAGTCTACGGCGGGCAGGCCATGAGCAAGCAGTTGAACGCCTTGGGCAGACCTTCGCACATCGTCGTTGCCACGCCGGGTCGTCTTATGGACCACATGGAGCGCGGCACCGTCAGACTCAACCATCTGAAGACCGCCGTCCTCGACGAGGCAGACCAGATGCTGGACATCGGCTTCGCCCCCGACATCGCTTACATCCTGCGGCACACCCCCCGCTCTCGCCAGACCCTCCTTTTCTCCGCCACCATGCCCGGCCCCATCCGCAGCCTGGCCTACCGTTATCTTCGCAACCCCGAATGGGTGCGAGTAGGCGGCGAGGCGGAACCCGTTAAGGAAGTTCGCCAGGTCTATTACGAAGTCGCCGAAAGAGACCGCACACGGCTGCTGCACAAGCTCCTCCGCGACCCCAAGGGCGTCACCCAGGCCCTCATATTCCGCCGCACAAAGGTTGGCGTAGACTGGCTCGAACGCGATCTCCGCCGGAGCGGCTTCGACGCTCAAGCCATTCACGGCGACATGTCTCAGGCCCAGCGAAACGCCGTTATGAAGCGGTTCCGCGCCAAGGACTTGCGCGTCCTGGTGGCGACCAACGTGGCCTCAAGAGGCCTGGACATTCCCGCCGTCTCCCACGTCATCAACTACGACATGCCCGACAACCTGGAAGAGTACGTCCACCGCATTGGCCGCACCGCCCGAATGGGCCGGCCCGGCACCGCAATCATCTTCGTATCCGAGTGGGACTTCGACACCCTGGACCTCATCCAGGCCCACGTCGGCGACCAGCTGGAGCAGCTAGCCCCCGTCTAACATCACCACCTACCCTACCGCAAGCATGTCGTAAGCCAGCGCCAGCATTATCTTCGTCCCGCTGACCAGACTCTTCACCCCGATGGACTCGTTGGTCCCGTGAACGTGGTCAAGCATTGGGTCGTCCTCCGGGTGAGACCCGCTAAACCCGTAGGTCACTGTGCCCAGCGGACGAAGGAACCTCGAATCCGTAAACCCCGTCGAAATCGAAGGTATCCAGTTCAGATCTCGCCGGTCCAGGCTCAGGCTTGTCGCCTCCCGGATACGCTGAGCAAAGTCCGTCTCAAACTGGGAGCTGTTCGGCACAGCCATATAGTCGATGTCTATCGCCACCCCCTCGATGCCCTCCAGAATCCCCTCCAGCTCGCTCCTCGTATACCCGTCGTCCTGGTGGGGAAGCGTCCGCACGTCGCACGTAATCCGGCACATCTCCGGCACGCTGTTGGACTTGATTCCGCCTTCAATCATCGTCGGCGTCAATGTCATCCGAGACAACGCCCTCAGAATCGAACCCAACTGCCGGTTTCGACTGCCCACTTCCACGATAATCGCATCCACGTTGTCGGGCGTAGCCACGTCCTCAATCGCCATCGTCGAAAGGTAGTTGAAGATAGACGATGACGTGTCCCGCTCCGCCTCGTAAGCCTCCAGCCGCTTCAGGATCTCCGCCACCTTGAAGTTCGCGTTGTCCCCCAGCCACGGCGTCGACGCGTGGGCGCTCGTGCCTTTGACGTCCAGCTTCACCTCCAGCCTCCCCTTCTCCCCCACCCCCAGCAGGTACGTCGTCGTCCCCGCCACGTTCAGATGCGTACCGCCCCCTTCGTTCACCGCCAGCGGCGCCCGAATCTTCTCAGGATGGTTCTCCGCCAGCCAGCCGAACCCGTACCTCCCCCCGCTCTCCTCGTCGGCGCCCGACGCCAGCACCAGGTTATCCGAAAGCTGAACCCCGTTGCGCTGAAGCAGGCTCATCGCCATCATCTGGCAGGCAAGCAGTCCCTTGCAGTCCGAAGCGCCCCGACCAAAGACCCGTCCCTCGTCCACCTCCGCCCCGAAGGGCTCGTAGTCCCACTTAGCCGCATCCTCCACCGGCACCACGTCCAGATGCGACATCAGCAGCAGTTTGTTATCCCCGGAAGCTCCCGGCATCTGCGCAATCAGGTTTCCCCTGTCCTTGTCCGACTCCAGAATCTCCGAAGATATCCCCCGCTGCGCAAGCCACTCCTTGGCAAAATCAGCCGCCTCTGTCTCGTTGCCCGTAGGCATAAAGCCCGTGTTCACCGAGGGTATTCGCACCAGCTCCCTGTGAAGTGTCAGAAGCTCGTCGAAGTTCTGGTCCACCTGGCTCAACAGCGAATTTAGCTGGGACATCGGATAGCCTCCTCAATTTGTGATGCGATTCTATTCTCTTGTGGGCGCGAATGCACTTCAAGACGCGGTGCCGGCAGTGAAGGAAGAACCGGCAACGTATCGACACCAGCCGCCCCGCCGGTACACCGTAACCCCGCCATCACCCAGCACCTCCCATCGTCCTTCCCTCATCACGCACCCGCTCTGAGCGTCGATCCCCAAAACGTCGATGCCCTCCGGCAGTGTCCCCTTTAGGCCCTCCACGACCTCTCTTGGGTCTCGCCCCTCGTGATGAGGCAGCACGCCCACGCCGGGACAAACGCCCAACCCCTCAACCCACTCGCCGTTCCTTGGCGACCGCATATACTCGCCCATCACCATCGCCCCTGCGCTCGATCCGGCCAGCACTCCACCCTCTCGTCTCCACTCCAATATCCGCTCCAACAGCAGCGACCCCCTCAACACTTCCAGCAAGTGGTCCGGACTGCCGCCCGAAAAGTACACGTGCGAAATCCCCTCCAACGCCACTGCCAGTTCCGGCACGTTGGCTTCTTCACGGCTGAGCACCATCAACGGCATCGCCTGCGCCCCCAGGCTCGCAAAATAGACTACGCCATTAGATGCCGCCAAATCCGGCCTCCCCTCCGCCGCAGCCGCCGTGGGAATCACCAACACCGACGGTTGGTCGGAAGCGCCCAAATCCAGAAGCGCCTTGTCCATCCCTCTGCAACCGGGGCGAAACTCGTCGCCCCCCACCAATGCAATCGGTCCCAGCATCGGCCTATCCTACCAGAACCGAATGTTATTGACGACGATATCGCCTTCCACCTATCCTTGAATGCCTGCACAACCTCTCAAGGAGTTCCCTTGAACGAAGACCTCTCTCACATCCTCGAAACCACCTACCCGGAGATGGCCTGCACCGGCTTTCGCTTCACCGAAGGTCCGCTCTGGGGCCCCGACGGCTTCATCTACTTCGTTGACCTCCGTCGCGACCTGCAACTTCGCTGGAGCCGTCAATCCGGCACCCAGATAGTCCGAAGGGATTCGGGCGAAGGCAACGGCACCACCTTCGACAAACAGGGCCGTATGCTCATGTGCGAAGGCGGACGCCGTCGCGTGACCCGCCAGATGGACGACGGCTCATGGGTGGACATCGCAAGCAGCTTCGAAGGTAAGCGGCTCAATCGGCCCAACGACGTTGTCTGCCGCTCCGACGGAACTATCTACTTCACCGACCCCGCCGGGCGGCTCCCCGCGGAAGAGCGCGAGCTGGACTTCGCCGGCGTAATGATGGTCTCAGATGATGGTCGACTCTCCGTCGCCACCGACGAGTGCGAATACCCCAACGGCCTCGCCTTCTCCCCAGACGAAAAGACCATGTACGTCGCCATCAGCCGCTTGGACGAATCCTGCATTGACACGAAAGAACGCGGCGAAGTCTGCCCCCACCAGTACATCCGCGCCTTCGACGTGCTGTCCGACGGCTCCCTGGCCAACAATCGCATCTTCGCCGATATGTCCTCTGACGAAGATGGCGTACCCGACGGCATGAAGGTGGACGTTGATGGCCGTATCTTCTGTACCGGCGCGGGCGGCTGCTGGATCTTTGACGCCGATGGCAACCATCTCGGCACCATCAAGCTCCCGGAAGTCCCCGCCAACCTGGCCTTCGGCGGACCCGACCGCCGCGATCTTTTCTTCACCGCCCGCACGTCCCTCTACCTGCTGCGGACCCACCAGCCAGGCCTCCCCGGCCACCCCTGATATCGTCATCATAAGGAGGCATCCATGACAACCGCCACGCCCGCCTACCCTAAAGTCGGAGACCCATCCCCCGACTTCACCCTCCCCTCACTGGACGGCGAAATGATTTCCCTCTCTTCTCTCAGAGGGAGAAAAGTCATCGTCTTCATGTGGGCCTCCTGGTGAGGTTGCCGCGGCCAGCTGCCAGTTTGGCAGCAGTTCTATCGCAACAACCGCTCCAAGGGTCTGGAAGTCTTGTCGGTCGCCGTCGACGCTCAGGGCGCGGACATGGCCCGTCCCTTTGTGGAAATCGCCGGTGCCACCTTCCCCACCGTCGTCGACCACAATAACCTCCTCAGCCGCCTCTTCGGCTTCAAGGCCATCCCCAACGCAATCTTCATTGACGAAGCCGGCATAATCGCCTACCAGAAGTATACCGGCTTCGACATAGCCAAGCCCGAGTTCAAAAGAGCCGCCGATAGCTGGGCCTCCACCGGCAATACGTCGGAATACTCGACCCAGGAGGCCGACGTCACCGACTATGAAGACACCCATACTGAGGCCTCTCAACTGTTCGAAAGAGGTATGCAGCTATACGACGATGGCCAGGTCAAACAAGCCCTCGACCTGTGGCGAAAGGGTGTCGCCCTAGAACCCGACAACTACGTTATCCGCAAGCAGATATGGGCCGTCGAGAATCCCGACAAGTTCTACTACGGCGACGTGGACTACGACTGGCAGAAGGAGCAGATGGCCAAGGGACTCTAACCTCTACAACTCTCCCTTGACCACCCTCCCCGACTGGAGGACCACCTTCACGTTATCCTGGTCCTGCAGTATCCGAATGTCCGCCAGCGGGTCCCCGTCCACCACAATCACGTCCGCCAGCTTCCCCGCCTCCAGCGTCCCCACCTCATCGGCGATGCCGAAAAGCTCCGCGTTGTTTCTGGTGGCGCAAATCAGGCTCTCCATTGCCCCTAACACATTCGCTTGAAGCTCCAGCGATAGCGCCCTGCCCTCAACGTAGGGCCCGAAAACGTCCGAGCCGGAGCCAATCTTCAAACCCACCGAGCTCGCAATCTCCAGACTCTGCGCCCCCACGTCCCGCACCGAGTTGATCTTCTGAAGCATCGACTCCGGCGCTCCGTTCTCTCGTCCGTATCTGCTCGACATCTCGAAGATTGCCAGCGTAGGCACCAGAAACAGGTCCTTCTCCTTCATCATCGACGCCGATTCTTCGTCCATGAAGTTTCCATGCTCGATGGACCGCACCCCTGCTTTGATGCAGTTCTGGATCCCCTCGGGTACGTACACGTGGGCGCACACGTACTTCCGCACTGCCCGCGCCTCGTACACCGCCGCCGCCAGCTCCTCAATCGTGTATTGAGGGTCTTCCACCGCGTCCGTGGGCGAAGCCGCGCCCCCTCCGGCCATTATCTTAATCTGGTCGGCGCCCCTCCTCAGCTGCTCTCTTGCGGCGAGACGCACCTGGTCCGCGCCGTCGGCGATGGCCGACCCGGCCATGAGCGGATGGTCATGATGTTCGCTCCGGTGATCGTGCCGCTGCCGGTGGTCTCCGTGTCCCCCTGTCTGCGAAATCGGGCCGTTGCTGACGAACATCCGCGGCCCCGGAATCAGACCTCTCTGAACCGACTCCTTGAAGCTCCAGTCGCACCCGCCCGTGTCCCGGATGGTCGTGTAACCCTGCATGAGCGTATTCTCAATGTTCCGCGCCACCGAATAGGCGAAAATAGCCCCGGGATGCTTGTCCTCATACTCCGCTATCCTCGCCTCCAGCAGCGCCATGTGGGCATGGGCGTCCATCAATCCCGGCATAACCGTCCGCCCTCCCACGTCCACCATCCTGGCGTCACGAGGCACCGACACCCGGTCCGCAGCCCCCACGTCGTGAATCCGCCCGTCGCTCACCACCAGCGTTCCTCCATAAATCGGGTCCCTGCCCGTGCAGTCAATAATGTTGGCATTGCAAAGCGCAAACGTGTCCATGTTCACCCCCAAAACAATCGCTGTCAAATTAGACCGCCGCCGCCCGTTTTCCCGCGAAGGCGGGAATCCATTTCCCCTTCCCCCTAACGCGCCTACGCGTCCTCAAATGTCCCCGACTCCAGATCAAAGATATGCTCGCGCGCGCCGTCGCCTCCCATCAGCAGCGCCAGGCAGACCGGCCTGTCTCCCTGCGCCCACTGACGATGCACGTTCTTCGGCGGGTCGTACCACGCCCGCACGTCGCCACGAGTCATCTTCCCGTCCGACACCACCTTCAGGTCCGAGTGCCCCGACCTGTCCGCGTCGTCCTGACGCTCCCACACCGTGAACCGCTCCTCTCCGTCGATGACGCACTCCACTCCCCATTTGTAGTGGCTGTGGACCGGCGTCGGCTCGTCAGGAGGAAAGTACGTGACGGAAAGCTGGAAATCGCCCCCCTCCTCCTTGTGGAGCCACCGCCCCGGTAGACCCGCGTTGCTCTCCGAAGGCACACCCTGCACCGTCAAGTCGCCTCCCTCCATCACCAGCCGCCTAAGGTTTGCGCCGATGACGTCCAACGCCTCCGGTCCCGTCCCCACCTTCTGGATAGTGTCGCTGACAAACCCTACAAAGTCTTCAACCGAATACGTAACTGCTTCTGAACCCATATCTGTCCTGCCTCCCGTTTCTTTTCATCCATACTTGGGAATCCTTGCAAAACGGCCATAAGGCCGTAGGGGCGGTTCGCGAACCGCCCGCCGGCTCAAACCACTCATATCGCCTGGTTATATCGATAATGCGAACCCCCCTGTCCCAGATGCCACTGGCCGTAGAACTTGTTGACGTGGGGCAGAAGCTCCTGAGCCACCTCAATCCGCTCCAGCTCCGCCGCACTCAGCTCCCTGGACAGATAATCTTTCAACGCCCTCCACACCTCAGCCTTGTTCACCTTCGTCATCTGCCGTGCCCGCATCAGTACTTCACCGTCCACGATCACTGTATCTACGTCAACACCCCGACCCCGGTACAGCAGCGCGTCAACCACATTCGCTCCGGCTTGCAAGTACGGCTCGTTGATGTGGTTCATGTCCACCAGCACCGCGTCGGCCCGCTTCCCCGCTTCCAGAGTACCCACGTCGTCTCCAAAGAAAGTCGCTCTTGCCCCGTTCACCGTCGCCAGGCGAAGCACCTGGTGAGAAGTAGGCGCCGGACTATACACCCCCGGCTCCCTGTGAATCTTGTGGACAAGCCGCATCTCCTGGATCATGTCGTTGTCGTCGTTGATACCCGCCTCGTCTATCCCCAACGCCACGCCAACCCCGTTGGCCAGCATGCGATTCAGAGGCGCGATGCCGCTCTTCAGCCTCAGGTTGGAGCTGGCGTTGTGGCACACCATCGTCCCCGTCTCCGCCATCGTGCGAATGTCCGACTCCGTGATCCAGACCCCGTGGGCGCAGGATACCTCCGGCCCCGTGAACCCCAGGTCCCGAAGGTGCGCCAGCGGCGTCTTGCCCCACATCCGCATGCCGTACAGCTTCTGGTAGAAGCTCTCCTGCAGGTGAATGTGCACACCCGTGCCGTGCCGTTCAGCGGCCTCCTTAGTCGCCGTCAAAAACCCGTCGGAACACCACTGCACGTTGCCCGGACTCAGAAACACCCGAATCCGCGGATCGTCTCCAAAGTCGCGACTCAGCCCCTCGAAAAGGGCGATATACTCATCCGTCGACATCTGGGTCTCCACAAGCCGCTTGCTTATCCGCTCGGCCAGGTCTCTCGGCAGCGTGGCCAGGAACTTCTCGTCGTCCTCGTAGGCAACCCGGTTCTGATCCCGGTGGGAAAAGGAAAAAGCCACCCGCATACCCGCGTCCTGGTACGCCTGCATCACGTGGGCGCCCGACTCGCGGAACCCCCCGTCTTCTGTCTTACGCCAGGTCGCGTGGTTGTGCATCACCGTGGTAATCCCCGCCTCGATCATCTGGATGGCGCAGTACAGCGTGTCCAAGTAGTTGTCCACGTCCCGGTTCATCGTCCGCACCACAATCCACGGCTCCAGGGCCAGGTCCGGACTTCCCAGCTGGAAGGGCGTCAACCCCACGTGATGATGGGCGTTCACCAGCCCCGGTATGACCAGATGCGACCCGTCACCCACCACCTCGTCCGGCGAATAGCGCCCGTTCAGATCGTCGAAGCTGCCCACTTCCACGATGGCCCCGTCTTCCTGATAGACGGCGCCGTCGTCGATGATTTCGCTGGCGTTGTCGTCGATAACCCGCGTGATGACGTGCTTGCCCCTGATGATGGAAGAGGCCATGATTCTCCTTTGCGGTCCGGCATGTGCTGCCTCAGTATAGCAACGAAACCGAGGGCTCTGGTAGGGGCGGTTCTCGGAGCCGCCCGTCGTCCCAAAACCCAACCAAAAGGAAGAGAAAGAGGACCTGTAAGCCGGGTTCTGTATCCCCAAAGGGGCGGCGACCATCCATCTAGCCCTTCCAGCCCGCAAGGGGCCGGATCCGCCGGTCCTCCGGCGACGACGTTGCCGTCGGGGTCATGCGGCCTACCCGGGGATGGGCCGGGCGCCCGTATCCCCCTATTTGGCCTTGCTCCGGGTGGGGTTTGACCGCCGACGCGTCGCCGCGAACGGCCGTGAGCCCTTACCTCACGATTTCACCCTTGTCCCACAACGTGAGACGGTATGTTTCTGTGTCACTTTCCGTGACCGACGCCCCAAAGGAACGACGGCCCCTGGGCGTTACCCAGCACCCTGCCCGGTGGAGCCCGGACTTTCCTCTCCGCCGAAGCGCAGCGGCCGCCCGGCCCTCCAACTCTTCCACCCCAAATGTACCACGTCCCCCCAATCCTTAACCACCCGACAACAAACCCCTACCCCCTTGATGGAGACATCTGCATAACCCAGATAAGAGCGCAGATTAACCTCTTCCCCCTTGACGGGGGAAGATTGAGATGGGGGTGAATCCCACACGCCCAAATTTCAACCGTAGGGGCGGTTCGCGAACCGCCCCACCCCCACACCCAAAATCACCCTACGCAAAGCCAAAAACTAATTCGCATACAAAATGCTGCTGCAACTGCTGCACTGCACCGCCTCGTCCCCCGAACGCGCCCGCTGGACCGAATGCGTAGGCAGCGTCACGCCGCAGGCCCGGCACATGCCTCGCTCCACCATCGACACCGCCCTCCCCGCCCTCGCCCGTCGCACCCGCTCGTATACCCCTAACGACCGTACGTCCAGCCCCTTGGCCACCTGCCTGCGCTGCTGCTCCAATCCCGCAATCCGAGTCCGAAGCTCGCGTCGCTCCACCTCCATTCCGTACTGGTCCTCCGACCAGGCCGCTTCTTCTCGCACCAGTTCCTCCTCCCCCCGCGACACCCGCTGCTCCGTCTCCTCCAAACTGACCAGGTTTTCCAGCGCCTGCTCGTCGACTTCCTTCAGGTTCCTCTTCACGTTTTCCAGTTCGCGTCCCAGGTCCTGGAGCTCCCTCGGACTCGCCACGGTGCCACCGTAGAGTTTGGTCTCCACCGCATCCAGCCTGTCCCTCGTAGACTTGGAGCTCAGGTCCAGGCTCCGCTGCTTCCTGTCCAGGTCCCGCATCCGGCCCCGAAGCTCTTCCAACGCCGTCTCCCGACGCTTCAGCTCGTCCCGGTCCCCCAAGCTGTTCTCAATCTCGGAGACTCTCCCCTTCGCCTCGTCCAGAAGCAGGTCCAGATTCTGCAAGTCGTACAATATCCTGGATACGGCCATAACTCTCCTGCGCCCCTCTCCCGTGGGATTGTAGATACCGCCAAATTCGGTGTCAACAAACCCCCTCTTTCACCTCAACTTGTCCCGTAAAGTGGGCAGTGCGGCAACCAAGATGTTACAATTCGTTCGTAACGCAAAGGGGAAGTCCGTTGCTTCGCATATACAACACCCTCAACAATCGCGTCGAACCAGTCTCCACCGTGGAGCCCGGCGTTGCCCGCATTTATACCTGCGGCCCCACCGTCTATCGCTACGCCCACGTGGGCAACCTGCGCTCCTACCTCATGGCGGACTGGATCAGGCGCGCCCTTGCCGAGGGTGGCACGAGGGTCATCCACATCAAGAACATCACCGACGTGGGCCACATGCGTCAGGAGCAGTTGGAGAGAGGCGGCGACAAGGTCATCCTCGCCGCCCTCGCCGAAGGAAAGACCCCAGCGGAGATTGCCGACTTCTACACCGAGGCCTTCCACGCTGACGAAGCCAAGATGAACATCCTGCCCGCCGACGAGTTTCCCCGCGCCACGGACCACGTTCCCGAGATGCTGGACGTGATCCGACGGCTCATGGACAACGGCTACGCCTACGAGGCCGAGGGCAACGTCTACTTCGACGTTGCCAGGTACGAACCCTACGGCCAGCTCTCCGGCAACCTGGGCCGGGAGCTCATGGAAGGCGTCCGCGTCGAAGCCGACCCCCTCAAGCGCGACCCCCGGGACTTCACCCTCTGGAAGGCCTCCGAACCAGGCCGGGAAGTCAAGTGGGACTCCCCCTGGGGCGAAGGCTTCCCCGGCTGGCACATCGAGTGCTCCGCCATGTCCACTCGCTACCTGGGCCGGGAGCAGGACCTTCACACCGGCGGCGTGGACAACATCTTCCCCCATCACGAAGGGGAGATCGCCCAGAGCGAGGCCGCCTTCGGCGCCCGCTACGTCCGCCACTGGGTCCACGGCCAGCACCTCCTCGCCGACGGCGTCAAGATGGCCAAGTCCGCCGGCAACGAATTCATCCTCGCCGATCTGGAACAGCGTGGCTTCGAACCCCTCGCCTTCCGATACCTCTGCCTCACCGTCAAGTACCGCCGACGGCTCAACTTCACCTTCTCCGCCCTCAAGGCCGCCCAGCGAGGCCTCATCCGTCTGCGCGACCGGGTCTGGAGTTGGCAGCGCGCCGGCTCCCGCGTAAACGGCGCCGATGGCTCTGACGGCCGGCAGTGGCTGCAGGACTTCAAGAACGCCGTGGAGGACGACCTCAACATGCCCCGCGCCCTCTCCGTAGCATGGGGCATGGCCCAATCCGACCTGCTCCCGCGCCGCAAGCTCGATCTCCTCGTCGAAATGGACCGGGTCCTCGGCCTTGACCTGGCCCGGGTGCCCCACTCCTATCCCCTGTCCCAGGACACTCTCAACATCCTCACGGACCGGGAAAGCTACCGCGCACGCAGCAGCTACGAACGCTCCGACCGCATCAGGGAACACCTTGGCGAGCAGGGCTACCAGGTGCGAGACACCCGCAACGGCCCCATGGCCCGTCCCAAGACCTCCTTCGAGCTGGTGGAAGAGCGCTGGCCCTCCGTTTCGTCCCCCAGGGAAGCCCCATCCTATCTCGACTCTCCCTCAACCAGAGATTTCTCCTTGGTCATTACCGCCACCGACTACCTGGACGACGTGAAGCGCTGTATCAACAGCATACTTCGACATAGCTCGGACTCCGACGCAGAAATCGTGGTCGTCGACAACGGCTCAACCGACGGAACCGCCGAGTGGCTGGAGGAGATGCAGATTCGCCACGAAAGCGTCCGCGTCCTCCACTGCGACCACCAGCTGGGTGAGGCCCAGGCAAAGAACATAGGCCTCGCCCTGAGCCGCGGCAGAATAATAGTCATGATGGACACATCCATCGAAGTAACGGACGATTTTCTCCCCCTGATTGCTCACACTCTGAAGGACGACAAGATAGGCGTCACCGGCCCCTGGGGCATCATCTCAGAGAACCTTCACCACTTCCACGAAGAGGTGATGGAAGGCGACGCCGACGCCATGCAGGGCTACTGCTTCGCCTTCCGCAGAGAGCTCCTGACGGAAACGGGCCTCCTCCGGGAGTGCTTCCGCTTCTACCGCAACCTGGACCTGGACTTCAGCTTCCAGTTCCGGGACCTGGGCTATCGCATCCTGGCCGACGGAGACCTGCCTCTGGTCCGCCACGAGCATCGCCAGTGGGCCAACCTGGGCGAGGAAGAGCGGGACCAGCTGAGTCGAAGGAACTTCCGCCACTTCTTCAAACGGTGGGGCAACCGCAAAGACCTTCTAGTCTCGAACAGTGCCCGACAGTCAAAGGCAAACTGAGGTAAGGCGATGTCTGCCAAAAGGGAAAAAAGAGTCTCCAACACCGGCGGACAGCCCGAAGCGAACTGAGGCCGGGTAATGACTTCCAGGGGTAAGAAAAGACCGGACTGGAACAGGGAGAGCGTGCGGGCCCTGCGTAAACATCTCTCCCTGACCCAGGACCAGATGGCAAAGGAGTTGGGCACCCGCCAGCAGACCATAAGTGAGTGGGAACGGGGCATGTACAAGCCGCGGGGAGTCTCCAATACGGTCCTCGACATCGTGGCGGAACGGACGGACTTTCAATACAACGCCTCTCCGGACAAGCCGCCAGAGGCTGACGAAGACGACGAGTCCGGCTAACTCTTCGTCCATATCCCCTCCACCTCCTACGCAACCCTACGCCGACCCGCAACTCCCAAACTCCGCACCCTCCAAACTGGCTTTCTTACACGTTACCATGTAAACTATCTCCATGCCCTCCCAGACATTCCCCTCCCGGTCCAAACGCAAAAAGGCCCTGCGGCGTCAGATTCCCGAGGCCCTGCTCGCCCGCCTCTGGCGGGAGCGCGCAACCCGCCAGCAAAACCTCAGGACCACCGAAGGCCGCCGGGTAAGGGTCCTCTACCCCGGCCGCAGAGGCACCGAAGCGGGCCCGGACTTCCGGGACGCCCTCATCTACACCGAAGTGTCGGGCCTGGTGCGCGGGGACGTGGAACTCCACCTGCACCCCCGGGACTGGGACCGCCACGGCCACTCCTCCGACCACCGTTACAATAGTGTGGTCCTCCACGGCGTCCTCGCCTCTCCCGGCGCACCCCAACCCCTGCCCAACGGCGGCGCGGCCCCCGCCGTGGAACTCAGCCCCCTGCTGGACCAAACTCCAGAGTCCAACACCCCAGGCCCCAATTCCCGCCGGCCCTTGTGGTCCCTGTTGAAGTCCCGCGGCTACCGCAAGCCCGCCACCAAGTCGGAAGCTTTTCTCCTCCTGGAACAGGCAGGTAAAGCGCGTTTCCTACAAAAGGCCGTCTCCTTTGGTCCCCTCATGAAGGAGCTGGGCGCCGAAGAGGCCCTGTACCAGGCCATCATGGAGTCCCTGGGCTACAGCGAAAACCGCGCCGGCTTCCTCGAACTGGCCCGGCGAGTTCCCTACCGGGCCCTCATTAATGCCGCCGGCGGCGTCCCGCAGGTACATCGCCTACACCGCATCGAAGAAATCCTCCTGCAAAATGCAGGCTTCGCAAAAGAGGGAAAGAAAACCGCCATGGACCGCCGGCAGTGGCGTCTCTTCAGAATACGTCCCGCCAACCATCCTCGCCGCCGCATAGACGGCGCCGCCGCTTTGCTCCACCGGACGGCCACCCTCGGCCTGTTGGAGTCCGCCGCCCAGTGGACGGGCGGTGAGTCCCTCAAGTCCCTCCTGAAAAGCCTCACAGTAACCGACCCTTCAGGCGGCCCCGCCCTCATTGGCCGCTCCCGCGCCCTGGACGTGGCCGTCAACGTTTTTCTGCCCCTCATGCACGCTCATAGCCTTAATCTGCAAAACGAGTCCCTGGGCCAGAACGCGCTGGACCTGTTCATGTCAGCCCCCAAGCTTCAACCCAACCGGATAACCCGCGAGATGGAAGAAGTCCTCTTCCCCAAGTCCTGGCGCCCCCTTGGGAACGCCGCCCTCAGCCAGCAGGGGCTCATCCATCTCCACCGGCTGATACAGGGTGAGGGCTGACCCTCTTGTGATACCATATAGGCCATGAACGAAAATTTCGGCAGCATGGCGCAGGGCAATCAGCGCTGGCCCAGGGGCATCAGAGATGTGCGTCTCCTCAGAGGCGAGCGCGTCGTTGGCCTCCTCGACGGCTCCTCAGGCCTTGTGGAGGTCCCAACCCTGCACGGACCCCTCCTGGCCCTCACCGACAAGCGGGTCATTTCCCTTATCGAAGCGGAAGACCGCCGCGAGACCCACGTGGCCACTATCGAAAAGGTCCAGGGCGTCTCCACTCGCGCCTATCAGAGACCCCAGAAGCCCCTCATCCAGGGCGTCGTCCTCATCCTCGCCGGAATCCTCGTCTACCTGCTGGTGGGCACCTTCAGCACCGGAATCCCCGTCAACGCCGGCATCACCATCGGCGCCCTCCTCGGCGGCGCCATCGCCCTCCTGGGCCTGATATACATCGCCAGATACCTGCTCTGGATGAAGGGCGGCGAGCTGATCTTCCAAACGGGCGGACTGGAGCTTACCTTCCTCTACAATTCGGAAAAAGCTGCCCTTGCCATTCAACAGCTTCTGCCCCGGTTCTTCCAACTCCAGTCGGGGACGGAAGCGCTGCCACTCTACCCCCACGCCGTCGCCGGATGGCCGCCCCTGCTGAGAATGGCGCCGCCGCCCGCTCCGCCAACCCCGGAGGAGACGCCCGCAGCACAGCCGGTACCCCCACCCAAACCCGCGCCGGCCCGAAAAAAGCGCCTCCGGCGGTGGATATACGCCCGCCGCGTCTCTGGTAGCTCCCTGCCCAAGTCATGCCACGACCCCGCACGACCTTCCCGTCTGCGCCGTCTGGCAACGCTGCGACACCGGGACGACAGCGCCCTCCGCAATCGCAGGCTGGACTCCCGCCGGCTGTTGCGCCTCCACCCGCAGCAGGCCAACGGACAAAACGGCTACCGACTCAACGGCTTGCGATTAACTCAGAAACGTCAGGCGAAACAGACAACGAAATAGGCTCTTCCACCAACTTTAAGCCCAGTCGACATCTTCCCAGGGGAAAAATTAACCCAGGCCCAGAGACGGGTCCACTTCAAGGGAAAAGTCCCCCTCCGCTCCCCGGCCAAGCTGGTAGTAGGCGCAGGCGGCCACCATCGCCCCGTTGTCCGTGCACAGGATCGGCGCCGGAATCATCACCGGCAGCTCCGCCTTGGCGCGTATCCTCTCCCTCAGCAGCCGGTTGGCCGTAACCCCTCCGCCCAGGATCACCCCTTTGGCGCCATAGTCCGATGCCGCCTTCAGGGTTTTCGTCGTCAATACGTCCACCACCGAGTCCTGAAAGGCCGCTGCCAGTTCCCTCACCAGCTCCTCAGAGTCCTCCTCTTCCAAGTCTCCCGGCGGATATATCCCGGCCGCCTGGGCCCTGTGCAGAAGCGCCGTCTTCAACCCGCTGAAACTGAAGTCAAGGGTTCCCCTGATCCACGCCCGGGGCAGTTTTTCTTCTCCCGACGCGCCCTCCGAAATCCGCTGGATCTCCGGCCCGCCGGGAAATCCCAGCCCAAGCACCCGCGCCGCCTTGTCGAAGGCCTCCCCAGCCGCGTCGTCCCTGGTCCGGCCCAGCAGCCGGTACTCCCCGTGGCCGGACATCAACACCAGGTCCGTGTGCCCGCCGGAGGCTATCAGGCACAGCAGGGGAAATCCCAACTCCCCGTCCGGCGAATCCTCCTCGAGCCAGGCGGCGTACACGTGCCCCTCCAGGTGGTTCACCCCTACCAGCGGCAGGTCCAGCGTCAGCGCCAGCGCCTTGGCGGCGTTCACCCCCACCACCAGCGCCCCCGCCAGCCCCGGCCCGTGGGTCACCGACACCGCGTCCACCCCCTCCCAGCCGAGGCCGGCATCCCCCAACGCCTGCTCCACGATGGTCCCTATGGTCACCACGTGCTGACGGGAGGCCAGCTCCGGCACCACGCCCCCGTAGGGCCGGTGTATCGCTACCTGCGAGGAGATGACGTTCGACAGCAGCTTCCTGCCGTCCTCCACTACCGCCACCGCCGTCTCATCGCAGGATGTTTCTATGCCCAAAATCTTCACCCCACCAGTATATCACTCCTTCTCTCCCCCACCCCCGCGCAGGCGGGACCCCACACCCCAACTCTGCACAACTTGCCGTCACGCAGTGACCTTTACAGCCCAATTTCTCCTCTGCTATCATCACAGAGCAGTGGAACGTACGGTTGAACCCTCCCATTCGGCGTGAATTAGATGCTTGAGGGCAGCGACTATCTAAAACTTGGCCTCCTGGTCCTCTTCCTCGCCATTTCCGCCTTCTTCTCCGGCTCGGAAACCGCCTTCCTTGCCCTCCAGCGAGTCCGCCTCATGCACCTGGTCCGCTCTGGCGTCCCCCGGGCAAGGCAGGTCTTTCGGCTGGCGGAAAACCCGGAGCGCTTCCTCTCCACCGTCCTTCTGGGCAACAACCTGGTCAACACCGCCGCCGCCGCTATCGGCGCCTCTCTCGTCATCGCTCTCGTCGACAACGACTCCTTCGCCATCCTCATTGCCACCGTAGGCGTCACCATCCTGCTCCTGATCTTCGGCGAAATCATCCCCAAGACCTTCGCCGCCCGCCACGCCGAGAGATTCGCTTTTGCCGTTTCGATCCCCCTGCAAATCATCGAAGTCATCCTCTTTCCCATCGTGCAGACCCTCCGAATCCTCGCCTCCCTCTTCACCAAGCTTACCGGCGCCAGAGCCCGCACTTCCTTCGTCACAGAACAGGAGATCCGCAGCCTGATATCCATCGGCAAGGAGGAGGGAGCCGTGGAGACTTCCGAGGCCGAGATGCTGGAGAAAGTGTTCCACTTCGGCGACAACCCCGTGTCGGAAATCATGACCCCCAGGCCGGAAATCGTCTCCATCGAGCAGCACACCACCCTCCGCCAGTTCCTCGGCATCTACGCCGAGCACTACCACACCCGCTTCCCCGTCTTCGTCGACTCCGTCGACAACATCGTCGGCATACTTTCCGTGAAGGACGTCCTCAAGGCCCAGGGAGAAGAAAATCTTCAGATGGAGGACGACGTTACAAACCTGCTCAGGCCCGCCCACTTCGTCCCCGAAACCAAGACCGCGGGCAGCCTCTTCTCGGAACTCCAGGCCCGGGGCCAGTCCATGGCCATGATAGTCGACGAATTCGGCGGCATCGCCGGCCTTGCCACCCTCAAGCAGCTCCTCTCCGTCATCGTGGGCCCCGTGGGTGAAGAGGGTCAGCCCCTGGAGACCCCCTACGCCTCCGTAGACGAAAACACCTTCATCCTGGACGCCGGCATCGCAATTAGCCAGCTCAACAGCCAGCTTGGCCTGGACCTCCCCCTGGGCGAATACCAGACCCTGGCAGGATTTCTGCTGGAGCGTCTGGGCCGCGTGCCGGAGGTGGGAGAGCACATGAACTTCAATTCTCTCCGGTTCACCATACAGCGAATGGAAGGCGTCAAAATAGAAGAGGTGGAGGTGCTCCGGCTCGCCCCCGTGCAAGAACGGGAACTGAAGTGAGACTCATCCTGGCGCGCCACGGCGAGACTGCGTGGAACCGGGAACGCCGCAACCAGGGCCGCAGCCCCACGGGACTTAACGCCGAAGGCATTCGCCAGGCCCACAACCTCGCCCACGCCCTTCGCAATTTACCCATCCGCGCCGTCTACTCAAGCCCCCTCCCACGAGCATTTCAGACCGCCGAGGCAATCGGCCACATCCATTCCCTGTCCATAACCCCTCTGGACGGTCTCATGGAGATGGACCTGGGCAGTCTGGACGGCTTGACCAACGAAGAAATGCGGACCCGATTCCCAGACCTCCTCGACCTTTGGCGAAATGACCCATCCTCCGTTCAGATGCCCGGCGGCGAGTCCCTGCAAGACGCCCAGCAGCGCGCCTGGCGCACCCTGGAAGAAATCCGCCAACACCAACCCGAAGGACACGCCGTCGCCGTCACCCACAACTTCGTCATCGGCGTCATCGTCCTGCGAGTGCTGGGCTTGCCCCTCTCCGCGTTCCAGCGCATCCGCATCGAGCTGGGTTCTCTTACAGTGCTGGAGCACAGCCGCGACCGCTGGCAACTCATCACCCTCAACGAGACCCTCCACCAGCGCGGCGAATAGCCGGCCCATGAAACCCCATCGCAAATTGGAAAGCATCCTGCGCAAAGCCCTGCAGCGCGCCGGTTTTGATCACGGAGCGACCCTCGTCGTCGCCTGCTCAGGCGGCCCCGACTCCACCGCCCTCCTCCACGCCCTCCTTGCACTACGCCCGGATATGGCCCTCAAACTCCACGTCGCCCATCTGAATCATGACTTCCGCGGACAGGAAGCCGAGGACGACGCCGCCTTTGTCGCCGAAATGGCCGCTAATTTGGACCTTCCCACCACCGTCGACGAGGCAGACCCCATCGCTTACCAGCGCGAACGGGGCATCTCCTCCTTCGAAGAGGCGGCCCGGGAAGTCCGCTACCGTTTCCTCACCAACCTGTCCAATAGCATCAGCGCCGACGCCATAGCCCTCGGCCACACCGCCGACGACCAAGCTGAAACTATCCTTATGCACATCCTCCGTGGCTCAGGCCTCCCCGGCTTGCGCGGGATGCAGGAACTCACCCCCTGGCGCGACACCCCGAAAGGCAAGACCGCCGCTCTATACCGCCCCCTTCTGCAAGCAACACGCAAAGAAACCCGTGCCTACTGCCTTGAACTGAACATACCATTCCGCGAAGACTCCACCAATCGTTCCCTCCGCTTCACTCGCAACCGCATCCGGCTTAAGCTCCTTCCAGCCCTCAGAGAATACAACCCGCAAGTGCGACAGGCCCTCGTCAGAATCGGACGCGCCGCCACCGAAAGCCTCGACTTCCTCGACGACCAACTCAACGCCCTCTGGCCCGAAATCTCCTCCACAGACGGGGGGAGCGTTTCTCTGGACACCTCAAGCCTGAAGGAACTTCACCCCACCCTCCGCGCCATGGTCCTCCGCCGCGCCTTCGCCCGTGCCAGCGGCAGCATTCGCCGCCTGTCCGAGACCCACGTGAAATCCATGCTTTCCCTTGTCGCAGGCCCCGCCGGGAAAATCGTCCACCTGCCCGGCGGCCTCGCCATGCGGTCGACCCACGACCACCTCGTCATCGGCCCGCTTCAACCCCTTGATAGCCCCCACATCCCTCCAGACTACGAATACCCCCTGACAGTCCCCGGAACCACCCGCATCCCTAGCTGGCTCATCACAGCCGAAACCGCCTCTTCTGACCTTGACCCCACATCCCTCGCTCCCACTGAAGCCCTCTTCGACGCCGACAAAATGGGCAACTGCCTCGTCGTCAGAAATAGAAGACCCGGCGACTTTATTCAACCCTTGGGAATGACAGGACGCAAAAGGATCAAAGACCTGTTCATAGACCTGAAAGTCCCCCGCGAACTCCGCGCTTCCACACCCCTACTGGTGTCGGAGAAAGGCGTTCTATGGGTATATCCCTACCGCACGTCGGATCTGGCCAAGGTTGACGAGACCACCCGCCGGAGGCTCCTGGTCCGATGGGAGTCCGCTTCCTAACCCTTCCCCGGCACCGCGTCCTCCCTCAAGGGAGGAATCCCCCCTAAGCGAAGGCGCAGCAGACCCTTCACGTCTTCCCACACCGTCTTTACCACGTTCACCCTGCTGTTGGCGTCCTCCACCCACTCCACCGGCACCTCGCGGATTCGATAATTCCACTTGGACGCGATTATCAGAAGTTCAGTATCGAAGAACCAGTGGTTGTCCTTCACCATCGGCACCAGCGCTCGGGCAGCCCGTCGACTCAGCACCTTGTAGCCGCACTGCGCGTCCTTGAAAGGCGTCAGGAACATCCCCCGTATCATCAGATTGTATCCCCTGGAAAGCACCTCACGCCGTAGGGAGCGCTGTACGCGCGCCCCCTTCACGTGACGGCTGCCGATGGCCACGTCATAACCTCTCTCGATGGCTCGCACGAGCCTGGGGAAGTGGACGAGGCTGGTGGAGATGTCCACGTCCATATAGCTCACTATGTCCGCCATGCTCTCCATCCACGCCGCTCTCAGCGCCCTGCCTCTGCCGCGCTGGGGGATGTACATGTAGCCGATGCCGGGATAACGTTGCACTAACATTTCGCTCACGGAGCGGGTCCTGTCCGTGGACCCGTTGTCGGCAATGACAATGCGCCAAGGATTCTCTAACATCTCCTGCTGAAGGAAATTGTGGAGAATCACAATTCCCCGCGGAAGACGCTCTTCCTCGTTCAGTACGGGGATTACTATGTCGACTGAGGATGCCATGCTCTTGTATTAGTTTACTATACTATACACTATACAAGAAATTCGGTTCTTTGAATCGCTTTTTGTACCACTTTCGCCCTACATTGGCGATTTTAAGCGTTTTTATTATCAGAAATGCCCTGCCCGTCGTCCTGACCAACGTATCGCTCTATCCGTTCCACACTGTATCCCGTGGACCCCATCAGCAGGCTCTCCACCGCTACTCTCGCCGTATCCAGGCTGGTGTAGCAGGGGATGTTGCTCTCCGCCGCCGCCCGTCTGATATAAAACCCGTCCCGCAACGTCGTCCCCACGTCCGAGACCGTGTTGATGACGGCCTGCACCGTTCCATCGTTGATTATGTCTACCACGTTGGGATGGCCCTCCCCCAGCTTCTCCGGAATCATCGTAACCTCCGCCCCCACGGCCTGAAGCATCGCCGCGGTTCCCTCCGTGGCGTACAGCTTGCAGTTGGCCTTCACCAGGTCCCGAATCAAGCCCAGCGATTCCGCCTTGTCCCTGTCCGCGATGCTCAAGAGTATCGATTGTCCCTGCTCCATCGTCAGATTCGCCGCAGTCAGCGCCTTTGTCAGCGCCGCCGGGAAGTTGTAGTCCACCCCCATAACCTCGCCCGTCGACTTCATCTCCGGCCCCAGGTACCAGTCCACCCCCACCAGCTTCGACATGGAAAACACAGGCGCCTTCACCGCCACCATGTCCCTGCTGGGCCACAATCCCCCCTCGTATCCCATCTCCCGCAAACCCTTGCCCAGGATTACCTGCGTGGCAAGACTCACCATCGGCACGTTCGTAACCTTGGACAGGAAAGGTACCGTCCGGCTGGAGCGGGGGTTCACCTCCAGCACGTACACCGTGGTCTCCGTTGACTCCTCCGCAGGATGGCTGGGACTACGATATGCGGGCCCCCCGACAATGACGAACTGCACGTTCATCAGACCCTTGATGTTCAGCGCCCTGCCTATCCGCGTCGTGTAGTCAACCATCGTCTCCGTCTCCCGCTCCGTCAGGTTCAGCGCCGGATAGATGGCCATGGAGTCACCGCTGTGCACTCCCGCCCGTTCAATGTGCTCCATGATGCCGGGAATCAGCACCTCCTCACCGTCGCAGACGGCGTCCACCTCGCACTCCTTCCCTTCCATGTACCGGTCGATAAGCACCGGCCGTCCGCTCTCCAGCGCCACCGCCTCGTTCAGGTAACGTATGAGCTCCCCCGCGTCCCGCACAATCTCCATCGCCCGTCCCCCCAGCACGTAACTCGGACGCACCACCACCGGGTATCCGATGTTCTGCGCCACCTTGAGCGCGCTCTCCGCCGTCGTCACCGCCGCGCCCGGCGGCTGCGGAATCCCTAGCCTCGCCAGAAACTCGTCGAATCGGTGTCTGTCCGACGCGATGTCAATGGCGTCCGCGCTGGAACCCAGAATCGGCAGCGCCGCCTGGTCAAGCACCTGGGATAGATCAATCGCCGTCTGCCCCCCGAATTGCACCACCGAAGGCGGCGGCCCCTCCTCAAGTGTCTCGTTCTCGATAATGTCCTGCAGGCTCTCCCCGTCCAGCGGCTCGAAATACAGCCTGCTGCTGGTATCGAAGTCCGTCGATACCGTCTCCGGGTTGGAATTCACCATGATTCCCTGCACGCCCTCTTCCTGAAGGGCCCACGCGGCGTGAACGCTGCAATAGTCGAACTCTATCCCCTGCCCGATGCGAATGGGCCCGCTCCCCACCACCAGCGCCTTGGCGCCCTCCAGAGGCACGGCCTCATTCTCCTGCTCGTAAGTGCCGTAGAAGTACGAAGTGACCGCCTCGAACTCCGCCGCGCACGTATCAATCATCTTGTAGACAGGCCTGATCCCCCACTGACGACGTATCTCCCGTACCCTCGGCGGCAGAAGGTCCGCCAGCACCCCGATCTGCTCGTCGGAGAACCCCAGTCGCTTCGCCTCCCAGAGCTGTCCCGGCCCCAGGTCCTCTGCCAGAAGCCGCCGCTCCATGTCCACAATTCGCGCGAATGCGCTCACGAACCACGGGTCAATCCCGCTCAGCCTGGATATCTCCTCCCGGCCCATCCCCCGACGCAAGGCCGCCATCACCGTCCAGAGCCGGAAGTCCGTAGCCTCCCTGAGAAGCTCCTTCGCCGTAAACTCCCCGCCGCTGCTCCATTCCGGGTCCTCCCACAACAGCGTTCTTCCCCCCACCTCCACCGACCTAACCGCCTTCTGGAAAGCTCCTTCGAAGGAGCGGTCTATCGCCATCACCTCCCCCGTCGCCTTCATCTGCGTCGAAAGCCTCCGGTCTCCGGCGGAAAACTTGTCGAAGGGCCACCGCGGAATCTTCACCACGCAGTAGTCCAGCGCCGGCTCGAAGGCCGCCTTCGTCTTCTGCGTCACCGCGTTCGGTATCTCGTCCAGCCGCTTCCCGACGGCAATCTTTGCCGCCACTCGGGCTATCGGGTACGCCGTCGCCTTGCTCGCCAGCGCCGAACTCCGGCTCAGCCTCGGATTCACCTCTATGACGTAATAGGACGAGTCAGGCTCCCACTCGTTCTGGAAAGCCTCATTCACCATCGGATGAGGACGAAGGGCGAACTGTATGTTGCACCCTCCCTGAATCCCCAGCGCCCGGATGATGCGAAGGCTGGCCGACCGCAGCATCTGGTGTTCCTTGTCCGTCAGCGTCTGGCTGGGGGCCACCACTATGCTGTCCCCCGTGTGCACCCCCATGGGGTCCAGGTTTTCCATGTTACATATGGTGATGCAGTTGTCCGCCCCGTCCCGCATAACCTCGTACTCCAGCTCACGCCATCCCTCCAGCGAGCGTTCCACCAGCACCTGCCCGATGGGGCTCGCGTCCATCCCCTCTTTCACCACCGTGTGGAACTGCTCCACGTTGTAGACCATGCCTCCGCCAGTTCCCCCCAACGTGTAGGCCGGACGCACCACCAGTGGAAGACCCAGCTTTTCCAAAGCCGCCCGCGCTTCCTCCTCCGAAGACACGGTGACGCTGGGCGGCGCAGGCTCCCCCATCTCTATCAGCAGCTGCCGGAACTCCTCTCTGTCTTCCGCCATCTTGATGGTCTTCAGCGGCGTTCCCAACAGCCGCACCCCGTGACGCTCCAGCGAACCGGCCTCCGCCAGGTCTACCGCCAAGTTCAGTCCCGTCTGCCCCCCCAACGTCGGAAGTATCCCGTCCGGCTTCTCCTTGGCGATGATCCGCTCCACCACGTCCACCGTCAGCGGTTCTATGTAGACTGCGTCGGCGATCCCGTGGTCAGTCATTATCGTCGCCGGATTGGAATTCACCAGAACCGTGTAGACCCCCTCCTCCCGCAACGACTTACAGGCTTGGGTCCCTGCGTAGTCGAACTCCGCCGCCTGGCCGATGACAATCGGACCTGAACCGATGACCAGCACCTTGTTAAGCTTTTCGCTCATAACCCCTTTCCATTAATCCTCTTCCCCCTTGACGGGGGAAGATTGAGATGGGGATGTTCCTCCACAAACCCGACTCCCCATTATAAAACTAAACCCCCGCCGGTGGTGGCCCGACGAGGGTTTGTCCCGATTATCTTCAGAAATCGTCACTCGACAGGTATCAACCCCGGCAGCTGGATAAAGTTCCTCTCCTGCATCCCGTTCAACATCTGGCAGATGAAGTTCAAAAACAGCTTCGCGTCCAAGTCCGTCCACTCCCCCTGCTCCCTCGCTATGTCGCGATGAGGGGGTACCAGCAGACTCGTCGTGTATTGATCAACCTTCTTCACCAGGATGAATCCGATGGGGTCCGGCTTCAGAAACGGATTGGCCAGAATCTTGGGCCTGACCAGCAGCTTCCACTCCTCGCCGATGACGCCCCGGCCGGAACTCACGCTGAATCCGTATTCGCCATACTCAAACGTGGAAACGCAGTCGTCTATGAAATCCACCAGATCATAGATTTCCGAATCCACGTCAATCTCCAGACCCTGCTCAACTAGAAAATGATTGTACAAAATCCTACCTCCATCAATGCGGCCCCGGCCTCAACCGCCCTTCGCAGCCGGCCCCTAGCCAATTTATGCGACTCACGTAAATCGAGAGCAATGCTTTATTTTGATACTTTTTTCGTGGTTGCGCCAAGGAAAGTGGCTGCCTTTTTTCTCCCGTTTCTACCTCCTGGCTCTTATCATGTCTAAAAACCTGTCAAAGATATATTCGTTGTCCCGGGGCCCCGGCGAAGCCTCCGAGTGGTACTGGATGGTCATTATCGGCATTTCCCTGTGCACCAGTCCCTCTATGGTGCCGTCGTTCAGATTCACGTGACTCGCAATCAGCCCCTTCGGCAGAGTATCTGCGTCTACGGCAAATCCGTGGTTCTGGGCAGTGATGTACACCCGACCCGTCGCCAGGTCCTTCACTGGATGGTTGGCCCCCCGGTGACCGAAGGGCAGCTTGAACGTCCCAGCTCCCAAAGCCCGCGCCACCACCTGGTGACCCAGGCAGATGCCCAACACCGGCGCCCGCCCCAAGAGCTCCGACGCCGCCTCCACCGCGTAGTCCAGCAGCGCCGGGTCTCCCGGCCCCGGCGAAAGCAGCAGTCCGTCCGGCTTCAACGACAGTATCTCTTCCGCCGAAGCGTCAGCCGGCGCCGTCACCACCTCGCATCCCCGGTCGTACAGGCACCGCAGCACGTTGTTCTTCACTCCGTAATCCGTCACCACTATCCGAGGCCCCCGCTCCCCCCCGTTTTCCCGCGAATGCGGGAATCCATCTTCTCCTCTTCGTCCCTGCTCCCACCGGTACACCTCAGGCGTAGTCACCCGCGCCACGTGGTCCACGTCGTCGTAGCGCGGCGTCGTCCCCCATATCTCCGCCGCCCTCGACGGCGAGTCCAGGACGATGACCCCCATCATCACTCCCTGATTTCGAAGCCGCCGCGTCACCGCCCTCGTGTCCACCCCGAAAATCCCCGGCACGTTCTGAGCCGACAAAAACTCGTGCAACGTTGATGCGTTCTCCCCGTTGCTCGGCGTCAGGCAATGCTCCCGCACCACGAACCCTGCCACCTGCACCTTCACCGACTCGTTGTCTGCGTCGTTGATGCCGTAGTTCCCCACCAGCGGGTAGGTCAACACCACAAGCTGACCGGCAAACGAAGGGTCCGTCAGCGCCTCCTGGTAGCCCGTCATGCTGGTGCTGAACACCAGCTCCCCATAGGAGTCCCGTTCCGCCCCGAAGGACTGCCCTTCGTAAATGGTCCCGTCTTCCAACACAAGGTAAGCCCGACGACTCGTCACTCTGTCACCTCGTAGACTTTTCCTGAACCGTCCGGCTCTCGCACTGAAAGCGTAAACCCCTGATTGCGAGCCTCCTCCTCGTTGGCAAAGAAACGAAACTGGTACAACTGGTGTTGCGAAATAAAACTCAGCCGACGTATCGGCTTGTAAATCAACTGCCCGCTCTGCTGCACTCCGTAGAAGGCGGGAGCATTATGCCAGCCGCAATACTTGCACGCGAACGTCACGTCCCCCTCCTCCCCCTGCATCACCGAAAATCCCGGCTGGCACCCCTGCGGCTCCTGGTTCACCACGCACGTTGGATTCCGACACTCGACCCCCTGTGCCCTCACCGTTCCGTCCTCTAAGTCCGTCACCCCATCCTGCCTCGCGGCCCTCTTCCACGGCCTCAGCCCCAGCACCAGGCTCAGCAGCGCCATCCGCACCGGCACCCCGTAACCCGCCTGGTCGAAGTACTTGCTGCGATGGTCCTCGTCCATGTCAATGTCGATCTCGTCCACCCGTGGCAGGGGATGCATTACAATCGAACGTGCAAACCCCCTCCCCAAAGTGTCCCTGCTTATGCGCGGATACCTCCTCCCGTTTCCCCCCTCCTCCTTCAACGCAGCGTCCCGCTCTACCTGCTTACGTGTGACGTAAAAGACCAACTCCGACCCGGACGAAAGCTGAAGCCGGAAATTCGGCTCATCCTCCAGCAGCGTCCTCTGATGCGGCCTGCTCGGCGTCATGTAAATGGCGTCCAGCGACGAACCCTCATCAGCTTCCGAAGCGCCTCCTCCGTATAGCGCCTCAAAATCCCCCGCCGGCACCCGCTCTATCTGCCTCCCGTACTGAATCTGGATCTTCGCCCTCACGTGCTCCGGTAGTCCAAGCCCTTCCCCCGGCACAAAAAACAACTCCGCGCCGAAGCGCAGCAGCCCGAATATCAGCGAATGCACCGTCCTGCCATGCTTAAGATCGCCGCAAAGCGCCACTCGGAGCCCCTCAAGCGACCCCTTCTCGGCAACCAGGGTAAACAGGTCGCATAAAGTCTGCGTCGGATGCTCGTGGCCTCCGTCGCCGCCGTTGATTACCGGCACCGACGCATAGTCGGCGGCCAGCCGCGCCGAGCCCTCCCACGGATGCCGCAGTGTTATCACGTCCGAGTACTTGCTCCAGATCCGAATCGTATCCACCAGCGTCTCACCCTTCGACATGGAGGAGGAACCCGTGCCCACCGTGGAAATCACCCGACCCCCGAGCCGGTTCATCGCCGACTCGAAGGACCCCCGCGTTCGCGTGCTTGGCTCGAAGAACAGGCTCGCCATGATGTAGCCCTGCGCCAGGGACGAAAAGCCTCGGAGATCCCGCGACATCTCCCGCGCCAGCTCCAGCACGTCCACGATCTCCTCGTTGGACATGTCTTCGATGCTTATCAGCCCGCCGCGGTACACCTCTAGCCGTCCCCGCGCCTCAGCAGCGCCACCTCGTCCCGCCCATCCACTTCCTTCAGCCGCACCTGCACCCTCTCGCTACGAGAGGTCGGAAGGTTCTTGCCCACGTAATCGGCGCGAATGGGCAACTCCCGATGCCCCCGGTCCACCAGAATCGCAAGCTGCACCAGCCGGGGCCTCCCCGCCTGCACCAGCGCGTCCAGCGCGCAACGGGCCGTTCGACCCGTGTACAGCACGTCGTCCACCACCACAATTTTCCGCCCGTCCACGTCCAGCGATGGCGAAGGTCGTCGCCCATGCCCCACCACCGCATCGTCCCTATACGGGCCCACGTCCAGACCCGCCAGCGGCGGCGCCACCCCTTCCACCTCCCGGATCCTCGAAGCAAGCCGCTGCGCCAGGGGAAGCCCCCGGGTCAATATCCCCACCAGCGTCAGCCCGTCGATTCCCCTGTTCCGCTCCAATATCTGGTGGGCAATCCGCCACAGAATCCTGTTCAGCCCTGCGCCGTCAAGAATCGTCTTCTCCGGCGTCTCCAAGCGGCTTACCTGGGCCGTCAGTCTGGTCACAAAAAACCCCCTTGCCGGGTCGACAAGGGGTGCGCAAATATCCCTTTCGCGCAGGGTCTTCCTTGCCAACCTCACCGGGCTGAATTAAAGGTTAGTCCCCAATAGGAGTCCGCAACCCAGTGTACCACACCCCCAAAGAAACACAACCTCCATCCCCCCACCCCCTTCTCAATTGCCAATTGACAGACCCTGACGTATAATTCCACCATTGGAGTTTAACTGCTGTAAGAAGAGGAGCAGACATGGCAACTGGCAAGGATAGACTCAACGGCTCGGAGAACGCTCAGACCGGCACCTGGGAAGTGAAAACCGGAATGGCCGAACAGCTCAAGGGCGGCGTCATAATGGATGTCGTCACCGCTGAGCAGGCCAGGATCGCCGAAGACGCCGGCGCCTGCGCCGTCATGGCCCTCGAAAGGGTTCCCGCGGACATCCGCAAGGATGGCGGCGTCGCCCGAATGTCCGACCCCAACAAGATTATCGAAATTCAGGAAGCCGTCACCATCCCCGTCATGGCCAAGTGCCGCATCGGTCACTTCGCCGAAGCCCAGGTCCTCCAGGCCCTCGGCATAGACTACATCGACGAGTCCGAAGTCCTCACCCCAGCCGACGAAGACCATCACGTGTGGAAGCACAACTTCACCGTCCCCTTCGTCTGCGGCTGCCGCAATCTCGGCGAGGCCCTCCGCCGCATCAGCGAAGGCGCCGCCATGATCCGCACCAAGGGCGAAGCAGGCACCGGCGACATCGTAGAGGCCGTCCGCCACAACCGCACCGTTCAGGACGAAATCCGCAAGATTATGAACATGGCCGAGGACGAACTCCCCACCGAGGCCAAGCTCCTCGGCGCTCCCCTGGAACTCGTCCAGGCCGTCAAGCGGCAGGGCCGCATGCCCGTCGTCAACTTCTCCGCAGGCGGCGTCGCCACCCCCGCCGATGCATCCCTCATGATGCAGCTCGGCTCCGACGGCGTTTTCGTCGGTTCAGGCATCTTCAAGTCCTCCAACCCGCCCCTCATGGCCAAGGCCATCGTCGAAGCCGTCACCCACTACCAGGACGCCGATATCGTCGCCAAGGTCTCTAGGGGTTTGGGAGACGCCATGCCCGGCCTCTCCGTCAGGGAGATGAAGGAGGAGGAACTCCTCGCCACAAGGGGCTGGTAGAAGACTTCTGACCTCAGCGCCATTGCAAGAACCCGTGCCAACCGTCGGCGTGGTAGCCGTCCAGGGCGATTTTGCCAAACATGTCGCTCTCCTCAGAGAGTTGAACGTAGCCGCCCGCGAGGTACGCCTGCCTGAGGACCTGGAAGGCCTGGACGCCCTGATCATGCCCGGCGGTGAGAGCACCACCTTTCGACACCTCTTCGACCTCTACGGCTTGGCCGAACCAATTGCCGCCCTTGCCGCCTCCGGCGTCCCCACCTGGGGCACCTGCGCGGGCATGATTATGATGGCCTCCGAGTTGGAGGATCACCGGCCCCAGCCCCTCGGCCTCATGGACGTCACCGTCAGCCGTAACGCCTACGGCCGCCAGGTGGATAGCTTTGTAATCGATATCAACTTTCCGATTCTGGGCGATGAACCCTTCCACACCGTCTTTATCCGAGCCCCCGCCGCCACCCGCGTCGGCCCCGACGTGGAAGTCCTCGGCGCCCTGCCCGACGGCACGCCTGTGGCACTCCGACAGGACAACATGCTCATGACCTCATTCCATCCCGAACTCACAAAAGACACCCGCTTCCACCGGTATTTTCTCAGCCTGATAAAACCGCCAGACAGATAACTCAACCCTGATGAAACTCCAGACCAAAAAACTTGAACCCCACGTCCAGGACGACCTGGACCTCCTCCTGGATTGCCTTCCGCCCCGTATCGTTGGCCCCCTCCGAAACATGCACGACGTCAGCGAACTTCTGGAGGTCGTCCTGGACCTCGCCCGCCCGCCCGAAGCCAGGTTCCCCGACGGCGACGTTATCCTGGACATGGATGAGGTCTCCCCAGCAGACCTGGACTACGTCACCACTCGCATCGGCGAGTTCGGCGACGATAACCGTTCCGGCATCGAACGCACCCTTCACCGCATCTCAGCCATCAGAAACCGCAAAGGCCGAATACTCGGCATAACCTGCCGCGTGGGCCGGGCCGTCTACGGCACCATCAAGACCATCGAAGACTTCGTCTTCTCCGGTAAGAACATCCTCCTCCTCGGCCGTCCCGGCGTCGGCAAGACCACCATGCTCCGCGAAGTCAGCCGCGTCCTAGCCGACACCGCAAAGAAGCGCGTCATCGTCGTCGATACCTCCAACGAAATAGCCGGCGACGGCGACATCCCCCATCCCGCCATCGGCCACGCCCGCCGCATGCAGGTGGCCGCCTCCAATCTCCAGCACGCCGTAATGATTGAAGCCGTCGAAAATCACATGCCCCAGGTCATCGTCATTGACGAAATGGGCACCGAGCTCGAAGCCGCCGCCGCCCGCACCATCGCCGAACGCGGCGTCCAGCTTATCGCCACCGCCCACGGCAACTCCCTCGACAACCTCATCCTCAACCCCACCCTCTCCGACCTCGTAGGCGGCATCCAGACCGTCACCCTCGGCGATGATGAAGCCCGCTACCGGGGCACCCAGAAAAGCGTCCTCGAGCGCAAAGCCCCGCCCACCTTCGACGTTGTCGTCGAAATCCAGAGCTGGGATACTGTCGCCGTCCACGACGACGTGGCCAGGGTCGTCGATTCCTGGCTAAGGGGCTACCCCCTCGTCCCCGAAGTCCGACGCCTTGACGAAGCCGGACAGATGATAACGGATAGCGCGGCAAGGTCCGCAGCGCCCCCATCCGTAGAGTCTGCGACTCTGTCAACTGAGTCGCCCTTCGCCAATAACTCCCTCACCCCGCGCATCTTCCTTTTCGGCGTGGGCCGCGACAAGCTGGAGCAGGCCGCCGACAACTCCGGTATGGAAGTTGAAATCGTCACCGACCTCCGCCACGCAGACCTCATCCTCACCACAAAGTCCCACTACAAGCGTGGCGCCAGGGTCGTCCGCATCGCCGAAGAGTCCGGCACTCCCGTCCAGGTCATCCGCAAGAACACCGCTGCCCAGGTGCAGCAGTTCCTCCGCAACCAGCAGCGACGCAGCAACGGCGACCAGAACCTCAACGTCGCCCTCCAGGAAGCCCACGAAGCCGCCCAGAGCGTCCTCGATGGCGAAGAATACGTGGACCTCACCTCCCAGCGCGCCTACGTCCGCCGCCTCCAGCACCTGCTGGCCCAGAAATACAACCTCGGCTCCCTCAGCATCGGCGTCGACCCTCGCCGCCACGTGCGGCTCCTCCGCAAATAGGAGGCCCGCAGTGGCCCCCTTCATCGTCTTCGAGGGCATCGACGGCTCAGGCAAGTCCACCCAGATAGAGCTTCTTCACCAAAGACTCGAAAATAACGGTCACCGTATCCGAAAAACTAGAGAACCCGGTGGAACACACCTGGGCGATGAAGCTGGACGCTTGCTGAAGTCTATAGTTAACCTATCACCCATCACAGAGCTTCTACTCTTTAACGCAGCCCGCTCAGAGCACGTTGCTAGACTCATTAAACCGGCTTTGGATTCAGGTCAGATAGTCCTCTGTGATAGGTTCACTGCATCCACCATCGCCTACCAGGCCTATGGTCGCGGTCTGGATGTCAAAACGGTGGAGAAAATCAACCGACTCGCCACAGGCGGGTTGCAACCCACCCTGACCGTGTTCCTGGATCTGCCTCCGGAAGCAACCCGCGCCCGAAAACAATCCGACATCCTTGATGAGATTGAAAAGCAAAACTTGGAATTCTACCGCAGAGTCAGACGTGGCTACCTGGAAATGGCCTCCAACAACCCCGAAACCTGGCTCACCCTCGATGGCGCCCCCCCCGTCGACACCATCGCCCAAAAAATCTGGTCCCGCGTCCACCCCCTCCTCTAACCCATCTCACCCCTGCCTTTCGTGGAGGCGGCTCGCGAGCCGCCCGCTCACGCTACCCGAATCCTAGCTACTGCCCGGCCTGAATGACGACTCGCCCGCCGTCCCTGACCTGAATGCTCAAGTCATGGTCGTCAATCATCCTCATGCCCACAAGAGGGTCTACGCCAATCGCCCCAATCTCGATGAATCTCAGTTGTCCGTCCCAAAGCATCGTAACGCCATACACGTCGAAGGTAGCCTCGCTGCCATCGGCCAGTATCGCCTCGCCATCACCCACAACAGGCAGATCCAAGTCCGCCACCAACATCGGCGGCAAGGTCATATACCCATTGAAGCCGGAATCGACCACTGCGTCTACTTCTCGCGTCTGTCCCTCTGAAACTAGTAATGGAAGGGTTACGACGGCTTCGAGACGAGCATTCACAGTCCCTTCAATCACTCTGCTCTCTGAAAGGAACCACCGCCGAAGTGGTACAACGCTCGATGTCCAACCCGCATCAGCCAGACTTGGGCGTCCGGTTGTTGGGCCCGGAGACCCTTAGAGGCCACAATGGCATTCTTGCCGAGAGCATAGTTTCCGCTTTCCACATCAATGGCGACCACTTCCCCAACATGGTCCGTCTCAACCAGCTGGCGGATGTCCCTCTCGTAAATCTCTTTTCCTAGCCGGGCTGTCTCCTCGCGAGGACGGCGGCGTGGTGCGGCGGACTTCCCTCCGTGCGTCGGTGCCTGAGCATCTGTGTCTCGCATACGTCCCTCTTCAAAATCGTTGTTCTACTGCCTACAGATTAATACCTTGGAACGTCTGCGACAATACGAGTGGCCCGGAAGATTGGGAGGGGCGAACCGCACTCCTACATATCCATAACCACCTTTATGATCCCGTCCGCTCGCTCCTCGTACATCACGAACGCGTCTTGCACCTCCTCCGCCTTCATCCGATGCGTCACCAGCATCGAAGGGTCAAGCCTCCCCTGGTCCACCATGTGAACCACCTGCCTCACGTACTGCGGCATCGTTCCCGCCCGCGCGCTCGACGTCCCTATCATCGTCAGGTCTTTATTACGTATCTGCTGGAAGTCAATGGCGAAATACTCGTTGTGCGCCATCCCGAACCAGATAACCGTCCCGAACTTCTTGGCCATCACCACCGACTGTCGCACCGTTTCGTGCTCCCCCGCCGCCTCCACCACCACGTCAGCGCCCTCGCCCCCCGTCAGGTCCTGAATGGCGTCCATCACGTTCTCGTAACGCGGGTTGATGGTCCGAGTCGCCCCCAACGACTTCGCCACGTCCAGCCGGTAGTCCTCCAGATCCACCACAATCAGCTCACGACAGTGCATCCCGCTGAGAAAGGTCGTAAAGCTCAACCCAATGGCCCCCTGGCCCAGCACCACCACGTTCTTGTCTATCACGTCCCCAATCCGGCTCACCGAATACAGCACCGTGCCCATTGGCTGGCACATGATCCACGTGTCCATGGACCCTTCGTCCGGCAGCGCCACCAGGTTCTGAGGCGGTACCGCCAGGTACTCCCTGAAACCCCCTTCCGAATACGGGAAAACGATCACCCGCTGACCAACGTTGAACTCTTCGCAGTAACTCTCCTCAATCACCCCCGCGCACTCATGGGTAGGACGACCCGGATGCAGCGGATAACGCGCTTCGTCCATCACCGCCGCAAAGGGCCGTATGTCGCTGCCGCAGATGGATATCTTCTCCAGCCGCACCAGAGCCTCCCCCTCCCTCGGCGAAGGCTCCTCGACCTCCACAAGGTCCATCCTGCGCGGCCCCGTCAACTGTCCTGCTTTCATTGCCAGCCCTCCAATTTTCCTGCACTCAAAGCTATTTTATCCGAAATGAAATAACCCAACAATTCACTCCCCGTTAACCTCCGGCAGCGCCGGATGATTGCGGCTCCTCCACCTTAGGCGTCGTGGGCAGCACCCGATGATTGAACGCAACCAGCGCCCCCGCCAGAATTATCCACACCACCGCCAGCGCCGAAGCCTGAAGTCCCCGAAAGTAAAACTCCCGCGCCTCCGCCTCGCTCAGCAGCGCAATCCCCGCCGGAAGCACCAGCCCCAGCGCCGACGCCGCCACCGTCGCCCCCAGCGTATGCCCCACCTGCCGCGTCGTCTCTATCATCCCGGACGCGAACCCCCGATGCTCATTCCCAATTGAATTCATTATCACCGCGTTGTTTATCGTGTTGAAGATTGACGTGCCTATCGAAGCCGGAAACAGCAGCAGTGGCATCAGCCAGAAGGGAATCCTGAGTGCGAACATCCCCACCAGAAAGATCCCCAACGCAATCAAACACAGCGCAATGGGACGCAGCAGGCGCGGTTTATATCTGTCGTAGTACCAGCCGGCAAGAATCGGCACAAACAACCCCATGCTCTGATGCGGCAGCAACACGTAAATCACGAATAGCGGCCCGTACCCAAACCCGTTCTCCACCAGAATAGGCACCAGCGTCATTATCGCCAGCATGGAAAGATGGAACGTGGTGTTGGAAAACAGCGCCAGCGAAAAGTGTCGGTTCTTGAACTGCTTCAGGTCTACGAAGGGCTGCTTCACCCTCCGTTCGTAAATGATGAACGCCACCAGCAGCACAACCGTCAACACGTGCATGGGCACGTGATAGGAGACAGCATCGTCGCTTGTGAACGACTCCTCACCGGGGTGCAGATGCAACCCCGATAGAATCAGCGCCGAAATCATCCCGATGAACAGGAAGGCCCCGCCGAAGTCCACCGGCCCTTCCCTGTCCAGCCTCTCCTCATCCTTCTGCCGGAGCAGCGGCAGCCCGGACCAGATAGCCACGATCCCCAGGGGTATGAACGAGAAAAAGATATACCGCCAGCCGAGCCACTGCAGGAAAATGGCAAAGGCAATTAGCCCCGCGAAAGTCCCGAACCTCGCCGCCGTAATCGGCACCGCGAAGGCCCTGCCCCGCTCCTCGGCGGCAAAATTGCCCGCCAGAATGGCGTTGGCATTCCCCGTCACCAGCGCCGCCCCCAACCCCTGCACCCCCCGGAACAGCAGAAGCTGCGTGAAGTCCATGGCGAACCCCGCCGCCACCGCACCCAACGTCGTTATCACTATCCCGTAGAAGAATATCCGGCTGTGACCGTACCGGTCTCCCAGCTTTGCAGCCAGGTACACCGTTGCGCCCAGCGCCAGCAGTTCCGCCACCAGCACCCACGCCGCCGTCTCAACGTCAATTAGGAAATCTTTGGCGATGCTTGGCAGCGCAAGCGCCACCGGAAAGCTCGCCACCTGCACCAGCAGGAAGGTGGAACACAGGGCCAGCATCACCTGCCTGCGCGCCGGGGTGTCAAGTACCTCCCGGTAATTGGATAAAAGGCCCAAATGCGCCTCCCGTCAGACTCCCACCGCCGCCCCTGTCGAATTCACACGATGATAACAGCGCAACACCCAGCCCCACAACAACCGCAAGCCACGCTCACAACATCATACCCGTAGAGTCGGTTCTCTAACCGCCCCTTCCCACCCCTGTAATCCCGAGTATTGGGCGCATTTTCAGACGCAAAAGAGCCGCCCCGCTTCCAGGAGTGGGACGGCTCTCCCGAATTCAGTTCATAGGATTACAGGCTGCGAAGTACCGCCACGACCTTGCCCCTGGTTTCCACGTTGGAAGCCTTGGTATAGATGGGCTTCATGCGAGTGTTCGCAGGCTGCAGCCTCACCTTCCTACCCTCCTTGAAGAAACGCTTCAGCGTAGCCTCCTGCTCAAGTTTCAGCCAGGCCACCGTCATGTCGCCGTTCTTGATCTGATGGTTCGGATCAATGAGCACAATGTCCCCGTCATCGATCAACGCGTCGATCATCGAGGTACCCTTGACCCGCAGCGCGTACAGGTCCTTGTAGGATTCGGACATGTATCGCGGCATCTCAATGGTCTCAAGCGGTTCGTGGTCCCAGCCTTCGCTGGAAGGTCCGGGAAGAGGCTCGCCCGCGGCAATATAGCCCATCACCGGAATCTGGGGAAGGAATCCCGCTGCTCGACCCTTCTCGTCCAGCAATTCGATGCCCCGCGCCATCTCCGGCCTTCGCCGGATCAGACCGTCTCGCTGCATCAATCTCAGGTTGTAATCAACAACCGACGTCGAACTGATGCCACAGGCAAACTGGATGTCTCTCACAGTTGGCGGGAAACCGTTTTCCGCCATGAACTCACGGATAAACCGGAGCATACGCTGCTGTTTTTCTGAAGTTTTCTTGCTTCTTTTCCTCATTTTCGCCCCCTGAACGCTAGTTCGTGCAAAAATAACACAAATTTACCCCTTTAGTCAAGACGGGGAATCAATTCCATAAAGATCGCTATTCCACAGAAGCGGCATTCAACCGCTTCATCAACCGGGACTTCCGACGGGCAGCGTTGTTGGGGTGAATAATCCCCCGTTTTGCCGTCTGGTCCAGCGCCTTCAATGCGCGCTTGACTGTCGCTTCCCGTTCGTCCTGGTCCGACTCTTCGATGGCTTTAACTGCCTTGGCTACGTAGGTTCTCGTGGCTGACCTTACACCGCGGTTTCGCTTCTGCTTCCGCATGGAAGACCGCATTGATTTCTGAGACGGCAATGGTACCTCCGGAAGATGACGTTTGTTTGACAGATAGTATAAAGCCTGCGTTCTCCCTTTGAAAGGGGCTACTTCTTCGATATGCTGAAAGGGTCCGTAACTATCCGGCCCGCGCTCAGCATTCCCTTAATGCCGTCCAGCTTGGCGAAAATGCGGCCCAGCTGGTCCAGCCCCGTCGTGTGCAGCGTCAGGTATATGGTCACCGTTCCGTCGGAGCTCTCGTTCGTGAGGACCTCTGCAATGTTCACCTTCTCCTCGGAAACCCGCGCAGTGATATCCCGCAAGAGCCCAACCCGGTCCCGGGCCTGTATCTCAATGCGGACGGGATAGAGCTTAGTCTCCTCGCCCCAGTCCACTTCCACCAGGCGCTCCTGTTCGTCTTCATTCTTCACGCTGTGACAGCTAGTCTTGTGGACAGTGATGCCCCTGGAGCGCGTGATGAAGCCGATTATCCGGTCTCCGGGCAGCGGGCTGCAGCACTGCCCTATCCGAGTCAGCAGGTCCCCTACCCCCAGCACCTTGATCCCTGAGCCCGGGCTCGTAAGCGGAAGGCTGCTCTTTCGCCGCTCCTGCTCTTTCCGCTCATCCGCAGTCAGCCGGTTGATGACTTGGTTGATGGTGGTCCCGCCCGAGGCAAGGGAGATGAGGAACTCCTCCACATTGTCCATCTTGAAGGTCGCCGCCAGCGCCTGTTCGTCGATCTTCATGTTGAGGCGTCTGGCTTCCTTCTTCAGAAGCTCTCGGCCCAGCTGTATGTTCGCCGTCCGCGACTGCCTCCGGAACCACTGCCGAATCCGGCTCCTTGCGCTGGCCGTGCGGATATATCCCAGATTGGGATTGAGCCAGTCCAGGCTCGGCCCGCGGGCGACTTTCGTCGTCAGAATCTCTACGGTGTCGCCGTTCTGAAGCTGGTAGTCCAGCGGCATGAGCCGCCCGTTGACCTTGCCGCCGATGCACCGGTGTCCCAGCTCCGTATGGATGCGGTAGGCGAAGTCTATGGGAGTGGCCCCCGAAGGAAGCTCAACAATGTCCCCCTGCGGCGTGAACACAAACACCTGGTCCTGGAAGATGTCCGTCTTGACGGACTCCAGAAACTCGTCCGTCCCCTGCACGTCACGCTGCCATTCGAGAAGCTGGCGCATCCACGTCATCTTCTGCTCGAACTTTGAATCGCTGGTGTTGCCTTCCTTGTAGTGCCAGTGGGCGGCCACTCCGTACTCGGCAAGCTGGTGCATCTCGTGGGTGCGTATCTGCACTTCCAGCGGAGTGGCGCCCTTGCACATCACCGTGGTATGCAGCGACTGGTAGAGGTTCTCTTTCGGATTCGCCACGTAGTCGTCGAACTGCCCGGGGATGGGACGCCACAGGTTATGCACAACCCCCAGCGCGTTGTAGCAGTCGGGCTTGGACTTCACGAGGATCCTCAACGCGTACAGATCATGGATGTCCCTCGTGCTCTTGCCTTCACTTTCGTACTTCTTGCTCTTCTGATAGATGCTGTATATGTGCTTTGGCCGACCAAGCACCTGCGCCTTCAAATCATGACTTTCTAAAGCGTCAACCAGAATCTGGCGCTGCTCCTCGATGTAGATCTCCCTCTCTTCCCGTCGCGTAGCCAGCATCTCGGAGATTTCCCTGTACATGTCCGGTTCCATGTAGTGGAAGGAGCGGTCTTCCAGCCGCCACTTGATGTCCCAGATACCCAGACGATGGGCCAGCGGTGCGTAAATGTCCATCGTTTCCTGGGCCATTGCCCTCTGCTTGGGCGGGGGCAGCGCATCCAGCGTCAGCATGTTGTGCAGCCGGTCCGCCAGCTTGATGAGCACAACCCGCACGTCTTCCGCCATCGCAACCAGCATCTTGCGAAGGGTCTCGGCCTTCAGCCGGTCCTCCGGCGGCTGGCTGGACACGTCGGCCAGGTCCACCAACTCCATCCGCGTCAGCTTGGTGACCCCGTCTACCAGTTTGGACACCTCCGGCCCGAAGTGACGGCTGATGTCCTGGGAAGTAACATCGCAGTCCTCCACCACGTCGTGAAGGAGAGCGGCGGAAAGAGTTGTCGCGTCCAACTGCAGGTCCGCCAGGAACAGAGCAATGCTTAGGGGATGCTCGATGTACGGCCCCCCCGAAGCGCGAAACTGGCCCCGGTGGGATTGCTCCGCAAATTCGTAGGCTGATTCCACCATGCTGCTCTTCTGCTTGGGAAGATACTTCTTGGTGCGGCGAATCAACTGTCTCAGGCTGGGAGCCGTTGCCGTCTTTAGCGTCATGTCTCTATCATATTAGCCGATGTTGTATTCGTCTATAGCGCAAGCGAGAAAATGTCGAGGAACCGCTGCTTTACAGTCCGAGACAGCACCGCTATGCTGGGCAACGCCGCCGACAAGCGGTGACAGGGAGGTTTCAGTTCGTTGTATAGGGTAGCTAGAGGCACCAAGGACATAGGGCCTTCGGAGCAAAAGTATTGGCGATACGTAGAGGACAAGGCGTCAACCCTTGCCCGCCGGCATGGCTTTGGACGCATAGACACCCCCGTCTTCGAAGGCTCCGACCTCTTTCACCGGTCCGTTGGAGCAGGCACCGACATCATGGACAAAGAGACCTACACCTTCCTTGACCGGGGCGGGGATTCCCTGACCCTGCGCCCCGAAGGCACCGCCCCCGTATGCCGCGCCTTTCTGGAAGCGGGTATGCACAGTCTTCCCCAGCCCGTCCGCCTCTACTATTTCTGCCCCGTTTTCAGGTACGACAGGCCCCAGGCAGGACGCTACCGCCAGCACCACCAGTACGGCATTGAGATTCTGGGCGACGGCTCTCCCCTGGCCGACGCCGAAATCGTGGACATGGGCTGGACCCTCACTTCGGACCTGGGCTTGACCGACCTCAGTCTCTTCATCAACAGCATCGGCGACGCAAACTGCCGCCCGGGCTACATCGACGCCCTGCGCAGCTACTACGAAAGTGTCCGGGAAGATCTTTGCTCCGACTGCCGCCAGCGTTGGGAACACAACCCCCTTCGTCTGCTCGACTGCAAGCGTGACTCATGCCGCCCCCTTCAGGAAAGCGCCCCCAGATCTACAGAGCATCTCTGTGACGAGTGCCACCAGCACTGGCGCCGACTCCAGACCTATCTGAACGCCCTTGATATCCCACACACCATCGACCATCGGCTCGTGCGCGGTCTGGACTACTACACCCGCACCGTCTTCGAAATCGTCCCTCCCGGAGCGGGTGCCCAGGGCACAATCCTGGGTGGAGGCCGCTACGACGGTCTCATCGAGCAGCTTGGAGGCCGCCCAACCCCTGGCGTGGGCTTCGCCACGGGCATGGAGCGTCTGATCCTCAACGTCCAGAGCCAGGGCGTCGAAGTGGCCGATGAAGAGAAACCCGGCTACTACATCGCCGCCCTCGGCGAGGAAGCCGTGGAACCGGCGCTGGAGTTGGCTGCCGCCATGCGTAAGGCAGGCGTGGGCGTCATACAGGGAGCATGGGGCCGCAGCCTGCGCGGTCAAATGCGGAACGCCAACTCCTTGGGCGTCTCAACGGTTCTCATCATCGGCGAGGACGAAGCGAAGACCGGAACCGTAACAGCGCGCGAGATGGCTACCAGGAAGCAGAAAGTCGTGGCGCGAGAGGAATTCCTGAGGGAACTGGATACTTAGGGAAGCCTGTCCCCACCAAAACGTCTGCTCCGGATGATGATGACCCCACTGCTGGAGCTTGAACGTCCCCCAAAGTAAGCCCCCACCGTTCCCAGCAGTCCAGCCCAAATTGCAAGTATTCCTGCTGCGGCGTTCAGGACTCCTTGGCCTGATTCCCAGATTGCTAGTGACTGCAGAGCAATCGCAATAAGCAATACCGGCGCTGCCATGAAAACTGCCATCAGAACCCCAATGCCAAGGGCCTGACTGGGCGTTGCCCGCACTACCCCTCCACCCACGTATCCGCCAATCAACGGCCCAAGCGGGCCCGTAATGAAGTGCACAATCGGAATCATGAGCATCAGAATGCTAAACCCGAACCCTATAAGCGCACCCTTGACCATGGGCTCCACTTCCGCGGTTAGAGGCGTTCGCTTGCCGGAGACATCCTAACCCAACGCCTCCTTCATCACCGCTCCGATAAGTCCCGGCGAAGGCACCACGTGGGCGCCGGCGTCTCGCAAAGCCGCATTCTTCGCCTCAGCCGTCGCATCCGAGCCCGTGATTATCGCTCCGGCGTGACCCATTCTCTTCCCTGGAGGCGCCGTCGCTCCTGCTATGAACGACACCACCGGCTTCGTAAAGTTCTCCTTGATGAACTGGGCCGCCTCCTGCTCCATGCTCCCCCCAATCTCCCCAATCATCACCACCGCGTCCGTATCCTCATCCTCGTTGAACAGCTCCAGCACGTCCACGAAGTTCGTCCCAATCAACGGGTCTCCGCCAATGCCCACGCATGTGGACTGACCCAGTCCCAACGCGCTCAGCTGGCTCACCGCCTCATAAGTCAGCGTGCCGCTGCGGGAAACAACGCCAACCCGCCCGGACTCATGGATGTGTCCCGGCATTATTCCAACCTTGCACTTGCCCGTCGGAGAAATGAGCCCCGGACAGTTGGGCCCCAGCAGCCGGCTGCCACGTCCCTCCAGGTATCTCAGTACGCGGGCCGAGTCCAGTACCGGCACCCCCTCCGCGATGCACACAATCAGTTCTATCCCTGCATCGGCAGCCTCGATCATCGCATCCTGAGCAAAGGGCGCGGGCACGAATAGAAGCGAGACCGTCGCCCCCGTCTCATCCACCGCCTCTTCCACAGAATCGAACACCGGCACCGAATCGTTGAATACGGAGCCTCCTCTGCCCGGAGTCACCCCCGCCACCACGTTGGTTCCGTACTCCATGCAGCGGGTGGCGTGAAAACTCCCCTCGCGCCCCGTAATCCCCTGCACCATCACCCGCGTATTCTCATCAACCAGTATGCTCATCTTGCTCCTTAGCCGTATGCTTCATTCGAAATACAAGACCTACTTGAGCGACTCTGCCAGCCGGGCTTCCACGTCCAGCAGCGTTTCAGCGAAGGACACCCGCAGTCCCGATTCATCCAGGACCGCCCTCGCTTCGTCCACCTGCACCCCCTGAAGACGAATCGTCAAGGGAATCTCCGACTTCGTTTCCTCATAGGCCTGCACAATCCCTCTGGCAACGATGTCGCTCCGAAGAATCCCGCCGAAAATGTTGACCAGAATGCTCTCCACGTCCGGGTCGGAAAGCATGATGTTCACCGCCTTCGCTACCTTCGCCTCATCGGCTCCGCCCCCCACGTCCAGAAAGTTCGCTGGCGTAGCCCCAGCGCCTCGCACCAGGTCCATGGTAGCCATGGCTAGTCCCGCCCCGTTCACGAGGCAGCCCACCGACCCGTCCAGCTTCACGTAAGCAATCCCGTACTCGGATGCTTCCACCTCCAACGGCGTCTCCTGGTCAGGGTCACCCCAATCAGCCAGGTCCTTATGCCTGAACAGCGCGTCGTCCTCCACGCTCACCTTCGCGTCCACCGCCACCAGTCCGCCGTCCTCGGATACCACCAGAGGATTGATCTCTATCAGAGTCAGGTCCCGTTCCATGAAGAGCCTGTACATCGACGCCATAATCTGCGCAGCGCTCCGCTGCTGCCTTGCGTCCAGATCCAAACCCCGCGCTATCCGGCGAGCCTGGAAGGCCTGCAGTCCTACCGCAATGTCCACACCCTCCCGCGCGATAGCCTCAGGCTGCGTCTCCGCCACCTCCTCAATCTCCATCCCGCCTGCCGCGCTGGCAATAAAAACCGGCCCTTGGGCCGACCTGTCAACTGTCAGTGCCAGGTACAACTCTCTGTCCACCCGCGCCGGTTCCTCCACCAGCACCTTATGAACGGGAACACCCTCCGGCCCCGTCTGCACCGTCACCAACTGTGTGCCAAGAAGCCCCTCGGCGTACTCCCGGCCCTCCTCCGGGGAATTGACCAGCTTCACACCTCCGGCCTTGCCCCTGCCTCCCGCATAGACCTGGGCCTTCACCACCGCCGTTCCACCCAACTCCCGGCATATCTCAGCAACCTCTTCCGGCGAAGAAGCAACCCGCCCCTTTGGAACAGGCACGCCAAAATTCGCCAGTAACTCCTTGGATTGATACTCGTGGATCTTGATGACGCTACCTCCCACCCAAAATATCAGCGCATATTCTAGCACAACCCCCTAATCCGCTCACCCTGAGCCCATCCTTGCCCCCACCTCCCTTCATCCTGAACCTGTCGAAGGACGAGCGTCGCCCAACCAACCCTCGCATTGACGCAACCCTCCATCTTCGGTACATTCACCAAAATCTACACTTCCCCATCAGAGGAGAAAAAATGACTGCCAAGGAGACCGTTGGATTCGTTGGACTGGGCATTATGGGCCTGCCCATGAGCCTGAACCTCTTAAAGGCCGGCTACCCTCTCACGGTGTACAACCGCACCCGCAGCAAGACCGCCGAGCCCGCCTCCAGGGGCGCTACGGTCGCCGAATCCCCCAGGGAAGTCGCCCAATGCTCCTCCGTGGTCATCACCATGGTCGCCGACTCTCCCGACGTCGAAGAAGTCGTCCTTGGCAAAAACGGCGTCATCGAAGGCATCCAAAACGACGCCATAGTTATAGACATGAGCTCCATCGCCCCCTCCGTAACCCGACGCATCGGCGGCCTGCTCGCCGAAAAGGGCGCCCACATGCTCGACGCCCCCGTCAGTGGAAGCTCCTGGGCCGCCGCCGATGGCACCCTGTCCATCATGGTCGGCGGCGAACCTGATGTTTTCCAACGCGCGTTGCCCGTTCTACAGGCCATGGGCACAAACATCATCCACATCGGCCCCCCTGGCATGGGCCAGGTATGCAAGCTGGTCAACCAGGTCATGGTCGCCGGCACCCTCGCCTCCGTCTGCGAAGGCCTCCTTCTCGGCGCGAAGGCGGGCGTCGACCTCGACAAGGTCTTTCAGGCCGTCACCGGCGGCGCCGCCAACTCCTGGCAGCTCGAAAACCTCGGCTCCCGCATCCTGAAGCGGGACTTCGATCCCGGCTTCTCTGTCAAGCTCATGCTCAAAGACCAGCGGCTCATCAACCAGGCCTCCCAGGAAATGGAACTTCCAATGCCTGTCTCCGCCGTGGCCCGCCAGTTCTTCTACCTGCTGGCCCAAAAGGGCCTCGGCGAAGACGGCACCCAGTCCTACGTAAAAGGCCTGGAAGAAATGGCCAAAGTCACCGTACAGGGTGGCCAAACCACAATGCTCTAGCCCTCACCATAGCTGCCTTTCCGCTCTTTGACCCCCATAACACCGAGTTTGCCTTAGAACTAAGCATCGTCTACAATTAAGATAAAGCATACAAAACTAACTTCCTTACCGGAGCAACCATGCTTGAATCCAAAATTAGTTCCAAGGGACAGATCACCCTACCTAAACCCATCCGAGAAGCCCTATCTCTGGAACCGGGTGGCCGCGTGCGCTTCTTGGTTGAAGACGGGCGACTTCTGATCTTGCCCGTTAGGCCTATCACATCGCTTGCCGGCGCCCTAGAATACAACGGTCCATCCAAGTCATTGGAAGAGATTAAGGAAGGTATCGCCCAAGCAGCGTGGGAAAGTGCTCGCAGTTGATACCAACGTCCTGCTGCGACACATAGTCAAGGATAACGAGAAACAGACCGAGGCGGCCCAGAGTTTTATCAAAAGGTTGACCCCTCAGCAACCCGGATTCATTTGTCGTGAGGTAGCCCTGGAAACAGTCTGGGTTCTGGAGAGGACGTACAACTTCTCGCGCGCCCGTATTGCCGATTTGATTTTGGATTTGACGGCAACTGAAGAGATGGTTGTGGAGTCTGGTGAGGATGTAGCCATGGCAGCCCGTCGCTTCCGTTCGTCTAACGACGACTTCTCCGATCTCATGATCCTCGCCGCTGCCAATCGCGCGGGCGCCACTCCCCTCTATACCTTCGACCAAAGGCTTGCCCGTTTGGAAGGCGCGACCCTTCTCCCAACACCCGCATCCCCATAAGGAAGCCGCAGAAACCTGTCCAGCCGAATTACCCTACCTGCTCCCGTCCAACCACCCCGCCACAATCTCGCCATCCCGCTCAAACGCTAACGACGGCAGCTCCCCCACGGCGAAGAAACCCACCTCCATAACCTCGTCCCTTGCCTGCGGTTCGCCCTCCACAATCTCCCCCGCATAGACCACCAGCACAACCGGACTTCCCTTCTCCGAAAATACCCCTACCAGTCGCGCAGTCTCCGTCCGCAGCCCCGTCTCTTCCCACACCTCCCTCACCGCCGCTTCCTCCACCACCTCTCCCCGGTCCACATAGCCGCCCGGCAGACTCCACAGGCCCAACCCCGGCTCCGTACCCCGACGCACCAGCAGCACCTTCCCATCCCTGGCTAAAATCATCGCCGTAGCCACTTTCGGGTCATAGTAGACAATGTGACCACAGCTCGAGCATACGGGTCTTGTCACACCACCCACCAACCGAGGACTCAAAAGGCCGGCACATTGCGGACAATATCTGTCTTCAGTCGCCATCCCCAAGAAGATACCACAGCACCCACACAGTTGCCCCACACCACCCTTCCCCCTCAACCCACATGTCATTCTGAGCGGAGCCGAAGAATCTCGTTGGCTTAGAGCCTGTCCTGAACTTGCCAAAGGGATGGGGGGTGACTCCCTACTACTCAACCTCCTCTCCCTTGCCCCACCCGTGCTTCTCCTCTAAAGTTACCTCGTTATGAGAGACACGCAGTCAGAAACCCGCGCCCTGGAACAGGAACTTCGCAACCAAGTCGAAGGCGAAGTCCGCTTCGACGCCTTCTCAAAGGTCCTCTACAGCACCGACGCCAGCATCTATCAGATGGAACCTGTCGGCGTGGTCATCCCCCGCCACAAGGACGACGTCCTCGCCGCCGTCGACGTCGCCCGCCGCACCGGCGTCCCCATACTCCCTCGCGGAGGCGGTACCAGCCTCGCCGGTCAGACCGTCAACCACGCCATTGTCCTCGACTTCTCCAAGTACATGGACGCCCTCATCGAGGTCAATCCCGACGAACGTTGGGCCCGTGTCCAGCCCGGCATAGTCCTCGACACCCTGAACGGTCTGCTGGCTCCCCACCGTCTCAAATACGCTCCCGATCCCTCCACCGCTAACCGCGCCTCCGTGGGCGGCGGCATCGGCAACAACTCCTGCGGCTCCCACTCCGTCGTCTACGGCAAGACCAGCGACCACGTCCTGGAACTAAACGTAGTTCTCGCCGACGGCGCAGAAGCCCGCTTCTCCAACCTCAGCCAAACCCAGCTGGAAACCAAGCTCTCCGGCAACGACCTCGAGTCCCAAATCTACCGCGGCATCCCCGAAATCGCCCGAGCGCACAGCGACGAGATAAAAACCCGCTACCCCAACATTATGCGAAGGGTCAGCGGCTACAACCTCGACCGGTTCCTGAACGGCGGCCCCGTTAACCTCAGCCAGATGCTCGTCGGCTCCGAAGGCACCCTCGGCGTCATCACCGAAGCCAGGGTAAACCTCGTTCCCACCCCCAAAGCCACCGCCCTCGCCATCGCCCACTTCGATACCCTCGGAGAAGCTTGCGACGCCACCCCTGCCATCCTCGAACACTCCCCTGCCGCCGTCGAACTCGTGGGTGAAATGCTCCTTGAACGCACCCGCAACTCCCCCACCTTCTCCCGACGCATGACCTTCGTAAGCGGCCAACCCGGCGCGATCCTTGTCGTGGAATTCACCGGCGACACCCAAGCCGAAGCCGCCGACAGAGCACAGAAACTCAAGGATGCCCTCGCCCGTCGCCGTCTCGGCTACGACTGCTTGACTATCTCAGACAGCGCCGCTCAAGCCAACGTTTGGGCCGTCCGCAAAGCCGGCCTCGGCCTGCTCATGAGCGTCCGTGGCGACGCCAAGCCCATCCCCTTTGTCGAAGACACCGCCGTCGATCCGGAGCACCTCGGCCGGTTCGTCCGCCGCTTCGACGAAATCGTCGGTAATCACGGCACCACCGCCGGCTACTACGGCCACGCTAGCGTCGGATGCCTCCACATCCGCCCCCTCGTCAGCCTAAAGACCCAGGATGGCCTCGACACCATGACCTCCATCGCCTCTGAAATCGCCGACCTCGTCAAGGAATTTGGCGGCTCTCTAAGCGGCGAGCACGGCGACGGCATCGTTCGAGGCGTCTGGACGGAGAAGATGTTCGGCCCCAAAATCTACGACGCCTTCCGACAGGTCAAGCAGACCTTCGATCCCAACGGAATCCTGAACCCCGGCAAAATCATCGACACCCCGCCCTTGACCGACAATCTGCGTTACGGCACCGGCTATCAGACTCTCTCCTTCCCCACCCAGATGGACTTCTCCGACCAGGATGGCTTCGAAGGCGCCCTTGATATGTGCAACGGCATGGGCGCCTGCCGCAAGCCCGACGGCACCATGTGCCCTTCCTTCATGGCAACACGCGACGAAGAGCATTCCACCAGGGGCCGCGCAAACCTCCTCCGAGCCGCCATCTCCGGGACTCTGCCCCCTGAAACCCTCACCAGCCGCCGACTCTACGAAGCCCTCGACCTCTGCCTGGAGTGCAAGGGCTGCAAGGGCGAATGCCCATCCAACGTCGACATGGCCAAGCTCAAGTACGAGTTCCTGCACAATTACAACAGGACTCACGGCACTCCACTCAGGGCAAAAATATTCGCCCACATCAACCGGCTCAGCCGCATGGCCAGCCGCTTCGCGCCCCTTGCCAACTTGGCAGTCCACACCCCCGGCCTCCGCTGGCTGCTCCACCAATTCTTCGGCATCCACAAAAAACGCCCCCTCCCATCCTTCGCCGGTCAGACCTTCCCCGCCTGGTTCAACAAGCACACACCCCCCACCAACTCGCCCCGCGGCTCAGTAGTCCTCTTCAACGACACCTTCATGAACTACAACGTTCCCTCCATAGGCATCGCCGCCGTGGAGCTTCTGGAACACGCCGGCTTCGAGGTGATACTCGCCAACGCCCGCTGCTGCGCCCGCCCCATGATCTCCAAGGGACTCCTGACAGAAGCGAAGGCCAACGCCCGCTTCAACGTAGACCTGCTGGCCCCCTATGCTGCCCAAGACATCCCCATCGTCGGCTGCGAACCAAGCTGCCTCCTCACTCTACGTGACGAGTATCCCGACCTCCTCTGCGACGACGATTCAAAGTCCGTCGCAGCCAACTCATTCCTCATCAACGAATTCCTCATGAATCTCCATCGAAAGGGCGAACTGGACCTAAACTTCTCCGGCAAGACCCAAAGAGTCCTGTTCCACGGCCACTGTCACCAGAAAGCCCTAATCGGAACCGCCGACGCCGTAAAGGCACTGAACCTTCCGCCAAACTCCTCCGTAGAGGAAGCGGAGACCGGCTGCTGCGGCATGGCAGGCTCCTTCGGCTTCGAAAAGGAACACTACGACGTTTCAATGGCCATCGGCGCCCAGAAGCTCTTCCCCCAGATTGCATCAAAAGGCGACGACTGGGAAATCGCCGTCATGGGCATCTCCTGCCGCCAGCAAATCGAACACGGCGCAAACCGCCGCCCCCGGCACCTCGTCGAAGTCCTGCGAGATGCAGTGATCTAGCCCAGCAAGTCCCTCCCGCCGCGCACCACCAGGATAATCCCCACCACCAGCAGCACCCACGCCAGCACCAGCACCAGGGCGCGTACGCTCACCCGACCCGTATACCGCGCCCCCACGTAGGAGCCGATCATCCCCGTCGACGCCATCGACAGCAGCAGCGGCAGGTCCACTTCCCCATGAATCCCGTGGCCAACGAATCCGAAAACCCCCAACGCCGCCCCCACCACCAGGTTGGAGCCCGCCGCCCGACGAGGGTTTATCTTCAGCAAACGGATCATCAGAGGAAGCCGCAAGCTGCCCAGAATCAGCCCCACTCCACCTCCCAGCAGCCCAATGGCCGCGCCGCCCGCTCCCGCCAGGCTGCCGCTTCTCATGGTCAAAGTCCCTTCCCCTACTCCCTCTTGCTCCGACGCTGCACCCTCTTCAGCAGCAGCCAGCCGCCGGCTCAGGCCGAAGAACTCCACCCCCTGCCACAGAACCAGGAGTCCGGCCAGGCCAATCAGCAGCCCCGCGGGAAACTCCCCTGCGAAGAACCCGCCCAGAAAGCCCCCCACAATCGAAGGAATCCCCAGCCATAACACTACCCCCCAATCAATGCGTCCCTCCGTCACGTGCCGGTAGCCCCCAGCCATCGCCGACAGAGCGCTGGTCAGGATGTTCGTGCCTGCGGCGAACTGCGGGTTCATCCCCAACAGCAGCAGACCCGGCAGCCGCATTGTCCCTAGGGCCAGCCCCACAAAACCCCCCAGCACGCCCACCCCAAGCGAAATCAGCGACATCAGCGACAGTTGCCAAAAGGCCAACTCGGTGGTGAACTCAATCATCGCCTTTCATCCCACTCAGCACTTGGCCCGCTGACGGAAAACCTCCACCCCCGCGCCTGCTAGTACCCCTCCCTTTATGGGCGGACGCACCTTCACCACCCGAACCCTCACGCTCTCAACGGGATAAGAATCCAGAATCTCGCTGGCGATGGATTCGGCCGCCGCCTCCACCAGGTTCCGACCCGGACCTTCCATTTGACGCTTCGCCACCCTGTACAGGTCCGTATAGCTGACGCTGTCGGCAATGTCGTCCGATGCTCCGGCCGCGCGCAGGTCCAACTCCACCTCCAGGTCCACCTCGAAGGGTTGGCCCAGCACCCGCTCCTCCTCATTCCGGCCATGATAGCCGTAGAACTGCATCCCCTCCAGAATTATCCTGTCACTCACTGCTCTACTCGTCCTCCAACACCACCGCCGTGCCGTATGCGAATAGTTCCGTAGCTCCCGACATTATCACAGACGTTGCCAGCCTCACGTTTACAACCCCGTTGGCTCCCATGCCTTCCGCCTGCTCCATCATCCGCCCCATCGCCTCGGCCCTGGCCTCCGACAGAAGCTCCGAATACTCGACAATCTCGCCCCCGAACAGGCTCTTGATCACGGCAACTATGTCGCGGCCCAGGTTGCGGGCTCTCACCGTGCTGCCCTCCGCCATCCCAAGCACCCTCACGATCCGTTTTCCCATCACCGTTTCCGTGGTTACTGCAATCATCAGGCATTCTCCATCCTGGCAATCTCTTTCGACAGTTCCAGCAAATTGTAGGCCCGCTTCACTACCGGCACGTCCACCATTTCTCCGTCCAGGGCCAGCGCACCTCGACCCTGAGCTGTCGACTCCTCCCACGCCGCCACCACCCTCCGGGCGAACTCCAGGTCTTCCTCCCTGGGCGTGAATACTGCATTTATGGTCTCTAGCTGAGCGGGATGAATCGCGAATTTCCCTTTGTATCCCAGGCTTGCCGCCGACTCTGCTTCCTTACGCAGCCCCTCAGCGTCACGAAATCGCACATAGGGCGTATCTAAAGCAACAATCCCGGCCGCCCGCGCGGTAATGGGAATCATCGCCCTCGGAAACGCCACCTCCTTTCCCCCTTCAGTCCGCTGCAGACCCATGTCGTTGGTAAAATCCTCTGCCCCGAACGCCATCGCCACCACCCGACTCGAAGCGGCGGCAATCGACGACGCCGAAAGGACCCCCGCCGCACTCTCAATCCACGGAATGATCTTCACCCTACCGGTCGGAATGCCCTGCCTTACTTCCTCTACGCTCAGCAGCCGGTCACACTCCCTGATGTGCCACGGCGAGTCCACCTTCCCCAAACTCACCCCATATAGCTGCGACGAAACTACTGCCCGCAGTTCCTCAGCCGTTCTCCCCGTGTCCAACGAGTTGACCCGCACCATCACTTTCTGCCCCAGCTGCGAAAGTGTCGGCGCCAGCTCCGCGACAATCTCCCTTGCCGCCGACTTCTCCTCCGGAGGCACCGAGTCCTCCAGATCGGCGACCAACGCATCCGCGCGAAACCCCCTGGCCTTCTGAAGCATGTCCCGCCGGTTCCCCGGCACGAACTGCAAACTTCTCAACAACTCCAACTAATTTCCTCCTCAAAGAACCAAAACCGCTCATCCTCAGCTCATCCTGAGCTTGTCGAAGGCGCTCATCCTGAGCCTGTCGAAGGACGAAGCGTCGAGCGCCCCTTTCTGGTCGAAACCCTTTCCCCACGCCCATCCCGTCCAACGGCGCCAAGTATAACACCCTGCCCCTTACCTCTTCCCCCTTGACGGGGGAAGATTGAGATGGGGGTGATTCAGGTGGGATGGATGACGCATGCGTCAGTTACGCAAAACTCTCCCGATAGGGGCGGATTTGAAACCCGGCCTCTTCCCACACCCTACCGGTTCACCCTCAGCCTGTCGAAGGACGAAGGGTCTAGCGCCCCTCCAAGCCAAACCTAACCCCTCTAAATCCATGCCTGTGCGCCGTTGACATACGCCTGGCATTAGTACAAAAATAGGTATCCCTGACTCCGAGCGAGGGCAGTTATGGTAAGTAAAGATGATTTCCGGGGTGGCATGGCCCGATTCGCCACCGGCGTCACCATTGTCACCACCCTGGACCATCAGGGCAACCTCCACGGCATGACCGCCAACTCCTTCACCTCCGTCTCCCTCACCCCTCCCCTGGCCCTGGTCTGCGTTGACTTCAAGACCCACACCCACAACTACATCAAGGCCCTCGGCGCCTTCGGGGTAAACATCCTCAGCCAGGAACAGGAAGAGATAGGCGGCTACTTCGCCCGAAAGCCCCAAGACCGCCTCGGAACCCCCTTCCAACATCGCCTGAGCGAAATGGGGCTGCCCGTCATCGAAGGTTCAATGGCCTACTTCGGCTGCCGCGTCGTTGATGCTCACGTCCACGGCGACCACACCATCTACATCGGCTCAGTGGACGAAATGGCCCTTGGAAACAAGTCCAACCCTCTCCTCTACTACGAGAGCCGCTTCACCCGCCTCAACCACACCTGACCCCAGGAAAAGCCCCTTCCCCCTTGACGGGGGAAGGTCGGGATGGGGGTGGAATCCCCCCTTACGCCCTACGCCTTATTGTGACCGTTCTTGAAGCACGCTATCGACGCCACCTGGTCGTCTTCCCCAGGACGCCAGATAATCACCCCGCCTGCCGTTCTGCTATACTCTGTTATCCCTTCCAGGTTCGTCCGGTAAACCTGAGATTGCTCCGAAACCACAAAGATCTCATCTTCCTCTCCCTCGCGCACAACCCTGGCGTCCACAATAGGTCCTGTCTTCTCCGTCACTCGGAAGGAAATAACCCCCTGTCCGCCCCTCTGTTGCGTCCTGTTCCTGATTACCGTCATCAGTTTGCCGATGCCATTAGCGCTGATAATCAGAATTTTGTCCTTCGGCAAGATGGTTTCCATCCCTACCACCACGTCGTCTCCCAAGAGATGAATTCCCTTTACGCCGCCGGCAATACGGGATCGAAAGAGCTGCTCGCTTATCGGGAAGCGGATGGATTTGCCCTTGGCCGTGAAGAGTATTATCTCCGCTTCCTCTTGAAGTTCCCGCACCGATATCAGTTCATCCCCAGCGTCCAGCCGCATGATTATCAGTCCGTTGCTCCGGAGGTTCGCCAGGTTCTTCAGTTCCAGTAGCTTCACCTTGCCCTTGCGCGTGCCCAACACATACTTGCTCTCCAAGTCCAATTCCGACGTGGAAACCACCTCCGTCACCCGTTCGCCGGGGCTGAGGTTGATGAGATTGACAAGCGGCGTCCCTCGCGTTGTCCGCGACGTATCCCCCACAATCTCGAAGCAGTCCAGTCGGTAAACCCTGCCAGTGTTTGTGAAAAACAGCAAAATGTCATGGGTATCTGACACGATCAGATGCTGCACCGCGTCGCTCTCACGAGTCGTCATCCCTCGCTTTCCCTTTCCCCCTCTAAGCTGCGAACGGTACGTTGCCGTGGGCATCCGCTTGATGTATCCACGACGGCTGATGGTGATCACCACCTCCTGATGCTGCGTAAGGTCCCTCAGGGAAATCTGTCTTGGCTCGTCCCGGATTATCTTCGTCCTCCGAGGATTGGCGTACTTCTTCTTCAGCTCAAGCGTCTCGTCCTTGATTAGACTCAGCACCTTCGTCGGGTCTCCCAGAAGCTCCTCCAACTCCCCGATGGTCTGCAGCAGCGCTTCGTACTCGTCCTCCAGCTTCTGCCGCTCAAGGGCCGCCAAACGGCGCAGCTGCATGTCCAGAATCGCCTGCGCCTGCTCCTCAGTCAGCCCCAACTCCACCATCAAATTCTCCCGCGCCACCTCCACGTTCTCCGCCCCGCGAATCAGCTTGATGACCATGTCCAGGAACTTTATCGCGATGCGCAGACCCTCAAGGATGTGGGCCCGTTGGTTGGCCCGCTTCAGCAGGAATTCCGTCCGTCGGACGACCACCACCCGCCGGTGCTCGATGAACAGTTGCAGCATCCGCTTCAGGTTCAACACCTGCGGCTGCCCGTCCACCAGCGCCAGCATCGTGGCATTGAAGGACGACTGCATCGGCGTGTGCTTGTACAGGTTGTTAAGCACCATTTGGGGCTGGGCGCCTCGCCTCAAGTCCAGTACGATGCGCAGCCCCTTTCTATCCGACTCGTCCCTGATGTCCGAAATACCTTCTATCTTCTTGTCTCGCGTCATCTGAGCAATGCGCGCCACCAGGTTCGCTTTGTTCACTTGGTATGGAAGCTCGGATACCACAATCTGGGAGCGGCCGTTCTTCAACTCGCCTATGTCCACCATTGCCCGCATCACCACCCTGCCCCGGCCCGTGGAGTACATCTGCTTGACGAACTCCTTGTCTTTCCCCACCAGGGCCATCGCCCTTGTCGGAAAGTCCGGCCCCCTCACTATCTTCAACAGGTCTTCCACGTACGCGTCCGGGTTGTCAATCAGATAGCAAATGGCGTTGCAGATCTCCCCCAGATTGTGGGGCGGAATGCTGGTTGCCATCCCTACTGCGATCCCCGCGCCTCCGTTAACCAGCAGATTCGGCAGCCGGGCGGGAAGGACCTCCGGCTCCTTGATGGAGTCGTCGAAGTTAGGAGCGAAGTCCACCGTGTCCAGCTGTATGTCCGACAGCATCTCCTGGGCGATGCGAGTCAATCGCGCTTCGGTGTACCGCATTGCTGCCGGTGGGTCGTCGTCGATGCTGCCGAAATTCCCCTGACCGTCAATCAGCGGATGACGGAGAGAAAACTCCTGCGCCATCCGTACCAGAGCGTCGTAGACCGGCCCGTCCCCGTGGGGGTGATACTTGCCCAGCACCTCTCCTACTATCCGCGCGCACTTCTTATGGGCATTCGTGGGCCCCAGGCTGATCTCGTGCATGGCGTAAAGAATGCGCCGCTGCACCGGCTTCAATCCGTCCCGAACGTCCGGCAACGCCCGCGACACGATAACGCTCATGGCGTAGTTCAGGTAGGACGTCCGCATCTCATCATGGATGCGAATAGGTCGGATTCTTTCTCCAGGAGTGGTTACCATATACTTCTTCACCTCTTGCTCACCGGGCATAAACACGGACCTGCGCCCTGGTGATTATGTATACTGCTCCCTCGCCAATTCTATCAGCCGCTATCGCAGCCTCTCTATAGAGTCGTGAGCGAATTTGGCCCTATACGGGCATGACCGCCCTCTGCGCTTGCTGGGAGGCTGAGCTATGGGAATGTTCGGGAGAGGAAAAAGCCCTCTGCCCTCTCCACAAAGGCCTGAAAGATGCCGCTGAATCCGCGCGGCAACTTTTCGTCCGCGCTCAGGTCGGCGCGGAACCCGATCACCCAATCATGTTCGGCGCTCTCCAGTCCCTCCACCGCCCCGTCCTCGATGTCGTAGGCAGAGGCCAGCAAACGCGGCGCCCGATGGCTGTCCATGAGCCTGGGCGAAGCCCCTGCGCCGCCAAGCCGGAAGAAGCCTCCCGATCCCAGAATCGCCGCCGTCTTGCTTCCGGGTGAAACGTATACCGTCCTTCGCTCCGGCGTTTCTGAATCCGCGCTATAAACTGGCTCCGTTGACACAACCTCGGGGGGCTTCCCCCCAAACACTTCATTCAGCAAGAATAGCCCCTCGCCCACTGCCAGAATGGGCATGTCCAAGTCCAGCGAACGACCCAATATATCCCGATGTCCCTGGGTCCAGTACCGGACTGATTCCTTGTCAGCAAAACCGTTCAGGGAATCCCCGGAGCCGTCACCCAAGACATACACGCCCGACGCGCCAGTTTCACTCAACAGACGGGGCCCGGCTTCCGGTCCTGCTTCCACCAGTCGAAGGTCCACCTCGCCTCTGTGAGGTAAATCCGTTTTGGAACGCGCTTTTCCTTCACAAGAGGCCTTCAAAATAACGATTACCATGTTATGTAATTATACTAAAACTGGAACAGCTTTACCATTCTCCCCTCAAAAGTTCCCTTTGCCAACACCTCCAATAATTGGTATGCTAGGCTGCAATGTAACCAAAGACTAACGGAAGTGCGGAGTATGACACGCACTCCATGACCCACAAATAGCGGAATCGCGAAGGAGTTACAAACTACGTGGCACAAGTTACGGACCTGCCCCTTAATAAGGCTTATAGCCAGTACGTAAGCGGACTCAAGGCAAACAGAAAGAAGGGAATCTCCCAGGACCTCAACAGATTCGTACGTTGGTGTGGCAGTTCCGGCCCCATTAGCGGTCTTACCCCTCAAACCGTAGCCTCCTACTGCGAGTGGCTGGGCCGCAGCGGCGGCGACGTTGCCAAGAAACTGGACCCGGTTAAGAAGTTCCTCACCTACCTCAAGAACGAAGAGCTTGTCAAGGTAAGCCTTGCTACCCACGCCCGAGTGCCCAAGAATAAGGCCCTCGCAAGAATCGCAAAGAGCCAGAAGGCCGCGCCGGAAGTCGCCCAACTCACCCAGGAAGGATTCAAGCTCCTAACGGAACAGCTGGAGTCCCTCAAGGAAGAACGCACCAAGGTCGTCGGCGATATTGGACGCGCCATGGCAGACAAGGACTTCCGCGAAAACGCCCCGCTGGACGCCGCCAAGGAGCGACAGGGCCTCGTGGAATCCCGAATCCGCGAGTTGGAGCAGACCCTCAGTTCCGCCGTAATCACCGGGGGAGGCTCCGGTAAGAAGGCTCAAAGGGTCGCTATCGGTAAGACAGTGGTCGTAAAAACACCCGGAAACGGCCGGAAGGTCACATATCTCGTGGTCCATCCCAGAGAGGCCAACCCCGTTGAAAAGAAAATTTCCAGCGAGTCCCCCGTCGGCAAGGCCCTTATGAACCGACAGGCAGGCGAAGAGGTTCAGGTCATCGTCCCCAAGGGTTCCGTCCAGTACCTCATCGAAAAGGTCACTGGCTAACCCTCAACAGCCCGGAACTACTGCAACAGACCCTCCACAACCTCACGCACCTGTTCCGCAGGAACGTCCCGGCTCGTAGTCGCTTTCCCCACCTCCTCCAGCAGCACCCACCGAATCGCTCCCCCCGTCGACTTCTTGTCCAAAGACATCGCAGAGAAGATTTTCTCCACGTCCAGACCTTCAGCCCTCAAAGGCAGATTAAACAGCCGCAAGAGCTCTCCCTGACGCCTCACCACGTCCCCGTCTATCTTTCCCATCCTCCGGCTTAGCTCCGCCGCTCCCATCATCCCCACTGACACCCCCTCGCCGTGCATCCACTCTCCGTATCCGGTGGTAGCCTCGATGGCGTGGCCGATGGTATGTCCGTAGTTCAGCAGCACCCGCTTGCCCAGAGTCTCCCGTTCGTCCTGCGAGACTACGTCGGCCTTGATGGCCATGCTTCTCCTGATAACATCTGTGGATAGCTCCGGCTCCAGCCCCATCAGCTCGGTTGCGTGATCTTCGAACACCGAAACCAGGTCCGCATCCATGATGAACCCGTGCTTGATGGCCTCCGCCCACCCTTCCGAAAGCTCCCGCCGGCCCAGAGTCGTCAGCGTATGCGGGTCAGCCAGCACCATCTGCGGCTGATAGAAGGCCCCCACCAGGTTCTTCGCCTCTTCGAGATTCACCGCCGTCTTCCCCCCTATGGAAGCGTCCACCATCGCCGCCATGCTTGTGGGCGCCTGTACGAAGGGCATTCCCCTCAGATAAGTGGCCGCCACGAAGCCCGCCAGGTCCCCCACCACACCGCCGCCCACGGCCAGAATCGTATGCCGTCGTTCCGCTCTCCGGCTCGCCAGCCAGTGATAGATGGCGTTCGCCATCTCCCAGGACTTGCTCTCCTCCCCCGCCGGAATGATGAAGCAGTGGGCCTCTATCTCCGCCCGCTGCAACGAGCGTTGCACCTGCCTCCCGTAGAGGGGAAACACGTTGTCGTCGGTGATGATATATACCGGCCCGTCTATCCCCAATTTACGAAACCTTTCTCCAATCCGGTCCAGCAGTCCCCACCCAACCCGAATTGGACAGCTTCCCCTCGAGTGAGTGACCACCGCCGCCAACTCCGGGTCGCCCTCACCCGCTGAGCCCATGCGTCCTCCCAACATCTGCCACGCCCTCACCACCTCAGCCGCCACCTGCTCTTCACTCAAATCATCCGTCTGCACAACCCACTGGGCCAACGAGTAGAAGGGCTGTCGCTCCGCCTTCAGGCTGCGAATCCTGCCTAGCGGGTCCCCACCCTCCAGCATGGGCCGTTCTTCAGGTGACCTTTCCTGCCCAACCGTGGACAATCGCTGGTAGATAGTCTCCGGTCGCGCCTCCAGCCCCACCACCAGTCCGCTCCGGAACAGCAGACGCCGGTTGCTCGCGTCCATCAACACACCCCCGCCCGTGGCAACAACCCGTCCCTCGCCATTACACGCCCGCTCCAGCGCCTCTCGCTCCAAACGGCGAAATACCCCCTCCCCCTTCGCGGAAAATATCTCCGCTATCTCCTTCCCTTCCTGCCGGACGATGTCTGCGTCCGTATCCAGCAATTCCCACCCCAGAACACGCGCCACCTCGCGGGCAACTTGCGACTTGCCCGTGCCGGAAAAGCCGGTGAGGATGATGTTCCGAAGCCTGTTCATGGGTTAACCCGCCTTCCGCAGACCTTTGGCTATTATACCCCTAGTAGGGCTTTACGGCCTCAATCACGCTGCGCTGGTGCGCCTCCTCCTCCACCGTCACAATCCGGTCTGCCATCCGCCGCACGTGGTACTCCACTAGCTGGCGCAGATGGGTGCCCTCTCCATAGTCCGCCGGAGCTATCCCATCCACCCTGTTCGCCTCCTGGAGTCTCATGCACGTGTCAAAGGACTTCCCAATCTGCGGGTTATACACTGCCAGGGCTATGCCACCCCGATGGGTCAAAACGGCAAAACACGGCACATCCGTCGGCCCGTCTCCGATATATATCATGTTGCGGAAGGGGATGCGCCGCTCCTCCTCAGGCATGTGGTCGTTAACGTCGTGGGACAGGTCCACGTACTCGGACCCTTTGGAGATTCGAAACAGGTACTGCGTCTTAGACGTGTGGCTCACCACTCGCTTGGGCCAGAAGACCTTCCCGTCGCTATCCTCGTCCAGCTCACAGCCGAAGATGGCCTCCACGCACCCGCTGAGTTTGCTCCCCGCCAACACTTCCTTAAGCCCGGACGTCACGATGTAGTGCTCCAGCGTTACCCCGTGTCGAACGTACCTCTCGTCCTTCAGCAGACCACCCAGTTCACCGAAAACTCCCGGCACTCCCGGAAAGAACCGCAGTTGGCTCCCAAACTCTCGCAAATCTTCGTTGGAGAGTTGGCGAAAGTCCGGATAATCCAGCAGCAGCCGGATCCACGCCAATTCATCCTCGTAGGCCAGTTTGTCCCGAAGCTTGTCCGCTCTCGCCCAGAAGTCGGAGGCGTCAATGCCCATTCGTGGAAAAATAACGTCCTGATGCATGGACTGCGGACTCAGAGTCCGGTCGTAGTCATATACCACGGCAATAACGTTTTGGGGCTGGGTCATCGTTAGCTTCCCTGGTCGACGTTGACCCCCGAACCCCATTTCCTGGGTTTTACCGTCCCCAGAAAAGCCTGGTAGTTCCGGCGCGTCTCCGACACGTTGTCCCCCCCGAACTTCTCCATGAAGGCGTCCGCCACCACCAGCGCCACCATCGCCTCGCCGATAACACCTGCGGGCGGGACCTGGCAAACGTCCGAGCGTTCGTAGTGGGCCTGCACCAGCTCTCCCGTATCCAGGTCCACCGACGGCAGCGGGTTCACCAGCGTCGAAATGGGCTTGATGGCGAACCGCGCCACCAGCGGCATCCCACTGGTCATGCCGCCCTCCGTACCGCCGGAGCGATTCGTCTGACGCTGCCACGGCCTGTCCGGGTCCGTCACCGGGTCAATCACGTCGTGCACCTGCGACCCTCGATAATTGACTGAGTCCCAGCCATCGCCAATAGAAACGGCCTTGCAGGCGTTTATCGACATCAATGCTTGCGCCAAACGCCCGTCCAGCTTCCGGTCCCACTGCACGTGCGACCCAAGACCGATGGGCACTCCGTAGACGATCACCTCCACAACGCCGCCCACCGTGTCACCCGCTTCCTTGGCCGAATCTATGGCGTCCACCATGCGCGGCTCCGCTTCCGGATCAGCACACCGTACCGAGGAGGCTTCAACCTTCTCCCAGTCTACGTTCCCGTTCACCTCGGCTCGGACGCCGCCGATTATCAGGGAGTGGCTGCGAATCTCCATGCCGAACTCCTCCAGCAAGCGACGCGCCACCGCCCCCGCCGCCACCCTCGCCGCCGTCTCTCGCGCACTCGACCGCTCCAGCACGTCCCGAACGTCGTCGTAGCCGTACTTCATCGTCCCGGGCAGGTCTGCGTGTCCCGGCCTGATGCGCGTGACTCGCTCAATTTCCTCCTCCACCGGATTTACGCTCATCACCGTTGTCCAGTTCACCCAGTCTCGGTTTTCTATCGTCATCGCGATGGGACTGCCCAGCGTCCGTCCATGCCGGATGCCGGAGACCACGTGGGCCCAGTCCCTCTCTATCTGCATTCGCCCGCCTCGCCCATGTCCCCGTTGACGACGCGCCATCTGCGTCCCGATATATTCTTCGTTTATCGAAAGACCCGCCGGCATCCCTTCGACGATGACCACAAGTCCTTGACCGTGAGATTCGCCGGCGGTAAGAAACCTAATCATAGCTACCCCTTGATGCTCTCTTGCTGCTTTGCCAACGCCGCCTGCGCCGCCTCGAACATCGCCTCAACCGGCGCCGGTCGCCCCATCCACGTCTCAAATCCTACGGCTCCCTGGTACACCAGCATGGACAGGCCTCCGTACACCCTCGCCCCTGCCCTCTCTGCCTCCCGCATTAACGGCGTTTGAGGTGGATTATACACCAGGTCGTAGACTACAGCTTCAGCGGATATGTCCGCAGCCGCCAGCGGAGAAGCCTCTGCCACAGGCGAATGTAGCATCCCCATGGTTGTGCACTGGACTATCAGGTCCGATGACTGAGCCGCTTGCCTGAACTCTCCCGACTCCGGCGCAACTACCCGAACCCCGCCGTTGAAGTAACGCTTCAGGTCGCTCGCCAAACGTTCAGCCCGCTCCCGAGTCCGATTCGTGATGATGAAGTCCGACACAGCCTCTCCCGACAGCGCCATCACCACCCCTCTGGCGGCCCCTCCCGCCCCAATTATCAGCACTCGCTTGCCATCGAAGGCAAACCCCGTCTCTTCCCTCAGTGCCCGAACAAAACCGGTCCCGTCCGTGTTGTACCCGACAAGACGCCCGCCATCGTTCACCACCGTATTCACCGCCCCCGCCATCTGCGCCTCCTCCGACACTTCGTCCATGGCCGCCATCACCGCTTCCTTGTGAGGCACTGTGGCGTTGAACCCCAGAATCTCTCCCTCCGAGCTCCGTACCATTTCGAGAAAATCTCCCAGTTTCTCAGGGGCAACCTCCCAGGCGTCGTAGGTCAAGTCCATTCCATATTCCTCAAAGGCGGCGCGAAACATGACGGGCGACATCGAATGCCCCAACGGATACCCGATGATGCCCAGACGCCGGCTCATTGGCTGCGCTTGCTGTCCAGGTACGACTGCAATATAACCGCCGCCGCCGCCGCATCGGACCGCCCCCTCTCCCTCGACGGCTTTCTTCCCGCTGCCCTCATTCGACTCTCAGCATCAAAGGTCGAAAACCGCTCGTCCCACGTGGACACCCGAACTCCCCCATCCGCCTCCAAGCACTGACAGAATTCGTCCACAAGCTGTGCCTGAACACCTTTCTTTCCTTTCAGCGTCAGAGGCATCCCCACCAGCACCGTCTCCGCTTCCCATTCTCGTGCCTTCTGGACCACTGCTTCCACGTCTGCCGACATCCCCCTCCTCTCGATGTATCCCCGCGGCGAAGCGAGGATCCCCATGGGGTCGCTGACCGCCACCCCAATGCGACGATTCCCAACGTCCAGCGCCAGCAGCCTCAGGACTTCACCTCCCGCTCCACCAGACCCACAACGTCGGCGAGCGCTTGCGGCAGCACGTCCAGCCGACGTCCTCCCGCCTGCGCCGATTCGGGCCGGCCTCCCCCGCCCCCTCCCAACTTCTGCGCCGTCTCCTTAACGATGTTCCCCGCATGAAGCCCCCGCGACACCAGGTCAGGCGTGACCATCGAAACCAGTAGCGGTCTGCCGTTCTGCGCCATCGCCAGCACCAACACTCCGCTCTCCAGCTTGGCCTTCAACCAGTCCCCCATCTCCCTCAACGCCTCCACGCTCCCCGCCGACGTTCGTACCGCCAGCACCTTCACCCCCTTCGCCTCCCTCACCTGCCCCAGCAGCCCCTCCGCCTCCATCCTCAAATTCTTCCGTTCAAGCTGCGCCACCTGTCGCCTGAGGGCCCTCATGTCCGAAATGAACCCCTCCAGCCTCTCCTCCAGGTCCGTCACGGGAGTCTCCAACTGGCCGGATATTCTTTGCAGTAGGTCTGACCGCTCTTGGAACAACTCCACCGAACTTTGCCCCGTCACCGCCTCAACCCTCCGCATCCCACCGCCAATGCTCGACTCTCCCAGAACGAACAGCGGCCCGACTTCCCCGGTAGCATGTACGTGAGTCCCACCGCAAAGTTCGACGCTGAAGGGCTTGTCGTCGTTCCCGCTCGACATTGTCACCACCCGCACCCTGTCCCCGTACTTGTCCCCAAAGAATGCCAGCGCCCCCGCATTCACCGCCTCAGCGTAGGTCGTAACGTGGGTGGAAACCTCCATGTCTGCTCTAACCCTCTCGTTGGCCAAAGCCTGAATCTCCCGCATCTCCTCCCGTTCCACGGCGCCCACGTGGGAAAAGTCGAAACGAAGCCGCTCCGGTGTCACCAGCGAACCCGCCTGCCTCACGTGCGACCCCAGAATCGCCCGCAGCGATGCGTGGAGAATGTGCGTCCCGCTGTGGTTCTGCGCCGCCGCGTGACGCCGGCTGGCATCCACCCGCGCCGACACCGGGTCCCCTAACGAAATATCCCCCTCCGAAACCACCCCCCTGTGCACGATGAGCCCAGCCGTTGGATTCTGCGTGTCCTTCACCGAAATCATCCCGTTCGGCCCAGCAATGGTGCCTACGTCCCCCACCTGACCTCCACCCTCTGCGTAGAAGGGCGTCTTCCGCAGCACCACCTCCACTTCCTTTCCCTTGGTGGCGTGGCCCACCTGCACTCCATCCACCAGCAACGCCGTCAACTCAGATCCACTAACCAGTTCGCCATACCCCACAAACTCAACTGAAACTTCGGGTTGCGAAGTGCTGAAGTGCCAGCCGACAGGATTCGCATCTACCGAGAACCTGGTGCCTCGAGACACCTCGCGATGAAGCTCCAATTCCCGATTGAATCCCTCTTCGTCCACCTCCAACGCATTCTCTCGCGCTATTTCCTGCGTTAGTTCTAGCGGAAACCCGAACGTGTCGTAGAGGACGAAGATTTCTCTGCCTGAAAGCATCTGGGTCAACCGGCTTTCGATGCAAAAGATACTGCTCTTATCTATGTCCGATTTAATTTCTTCCAACAACCAATCAAGGAGGCTGGAAGGGCGAATGAGGGCACCAAAATAGTCCTCCAAAGCATTAATCTCTTCATATAGTCGAGCTATCGAATCTTCTACGGAATCTTCACTCGCGGGACGGGAATCCCTAAAAATCTCCCGCAGCCCCAGATGCAGCGGAATCAATCCTTCCTCCAGCATGGGCATCCCCACCTGTATGGTCTGGTTGAACCGCTCCTCTTCCAGCTTCAACACCCTCAGAATGAACCCACGGTTGGTCTCCAGGTCCGGGTACGCCCTGCAGAAGTTATCAATGGCCGCCGACGCCATATCTTCCATGAAGGGTCTCTCAAGCCCCAACCGACGACCATACCTCACCGCCCGCCGGATAATACGACGCAGCACATACCCGCGTCCCTCGTTGCTGGGAATAACCCCGTCGGAAATCAGGAAGGATGACGCCCTCGCGTGCTCCGCCATCACCCGCAGCGCATAGTCCGCCCCCGACTCACGACCATAAGTCTTGTCCGTAAGCTCCGATGCCTTCGCCACCAGCGGTTGAAACAGGTCCGTGTCGTATATGCTCATGTTACGCTGCATCACAATCGCAGCCCGCTCCAACCCCATCCCCGTATCCACGCTGGGCGCCGGCAGGGGAGTTCGCCCCCCTTCCAAGTCCTGATAGAACTGCATGAACACCAGGTTCCACAGCTCCACTATCCGCTCGCACTCGTGGTTGGGATGGCATCCCCCTTCAAGGTCATTCGAAGGGTCCACCATGGGTTTGCCGCAGCCGAATTCGGCCCCAAAATCATAGTGAAGCTCGCTGCACGGCCCGCAGGGCCCCTCCAGACCAGCCGGACCCCACCAGTTGTCCGCGTCCCCGTACCGGTAGATCCGTTCCGGCGGGATGCCCACGTCTTTATGCCAGAGCTCGTAGGCCTCGTCGTCCGTATGATGAACCGTGGCATAGAACCGCTCCGGTTCCAGCCCAAAGCCCTCGGACTTGGACGTTACGAACTCCCACGCCCACGCAATAGCCTGCTTCTTGAAATAGTCCCCGATGCTGAAGTTCCCCAGCATCTCGAACATCGTCAAATGGGTGTGGTCCCCCACCTCGTCGATGTCCGTAGTGCGAAAACTCTTCTGGCTCGATGTCAGCCGGCGGGAAGGCGGAGTCTGCTCACCCTGAAAGAAGGGCTTGAAAGGCACCATGCCAGCGCTGGTGAACAACAGCGTCGGGTCTCCCGACGGCACCAGTGAAGCGCTTGGCATCCGCAAGTGCCCCTTGCTCTCGAAGTAGCTGAGAAACAGCTCTCGTATCTCGTCGCCCGTCATTCCAAGTCCCGCGTTTTCAAACTCTACATCCAGTGTAGTCGGCAGCCAATAACAGGACAAGAGGCCACACTCTCAATTGACCCCAAACCCGCCATGCCATAGAATTGACTTAGAAACAATTCAGGAGGCGGGATGCAGTATAGTGTAATCAGGAAAATGGAAAAGGCACGGCAGTATGCAGAGCAGAAGGAACGGGTTGCCATCAGCTCCATCAAGACCACGTTCCACGGCAATCACAGCGACCACCACGTCACTTTCAACGAAGGTAAATGGTCCTGCTCATGCGCCTTTTTCTCCGGTTACGCAACTTGCAGCCACACCATGGCCCTGGAGCGAATACTGGACCCCATGTTACCTGCCCAGTAGACAGCAGCCGCTTCTTTACCCTTCTTCGTAACGCCTGAACAAAATGCAGGCGTTCTGCCCCCCGAATCCGAAGGCGTTTGACAATGCCACTCGCACGTCCGCCTTCCTCGCCTCGTTGGGAACATAGTCCAAATCGCACTGAGGGTCTGGGAATTCGTAGTTAACCGTAGGATGAATCACCTCGTCCATAATCGTCCGAACGCAGGCCACAGCCTCCAACCCGCCCGACGCTCCCAGCGAATGCCCCACCATCGACTTGGTTGAACTCACCGGTATCTCGTATGCCCGCTTCCCGAACAGCCCCTTGATTGCAGTCGTCTCCACCGCGTCGTTCAACGGCGTCGAGGTGCCGTGGGCGTTGATGTAATCGATCTCCTCCTCCGAAACCCCTGCGTCCTCCAGCGCCCTCTTCATCGCCCGGATAGCGCCCTCCCCCGATTCCTCCGGTTGTACCTGATGGAACGCGTCGGAAGTGCACCCGAATCCCGCAACCTCACAGAGGATCTCCGCTCCCCGGCCCAATGCGTGCTCCTCCGTCTCCAACACCAATACCGACGCGCCTTCAGCAGGAACGAAGCCGTCCCTCTCCGCGTCAAAGGGACGGCTCGCCTTCTCAGGTTCCTCATTCCTCGTGCTCAGTGCCCGCATGGTGCAGAATCCCGCCAGCCCCAGTCGACTGATACCCGCCTCTGCGCCCCCAGTCAGCATCACGTCGGCGGCGCCCCTGCGAAGAGTCTCCGCCGCCTCGCCGATGGCCTGGTTGGAGGCGGCGCATGCGGTGATAACCGTGGAGTTATAACCTTTCAGACCCAGCGTGCGGCTGATATTAGATGCCGCCATGTTTGGCAAAGTCATTGGGAAAAAGAAGGGCGACACCCGCATCCCGCCCCGCTGGATCATCACACGGCAGCCCTCCTCCGTGGTCGGAAATCCGCCGTTGCCGTTGCCCAACAGCACCCCGTACCGGTGCGACGTCTCGGGATCAATCTCCAACCCGGCATCTTCCACCGATTGAAGTGCCGCAGATACTGCCAGCTGAGAAAATCGCGCCATTCGACGGGATTCCCTGCCCGGTATGTGCTTTCTCGGGTCGAACCCCTTGACTTCCCCCGCAATCTGGCACGGAAAGTCCGATGGATCGCACAGGGTCATCGGCCCGATTCCCGACCTGCCCGCAACCAGCCCTTCCCAGGATTCCTCCACTGAAAGCCCCAATGGAGAAAATGTCCCCATCCCCGTAACCACCACTCGCCGTCTCTTCATACTCCGCTGCCCCTCGTCTCAAGAACTGATGACGCCATGTCAAACTCCCCGTAAAGCTCGGGTTCAATGCCCAACGCCACTTCCCTCACCTCAGCCGCAAGGAATAACGACCCTGTGGCTACCACATACCCGTTTTCTGCCACCAGACTTCTTGCCTTCTGCACCGCCTGCCAGGTGTCCATCGACTGGTGCACCTCAAGCCCGAGCATAGAGAAGCCCCTGACCAGCTCTGCAAGCGACGCTGCTCGTGGATGCCTTGAACGGGTGACAACCACCACCGGTTTCAGTGGCGACAGCGCATCCATCATCTGCCCCAGGCTCTTGTCCCTCGATGCACCAAATATGACCACAGGCCGTCTTCCACTGAAAAATCCCTGCAGAAACTCGGCCAACCGCGCCATCGAATCCGGGTTGTGCGCCCCGTCGCACAGCAAAGGCGGGTCTCGTTCCAGAACCTCCAGACGGCAGGGCCACTTCACATTCTCAAACCCCCGACGAATTGCGTCAACGCCTATCTCCCACCCGCGCTCCATCAAACACTCCAACACACCCACCGAGACAGCCGCATTCTCCAACTGGTGACACCCTAGAAGAGGCATCGTCAGACCATAGTCGCCAAGCCGTCCTTTAACCGTGAACGACTGCCCGGAAAGGTCTTCGTCCTCTGGCTTTACGGAAATGTCTCGACCTACTTCCCAAAGTTGTGCGTCCTTCTCAATACACACTTTCCGGATCTCCTCCATAGCTGCCGGCTGCTGTGGCGCCGAGACCACCGGTACCCCGGACTTCACAATTCCCGCCTTCTCACGCGCGATTAAGTCCACCGAATCACCCAGGATGGCCGTGTGGTCCAGGCTGATGGACGTTATGGTGCACGCTTCAGGCTGTACCAGATTGGTGGAATCCAACCGCCCGCCCAGTCCCACCTCCAACACCTGGAAGTCGGCGCCAGTCTCCCGGAAGTGCACAAAAGCCATCGCCGTTAATGTTTCGAAAAGCGTGACTCCTCCATAACGCCCATCTTCACTCACTTCACAAACGAAGGGCCATATCTGCTCAACCAGCGACGCGAACTCCCGCTCAGACACCGGCTCCCCATCTACACCGATGCGTTCCCGAAAGGTGTGCAGATGGGGTGAAGTAAATGTTCCCGTCTTGTACCCCTGCTGCGTCAGCACTGACGAGACCATTGCAGTGGTGCTGCCCTTCCCCTTGGTCCCCGCCACGTGCACCGCAGGAACTGTGAGATGGGGATTGCCCAACCGCTCCAACAGCGCCGATATCCGGCTCAGATCGAACTTGACCCGAGGCCCACGCGGCCCTCGAAACCGCTCGAAGTCTACAAGCCCCATCAACAACCCAAGAGAATCCCTGTATTCCAACGTCACCTGCCGCGCCCATAGTCGGGCTCGACAATTATACCCCACTGATCATTGCGCCAACGCTGAATGAAGGACCAAATGACTGCGAGTGAAGTATGCCGCCGCGCTGGACTAACCAGCCGACGCCCCTACCATCGGCTCCCCCAACAAGTGCTCCACAAACTCGCGCACGTCCTCTCTGCCTTCCGATATCTGAAATTTCTCCATGAAGCCGTGGTAGAAGTTGGCATGAAACTTTTCGGCAACCTTGTAACCACTGTAAATTGAGTCATCGTTGCGTGCATTGGTCAAGTGCCTGGCTGCCATTCTCAGGTCCCGATGACTCCCAATGGGCAGACCTTCCATTTGACCGACCGACATCAACGCGTGTGCCGCAGCGCCCCACAACTTTTCAGATGCCTGCAAAATGTCCTCCGCTTCAAACTCCCGGGCAGAGGCGGACAAGAAGTCCCGCGCGATCTGCGCGTGTTCATCTGAGTTCATTTGCCAGCTGTGCCAATTGCCATGTCGGCCTCCCACTTATTGCCATCAAGAGGCCTGGACTAAACCTTCCACTGGTTTAGCCTACTGCGTGATTTACCACAAAATTCGGCAAGATCCGCGCAAGGATTTCCTTTAAGTGCTCTCGATCATCTTCAATCTGCCAGTCTTCCATAAATCCAAATTGAGAATTATAGAAAAACATTTCGGCGATTATGAACCCCAAGCGGATTTGCTGGTCCCCGCGCTCCTCCGCCAGACGCCTTACGGCGATTGCAAACTTACGATGGGTTTTGTCGAGTCTTACCTCTTCCCTCATTAAAGCCGTCAAAGCATGGGTCGCGGCGCACCACAACTTCTCAGACGCCACGAACTTGCTGCCGGTATCGAACTCCCTGTCCGAGGCTGCCAATAATTCCCGCGCCGCCTGTATGTGTTCTTCTCTATTCATACGTCGCGCCTTAATTCGGTTGCCCACTATCCTAACACATCAGTCCTTCAAGCGGGGGCAAAGCATCATCGCGTTCTCCCCCAGGATCTTCCGCTTGGCGCTTTCCGAAAGCCCTGGCCACTCCATCACCTGGTCCACTCCCGTCGGCCATGCCGTATCCCCATGGGGCCAGTCCGTCGCGAACAGCAGCACGTCCTCCCCCACCACGTCCACCACCGACTCCAACGTCGTCTCCCACGTATCGATGCCGTGGAAATACCGTCCGCTCTTCACCATCTCCGTCGGCGAACGCCTCAGATATGGCACGTGGTGCGGCGAAAGCACAAAGTGACTGTCAAACCGGTCCAGGATGGCCGGAAGCCAACCTGCCGCCGTCTCCACGATGCCCACCCTCAGCGTGGGAAACTTCTCCAGAATACCCCCGCCTATTAGCGCGCCCATGGCCGCCATTCCCGCCCACGGATTGCCCAATCCATGTTGCAGGAACCAGGCTCCCCGTAGATCGAACGTCCCCGGCCCGAAGGGCGGCCTCGCCGTCCCCCCGTGGACCAGAATCGGCAGGTCCGTCTCCTCCGCAGCCTCGTAGATCGGATACAGGCTGCTGCTGTCCAGGAGAAGGTTGTCCGGCCCTTGGGGCGAAAAATAGATGCCTACGAAATTCTCGTCCTCCTTCGCCCATCTTCGGATGTCGGACGCCGAGGTTCGTGCGTCTCGCAGGTTCGCTACCAGCGTCCACTTCAGCCGGGCCGGGGCCTGTGAGCAGAAATCGCTCACCCATCGATGGTACGCCTCGTACAACGCATTCTCAAACCCCAGGTCGCTCAGGGCGCAGTAGCTGGAAACGTGGGTGGGATACAATACTCCGATGTCCACGTGGGCGGCGTCCATGTCCTCCAGACGAGCCTTCACGTCCCAATTCACCTCAGGTCGAATTGTTGGCAGGTCGCCCCTGTCCGGCCTCCCGAAGTTGGGCCGTCCACCCCCACCTGGCTGAAGGATGAACTCACGCGGCGCAAGGCCGAAGGAGTCCGCCTGCCCCAGCGCGTTGTCCGAGACTACCGGCGCGAGAATGGCGTGACGACTGGCCGCCAAGGCCCCCTTCCCACCCTGACTGATATTCTCCTCGATGGCCCGCTTCAGCCGGTCAAAGTCCTCCTTGTAGGCAGGGTCAACGTACCCGTTGTACATCTCGTGCGGACGCTCCATTATGTGGGAGTCCATGTCTATTACTTTCCAGCCGTTCCAAGCCATGCTCTGTTCCCTCCGCTGATTACTTTTTTTACCGAGGTTAAGGGCGATCACTCTTAACCCAGCTAGTCTATGAACGCCCCTCCGACGCTGTCAACGCCGCCCGGAGCTAATGATCCCTGATGTGCTTCGGCATCCGTCCCAGCAGCATCTTGACCCCATCTCCCCAGGTGACTCGACGAACGTAGGTGATATTACCCCTGATTCGCCTGGGACTGAACCTGAAGATCCCCTGCACTGTATCCCTCTCCGGAAAGTTAGGCACTTGCAGCATGGCCAACTGGTCTTTAGTCACCGGAGGCTTCGAAAACAGTTTCTCCGTCAGCCAAACCGGAAATCTAATCAACGCCACCGGAATATGAAACTTCCATCGCTTCGTGCTCATGGTAAACGCAACTTCGTCCACAACCTGGTCGTAGGTCAGCCGTTGAGGTCCGCCAATCTCCACTCGCCTGTTTCGCAATCGCGGGTTGTCGACGGCGTTTGCCACGCAGCGCGCCACGTCGTCCACAGAAACGGGCTGGAACTCATTTTTCCCGTTGCCTAGAACCGGCACTATGGGCATGGTCCTGATTAGTCCGGCCAGAGCGTTCATAAACTCGTCTCCCTCGCCAAACAGCAGCGACGGTCGCAGAATCGTGTAAGGGATGCCGCTGCTGAAGACTAACTGCTCGGCAACCCATTTGCTGTACAGGTACCGCATTGCCGGATTCTCCTGCGCCCCGATGGCGCTCAGATGCACGAACCGGCGAATACCCGCGTCCTCCGCCGCCTTCAGTACGTTCCGGGTTCCCTCCACGTTGATGCGGTAGAAAGTGGCCCCTCCCCGTTCTTGAATCACCGCCACCAGGTGGACCACCTGCTCAAGGTCATAGAAGGCTGCCCTCAGCGACGCTGGGTCCGTCACACTTCCGTAGTGAACGTCCACCCTGTCCTGGTCAAACATAGTCTCCGCGCCGGGCGAACGCACCAGACACCGCACGTCCTTGCCCCGATCCAGTAGTGCCTGTACCACTCGCCGGCCCAGAAAACCCGTTGCTCCCGTCACCATCACCGTCATAGAATGCATCCAACCTGTACAATTGTATGATTCCAGTGTAAACCACCAACCCAGGGGCTACAATCCCTTGTACCCGGCCCTACGCTCATTACACCATCTGGGAAATTTACCCCTTTCCCGTCTTGACCCATCCCTGTCGATATAATATGTTTGTCTCCCGCCGGCCAGATATGTTCACACACCTCCACGTCCATACCGAATACAGCCTCCTAGACGGCATCAGCCGCATTGATGATCTGGTAAAGCAGACCTCAAAACTCGGTATGGACTCCCTGGCCATCACCGACCACGGCTCCCTTTACGGCATTGTTGACTTCTACTCGGCGGCCCTGGCCAAGGGTATAAAGCCCATCATCGGCTGCGAAATCTACGAGGCTAAGGGGAGCCGCACCACCAAGGACCCCTCCGAGAAAAGCCCCCACCACCTTACCCTGCTAGCCCAGGACAACACCGGCTACAAAAACCTCCTCCAGCTGGTCAGCAAGGCCCACCTTGAGGGGTTCTACTATCGCCCTCGCGTGGACGACGAACTGCTGCAGCAGCACAGCAAGGGCCTCATCGCCCTATCCGGCTGCCCCAGCGCAAAGATCCCCCGCCTCGTCACCGAGGGACGGCTCAAAGACGCCGTCGCCCGCGCCCAGTGGTACCGGGAAGTATTCCAGGACCGCTTCTACCTGGAAGTCCAGCAGCACCAGGGCGTCCCTGGCCTTGACGACATCAACAAAGCCCTCGTTGAGATGAACCGGGACATGAACATCCCCCTCGTGGCCACCAACGACAGCCACTATACCCACAGGGAAGACTCCGGCCTCCAGGACCTGCGTATCTGCATCCATACCAACACCACCGTCCACGACGACTCGCGGCTCAAGATGGAGGACGATTCCTTTTACCTGAAAAGCCCCCAGGAAATGGCAGCCCTCTTTACTGATTTCCCCGAAGCCATCTCAAACACTCAACGAATTGCCGAATCCTGCCACGTCTCCCTGCAGTTCGATAATCTCCACCTCCCCAAATACCCCGTCCCGGACGGAGGGGACGCCGACGAATTCCTGACCAGGCTCTGCTGGGAAGGCCTTGACCGCATCTACCCCACCCGCACTCCCGAACTCGAGCAGCGACTGAAGTACGAACTCGAAGTCATCCGCCAGACCCGTTTCGCCAACTATTTCCTAGTGGTCTGGGAAATAGTGTCCTTCGCCCGCGAGCGTCGCATCCTTCTCGCCGTCCGTGGCAGCGCCGCCGCCAGCCTCGCCCTCTACTGTCTCGGCGTCACCGACGTAGACCCTCTGGAGCACAACCTTGTCTTCGAGCGCTTCCTGAACGTGGAGCGCAAGGAGATGCCGGATATAGACATGGACTTCCAGGACGATCGGCGAGAAGAAATCATAAACTACGTCACCCAGCGATATGGAAGAGACAAGGTTGCCCAGATTATTACCTTCGGAACCTTCGGACCCAAGGCCGCAATCCGGGACGTTGGTCGAGCCTTGGGCATGAGCTACGCCGACACTGACCGAATCGCCCGCCTCATCCCCTTCAAAGTCGACGGCCTTCGTGATGCCGTCCAAAACACACCTCAGCTTAGGGAGATGTACGAACTGGACCCTGCCGTTACCGACCTCGTAGAAAAGGCCATTGGGCTGGAAGGCATCGCCCACCACGTAAGTACCCACGCCGCCGGTGTTGTCATCTCGGAAGAACCCCTCACCGAATACATCCCCCTCCAGCGTCCCGTCCGCACCAGCGAAGAGTCCGAAGTCGCCATGACCCAGTTCGCCATGGACCCCATAGCCAGGCTGGGGCTGCTCAAGATGGACTTCCTGGGCCTCGCCAACCTAACCATCCTGGACAGAACCCTCAAGATGCTCAAGCAGACCCGCAATCTGGACATTGAGCTTGAGCAGATCCCCTGGGACGATGACAAGACCTTCCGGCTTCTCTCCTCCGGCAAGACCAACGAGGTATTCCAGTTGGAAAGCGCCGGGATGCAGCGCAACATCCGCGAACTCAAACCCTCCTCCCTGAGCGACGTTGCGGCCATGATTGCTCTCTACCGTCCCGGCCCCATGGAGCAGATCCCCACCTTCATCGACGCCAAACATGGTCGCTCTCCCGTCAAGTCCCCCCACCCAAGCCTGGACGAGATTCTCAAGGATTCCTACGGCGTCATCGTATTCCAGGACCAGGTGCTCCGCCTGCTCCAGACCTTCGCCGGTTACTCCCTCGGCGAGGCCGACATCGTCAGAAAGGCCATGGGAAAGAAGATCCCCGAACTCATGGCGCAGGAAGAGGAGAAGTTCCTCAAGGGCGCCATGGGCCAGGGATACACCCGTCAACAGTCCCAGGAAATCTTCAACCTCATAGAACCCTTCGCCGGATACGCCTTCAACAAGGCCCACAGCGTCAGCTACGCCCAGATCTCCTACTGGACCGCCTATTTCAAGGCCAACTACAGCCTCGAATACATGGCCTCTGTCCTCAACTCCCGGCGAGACCATCCCGATAGAATGGCCAGCGCCGTCAACGAGTGCCTGCGTATGGGCATCCCTATCATGCCGCCCGACGTCAACAGAAGCAGCGTCGAGTTCACCCTTGACCGGGACGCTGACGGTCAAGAAGGAATCCGCTTTGGCCTCTCCGCCATCAAGAACCTTGGCGAGTCCGCCGTCGGACCCATCGTGGAGGAGCGCACCGGCAAAGGCCCCTTCAGCGGTCTTGCTGACTTTGTGCGAAGAGTTGACCTGGGTGGACTGAACCGCCGCTCCCTGGAAAGCCTGATTAAGGCCGGTGCCTTCGACAGCCTCGGCCGTCGAGGTCCCATCTTCGAGGCCGCAGCCGCCATCCTGTCCCAGTCCCAGATGGAGGCTCGAATCAGGCAGACCGGCCAGACCAGTCTCTTCGGCGGCATGAGCCAAAAGGCAGAAGAATCCCTCATCACATTCGACCTCAGCGGCCCCGACGCTGAGACCTTCGAAAAGGTTACCTGGGAAAAGGAGCTTCTGGGCGTCGCCATCACCTCCAACCCCCTCCAAAAACTGCTTGCGGACGTCCCCGCCGGTGTAATCTCCTCCCTCGACCAGATGGGCACTGACATGGAGGGCAACAAGATAACCATTCTCGGCCAGCTGTCTTCGGCCCAGCAGCGACTCACCAGGGACCAGCGCGCTTTCCTCAACGCCTCCATTGAGCTTCTCGGAGGCAGCGTGGAAGTTATCGCCTGGCCCGGAGTTCTCGAACGTACCCAAAGCCTCTGGAAGGAAGGCAGCCTGCTTGAGGTGGAAGGCAAAGTCGTCGTTCGGGGCGAAGAAGTCTCCATCTACTGCAGCAACGTCCACGAATACGACCCAGATAAGAAAGCCCGGCCCGCCACTAACGGCTCTTCAAAGTCCCGCCGCCCGTCAGCATCTAAGCCCGCATCTGCTTCCAACGGCTCATCCAGGTCCAGACAGTCTAACGGGGCGTCCAGAGCGGCTGTCAGCAACGGTTCTTCCAAGGCGACAAACGGTGAACCGGAGCCGGACCAGACCCGTACCTTGCAGCTCACCATGGAAGAGTCCGCCAACCAGCAACAGGACGCCAGCCTTCTCCAGGACACCGTAGCGGCCATGCTGGAGTTCCCGGGGGACGATCGGGTGCTTCTCAACATCCTCTCCAACAGCAAGCAGGTACGCATAGACATGCCCTTCGCGGTGAAGTTCTGTCCGGAGCTTCAGGAACGGCTGGAAAACCTCCTGGGCCCCGAGAGAATCTCCGTCGAATCCGCCGCCCCCTGAACCTCTCCCGTGCCGCAAGAGTCGAAACATATGAAGTGGGTTGTCCTGACCACCGCCCCCAACGAATGGACCGCCCACATCTGGCAGGGCATCCTCAACGAGGCGGACATCCCCATTGTCCTTCGAGGCGGCGACGTTAATCCCTTCCTCGGCTCCTCCCCCTTCCCCGTGCGCCTGCTCGTCCGAGAGCGCCAGAAGGATGAGGCCCTCGCTATACTCCAGGACCAGCTTGGCGAAACCTACGACTAAGTTTCGCGCTGCACCATTCCCGCCTCAGCCCTGAGCAGCCGCTCCTTCACCACCAGCCCTCCCGCGCCGTAGCCGTGCAGCCCCCCGCTGCTGCCGATCACCCGGTGGCACGGCACTACCAGGGGCACCCGATTTCTGGCCATAGCCTGCCCCGCCGCGCGGTACGCCCCCGGCCGCCCCGCCGCCGACGCCAGCCATGCGTAGCTCCGCGTCTCTCCCAACGGAATCTGTCGGCACGCCTCCCACGCGGCTCGATGGAAGGGAGGCGCTCCTTCCAGGTCCAACGCAATCCCATCCAACGCCTGGCCGTCCCCATCAAAGAAAGCCAGCAACCCCTCCCTAACCTCCGCCACCTCCGCCGGGTCTTGCGACGCCCCGTTTAACCGCGACGACAACTCCTCCACAGCCTCATCCGGCGACCGCCTCATCGACCCGAACCTCAGCCCCTTTTCAGATACCACCGCAGCGTACCATCCATAGGGCGTCGAAAAAACGTCATAATGCAACTTCATCGGCTTCAACCTCCTCTGCCATTATACCCCCCTAGTCGGAGAATACAGCCATCCTTTTCCACAGTCCCGCGGTGACGGCCAGGCCGTCACTAATACTCTAATGCAGTTGACTAAAGCCCCTTTTCCGCTTAATCTGAACCTAAGCCAGCCATTCAATGAAGGCCTATTCCGCCTGCTGAAGGAGGACGCCATGGTACCCGAAGTAAGACTCACTGACGTATCCCGCGAAGACGTGGAGCGGATGTCCACCTGGCTCCAAAACCCGGAGGTCATGACCATGTGGTACGGCGCCGATGATGATGGCGAGCCGCTTCACATCGGCTACTCACCCAAGACCGCCATGCAGGCTGGCGACGAAGAATGGGATCGTATCTTCAACGACCCCGACAGGAAGATCTTCTCCGTCTACGACGCCAACGAAGGCCACATTGGCGAAGCCCAGATGCTCATCGAGGCGCCTTTGCACGAGGCACAGCTCTTCCTGATAATCGGACGGCAAGACCTCTGGCTCCATCACTTCGGCTCAGCAGCCCTGCTTGAACTCCTCGACGTCACCTTCACCACCTACAAGCTCCACCGAGCCTGGGTCGACGTTCCTGACTACAACATCCACGCTCGGCACATGTGCGAAAGGCTTGGCTTCCTTCTCGAAGGTCACCTCAGAAGCACCCACCCGAAAGACGGCGAGTGGTACGACTCAACTGTGATGGGGCTTTTGGAGCAGGAGTACTTCCGTCGGCGGCCCCGCCTCGTGGAAGAGGCCAAAGTCCCCGTCCCGGACTAATCCCCAATCTCCTCGCGCTCATCCTGAGCATGTCGAAGGACGAAGGGCCGAACCCCCTCCCCTCTTCACCCGCCCCACCCCCAAATCCCCACCCCCGCGAAGGCGGGGCCCACTCGGCAACAAGAATCGCCAAACCCCGTCACGGTCCCCTCTCCCGTCCTGGGATAGGGTGAGGGCATCTCCCGCCCGCTCATCCTGAGCCTGTCGAAGGACGAAGGGTCAAGCTAAGGGCAGTCACCCAAGTCCCCTATGTCCTACCCCTCCCCCTCCGAATCCCGCGTCCCGGCAGCGCTCCCGTGTGCTCCGACTCCCGCACCACCACCTGGCCGTTCACAATAACGTAGTCAATCCCCACCGGGAACTGCTTCGGATTCAGCTTCGTCGCCGGGGCCTTCACCGCCTTCGGGTCGAACACCACAATATCCGCCCGCATCCCGTCTATCAGCAGCCCTCTGTCCGGAATCCCCATCCTCTGCGCCGGGAAGGACGTCATCTTCCGGATGGCTTCCGGCAGCCTCAGATGCCTCTCCGCACGCACAAACTCCGCCAGCACTACTGGAAAGCAGCCGTAGCTGCGGGGACTCGGGTACTCCCCTAGCAATATGGCGTCGCTTGCAATCATCCCGCAGGGGTGCGACACGAAGTCTGGCAGCGTCTGCGGATTCGTCCCCAACCCCACAATGGAAACCCCTAACCTCTCCTCTACCAGCAGGTCGAAAAACGTTTCCGCCGGGTCCTGTCCTCGCAGTTCCGCGATGTCCACCGGACGATGCCCCTCGTAGACTTTGTTCTGCGGCTGTACGAAATGCGTCAACCAGCTCTCCTCCAGCCGAACGGGCGATATCTCCTTCTTCATCCTCGCCCGCGCCTCCGGGTCCTGCAGCGCCGCCATCAGCGCCTCCGGCCCCCCGTCCTTGGCCCAGTTCGGTATGGCGATAGTCGCGCTGGTCCCTGAGTAGGGGTACGTATAGCAGTCGAAAGTCACGTCCATTCCCTGCTCCCGCGCGTCATCCACCAGGTCCAGATAGTCCCAGTGGCTCCCTTCGCCCTGCGTGCTCTGCCTGTAGTGGGTCAAATGCACAGCAGCGCCGCTCCGACGTCCAATATCCAGCGCTTCGTCCCAGGGCGCCAGCAAGCTGACCTTCTTTAAGTCAGTCCGGGTGTGGGTGTGGTAGAACCCGCCAAACCGGGACACGGTTTCCATCAGAGCCGCAAGTTCATCGGTGTCGGCATAGGCTCCCGGCGGATAGTCCAGGCCCGTCGAAAGGCCCCAGGCCCCTTCCTCCATCGCCTCCCTCGTCACCGACTTCATCTCCTCCAGTTCCGAGCCGGTAGCCGGCCTGTCGTTCCAGCCCACACCCCAGATCCTCACAGGCGAGTTCCCCAGAATGAAGGCCACGTTCACCGACACCTTGTTGTCGTACTTCCCCAGCTGCTCCGCTACCGTAAGCCAGTCCGCCGGCAGAGGCGGATAGCCGTTCAGCCCAGCGTCAAGCCAGATGTACCGGTGCAGCTCCTGCTGCGTCTTGAATGGCGCGTGGGAGATGCCGTCGATGCCCACCAGCTCCGTGGTAACTCCCTGTCGCACCTTCGGCTCGTGACGTGGCTCGCCAAGTATCGTCAGTCCCGTGTGACAGTGCAGATCAATGAATCCGGGACAGACCACCTTGCCCGTCGCATCGATGGTCTCCGCCGCCTCCACTGTGGAAGCGTCGCTCCGCAGAATTCGCACTGTATCTCCCTCAACCCCCACCGCAGCAAAATACCCAGGACTTCCTGTGCCGTCGATAACCAATCCGTCCTTGATAAGCAGGTCCAGCATCCTTCACCTCCAATGCCCAAGGCAGTATGACGCCTTGGGCCACCATCATAGCACAGCCGCATTCCCCGGGAACGGGTCGTCAATGTTGACCGTATTCACTGCGACGAATATACTTTCCTTACATTTCCTGACAAAGCCACGCTGTCTCAAAAGGGGGTTCAGTGTTTACACGCATTATCGTGCCCTTCGACGGATCGAAGCGCTCAGAAGCCGTGCTGCCCTACGTCAGGCTTCTGGCCGGCGCTTTCGAATCGGAGGTCTCCCTCCTGCGGGCCGTCGAATTCGATGAAAACACCCTCCCCGTTGACTATATTGGCCCAATGGTCGAAATCAAGGCCAACGAAGCCCGCGAGAGGCTGCGAGAACGCGCCCAGGGCTATCTTTCCAACCTCGGAGAGAGCATTGAGGACGTCGAGGTTGACCAGGTCATCTCCTTCGAAGATCCCGTCTCTGCCATAACCACCGAATCCAGCAAGGACTTCCTAAAGACCCTCGTAGCCATGTCCACCCACGGCCGCACGGGAATTGGGCGCCTCATTGTCGGCAGCGTTACCGACCGTGTCCTTCACAGCTCCTCCAACCCCATGCTTATCGTCCGTCCCGAGATTGATGAAGACCAGCTTGAGCGCGAATCCTGGAGACAGGGAGAGGCTTTCTCCATACACCTGGAGCGCCCCGACATACCAACTCAGGATTTCGAAGGCCCCGCAGAAATAGACACCCTGATCGTTCCTCTGGACGGCTCGGAAACCTCCGAAAAGTCTCTCGCTACAGCCATAGATCTCGCCGGCCGGATCGACGCCAAAGTCCTCCTCCTTCGCGTGGCCTCCTCAACTATGCAGATGTCGATGGCCAGCGAGTGGCCCGCAGGCTATCCGGACATTCTCACCGCCGTTGAGGACGCCTCCAAGGGCTATCTGATGCTAAAGGTCGAAGAACTGCGGCAGCAGGGCTTGGAGAATATCGACTATACCGTCCTCGTGGGAGACGCCGCCGCCAACATTGTTGAGGCGGCTGACCAGCACGCCAACAGCATGATAATTATGACCAGCCGGGGTAGAGCCGGCTTGGGCCGGGCCATCCTGGGAAGCGTCGCCGACCGCGTGGTCACAACCTCCATCGCACCCGTACTCCTCGTCCGCCCCGACTAACCCCCTCCCAAAACCCTCTTCCCCCATAAACGTAGGGGCAGGTTTCAAACCTGCCCCTATTACATCAACGCCGGATTGTCTCTGAGCAGTCGCGCCCCCCTAAACCGTCACCCTTCTATATAACCACGTGGTCACAATCAACAATACCCCCACCATCGCGACCGTCACCCAGAGCCCCGTCAGTATCACCCCCATCTCCCAACCTTCCACCACTATAGCCCTCATCGCCTCCGTCACGTAGGTAACCGGATTGGCCTTCACCGCAATCCTGAACCAGCCGCTGAGCAGGTCCTCCGGCATAAAGGCCGTGGTTAGAAATACGAACGGGAAGAACAGGACGAATGACGATTGAGTCGCCTGGGCATTTTTCGTCTTCAACGCAATGATTATGCTCAGACACGCCCAGGCTAGACCGAATACAGCGGCAAATCCCAGAAGCGCCAGTACTCCAAGTATCCCCGTCTTAAAGGACACCCCAAGGGCCAGCGCGATCGCGACTATCACCACGCCCTGAAGCACTGCCCGCGTGCCCGATACCAGCAGACTGCCAAACAGGATGGAAAATCGATTAATCGGCGCCAGCAGCAGCTTGTCAAAGTAGCCTGACATCACGTCCGTCAGCAGTGCAAAACCCGAATCGCCGCCGCTGAACACCACCGCCTGCACGATGATCCACGCCACCAGAAAGGCGTCGTAGTCGCCGGTTGTGAAGCCCCCCAGCTGCGTTACCTCCGTGAAGGTCGCCGCAAAGAGTACGTACAGCACCCCCGAAATAAAGAGAGGCGGCAGAAAAGTCGCCGGCATCAGCCAGACCTTCAAGTTGCGCAAGTAGATGTAGTAAGTCTCTCGAAATACAGCCATTTCTATCTCCTGCTGACCCCCATCCACTGTCCCATCACCCGGTTGAACTCATCTCCACCGGCCTCCTCTTCTCTTATCGTCCTACCCGTATGTTTCAAGAACACGTCATCCAGCGTCGGGCTCGTTAAGGACAGATTCACGATTGCGATCTCCTCCTTTGCCAGGGTCTGCAGGAGGCTCGGTATCGCCGCCCCGCCATCCTTCACGTTCACAGACACGCTGCCGTCCGTAGCAAAAACTTCGTCCACGTAATCCAGCGGATCAAGCAGCCGTTGCGCCCGTTCCGCCTGTCGATGCCTTTCGGCCTCGTCCTCGCCCGCCACCGACAACACCACCAGGTCGTCACCCACTCCGGACTTCAGCTCCGTTGGCTTGCCTTCCGCCACAATCTCCCCCTGGTCGATTATGGCTATCCGCTCGCAGAGGTGGTCCGCTTCCTCCATCATCTGCGTGGTGAGAAAGATGGTGATTCCCTCCCGGTTAAGCTGTTCCAGATGCTCCCAGATGGCCAATCGGCTCTGCGGGTCCAGCCCCGTGGTCGGTTCGTCCAGAAAGAGCACCGCCGGTCGATGCACCAACGCCGCCGCCAGGTCGATGCGACGGCGCATCCCCCCGGAATACGCCCCCACTTTCCGCTTGGCCACATCCGTCAGCGCCACCAGCTCCAGCAACTCCTCTGTCCGGACTTTTGCCTCCTTGCGGCTCATCCCGTAGAGAAGTCCCTGCATCACCAGAAAGTCCCAACCCGTCGCCAGATCGTCCAACCCCACCTCCTGCATGGCGAACCCGATAGTACGCCGTACCTCCTTCGGGTTGCGCGACACGTCATAACCCCCCACCATCGCCCGGCCGGAGGTGCTCCCCAGCAGCGTTCCCAGTATCTTCATCGTTGTGCTCTTTCCCGCACCGTTAGGGCCCAGGAAGCCGAAAAACTCCCCCTCCTCTACGGAAAAACTCACCTCGTTAACGGCCCTCGTCCCGCCCGGATATACCTTGACCAGGTCTTCAACCTGAATGATCACGTTGCTATTATCCAAAGTCTCTTACCTCTCGCGTCCGTTGCCACCGGACGTACCTGTACTTGCATGATGTTATTGCTTCTGTACAAACTCGAGCGCCCTCGCAATTAGAGAACAAGGCCAGATATTCTACCACGACATCCGTTCAGGTCAAGAGAGACGCTGACAAGCCCCTTTATCCTTAGCCGACTCTCCTCTTGAACAACCCGAAAAACCTGTCCTGGTACCGCTCGAACAGGTCCCAGCGGTCCAATTCCTGCTTTAACTCCGTTGGGTCCTCGCCATGCTCAGCCCGCAGAAACAGGGACTCTATCCGATGAATGGCTGCCCTCGGGACCCCGTGACGAGGGTCGGGGCTTATCAGACCCCGGCTGCCCAACTCGTCCACGTTGGCCGATATGGACGCCATTGTGTACTCAAAGATGAACTTGAGCAGGGACACGTCCCACAATTCGTCCACTCCCCGGATAACGGCGGAGTGGCTCTTGTCGTCGCTCTCAAGCTGGTTGTTGATGCGCTCCGCCACGTCCCGGGACGTTCCCTCCACAATGTTCATCTCACCCGGTTCGTTGGAGTAGCTGTACAGAAGCCCCGGAGAGTTCGGCCCAAACTGGCGGGCCAGATCGTCAAAGTACCGGTATGCGTCGTCCCCAAAGCCCTCCAGCCGGCTCATGTAGCCCGGTGTAACCACCGACGGTCGCTGCGCCGATACCCGGCCCTCCCGCACCACCGCTTCCGGCGACCCCGGAATAACTTCGCTGTAGGACGGCTCCGTTACTACGAAGTAGTCCAGCTTGGTGACGCCGAAAGTCAGAAGAAGTTGACGTGGCGCTCTCACTACCTCGGTACGCGACGCCGCGTCCATCAGACGCCGCAATTCTCCATCGTAGTCGCGCATCTCAGACTAACTCCAAAAGCTGCTTCCTGAAATCCTCCAGATGCTGCTCATACTGCAAGTCCATCTGGCTGGAAACGGACAGCCACTGCTGTTGAAACTCCGGCATGGTCTCCACGTTCACCTGCATCCCCTGCACCGGCTGCCCCATCTGTCGCGACATGGCGCCCATCACCTGGGTCTCGAACTGCGCCTTCAACTGGGCGTAGGCCTGCTCCCGCTGCGGCATTCCGAACTGGCGGTACTGGTCCGTCACGTACTTGATCCGCTCCAGCAATTCCTTGACCCCCGCCTTGCCGGTAAGCAGCCTCTGAACGCCCTCCATTACCTTCTCGTTGGTGTAATTTGCCCCGTCCGACTTTGGAAGCTGCAGGTTGGAAACCAGGGCCTCCATCATTCCCTTGACCAGGTAGACCCGACGCTGGGATGACTCGCTCTCAATTGTCGTGAATGGTGCGCCTTGCCCCTTCAAGAAAGCTCCAGCAAGCCGTCGGCCTTTGGGGCCCAGCTCCCATTCAAGCTTCTGCTCTTCGTCCGGCTCCTCCAACTCCATCGCCCGCTCCATTGCCAGCTCGAAGGCGCTTTTCATTCGATTCATACCAACCTGCACCGCAAATAACTGTTCGTCGCACCTAATAGTATATCAACCCACCCCCGATTCATACACCTACCGCCAAATCCGTGCTCCATCCCGACTTCCACAATTGACTACCAACGCCCCTTTATGCTATCTCTTGATGCAACTGGTGTAAGCAACGCCACCAAAAGGAGAATGACCTTGGAAAACGTAGGAAAGAAGATGGTAGAGGCCGCCCAGAAGGCCGTCCCTAACGTACCCCTGAAGGAAGCCCACGACCGGATAGCAGCCGGCGAAGAGATCGTCATCCTTGACGTTCGAGAACCTAACGAATGGGCCGAGGGCCACATCGAGGGCGCAACCCTCCTCGCCCGTGGCCGCATCGAGGGAAGCATCGAGAGAGAGGTGCCCGACAAGAGCGCTTGTATCATCGCCCATTGAGGGGGTTCCGGTAGAGCTGCCCTGGCAGGGCAGACCCTTATCGAGATGGGCTACACCAACGTGGCCTACATGGAACCCGGCTTCAGCGGATGGAAGAAGGAATACCCCTTCGTGGTCCCATCCGACGACTAATCCACCTCTGCATAGCCTCGAAATTCAAAGGGCGGGTTTTAACCCGCCCTTTCTGCGTCCAAAACCAGATGGGCGCAAGCCGTTAACTTCGTCTACTCGTCCGATTCCTCTATGGTCACGCTGACGATGTAAACGTCCTCCAAGGGACGGTCGCTTCCCGAGGTCGGTGTGGTAGCAATGGCGTCAACAACATCCTGTCCCTCTGTGGCCATCCCGAAGATGGTGTAATTGGGCGGCAGGTTAAAGTTCGTATGCATAATGAAAAACTGACTGCCGTTGGTGTTGGGGCCCGCATTTGCCATCGCCAGCGTCCCCTTCAAATAACTTCTCCTTACCGGCTCGTCATCGAACCGGTATCCCGGGCCGCTCATTCCCGTGCCGGTGGGATCCCCTCCCTGGATCATGAATCCGCTGATGACCCGGTGAAAAATCACCCCGTCGTAGAACCCCTCTCTCGCCAGAAACACGAAGTTGTTGACCGTCCTCGGCGCCTCATCTGCGAATAGTTCGAGTACTATGGTTCCCTTGCTTGTCTCCATTGTGGCAATGTACTTCTTGCCTTCATCGATGACCATGTCCGGGTAGCTGCTGTAACTCTTGCTCATAACTTCGGGGCGTTCCTCCGTTTGTTGCATAGTTTGCGTGGGAGCTGGTGTTGGGGCGGGTGTCGCCGTGGCGACGGGCGTCGCCACGGGCGTTGCCTGCGGAGTGGGCTCGTCGTCGCCCCCACAAGCCGCCGCCAGTCCCAGCGCCAACCCTGCGATTCCAACAATTAACATCCGCCTTACTGACATCACGCGTCCAACCTCGACTGCTCCAGAATGCGCCGTAGCCTAGTCCGTTTCCCTCGGTCTGACTTCCGGCTCGATGGGAAGGGCCTCCATGCCCCCCTCGTACAGGTTCCACGGCTCGAAAGACTCCACGAAGGCCTTGGCCTCCTCCATGCTCGCCAACCCCTTCGTTGCCCTCCCGGGGTCATAGCCCGTCGTGGTGGCGAAGGCGTCAAATCCCCTCTTCGTCTCCCGCACCGCGCCCAGCGTCGCAGTCTGACCGTTCAGGGCATCCAAAACCAGTTCCTGGCCTTTCCGTTTATGCTGCCAGTAGATCTTCATCATGCACCTCCGTATCCACGTTTACGTAGACTTGCCATTATCGGATGCGGGATACAACCTGTCGCTACCGCTCCAGCGTCCACGTCTCGGAGAATGCCAGCGAAGACATCGCCTCTGTCCCCGGGTGTTCACTCGCCAGGAATGTGGTGCCTATGGCCGGTGTTCCGTTCAGGGCCAGACGCGCCCCCGCCGATGCAATCATGCAGGCGTAGACGCCGTGGGGTCTGCCAGGCCTGCTGTTCGGCGGAGGATTGATCATGCTCGGCTCCTGGATGTCGTACCAGGTAAGAGTTATCTCGTCATCCTGCTCCGTAAGCAATCTCTCAGTCCAGAACGACCGCACGTCCCCGCTCTTGTCGAATTCCGCCTCTATGACGTCCAGAGACAGGTCTCCAAAGGGCTCGTATTGACGAAACACTATCTCCCGCTGGAACCACCGGGCCATGGCAATATTGTCCGAATAGATCCGCGGCTCGTTATCCGTTAGATCGCTGACGATGAACAGGGCATTGCCCGGTCCCGCCGGAGACATTACCACCTTCCACAGGCTTGTCCGGCTCGTCAACTCTCCGTCCGGTGTGAGTGCCAGCCGCACGTATGGATTCTCTCCCGTCAATATCACCCTGTTTGGGTCCACGCCCTCCGGCATCGTTCACCTCCAAATTCTCATGGTTCTCTTCACAGGCCTTCCGAATGCATCGCTACACTGGCCTTCCCGAAGATTCCGACGCCCATTCTATCAGCCAGCGAGTTCATTCGCCACCAACCCGCCCCCTCTGGCAATGCCCAACCTCAACCCTTAACATTGGCGAAGCTCAAATCTTGGCCAGGAGACGCCCCGACGCTCCATGTCCCCCCAGACCGACCCCAAGCGAGAATCAATCCGGCGGATGCTCGAACCCGCATCCATCGCCGTCGTAGGCGCTACTCCAAGGCCCCAATACGGGGGGCGCTTCCTCCGCTCCGTGCTGGAAGCTCAGGACAAGGTCAGGGTCTACCCCGTCAACCCGCGGTACCAGGAAGTCCTGGGGGTGCCCTGCTACGCCTCTCTTGCCGACTTGCCCGAACCCCCCGACCTCGTCGGTATCATCGTCCCTTACCACCAGGTATTGCCCGTCCTGAAACAGAGCGCAGATATTGGCGCGGGAGCCGCCGTGGTCGTTTCCGCCGGCTTCGCCGAGCGCGGCAGCGAAGAACGAAACCGGCTTCAGGACGAAATCGGCGCCTTCGCTGCTGCATCCGGCCTGCGCGTCTGCGGCCCCAACTGTCTTGGCGTGGCCAACGTTACAAGCGGCGTCTGGCCAAGCTCCCACGCCCCGGACCCTGACCTCCGACCCGGCCCCGTCGCCCTCGTCTCCCAGAGCGGCGCCACCTCATTCGGCCCCCTCACCACCCGCGCCGCCGAAATGGGTCTAGGCTACTCCCACGTCATCTCCACCGGCAACGAAGCCGACCTGGAGTCCTCCGACTTCATCGGCTATCTGCTGGACGAACCCCACGTCCGCGTCGTCGCCTGCTTCGTTGAAGGCTTCAAAGACGGCCGGAAGTTCCTCGACACCGCCAGAAAAGCCCTCCGCCTTGGCAAGAATATCGTCCTCATCAAGGTGGGCCGCTCCGACGTGGGTGCAAAGGCCGCTCGTTCCCACACCGCTGCCCTAACCGGCTCCGACGAAGTCCACACCGCAATATTCCGTCAGTATGGCGTGACCCGCTGTGAAGACTACGACGACCTCATTCAGACGGCCCACCTCCTGGCTTACGCTCCCCCGCCAACCGCCGAGGGCGTAGCCGTAGTGTCCCACTCAGGTGGCATCAGTTCCCTCATCGCCGACCACCTCGGCAATGCAGACATCTTTCTTCCCCTTTGAGTGACAAGGCTGCTTCAGGCCTCAACCGCATCCTTTCCGGCTTCGGCTGGGCCGCCAACCCCGCCGACATCACCGGCGTGGCCAGCCGCGAGGAGTTCGCCGACGTTCTCACTCTCCTCGAACAGGAACCCCAGGCCGGAGCGCTTCTCATCGCCACCGCCGGTACGCCCTCCCAAGCTCAAATCGTCATCGACCTGAAGTCCCAAACCCCCAAGCCCGTCATCTTCCTCTCCACAGGCGGCGACAATACGGAAGAAGGCCTCGCGAAGCTGAGAGAAGCCAACATCCCCGTCTTCACCTCCCCAAGCCGCGCCGCCAAGTCCCTCGCCGACCTCTTCCGTTACCACCAACTGCGCCGGAAGTTCCTTGACTTCGAAACTGTATACGTGCCTGCCACCAAACCCCCATCCAATTCCTCCCACCATTCCCGCGCAGTCGGGAATCCATCTCTCCCCGAAGGCGCAACTACGCTGACCGAGCACGACTCCAAGAAGCTGCTGTCCAACTGGGGCATCCCATCTGCCAAGGAGTTCCGAGCCCAAAGCATCCAGGAAGCTCTCGAAGCCGCCAAAACCATCGGCTTTCCGGTAGCCCTCAAGCTTGAGTCACCCCACATACCCCACAAGACCGAGGCAGACGTCGTCCGGCTGAATATCAAAACCCCCAACGAACTCCACCGCGCCTACGGGGAAATCGTCGCCAACGGACTCAAATTCGCCCCCCAATCCGGAGGCGCGCCCGTGCTGGTGCAGGAGATGGTGGAAGACGGCGTCGAAGTCATCATTGGCATTTCCCAGGACCCACAGTTCGGCCCCGTCCTCCTTTTCGGCATCGGCGGCATCTTCGTCGAAGTCTATAACGACGTGGCCATGCGAGCCTGTCCAATCACAGAGACCGACGCCCGTGAGATGTTAGCTGAGGTTCAGGGGTCCCGTCTGCTGCAGGGCTTTCGGGGAGCGCCCGAAGCCGACCTAGACGCCCTGGTAGACACTCTCCTCGCCCTTTCCCGGATGGCCATAGACCTTGCCCACCGCAAGCCGGAATTGGACGTCAACCCGCTCATAGTCCTGCCCAAGGGCCAGGGCGTCAAAGCCGTTGACGCTTTCCTCACCCTCTCCTAGATTCCTTCCCGCTTGATGGGGGAAGGTTAGGATGGGGGTGAGCCTCCCACCATGCCCCTCTCCACCGCCTCCCGCTTCTGCTGGTCCCGCTCGCGGCATCGGTCCGCCCGCCGCAGCACGTCCTTCGCCCACTCGTCAACTGGCACGTCAATCATCCGCCCCTGATACGGCACCGCCGCTGTTCCCCGCGCCACTCCCCCCGCAAACACCCTCCGCACCTCAGTATAGTAGGCAACCTGCTCCTCCGTAGGACTGAAAGCAGCGTTTAGCGGCGCAACCCAGTCCTGCTCGGGAAACAACCCTCCCTTGAACCCCAAGTTGCGCGCCCTCACTCCCTCTTCCCGAATCTTGCCCGCCGACAATGCAGGCGAAAGCGTGCTCACCGGATGCGGCAAATCAAGGGGCTGCACCCCGGCAGCGATGGCCTCCACCACCACCCTTCCTCTCGCGTACGTCAGCGCGTCAATCTCCACTTGCGGAACAATCCCCAGGTTTTCGCACAGTGCGCCTTCGTCCAACACCACCTGTCTGACCCGGTCGCTGGCTTTGACAATCTCCCTCACGTTCCACACACCCGACGCTGATTCCAACACGGGAATCAACTCCAGCGAACCCTTGCCAAGCCCTCGATGCCCTTCCATCGACTCCAGCACTGGCAGCCATCGCTCCACGTCCTCCGCCGAGTCTACGTCGTAGAGCACAATCCCGGCTATCCCCGGCCAGACCCCCGCCTCCAGATGCCGCTCCACGTCATCTTTCCCCAAGGCGATGAACACCTCAGCGCCGCCATATGCGGCAAACCCGATGCTTATCCGAATCCACTTCCGCGCCTGCTGGCTTAGCGCCTCCGTTGTCACGTCACGCAGGTCCAGCGTTACCGCGTCCGCGCCCAGCCGCCAAACCCTGTCCACGCCTTCCAGCGAACTTAGCGACACCAACAGGTTAGTCCGGCGCACCAGATCAATCAAAGGAGCCGCCTCAGCCATTGTCTTCCTTCATCGCCCGGGACACGACCTCTCCCTTCTCCCTATCGCGACGGTCGCAAAGGTCAGCCCACTCCAGCAACTCCCGGGCCCGACGGGCTTCGTACCAGTCCACCACCGCGCCCCCAATCTCCGCCCACGCTCTTCCCGATGCAGCCACTTCTTCGTACAACTCCAACACCTGATGAGCCGCCGCCACCTCCACAATCGTTGGCGTAAATCCACTGTTCTGCGGCTCTACCACGTTGGGGTGCAGCCCGCCCCCCATCCGAAACCCCAACTTCCGCGTCGCTTCCGCTACTCGAAAGGCGTGGTCGCCGTCGCTGACGCTCCCCGACAGGTTGGGCATATACGGCGTTGAGTGAATCTCCACCCCCGCCACTCTCGCCGCCAATTCCAGCTCCCCGCTCCCGTAAATGAACTGGTTGAAGGGGACGAACATCTCCACCCCCAGGTCCCGCGACATATCGTAGCCACCCCCTCCGCCAAAGTCGGTGATTCGCGGGCTGGCAGCGGCTATCTCCAGCGCGTTCGCCACCCCCAGCGCCGTCTCCACGTTTGCGCCGATCTCCACGTATCCTGCCGGTATGCCCCGCTCAGACTCCAGCCGCGAAATAATCCTGTCCACCAGCCAGATCTCCTGCGCCGTCTCCGCCTTGGGATAGTTAATCCGCTTCAACCCCGGCCACACCGACGCCTCCAAATCTTCCAGCACCGAGAAATGATTGATGCGCACCCACACCTCCGCCCCACCCTTGGCAACGGTGGCGATAGCATCCTTCACCAGTGTCCGAGCGTGGGCCTTCTCCCCTGGCGGCACCGAGTCTTCCAGGTCCAGAATGATGAAGTCGCAGCCCCTCGTCCACGCCTTCTGCACAAAGCGAGAGTTGTTCACCGGCATCGTAAGGCCGGATCGACGCACCATGCCGAAACTCATACGGTCTCCTTCCATCCTTGCCCGTCAAACCCCCGGTTCAACGCATCTGCCTGCTCCCCCAAAATGCAGAATGAACCTCGAAACCCAAGAGCCTTCCCCCTAACCGCCGCCTCATAGGTGTCCCTTGCCGAAGCCTTCAACCCTCTCGCGGGCGGACGCCACCATGCGCCCAGTGGGACAACCCCAGCCGCCCCCGCCACGACAATCAGCCGCTGCATCAGGAACGGCAGCAGATGAAACTCCCCGTCAGGCCCCCCTCTCAGGTCCATCACCAGGTCCACCCTACCCAGGCTGACCCCCCAAACCCGCGGACTCGCCGTAATCAGCTCCATAGCCCGGTGATTCCCCAGCGCAGTATCCAGCGACGCCACCACCTGAATGCTGCCTGCGGTAATGCCCCGCTGTCTTTCCAACCTGCTCAGAACGGTATCTGCCTGCCTGGCCTGCGCCTTCCACTCTAACCGCGGTATCACAACCCCACTCACACCGGGCTGGATCCCCGCTTCAAAATCTTCCGCCATCCTCCTCACGTTCACCTTAAGGAAGACCTCCGGCCCGCCGGCCGCTATCGCCCTCTTCACCACCGCCGGCAACCGTTCCACGGCCTCGTCATCTGCCTCCGGCAAAACCAGGTCCACCATATCGATGACCAAAACGTCTGGACCATGGCAAAGGGCCTCGTCAACCGACTCCTCGTAAGGAGGGACCAGAAGCCAGGAACGTCGCTTGGAATCAGGCAAGGCTTCCCTCCTGCGGGAAACGAGCCCCAGCCACGCCCTCCCAATACAGGATTACTATGTTGCAAGCCCGAAATTCGTCACGCTTCATCCCGCTAGAATAACCCTGCGACCTGAAGCTGGCAACCGCAATTTCAAGCTCCTTGGTTGCCCGCTCTCAGAACTTGCGTTAAAGTTGAATCAACGGCTTTCAGAAAGCCACTAAGGAGAAATAACCCCCTATGCAAGAATTTACTCTCAGCGACGCTCGAGAAGTCGCCGATTCGCTTCTGGAAAACCTGCGAAAGGTCATCGTCGGAAATGAACAGCCCCTCCGCCTTGGGGTAATGGCCCTCCTCTGCCAGGGACACGTGCTCATCGACGGTGTGCCCGGCGTCGGCAAGACCATCTTCGCCAAAAGCATCGCCCTCTCCCTCGGCGGCGCCTTCAAGCGCATCCAGTGCACCTCGGACCTTCTCCCCACCGACATCACCGGCGCCTACATCTTCGACCAACGAGACCGGGAATTCCACTTCAGGCCCGGCCCCATCATGGCGAACATGGTGTTGGTGGACGAAGTAAACCGCGCCTCCCCCAGGACCCAGTCCGCCTTCCTGGAAGCAATGGAGGAGCAGCAGGTCACCGTCGACGGCGTCACCCAGGAGGTCCCAAAGCCCTTCCTGCTCCTCGCTACCCGTAATCCTGCAGAGCACGGCGGGACCTTCCCCCTGCCCGAAACGGAGCTGGACCGCTTCATCCTGCGTCTGCGTCTGGGCTATCCTTCCGTCGAGCAGGAGGCCGACATCATCGAACGACAGATGCCCGCCCACCCCATCGATAGCCTCACCGGGGTGGTAACCCTCGAAGAGATGGTGCTCTCACAGCAGGCAGTCCGGACCGTCTTCGTAGACCGTCTCGTCACCGACTATGTGGTAGATCTGGCGAACGCCACCCGAAACAGTCCTGCCATTCACCTCGGCGCATCGCCTCGCGCATCCCTGAGCCTCGTCGGCCTTGCCCAGGCTCACGCCCTGCTGGAAGGACGGGATTTCACCCTGCCTGACGACGTGAAAGCTGTCGCCGTCGCCGCCCTCAGCCACCGCCTCGTGCTCACTGCAGAAGGCCGCGCCGAGGCTACCGAAGAGCAAATCGTCGAAGAAATCCTCCAGTCGACACCCGTAGAACGAGCAGGACGCATGCAGCGATTCCCCTTCCCCACAGTTCGTAGTCAGTCCGGCTGAAGCTTGAACCGGATTATCAACCCGCCACCGAAGTTGCGACCATTGGCCCTCCAATGAATCGACCCTCCCTCCTAACCCTGGTAACTGTCATTCCCCCGGCCCTTCTTCTATTGGCCCTCGCCCTCGTCACGGCATACCGGCCTCTGTACTTCCTCCTCTACTTCGGTCTCCTGCTGACAGGCCTTAGCTTCCTCTGGTCATGGATTCAGACCCGCGGCCTTGAAGTCATCGTGGAGACCCTCAGCGCCCGTCCCCAGGTGGGCCATCCCCTTCACCTGCGCATAACCGTCCGGGAGAAACTGGGCATTCCCCGCCTGGGCCTGCGGCTGAGGATGTTGGACCTCTCCACCAGGGAAGACAGCCTCATCCTGAACCTGAAGCCCAGGTCAGTTACCCGACATACCCTCATGGCCCATCAGGACCGGCGCGGACTCAACACCATCGGCGCCGCTGAAATAGCCGCTTCCGACCCCTTTGGCTTGACCACCATCCGCCGCCTGGTCGGCCAGCCACAGACCATCACCGTCTATCCCCAGGTGGTTCCCCTCGTGGCCGGACTCTCCGTAGGCGCTGCCGCCTTTGGCGACGTGGGACGCGCCAGCCTGATGCCGGGGGCCAGCGCCTCCGCCTCAAGGGTGCGCGAATACCGCCCCAGCGACAGTCTCAACCGCATCCACTGGCCCACCACCGCCAGGACCAACCGCCTTATGAGCAAGGAGTTCGACAGCGGAGGCCACACCGCAGTCTGGCTCATCCTTGACCTCCAGGCCTCCCGGCAGATTGGCGACGGCCTCGAAAGCACTGAAGAGTACGCCGTCACCATCGCCGCGTCCCTCGCCGTGAGCCTCATCGAGTCCCACCAGAACGTGGGCCTCATGGTCTACGGAGACACGCTCCACTCCGTCGTTCCTCAACGCGATGCCGCTCAGCTCTGGGTAATGCTGGAGACCCTTTCCAGAATTGAGGCAACGGGTGAAGTTCCCCTGTCCAACCTGCTTATCAAAGCAGGTCGCGAACTCCCCCAGGGCAGCCTCGCCGTTGTAATCGCCCCGGGCCCCATCCCGGGAAGCCCCGGCGTCTTCCAGCACATGTACCGCCGCGGCGTCACCGTTCTCCCTGTCCTCCTCGACTCCGGCAGCTTCCAGACTGCCACCAACGGCGACGCCCCGCTCCCTGCTGCAACAGGTGCGCCCTACGACGGTTACGTCATCCGCCGCGGCGACCGCCTCTCCCACTCCCTCGCCAACGTCATGGACCGCCTCGTCTACTAGCCCGCTATGCAAACCCCTCTACCCAATTCACCCCTGTCCCAAAGGCCCCACAGCGCGGAGGTAACCAACCTGTGGCAACCCCAGCCTGTCAGTCCCGCCCAACCTGAGCGAAACCCCATCCCCACTCCCGGGGAAACTGTCGGCCTCATCCTTCTGGCCCTCAGCCTCTACGCCGCCTTCAGCATCATCGAAAACGCCAACTGGGTACGTGGACTTGCGCCCCTCATCCTTCCCATCCTGGCCGCCCTAGTCCTTGGCCGATTCGCAGCCGGCAAGAGCCGAACCTTGGGCTACGCGCTGGTTCTGGCTTCCGGCATTGTCGTCACCCTCGGCCTGGGCCTCCCTTTCCTGGACGACGGGGCCCACACTATCTTTGGACTCTTCTTCCTCGCCGCCGCCTGGTTCGTCACCCACCTGGTCCTCCGGCTCTCCCAGTCCAACAAAGCCATCCTGATACCCCTGACGGGCCTCCTGCTCGTCCTGATTGCCCTCGCCTTCCTCGACAATAGCTACTTCTTCCACCTTCCCCTCTTCCTCATCGCCTCCACGCCCGCTGTAGCCTTCTTCCACCTCCAGCGGCGGCCCCCAGCCGGTCGCAAGATTCTCCTACCCGCCGTCGTGGCCGCAGGCATCGTCCTTTCCCTGGCCACGCTGGCCTTCACCTGGCCTACCCCTTCTCCCAACACCCCAGTCCGTCCTGCCCCTGTTTCGACGCTGGAAGAGCCGGTTCTGGAACTCCTGGAATCCGGTTCCGGCCTCTTCAATAACATCCCCAGCCGCAAGAACTGGCTGCGATTCGACCTCCGACCCATTCTCCCCTTCACCAGTCCTGTGGAACTGAACGAAACTGTCGTCATGCGCGTCTCCTCCCCTGAAGCCCACCGGTGGCGCGTGCGCGTCTACGAGACCTACACTCCCCAGGGCTGGATCAGCATCCCCGACCCTCCCCGCACCCCCGAAGACCTTCCCTCCAATTTCCCATCACCGGAGCCGCAGGCCGCAAGAAAGGAAGTCCGCACCCAGGTCCGCATCTTCTCCTCCAACACCCACGTGGCCACCGCGGGACTCCCCATCCGCTCCACTGTATCCGGCCTCAGGGAACTCTCCCCTCAGCCTGCCTTCAACCTCTACCTCGACCGCCCCGAACCCTTCTATCTCCCCCCGGACGTAGCCCAATTCAGGGAGAGCATCCTCGACAACTCAATCCCGACCGTCTCCGACCTTGAACTGGATCTGGCGGCTGGAGGACTCACCTTCACCGTCCCTCCGACGGGAGACGCGTCGCTACAGGAAAGCAACCTGACCGTCCACCGGTTGGAAGCGGGCAGCTACCCCACCACCGCCCTCATGTTTTCCCGACGGCAAAACCCGCCCCGCAGCTACGCCGCCATCGGCTCCGTATCCACCGCCACGCCCCAGCAGCTTCAGCAATCCAGCCGCGCCTACGGTCAGGACGGCATCGCCTATCCAAACTGGATCGCCGACCGATATCTACAGCTTCCATCGAATTTCCCCCAAACCGTTAGAGACCTGGCCCGGCAATTGGCCGAAGGCCACGACAACGTTTACGACGTCGCCATGAGCATTCAGGACTACCTTCATGCCCTGAAATACGCAGAGCAGATCACTCCGCCACCACCGGGTGTCGACGCCGTCGAGTGGTTCCTCACAAACCAGCGCGTCGGATTCTGCAGCTACTTCGCCTCCTCCATGATTACCATGCTCCGTTCCCTGGACATCCCCGCCCGCCTCGTTGTGGGTTTCGCCCCCGGCCGGTGGGACGAAGACCGTAACGCCTGGATGGTCCGCACAAAGGACTACCACGCTTGGCCCGAGGTCTACTTTCCCGAGTACGGCTGGGTGGAGTTCGAGCCCACCCCCTCCGGCGTTCAGCCCAGCCTGCGAAACTTGGGCTTCCAGACCGCTTCAGCAGGTTCCAGGGGTGGCGGCCTTGACGACGAGTGTTTCGGCAACATTTTCGAGTGCGAAGAAGACCTGGACCCCGCCGGCGGCACCGACGACTTCGATCCGGACGACCTCGACTTCACACCCCTGGATCTACGCCCCGTCGCCACCCAGGGCAGCAGCCCCCTTGACCTTCTCTTCCGCCCCTTCGTCCTGTGGCCCTTGCTGGGTCTGTTCCTGGTTGCCTTCGTCATCCTCGCGGCCAACCTCTACCTTCGCTTCCTCTCCCGTCGCCTCGGCCTTCCCGTGTTGGCCTTCGCGGGCGTCAGCTTCCTGGCGGGGCTGTCGGGACTTCCGCGAAACGACAATGAGACCCCCACCGAATACGGCGCTAGGCTCGCAGCACGCGTGCCCAGGTACGCCGCTCTCGTCGAATCCATTGTAGCCGCCTACGTGCGGACCATGTACGGACGCAACAAGCGCCTCGACGACGACGCCTACGAAAATCTCCGATGGTCCTGGGGCGTCTTGCGCTGGCCCTTCATCCGTCTGGCCCTTCGCAGACTGGTCTTCCTCCGGCCTGACTGAAGCTCCTCCAAAGCCGCCTGCCCAACTCGGGCTCTTCCCTTTTCCTCACCCACTGTTATACTAGGCTCACCCCTATAAGTGAGGTGACACCTATGTGCCAGACTTGCGGATGCACCGTCCCTGACCCCAAGGACAAGCCCAAGAGCCGCTCCTGACCCAATTCAACCACCAGCCCCCGCGGGAACTCCCTTGCGGACGCCCACCACTGCCCCTACACCATCATTTATGTCCACCAACCTGACGGTTAGAATCGGCTTTGCCCCCGGCCCCTTCCCATCCGAATCCAACGGCCATGACCTCCTCCGCGAACTTGTCGATATCGGCGAAGAGTATGGCTACGATTCCATCTGGCTCAGCGACCGCGTCGTGGGTGGACGCTTCCCCTTGGAACCCATCGTCGCCCTTTCGATGATCGCCGCCTACTCCGATACCCTCAAGTTCGGCACCAGCGTCATCGCCCTCCCCCTCCGCAACCCAGTCCTTCTCGCCAAAGAGCTCGCCACCTTGGACTACCTATCCAAGGGCCGTCTCCTCCCCGCTGTCGGCCTCGGCCAGGAAGACCCCGTGGAATACGAGGCCTGCGGCGTCGAAAAGGCCGGACGAGGCAAAAGGGCCGACGAAGCCATCCACCTAATCCGCCGTCTGTGGGAGGAAGTAAGCGTCACCCATCACGGTCGCTTCTTCACCCTCAACGACGTCTCAATCGTGCCCAAACCCGTCCAGAAGCCCTCGCCGCCCATCTGGATCGGCGGTAGAAGCAAGGCCGCCCAGCGGCGCACCGGAAGGCTCGGCGACGGCTGGCTCGTTTCCCAGGCCACCCCCGCCGAAGTGAACGAGGGTCGCAAGCTTATCTTTCGCACCGCGACGGATAACAACCGCGTGGTTGACGAAGATCATATCGGCACCATGCTGGGCTTCTACATCACCTCCGACCTCCAAAAAGCCGACGAGGTTGCCAGCGAGCACGTCTTCGCCCACAGGCTCAACGTACCCCTCCGACAGTACACCGCCCTGGGTCCGCCCGAAACCGTCGCCGGTCTCATCCAGGACTACGTGAATGCAGGCGCCAGCAAGTTCGTAGCCCGCCCCATGTGCGCCGCAAACGAAGCCCGGGAGCAACTGGAGCTCTTCGGTCGCCACGTGCTTCCTGCCTTCCATAAAACCCCCTCAGACACCCCTCAACCCAACCCCTCCGCCAGCCTTGCCCAAGCCTGATTACTCTTGACACCCTGAAAGCTTGTGTGATAGTTTTCACGTGCCCTCTAAACGGGCCTGAACGGGACTTTTATAGGTGAGTAAGTAGGCGGTGCAATGCTCCCGGATCCCATAGCAATCGGCTCTCTTGAATGGAGAGAGCTTGGCCTGTTGCTTCACAATCTCTGGTTCTATCTCCTTCTGATAGTGTCTTTTGCCGTGACCATGCTCACCGCCCACGCCATAATTCCCTCCCTCATATCCACCGGCCATCTGCCCAGAAGCGCGGGACTCCTCCGCTTCTCCCTTACCATCGCCGCCCTCATCATCCTCGCCTTCGCCCTTACCGTTCTCTCTCTGGCCGTCAACCTGGCCTACGTCCTTGAGGTCATCTATGACCGGTTCTGGATTTAATATGCAGCGTCTGGTCTTAGCGAGAATCGCAGGCCCGCCGCTTTCGATGTTTGGGGGCAGCCGATGATCCCCAAGTACATCACCCCCAAAATGCTCATAATCCCCATCGCCTTGGGGGGACTCCTCACCACCGCCGTAGTCATCCTGGTGGCCGTCTTCCTCCTCCGCGCCTGGTTCTCCACCCCCATCCAGGTCTTCGGCTTCCCCGGACCCCCGGAGCAGCCCATCGCCTTCCCCCACACCGTCCACGTTGACATCGAGGGAATCAACTGTGCCTTCTGCCACCGGGACGTTACCAAGGGAGACGCCGCAACCATCCTGCCCGTGGAAGGCTGCCTCCTCTGCCACGCCACCGTCCAGGGAGAGAACGCTCCCCCCGAGGTGGCCAAAGTCATCGAGCACTACAACAACAATCGCCCTATCGACTGGAAGCGAGTTCACCGCTTGCCCGACCACGTCCAGTTCTCCCACGAACCCCACGTGCGCTTTCTGACCGAAGTGCAGGGCCTCGAATTGGAGGCGGCTTGCGCCACCTGCCACGGCGACGTGCGCGACATGGTGGAGGTCGAACAAGTCCGAAGCCTCAAAATGGGCGACTGCGTCGACTGCCACAGGGACAACGAAATCTTGACCGAAAACACCGATATCACAGATTGCACCACCTGCCACTACTAGGAACAGCCCGCGAATGAAGATTAGTAGAAGAAACTTCTTGAAACTGGCCAGCTTCTCCACGCTGGGCGCGGTGGCGTGCAACTTCTTCGACGAGCGCGAATTCGTCTCCCAGAGCCCCGTCCAACTCCCAGAAGACCTCGTAACCGGCCGCGACAATTGGTACGCCACCCTGTCCAGACAGTACCCCGAAACCGAAGGCATCGTCGTCCGAGTCATGGAAGGCCGGGCCAAGAAGGTCCAGGGCAATCCCGTCTATCCCACCAACCTCGGCGGCCACAGCCTCCGGTCCGAAGCCGGTCTCCAGGCCCTATACCACCCAGAACGCATCGCCGGCCCCCTCCTCCGTCAAGGCCCCCGCGGAACCGGACGCTACGCCCCCATCTCCTGGGACGAAGCCTTGGACCACCTCCGCGGCCACCTCCAGGCTCAGTCCGACCGCAGCCGCGTCCTCACCGTCACCGGCCCCCTTCGCGCCAGCATGGCCCACCTCGTCGACAGCTTCGCCGGAGCCTACGGTGCCCGCCACATGGCCTTTCAGCCGATGGAAGACGCCGCCTACGACCAGGTCATGCACGACGTGCTCGGCCAGCAGGCCACGCCTACTTTCGACTTCAAGAACGCCAACTACGTCCTCTCCTTCGGCGCCGACTTCCTCGGCGCCTGGATGGCCCCGGTCCAGTTCTCCAGGGGATACGGAGAGTTTCGACAGGGACTTGGCAGGCGACACCGCGGAAACCTCGTTCAGGTGGACTCCCGGTTCTCCCTCACCGCCGCCAACGCCGACACCTGGGTGCCCATCAACCCGGGTATGGAAGGAATGCTTGCCCTAAGCGTCGCCCAGGTCATCATCTCTGAGGGACTGGTCCCCCAGGAACGCATCAACCAGCTCACCGGCGGTCAGGGCGCGTCGGCCCTCGATCCCTATGCCCCCAACATCATCGCCCAGCAGTTGGGCGTCCCGCCCCTCCACGGCTCCGAACCCCATGAGGTCATCCGTGAAATGGCGCGAGACTTTGCCCGCGGCGGCTCCCGCAGCATCGCCATAGGCGGCTGCAGCGCCTCCGCCCAAACCAACGGCGCCTTCAACCTCGCCGCCATCTTCGCCCTCAACTTCCTCGTCGATAGCGTCGGCGCGGAAGGCGGCATCGTCTTGAACCCGCCAGCACCCGTGGCTGAGCTCGCGAAGTCCGTCCAGGCGGCCTCAACCGGGGACTGGAGCCGCACCGTCGCCGATATAGCCAATGGACGCACCGGCGTCGTGATGTTCCGCGGCGTCAATCCCGTGAATGACCTGCCCGGGGACGTCGGCCTCCAACAAACGCTGAACCGCGACGACATCTTTATCGCCTCCTTCTCCTCCTTCATGGACGAGACCGCCGAGATGGCCGACCTGATCCTGCCCGAAAGGTCCCCCATGGAAGATTGGGGCGACGACATCCCCTCACCCGGTCCCGGCTTCGAAGTCATCGGTATGCAGCAGCCCGTGGTCAACCCCCTTCCCGGCATGAACCCCATGGGCTTCGCCGACGTTCTGCTCCAGCTTTCCCGGGAGATGGGCCTCGACGGCGCGTCACCCCTCAACATGCCCACCTACCATCATCTGCTCCAGGATCAGGCCCGCAAGATTCAGGCGCTGGAACGCGGCTCCATCCAGGATGCGGACTTCAATTCCTTCTGGAACAGCCTTCTCCAGCAGGGTGGCTGGTGGGACCCCGACGCCACCGCTGATTCCTCCCCCGCAATGCCCAATCTGGCGGAGATAGCAAGCCGCGCCAAGGAACCCGTAATCACCGGCCCCGAGGGCGGCAACACCTTTAACCTGATACCCTTCCAGACCGTCTCCCTCGCCGACGGCAGCGGTGCCCACCTCCCCTGGCTCCAGGGGAGCTCTGACCCCCTGACAACCGTCGCCTGGACCACATGGGTCGAAATTAGCACCCTCGTAGCCGACGCCATCGGTCTCAGGGAAGGCGACTTCGTCCGTGTGGAAGGCGCCAACGGACGCTCCTTCGTCGCCCAGATATATCACCATCCCGCAGTGCCGCCCAACGTCATCGGCATCCCCGTAGGACAGGGTCACACCGCCTCCCTCCGCTACTCCAAGGGCAGGGGCGAAAATCCCCTTCACCTCCTTGGACTGCCCCTGGAAGAGCAGACCCAGTCCCTCGCATGGGCCGGCACCCGAGTTAGAATAGTCCCCACAGGGGAAAACTCCCCTATACCCAAGTTCGAAGGCATCGTCCCCGCCTTCGTTCCCAACCAGGAAGAAGCTATAGTCAAGATAACCAGAGGATAGAAGCACACTAAGGAATTACGCTAGAAGATGTCCGAAACAAAGAAGTGGGCAATGGTAATAGACCTGGACCGGTGTACCGGCTGCCAGGCCTGCGTCGTGGCGTGCCAGGCGGAGAATAACATCCCCGTCAACGAGGAGAAGGACTTCCTCTCCCGCCGCGCCAAGCAGTGGATCCGTATAGACAGGGTTTGGGAGGGCACGTGGCCAAACGTCAAGGCCCGGTTCATCCCCGTCCTGTGTCAACATTGCGAAAACGCCCCCTGCGAACCCGTCTGCCCCGTCTACGCCACCTATCACAACAGCCAGGGCCTCAACGTGCAGGTCTACAACCGCTGCGTGGGCACCCGCTACTGCGCAAATAACTGCCCCTACCAGGTCCGCTTCTTCAACTTCCACGACCCGGAATGGCCCGGCTCCTTCTGGAACCAGCTCAACCCGGACGTTACCGTCCGCAGCCGCGGCATCATGGAAAAGTGCACCTTCTGCATTCAGCGAATCCGACGGGCTGAACGCACCATCGAAGGGCGTGACGGCGGAAAGGTCAACGACCAGACCCTGAAAGCCGGCAACTACATGCCCGCCTGCGTCAACGCCTGCCCCACCAACACCCTCGTTTTCGGCGACATCAACGACCCGAATAGCGATGTTTCCCAACGCGCCCGTGATCCCCGCCACTACAAGCTCCTCGACCACATTGGAACGTCGCCCAGCGTCATCTATCTGAAGAAAGTCGACCCGAACGCACCCGAGGAAGAAGCCCATTGACCACCACCACCGATAACAACCGGGACCGGGTCCAGATATCCGTAGACGGGCCCGAGCTCAACTCCCGCATGGTCACCGAGCAGGTGTCGCGGGACTTCTTCAACGTGACCAAAAACTACAAGCTAATAGTCGCCGTCCTGGGCTCGGTATTCGTCATCGGCATCATCGCCCTCATCCTCCGCTTCCTAGACGGTTTCGGCGTCAGCGAACGGGCCCAGTGGGGCTACTACTCCGCCATGTTTGCCTTCCTGCTCATAACCGCCGGCTCCGCCCCCCTTGTGGCCGTAGCCCTGCGCTGGACCAAGAACCACTGGCGCAGGCCCTTCTCCCGCGTTTCGGAACTCTACGCCGCCGTGGGCCTCCTCACCATCCTCTGGTTCCTCCCTCTCATGGCCCTGCTGCCACCCCTGGAAGGACGCAGAAGCCTCTGGGTCTCGTCGGAATTCATCGGCGTCCCCCTCTGGTGGGACTTCTTTGCTGTCCTCGGCCTCGTCGTCTGCGGCCTCGGCCTTCTGGTCCTCTCAGCAATCCCCGACATGGCCGTCCTCGCCCGTCACGGCGACAACGGGCCCCGCACCCGTCTCCTGCGAAGCATCTCCGGCTTCTGGCGCGGCACCCAGGCCCAGTGGAACTACCACCGCATCGGGCTGACAGCCCTCGGAGCCTTTTATTTCATGCTGCTGGTCATGGTCCAGACCATGATCAACGTCGATTTCGTTATGTCCCTCGTTCCGGGCTGGAAAGACTCCATCATGCCCGCCCACCAGGCCCTCACCGGCATCCAGGCCGCCATAGGCCTCACCCTCGTGACCACCTTCATCCTGAGGGCCACCGGACGCTACAAGGACTTCATCCCCATGGAGTCCTTCTGGTCCTTCAGCAAGATCCTCCTGGCCCTCAGCCTCCTCTGGGCCTACTTCTGGTTCGCCGCCCTCATCACTTTCTGGTACGGGCGCACCCCAACCGAGCAGAACGTCCTCAAGACCTTCATGTTCGAATCCTACCGCATACCATTTCTACTGAACTTCTTCTTCAGCTTCCTCATACCCTTCCTGTTGCTCATGTGGAATGCAGTCAGGAAGAGCATCCTTGGCCCAACCCTTGCCGGGGCTTCCGTCCTCATCGGGGCCTTCTTCATGACCATACGCCTCTACGTTCCCGCCCTCGGCATCGAAGACGTTACCGGCCACGCCCTCAAGGCCGTGCAGCCGGCCATGCTGCCCGACGTTCTCGACATACTGATAATCCTTGGAGGACTGGCAGGAGCGGTGTTGATATACCTCCTGGCATCCAGAATTTTCCCCATCCTCTCCATCTGGGAAGTAAAGGAGGGCCTCCTCTACCAGCGAGTGCGCCCCCTCCTGCGAAGCAAATTCCTCGTGCTGGGCAAGCCCGAATAGGAATTAGGAGCCAAGTTGCAAGAAGGCAAGATACTAGGCTACAGACGGATTAACCGGGAGCTGCTCCGGGGCCTCTTCGAGAACCCCGTGAAGTACTGGGCAATCGTCATGTTCCTCGGATTGGTCGTCGTCGTTGCCGTAGGCGCCGCCGGGTTCATGGTCAACCAGGGCATAGGCGTCACAGGCCTGAACCGCCCCGTCTTCTGGGGATTCTTCATCACCAACTTCGTCTTCTGGATAGGCATCAGCCACGCCGGCGTCATGCTCTCCGCCATCCTGCGTCTCTCCAAGGCCGAATGGCGTCGGCCCGCCACTCGTGCCGCCGAAGTCTTGACCATCTTCTCCCTCATGACCGCCGTGCTCATGCCCTTCATCCACACCGGACGGCCCTGGCGACTAATGTACTGGGTCTTCCCCTACGACTTCTCCCGCGGAATCTGGCCCGACATCCGCTCCCCGCTGGTGTGGGACCCCTCCGCCGTAAACACCTACCTTCTCTCCAGCATCCTCTTCGTATTCATCGCCCTAGTCCCCGACCTCGCCGTAGTCAGAGACCGCGCCACCGGCATCCGCCGCATGGCCTACTCCGTCCTCGCCCTGGGTTGGCGCGGCACCCCTCGCCAGTGGAAGCTCCAGGCCATAGCGGGCATCCTGCTTTCAGCCCTCATCCTCCCCGTCTTCGTCTCCGTCCACAGCATAGTGTCATGGGACTTCGGCATGGCCGTGTCCGTCAACAGCTGGCACTCCACCATCTTCGCCCCCTACTTCGTCATCGGAGCCGTCCATTCCGGCGTCTCCGGCGTCGTAACCGTCATGATATTCATGCGATGGCTCTTCGGTTGGGAGGAGTACGTCCGAAGGGAGCATATAGACGCTCTCGGACGCCTCCTCATCGTCATCGCCATAGCCTGGTTCTACTTCTTCGCCATGGAATTCCTCTTCGGCATCTACGGACAGGAAGGCGACGAACTTGCAACCCGCAGCCTCCAGATCTTTGGTCACCCCTGGGGCTGGCTGTTCCTGGTGTTCATCGTAACCGCCTTCTTCTTCCCCGTTCCCCTCTGGCTCTTCCGAAACGTGCGACGCAGCTTCTTCTGGATGACCATCACCACCATATCCGTCAACATCGGCATGTGGCTTGAGCGGTTCATAATCATCGTGCCCGGCCTCGCCCGCAAGCAGGTCTTCACCCAGTCCTGGTACACCTACGCCCCTAGCCCCATCGAAATAATGATTGTCGCGGGAACCTTCGCCCTTGTCCTCATGTTATTCCTGTTGTTCGCCAAGGTATTCCCCCTCATCCCCCTGTTTGACATCAAGGAAGGTCAGATACTTGCAGACGAAATCAAGGTCGGACGCAGGCGCGTCCCTGCCGTAATCAGAGAAGAGTAGAATCGCCCGAGGTGCAGTAATGGCTACGCATTCCGTCCTGGCTCTCTACTCCAACGCCGAATACGCCGCAGAAGCCGGCGAGGCGCTGGACAATGCCGGGTTCTCCAAGGAGGACTACGAGTTCCTCACCGATACCCCCTACCCTGAAGGCGCTCTTGGCGAGCGGCACAGCAGCCACCGCCTCTACGTTTTCCCCTTCGTCGGCGCCCTCATCGGCCTCACCGCTGCCATACTCCTCACCTCCGGCACCCAGCTTGCTTACCCCCTCGTCACCGGCGGCAAGCCCATCCTCTCCATCCCTCCCATGGCCATCATTACCTACGAAGGCACCATGCTCGGAGCTATCCTCTTCACCGTCATAGGCATCATCTTCGAGTCCAGGCTCCCCACCGTGAAAAAACACATCTACGACGACCGCATAACCGAAGGCCTCATCGGCGTTGTAGTCGACTGTGACGACGATACCGTAGACCGGGCCGAGCAGATTCTCACCCAGGCCGGAGCTGAAGAGGTTCGACGAGAAGCAGCATGATGTTGAGACCCCTCCAGGGCATTAGAAACAGCCTGCGCCGCCGACTGCTCTCGACGCCGGAGCGGTTCGGGCTGCTGGCCGTTATAGTCGGCCTCGTCGCCATTGGCTGCGCCGAGGGCAGCTACCCCGTGGACATCTTCTACGAGATGCACTACCAGCCCACCCATCACTCCCAGCAGCCCCCTCGCCTGATGCCCCCCGCCGGCGCCGTGCCCATCACCGGGAAGGACGTGCCCCTCTTTGCCCAGGTCCACCCCGACGAGATAAACAACATCGAGAACCCCATGCCTGAGCAGGGCGTCGACGAAGGCGCAAAGCTCTACGTCATCAATTGCGCTATGTGTCACGGCATGGACGCCCTTGGCGACGGTCAGGTCCTCACTACAATGATCGAGGAATACGGCTACACACCCAAGCTCAACGTCAACCTCTCCCTCGTCAACGTCCTCGGATACTCAGACGGTCTCCTCTACGCCACCATCACCAACCGGGACCTCCGACCGGAGATTGCCGGTATGGAGCCGGGCGCCAGAGTGGTCATGCCCCAGTTCGAAAAGCTGCTCACCGCCGAAGAGCGGTGGATGCTGGTCAACTATCTCAACACCCTGGGAGGGCCCTAAGGGACTCCCCAACCGGCTGGGCCTCTGATGTACCCTCAGCCTATCGGCCTCCCCAGATTTCTCCTGACCTCCGTCTCCCTCGTTATTCTCGTTTCCCTCCTTTCCTCCTGCGCCGAAGACCGCCCCCTTACCCTTGAAGAACGCGCTCAAAGCGTCGACAAGCGCCTCATATGCCCCTACTGCCCCGCCGAGACCATCGATCAGGCCCAGGTTCCCCAGGCGAGGGAAATGCGCGCCTTCGTCCGAGAAAAACTGGCCGAAGGCTGGACGGAGCAGCAAATTCTCGACTACTTCTCCGCCCCGGAGCGCTACGGCCTGCGAGTCCTGGCCGAGCCGCCCAAGTCCGGCTCAACCCTTACAATCTGGTTGCTGCCGCCAGCCGTATTCCTTTTGGCGGGAGGGATCCTCTTCTTTGTCCTCCGATCCATGAAGCGAGGAGACCCTTCAGCATTGGACGACCCGCCTCCAGACCTCCCACAATCTGACGGCAACGAAATGGACGAATACCTTGAACGAGTCGACGCCGAAATAGCTTCCCGCTCCTCTCGCCTTCCCCCTTCCCCCTTGATGGGGGAAGGTAAGGATGGGGGTGATCCCTCCCACCCCCATTCCCGCGAAGGCGGGAATCCATCTTCTCCCTTCCCCCTTGACGGGGGAAGGTTAGGATGGGGGTGCTCCCCGTCCACACCTCCCCCTGACCCCACGGGAGAACCTCCTCCAACCAAGGGCAAAAGAAATGGCTGAACTCGGCCTCATAACCATCCTTCTTGCTCTTGCCCTCGCCGTCTACGGTATGCTTGCCTCCGTCGTCGGCCAGATGCGCGGCCTGCCCGCCCTCGTTCAGAGCGGAAGAAACGCCACATACCTCGTTGCCCTTGCACTCATCATCTCCTCCTTCAGCCTCGTTTCCGCCTTCCTCTCCAACGACTTCCAGGTTCGCTACGTCTTCGAGCACAGCAACCTCGCCATGCCCCGCATCTACACCTGGGTCGCCATATATGCGGGCAACGAAGGCTCCCTCCTCTTCATCGCCACCGTCTTTGGAATCCTTGCAGCCGCCGCCGTGGCCTTCGCCCCCCGCAGCTTCCGAGAAAGCCTCCCCTACTCCAACGCTGTCCTCATGCTCATCCTGGTATTCTTCCTCTCCGTCCTTGCCACCCTCGCCAACCCCTTCATCACCCTCGACTTCACACCCGCCGACGGACGCGGCATCAACCCCCTCCTCGTCCACCCCGGAATGTTCGCCCATCCGCCCATGCTGATGACTGGCCTCGTCATGGTCAGTATCCCCTTCTCCTTCGCCGTCGGCGCTCTACTCTCGAAGCAGGTCGCCGACCAGTGGGTAGACGTGGCCCGAGTCTGGGGAATCATCGCCTGGGCCACCCTCGGAACCGGTCTTCTTCTCGGCTCCTGGTGGGCCTACACCATCCTCGGCTGGGGCGGCTACTGGGCCTGGGACCCCGTCGAAAACGCTGGACTAATGCCCTGGCTCGGCCTCACCGCGTTCATCCATTCCATCATGGTCCAGAAGCGACAGGGCATGTTCCGCATGTGGAACCTCGCCCTCATCAACCTCACCTTCGGCCTCTCTCTCTTCGGCATGTTCATCAATCGTGGCGGCCCCGTCCCCTCCGTCCACTCCTTCGCCGCATCTTCCCTTGGCTGGGTGTTCCTCACCTTCATGATAGTCGGCACCATCGCCCCCTTCGCCCTCTTCTTTTTCCGCTACAACCTCATCAAGAGCGCCCGCCGCCTCGAATCCTCCCTCTCCCGAGAAGCCGCCTTCCTCGTCAACAACCTCCTCCTTCTCGGCGTCGCCTTCGTCACCCTCTGGGGCGTCGTCTACCCTCTGGTATCCGAAGTCTTCTCCGGCTTCACAGTCACCGTTGGCGAACCCTTCTACAACCAGGTCAACGGACACCTCTTCCTCGGCCTCATCTTCCTCATGGGCGTCGGCCCCCTCCTACCCTGGCGACGCGCCGCGGGCCGTACCTTCAAACGGACCCTCTTATACCCGGCCATATCCGCGCTCGCGACCCTGGTTGTACTTGCCATCATCGGCGTCCGAAACCCCTACGCCCTCGCCGCCTTTGCCCTCTTCGCCCTCGTCGCCGCTGGCATCCTACAGGAATGGTTCCGCGGCACAAGAGTAAGAAAACGTCGCGGCGAAGCATATCCCGTCGCCTTCCTCAGGCTGATGGCCTCCAACCGGCCCCGCTATGGCGGATACGTGGTGCATCTCGCCGTCATAGTCCTGGGCGTAGGCATCGTCGGCTCCTCCTTCTACGGCGTCCAGCGCGACGTCTTGCTCTCCCCCGGGGAGACCGTCACCATCGAAGGATACGACCTCACCTACGTCGATTCCCGCACCGTCCAGCAGCCTGACCGACGCGAGTCCTTCTACACCCTCGACGTATCTCGAAACGGCCAACCCCTCACCACCCTCGAGGCCGAGCGCACCTTCTACCCTGAATTCAACATCAGCGCCACCCGCGCCGGCATCCGCCCCACCCCCATCGAAGACCTCTACGTCGTCCCCAGCGAGGCCCGCGAGGGCGACCCCAGCATTGGCTTCCGTATATTCGTCAATCCCCTCGTCTGGTGGATGTGGCTTGCCGGCCCCATAATGATCCTCGGCACCGCCATCGCCCTCTGGCCCTCCCGCTCCCAAATCCCGTCATTCCGGCGAAAGCCGGAATCCAGTCCCTCCCACCCAAAACCGCAATTGCCGTGAAAAAGTCCACGCCTGCACCCCAATCTATAGGAGCGATTCGCGAACCGCACATTATTATCGCACCCATGCATCATCCTCTCCCACCCGCCATTTCCACTAAGGAAGACCTCACGTAATGCACTACCTGATAGCCCTGCTCCTCGCCCTCCTGAGCCTCCTCGTCGTCTCCTACCCCCTGCTCAAAGCCCGACAGAGCGAGACCCCATCTGACGACCAATCCGATACCGACAACCGCCTTGCCCGCAACGTCGAGTCCGCCTTCGACGAAATAGACCGCCTCCAGATGGAATTCGAACTCGGCGTCATCGAGCCCCAGGACTACCAGCGCCAGATGGACGAACTCCGTCGCGCCGCCGCCGAAACCCTCCGTGCCTACGAAATGGAAGCCTTCGGGTCAACCGACGATGCTCCCACCCCTGAAAGCCTCGACGACCTACTGGAAGAACGCATACGCCTTCGCCGCCGGGCCCTGCAAAACAACAACAGCGAGTCCCAGTGAGCATGATCCGTCTCCCCTTGACCCTTCTGATGGCGCTCATGGGGATGGCCATCCTGACTGTTCCCCTGGCCAGCGCCCAGGAAACCGCCCAGTTCGACGGCAGTGTGGTTAACCTCTCCGACGGTGGGAAAACCTCTATCGGCCATGAAGTCATCCTCCACGTCTTCACCCCCTCCGGCGGTGTCGATACCCGCACCGCCATCACCGATGCAGAGGGCGCCTTCGCCTTCCTCGACGTTCCTTCCGGCCCCAATGTCCGCTACGCTCTCACCACCGTCTATAGGGACATAACCTACGGCCTGGAACCCGAAAGCCTTCAATCCCCCGTTGTCCTGGGCGTCTACGAGACCACCAACGAACTCGCAGCCCTGAACGTCGACTCCCACATCCTCATCATCCGCGAGGCCGACCCCAGCGAAAACCTAGTCTCGGCTGCTGAAGTTGTCCTCATTTCCAATTCCCGGGATCGGGCCTTCCAGCCAATCCTCCAGCCCGCCTCCGCCATGAACTTCCTCAGATTCACCGTCCCCGCAGACTCTGCTGCCCTTCAAGTCCAGTCCGACCTGCCTCCGGGTGAAATTCTGGACGTTGGCACCGGATTCGGCCTTGCCGCAGCCGTACCCCCTGGCTCCCATCAGGTCTCCTTCAACTACACCTTCCCCTATAAGGACGGTCGCGTATCCTTCTCCCCCACATTTCTGCAGGGAGCCTCCATCTTCCGCATCCTCATCCCCGAAGGTCTTGGTGACGCCGGCGGTTCCGGGATGACGGAAGCCCAGGCCACCCACATCGGCGACGTTACCTACCGGGTTTGGAGCATCCCAAACCTTTCCCAGCGCACTTCCTTGGACATCGAAATCTCCGGCCTTCCCCAACCCTCTCTCTGGCAGCGCGCCTCAAACGCGGTGGAAGACAACCACCTCCTCGTCATTGCCATCCCTGCGCTAGTCGCTATTGCCCTCTGCCTCATCCTCCTCTACAGCCTCCGCTACAGAGCACAGACGACTGCCCTGAACTCAGACACACAACTCCTGATAAACGAAATCGCCCGCCTCGATAATCTCCATGCAGACGGTCGCATAGACGAATCAGAGTACCGCCAAAGACGTCAGGCCCTTAAGCAAAAGCTGCGAAGTGCGATAGAATACGAAAAATCCCCTCCCTAGGAGAATTCCCCTGAGCACCCGCCAAAAGTGGATACTCCTCCTCGCCGCAGTTCCCGCCGTCGCCCTCTTTGCCCTGCTCGGATGGGCCCTCGTCCGCAGCGGCGGCAATCCCGGCGGCCTGGGCGTTAACGCCGAACTGGGCGAGAAACCCACCGCCAGCCGCCAGGCCATACCCTTCTCCCTGGCATCCCTCGACGGGACCGAATCCCTCAACCTGGAGGACTACCGCGGAAAAGTCGTAATGCTGGACTTCTGGAGTTCCTGGTGTCCTCCCTGCCGCGTGGAAGCCCCTATCCTTTCCCAGGTCTACCGCGAATACGACGGTCGTCACATAGAGTTCATCGGCATCGCCATCTGGGACGACGCGGAGGCCATCAGCGCCTTCGCCGACGAGTTTGCCGTTCCCTATCCTCTGGTGGTGGACGCCAATGGCCGTGTTGCCCTAGACTACGGAGTATCCGGCATCCCCGAGAAGTTCTTTATAGATGAAACAGGCGCCATTCGGCGTAGTTTCGTCGGCCCCATGAGTCCGGAGGCCCTGCGAAACATCCTCAACGAGATGCTAGACAATGAACAATCCGACAGGTCCGGAAGCTAATCCGGCGCCGGCACAACAGACTGCCGGGAGTAATCGCTTCATTCTCGTCGTAAAGCGTGCGACCCAAGCCGCCTTTCTGCTGCTCATCGTCTTCATCATTATCCTCGGCGCTTCTCACCAGGGCAGGGCCTCCGTCAAAGCCGCAATGTTCATCCCCCACGTCTTTGACGCCCCCGTCAAGCCTCTGGAATGGTTCACCCAAGCCCCGTCCCGGGAGCGTGTCTCGTTCCCAATCCCAGCCGGCGCCGGCATTGGAGACCTCTACCGTCCCCCTGGTGATGGCCCCTTCGCCGCTGTCGTTCTCTTCCTGGGCGTTTCCCCCGCCGGAGCCGACGACGACCGCGTCGTCCGTCTGGGTGAAGCCCTTGCCCGCTCAAACATGGCCACCATGTTCTACTGGTCCCCCATAATGGCCGATGGCCGCATGGAGGCCGGCGACATCCATAACTTGGTCGCCGCGTTCCAGTATCTTTCCTCCCAGGACTTCGTAGACCCATCTCGCGTGGGCATCGGCGGATTCTGCGTCGGCGCCAGCTACAGCATTATGGCCGCCTCCCAGGAACCCATCCGCGACCAGGTATCCTTCGTCAACGCCTTCGGCCCCTATTACCACATGCCCGACCTCTTGGCCTCCATCACGTCCCAAACCCGCACATACAACGACGTCGTCCAATCCTGGGAACCGGATAAGCTCACCCGCGAAGTCTTCGTCACCCACATGACGAAAGACCTGCCTGAGAATGAACGAGACCTGCTCCGAATAGCCTTCGAAAGGGGCGCCGACCCCTCAATAGTAGATCCCCAGACCCTTTCCGACGAAGGCCAAGCCGTCTACGCCCTGCTGAAAGGCGTTCCGCGAGAAGAAATCGACCCCTACCTATCCCGCCTCCCCGCCGAATCCCTCCACGACTTCGACATCATCTCCCCCAGCCAGTATATCGCCGACTTGAAGGCCCAACTGCTGATAATGCATGACCGCGAAGACGCGCTTGTCCCAGCCTTTGAGTCCCGCCGCCTCCGTGACGCCCTCTCCGACCGCGATAACGTTCGCTACACCGAGTTCGGCCTCTTCGACCATGTCACACCCGAAATACGGCTCGGCCCCGTGGACACCGCTAGGGAACTTGGCAAGCTCTTCCTCCATCTCCACGGCATCCTCATGCAAGCCACCTAACCCCTAAACCTCTTCTTCCCTTCCCTCCACATGTCATCCCGAGCGCAGCGAAGCGGAGCCGAGGAATTTCGTTGCCAGAATCGGCTTTCTCACCCCTTTCCCTGTTCCCGAGGAGGCAGGAATCCATCTTCTCCCTTCCCCCTCAATGGGGGAAGGTTAGGACTGGGGTGATTCAGGTGGGGTGGATGGCACAAATAGAGAAGGACGCCCTCTACAGGCGCCCTTCCAGACTTGCAACGTGTAAGATGTGTGAAGCTATACAGTCACACCCGAAATCAGCCTCTCACCGTAGATCTTCACCGAGTTGTCCCACAGTATCTTGCGCTTCGTATCATCCGACAGCGGCTGCTCCATCATGTTAGCCAACGGCTCATTCGTCGCCGGTGCGTCAGGATGCGGATAGTCCGTGTTGAACACGATGTTGTCGTCTCCAATGTAGTCCACCACGTACTTGATTGACGGCTCGTCAGCGTCGGCGGCTACTGCGCACTGCCTGAGGAAGTACTCCTGGGGTGTCAGGGCCAGCGGATGCTCGTCGAAGAACACCGACTGTCTTCCCTCGCAGTACTTCTCCAGCCGGTTAAGCCAGAAGGGCACCCAGCCGGAGTTGGCCTCAAGTATCAGCAACTTCAGCCTCGGAAACTTGTCCAGAATGCCGCTGTACATGAAGTGCCCCAGGTTGATCATGTTCTCGAAGGGGAACCCGATGGTCTCGCTGAGCGCGATGAAGGCCCCATCCAGCGGCTGATATCGGGCGTTGGCCGCGGGCTGTCCGCTGGAACTGCTCTCCCCGTGAACGGCCAGGGGCACCTCCATCTCCTGCGCCGCCTCCCAGACAGGCGTGTAGTCCGGATGATGCCACATCTTCTCCGGCATCGCCGTCGGCAGGAAAATGGACACGGCCCCAAGTTCCGCCACCGCTCGACGAGTCTCCTGCACCATCAACTGCGGGTCCTGCCCGGTTACGACGGCTGCAAACTTGATCCGCCCGGGCGCGCCGCTGCAGAAGTCGTGCGCCCAGTTGTTATAGGCCCGGCATAGCGCGGCGGAAAGATCCGGCTCCTTATAGGAAGGCGCTGCCGCCCCGTTCGTCGGCAAACAAACCTGAATGTCCCACCCTTCTGTGTCCATGTCCTTGATGCGGCTCTCCAGGCTCCAGTTGTCCCGGAAGGCGTGTCCGAATTTGTCGTCCATCATGGAGAACAGCGTCTTGGACTTGAGGGCGTTCATCGTTTGTTCACCCTCGTATTCGAGAATAGCCTTCCCATGTACCTGAGTGACGATGGGACGGCGGTCTCGGTAGGCCGGCTCTACATAGCTGTCCCAGATGTCTCCCGGCTCATAGAAATGACCGTCTGCGTCAATTACCTTGAATCCATTTCGCATAGCTATCGTCTCCTTTTCCCGGGTACGGTCCTAATCCAGGTCCATGTTGTAGAGCTTGATCACGTTGTCGCGGGTAATCTTCTTCTTGATGTCCTCTCCCACCCCGGCGAAGTTTTCGTCCACAATCTTGTGGGAGTTCGGGAAAGTGGAGAGGGCGTGCGGATAGTCGCTGGCCCAAGCGAAGTTATCCTCGCCATAGAAGTCAGTCATGCGCAGGCCGGTCGGATCGTCCATGTATGTGACAAAAAGCTGGCGCTTCGCATACTCGCTGGGCGGCATTACCAGATCGGTCGGGTTGCTGTAGGCGTGCTTGGTATAGAAGTGGTTCGCCCGGTACAGGAAGTGGGGCACCCAGCCGATGTCGTTCTCAGCAGACACCAACCGTAGATTCGGATGGCGTTCCAGCGCCCCGGAGAACATGATCTCCGCAAACGATCTCTGCACCTCGTGGATGATGCTGATGGCGCGAAGGTAGTGGTTCTTCTTGAACCTGCCCACCACGCGGCTCTCAGGACCGTGACCCGTCAGGATGTGCAGGCTGATCGGCATGTCCAACTCTGCGGCCGCCGCCCAGAAGGGTTCGAATTCAGGGTCGGCGTAGGTGATGGGGTCCGGCGGCGATGCCATGATGAGCGCGCCCCGAAGGCCAAGCTCGGAGCACCGATATAGCTCCTTCACTCCCTCGCTGATGTCTAGCAATGAAATCATCCCCAGTCCAATCATCGTCTTGGGGTCGTAACTGCAATACTCGGCAATCCAGGTGTTATAGGCGCGGAAAAGGGCCTGCTGGAAGGGAGCATCGGTCATGCGAAAGAGCCGGAATCCCAGCGTGGTATACAGAATCTCCGCCTCAACCCCATCTACCTCCAACTCCTTGAGCCGCTCCTCCGGGATGTATGCTCCCAGGGGACAACTCTCCTCCACCGAGGCCGTTTCCAGAAACTTCTTCAGCTCCTCCGGGGTCGCCCCGGCAGTGAAGCCTCCTCCAACCTTTTCTGGCTCCTGACCGGGCATTACGAAGAAGTCTCCCTCCAAGCCGTCAGGATTGGTTACGATTCGGGGCGCGCGGTCTCGGAACTCAGAATCGATGTAGTCAACCCACATCTCCCTGGGCTCAAAAACGTGCGAGTCCGCAGAAATTAGCTTATAGTCGGGCATTCTTCTCTCCTTTGGATATCTTGGAGATGATGGTAGGACTGGTTTCCACTGTTGTCAATGCAACAATTGTAGAAATCGTAAAGAGTAGGGCTGGGTTAAGGAGAAGACACTCTCCCTATTCCATCTCACTCATCAGCTCCACAAACCTGGCCACGTCGGCCAACCGTCTTTCAACGTCCATAGAAGTGAGCCAGTTCTCATAGAAGTTCACGTGCAGTGTGTTGACATCCCCAAACAAACCGGTAAGTTCGTCATTGCCCGGCTCCGCTCCAAGTAACCTCACAGCACGAAAAAGAGACCCGTGGGTGTCATGCTCCAACCCGCGGCCTTCCGCCACAGCCTTTACCGCCTGGGCCGCCGCTCCCCAACCCTTCTCCGAGGCCTGCCTGATATCTCCCCGTTCCAATTCCGCTCGTGCCTGCCCCAACAGCTGCGCAGCCGCAGTCCTATAGTCTGTTCCAGTGGTCACACTTACCCTCCAATCAGATTTGCCACTCTCAGAATGAATAGTCTGAGGGTGCCATTATACAGGAACAAGCGTCCAATTGGAAAATGTCGTCCCTATCTGCGTTCAGCCCAGCATCCCCTCCAGCTCCAGCAAATTCCCGTCGTCCTGCACCCGTTCGCCCCGCTCAATCTCCTTGATTAGCTCCACCAGCCTGTCGTTCAGCGGCGTGGGAACCCCATGCTCTACGCCCTTCTGCACAATGGGCCCGATGATATAGTCCACCTCTGTCGGACGCTTCCGCACCGCCACGTCCCTCCAGGGACCCGAGTGCACCTTAACATGACCTTCGAAGGCATCGGCCATCTTGTCGAACAGGGGCAGCGCGACCTCAGGGTCGGACCGCACCAGTTCCGGCGGGTTGAAGTGGTGCTCGGTCAGATTCGCAAGGGTCACGCCATCGGCTTCAGCCACCTCAACGCCCTCCTTGAAAAGGGCAAGCAATATGGGGCGGTTTCTATCCGCTCTTAGCATTTCGATAGACGTGGAGGTGCCCAATGCATTGCCAATATAGAAGCACCCCCAGATCACCTTCGACCACAGATGCCCGAAGATGTTGTCCGTGATAGTAGTGGCCTCCACGTTGTCCAGCACTTCCCGCAGTTCAACTATCCTCTCCGTGGTTGAACCGTCCAACTCTCCGATGCGCATCGGCCCTTCCCCGCCGTATAGGATATGCCCCGGCTCGATGTAGTCCCCTCCCCAATTCACCAGACACCCCACCGTCCGATGCGCGCCTATCATGCTCGCAATCAGCTCCTCGTTCAGACCGTTCTGCAGCGACACCACCGTCGTATCCGGACCAACGTGAGGCATCAGCATCTCCATGGACGCTGCCGTATCCTGCGCTTTTGTGCACAGAAACACCGTCTCCAGGTAGCCCTCCATCTGGTCTGGCAGCAACGCAGGCGCCCGCACCCGCTCCTCGCTGACGCCTGTAACCAGCAGACCCTGCCGGTTGATCAATTCCACGTGCTCCGGCACCTTGTCGACGAATGTCACGTCATGGCCTGCCATCGCCACCTTCGCTCCGGCTATTCCTCCAATGGCTCCCGCCCCGTATACGGTGATGTTCATGGGAACTCCTTTCTTTTCTGGACAGCGTACGACAGTACAAAATTCTCCGAATCAGGATTGGATTATGTGTCCTTGCACCAAGCGGGGTCAAGCCAAAGTGCCCCTGAAGCAAGCATCCCCCTCCAGCGAAGTGTCAATCTACTGAATCGATACCGCGTATGTTAGAGTTGGCGAAACTCCAACCGGAAAAAAAGGACGACAACTCTGTGGCAGCCCCAACGCCCATCCTGGAAGTGCGCGATCTCGTTAAGGACTTCGGCGGTGTTCGCGCCTTGGACCACTGCACCCTCGACATCGAACCCGGCCACATCACGGGCATCATCGGCCCTAACGGTGCAGGCAAGACCACCCTCTTCAACGTCGTGTCCGGGGCCATGCGTCCCAACGGCGGCAGCATCACCTTCCACGGACGTCGCATCGAAGGCTGGGGCATGCACCGCACCTTCGGACTGGGCCTGGTCAGAACCTTCCAGATACCCCGCGAGATGCAGCGCATGACCGTCATGGAAAACCTCATGCTCGTCCCGGCTCAGCAGGTGGGCGAAAAGCTCTGGGCCTCCTGGCTTCGACCCGCCAGGGTAGCCCGTGAGGAGCGCATCATTGCCGCCCAGGCGCGCGACGTCCTCGAAATGCTCACCCTCTCCCACCTCGCCGACGAATACGCCGGTAACCTCTCAGGAGGCCAGAAGAAGCTGCTGGAGCTCGGACGCACCCTCATGGCCGAACCCAGGATGGTTCTCCTCGACGAACCCGGCGCCGGCGTCAATCGCACCCTGCTGCGAAGCATCTCCAAAAGCATCCTCCTCGCCAGCACCGAGCGAAACGTCACCTTCGTAATCATCGAGCACGACATGGGCTTCGTCATGGCCATGTGCGACCCCATCATTGTCATGGCCAACGGCGCGGTCATCGCCAAGGGAACCCCCCGGGAAATCCAGAACAACCCCCTGGTCATGGAAGCCTATCTGGGAGGACAGACCCGTGGCGCTCCTTGAAGTCTCCGACGTCGTCTCCGGCTACGGTCAAACGGAGATACTCCACGGCGTGTCCCTGACCGTCAACGACGGCGAAATAGTCACCATCATCGGCCCCAACGGCTGCGGCAAGTCCACCCTTATGAAGACCGTGGCTGGCTTGGTGAGTGTCTGGGATGGCGCCGTCAACTTCCGCGGGAATGACATCTCCTCCACACCTCCTGAGCAGATAGCTCAAACCGGACTGTGCTTCGTCCCGCAGACCCGCAACGTCTTCCCCACCCTCAGCATCCGCGAAAACCTGGAGATGGGCGCTTTCCTCCGAAAGGACGACTTCAACGGCCGCATCGAGGAGATGTACCGCTTCTTCCCAGACCTTGCCGAAGACCCCGGACGAAGGGGCGGCAGCCTCTCCGGCGGACAGCGACAGATGCTCGCCATCGCCCGGGCGCTGATGCTGGACCCAACTCTGATACTGCTGGACGAACCCTTCGCGGGCCTCGCCCCCGCAATGGTCGACCTCGCCCTCGACCGAATACTGGAAATTAACTGCAGCGGCGTTTCCGTCCTTCTCGTGGAGCAGAACGCCCGGCAGGCCCTCGGTATATCCAACAGGGGCTACATCCTCGTCTCCGGCGAGAATCGCCTGGAAGACAGGGGCAGCGACCTGCTGGACAACCCCGAAGTATCCCGTCTCTACCTCGGCGGCTGAAACGTGACCGGCCCCCTCGAAACCGCCCTGTCTCCACTGAGCAGGCTCACCGGCCCCATTCGACGCCACTGGACTCCCGGCCACACCACCTTGGCCATTGTCCTCGCGGCGGTGGCAATCGGGCTCCTCCCCTTCGTCCAGATGGGCCTCGTCGTCAACGGCGTCTTCCTCGGGGCCATCATAGCCCTTGGCGCCGTTGGCCTCACCCTCATCTACGGTATCCTCCACTTCGCCAACTTCGCCCACGGCGACTATATGACAATGGGCGCCTACGTGGCCCTGTTCCTCACGGCCAGCTTCTTCCCCTGGCTCGGTGTGACCACAGACGGCTTCGGCCCCTTCACCTTCGGCTTCACACTCCTCATCGCCCTTCCCCTCGCAGCCCTGGTGGTCATAGCTGGGGCCATCCTCCTCGACAGGTTCGTCTATCGTCGTCTCAGAGAACGGGGCGTCAGCGATATCTTCATGAGCATGTCCTCTATGGGCGTGGCCATCGCCCTCAGAGGCCTGGTGCAGATGATCTGGGGCGGCGACATCGAGACCTATCCCCGCGAGTCCAAGCAGGTCTTCCACCTGCCCATGGACGTTCGCATACCCCCCGACGCTATCTTCATCGCTCTCATGGCAGTAGCCCTTGTGGTAATCGTCTACCTCGTCCTCACCCGCACCAGAATCGGCAAAGCCATGCGTGCCACGGCGGACAACCCGGAACTGGCGCTGGTAAGCGGCATCGGTGCCCGCGGCGTCACTTGGTGGACTTGGGGCATCGGCGCGGCTCTGGCCGCCACAGCTGGCGTATTGCTGGCCGTGTTTCAGGGCCAGCTGCTCCCCATCATGGGCTGGAAATTCCTCATTCCCGTCTTTTCTGCCGTCATTCTCGGTGGCATTGGCAACCCCTACGGAGCCCTCGTAGCCGCCTTCGCCATCGGCGTGACGTCGGAAGTCTCTACCCAGTGGATGAACCCCAGCTACAAGCCCGCCGTCGCCTTCGCAATGATGATTGCCGTCCTTCTGATAAGACCCAAAGGCCTCTTCACCATGGCAGGCTCAGGACGTTGAGAGGGCAGGTGACGCAGTGGAGCTAGCGGGTGTTCTCAACTATCTGGTCGGGTTCTTCATCATGGTGGGAATCTACGGCATCTTCTCGCTGGGCCTGAACGTCCAGTGGGGCTTCACCGGCCTGTTCAACGCCGGCATCGCCGGTTTCTTCGCCCTGGGAGCCTACACCACCGCTCTCCTGACCACTCCGGCCCCCGACGCCGCTCAGGTGGAGGATTTCATCTTCGGCGGCAACCTGGCGGGTCTGCCCTATCTGGACTGGGGAATCGACTTCTGGTTCATCCTTTCCCTGGTAGCTGTCGCGCTGATTTGCGGAATCGTCGCCTACGCCGTCGGCCGTCTGACCCTCCGGCTCAGCGGCGACTACCTCGCCATCGCCACCCTTGGCATCGCCGAAGCCGTCAGGCTGATGTTCCTCAACGAAAAATGGATCGCCAACGGCTCAAAGGGGCTCTACCGCATACCCGAGTTCCTCGAAGACCTGGTTTCCCCCGCCAACTACGACTACCTCTTCCTTGTCGTCGTGCTGGTCGTGCTGGCGCTGCTATACCTCGCCGTGCAGAGAGCAGTCAATTCTCCCTGGGGGCGCGTCCTGCGCGCCATCCGGGAAGACGAAGTGGCGGCCCAGGCCAGCGGTAAAGACGTCTACTCCTTCAAGCTCCAGGCCTTCATCCTCGGCGGGATAATCATGGGCATCGGCGGCGCTCTGTACGCCCACCACGTGCGCTTCATCGCTCCCATCACCTTCGACCCCCTCCTCGCCACCTTCGTAATCTGGGCCATGCTCATGGTCGGCGGCTCAGGCAACAACCGTGGAGCCCTCCTCGGAGCCTTCGTAGTCTGGGGCATCTGGTCCGGCACCCAGTTCCTCCCCTGGTTCTTCGCAGACCCCAACTTCCGCTTCTTCATGATCGGAGTCCTGATAGTCGGAGTAATTCTCATAAGGCCCGGCGGCATCCTGGGCGAGACCCGCAGCGCATCGAGTGTGGTCGGGTCGCCCTCGGATGCGTCTGTCAAGAAAGGTCGGTATCCCAAGGAGTAGGGGCAGGTTTCAAGCCTGCCCCTACAGTTGCGGTTAGGACGAGTATAGACGATTAGGATGTCCTATGGCAGCTCAAACCGCCCGGTAGACTTGATCTCCCCTCCGGAAATCGTCCAGATCTCGATGGTGCCCACAACGTCCCCGTTTTCGTCAAACTCGATATCCCCGCCGGCGCCGTTATAGTTGATGTCCTCGCCGTCGGCAATAAGCTCAAGCGCCCTCGCAATCTCAGCCCGGCCCGGCCCGATAACCTCCCCGGGCGCATTCGCCACCTCCCGTAGCGCATCCCGGATGGACCCGGAGTCGGTGTTCGTCCCGGCCTTCGCTGCGGCAAGCGCGACCAGAACCGTGGCGTCGTAGTGCTCTCCCATGAAGGGATGGGTCACCTCAACGCCATAGGTCTCCAGGTAAGACGTTTCGAAAGCGTCCTTCGCTGGGCTGCCGGGACTCCCCTGGGCCGTGCCCATCGTACCCTCCAACGCTACCCAGGCGTCGATCTCGTCAATCCACTCGGAACCCTTCGTGCCGTCCGCCAGCAGGAAGCGGCTGGCATAGCCGCCCTCCAACGCCTCCTGCACGTAGACGGCAGCCTGTCCCGTATAGCTGAGAGCAGCGAGGCCGTCGATGCCGCCGGCAGTTGCCTTGGAAAGCTCGGAAGCGTATGTCGGCTGCACGTCCTCGTGAGGAACCTTCGCCGTCACCGTCCCGCCCAACTCGGTGAAGCTCTCCTCAAACTGGTCGGCAAGCCCCTCGCCGTAGGCGTTATTCAGGTACATCACGCCAATCCTGTTGAAGCCCTGCTCCCGGGCGAGCCGCGCCAGAATCACCCCCTGCGATGCATCGGAAGGCGTGGTCCTGAACACAAAGTCCCCGTCCTCCAGCACGGTGATGCTGGGAGCCGTAGACGCGCCGGAAATCAGAAGAGTCTCCTTCGGAATGGTGACCGCGTTGGCGGCGGCAATGGTGACGCCGCTGGAAAGTGCGCCCACAACGGCCACGGCCCTCTCCACGTCGACCAATGCGCCGGCCGCGTCGACCCCCTGCACCGGATTTACGCCCGTGTCCCGACTGACAACGATCACCGATTGACCGTTAACGCCTCCGGCCCGGTTAACGTGCTCCGATGCCAGTTCCACCGCGTTACGCAGCGGCGGCCCGAACTCCGCCAAAGAGCCCGTGAAGGCGTTCAGGTTGCCGATGATTAACGGCGACTCCTCATCTGTCTCGCTCTCGCATGCCGCGAAGGCGAACATGAAGAACGCGGAAAGAACTGTGAGGGCTAGACCAAGTCTTACGAATCTGCGCATTTTGACTCCCTGTCCTGGAATCTGGGCTTTCGGAGTTATGTAACCATATACTCCGTATCAAAGCAACGCAAATTGAGGCCCATGTTGCGGCAACAACGCACCATCTATGCAGAATCGGAAAACGCAGCCGCCTCCCTTTCTAGCCCTAGAGATCGAGGATACGCCCCTGCTCATCCACGTCCAGGGTTCGGGGCGATCCGGGCAGCCCCGGCATCGTGACGATGTTCCCCGCAACGGGGTAGATGAATCCCGCTCCGACTGAAGCCCTCACGTTCGCAATCTGGAACGTATACCCCGAAGGACGTCCCTTCAGACGAGCCAGATGTGAAATCGAACGATGCGTCTTCGCCATGCATACCGGCAGGTTTCCCCAGCCCAGGTTTTCGTATGCGTTCAGCTGCCGCCGCGCCGCCGGCTCCCACGCCACGTCCGCGGCGTTGTAGACCTTCTGCGCCAGCGCCAGAGTCTTCTCCCTCAGGCTGGCGTCTCTCGGATACAGATACGTCACGTCGCTTTCCTGCTTAGCCGCCTCCACCACCGCCTCCGCAAGCTCCACGCCCCCCTCGCCCCCCTGCTCAAACACCCTGCTTTCCGGCGCTGCAAACGCTCCCGCATCCATCGCGCGCCGCTTCACCAGCGCAATCTCCTCCGGCGAGTCCGGCGGAAACACGTTCACGGCAACCACCACGGGCAGCCCGAAGGACTTGACCAGCTCCACGTGATGTTCCAGGTTCGGCATACCCGCCATCACCGCTTCCTCGTTTGGAATCGAAAGGTCCCGCAGCCGCACCCCTCCATGCGACTTCAGCGCCCGCACGGAGGCAACCAGCACGGCTGCCTGGGGTTCCAAATCGTTGAATCGCGCCTTGATGTGCATGAACTTCTCGAATCCCAGATCCGACCCGAACCCCGCTTCCGTAATCACGTAGTCCGAATAGCCCAGCGCCAACCGGTCCGCAATGACCGAATTGCACCCGTGGGCAATGTTCCCGAATGGCCCCGTATGCACGATTACCGGCTGCCCCTCCGTCGTCTGTACCAGGTTGGGCTGTATGGCATAGCGCAACAACGACATCATCGAGCCCACGGCGCCCACGTCCTGCGCAGTGATCGGCTTGTTCTCCGAGTTGAACCCCACCACCATCCGGCTCAGCCGGGCGCGCAGGTCCTCCAGGTCGCTGGACAGCGCCAGAATCGCCATAATCTCCGATGCGGTCACGATGTCGAAGCCAGTTTCCCTCAGCGGAGCGTTGACCTGCCCTCCGATGCCCGTCACTACGCTTCTCAGGGCCCGGTCTTCCATCTCCAGCACCCGCCTCCATGTGATGCCGGCAGGATGAAATCCGGGTATCTGCCCCCGCTGGACTGCGTTGTCCGTCATAGCCGCAAGCAGGTTGTGGGCCGACCCCACGGCGTGAGCGTCTCCCGTGAAGTGAATGTTTACCTCGTCCTCCGGCTCCACCAGCGAAGCCCCGCCGCCGGTGCCGCCCCCCTTGATGCCGAAAATCGGCCCCAGCGAGGGCTCGCGCAGCGTTGCAACCACCCGCTTCCCCAAGCGTCCAAGCCCCTGCGTGAGACCCACCGTCGTCGTCGTCTTCCCCTCCCCCGCCGGCGTTGGCGTAATCCCCGTAACCACCACAAGCGCGCCTCTGTGACCCCCAGTCCGTATCGCCTCCAGGGGTATCTTTGCCTTGAACCTGCCGTAGGGTATGACGTGGGACGGGTCCAGCCCCATCCGCTCTCCAATTTCAGTTATCGGCTGCATCTCTACTCATCGCTCCACTCGTGCTGTCAAACCGCGCGTGTAAACCCGCACGCCCATCATAGCACGGCATTTACGACGTAGTCACAAAGCCGAATCTTATGGAGTGACAACGGGTGAAATTAGCCGATTGCCTGTTTTCCCTCGCCCCACAGATATTTGGCTGTGGAAAGACCCAAGACCGTGAATAGCGCGTCCGTTAACGGAAAGTGAATCATGTGGCTGTTCACCGCCAGTCCCGTCTCACTGTCCGGATTCAGCGTCCATATCCAGTTCCAGTAGAAGAGCATCGTCAGAACTATCGCGCCGTAGAACACCAACGATCCTCGCAAAGACGCCATAGAGTCTGGGTCCATTCGCTTTGCCGCCCGGTGACGTATGAAGCTCACAATCATCACTATGGCAACTCCTACGGCCATCGGCCAGTTCATTATCTTCCAGATAGCGTAGTTATCTGAACCGTCGTGATACACCGGGGTGAGAATTAAATTAGCGGCTACGGCGATAGCCATAACGAAAAGAAAAACGGGAATTATCCGGTTGGTTAAAATCTCGGGCATTCTTTTTGAGACCCCCTTGCAATGAGTGTTCCCCCGCTACGGGGTGTGGCAATTGTAAACAGATAAGCCCGGAATGGCACGGCCCAGGTGTTTAGCACAAAGTGACGAAATCAGTTAATATCTTGTCTCAAAAGATACAAAGTCTCTATTTTGCTTGACCTTTTCGTCGATTTATGGCAACTTATGGTGCGCCGATTTGCTGGAATGGCGGACTTCGTAAACTGAGCGTCGGCGAAATACTATATTTTAGGGGGTAATATGGTAACTACCAGCCACGTCCACGACGTCCATGAGTGTGACGGACACGAGCATCACGCCCACGTCCACGACATCCACGAGTGCGACGAGCATGAGCACCACGCCGATGAGCCTGGTCACGTTCATGATGTCCATGAGTGCGACGACCATGAGCACCACGCTCACGTCCATGACGTCCACGAGTGCGATGAGCACGAGCACCACGCTGGCGATTCTGCCCATGTCCACGATGTCCATGAGTGCGACGACCATGAGCACCACGCTCACGTCCACGATGTCCACGAATGTGACGAGCATGAGCATCACGCCCACGTCCACGACGTCCACGAGTGCGACGAGCATGAGCACCACGCCGATGAGCCGGGACACGTCCACGACGTCCATGAGTGTGACGACCACGAGCACCACGCTCACGTCCACGACATCCACGAGTGTGACGAGCATGAGCATCACGCCCACGTCCACGACCCCCACGAATGTGACGACCACGAACACCACGCTTAAGGTCAGTTAGGCCTCGGCAGCTTGCCGGGGTCTCGTCACAAAGGCCACTTCTGCCTGCACGGGGGAGGCAGAAGTGGCAAATCGTGAAATCAAAATGCAGAAGGCTGCCGGCCCTCTGCATTTTCTTGGCTATTTCACTGGAGCTTCAGAGTTCGACACAAATTAGGGCGCGGGACCAAGGTCCCGCGCCTCTCGCTTTCTCCCCATTCGGCCCGTTCCAGGCCCTGTTCAGAAGGGTAAGAACTTCCTCACGTTTCCTCGCTTGAGCGCCATTAGATGGTCGGCATGGTCAAACTCTGTGCAGCCATCCACGTTCTGCTCCAGCTGTATGGTGACGTGGCTGAGGCCGTGGTCATTCATGGCAATGTCCCTGAGCCGTCGGAGCAGCGGGTCCAGCTCTTCCTCGGGGTGATCCGGGTCCACCAGAATGTGGCACGTCATCGCGTCGTAACCCGACGAAATCGTCCATACGTGAACGTCGTGAATAATAGTTACCCCGGGCTGACTCTCCATGTCGTGGCAAAGCGCGTAAACGTCAACGTGTTCCGGCACCGCCTCCAGCAGCACGTTGAACACCTTCACCACCAGCCGCCACGTGCTGGCGATAATCAGAAGTCCCAGCAGAACGCTGAGAATCGGGTCCACAAGCACCCAACCCGTAGTCACGATAATTATGCCGGAAATAACGACGCCTACGGAGCCGATGAGGTCCGCAATCACGTGCAGGAAAGCGCCCTGCACGTTCAGGCTGTGTCCCGCAGAACGGTGCAGAACGAAGGCCGCAGCGATGTTGACCGCCAGGCCAATCGCCCCAACCACCAGCATCAACGTGCCTTCAATGTGTGGTGTGTCCTCGAATATCCGGTGGTACGCCTCGAAGAAGATGTACGCGGCGATAAGCCACAAACTGAGCGCGTTCAGCATAGCCGCCAGCACTTCCGCGCGATGATAGCCGAAAGTGCGCTCCACCGATGCAGGGCGTCCCGCGACCCAGTGCGCAAATAGCGCCAGGGCAATCGCCGCCGCGTCCGTGATCATGTGCGCTGCGTCCGCCAGAAGGGCAAGACTGCCCGACAATATCCCGCCAACAACCTCTACAAGCATGAAGCCGCCGATAAGCGTTAGCGCAATGATCAGGCTGCGACGGCTAGTTTCCCTCAGATGCGCGGCGTGGTCGTGGTCCCCATGTTCATCGTGGTCATGCCCCTCGTGACCATGGTCATCATGTCCGTGTTCATCGTGGGCGCCACGGTCGTGCCCTTCATGTCCATGCTCGTCGTGCGCCCCGTGGTCATGGCCCTCGTGGTCGTCATGTCCGTGCTCTTCGTGAGCTCCATGATCATGCCCTTCATGACCATGCTTGTCATGTCTGTGTTCGTTGTCTCCCTCGTGTCCATGCTCGTCGTGACCATGTTCTTCATGTCCATGTTCCCGATGGCCTCCCCCGGACGGTCTGGACTCTTTATCCATATTACGTTCCTTGCATCATCACCTGAAATTATGCCTTGCTTGATTTTGGAATTGTACAGAGGATTGCTTTCCCGTACAACATTATGTGAAGGCAGCCTTTGAGTGAATTAAATTCCTGGCGTTGCTACGGCGTAATGAGTCCTTCCTGAGGCATAGTCCAGGGAAGCGCATAGAAGGGCGCCATCTGCGGCGCCCTTGGCATGGGAATGTCCCCCATAGGCACCTCGATTACCACGGGCGCTTCCATCTCCAACGCCTCCGGAATCAGGTTCTCCAGTTCCAGCGGATTGTTGGCGTGAACCCCTACCGCCCCGAAGGATTCGGCGAATTTCACAAAGTCGGGATTTCGAAGCGTCGTCTGATAAGTCCCGCCAAATATCTCGTTCATGTCTTGGGCCACGTTGCCGAAGGAGTCATTGCGGAACACCACTGTCACCACGTTTATCCCGTAGTTGACCGCCGTACTCAGTTCGGAAGCATTGAACATAAAGCCTCCGTCTCCGACCATGCACAGCACCGGTCGGTCCGGCTTCGCCACCTTCGCGCCCAGCGCTGTCGGAAAAGCGTACCCCAGGTTGAAGGAGTATCCCGAGTCAATATAAGTCTTGGGATGGTTCACCTGGTAGTGGGTGCGTGCGTAATAGCCCATTTGGGTGATGTCCCATGCAATAAACGAGTCCTCCGGCACGCTCTTATGAATGGTTTCCATGATTAGGAATTGAGGCTCCATTTGACTGATGTTGTCGTATCGGATGAGACTCCGGGCTGCGGTGACGGCCTCTACAGGGGATGGCCGCCGAGATTCGGTTACGTTCAGCAGAATGGGCAGAAGGGCTTCCAGGGTGGCCTTGGCGTCGCCGTGTAGGGGAATCGTGTTTGTCTGAACGCGCGTCAGTTCGTCGTCGTCCACATTCACGTTAATCAGGGTGGCTGCGTTCCCCGCAGGGTTGCCCAGAGAGAACCGGGCCCCTATGCCTATGACCACGTCCGCGGCTTGCAAAACTTCAAAAAGCTGGTTCATCTCCTGTCGCTCCCCGCGAGGACTGAAGCAGGAGCCGTAGCACAAAGGATGTCCGTCCGGCATCGTCCCCTTGCCGCCGTTGGACGTGATGACGGGAATGTTGGTTGCCTCCGAAAAGCCCACCAGCGCCTCCTCCGCGTTCGCTCTGGCCACTCCCCCGCCTGCGTAGATGACGGGTAGTCTGGATTCCGCTATGACCGCTGCCGCCTGCTGTAAAAATGCAGGACTCGGCACGATGGGCGACACGGGCGCCGGCTCCAGCAACTCCACCTCTTCCCTCTCCACCGCCACCTCTGGGGGTATCTCAATGAGGACGGGGCGAGGCCTACCGGTGCGCATCTTTCGAAATGCTTCCTTCACAGCGGCAGGCACTTCCCTGGGTCGACTGACCATCCTCTGCCATTTGGTAACTGGACGGACAACCTCTCCTTGGTTGGCAATCTCGTGTACTGCCCCAAGGTGCTTTCCGATTAGGCCTCTGGGCACCTGTCCGGCGATCAGCAGGACGGGAGAAGAACGAGAATAGGCCGTCGCCAGCCCGGCTGCGGCGTTGTACAGTCCCACCCCGGGCACCACCATCGCGACTCCCGGTTGCCCCGACGCACGGGCATAGCCGTCAGCCATGTACGTGGTCGCCTGTTCATGCCGCGTGGTAACCATGCCGATTCCCGATTCGTCACGCAGCCCCGCCACCAAGCCGTATAGCTGGACTCCCGGTATGCCAAAGACAACCTCAACCCCCTCCCGCGCGAGGGACTTCGCAAGAGCTTCTCCGCCGCTCATCTTCATACAGTCAAACCACCATCCTCACGTTTGTAAGCAGTATACACTTCTGGGCGAAATCGTTCACATGCTGCCCGTATCCACCTCCCCAATCCAGATCGGGTTCTAGACAAAAGAGAAGAGGCCCGCAACGAGCGGGCCTCTTCTATGAATCGCTGATTCTGTTGTGCCGGGAAATCTGCTTACTGGTACACGGGAATCGTGTACTCGTGGTAGCGAATCGGTCCCATGTGAAGCATGTTCACCTGGTACTCCTGCACCACGTTCGGATTCACCGCGGCGAAGGCGAAGATCCACGTAATAGGCGCGCTCACGTGGTTCTCAACCCACCAGTCGCCCAGGTCCTGGGCCAGCTGCAACCGCTCATCCAGGTCCGTAGACTGTGTGCACGCCGCGTAGTAGTCGGATATCTCCTGGTGGTCCCAGATCGTCCGTCCGCGCTCGTAGTATGAGAAGCTCATGGCCACGCAGATGGGGTCAAGGGAAGGCGACACCAGGTATGACGTGTTGGACTGGTCTCGGGCCGCCCACATTCCAAGCACGTCTCCTACAGGTACGGTCACCAGCTTGGTCCTGACTCCAATGGCTTCCCAATAGCCTCTGATTACCTCGCCAATCTCGCCCTGCTCCTGGATGACGGACTGTCCGCTGGCGGCTACCAGCGTAGTCTCGAAGCCGTCCGGGTAGCCGGCCTCCACCAGCAGTTCTCGCGCCCTGTCCGGGTCGTAGGCATATGGCCACCCGCCATCGCGGCCGGTCTTCCCGTCAATCCCGGGTATGGGTGCCCACTCGTCCTTGAAGTCCTCCCTCCACGGAGGGAAGTAGTCTACCAGCGGATAACCTTCGCCGGCAAAGAACGTATCGTTAATCTCGTCGTAGTTAATGGCGTGGTTGAGGGCCCCGCGGGCCTTCGGGTTCCGAAGCGGATCGTTGGGGTCGTAACCAACCGTTGGCCCGTGCGCAACCTGACCCGGCGCTCCCTCTCCCGTATCTGGGTTCACGTAGTTATCCGGCTTGAAGAAGGAGTAACGGATGTGAGTGTGCACTGCGGGCAGCGTGCTCTTGGATATCACCATCCCTCGTTCTTCCGCCTGGGAATGCAGATCCCTGGGAATGGCCGAGATGTGAGACTCTCCGCCGATTAGCATTGCCAGCCGTGTGGCCGACTCAGGAACGAAGATGAACTGAATCTCCGGGAACTCGGGGGTGATCCTCCAGTGGTTCGGCACCCGCTCGTGAATGACGTGCTCGTTGGTCTTTAGCTCAATGTAGCTCCAGGGTCCGGTGCCGATGGGGTCCGCAAAGTAGCCGTCCTCGCCCTTCTCGTCCCACCATTCCTTGCTGCTCACACCTGTCGACCACTCGTCGGAAAGCAGGAATGGCAAGTCCAGGGAGACCTGGGCCAGACGGACCACTACCTGGTGATCATTCACAATGTCGGCGTCAACGGGTATGCCGAACTCCGGTCGTCCGGTCCTTACCCTCTCACTGACGTCTCCCGCAAAGATGCCAAAGGAATGCACCGTGTCCTTTGCGCTGAACTCGATTCCTACGGGTTCGGCGTTCTTGTAGAAGGGTACGCCCTCGCGAAGATTCCAGGTGTACGTCTTCCCGTCCGCCTCCATCTCCCAACTCGTCGCCAGCTGGGGCTGTTGCACGTTGGTCTTCGGATGGTGCCCAACCATGTGCGAGTAGATCGGCATAATCCGCGCGTCAATCTGGTTGGCGGCATGCTGCATCGTAAACTGATAGCTGGGCGTGGGAATCGCAACCTTCAGCCGCGACTCTACAGGTTCTTGCGGTGCCATTGTCGGCGCTGGCGTTGGCGTCGCCGTCACCTCAGGAATAAATCTCTGTCTCGTCGGCGTCGGTGGCGCCGTAGGTGCCGGCGCTGCCGTAGCAGGCGCGGCTGTCGGCGCCGGGGCTGCCGTAGGCGCCGGCGTCGGTGCCATCGTCGGCGCGGCTGTAGGCGCCATCGTCGGCGGCGGCGTTGGAGCCATGGTCGGCGCCGGTGCAGGCGCGGCTGTCGGCGCCGCCGTTGCCTCCGGCGTCTCATCATCCCCTCCGCACGCAACAATAAAGACGGTCAACAGGGCAGCCAGGGTCAACAGGACCGCCGGTAACCATCTAGAGGGTCGCTTTTGCATTCTCATGGGCATCTCCTCCACTATACGTTTTTGCATTCTACAAAGCTAAAATGCCGTGCGAGTAAGCCCGCATTCGTTAGGGCGCTATACTATGGACACGCACCCGTATTGTCAACAACAGTCACCCTAAACCAGGTTGTCTTCCCGCATCGCCGACAGGCATTCCTCGAAAGCTGCCAGCGTCCTGTCCACCTCCGCATCCGTGTGCGACGCCGAAACTATGAACCCCCGACCGCCCATTATGTCAACCCCTGCGTTCAGCATCCCGCGCTTGAACCCCTGGGCCGCCCCGGGTTTGGCTGCAGCATGAATATCGTGGGACGAAAGCTTCCACATCTCCTCCGGCTCGCACTCCACTCCGAAGGCCACCATCACCAGCGAACTGACCCCGTGGGCCACTCCGGCAACCTCCATCTTCCCCATCACCTCGTTTAGCCCCCTACGCAGCCTGTCCGCCATCTCGTCCGCCCGCTCGTTGATCGGCTCCCGCGCCAGCATCTCCAGGCACGTGGCACCCGCCACCGCCGATAGCGGATTGGCGTTGAACGTTCCCGGATGCGCCACCCGACGATTGTTGTCCCACTCCGGGTCTCCCGTATGCGCAATCATGTCGATTACGTCCGCCCGACCTCCAACCACGCCTCCCGGCAGCCCCCCAGCCACAATCTTCGCCATCGTCGTCAGGTCCGGCTTCACCCCGTAACGCGCCTGCGCCCCGCCGCTCGACACCCTGAACCCCGTCACCACCTCGTCCAGAATCATCAACACCCCGTATCGCTCCGTAACCTCTCTGAGGTCATGTAGGAAATGGGGCAAGCGAAGGGGGTACTGCCCCATGTGCGCCCCTGTTGGCTCCGTAATCACCGCCGCCACGTCCCCATCCGATCCCAGCGTCTCCTCCACCGCGTTGATGTCCCCTGCCGGCAGAACTATCATCGACTCCCACGTGGAAGCCGGAATCCCGCCTATTCCCCCGTCCGAGCCTGCGCTGGCGTAGTCGTTCCAGCCGTGGAAATGGTCTTGGAACTTCACAATCTTGTTCCTGCCCGTATACGCCCGCGCCAGCCGCATAGCCATCATCGTGGCCTCCGTGCCCGAGCTGTGAAAACGCAGCTTCTCCACGGAAGGCACCAGCTCGCGAATAGCCTTGGCCCACCGCAATTCCAGCTCCGTGTTCCCGCCCAGATGCGTCCCCCGGTTCACCTGCTCCGACACCGCCAGCGCAATCGCCGGATGCGAATGCCCCAGAATCAGAGAGCCATGTCCGCAAACGTAGTCCACGTACTCGTTCCCGTCCACGTCCCACTTCAGCGGCCCCTGCCCGTGAGTCATCACCACGGGGAATGGCATCACGTATCGAGTGTCGTGGGTCACCCCGTCCGCAAACAGGTCCGCCGCCTGGCGAAATGCTTCCGCCGACTTGGGATGCTTCAGAATATATCTTTCGTCGATAACACTCATGGCAGCTCCTCTTTACAACATGTCATTCTGAGCGCAGCGAAGAATCTCGCGCCCAGGAATCAATCCCCCGTTTTCCCGTAAAAGCGGGAATCCATCTTATCCCTGCCCCCACAAAGGTAAATATTCGCGGTGATTCCCCATCCCCTCTTACCTCTTCCCCCATCATGGGGAAAGATTGAGCCTGTCCTGAACTTGTCGAAGGGATGGGGGTGACGTCCCCCAAAAGGGTAGTTTCCACCTGGGGAACAACAGGGCGTAATGATACAATATCGGGAATCTGCCCTCAAGGAGAGTGTCCATGAAGAGCTATTTCACCCACCTCCAGTGCACCTGGTGCGGAAACGAGTTCCCCCACGAAAAGCCCATCCGCACCTGCCCCGACTGTGGACGGGTGCTCTTCGCCCGGTACGACATCGACGCCATCGGCAAAAACACTTCCCGCGACGTCTTTCAGGGGCGTGACAGCAACATGTGGCGCTTCTTCGAGATGATGCCCGTCATCGACATCGAAAATCTGGTGACTCTGGGCGAGGGCGGCACTCCCCTCATGCCAGCCAAAAACCTCGGCGCGTCCCTCGGCCTCGAGGACCTCTACATCAAGGACGAAGGCCTGAACCCCACCGGATCCTTCAAGGCCCGCGGCCTCTCCGCCGCCGTCTCCAAGGCCAAGGAAGTGGGCGAAATGAAGGTCACCATGCCCACCGCTGGCAACGCCGGCGGGGCCCTCGCCGCCTACGCCGCCAAGGCCGGCATGGAAGCCACTGTCTTCATGCCCCAGGACGCACCAATGGCCAACCAGCTTGAATGCCGCGCCCTCGGCGCCCGCCTCTTCCTCATCGAAGGCCTCATCAACGACGCTGGCCGCATGTCCCAGGAAATGGCCGCCAGGGAAGACCTCTTCGACCTCTCCACCCTCCGAGAACCCTACCGCGCCGAGGGCAAGAAGACCATGGCCCTCGAACTCGCCATGGACCTCGGCTGGCGCGCCCCCGACGTTATCGTCTACCCCACCGGCGGCGGCACCGGCATCGTCGGCATGCACAAAGCCTTCAAGGAACTCCAGGATCTCGGCTGGATAGACACCCCTCAGCCCAAGTTCATCTGCATCCAGGCGGAGGGTTGCCAGCCCCTTGTCAAAGCATTCCACGAAGGCAAAGACTCCGCCGAAGAATACCCCAACGCCAGCACCGACGCCGCCGGACTCCGCGTCCCCGCCGTCTTCGCCGACTACATCATACTCAAGGTCCTCCGAGAGACCGGCGGCACCGCCATCGCCGTTACCGACCGGGAAATGGTCGACGCCATGACCGAGATGGGCGCCGCCGAAGGCGTCTTCGCCGCCCCCGAAGGCGCCGCTACTCTAGTCGGCCTCAAAAAACTCATCGACCAGAACTTCCTCACCGGCTCCGAGACCGTCATCCTCATGAACACCGGCTCCGGCTACAAATACATGGACCTCCTCTAACCCCTTTGGATCCCTTCTCTCATCGTGGAAATCTTTGCATACCCCCTTCCAAAAGCGCCGATGAACCTCTTCCCCCTTGACGGGGGAAGATTGAGATGGGGGTGACCCGGGTTGGATTGATGACACATTTGGTAGTTACTCAAGGGTCTCCATCGTAAGTGAACGTTAGGATGGGGGTATCTTCCTCCCTCTCCCCCGCATAAACGTCATTCCGAGCGGAGCCCACGAATTATATTGCCAGCCATCAAACCTCTCCTCTACGCCCAACCCCAAACTTACCGCAACGAAGTTGCCCCACCCCCGCGGAAGCGGGGGCCCACTCTTAATCCACGCCCAACTTCACCCCACAACCGCCCATCACCCTTCCCTTCTTCCCCCTCTCCCGTCCTGGGAGAGGGTTGGGGTGAGGGTAACTCCCCCTCCACCCAAATGTCACCTGTAGCTACGTCCTGACAGCCTCCCTCCTCCCCGCCACCACACGCACACCGCCACAACAATGTAAAATAGCGCCCATCCTCGTCTTCCAAGGAAAAGAAATGCACCACCGCAACCACAGACTCCAAAACAAAGTCGCCATCGTCACCGGCGCAGGTGCCCGCGCCGACGTCATGGGCAACGGCAAAGCCGTCAGCATCCTCTTCGCCCGCGAAGGCGCGAAAGTCCTCCTCGTAGACAACGTGAAAGAACGCGTCACCCCAACCCTCCAAGCCATCCAGGCCGAAGGCGGCGAAGCAAGCATCTTCGTCGCCGACGTTACCGACGAAGCACAATGCCAGGCAATGGTCCAGGCTGCCCTCGACCGCTACGGCAGCCTCAATATCCTCCACAATAACGTGGGCATCAACGGCCCCGGCAAGGTCACCGAAGTCCCTCAGTCCGAGTGGGACAGAATAATGTCCATCAACCTCACCAGCATGATTCTCGCCAGCAAGTACGCCATCCCCCCCATGATAGAAGCTGGCGGCGGCGCAATCGTCAACATCTCCTCCATTTCCGCCATACGCCCCCGCGGCATGACCCCCTATACCGTCTCCAAGGGCGCCATCATCCCCCTCACCCAGGCAATGGCCATCGACCATGCCCCCGACGGCATCCGCGTAAACTGCATCCTTCCCGGGCCGGCCTACACCTCCATGGTCGCAGGAGGCATGTCCAACGAAATGCGAGACCTGCGCCGAAACGCCTCCCCCCTCAAGGTCGAAGGCAATTCCTGGGACATCGCCTACGCCGCCCTCTACCTCGCCAGCGACGAAGCCCGCTGGGTCACCGGCGTCGCCCTCCCCGTAGACGGCGGCGTCACCCTCGACTCCCCCCGCCGCTAACCCTTTTGCCTCTTCCCCCTCGACGGGGGAAGATTGAGATGGGGGTGATCCCAATCCCACATCTACAACTCCCCGGAGGCACAATGCTAGACCGCTTCAAACTCAAACAACAAGACACCGTCCGCGTTGACGAAGCAGCCCTGCGACCCACCGTCGAAGCCATCTTCCGCAAGATGTCCGAGACTGACGAAGACGCCCGCATCGCCGCCGACGTCCTCGTCTCCGCCGACCTCCGCGGCGTCGACACCCACGGCGTCTCCAACCTCCTCCGACAGTACATCCAGCGCTACCGTGAAGGGGCCTTTAATCCCGGTGCTCAATTGCACGTCCTCCGCGAAACCCCCTCCGCCGCCACCGTCGACTCAGACAACGGACTCGGCATCATCACCACCCCAAAGGCAATGGAAATCGCCATCGAAAAAGCCCGCCAGACCGGCGTCGGCATGGTCACCATCACCAACGGAAAACACCTCGCCATGGCCGCTTACCACGCCATGATCCCCCTCCGGCACGACATGATCGGCGTCTGCATGACAAGCTGTCCGCCCACAGTAGTCCCCACCTTTGGCAGCATCCCACGCCTCGGCACCAACCCCATCGCCCTCGCCGCTCCTACCGACAAGGAACCCCCCTTCGTCTTCGACGCCGCCACCAGCGTCATCCCCGACAACAAGGTCCACATCGCCCGTCGCCTTGGCGTAGATCTCCTCCCCGGCTGGCTCGCTGACGACGATGGCCGTCCCATCATGGAACCCACGCCTGCCCCATCTCCCCACCGCCTCCTCCCCCTCGGCAGCGTCCGCGAGACCAGCTCCCACAAGGGATATGGCCTCGCCTGCATCGTCGACATCCTGTGCGGCGTCCTCTCCCTCAGCGGCTTCGGCGCCGGACGTGGACGCGGCACTTTCGCTCACTTCGTCGCCGCCTTCAACGTCGAAGCCTTCGCCGACACAACAGAATTCAAGTCAATGATGGACGACTACGCGCGCACCCTGAAGGAAACGCCCCCGGCCCCAGGCCACGACCGCGTCCTCTATGCGGGCCAACTCGAATCGGAGACCGAGCAGGAACGCCGCGAAAACGGCATCCCCCTCCACCGCGAAGTCATCGACTGGTTTGACCAAATCTGCGACGAATTAGGCATCTCCAAGGACTTCTAATCACCCCTTTTAGGTACCCGGTCCTTAGGACCAAGCCCCGTCAACATCACCGGCGCCTTCACACCTGTGCCCTCACTCGCGCCTCACGTTTGTGAGTCTAGCAAATATTTTGCAATTCAAAGAATGCGGGGCGCATATCCCTAGAACCGGTCAATCGGCGTGGAATAGTATTGATTGAAAGGAATTGAGAACCAGTCCTGAAAGGTCACCTATGTCCCTAACCAAAAACCAGCTCTTATCTCTGCTGTTCACAGCAGCAGTCCTCGGAATTGCTGCGTGGATGATGCTCCATTTTGCCTCTCCCGCCGTCTCCGTCGCCGACGAAGGCGACTCCACCGTCTCAGAAGATGGCGACGACGGCCTGAACGTCGCCCCAAAGCCGCGCAGAAGGCCCGAACCCGTCAAAAATAAACCTCCCCGCCAGCCCGATCCCACACCCTCTTCCAACTCCGGGCCCGGTTCCAATGGCAGTCCCCCTTCTCAAGTCAATACCCCCTCCAGCTCCAACTCTGTGCCTCGAACCCCCAGAAACTCTAACTCTCAGCCCCGCCCCCAAGTTAGACAGTACACGGAGACAATTCAGGAGAGAAACGACCGCCTTACAAGAGAGACCCAGACTTGTGCCGACGCTGCCAGGGCCGCAGGCATATGGAACGAATTATGGAATGACTCCCCGGTGGTCCTGATGTTCATCGCAAATTCAGGTGTGATACCGGTAACCTACCCCGGAAAGCCTGGACTGGCCACCAGCAACCTGCGCGTTTGGCTCCATCAAATCAGGCCTGACGAGTACCACCGGCTGGACCGTCAACACGGTCAGCATGGCGCCTGGTCGCCCCACTACAAAGTCTACTCAATCCGCCTTCCAGCCTGCCAAACCTGAAAGGAGTCAGCCGATATTTCCCAAGCCCCTGCGCCTTAAAAAACTAGATCAATCTGGCACTACTGAATGAACTTTCACCACCTGAAATACCCATCCCAAACCGCCCAAAGAATCCCACAACCCTCACAGCGCCATTCTCAAACCATCATGGGAAAGAATATCTTCTTGCTCGCCGCCAGTCTCTTTCTGGGACTGCTTATAGTCGCGGCAGTGCCCGCTTCCACGCCCGGCGCCGCGTCCACTCTGGTATACGACGAAGCCTCAATAGTTGGAGATATCCGAACATCCCCGGACGATAAAGAGATCATCACGACCATCCTGTACCAGGCCTCCTCCCCAACGGTCACGCCCACTCCCATCTCATCCACAACCGCAGCGCCCACCCTCATATACGACTTCGTCTCGGTGGTGGACATGACCCCGCCACCCCTCAAGCCTGCAACCGAACCCACTCCCGAACCTACCCCTGAACCTACGCCAGAACCAACACCCATGCCCACTCCCGAACCCACCCCAATGCCTGCCAGCCACTACAAGCAGCAACTGCTGGATCTGATCAATCAGGCTCGCTCCGAGGCCGACTTGAACCCCGTCGCCTTGGCTGAAAACCAACTCCCCCAGCAGCAGGCGCAATCGGCGCTGGCGAACTGCCTCTTCTCCAACTGGGGCCTGGACGGACTCAAGCCCTATATGCGAATGAGCCTGGGCGGAGGCTATCAGGCCAACGGTGAGATAGTCGCAGCCTACGGCTCCTGCTCCCCATCGGAAACAACCCGGTGGGCCGATGGCGACAGTGTGGTCTTCGATGTGATTGCGCGATGGCGCACAAGCGGGCTCGATTGGCAGAACAACATTCTGGACCCCTGGTACAGCAAGGTCAGCATCGGAATTGCTTGGAACAAGGACTTCTACGCCGTCCACCTCCACTTCGAGAGAGACTACGTCGAGTTCGACACCCTTCCTTCCATCAGCGCCAATGGGATCTTAACCGTCGAGGGGAGCTTGGGAAACGGCGTCTCCTTACCTCGCAGTTCTGACCTCCTAATCGACGTTTACTACGACCCCCCTCCCCAAACCTTGACCCCCGGACAACTGGCCGCCACCAACTGCTATGTCTATGGCGAAACCGGCTTCCTTGTCGCTGCCTTGCGTCCGCCGCCGCCATCTGACCACAACTACCCCGATGACACACTGACCATAGACTACGTCCTTGGCTGCACTGACCCCTACGACGTGTCCGCCGACACGCCCGCGCCATCCGAGTTTCTCGAGACTCCCTCCGTTTCCTTGAGTATGCATGAGGGCGTCGCCGATTGGGTCACCGCCCGCACCTGGAGCATCTCCGATGACTCCTTCTCCGTCACCACAGACCTAAGCTCACTCATTGACAAACACGGCAACGGCATCTATACCATCCTCCTCTGGGCAGTCGCCGACTCAGGAGATGACGTTCTCGTCGGGACCTACTCCATCTTCGTCGGAATCGCCCAACCAACCCTCCCCACAGCCCCCTGACGCCCTACGTTTCAAGCAGCATCATCAATTTGTTCGACGAAATCCGCCAGAAGTTTAGCGTCTCACATTCTCCGGCATCTCTATCCATGTGTCGAACCACTTCTCTTGAAACGCCGTCAATTCCCCGATTTCATCCTCGCTCCATTCACCAGACAGAGCCACCACAAGCTTGTCTTCCAAATCATCTCGACGCCGGATTATAGCTACGACCTCGCCTGAGCACCGTCTAAGGGGATGGTCCACACCCAGCACATAGGCATCAATCGCGTGACCGTCGGGCGCTGTTGTCCCCGGAATATACCCATAATTAACTGGATAGACGATGTCGGAATAGTCTGGATGCGACGTGCCCATCGGCCTGTCGATTACGACCACCACCCGCCTCCCAATCCAGTCCTCGAACTTTAGCCTCCGGTCCACAACGCCCCCCCTCCTACGGCACCCTATCCTTAAACCCGAACCCCGTCAGCGCCACCAGCACCGCCTCTCCTCGCCCAATCTTCCCGCTCTCTAACAAAACCTCCAACCCCGCCAGCACCGACGCCGACGTCGGCTCCACAAACAACCCCTCCTCTAAGGCCATCCGACGCTGCCACCGGACTATCTCCTCCTCCGCAACCGCAACCGCCTCACCGCCGCTGTCCGAAAGTGCGCCCAGCACCTGACCCAGCCGTGGCGGACGCTCAACCGCAATTCCCCCCGCAACAGTTGAAACGCCCTCGGTAGGCGACATCCAATCCTGCCCCGCAAACGCCGCCGCTATCGGCATGCACGCCTCCGACTGAATACAGTGCAGTCTAGGCATCTTCCCCACCTCCTTGAACCCCTTCCATGCCCCAATCAGCAGCGACCCGTTCCCCACCGGAAACAGCACGTGCTCTGGCCCCCCATCCATCTGCGACACAACCTCTGTGGCAAAGCTCTTCGTGCCCTCGATGAACAGCGGACTAAGATTATGCGAAGCGTACACCACCCCCTCGTCCTCGCAGTACTGACGACATGCCGCCGCTACCGCCGACCGACCACCCCCCACCTTCACGATTTGCGCTCCGTAGAAGCTTATCTGCTGAAGCTTCATCGGCGGAGCAGAGGCCGGAGCGTATATCGTCGCCTCAATTCCCGCCTTTGCGCAGTAGGCCGCCACCGACGCCCCTGCGTTCCCCGACGAGTCCTCTGCTGCGCTCCCTATCCCCGCGTTCTTGAGAGCCGACACCATCACCGCCGAACCCCGGTCCTTGAACGATCCCGTCGGATTCAGAAACTCCAGCTTGGCATACAGTCTCTCCATCCCCAACACACGCCCAACATTGGCCAGCCGGACCACCGGCGTATCCCCTTCCCCCAGTGATACGCGCTCGACAGGCGCCGCAAAAGTTCCCTCCGCAATGTCCAAAGGCCCACCACATTCACGACACGCCAGCGCACCAAATGAGAAAGCCCCTCGAAAACCGCACCGGCTGCAGACCACTTCCATACTCATAGGAAGAAACACCCCCTGACGCACTCATTCTAACGGCGTTGGGGGGTGTAAGTTAAGCCCGGTGCGCTTCGGATTCCAAAGCCGAAAATACGCCTTGTCTAATTCAGAATCGTAACAAGAGCGGCCACTATTCCCGCCGTATCCCCAAGGGTCGAAACTGGCGGCATAATTGGCCGCCGGTAGAATCAGCCGCTGCCTACACTTTGACGCAGGTCTGCTTCGACGCGGTCAATTCGGCCCTTTGATTTCCCAATCTCCCAAACCGTCACCCCACCCCACGCATCCAGCGCGGCCAGCGCCTGCCCGTCAGGCCGCCAGTACAATTCAGCCACTGCGCTCGCCAGAACCGCGTCGCCTACTGGGCCGCCATTTCCTTTTCTCCCAAGCGACCACACAACCACGGCCCCATCGCGACTCCCCGATGCAAGGCGTCTCGCGCTGGGAGCGAAGGCAAGTGTCGTGACGGGTTCAACATGAAACTCCAGGACCCCGGGACGCGTGCCCTCAGGTCCTTTTCCTCGGAAGCTCCACACTGTCACCGCTTCCCCGCCGCCTGTGGCCAAAAGGGTGCCGGCATCGTCAAAAGCCAGCGCCGTAGGCTTGGTAGGATACCCAGACATCATGGAGTCTTCGCCCGTGGAGCGACGCCAGAAGTGCACCGTGTTGTCCTGGCTGCCGCAGGCAACTATACCCCCATCCGAACTCAATACCATCGACACCAGGGACCCCTGCCACTCAAGCTTCTCGCGTGCCTCTCCTGTGGTTCCGTCGAAGAACGTCACTCGACCGTAACAGGCCGTCGCCAGCTCCCTTGCGCTAGACCAGGCGATCGCGCTGACGGTGCTGGGATGATCATCAGAGCGCCAGACCTCCCCACCGTCCATGCCATACACACGTACCTGCCGGGAGCATGAGGCCGCCAACAATTGGCCGTCCGACGACCATGCCACGTTTTCGACCCAGCCACCTCCAATGTCGATAGCCTGGCCTACCTGGCCTTCGGCGGCATCCCAGATTAAGACTCGGCTGTCCTGACCGGCCGTAGCGAACGCGTTGCCGTTCGGGTGGATCGCCATAGCGAGCAAACCGCCTTCATGTACCCCTCGCCGCTCCCAGGCCGTCGACCCTGACTTGCCGTCAAATGAGTAGACGCCACCCTCGGTATCACCGACTATCAGCTCCTTACCGTTTAGGATCCAGCCTCCGGCAATCGCGTAGTCGCCAACCGCCGCAGGCCAACCCCGATGAAGGACGCCCCTTGGGCTGCCCACATCTAAGTCAGACATGCTGCGAACCCCTCCCGCATACTCTCCTCATCAAGGTTGCGGCCGATAAAGACAAGCTGATTGCGGCGGGGTGCGTCCCCCCATTCTTGGTCCGGTTGACCGTCCACGAGCATGTGGACCCCTTGGAAGACGAAGCGACGCGACTCCCCTGCGATGCTGATGAAGCCCTTCATTCGGAAGATGTCCACCCCCCGCTCCCGCAGCAGTGCGCCAAGCCAGGCGTTGAGCTTGTCGGGATCGCAGTCGCCGTCAACCTCAATCGCAATCGAGCCCACCTCGTCGTCGTGCTCGTGCTGGGCCACCCATGTCCGCTCGGCCTCTGCGGTGACCACCGCTCCGTCCGCGTTCCTCAGTTGGAGATCGAACTCCTCCGGGAGATGCTGGGTGTACAGGCCAAGCCGCACCTGCCCATCCACCTCAATGAAGAACGACTTGCGCCCCGGCGAATCTAGTACGAGGTTCTCGTGCTTTCCGACAGAAATCTCTCCCCCTGGATGGATGCTCTCCGCAGGTTCGGCGTACTGCCGCACACACCATTCTGCTCCCTCACGGAAAGCTGCGTCATCCGTGTCCTGGTCGGACACGACTACCAGCGACATCGTCGGATCAGGCCCATCCGCAAGACTGAGCTCGTAGCGGCCCCTATCGAGGAAATAGACTCCGGTCCATTCGAATGGATACTCAGGCTCGAGGAAGGTAGGACGACGCTCAAGCACCTGGTCCAGATCGAAGGCTGCTAGGTTGAGTACGGTTTCCACGGAGACATTCGCGCGCTCGCTGCGCACCACTCGCGCCATACGGTTCATGTCCTTGAGCCGGGTTTCCAGCCTGTCCAGCGTCTCGTCCCTGACAAGATCCGTCTTGTTGAGAACCAGAACGTCTGCGAAAGCGATCTGCTCCGTGCTTTCGTCGCTTCTGCCAAGCTGCTGCTCAATGTGGGCCGCATCTACGAGCGTGACTATCCCGTCAAGCGAGTAATCCTCGCGAAGCTCGTCGTCCATGAAGAATGTCTGGGCCACCGGACCGGGATCGGCGAGGCCTGTGGTCTCCACCAACACATAGTCAAACTTGTCGCGACGCTTGTTGAGATTGTTGAGCACCCGAATCAGGTCTCCACGAACCGTGCAGCAGATGCAACCGTTCGACATCTCGAAGACCTCTTCGTCAGCGTTGATGACGAGTGCCTGATCGATGCCAACCTCACCAAACTCGTTCTCTATCACGGCAATGCGCTTGCCGTGCTCCTCAGTCAAAATCCGGTTGAGCAGCGTTGTCTTGCCAGAGCCAAGGAAGCCGGTGAGAATGGTAACAGGTACTCTGCTCGGCGTGTCCATAAAGAACCCTCCCTTATTTCGACTAATACTAAGTATCACTATATTGCTATAAAATATCAGTATTATAACCATATTAGTCACAAATATACTGATAGTTTATCTCAACTAAATACCTTACATTCCCAGTACTACCGCTGTCAACCATGCGGGTTGACTCTCTGTTTTCACCCGGTACGTGAGCTACCGTAAACTCGTAATGCCGTTGCCGCAGGTCGGCATGAAGCGAGGCGGAATAAAGAGATATTGTGGGCCATTCGTAGCCGCTCCCATCTGAGCGACGTCAAGAAAAGTCCGCCCGCAACTATGGTGCAAAACAAACGCTGTAGTTATTCCCAACTTGGTGATAAACTGCACTATCTTCCAGCCCAAACTTGGAGACCATTTGGCAAAAATCTCGAAAACCACGGAGGGCCAGACCCCCAATCCGGGCCTCCAACAGCCTGAACCCCCGCCGGAGAAATCCGGCCGGTTCTGGACTGGCCGTAACTTCAAGTGGTGGGCCCTGGCCAGCGTCGCCACCGGCACCCTCGTAACCGTCGCCGACATGGGCGAGGTAAACGTCGCCATGCCCACCATCGCCGACGAGTTCGGCAGCAACCTCTCCACCGTCCAGTGGCTCGCGACGGGACACCTGGTCGCCACCAGCGCCCTCCTCATGCCCATGGGCCGCCTCTCAGACATGATCGGCCGCAAGCGCGTCTACCTCTGGGGGCTCATGATCTTCACCCTCGGCTCCCTTCTGGCCGCCTTCGCACCCAACCTCACCGCCCTCATCATGTTCAGAATCCTCCAGGGCATGGGCGTCGGGCTCGTCCACGGCAACCAGATGGCCATCATGACCTCTATCTTCCCCGCCGAGGAGCGCGGCAAAGCCCTCGGTATGCACATGACCCTCGTCGGCAGCGCCCTCATCATCGGTCCCGCCATCGGCGGCATCATGATCGACGCCTTCGGGTGGCGCTCCGTCTTCCTCCTCAACCTGCCCCTTGGCATCCTCTGTACCCTGGCGCCCTTCTTCATCCTGGATGAAAGCTCCATCACCCAGACCCGTGTCAAGGCAAAACTGGGCGACTTCGACTTCGTCGGCTCCTTTCTCTCCTCCGCCGTCCTCGTCCTCATGGTCATGGGCCTCGCCAATCCCTTCGGCCTCCCCTACCTGACGGCTGGCGGCCTCCCCTTCGGGGCTGCAGGCCTGCTTCTTATGGCCTGCGTCGTCCTTCTGGGAATTTTCGTCCTCTGGGAAACAAGGGCGACCACCCCCATGCTCGATATGACCCTCTTCAAGATCAGCATCTTCTCCATCGGAGTCTCCGCCCGCAGCCTCTCCTTCGTCGTCGCTGCCCCCGTCCTCTTCCTCATGCCATTCTTCCTCCAAGGCGTTCAGGGTTACTCCGCCGGACAGACGGGCCTGATAATGATGACAATAGCCGTCGGCATGGTCGTCATGGGCCCCCTCGCCGGCCGTTTCTCGGACAAACTCGGCCCCCGACCCTTCACCGTCGGCGGCGCCCTCATCTCAATGGCAGGACTCCTCATCCTCTCCCAGGTCGACAGGGACACCCCCCTGTTCCTGATAATGCTCGCCATCATGCTCCAGAGCAGCGGCATGGGCACCTTCACCGCCCCCAACGCCAGCAGCATCCTCAGCGGCGCACCCCGTCGTGCCTACGGCGTAGTCTCAGGCTTCGTCCAGCTCATCCGCACCGGCTCCACCGTAACCGGCATCGCCGTCGCCACCCTGATAATCACCGCCGCCATGACCTCTGCGGGACTGGAGGCAACCCTCGAAGGCTTCAACGAAGGCGTCGACATCGATGTCGGAAACGCCTTCGTCACCGGCCTTCGACGCGTATTCCTCGGAATGGCCGCCCTTCAACTGCTGGTAGCCGTCCTCTCCCTCATCCGGGGACGACAGGTGGAGATGGTCGACTAGCCGCCTTTCATCCCGCCGGCCGCGTTCGCTCCCCCAATCCGCCCGAACACCGCCCCGTGCATCAACCCCGAAGCCCGCAGGCTGTCGAAGTAGAAGAATCCGCCCACAATCTCCCCTGCCGCGTACAGACCCCGAATCGGCCTGTTCTCTGCATCCAGCACCTGCGACTTGGTGTTTATCTTCAACCCGCCGAAGGTGTACGTGATTCCCCCCGTCACCCGGTACGCGGAAAATGTCGGCGTGTCGATAGCCCGCGCCCAGTTGCTCTTCGGCGGCTCGATTCCCTTCGTCCCTTTCCCGTCCAGCCTCGAAGGGTCGAACTCTCCCTCCTGCACCGCCGCGTTAAACTTACCAATCGTCTCCTCCACCTTTCTCCCATCCAACCCCAGCTTCTCCGCCAGCTCGCCTATAGTCGACGCCCTCACCGCCAAAGCGCTCCCGTACCTCTCTTCCAGCAGCGACTCCGCCTTGGCGTCGAAGATCTGGTAGGCAATTCCCCGCGGCTGCTTCAGAATCAACGCCCCCATTTGGACAAAATTGTTCAGGGCGAAGTCCGCCCCCTCGTCTACGAATCTTTCCCCGTTTATGTTAATCATCACCCCGAAGGGATAAGATCGACGTGGCAGCCGGTCCACCGAGTCCGGAGACCCCGTTGCCGGCGCGTCCGCGTCGATGGGCGTGCCGTGATAGCCCGTCCACTGTCCAGCCATGCTCGCTCCAATCTCCAGCGCCGCCCGGTGACCGTCCCCCGTGTTGTGTCGCGAACCCCGTACCTTCGCCTGACCCCAGTGCCCGCCCAGGTGCTCCGCACGCATCTCCGAGCTCGCCTCGAACCCCCCGCAAGCCAGCACCACCCCACCCGCGCGAATCTCCTGCATTCCTTCCGCGTCCTCCGCCAGAACCCCTGTCACCGTCCCCGCATCATCAGTTAGCAAACTAAGCATCTTCGTCTCGTACACCACCTCCACCCCATGACGGCGCGCCGCAGTGTAATGCATCGCAATCAGTCCGGGTCCGGACCCCACCGCGCTTGCTCCTACACGGACCCCCGGCGTCACTCTCGCTCCCCGACCGCTCAACTCAAACTCAATCCCTTGCTCCCGCATCCACCGTACGGTCGGGTACGACTCCCCGATCAGCGTCTCCAGCAGGTCCGGGTCCGTCCGATCCGACGTCTTCTCCAGCATCTCCCGACGGTAGTCCGACGCAGTATACGGGCTGATACTGTCCTCCAATCCTTCCAGCGCCGAAGGGCCCGCCAGCAGCGGCCTCAGGTCTTCTGGCCCGTTGTGCGTAAACCGGAATCCTCCCCCCGTGTACGGACAGTTCCCGCCCCTTTCCGGGGGCGTAGCCTTCTCCATCAGCAGCACCCGCGCCCCCTTCTCCCTCGCTGACAGGGCAGCGCACATCGCCGCGTTTCCTCCCCCCACAACAATCACGTCAAAGTACAGCCCTGAATCTTCAGCCATCTATTCCACCGCCTCGAATTCCTCTATTAACGCCGCCATCCGCTCCACGTAGCGATGAACGATGGGTCGATCGGTATCAATCTCATAGTCCTCCAGGTTCCCATGAAAGAAATGCACGTGGAATTTCTCAGCCACTGTGAATCCGGCGGGTATGAACGGGTCGCCATACACTTCGTACAGCCTCCTGATCGCGTTCTTGTTGGCCCTGTGTGAGCGATGGTCCCAGCCCCGCTGCTTTGACGCCGCTATCACCACCTGCGACGCCGCTCCATACAGCTTCTCCGCGCCCTGCCTTGTATCCCCCGACGCAAATTCCTTGTCCGACTGTGCAAGAAACGCCTTGGCCTGCGCCACGCATTCCTCAACGCCAGTCTCTCGTTCCGTAATCATAATCAGAACCTCCAGTCGCCCAATTCTAACACATCCTTTCCGCCTTCAACCCATCCCCCGTCTCCGCTTCGAAGGGGTCGCTCGCAAGCCGTCCGGCCTCACTATCCATCCCAACCACCCCTCCCCATTCCCTCGCAGGCGGGAATCCACTCTCAACCCACGTCCAACTCCCTCCCATAATCACCCAAGCCAACCACAATCCCTACCCCTCTTCGCCATTCCTGCAAAAGCAGAAACCCAGTCCCTATCTTCCTCTTCTCCCGGCCTGGGAGAGGGTTGGGGTGAGGGGCCCCTCCTACCTCTTCCCCCTTCGAAGGGGCCGCTCGCAAGCCGTCCGGCTTCACTATCCATCCCAACCACCCTCCCCATTCCCTCGCAGGCGGGAATCCACTCTCAACCCACGTCCAACTCCCTCCCATAATCACCCAAGCCAACCACAATCCCTACCCCTCTTCCCTCTTCCATCTCGTTGGATCCCTACGCACAACTGTCATTCCGCCAGTAGCCGGAATCGAGCTTCTCCCCCTTGACATCCATTATAGTTTATGATACAAACTAGTTTGCCCATTGATTCCAACCACACGCATTAGTCTATACGAAACAACTCTTTTGTGGTAACTTTCCTACCGTTTGCACGGGACTGCTCATAAACAACCACTAGGATGACCATCCAATGAACGGCAACGACTATATCATCTCCGCCAGACAGGTTTCCAAGACCTACACCACCGGCCGCGTCAGCGTCCACGCCCTCCGCGGCATCGACCTCCACGTCCGGAAGGGCGAAATGGTCGCCATCATGGGCCCCAGCGGCTGTGGCAAGACCACCATGCTTAACTGCCTCTCCGGCCTCGACTCCACCAACTCCGGCGAGATATTCGTGGAGAACATGCAGCTCCACAAGCTCCCCGACGACGAGCGAAGCGACTACCGCGCCCAGCGCATGGGCTTCATCTTCCAGCTATATAACCTGCTCCCCGTCCTCACCGCCGTGGAAAACGTGGAAATGCCCCTCCTTATCTCCGGCGTCAACAGCCAGGAAGCCCGTCAACGCTCCCTCGAAATGCTCGCAACGGTCGGTCTCGCCGACTGGACCCAGCATCTCCCCGCCGAGCTATCCGGCGGCCAGCGCCAGCGCGTCACCATCGCCCGCGCCCTCATAAACAACCCCGCCATCATCTGGGCCGACGAACCCACCGGCGACCTCGACAGCGAGACCACCCAGGACATTATGGACCTCCTCCTGTCCCTGAACCGCGAAAACAACCAGACCTTCGTCCTCGTCACCCACTCCCGCGAAGTGGGGGAACTGTGTGACCGCATCGTGCGAATGAGAGACGGCCAGATTGTTGACGACGGTCTGAGGGCATAAGCTCAAGTGCAAGAACTCTTCGGCCTCTCCATGACAACCTTGATGGCCATCCTGTTGGCCATCTTCCTGGGCATCATGGTCGTCGTCGGCTTCCTCGCAATGCGTCACCGCATAATGCTCAAACTCGGCCTCCGCAACATTCCCCGCCGTCCCGCCCAGACCGTCCTCATCATCGTCGGCTCCATGCTCAGCGCCGTCATCATCACCGCCTCCTTCGCCACCGGCGACACCATCAGCACCTCCATACGCAACGCCAGCATCGAAGGCCTCGGAACCATCGACGAAATTCTCAGTCCCGCCCGCGGCGGCGACGACTTCGGCCCCGTCTACATAGACGTCTCCCGCTTCGAAAGGCTCCAACAGGAGCTTGCCGACTTCGACGATGTCGATGGCATCACTGCCTATATCTCGGAAAGCGCTCCCGCTCTGAACCTCCGCGCCTCCCTCTCCGAAGGCCGCACCAACATCGTCGCCCCCGATCCCGAAACCCTCGAGGGTTTCGGCCAGTTCACCCTCCTCTCTGGACAGCCCTACCCCCTCCAAAACCTTCCCTCCGGCACCGCCCTCGTAAACGAGGAAGCTGGCGAAGACCTCGACGCTCAAATCGGAGATGACATCCGCCTCTTCCTGGAGGATGGATTTGTCGACCTCCGCGTCGAAGGGATCGTCGAAAACGGCGGCCTTGCCGGCGTTGACCCCACCGTCCTCATGCCCCTGTCGGCCGCCCAGCAGGTCTTCGACAAACCCGGCCAAATCAACGCCATCTCCATCTCCAACCGCGGCGGAAACGTCGACGGTGCAGAACTCAGCCACGACGTGACTACCAGGCTCCGCGTCCTATTCGCCGATCCCCAGGTGGTCCAGGACCTCAAGTCCCTCCTCAACAACCCCGAAGTCCTCTCCCTCATTGAAAGCCACGAGCACGACCTCATTGTGGCCCACAGGGAAGAACTCGCGACACTGCGCCAGGAGCTCGTCCGCCCTGAGGTCACCGACGAACTGGTCCGCATCCTGTCCGACGATGAGGTCAGCGCCGAGGTCCTGAATGCCTTGGCCGCGGGAGACGTTCCTCACATCGAGGAAGAAGCAGACACCCTCTTCCGAAGCCTCTCCGAGATGGATGTCTTGGAAATCAAACGCTTCCTCCTCGAACTATCCGACCAAGCGGCCAGCGGTGTTACCGCCCTCTTCATCCTGCTAGGCCTCTTCTCCGTCGGCGTCGGCGTACTCCTCGTATTCCTCATCTTCGTCATGCTTGCCGCTGCACGCCGCACCGAAATGGGCATGGCCCGCGCCGTCGGCGCACGACAGAGCCACCTGGTCCAGATGTTTATCTTCGAAGGCACCGCCTACAATCTCGTGTCCGCCGCCGTCGGCGTAGTCATCGGCATCGGCGTCGGCTATCTCATAGTCCTCGCCACCAATCAGATCCTTGGCACAACCGGCCAGGGATTCGAATTCTCCTACACCATCGAACTCCGCAGCGCCGTCGTCGCCTACTGCCTCGGCATGATCATCACCTTCGCCACCGTCGCCGTCTCCGCCTATCGCGTCAGCCGCATGAACATCGTCGAAGCGGTGCGTGGCCTTCCCGAAACCGTTACCGCAAGCCGGGAGGGGACCTTCACCTACAGACTTCTCGGCATTCTCAAAGCCCTGGTCCGCCCCATCTTGTTCCTAATCTCCGCCGTAAAGAACCTGGCCAACAGAAGGTTCGGCGGGACCCTGCGCGACCTGGCCTTCACTGCCCTATGGCTGCTCATCCTCCCCTGGATTGCGGACGCCGCCATCGCAGTCTTGCGATTCGCCTGGCCCTATTTCCTGCGCGGCTGGCTCACCGTGCTTCTGGGTTTGGTTCTCATGTTGGGCGGCGCAGGCCCCTGGAACCAGGCTGCTCCCTTCTCCATCGGCGCGACCATGGTCCTCGTTGGCATCGGCCTCATGCTTCGCCATATCATCAGCCGGTGGCCTTCCATAGCGCCTCTGCCAGGACTGCTCACCCTGATGGGAGGCGCCGCCCTCCTGATATACGGCATCGCCACCGGCTCCGTCGTCGATATCCTCACCGCCGCCGTTCTTGTCACCATCGGCATAGCCATGACCCTCCCCGCCTGGTCGCGGCGCGGCTCCCTCCGACCGGAATTCATCGACAGACTGGCCTTCACCCTCATGGGTGTCCTCACTCTTACCCTCTGGATTCTTCCCTTCGACACCCTCGATCCGGTGACGGGGACCCTGGATTCCAACACCGAAATGTTCTTCATCTCCGGCGTCATCATGGTCGCCGCCGCCGTTTGGTCCATCATGTACAACGCCGACATCCTCCTGAAGGCCCTGACCTTCCTCACGGCGGGCATCGGAAAGCTGCGACCAGTCCTCGTCCTCGCCGTCGCCTACCCCATGAGCGCCAAGTTCCGCACCGGCCTCACCCTCGCCATGTTCGGCCTCGTCATATTCACCCTCATGGTCATGTCCATCATCAGCAGCGCCTTCAGCAACACCCTCGCGGACACTGATTCCGTCACCGGCCACTGGGACGTCGAAATGCAGATCAACCCCAGCACTCCCATTGACGACATTGAAGCCTCCCTCGCCTATGTGCCTAGCCTTCCCCCGACCGACGTCGACGCCGTAGGCGGGTTCATCTCCTTCCCCGTTGCCGCCCGCCAGGCCGACGCTGAAAGCCCACGCTGGAAGAACTTCTCCATACAGGCGGCAGACGACTCCTACCTGGATGGCACAGAGTACACCCTCCACTCCATCGCCGATGGTTACGGCCCAACTGAAGAAGATGTCTGGCAAGCCCTCCGAAACGACCCCAGCCTCGCCGTCATCTCGTACTTCTCCCTAGCCGACAGTGGCCAGGAGGAATTCGGCGCCGACACAAGCTCCTTCAGGGTCGATGGAGTTTCCATCGAAGACGAGACCTTCTCCCCCGTCGACGTGGAGGTCCTCGAGACCCAGACCGAGACCCGCGTCTCCTACACAATCATCGGCGTTCTAGACCTCGTGGCGGACAATTCAGGCAACATGATAGTTCACAAACAGAGCATCGACGATGTCCTGCCGTTCCCAATCCCCGTAACTACCTACCGGTTCAGGACTGCCCCGGGCGTGGACGCGAAGGAAACTTCCCGCATCCTGGAGTCCTCCTTCCTGGAGCACGGCGCCGAAGCCGTAACCCTCAAGGAAGTCATCGACGAACAGGTGGCGGTCAACTCCGCTTTCAACAACCTGCTAACCGGCTTCATGGGCATGGGCCTCATTGTCGGCGTCGCCGCCCTCGGCGTCATCAGCCTGCGCGCGGTGGTCGAACGCCGGCAGCAAGTGGGCATGCTCCGGGCCATCGGCTACCGACAGGGAATGATCCAGCTAAGCTTCCTGGTGGAAGCCTCCTTCGTTTCGCTCTTGGGAGTCGCCATCGGGGTGGCCCTCGGCACCATCCTCTCCTTCAACCTCGTGGACGCCTTCAGCGAGCAGATACCGGGCCTTGAATTCTCCATGCCCTGGCTGCAAATAGGCATCATCATCGGCATAGCCTACCTCTTCGCCATGCTCACCACCTACCTCCCCGCCCGCCAGGCCGGCCGCATCCAACCCGCCGAAGCCCTCCGCTACGAATAACCCCTCCCCCTCCCCGCTGACGCAAGCACGCAGGCGCCTGCACCTGAAATCCCTTCCCCCTCGACGGGGGAAGGTTAGGATGGGGGTGATTCAGGTGGGATGGACGGCCCATTCGGCAGTCACGCAAAATTCTCCTCCCTGTGAGAGGGTTGGGCCTACCCTGAGCCTGTCGAAGGGGTGAGGGCAATCCCCCATATTCCCCACCCCCCCGTAGGCGGGGGCCACTCTTCGCCCCATCTCCACACATCCTCCCGTAGGCGCGATTTGCGAATCCAGCCTCCCTACAGAACCCCCTACTTCTTCGGGAAGCTCGACTCTATCATCCGGTCGATCCGCTCCCCAATCTGCTCCCCCATCTCGAACATCTTGGACTCGTCGGAACCGCCGGGCCCTTCGGCAAAGTACTCCGCCGTCTCCTTCTTCTTCATCATCGCAGGCATCGCCTTCCCCAGGAAATCGTCGTCGTACTTCGCCTTCTTGTGCATCTTGTAGTTCACGCGAGACATCAACTTGACCGTATTCTCACTTTCGCAATGCTCGCACGGCCTGGAATCCGGGATGTTGTACCTGTCCCGAATAAGCGCCTCGCTTATCTTTCTGCAATCGTAACAGCCGTATTCAATTAAAGGCATAACCAACTTCCGAGCTACGTTTTAGTCCTGAATTTGTAGCACAATCGCACTTTTTACGTCAAGACCACCCCCCTCACTTGTTCCTGCGAAGGTAGAATCCAATTCCCCTCTCCCCCTCCGTCCACATGTCATTCTGAACGTAGCGAAGCGGAGTGAAGAATCTCGCCCCCGTAGCATTCCCCCATTCCCAACCCCCGCCTCAACTCCTCCACCCCCGCGGATGCGGGGGCCCACTCTTCACCCACCAACCGCAATCCCTCAACATAGAAACAGTCCCCCTTCCCCCACGCTCATCCTGAGCCTGTCGAAGGGCCAAACTTGCCACAACGCAGTTGCCCCATGCCCAACTCTGCAAAACCATGTTCCCGCGAAGGCGGGAATCCATTACCTCTTGCCGTCATGCAATGACCCGTCACGCAGTGACCCAAAAAATGAAGAATCCCCGCCGAAGCGAGGATTCTCCTCCAAACTCTAGATAAACCGGAACGGTTTCTAAGCAGCCACCCTGTCCCCATACAGCCGCGCCGGGTTGTCCCACAGAATCTTCCGCTTGCTCTCCTCCGGTATCGGCTGATTCAGAAAGTCAGGCAGCGCCCTGTCCGGGTCCGGTGCGTCCGGATGCGGATAGTCCGTGTTCCACAGCAGATTGTCCGACCCAACCAGGCTCACAACCCCCGGCAGGCCGAACTCGTCCCCGTCGCAAGCCACGAACACCTGACGCTTGAAATACTCGCTTGGCGGCATCGTCATCGGGTTCTCGCTCGGCGCTACGAACACCGCCTGCCGGCCCTCCGCGTGGTCGTTCAGCCGACCCAGCCAGAAGGGCACCCAGCCCGCGTTGCCCTCCAGCATCGACACCCGCAGCGTCGGATACCTCTCCAGCACGCCGGTATAGATAAGGTGGCCCAGCGAAATCATATTCTCGAAGGGGAACCCGATGGCGTGCTCAAGCGCAATCAGCGTTCCGGGCACACCCTGGTAGCGCGTCCCCGTGTGCGGCGAACCGCTCTGCACTCCGTGGAACGAAATCGGCACGTCCAGCTCTACCGCCAGGTCCCAGAATGGCGTGAACTCGTCGTGGTGCCAGAAGACACCGTCCTGCGGCTTCGGCATCATCACCGTCACCGCTCCAAGCTCCTCCACCGCTCGACGAAACTCGATCAGCGTGTTCTCCATGTCGTAGGGTGGTATCTGCGCCACCATCTTCAGCTTGGACGGATCAGCCTGGCAGAAGTCGTACGACCAGTTGTGGTATGCGCGAGTCAACGCCCACATCAACGCCGGGTCCTTGCCTTCCAGTTTCAGTGGCTGCGCCCCCGTCCCGGGAATGCAGACCATTCTGTCCCATCCGTACCTCTCCATGTCCCGCAGGCGGCTCTCAGGACTCCACCACTCTTCGTAGGCCTCGCCGTACTTGATCGGCTGCCGCTCCAGAATCTCCGTCGGCCTCAAGCGTCCCATCTGGTCCTTGCCCTTCGGCTGTGCTGGATATAGCTCGCTGTCCTCATAGTCGAACATCAGCCTGTACCGATGGTTCTTGATAATGGGCCGCCGGTCGTAAAACTCCGGCTCCACGTACTTGTCCCACAGGTCAAGGGGTTCCTGCATGTGGGCATCTGCGTCAATCACCTTAAAACCGTTAATCATTGGCGTCAGCCTCCCTGGTAGATTTGACGGAAATTATAGATTGGGCAAGAATGAGCGTCAAACTCCCCCTCTTCTCCCTTCCCCCTCCACCCAAATGTCATTCTGAGGAGGCCCCGCGACGAAGAATCTCGTCACATGTAACGTCCCAACTCCCCCTCTTCTGAAGGGGCGACCGGCAGGTCGCCCTCCAATGCCTCTTCCCCTTGTTGGAGACCTTTGCATAACCCCTTCAAAATCGCCGATTATCCTCTTCCCCCTCGACGGGGGAAGATTGAGATGGGGGTGATTCGGGTTGAATGGATGACACATTCGGCAGTTACGCAAAGGTCTCCATCCTGGGAGAGGGCTGGGGTGAGTGTGACTCTCCCGCCACCCCATTGCCATCCTGAACCAAGTGAAGAATCCAGTCTCGTCGTAAGCTTAACTAGCATGAAGCATCTCCTCCACATCTCCCTCCTCGGATTGACAGCCGCCTTCGCCCTGTCTCTCGCCCCCGCCTGCGCTCCCCAGGACCCGGCCCAATCCGCAGCCGTCGAGTCCTTTCCCGTTGGCCGCTTCCCCAGGGACATGGCCTTCGACGGCCGCCACCTCTGGGTCGTCAACCTCGGCTCCGAGTCCGTCACCAAGCTCGCCCTCGACGGTCAAACCGTGGGCGACTTCCCCGCCGGAACCCTCCCCCAGACCCTCACCTTCGATGGTCGCCACGTCTGGGTCGCCACCTCCCTCGGCGAAGTCCTCAAGCTCTCCCGTGATGGCAAAATCCTCCTCAACGTCCAGGTGGGTGGAATCCTCACCTCCATCGTCTCCGACGGACTCTACCTCTGGGTTGCCGACACCATGGGCGGCGCCATAACCAGGGTCCACCCTTCAGGCCGCATCGCCGGTGTGTACGACGTCGGCGTCAAGCCCGTAGACCTCCTCCACGACGGCGACCATCTATGGATAGCCAACGCCGGTGACGACACCCTCGTAAAGCTCGACGAAAACGGCCGCGTCCTCCTCTCCGTCCCCGTAGAGCAGCCCGGCGCCCTCGCCTCCGACGGCAAAAACCTCTGGGTCACCAACACCGGCTTCCCCTTCGTACCCGGCTCCACCGTTTCCAAGTTCGACACCAACGGCAGAACGCTCGGCGTCTACCGCACCGGCCCAAACCCCAGCGCCATCCTCTACGCCGGTGGAGTCATCTGGGTCGCAAACAGCCTCACCGAATTCAACGTCACCGGCGCCACCATAACCAAGCTGTCCCTGGACGGCAAGAATCTGGGCTCCTTCCGAATTGGTTCCCAGCCCGACGCCCTGCTCCACGACGGCTCCCAACTGTGGACCGTCGACCGCGTCACCAACACCGTCAGCAGAATGAGCGCCCGCGCCGCGCCCCACGTGCCTCCCCCACCATCACGCCCCCTGCCCGTGGAGAGAGACCCAGGCTACCCAAGGGCCCTCGCAAACGCAGGCATAAACCCCAACCACGACCTCCAGCCCTGGCTCACCGACTTCTCCATCCACTCCGTCCCCTATAACGAAATAACCCCCGGCGGCCCCTCCCGCGACGAAATTCCACCCCTCGACCATCCCGACTTCGTAACCCCCTCCGAAGCCGATGTATGGCTCCGGCCCAGAGAGCCCGTCCTCCTCCTGGACCTCAACGGCGACGTCCGGGCCTACCCCCTCCAGGTCCTCATCTGGCACGAAATAGTCAACGACGTTGTCGCGGGCGTCCCCGTCGCCGTCACCTACTGCCCCCTCTGCAACTCCGCCGTCGTCCTCAACAGGACCCTCGAAGGCACTGTCTACGACTTCGGAACCACCGGCTACCTCCGCCACTTCGACCTCATCATGTGGGATAGACAGACCGAGTCCTGGTGGCAGCAGTTCACCGGCGAAGCCATTGTTGGCGTCCTCACGAGCAAGCGCCTGGAGTTAATCCCCACCGCCATCGTCCCCTGGCGGCAATTCAAAGAAACCCACCCCCACGGCAAAGTCCTCTCCCGCAACACCGGCCACGGCAGGCCCTACGGCAAGGGCGCCTACCCCGCCCTGGACCTCATCGACGAACGCTCCCCCACCCGGGAAGGTCCCGGAGGCGTCATCCTACCCCTCATGGAACGGGTCGTCGGCGTGACTATCGACGATCTCAGCATCGCCTTTGACTATCCGACCCTCGCCCATAAACGTGTCGTCAACCACACCATCGGTGAAACGGACATAGTCGTCTTCTACGAGCCCGAGACCCTCTCCCCCTTCCAGGACTTGTCTGAAGACTCCAACGGCCGCTCCGTCGGCGCAACCGGCGTCTTCTCCCCCCACGTCCAAGGCAGAAAGCTAACCTTCCAATTCACCGACGACGAAATAGTCGACCTCGAAACCGGCACCCGCTGGAACCTCCTCGGCCACGCCGTCCAAGGCCCCCTGACTGGCCAACGACTGACCCCGCTCCTCTACGGCGACTACTTCTGGTTCGCCTGGCTCGCCTTCAACCCCACCACCCACCTCCACACCCCCACAGAGTAGGTGTGATTCTTCGGGCGTCTAACCGAATTCCCTTCTCCTGAGTGCCTCCAGGTCTACGTGTTCCTCCAAGTCGCGAATCAGAACCTCAATCTCTTCAATCCGCGTCAGATTGAACACCCCATTCACTACATCGTTACGATAGTTCAACAGCCGGGCTGGCATGTCGTTTGTGACAATACCAAAGTAAGCACTGGGATTCCGTTGCTTAAAGGTGCGCGCGTTAGCAAAGGCCTTCTTCTCAGTATCCGTCCTACTCATTCCAGGACGTCCAGGTTCATAGTAGCTTCCATTGGGATTGCGAACTCTGGCGGGTGATCCTTTGGCCTCTATAGCCACACGCGACGAAACCTCAAAATCATGAGTTGTAGTATTACCTGGTGTCCCGTGAATTGGAATCCTGAAGGATTTTCGCATCAGACGCCTAGCAGCCGCTCCAAACATCGAACCAACCCGTGAGGCCCTCGAGTTAAAGGTCCCTATCTGATACACGCTACGCGAATCGCAAGTAGGACATCTCCTTGGTTTATCCCCCCATCCATTGGTTTCACTTCCTTTGAGCATACATTCTACACACGCCCAGCACATGTAAATCCCAAAGTAGTCAATTACTCGCGCAAAGCACTCATCAAAATACCTGCGTAAGTGACTGTTTTGAATCTGGCTGAGTTCTGGAATCAGTTCCTCGTATGCCTGAGATGCGATGCTGGCATAAGGCTCTCCTGACCTTGCCATCGCTACCTCCTGGCCCTGTCCAGCAAGTCTTCAAGATGCCGACTTCCGGTCTCTTCAAGCACTCGTCGGTCAGCAAGGTCGCAGTAACTTTGCTCCACCTCATAACCAACGAAATGCCTATCTGACGCCCTAGCCGCGACTGCCGTCGCACCACTCCCCATAAAGGGGTCCAGCACTACGTCATCTTCAAATGTATACAACTGAATCAACCTCCTGGGCAATTCCACCGGAAAAGGCGCAGGATGTCCCACTTTGCGCGCCGACTCTGCTGGAAAAGTCCAGACGCTCTTTGTGAATTCCAAAAACTCTTCCTTGGTTATTGAATTACGCTTAACCGTTTCCTTTGCACGACGAAAAGACTCTTTGGAAAATATCAAAATATACTCGTGAATGTCCCTCAATGTGGGATTAGAAGCCGACAGCCAACTACCCCACGCGGTTGAAGGGCTGGCGCTTGAAGCCTTGTCCCAGATAACCTCACCGCGCATCAGAAACCCTAATCCAAGCATATCTTCAATGATGTATCCGTGGAGAGGGATGTAGGGCTTCCTGCCCAAATTCGCAATGTTTATACAAGCCCTTCCGCCTGGTACCAGTACCCTGTATGTCTCCTTCCAAACTCTCGTCAAAAATTCCGTGTATTCCTCCAGCGATAGGTCTTCGTCATAATCCTTGCCCACGTTATAGGGTGGTGATGTCACCATTAGGTGTACGCTGCAATCTGGCAGTTCGCTCATAGACTCGCTACTCTTGCAGAAGATCTTATCTAAATTCTCCGAAGGAACAGGGTTTTCGTAAAACTCGACCTTCGCAGTCGGGCGTAGACCATCGTACAACTTGGCACCGTAAAACTTAGACGAATCATGCCCAAAGCGGCCTGGCGTACCGAAGGAGCTTGTAGAGGTTCCCTTTCCTCTCCGTCTAGGTTCCCTAACGATTGATTCTTCCAAAACTCCCCCCTTCGTGGAAATTTTCCGGTCGCCACTGACTCACATCCCAAACATTGATAGGTGGTCTTAGCAAATGCACCAAGCGTCAGGTGCCACTTGAAACCGGGTCATAGCTTCTCTCCAGTCGATCTCCCTTTTCCCATCAAACGCGGTTTCCACCCCACCGCAATCCCTACAGCATACTGCCCTATGTTTCTCCCACTCCCTCACCACCTTCTCAGCTTCCCCCCAATCCACATTTGGATTATATCTCTTAAATCTCTCAACCAGCCTTGATATTTCGTCCAAACCATCCTCCTCATTTTTTTCAACGTGCCAGTCTCACACCCCGCCCCTGCCACCTCTACCCCCACCGCCACGATGCTTGTAGCTATCGGCCCAGTAGAAGTCCTTTTCCTCCAAATACCTATCGGTAGCCAATTCTGAAGCAGACTTCCTTTTTTCCTGCTTTGTGGAAGGAGTATAACCAATTTTCTTCACTAATTCCCTATACAGCTTTTGGGCTTGTTTGATAGACCTGAATGTACCCTCGATCTTGCCTTCATGCAAAACATAGTATTTGCCATCTTTCGGAACCGCATCTGTGTCCTTCTCGATGGATAGCCTAATGTCAGGTATATACTGTCTATATGGACTTCTCGTTGCCATCTAACACCTCTTCTTTTCTTCCTCCCCCTCCCCCACACTCTCCGCCAGAATCTCCAGCAGGTCCTTCACCTGCTTCCCCGACTCCTCCCCCTTCGCCTCAACCCCCTCCTCCAGCATCTGCAGGCAGAACGGGCACGACACCCCTACCGTCTCAGCCCCCGTCTCCAGAAAATGGTCCGTCCTCACGTGGTTGATGCGCTCACCCCGGCTCTCCTCCAGGAACATGTGCCCGCCGCCGGCACCGCAGCAGAACCCCCGCTCACGACACCTCGGCTCCATCTCCACCAGCTTCAGCCCCGGTATCGCCTTCGCAATCCGACGCGGCTCGTCATAGATACCGTTGTGCCGACCCAGGAAGCACGAGTCGTGGTACGCCACCTCCTCCACAACGCTGTTCATCGGACGCAGCCGCCGCTCCCGGATCAGCTCGTCCACCATCTGGCTGTAGTGCACTACCTCGAAATCGCCTCCAAGCTGCGGGTACTCGTTCCGCAGCGTGTTGAAGCAGTGCGGACACGTCGCCACAACTTTCTTCACCTCGTACCGCTTCATCGTCTCGATGTTCTGCTGCGCCATTATCTGAAACAGGTACTCGTTCCCCATCCGACGCGCCGGGTCCCCCGTGCAGCGCTCCTCCTCCCCCAGAATGGCGAAGTCCACCCCTGCCCGCTGCAGCACCCGCGCCATCGACCGCGCGATCCGCTGACTCTTCGACTCCAACGCCGACGTGCACCCCACCCAGAACAGCACCTCCGCCTCCGGATGCTCCGACAGCGTCTTCACCCCAAGACCCTCCGCCCACTGCGTCCGCGAGTACTCGCTCCCCCGCCACGGATGCCCCCTCTGCTCCATGCTCAACATCGCGTCCATCGCCGACTCCGGCATCTTCGACTCTTCCAACACCAGGTGACGCCTCATGTCCATTATCGTCGGCACGTGCTCCACCTCAACCGGGCACTCCTCCATGCACGCCCCGCAGGAAACGCAGTCCCAGATAGCCTCCTCCGACACCACGCCCCCAATCAGCGGCTTTGCGTCCGACCCATTGCTCCCTTCCCTCACCGAGTCCCCCACCTCCAGCAGATGGTCTTTGATGTCCTCCACCACGTGCATCGGCGAAAGAATCTTCCCGCTGATATTCGCCGGACAAGAATCAGTACACCGACCGCACACTGCGCAGGCGTACCCGTCCAGAAGCTGCTTCCAGCTGAACTGCTCCACGCTTCCCGCCCCGAAGTGCTCCGCCGTCTCCAGGTCTATGGCCTCCATCGCCCCCGAAGGCTTCAACGAGTGGAAGAAAGCGTTGAACGGCGTCGCCACCATGTGCATGTGCTTGGAAAACGGGATGTACACCGCAAACCCCAGAATCAGCAGAAGGTGCAGCCACCAGAACAACCCGTGCAGCAGAGTCGCTCCGTCAACCCCCAGGCCCGCGTCCGCAAACAGCCGCCCCAGGGCTCCGCCCACAATCACCGACGACTCCGGCCCCTCGCCCCCCTTCGCAACGTAGAACGCCTCCGTCAGCAGCGTGCTCGCCATCAGCGCCCCGATTAGCGAAACGATGACAATTGCGTCCTTGCTTCTGGTTAGGTCGAAGCTCAACCTGTGCGGCTTCATCAGCCAACGTCTCACCGCCGCCCACCCAAGCATTGAAAGGATCATCAACGCCACGATGTCCAGGTACATCGCGTACGCCCGCGCCCCCGCCTCCGTCAGCAGCGTCTGCGAAAACGACCCCCACGCCGAGTCCCCGAATATGAAAATCGCGTAGCTAAGCAGGAACGAGAGAAACCCGAAGAAGATGAGCACGTGCCCGATGCCCGCCAGGTCCCGCAGCGACACCCTCTGCAGCACCTTCCGCTGTCCCAGAAATACCGTCAGGAAATTGACGAACCGACGCAACGGCCTGTCGAACCGCGCCTCCTTCCGGCCCAGCAGCACCAGCCGCACCACCCGCCGGTAAAACAGCAGCCCCGACGCCCCAAGCGTCGCCGCCAGCGCCGCGTACACACCCACCCAAATCGGCACTACCCCGAAAATCGACTCCGGAGGGACCATCCACCCTCTCCTTCCAGAAAATCCTCAACCTCAGCGTCCGACGTAGTTTAACACCATCCCCTCCAATCTTCCCCCTCTCCCCTATTCCCATTCCCCACCCCCGCGAACGCGGGGGCCCACCCTCTACCCAAGCCAATCCCGTAGGGGCGGCTCGCGAGCCGCCCGCCCCCTCTAGTCCCGCCCAACACCATCCCCATACCCCCACTCCTCCATTCCCCACCCCCGCGAAAGCGGGGGCCCACTCTCAACCTACGCCAAACCTTCTTAGCCACCACATACCCCTGTAGGGGCGGGTTTCAAACCCGCCCTCTTCTTCCCCTCCATTCCCTTCCAACCGCAATCCCTCTCCACAGAAACAGGCCCCCTTCCCCATTCCCAACTCCAAACTTGCCGCAACGCAGTTGCCCATTCTGCCTATTGTCACAAACAGAACACCTCTGCTATTATCCTCTCCATGAACAATTTAGTCCCCTCCAAGACAACCCATCCCATCCCCGGCTGCCCGAACCCTTCCTTCCTTCAACCATTTCACTTTGATATTGCGTATCACCCAATGCCCCAAATTTCCCCGAAAACTCGCAGAAAACGAAAAACGAGTCAAAAATCGCCAATTCCGTGCCTGCAAGACCCCAAAATCCCCAATATTCGTTTTCAAAAACGATTCCTCTCCATGCCTGGCAATTCTGAAACGAACCCTTCGTTTCACCATTCGTTTTAGATTTCTAGTCTCACTAAACGCAACCGCCGCTCCCCCACTTGGCCTCTCCAACAATTTCTATTGACACCACCAACCCCCTTTGCTAGCATTCCGTACATCGTCTAACTATGTATTCTTGGCGCACGCCAGGGGCTATCATTCAAACTATGTCTGCACCCCAAAGCGTTCACTCCACGAAGAACCGCCCCAAGCCTCCCGGCCCGCTCACCCACTATGGCAGCGGTATCCAATCGGCCTTGGGCGAAATTCTTCCCAACGGCGGCCTCCGGCTTTCCGGCCCCTTCCGCTACCATCTCGGTTGGGCCGACCGCCAGGGCCGCTTCCTCGACACGCCCCAGGATCCCGGCAAGGCCGTCCGACCCGCCCTCTGTCTCTTTGCCTGTCAGGCCCTGGATGGCTCCTGGGAACAGGCCATGCCCGCCGCCCTCGCCCTGGAGCTCGTCCACAACTTCTCTCTCATCCACGACGACATTCAGGACGGCGACGAAATGCGCCGCCACAAGCCCACCGTCTGGCGACTTTGGGGCCTCCCGAAAGCCGTCGCCGTAGGCAACTCCATGCATGCCGCCGCCTACCGCACCGCCCTCGCCCTCACCGACCGTGGCGTTCCCGAACTGAAGGCCCTCCGCTGCTCCCGGCTCCTCGTCGAAAGCAGCCTCTCCATGATAAAGGGCCAAGTCCAGGACCTCAGCTTCGAAGACTCCCTCGACATCAGCATCGACGCCTATCTCGGCATGATCAAGTTGAAGACCGGCGCTCTCATCACCTGCGCCCTGCAGATGGGCGCCCTCCTCGCCTCCGACGATAACGCCCACGTCACCGCCTTCACTGACTACGGCCGCAGCCTCGGCAGAATGTTCCAGATCCGCGACGACGTTCTCGGCATCTGGGGCGACGAAAAGGCAACCGGGAAGGCTGGACGCTCCACCGACAACGACATCCGCCGCAAGAAAAAGTCCTTCCCCATCGTCCTCGCCCTCCAGAACGCCGACCCCTCAGACCGACGCCGCCTCGAGGACATCTACGAAAAGCAGACCCTCGACCAGCAGAACGTGGATGACGTCCTCGGCATCCTCGAAGCTGTCGGCGCCCAGGAAAGCGCCCAGCACATGATCAACCGGGAAGCCACCCTCGCCATGGACGCCCTCGCCCCCGTGCCCCTTTCAGATTGGGCCCGGGAGGAGGCCCGGAGCCTGGTGGACTTCCTCGCATCCAGAGATTACTAGAAGGGAACAACCCATTGACCACCACAATTGAAAGACCCCAAGAGACCCTCAAGCCCTCGAAACGCCCCATCGAGATGTCCGTGCGCCTCGCCAAGTACATGCTCACCCAGAAGCTCAAGGGCCGCAAGCGCTTCCCCATGGTCACCATGCTGGAGCCCCTGGAAATGTGCAACCTCTCCTGCGTGGGCTGCGGACGCATCCGCGAGTACAAGGCCATGATGAGCAAGATGATGCCGGTCGACGAAGCCATTGCCGCCGTGGAAGAGTCCGGCGCGCCCATCGTCTCCATCGCCGGCGGCGAACCCACCATCCACCCCCAGATCGCCGACATCATCAACGAGCTCGTCCGACGCAAGTATTTCGTCTACTGCTGCTCCAACGGCCTCCTCATGGAACGCGTCATGAAGAAAATCAAGCCCTCCAAGTACTTCTGCTGGGTCGTCCACATGGACGGCATGGAGGAGAAGCACGACGAGTCCGTCGACCGCAAGGGCGTCTTCAAGAAGGCCAAGGCCGCCATCGCCAGCGCCCTCGCCCAGGGCTACCGCGTCTGCACCAACACCACCATCTTCCGCGGCAGCGACGTTCAAGACCTACACCGGCTCTTCCGGACCATGACCGACATGGGCGTGGAAGGCTGCATGGTCTCCCCCGGCTTCGACTACGAAGCCGTCGCCGACCGCGAGCAGTTCCTCCACCGCGCCGAATCCGAGAAAGTCTTTAAGGAGATCCTCGACCCCGAGACTTCCGACGGCATCCGCTTCTACAACAACCCCCTCTACCTCAACTTCCTCCGTGGCGAGCGCGACTACCAGTGCACCGCCTGGTCCAACCCCACCTACACCATCATGGGCTGGCGACTCCCCTGCTACCCCCTCGCCGACAAACACGTCGACAAGATGAGCGAGGTCATGCAGCCCGAGGTCTGGGACAAGTACGGCGTCGGCAAGGACCCCCGATGCGCCAACTGCATGATGCACTGCGGCTTCGAGTCCGCCACCATCTTCAACGCCATCAGCAGGCCCAAAGACTGGTTTACCCTCATCCGCTCCGGCGCAATCAGCAAGAGCGGCATCACCGCCGCCTGATGATCCCCATGCAGACCCCCTCCACCCACTCCTCTCCTCTTCCCCCTCTCCCGTCATGGGAGAGGGTTGGGGTGAGGGTTACTCCCGCTCACCCTGAGCCTGTCGAAGGGCCGACCGTGACTTCACCCAAAAACCACCAATCCCGTAGGGGCGGGTTTCAAACCCGCCCTCTTCCCCATTGCAGCAACCCGGACGTAAAAAAACCTTGATCGCCATAGTAGCAGCAATGAAAGACGAGGTCCGCAGGCTCGGCAGCCTGAAGCGTTCCTCCAATGGCCGGGCCTCCGTCACCGTCACAGGCGTGGGCAAGGAGAAGGCTATTGCCGCCATCTCCACCCTCCTCAACAACAACCCCCACCCCTCCCTCGTCCTCTCCATCGGTTTCGCCGGCTCCCTGTCCGACGAACTCAGCGTCGGCGACCTGGTCCTCGCCCGGCGTATCCTTTCAACCGACGGCTCTCCCCCACTAACCGTCAACCCCCGTCTCTTCCAGCAGGCGGAAGACGCCATTCTGCAAAACGCCATCCCCTTCGTCCGACGCGACACCCTCACCGCCGACAGAATAGTCCGCACCCGCACCGAGCGCGAGAGCCTGGCCAGAGAGTTCATCGCCCAGGCAGTCAGCCTTGAGGACTACTGGGTATGCAGCGCCGCCGCTAAGGCCGGCGTCCCCTTCGTCTCCGTCCGAGCCATCACCGACACCACCGACCAGGAACTTCCCCCCTACATCGAAGAGATCATGCTCCAGCGCGAAGCCCGGCAGGGTATGCGCGTCATCCTGAACTCCCTCGCAAAACCCGGCCGTTTGCCCAAGCTTATGTCCCTCGCCGGTGGAGCAAAAAAGGCCCAAAAAAGCCTCGACACCTTCGCTAGGACCTTCGTCGCCCACGCAATCCACAGAGGAGTCCCCAACCCCGTCTAGGGGAATGGCCATGAAAGTCCTCGTAACCGGCGCAACAGGCTTCATCGGCGGCAACCTCGCCCGCACCCTCGTCGACAGGGGCTACGAAGTCCGCGCCCTCGTCCGCCCCAGCAGCAACCCCCTCGCCCTCCAGGACATCGACGTACAGCAAGTCCCCGGCGACCTCCGCGATAGGGACTCCCTGGCCCGAGCCCTCAAGGGCTGCCAGGGCCTCTTCCACTGCGCCGCCATGTACACCTTCTGGAGCCGCGACCCAGCCGAGGTCTACAGGGTCAACGTGGAAGGCACAAAAATTATCCTGGAAGAAGCCCAACGTGCGGGGGTAAAAAAAGCCGTCTACACCAGCACCGTATCCACCATCGGCCTCCCCAAAAATGGCCTTGGCGCCGAAGATACGAAGGTCAACCCCAAAGACCTAGTCGGCCACTACAAGAAGTCAAAATATCTCGGCGAGCGGGAAGCCCTCGCCGCCGTCAAAAACGGCCTGCCCGTTGTCGTGGTCAACCCCGCCGCCCCCATCGGCCCCTGGGACATCAAGCCCACCCCCACCGGCGGCATCGTCCTCGACTTCCTCCGCGGCAACCTCCCCTTCTATATCGGCACCGGCATGAACGTCGTCGACGTGGAAGACGTCGCCGTCGGACACGTCCTCGCCCTGGAGAAGGGCATACCCGGCCAGCGATACATCCTCGGGAACCGCAACATGACCCTCATCGAGGTGCTCCTGACCCTGGAGGCCATCACCGGCCTCAAGGCCCCCCGGATGCGGCTCCCCATCAACCTAATAATCCTGATGGGCATGATCGACTACCTCGTGGAAGGAAAACTCCTCAAGCGCAGACCCCGCATCCCCCTCGAAGGTATGCGTGTCGCCAAAAAACCCATGTATGTAACCAGCGCAAAGGCAGTCCAACATCTGGGACTGCCCCAGACTCCCGTGGAAGAGGCCTTGGAAAAGGCCGTGCGGTGGTTCAAAGACCACCACAGAACGTAAAACAGGAGACGTGGATGACTCAAGCGACTTCAAGAATTGACGAGCACGTTCGGGAGGCCGCGGCGGAAACCGTCGCAAAATCCCAGGAATACATGCTCAGCATCCAGAACCGGGAAGGCTACTGGTGGGGGGAACTCGAATCCAACCCCACCATGGAAGCCGAATACCTCATGCTCACCCACATCCTCGGCGCTCCCAACCCCGAACGATGGCGAAAGATCGCCAACTACATCCTTGGCCGCCAGCAGGAAGACGGCTCCTGGGCCCAGTACTACGGCGCGCCCGGCAACCTCAGCACCTGCGTCGAATGCTACACGGCCCTCAAGATAGCCGGCATCCCCTCCAACTCCCCCCAGATGAAAAAAGCCAGGGAATTCATCATCTCCAAGGGCGGCGTGGAAAACACCCGCATCTTCACCAAAATCTGGCTCGCCATGCTCGGCCAGTACCCGTGGAAAAACCTGCCCGCCATGCCCCCGGAGGTGATGTTCCTGCCCACCTGGTTCCCCGTCAACATCTACGAGTTCTCCAGCTGGGCCCGCGCCACCATCGTCCCCATGACCATCATCCTTACGGAGCATCCCACCGTTCCCATTCCCCAATCCGCCGCCATACCGGAACTTTTCTCCTCCAACGGCCACGCCCCCGAGACCAACGGCCGCTCCGGCCCCCTGGCAAGCTGGCGCACCCTCTTCAATGGCGCAGACAAGGTCCTCCGTCTGTACGAAAGGGTCCCCATCAAGCCCGGCCGTACCTGGGCCAAGGGCCTCGCCGCCGAGTGGGTCCTCGCTCACCAGGAAGCCGACGGCTCCTGGGGCGGTATCCAGCCTCCCTGGGTCTACTCCCTCATCTGCCTGAAGCACTTGGGCTATCCCCTGGATCATCCCGCTATGAAGATAGGAATTGAAGGCTTTGAAGGCTTCGCAATTGAGGAGGACGACACCTGGCGCGTGCAGGCCTGCCTCTCTCCCGTTTGGGATACCTGCCTGGCCCTCATCGCTATGCTCGAATCCGGCGTCCCCGCCGATCACCCCACCATGGAGATCGCTACCCGCTGGCTCATCGACAAGCAGATCCTCACCGGCGGCGACTGGCAGGTGAAGGCCCCCGAAACTCCCCCCGGAGGTTGGGCCTTTGAGTTCTCCAACAACAACTACCCGGACATCGACGACGTAGCCGAAGTCCTCATGGCCCTGAATCTGGCCAGGCTCCCCGGCGATGAGGACGGTTGCCGCACCGCCGCCGTTGAACGCGGCGTCTCCTGGCTCCTCGGCGTCCAGAGCGCCAACGGCGGTTGGGCCGCCTTCGACAAGGACAACGACCGCACCTATCTCAGCAATATCCCCTTCGCCGACTTCGGCGAGTCCCTCGACCCGCCCAGCGTCGACGTTACCGCCCATGTCATCGAAGCCCTCGGCAAGCTGGGCCACGACCGAAACTTTGAACCCATCCAGAGGGCCTACAAGTTCATACGCGACGAGCAGGAAGAAGACGGCCCCTGGTTTGGCCGCTGGGGCGTAAACTACGTCTACGGCACGGGCGCCGTCCTGCCCGCCCTTCAGGCGATCGGCGAGGATATGACCCAGCCCTACGTGCGTCTCGCCGTCGCCTGGCTCCTCGAACACCAGAACCCCGACGGTGGCTGGGGCGAAAGCTGCGGCTCCTACGTTGACCCCGGGCTTCGGGGCCGCGGTCCCAGCACCGCCTCCCAGACCGCATGGGCCCTCCTCGCCCTCATAGCCGCTGACGAAGCCGACTCCCCCGCCGCCCTCAACGGCGTCCGCTATCTCCACGATACCCAGCAGGCTGACGGCTCCTGGGACGAGCCCTGGTTCACAGGCACCGGCTTCCCCGGCTACGGCGTCGGCCACCGCCCCAAGAAACTCCCCGACCCGGGCGATCCCTCCTACCAGGACCTCGACATGGGTGCAGGCTTCATGATTAACTACCACCTGTACCGCAACTATTGGCCCCTCACCGCCCTGGGGCGCTTTCTGAACGGAGCGTAAACCGTGTCCTCTGTCCTCCTCAAAGATTCCCGCCTATGGACCCTTGAGGAGGCCCTCGCCTACTGCCGCAACCTCACCAGGACCCACTACGAAAACTTCACCGTCGGCTCCCTCCTCCTCCCCAGGGACATACGCCAGCACGTCTCCAACCTCTACGCCTACTCCCGCACCGTCGACGACCTCGGCGACGAAGCCGAAGGCGACCGCATCGACCTCCTCCGCCAATGGTGGGAAGACCTGGAGCGCTGCTACACCGACGACACCCCCAGACATCCCGTCATGGTCGCCCTCCAGCACACCATCCAACGCTACAGCATCCCCCGCGAGCCCTTCCTCAAGCTCATCAAAGCCAACCGCATAGACCAGGAAGTCTCCCGCTACGAGACCTTCGAAGACCTCCTCTACTACTGCGACCACTCCGCCAACCCCTGCGGCCGTCTCTTCCTCTACGTCTTCGACTACCGCGACGAAGAGCGCCAGCGACTCTCCGATTACACCTGCACCGCCCTCCAGCTCGCCAACTTCTGGCAGGACGTCAATCGCGACTGGCGAATGGGCCGCGTCTACCTCCCCCTCGAAGACCTCGAAGCCTACGGCGTTTCCGAAGAGCAGATCGCCCGACGCACCTTCGACGACAACTTCCGCAAGCTGATGGGTTTCCAGGTCGAACGTACCCGCCGCATCTTCCGCGAGGGCGCTCAGCTTCTTGACCACCTTGAAGGACACGCAAAAATAGACGTCGCCCTCTTCACCCGCGGTGGCATGGCCGTCCTGGATGCCATCGAGAAGCAGGACTACAACGTCCTCGCCCGACGCCCCAGCCTCTCCCGTTTCAAGAAGGCGCGCCTCCTCCTCTCGACTTGGGTCGCCCTGAAGTTGGGGGTAATGCCAAAGCTGGGCAAGACCCCACGGGCCTAGCCGCCGTCTCGGGAACCTGCCGGATTAGGCTAATGGTTTCGCTATCGGATGCTTACGAAGAGTGTCGCCTCATCACCAGGCGCGAGGCCAAGAACTTCTACTACGCCTTCCTCACCCTCCCCGCCGCTAGGCGACGCGCCATCTATGCCGCCTACGCCTTCTGTCGTCACTGCGACGACGCCGTCGACGAAGTCGCCTCCCTCGAAGACAAGCAGGACGCCCTCCGGCAGCTCACCGCCCGCCTCGACGAAGCCTACCAGGGCCGCCCCGAAGGCCCCGTCTTCACCGCCCTCGTCCACGCCGCCCATACCTACGAAATACCCCAGTCCCACTTCCAGGACGTTATCCGCGGCGTCGAGATGGACCTCGCCAACAACCGCTACCAGACCTTCGAAGACCTCCGCCTCTACTGCTACCGGGTCGCCTCCGTCGTGGGCCTTATCTGCCTGCAGATCTTCGGCTTCAGCCACCCGAAAGCCAAAAACTACGCCGTCGACCTCGGCCTCGCCATGCAGCTAACCAACATCCTGCGGGACGTCCAGGAAGACCTCGCCCGCGACCGAATCTACCTCCCGCTGGAAGATCTCCAACGCTTCGGTTACTCCGAGCAGGAACTCAAAAGCGAGATGCGGAACGAAGCCCAGCGCCGCCTCATAGCCTTCCAGGTGGAGCGCGCTCAGACTCTCTTCCAAAGCGGCTCAAAGCTCCTCCCCTACCTCTCGCCCCGCAGCCGAGCCTGCCCTGCTGTCCTCGCCGCCATCTACACCCGCATCCTCCGCCGCATCGTTTCTAACGACTACAACGTCTTTGGTGGTAGAATCAGCCTGAGCGGCCCCGAAAAGCTCCTCGTGATGACGACCACATGGCTAAAGAGCTTACTCCCTCTCCCTCATACCGACCCCGAGTAGTGATTCTCGGCGGCGGTCTCGCAGGCATGGCCGCCGCCTGCCACCTCATCGACGAAGACTGGCAGGTCACTCTGGTCGAAAAACGCCCATATCTCGGCGGACGCGTCTTCTCTTTCACCGACCGGGAAACCGGCCAGGTTGTCGATAACGGCCAGCACGTCTTCCTCGGCTGCTGCACCTACTACATCGACTTCCTCAAGAAGATCGGCACCCTCCAACGCGCCCACCTCCAGGACCGCACCTCCGTCGAAGTCGTCAGACCCGGCGGCCCCACTAGCCGAATCGCCGCCGGACGCCTCCCCAAGCCCCTCCACATGCTCCCCGCATTCCTCGCCTACAAGCACCTCGGCCTCTGGGACAAGCTCACCACCATCTACGGTCTCCTCCGACTCGCCATCACCGACTGCACCAGTCCCGCCCTCCAGCAACAGACCTTCGCCCAATGGCTCCGTCGCCACCGCCAGACCGACCGCTCCATCCAGAACTTCTGGGACCTCATCGTCAAGCCCTGCGCCAACGACGACGTGGAGGACGTCTCTGCCTCAATCGGCATCATGATATTCCAGGAAGGCATCCTCAAAAGCCCCCAATCCTCTCGCATCGGCTACGCCCGCGAGGGTCTTTCTACCCTCATGGGAGAAGCCGCCAAAGCCTATCTCGAAAGCAACGGCGCAACCGTCATAACAGGCCAGTCCGCCACAGGCCTGCTGCTTGACGAAGACGAACCCGCCGCCATAGCCGGAGTCCAACTCTCCAACGGCGACACCCTCGAAGCCGACGCCTACGTAAGCGCCCTCCCCCTCGAAAACCTGATGCCCCTCCTACTCCCACCACTGTCCGAGGATCCCTTCTTCGCCGACCTCTCGCACCTCCAGACCGCCCCCATCGTAAACGTCTACCTCTGGTACGACCGTCCCGTCATGGAGCAGGACTTCGTCGCCCTCGTCGATTCCCCCCTCCAGTGGGTCTTCAACAAGACCGCCATCATGGGCCACAACAGCTCCAACGGAGGCCAGTACGTCACCGTCTCCCTCAGCGCCGCCTTCGACTACGTCAACCAGCCCAAGCAGGCCGTCCAGCAGATGTGCACGGAAGCCATGAAGGAAGCCTTTCCCCGAGCAAACTCCGCCCGCGTCACCCACGCCCTCGTCGTCAAGCAGGAAAAAGCCACCTTCCGCTGCCTCCCCGGCTCCGACCGCTTCCGACCCAGTGCCCACACCCCCGTCGACAACCTCTACCTCGCCGGCGACTGGACCGACACCGGCTGGCCCTCCACCATGGAAGGGGCCGTCCGAAGCGGCGTCCACGCCGCCCAAGCCCTCTTGCAAGGACGCCAAAATTGAGGGCCCTCGTCCTGGCCCCCTTCCACCCTCCCACCCTGGCGTCCCTGCAACAACTCATGCCCGTTGACTACGAAAGCTGGACCGACACCCGCAGCCTCCAGGATCCGGAAGAACTCGGCCTCCGTCTTCAAAGGGAAAAAATAACCCACCTCATCATCGAAGCCGACTTCGTCTTCGAAGAACTCTTCCAACTCGCCGCAGACCTCCAATTCGTCGGCGTCTGCCGCGCCGCCCTCAACCACGTCGACCTCGACGCCGCAACGCAGCACGGCGTTGTCGTCGTCAACACACCCGGACGCAACGCCCGCGCCGTGGCGGAACACACCCTCGGCCTCATGCTCTCCCTCGCCCGCCGCATCCCCTACCTCGACGGCTATCTCAAGTCCGGCAGATGGGAAGACCCCGTAGACGGCTACGTTAACCACCGTGGACTCGAACTCCAAGGTCAAACCCTTGGCATCGTCGGCCTCGGCGCCGTAGGCAAAATCGTCGCGAAACTGGCCGCCGCCTTCGATATAAATGTCCTCGCCCACGACCCCTACACCGGCGAAGTTGGACAGCAGCAAAGCGACGCCCTCCTCGTCCCCCTCAAACAGCTTCTCCGGCAGTCAAACTTCCTCTCCCTCCACGCACCACGCACCCCCGAGACCACCGGCATGCTCGGCCCCGACGAACTCGCCAACCTCCCTCCCGGTGCTTACCTCATCAACACCGCCTTCTACGAAATGGTCCAGGAGGACGCCCTCGTCCACGCCCTCGTCACCGGGAAACTCGCCGGCGCAGCCCTCGACGTTCACGAGACCCACCCCATATCCCCTGCCAGCCCCCTCCTCAACCTCTCCAACGTCATCCTCACCCCCCATGTCGCCGGTGCCACCGAAGGCACAGTCCAACGCCACTCCGAAATGGTCCTCCACGACATCAAGCGTCACATGAAGGGCGAAAAACCTCTGAACCTGACCAACCCCCAAGTGTGGAAGAGCCTTGTCAGCTAGACTGCTGGCCCTGGACTTCGGTACCAGTGCTCTTCATTGCATGGTCGCCGATGCCGACGGTCGCCCCCTGGCCGACTGCCACGCCCCCATTCGCTACGTCACCCCGGAAGGCGAGTCTGAACTCGCCCGCGAATTCCACCCCCAGGAACTCCTCGACACGGCAGCCCGCCTCATAGCCCGCGCCCTCTCCCACGCCGACACCGCCCCCGACCAAGTTGCTGCCATCGGCATCACGGGCCAGCGACACGGGGTCGTCTTCCTCGACGACCACAACCGCGAACTCTTCATCAGCCCCAACGTGGACCTCCGCGCGGCCTTCGAAGGCGCGACCCTTCAGGAAGAAATGGGCGAATCCCTCTATCAAGCCACCGGACAGTTCCCAGCCATGCTGCTCGCCCCCGCCAAGCTCCTCTGGCTGGAAAATAACCGCCCCGCCGACCGCAAACGGGTGCAGCACGTCCTCACCATCGCAGGCTGGCTCGCCCTCAAGCTCACGGACGTCCCAGCCTGCGAACCTTCCCTCGCGGCCGGAATCGGCCTCCTAGACCCCAGCACCGCCAACCGCGACAACACATCACTCTCTAAGATGGGCGTCCCTCCCTCCCTCCTTCCACGCCTCCACCCATCCGGCGCCATCGTCGGAAAAATTGACCCGAACGTTGCCCGCCAGTGGGGCCTCCCCCCCGGCATACCCGTCACCCTCGCCGGAGCCGACTCCGCCACCGGCCTCGTTGGCATAGGCCTCACCCGCCCCGGCGACACTGCCCTCGTCGCCGGATGGAGCGCCGCCATACAGACCCTCACCGGCTCCCCCCAGCCGGACCCTCAGGCCAAAGCCTGGTTCAGCCCCTCGCCCATCCCAGGCCGATGGATCTCCGAAACTAATCTCGGCGACGCTGGAAACGCCCACCGCTGGCTGAAAAACCTGGTCCTCGGCCCCGATACCTCCTTCAACAATGCCGACGCCCTCGCAGCCACCGCCCCTGTTGGCAGTAACGGCTCCCTCACCTACCTCGGCCCCGCTCCTCTGACCGCCCCCGAAGCTGGACTCCGAAGGGGCGGCCTTCTCTTTCCCACCCCCCTCCAGTACCGCGAACCTACTCCCGCCGACACCCTGCGCTCATTCTGGGAGTCCCTCGCCTACGCAATTAAGGCCAACCTCACCACCCTGAAACGCGCCTCCGCCCATGAAGCGTCCACCCTCCACCTCGGCGGCGGCATGGCCCGCAGCCCCCTCTTCGCCCAAATCCTCGCCGGCGTCACCGGCAAGATTGTCCGACGCTGCGCCACGCCTCACGTCAGCCTCATGGGTGCCGTCGCCACTGCCTCCGTAGCCGCCGGACTCCACCCCAACCTGTCCGAAGCCGCCGAAGCCTTCGCCCCCCAATGGGTCGATGTGGAACCGGACCCTTCCGCCGTCCTCGAATACGAGGATTACTACCAGCAGTGGAAACTCCTATATCATAGGGTCCAGGATTCCTGAAATTCGCCCGACCGGAGATGACAAATTGCTTCCCTCAAACCCAACTCCATCATTTTCATGTGTGACAACGTGACCGCCCACAACTGGCAGTCCCAGCGGGAGACCATAACCAACGTCTGCCGCTCCCTCGTCAAAGCGGGCCTCGTCTCTGGCTCCAGCGGCAACGTCAGCCTCAGATTGCGCCACAACCCGGACGACCTGGTTCTTATCACCGCGAGAGGCGCAAACCTGGACGACCTCGGCCCCCACGGCCTCTCCATCATAGACCTGTTCGGCGAACCCGTTGAAGAAGACCTCCCCCCCTCCTCCGAGTCCGCCCTCCACCTCGGCATCTACCGCGGCAGGCCCGACGTTGGCTGCGTCATCCACTCCCATCCCGTATACGCAACCGTCGCCGCCGTCGCCGGACGCGAAATCCCGCCCCTCATCGATGAGGTCGTCATCAAAATCGGCGGCCCCGTCCCCGTCGCGGAATACGGCTTCCCCGGCTCCGAAGAACTGGCCGAAAAGTCTCTCGCCGCCCTTGGCGACGGCATGGCCGTCCTCCTCCGTCACCACGGCCTCATTACCGTCGGACGTACCCCCGCGGAAGCCCTCGAAAACAGCCTCCTCGTTGAGCGTCTTGCTCAGATTTTCCTGTATACTAGCCTACTCGGAGCCGCCAACCCCCTGCCCGAGGACACCGTCGAACTTGAAAAGGAGCTGTACCGGATGAAGCGAGCCGCAGAGAGCATGGAGGAATAGAAGAGATGGTATCCATCCCCGGCTTCATACTCCGCCGCCTCTATGTTAAGGGCAGCCTCCGCAACACCGACAACGGCTTCGAGTTTCAGATCCTCAACAAGCTCGGCTCCGGCCAGGCCCGCCGCCTCCTCCCCCTCTCCGTAGACGGCGACGATCTCCCTCTCGAAAACTGCGCCTTCCATCTCGATGGCGAAAACGTCTCCTTCAAGGAAGTCACCAAAGAAAAACCCTTCGCCATGGCCCTCAACAAGGCCACCCTCATATCCGCCCGTGGCGTTACTCTCAGCGAAGGCTCTCACACCGTCGGCATGGCCTTCGAAGTCGGCGGCTTCGGCGTCCTCAAGTTCGACTTCGTAGACTCCGTCTAGCATGACCGCCGATTCCTCCGTCTCCGTGGTGGCCGTCACCGGAGCCTCCGGCTTCATCGGCTTCCGGTTCCTCCAGGAGTTGGAGGCAATGGACACCCTCGACAAGCTCGTGGCCATCGACCGCAAACCCCTCCCGCGTCCCCTCCACAACATCCACTCCCACCGCCTGGACGTGAGCCGGCCTCTGGCCCGCGCATTCCAGAGAGACTCCGTAGACACCGTTGTGCACCTCGCCTTCAACCTGCAGGAAGGGCACACCCCTGCGGAAGCCGAAGCCATCCAGAAGGACAACCTGCTCGGACTCGAAAACCTCCTCAAAGAGTCCCTCCGCGCCAGGGTCAAGGCCATCATCTATCTCAGCAGCCACACCGTCTATGGCGCCTATCCCGACAACCCCATCCCAATCACGGAAGAGCGCGGTACGCGGCCCCTGCCAAACTTCCAGTACGGGCAGACCAAGTTCCGCAGCGAGCAGCTGCTCTCGAAATTCGCCGAGGAAAACCCGGACGTCGTCGTCACCATTCTCCGCTGCTGCATGGTCATGGGGCCGGAAGGCGGCAGCCGCGTCACCCAGGGATTCGACCAGCCCGCCCTGCTGAAAATTGCAGGGGCGGACCCTCCCCTCCAGTTCATCCACAATGTAGACCTTGCCCGCATCCTGGCCATGCTCAGCACCAACCCGCGGCCGGGCACTTTCAATCTGGCCGGCAAGGGCGTCCTGAGATACAGCGAAGTTGCAAACATCATGGGAAAGCGCCTCGTCCCCCTCCCTTCCTCCTTCGCCTACCCCGTCGTAGACGCCACCTGGAAATTCGGAGCCCAGAAGGAGTCCACCTCCATAGGGCTGAACTTCATCCGCTATCCCGTAATCATGGCCACCGGCAAGCTCAGGCAGACAACGGGATACAAATTCCGCTACACGGCCCGGGAGGCCGTCACCGCTTATGCCGCCAGCAACATGCTCCTGCAGCAGAAGACCGCGGCAGTCTTTTCCCCTTGACGCAATCTACGAAATGTGCAATCATTTGGCTAAGATAATTGTCTAGTCAATGAGTCGACAATTACTATATTGCAAGCTAAAAGAAGGGCGGTGGCCCCTCTTTTCAATTTAACCCAACGGCCCACCCCGTCCCCATGCCGACCGACGCCGTATTGAGAGCCTGAAGATGACCATCGCCAACCAGGAACTGAACACCATAGCCGCCCAGGAGTACCGCTACGGCTTCGTCACAGACATCGAAGCCGACGTTGCCCCCAAGGGCCTGAACGAAGACATCATCCGCTGGATATCCGCCAAGAAAAACGAGCCGGAATTCATGCTCGAATGGCGGCTTAAAGCCTTCCGCCACTGGGAAAAGCTCCAGGCCGAGAATCAGACCCCCACCTGGGCTCAAGTCCACTATCCCCCCATCAACTACCAGGACATCATCTACTACTCCGCGCCCAAGGCAAAGGAGAAGCTCGAAAGCCTTGACGATGTCGACCCCGAACTCCTCCGCACCTACGAGAAGCTCGGCATCCCCCTGGAAGAGCAGAAACGACTCGCAGGCGTGGCCGTCGACGCCATCTTCGACAGCGTGTCCATCGCCACCACCTTCCGCGAGGAACTCGCCAAGCACGGCATAGTCTTCTGCTCCTTCTCCGAGGCCCTCCAGGAACACCCCCACCTAATCCAGCAATACCTCGGATCCGTCGTCCCCTACAGCGACAACTTCTACGCCGCCCTCAACGCCGCCGTCTTCTCCGACGGCTCCTTCTGCTACATCCCCAGGGGCGTCCGCTGCCCCCTGGAGCTAACCACCTACTTCCGCATCAACACCGCCGAAACCGGCCAGTTCGAGCGCACCCTCATCATCGCCGAAGAGGGCAGCTACGTCAGCTACCTCGAAGGCTGTAGTGCCCCCATGCGGGACGAAAATCAGCTCCATGCCGCTGTCGTCGAGCTCGTCGCCCACAAGGACGCTGAAATCAAGTACTCCACTATCCAGAACTGGTACCCCGGCGACCAGGACGGCAAGGGCGGCATCTACAACTTCGTCACCAAGCGCGGCAAGTGCGAGGGCGACAACTCCAAGATCTCCTGGACTCAGGTGGAGACCGGCTCCGCCATCACCTGGAAGTACCCCAGCGTCATCCTCCAGGGCGACAACTCCATCGGCGAGTTCTATTCCGTCGCCCTCACCAAGGGCAAACAGCAGGCCGACACCGGCACCAAGATGGTCCACGTCGGCAAGAACACCCGCAGCAAAATCATCGCCAAGGGCATCTCCGCCGCCGAGGGCAGCAACACCTACCGCGGCCTCGTCAGCATCGGGCGCAGGGCCGACAACGCCCGCAACTTCACCCAGTGCGACTCCCTACTAATCGGCGACAAGTGCGGCGCTCACACCACCCCCTACGTGGAGGTACGAAACAACACCGCTCACCTTGAACACGAGGCTTTCACCTCCCGCGTAGACGAGGACATGCTCTTCTACTGCAACCAGCGCGGCCTCTCCACCGAGGACGCCCAGTCCCTCATCATCAACGGATTCTGCAAGGAAGTCTTCCAGAAACTCCCCTTCGAGTTCGCCGTCGAAGCCACCCGATTGCTGGAGCTGAATTTGGAAGGCACCGTAGGATAATAAATAATGCTTGAAATTCGAGACCTCCACGCCTCCGTCAACGACACCCCCATCCTGCGAGGCGTTGACCTGACCATCCAACCCGGCGAAGTCCATGCCGTCATGGGCCCCAACGGCTCCGGCAAGAGCACCCTCGCCTTCGTCCTCGCCGGCCGGCCCGGCTACGAAGTCACCCGGGGCACAGTCTCCTACGAAGGAAACGACCTGCTCGAAATGGTCCCCGAGGACAGGGCCCGCGCTGGTCTCTTCCTCTCCTTCCAGCACCCCGTGGAAGTCCCCGGCGTCCGCCTCGATCAGTTCCTCCGCGCAGGATACAACGCCCTCAACAAGAGCAGGGGCCTCGAAGAGCTGGACCCCCTCAAGTTCGACCGCCTCCTTCGCCGCCGTGCCAAGACCGTCGACGTCGACCCCCAGATGACCCGACGCTCCGTTAACGAGGGCTTCTCCGGCGGCGAGAAGAAGCGCAACGAGGTCCTCCAGATGGCCGTCCTCGAACCCACCCTCGCCATCCTCGACGAGCCCGACTCCGGCCTCGACGTAGACGCTCTCCGCTCCGTAGCCCAGAGCATCAACAGCCTCCGAACCCCGGACAACGCCCTCCTCCTCGTAACCCACTACCAGCGAATCCTCAACTACGTGGTCCCCGACAGGGTCCACGTCCTCATAAACGGTCGCATCGTCAAGTCCGGCGACAAAGACCTCGCCCTCGATATCGAGACCAACGGCTACGACGGCTACGAAGACGCTGCCAGCCCCACTCTCGCCCAGACCGCCTCCCCATGACCATCACCGCCGCCCCTGAGGCCGCCCCCTACCTCCGGGCCTTCGAGTCCCTGGAGCAGAACGGCTACAGGCAACACCCCGATTGGCTCCAAGCTCTCCGACGTGACGCAATGGACGCCTTCACAACCCTCGGCTTCCCCACCTCCCGTCGCGGCAACGAAGAGTGGAAGTACACCGACGTTCGCCCCATCGCCCGCGCCGGCTTCCGCCTCCCCACCCTTCAGACGGACGTAGACTCTTCCTATGTCGACTCCCTCACCGACCCCGACTGGCATCGCATGGTCTTCGTCGACGGATGCTTCGCCCCCCATCTATCCTCCCTTTCCGAAACCATAACTATCTCAAACATCGCCGACGCCCTGGACTCCTACGGCCCCCTCATCCAGCAGCACCTCGCCCGCCACACCAACTACAAGACCCACGCCTTCACCGCCCTCAACACCGCCTTCCTCCACCAGGGTGCCTTCATCCACCTGCGACCCGACACCATGTTGGAAAGCCCCCTCCACCTCATATATCTCAGCGGCTCCGGCGAAGCCCACACCCTCTCCCAGCCCCGCAACCTCGCCGTCATCGGTCGCGGCAGCAAGGCAACCATCGTTGAGACCTACGCCGGCCCTCCCAGAACCTCCTACCTTTCCAACGCCGTCTCCGAACTGGTCCTGGAAGCCAACGCTACTCTCGACTACTACCGCATCCAGCAGCACGGCGACCAGGGCTTCCACGTCGGCACCACCCAGGCCGTCCTCGACTCCGGCGCCAACTTCTCCTCCACAACCCTCGACCTCGGCGGAGACCTCGTCCGAAACAACCTCAACGCACTCCTCGATGCCCCCGAAAGCAGCTGCACCCTCAACGGCCTCTACCTCGCGGGGAACTCCCAAAAAATCGACAACCAGGTCATAATTGACCACGCCAAGCCCCACACCAACAGCCGCGAGCTCTACAAGGGCATCCTTGGAGGTCGCGCCCGCGCCGCCTTCCACGGCAGCATCATCGTCCAGAAGGACGCCCAGAAGGTCGACGCCAAGCAGGAAGACAAGAACCTTCTCCTCTCCGACAGGGCCCAGGTCAACGTCAAGCCTGCCTTCTGGATCTACGCCGACGACGTCAAGTGCGGCCACGGCGCAGCCAGCGGCCAGATTGACGAAAACAGCCTCTTCTATCTCCAAAGCCGCGGCATCGGCCACGAACAGGCCCACCGCCTCCTCGTCCGCGGCTTCGCCAACGAAATCATCGAAACCGTCCCCTCCCCAAGCGTGAAATCTCTCATCAACAACCTCGTCAAGGCCAAGCTGACGGAGCTTTAGGAAGCGAAAATGCTCGACGCTGCGAAAATAAGACAGGACTTCCCCGTCCTCTCCAAGCTTGTCTACGGCAAGCCCCTCGTCTATCTGGACAACGCCGCCACCTCCCAGAAACCCTCCTCCGTCATACAGACCCTCGTCGACTACTACGAAGGCTATAACTCCAACGTCCACCGCGGCGTCCACGCCCTCAGCATGGAGTCCACCCAGCGCTACGAAGAGGCCCGCGAGAAAATCGCCCGCTTCATCGGCGCTCCCTCTTCCGAAAACCTCATATACGTCCGAAACACCACCGAGGGCATTAACCTCGTCGCCAACACCTGGGCCAGGGCCAACGTAAACGCCGGCGACGAAATCCTCACCACAGAAATGGAGCATCACAGCAATCTCGTCCCCTGGCAACAGCTTGCGAAAGCAAAAAACGCCACCCTCCGCTTCATCCCCGTCACCGATGAAGGTACCCTCGATCTCTCCGAAATCGACACCCTCATAAACCACCAGACCAGGCTCGTCGCCATGACCCACATGTCCAACGTCCTGGGCTCCATCAATCCCGTCAAGGACCTCGCCGCCAGGGCCCACGCCGTCGGCGCCCACGTCCTCATCGACGCCGCCCAGAGCGTCCCCCACCTCCCCGTAGACGTCACAGACCTGGACTGCGACTTCCTCGCCTTCTCCAGCCACAAGATGCTCGGCCCCACCGGCATCGGCGGACTTTATGTAAAATCAAAAATCCTCGAGCAGATGGAACCCTTCCTCACCGGCGGCGAAATGGTCCAGGAAGTCACCTACGAAGGCGCCACCTGGAACGACCTCCCCATGCGCTTCGAAGCCGGGACTCCCAACATCGCCGGCTCCATCGGCCTCGGCGCCGCCGTCGACTACCTCGAAGCCCTCGGCATGGAAAACGTCCACCGCCACGAGACAGAAATCACTCAGTACGCCCTCGAAGCCCTCAAGGAACTCGCCGAGGAGTTCACCTTCTACGGCCCCACCGACCCCGCCCAGCGCGGCGGCATCGTCTCCTTCTCCTCCCCCCATATCCACCCCCACGACCTCGGCACCATCCTCGACCAGGCCGGCATCGCCATCCGCGCCGGGCACCACTGCGCCATGCCCCTCGTCCGCGACCGCCTTGGCGTCGCCGCCACCGCCCGCGCCAGCTTCTACGTCTACAACACCACCGACGAAGTCGACCTCCTCGTCGCCACCCTCAAGGACGCTCTCCGCTACTTCAGCAAGAGCCTGACCCGCAGCTAGATAGTCCCCTACCTATCTCAACCATGCAGGAGATGCACCCAGCCCAGCTTGACGACCTCTACCAGGAAGTCATCCTCGACCACTACCGCAACCCCAGAAACCATGGCGAAATCCCCAACCCCCACGTCTCCTCCCGAGGCTTCAACCCCTTCTGCGGCGACGAAGTGGTCCTCGGCCTCAACCTCGACGCCGACGAGAAAGTAGAGTCCGTCGCCTTCCACGGTCAGGGCTGCTCCATCAGCCAGGCATCCGCCTCCATCCTCACCGTCCTCGTGAAGGACAAGACCCTGCCCGAAGCCGAAGAACTCTCCCAACTCCTCCGCAGCCTCCTCCGCGGCAAGGAACTCTCCGACGACGAACTCGACCAGATCGGCGACATGGAAGCCCTTCAGGGCGTCCGCCAGTTCCCCATTCGCGTCAAGTGCGCCCTCCTCCCCTGGGCCACCCTCGACGACGGCATCTCCGACTACCGCAACAAATAACCCCCCAAGGCTCTCAAAAACCCCTTCCCCCTTGACGGGGGAAGATTGAGATGGGGGTGATTCCCTCCCTCCGCTCACCCTGACCCTCTCGAAGGATCGAGCCCCTCTTCTTCCCCCCTCTCCCGTCCTGGGAGAGGGTTGGGGTGAGGGTACTCCCACACACCCAACCCCCATGTCCCCCGTAGGGGCAACCCTTGTGGTTGCCCTCTTACGCTCACCCTGACCCTCTCAAAGGACCCCACCCCCGCGAAGGCGGGGGCCCACTCGCCAACAGGAACCGCCGAACCCCGTCACGCTCCCCCTCTTCCCCCCTCTCCCGTCCTGGGAGAGGGTTGGAGCCTGCCCCGTACTTGATACGGGGGTGAGGGTACTCCCACCAATGTGACATTCTCCCTCTCGCCACCAAACCCCTCGTCCGCGCCTATCCCCAAACTTGCCGTCATGCAATGACCCACGTCTTCGCCCAGAAAAAATACTCTGCGAGCGCCGTGTTCGGGTAAAACCCGCTCACCGCGTCCTGCATCACCCACAACGTACTCCCCCCAACAAGCGTCGTCATATACGCCTCCCCCAACAACCGACGCTGTATCTCCCTAACAACCTCCCCCCGCTCGTCGCTGTCGAACCCCAACTCCTGCTGCGACTCGATTAGCCTGTCCAACCCTCCATCACTATGCCCCAAAACATTCCACTGGCCCCCGCTGTGCAGCGCCGAAAACAAGTACCCGTTGAGCCCCGAAGAAGGCGGTGGCGGCCCCAGAAACATCTGGTAGTCCTTCTTCCGCCACACCCGCTCCGAATACTCCACCGGGTTCAACACCGCAAGCGACGATGCGAACCCCGCCTCAATCAGCGCCGACTGCACCCTCTTGCCCAACTCAACCTGCTCGTCCCCGAAGTCCGCCACAACCACCTCCACTGCCTTCCCCCTAACATCGACGCTGTAATCACCTCCAAAGAAGCCCTGCACCACCTCCCTCTCCAAAAGCCAGGACGCCTCCACCACCGGCATCCCCGCGCCCACGATATCCTCATCCCCCAGCGGCCCCTCTAGGTAGTCCCCTGGTCGCAGCAAGCTGAACACTGCCTTTCGCACCTCCCGGTCGTCGAAGGGTGGCGTTCCCACGTTCATCGCCAGCATCAACCCCAGACCTCCCTCCTTGGACACCACTGTCTTGCTGGGAAACCCCCTCGACTCCAAAAGCTTCCACTCGCTGCCGTCCGCGTCATATATGTCCAACTCGCCAATGACGAAAGCCGCCAGCCGGGCCTCGGGGTCCTTGATAACCTTGAAGGTCAGTTGCTCAGCGTAGGGCAGACCCTCCTCGAAATAGTCGGGATTGGCCTCAAACTCGCTGCCGACTCCCGGGGCCGTCCCCAGCCATGTCCAAGGCCCCGTCCCCACCACCGGCCCCGGCTCCAGCGACCCCGAAGCTATCACCACCTCCGGCGCCACCACCTTGCTCCGCCCGTCCGCCAGCGCCAGCAGGAAGTCCGTGTCCCAGAACCTCATCTTCACCCTCACCGTGCGTTCGTCCGGGGCCTCAAAACTCTCCGCCCCCTGCAGCAGCGGGCTGTTGGGCCACCCCGACGTTCTCTGCCGGTTGTAGCTGAACACCACGTCCTGCGCCGAAAGCTTGCGTCCGTTCACCGGCGGCAGGTCCTGCCAGTGCACGTTGTCCCTCAATTTAAACTCATAGACTAGGTCATCATCCAGCCGCCAGCTTTCACACAGGTCGCACTCCAGCAGCAGGCTCGGCTGATTGATCTCCTCCCCCGTCCTCAACCGCAGCATTCGGCTGTACGCCACCCCTGGCCCCCGCGCCGCAAGCGTCGGCGAAACATCCTGGTGTACGTCCAGATGCGACACGTCCGCCCGCGCCAGGGCAACAATATGTCCGCCCTGCACCCCCGCTGAAAGAGTCGACGATGGACGGGAGACCACAGGCGCAGCCGTCGGCGCAACCGTCGCAGCGGTCTCAGTGGGCGTAGCAGAAGGCGTAGACTCATCCGCTGCCCCACATCCCGCAATCACCATCAGCAGCAACGCCAGAACCCCCAGCCACAATAACCCCCGTCTCGCCTCAAGCATCGTCCGCCATCACCATCTCTCGACTTTCGGACTCAAAATAACCCCGCGAGCCGGGCTTCCACCCTCCCGCGGTCAATCCAAAGATACTATAATTGAAGCTGCATAATACACCGCAGGAAGGCCGAATGCCGCCACTAGTTGACGCCCACACCCACCTCGACCACTACGAACCCGACGAAATCCCCGGCATCCTTCAGCGCGCCGCCGACGCCAACGTCCGGCTTATGGTCTGCGCAGGCACCACCCTCGTCTCCACCCGCAACTCCGTGGCCCTCGCCAACGAATACCAACCCATCTACGCGGGAGTTGGCCTCCACCCCTCCGACCTTCACGGCCCCATCGACGACGATACCTACCACGAACTGAAATCCCTCGCCGAGAATAACTCCAAGGTAGTCTGCATAAGCGAAATCGGACTCGACTTCCTCCCCACCTCACCCGACAAAGAGGTCCAGCTCCAGGCCTTCCGCGCCCAGATTCGCCTCGCCCTGGAACTGAATAAGCCCATCGTCTTCCACTCCCGCGAGTCCCATCCTGAAGTCCTACAGACCCTCCGCGAAGAGGGTGCCGACGCCGTTGGCGGCGTCATGCACTACTTCCAGGGCGACGAAGCCACCGCCCGTGAGGCCATCGATCTCGGCTTCCGCATCTCTCTGGCCAAGCCCCTCCTCCGACTCCCCGAACTCCAGGAAGTCGCCAAAGTCCTCCCCCTTGAGCACATAGTCTTGGAGACCGACTCCGCCCCCCAGCCCTTCAAGAAGTACCGACGCAACTGGACAGAACCCCGCCACCTGGTCGACATCTCAGAAAAGCTCGCCGAACTCAAAAACATCCCCGTCGACGAAGTCATCCACACCACCACCCACAACCTCCTCAACATCCTCGCTTTGGAACCCTCCGCGCTCGAACCCCACGAAACCCCCTAACCTCTTCCCCCTCTACCGTCCTGGGAGAGGGTTGGGTGAGGGTGTTTCCCCCTCCTTTCTTCTCCCTTCCCCCTTGACGGGGGAAGGCTAGGATGGGGGTGATCCTCCCTCCCAGCTTCCTCCACTACCCCACTCATCCCCGTCCCCACGACCCCTTCGCCGAGGCGCAAGCCGCCCATACAGGAACCGCGCACCCACAACCGCCACCGCCAGCAGCGCCACCGACGCTAACAATATGCTGTCCATGCGCAGGAATAGCTCATCGAAACCCCTCTCCCGTACCACCTGGCCCTCACCCCGCGGTCGACTCTCATCAGCCGCAACATCACCCGTCCTTCCCCCGATATCTACGCTCCGACCGCTTGAAGGTTCGTTCGGCGGCACATACCCGGAAGCCCTTCCCCACTCCCGCTCCAACCCGTCCTGGTCAAACCCGTAAGTTTCCAGCAGCGCATCGTCAATCGACAACCCATGCCCGAACTCCCACAGCAACTCCCTGAACTTCTCCGCCCCATACTCCTCCAGCAGGTGCGTCACCACGCTCTCCGACTTCCGATAGAAGTACCCGATGTCCGACACGCTCCCCGGCATCGACTGCATCCCTCTCAGCGGAATCCGGCCGCCACGGCCCTCCAGCGACCGCGCCGTAGACGCCCTCGACCCCGGCTCTGCATAGCTGGCGAAACCCTCGTTCAGCCACGCCGGAATCGGCGGCGAAGGATCATGTATTACGGCATCCAGCATCAGATGCGCCGCCTCATGCACGATCAACCCTTCCTTCAGTCCAATTCCCGCGAACAGGTTCCACTCCGAGAAGGCGAACCCGTGAAAGATCTGCTCTTCGTCAATGGTCCTGCTCAACCGAGGAAAAGCCCCCTGCACCTCCCTCTCATGGTTGTAAATCACCCCCAGCATCGGCCTCTCCGGCCCGCCCCCCAGCACCTCCTCCACTCTGGCCAGAGACTCCTCAAGCGATGCCGCGAATCTTTCCACTCGGCCTCTCGGCAGATCGTGGTACAGCAGCACCAGCGGCCCGGAAACAACCGACTCCCAACTGAACCGCGTGTCCGTGTAAAGCAGACTCTGCAAAGGCGTCTCCGACACGTTCCCCGCCGCGTCCCGCACCGTGTAGAAATACTCCAGCGAGGCCAGCGGCGGAATGTACGTCGCACCATCCGTCTCCAGCAAATGCTGCGCCTCTATCCGCGTGCTCGGCTCCAGGTCCAGGTACACGTAGTTCCACGGCCCGTCGTTCGCGTTCCGAAAGTTCAGCTTGACTTCAACAATTGGAGCCTCCGCCTCCACCTCCACGTTGAACGCCACCCCCTGGGAAAATCGCACCTGCGCGCCCTGCGAAAGCACCTCCGGCCCGCCCCCGGAACCCTCCACGGCAAAAACCGCGCTCCCCAGCAGCAGCGCCAGCGCAAACACGACAACCGCCAACCTCCGCAGGTTCCTCAAGGCGATATCCCTTTCATCGCAATAACCATCATTCTCCTCATTTCCCTTAATAGTATACGAAACATCTCCCCCAAAGGCTTCATCCCCCAACCCAATGACCCCTCCCCTGTAGGGGCTGGTTTCAAACCAGCCCTCCCTTCCTGTTCATGTCAAAGTAGCAATCCACTGCGGGGCGGAGGCGGAGGGCTTCACTCTTCCCCCTCTCCCAACCAATCTCCCGTAGGGGCGACCCTCGTGGTCGCCCGTCCCCCTCTCCCACCCGCTCATCCTGAGCCTGTCGAAGGACAAGCGCTCCCCCCTCTTCGTCATTCCTGCAAAGGCAGGAACCCACTCTTCAACCCCAACCTCAACCCCTCCCGGTAGGGGTGGGTTTCAAACCCGCCCTCTTCCTTCTCTACCCACATCCAACCCGTAGGGGTGACCCTTGTGGTCGCCCGTCCCCCTCTCCCACCCGCTCATCCTGAGCTTGTCGAAGGACGAAGGGTCGAGCCGAGGCCGGCTTAAGAACAGTCCCCTCTCCTCTTCCTCCTTCCCCCTCGATGGGGGAAGGTTGGGATGGGGGTGAATAAACACCGTTGCCAAACACCCCGCCCAACCCTTAGCCTAGATACCCACATCCCCCCAAGGAGCACGATACGTGGTCGCCATACCCGAGTCCTTCGTCCAGGAAATGATTTCCCACGCCAACGATGAATTCCCCAACGAATGCTGCGGCGTCCTCGCCGGCCCAAAGGGCAAATTCCTCAAGCGCTTCCCCATGACCAACGTCGACGCCAGCCCCTACCGCTTCAGCTGGGACCACCAGGAGCTCTTCCACGTCTGGCGCGAAATGGAGGACAACGACTGGGAGCACCGCGCCGTCTACCACTCCCACACCCACAGCCCCGCCTACCCCTCCGACACCGACGTCCGCCTCGCTGGCTGGCCCGAGGCCTTCTACGTCATCGTCTCCCTCCAGGACAGAAGCAACCCCGTCGTCCGCGCTTTCCGCATCATCGACGGCCAAATCTCCGAAGAAGACCTCGTCCGAAGCTAGCCCCCAATTGCCCAAACCCGTCCGCCGTGCTAGTCTAAAGATAACGTCCCCCGTCCAGGAATCGCCATGAAAGAAGTCATCCAGGAAGCCGTCAACCTCCTCGAAAAGGGAGAGCACTGCGTCCTCGCCACCGTCGTCAGGACCCGCGGCTCCACCCCTCAGAAGGCAGGCGCAAAACTCCTTGTCAGGAAGGACGGCTCCGGCGTCGGCACCCTCGGCGGCGGCTGTGTCGAGGGCGACATCTGGTTCGCCGCCAAGGAAATCATGCGCTTCAAAGGCGGCCCCGAGTTCAAGGACTACTTCCTCAACGAAGAAATCGCCGCCCGCGACGGCCTGGTCTGCGGCGGCTCCATGTACTTCTTCCTCGACCCCCTCTGGGATGACACAGACTTCCTTCCCTTCGCCAAGGAAGCCCTGAATGCCTACGACGGCGGTCCCGTCATCGGCATCGCCACCGTAGTCCGGTCACCCAACTCCGACCTCCTCGGCGCCCGCTTCATGGTCCGCGAGGACGGCTCAAGCCAGGGTGCCCTCGGCGACCCCGAAATCGAAAAGCTGGCCCTCCAAGCCATCCACCAGGTCTCCAGCCTCGGCAAGAACGACACAGTCCTCACCTCCGACGGCACTGAGCTTTTCGTCGAAGGCTTCACCACCCCTCCCACCCTCGTCATCATGGGCGGCGGCCACATCGGCAAAGCCACCTCCACCCTAGCCGCCACCCTCGGCTTCCGCATCTACATAGTCGATGACCGCCCCGAGTTCGCCAGTGCCGAGCGCTTCCCCGAAGCCGCCGGCACAGTCATCGCCCCCTACTCACAAGGCCTGGCCCAGGTGCCCATCAACGCCAACACCTACATCATTGTTGCCACCCGCGGTCATCGACAGGACGACTACGCCCTTGAAGCCGCCATCCAGGCCCCCGCCACCTACGTCGGACTCCTCGGCTCCAAGCGAAAGACCCTCCTTATCTACCGGCACCTGCTGGAAAAGGGCTTCCCCCCCGAAGTCCTTCGAGCCGTCCGCTCCCCCATGGGCCTCGACATCGGCGCCCTCACCCCCGAGGAGATTGCCGTCAGCATCATGTCCGAAATCATCATGGTGCGTCGCGGCGGCCAGGGCGGCAAAATGCAGATGGAAGACCGCTACTTCAACCGCGCCCTGGAGCAGGCAAAGGTCGGATCGTGGCCAGCGTCGGCGCCGTCCTCCTAGCCGCCGGCGTCTCACAACGCATGGGCCGACCCAAGGCCCTCCTGCCCTGGCAGGGCCTTCCCCTCATCACCTATCAGATAAGAACGCTCCGACGCGCCGGACTCAGGCCTATCGCCGTCGTCCTCGGCCACCGCGCCTCCGATATCAGCCCCTACGCCGGCAACGAGTACGGCGCCTCTATGCTTCTAAACCCCTTCTACCAGAAGGGAAAAACAACCTCCCTCAAGACCGGACTCAGGGCCTTGGATCCCAGGAAGACCGACTCCGTCCTCATCCTCAATGTCGACCAGCCCCGCTCCCAGGAAACCCTCGAAACCATCATCGACCACCACAACAGCAACTCCTCCCTCATCACCATCCCTACCCACAACCGCAAGCGAGGTCACCCGGTGGTCGTCTCCCTGAAGCTGATGGGTGAACTCATGGCCATCTCCGAGGCTCGGCGGGGTCTGAAGCAGGTCATCCACTACCACACTAGGGACGTTAACACAGTGGTGATGAACACCGACGAAGTCCTCCTCGACCTCAACACCCCTCAAGACTACAAAACCGCCTATGACAGATTCGGCAACCCCTAACCCCCTCCCACTCTTCCCCCTCTCCCGTCCTGGGAGAGGGTTGGGGTGAGGGTTCCTTCCCGCTCATCCTGAGCTTGTCGAAGGACGAGCGACCGCGGCGGCGTTTTGGATTTCGTCACCCCCGCGAAAGCGGGGCCACTCTCTACCCACACCTGACAGTCCCCCTTGACCGCCTCACTTCCTCCCCCTCTTCACCCCTCCACCCACATGTCATCCTGAGCGCAGCGAAGCGGAGTCGAAGGATATCGTTAACGTAGCAACCCCACAATCCCCTCCCCCGCGAACGCGGGGGCCCACTCTTCCTCCCCAAACCCCAACCCGCTCATCCCGAGCCCGTTGAAGGGTCGAGCGGATGCGAGCGCTGGAAACACCTGCTCCGAACTCAGGCCAAACAAAAATAGAGGCGGTTCGCCAACCGCCCGCTCTATCTTCTTTCCTCTTCCCCCTTGACGGGGGAAGATTGAGATGGGGGTGTTCCCACTCTCTACCCACGCCTGACAGTCCCCCTTGACCGCCTCACTTCCTCCCCCTCTTCACCCCTCCACCCACATGTCATCCTGAGCGCAGCGAAGCGGAGTCGAAGGATATCGTTAACGTAGCAACCCCACAATCCCCTCCCCCGCGAACGCGGGGGCCCACTCTTCCTCCCCAAACCCCAACCCGCTCATCCCGAGCCCGTTGAAGGGTCGAGCGGATGCGAGCGCTGGAAACACCTGCTCCGAACTCAGGCCAAACAAAAATAGAGGCGGTTCGCCAACCGCCCGCTCTATCTTCTTTCCTCTTCCCCCTTGACGGGGGAAGATTGAGATGGGGGTGTTCCCACTCTCTACCCACGCCTGACAGTCCCCCTTGACCGCCTCACTTCCTCCCCCTCTTCACCCCTCCACCCACATGTCATCCTGAGCGCAGCGAAGCGGAGTCGAAGGATCTCGTTAACGTAGCAACCCCACAATCCCCACCCCCGCGAACGCGGGGGCCCACTAGTCAACTATACCCCAACTCTAACCCTGAGCCTGCAGAAGGACGAAGGGCCGTGCAAAGCGCAGCGAAATCAAGGAATCTCGCCAAAAGCAATAGCCCACTCTGCCAACCTCAACCCCCCCAAACTTGCCGTCACGCAGTGACCTCTACCCAATCAATACCCGCGCCGCCCCGTCCGTTAGCCACGTTATCAACCTCGGCGCTACCCCAAGTGCCAGGACCGACGCCGTACTCACCGCCAGCGCCAGCCCAAACGCCGCCGAAATCCTCAGCTTCTTCTCGTCCTTCGGCTCCCCCATGTACATCAGCCGCACAATCCGCAGGTAGTAGTAGGCCGAAATCACGCTGTTGACCACCCCAGCCACCGCCAGCCACGCCAAGCCGCTCTGCACCGCCGACGTAAACAGGAAAATCTTCCCGATGAACAACCCCGTAGGCGGAATCCCAATCAGCGACACCAGCGCAAACGCCAGCGCCCCCGCTAGGAACGGCGACCGACGCGACAACCCCGAATAGTCGTCAATCTCTCGCGTCTCCAGCTTGTTCGCCACCACCATAACCACGAAGAACGCCGTCAGATTCGTAACCGCGTACGCCCCCAGGTAGAAAAGCAGGCTGCCCGGCCCCGCCGCCGTCCCGTCCCCTTCAATCCTCGAAGCCACCGCCGCAAGCCCAACCAGCATATACCCCGCGTGCGCCACTGTGCTGTACGCCAGCAGCCGCTTGATGTTGCTCTGAACCATCGCCATCAGGTTCCCCAGCGTCATCGACACCACCGCCAGCGCCGCGAACAGCATCGACCAGTCAAACTCCACCGACGGAAACGCCGTGTAGAAGACCCTCATCAGTATCGCGAATCCCGCCGCCTTGCTCGCCACGGACAGAAACGCCACCACCGGCGTCGGCCCTCCCTGGTACACGTCCGGCGCCCACATGTGGAACGGCGCCGCCGAAATCTTGAACCCGAACCCCGCTACTATCAGGATCACCCCCACCAGCAGCGCAACGCTCCCGTAGGGAATCGACCCATCCACAGACGACGCCAACGCCGCGCCAATTTCCTCCAGATACGTAGTCCCCGTAATCCCGTACACCAGCACCATCCCGTACAACAGCAGCGCCGAGCTAACTCCGCTAAGCACCAGGAATTTCAACCCCGCCTCGCCGCCTCGCGGCGTCATCCGGAAAGTCGCCAGCGCAATCATCGGCAGCGCCGAAAGCTCAAGCGCCACGTACAGCGTTATCAGCTCCGTCGCCGACGCCAGTAGCATCATACCCGTCGCCGAAAGCAGAATCAGCCCGATGAACTCTCCCCGCAGCCCTTTCAGCCGACGGGTGTATTCCACCGATGCCGCGAGCAGCAGCCCCGTCACCCCCAGAATCAGGAACTTGAAGAACAGCGCGAATTTGTCAATCGAAAGCGCTCCCAACACCCCAACCATCCGCCCGTCACTCTCCGACGATACCTCGCCCCACAGCACAATGCTCAGCGCCATCGGCAAAGCCAACCCCGCCACCGCAACCAGCGTCAGCAGTCCTTTCCGACGCACCACCAGGTCCAGCGCCATCACCAGCAGTGCCAGCCCTACAAGGCTGATCTCAGGAGAAAGCAGATATACGTCGTGACCTGTCATCGCCCTATCCGCCCATCATCGCCGCTATCGGGCGCAAGCCCGCATCAAATACGTCTGTCAAAATCGACGGATAAACCCCCACAACAACGATGCTGATGACCAGCAGCGCCATCGGCACCCTCTCCACCCAGTTGCTCGGCCCGATGTGCGCGAACCGGGCCCTGGCCGGCCCGAACAGCGCCCGTTGCAGCATCCACAGAATATACCCCGCCGCAATCACAATCCCGAACGCCCCGAACGCCGTCAACCACGGGAACGCCTTGAACGCCCCCAGGAACACCAGAATCTCCGAGACGAACCCGCTCAGCCCCGGCAACCCCAGCGACGCCAGTCCCGCAATCACGAACGCAATAGCCAGGAAGGGCATTCGCTGCGCCAGCCCTCCCAAGTCCGGGATATACCTCGTATGCGTCCTCTCATACAGCACCCCCACGCACAGGAACAGCAGACCCGTAATCGTCCCGTGCGTAAACAACTGCATCGCCGCGCCCGTCAGCCCCAGCTTGTTGTACGTCCCGCCGATAACCCCCACCGCACCAATTCCCAGCACCACCAGGCCCATGTGACTAACGCTGCTGTACGCAATCAGCCGCTTCAGGTCCGTCTGACGCAGCGTCACCACGGCGGCGTACAGAATCGTCACCACCGCCAGAATAGTCAGTATCAACGCGTGGTCCACGGTTATGTCCGGGAACATCCCCACCGTTATCCGCAGCAGCCCGTACCCCCCCATCTTCAGCAGCACGCCCGCCAGCATCATGCTCACCGCCGTCGGCGCGTCCGTGTGCGCGTCCGGCAGCCAAGTATGCACCGGCAGCAGCGGCAGCTTCACCGCAAACGCCACGAAGAAGAACCAGAAAACCACCGATATCGGAATCACTGTCCGAGCCAGGTCCGCCCCACTCTCCGCCCACCCGATCATGTCCAGCTGCGCGCCCCCGTCCGCTAGGAACAGCGCGAGGATGCTCACCAGCATGAACGCGCTCCCCAGGAACGTGAACACCAGGAACTTCATCGCCGAGTATTCCTTCCTGCCCGATCCCCATATCGAAATCAGGAAGTACATCGGAATCAGCTCCAGTTCCCAGAACAGGAAGAACAGCAGGAAGTCCAGTGATACGAATACCCCCATCACCGCCGTCTGCAGCACTAGCAGCCAGACGAAGTATTCCTTCACCCGCATCTTGATGCTCCACGACGCAAGCACGGCGCACAGCCCAAGCAGCCCCGTCAACAGCACCAGAGGTGCGCTTATCCCGTCCACCCCCAGCTGATACTGCGCCGTGAAAACCTCCGTCGATATCCACTCGAACCGGTCCAGAAGCTGGAACCTCGACGATCCGTCGGCGTCGTATCGCAGGAACACAATCGCCGCCAGCACGAAGTCCGCCAGCGCCACCCCAAGCGCCGTCAGACGCACCCACCGGTCCGTCCTTGCCAACACCAGCAGCAGTATCGCCCCCGCCAAGGGCAGGAAAACGACAGCCGTCAATATGCCGTCAAACTCGTTCAATCCCGCCTATCCCCAAACAAGATACGCCACCAGAATCACCACTATACCTGACGTTATCCCCACCCCGTAGAACTGCACCTGCCCGCTCTGCAGCCGCCCGAAAGCCCAGCCCAGGTTGCGCGAAAACCACCCAGCAGCGTCTACTACTCCGTCAACAACCTGCTGGTCGAACCACTCCAGGAACCCGCCCACTTTGCCGTAGAACCCCTTGGCCACCAACTTGTCCTCGTACAGCTCGTCGAAGTAATACTTCCCCTCCACCGTCCGACGGACCGGCTCCACCGCCTTCTCTACGCCTGGCCCCGCCCTCTTCCCCTTCACGTACATCGCCGTCGCAAGCCCAATGAACCCCAGCGCCACCACCGTCGTCACCGCCGCCAGCATCGAATTCAACGGCAGCACCTTCCCGTGCTCTACCACTGGCGGCATTACAAACTCGCTGAACCAGTGAACCGGGATCCCTAACAACCCTGCCTGAGGATTGACGAAGTATCCCCCTACCACCGCACCCACGCCCAGAATCGCCATCGGTACCACCATCACCATCGGCGACTCCGCCAGATGCACCTTGCCTCCATGCGAGTCCTCCGCGGCTATATCCTGCTCCTTCTCCTCAGCCTCCACTCCGCCTCGAAAATTCCCGTGGAAGGTCATGTACATCATCCGGAACGTGTAGAACGCCGTCATCGCCACGCTAACCGCCAGCAGCCAGAACACCACCATCTCCACCAGGGAGTCACCCTTCCACGCATACCCCAGAATCTCGTCCTTGCTCCAGAATCCCGCCAGCGGGAATATCCCCACCAAACTCAAAGACCCTATCATCATCAACCCGTACGTCCACGGCATAATCTTCCGCAGCCCGCCCATGTACCGCATGTCAAAGGTCCCCGTGGCGTGGTTCACGCTTCCCGCCCCCAAGAACAGCAGCGCCTTGAAAAATGCATGCGTGAACAGATGAAATATCGCCGCCCCGTACGCGCCAATCCCCAGCGCCGCCATCATGTACCCCAACTGGCTGATGGTCGAATACGCCAGCACCCGCTTGATGTCCTTCATCACCAGCCCCATGCTCGCCGCGAACAACGCCGTGAACGCCCCCACCAGCGCCACCGCCGCCATAGCCTCAACCGACGCCTCGAATACAGGAAAAAATCTCGCCACCAGGAAAACCCCCGCCGCCACCATCGTCGCGGCATGAATCAGTGCGCTCACAGGCGTCGGGCCCTCCATCGCGTCCGGCAGCCACACGTGCAGAGGGAACTGCGCCGACTTTCCAGCCGCGCCCGCAAAGATCCCCACCGCCACCCAAGTCAGCCCCAACCCGCCGAGAGCCGCAATCGCCCCCGAAGTTATCAACGGCACTGCCGCCTGAATATCGGCTATGTTTAGCGGGTCCAGCCCCTGGTCCATGAACGCCGCCCGATTGAAGAACAAATACAGAATCGCCAGCAGGAACCCGAAGTCCCCGATTCGCGTAACCAAGAACGCCTTCTTCGCCGCCGCTGCCGCCGACGGTCTATGCGTCCAGAACCCGATGAGCAGGTACGAACCCAACCCCACCAGTTCCCACATCACGAATAGCTGGATGATGTTCCCCGCCATCACCAGCCCGATCATCGCCGCCGAGAACAGCGACATATACGCAAAATAGCGCACGTACCCGGGGTCGCCCTTCATGTACCCGTGGGAGTACACCTGCACCATCAGGCTGACCGACGTCACCACCACGAGCATGATCGCCGTCAGCGAGTCCACCATCAACCCGAACCGAAGCTCCATCCCCCCTATCGTCCACCACGTGTACTCGTCGAAGACGTGTGTCCCGTTCTCGATTACCGAGACCAGCGTCCACACCGAAAGCGCCAGCGCCGTTGTTAAGGCTGCAACAATCACCACCGCCGCAATGCCGGGCCTGTCGTTCAGGAAGGGCCTTACCACAAGAGCATTAACTGCCAATGCTCCTACCGGAAGGAGAAAAATAACCCAGACTGCGGCCTCGGAAATCACCTCACCACTCCGTCATTCCGGTGAATGCCGGAATCCAGATTCCCTCTTCCCCCTTGATGGGGGAAGATTGAGATGGGGGTGATTCCCCCCTCGCCATTCAGAATAATCCCAGCCATCCTACAGCTTCCGCAAAATCTCCTCTGCCACGTGCTCCCGACCCCGCGGCACCATCACCCGAAACGGCATCCGCTCCTGCCAGTCCAGGATATCCCCCTCAGGCAGCAGCCGAACCGGCAGCCCCTCCGCCTCTATCACCTCTTTCCACATCTCCGCCACTGTCAGGTTTGGCGCCTTCATAAAGTCCACCCACATATTCGCCTACCGGTTCATCAGATTAGCTTGGCTTATGTCCACCGTCTCCCGGCTCCTGTAGAAAGCAATCACAATACCCAACCCCAACGCTATCTCCGCCGCTGCCACCACGACTATAAACAGCGCAAATACCTGCCCCGTCAGCAGCGTCTGAAGCACCGACTCCGACGCCACCCCCGTCTGCGCCAGCGCCTCCCGGCTCGCAACGTACCGTGACATCGTCACCGCCGCCACAATCACCGCCGTAAACATCAATTCAAGCGACATCAGCACCGTAATCACGTTCCGGCGCGCCAAGACTCCGTACAGCCCAATAGCGAAAATAATCGCCGAGAGAATCAGAAACTTCTCCAGGTCCACCCTATCTCTCCCTCACCAGCGATAGCGCCCCGATTATCGAGCCCAGCAGCAGCGCTCCCGCCGCCGCAAACGCCAGCGCGTAGTTCTCCAGCAGCAACTTCGACAGCTTGAAGGTGTTGTCCCGGAACGCCTCATCCTCCACCGCCGTCCCTCCAACCGCCGGCAGGTCCGCAATCAACCTCCAGTCCGTATCAAAGGCCACAAACGCCAGCGCCACCAGCAACAGCGCCGGTAGCAGCACCGCCGCAAACTGAAGCCGGTTGGGGATATTCCCCTCCTGCACGTTCTGCGTCAGCATAATCGCGAAAATAATCAGGATGCTGATGGCTCCGGCGTAGATGAGCACCTGCACCACCCCCAGAAACTCCGCCGCCAGCAGGAAAAACAACCCCGCCACCGTCAGGAACACCAGCACCAGCAGCAGCGCCGAACGGAAAACGTCCCGCAGCAGCACTACCCCCAAAGACCCCACAACCGCCACGGCAGCCAGCGCCCAGAATATCAGGTCTTGGAACAGCATCGACTACCCTTCCGCCTCCCCGTCATCCGTCTGCGCGCTCACCCTTCCGGGACGGAACTGGATCCGCGCCCCCGCCTTCTCCCGCTGGTGCCACTCCCACTGCTCCCGACCCACCGCTCGCCAGTCCAGGGCATCGTCTTTGTGCGGGTCATACCCGGAATCCTCAAGCTGCGGACGGAACCACGTGCTCGGCTTCTTCACCGCCTCCCGAAGGTCGTCCACCGTAATCACCAACGACTGACGCTCGTACTTGCCCTCCTCGAACCCGCTCCCCATGAACAGCGCGTCGTAGGGACACGCCTCCACGCACAACCCGCAGAACATGCACCGCCCGATGTCGATGTCGAAAACGTCGATGTCGTAGTGTCCACCCTCTTGGGGCGACCTGCCGCCCTCGCTCGTCACAATCTTGATGATGCCCAGCGGACAGTACTTGGCGCACGAAGCGCATCCCGTGCACCGCTCCTCGTACCACGCGAACTCCTCCCCTCGAAACCGGGGATGCTGCGGAATCCGCTCCTCCGGGTACTGGATAGTAAACGGCGGACGTATGAAATTCTTGAGGGTCACCAATAGACCCTTAGCTAGTCCAAAGCCATACATCTAGTCCACCTCCATGGTCTGCGGCGACCGCCCGACGTTCTGGAACACCGGCTCCGGCACTCGCACCTTCTCTCTGCTGAACCGCCCGAATATCCCTATCGAAATCAGCGCCACCGGAATGTTTATCGCCGCCATTATCCACAATTCGGTTCGGGTCAGCTCCCCCGGCACGTCCGCTTGGTAGAACCCGAAGAAATACACCTGCACCGCCGTCACAAGGAAGTTAATCAACGCCAGCGGCAGCAGGAACTTCCACGCAAACGCCATTATCTGGTCTATCCGAAGTCTCGGGAACGTCGCCCGAATCCATATGAACAGCAGCACGAACCCCGCCAGCTTCACAAGGAACCAGAACGCCCCCAGCTGCCCTGACCAGAAGGGCCCCGACCATCCGCCCAGAAATATCGTCGCCAGGAACCCGGAAGCCGCCAGCACCCCCGCCATCTCCGCCGCCTGAATCAGCGCGAACTTTATCCCGCTGTACTCCGTGTGGTACCCCGCAATAATCTCCGACTCAGCCTCCAGAATGTCGAAGGGCGTCCGGTTCAACTCCGCCGAAATCCCAAGCATGAACACCAGCGCCCCCAGCGGCTGTACCAGCAGGAACGGCACCGTCTGCGCCTCCACAACCGACACCAGCGACATCGACCCCACAATCAGCACCACCCCCACCAGCGACAACACCAGCGGAATCTCATAGCTGATGAGCATCGCCACACCACGCATCGCCCCGAACATCGCGTACTTGTTAGCCGACGACCACCCCGCCATGAATATCGCAATCGTGCTCATCGAGCTGACCGCCACGATGTACAGTATCCCCACGTTCAGGTTCACCAGGTACGTGTTCCGCGCGAAGGGCATCACCGCCAGGCTCAGCAGCAGCGCCATCAGCATGATTATCGGCACCAGCGTGAACGCCAGCCTGTCAGCGGCGTGAGGAACTATGTCCTCCTTGATTATCAGCTTCAGCAAATCGGCGATAGGCTGGAAAATTCCCCACGGCCCCCACCGGTTCGGCCCCCGTCGCGCCTGAAACCGCGCCAGCAGCCTCCTCTCCGACCACACGAACACCGCCGCTCCCAGCAGCGCAGCATTCACCAGAATAAACATGATGGCAAAGCCCGCCACGAAGTACGCCACCCACTCGAATCCCCCCGGCAGAAGCCCGTCCCCCCGACACCAGCCGGCGTTGCCTTCGTTGCCCCCCAGGAAGCAATATACCTCCCGGAACAGCACGTTTTCCTGCAGGAAAGGCGTCATCAGCGGTCAACCTCTCCCATGTTTATGTCAATACTTCCCAGCGTCACAATCATATCCGCCAGCTTCCACCCCACCAGCAGCTCCCGCAGCACCGTCAGATTTATCAGCGAAGGCGACCGGATCTTGCACCGGTACGGCGCGATGCTCCCGTCGCTAACCAAGTAGAAGGCCAGCTCTCCCTTGGGCGCCTCCACCCTGCCGTAAGCCTCCGCCCCGGCGGGTGGGCGCAGCACGAAAGGCAGCTCCGTCCGAACCGGCCCCTCCGCCAGCGGCTTCTCAGCCTCGAGGCCTCTTTCCAAGACCAGCCCCACCGCCTCCGCGTCGATGTCGGCCCTGACCGGCCCGGGGTGTATCTCCTCGACGCACTGCTCCACTATGCGAAGACTCTGCTTCACCTCTTCTACCCGCACCCGAAACCTGTCGTAGTTGTCCCCCCGCTCTCCCACCGGCACGTCGAACTCCAGCCGGTCGTAAACGTCATAGGGGTCCATCTTCCGCCAGTCCCACGCCACCCCGCTCGCCCGCAGCACCGGCCCGCTCACCGAACTCGCAATCGCCGATTCCGCCGAAAGCACCCCCACGTTCTTCGTCCGCACCAGCACAATCTCGTTCTTCATCAGAAGCTGCTCCAGCTCCTGGACCAGCCTTGGCGCTTCCTCCATCAGGTCGTCCAATGCGTGCCAGAAGTCCGGCGGCGCGTCGCTGAACACCCCTCCCGGCCTCATGTAGCTGACGGTAATCCGCGCCCCGCACAGCATCTCGAACAGGTCCAGAATCTTCTCCCGGAACCGGAAGCAGTACATCAGCGGCGTCGCCAGCGCACCCAGGTCTTGAAGCAGGAACCCCGTCGCCACCAGGTGACTCGCCACCCTCTGAAGCTCCGCCGCCAGTACCCGCAAATACTGTCCCCGCAGCGGCGGCTCCACCCCCAGCATCTTCTCCACCGCCAGGCAATAGGCCTGGTTGTTCGTCATCGACGCCACATAGTCCAGCCGGTCCGTCAGCGTCAGCACCTGCACGTAGTTCCGTTCCTCCGCCAGCTTCTCCGACCCCCGGTGCAGGTAGCCGAAGACCGGCTCCACGTCCACAATCACCTCCCCGTCAAACGTTACCCGCAGCCTCAGCACCCCGTGGGTGCTCGGATGCTGCGGCCCGATGTTTATAGTGACTGGTTCGGTGCGAATGGCCATGACTGCTTCAGTACGTCACCACGTCTTCAAAGTCCTTGCGCTGCGGATGCCCGGGAAAGCCTTCCCACAGCATTATCCGCTTCAGGTTCGGATGCCCCTCGAAAGACACCCCCATCAGGTCGTAGATCTCCCGCTCCTGGAAGTCCGCCCCCGGCCACACTGAGACCACCGAAGGCGCCGTCGGCTCCTCTCGCGAATACAGCCGCGTCTTCACCACCGCGCTATGGTTATGCTCCAGCGAAGTCAGATGGTAAACCACCTCGAAGTACGACACATAATCAACCGCAGACACGGCGTTCAGAAACTTGAAGTCCAGCTTCGGATCGTCCCTCAGGAACTCCGCCACATCACGCACGTCCGACGGCTCAACCCACAGCGACTCGTCCTTCCACTGCATGACGGCGTCAGGAAACTTCTGCCGCACGTACCCGGCCAGCTCCTCTCCCTGAACCGCCCTCGTCATTACAGCCCCGCGGGCCTCCCCTTCAGGCTGTACCGCTTGATCTTCTCGTGAAGCTGCATAATCCCGTACAACAGCGCGTCCGGCCTCGGCGGACACCCCGGCACGTACACGTCCACTGGCACAATGTGGTTAACTCCCGGCACCACGCTGTAGCAGGAATAATACGGCCCGCCGCTCGTTGCGCACACCCCCATGGAGATGACCCACTTCGGCTCCCCCATCTGGTCGTAGATGCGACGTATCGCCGGCGCCATCTTCCACGTCACCGTCCCCGCCACTATCATCAGGTCCGCCTGCCGTGGCGTAGCCCGGAACGCCTCCATCCCGAAGCGCGCTATGTCGAACCTCGACATCGCCGTCGCCATCATCTCGAAGGCGCAGCACGCCAGCCCGAAAGCCACCGGCCACAACGCCGACTTCCGTCCCCAGTTCAACAGCGCGTCCACCGACGTTACCATCAGGTTGCGCTGAAGATCGTCCGGCACCTGAATCAGCGGCTCCGGATACGGCTTCTGGTGGGTGTGCCGCATTTCCTCGATGACGGCCCCCTCTTCGAAGTCCAGCTTCCGCGCCTGTGCCTCCAGCGAAAGACCGTTATCCATATCCATCACCCTAGCTCCACTCCAGGTCTCGCTTCCGCCACGCATACACCCACCCGAATCCGAGAATGACGATGAACGCCGCCATCTCTATCAGCGCGAACAACCCCAGCTTCCCCATCCTCACGGCCCACGGATAGATGAAAATCACCGCCACGTCGAAGATGACGAACAGCAGCGCGTACATGTAATAGCGGAAGTTGAACTGCGACCACCGCCCCCCAATCGTCTGCATCCCGCACTCGTAAATGTCCTGCTTCACCGCCGTCGGCTTCTGCGGCCGAATCCCAAGACGGTAAAGCATGAAGGAAAGCACCAGCATGCTGGTTGGAACAATGAACGCCACCACGACGAAGATGGCTATCAGGCCGTACTGGCGAAAATAATCTTCAAGCACAGGTTGCCCGCCTGAAAGGGGGATACCGCAATATAGCATACGCAACCACCCATATCAACAAAACATCCTCTCCCACCATTCCCGCGCAGGCGGGAATCCACGGCGAGGCGATCCTGGTGGAACCCTTCCCCCTCCACCCACTTCCCCATTCCCGCGAAGGCGGGAATCCACTCTTATCCTCCCCGACGGGAGAAGGTTCGGATGGGGGTGATCACCAACAAAAAAAGTCCAAAACCACACTCCAACCCCTAATCTTTGCCACCCTCTATTGGCTATAATTTCGCCATGTTCATAGACCTGCATACCCACACCGCCGCCCACTCCTACGATTCAGTCCAGTCGCCGGAGGAGCTTATTCTGGAAGCCAGGGGCCTCGGCCTCGACGGCATCTGCCTCACGGAGCACGACGCCTTCTGGGACCCCGACGAACTGGCCCGCCTCGCACGTCGATACGGCATCCTCCTCTTTCCCGGCTCCGAGATAAACACGGAAGAAGGACATTTCCTCGTCTTTGGACTGAACGAATACGCCTTCGGCATGCACAAGCTCCCCTTCCTATTTGAACAGGTGGAAGCCGTCGGCGGTGCCATCGTTGCCGCGCACCCCTATCGAAGGCGCGGCGTCGGCAACCTCGCTGCCGCCAGCCAAGCGTCAATCCTGAAGCAGACGGCGAAGGAAAAGACCTTCCGCTACTGCCACGCCATGGAGACAATCAACGGACGCGGTTCAAGAGTCGAAAACGCCTTCTCCATCAAGCTCGCCCATGCCGTGTCCCTCCCCGGCGTTGGAGGAAGCGACAGCCACTCCCCCGGCGACCTCGGCATGTGCGCAACCCAGTTCAAGACGAGAATCAACGACTTGGACGACCTCGTTTCCGCCATCCGCTACGGTCAATGCACCCCCTTCGTCCCGGAAAAAGCCTCCCAACCCAACCCCTCTACTTCCCGTCGACCCCTCAAGCGCCACTGGGAATTCCCCCCTCTTCCCAAAGTCCCTCTCTCCCACTAGCCCCACCCCAATCCACCTGCATCCCGTAGGGGCAGGTTTCAAACCTGCCCTCTTCACCCGCTACCCTCTATGTCCGCTCATCCTGAGCCTGTCGAAGGACACCAAACCCCTCAACCCGCCACCAACCCTGCAAGACCCTGTTCCCGCGAAGGCGGGAATCCATTACCTCCCCCCGTCACGCAGTGACCCCCTTACCGCAATACCGCCGCCCGCGCCACCAGCAGCTCCAACGCCAAATCATCATCCTGCCGCCCCTGCTTGATAGCCAAATCCATCTCCAGCAGACACGAATAAAGCGCCCTCAACCGCGGCCACGAAAATCGACGCGCCTGCTCCAGCGTCTTCCTCACCGCAAAGTCCGCCCTCAGCTCCAGCCTCGCCCCCATCTCCCCTCGTGGCACCCCCGTCTCCACCAGCTCCTTCGCCACCGTCACCAGCCGTAGCTGACGCGCAACCATCGCCTGAATATACGGCAGCGCCGCCCCGTCGTCACGCAGCTTACGCAGCAACCGCAGCGCCAGCGATGGATTCCCCTGGACAATCGCGTCCACCGCCGCGAAAATACTCGCTTCCCGCACCTGCGCCACCATCCGACGCACGTGCCCTTCGTCGATCTGATCGTCCCCTGCATACAGCGACAACTTCTCCAACTCCGAGTCCAGCAGGCGCAGATTCGGCCCCACGAACTGGTTCAAGAGCCGCAACGCCCCCGGAGAAATGCTGCCCCCCTTCGACTTCGCCCTGTTCCGGATCCACCGCGCCAGCTCCTCCCTCCGCGGCACCGGAAGCCGGCGCACCTCGGCGTTCCCCGTCAGCCCCCGCAGCAAGGGATTATTCGCCCGAAGCGCCTCGTCCACGAAGATAAGATGCGTCGTCGAAGGCACCTCCCCCGCATACTCGCCCAATCCGTCCCACCGGGCCAGTCGGTTCCTCGCCGTTCCACCACCCCTCCGACGTGGCCCCCGCGCCTCGAAGGACCCCAGCAGTCCCTCCACCACCACCAGTCGGTGCTCCGCCAGGAAAGGCATCGCGCTGCTGACGGCCCGAAGCTCCTCCAAAGTCACCGAATTGCCGTTCAGCTTGTGCGTATTGCTCTCCAGCATGTCCTGAGGCCCCAGCCCATGCTGAATCTCGGCCAGCGCCTCCGACACCAGAAATGAGTCCCCATGCAGCACAATAACCGGCACCTAAACATCTCCTCCATGACCAGACATTGCCGAAATCTTAACCCAAATGACTCCCCATAGCGACAACCCCTCTACCCACGCCCAACTCTGCGAAACTTGCCGCAACGCAGTTGCCCCCACCCCCGCTTCCCTTTTTCCCACCCCCGCGAAAGCGGGGGCCCATTCTTCACCAGCCACCAAACCCCCCAACCCACGCCCAACCCCAAACTTATCGCAACGAAGTTGCCTCCTACTGGCAAATCCCTCCCCTACAAAGTATCCTGAACCCACCATGGAAGTCGCCCTCATCGGACTCCGCAGCAGCGGTAAGACCACCCTCTTCAACCTCCTCACCGGCGGCGCTCAGACTGGACGCCCCGACGCCCACGAAAGGGTGATCAAGGGCATCAGCAAAGTCCCCGACCCCCGCTTGGACCACCTCGCCCAACTCTTCAACCCCACAAAAATAACTCCCGCCGAAATCACCTTCTGGGACCTGCCGCCCCCGCCTCCCTCCGACCGGGGCTTCGGCTACTTCCAGGGTCAGTCCCTCAACGCCCTCCAGGGCGCCGACGCCTTCATCCACGTCGTCCGCGCCTTCCAGAATCCCACCGTCCCCGACGCTGCCGGCCCCCCAACCCCGGACTCCGACGCCACCACCATCGCCGACGAGCTAATCCTCGCCGACCTAGCCATCCTCGAACGCCGCTCCCGCCGCGTCGCCGACAACATGAAGGGTGCCCGAGGCAGAGAACGCGATCTCCTCATCAGGGAAAGCGCCCTCCTGAAACGCGTCAGCGACGAAATGGAATCAGGCAACCCCCTCGCCTCCCAACCCTTCACCTCCGAGGAGTCCGCCATCCTCGCCAACTACAACCTCCTCGGCCACAAGCCCATCATGACCGTCCACAACATCGGCGAAGACGCTCTGTCAGACCCGCCCCCCGACTCCATATGCGCCGGCCTCGAATGGGAACTCTCCCAGCTATCCCCCGAGGACGAGCAGGAATTCCGCGACTCTATGGGAGTCCAGGACTCCGGCAAAGACCTCCTCCTGGCCCGCGCCCTCACCCTCCTCAACCGCGTCACCTTCTTCACCCACGTCTCCGACGAAGTCCGGGCGTGGACAGTCACAATTGGCTCCGACGCCGCCACCGCCGCCGGCACAATCCATTCCGACATGGAACGCGGCTTCATCCGCGCAGAAGTCCTCCCCTTCGACGACATGATCGCCTGCGGCTCCGTCCCCGAAGCCCGACGCCAGGGCCTCCTCCGCTCCGAAGGCCGCCGCTACCACGTCCACGACGGTGACGTCATCACCTTCCTCTTCAACACCTAACCTCCACCTCATTCCCCCTCTCCCGTCCTGGGAGAGGGTTGGGGTAAGGGTACTACCCTCTTTCCTGTCCCCACCCCCGCGAACGCGGGGGCCCACTCTCTACCAGCCACCAAACTCCTCAACCCACGCCCAACCCCAAACTTGCCGTCATGCAGTGACCCCAAATTGCCCCTCCCCCACCCATCCTGATATCCTTGCATCATCCCATCCCCAGGAAGCAAACATGTACGTCGTAGGCACCGCGGGCCACGTCGACCACGGCAAGTCCACCCTCATCCAGGCCCTCACCGGCATCAACCCCGACCGCCTCCCCCAGGAGCAGGAACGCGGCATGACCATCGACCTCGGCTTCGCCTGGCTCACCCTACCCTCCGGCCAGGAAGTCTCCATCATCGACGTCCCCGGCCACGAGCGATTCGTCCGAAACATGCTCGCCGGCGTCGGCGGCATCGACATGGCCCTCCTCGTGGTCGCCGCCGACGAAGGCGTCATGCCCCAGACCCGCGAGCACCTCGCCATCCTGGACCTCCTAAACGTCCGAAGGGGTCTCGTCGCCCTCACCAAGGCCGACCTCGTAGACGATGACCTCCTCGAACTCGCCGAAATGGAGACCGTCGAAGCCCTCCAGGGCACCGTCATGGAAAACGCCGAAATCATCACCCTCTCCGCCACTACCGGCCACGGCCTCGACAAACTCCTGCAGAAGATGGACGCCATCCTCGCCGAAACCACTCCCCGCGCCGACCTTGGCCGACCCCGCCTCGCCGTCGACCGCTCCTTCACCGTCTCCGGCTTCGGCACTGTCGTCACCGGCACCCTCATCGACGGTACTCTGGCCATCGGCCAGGACGTCGAACTCGTCCCCTCCCAGCTTCGTGGACGCATCCGCGGCCTCCAGAGCCACCGTCAGAAGCTCACCGAAGCAGACCCCGGACGCCGCCTCGCCGTCAACATCTCCGGCGTCTCCTACGACCAGGCCCAGCGCGGCGAGACTGTCACCACCCCGGGCTGGCTCCAGCCCACCACCATGCTCGACGCCCGGGTTAAACTGCTGGCCGACGCCCCCCGCCCCATGAAGCACAACGCCCGCGTCTCCTTCCACTCCCACGTCAGTGAGACCGGCGCCCGCATCCGCCTCCTGGACGCCCGCCAGCTTCAGCCCGGCAACGAAGCTTGGGCGCAGATCCACCTCACCAGCCCTCTCCCCCTCGTCAAAGGCGACTTCTTCGTCGTCCGCGACACCGAGACCACCATCGGTGGCGGCAAGGTCGTCGACCCCTTCCCCCGACGACACCGCCCCTTCACCAAGTCCGTCCTCGACAGCCTCAAGGCAATGGACGAAGGCACCCTGGAAGAGCTTATCCTCGGCGCCGTCGAGCAGTGGGGGCCCTGCAACCTCACCGCCCTCGCCCAGCGCAGCAATCTCACCCTCAACGACGTTCGTCCCGTCATCGAAGACCTCGCCAAAAGCGGCAGCGTAACCATGTTGGGAGGAACTCGACCCGGCCCCAACTCCGAAGTCTACTCCCACCGCGGCTGGCAGCGACTAATCCGAAAGTCCGCCGCAACCCTCAAGGACTACCACACCCGTCATCCCCTCCGTCGAGGCATCCCCAAGGAGGAATTCAGGAATCGACTCGGCGTCACTGCCACCGCCTTCCCCCAGCTTCTCGCCCGCCTCGTAGACGACCACCTCGTAGACGAAGACGGCGCCGTAGTCCGCACCCCCGGCTATCAGGCCGCCATGACCCCCTCCCAGGAACGCGACGCCCAAGCCTATGTCGCCCAGCTCGACGCCAACCCCTTCTCCCCGCCCACCGACGGCGATGTCAACCCCGAACTCCTAGCCCTCCTCATCGACCGCAAGCAGGTGGTCAAAGTCGATGGCTCAGTCGTCTTCAGCGCCGACGCCTACAGCCAAATGGTCGAAGCCGTCACCCGCCACATCAAAGATAATGGCAGCATCACCGTCGCCGAGGCCCGCACCCTCCTCAACTCCAGCCGCAAATACGTCCTCCCCCTCCTCGAATACCTCGACCAGCAGCGCATCACCCGCCGCACCGGCGACACCCGCACCCTCCGCTAACCCCCTCCCTTTTCAACTACACACCCTCTCGTAGGGGCGGGTTTGAAACCCGCCCTCCTTCCACCTCAACCCACACCTAACCCGTAGGGGCGGCTCGCGAGCCGCCCGATCTCCCTTCTTCCCCCCTCTCCCATCCTGGGAGAGGGTTGAGGTGAGGGTAAAGCCGCCCCAACATATCATTCGTAGGGGCGACCCTAGTGGTCGCCCGTCCCTCCCGCTCATCCTGAGCTTGTCGAAGGACCGAGCCGGGGGCTGCGTTCTTGGTTTCGTCATTCCTGCGTAAGCAGAAACCCGCGGCGGGGCGATTGAGGGGTCGCGTTCCCTCCTCCTCTTAGCCCTTCCCCCTTGACGGGGGAAGGTGCGGATGGGGGTGACTCCTCACCCGCTCACCCTGTGCGTAGCGAAGCCAAGGAATCTTGTCACCAGCCAACGCCTCCTTCTCCCCCCGCGAAAGCGGGGGCCCACTCTTCAACCTCTCCCGGTAGGGGCGGGTTTGAAACCCGCCCTCCCGCTCACAACCCCTACAAATTCACCACCTTCGCGTTCCCCACGTGCGCATACCGACCCGGAAAACACGTCAGAATCACAATCTGACACCCCTTCCCAGCCTCGTTTATCGCGGCGCCCATGCTCTGCAGCCGCTGCGGGTCCGTCCAACCCAGGGCGTCGTCAATCATCACCGGCACGCCCCCATCCTCCGGACTCACAATCGCCGCGCACGCCAGCCGGCTCAACACCCCCAGCTGTTCCCGCGCCCCCGTGCTTAACTGCTCCGTTTCAAGGCTCACTCCGTCAACCGTGCGCCCCACCACCTCCAGCTCTTCGCTCAGCTCCACCTCGAAGCTGGGCCCGAATACGATACGCCCGAACTGGTCAATCTTCTCCTTGAATGGCTGAACGTATCGCTGTGTCGCTTGGCGACGATGACGTTCGAAGGTTTCCCATAGCAGCTTTGACGCCTCGGCCCGCGCTTCAACCCCTTCATGTTCCCGCTCCGCCTGGTCCAACCGACCCTGCGCCTCTTCCTGCGCGCTGTGAAGCCCTTCCTCCCCCAGCGCCTCCAGCCTGCCGCGAAGCCCGTTTTCTTCTTTCTGATTCGTCTGCTGCTCCAACTCCGCCCGCTTCTTCGCGCCCCTGACGCTCTCTAACCGCGCCTGAACGGAAGCCGGGTCCATGGCTTCCAACTGTCCCTCCGCCTTCTCCAGCCGCTCCCTGAAAATCTCCAACTCCCGCTGCGCCAGCGCCAGGCTCCCCGCCAGCGCCTCGTCCGACTCATTCGTCCGCGCGTCCTCCAGACGCCTCGTCGCCTCCTCCAGTCGTTCGCGGGCCCCCTCCACCCTGGCCGCCAGTTCGGCATTGCCGATTTGGGCATCGCTTAACTGTTTATTTGCATCCGCGGAAGCAGCCTCATACCTGTCCGCTGCCTCCTCTCGCTCCCGCACAACCTGCGCCGAATCCAGGGCAATCTGGTTGGCCTCATTCCAGTCCGAAGGCATCAGCGGTTCTTCAGGTCTTACGAATGGATACGCAGCCACACTCTCCGTCAGACTGGGAATCATGGCCTGCAACTGTTCCAGGGTGAGGTCTCTCAGGTCATCCCTTATGCCCTTCCGCGCTCTTTCCCTGTTCCTCAAGGCGTCCCGACGAGCCTGCTCCTCCTTCCGAGCCTCCGCCAAGTCCGCCACACCATTGCTGTTACACAGACGCTGGTACTCCTCCTCCGCCACTCGACGCTGCTCCGCCAGGCTCTTCGCATCCGAAGCCGCCGTCACCTCCACCTGCACTACGTTCGGGACCACAAGCGTCACCTTTTCTTCTACGTATTCTTGCCTTGTCTCCCCCGCCGAAAGCGTGGTCTCTTCCCCGTTGACCTCCAATCGAATTTCCGAAAGGGCAGTGGCAACCAGTGAAGCCGCCGCGCTCTCGTATGCGGCGTTGGCCCGCACGTATTTCAGATAGGCCTCTTCGATTTCGTTCAATACCACTTCATCCACTTCAGCGGTTTGAATATACTCTTCGGCCTCCTTCAGCATTTTCTGGTTCTCCACAATGCGGTCAGAACGCTCGGTTATCTGCTCAAGCTCAATCTGCTGACGTAGATAACGCTCATCGCCGACGGCAATTTCCCTCATGTCCCTCGCCCGTCTCAGATCATCCCTCGCCCCCTCCAACGCCTTCGCCGCTTCTTCGCTGCCGCGCGTGGCCGCAATCAGCGCCGGCGACGCCTTCTCCACCGACTCTTCAAGCTCCCTCAATTCGCCGGCCCGCGTTTCCACGTCCCCCTTCATCTCCTCCCTGCGGCTCCACTTGTCGAAGGCCTGCTGACGTCGCGACTCCGCCCCGCTGTGGAGCGCGTCCACCTGCTTCAATTCCACCCGCAGGCCCTCCGTCGCATTCCACTGCTCGGCGTATTCTCCCTCGCTTTCTCCAAGCTCCCTGAGCGTTTGCGCGATGCGCTTGGCCTCATCCGACAGGGCAGCCAGCCGGTTAACGTCCTGGTCGATCTCTGCCATCCGCAGCTTCAGCCCCTCGACCTCTTTCCTCGCCTCATCAACCCGATTCTGCAGAGTCCTTCGGTCCCCCGTTGTTCGCCCCGTGGGGGTCCAGTACCTTTCGTACTCCGTTCGTATCCGGTCCATCAACGTGTCGTCGTCCGCCCCGGTAACGTCCCCACCCGCGGCGCTTTCCAACGCCCTCCGCATCGACGGAATCGAGAAACTTGGCAGCTTCAGTTCCGTCCCCTGCTCGATCTGCAGCGCCCGCCGCAGATCATCGTCCAGCGTCTCCTTCAAAATCTCCAACAGCCGCTCATGCGCCGCCCGGCCCGTGTGGTTCTCATTCCGCGGCGCCGTAACCCCCAGCGTCGTCGTTGGTCTGCGAAGCCACCGCTTCTGGTACACCAGCGAATACGGCCCCGTCGTAAGTTCAATCTCGACCTCCGGCCCCTCGTCCCGGTCTACCGGTTTCAGGCTTCGAATGCTCCGATGATTGGACGAATCAAGATACTCAATCGCCAGCCCCAGCGCCTCGGAGATGGAAGTCTTCCCAATCTCGTTCGGCCCCTCGACGATAGTAACGCCCCTCTCGGAAAAACTGACTTCGTTGTCCCTAACCCCCCGGTAGTTGCGCAGCCGTATCCGGTGAAGGTTCATTCCCGCGTTCCCGCCAGCCTGTACAACAGCGCAAGCGCGTCCTGCGCCTCATTGCTCTTATCCCCCGACTCGGCCTTCTGCCGCAGCTCCAACAGTGCCTGCTGCGCAAACCCCGAAAAGCCCATCTGGTCAAGGTCCACGTCGTCCGGTGCAACCGTCAGGTCGCTCCGACGCTCCCACGACTCCAAGGCCGCCAGCAGGTCCCCGTTGTACTCTAGTATCCCCTCAAGCCGCGCCATCTGCGCCAACGACAACTGACCCTCCAGGGACAATTTCACTATGGTCCGGTCCTTGTTGTCCAAACCGGAAAGCCATTCCTGCAGAACCTCCAGCCCCGCGTCATCGTTCAGCCTCTGACTGTAACTTTCAAACTTCCATACGCCCACCCGCCGCGATTCCACGCTCACCCTCTCCACGTCCACGTCGACAACCAACACGTTTCCCGGATCAACCTCGTCGTAGTCCGTCGGTTCCGGCGCTCCCGCGTACCACACCCTCCCCGTAGACCCCACGTCCGTCGTGGAGTGCCTGTCTCCAAGCGCGACGAAATGGATCAACCCCGCCTCAATCTTCTCCTCCAGTTGCCCCAACCCAATCAGCCCCGGCCCGCCTGCGTACCCCGACAATGAGTCCTCAGCCCCGTGCCCCACTACGATTCGGACCGAATCCGTCGGCTGAAGCCCCTGGCAGGCCGCATTAACCAGATCTGTGACTGGACGCTTGTTAGTCCACGGTGCCGCAATCAACTCAACCCCCGCCGTCGCTTCCACCGGCTCCGACGAGACCAGCGCCTTCACGTTGTCGGGCCGGTTCTCCCTGAAGGTCGGCGATGTGTAAATCGAAGATGCGTCTAACGGATCGTGGTTTCCGGGTAGCAGGTAGAAGTCTACCGAGGGCGTCGCGGCCATCCTTTCGAATGCCCTCCAAAGCACGGCCCGCTCCACCTGGTTCGACTCGAAAACGTCCCCGCACACCACCACGAACTCGCACCCCTCGTCGATGGCGATGTTCCCCATCTGCTCAATCACGTTCAGACGGGCGTCATTGAAGCGCGCCTGCGCTTCCCCCTTCAGAAAATGCCGCGTCATCCCCAGCTGCCAGTCCGCCGTATGCAGAAACTTCACCATGCTATGATTATAGAGACTTTTACCTCCTTTACCACCCGACTCCAACCCCGTCCAGCAAATCCGACACTTGGACAGAATTCGTATTATTTGCGTAAGGACCAATCAATGAATATTCTGAAAAACATGCAATCCGAAGGCCACGAGCAGCTCCTGGTCTGCTCCGATCCCGCCGTCGGCCTCAAAGCCTTCATCGCTATCCACGACACCACCCTCGGCCCCGCCTGCGGTGGCTGTCGCATCTGGCCCCACGAGACCGAGGAAGCCGCCATCGAAGACGTCCTCCGACTCTCCAAGGCCATGACCTACAAGTCCGCCCTCGCCGGCCTAGACCTCGGCGGAGGCAAGGCCCTCATCATAGCCAACCCTCGAGCCGACAAGACTGAAGCCCTCTTCCGCAGCTTCGGACGCTCCGTCGAAACCCTCGGCGGCAAGTTCATCGTCGCCGAGGACGTCGGCGCTACCCCCCAGGATATGGTCCACGTCGCCAAGGAGACCGACCATGTCGTCGGCCTCCCCATCGAAAACGGCGGCAGCGGCGAGACCTCCGTCATGACCGGCCTCGGCGTCTATCTCGGCATGAAGGCCGCCGCTCTCGAAAAGTGGGGCTCCGACTCCCTGGCCGATAAGACCATCGCCCTTCAGGGCTTTGGCCACGTCGCCGAAAATCTCGCCCCCTATCTCCTCAACGAAGGCGCAGACCTCGTCGTCACCGACATCTTCTCCGACGCCATCCAGCGCGCCCAGGCCCTCGGCGCCCGCACCGTCGCCCCCGACGACATCTACGACGTCGACTGCCATATCTTCTCCCCCAACGCCCTCGGCGGCGTCCTCAACTCCGACACCATCCCCCGCCTCGAGTGCGGCGTCGTCGCCGGCGGCGCCAACAACCAGCTGAGCTCTCCCGAGGACGCGAAGACCCTAGCCCGACGCGGCATCCTCTACGCCCCCGACTACGTCATCAACGCCGGTGGAATCATCAACGCTTCCTGCGAAGTCGGCATGCCCTACGACGAAGCCCTCGCCCGCCGCAAGACCGAGGGAATCTACGACACCATCCAGCGTATCCTGAAAAAGTCCGCCGACGATGACATCACAACCGCCCAGGCCGCCGACCTCCTCGCCGAACAACGCCTCCAACAAGCCCGCTCCACCCGCCAATAAACCTCTTCCCCCTCGACGGGAGTGAATTCCCCCACCTCTTGTTCCTGCGAAGGCAGGAACCCACTCTAAATCTGCGTGCAACTTATCCCCAAACCCCCGCTCTCCCCTTCCCCACCCCCGCGAACGCGGGGGGTGAATTCACATTTCAAGTGCAACACCTGATTCAAGAATATCTCTGCCGGGGTTCTGTAGCCCAGGCATTTGCGAGGAGTATTGTTATAAGCCTGTATCAACCGGATAAACTCCTCGTCTGACACGGTCGACAGATCGGTCTTCCGCGGCAGCGTACGTCTGAGTCGACCGATGGCGTTCTCCACGCCACCCTTCTGCCACGGCGAGTGAGTATCGCAGAAAAAGGTCTCCACTCCCAACTCGTGGAGACGATAGCGGCGGGCGAACTCAGTACCATTGTCGAAGGTAGCCGTCCTCCTCAACCGGGGCGGCAGCTGCCCCAACACCTGGACCATCATATCGGCGATGGGTTCGGCTTTCTTCCCACTAAGCCTCACTCCTATGAGAATCCTGGAGTGCCGCTCATGCATCATCAGCACCCCCTGGCCCAATCGACTGAACATCATCAGGTCCACCTCCCAGTGACCCGGCGTACGCCGGTCCAAAGCACTCCCAGGTCGATCTGTGATAGGACGCCTAAGGGCGATGAAGGAAGCAGAACTCCCTCCCTTCCTCCCTCGCCACCCACGCTTCGACTTCCCCCTCGGCAGATAATGTCTCCACCTATAGTCTTTCTTCCGTGCAATCTCCCCATATACGAACCGGTAGATGCTCTCGTATGAGATGACTTTCCTCCCAAACATCCTCTCAAGTCGTCCACTCACCTCCTCCGGCGACCACCCCTGCTTCAGACAGCTCATTACCATCTCTCGCAATCCCTCCTCTCTCTCCAGCCGTGACCCCCGCCACCGACGCGCCCGCGCCTGCTCCTCCGCGTACACCGGCTTGTACCCCTCAGTCCCCGATCCATTCCGCTTCAACTCCCGTCCAACCGTCGACGGCGAGCGATCCAGAGCTGCAGCGATCTGCCGGATTGAGACTCCCTCGGCTCGTAATCGGGCAATTTCACATCTCTCTTCAATGGTGACATGTCTATAATGTTTTCCCATGACAACACCTTAACAAGGTGTTGCACTTCGTTTGTGAACTTAGCGGGCCCACTCTTTGACCACGTTAGACATCTTCTTCGTCGTCGGCACCTACTCGCAGGCGGGACCGACGCCGAGCACGGGCCTGGCCTAGACGGCATCTTTGGGGAATCCTACAATTGATGCCACCCGGCGGACGGGGGGCACTAATCCAACCTAGAGGAAGCCATGTTTCGCAAGAAACTGTCGCTCGACGAAGCGACACTGTCGAAGGACCTGAGCGGAAAGACCTACATCGTGACCGGTGCCAACTCCGGTATCGGGCTCGAAACGACTCGCCAGCTGGTCAGGCAGGGCGGACATGTCGTAATGGCCTGCCGGAGAATCGATGCAGCCGAAGAGGCAGCGCGTAGCTTCGGAGGACTGAAGGGCAGCCACGAGGCTATGCGGTTGGACCTCGCCGACCTTCAGTCCGTCCGGGACTTCGTCGCAGGGTTCACTGCAAATCACGATCGTCTGGAAGGGCTGGCGTGCAATGCCGGACTCGTATCGATGGGCAAGGGCCCCAAATATACGAAGGACGGATTGGAAATGACCATCGGCGTGAGCTACTTCGGTCACTTCCTGCTCACAGAGTTGTTACTGGACACCTTGCGGGCGAGTGCGCCTTCACGCATGGCGATAGTCTCATCCGTGGTGCACGCCGGCAGCGACAAGAACCGGCCGAACGTGAACCTCGACGATCTGAACTATAAGCGTCGGAATTTTCGCAGCTTCGCCGCCTATGCCGAAGCGAAAGTGGCAACTGTCCTCTACGCAAAGGAACTCGCTGAACGACTTGACGGCACAGGCGTGACCGTCTTCTCGCTTCACCCCGGGTGGGCCAGGTCAAACTTCGGGTCCGGTGGCAGCCTGCCTATTCGGGTCGCATTGGCCGTCATGCGGCCCCTCAGTCGACTGGTCTCCGACAGCAACGAGGAATCGGCGCAGACCACACTGCACTGCCTGCTGTCCGACACCGCGGCTAACCACTCGGGCGCCTACTTCAGCCAGAGCAGTGTGCTCTACCGGGACAAGCAGTGCCGCCAGGGCGGTTGGCCGATGGAGACCCCGAACCCGAACGCCAGGAACATGGAGACCGCCAGGAGACTGGTCGACCTGAGCTACGACGTGGTCGGGTTGAGCACGCCCACCAAGCCGCTGCACACCTAAGGGCTGGAGGTTCGCATCGGGTGAATTACTTTCGGTGAGCGCGACCCCAGGAGTTTGTTGTCACACCTCACTCAAACCACGTGTTATCCGTAGGGGCGGGTTTGAAACCCGCCCGCATCCTAGACTCAAGTGTCATTCTGAACGAAGTAAAGAATCTCGTCGCCGGGCACCGCCAAACTCCCTCCTTCTCTTGTTCCTGCGAAGGCAGGAACCAATACGCTGTCTACCCCAAAACCTCAACCGCTTAACTGCCCCCTCTTCTTCCTCCTGCGAAGGCAGGGGCCCACTCTCAACCCACCAATAACTTCTCCTATCCCCCCATCACCTCCCCGTACAAATCCTCCCACCTCGGATTCCCCTCCTCAATCAACCGCACCTTCCAGGCCCGCTTCCACCTCTTAATCGCCAACTCCCTCGCCTGGGCGCTCTCCATCGTCTCATGGACTTCATACCACATCAGACGGTCCACTCGATAGTCCTTCGTAAACCCCTCAACAAACCGGCCCTTATGCTCCCACACTCGCCTCGCCAAATCCCCTGTCAAACCCACATACAACGTCCCACCACGCCTGCTCGCCAGCAAATAAACACACGGAACAATCAATACTCCCCCTTCTTGTTCCTGCGAAGGCAGGAACCAATACGCTGCCTACCCAAAACCATCAGCCCTGAACCGCGTAACTTCCTCCTCTCTTGCTCCCGCGAACCCAGTTGCCCGTCATGCAATGACCTACGAATACCCCAACCTGTGCAGATACTCCTCGTCCATCCCCAAATAGTGCCCCACCTCATGCAGCAGCGTCTTCCTCACCTCCTCCTCCACCTCATCCCGCGTCCCGCAAATCCCCTCAATCGGACGCTGGTACAACGTAATCTTGTCCGGCAGAAACGGCAGCTCACCCCCTCTGTCCAGCCGCGAAACTCCCATATACATGCCGAGTAAACCGCCTGCTCCATCTGTCCCCGTCTCCCCCAACTCCTCTTCGCTCGGCCACTCCTCCACCACAATGTCCAAGTTTTCCAAATACTCCAGAAGACCCTCCGGCAGCTCTTCGTAGCACCTCACCACCATCTCCTCGAAGTCCTCCTGGCTCAGCCGGATCACGGATCAATTCCCAGACGTGTGCGAATATCCTTCAGAATATCCAGGTTCTCCCTGTCCGGCCCGCCTCCCTTCATCCCCGGCACCTCCAGGAAGAACGGCACGTCCCTGAACGCCGGATGCCCCATGATGTTCTCAAACCCCGCAACCCCTATGTGCCCCTGCCCGATGTTCTCGTGCCTGTCGACCCCCGACCCCAACGGCGGCTTCGAGTCGTTGGCGTGGACCGCCACCAGCCGGTCCAGCCCGATCTCCCGGTCAAACTCCTCCATCGCTGCGTCAAGCCCGTCCTTCGTCGAAACGTCATACCCGGCGGCAAAGCTGTGCTCCGTGTCCAGGCACACCTTCACCCTCGGACTCCCCACCGTGTGAATTATCTGCCCAATCTCCTCGAACTTCGACCCGATGTGCCGACCCATCCCCGCTGTGTTCTCAATCGTCAGCCACGGCCCCTCCGGCGAATCCTCCAGCACGTCGATAATGCTTTCCACCGTCTGCTTCAGAATCGCGTCGTAACCCCTTCCCATGTGGCTCCCTGGATGGAAGATAATCCCGTCCGCGCCGATTTCATGGGCCAGCTCCATGTAGTTCTTCAACGACTTTATCCCCATCTTCACGTTGCGTGTTTTCGGACTCCCCAGGTTGATTAGGTAGATGCAATGGAAGAACACCGAGTCGATCCCCGACCCTTCCCGCTTCTCCTTGAAGGACGCCAGATTCTCCTCCGGCGGCATCTTGAACGACCACCGTTGCGGCGCCGACCCGAAAATCTGAATCGCCTCGCAGCCGATGTCCACTCCCCTGTCAATGGAAGTCTCAATCCCCCCTGAGGTGGATACGTGCGCGCCGAGCTTCATTGCCTTACTCCTTTTCCTGCCATCCCGAACGATGCGAATGCCATATACCTGATGTAGGGCGGTTCCCGAACCGCCCTACCCTCCCGTCATCCTGAACCCGATTCTGTCATTCTGGCCCCCTCTTCGTCATTCCTGCGAAAGCAGGAACCTACGGCGGGGCGGGGCAGTCTCCCATCAGCCCAATCCCACCGCTCATCCTGAGCCTGTCGAAGGACGAAGGACAAGCGTCCACCTCTTTCCCCCTCTCCCGTCCTGGAGACCCTTGCATAACCGTCATTCCGGCGAAAGCCGGAATCCAGAGTCCCATGATTCAGCTACGGATGGAACCCTCACACACCACAATCTGAATTTATTCTATTGGTTATGCAAAGGTCTCCGTCCTGGGAGAGGGTTGGGGTGAGGGTACTCCCTCCCAAGCCGTAACCGCCTGGCCGCTCATCCTGAGCGCAGCGAAGAATCTCACCCTCTAAAACTGTCCAAGCCCTCCGAAAGCTTCTCTTAAGCAATTATCAACCAACCCCCCTCACCCCCGCAACCCAACACCCCCTTCCCTTTCCCCACCCCCGCGGAAGCGGGGGCCCACTCGCCAACGGGAATCGCCAATCCCCGTCACGCTATCCTTTATTCCCCCTCTCCCGTGCTGGAGACCTTTGTACAACCCCTTCAAAAGCGCCGATTAACCTCTTCCCCCTAGACGGGGGAAGATTGAGATGGGGGTGACTCCCTCCTACCTCAACCCCCCACCCTTTTCCCCACCCCCGCGAAAGCGGGGGCCCACTCTTCAACTTCAACCTGCTTCATCTTCTCCCGGTAGGGGCGGGTTTAAAACCCGCCCTCTTTCTCCCATCATACTTAGTGCGCAACGCACCCACCCACCCTAAGCCTGTCGAAGGACACCAACCCCCTCAACCCACAACCGACTCCGCAAAACCCTGTTCCCGCGAAGGCGGGAATCCATTCCCTTCCCCCGCAACGCTCCCTGCCCATCCTGAGCCTGTCGAAGGACACCAGACCCCTCAACCCACAACCGACTCTGTAAAACTTGCCGTCATGCAATGACCCAAAGTGCCATTTTGCCCATTGTCACCGCTACCTCCACCCTGCTACCATCCCCCCATGTACCCAACCACCCAATCTCACCCATCGGGCCCGACCCTCACCGCGCCCGTCGCCTATGCGACTCTTTCTCAACAAAAGGCTTCCAACCCACGAAAAAATCAAAAACAATCCAAAATCACCCGAATCCATGCCTGCATCGGCCGAAAATCTCCGCATTGTTTCCCAAAACAATCCCCGTCCCAAACCTGACCCATCAAAACAATTCCGAAAACAATCCTTCTTGGTTCCCTGATTGTTTTAGAGACGGCGTATCAATAATACGACCCACCCCATGAAAGCCCTCCTCCTTCAACAACCCGGCCCCGACCCCCACCTCACCCCCACAGACCTCCCCAACCCAACCCTCCGCGACTCCGACGCCCTCGTCCAAGTCAAAGCCTGCGGCCTCTGTCGCCACGACATCCTGGTCATCAACGGCGCCCTCCGGCGCAGCGTCCGCGCCCCCCTCATTCCCGGGCACGAAGTCGCCGGCATCGTCACCGAAGTCGGCCCCCGCGTCACCCGAATCCACCCCGGCGACCACGTCGTCAGCCTCCTCACCGACGCCTGCGGAAACTGCCACTTCTGCGCCCAGAACCTCCAACGCCTCTGCCCCGAAGGTGAAGGAATCGGCCACGCCATGAAGGGCGGTATGGCCCAACTCCTGGCCGTCCGCGAATCCACCCTCGTCAAAATCCCCCACGAAATCCCCTGGCCCCAAGCCGCCCTCCTCGCTTGCCCCATCGGCGTCGCCCTCAAAGCCGTCGATAAAGCTCAAATCCAACCCGACGAAACCGTCCTGATAACCGGCGCCAGCGGCGGCCTCGGCTCCAACTTGGTCCAACTCGCCAACCTCCGCGGCGCCCGCGTCCTCGCCATAACCACCGACGAGTCCAAGACCCCCGCCCTCGAAGCCCTCGGCGCGTCCGACGTCATACCCACCGGCGAGCTCGACTTCTCCGAAATCGTCCTTGCCCTCACCCAGGACCGCGGCGTAGACATCGCCCTCGACGCCGTCGGCTCCTCTCTCTTTCCCCAGACCCTCCGCTCCCTTGCCCCCGACGCCCGACTCATCCTCCTTGGCGAAGTCGCTCGCGCCAAGGCCGAACTCCCCCTCCCCGAAATCATCTTCCGCGAACTGAAAATCTCCGGATCCGTCGGTGCCTCCCGACCCCACCTCGAACAAGCCGTCCGCCTCGTCGCCGAAGGTAAAATCCGCCCCATCGTCACCCACACCCTCCCCTGGACCCAATGGGAAACCGCCCTCCAACTCATGCAGCAACGCCGCCACCTCGGCCGCATAGTCCTCGACTTCATCCAGTCACTTAAGGAGAATTAGGTAACGCCACATGACATCCAACACACCCTCAACTGCAACGGTGAAATAGATCTCAATGGCCGTTCTCGGTAGATTCTTCTTCCTCGCTATCGCCTTCTTCGCCATAGCCGGGCTGGTCATAGCCCTGTTTGTCGGACGCAACTGCCTCCGCAGCGCCTCCGAGGCAGATATCACAGAGCAGATTTGGGACGTTCCACCCACTTTTGAGATGAAGGCCCTCGACTTCGTCGAAGCCTACCTCGCCGACGAAGCGGCAGCCGCAGCTGCCTACAACGGCAAGGTCGGCATCGTCACCGGAATTGAACCAAGCGATGCCCTCAGCCGCACGGGAAGAGTCCGCACCTTCCCTAGAGGTAATGGTTGGATAAGACTCCACGCCGACGGTTTGTGGGAAGTCCGCTGCTTCCTCTCCGACGAGCAACAGGACAAGCTCCGCAGCCCCCGGGAAGGCTCTAGAAAGTCGCACATCCTCAAGGGCAAAGTCGAAGGCATCAACGAAAAGCAGCTCACCATAGACCTCCGAGGCTGCATCGTCCTCTTCTAACCGCGCACCACCCTTTCCGCCATTTTACCTTCCAAAAAGGTCGTTGCGTACTTGAACTGACGATATTCCCTGATGTGCGGCAACAACGCCGCCACCTCGGCCGCTTCGTCCTCAACTTCACCCAGCCATGACGACCCGTTATACAATAGGCCCATCAAAGTCCCTCACTGGTGCAACAACTAATGGGCGACCTCGTTAGATTTCTATCCCTCTTTGCGGCCTTCGTTCTCATCGCCGGCCTCGTCATTGCCTTTACCGCCGGACGCAACTGCCTCCGCACTACCTCTGAAGCCGATTTGGCAAAGGAAGTAACAGCAGCTTCTCCCCAATTCCGTATTAACGCCACATCTCTGCTTGATGAGTACCTCGCCGACGAGGAAGCCGCCGCCGCAAAATACAACGGAAAAGTGGGCATAGTTATCGGAATTGCCACTGATCGGATTAGCTACTCTAGACCCTTGCAACAATCTCGGTTACACGAGTGGGCAAACCTCTATGCCAACGAGACATGGTCGGTTCGCTGTTTCTGGGCCATAGACGTTGACACCGTGGTTCCCAGTCGCTATACAGCACCGAAATTCGTCCTCAAAGGTAAAGTTGAAGGCCTTAACAATCAACGCCTTACAATCGACATCCACGGCTGCTATGTCCTGAGTCCCACTCAACCCCGGTGGTTATCCACGCCTACACCCGCTACAATATCCCCATCACCTAACCACCAAGGGGAAAAGAAATGACCGTCTCCTACCAGGAAAAATTCATCAGCCTCAACGGCGTCCGCCTCCGCTACCTCGACTGGGGCTCCCAGGATAAAACGCCCCTCATCTGCATGCACGGACACACCGGCCAGGCCCACATCTGGGACGAATTCGCCGAAGCTATGTCTGATCACTTCCACGTCTATGCCCTCGACCAGCGCGGCCACGGCGGCAGCGGCTGGGCCATCGACGGCTACGCCCGCCAGCGCTTCGTTGATGACCTCGCCGCTTTCATCGAAGCCCACGGCATCACAAAATGCGTCCTGGCCGGCCTCTCCATGGGCGGCTGGAACGCCCTCCTCTACGCCGACGCCCATCCCGAAATGGTGGACCGCGTCATTATCGTCGACATCGGCCCCGAGCGCAGCCAGGAAGCCCTCCGCGCCCAGATGACCCGTACTCCCACCCCCACGTTCTTCTACAACTTCCAGGAAGCCTACCAGTGGCACCGCGCCTCCAACCCCTGGGCCGATGAGACCCGACTCCGCAAGGACATCGCCAACAAGATGGTCCAGAAGTCCTCCGGCATGTGGGAGTGGAAGGCCGACCCCGCCCTCTTCGACAACACCCTCCCCGACAATCAGGACCCCACCTACATTGATAACTACTGGCGCATCCACAATAACCTCCCCTGCCCCGTCTTAGAAGTCCGCGGCAGGGAAAGCATCCTCATCTCCGACGATATCATCGAGCGAATGAAGCAGGCCAGCGACCTCTTCAGCTCCGTCGATGTTGAAGACGCAGGCCACGTCGTAACCGTCGACAAGCCCCGGGAGTTCATCGACGCCACTTTGGCATTCCTCGGCCTCGCTGAAGAAGAGGAGGAAGAAGCCGCCCCCGAACCCTCCCCCAACGACCTCACCACCGACGACGTTCGCGCCATGGGCAAGGCCGTGGGCCTCGACATCAGCGATGCGGACTTGGCGGAAGTCACCCATGTCCTTAACGCCATCATCGAATCCATCGACGTGATCAATCCCCCCGGCATCGAGTCCGTCGAACCCCTGCCCATCCTGCTTCCCACAAAGGAGAGCTAGCATGGACCTCAAAGACCTCCCCTTCCTCACCGTCGCCCAGCTTTCAGAAAAAATACAGTCCCGCGAAGTCTCCCCCGTAGACGTGGTCGAAGCTTATCTCGATAGAATCGAAGCCCTCAACCCCGTACTCAACTCCTACATCACCATCTGCGCCGACGAAGCCCGCGCCGAAGCTGAGACCGCCGAGCGACAGATCTCCCGCGGCCTTTACCTCGGCCCCATGCACGGCATCCCCTTCGCCTCCAAGGACCAGTGGTGGACCAAGGGCGTCCTCACCACCGCCGGTTCCAACATCCTGAAAGACTTCGTCCCCGAAGAAGACGCCACCGTCCAGGCTCGCCTCAAGGACGCCGGCGCCATCCTCATAGGCACCACCAACCTCACCGAATACGCCATGGCCTACACCTACCACTACCCCTACGGCACCCCCACCAACCCGTGGAACCAGACCCGCATGCCCGGCGGCTCCAGCGCGGGCTCCGGCTCCGCCACCGCCGCATTCATGTGCGCCACTTCCCTCGGCGAAGACACCGGCGGCTCCATCCGTGGCCCTGCCGCCTACTGCGGCCTCGCCGGACTCCGCCCCTCCCAGGGCCGCGTCAGCCGCTACGGACTCCTCGGCTCCTGCTGGTCGATGGACACCATTGGCCCCATGTCCCGCACCGTCCGCGACTGCGCCATCACCATGAAAGCCATCGCAGGCCACGACCCCAAGGACGCCTACACCTGGCAGACTCCAGTCCCTCCCTACGCAGACCTCCTCGACGGCGACGCCACAGGCCTCCGCGTCGGCATCCTCAGGGAAAAGGTCTACAGCGACCACGTCATCCCCGAAATGCGCGACGCCGTCCTCCAGGCGGGCGATATCCTCAAAGACCGCGGCGCTTCCGTCCGGGAAGTCTCCCTCCCCGGCGTCCTCAACGGACGCGCCATCGCCAGCCCCATCACCTACCTCGAAGGCGCAACCGTCCACCGACACCGCATCCGCGGCCCGGAGCTCCACCAGTACGACCACAACATGCGCATAACCCTCCTCCTCGGCAGCCTCATCCCAGCCCAGACCTACTACAAAGCCCAGCGACTCCGAGAAATGATGCGCAACGACTTCCTGGAGCTGATGACCACCGTCGACCTCCTCCTCTTCCCCACCGCCGCCGACGTCGCCCCGCCCCTCACCGACAAGCCCGGCCTCGGAACCAAGGAAGAGTTCATGTCGGAGATGTTCTCCCCCAAACGCACCCTCACCTCCCTCTCAAACGTCGTCGGCGCCCCCGCCCTCTCCGTCCCCTGCGGCTTCAAGGACGGACTCCCCCTCGGCCTCCAGATCCTCGGACGCCCCATGGAAGAAGACGTCGTCTTCCGCGCGGGCCACGCCTACCAGCAAGACACCGACTTCCACAACCGCCGCCCACCCCTCCCCTAACCCCCCTGCTGGAAACCCCTTCCCCCTTGATGGGGGAAGGTTGGGATGGGTGTGAATCCCCTGGCCCAAATATCACCCACCGCTCATCCTGAGCCTGTCGAAGGACGAAGGGGTGAAGCTTCTCTGCGAACCCCACACCACCCTCCCTGATAGGGCCGTCCGCGAGCCGCCGTGCTCCTTCCATACCCCCAGAAACGGCATGGTTATGGGCCGTGCTATAATGGGACGCGCCCCCCAGGGTGGATCAGGAAACGTTTCTGGAGAAAGTATGCCGACCATCTATATAGATGATGCCAGCACTCGGGCTCTGTAAAGGTAGTTGTCTTAGTTGCCAAATTGGAGGGTCCCGACGTTTCCGAAGCTACCACAAGCTTGTGAAGGATTCCAGCCACTGTGAAAATAAACCGTAGATTCTCTTTGCAAAATTCCGGTTATGGGAGACACATACTAAAAACTGTCGCTTACCTGCTATTATCGCTTTTCTACCTAACAGCATGCATTACCATAAATCCACAGCCGAGCACCCCAGAAACTACACCCACCACTGTTCCAACGGCTACACTGACACCCACTGCGACGCCTGCGCCTACAGCCATACCGACACCCATCGCAACACCCACTGCGACGCCTGCGCCTACGGCTATATCGACACCCATCGCAACATCTACAGCGACGCCTGTGCCAACGCCCACACCAACACCTGCGCCGACGCCCACACCAACTCCAATCCCAACGCCCACACCAACACCTGCGCCGACGCCCACACCAACTCCAATAGCAACGCCCACACCAACACCTGTGCCCACGGCCGTGCCAACTCCAATAGCAACGCCCACACCAACACCTGTGCCCACGGCCGTGCCAACTCCAATCCCAACGCCCACACCGACGCCCGTGCCGACGCCCATTCCAACGCCTACACCAACCTCTGCACCTACACCTGAGCCAACTCCAACCGTCAGCGCCATGATTGCGGACGTTCGGCCTTCAGTTGTGAGGATTAGCACCGACTACGCATCCGGCTCCGGTGTGATTTTCGAGGTTGATGACAACGGTGCCTTGGTTCTCACCAATTTCCACGTCATTAGGGGAGCAATCGAGGCTGAAGTGGAGACCGATGACTCCTCAACGTATGACGCTGAGATTTTGGGCAGGGATTCCGTACGAGATCTGGCCGTACTCAGGATCTGTTGTGGAGACTTCCGCGCCCTGCCATTCGGCAACGTCTCCGAACTCAACGCGGGCGACGAAATCTTTGCCTTGGGTTATGCACTTGGCCTCGAAGGAGAGGCCACCGTCACTCGTGGCATCGTCTCCGCCATACGCTACGATGAGGACCAGATGAGCTTTCTAATTCAGACGGATGCGGCTCTAAACCCTGGGAACAGCGGTGGACCCATGCTCTCCTCCACAGGTGAGATCTTGGGAATCAATACCTTTGGATATAGGGAAACCCGTAGTGGAGTGAACCTTGAGGGGCTAGGTTTCGCCGTAGCCGCCTCCACTATCGGTGAGCAATTGGATATTCTGAAGTCCCCACCACCTCAGACCTCAGTTGAGGAGTTGAAGTCCCTCCTCTTGAGCAAGATCAATCAAGAAAGGCGACTTGCAAGGGTTCATCCGTTGACTCCTGCCATCACCAGTGTGGGAGCCCAGGGTCATGCAGAGCACCTGAGGAGCGAAGGATATTTGAGCCACTATGACCTAGATGGCAATCTGGCAACTCAGCGAGCGGCGAAGTTGGGTTATTACGGAGGTGTCGTCGAAAACGTTAGTGGGCATTCCTGCGCATTTTTAGAGCGTCCTCCACAAACTTATGAAACAGTAGACGAGGCAATATTGGAGGCGTTCAGAGAGATGTTTCGATCTCCTTCCTACAAATACGAAATGTTGCATCGGTTTTGGGATACCGTTGACATTGGGATTTCCTGCGATGGTACAGTTTGTTGGACAGTGACGGTCTTACTGAACACGGCGGTGGAATGGTCTCAACCTGTGGAGGCTACAGCTGACGGGGACATAATTATGACAGTCAGGGTAGACAGAGACAGAGTCATTGCCCGTCCGCAATGGGGAATTGTTTACTGGGATCCCTTGCCCCGACCATATTCCAAAGAAATTCTGACTCATACGGGGATAGCTACTCAAGGCTGGAAAATTGTGAGGGTGTTCCACCCCAACAAGAGGTGGGCGGGCCTACAAAGCAACCCTATAGGCGATACGGATTGGACCATTCATCCATCTGAGGTAGACCCTGAAGCTGGTCCGGATTGTGTAGTAAAGCCCTGGCAAGGCAGTGGCACCCTGCACAAAAGTTATACTTATCTGCATGGGGAATTCGTCCTTCAAGGAACGGATGGTAGTTGGGAGATCTACGACCTCTCATTCAACATGTCCGGAGGTTTTCGAGATTTTGGTTCGGGAATATACACACTTCGTTTAGTAGATTCTTCGGGGAACTTTTTGGGATTGTCCTCCTTCGAATTCGTTGACGATAGCGATACCACAGATGCTCCCAGCGAATGAAAATATGTACAGGCGAATCCGTTGGCACCATATACGCCATAGTGGCCTAGGCCAACTGTCTGAGATTCCCCAATTGACGTCAATCGAGGCCATGCGCCATTCAGACGGGCGCCTAACCGGAAAGAGAGGGCAATCATGTCAGCGTACGTGATAACCGATGTTGAAATAACGGATCCCGACCTCTTTGGAGAGTTTTTCGAGCGAGTGACGGGTACCGTCGAATCTCACGGCGGCAAATTCGTGGCGCGCGGGGGTGAGATCGAGGTCATAATGGGCGAATGGACGCCCAAGCGTCTCGCCATCCTCGAATTCGACAACGTTCAGCAGGTCCATACCTGGCTGAACTCCCCCGAGTTTGTCGCGCTGGGCGACATTCTCTCCAGGTCCTCCAACATCAACATGGTGGTTGTCGAAGGCTTGTAGCCCCCTACCCTCCCCTCTTTCCTCTTCCCCCTTGACGGGGGAAGATTGAGATGGGGGGTGAAATCCCAACCCACCTGACATCATCCTGAACCAGCCCCCCGCTCATCCTGAGCCTGTCGAAGGACCGAGCGGGTTCCAAACCCCTCATCCCACCACCCAACTCTGCAAAACTTGCCGTCACGCAGTGACCCCCCAAAGGAGCCTCCCCCATGCCCAACATCCCTCCCGAAAAATCCCGCGCCCTCCAATGGATCGACAATAACCGCCAATTCCTCTCCGACTTCCACCGCCAAATCTGGGACTTCGCCGAACCCGCCTGGCGCGAATACCGTTCCGCCGCCGCCTTCTGCGATATCCTAGAGTCCCACGGCTTCGAAGTCGAACGCGGCTCCGGCGACATGCCCACCGCCTTCCGCGCCACCTACGGCGACGGCGGCCCCGTCCTCGGCACCTACGCCGAGTACGACGCTGTCCCCGGCAACTCTCAGCGGCCCGTCCCCTACAAGGACCCCCGCCACGGCCTCCACCCCTGGGCCGCCGGCCACACCGACCCCCACTCCTCCCTCGGCGTCGCCGCCCTCGCCGGCATCCTTGCCGCAAAGGAAGCCATTGACCGCCACAACCTCAAGGGCACCCTCGCCATCTTTGGCGAACCCGCAGAAAAGGTCTGCGGCTCCAAGCCCGTCCACGCCGCCAAGGGCTACTACGACGGCTTCGACGCTTTCATCGCCTACCATCCCCACGCCACCAACACCACCATCTGGGACACCCACTGCGGCTCATACTGGAGCGCCGTCTTCACCTTCGAATGCCACGACCCCGAAAACTGGGTCGACCCCGAACTTCTCGCCGGTCCCCACCATCCCCACTCCGCTCCCCGCTGCCCCGGCGCCATCGACGCCCTCTGCCTCATGTACACCACCACCAAGTACACCAAGGAGGCCATGTACCCCCACACCGGCACCTGGACTCTCAACGAGTTCATTATGGCGGGCGGCCAGTGCACCTCCGACAACCTCCCTCCCCGCTTCAGCCAGATCCAGTACGCCTGGCGCTCCCCCAACCTGGACATCCAGCAGCGAATCTACAACGTCCTCGAAAACAACGCCCGACGCGCCGCCGAGGCCACCGGCTGCGAAGTCTCAATCCGATGGGTAACGAAGACACGCGTCGGCCTCCCCAACCACGCCATGGCCCTGCTTGCCTACGACAACCTAGCCCTCTTCGGTCCTCCAGTCCTCGACGAAATAGCCCGCAATTTCGGACGCACCATCCAGAAAAGCCTTGAGATGGAACCGATGGACAACCCCTTCACAGACGAATGCCAGCAGCTGATCTCCCCCACCGACTTCGAAGCCCAGGTCCGACGCCAGATCCCCCCGTGGCAGGCCAACTACACCTCCGACGACTATGTCGACTACACCTGGCACGCCCCCACCGTCCGCCTCCACACCAGCCGCCCCACCCTTAAGCCCCCAACTACCGGCTACGCTTATCCCGCCTGGACGCGAAACGCCCTCGGCGGCGTTTCAAGCTGCATCGACCCGGGCATGTTCGTCGCTGCCAAGACCATCGCCGCCACCTTCATAGACCTCCTCACCCAGCCCGAAATGCTCGCCAAAGCCCAGGACGAATTCCGCCAACGTACTGGCGGCGGCATCGGCGGCGACAACTGGGTCGCGCCCCTCCTGCCCAAAGACTTCCCTCCGCCCGTAGACCTCCGCTGGCCCGAATACATCGAAACGCCCCGTGGTCGCGAATGGTGGCTCCCCACCCCACTGACTCAGCCAGCCTGCTAACGTGCCCTCGCCACGACGAGGCAAGGAGAAAAAATGCTCAACAGAGACCGACTGCAGAAGGCCCAGGCCCGCATGAGAGATATGGGCATCGACGCCTACCTCATCCTGACCCACGATGACTACATATACTTCTTCGGCGAAGACCGCTTTCAGCCTCGCGCCGTCATTCCTGCCGCTGGCCCACCCATAGTCGTCACTTTCCAGGGTGAAGAAGCCGAGGTCAGAGATTCCATCGGTGTCGAAGATGTAAAGATTTTCGGCACCGTTGGCCAGCAGATTAAGGACGTTGTCGGCACCATGCGCGAAATGGCCGGCGGCAGAGAGTCCATGACGGTCGGCGTGCAAATGTGGTTCAACACACCCGCCTTCCTGCTCAACCTGTTTCAACGTGCAAATCCCAAGGTCAAGGTTGTCGACATTGCCCCGGTCATGGACGGGCTGAGGTTGGTGAAGGACGACGAGGAAGTCCGTCTTATCAAAGAAGCAGCCCGCATCGCATCCGTTGGCATGAAGACCGCAGCAGCCTGGATCAGACCCGGCATCTCCGAAAATGAAGTGGGCGCGGAAATCGAGTACGCCATGCGCAAGGCTGGCGGACAGGGCGTCGCCATTCCCGTCTTCGTCAACTCCGGTATCCGTTCGGGCTGGCTCCACGGCGCCGCCGCCTACAAGCTGGTGGAAGCCGGCGACCTCGTGGTCATCGACCTTATCCCCCGCTACAAGGGCTACTGCGCCAACCTCGCCCGCACCTTCGTCGTCGGCCCGCCAACCCCAAAGCAGCGGGAACTCTTTGACGTTTACCGACGAGCCCAAGCCGTCGGAGTCTCAGCAGTCAGACCAGGTGCACAAAACGGCGAAATCGACACCGCAGCCCGAAAGGTCTTCGAAGACTCCGGCCTCGGCGACCACTACGTCCCGGGCATCAGCCACAGCATCGGCTTGGACTTCGAAGAAAAGCCCCGTCCCACCATCCATCCCGCCGACTTCAGCTTCCAACTCGTTAACGGAATGACCCTCACCGTCGGTCACTCCGTCCTGTCAGTCCCGGATATCGGCGGCGTCCGCCTCGAAGATACCTTCCACCTCAAAAACGACCGCCCCCAACTCCTCACCGACTGCAACCTACCCTTCGAACTCCCCATCACCTGAGCAAAAATATCATCCAATACCGATGAAGCTGCTGCTACGGCAGAACGCACCGTTGCCATAAAGCGCTCGCAGTTATAGAATATCCGTAACACTGAAGCGTCGTAAGGACGCTACCAAAAGAATGTCCACCCCATCGCAATGACCACCACAACTGTCAAGACACCCACATCCACCCCCACCCGCCACCGCTTCACCGTGGCCGAATACTACGCCATGGCCGACGCCGGCATATTCTCTAAAGACGACCGCGTCGAACTCCTCGACGGAGATATCATCAACATGCCCCCTATCGGAGACTGGCACCAAGCCAGCATCGACTTCTATACCAACATTTTGCCCCAAATATTGCAGGGACAGGCCATCGTACGCGTCCAAGGCCCAACACGGCTCAGTGACGAAAGCGAACCACAACCCGACGTAATGTTGCTGAAGTGGCGAGAAGATTACTATCAGGGTGGACACCCCAGCCCGGAAGACGTACTGCTCCTCATAGAAGTCTCCGACACCACCATCGAATACGACCGCACCGCCAAACTCTCTGCCTACGCCCGCGCAGGCATACCTGAAGTGTGGATCGTTTCCCGGGAAGACCGCCGTATCGAGTCCTACACCGAACCCTCAGAGGGAACCTACTCCAGCGTCAGACACATCGGCCCAGCCGATACAATAAGCCCCCAGGCATTCCCAGACATCACCCTGGAAGTTGGCCGATTCTTCCCGAAGCCCAAGCCCAAAGCCAGTAGCGACTAGCCCCCACCCCCCGCACCTAACCCGCCAGCGGCGGCCTCCTCTTATGCCACGGCGTCGCCTGCTCATAGATGTGCCCCGCCCTCAGTACCCTCCCGTCGTCGAAGGGCCTCCCCACAATCTGCATCCCCATCGGCAGCCCCGCCTCAGTAAACCCGCAGTTCACCGACAGCGCCGGACACCCCACCAGGCTCGCCGGATGCGTGAAGCTCCGACGCCCAAAGAAGTTCACCTTCATGTCCTCCTTGCTCGCCAGACCCGAAGGCGGCGGCACCGTCGGAGCCACCGAAGGAGCCGTCGGGTAAACCATCAGGTCCACGTCCTCAAAAGCCGCCAGCATCTCCTCCCGCCAGTACGCCCTAAGCTGGTTCGCCTTGTAGTACGTCTGCGCCGGTATCAAACTCGCCATCAGCAGCGTCAACCGCAGCTCGTTCTGGTAATCGTCCAGCCGCTCCCGCACCCATTTGTGGTGAATCGACGCCGCCTCCACCAGTTCTCCTACAAGCGAGAACGCCGCCGTATCCGGAATCAGCGGCAGCGATATCTCCGACACCTCCGCGCCCTGCTCCCGCAGCACCTCGATCCCCTCCAGCACCGCAGCGCGTATCTCCGGCATCACGTCATCCGTGTGCACCCTCTCCACCACCACTCCCACCTTCACTCCCCGTATGTCCCCTTCTAACGCCTCCGTGAAATCGGACACCGGCTTCCGGCTCGTGTACCTGTCCTTCGGGTCATGGCCCGCAATCGCCTGTAGCGTCATCGCGCAGTCCGCTGTCGTATGTGAAATCGGCCCGATAACGTCCTTCGACCAGCATGCCCCTAACAGCCCGTATCGACTCACCAGCCCGTAGGTGCTCCGAAAACCCGCCAGCCCGCACGCTGCCGCCGGCCCCCGCACCGATCCCCCCGTGTCCTCCCCCAGCGACGTCGCGCACATGAACGCCGCCGTCGCCGACGCTGACCCCCCGCTGGAGGACCCTGCGAAGTGCCCCATGCTCCAAGGGTTGTACATCATCCCGTACGGATAGTGGTGGTTCGTCGTAATTGCAAACTCCGTCAGGTTCGTCTTCCCGATGATCACCGCCCCCGCCTCCTTCAGCCGCGTCACCACCGTCGCGTCCTCATCGGGAACGAAGTCCTTCAGCACGTTCGACCCGGCCGTCGTAAGCACTCCCTTCGTCCAAAGCTGGTCCTTGATCGCCACCGGCGCTCCGTGCATCGGCCCGATATATCCGCCCGACACAATCGCCGCTTCCGCCTCATGCGCCGCCGCCATCGCCTCATCCGCCATAACCGTTATGTACGAATTGAACTTCGGGTTATACTCCTCAATCCGCTCCAGGTACGCCTCAGTCACCTCCACCGGCGAAACTTCCCGGCTCTGAATCTTCCCCGAAAGCTCCGTGGCCGTGAGGAAAGGAATCTCTGACTTGTTCATCTATCGCCCCTCAAAAAATTACCGCCCCCGCCAACCGAAGGCAGCCCAAACTCGCCCCTATCTTAACAACATCCCCGCCCCCCGTCATTCCACCCCCCTCTTCCTCAATCCCCACCCTCGCGAAAGCGGGGGCCCACTCTTCATCCCTCAATCCACGCCCGCCGTCTCACCACTCACCCTGACCTCATCCTGAGCTTGCCGAAAGACGAAGGGTCAAGCGTCCCTTCTTCCTCCCTCTCCCGTCCTGGAGACCTTTGAACAACCGTCATTCCGGCGAAAGCCGGAATCCAGAAATGCGCGATTTAGCTATGACTAGGGCAGGACAACGCCACAATCTGAACCTGTTTAGGCAGTTACGCAAAGGTCTCCATCTTGGGAGAGGGTTGGAGCCTGCCCCGTACTTGATACGGGGGTGAGGGTGCTCCCTCTCTTCCCCCTTCCCCCTTGACGGGGGAAGGTTTGGATGGGGGTGACTCCCTCCCTCCAAAAGTGCCATTTTGCCTATTGCCACCAACTCCCTACCCCTGCTAACCTTCCTCCATGAAAAACTTACTAACGTTCCACCTGCCCCGTCATGCCGGTGAAAACGGGAATCCGGCAACATCCTTGCCCGTTGGCATCCCTTCGTAGGCCGAAAATTTTTCTCAAAACGAATCTAAGGCTAAAACGATTCATCTTAGGCACGAATTCGAATTCCAAACGAATATAATCCACGCTCGATACCGAAAAACAAATACCCTGTCCTCAAGGAACAAAAAATAATGAATGAAGACCACCGCCTCGACGGCCAGACCGCCATCGTCACAGGCGCCGCCCAGGGCATCGGACAGGGCATCGCCCTCGTCCTCAGCGAAGCGGGCGCCAATATCGTCATCGGCGACATCCAGGATTCCTCCAACACCGTCCGACAGATAGAAGCGAAGGGTGGCAGCGCCGTCTCCATGCTCATGGACACCAGCATCCCGGCCCACGTCGAGGCCCTGGTAGAACTCGCCCTCAGCCAATACGGCAGGCTCGACGGCCTCGTCAACAACGCCGGCATCGACGCCCCTCGCGGCACCATCTGGGGCCTCTCCGACGAAGAATGGCAGCGCACCATCGACGTTAATCTCACCGGCGTCTTCTACTGCACCCGCGCCGCCCTCAAGCCCATGCTTGCTGTGGGCAGCGGCTGCATCGTCAACATCAGTTCCCAGGCCGCCCGCGCCGCTGGTGATCCCAACGGCTCTCCCGCCTACAAAGCCAGCAAGGCCGGGCTCATCGGACTCACTGTCGCCTCCTCCGCCCAGGTCGCCCCTAAAGGAGTACGCGTCAACGCCATCATGCCCGCCCTCGTGGAATCAAGAGACTTCGGCTGGACCCCCGAAGAGCGCGCCGCCCAGATAAAACCCTACCCGCTCGGCGTCGGCAAACCCTGGGACATCGGCCAAGCTGTCCTCTACCTCGTCAGCCCCGCCTCCCGCTGGGTAACAGGCACCGCCTTCCACATAACCGGCGGCTACGAAAGAAGCGGCCCCTGGTTCTAAGCCCGCGCTCCCCTCAACCGACGAATCGGGTTCACCAGCCGGAAAAATCTGCCAATCTCCCCCATCTCCCACATCACCAGGAACTGGCTGGCTATAAATATCGAACTATAAGTCCCCGCTATCGTGCCTATCAACAGCACCAGCAGGAACTCCCGCAGCGTCAACCCGCCAATCAGAATCAGCGCCAGCAACGCAAACGTCGTCGTCAAGCTCGTGCCCAACGACCGACCCATGCTCTCCATGATGCTGATGTTCACCGACTCCGCCAGCGGACGGTCTATGTCCCGCGCCACGTTCTCCCGAATCCGGTCGAACACTACAATCGTGTCGTTAACGCTGTAACCCGCCACCGCCAGCAGCCCCACCACAAACATCACGTTCACTTCCAGCCCAATGACCTTCCCCAGAATCGAGAATATCCCGATGATTATCAGAATATCGTGCACCAGGGCGAGCACCGCCGCCACCCCGTACCGGAACGATCCGGGAATGTGCCGGAACGCCCACGTTATGTACAGTAGTATCCCCACCGCCGCCACCATCACCGCAATCACCGCGTTCCGCACCGTCTCCCCAGCCACCTCCGGCGACACCGTCTCCACCTTGGATATGAAGTCCACCGGAGCAACGCTCCGCTCAAGCACGGCTTGAATCTCGTCCCGCTCTCCCTCCTGCAGCTCCTTGGTCCGGATGAACACCGTAGAATCCGAGAGCTTCTGAATCCGTGCGTCCGGATGGTCCGCCTCGGCCATCGCCGATCGGACCGGTTCCTCATCCACCGACGCTTGGAACGTCACCTCGAAGGCGGAACCGCTCGAAAAGTCGATGCCGGGCCGCACCGCAGGAGGAATTATCAGCGAAATTATTCCCGGCACTATGATCAACGCCGAAATCAGGAAGTACCACTTCCGCTTGCCGACTATGTTCATGACTGCCCCCCTTCCCCGAACCCGTCGTCCCGTCTGCGCACACCCTCCGGCGTGAACAGGTTAAGCCGGTTCCCCAGTCCGGTGAAGGCCAATAGCTGCAGGAAGTTCCGGCTCACCATCAGCGCTGTGAACATGCTGACCGCCACACCTATCGCCAGGGTGATGGCGAAGCCCGTGATTCTCGGTTCGCCCAACTCCCGCCCGAAGAAGAACAGTATGCCGCAGGTGATGAACGTGGACGTGTTGCTGTCCCGAATCGCCGGCCACGCCCGTCGGAACCCTATCTCCATCGACGATAGCAGGCTCCGGCCGGCCCTCAACTCCTCCTTCAAGCGCTCGAATATCAGAATGTTGGCGTCCACCGCCATACCTATGGACAGAATCACCGCCGCTAGTCCCGACAGTGTTAGCGTCACTGGCGTCATCTTGAACACCGCCAGCACCAGCCCCGAGTAGATGATTAGGGCCGCGGCGGCTACCAGCCCCGCCGCCCTGTAGTAGATGACCATGAACAATATAATCAGGCCCAGCCCCACCAGCGCCGCCTTCAGGCTCGCCTGCAGCGATTCTCCGCCCAGGAACGAGTCCACCGTGCTCTCCCGAATCAGCTCCAATGATACTGGCAGGCTTCCCGATTCCAGCTGAATGGACAGCGTCCGCACCCGGTCGAAGGTAAAGTCCGGCCCTTCGATGAATCCGGTCCCGCTGACGATCGGCTGCCGCGCCACCGGGCAGATGATCATCTCCTCGTCAAGAATGTGGGCTATGCACTTCGTTTGGTCTCCCGCAATTCGCGTGGTCATGTCCCTGAAGATGCGAGTCCCGTCTCCGTCGAACACGAAGTTCACAATGGGCAGCCCCGTAGTCGGGTGGGAACTGGCAAAGGCCGACACCAGATTGTCTCCCGTCAGGGATTCCCCGCTCCGTCCCACGGCATCCTGGTCCTCAAACTGGGAGCAGTCCGCGTTCAGGCACGTTCTCTCCGCAAACACAAGCTGTGCCGTCTGCCCTATCAGTTCCTTCGCCTCTTCCACGCCGCCCGTCGCTCTGAAAGAGTGGATGGGCAGCACCGATGCAGACAAATTCCCTCGTAGCTCATCCTGCTCTGTGCCGCTCAGTGTCCGCACTCTCACGTTGAAGGCAACTCCGGGCGTTGCCAGCACCTCTATCTCATCTTCCAGGTATCCCAACCCCACCACTGCATCCACCACGTCGGCAGACTGGAAATTGCCCTGGAACACAACCTGCATCGCCCTGAGGTTCTCGTCATATCCAAATGAGTCTACGGGCCCAAGCTCTTCTTCCAGAACTGTACGTATCTCTTCGCGCTGTTCTTCTGTGGTCTCGGGCGCCCGGATGTCGAAGACCCCGGGCACGTTGGCAATCTCGGCGTCCCCCACCAGCACGTCCTCGAAGCCCAACTCTTCCATGGCGTTCTCCAGCGTTGGCCTCGACACCCTCCCCTTGAATACCACGTCAATGCTCGTGTCTTCCACGCCGGGCAGCTGCACCAGCACCCTGTCCTCGCCAAATCTCTGGACGTTCGGCTCCGTAATTCCAAAGGCGTCCACCCGCCGCTGAATCGTGGAAATTACCCCGTCCATCTGGTCTGCCGTAGGGTCTTCTCGCGTCATCTGGAAGACCGACAATGCTCCTACCTGTTCCGACATCTCTCCTTCTATCGTCAGGTCTCTCTCTTCGTCCAACTTCGAAAGGCTGACTCCATACTGCCGCCCTCGCGACTCGACGACCGTCGCCTCCGAGAAGCCCAGGTCCACCATCGCCGTTTCCATTACCGCCTGCTCAACTCCCGCAGCCAGGGTCAAGTCGATAAGTGCCGACTGGATGTTTGTGGAGTTGATCTGGTCGATTCCAATTACCTCTTCCCGTAGCCCCGCCTCCATTTCGGTAAATGCCTCTTCATCCAATGGATCAAGCGTGGCCGTGAAATTCTTCCCGTCCACGTTCACAATCCGCGCGTCAGGGTACTCCATTTCGTTGAACGCAATCTGCAGTTCGCCCTCATCCGGTGCCCGCGTGAAAAAGACGTATACCGCCTGCAACTCTTCATCCTCGTTCCGCACCGCCTGAAGCTCGTCTACCGGGAAGAGTTCTTCCAATGCCGTCCGCATCGCCGCTTCCGCTTCCTCGTCGATGTCCGGAAGCTCGCTCAGAATGAATATCTGCCTCTGCACCGTCGCCACAAGCACATCCGAATAACCCAACCCTCTCACTATGTCTCCCACCGACGATTGACTCGGAAGCTCCACGAGGCTGATATGGACCTGCAGCCTGTCTTCGATACTCGACTCATAACCGGTCGCCGGGCCCACCTCCACCTGCAGCTCCTCCATGAAGCCGTCCACGTCCTCTTCCTGAATGCCAGGTACGTCCAGCGAGAACTCCTCCCTCTGGAAGGAATTGATTACCACGGAACCCAGGTCCAGTTGGTCCAGCCCATCCTTCAATTCCGATTCGGACACGGGCTGTTCGAACGTCACGTTGATATTGACCGGTCTGTCCGCCTGATAGACCAGGTGGGCGCCGCCACGCAGGTCCAGCCCCAGCGTCAGGCCCAAAGGCCCCGTTCCGCCTCTGTCAAATGAGTCCCCCGGCAGGTCTACGTCCTGGTTCCACAGCACCAGCACGGCCAGAGTGAACATGACCCCGATTATCAGAAAGATTCTCAGACTTCTACGCATGAGCGTTCACTACCATGTATCGTCTTCTAGGCGCGCCTGTACCCAGGCCAGCGCCTCCTCTCTTGAATTCACTTCCGAAGCCGCCCCCGCCTCCTCCAGTCCCTCAAGCAGCCGCCGAAAGATGGGCCCCGGCTCAAGGCCGAATACTTCTATCAAATCATGCCCCGTCAGCAAGGGCGTCCGCTTCTTCGTGCCTCCCGGGGTTGTCTCCCGACGCGATTCCGTCACCACGAAATTCACCAGCTCTACACGCCGCAGCCAGTCCTCCGATTCCAGCATCGGCCCCCGGGCCGCCAGGTAGTCCGCCAGACTCAGATACAACACCGAGTACGCCGACTCCCCCATGTCACGGAAGAACCTGTACATGGCTCGCTGACTTGGCCTCTCCAGTTCCTGGCTCATCTGCGTCGGCCTCAAGTGCGCCTCCACCATCGCAGAAACGCTCCGCACACCGCGGGCGCTGATGCGAAGACTGCGCAGCCGCTCTTCTGCCACCGTCGCTCCCTGCTTCGGGTGGCCCAGAAACCGCGTCCGGCCCGAAGCGTCTACCGCCTTCGTCTGAGGCTTGGCAATATCGTGAAATAACGCCCCCAGCTTGAGCAAAGTGCGCCTGCTATGACCGTCGCTCACCACCTCGTCGAAGTGGCTTTCCATCTCTTCATCCCAAAGCACCTCCCTCAGGTGTGACGCCTTTCGACACGAAGCCGGCTCCGTCACGTCGTGCGCCGCCTCTACCGCCTGCACCGTATGCTCAAACACGTCCCAATAGTGCTCCTTCGGCTGCGTCACTCCCCTCGCCCGTTCCAGCTCCGGCACAATCCGGCACAGCAGCCCCAACTCGTCGAGTAAGTGAAGCGTCTCAGCCGGTCCATCCAACGACAACAAAGTTAGGAACTCGTCCCTCACCCTTTCGCCAGCTACCGAATCAATCAGATGCGCCTGCTCCCTGATCTTCGCAGCCGTATCCTCATCAATGCCGAAACCGAAACTTCGCGCCAGACGAACACCCCGTAACAGACGGCTGGAGTCTTCCTCAAAAACCCCATCGCTCACCATCCGCACCAGCCCGCGCCCCAGGTCTTCCCGTCCTCCAGAGGGGTCGATGATTGCCTGCGTCCATTCCTCGCCGATTGCCTCCACCGGCAGTGCCATCGCGTCTATCGTAAAGTCACGACGCGCCAGGTCCTGCTCCACCGACCCATCCATCGCAGCCAGGTCCAACGTAGGCCCACCGTCCCTGCAGACCACCCGCGCCACCCCCCGTGCGGGGTCAAGCGGCACGAAACTTCCGCCCAGCCGTCGGGCCAGGTCTCGGCCCAGGGCCAGAGCATCACCTCGAACCGCCGCGTCCACGTCGTGGCTCTTCCGACCCATCAGGGCGTCACGAAGACATCCCCCAACAAGGTAGGCCTCCACCCCGCGAGAGACAAAGAACTCCCGCAGCACGGCGACATTGGTTGCAAGCGGCGCGGTAGTTCCTGTAGGTGGAAGCCTCTGAGGCCCGGGAGAAACCGTCAATTGCTGGATGAAGCAGCCTCCGTCGCGTCCTCTTCCGATTCATCCTCGTCATTCTTCCAAATCTGGTCAGGGCTCACCAGTCGCTCCACATACAGGTGCCCGTCCAAATGGTCCGTCTCGTGCTCAAGCGCCTGCGCTAACAGGTCCCCCTCCGCCTTGATGCGGATAGGCTTGCCGTCCAAACCCCGCGCCTTCACGTCCACCTTCTCCGACCGAACGGTGCATCCTGAATATCCGGGAATACTTAGACATCCTTCTGTGAGTTCCCTGGAGCCCTCCCGATGCACAACCTCGGGGTTAACGAGCACCAGCGCTTCCTCATCGTCGGGAAGCTGGATCACGGCAATACGGAGCGGCACGCCAATCTGGTTGGCGGCCAGCCCCACCCCGTGAGCATCGTGCATCGTCTCTATCATATCCCTGACTAGCCGCTGAATCCCCGCATCTACCCGCTTCACCCGGCTGGTCTTCCGACTCAACACCGGGTTCTGGGCGGAAACCAGCGGTCTCACAGCCACGCTCTACTCTCCTTCTGAGGAATGGTTGCAGTCGGCCTCCTCAAAAAGGCCTCAAAGATTATAGACATTCGCCTCAACGGGTGTAAAGGCGCAACTACTATTCTAAACGTCACGGCGACGTTACCGGATCCACGTCCACCGTCCAGCCTCTGGGCGTTCCCACTTCTCCCAGCAGGCTGTGAAGGTCGCCTCCTGTACCCCTCAGAATGAGATGCCACCGGTAAAGTCCGCGGATTCTCCGAGGCTGCGTCGGCGCCGGCCCCACTACGTCTACCCCAGCCAGTCCGCGCCCGTAAGCCGTATTCTGCAGGGCCTCCGCCATCCGCTTGGCCTCCTCCTCGCACACATCCTCCTTTATGTTCTGGTAAACCAAACGGATCAACCTGCTGAAAGGTGGATACCCCAACTCTCGACGATAGGCAATCTCCCTCTTGTACATGCTCGAATAGTCCTGCCGTCCTGCTGCCCGTATTGTGTAGCTCTCCGGGCTGTACGTCTGGATGACCACCAGCCCCGGCGTCCGTCCTCTGCCCGCCCGTCCTGCCACCTGGCACAGCAACTGAAATGTCCTCTCCCCCGCCCGGAAGTCCGGCCGGTGCAGCCCCACGTCCGCCAGCACCACACCCACCAGGCTCACGTTGGGCACGTGTAGCCCCTTGGCCACCATCTGCGTGCCCACCAGCACCTGCGCCTCCCCCGCCGCGAACGACTTCAGCAGCGCCTCATGTTCCCCTCTCCGACCTGCCGCATCGCTATCCCAGCGCACCACGCCAACGCCGGGCAGCACCCGCTCCAGCTCCTCCACCACCTTCTGTGTTCCCACCCCCAGGTATCTGAGCGTCCTGCCGCCGCACTCCTCGCATGTGGCAGACGGCCTGCGACGTCGCCCGCACAGATGACACAGCAGGCCCCTTCCTCTATGGTAGGTGACCGCCACGGAACATCGACGGCACTCCAACGCTAACCCGCAGTCCCTGCACTGCACCATCGACGCCGCGCCCCGTCGGTTCAAAAACAGAATCGCCTGCTCCCCCCGGCCGACGCACCCCGTCAGCGACCGTGTCAACCGGCGACTGAAGGGGCTTCGGTTCCCCATCTTCAACTCCTCCCTCATATCCTCGACGACTACCCTCGCCAACCCCGTCCGAACCCTATCTGGCTGCGAAGCCCCTTTAGCCGCCTCTCTCGGAGAGTGTCCATTCTCAGGCGAGGCTGTTCCTATACGGTAAGGCAGCTTGAACAGCCGGTGCCGCCTTCCCCGCAACGAATGATAGTAGGTGGCCACGTCCGGCGTGGCGCTCCCCATCAGCACCGGCGCCCCCGAAAGCTGGGAAATCTTCCGCGCCGTCTCCCTGGCGTGGTAACGGGGCGGCGTATTCTCTTCCTTGTAGTTCCACTCGTGCTCCTCATCTATAACAATTAGCCCCAAATTCGGCACGGGAGAAAACAGCGCGCTTCTCGGCCCCACAACCACGTCGTAGACTCCCGCGCGTATTCTCCACCACGCTTCGAATCTCTGCTGTAGACTCATACCGCTATGCAGTAGCGCCACCCTCCCCGGAAACCGCTCGTTGATCCGCTCCTCCATCTGCGGCGTCATGGATATCTCCGGCACCAGCAGAATCCCCCTCCTTCCCAAACCGATGCACCTCTCCAGCGCCCGCAGGTAAACCTCCGTCTTCCCGCTCCCCGTGACCCCGTGGAGCAATACACTCCGCGGCGCCGCTCTAGGATCCACAAGCAGCTTCCGAACAAAGCTCGCCACGCTGCTCTGCTCCGCCGTGAGCGTCGGCAGCAACCCCATCTGCAGATCCAGGCTTCTTCGCCGGCCATCGCCACGTACCCATTCTTGCGCAACCATCCCCTTCTCCACCAACCCACTCACCGCCGACGGACCAAATCCCTTCATCGCGTCTGTGTACGAAATCCCGTGTCGCTGCTTCAACGACTCCGCAAGCAACGCCTCCTGCCTCGGTGCACCCTTCAACTCCGCCAGCGCCTCCTTGGGTCCTCTCCCGCCGACATGCGGCAACAGGTACCGTTCATACCGGGGCGCCGTCTGCGGCCTCACAATCTCCCAGTCCCGCTCCAGGAATCCCCGCCGCACCAGCCTGTCCAGGGACGCGCCTGCCTTCCGACCCAAAACTCTCACCACCTCCCTCTCCAATCTTCGCTCGCCCTGAGACACAACCTCGTAGACTGTCGATTCTTCATCCGTCAGGCCGGGGGGCGCTTTCGTGGAAATTCCGACGTGAGCGCGCACCCGGGTCCTGAATCCCGGGGGAAGCATCAAGGCCGCCGCCTCAAACAGCGACGAGAGATAGTACCTGCTCAACCATCGCGCCAGCTCCAGACCCCACGAAGGAAGCAGCGTGCCCGGCGCAATTGTAGAAATGACCGGACGTGTCGTCTCTAGCGAAGTCTGCTCCGATGTCTCGAAGACCATCCCTTGCACTGGTCTCGGCCCAAGCGGGACCCACACCAGCTGTCCGGGAGACACTTCCATCCGGGGTGGAACGCCATAAGTCAGAGTTCGGTTGACACCAAGGGGCGCATCGACGGCAACTTCAACATACTTCATTGGCCCCACCCATCACTAATTCTCAGGGAGGGAAACCCTTGCATAACCGCCATTCCAGCGGAAGCGGGAATCCATATTCTCCCTTCCCCCTTGATGGGGGAAGGTTAGGATGGGGGTGAATCCCGCACCCTACTATAGTCTCCCCCGTAGGACGATTCGCGAACCGTCCTCTCTTCCCGCGTCTAGTAGCGGCCCCGCTCCTTGATTCGAGCGGCTCGGCCAAAACGGCCCCGCAGGTAATACAGTCGAGCTCGCCGCACCTTCCCCCGTCTCACCACCTCCACAGACTCTATCCGGGGCGAATAGAAGGGGAAAGTACGCTCCACTCCGATATTCTGGGTGACGCGACGCACCGTGAAGTTTGCGCCGGGGCCTTCCCCCCGCCGCTTGATTACTACTCCTATAAAGGCCTGAATCCGCTCCCGCTCTCCCTCTCTCACCCGATAGTTAACCTTCACAGAATCCCCAGGTCCAAAATCCTGAATCTTGGGATTCGCTTCTAAGTTGATTACGGAACTAACCGCCATGACCGTTCTTCTCCCATTTACACTGCAAGGAGATATTCTACCGCCCCCAACCCGCCCCAATCAAGTAAATAGTCTCCGTCCCTCTACCTCCTCCACCCCAAACCCTTCAGAAACTCCTCATCAGTCTCCGATAGCTCCGCCTTCTCCAGCAGGTCCGGCCTTTGCCGCAAAGTCCGCTCCAGCGCCCGCTCCCGACGCCATCGCCTGATCTCCCCATGATTGCCCGAAAGCAACACCTCCGGCGCCTTCCAACCCTGGTATTCAGCCGGCCTCGTGTACACCGGATGCTGCAGTAACCCGGACGTTATCGAGTCTCGGCCCACGCTCTCCGGCTTCCCCACCACCCCAGGTAGCAGACGAACAACCGCATCCGTCAGCGCCATCGCCGCCAACTCCCCGCCCGTCAGAACGTAGTCGCCGATACTCACGTCGTCCGTAATCAGATGCTCCCTCACCCGTTCATCCACTCCTTCGTAGTGACCGCACAGGATAATCAGATATCGTTGCCGGGCAAACTCCTCCACCATCTTCTGGTCCAGCAGTTTACCCTGGGGGGAGGTCAGAATCGCCCGCGTCGTCGCCATCTCCAGCTGGGTAATCCCCGCAAGAATCGACTCCACACCCTCGAAGATCGGCTCCGGCTTCATCACCATCCCCGAATCCCCGCCGAACTGGTAGTCATCCACCGTTCTATGCCGGTCGTGGGTATAGTCGCGAATGTCGTGAATTAGAATCTCCACCACCCCCTTGTCCACCGCCCGCTTTACGATGCTGTGGTCGAAAGGCCCCCGAAACATCTCCGGGAACAGCGTGAGAATGTGCACCTGCATGGAAGTAAGGCCGGGTCAGTGCCCCGTGGGATGACCCTCAGACCTATCCTTCAAAATCTCCAGGGCGTGAGGCAGCACCGGCAGAATCACCTCCAGGCACTCCTCAACCGCCTTGGGACTGCCGGGAAGCGTAACTATAAGCGTGCCTCTCCTTATACCTACCACGGAGCGGCTGATCATCGCCATCGGGGTTTTGCTCAGCGTCTCGGCCCGCATCGTCTCGGCCATCCCCGGCACCTCCCGATCGATCACCGCCAGGCAGGCTTCCGGCGTGACGTCGTGGGGCCCCAGCCCCGTTCCTCCCGTACTGACAATCAGGTCCAACCCCTCCTCATCTGCCCAAATCCTGAACCGGTCCTCTATGACCTCTTGCACGTCGCCAATTATCTCGTACCGCTCTTCCTCATATATAGGAGCGGCCAGTATCCGGCGAATGGCCATACCGCTGGTGTCTTCCCTTTTGCCCTGATGGCCGCTGGTGCTGATTGTCAGAATACCCAAACTAAACATAAGCCGCTCCAGTCCCTATGGTAGCACGCCCCTACTCGAGGGGACAATTTCCCTGCATTAGACAAACTTTTCCCAATCCCAGGATATCTTCTCCAAAGGTAATTCTATAGCTGTCCTAACATTAATTGCCCCCGCCAGCGTACCCCGAAAATTCACCCATACAGACAAAACGATGCAAAATTCTGAAAATAACATAAAATTCACATAAAAATAATCTGAAAAATACTTGAAGCATTGTTCGAGCCGATGTTAACTTACCTACATTGCTTGGGGAAGGCGGGTGTGTAGGCCGAAGTTAGAGCCTCTTTCAGACAAGCAGCGGCGTCCTCAATAAGGATGGCGCCATAAATTCGGGGATTTCCTTCAAGGAAGTCCTTGAATGTTGGAAGAGACCGAGCGGGCCTACAACACCACTCTTGGGGACTCAACTTTAAGAGTGGGCAGTCCAAGGGCACATATCATAGGGGCAGGAGGCCAGGTGACCTCTACCATGGCGAGAACCGCTACACTGCCAGGGTCCTCTTTAGAAGGGTCGAGACTTCCCATGGATGACGTTTCCTTCGTCCACCAACCGGTTCTACTGAAGGAAGCCATCCACGCTTTGGCAGTGCGACCCGGCGGCCGGTACGTTGACTGCACCGTAGGTGGCGGCGGTCACGCGGAAGCCATCTTGCAAGATTGCCTCCCCGGTGGTCGCTTGATCGGCATAGACGCAGACTCCGCGGCCCTCGACTACGCTCGGGCCAGGCTCAACCGGTTCCAGGATTCCTTCACCCTCGTCCATGGCAGTTACGCAGACCTGGGCGAGATTCTACACCGCCATGAATTTGGCCCGGTGGACGGAATCATCATCGACCTCGGCCTCTCCTCCCTCCAGTTGGAGGCGTCAGGCCGCGGCTTCAGTTTCCGTAGGGAAGAGCCTCTGGACATGCGCTTCGACGCAACCGCATCCGGCCCCACGGCGGCAACCATCATTAACCGGAGCAGCGAGCAGGAACTCGCCCACCTCCTCCGCACCTACGGAGAGGAGCGTCGTTCTCGCGCCATCGCAAAGACATTGGTGGAGAATCGGCCCTTCCAAAGCGCCTCACACCTAGCGCAGGTTGTCACTCGCCGGGTCGGACCTTCCCGTGGGGGCATACACCCGGCTACGCGCACCTTCCAGGCCCTCCGCATCGCCGTCAATGGCGAGCTGAACAATCTAAGGTGCGGGCTGCAGCAGGCCGTAAGCGCCCTCAAGCCCGGAGGTAGGCTGGTCGTCATCAGCTACCACAGCCTGGAGGACCGCATAGTAAAGGAAACCTTCAGGACGGAATCCCAGGACTGCATATGCCCCCCGGAACTCGTCCAGTGCATATGCGACCATCAAGCACGGTTAAGCACTATTCGTCGGAAAGTCATTACCCCAACGGTTGAAGAAAAGGTACGGAACCCTCGTAGCAGAAGCGCGCGAATGCGGGCAGCACAACACATCAAGGCTTGGTCAACATAGCGACAGGTTGAAAGGAAGGCTCATGGCAAAAGATATCTTTTATACCGCTCTAGACATTGGCACCAGTAAGGTCGCCATCGTGGTCGCCCAGGTGGGACCCGACGGGGAACTCAAAATTGTGGGCACCGGTTTGGTTCCTTCTCAAGGCGTGGTCAAGGGCCAGATCGTCAACGTAGCAGAGGCTCAGGAAGCCGTTCAGGCATCTCTCAATGAGGCGCAGCGGTACATGGGATACCGTATCCCGTGGACCTACGTCAGCATTGCCGGGGCTTCCACCGCCTGCTTCAACACCACCGGTGTCATCCACGCCGACACCAACGGGGACGCAATTACCGGAGAGAACGTTGAGCAGCTCGTTCAAAGCTCCTATCCCCAGATTCCGGAAGACAAGCAGCTCCTTCACGTCATGCCCGTCAACTACGTAGTCGACGGCTACCGCGGCGTCCGAAGCCCTCTGGGCCTCCACGCCGGCAGGGTTGAGGTCGAGTCCCACGTCGTAATGGCCGATCGGGACGCGATCCGACAAACCCTCCACGCCGTAGAGGACTGCAACGTCCCCGTTCGGGACGTAGTCCTGTCTTCCCTGGCCTCCGCCGAGGCCACCCTGTTCCAGGATGAGAAGGAGATGGGGGTCGTGCTGGCCGACATCGGCGCCGGTACCACCGACCTCGCCATCTTCAAAGACGGCAGCCTCTGGTTCGACACCTCCATTCCGGTTGGTGGCAACCAGTTGACGCGGGACCTCTCCGTTGCTCTGGGAATGCCGTACTACTTTGCAGAGGATCTCAAGGACAAGTGGGGGCACGCTTCCCCGGATATTGAACAAGCCGGCGAGGAAGTGCTGCTGCCCAGCTTCCAGGGTCAGTCCCGCAGGCTGATCCGCAGGTCCACCTTGTGCAAGCCTCTGATAGATCGCTTACAGGAGACCCTGGGTCTTATCATGCTTAGGGCCCAGCAGGCAGGCTTGCGCCGCCTCCCGCCCGGAGGTGTTGTTCTGACGGGTGGGACTTCAAGGATTCCCGGCTTCCAGCAAATGGCCACCGAGACTCTCGCTTGCCCCGTTCGCGTCGCCGCCCCCATCGGCATCCGCGGCTTCAGTCCGGAGCACAACCAGCACGCCTTCTCCACCGTAATAGGGCTGCTGCTCTGGGGCATCAAGCATCAGAATCGCACTGGCGTATTCAACAAGAGCCGGGCTCAATACGGACCCTCCCGTGGGTCCAACGCCTTCTTCCAGCGCATCAAGAAGGCCGTCAAAGTCAAGTAGCCACAGTCAAAAGGGAAACCCAAAATATAATTAGAGGAGGAGTCATGGATCACCATACAGACCATCAAGTGGAGGACCACGGCGCGGTCTTTTCACTACCCGAGGGCAAGCCTTACGGCAACCCCGTCATCCGCATAATCGGAGTTGGCGGCGGTGGCAGCAACGCTGTTAACCGAATGTTTAGCGACCGAGTCGCTGGCGTGGAATACTTCGCAATCAATACCGATGCTCAGCATCTTGCCCTGCTGGATGTACCCAACAAATTGGCCATCGGCCAGTCTCTTACCCGCGGCCTCGGCGCCGGCGGAAACCCTGACATTGGTCGACAGGCTGCCGAGGAGAGCCGCGACAAGCTCGAACAGGTTTGCCACGGCGCAGACATGGTCTTCCTGGCCTGCGGCATGGGCGGCGGCACTGGCACCGGCGCCATCCCCGTCGTAGCTCAGATCGCCAAGGAATCCGGCGCTCTTACCGTCGCCGTCGTTTCCCGCCCCTTCTCCTTTGAGGTGCGGACCCGCCGCAAGAACGCCGATGAAGGCCTTCTCCGCCTGCAGGACCACGTCGACACCGTCATAACCATCCCCAATGACAAGCTCCTAGATATGGAGCGTCAACGGGAAAACCAGACCGTTTCCTGGGACGACGCCCTCCGCTTGGCGGACTCCGTCCTCCAGCACGGCATCCAGGCCATCGCTGAAGTAGTCATGGTCACCGGCGAGATCAACGTCGACTTCGCAGACGTCCGGTCCATCATGCTCAACGCCGGCCCCGCTTGGCTCGCCATCGGCTCCGGCACCGGCGAGAACCGTGCCCTCGACGCCGCTCGCATGGCCACCAAGAGCCCGTTGCTCGACATCGCCATCGAGGGTGCCAAGAGGATCCTCTTCGTAATGACCGGCGGTCCTTCTCTCTCCCTCCGCGAGATACAGCAGGCCTCCAGCGTCATCGAAGAGCTGGCCGACCCCGAAGCCAACGTCATCTTCGGTACCGTCAAGGATCCCAAGCTTACCGACGAAGTGAAGATAACCCTAGTGGCCGCTTCCTTCCCCATGCCCGAGGAGAACATGATCCAGCGCCAGGAGGAACTTCGGAACCTTCTACGCCAGAGCGTCAGCCAGACCGGCGACGACCTGGACGTTCCCAGCTTCCTGCGCAAGGAGCAGACCTCTCGCTCACGTGGGCTCTTTGGCTAGGCAGCGCCCCTAGTTCCTTGCTTCCCGAGGAATGTTCCCAGGGTTTAAGGACTACTAGCCGATTGTAGAGGAGACCCACGACACCTGGGAATCCACTGAGGCCCCGACGCATGCGTCGGGGCCTCTCGATTTTCTCAAAATTGCCTTAATTTACACATTTGCTGCACTACTTCCCGTCACGGCCCCGGACTCCTTGGCCCAACCTGGCCCGATTCCGGCGCTTCGTCCTTCGTCGATTTCTGCGCCAGTTTTCATATTCCGGCATGAATATCGAATTTCAGGCGCGCCGGAATAGGAGAATGCATCTATTTCCCGGCTAATGGATCCTCCGGCTTCCTGAAATTTCCGGAAGTTCGTGCAATCGACCCTTGCCGTTGACGGCACAGCCTATCTACTATATATTGTGTGTTCACGCCGCCTCTATACTCCATATAGATAAGGTCTCTGCACCGTGCAGCGTTTCAGCCGTTGCGCGTTTGGAGCGGGTTCGCTACCGCTGGGGAAGGTGCGGCTTTGAATCCATCCGGGAGCGTACTGCTGGACCCGCACAGTGCAATGTCCATACTGCAACGGCGTAGACTCCAAAGTCACAGATTCCCGCTCGGCGGAAGACAGCATCCGCAGGCGACGGGAATGCTCTGCCTGCGGCCACCGCTTCACCACCTACGAACGCATAGAAGCAGCCCAGCTTCATGTGATAAAGCGGGATGGTCAGAAGCAGGAATTCGACAGGAGCAAACTCCTCTCCAGCATCCTGATCGCCTGTGCCAAGCGTCCTATTCCCTCTCGTACAATCGACCGCATCGTGCAGGACGTAGAGAGGCAGCTTCACTCCTTGGGGCGCCCGGAGGTGCCCACCGTTGCCATCGGCGAGATGGTCATGGAGCATCTCCGCAGGCTGGACTGGGTCGCCTACGTCCGCTGGACAAGCGTGTACAGGGACTTCCAAGACTTGGAGAGTTTCGAGCAGGTGGTCGAAGACCTTAGGAAGCGGGAGGGTCAACCCCAGGACTCTATCCAGCTTACCCTCATCGACCAGGCGCCTGCCAGGACCAGGCGAGCCGGAGGAAAGCCCCGCAGCCGCTCCAGGGGCGCAAACAACGGAAAGACATAGCAATTTTTACAGGTGTAGTCACTTGAAAAGAGGAAGCAACAGACAGGAATCCGCCATCGATGCAATCATTCCCTTGGTGGTCCCGGAAGAAGGCATCACCCGCAGCCAGCTGGCAAAAGTACTCAAAATAAGCTACTCCCAGGCCACCCGCTCCCTGGAGCTGATGCGGCGTCATCGCATGCTCAGCCGTCGCATTCGCAAGTCCCAATACGTCTATCGCCTCACAGGAGGCAGGGACCACTTAGCCAACGGCATAACCAGCACCATCTACGTTAACTAGGCCGCTGGAATCCAAGGGATCCTCCGAAAGCACTATTTCTATTTCCAAAATCTAGAAAGGAAGTTATGACCACCCTACAGCTAACGAAGAACGCCAAAATCGTCCTCAAGACTCGCTACCTGTTAGGGGACGAAACGCCGGAAGACCTCTTCTGGCGCGTGGCCCGCGCCATCGCAGAGCCGGAAGACTCCGGCCCCCACGGCCGGGACTACTGGGCCCAGGAATTCTACGATCTCATGGCCACCTGCCGGTTCATGCCCAACTCTCCCACCCTCTTCAACGCCGGCACCGGCCAGGGCACCCTCTCCGCCTGCTTCGTGATTCCCGTGGAAGACACCATGGAGAGCATCATGAAGGCGGCATCCACCTCCGCCATGATCCAGAAGTTCGGCGGCGGCATCGGATACGCCTTCTCCAAGCTCCGCTCCCGCGGAAGCCGGATTTCTACCACCCATGGAAAGGCCTGCGGAGCCGTGGCCGTCCTCAAGATGCTCAGCGCCCTGAGCGACATGATTACCCAGGGCGGCAAGCGCCATGGCGCCAACATGGGCATCCTCCACGTCAGCCACCCCGAAATCTTCGACTTCATCCACATGAAGGACACCAACAAGGACGCACAGAACTTCAACGTGTCCGTAGCCATCACCGACGACTTCATGCAGGCCGTCGACCGCGACATGGACTGGGACCTCATCGACCCCGGCAGCCGGGAAGTCATACGCACCGTTCCCGCCCGTCAGATTTGGGACGAAATTATCGACTCCGCCTGGAAGACCGGCGACCCCGGCCTCTACTTCATAGACGAGGCCAACCGCAACAACCCAACGCCCCATCTGGGCTCCCTGGACAGCACCAATCCCTGCGGCGAAGTTCCCCTCCTAGGCTTCGAGGCCTGCAACCTCGGCTCACTTAACCTCGCCAGATTCGTCAACGACGGCGTCTTCGACTATGCCGGCCTCGCCGAAACCACCCGCACCGCCACCCGCTTCCTCGACAATGTCGTCACCGTGAACCACTTCCCCATCCAGGAAGTGAAGGACGCCGTAGAGAAGACCCGCAAGATAGGCCTGGGTGTAATGGGCTGGCACGACGCCCTTATCAAGATGGGCATCCCCTACGAGTCCCCCGAAGCCCTGGACGTTGCCGACCAGGTCATGGGCACCATCAACCGCGTGGCCCGCGAGACCTCCATCGAGCTCGCCCGGGAGCGGGGCTCATACCCCGCCTGCCGGGAAGACATACCCATACGCAACTCCACCCGCACCTGCATCGCCCCCACCGGCACCATCAGCGTCATCGCCGGCGGTTCCAGCGGCATCGAGCCCATCTTCGCCGTGGCTTTCGTCAAGAACGTTCTCGACGGGAAGCAGCTCCGCGAGGTCAACCCCTACTTCGTCGAGATGGCCAAGGCCGGCGGTTACTACAGCGAGGAGCTTATGGACGAGGTCGCCCGGACGGGCTCCGTCCAGAACGCCGACGCCGTACCGCCCCACGTGAAGGACCTCTTCAAGACCTCCCTGGAAATTGACTACAAGGCCCATGTGAACATGCAGGCCGTCTACCAGAAGCACACCAACCTGGCCGTCAGCAAGACCATCAACATGGCCAACGACGCCAGCAAGGAAGACGTTGAGCAGGCCTACCGGATGGCCTCCGGCTCCAACTGCATCGGCATCACCATCTACCGGGACGGCTCCAAGCCCACCCAGGTCCTTGAGGTCCAATCAGACAAGAGCCAGCAGCCCGCGGCAACACCGGCCTTCCCCACCCTAACCGTGCGGCCTCGGCCCACCCAGATGCGGGGGGTCACAGAGCGTGTGCGAACCGGCCACGGTAACATGTTCGTGACCATCAACTTCGACGAAGGGGGCAAACCCTTCGAGGTGTTCTCCACCCTGGGCAAGGCAGGTGGTTACGAGTCGGCCGCTATGGAGGCCATCTCCCGTCTCATATCCCTCGCCCTCCGTTCCGGCGTCGATTCCAATGACATCGTAGACCAGCTGAAGGGAATCACCAGTACCCCCGCCTGGGACCAGGGGATCCTCGTGGGCTCCCCCGCCGACGCCGTGGCACTGGCGCTGGAACGTCACATCCCCGGCTCCATCCGCGGTCAGGGCCGTCCCTCCTACGCCAAGCAGCTTCAGCTGGAAACCGCCGAAATCTCCCAGCCCAGGACGACCAACGGCAACGGCGCCCACATCCAGGACACCGGCACACGGTGCCCGGAGTGCAACGGAATGACCATCTTCCAGGAGGGCTGTCAGGCCTGCCTATCCTGCGGCTGGAACCGGTGCGAATAGCGCCGCCCTGAAGTACCGATGGTCGAACGGGATAGGCCCGTCATTGCCATCACCATGGGAGACCCCTGCGGCATAGGCCCGGAGGTCATTGTCAAGGCGCTGGCGGAACCCGCCGTCCACGCCCTTTGTCGCCCAATAGTCGTCGGCAGCCTCCACGCCCTGGAGGCTGCCCTGTCTCTCACTGACGTCCCACTCACTCATCGACTCATCGAAACACCGGCGGAAGCCGTCGACGATCCTTCGCTGGTAAACATCATCGACCCCCAAAATCTGGACCCCAGCCAGATCACCGTTGGCGAAATCTCTCCTCCCTGCGGTCGCGCCGCCATGGAGTGGGTCACCACGGCTGCCCATCTGGCCCTGGATGGAAGCGTCAAGGCCCTCGCCACCGCTCCCGTCAACAAGGAAGCTGCCAGCCTAGCCGGTTACAAGGCCATCGGCCACATGGAGCTCCTCCAGGAGATAACCGGCGTCACCAGAGTCGCCACCATGCTGATATCCGGCAGCCTGCGAGTCGTCCACCTCACCACCCACCGCTCCCTGCGCGTGGCCTGCGATTATGTCACCCATGAAAGAGTCCTCGGTATGCTGGAGCTGACCCACGAGAGCTTCCGCACGTGGGGATTCCCCACGCCGCGAATCGCCGCCGCCGCGCTGAACCCCCACGCCAGCGACGGCGGATTACTCGGTGACGAAGAGGCAACAGCCATCGCCCCGGCGGTGCGCGACGCCCGGGGGCAGGGCATCCTCGCCCAAGGCCCCATTCCCGCCGATATAGTCTTCCACCAGGCCATCCAGGACGCCTATGACGTCGTCCTCGCCATGTACCACGATCAGGGACACATCCCCATAAAGGTCCATGGCTTCGAACAGAGCGTCAGCGTCAACCTCGGATTGCCCTTCGTCCGCGCCTCCGTAGACCACGGCACCGCCTTCGACATCGCCGGCAAAGGCATCGCAGACCATACCAGCATGGTTGAGACCATCCGCCTGGCATCCCTGCTCAGCACCGGCCAAGGCCTCACCCCCAACTAAAGTCGTTGGCCGCGCCCCCTCAATGCTATAATAGTCCGCAGCTTTGAATTGAGCGGTGCCATGAACCTATCTTTCATCGGCGGCGGCGCCATGGCTGAAGCCATGATCCGCGGCGTCCTCTCCCAATCTCTGGCTAAGCCGGAGAACATCTACGTCGGCGAGATCTCCGAGGAGCGCTGCCGCTACCTTACCGACGCCTATCGCATCTACGCTTCGCCCCGCAATGAAGTCGCCGCCTCAAAGGGGGAGCTTATTGTTTTGGCCGTCAAACCCCAGAACTTCCAAGATGTTGCTCCTGAGCTCCGAACCCTCCTCTCTCCCAGCCAGACCGTCCTATCCATCATCGCCGGACTTTCCATGTCCACCCTCACCGGCGAACTCGACCACACAGCCGCCATACGGGTCATGCCCAACACTCCCGCCCAGATCGGCGAGGGAATGACCCTCTGGCTCTGCGACCCGTCCGTCTCCGATGAAGCCTCCTCCCAGGCCGAGGCGATCCTCGCTACCCTTGGCGATCAGATACGCGTGGACCGAGAGTCCTATATCGACATGGCTACCGCCCTGAGCGCCAGCGGCCCCGCCTACGTCTTCCTCTTCATAGAATCCCTCATAGACGCCGGTGTCCACCTGGGAATGACGCGCCCCATGGCCAGCCGGCTGGCCCTCCAGACCGTGTTGGGCAGCGCTCGGCTGGTCCAGGAAACGGGAACTCATCCGGCGGAGCTCAAAAATATGGTCACCTCCCCCGGAGGCACCACTGCCGCAGCCCTCATGGCCTTGGAGCAGGAATCCTTCCGCGCAACGGTCATGAAGGCCGTCGTCGCCGCCTATCGCAGGTCCATGGAGCTGTCCGAGGAGTAGGCCTGTTGTCCACCATTGAAATCCTCGCCTTCCTGCTGGACGCCCTCGGCTTCCTCATCTTCGGGCGCGTGATCATCTCGTGGCTTGTCGCTGCCCAGATGATGTCTCCCACCAACCCCATAGCCAGCATGCTATACAACGTGACCGAGCCCATTCTAGGCCCCATCAGAAACGTAATACCCCGCGTTGGCATGTTCGACTTCTCCCCAATGTTGGTCATGATCTTCCTCTTCGTTGCGGCGAGCATCCTCCACAGCAGCTAGTCCCTCTATTCCCAGCCTCTAATTTCCGGCGTCCCACCCCAAATGAATTCCGCACTTGCATTTGGTTCCCCTGTTCCGTATTATCTTGCGAATGCCTCTGGATTCGCACAATTGCACTGTAGAATTCCGTTCGGCAGACGAGGCAAACCTTCCTTATCCGGAATCGACTAAAGCCACAACTCTTAGCCCCCTATCAAGTGCCCGCGGACACCGCGCTGCAATGGCCAAGTGCGGCTAGAGGGACTCCCACTCCTTCACTCCATTCTCCTGGCCTTCCTGCTGGGTCTCCTAACCGCTTTTCCCACATCAGCCGCTCCGGTCAATGCTACCGCCGGTACCATCGAGTTTCTCGACTTTGCGGGCATCAAGCCAATCACCCACGTCAGCCTTAACGGTCGCGCAGCCACTCACGGAATCCAGCTCCGCATCACCGACAAAGACCTGGACGTCGTCATCAAGCGAGAAGGTCGCAACGCCGACGTCCTCGTCGCCAACCGCCTTGCTTCAGGCTATGTTCACCCGCGCGAGGGCGAGACCTGGTTCGACCTGCAGGACATGAACAACGACGGCAGGGTCGACATCAGGGACATTCGCGCCCTGGACGACGAGGGCAGCAGCACCGTCACAGACACGGAAAGAATCTGGTACGACAGAACCAACGGCATTCTTCGCGTCCCCACCAGCACGAGGAAGCTGGAATATTGGATTAAAACCAAGACCACCCTCGGCGGCGGTTCGGCTTCACCACAGCCCGGCAGGGTCCGGCAAGGCAGGGCCGTCAATGGCTCCCTGATGAACGGCGACGACATTCCCGTTCCTGAAGGACACTCTCTCCTTCCCACAGGCTACGGCTGGATTGACGTGTTAGAGGCTCGATTTCCCGGCATAAAGGAACGCCAGGATAAGGCATTAGTCGAACCACTGCTGAAAGCTAACTTGAGGGCCTACAACGAGACCCCCGCCAACGCCGGAGAGGGAGACCTTCGGATTGACGCCTTCTTCACTCCAGCCGGGACCGACGGACAACCCTCGGCCAGCGTAACCTTCAGAGTCTTCAATAGCGTAAGCATCGGTGAGCCGGGCGAACCGGGCTTTCAACCCGCCGCTAATGTTGGCGTAGGTCCGAACGGTGAGCCCTCCAACGTTGTCCTTGAGTATGAGTACTGGGGCAGCCCTAACAGCGCCCATCCCGACCGTACACCCCTGGTAGGGAATTCCGCACCCCAAGACACCGGCGTCGTCACGGTGAGCTCCTACGCCAGCCCCAGGGGTATCAACGTGGTACTCGAGGAAACCCATGCCTCCTCCGGCATCTTCGTCGCAACCATCGTCATTTGCAAAGCGGGCCAGGCTGACTGCAAGGCGGAGCAGACGGATGCCATCAGAATGCCGGTCTTCAAGGAAGGTGACTCCATTGAGATTGCCTATGAGGACGAATCCCTCGCCGCCAAACGGGTTGCAGAGCTGCCCATGCATGTCCATGCTCCCATTCTGACCGATTTCTCGCCCGCCAACGATGCCGCCGGTAGAGAGGCCGAACCCACCGTCTCCTTTCTGGCCACAGAAACCAGATTCGGCGTGACCGAAGATGCCGATGACATTGACAGCATCTACGTTGTCGCAGGTCTCTACGACCTGGACTCCGAGCGTGCCTCCGACGGCGTGGTCTTGGAACGTGACGAACTTACCCTCACAGCCATTCCCGGCGGATACGCTGCCAGTGTGACTATCAAGGAGGGCAGAGACGATGCCAACGAACTGGACACCCGGCAGCTAACCGACGACTCACAGCACGAAATACGCTGGTGGGCACTAGCATTGGACTCTGCCGGCAACGTCCGCGCCAGCGACTCCGATAGCGACACCACGTGCACCATCCCCGACGCAGACTTGGACACCTTCAAATTCGATACCAAACGCTCTAAGCTCGAAGCGAACACCCTGATTGCCGCCCTGGAGAAGACCATAGACTTCGAAGAAGGCTGCGATCCCCACGTCATCCGGGTCGACACCGCAGATCCCTCCCTCGAAAGAGCTGTGACCGGCACCTGGCTTGACAATGATGGTGTTCAAATGGAAGGTCCGGACGCAATTCGCACCATCATCGCCGCTGTCTTCGACGAGCGTGTGGACTGCTCCTCCATATCCGCTGAAGGCTTCACCGTCGGCGACGCAATCCCCAACGACGTCTCTTGCAAGGGCTCCACTGTCTACCTGACCGTAGACGAACTTGTCTCCGACGCCACCCCAACGGTCGCAGTGACACCGGGCGCGGTGTCAGACAGGGCTGGCAACCCCGTCAAGGCAGGTTTAGTCACCGCTGAAGACAGCATCCCCGCCAAACTCTCGCTCACCGTAACGGGCACCGGCGGCCGCGATGCCCGCCCGATTACCAGAAGGGCCATCACAATCACTGTCGCTTCCGACGAGCCCCTCTTGAGCAGTCCCGTTGTGACCATCAACAGAGTAAGCGATGACTATTCCCCCGTCCGCAACAGCCAGGAGGAAGCAATCGCCTCGGGCGAACCCAACCGGTGGGTCTACACGACGGCCTTTCCCAAAGACGGCCTCTTCTCTGTCCACGTTTCCGCCATAGATTCGGGAGGTCGAATCTGGTCCGCTGCAGGTTTGGACGAGACCGAGTTCAGCGCCGCCGCCCTTAAGGACCCAGATGCCATTCTGTTCGAGGTGGACTCCAGTCTGCGCCCTCCCACTTTCTGGCCGGAAGACAACGCCGAGACCGATAACCCCAACATCTTCATCAGGATTGCCTTCACCCGGGAAGCTGCGGAATACGGTCTCACCGAAAGGACTGACAACGAGACTCCTCCCCCAGCGAAGACCAGAAAGGCCACCGCTGATCCATCCCTCGTAGATGTGAGTTTCGATACCTACAAGACAGTCTCCCTGACCAGCGCTGTCTTCAACGGTAAGGATGTAACGGACATGGTACAGACCAGGGACAACCTGGAGTTCATCTACTATCCTCGTGGTCTGGACTTGGGCGTCCATAGGCTGGAATTGGAAGCCCGGGATGCCGCGGGCAACTGGTGGTCCGACACCCTGAACTTCACCGTAATTGAACGGCAGCCCTTCAAGCTGCGCATCAATCCCGGCCTCAACCTTGTATCCCTGCCCGCCGATCCGGTGGAGGCAAGCGTTGACGACGTGTTTGGCGATGAGCCGGAAATCGCCACCGTGTTCACCTACGACAACTTGACCAAACGATGGTTGACCGCCACCCGTCGTGAAGGCGGTTCCTTCATGGGCGATCTGACGACCATCGACGCAGACCACGGTTATTGGGTAGCATCTGAAGGCGATGTAAACTTGGAAGTGATGCTCGTAAGGGGCAACGAACTGACCATATTCCCCCCGGACATCGACGTGTACAGGGGCTGGAACCTTGTCCCGATAACGGACATCCGCCAGAGGCCCGCCGGAACAAACGTCAGCGCCGCCGAATACTTCGCCAACATCGAATCCGCCTCTGCATTCGGCTTCGATTCTACAGAGCAAACACTAACTCGCCTCTCGATCTCAAAGGACTCAAACGACCGGGTTTCCGTAGGTTCCGCCTACTGGGTCTACGCCAGCGAGGACGGTGTAATTGTCCCCTAGCCCACCACCAACCTTGACGCCCCAGTCCCGCCCTGTCTACAATGCCCTCACCACGACCTCTGGATTTGCCATGTATCAGAAAGAACTCCTCAAGGGCAACACGGAAACTCTCCTACTCTCCCTCCTGGCCAAAGAGCCCATGCACGGCTACCGCATTGTCAAGGAAATCGAACAGCGCAGCCTGGGTTACTTCCACTTCAAGGAGGGCACCCTCTATCCCGCCCTTCACCGCATGGCCGCCGCCGGCCTCATCGAAGGACAGTGGGGCATCGGCACCACCGGTACCCCTCGACGCTACTACTCCATAACAGCCAAGGGCAAGCAGGCCCTCGAAGAGCGGATGGAAGAATGGCGCCGCTTCTCCCGCGCCATTAACAGGTTCATGCCCGCTTGGGGAGCCTGACCCCTCCATGAAACCCAGGGATAACGCACGCCGGGGAGGTTCATACCTCTCAAACCTGGCCAAACACCTCCATCTTGCCCCCGACGCCAAGGACGACATCCTTCGGGAAATGGAAGGCCACCTGGAGGAGCGCACCGCCGAAATGGAAAAGGCGGGCCTCTCTGCATCCGAGGCGCGTAAAAGGGCCTCCCAGCACATGGGACGCCCGGGAGCGGTGGCCGGTGACCTGTATGCCGTTCACAGCCGGGGATCCTGGCGGGACATCCTTCTCGCCACCCTGCCTCACCTACTCCTTGCCGCATTATTCGCCCTCCACCTCTGGACGGAAATCCTCGTCCTCATGGTCGCCATGGCCCTCTTCACCTTCATCGCCTACCGGGGGTGGAAGAGAAGCGGCGCCAAGTGGACCTACTCCTGGCTCGGCTACTGCCTGGCTGCCCCCACCATCTCCTGGATAATGGCCTTCATGGCCCTCGGCTACGCCGGTTACACCCTCCTGACCAAGGGCAGTCTCCCCTTCGGCGTTCCCCTGCTGCTGGCCCTCATCATCTACGTGCCCATCAGCCTGTGGATACTGGCGGGCGTAATCATGCGACTGGTCAAGCGCGACTGGCTTCTTGCATCATTCACCGCCCTCCCATTCCCCTTCCTCACTTCGTGGATCCTCTTCTTGAACTGGCAGGGCTTCCTATGGTCCGGCTCATCGAAGATCCAGGAAACGGACATCGACCGGGTTGTGGTGTTTCTAGCCCTCGCCGTAACCACCGCCATCTTCTTCAAGGTTGGGCGTCGGCTGGTGCAGATAGCACTCCTCACCCTTTCAACAGCCTTGATGGTCGTCTACACCGTGGTCGCCATCCCCCTGACCTTCGGCATCTTGGCCGTCATACTGGTCATCCTGTCCTCCGTCGCCTTCCTCTTGAGCCCCGCCATCCTGGATGCTCTTCTGGCCCTGCGCAAGCCCTCCCGTCCTCGCGCCCGCCGTAGCCGACATGTGGTGACCCATTGGTTCACCGCTCCAAGCTAGCCATTGTTGTAGACAGCAGTTGCTGTCTACCCCCTCATCTGCTGGAGGAAACCGGCGTTATCGTCGTGCCGCACCAGCTAATCGCCGACGGGCAGGTGTACCGCGACGGCATCGACCTGAACACTTCCGACTTCTACCTGATGCAGTCTCGCCACGGCTCCGTCATCACCACCTCGGGCCCCAACCCCCAGGCCTTCCTGGAAGCATTCCGAAGCGCGGCCCAGGTGTCTGAAAGCATCCTCTGCATAACCCTGTCACCCCGCTTCAGCCCCGTAACCTACGACTCCGCCATGATTGCAGCCCGCCTTGCGGTGGAAGAGCGCCCCGACCTGGACATTCACGTGCTGGACAGCCGCGCCGTTGCCGGTTCCCAGGGTTTTGTCGCCTTAGAGGCCCACCGGGCGTCCCGTGAAGGACTGAGCCTCCCCGCAACCGTCGCTCGCATCGAGAAGCTCGTGCCCCGTCTTCACCTCCTTGCCTACCTCGACACCCTCAAGTACCTCGGGCGAAGCGGCAAGATAACGAAGGCCAAGGCATGGGCAGGCACCCTTCTGGGCTTCAAGCCCCTCGTCGAACTGAGCCAGGGCGAAGCCACCCTCATCGCCAGACCCCGAAGCAGCCCCAAGGCCATGGAACGGCTGCTTTCCATCGTTTCCGAGCGCGCTGCCGGAAGTCCCTCCCACGTCAACATCATGCACGCCAACGCTCTGGAAAAGGCCCACCTCCTCCGGGAAGAAGCCCTCCGGTCCATGAACTGCAGTGAAATCTTCATCAGCGAGTTCACCCCCGTCATGGGCGCTCACACCGGCCCGGCCTCCTCGGAATCGCCTACTACACCGACGACTAACCGTCCGAGTCCCGACGCTCCGTCTGCTCCTTCTGGAAAACCCCCATCCAATCCACTATCATTGGCATCACAATTCCTTAGGAGTAGCAAATGAACATCAAGGTCCTGCAAGAAGACGTCACCAAGGTCAATACACCCGCACTCATAGTCAACATCTTTGAAGGCGTCAAAAACCCCGGCGGAGCCACCGGCGCCGTCGACCAGGCCCTCGGAGGCGCAATCAGCCAGCTCATAGAAGAAGGCGAGATCCGCGGTAAAGCCGGTGAAATGACCCTCATCCACACCTTCGGCAGAATCGGCGCAGGCCGCGTTCTCGTTGCCGGCCTTGGCAAGCAGGAAAAGTTCTCCGCCAACACCGTCCGAAACGTTATGGGGGACGCCTGCAGGTTCCTCCGCAGCCGCAACATATCCAGCGCCTGCACCATCGCCCACGGCGCCGGCATCGGCGGCCTCCAGCCCCTGTCCGTCGCCCAAGCCATGGCGGAGGGCGCAATCCTGGGCCTCTACCGCTTCAAGCATTACTTCTCCTCCAACGGTGACGATGCAGAACTGGACGACCTGACTGTTGTTGAGCAGGAAGAGGCGAAAGTAGAAGAGCTTCAGAAGGGTCTCAGGCTCGGCACCATCACTGCCGAGGCCTCCTGCCTTGCCCGCGACATGGCCAACGAACCCTCCAACGTCATGACCCCCACCCAGATGGCGGAAGTTGCCCGCCGCGTGGCAGACGCTGAAAACCTCGAAATTGAAGTCCTCGACCGCGAAGACATGGAAGAGAAGGGCATGGGCGCCTTCGTAGGCGTTGCCCGCGGCAGCCACCAGCCCCCCAAGCTCATCGTCCTCAAGTATCGCGGCAACCCGGACAACCCCGGCGATAACCTGGGCATAATCGGCAAGGGCATCACCTTCGACACGGGCGGAATCTCCCTCAAGCCCGCAGGAGGCATGGAGAGGATGAAGGGCGACATGTCCGGCGGAGCTTCCGTCATCGGCGCCATGCAGGCCATAGGCCGCATCAAACCCAAGGTCAACGTCACAGGCCTCGTCGCAGCCGCAGAAAATATGCCCGGCGGCGATGCCCAGCGTCCCGGCGACATCGTACAGACCATGAACGGCAAGACCGTCGAGGTCATCAACACCGACGCCGAAGGCCGTCTCGTCCTCTGCGACGCCATGGCCTACGCCAGAGAACTCGGCGTCAACCGAATGGTCGACATCGCCACACTCACCGGCGCAATCGTCGTATCCCTTGGGAAGATCTGCACCGGCGTCATGGGCAACGACCAGGACTTCATCAACCAGCTCATGAACGCCAGCGAAGACACCGGCGAACGCTTCTGGCAGCTCCCCATGTTCGACGATTATCGCGACACCCTCGAGAGCAATTTCGCCGACATGATGAACGTGGGCGCGGACCGGGGCGCGGGCTCAATAACCGCCGCCAAGTTCCTCGCCGAATTCGCCGAGGGGATCCCCTGGGCCCACTTGGACATCGCCGGGACCGCCGGAAGCACGGCTGAGCAGGGCTTCCTCGTCAAAGGCGCAACGGGTGTCCCCGTCCGCACCCTCGTCAACCTGGCCCTGGCAGGCGAGTCCTAACCCCTCCATGGGACCCGTCCCCAGCCGTCCACGCATACCGGAAGACTATGGCGTACCAACGAATACCGAGGGACTCCTCTCCTGGTCTTATGTCGCCGGTAGACTGACCGAGTCCAAGCACTACTGGCTGTCCACCGTCACCCCTGACGGCCTGCCCCACACCCGGCCCATCGACGGCTTCTGGCTCGACGACAAGCTCTATTTCGGCGGCGGCTCGGATGTGCGCTGGCGTCGCAACCTGGATCGAAACCCCAACGTCTGCCTGAACCTGGAGGATGGCGAGCAGGCCGTCATTCTCCACGGGACCGTCAAGATTGCCCGCACCGATCGGGAACTGGCCGAGCGCTTGGCCAAAATAGCCAACGAGAAGTACGAGTTCGGCCAGGGACAGACGGCGGACGACTACGACAATCAGGAGATCCTCGTATTCCAGCCCTCCGTCGCCTTCGCCTGGAAGGTGTTCTTCAAGGACGCCACCCGTTGGCGCTTCCCTCCCAAATCCTAGACATCGGTCCCCCCAAACTTGGCGAAAATGGCCGAAAGGCCTTATAATTCAACGTCGGCGCAACCAGCGCAACGCGGTGAGCGTAGCCAAGTGGTCTAAGGCGCCTGGCTGTGGCCCAGGAGATCGTGGGTTCGAATCCCATCGCTCACCCCATCATCAACCGTCATTCACCGCGCGCCTGTAGCTCAACGGATAGAGCACTGGGCTTCGGACCCAGGGGTTGCAGGTTCGAATCCTGTCAGGCGTGCCACTTTTCTTCAATTCCTTCCCTCCTATGCTATGATTGCCCTCAGCGGCAGAGGCCACCGCGGATATTGACAACTTTATCCGTTACCGTGTAAAGTGTGTGGACTGTCGCTGAACAACCATTCTTAGAGGCACACCATGCCCAGCCTGGAATTCAAGGGCAAACAATTCATATACGCCCACCACCTGACTGTCCCCTATCGCCCCCTGGAAGCCGACGACGCCCGATCCTTCAATCCCTCTGGCTCTGACGACAACCTGATCATCCACGGCGACAACCTCCACGCCCTCAAAGCCCTGCTGCCGCGCTACGCGGGAAAGGTCAAGTGCATCTACATCGACCCGCCCTACAACACAGGAAACGAGGGTTGGGTCTACAACGACAAGGTGAACAGCCCTCTGATGAAGGAGTGGTTGAAGGACAACAGCCCGGTGGACGGGGAGGACTTGGAGCGCCACGACAAATGGCTCTGCATGATGTGGCCCCGTCTACACCTGCTGAAGGAACTGCTGGCCGATGACGGCGTGATCTTCGTCTCCATCGACGACAACGAGCATCACCACCTACGGATGCTAATGGACGAGATTTTCGGACAGAGTAGTTTCTTAGCAGAGTTTGTTTGGAAGAGTCGGCAAAATAGAGACAACCGCAATGTAACAAGAATTTCAATAGACCATGAATATATCCTTTGCTATGGAACATCCCTAAGAGGTGATGAGAGAAAAGCTGGGTTATATTCCAACCCAGACAATGATCCCAGGGGTGCTTGGGCTAGTGGGAACATGGTTGGACTTGCAAGCAAAGAGGCCCGGCCAAATCTGCACTTTGATCTTATCAACCCGGGAACAGGAAACAAATATGTTTGCCCTTCTCGGGGCTGGCGATATGACAATGCGCGTATGACAGAACTGATCTCTGACAACAGAATTCTTTGGCCGGAGACTTCAGGAGGAAGGCCAAGAGTCAAAGTCTTCCTCAATGAATTAAGGAGAAGGTTTACTGGATTTTCCTCGATAGTCGGTGAAGGTATTTTCACTAGAAGCGGAACTACAGAGATAGAGGATATTTTTTCTTCAAGAGACTTCGATTTTCCTAAGCCTCGCGAACTAATCAAGCAGTTAATCCTTCAAGGCTGCCCGGACGATAGAATTATCTTGGACTCCTTCGCCGGTTCCGGCACCACTGCCCACGCCGTCCTTGCCCTGAACAAGGAAGATGGAGGAAACCGCAAGTTCATCCTCGTCGAGTGCGAGGACTACGCTGACACAATCACCGCCGAGCGCGTCCGTCGCGTCATCAAGGGCGTCCCCACCGCCAAGGAAAAGGCATTAAAGGAGGGTTTGGGAGGCTCCTTCACCTACTGCACCCTCGGCAAACCCATCGACATTGAAGGCATGCTCAATGGCAGCGCCCTCCCCTCCTGGTCCTCCCTGGCGGCCTACGTCCTCCACACCGCTTCCGGCATTTCCGCCGGATCTACCGAATTGAAGCCCCGCAACAAGGACGGACTCTTTTACACCAACGGCGACACCGACTACTATCTTCTGTACAAGCCCGACCTTGACTGGTTATCCGGCGATGAGGGTATTCTCAATCTGGAACGAGCCAGACGTATCAGCGCGGCCAGTTGCGGAAAGAGTCGGAAGGCCTTTGTATTCGGCCCCGGCAAATACATCGGGCAGAGGGACCTTACGTCCTTGGGCATCACCTTTTGCCAGCTACCTTACGAGATGCACCGCTCAGGATAAGGCATGGAGCTGAAGAATTATCAGGCGGCGGCGCTGGAATCCCTCGTTCGGTGGCTCGATGAGCTGTCAGACGCACAATCTAAATCGAAAACGGTCATATCCGCGATAGAAGGTGCGGGCGGTGACGTTCCCCTAGACCTTCTCAATTATCCAAAGACCGCCTGGGAGAAGCTAGTCAAATCCGGCGGTGTCCCTGCCACCGCCGGACCCTACGCCAGCCGCACCGACGGCGCCGAAAGGTCCATTCCCCACATCTGCTTCAAGGTGCCCACCGCCGGCGGCAAGACCCTCCTCGCCGCCGCTTCCCTGGAAAGGCTCAACCGACAGACGGGTCTTACCCTATGGATTACCCCCACCCGCGCGATATACCAGCAGACCAAGGACGCTCTCAAGAATAGGGAACATCCCTATCGGCAGATGCTGGAACGGGCCAGCGGGGGTAGGGTAAAGCTCCTGGAGAAGGAAGATCAGTTTACTCGCGCCGACGTTACCAACTATATGTGCATCATGCTTCTGATGCTGCCCGCCGCAAACCGGCAGAAGGGCAGGGAATTTCTGCGAATGTTCCGGGATTCCGGCAAGTACCCCACCTTCTTCCCGGATAACGACGATGCCCTTGGCGACCAAAGACTGCTTTACGAGTGCCCTGACCTGGAACGTACCTCCCAAAATGGTCCCGTCAAACACAGCCTGTTCAACCTTTTCAAGATGCTTCGTCCTGTGGTTATTCTCGACGAAGCGCACAAAGCCTACGGGGCCAAGAAACGCGAGGCCAATCAGGAGTTCGTACGATCCGTGAACCGCTTGGACCCAAGCCTGGTAATTGAACTATCCGCCACTCCCAATCATGGCATTAGTAATCTGCTTGTAGACATCACCGGCGTCGAGTTGAAGCAGGAAGAGATGATTAAACTGCCTGTCCAGGTGCGTTCATCAACCAACGACGACTGGCACTACACCCTGGCACAGGCTTACGATCATTTGGAAAAGCTGGACGCAGAGGGGGTATCCCTGCAGATGAGCGAGGGACGTTACATCCGACCCATCGCCGTAGTCAGGGTGGAACGTACCGGCAAGCAGCAGAGAGACGGAGAACACATCCACGCTGAAGACGTCCGGGAATACCTTGTACAAAGCCTGGGCGTCCCTACCGAGGCTGTGGCTGTAAAGTCATCGGAGTTGGACGAGTTGCGCGATAAGGATCTTCTGTCAGAGTTGTCGCCCATCCGTTGGATTATCACAAAGGCCGCATTGATGGAGGGCTGGGACTGCCCCTTTGCCTACGTTCTCGTAATGCTGGACAATACCCAGGCGCAGCGTGCTCTTACCCAGTTGGTTGGACGGGTGATGCGTCAGCCCCACGCTCGAAGAACCGGCGTGGAAGATTTGGATCAGTGCTACGTATACTGCTGCAACACGGATGTGGGAACGGCAGTGTCCCGCGTAAAGAACGGCTTGGAAGCGGAGGGCCTGACCGGGCTGGGAGATGATGTGTTTACCGATTCGGCCGACTATACGCCCGTCCTGTTCCAAAGACGGACTCAGTTTCGTAACACGGACATATACTTGCCCAAAGTACTGCACACCGACGGTTCGAAGCTGGTGGACCTGGACTACCAAAGTCACATCCTGCCCGGTGTCGATTGGTCCACTATTACCGCCCCGGACCCACAGGGGAGCTTCCCAGACAAGGCACTGTGGCAATGGGCTACCGTGGACGTTGGAGATACCTTGCCAGTTTTCCATGCTGATCGAGAACTGATTGTTGATAAGACTCTGCAAATTACCTGGTACGCCCGCCGTCTGTCAGATTTGGCTCCTAACCCATGGCAGGCAGCACGAATTGCGGGGCAATTGATTGCAAAGCTTAGGGAAGCCGGGTTCAAGGACGAAGAAATCTATGATCGCCGTTCGCACCTCGCCCATGTGCTTCGAAATCACTTGGCCGACGCGGTAGAGAGCCAAGCCGAGCAAGAGTTCAAACGAAAGCTACGTATTGGAGAGATTCAGTTCAGCCTAGAGATTAGCGAGCCAAATTACCGAATGGTGGAGGACTATGAAATATCCATGCCGTCCAACCCTGGAGGGTTGTTCGGAGGTAATGATCATAAACTTGTGCAACTTAGTCTGTTCGAGCCTGTGTTCGAGCGTCAATTCGATTCTGAACTCGAGAAAAGCTTCGCCCGCTATCTCGACGAACAGAGAGCAGTTGAGTGGTGGCACAAAGTTGCCGTTCGTCAAAGCAACCACTACTACCTTCGTGGCTGGAAGCAACAGCGAATATGGCCCGACTTCGTGGCGATGAGTTCGGAAACTAATGGCAAGCCCCACGTGTTAATCTTCGAAACCAAGGGCGAACACCTTAAAGGCAACGACGACACCAACTATAAGCAGCGGGTGTTGGAAACGCTGGAGAGTGCCTTCAATTGCGGGACAATGACCGTCCAAAGCGGCCCGGCGAGAGGAACCTTCCGCCTCGTCTTCGACGAAAAGGAATTCTCAGAAGCAACAGCCAGTTTAGCGCCTACTAACTTCCCCTAGCCCTTCTTCGGCAGGAACGGTATCAGCCTTTCGGCCAGCCCCAGCATGTTTCGGCTCTGGACCCACACCTGTCCGCGACCGCGGAACTTCATCACCAACCCTTCGCCGCCGGCTATCAGCGACCGGATTCCGCCCACCTTGCCGATGCTATACTCAACCCCGTCCGTGAACGCTACCACGTGCCCCGTATCCACCACCAGCTCCTCTCCGCTGTCCACGTCTAGCTTCTTGATAGCGCCGTAGGAATCGAAGAAGACCGTGCCGCCGGCACCCTGCGCAAAGGCCCGCAGGAAAAACAGACTCTCCCCGCTGAACACTCCCTTCAACCCCTGAAACTGCGTGTCCGTCTGCACGTTCTCCGTGCAGGCCAGGAAGGAGCTTCCCTGCAGAAACAGGTTCTCGCCGGGATTCAACGGCATCGAGTGAATGTCACCCGGAATGGGCGGGGAAATGCTCACCCATCCGCCCATTGGCCCTGCGGTGAATGTGTTTACGAAGAACGACTCCCCGCCCAACATCCGCTTGAATCCGCCGAACAGCCCGCCGCTGCCCATTCCCGTCTCCATCTCAACACCCTTCTGGGCCACCATCGCCCCGGGCTCCGCCTTCACACGCTCGCCAGGGTCCAGCTGGAGTGTGAGCATAGTATAAGCAGGACTGAACTCTATTGTGCTTTTCATTCGTGAATTCCTCTTTCTATCGCTGTAAATTCGGGTACTACCCCATTCAAGTCTAGCATAGAAAGCACTACAGCCCCTCGCTCCCGAAACATCGCCCTACCTCGCGGTTTCCTTCCCATCCCAAACGCTTTTTTTCCTAAATTCCTTCATTTTGCGCCCTTTATGTTAAGTACTCTTGTTTCCTTTCACGCTTTTTGGGTTGACTGCCACTTATAACGCTGTTATAAATGGGGCTCAATGCAGGTATCGCAGAACGTCACGCACAAAGACCTGTTCCATTAGGTCGTCCCCACCAAGCTCCGTCCATAGTCAGCCCAAGCGGGTTGCCCACCGGTTCTCCCTACATTGCTGGCACACTCAGACCCCTGCGCAAAATCGCCCGTAAAGACCTTAAGCGGCCATGCAAAACAACAACGCAAAGATAAACGTCAAAGACCTTTGGCACGTTTTCGGCAATAACCCCCGTCGTATCCTCCGGCCCGAGTGGCAGGACAAGAGCCGAAGCGAAATTCAGGAAGCCACCGGCTGCGTCGTAGGCCTTAGGGACGTAAACTTCCACGTACCGGAGGGCCAGGTCTTCGTTGTCATGGGCCTATCCGGCAGCGGCAAGTCCACCCTCGTGCGCTGCCTCACCCGCCTGGTCCGTCCCACCAGCGGCCAGGTCTACTTCGACGGCGAAAACGTCCTTGATTACACTCAAGAGGAACTCATTGCTTTCCGCCGCCAGAAGATTGCCATGGTGTTCCAGCACTACGGCCTTCTGCCTCACCGAAACGTGATAGACAACGTTTCCTACGGACTGGAAATCAGGGGAATGGACAAGGAAGAGCGGTACGAACTCGCCTCCAAGTCCATCGAAACCGTGGGACTCAAGGGTTGGGAGACCTACTTCCCCCGAGAGATGAGTGGTGGAATGCAGCAGCGGATCGGCCTGGCACGGGCCCTCGCCGTCGACCCGGACGTCCTACTCATGGACGAGCCCTTCAGCGGCCTCGATCCTCTCATCCGCCGCGAAATGCAGGACGAACTGATAGTCCTGGAGTCCCAGCTGAACAAGACCATCGTCTTCATCACCCACGATCTCAACGAAGCCCTCAAAGTAGGCGACCGCATCGCCATAATGCGCGATGGGGAAATAGTCCAGAACGGCACGCCAGAAGAAATCGTCACCCTCCCCGCCGACGACTACGTGGCAGAATTCGTCCAGGACGTCTCAAGGGCCAAGGTTATTCAGGTCAACGCCGTAATGCAGCAACCCGACGCCGTAGTCCACGAATGGCAAGGCCCACGGGCCGCCCTGCACCTGATGCGTACCAACGACATGGACCACGTTTTCCTCCTCAACAGAGAGCGTGGCGTTGAGGGCATCCTCACCGAAGACCGGGCCGCCGCATTAGCCCGTCAGAAGGTGGAGCGACTGGAAGACGTGGATTTGGACGAAGTATTGACTACTGGACCCGACGACTACATTGAAGACATCATTCCCCTCGCGGCCCAAACCCCTCACCCCATCGCAGTCATCGGGCCCAATGGACGCCTGGTAGGAGAAGTCCACCGCGGAGCCCTACTCGCCGGCATGGCCGACGCTTCGGAAGAGGAGAGCTAACGTGGCCGGACTAGATACTTCGCGCGGTGCTAAGCCTTCCGATTCACTGGGAGCCGTATCCACTTTTGTAATACGCTTCAAGAAATGGTTCATCGGAGCGTCGGCAGTCATAGCAATTTTGGTGATAAGCCTCTTAATTTGGGGCCCGGAAATGGAATTCCCCACCACGGTCTCAACCGTCGAAAGCTCCGGAGACTCTTCAGTCGAGCTGAAAAGAACAGTCCGACAGGTCACTGGCACCGCCATAGACGACGCCGTGGACTGGATTACCGTTGAAGCCAGTTGGCTCTTCGACAGCCTAAGCACCGCCGTAGACTACGCGCTGATTTACATCGAAAATGCTTTGAAGTGGGTGCCATGGCCCGTCGTAATTCTGGGCCTTGGCCTTCTTTCCTTTGTCGTGGGTCGTTGGGCCTTTCTCGCATTTACTTCCGTGGCCCTACTCTACATGGGATTCATGGGACTTTGGGAAAACACAATCGACACCATCGCTCTAATGGTTGTCGCCGTAATTATCTCCGTCTCCATAGGACTTCCCCTGGGCATTCTGGGAGCCCGCAGCCGTTTGGCGGATTCCCTCATGAGGCCCATTCTTGACGGCATGCAGACCATGCCCAGCTTCGTCTATCTTCTACCCGGAATACTGTTCTTTGGTCTCGGCAAACCCGCAGGAATTTTCGCCACCATCATCTACGCAACCCCCCCTGTAATCCGATTGACCAATCTCGGCATTCGCCAGGTCTCCGGTGAAACCGTGGAGGCGGCACGCTCTTTTGGCACTACCCCCCTTCAACTACTCACTAAGGTCCAGATACCCATGGCTCTCCCAACCATCATGGCCGGCATAAACCAGACTACCATGATGGCCCTTGCAATGGTAACGATTGCCAGCATGGTCGCCGCAGGCGGACTCGGTGATAACGTGCTGCGAGCCTTGCAGAAAAACCAGTCCGGTAATGGCCTGATTGCCGGACTTGCCATCGTCTTCTTGGCCATCATCATAGACCGGCTCACCCAATCCCTCGCTCAAAGGCAACAGAGATTCATGAGTGTCGGATAACCAACAAAACCGAGAGTTTTCGCAGGCGCGCAATGGCGTCTGAGGAGCCAAATAAAGGAGGTTTCATGTTAGGAACAAGGTTTACAAGGTATCTCATTCTGATTGGCGTAATGACCGCCATGTTCGCCATCGTAGTCGGCGCCTGCGGTGGTGACGACGAACCGGCGGAGACCGGAGTTAGCGCCGAAGAGTTGCGGCAAATCGTCTCCGAAGAGGTTGCCAGGGCGCAGCCGGCCCCACAGCCACAGGTTTCCATGCAAGAGATTGGAGCCTTGGTAGAAACTGCCATGGCCGGTATGACCGCAGAAATGGCTGAAGGAAGCATATCTGCTGATGACATTCAGTCCATGGTGCAAAGCGCAGTGGCCTCTGCCGCCGCCCAGGGCGCGTCCCCTGAGGAGATTCAGGCAATGGTCGAAGGCGCCGTAATGGCTGCGACCGAAAACGCCGTCACCGGCGCAGACGTCCAGTCCGCCATTACACGAGCTGTTTCTGAAGCACAGGCTGGAATGATCACCAGCGCAGACGTGGACAAGGCTGTTTCCTCGGCAGTCATGCAGGCTGCAGAGGGCACCCTGTCAGCCGCCGATGTAAGGTCCATACTGATGGAGGGTGCACAGGACGCCCTTACTGAAGAACAGGTTGCCGCCATTGTTGCTCAAGCCCTAGAAGAGCGTGATGCAATGATGACCATGAGGGATACAATTGTCTTCTCCGACCTCAACTGGACAAGCGCCCAGGTGCAGAACCGAATTGCCCAGTACATCGTCGAGTTTGGTTACAGCTATCCCACCGACGTTGTCTTTGGCGCGACCCTACCCCTATTCAACGGACTGCGAAATGGGGACACCCACGTTACTATGGAAATTTGGCTTCCCAACCAGGACGAAGCTTGGGCAGAAGCTCAGTCTATGGGTCAGGTTGTTGCCATTGGCGAAAGCCTGGGTAAGGACTGGCAGTCCGCCTTCGTCATCCCCAAGTACCTTCAGGAACAATATCCCGAACTGGATAGCGTTGAAGATCTGAAAGACGACCAGTTCAAGATGCTCTTCGCCACCCCCGAAACCGGTGGTAAGGCTCGCTTGGTTTCATGCGTCATCGGCTGGGCCTGCGAAGAAGTAAACGCCTCCCAGATTACGGGTTACGGCTTGGACGACCACGTTCACATCGTCAACCCCGGCGACGGAGCCGCCTCCAACGCCGACCTCTACGGAGCCTACGAAAAGCAAGAACCATGGCTGGGCTACCAGTGGGGTACCAACGATCCGCCCCTGCTCCTTGACCTGGTGCGATTGGAGGAACCGGCCTACAGCGACGAATGCTGGTTCACCACCAAGGCCTGCGCTTATGAGGACGCTACTATCCTAATCGCGGTTGGCCCGGACATTTTGCAGCGTGCCCCCGATGTTGTTTCGATGCTCCGCAACTGGTCCTTCAACATCGACCGTTACAAATCTGTTGCCGCTTGGCAAAGCGAGAATCAGGAAGCCACCGCAAATGACGCAGCACTATGGTGGCTCAAGGGTAACGAGGATGTCTGGAGCGCCTGGGTCACAAGCGAGGCCCTCGCATCCGTCCAGGCAGCCTTGGCCTCTGACAACATCCCCGCCGGCTGGCCTGAGCAGTAGACTTTACCTAGCCAACAACTGAATACGGGAACCCAAGAAGGGCGCCCCGTGCGGGGCGCCCTTCTTTCTCTAAGTTGCCTCTCCTACATCCTGTACGCTAAGTGCAGCCAAGACGGAGAATGCCACTCTAAGAAGAGTGCCGCAGCACCAGCAAATCGTCCGTCAGCCCCAGTTCGGACCGACCCACAATCTCCAGGCTCCGCTCCGCGTTGGGCGGCATCAGCGTGCACGTCCGAACGTCGCGATAAATCCGCTCCAGCGGGTACCGGCGATGCGCCACTCTTCCCCCTGCCAGCTGAAGCGTCTTCGACGTCACCATCAATGCAGCCTGCGTCGCCAGATACTTGGCCCGCGCCGCTAGAATTGCCCGCCGGATTGGGTCTGCGTCCTCCTCCCACCGTCCGGCGCTGTCGTACAACACCCCTCGCGCTCCCTCCAAGGCCAGCGTCATCTCTGCCACGCCTCGCTGCACCACCAGACTGTGGGACAGCATTTCCGGGTCGGGCGCGTACCTGCTTGTCTTGCTGTGCTCAACGAAGAACTCCAGCGACCGCGTCGCAGCCCCCAGATACACCGCTGCGTAACCCAGACCGAAGCCCTGACCAACGCCCACCCGCTCCGACAGACCCGGTCGTCCCATGACCGACTTTGCAGTCACCCGACATGAGTCGAAAGAAACGCTCGGACTCACCGTCGCCCTCATGCCGAGGGTGTTCCACTCCCCCGTAATCTTCAGCCCTTTGGCGTTCCGAGGCACCATTGCCATGATCACGCTGCCGGGCCCCTCCGTCCCTTCCATGCTGCAATGCACCATGTACCGATAGGCCCCGCCCGCCATGGTGCAGAAGTGCTTCTGCCCATTAATGACATAGCCGTCCCCATCCCGCGAGAGGACCGTCTGCACCACCCCTGAACCCCCTCGTCGTCCCGGCTCGCTGCCCCAGCTGCCGAACATCCTGCCCTCCTCCACCACCTCAGGGTAGAGCCATGCCTTCACCTCCGGCGTAGCAAGCGCGTCGATGTAACGCTGCACCACCGAGTGCATGTGCACCGTCATGGCCGTATTCGTGCAGCCCTGGGCCAGAGCCTCCACCACCATCACGTAGGTGAGCATGTCCAAGCCCAAACCGCCGTAAGCTCGCGGGACGGCCATTCCCAGCAGACCGTTTTCCCACAGGGCTTTCCAGCTCTCCACGGGATGGGTGGCCGTCTCGTCGTAGTGGGCCGCCCTCGGCTCCAGGCATTCCATAGCCACCCGCTTCGCCGTGGCGACCGTCAGGCGCTGTTCGTCAGAAAGGGCAATTCGCATCGTCTCTACCTCCACCGCAAAGTATAGGGCCTTAACGACGGCTCCTCCAACCCCGGCGGCCCGCGGTGGTTACAATCGCCCCGCGGTGGTAGAATCCCCAAGTACATTGGCGAACTAACCCATTGGAGGAAGTCGGTGGAACTGGGACTCTTCTTCGAATTCTATCTCCGCCCCGAGGCCAGCCACGCCGAGGCCTTTGAAGAAGCCTTCAGCCAGATTGAGATGGCGGACCGGCTCGGCCTGGACAGCATCTGGCTGGCGGAGCACCACTTCTCGCCCGGCCGGTCAGTCCTCTCATCACCCCTCATGATCGCCAACGCCGTCGCCAACCGCACTCGAAACGTTCGCGTCGGCACCGCCGTGGAGGTGCTGCCCCTGGGCAACCCCATCCGGCTGGCCGAGGAGGTCGCCACCCTCGACCACATCTCCAACGGCCGGTTCGAGTTCGGCATCGGCAGGAGCGGCTCCCCCACGGGATACGTGGGCTACAACATCCCCTACGCCGAAAGCCGCGCCCGCTTCTACGAGACCCTGGAAGTCATCCGCAGAGCATGGACCCAGGAGTCCTTCTCCTACAAGGGCGATTTCTTCCACTACGACAACGTTTGCGTGGTGCCCAAACCCCTCCAGAACCCCCACCCCCCCATCAGAAACGCCGCCACCTCCGCCGTGACTTTTTCGATTTCCGCCAAAATGGGGATGCCCATCTTCATCGGCGTCAGGGGCCGGTCAGACCTGGTGCGTGAGCGGGTGGACGTCTACCGCAGGGAGTGGCAGGAAGCAGACCATCCGGGCAACCCGGACGTGGCCCTGCGCATACCTGTCTACGTGGCAGACACGATGGAGAAGGCCCAGTCCGAACCCCGGGACAGCACTTTGAACTTCTTCAAGAACACGGTGGCCACTCTCAATCTGCCCGTACCAGGCCTGTCCGACGAAGAGAACAGGGAGCGCGTGGACCGGGGCGAGCGGATGAAGCGTATAACCTACGAGGAGATATTGGAGACGGACACCGTCTACGGGACCCCCGAGTTCGTTACCGACCGGCTGCTAGAGCTTCAGGAGGAGTTCGGCCTCAGCTCCGTCATCGCTGAGGTGACCTTCGGAGGGATCATCCCCCGCGACCGCATCGAGTACTCCATTACGCAACTGGCGGAAAAGGTAGCACCAAAGCTCCGCTAGGCCCTACCTGCTGTCTCCTAAACCTCGCTGCCGGCGTAGCTTTTCAACTCGATAGTGTTCCCCTCGGGGTCCATCACGTAGATAGAATTGCCATAGCCATGGGCGCCCCATCTTCGGCCCGACTCCCCTGGCAACTTCACGCCGCGGGCCTCGAGCTCCGCCGCTAGTTCGTCAAGGTCACCCTCCACCACCAAGCAATAGTGGTCCACGTTATTGGAGCCCGGCATTCGGTTTTTTGGCACAAGGTCTATCAAAGAGTCGGCTGAAATCCGCACGGAAGGGAACGGGACTTCGCCCCGACGGAATTCATCAACCCGGAGCGGCTCCATGCCCAACACCTCCGAATAGAAGGACAATGCGGTGTCGATGTCGTCAACTCTGAGGACCAGATGGTCAAAACCGCTAATCTTCATTGCATTACCTCTCCAAATCTAGATAATATCTCAAACTAATTTCAATCTTTTCTTGATTTTTACTTGACAAAAATAATAATTGCGATTATGTTACTTCCTGTTGGTAGTTTACCAGCGGACACTATCTCAGTATAGACCACTCGAAAAGCTGCCAACACCGGCACCAACCAATAAGTGGGACTTCTATCGTTGCAGGGCCCAGGCCTTAGCAACCTCCCCCACCCACGACGCTGGAATTTCGCTCTTAGGAGGTGAGGATGAGTATAGACGAAGACTGGGGAAATAAGGCGTCAGCTGGAACCCTTTTGCATTTTTCCGGCTTGGATAATCAAGCCATCTGATACAGGAGTCGACACAATCAGCCATGATGACAACATCCATAAAACTGCTAACTGATGGAACCATAAAGCGGGACGGCGGTTGTATGTTTGGTCATCTTCCTAAAACAGTTTGGGAGAACCGCATAACAATCGACCGAAAAAACCGCATGACCCTCAACCTCAACTGCCTGCTCATTCAACTGGCGGGCAAGAACATCGTCGTAGACACCGGCGTGGGATCCAAGGAGATGGACGGGTTGCGGGGACAGTACGGGCTGGGCCCCAGCAAGCTCACCAAGAGCCTGAAGAGCATGGGAGTTGCCCCCAACCAGGTAGACATTGTAATACTCACCAATCTTCATTTTGACCATAGTGGAGGATGCACCAAGCTAGACCGCACCGGAGACCTGATACCCACCTTCCCGAAGGCCACCCACTTTGTCCAGCGTTCCTGCTGGGAAGAGGCGATGAGCCCCAGCGAGAGATTCAGCAGCGTTTACTTCGAGAACAACTTCAAGCCCATCGACGAATGGGCGCAGCTGGAGCTCATGGACGGCGACACCGAGATTCTTCCGGGCCTATCCGTGACCGAGACCCACGGCCCAGCCAGGGGACATCAGATTGTCACCCTGAACCACGGGGGCGAGCGCGTCGCCTTCCTAGGGGACCTGGTGCCGACGGCCCACCACCTGGACCTGCCCTCCATTCCCTCCTTCGATCAGTACCCGGAGGAGACCCTGGAGCAGAAGCGGGAGATGCTGGGACGCGCCGAAAAGGAAGGCTGGCTCATAATCTTCTCGCACGGCACAGACCGGAAGGCCGGGTACCTCGAGAACTACAACGGCAAGACCTACCTGAGGCCCATAGAATTGTAGTCCATCGACTGAATTTTCGGCTTGCCTACAATAGCGGGCTCGGCGTCGAAGTACGTCGGGCCCGTTCTTTTTCCCCTTTGGACCCGATAATTCGACGGTGTATGACAGGCCGGGTGGCGTGATGCTCAAACGGGTTCGCCTATCACCACCTCTCCTCTGACCTCAGTCAGGCGCACCCTGCTTATCTCGTTCAGCATCGAGTCGTCCAGCGCCGCCTCCACCCGCAGGTAGTTGTCGGTCAGCCCGCCAAGCATGCCGGGGCCAACCTCCCGCTCCCACAGGACGGGCCTCACACTGCCCAAGGCCCTCAGTCGAAAAGCCGTGGACTTCTTTCTGGCCAATTCGAGCATTTCCGTCTTGCGACGCTGCTTCACCTGTGGTTTGACCAACGGGGTCATGTAGGCCGCACTGGTACCAGGTCTCACTGAATAGGGAAACACGTGCATCCCGGCCAGGTCCAACGACGCGCACAATTCCAGGCTGCGCCGGTGGTCTTCATCCGTCTCCCCCGGGAATCCGACAATGACGTCCGCCGTTACGGAGGCATGGGGGAGGACCTCATAAATGTCCGAGACCGTCCGTCGGTACTGCCCGGCGGTGTACCTGCGCCGCATCCGGGCCAGGACAGCGTCGCTGCCGCTCTGCATCGGCATGTGGAAGTGGGGACAGAGCCTCGGGTTACGCCACAACTCCAGCAGCCCTTCGGTTATCTCCTGGGGCTGCAGGGAGGAGACTCGGAGTCGTTCCACATTCGTTTCCGCCAAAATTTTCTCGATGAGGCCCTTCAGGCCGTTCGAATCTGGAAGGTCGAAACCATAGGACCCCAACTGGGTACCCGTCAGGTCCACCTCTCTGAACCCCTCGCGCACCCGCCGGCTCACTGTCGCGATTAGTTCCTCCGGCGGAATGCTCCGTTCCCTGCCCCGCACCTTGGGGACGATGCAGTAGGCGCAGACCTGGTTGCACCCCTCCTGAATCTTCACCATTGCGCGGGTACGGCCCAGACTCTCCTGCGCAACGACGTCCTCCGAACCCTCGCCGCACGACACCGTCTCGACGGTTCGTGCCCGCTGCACCTCTGACACAATCTGCGACTTCTCGAAGTTGCCCACCACCAGGTCCACACCGGCGATGCTTCTGAGCTGGTCGGGCATCCTCTGGGCGTAACACCCCGTGGCCACCACCGTCATGGACGGATTCCTGCGACGGGCGGCGCGGAGGGCCTGCCGCGCCTTGGCGTCGGCCACGTGGGTTACGGTGCAGGAGTTCAGCACATAAACGTCCGGCCCGTCAGCGAGGGAAACGACCCGATAGCCCGCCGATACGAACCGGCGCGCCAAGGCCTGGCTGTCGGCCTGGTTCAGCTTGCAGCCGTGGGTTTCGATGGCCACGGCGCCATTGTTTGAATTAACTGTCAAATTCACTTCCTGCATTCGAGAGAATTAGTCCGCTTATAATAGCATCTGTGTGCTGTTTTGTAAAGCAGTGGTGTCAGAGACATCACTGTAGAATCCCCGCAAAGGGGCGCGCCGTCCTTCGCCGCCATTCAAGCCATCCTATTTGCTGAAAGTGCCAACTGTTTGAGGCAGAGGTATCTTGTGCTAGACCACCAGCGTTGCGCCTTTGGGGCGTTTCTTGCCGCCGTGGACAGAGGGCTCGGCGCACCACTTGGCGGCGAGGCGGCGGACACCTTCGTAGACTTCCTTGTCGAAGCCTAGAAGGTCGCAGACGACGCGACGGTCCAGCAGGGCGCGGCCTCTACCATTTGGTTCAGGCGTTGTGTCTGTCTCTAATTGCCTTCGCAGTCTCCTCTAGGCTAGGAAAGAGATTCTCACGTGTGATGTTAGCCATCGACAATTCGTCACGTATTCCTTCCTTTGCCCTAGCAGGAACGGAAAGCACATAGTGTGGGTACATAGGGATATTGCTGTACCACTTTCTGACGAACATTTCCTCATACCTGTCATGGAAGGCCGACAGCAGAAATGCCCCAGACTGCGCCCGGAGTCGTTCGAAAGATCTCTGTGGTTCGACTACGAACACTCTCAGAAAGTCTCTAGGGTCGATTCGCTCGGAAAACGATGGTTTTTCCTCTCGGATGAGCTGATACAAATGCTCAAGAGCATCTCGGTAGGAATTTGGACCAACTCTGCGTGGGCCGGCGGGGTTTACATCGTCCTTGGCATCCGCTTTGGTCTTGCCTAACAGAAGATTCTGTTCGCTTCTCGGAAGCCTCGCAAAATTGGCGACTACGCTAACCGTGTCACTATTGAACGGCTTTACCATAGACTGGGGAAGCACAAAGATATGGATTCGTCCGTTGTTTGCCTTGTCATCTTTGGAAACCGCATGAAATAGCGCAATCAGTGGATTGCTTGTTACATCTACCAATCTAGTTGGAAGTTCATGATGCCGGGCGACCACCATGTGCCCAAGCGCCGTGGTCTCGTTGGCAAAGTCCTGAGGCCGCCGAGACCGCATTTCTACTAACATCTGTGCCTCAGATTTCCTGAAGTGTGCTGTTCGCATGACACTAGGCGTCAGGGACCAGCGGTCTGACGCTTCGCCGCGATAAAACATGTGCACTGGCTCACCCTGTTGATAGGAGGCATAATGCTCCCTCAACCGCCTGACCTTGTCCAATAACGTGACGAATCTACCGACAGTTCCTTTTAGGTCAGCGCGGGGTCCTGTTGAGAGAATCGGCTGGAATTGCTCGACGATGTCAAATAATTTGGCTGTCCAGAATCTCGAACCCTCCAAGTTAACGCCAGTCAAGGGTGAGTTATCGAACCTCGTCCCGCAGAGTATGGCATCTTGCAAATTGGCACCCTTAAATTTGGCAAAGGAACATTCGGCATCAGTCAGATCTGCATCTTTGAGCCAAGCGCCCTCGAAATTAGTGGAGAAGCACTCGGCAGCGCTCATGTCAACTTTGTGCAGAAAGGAACCTGACAAATCAGTGTAGCTGAGGTTATAGCCTCGGAGATCTGGCCGCCCTGATTCGGTCAACCGTCCAGCACTCTGTAGTGACTTCGCTATATTTGTCCTTGTCAAATCTAGGTGAAGTGACTGTTTCGCATTTTCAATCCAGAAGTCCACCTGTGTATTCCAAGACTCCCTTCCTTGCACCAACAAAGCTAACAGTTCTTGTTTATCCACTATTCTATCCAGAACATGTTGTTGAACAATTGTGACGAACGGAAAATGACACCGTGGACTAGAATGTGATGATTGGACAACTGTTGTCCTTATCCGACTTCAACCCTCTGTAATCCATGCTGAGGCCGCCCTCAGTGCAACTAGCTTCGAGTTTGCGGTGTAATCAGGAGTCAAAAGAGTCTTTCCAGAATTCACGAGCTTGCGGGCGAAGGCTTCTGATATTCCGCCGCTTGCTGCGTGGGCGATGACGACGGGGGAACGTCCCGAAGAGGTGATGAGAATGTCGGGCTGCAGGCTTGGATGTCCGGCGATAATCCGCGTGTTCTGAGACCACACCCTGCTTCGGCGCATCATTTCGCGGAGCAGGTCGCGCAGGGCATAGTTGGCGGAGGGTTCAGTCTGTAGCGCCATAGCGACAGGATGATATCACAGGGGGGTGGACACGCGGGAAACACCCCCATCTCAATCTTCCCCCGTCAAAGGGGAAGAGGTTTTTTGGGGAAGCGGGAGGCTCGCGAGCCGCCCCTACAGAAGATGAGTGGGGCGTGGGCGAGTTTGTCGATTAGCGGCCACGAGGCCATTTGTGGAAACCGGACGCGAAATATGATATCGTAGGCCATTCAGGCAATCCAACAACGATCAAGTCGCGCATTATTTTGTAAAGGTCGGATGCGCTGCCCAACCATCAACCCGTCACAAAAGTCCCCTATTTCATTGAATCATCCTTATCTGTATAATACGCCAATCTATTAATCTAAGAGTCAATGCCACAGTTGGGGGAATTCCCCTCTCCATGGCTACATACAAAGGATAACCGGAGGTTACTCCAGTGTCTCGAATTAAACGAGTTGTCTTGGTGCAACCCAGGTCTCCGGGCGGTAATTTCGAATTCGTTGCCATCCCCAGGCAGGGGATGCTCTTCCTCTCAGGCGCCCTCGCCCAGTGGGACGGGCCCTACTTCTACGAAAGGGAGATCTGGTTCGAAGACCGCAGCGGCAAGATAGACCCCGAGAAAGACCTTGAAGGCGTGGACGTTCTCCTTATTTCCGCGCTCATCAACGAGGTGCCCCGCGCCTACGAAATCGGCCGCATGGCCAAGGAGTTCCATCCAGACCTCATCACCGTCGGCGGCGGCCCACACATGGGCCCCCTCCCCGACGAGGCCTTCCGCGAAGGCAAGTTCGACGTTATCGTCCAGCGCGAAGGCGAGGACATAATCGGCCAGTTGCTCGATGTGCTGCTCACCTTCAAGGGTGATGAGCGAGACAAGTGCCTCGCCAAGATTCCCGGCGTCACCTACCAAGTCGAAGGCAACACCACCCAGACCCGACGCGTCGGCGTTATTCCGCCGGACCTCGTAGAGCTTCCCGACTTCTACTCCATCCGCGACCTGACCCCATCCAGGGCCCTGGTAGGCGGCGTCATGGAGACCGTGCGGGGCTGCACCGAGAATTGCACCTACTGCCAGGTGATTCAGCAGTTTCTCGGCTACCGGATGGTCAAGCGGGACGTGGAACTGAAACGGCTGGCCCAACTTCAGGAGATGGCAGCCGACGGGCTGATTCACACCAACAAGGATGGAAGATTCAGCGTCTTCCTCTCCGACGACCTCCACCCGCCGCCCCTGCGGGCCGTCAAGTACCGCAACGAGCGGCTGGAGCGCATCAAGGGCTGGAAGGGCCACTCGGACAACATGTACCTCATCTGCCAGACCCGCGCCGAAATTGGGCAGGACCCAGAACTTTCCCACGCACTGAAGGAAATCGGCATGGAGATGCTCTACGTAGGCGTGGAGTCCTCCGACGCCAAGAACCTGGAATTGGTCAACAAGCGCCAGGACCCCGGCCAGGTCTACAAGGACTTGATAAACCTGAACGACATGGGCTTCAGCATCGTCGCCATGACCATCATAGGCCTCCCCTACGACACGGAGGACGGCATCATGGAGATGGCCGACTGGGTAACCCAGATAAGCAGGTACCAGACGGCCAACCTGCTGACGCCCCTGCCAGCCACCTCCAACTGGACCGACCTGGTGCCCCTGAACGCAAACGGCGAGATCCTCGGCGAGGGAGAGATGCGGCCCTACCACCTCTACACCGGCCGCCAGTTTGTCCACCATGACGAACGCTGGAGCATGGAAGAGTCCCGACGCATCTTCAACAAGTTCCACTCCAGGCTGAACCCCGTGGACAACCTCTACGCCCGCCTCTTCCGATTGGTGGAGCGCTACCGTATGCGCCTGACCGCCAAGGGCGAGGAGCTATCGGGCATGCTCACCTACCGGCGGAAGGAGCTGGCCGCCACCAGCAAGGAGCTGAAGGGGTCCATCTCCACCCGGGTCAGCGAGATTGGGGATGCCATCAAGGAACGTCTCGACTCCTCCAGGAACCGCATACTCACCGGCAGCACCCTGAAGATCAGGATAGCCCAGCCGAAGACGGCCAGCCAGGAGTAACCCACAACGTTACCCGCCGCGGCCTATCCCGTTGCGCACGGCGCTTCTTCCTACAATTCAGACCCAGATTATCTGCATTATTGATATTTCTATAGATGGATAGTGAGCGAAACAGGGTCTTCGTAACCGGCTTGGGGATCATCAGCCCCCAGGGGCTGGACGCGTCGTCTTCCTGGGATGGCATCAAGTCCGGCGTGTCGGGCGTGGATCGGATCTCCGCCTTCGACACCGAGGGCTTCAGCACGCAGATCGCCGCCGAGGTCAAGGGCTTCGACCCCCAGGCGCACATGGACAGGAAGCAGGCCCGACGCACGGACCGGTTCACCCAGTTCGCCGCCGCCGCCGCCCAGGAAGCGCTGGCCCAGGCCAACCTTCACAACAACAACCACGTGGATAGATACCGCATGTCCGCCCTCGTCGGCAGCGGCATCGGCGGGATTCTCACCCTCTCCAGCCAGCAGGAGGTCCTCTCCAACCGCGGCCCCCGGCGGGTTTCGCCCTTCCTCATACCCATGATGCTTGGCGACATGGCCGCCGCCCATCTCTCCATGATGACGGGCGCGCTGGGCCCCAACTTCTGCACCGTGTCCTCCTGCTCCAGCGGCGCCGACGCCATCGGAGCCGCCTCCGGCCTCATTGCCTGCGGAGAGATGGACGTGGTGCTGGCGGGCGGGAGCGAGGCCCCCATCTGCCCCATTGCCGTAGCCGGATTCGGCAACATGCGCGCCCTGTCCCGTCGCAACGACGAACCCCAGAAGGCGAGCCGCCCCTTCGACGCGGAACGGGACGGCTTCGTCATCGGCGAAGGCGCGGGTATCCTCGTCCTCGAAAGCCACGAAAGCGTCCTGAGGCGTGGCGTTAAGCCCCTGGCAGAGCTGGCGGGCTACGCGTCGACCTCCGACGCCTTCCACGTCACCGAACCGTCCGAGACCGGCGAAAGCGCCGCCAGCGCCGTCAAGAAGGCACTTCGCCTAGCTTCGGTGGAGCCCTCCGAGGTGGACTACGTCAATGCCCACGGCACTTCCACGCCTCTCAACGACAGGCAGGAAACCCTGGCCATAAAGCTGGCCTTGGGAGAGGACGCCTACCGCGCCTCCGTCAGCTCCACCAAGTCCATGACGGGCCACCTGCTGGGAGCCGGCGGCGCCGTCGAAGCGGGCATCTGCGTGATGGCAATGCAGGAGGGCGTAGTACCGCCCACCATCAACCTGGAAAACCCCGACGTTGACTGCGACCTGGACTACACGCCGGACGCCGCCCGGAGCAGGTCCATCAGGGCGTTAATCAGCAACTCCTTCGGTTTTGGCGGCCACAACTCCGTCCTCGTCTTCACCCAAGCCGAGAATCTGTAGCGATTTCGTCGGGGCGACTACCGACGCTAGTCAACATCCTGGATCTGCCGTGCAACCAACCCCTGGATGAGTGTTGTCAGCGTAACAAGTTCGCCTTCGTCAGCTTCTCTGAGGGCGCGAATGTATAGCGACCGTACAGGCTCCTGCGCGAGAACCTGGGGCAGCATCGGACGCCCCGTCAAAGACCCTTCGGATTTCACGCACAGAATGAAGTAGCACATAGCCCTTGCCGTTCGTCCATTTCCGTTGACGAAGGGGTGGATGTGATTGATCCGCCAAAGGGCGTAGGAAGCCAGCCCAACGGGGTCGGAGGATTCCTAGTACCGGTTGATGATGTTGACGAAGTGGTCCATAAGAGGGCCCACACGATAGAACCGGGGAGGAGTGTGCGGGCCTACGGTCACTTCGTGGGAGCGGTACTGTCCCGCTTCGTAATGGAGTCCCGCGATGGCGTGAAAGTTTATGGCCTTGATGAGGGACTGTGATATCCACTGCCTTTCGCTGGCGACGGCAGCTTCAATCATCGATTCCAGAAAGCTGTGATGCCTTAAATTATTCCCAGCAGCCACCCGCTGATAGACAGGGTTGGACTCGCCTCCTTCTATCTCGAAGAGGTCCATAATTGCAGTTAATCCCTATACGCGGTCTACGATTCGCTCGGCTTCCTCCCGGCTTAACTCAATTCCATGGGGCATCATGCCGATAACCCAGGATATTGCCTGCTCCCGTCTTTCCTCCCGCGTCATTTTTCTCTTGGCTGACTCCTTCATTAGCTCATTCAGGTTTTCCGGTATTTCCAAGTCGTCTATGGACTTGATTTCGCTTAGCTTTTTCATTCAGTCTTTTTCTCCTTGTCGGCAATGACGTTACGCCGGTATACCAATTGCCGGAATACTATGCTATTTTGCTCATGGGTTCCACGCAACCAATGATACCACATGATATTCAATGAATAAGGTCTGGCGGCTTCATCCATCTGCACCGGCGGAATTCACCCACAGCGTTGGACTGCCGGAGGTGGTGGGCCAGGTGCTCTATAGCCGGGGCATCACCACGTCGGAGGAAGTCCGCGCATTTCTGGAAGGCCCGGCGGAACCCTTCCACAATCCCAATCTGCTGCCCCAGATGACCGCCGCCGTCACGCGGCTGGCGCAAGCAATCGACTCAGGGGAGACCATCGGCGTGTTTGGCGACTTCGACGCCGACGGCGTCACCGCCACCGCAATTCTTGCCCAGGGTCTAGAAGCGCTGGGCGGCCACGTAACCCCCTATATACCCCACCGCATCACTGAAGGCCACGGCCTGAACGTGGAAGCCGTCCAGGCCCTCAGACAGTCCGGCGTCGACCTCATCGTCACCGTCGATTGCGGCGTCACCTCGCACCGGGAGGTGGAATTTGCCGCGGACCTGGGGATTGACGTCATCATCACGGACCACCATACCCCCTCTGCCACGCTGCCGTCGGCGTTGGCCATCATCGACCCCAAGATATCCGGCTCCGAGTACCCCTTCACGGAACTGACGGGAGCGGGCCTCGCCCTCAAGCTGATTCAGAGCCTCTACGGCCACCTGGACAAAGAATTGCCCCCTGACCTGCTTGCCTTCGCCGCCATCGGCACCGTTGCCGACCTGGGCCCACTCAAGGGTGAAAACCGGGCCATCGTTACCGCTGGTCTGCGCCAGCTTCGACACACAAGCAGTCCTGGCCTGAACGCCCTCTATCGTCAGGCAAAGATCTCTTCCAGGGACATCGACAGCGGGACAATCTCATTCATCATCGCGCCCCGACTGAACGCCGCCGGTCGTCTGCAGCACGCCATCTCCAGCTACCGGCTGCTGACGTGCGACACCGCAAGTGAGGCCAACGCACTGGCGGAAACCCTGGAGGGCTTCAACCGGGAGCGTCAGCGCAACACGGAGGCCGCATGCCAGAAGGCGCTGGAAATGGCCGACGCCGCCGAACCGATAATCCTGCTTGCCCACGAAGACTTCGATCCCGGAATCTCCGGTCTTGTAGCCAGCCGCATGGTCGAAGCCTTTCACAAGCCCGCCGTTGTCATGTCCCTCGACGGCAGCGTTGTCCGTGCCAGCGCCCGCAGCATCCCGGCCTTCAACGTCATCGCCGCCTTTGAGCAGTGTCGACCGCTGTTCCAGAGATTCGGCGGTCACTCCATGGCCGCAGGCTTCGTCATGGGCTGCGACAATCTGGAGGAACTTCGGGCTAAGCTGACCTCCATCGCCCGTGACATTCTGGGCGACTCCCAGCCCGCGCCCACCCTTCGGATTGACGCAGAGGCGCTGCCCCCAGACCTGATGGGCGATACCCAGAAGAGTCTTGCAGCCCTGGAACCCTTCGGTTACGGCAATCCCAAGCCCGTCTTTCTGGCGCGGCGCATGAAGGTTCTGCAGACCTCTAGGGTTGGAAGGGAGGGGCAACACCTAAGGCTAGAGCTATGGGACGGGAGGGCGGCATGGACGGCCTTCGGGTTCCGTCAGGGAGAACGTGAGCTTCCCGAAGACGGGTTGATGGACCTGGCCTACTCCCTCTCCACCAATTCGTGGAGGGGGAAGCGTGTCGTCGAGCTCAGGGTGGAGGACTTCCGCCCTTCCCGTTAGTAGCGAGGAGGCGCCGGCTGTGCTTCTACTCCTGGGCCTCCTGGCGGATGCGTCGTCGCTGGCCCGGCCGGATAACCTGGGCCTTTGAAATGAGCACGGTTACTGAGATGGACATCACGATCAGCGATATAATCTGCGCCATGTCCAGCCCGACTATCCACACCTGGTCCTGCCGGATGAAGCTGATGAAGAACCGGCCCAGCGAATAGAGGGCCAGGAAGGCCACGAAGACCATTCCGTCGGGCCTCAGCTTGTTGCGAAGGACGAACCAGAGGAAGCCCAGAATCGCCACGTCCCAGATCATCTCGTACACCACCGCCGGATGAGAGGGTGTCAAGGACGACCGGCCTTCCGCGATGTTGTTGTACAGCGATTGAGTCTTGGGATGGGTGTAGACGAATCCCCAGGGCATGCTGGTTATCCGCGCGATGTGCTCGCCATTGATGATGTCGCCAATGCGCCCGATGGCCATGGTAAGCACAAGAGCGGGAGCCGTCAGGTCTGCCAGTTTGCCCACGGAGGGCATGGGCATCCTTTCAAGGCGACCCAGGAAGAAAAGGAACCTGTTCCAGAAGTTGAGAAATCCGTCCCGGTTCCGCACCAGCACGTATATGGCCCCTCCGGCGAAGCCTCCAAGCACGGCGCCGTAGATGGCGATACCGCCTTCCCAAATGTACAGGACGCTCAGAGGGTCGTTCTGGTATACCCGGGTCCAGAAGTCCACCACGTGAACCAGCCGCGCGCCGACAATGCCGCCCAGGATGGCCCAGACCGATACCGAGAGAATCGTGTCGGGCGGGATATTTTCCTTCTTGGCCCAGTAGGACACCAGGGCCACCGCCACCGCGACACCGACAAAGGTGAAGAACCCGTGCCAGGTGAGGACGAAGGACCCCAGGGTAATCATATCCGGATCCATGTCTATCCGGATGGCGTTCAAGATGCCTATCATTATCGAGTTCCCCTCTGGTGAAACCTGCAGAAGACCGCAGATAGTCTAGTTTTCTTCAATGCCCAGCGTCAAGTGAGGCGAGGAATCCCTCGTCTCCGCCAGGTATGCCCGATGGCCGAGACGCACCAGCCTGTCCCTGACGTAGCGTCCCTGTCCTTCGTCAGCCACGCGCGCATAGAGGGCCGGCCCGCTTCCCGAAAGGCTCACGTGGCGAACTCCGGCGTCCTCCACGTCCCTCATCACCCGGTCGAGGCCGGGGAAGACGTCGAAGGCCACGGACTCGAAGACGTTGTACAGCATCTGCTGAGAGAATTCGCCCCGCTCCACGGCGTCGACGAAGACCCGCGTCACCTTCCCATCCGTGTAGGACTCACTGTCCAGCAGGCCATACATGCGGCGGGTCTTTTCCTCCACTTCCACCATTGGGCACACGACCACCAGCCACTGCGTGGGAAGCGGACGGAGCCTCGTCAGCCGGTCGCCCCTGCCGACGCCCAGAGCCGTTCCTCCACCGATCAGGAAGGGGACGTCGGCCCCCAGGCTGCGACCTACCTCCTCCAGTTCCGCGACGGACATCCCCAATCCCCATAGGCGATTCAAGGCCGCCAGCGTGGCTGCTGCATCGCTGCTGCCTCCGCCGAGACCCATCGACTCAGGTATACCCTTCTCGATGGCAATTCGCGCACCGTCGCTAAAGCCCGTGGCCTCCCTCAAGGCGAGTGCAGCCTTCCAGGCGAGGTTGTCGTGGTTGGACAAACTCGGAACGGAGCACTCCACTGAAATCTCTGAATCAGGCACGAAGGTCAACCGGTCATGGAGGCTGACCGTCTGCAGCACCGTCGCCACCTCGTGATACCCGTCGTCGCGGCGGCCAAGCACCTCCAGCGTCAGGTTAATCTTGGCGTAGGCCAGCGCCGTCAGCGACGGTGGACTCCGTCTTCCCTTCGCGATGAGCGCGGTCATGAATCAACGTCCGCGCCTTCGCAGGCAGAGTCCGGCATCGCATTTGACGGAAGGGCCTTGTAAAGCGAAATCCACTCTTCCACGGTCAGCGTCCCCGGCCTGCGTTGAGCATCTATGCCCGTCCGCTCCAGCAGCTCTGATGATTCCGTACCCGCGACTCGCAACCCCTGGGCAAGGGAATTCCGCAGCTGCTTTCGGGGCGCGGCGAAACCGGCCCGCACCAGCTCGAAGAATCGGGATTCGTCGTCCACCCGCTTTCTAGCATCCGGACAGACGTCGATGCAGACCACCGCCGAGTGGACTTTTGGCGCGGGACGGAAGGCCCTTGGAGGCACGCTGCACACCATTCGAGGCGAGCCGTAGAACTGCACGGCCACGGACAGCACGGTCATTCTTCCCGGAGACGCCGCCATGGATTGGGCGACTTCCCTCTGCACCATTACCACAAGCCGATCGGGCTGCCGGTCTGCTTCCAGAAACCGCCGGACAATAGGATTGGCGGCATAGTAGGGAAGGTTGGCGACCACCTTGTAGGAACCTTGTGTGTCCAGGTCCGCGGTGCGGGCGTCGGCCTGCATCACCTGCAGGTTGGCGGGATTTCCCGTCCGCGACGGCAGACGCGCCGCGAGAGTCTCGTCAATCTCCACCGCCACCACACGGCGGGCTAGCTTCACCAGTTCACGGGTGAGAATGCCGCGACCGGGGCCCACCTCCACCACGGTGTCCTCGGGCGAAACGTCGGCGGCTTCCAGGATGTGGGCGAGAACGCGACGGTCGGAGAGGAAATGCTGGCCAAGTCGCCTGGCGAGACGCCTTGGCCGGCGAGAATTTCGAGTTGAAGGCCGTGCACCTTCCTTCGACACAATCAATGAACGTATCCGGCTGATCAGGCTCAGGCCAGGCTGTCCCACGGCGCCCGAAGATAACTGCTTACCGTTGCTTCCTTCCGGACCTGGCGGAGTTTACAGGTCTTCGCCGCGTGGGACCCAGCCCTCAGCACCCTTTCAGAGAATAGAGGTCCATTGATCTAGCCTCAGGGAGGAATTCAACCCCGCTATAGCGGATTGCGGGTCCAGGGCACCGCTAGCTCCCCGCCTAGCACAGCCTGAGTCAATGTTAGGCCCGCCCGGCGTTAGGTGTCAATTGCTTTTCGTCATCGCAAGGGCAGCAGCCTGGAATCATTCGGAGATTTTAGTGATACGTCAATTCAGATACGAGTCTGAAACGAGTGGGAAACGAGTGACTCGTTTCAATTTTGCCAGCTTTGGGCATGATTCGTTTACAAAAACGAATATTGGCAATTTGCGGGGTCTTCAGGCATGAATTTGGGTGTTTCTTGATTCGTTTTTTGTTTTCTGAGTTTTTTGGGTATTTTGGGGAGAATTATTGAGAACGAGTCCCAAGTGATGCAGTCATGGTCGGCTTGAGAGAAGGCGGGGTTGCAAGAAGATTTGTTCATGTGGGCAGGTTAGCAGAGAAGAGAGCATCCTGGCAATGGGCAAAATGGCACTTTTTGTTTATGGGGGATGGGATTCACCCCCATCTCAATCTTCCCCCGTCAAGGGGGAAGAGGTTGTGTAGAGGGGTTACTGTCTTCACCTACGAGGGTTGTGGGTAGCGAGTGGGTTCCCCTTTCGCGGGGGTGGGGACAACTGCGTGACGGCAGGAGGGGGTGGATCCCCGCCTTCGCGGGGATGGGGAAGGGGAAGGGACGCGGAAGTAGAGTAGGCGGGTGACTGGCAACAAGATTCCTCGACTCCGCTGCGCTGCGCTCGGAATGACATGTGGCTAAGTAGGAAGGGAGAAGAGGGCCTACGAGAATAGGAAGATGTCAGTTGAGGTGCTAGAATTGCGGTCATGTCAGTCCCATCACCCATTAGAAAGGCGGTCATTCCTGCCGCCGGCCTGGGCACCCGATTTCTCCCCGTCACCAAGGCCGTGCCCAAGGAGTTTTTGCCTCTTTTCGACAAGCCTCTCATCCAATACGCGGTGGAAGAGGCCGTAAGCTCCGGCATCGAAGAGATAATCCTCGTCACCTCCGAGGACAAGGAATCCCTTGAGCAGTATTTTCAACCCGATCCACGACTGGAGCGGTCCCTGAAGGGCAAGGTGCCGCCCGAGATATTCGAGCAGATTAAGCGGCTGGGAGAGATGGCCCGCGTCAGTTTCGTTCTGCAGGCCCAGCCCCTGGGCCTGGGCCATGCCGTTCTCACTGCCCGCGACGCGGTGGGCGACGAACCCTTCGCCGTCATCCTGCCCGACGACGTTGTCTTCCACCAGGCACCCGCGCTGGCCCAGATGCTGGAGGTGTACCATCGAAGGGGAGGCGGAGTCATCTCGGTGGAGCAGGTCCCGCCGGAGCGGGTCAGCAGCTATGGCGTCATCGATGGCGAACCACTTTCGGAGGGCGAGTCACGCATTCTCGGGCTGGTGGAAAAACCGCCGCCGGAAAAAGCCCCCTCCAATCTGGCAATCGTAGGCCGGTATATACTTCCATCAGAAGTGTTCGACGCACTGGAGCGGACGAAGCCTGGGGCCAAGGGAGAGATTCAGCTTACCGACGGTCTCGCAATCCTGCTGGAATCCCACCCCCTGTTCGCCTACACGCTGAAGGGTGAACGCCACGACGGAGGCACGCCCCTAGGCCTGCTGAAAGCGTCCATCGCCCGCGCCCGGTCTCTGCCTGAATACCGGGATGAAGTCCTGCAATCACTACAAGTCCACGCCAATCCCTAATCTCTGGAGGAAACCATGACAACCCTGAAACAATCGATTCTCGACTCTGCCAAGGAGCTTCAACAAGACCTCGACACCGTCCTGGAGGGCATGGACTACTGCCTGGACTGGAAGCAGGACGACGACGAATGGTCGGCCCGCGAAGTGCTGTGGCACGTCCTTGAAGACCCGGAGGGCGGCATCCCCAACACCGTCGCGGGCATCCTGGACGGCTCCCGGACGGAGGTGACGATCATCGCCGACGAGACTCACCTGAACGACGAACGCCAGGCGATGGACATGGACCAGATCCGCGCCGCCCTCTCCGAATACTTCGACACCCTTGATTCCGTGCTGGCTGACGCCTCCGACGAGGATATCGCAGGCAAAGCCGCATCCTGCTGGTTTCCGCTGCGCAACCATCGGGAAGACCGCACAGCCCAGAACCTGCTGGAGGGCCTCTTTCTGAACCACTGGCGCGACCACGTGGGCCAGCTGCGCGACATCCGGGAGGGCCTGGGTCTGGACTAGGCTACGCTTCCCGCATTCCATCCCATCGACTGTCCCAGGCGCTCGTTGACTCTCGTCATGAGTTGTAAAATGACGACGAATTACGCTGTCATGCCGATTCTTGGCCTAAGAGCCTTAACTTTCCCTTAACGTGGAACTGTGTATCTCTGATACCATTGAATTGAATAAAAATGCGAATGGAACAGAGAAAAATATGAACCGCTGGATGAACAAGCTTTCCTATCACTATCAGAAGATGCGGCACCTCTACCCGGACGACAAACTCATCGCCATCTTCGACATCGACGGCACCATCGTAGACACCCGATACATGGTCCTACAGGCGCTCAACTCCTTCGACAAGTTCCACGGCACTTCCTACTTCGACGAGGTGGATGTATCCCACATCACCATGCACGAGGACCGGTCCGAGGAGCTGCTTGAGGCCATGGACCTGCCTCCCTCCGTTCGTGAGCAGGTGTCGCACTGGTTCAGAGTTGCGCGCCGGTCAATCACGGGCCTGATCGAGTCCCACCGGCCATACCACGGCGTCATGGAAGTGATGCGCTGGTTCCAGCTGCAGCCCAACACCTACGTGGGCCTCAACACCGGCCGCAACGAGAACCTGAGGCAGGACACCCTGCATTCACTGAACTTCCTGGGCAAGGAGTACAAGGTGGAGTTCGAAGACCGGCTGCTCTTCATGAACCAGGGCCTTCCCGACCGGAGCACCCCCCAGGTGAAAGTGGACGGGGTGAACTACTTCCGCAACCTGGGCTACCGGGTCTTCGCCATGATCGACAACGAGCCGGAGAACCTGGCGGCCATTTCCGACATGCCGACGGCGCAGGACGTGATGCTCCTCCACGCCGACACCATCTTCCTCTCCCAGAGGCAGCGCCTGCCGCAGGCTTCCATTTCCGGCAACGTGTTCGACCTGACGGAGCTTGCCGTGCAGTCTTCGCTCCCCCGCCACGTGCAGTTCGTGTGGCACGGCATCAACGAAGAGGACAATCTGCACGAGTTCATGCGGTCCAACGTCCAGTGGGGCGAGATGGACGTGCGGCTGCATCCCAAGACCGACCAACTGGTGCTGCACCACGACGAATTCGGCGAGCCGCCCCACCGCATCCGGGACCTGCTGCGTTTAGAGGACGTGCTCAACAGGTTCAAGAACGCCGGCAAGTCGGTGAAGATAGACCTGAAGGAAGAGGCGGCCCTCGACAGGGTAATCTCTGCCGTCGAATCTTCCGGCATCGAGCACTCCCGGCTATGGTTCAACGGCAAGATTGAGACTCTTCAACCCGAAGGGTTCCGGCGTCTGGCCGCAGCTTTCCCCTCCGCCACCGTGCAGTGCTCCATTAACTACCTGGCGCCCCTGATGACCACCATGCCGGACAGGGCCAGGGCGCTGCTGGAAGAGTTCGCCTCCTGGGGCATCAACCGGTTTTCAGTGAAGTGGAACACCGCCTACAAGCGCGAGATGCTGGACCTGCTGGACGACTGGGGCTTCGGAATGAACATCTATAACGTGCCGGACCTGCAGTCCTTCCTTCGGGCGGTGCTCATGCAGCCGCGTTCGGTGACATCCGACTTCAACTTCCCCAAGTGGAGGATCTACGGTCGGGGGTTGGGTGAAGCAGACAGGCATCACGGTTATCCCCGACAGTCTTCTCCCGCCCTGATTGCCTGACCTGCAGAAAGCCTTTTGCCGCAAGGGGACGGGTGACCCAAACTTGACAAAATGACCGTCCCATGGCAATTATCATAGCAATAACATACTTCTCGGACATGCTGTAAGGGCACATTCGCGCCACCCGGTCGCTTCCCAAGGAAGGAAAATTGGCCGGGGGTAATGCCTGGGCAGATGGGCGGGGTATCAACCGGCAGCCCCAGGCTGTATTTCTGGTATTCCCGGCGGATTCTGAAATCCGCTTCTCGCAAAGGACCCGCGGTTAGTGCGCCATTGACAGGCGCCTTCCGCTTCGCTTTCTGAGTCGCATCGTCACACCGGTGGAGAGCGTCTGTCTCAAAGGATGCTCGTTCGCACGACGGATGAATAGCCTTGATGTCTTTTACTGTCTGCGCTTTTTGATGGTTGCCCGAGGAGTCACTCTTGACGCTGGAGGTAGCCTATGGAAACCAGGACAAATGCCGGCCGCAAGCTGCGGTCAATCGATGACTATGGAACGTTCTATAAGAGGCACGCGGACCGGTACGCGTTCAATCAGATCGCACGGGTCCAGCGGCTCTGGGCAAGCTCGTCTCATTCTTCACTGAAGGGCAATCACTCCCTCATAAACACCCTGGTGAAGCTGGCGCCCGGACCGAGAGGACTGGACGCCGGCTGCGGCGCAGGCGCTATCGACGTGGCGGACCTGGTGGGTCGAGACCTGGACGTGGTCGGAATCGACGCCGTTAAGGACAACGTGGAAACGGCGCTCCGTCTGCATCCCTTCCTTGAGGGTCGCGTAAAGGTGGGTGACTTGTCGCGACGATTAGCCTTCCGGACTGCCACCTTCGACTTTGTCATGTGCAACGCGGTTATCCAACACCTGAGCGAGGACCACGTTTATGAGACCACCCTTCCCGAGCTGAGCCGGATCACCAAGCCGGGAGGCGTGCTCCAGATGGTCTTCAAATGCGGCCGCGGCACGGTCACGATACACGACCCCGACTACAACGCTGTCAGGTCCTTTCGACTCTTCGACGAGCGGAGAGTCGTAAGAGCGCTCCGGGCCCACGGCATGGAATTGGTGTCAGCCAGGGACCGGAAATCCCTCGGGGGATTGATGTATTATGTAAATAACAACGGACTCAAACACTGTGCCTTCTGGACACGCAAGTCAGTCTAGTACATCGAAAAGGGAATTACATACCAAAGTAACCAGAGGCCCGTTATAAGTCTTGGTTGCGTCGCTTCATGAACTCCCAGTCATCCCGCTTTTTCGGAGGTGTATTCATAACGGCACGTGCCACATTCGCTGCAGTATCGGGTATCTGTTCCGGCATGGGGTATTTTATTGGTCGTCCTCTGCGACCGATTTGCCCCTCTCGTTTGGCCGTGTACTCGGACATTCTTATTGCCAGAGGCAATTGGGTATTGACTATAGGGTAAGCTCGTTGAAGCAACCATAGAAAGTCGTCCCAATCAGTTGCCGCCCGCATTAGTGCTGTAACGGCTGCGAGATGTTCCCGTAGCTTGGGATGGCCATATTCGGTCGTGAACCATTGATGATGCCGATTCCGCCTATTCCCGCTCGATTGTTTAGGATTGAGCCTGCGCAATTCATCCAATACTCCCGGCGCCAACCGTGCGTAAACAATGTCGTTTGTGTAATGACCGATTACACTTGGGCGTTTTGCGCCATGAGGTCCGGGCCATCCATGCAAACGAAATATCTCAGCATAAAACTCATAGGGGAATGTCTTTGTCCACGGTTGAAGTTCCTTGGCTATGAATTCTTCTAGAATTGTTGCAAGTGCCCGCCGTGCTCGCACTTCCTGATAACCGGTTGCTTCATCAACTAAACCGATTATGCCTACGGTAGCCAAGCCCCTGAGGAGCAAATCTGCACGGTCAGCTAGATGGACTTGGCGTTTGGACAAACGCCCCTCAGACCGTGCAGATAAGATGACATCGCATATTGCCGGCAGTAAGCCCGCTGGATATCCATATGCGAGCCCACCATCGGGCAATGTGAATAGAATTGGATCTTTCAGCGCCGCCCTCAATTCGCTTGGAATATAGCTGTGAAGCGTACGAGACTCCAAAAATCGCGGAATTTGGGCGCCACCCCTTTTTGACCCTCCTCTACTAGTTCCAAAGGTAGAAAAGACACCGCGCTGACTCAAAACCCGGGTTTCATCTGCTAGCACATAGCAGGGTATCTCTATCTCTCCTATTACAAGAGGACGGTCGGATGCACCAGCAATTACTTCAAGTGGTTGATTCGATGCAGGTGTATTCTGAATAAGTTCCTGTTCCATTTTGCTCCTAGGCTATAAGTTGGTCGTATGAGAGTCTCTTTCCCACCATTCCATAGGCCATTGATGCCATTTGCCTCTCAGTGTCCATAGGACGCTGATTATGCCGCCCCTCAAACTCGTTTACGTAGCGGTCAAGGTGCTTGGCTGACATTTGATGGTATACGCCGACGTAACCACGCTTCAGCATCGCCCAAAGGCTCTCTATGCCGTTGGTGTGAGCCTGACCATGAACGTACTCCTTCACGCTGTGCTTGACGGTTTCGCGGGGGAAAGGGAGACCATGATATGCTCTGTTGTCGTCGGTGTAGACCATCGTCCCAGCTTTGGCGTGGCTGGCCACAAAGCCTTGCAGATTCAGCCTATTGGTGTTTTCCACCACTTGAGCGGCAACTTTGCCAGAATTTCTATCCTTGGCTCCCACAACGGCAGTCTTTCCAACCGTGCCACGGCCAGCCTTTAGCTTCTTGGCCTCGTGCTTATTCTTCTCTTTGCCGCCGATGTAGGTCTCGTCCACTTCCACGGGGCCGGTGAATGTCCGAGTATTGGTTGTCCACGCCTCACGGATTCTGTGAGCCATGAACCACGCCGCCTTTTGTGTGATTCCCAAGTCCCTGTGTAGCTTCATGCTGGACGTACCCTTAATGTTGGTGGTTAGGATGTAGATTGCCAACGCCCACTTGCGATATCCTAGCTTCGAAGACTGCATGAGGGAGCCAGTCTTGGCACTAAAGAACTTACGGCAATCTCTGCATCTGAAAGGCATGGTGGGGTGGGAGTATCCAGTAGAGACGGCAAAGCTACGGCAGTAGATGCAGGCTACGCCGTTGGGCCATCGTTGCTCAATGAACCACTTTTCGGCGGTCTCGTCATCGGGAAACATCTCAAACAGGTCTACCAGTGAGATTCCCTTTCGGTAGTGCTTGCCAGGTGCCTTCTTTGCCATTTCCAACCCCATTACTTTATGTACTAATAGTAACCTACTCAGGGTTATTTGTCAAGGGTTTTCTGGTCAAAGTGGTTACTTTGGTATATAATTCCCATCGAAAAGATATCAGTCACGAGCTACACTGGGGTTGACCAATCACTTGGACAGAAAAGAGATCGAATAAAGTGAAAGTCGTTGCTCACGTATTCCTCTTCATCCTCGCCCTGGCCGTATTCTACTTCGGGCTGGGCGTTGGCCTGGCATTCAATCCCGCTCTCGGCACCCTGCTGTGGCTGGTGGCCGCGGGCATAGCCGTCGGCAACATTCTCTGGATAGTCCGCGCCAAGAAGTAGCACTTCCCTTCGTTCAAGGCCTGACCCGGCATTTACCGCTTCTCGCTCCGCCTTTCCCAATTCTCGCCACCTTATGTTAACCTTTGGCCAGCAACAGGGACGCAGAAACCCTTTGCCCGGCAGTTGAGACGGAGGAGGACACAGATGGGACTCTTGAAACGGGCAGCCACGGTCTACATCCTTACTGTGGCGGCAGTCATTACAGTTCAGGTGATCTTTTCGCCCTTCTATCGCAACGTTGTGGACATTTTCGCAATCTGGGACGTCCTGAACTGGCTCATGGCCGTCTCCATCATCATCACCCTGATTGTGCGGTTGAATGGCAAGATGCAGTTGGACAAAGAGGATACGGAGAAGCTTACGCGGAGATATATTGGGGTCTACGCCGCCTTTGTATCCGCCGTGTTTCTCGCCCTGTGGTTCTTCTGGAACTGGGTGGACATGACCGTCATGCAGTCGGACAGGGGAGACATCAACCTGATTTTCTGGGCCTTCATCAACCCCCTCTTTGTCGTCGTTACGGGACTGACCGGCTACCGCCTGTGGTCGAGGTAGCAGCGGAGGGAATTGTACCCCGGCGTTCCCTTGGACAGGGGACGGTGGAGTGCGATGAAAACCTGTGCCTCTCAGGCAGCGTATTACATTCCGACACCAGAATCTGTTCAACGGGACATGATCTATCCTTGACAAGCATTGCCCCGACTTGAAAGCATGAGAGCCACCCCGGTTGCGACGCAGAAACGGGCACGACCAACGCCAAACTGAGGAGCCGGATTAGTGCCGGATTTTCTGGCAATCTTCGACATAATCGCCATCATCCTGCTGGTGCCCGCCCTCGCATCCGGCATAGTGGCACGCACCCCCCTTTCCTTCCCCATCCTATTCATGGGACTGGGCATTTTGCTGGGCGGGAACTATCTCGGCTTCATCGAAGTGGACGCCCACAGTCCAATTCTGGAAGTGGTAGCCACCTTCACCCTCTGTCTGGTGCTGTTCCTGGACGCAGTCAACCTGCAGGTAAGAGAGATGGGACGGCGCTGGCTCATACCCGTCCTGATTCTCGGCCCCGGCACCGCCATAATCATCTCCCTGGGCGCAGTACCCCTGGCCCTGATGCTGGGCTTCGGCTGGATAATCGCCTTCCTTGGCGGAGCCATACTCGCATCCACGGACCCGGTGGTCCTGCGGGAGCTTATGCGGGACCCTCGTATTCCCCGTCCCATCCGACAGGTGTTACGGGTGGAAGCAGGCACGAACGACCTCATAGTGCTGCCGATCATCCTCATCCTCATCGCCGTGGGCGAGCCCCAGGGCCGCGACGCCGGCCAGTGGGTGATTTTCCTCGTGCAGCTGCTCATCACCGGCCCTGCCATCGGCGCAATCATCGGCACTCTTTGCGCGCTTGTAATGAAGCGAATGGACGCCCGACTCCGCATACGCACGGAACACCAGGCCCTTTCCGGCATCGCCATCGTGCTGCTGGCCTACACCGCAGCCGATTCCGTGGGAGGCGACGGCTTTCTGGCCGCCTTTGCCGCCGGTCTCGCCGTATCTCTCACCAACCGCCGTCTGGTCAACTCCTTCTCCCAATACGGCGAGGTTACGTCGGAGATGTTCATGCTATTCGCCTTCGTTCTCTTCGGCGCGGCCCTATCGACCATGCTGCACACCACCAACGTGGTTCTCTCCCTGGTACTGGCGGGCATACTCATCTTCATCATTCGCCCTTCGGTGCTGGGGGTGGTGCTATCGCGAACCCCTATGAGCTTCGAGGCCAAGGCCCTCATTTCCTGGTTTGGCCCGCGGGGGCTAAACTCTTTGCTGCTTGCCCTCCTGGCCGTGCAGGCCGGCGTTCCGGGAGCAGAAATGCTGCTGGCCACCGTCGGCATAGTCGTCCTGGTATCCACCGGCATCCACGGAGCAAGCTCCACCCCCATAGGCGCGTGGTACAGGAGCCGGGCCAAGGACCACCACCTGATGGAGGAGGGGACTGCCACCGCGGACAGCCTGATTGTGCACCACGGCCCCAGCGTGATGCTGATTACTCCTGAGCAACTCTATCAGCTGATTATGAGTCCCAAGCCTCCCATGATTCTGGACGTCCGGTCTCGCGTCGCTTACGAAAGAGCAACCAGCCGGATCCCTGGAAGCATCCGAGTAGAGCCGGACAAGATAGACAAGTGGGTGAATTCCGAGCCAAACATCGAAGGACTGGTGGTGGCCTACTGCACGTGGCACCGGGAGTCGAGCAGCGTTGAAGCGGCCGGACAGTTGAGCGCGTGGGGAATCACCTCAGCCGCCCTCTCCGGCGGGATCGACGCCTGGACCGCCCGCTACCCCCACGAGACGATAGAGCGGGGGAGGTAGGAGGCCTGTATCGAGAGCCTATACGCACCGTCCCTATTGAGGGATAAGAATTAGACGGAAGTTTCAAAACTCGCGAATGGCGTGATATACTATTGCCACCATTAGTTCGACAACTTCGTCGACAACAAAGCGAGGCTAGATGTTAAAGACCAAGGACGCAGACTTTCTGTTTGCCGACGCCAGGGGATTGTACGAGGATGCGTTGAAGATGCTGGAACAGGGTCTGCTGCGCAACGCCGCCGAGAAGGCCTGGTGCGCCACCAAGCGAGCCACCGACGCCCTGATACTAGCGCGAACCGGGATAGAGCCACGGACCTCCGGCCAGACGATGCGGAGGCTCAGGCAACTGCGCGGAGAGGACCCGTCCCTGGAGCCGTTGCGACTCAGCTATGGCCAGCGCCAATCGTTCCTGCACGGCGCCTCCTTCTACGACGGGATACTGGAACCGGAGGAGGACATAATTCGGGACGTGCGGGAGACTATTCAGTACATCAAGGATGCGGAGGCGAAGGCGACGGGGTAAGGCCGGATTAGAGGGGGCTTAAGCTAGCCGCGTTCCGCTTTCCGGTCGGCGCGCAGATAGGCGACGGCGGGGGCTGCGATCAACGCAACGGCCACGCTGAGGAAGAAGGGCGCTCCCAGGCTAACGTCGATTTCGGCGACCAGGCCGGAGGCGACGGCTCCAATGACGACGCCCAGCGAGTACAGGGCGTAGAAGATTCCAAAGGCGATTCCCTTTCGGTGATTGGGCGCGATGTTTGAGACCAGCGCCGCCAGCGTGGGGAACAGCATGCCGAATCCCAATCCGTACATCACCATCGCCGCGAAGGAAAGCCCCTGGGATACGTCGGTCACTGCCAGAATTAGGCTGCCGCCCCCCAGGAACAACAGGGCGCACAGGACCACCAGCCTCTCGGGAAGCCGGTCGAAGAAGCCGCGGGCATAGCCGACCATCACTCCCGCCGCCACCAGGGAGAAGGTGGCGAAAGCGAGCCCGGCAAGCTGAGCATCTGCTCCGGTAGCTTCCAGGGCTACGGGCAGATGGTTCATCAGGGAGCCCAGGCCGAAGGTCAACGCCAGCAGGACTCCAAAGACCGGAGCCAGCCGGAGCCACATTCCGCCGGAGTTGACGTCTGAGTCCTGCTTGCCGTCGACCGGCTCGCGCTTCGGACCGGAAGGGGCTCGCAGCAGGAACAGGGCAGCGGCTAGGAGCATGATTGTGGCACTGGTGGCGAAAACCGCCTCGAAGCTCCACAGGTGGCGAATGTATCCGGCCAGCAGCGGGCCGACAACGGCGCAAGTGGCGATTAGGGCGCCGCTTGTGCCCATGGAGCGGCTGTCTCCTCTGCCTTGTCGCTGGCCGAGCATCGCGAAGGCCCCCGGTGCCAGAACGCCGGCGGCAAGCCCGTGGAAGACGCGAAGGGCAAGAAGCTGCCCGGGCGTGGAGACAAAGGGGTAGAGGTACAGGGTCGCGGCGGTGAGCAGAAGTCCAATGCCAATCAGCCTCTTGTGGTCGAGCCTGTCTAGCAGGGCTCCGGCAAATGCGTTGCCCACAATGTTGGAAGCGGAATACATCCCGACAATGGCGCCGCCCATGGAGGCCGTTGCGCCCAGGGACCTGGCGTAGGCGGAAATGACCGGGAGCTGCATAAACAGGTCGAGAAAAGCGACTACAACGACGGCCTGAATTGTCCAAACGGCCATCCGGCCGGTACGACTCTCTCTTGTCGCTTTCAAGGATTCAGCTTAGCCATCATTTGCTGCCGGCGTCACCGGAGACAACGTCAGACTGCGGCAGTTGTAATTCATTTTCGGAGATATTCTTGGATATCGCAGCAGCCGAATCAACGTCCGGTTGTGCGTATGGCTGGTCTTGGACAATGTCGACGCCCATCACGTGGAACTAGCATACTACCACTAAGCATGAGAAGTGACAACGATTGGGGCATGCACTCCATCATCCACGGGCAGGAGGTCGTCATGCTGCATTCGAGACTCATGTGTCTCCTTTGGCCCTATCCTCCCGGCTAAAGCCGTAAGACCAAACGGGACACTGGTTAGGTGATGGTCTTGGCCCCTACGAGGGATTAGTCCCACACTCCCGGCAGAGTTGCTCTTCCTGCTCCAAGAGCTTAACAACTGATGACGCGACCCTACGATCTGAGACTTTCAGTTGACGCCAATCTGTAGACGACTTTAGCTGGACCTCTATATGACTACAATCGTTCTCGTGGACCATAGCCAACGCTTCATCAAAGACGATAATCGCGGGCGATGGGGCCATTGCTGCCGTAACGGGTACAATTGAACTCCCTCCCGGCTCTAGTGTCCTCGCGAGACCGGCAATCATCTCCGGACTGATTGGCGCAACGGCCAGCCCCATTTCCAATGAATGCGGGTTTATCTCGATCTGCATATTATTCAGGCGTTGCACTAAGTGAATAACATCATATGCTGTGAGGCTGAGGTTGCCCCGTTGGAGACCCAATTCATTGGCCAGCGTCTTTGCTTTTTGGAAGAATTCGTCTTCGGCAACCTCACTGCGATGAATGATCCAGTTCCTAAGCAATCGCCACTCCCCCATCAGGTCAGCTCTCACATGGCTGGGGTCTACCCTCACGGCAGTTGCTATCTTCGGTCGAATGGTCTCTTCCCAGAGGTGATACGTAGAGACGACAAATGAGTTGGCGTAAAGACACTCGAAGGCACCAGCATCGGCGATCGACTCTATGACCTCCTCCGCAGGCATCTCAGCGAGCACGGCTGCCACTCTACCGTCCGGACGCAATGTTGTGATTCTGAGGGGCTCGCCTCGGCTAACCAGTCGTTCTAGGTGATCTCGCATAGCAGTTCGACTCCCCATGATCCCCACAAACCAGGTCGTCATCATCTGGCAATCTCGCGAGAACATTTGCATTGCACTGGTAATGTCGATTGTAGACTCGTGGCTAACAGGCGGAATGCCTATGTACATAAGAGTCAACATGCCGCTAGGTAAGCCTATTTGGTGCATCACCGTCCTTGGTGGTATATCCCCTCTAATCCAGGTCCATGTTGTACCCTTGGTGTCGCCACATTCAGGACATGCAATGACGGGGCTTCCTTTTTCAAAGTCGTGAGTATGCCCACAGTCGGCACGATAGATGCCAGGGAAAGAAAAGGTTTTGCTTTCTGGCAACCTATTCCCCCTTTAGTCTGTACGGATGATGAGAACGTCGGCGGCGCGACCACGGCCCCGTTCCCCACAAGACTTCGCGGTGCGTGCCGGGTGGGGAGAATAGGTGTGGGTCCGCCCTGAGGTTTCTCATTACATGCCCCTAAGACAAAGCTCTAAGTCAATTCCTCCCACACCACCCTTCATATGGGGAAGGGGAGACTCGAACTCCCACGCCTCTCGGCACATGATCCTAAATCATGCTCGTCTACCAATTCCGACACTTCCCCACGAAGCGCAAACCGCCGTCAATGGTACTACTCCGCCGATAGCGTCGGCAATGCGGCGTTGCGTCGACGCGTTTGATGACGAGGGCGGATTTCAAACCAGTCCCTATAGCCGCAATGTCGGATGGAGGGAGAAGATGGGTCCCCGCCTCCGCGGGGACACGGGAGGGTGGAATCGTGGACAAGATTGGCGGCTTGGGATATGCTGGACTTATAGACACTTTTACCCCCGGAGGTGCACCATGCAGATCACCCTCAACCACACCATCGTTCCCTCCCGCGACAAGGTCCGCGCCGCCGAGTTCTTCGCCAAAATCTTCGGCCTCACCTACGAAGGCTCACACGGCCACTTCGCCCCCGTCCAGGTCAACGACACCCTCACCCTCGACTACGACAACCGGGACGAGTTCGAGGCCCACCACTACGCCTTCCACGTCTCGGAAGACGACTTCGACGCCATCTTCGGCCGCATCAAGGACGAAGGCATCACCTACGGCAGCGGCCCCTACAACAGCGAGGACATGGGCATCAACCATCGCATGGGAGGCCGTGGCGTCTACTTCAAAGACCCCGACGGTCACCTGCTGGAGCTGATGACCCGCGTCTAACTCCACCATCGCCAACCGAATATAGGGAGCAAACGAAATGGACGACAGAATCCTGGCCTTCACCCCCGCCTGGAAGCAGCGCGACATGATCGCTTCGCGCGAAATATCGCCCGTGGAGCTTGTCGAGCTCTACCTGCGCCGCATCGACAGTCTGAACGACCATCTCAACGCCTACCTGACCGTTGTCGGCGACATGGCGATGGGCTGGGCGAAGGACGCCGAGGCGGCCGTCATGCGGGGGGACGACCTGGCCCCCCTTCACGGCGTTCCCATCTCCATCAAGGACCTGAACGCCACCAAGGGCATCCGCACCACCAACGGCTCCCTCATCTTCAAGGACGACGTTCCCGACGCCGACGACATCGTGTCGGAGCGAATTAGAGCGTCGGGGGCAATCATTCTGGGCAAGACCAACACGCCGGAGATGGGCCACAAGGGTTCGACGGAGAACCGGCTCGGCCCCCCGTGCCGCAACCCGTGGGACCTGACCCGGACTCCCGGCGGCTCCAGCGGAGGCGCAGCGGCGGGACAGGTGGCGGGCCTTTCGGCGCTGTCGCAGGGCAGCGACGGCGGCGGTTCCATTAGAATTCCCGCTTCCTACTGCGGCCTCTACGGCATCAAGGGCACCCAGGGCCGCGTCCCCAGCATCTCCACCGCTCCCGGCGGCTGGGGTCAGCTGGGCCAGAACGGCCCCATCACCACCACCGTCAAGGACTCCGCCATCCTCCTTCAGGCCCTCTCAGGGCCCGACGACAGGGACCCCGTGTGCGTCCGCACTCCCGCGCCGGACTTCTCCGCAGGCCTGGGCAAGGGCGTCAAGGGATTGAGAATCGGCTGGACGCCCGACTTCGGCTCCGCGCCGGTGGATCCGGAAGTCCGCTCCGCCTGTGAAGCCGCCGCCCGCTCCTTCGAAGCCCTGGGCGCCCACGTGGAGGATGCCGGCATAAACATCGACTACGAAGAGGCCTTCGACACGATGGACACCATCATGTTCAGCGACCGCGCCGCCAACAACGGCGTCCACCTGGAACAGAACGCCGACCTGCTGGATGACACGCTGCGCCCGCTGCTGGAGGAAGGAATGAAGTGGTCGGCGCGCAAGCTGGCCTTTGCCCTACGCAGTTTCGAGTGGCATCGCTACAACTTCGCCCGCATCTTCGACAAGTACGACCTGCTGTTGAGTCCCGTCATGGCGACGCCCGCCTTTACGATAGGGGAGCCGCCGCAGGTCATCGACGGTCAGGCTGTGAAGAGCGCGTTCTGGGGGTTCAACCCCTTCAACTTCCTGATCAACATGAGCGGTCAGACGGCGGCGAGCATCCCCTGCGGCTTCAGCCAAGGCGGACTTCCCATTGGTCTGCACATGATCGGCGACAAGGGGCAGGAGGCGCTGGTGCTGCAAGCCTCCGCCGCATACGAGGAGGCGCACCCCTGGGCAGACAAGCACCCGCCGGTGTCTTAGGGGGCGGCAACTGGGAAAGGATTTCGGCCATTCGTGGATTGCACGGATCCGGATAGACCGCCTAGCATGAATCTTTGGGGATTGATATCGGTAGGTACCCGCATATCCGTCAAATGCCTGACGATTGCTCAGGTTCTTTGTATTTGGGCTTTAGCGAAAAGTGAATAAGTTCCGTATTCTCCATTAGAGAGTATATGGAGGTTTGCGAGTACGGCACATCTGAGGAACTTCTGTAGTCCAGTTCTCTTTAGGATATTCCGCTTTCCTTTATCTATCCAAAATAGTGTACCGTCTGGGTGAACAGCTACTGTTTCAGCGTGGAGTATTGAGTTTCTAAAGTTAAGCCACTCATTGTAGAAGGTAGAGGCTTGTTCCTTTATGTATTCTTCTGCCTCAGAGAAGCTAAGTCCACTTTGAGTGCCTTTGCGTTCTTTGACTAAGGAGCTGAGGAGGAATAAGTGACCTAAGTCCAGCAGTGTTGCTTGACCCTCACTTGTGGGTGGTAAAGGGATAGTTATTGCTCCTATAGCAGGGATTTTATACTTGCTTTTTGCCATTAGACTTGCTGAGTCCTCCTCCTCAATTGATAGTTTATTCCCCAACCGCAGGTCCCGCCGGATAATTCTCCGCCCTCCCCGAATCCCCGTCCTGAATCACAAAATCGCGGCGGTCACGGTACAGCAAAGCACGGTTGATAACGTAGTTGACGCCCGGCTCCAGATTGTCCCAGTGGGTCATCAACCAGTATTTGTATTCGCCGAGGAACAGGTACGTGTTCCACATGCGGAAGAAACGACAGGCTACGCCCTCGCCAGCGCGAAACCTTTGGCGGACGGCTTCCAGCAGCGCATGCTGCCCGTCCTTCTCCGACAGGACGTACTCGTGGGGCCATGAGTGCCTGTAGGTGACAGCCTCCCGCCAGGGGGCTTTGCCTATCAGCGTCATTATGTCAGCGATGTTCGAGTCCAACCTTTATTCCTCCACTGGTAATCTCATCAGACTCACTCCTAACCCTCCGGCGCTTCTATGGCGAGAGGGATGCGGATCATCTCATGGCCGTCGATGACGGCGTGGACGGAGCAGTTCGCGTAGCGCGGAAACTCCACGTTGTTGAAGCCAATGCTGATGCGTCCCAGGCTCTCCAATCGACCCGACCTGGGCTGCCCAATGGACATCACCGTACGAATCTCCGGCGTCAGGTCCTTACCGTCCTCGTCGATGAGCCGCACCGTCAGCTGCTTATCTCCCGCCTCGGCGATGCTGGCTCGGACCTGCGCCACAAGGAAGAAATAGGGATGCCGCGCCGGCACCTGTTGCGCGTAGATAGTGTCGAAGCCGATGCCCAGTGCGTTTATCTTCCCCGAAATCTCGGCGTGGTCGCACAGAAAAGCAAAATCCACCTTCATTTTTTACCCTCGCATATCCAAAAGTTTTGCGTCCGACGACAGAACTCGCCCTCAGCCTCCCAGAGACTCCCAGTCCACGTTCTCCTCGAAGGTCGCAGCGGCCCGGTAGAGGATGGCCTCGTCGAAGGCCTTCCCCACCAGCATAAGACCCACGGGCAGCCCTTCCGACTTGCCGCAGGGGATGCTCAGCGCCGGATGGCCCGTGGCGTTGAAGGGCGCGGTGTTGGTGAGCATGTCCCACGCATTGTCCAGCAGGGCGCGGCTGTCCGGATTTGGAATCACGGCATGGGCCTTCATCGGCGTCGTGGGCATAGCCAGCACGTCAAACGACTCGAAGGCCCTGTCGTAGGCCGCTCTCCAGAGACGGCGCAGGTTTTGCGCCTTCGCGTAGAACATGCCGTGGTACTCCGTGTTCAGGTATGTGCCCGTCAGCAGTGTAACCTTCAGCGTGGGTGGCAAGTCCTGGCTCTGGGCCAGCCGGAACTTGCCCATGGCAGACCCCAGACTCTCGTTGTACAGCCCCTGCCAGCCGAAGCCGAGGCCGTTGGCGTTGAAGGTGGCTGTCGCCTCCCCCAGGCTGATGCCGAAGAAGGTGGGATGGTACGACAGATGCTCCGGTATGGAGACCTCCGACACCTGCGCCCCCAGCCCCTCCAGCTCCGCGACGGCCAGCCGAACGCAGTCGTTCACGTCCTGCTCCGCCCCATCCTGCACGAACCCTTCAGACACCACGCCAACCCTCAAACCCGCAATCCCGCCAACTAGCGCTTCCGTGTAAGCGGACGTTCTGACCTCGCCCTGCCTCGGGTCCATCGGGTCCTTGCCTGCGATTATCTCCAGCATCAGGGCATTGTCGGCAACGTTCCGCGTCATCGGCCCCGTGTGGTCGAAGGTACTGCCGATGCCGACGACGCCCGTGTAGGGCACAAGACTGTAGGTAGGCTTCATTCCCACAATGCCCGACCAGGAAGCGGGTATGCGAATGGAGCCGCCCTGGTCGCCCCCCAGCGTCATGTCGATGTCGTCGTAGAAAAGCGCGGCGGCAGACCCGCCCGAAGAGCCCCCCGCCAGATGTCCGGTGCTGTGGGGGTTCAGCGTGGGCCCGTAGGCGCTGGTGTCCCCCGCGCCGGAGAAGGCGAAGTCGTCCATGTTAACAACGGCGGTGATTTCTGCGCCCGCATCCAGCAGCCGCGTCACCACCGTTGCGTCCATGTCCGGCACAAACCCCTTCATCACCAGGGAGCCGCAGGTCATGGGGATTCCGGCCACGCACACGTTGTCCTTCACGCCCACCTTCCGACCGGCGAGCCTGCCCGACGCAGCCCCTGTCACCCTGCATCGACGCACGATAGCGTTGAACGGGTCTTCATCCCGCGACGGCCTGTTGCCGGAACGTCGTATCCCTTCCCTCGGGGCAGGCAGATTGGAAGGCATCTGCTCCACCTTGTGGAAGTCCTTAATCAGATCGCTGATGATCTCGTGGAAGTCCTCCAACTCCTTGCCCGAAAGCTCGAAATTGTTCATCTCGGCCAACATCTGAAGCATCTCTTTCGTCGGCGGTCTAACCGTCATCGCAATTTCCTCCTAAACCACATTCCGAATCGAATGCCGGCGTCTCCGTTGTCTCCCTAATGTACCCATTTCAGACCGAAAGTGCACCCCGCCGTTGACGCTCCTTCCCCAACGTTGATATATTCCAGCGACGAAAAACCGAGGTGATTCCCTTGCCCACTACCACCGCATCTGCCCCACAGTACGACGTCATCATCGTTGGCGCTGGCTCCGCCGGAGGCGTTCTTGCGTCCCGCGTCTCCGAGGACCCGAAGGTTTCCGTGCTCCTGCTGAACGAAGGGCCGGACTACCGCACCCTCGGCGAGACCCCCGAAGACGTGCGTCGCTACCAGATGCAGTCGGGCCCCAGCATCGAGGACCGGCATCGGCGGGAATTCATGGCCAGGATCAACAGCAGCCAGGGGCGCAACAAGCAGATGTGGCGCGGCAACGTCACCGGCGGCACCAGCGCCGTCAACGGCGCCTTCTACCTGCGCGGCCTGCCCGAAGACTTCGATGAGTGGGCGGAAATGGGCAACTCCGAATGGTCCTTCGTCAACGTCCTGCCGTACTTCCTCAAGATGGAGAACGACTCCGACTACGGCGGTGACTTCCACGGCAAGCGCGGCCCGCTCCCCATCCACCGCCTCCCCATGGAGTCGCTGCTGCCCAGCGTTCAGGCCTTCCACAAAGCCTGCGTCTCCGCCGGATATCCCTACTTCCCCGACATGAACCACCCCGAGGCTCACGGCGTGGGAATGCTGCCCCTCAACAAGGTCGGCGGCATCAGGATCAACACGGCCATTGCCTACCTCAACCCCAACAGGCATCGGGTGAACCTGACAATAAGGGGTGGCGTCAACGTGCGTCGTCTGCTCTTCGACGGCAAACGCTGCATCGGAGTCCAGGCCGAAAGCGGCGGCGAGACCTTTAACGTGACCGCCAACCAGACCGTCCTCAGCGCCGGCGCCATCGGCTCCCCCTTCCTGCTCCTCCACTCCGGCATCGGCCCCGCCAGAGACCTGCAGACCCTCGGCATTCCCGTCAGGCACAACCTCCCCGGCGTGGGTTTGAACCTCAGAAATCACCCCTCCGTGAACGTCACCTACCGCGAGCGGGCCGGACTGGAACGCGACTACCTCACCAACCCCATATTGCTTCGCTACAGCGCCGCTGATTCACACACCGCCCGCGACATGACCATCACCCCCGACTACCGGGCGCTTATGGACGGCGTTCCCATCGTGAACTTCAGCGTGCACTCCGAGCTTCCCGAAAGCGCGGGCCGCCTGTATCTCACCTCGGCAAACCAGGACGTGCCGCCTGCCTTGGACTTCGAAATCTCCCACCCCCGCGACCTGCTGCGTATGCGGGAGGGCGTCCGGCTCAGCATCCGCCTGGCGGAAGACCCGGCCTACCGCGACATCCTCACCGAACGGATAAACCCCGTCGACACGGACCTCATCAGCAACGACACCCTGGACAGGTGGCTGCTGAAGAACATGAGCGCCGCCCAGCACACCTCCGGCACCTGCAAGATGGGGCCCGCCTCAGACCCCAACGCCGTCGTCGACCAGTTCTGCTCCGTCCACGGCCTTGAGGGGCTGCGCGTCGTCGACGCTTCCATCATGCCCAACGTGGTGCGCTCCAACCCCAACGCCAGCACCATGATGATGGGCGAACGCGCCGCAGATTGGGTGCGGGAGAACGTGACCGCTTAGAGCGTTTGCGCCACCCGTAGGGGCGGCTTTCAATCCTGCCCACCATTCCCCGAATTGGAGAGGAAATCTTGAGCGCACGGTCATCAAAAATCAGCGACGAAGCCGTCTTCGCCGCCACCGGAAGGCGCTGGGAAGAGTGGTTTGCCATTCTGGACAGTGCCGACGCATCTCAGATGAAGCATTCGGAGATCGCCCGGTTGGTTTGGAAACGACACGGCGCTTCCCAGTGGTGGGGCCAAACAATCACCATTGAGTATGAACGGGAACGGGGGCTTCGGGAGGTGCATCAGACGGCGCGAGGCTACGAGGTGAGCGTGAGCAGAACGATTCCGGCATCCGTGGAAGACCTGTTCGTCGCATGGGAGGACGACCGTCGACGCTATTCCTGGATGGGTGTACAGATGAAGGTGAGGAAGGTCAACCCCAACAAGTCCGTGCGTCTGGAGACCGGAGGAGCCGGCAGCGACCTTTCCGTCCACTTCTACCCCAAGGGCGAAGACAGATGCCAGGTTGTGGTCCAGCAGACCAAGCTCGCCGACAGGGACGCCGTCGAATCGCAGCGCGCCTTCTGGAAGGCAGCCCTGTCCAGGCTCGCAGACATAGCCTAGCAGAATCGGGGTGCGGGTGCGGGATATCGTGACTACTTAGAGGGTTTCCCGCTCCACCACCGGATAGTAGGGCGCGCCCCACGGCTCGTGGGGATTTTCCAGCATAATCTGCACGAAGCGCGGCACCAGGAAGGCGACGATTCTCCGCCCGTCCCGCACCTGGTCGCGGTTGACGGAACTTCTCCAGGTCGCGCCGCCGTGAATTAGCTGGTTACGCAGGACGTAGAGCCTGTCGAAAAGCGTGCTGAGGACGCCGACGATGTCCTGCTGTGCCATCGCCGCGTTGACCTGTCGCTTGCTGGCCTCAAACATCGCCGACCAGCCTTCGTAGCCCATCACGCCGTTGTGGTGCTTCCAGAAGGGTTGAAAGACGAAGTGGTTGTCCAGGAACACCCGAATCTCCTGGGAGAACCTGTTCCACAGGGCGTCGTATATGACGTTGCCCGAGTCCAGCTTTGCTATCTTCCGGAAGTACCTTTCGAACACCCTACGCTCCGACATCTCCTCAACTTCGAGCCGGTCTTCGGCATATATGGCATTGAAGGCAATCCAGTAGAAGATGAAGGCAGCGTCTTCATCTTCTTCCTCCATCTCCGCTCGCGCAATCCAGCTCAGTCCCCGGTACGTGCGGAGCTGAAGCCCCTCCGGCAACAGGTCTCTGGACAGCTCCCACTGGGTATGCAGAGCTTCATAGGTCAGACCGTTATTTGGAAGATCATTGGGCACAACTCCACCTCGGATAATGCGTGGCTCAGCGGCAGAGTAAGGTCGGTGAATAAGCTGGTGACCCGCCTCGGACTCGAACCGAGAACCTACTGATTAAGAGTCAGTTGCTCTGCCAAATTGAGCTAGCGGGCCGCCGGTTTGCGATTATACCACGAAGCCTTTGAACCTACCTACCGTAGCTCAGCCGCTCGACCAGGTACGGATGCAGCCCCGCCTTTCGCATCCGCTCCTGCGTCACCGAAATATCGTACTCGACCCGGTGGTGCGTCAGCCTCTCTTGCTCATCGTCGTAAAGCAGGTAGCTGGCCCGCGGGTCGCCGTCACGAGGCTGCCCCACGCTGCCCGGATTGGCTATCATCCGCCCCTTGCCCAGCTTCACCTCGTCAGAATCCCTCAACGGCCTGAATAAGGGCATCCCGTCCACCTCCGCGCAAACGAAGGGCAGGTGCGAATGTCCCACCAGGCAGAAGGGCGTGGTCATACGACGGAAGGTCTCCAACGCCGAATAACCGTTGACCAGATACTCCCACAGCGGGTCCCGCAGGCTCCCGTGGGCCATCGAAAACGGTACCCGCTTCGCAACCTTCGGCAGCCCCCCCAGAAACGCCACGTGGTCCGCGCCCAACTGGTCCATTGTCCATAACGCCGACTGCCGCGCGTAGGTGTTGAAGTTCTCGACGCTTATAAGCCCCAGCGCGGCGTAGTCGTGGTTGCCCGCCACACATAGCAGCTCGAGCTCCGCCAGAACCTCGATGCACGGCCCCGGTTCAGGGCCGTAGTCAACCACGTCGCCCAGGCACCACACCGTGTCGAACCCGCCCTGATGCTGGGCGTCCTCCAACACCTTCTGCAGGGCCGGGAGGTTGGAGTGAATGTCGGAAATAATCAGCGCGCGCATCGTCCTTTCATCTTACACCTTGAAAGCCCCAAGCCCTAGCCTCTACAATCTTTTAACCATCAAGATAGGCCTTGAGCCATGAATCCAAGCACGACGACAATCGCAAACGTGGGCGAGTCCGGCGCCATCGACCGGCTCACCCGTCGCATCCGGAAGGGCCGCAATCCCTCCGCAGGGTTCTATCGCGTTCCCATCCTTGTGGACGCGGGGGACGACGCCGCGGCGTGGGAAAGCCAGGCGGATACGTACCTCTTCACGACGGATGCCATGGTGGAGGGGGTCCACTTCACCCGGGACACCCTCTCTTGGGAGGACGTGGGCTGGAAGGTGGTGGCCGTCAATGTCAGCGACATCGCCGCCATGGGCGGTCGCCCCCGCTACGGCCTCGTAACCCTCGGACTGCCCCCGGAGTTTTCCCTCAACGACCTCGATTCCATCTACGACGGTATGATTGCCATGGCAAAGCAGTCCTGGCCATTGACCATCATCGGAGGCGACATGGTCAAGTCGCCCACCGTATTCGTCAACGTCGCCCTCGTCGGGAGCATCCAGCACTCCCCCATGACGCGAGACGCCGCCTCCCCCGGAGACCTCGTTGCCGTCACAGGCCCCCTCGGCTCCTCCGCCGGCGGCCTCGCCCTCCTCCAGGACGGTGCTCCCACCACTGCCGACGCCGATCCCCTCCTGCAAGCCCACCGCCGCCCACAGCCCCACCTGCACCAGTGCCGAATCCTTATTGAAGAGGGGGTGCCCTGCGGCATGGACGTCAGCGACGGCCTGCTGGCCGACCTTGCGAAACTCTGCTTAGCAAGCAACGTTGCCGCTCAGGTCGACACACACAGACTGCCAGTACTTGACGCCCTGTCCAAAAACTTCCCCGACTCATACCCTGAAAAGGCCCTCTCCGGCGGCGAGGACTACGTACTCCTCTTCACAGCGCCCTCCGACACGATGAATCGCGTCATAGACCGCATTCCCGAAGCAGCCGTCATCGGTAAGGTTACCGGCGGCGAAGCCGGAACGGTAGCGGTCCTGGACGAAAACGACAACGACGTGACCCCCACCCAGTCCGGTTGGGACCACTACCGATAGATGTCCGCTTCCCTTCGCATAGCCAGCCGCAGCGCCGACGAGACCCACGATATAGGGCGGCTCATCGGCTCCAACGCCCGACCCGGCGACCTGTTTCTGCTCACCGGCCCCCTCGGCGCGGGCAAGACCTGCCTAACCCAGGGGATAGCCTGGGGTCTGGGCGTCAAGGAACGACCGCGCAGTCCCACCTTCGTGCTCCTCGCCCGCTACAAGGGACGCGTCACCATCCACCACGCCGACCTCTTCCGCATTGAAGGCACAGCCGACGCCCTTACTCTGGGACTGGACGACTGCCTGAACGACGATGACGTCTGCATCGTCGAATGGGCCGACCGCGCCCCCGAGCTCTTCGTCGAACCCGCCCTAAGCGTCGAAATGGACCACCACCCGGAAGAGAACGACACCCGCACCATTACCCTGCATACGGACGACGCCCGCTACCAGCCCATCCTCGACGCCCTGGCCAACAGGGTAGCCTGCTGACATGCTGCTGGCCATCGACACCTCCACCGCCTATGCCGGCGTCCTTCTTTGGGACGACGACCGCCCCGTCTACGCCCTCTGCTGGCGGTCGACCTACAATCACACCAGCCAGCTCATGCCCGCCGTCCAGCAGGCCCTCCAGCAGGCTGGCACAACCCCCCGCGACCTCGAAGCCATCGCCGTTGCCCTTGGGCCCGGCGGCTTCAGCGCCCTGCGCGTCGGCATCAGCGCCGCCAAGGGCCTCGCTCTTCCGTGGGGCACGCCCTTGGTAGGCGTCGGAACCCTGGAGACGGAAGCGTATCCCTACGCCGAAACCGGCAGTATTGTCTGTCCACTGCTCAACATTGGACGTCGCGATATGGCCTGGGCTTGCTATCAGAAAGAAGCCGATGGCTGGCGTAAGACCCACACCGAGGTGATCACACCCAACGTAGACCTGCCGGCGACTCTCCCAACCGACGCCATCATCTGCGGCGAGGGAACGCTGACCGCAGCGTCGATCCTCCGCGACTCCGACTCTAATTTCCCGCACGTCATGGAATACCCCGGCCCCTCCCTCCGACTCTGGGCCTTGGCCCGCCTCGCATCGGAAAGACTGCAACAGGGACAGATAGACGATGCCACCTCTCTGCAGCCCCTCTACCTTAGAAAGCCCAGCATCACCCCGCCCAACCCTCCCAGAAGGGTCCAGCGTTGACATTCGACAGCGTTGCCTCCCAACACCTCGAATCTCCCGTAGGGACGGGTTTGAAACCTGCCCTCCCCCTACCCACCCATTCGACGACCTAAACCAAACCCAACAACCACAGGAGGAACCGTGAGCGATAATGCCCAAAAAACCCTCGTCCTCATCAAGCCCGACGGCGTTCAGCGCGGACTGGTAGGCGAAATCATCTCCCGTCTGGAGGCCAGGGGCCTCCGCATTGCCGCCATGAAGATGACGCAGCTGGACATGGAGACCGCCTCCCGACACTACGGCGTTCACCGGGAACGTCCCTTCTTCAAGGGGTTGGTCGACTTCATAACCTCCAGCCCCCTCGTCGCCATAGTGCTGGAAGGCCCCAACGCCGTGGACCTGGTACGCCGGACGATGGGTGCCACAAACCCTCTGGAATCGGGGCCCGGCACCATCCGCGGCGACCTGGCCGTCGACATCGGACGCAACCTGATCCACGGCTCAGATTCAACGGAAAGCGCCGCCTCGGAGATCCGGCTGTTCTTCGATGAGGCTGAGTTAACGACCTACAAGCGGGACGTCCAACCCTGGATTACCGAGTCTTAGATGCAATGGGGGAAGGTTAGAGTCTCGGCTGAGCTTTCTGGCGGGATGGGATGACTCCCCCGTGGGCTTCGATTCCCCACGGTGAGACTCGATTAGTTAATCAAGAGAGGAAGAACTCCAAGGATCAAGGCAGTACCAAGGCCTACGAACGTGCCTACTATGATAACCATCCGAAAAGTCAAGTCACCTTTGACTTTTTCGGTATTCTTGCTGAGTTCGCCGTGGGCCCTCTCATTGTCCCTTACGTGGTCGGAGAACCTCTCGGTGAACTCGTGAAACCACCTGGGAACCTTGTCGTTCTGCATCCTCTCACCTCGCCCCGCATTATATCACCCTATTCGCACAAATGAAAGGAAACTTTGTCCAACACCGGACCGCCATTTGCCCTACGAAATCACTTCGGCTGTGGATAATACTCGGGGCTTTCTTCTCGTAACCACCTTGGGAGCCTATCTGCCCCACCGAGCCATTACGTCAGGGGAAAAATTACTGAATCCTGACCACCTGAGGGGCCTTGTTCCACAGCTCTTCCAGGCGGTAGTAGTCCCGCTGCTCCGCGCCGAAGATGTGGACAATAACGTCGCCGAAGTCCAGGAGAACCCAGCCGGAATCGCCCCGTCCACCCCCACGGTTGTTCAGGACCACCCCTGCCAGCTTCAACCGCTTCACCATGTCGTCCCGCAGCGCCCTCGCCTGCCGGTCCGTGCCCGCCGTCATAATCACAAAATAGTCGGCAAAGATCGCCTGACCCCTTATATCAAGCAGAACTATATCCTCCGCCTGCAGATCGGAGGCGATGTCTACAACCCGGTGGGCAACTTCCGTAGGATTCAGCGAGAAACCTCCAGGGGCCTTTTCTCTATTATATATGTTTCGCCGACACTTGCGACAACGTAATCCCAGCCCCTCTTTCGGGCATGTCTCGTCCCATTATCAACGTAATCAACGCGCGTGACGGGGCACGCATACAAGACGAAAATTTGCCTAATTTTCCGGCGGCGTGTACCATTTTCTTCCAGTTGAATCACCTTTCGAGTCGAGCAATCATGTCGACAGTCAACACCCTCCCGAACGAAGCCACCTCACAGATTGACGCCGAAATGCAGGCGGTCCTGGACCGCTATCTGCCCGGCCGGCGTCCCATGGCCGTGGAGGACTACGACTGGGACCTGATGCGTCCCGAGACCGTCGACCGCGACTTCCTGGAAGCCGTAGGCTTTGTAACTCTCGTCGAGGCGAACCCCAAGGACCCCGGCGGCCAGATAATCAAGGCCGCCGACCGCAGCAACGCCCCCTGGCTCCGACGCTTCATCACCCAGACCTGGCTGCCGGAGGAAGGGATGCACCACGCTCCCTTCAAGGAGTACCTCATCCGCTCCGGCGCCTACGACGAGGACTTTCTCGACGACGAAATCTCCAAGGTTGTCGACAGGGGGTTCGTCCACGGCACGGGATACTCCGAACTCCAGGCCGCCACCTACGGCTGGCTCCAGGAGCTAATCACTTGGCGCTTCTACGACGCCATGAGAAGCTACTTGCAACTCCGGGCAACCTCCAATAATCCCGCCGACCCGGTGATGGTGAAGATTCTCGCCGACATCGCCAGGCAGGAGAACTTCCACCGCCACGTGTACCTCACCGGCGCAAAGACCGTCCTCAAGCATCAGCCTGAGCGAAAGGGCGAAGTGGTAACCGCCGTCGCCGAATTCCTCATGCCCGGCCACCACATGGCCCCCGACTGGCAGCCAAAGGCCCCCGTCTGGTCCGAAAAGTTCAACTTTCCTCTGAAGGGCGTCATCCACGACATCGCCCACGGCATGGTGGAACTGACGGGCCATCGCGGCCTTGGACAGGCCGCGATCCTCTACGGCGTCCGCAACGACATTCACTGGTACCTGAGACCAATCGTGGCCCTGCTGCGCGTCTTCTCCCTTCCTCCCATCTCCCCAGTCAACCACCTCACAGGACGCTTAATTGCCCGCGCCTTCTAAAGCCCCCCGTCGTTGAAGCCCCCGCCGCCCCTGTGCTAGCCTAATCCCGCCATGAATGCCGAGCCCAACCCCAACTCGAAGGTCATCGTCGCCATGAGCGGAGGCGTCGACTCCTCCGTGGCCGCTCTCCTGCTCAAGCGGGCCGGCTACGACGTCGTTGGCGTCACCATGAAGCTCTTCGACTACCCTGCCGAGAATGCGCCCGCGTACAACAAGGGCTGCTGCACCCTCGACGACGTGGAAGACGCCCGCCGCGTCTGCCAGATCCTCGACGTGCCCCACTACGTCTTCAACCTCCAGCGCGAGTTCCGGGCCCACGTCATCGACTACTTCCTCGCCGAGTACCAGCGGGGCAAGACCCCCCATCCCTGCATCGCCTGCAACGACCGGATCAAGTTCTCCTTCCTCCTCCGGCGCGCCCGCTTCCTTGGCGCGTCCCACGTCGCCACCGGCCATTACGCCCGCATCCTCCGCAGGGACGGTGGCTGGCGGCTGCTGACGGGCCTCGACGCGTCCAAGGACCAGTCCTACGTCCTCTTCGGCATGAACCAGGACCAGCTCTCCCAGACCCTCATGCCCGTCGGAGATTACCCCAAGGACGAAATTCGCCACATGGCCGTCGACGCGGGCTTCCCCAACGCCCACAAGCCCGACAGCCAGGAGATCTGTTTCATACCTCTGGGCGACTACCGCAGCTTCGTCCAGCAGCGGGTGACTCCCAAGCCGGGACGCCTCATCAACAGCGCGGGCGAGCCTGTCGGCGTCCACAAGGGTATCGAGTTCTACACCGTCGGACAGCGTCGCGGCCTTGGCATCACCTCCCCCAACCCCCTCTACGTCACCTCCATCGACCCGGACAGCGGCGACATCACCATCGGCCCCGAAAGCGAGCTGTACCGGGACACCCTCTGGGCCGAGGACGTCAACTACATCCTGGGAGAGCCGCCCTCCCCGGGCACAAAAATCTCCGTCAAGATCCGCTACAAGTCCACCCGGTCCGCCGCCCGTCTCTACCCCCACGGCCCCAACGTCCTTCTCTACTTTGACGAACCCCAACGAGCCGTCACCCCTGGACAGGCCGTCGTCTTCTACCGGGACGAGGAAGTCCTCGGCGGAGGTCGCATCTCTCATCCTCCAAAGCCGGATTCCCGCATACCCGTAGGCGCGCTTCGCGAAGCGCCCGCCTCCGCCGACGCCGCAACCCCAACGTTGGACGGTGGATTTGGGGCCAATGCCCTCCCTTGACCTGGAGCGAGACCTCCACAGTCGCGGATTCTCGCTCATCGCCGGCGTAGACGAAGTGGGACGAGGCGCTCTCGCAGGTCCCGTCATGGCCGGAGCCGTCATCCTTCCCCCCGACCTGGACTCCTCCGCCCCCTGGCTTCAGGGCATCGACGACAGCAAGAAGCTCACCCCCATGCAGCGAGAGAAGGCCGCCCAGCGAATCCACCAGAACGCGCTGGCCGTGTCCGTCGGCAAAGCCGGCCCCGAGGAGATAGACGAGCATGGCATCGTCGCCGCCACCCGCCTCGCCATGGTACGAGCCGTGCGCGGCCTGTCCCCCCAGCCCCAGCACCTGCTCGTCGACTACCTGACACTGGACGAATGCGGCCTGCCCTTAACCTCCGTCGTCCGCGGCGACAGCGTCAGCTACTCCATAGCCTGCGCCGCCATCGTCGCCAAGGTCGACCGCGACCGCCTGATGGTCGAAGCCAACGAACGCTGGCCGGGCTACGACTTCCACAAGAACAAGGGCTACGGAGGATCTCAATTGCATCGGCGGCAGCTTGATAAACTCGGCCCAACCCGCATCCACCGCCACACCTTTGCCCCCGTCCGCAGGGCCCTCCTATACCACCCCAAGCCTATAGAATGCCCTCACCCAGAAGCCGACTAGGAAGCCTGGGCGAAAGGCTGGCCCGCCAGCATCTCCTCAAGCTCGGCTGCCGCATCCTCCACACCAACTACCGCTGCCAGTGGGGTGAGGTAGACGTCGTTGCCCAGCTTCAGGACATCATCCTCTTCGTCGAAGTAAAGACCCGTCGCTCCACGTCCTTCGGCGTTCCCGAAGAATCAATCACCCCCGCCAAGGCCGAAAAACTCATCGCCACCGCCGAGACCTACCTCGACGAGCACGATCTGTCGGACAGCCACTGGCGAATCGACCTCATCTCCGTCGAGATTGACCGGACTGGCCGCGTTCTCCCCCTGCGGCACCTCGCGAACGCCGTCGAGCGTTCCCTCTGCTGACCCGACGAAATTCGTCGTGTGCTAAAATACCCCCGACCCAACTCCAATCCGACGAACATCAACAACCCGCCTAGCATGACTCAATCCAATCTCCTGCGCCTGCACGTCACCTCCCTGCAGCGCTCGTGCATCGCCCTCAGCAACGCCGCTGAACACTACCTACCCAACAACTCGTCAACGGCCAAGACCCTCTACAACCTCGCCGGTCGTCTTCCCGGCCCGCTGGACCCGCAGGCCGACGAAGAGAGCGCGGGGTCCGTAGCCCAGTCCCTCGCCCTCATCCACAGTGCCAGGGACTCCCTCTCCTATCTCACCGACGCGGGACAGTTCAGCGATCTCGGCCTCCGCATCGCCGAGGGTATTCTCGACACCCTGGAAACCCTTCAAACAGATCTGGGACGGCTCCTCCGCGAGGACGCCCAACGCAGCATACGCGGCCTATATGTTATTATTGACCCCCTGGTTACGGCAGGCAGGCCACCGGAGTACATAGCCGAAGAAGCCTTGGAAGGCGGCGCAGCAATTCTTCAACTTAGAGACAAGACACGGGACAAGGGCCTTTCCATCGACTTGGCCCGACGGCTCAACGAACTCTGCCGCGAGAAGGACGCCCTGCTTATCATCAACGACCACGCAGACCTTGCCGCCGCCATTGACGCCCACGGCGTCCACGTTGGCCAGGAAGACCTGCCCGTCCCATCGGCCCGGAAGGTGCTCAACGATCATCAGATAGTTGGCCGGTCCAACCACCACGCCGAAGAAGCGGCAGAATCACAAGCGCAAGGAGCCGACTATATCGCCGTGGGGGCGATGTATCCGACCGGCTCCAAGGACCAGCCCATCGTTGAAGGGCCGCCCCTGGTCAGCGCAGTCAAGAGCGCTGTCAACGTACCCGTGGTCGCCATTGGCGGCATCACCGCCGAACGCGCCCCCGAAGTCGTGAAGAGGGGTGCCGACGCCATCTGCGTCATCAGCGCCGTTGGCCTCGCCCCAAGCCCCCGCGACGCCGCCGGCCGCCTCGTCGAAGCCATCCTCGACGCCGGAGGAAGAGCCTGATGCCCTCCCTCTACGCCGACTCCTTCGCCCAGCTTTCCGCCGCATCCCTCGAGACCTTCACCCAACGTCACGACGCCCGAGAACGGGGCCTGCGCATCTCCCGCCAGGTAATCCGCCTCTCCGCCAACGCCATCCGCGCCGTCCACCGCTCCGAGTTCGACAACGCCCGCGGTCTCATCGTCCAGGCACGGTCGGACCTCGAAGAGTGCGAGCCCATCCTCCAGACCAACCCCGAGATCTACCACGCCGGTTACATGGCCGAGGCCCGCAAGGAGTTCAGCGAAGCCAACATCACCTTGGCCCTGCTCTCCGGCGCGCCGCTGCCCCAGCCCGAGGAGATAGGCGTGGACACAACCGCCTACCTGAAGGGCCTCGGAGACGCGGCCGGAGAACTGCGCCGCCACATCCTCGACTCCCTCCGCTGGGACCGATGGGAACGCTGCGAGGAGGTTATGGAAGTCCTCGACGACATCTATTCACTGCTCGTAACCGTCGACTTCCCGGAGGGCGTCACCATGGGCCTCCGCCGCACCACGGACATGGTGCGCGGCACCCTGGAGCGCACCCGCGGCGACTTCACCCTAGCCGTCAGGCAGCGATCTCTGGAGGAGAAACTGGCTGCGTGGACGGACAACGGCCGGAATCCCGTGAACGGCGAATAACCCCAATCTTCAGCAAAAGGAGCACAGTCAGAACGTAATGGCAACCTTTGTAATAGCAGCGGTGACGGGGGTCACCGCCCTGGTAGTTGCCGTTTCCCTTGCTATTCGCGTCATGAGGGCCAACAAGGGCAACGTTGAAACCATTGCCATCGGCGCCGCCATCCAGAGCGGCGCGATGGCTTTTATGAAGCGCGAGTACCTAGTGCTGCTGCCCTTTGTGATGGTGGTGTCCGCCATACTCTGGATATTCATAGACTACATGCAGTTCGACTCTCTCATGCCCAGAACTGCCATTTCCTACCTGGCGGGTAGCCTCACCTCCGCTCTCGCCGGATTCCTCGGCATGAACATCGCCATCCGCGCCAACACCCGCACCGCCGCCACGGCCCAGACGGGCCTGAACCCCGCCCTGCGAGTCGCCTTCAACTCCGGCGCCGTGATGGGCCTCACCGTGGTGGGCCTTGGCATTCTCGGCATCACCATCCTCTATCTCATATTCCAGGACATCACGTACGTCGCGGGCTTCGGCCTTGGCGCGTCCTCAATCGCCCTCTTCGCCCGGGTGGGCGGCGGCATTTACACCAAGGCCGCCGACGTGGGCGCGGACCTCGTCGGCAAGGTCGAAGCGGGCATCCCCGAGGACGACCCCCGCAACCCCGCCGTCATCGCCGATAACGTGGGCGATAACGTGGGCGACGTTGCGGGCATGGGCGCGGACCTCTTCGAGTCCTACGTAAGCTCCATCATCGCAGCCATCTCCCTCGCCGGCGCCGCCGTGACCATCGTCTTCACCGGCGGCTCAGCAGGCCAGACCCTTCCCTTCGACCACGACCTGATTGCCCTTCCCCTGCTGATTGCCGCCTCCGGCATTGTTGCCTCCGTGCTGGGCACCTTCCTGGTCCGCAGCAAGGAGCAGGCTTCATTTTCTGACCTCCTATGGTCTCTCAGGCGAGGAATCATCGGCTCGGCCATAATCGTCGTGCTCCTGGCCCTTGGCGCGGTGATGTGGCTGGACATTCCCCTGCAGTGGAACGCCTTCTCGGCCATTGTCGCGGGACTGGTGGCGGGAGTGATAATCGGCCTTGTCACCGAGTTCTACACCTCCTACGACTATCCCCCCACCAAGACCGTCGCCAAGGACAGCCAAACGGGCTACGCCACCGTGGTCATCACCGGCCTCGCCACCGGCATGATGAGCACCCTCATCCCCGTTCTTACGGTGTGCGCCGCAGTGATGGTGGCCTTCGAGCTTTACAGCTTCTACGGCGTGGCCCTCGCCGGTGTGGGGATGCTTTCGACCTTGGGTATCACCCTGGCCACCGACGCCTACGGCCCCGTGGCCGACAACGCCGGCGGCATCGCAGAACAGGCCCACCTGGCCCCGGAGGTGCGCCAGCGCACCGACGCCCTGGACGCCCTCGGAAACACCACCGCCGCCACCGGCAAGGGCTTCGCCATCGGTTCGGCGACCCTCACCGCCCTTGCCCTCATGGCCACCTACGCCATCGCCGCCAACCTCTTTGAGGGCGGCGACGAAAGGAAACTTCTTCTGAACCTGCTGGACCACCGAACATTGGTGGGCCTCCTCATCGGCGGGCTGCTACCCTTCATCTTCTCGGCATTGACCATGCGAGCCGTTGGTCGTGCCGCCGACACCATCGTCCGAGAGGTGCGCCGGCAGTTCCGGGAGATTCCCGGCATCATGACCGGCGAACAGCAGCCCGACTACGTACGATGCGTGGACATCAGCACCCGCGGCGCACTTCTTGCGATGATCCTCCCCGGCGTCATGGCCATCGTGGTCCCCATCGCCATCGGCTTCATCCTCGGCAAGGACGCCCTTGGCGGACTGCTCATCGGCGCCGTCTCCGCCGGATTCCTGCTGGCCATCACCATGGCCAACGCCGGCGGTATCTGGGATAACGCCAAGAAGTACATCGAGCTCGGCAACTTCGGCGGCAAGGGCTCAGAGGCCCACAAGGCCGCTGTTGTCGGCGACACTGTCGGAGACCCCTTCAAGGACACCTCCGGCCCGTCTCTGAACATCCTGCTGAAGCTCATGGCCATTGTCGCACTCATCTTCGCGCCGGTGCTCAAGGACGCCACCCCGCTCCTGGGCGGCTAGGGCGAACCCCGCTAGCCCCTTCCTCCTTGACGAGGGAAGGTTGGGATGGGGGTGATACCCACCCCTCCACTCACGCGCCAACCCTTGAAGATGTATAATATCCCCGTTCCAAACCCCCGCGGGCGTAGCTCAATGGTAGAGCCCCAGCCTTCCAAGCTGGTTATGTGGGTTCGATCCCCATCGCCCGCTCCACCTCATTTCCCTGGCTGAGCAAGAATGACCAGATACCTCTTCATGATAGCCATTACCTTCCTGGGAGTCCTCTTTCTGTTGGCCGTCCTTACCTGCAGGACCCGTGGCTTCCCCGTCTAGCCAGCCACCTTCTTGCCAGGAGACTTGCCGGTGACGGAACCTCTCCCCAGGGAAAAATATACAAACGTCAACGGCTTGCAGTTCCACTTCCGCGACTGGGGCGGCCACGGCTACCCCATGCTGCTGCTCCACGGCCTCGCCTCCCACTCCGGCATCTGGGACCTGGTTGCGCCCATTCTCTCCCGCCACACCCGCGTCGTCGCCCTGGACCTGCGCGGCCACGGCGCCAGCGCCAAGCCCGACGACGGCTTCGACTTCGACACCGTTGCCCGGGACGTCATAGACTTCTGCCAAATCATCGGACTCCGCAGTCCCCTGGTCGCCGGACACTCGTGGGGCGGCAACGTGGCCGTTCATCTAGCCGCCAACTACGCCGCCGAGTTCTCCCGTCTGGTCATGGTTGACGGCGGCTACATCGAACCCTCTTCCCTCCCCAACTGGAACTGGGAAAAAGCCCGCGAGCAGCTCGCCCCTCCCAACTTCGGCCAGGTTACGCTCCAGCAGGTGGTAGATCGCATCAAGAGCGGCAACCTCGCCCCCTACATGACCCCCGCCATCGAGAAGATCATCGCCGCCAACTTCTACGTGACCCCCGAGGGTTTTGCCCGTCCCAACCTGAGCCGCGAGAACCACATGAAAATCGTCAGGGCCCTGTGGGAGCACAAACCCTCCCTGCTGTTCCCCCACGTCCAATGCCCCGCGCTCATCCTTCCCTGCCGAAAGGATGCGCCCAACCCGTCGAAAATCGGTCATCAGGAACGCCTCGTTGACCGGGCCGAGAATCTTCTCCCCAACGGCCGAGTGGTTTGGCTGGAAGACTCCATCCACGACGTTCCCCTCCAGCGTCCCCAGAGGGTGGCGCAGTTCCTGCTGGACTTCGCCCACTCCCCCTGAACCTCTTCTCCTCTCCCGTCCTGGGAGAGGGTTGGGGTGAGGGTACTCTCTTACCTCCTACCTCCTACCTCTTACCTCTTACCTCTTCCCCCTTGACGGGGGAAGATTGAGATGGGGGTGAAAACGCCCTCCAATCCTGCGAAAACATAGCCAATTCCCAGAATCCTCCCTGCCTGATTTCGTCCAATCCGACACGTCACAAGTTTGACACTCAAGTTAGGCGCTGATATATTAAATAATTGCCCTTGGAGGCAGTGCGCCTCGGCGAATTTCGCCAATTTCTGCCGAGGTTTGAGCGGCCATCAAGGGTAGCTGCAAGAAAGTAGACGGTAGAACTACCCCAGCCATCCAAACAGCCAAAGTAGCGTAAATCCCGCCGCAGTTGCGGCGGATTTTGCGCAGCACAACAATCCTCACATTTTTGGAGATAACCTTGGTTGGAAAAAATCTCATAGTCCGATTCGCCGGTGAAGGAGGCCAGGGCGTTGTAACCTCCGCCGAAGCGCTGGCCCAGGCAGCCACCCAGGCCGGCTATTACGTTCAGACCTTTGCAACCTTCCCCTCCCAGATCCTCGGCGGGCCCACCTGGACCCAGACGCGAGTATCCACCTCCCGCGTCCTCAGCGCCGGTGACGAACTGGACGTGCTCGTCGCCTTCAACCAGGAGGCCTACGACAACCACGTCGAAGAAGTCCGGGACGGCGGCGTGGTCATCTACGACTCCGCCCAGCTTCAACTGGAGGACGATGCCAACAGCTTCGGTATGCCCATCCAGAAGCTGGCGCGCTCCACGGGAAACAACCGAGCGGACAACATGATCGTCATCGGCGCCGTTGCCCGTCTGGTCAATCTGCCCCACGAGTACCTGGAGCAATTCGTCGTCCAACGCTTCACCCGTGGCCGCCCCAACGACCAGCAGATAATCGACTCCAACATTCAAGCCCTGGGTTTGGGCCGGGACCAAGCCGCCGAAAGCGGCTTCCACCTGGGGGACATCGACAAGGCCGAAAAGCCAACGTGGAAGCAGCTTCTCATCAAGGGCAACGACGCCGTGTCCCTTGGTTCGGTGGCCGCCGGCGTCAACTTCTACGTAGGCTACCCAATCTCGCCCGCCACTCCAATCCTGCTCTGGATGGAGCGCAATCTTATCGGGCCGGACAAGTTCGCATACCAGGTAAGTTCCGAGATTGAGTCCATCGCCGCCATCCTCGGCGCCGGCTTCGCCGGAAAGAAGGCCATGACCGCGACGGCAGGCCCCGGCTTCAGCCTTATGAACGAAGGCCTTGGCCTCGGCTGGATGGCCGAAATTCCCATCGTCGTCGTCAACGTCCAGCGAGGCGGCCCCGCCACCGGCCTGCCCACCAAGACGGAGCAGTCCGACCTGCTGGCGTGCATCGGCCCCGCCCACGGCGACGTGAACCTGCCCGTCATCGCACCCGGCACCGTTGAGGAGTGCTTCTACGCCGCCGTGGAAGCGTTCAACTGGGCAGAGCGATATCAGGGCCCCGTAATTCTGATGAGCGAGATGTCCCTGGCCGAGCGGACCTCCAACATACCCAAGCCGGACCTGAGCAGTCTGAACGTAGAAAATCGCCAGATCTATACCGGCCGGAACGGCTACCTCCGATACGAGGGCGACACCGTTTCCCCCATGCCCATACCCGGTCAGCCGGGCTCCTACGTGGCCAACGGCAGTGAGCACGACCCCCTGGGAGACACCACCCACCTTCCCATCCGCCACATTCAGATGACGGAGCGCCGCTTCAACAAGCTCAAGGTACTGGCCAACGGCAGCTACGAAAGTGAAAACACCGACGAACCCATAGCCCTCATGCCCTGGGGCGGCTCCAAAGGCCCCGCCCTTGAGGCCTACAGGGAGCTTACGGAACAGGGCGTCAGCCTGGGCTGGTACTACACCATGTACCTCAACCCCCTTCCGACGGCCCTGCTGGAAGAACTCCGAAGCAAGGAACTCGTCCTCGTGCCGGAGCTAAACTTCCAGGGTCAGTGGGCGTCCCTGTTAAGGGCCCAGGGAGTCAATGCCGAGGCCATAACCCAGTACACCGGACTGCCCTTCAAGGTCAGGGATCTGGTGAAGCGGGTCGGCAGCATAGTGAAATCCAAGCAAAAGGGAATGGTAACTGTATGAGCGCCAAGAACCCTGAATATGACTTCAAGTGGTGCCCCGGCTGCGGCGACTTCGCCGTACGACGAGCCTTGGAACAGGCAATGTCCGACCGCATGACCAACTATGAAATCCCCATCGAGAATAACGTGGTCGTCGCGGGCATCGGCTGCTCCGGCAACCTCGTCCATCTCCTCGAAGGCGACCAGCCCTACGGCTTCCACGGCATTCACGGCAGAAGCCTGCCCATCGCCATGGGCGTGAAGATGGGACGACCCGACCTAAACGTGGTCGTCGTCGCCGGCGACGGGGACTTCCTCAGCATCGGCATGGAGCACATCGCTCCACAGGCCGCGCGAAACCTGGACGTTTGCGCCGTCATCATGGACAACGCCGTCTATGGCCTCACCAAGGGCCAGAGTTCCCCCACCACGGAACTTGGCGAGACCACCAGCTCCACCCCCTACGGCAAGATGGAAGCGTCGGTGAACCCCCTGGCCCTCTATCTGACGCTGGGCGTTTCCTTCATAGCCTCGGGCTTCTCCGGCAAGCCGAGAGAGCTGGCAGACCTGATAACCCAGGGCATGGAGCACCCGGGCTTTGCCGTAGTCCACGTGCAGTCCCCATGCACCACCTACAACAACACCTACCAGATTCTGAAGGGCAACCCCAGAAAAGGCATCGCGCCGGTTCTCTGGGACCTGCCTGACGACCACGACGCCGCCGACTACGACAGCGCCCATTCGGCCATTCGATCCGGCGGCATACCCGTGGGAGTTATCTACCAGGACACAGACCGTCCCACGCTTACCAAGACGGCGGAAGACACCCTGGCGAAGGTCAAGCCCATGACCATGCAGCAGATGATAGACTTCTACGAGATCAAGTAGCCAGCCAAACGACTCTACGCTTGCGAAATAAGCGGGGCGCCCGAAATGGACGCCCCTTTTCTTTGCCGGGAATCCCGTCACTACCAGCCCTCCCTTCCCCCGCGAAAGCGGGGGCCCACTCTTCCTCCCGGCTACCCACCCCTCAGCTCATCCTGAGCCTGTCTAAGGATGGCCCTGAGGAAGATTAAGCCGAAGCTTCCGCTTCTTCCAACGCCTGGTACTTCGAAGGACAGAGTACGCTCACCGTTTCGGCGTGGAAGGTCTGGCCCTCCGAATAGCTGCCCTGCAGAATGATCTCCGAATGCTCGTTGAAGAACAGGTCCGGCACAACCCCGTCGTAGGAGGCGGGGAGCACGTCCTCTCCGGCGTGTAGCGTGAAGGTAGCCATCGTGCCGCCGTCCTCCCTGGCGAAGGATTCCGGCACCAGCTTGCCCTTTACGCGGACCGTCTTCCCGTCGACCTCTTCGGAGTTGGCCTCAAGCTCGTCCACGGTGAAATAGTAGCTGGTGCTGCCGGGAAAGGCGGCGTAAATCAGATAGGCAACCGCCAGCAGCAACACCACGCCAATCAGAAACAGCCTGCCCCGTCCGCCGAGGAGACCTCGCCCTTCGTCTTGGGCGCTGAAACTGTTTTCTTTCCCTTGCGTCAAGTGCAACCCTCTTCATTCTCGGCAACCTGTAAGCGGCTCGTTGGCGGCCTATACATAAATGGTAGCCCGCCTCTCACCGGATGACAAGCGGCGCTACACCCCCGCGTCTCCGCCATCCCTCCGACGCATCTCCTCGCGGAGGCTCTCCATCTCCTGCTCAAGTTCATCCTGGCGGCGCGACGTGAAGAATACGTACACAAAGAACACCGCCCACGTTATGGCGAAGGCGGCAAAGAGGTACGGTATGTTATGGGCCGGCGTTGTTATCAAAGCTATCATCTATCTCTATCCTTCTCTGCGAATTTCGGCGTCTTCTTTCATCTCTCGTACACCCCGCTCCACCCTCTTCAGGGACATCCTCTGTTGCAGCAGAAAGCCGAACAGCAGCGTGAATGCGATTACCGACACCAGCAGGGCCAATCGCATGTCCGGGTGCAGGTCGGATTCCAGGGACGGCCCGCCCAGCACCAGCCGCTGATGCTGGGTGCGCCACCAGTCCACCGCAAAGTAGACAATCGGCACGTCGATGAACCCGACTATTCCCAGCACCGCGGAAAATCTCATCCCCTGGGAGCGGTTGGCGCTGTAGGCTCGGAGCATCAGATACCCCACGTAGATCAGCCAGAGTACCAGCGTGGATGTCAGCCGGGGGTCCCACGTCCACCAGACGCCCCAGGTCGGCTTGGCCCAGATGGGCCCCGTAATGAGCACCAGCGTCGTGAAGATAATCCCCAGCTCGGCGGCGGAGCTGGCCAGGTCGTCCCACTTCTCTTCGCGCTTCCACAAGTACATGATGCTGCCACAGAAAACGACGAAGAAGGCCAGGAAGGCGAGCCACGCCATCGGCACGTGGATATACATTATCCGCTGTACGTGTCCCGATATCGCCTCCGTGGGCGCAAACATGAAGGTGAAGAACATGTTCACCACCATCACTGCGGCCATGACGACCAGTGCGATATTCCATCGAAGCCCTCCGCGGGCCCTGCCAGCTATAGATGCCATTTCCACCGCCTCGTCTTCTGCTTAACGAAGTCCATAAAGCCTACTCCTCTACCACAATACTGAAAAGCCAGGGGCAAACCACCAGGAAGACGGCGTCGAAGACGGCAATGAGCTGCAACCACCGCCCCGTCGAGACCACCGCGCCGCTCCCGCCGATGGCCGCGCCGGAGGTCTCAACGGCCCCGATTATCACCGGCGACACCAGCGGGAAGAAAAGAATCGGCAGCATTATCTCCCGCGACCGGACGTTGGCAGCCACCGCAGCGAAAAGCGTCCCGACGGCAGCGAAGCCCAAAGTCGCGAGGACAATCGCTCCCAAAAGGGTCGCCGAAAAAGCGGAGAAGTTGAAGAATACGGCGAAGATGGGCAGCAGCGCCGCCTCGATGACCAGCATGAAGACAAACATCGCCAGCATCTTGCCGAAATAGATGGAGTCCCGACTGACCGGAGTAAGCAGCAGGGCGTCCAGGGTCCCTTCTTCCCTCTCCGACACGAAGGCGCGGCTCATGGCCAGCACTCCGGCAAAGGAAAAGGCTACCCACAGCACTCCCGGCGCCAGCACGTCCACCGTTTCCGGCGTGATGTTAAGGGCGAAGTTGAAGATCATCACCAGCATCACCCCGAAGACCAGCGCCGTAGCCACCACCTCCCGGTTTCGCAGCTCCAGCAAAACGTCCTTCCACGCCACCAGAAGCGCAGGACGGATGAACTCCGCCACGGCTTTCACTGTCCCAACTCCCCGTATGTCCGACGGAACTCCCCTTCGTCCAAACCGTCTCTGGAGGCTTCGTAGGCGATGCTTCCACCACGAAGCACGGCGACGCTCTCCCCCCAACCCAGACCCCACTCCACGTTGTGAGTCGCCGCGATGATGGTACGTCTTCGTCCTGAGTCCATCGCCCTCAGCGACTCCATCCCCTCCAGCGCTCCCTGGTCCAGTCCTGATTCCGGCTCGTCCATCAGAAGAATAGGAGGGTCGTGGAGCACTGCTCGCGCCATGGCCAGTCGCTTCTGCATCCCGTGAGAGAGGGTCCGGACGCGCTGATTTCGCCGGCCCTCCAGTCCCACCTGATTGAGCACTCTGGTTACCCGTCCACCAACGTCACCCAGCCCATACATCCTTCCAAAGAAAGCCAGATTTTCCTCGCAGGTCATACTCCGGTAGAGCATGGGATGATGGGCCACGACGCCGATAAGACGGCGTATGGATGAAGCGGAACGTCGCGTCTCCAGACCCGCGATGCGGACGCTTCCCCTGTCCGGCCTGGATAGAGTCGCCAGCAGACGGAGGAGGGTGGTCTTGCCCGACCCGTTGGCGCCAAAAATCACGAGGGTGGTACCCCACGCAACCTCCAAGCCCAAGCCACGCAGCACCGGCGGCCCCCCGAATCCCTTGTGCAGACCTTCAACCCTTATGGCGGGGCCGCCCCCTTCAACAGCCACGGAAATACCCGTTGGCTTTCAGCAGTAAAGGGGGGAAGTACAAGTTGGCTGCGAAACTGGGAGTCTTCGTGAACGGGGCCGACGCTGGCATAACGGGCCGATGATACTCAATTGTGAAAAACTGCGCAATGTGACGCATTCCGGCTGCCTGCTTTTGATTCTACTTCCAATTATGGCACATTGAGTTTGACATCCTGACCCCTGCAAAAGTACCATTTACTTTCGCAATTCCACAGGAGAGAACCCTTGCTTTTCAAGAACCCCTCAAAAATCAAGAAAGCCCCCATCAAGGAGGGCGTGCCGCCGGGCCAGTTCGTGACCAAGAAACTGCCCGTACTCACCTACGGAAAGAATCTCAAAATAGATATCAACCAGTGGCAGCTTAAGGTATTCGGCCTGGTGGAACAAGAAATAGAGCTGGACTTTGAGCAGTTCTCCCAGCTGGACTGGACCGCCGTCGAAGCCCCCTTTCACTGCGTAACCCAGTGGAGCAGGCTGGAAAACACCTGGGAGGGACTGCTGTTCACCGACCTCGCAAAGCTGGTCACCCCCAAGCCCGAAGCGAAATTCGTCATGGCCCACTGCTACGGCGACTACTCCACCAACCTCCCCCTGGAAATCCTCATGGACGGCTCATCCCTCCTCGCCCACAAGCATGACGGCCAACCCCTGAGCGACGACCACGGCGGGCCGGTGCGGCTGGTTGTGCCGCAGCGGTACGGCTGGAAGAGCGCCAAGTGGCTCCGCGCCATCGAGTTCATGCCGGAGGACAGGCCCGGTTTCTGGGAAGTCCGGGGCTACCACAACAACGGCGACTTCTGGAAAGAGGAGCGTTTCTGGCCGGAACTCATGTGACCCGGCGGTGATGTTTGGAAGGAACTCTCGACCCGCTCATCCTGAGCCTGTCGAAGGGTGAAGACCCCTCACCGCCGTTTCCACACCCCATATCATCCCCTCCCCAAATCCCGCCATTCCCACAAAAGCGGGAATCCAGAGGCGGGGTCTACGCCCGCCCCACCTTGCCCAACCGCCCCCCGTGGAACAGGTACTGCTGGGCGTAACCCGCGTACCGACCGAAGTAGTCGTGCGCCCAGTGGACAATATCGTCATACTTCGTCGTCTGCCCGTTCAGGTACCATTCCTGCACTGCACGACTGACCCACCTGTCGATGGGAAAGGCTTCCAGCTTATCCAATGAAAACACGAGGACACAGTCGGCAATCTTCGCGCCGATGCCGTACAGGTCCGTTAACCGCGCTCTCGCCTCCCAGTAGGGCAGACTCCGCACCTCCTCCAGGTCCAACTCTCCCTCCGCCACCCGGATGGCCGCTCTGGCTAGGTATTTGGCGCGAAAACCCAAGCCCAGCTCCCGCAGTGCCATCTCCCCCGCCTCGGCTATCTTCTGCGCCGACGGAAAGGTGCAACGGACTCGCCCATGCAGCGACCGCGGCTCCCCGAAAGCGTCCGCCATGGACTCCATGTTGGACGCTATGCGGGGAATGTTGGAGGTGGCAGAGCAGATGAACGCCGTCAGACACTCCCACGGCTCCTGCCGAAGCAGCCGCAGTCCTGCGTATCGACGGATCATGCCGTCGATTCGGGCGTCCCGGTTTATCTCCTCGTAGATGGCCGACAGATCGTCGTCCAGCCGAAAGTAGCTCGCCAACATCGCCTGGGAGGACGCCGTCAGTTCCGGGTCGGAAAAAATCTCGATCCCCTCCGAGACCTGCCTCACCTTCAGCAGGCTGCCGTACACCACGCCCCAGTAGACGTCGCCATCCCTCTGCCAGCGGTGGGCCTGACCGCTCTCCAGCGTCGCTCCCAGGTCCAGCGGCGGCGGCACCTCCAGGAGGAAGGGTATTGCCCCTACCAACGTCTTACGCTCTCAACAACCGATGCCACCGGGCCTATATTCGTCGTGCATTCCGGCAGCGCATCCAGGAAGTGCCTGCCGTAATTCCTGTTGAGGACCCGGCGGTCCAGTACCACCACCGCGCCCCTGTCCTGCGCGTTGCGGATGAGACGTCCAAACCCCTGCCTGAAACGCAGCACAGCCTGCGGCACCGAAAATTGCTGGAAGGAGTCTTCGTACTGCTCGCTTCTTGCTGCAAAGACGGGTTCCGTCGGAACATTAAAGGGCAGCCGCGCCAGTATGAGCACCTTCATGACGCCGCTGGGCATGTCCACGCCCTCCCAGAAGCTGCTGGTGCCAAGCAACACGCTTTTGGGGTTCTCAGCAAACCGCCGCATCAACCGGTGGGGCGGGCCGTCCACCCCCTGGGCCAGCACCGCAATGCCCGAATCCTCCACCGTGCGAATCAGCGTTTGGCGCGCCGCCCTGAGCGCGGCGTGAGAGGTGAACAGCGCCATTGTATGTCCGTCGGCGTCCCTCACTATCTGGCCGATGCACCTCTCCAGCACGTCGCGATATCCCCGGGCATTGGGCGGGGGAATGTCCTCCGGCACCGCCAGCAGCGTCGACTTCTTGTAGTCGAAGGGCGAACCGACCCGCAGCTCATCCGCCGCCTCCAATCCCAGCCGGTGTCGGATGAAGTCGAAGCTCCCCTGGGCGGTAAGCGTGGCGCTGCTCAAGATGACGCATTCCTTCTGGTCGAAGAGGTCTGTCCGCAGCGTGGGCCCCACGTCCAACGGCACGGAGTTGAAGACCATGTTGGAGTCCCGTTCCACGCTGAGCCAGTCTACGCGCTCGTTCTCCGGATCGGCGCTGGCGACGGTGCGCAGATTCTCCCGGACTTCCGCCAGGTCCCCTAACCAGCTGTCCAGGTCGGAAAGAAGGGTGTCCCACGGGTCAGAGCCTTCAACGGGCAGCGATTCCAGGTAGCGAGTGAGTTCTTCCACCCTGCCCTGCATCTGCCGAATCTGGCCGTCGCAGTTCTCCCAGCCGATCTCCACGTCCGACCACCCCGGCTGAGTCCGCGCGCTGCTGCTGATCCGAAGCTGCACCCGCGCATCGTACTCGTTCCGGTGGCCCATGACGAACTCTTCCGCCAGCGTCCACATAGCCTCCCATCGCTCCCGCAATCCCGGAACGGCTTCCTGCACCGCAGAAGCCAGCTGCTGAAACCGGAGGGTCTCCTGGGCTGAAAGCCGCTGGGTCCGAAGGATAACCTCCGTCTGCTCCACGTATCTCGCCATTCCGTCCAGCTGCTCCTCAAGCCAGTCCTGCGACACCGAGAAGCCGAACTGACGCGTAGCCTCCGCCTCCAGGTGATGTGCCTCGTCCACCACCAGATGGTCGTATTCGGGAATGAGCCCGCCGCCTCTGGCCAGGTCGGACAAAAGCAGCGCGTGGTTGACCACAATGACGTGGGCGGCCTCTGCCCGTTCTCGCGCCGCCCTCAGGAAACACATACCCTGCCGAAGACCCGGACAGAACCCCTTGTCGCTGGCCGAAACCCGGATCCACGACTGCCAGTCCCGACCGGCCAGGTTCATCTCCCCCCGGTCTCCCGTGGGCGTGTCCTGCAGCCACACCAGGCACTTACTCAGCAGCCGCGCGTCATCCGTCGACAGGCTTTCGCTGCGAGAGAGGTTCGTCCAACGTCGGATGCAGAAATAGTTGGCGCGTCCCTTCAGGCTGACGGCTCGTAGCTGGCCCTCAGAGATCTCCCCCGCCTGTTCCAGCGCCTCCGACAGGGCGGGGATGTCCTTCTGAAGAAGCTGCTCCTGCAGGTTGATGGTGTTGGTGGAGACCACCACCCGCTTGCCGTTGGCCACGGCGTAAAGGATGGCGGGCAGCAGGTACGCCACGGACTTGCCCACGCCGGTACCGCCTTCAACCATCAGATGTCCGCCTTCGGCGAAAGTGCGGGCCACCCCTGAAATCATCTGCTTCTGCTCCGGACGATACTCGAAGCCGGGAAAGAACTTCGACAGCAGCCCTTCGCCTGAAGCCATCGACGCCACCCGCGCCACGTCTAATGACTGTTCCTCTTCCGGGCGGTCAAGAGGTGACGGCTTCGTCAGTCGTTGCGCCAGCAGAGTAGAATCCACCGGCCCGGCCAACCCCGGAGCCACAAAGACGGAATCCGTCCCCAGCAGGTCTCCGAAGGCCCAACCGGCCCGCTGGGCCATAATCCTGATCCGCTCCGCCACCACCGGGTCCAACTCCTTCGCTCGCTCCAGCAGCTCCAGGAACACCATGCGGGTAACCTGAGCGTCATCCAGGGCGCGGTGCGGGCTGTCGGGGTCTATGCCCAGGCTCTTTGCCAGCAGCGGAAGCGAATACTCGGAAGCCTCCGGCAGCAGCACCGAGGCCATGTCCCACGTGTCGTAGGCCACGTTGGTCATGGGCAATCCGTTCTCCTGCAGAAACCCCACGTCGAAGGCCACGTTGTGTCCAATTACCGGCACGTCGTCCAGGAACTCCTCCAGCGCTACCGACACCGCAGCGAAGGGCGGCGCCCGGTCCACGTCCTCCTGCCGGATGCCTGTCAGTCGCCTCACGAACTGGGGGATGGGCGTGTAGGGGTTCACGTAGGTCTGGAACTCGTCAAGCACCTCGCGGCCGCGGAACTTCACCGCGCCCACCTCGATAATCCGGTGGCGGGCCTTGTCCAGCCCCGTCGTCTCCAGGTCCACGGCGGCGTAGACCCGTTCTTTCGCATCCAAGGAAGAATTCAACACAACCTCCCCAAGACCCTCCGGGCCGACTCAGCCCGCGAAGGCGCGGACAGCGCCCGTCCTCAGTCCATAGGCGGCGTGGTACCTGCCGTGCCGCAACGCCTCGACGAACTGCGCCTCGGACCTGATGTCATCCTCGAAGACGGTGAAGCACCGGCCAAGGCCGTGAACGGAGTGAGCGTCACTTCCGCCCGTCCCCCTCATCCGCAGATGCTCCGCCACCCCGTGGGCGAAGGCGTTCTCGCTGTCGATGGTGTTCCCGTTCGCCACCTCCACCGCGTCGGCATAGCCAAAGACGGCGTGTTCCGACGCTTCCTCCACCGTATCGGGCATGGTGGGCGTGTCACGGTACAGGTACGGCCTCCTTAGGCCGCCGGGGCTGTGGATGCCGCGGAATGGATGGGCCGTAATCATAAACCCCTTGGCCCTGTCCACCACGCGCCGCAGCTCGGCGATGCGGGAGATGCCGGAAACGTAATCCTCCATGCCGAACACCAGCACGTGACCCATGTCCGTATCCACCTCAACCCCCCGAATCAGGAGCAGATCATGCTTGTAGGCAAAGGCGTTGAACTCGTGCCTGTCCCACAGATTGTTGTGTTCCGTGATGCAGAGACCAGTGACTCCGAGGCGCCTGGATTCCGTCACCATGTCTTCCGGCGAAAGGTTGCTGTCGCTGCTGCCTCGGGTGGTGTGGACGTGAAGATCTATGACCGTTGTCATGCGCCGGCCTATTGTATGGCGCATGGCTGCGATCCGTCAATCCGGTCAAACCTCGCACGCAAACTCGGAACAAGTAAAGAGAATCCCTGTGTTAGAATCACCAACGATCAGACAATAGCATGAGGATGTGCTATGCAAGAACCAATCGATACGTTCCTTAATCATCTGGTAGTTGAAAAAGGGTTTTCTCATAATACACTGGAGGCATATCGCAACGATCTGTACCAGTTTTTTGACTACACCAAGAAGACCCTGCCCTTCGTAAACGGCAGGTCCACCTGGAAGCAGGTGGACCTCAATCACCTGACCGAATACGTCTTCAATCTCCGTGGCAAAAACGGCTACGCCGACAGCACCGTAGCCCGCAAGGTGGCCGCCATCCGCTCCTTCTTCAGCTTTCTCATGCTGGAGGGACTGATAGAAGATGATCCCAGCGAGTCCCTGAGCACGCCCCGTCCGGGACGTTCTCTGCCCAAGCACCTCTCCCAGGATGAGGTCGCCCGCCTCTTGGAGCGGGCCAAGGAGCAGCGGACGCCGGAGGGCCAGCGCGACTGGGCCATACTGGAGATTCTCTACGCCACGGGCCTGCGCGTGACGGAGCTGATTTCGCTGAATCTGGACGACGTGAACCCCGCGGAAGGGTACGTGCGGACTCTCGGCAAGGGGGGCAAGGAGCGCATGACGTACCTGCACCCCGAGGCCACCTTCGCCCTGAAGTCGTACCTGAAAAAGTCGCGACCGAAGCTGGCCAAGTCGAAGAAGGAGAAGGCGATTTTCCTGAATCGACGAGGCGAACGGCTGACGCGGCAGTGGGTGTGGGCCATCATGAAGAACAGCGCCAAGCGGGCCAACATCGACCAGAAGATAACTCCCCACGTGCTGCGACACAGCTTCGCGACGCATCTGCTTCAGGGAGGCGCGCCGCTGCGCTACGTGCAGGAGCTTCTGGGTCACGCCAGCATCACGACGACGCAGATCTACACCCACCTCACCAACGACCACCTGCGGGAGGAGTACGAGAAGGCCCACCCGCGGAGCTAGCTGGCCATGTCCTCGCGGATGCGAGGACCCATTCTCCATCTCTCGCACTCCTCTTCGTCACCCCTGTGAAAGCAGGGGCCCACGGCGGAGGGTGGATGGGATGGGCAAACGCCTCCTGCCTCACAAATGTCATTCTGAGCGCATCAAAGAGGGGCCGAAGCATCTCGCCGCTTTGCTCCTTTCCATTGTCCTGTGTCTACGGAGAACTCGCCATTCCCGCTTCCATCGTTATTCCAACGAACAGTTGTATTGACAAAATAGTAAGAGTATACTTGCAGAAAGTACACTATTGGCCATCAGCCAGAGCCTTAAAAAATCTGGGACGAGCATCTAAATTCGTCTCTCAATGGCCGCAGGATGGCGTAGTTGTAATTCTTAGCAAACGTGGGATAAAGGGTGCCATGAACACACTTAGCCACCAGATATCGGTCTACGAAGCAATGAGAGACCGGCTGGAAGCCGATTACTTCGGCAAATGGGTGGTCTTTCACGACGGGGAACTGGTGGACACTTACGAATCCTTCCAGGACGCCGCTACAGACGCAGTTGAGCGTTTTGGCCGGGGGCCTTACCTCATTCGCCAAGTCGGTGCCGGGCCGGTGAGACTGCCAGCTAGAGTTTTCTGAAGAACTCTCGAACCCGACGACTAAATTCCCTCCCACCCCCAAAAGTGCCATTTTGCCCATTGCCACGACTTCCCCGCCCCTGCTACCATCTCTACATGAACCGGACTGCCGGACTTCTCCACACTGCACAAAATGATATGCTCTCTCACAAAATCCGCCATTCAGCCCCAAAAAATTTTTTGAAACAATTCAATTCCCCAAATTTACCCATTTTCGTGCCTGCAAACCCTCAAAAATCTCCAAATAATCAATGATTGTTTTCCAAATCAATTCGACTTCACGCATGACTCACCAATTGAATTAATTGTTTTGCCCTGTTGACTTAGATACTCGTTCTCACTAAAATCGTCCACCCCTTTCCGTCGTCCCGGTTGAGGCGCACCTCCAGACAACCATCCCCCAACCCCTCCCCATGACGCCGCCCGTCCCTTTCTGGTACACTTGCAGTAAGGCCCAACCCCCTTCTCCGGCCCCGCATACCCTCGACCTCGGGAGGCTCCCATGGCAGTTGTCACGCTTAACGGACAGATCGGCTCCGGCGGTCCGGAAGTTGGACTGGAGGTCGCCCACTACCTCCACGCCGACTACGTCGACCGGCTCATCTTCGCCGAAGCCGCCAAGCGCATCGGCGCCACCGTCCAGGCCGTGGCGGGCAAGGAGTCCGAAGTCACCCGACGTCGAGACCGGCTCGGGCGCTTCTTTCAGAACGTGCTGGAACGTTCCGCCATGTCCGGCGCCGGCGGCGAACCCTACTTCGGCCCCGGCGTCGACGTCCTCCTCTCCCGCGACTACTACTCCGAAGACGAGGAACCCATCACCTTGGCCCACGAGGTGGACGACAAGAAGTTCATCGAGGTCACCACCGCCGTCATCAGGGACCTGGCCAAGGAAGGCAACGTGGTCATCGTGGGCCGGGCCGGAAATCTGATCCTCAAGGGCGAACCGGGCGTGCTCCACGTGGGCACCGTCGCGCCTCTGGAGCACCGCATCCACACCATCATGGATCGGGAGCACCTGGAGTATGACGACGCCCTCAGGTTCGTGGAGGAGCACGAGAGGGCGCGAAAGGCCTTCTTTGCCAAGTTCTTCGACGTCGACACCGACGACCCCAACATCTATCACATGATAATCAACATGGCGGACTTGAAGGTGGAAACGGCGGGGGAGATGATTGCCCACGCCGCCCAGGACCTGACCCACTGACGCCTGAAGGAGCGCAACCCTAACCATGGCTCGCAAGAAACGCGGCAAGAAAGTCGCAGCAAGACAAGCCCAGCTGAGCAAGCGGAAGAAGCGAGGGCGCGGCCCATCCGGCATACCCACAATGACCGCCGCTCAGCGGCGCACGCAACCCGTCGACAGCCCCCAGCCGTCCGCAGCGGCTGAAGCTATGCCCTCCCGGGCCGCACCGGCAGCGGCGGTCACAGCCTCTCCCGCCCCCCAGGCAACTGCGGCCGTCAGCGCCCGACAGCCCCTCGTCTACAGCTACGTCGGCAACGAAATGCGTCGCATCCTGATTCTCAGCGGCGTCATCATCGTCGCCATCGTAGCCCTCAGCTTCTTCCTCTAAGGCGTCCCAATGGCCATCCCCTCCCTGGCTAACCGGCTTCGCGTCACGCCCGTCGGCCCCGGCGTCTACCAGATGAAGGACGAACAGGGGAGGGTGCTCTACGTGGGCAAGGCGGCCAACCTGAGGTCGCGGCTCCGGTCCTACTTCACCCCCGCGGCCCACCACGAGCCGAAGATCCGTCGGATGCTGACCCGCGTGACCGACTACGACTACATCGTCACCGACTCGCCGGCAGAGGCGCTCATCCTTGAGAACACCCTCATCAAGAAGCACCGTCCGCCCTTCAACGCTCGCCTGAAGGACGACAAGACCTACCCATACATCAAGATAGACCGCGCCGAGGAGTTCCCCCAGATTTACATCACCCGCCGGGTGGAGAACGACGGCGCAGTGTACTTCGGCCCCTTCGCCACGGCCCACAGCATCCGCAAGACCCTGGCGCTGCTGAAGAAGCTCTTCCCCTACCGCTCCTGCACCAAGGTCATCACCGGCAAGGACGCCCGCCCATGCCTGGAATACTTCATCAACCGGTGCGCCGCACCGTGCACGGGGGAGATAGACAAGGAGAACTACCACAAGATAATCGACCAGGTGGTGCTCTTCATGGAAGGGAAGACGGAGCCGGTGCTGGCCGACCTCAAGAAGAAGATGCTGGAGGCCTCCGACAAGCTGGAGTTCGAACGGGCGGCGGTCCTCAGAGACCAGACCCGCGCCATTGAACGGGTGTCGGAGGAGCAGCAGATCAAGACGGCCTCGGCGAGGGGGCACGACCTGGACGCCATCGGCATGGCAACCCAGAACGACCAGGCCTGCCTGGAGGTCTTCTTCGTCCGCAACGGAAAGCTCATCGGGCGGGATACCTTCGTTATGGACGGCACCCAGGACGACCCGCCAGAGCGGGTAATGACAGGCTTCGTCAAGCAGTTCTACCAGTCCACGCCCTTCATCCCAAAGCGCATCCTTCTGCAGCACAAGCTGGAGGAGGCCGACGAGATTCAGCAGTGGCTGCGTGAAAAGCGCGGCGGCGCAGTGACCATACGCATGGCCCAGCGCGGTCCGAACCGGCGACTGGTGGAGCTGGCGGCGGCCAATGCCGAGCAGCAGCTTTCCCAGATGCGGGTCAAGTGGTGGAGCAACACCGACGCCTTGCAGGAAGCCATGACGGAGCTTCAGGAAGAACTGAATCTGCCGGCGCTGCCCCGCACCATAGAGTGCTACGACATCTCTAATATCCAGGGCAGCCACCCCGTTGGCAGCATGGTTACCTTTGAGGACGGCGCGCCGCGAACGTCCCGGTACCGCCGCTTCAAGATCAAGAAGGTTGAGGGCATCGACGACTACGCCATGATGCAGGAGATGCTGCGTCGTCGCTTCAAGAAGCTCGCCCAGAGCCAGGGCAAGGGCGCTTCCGGGCCCAACGGCGTGGACGGTTCCTACGGAGAGCGACCGGCAAAGGGGTGGGATAAGACCCCGGACCTGGTCATCATCGACGGGGGCAAGGGACATCTCTCCGCCGCCCTTGAGGTGTTTCTGGAGCTGGGCATCGACTTCATCCCACTGTCATCCATCGCCAAGGAGAACGAATGGATCTTCGTGCCCCAGACGCCGGAACCCATAGCCCTGTCCAGGCGGTCGCCGGCGCTTCACCTCGTACAGCGTGTCCGTGACGAAGCCCACCGGTTCGCCGTCACATACCATCGGAAGCTGCGAAGCAAGTCTTCGACCCAATCGTCGCTGGACATGGTGCAGGGCATAGGCCCTAAGCGGAAGCGGATGCTCATGCGCCGCTTCGGCTCATTAAAGGGCATCCGAGAGGCGGGTCTGGACGAGATAATGACAGTGCCGGGAATCACTCGCAGCCTCGCCCTGCGTCTGAAGCAGTCAATTTAGACTCATTCGGGCGTAAAACCCCGAACTTTATGGCGAATATAGCCTTGATTTTACCCCCCAATCCGTATATTTTGGATAAGGGGGGAACGCGTTCATATGCTCAAGGTTACAATCACTTTTCCCAGCGGCGTCACAATCACGCTTGAGACAACGGAAGCTGACAAGTACGGCGAAGTCATCGCTTCCACCCGCGAATACCTGAGTTCCGACGGCATAGCCCCATCGACGAACGGCAACGGGGCAAAGCCCACCCTCCAGGAAGAACCGTCCAGCAACGGCAACGGGCATCTGGCCAGCAGCCCTGAATTTCTGGAGTTCTGCCAGCTAATGGCTCCCTCCGGGGACATGCGCAGGGTGGTCGTTGCGGCTGAAGGGGCAAAGCGCTTCCTTGGAATGGACAGGGTTTCCGCCCAGGAGCTTGGCCCCCTCTTCGATTTCCTTCAGTGGCCGCGCCCCAAAGACTTCGTGCAGACCCTACGCAACGCCGGGCGGTCCGCCTTCCAGTGGCTGGAGAGGTCGCCCGGGAATTCCGGCTACTACTCCGTCACCGACCAGGGAAGGCGCGAGATCATCATCGAAGAGACGAGCGAAGCCGTCGACTAAAATCGGCCTGTCCGTCATTCGTTTGACACCCCCAGGCGCCCATGCTAACTTTTGCGCGTCATTGCTATGGACGTTATTATCAGAAACCCAGTCAGACGAGAACTCCAGCTTCAGGGCAGCCGCAGGGTGAAACAGCTTCTGAAAGAGCTGGACCTGAACCCGGAGTCACACATTGTAATCAGGGGCGAATCCCTGCTCACGAGTGACGAGATGCTTCGCGACGAAGACAGGGTGGAGATTCTCTCCGCCATCTCCGGAGGCTGACCCTTGAAGTGCATCAAGTGCCGCGGAAAGGCCAGCGTGGAGCTGCGCCGGCACAACTCCTCCTTCTGCTCTCCCCACTACCTGGAGTTCGTGCGGAACCAGCTGGGCAGGAACGTGAAGCGACTTCGGATGTTCACGCCGGAGGACAGGATTCTGGTGGCCGTTTCAGGGGGAAAGGACAGCCTGGCCCTATGGGACCTGCTGCTGGAAACCGGATACTCGGCAACTGGCCTTCACATCCAACTGGGCATTGGGGACTACTCCGTCCGTTCGGCGGAAGTATCAAGGGACTTCGCCCGGAGCCGAGAGGCAGAGCTGATAGAGTTCAGCCTGGACGACGAGTTGGGCATGGGTGTGCCGCTGCTTTCGAGGGTGCTCCGAAGGCCGCCCTGTTCCGGATGCGGACTGAACAAGCGCTACCTCTTCAACAAGATTGCCCTGGAGCGCGGCTTCACCGTTGTCGCGACCGGCCACAACCTGGACGACGAGGCGGCGACGCTTATGGGGAACGTGCTTCGCTGGCAACGGGACCAGCTGTCCCGCCAGTCCCCGGCGTTGGAGAGCAACCACCCGCAGATGTTGCGGAAGGTGAAGCCTCTCTACACGCTGACGGAGCGAGAAACGGCCAGCTACTGCCTGATCCGGGGCATTGATTACGTGGTGGAGGAGTGCCCCAACGCCAAGGGCGCCCACTCCCTGCTGTACAAGGACATTCTCAACCGCATCGAAACAGAATCACCCGGGACCAAGCAGCAGTTCTTCCAGGGGTTTCTTACCAGGATGCGCCCGGCGCTCCAGCGAGAACAGGCGGTGGACTTGCTGGCGTGCGCCAATTGCGGACAACCCACAACGGGCGAGGTGTGCGCCTACTGTCGGATGAAGGAGCGAGCCCGGGGTCATCTGGCTGGCAGGGCGGCGGACTGAACAGAACTCTATTCGACTGCTGAAAATACCTGATACTGGCAAAAGTAAGACGCGGCCCATGCGAGCCGCGTCTTTGTTGGTTTCTATAGGTTGAGAGTTTAGGCTGCGCTGCCGTTGCGTCCGTTTGACGCGCTGGGGCCGTGGAACAGATGGCAGGCCACGGTATGTTTGGGAGACGCCTCCTGGAGGACCGGATCCTCCGTCTGGCACCTCTTCATAAGCTCCGGATCCGCGAGAGCCATGGGACAACGCGGGTGGAAGCTGCAACCGGAAGGCGGATTGATCGGCGAGGGGACCTCGCCGGGCAGCACGATTTCTTCTCTGACAATGTCGGGGTGGGAGGGAAGAGCTGCGGAGAAGAGCGCCTTGGTGTAAGGGTGCAGGGGATTCTGGAAGAGTTCTTCCGTATCCGCGTATTCCACCACCCGGCCAAGGTACATCACTGCCGTCTGATGGGCCATATACCGTACAGTCGCCAGGTTATGGGCTACCAACAGGTAGGCGACGTGCTGCGTCTCCTGCAGATCCTTGAGAAGGTTCATTATCTGGGCGCGAATGGAGACGTCCAGAGCAGACACCGGCTCGTCCAGGAGAATGAGCTTGGGATAGGACGCCAGACCGCTGGCAACGGCTATTCTCTGCCGCTGGCCGCCGCTGAACTCGTGGGGGAAGAGGGATGCCTGGGCGGGATGGAGACCTACCATGTTCAGAAGCTGCTCGACACGCTCCAACTTTTCCTTACGGGTTACGCGCCGGTTTACCACGAGGGATTCGGCGATGATGTCACGGGTCCTCATCCTTGGGCTGAGGGAAGACCAGGGGTCCTGGAACACCGCCTGCACCATGGCCCGGTAGTCCTTCACATCCTGTCCCTTGAGTTCATGCACGTTCTTGCCGTACACCTCAACACTGCCAGCAGTTGGTGTTTCCAGTCGGAGGATGGTCTTGGCGGTGGTGGTCTTGCCACAACCGGATTCGCCCACCAGTCCCAGAGTTTCGCCATCCTTAATGGTGAAGTTGATGCCGTCCACGGCCTTTACGTGGCCAATGGTCTTCATGAGAAGCAGTCCCTTGGTTACAGGGAAATGCTTCTTGAGGTCTTTTACCTCTAAGAGGGCGGGTTCGTTTGCCATGTTTCGTCTAGCCTCCAACAAGCTGCTCGTTGAGAATCTCCTACGTTATAGTAGGGAGGGTATTCTTCCAAACACCGATCTTGCATGTACCGGCACCTGTCCGCAAAGCGGCAACCTACCGGCAGGTCGTAAAGCGCGGGTGGCTGGCCCTCAATCTGATAGAGCCTCTCCACTCTTTCTTCCATCTTGGGCACGGAGCCGATGAGGGCTTCCGTGTATGGGTGGGAGGGGTTATTGAAGATGCCTCTCACGGGCCCTTCTTCCACTACCCGGCCAGCGTACATCACCACCACCCGGTCACACATTCGGGCGACTATGCCGAAGTCGTGGGTGATGAAGATGATGCTCATACCCGTCTCCGCCTGAATGTCCTTCAGGAGGCGAAGGTACTGGAGCTGAATGGTAACGTCCAAGGCGGTAGTGGGCTCGTCGGCGATGATGACCATAGGGTCGCAGGCCATGGCTATGGCTCCGACAACCCGCTGCTTCATGCCGCCGCTCATCTGATGGGGGAAGTCTTCCAGCCGGCGACGGGGAGCCGCCACCCTAACGTTGCGCAGGGACTGTTCTGCTTCGCGCTTCAGGTCTCGCTGGAGTTCTCTCCGGTGCACCAGGGCTTCCACCAACTGGTTTCCGATTGTGTAGACCGGATTTAGAGAAGTCTGAGGGTCCTGAAGGATCATGGAGATCTTTCTGCCCCTGACCTCGCGCATGTCCTTCTCGGAACGCTGGAGGATGTCCTCTCCGTCCAGGAGGATTTGCCCATCGATGATGCGAGAAGCGGGCTTGGGATTCAGCCGCATGAGCGATAGGGCGGTCATGGTCTTGCCGCAGCCCGACTCGCCGACGATGCCGAGGGTTTCACCCTGTCTCAGGGAGAAGCTTACGCCGTCCACGGCCTTCACCGTACCCCAACGGTTGAAGAAGTAGGTATACAGATCCTTTACTTCAAGGACAACTTTGTCCGAAATCTGCGTAGTCAATTTATGTCACCTGCCTAGTCTTGGGATCCAACTTGTCACGGGTCCAGTCACCGAGCAAGTTCAGGGAAAGCACCGCGACCAGAATGGCCACGCCGGGGAAGAAGGAGACCCACCAGTTGGCCACAATGAGCTCGCGACCGTCGGCAACCATGACGCCCCAAGCAGGTGTGGGCCTGGGGATGCCGGCTCCGAGGAAGCTGAGGGATGCTTCGAAGAGGATGGCAGTACCCAACTGAAGGGTAGCCACGATGACCAGGGTGTTAAGCACGTTAGGGAAGATGTGCATGAAGATGATTCTGAAGTGGGACGCTCCGGCAACTCGTGCCCTCTGGATGAAGTCCTGATTCTTCACGCTGAGGGTTTCTCCCCGAGACTGGCGGGCGTAGAGCGCCCAATACACAAGGGCGATGACTGTCACCACCGTTTGGAAGCTCGGCCCAACCACCGCAACGAAGACAAGGGCGAGCAGGATGGACGGAATCGCGAGCTTGATATCCACCAGACGCATGATGAGAGCGTCGACCCATCCGCCCACATAGCCGGCCAGCAGGCCCAGGGTAGTGCCAACTATTCCCGCGAAGACGATGGCAATCAGGGAAACCGAAAGCGAAATCCTCGCGCCGTGGATCATGCGGGTTACCAGGTCACGGCCAAGCTTGTCCGTACCCAGCCAGTACTTGCTGGAACCATCAGGGGTCAGCTGGCGAACCTGGTTGGGCTGGGCAAGGATGGCATCTTCAGTGCCGTCGATACGGATGTCCTGCATGGTGGCGATGCCAACCTGGGGTTCCACGATGTTCCCGCCGGCGTCTCTGACCTCTATGGCATCCTTGGCCTGACGGCCCTGGATGGTGGCGCCCAGGGGAGTGAAGGTTACTTCGCCTCCGTTATCGGTGCCCATGAATGCGACACCGCCTGGAACCTCCTGCCCGTCTATGAAAAGGCCGCCACTGTCAAAGGTAACGGGGTTCTTTACAACCACCAATCCGCCGGCAAGCTTTGACATGTCCTTCGGATCTGCGGTTTCCACGCCACCCGGATACACCAACGAGCGGCCAATCTTGATAACGTCGCCGCCACTCCTGAATTCAATGATGCCCACTACGGGTTCGTTGTTGGCATCAAAGGGCGCTCCCGCGCGGTTAATGGTGGCTCCTGGAATCAATTCGCCGTTCTTGTAGACTTCAACCGTGTTCAGGTCCACTCCGCCTCGTAAGGACTGCACTTTCGCCTTAATCCAGGCGGGAGGCACCAGCCGGTCCTGCAGAGTTCCCACCTCCGGATCGTAACCCCAAGCGTTGCTCCAGACGTTAGCGAAAAGCGCCGGAAGCACCAGCACGAAGATGATAATGAAGATGGGAACTAGTGGAAGCCTCCTGGCATCCTGAAGGGTCTTGGCCAACCTGGGGGGAGAGTACCAAGGTTTTGCCTTAGGTATTGAAATTGCCATTTTCTTCTATTCTCCGAGGCTTCTAGTTGTATCGAATTCGAGGGTCGAGGTAGGCGTAGAGAATGTCCACGACCAGGTTGGACACGATGAAAATGCTGGCCATGAACAACACCACGGCCTGCACTACCTGGTAGTCCCGAGCCTGCACCGCTTCAACAGCCAGCAGGCCGGTTCCGGGCCACGCAAACACCGTCTCCGTGACCACCGAGCCCGTCAGCAGGAAGCCTGCCACGAGGCCGAAGTAGGTGAGAGGAGCGATGGCCGCGTTCCGCAGACAGTGCTTCCAGATGACCTTCCACTCAGGCAAGCCCTTGATGCGAGCAAGCTTCACGTACTCGCTGTCCAGCACCTCAAGCATGGCCGAACGGGTCAGGCGCATGAGCGCCGCCACGTTGAACCAGCCAAGGGTAATGGCAGGCATGATCATGTGCGTGATACCCCCTCTGCCGGAGGTGGGCAGCCAGCCAAGGAGGACGGCGAACACCCACATGAGGACGATGCCCAGCCAGAAGCTGGGGAGGGATTGCCCAAGGAGGGCAATTATCTTTCCTCCATAGTCGAAGGGCGTATCCTTCTTGGTAGCCACAAGCATACCGATAGATACTCCGAGGGCGGTACTTATCGCCAGAGTGAAGGACGCCAGCTGTACCGTGGCGGGGAACTTCTCAAGGACTATGTCAAGGGCGCCGCTGCCCCATTTCCATGATTCGCCCCAGTCACCCTGGAGCACGTTTCTAGCGTAGATAAGGTACTGGACCACCATAGGCTTGTCCAGGCCCCATGCCTTCTCAACCCTCTCGAAGTCCTCAGGGGTTGCTTCGATGGGCAACATGAGGTCTAGCACGTTGCCACTGAGACGGGTGAGGAAGAAGACCAGCATCGAGACGCCGATGAGCGCCACAATTGATTGGCCAACCCGAAAGATAAGATATCTCTGCATTTCGCATGCCTCTCTTAGGTTCTAAAGTGCAGATTTCGATTCAGGGAATCCTGCCTGGGCCGAAATCCCGAGCGAAACACTCGCTCGACGAGTTTGCCTAAAGAATAAATTGGGCGCTAAAAGGGTAGGGCAAACCGCCCAAAGGGTAGAAATACTATAAATTGCCCCCTTTGTCAAATCCTAAACAAACCGCGCCAACCTTATTGAGTTACGCCGCAGCCCCCGAAACAGATTGTTAATTTCCAGATTGCCCGACTCCGGGGTGGATTTGGGGGGAACTCCAAAAGGATTTGAGGCTATAGATCCGGCCTGTTCAGTCGCCAGCTGCACGACTGCTCGTAGGCATAGCCCAGCCGGATGAGGGCCGGCTCCGAGAGGGCCGGGCCCATCAATTGCATTCCCACCGGCAGGCCATCGGAAAAGCCGCAGGGTACAGAGAGGGCGGGGGTCCCTGCCATGTTGGCTGAAATGTTGCAAATGTCGCTCAGATACATCTCAAGGGGATTGGCCGTCTTCTCACCCAGGCCGAAGGCCACTGTGGGGGAAGAGGGGGTAACCAGAACATCGTACTTCTGAAAGGCTTCGTCCAGTTCCCGAGATATGAGAGTCCGGACCTTCTGAGCTTTCAGATAATAAGCATCGTAGTAGCCCGAAGAAAGGGCGTACGCGCCCAGCATGATTCGGCGTTTGACCTCCGGCCCGAAACCCTCCTGACGGGTCCTTTCCATTGCGTCCCACATGGTAGCCGCCTCGCCGTTGGAGTGACCGAACTTCACGCCGTCGTAGCGGGCCAGGTTGGCCGAGCATTCGGAGGGGGCGATGATGTGGTAACAGGCGGTGGCGTATTTGGTGCTGGGGAGTGTGGTCTCCTCCACGGAAACGCCCAGGCCTTCGATAACGTTCAGGGCATTCTTCAGGGCCTCCAATACCCCCGGCTGAGTACCCTCTCCGAAAAATTCCCTGGGCACGCCCACACGCATGCCTTTCGCCTCGCCGGTCAGGAATTTGGAGTAATCCGGGGTGGGGGTGTTGATGGAGGTGGAGTCCCTGGAGTCGTAGCCGGCCACGGCGTTGAGGACCAGGGCAGCGTCGGCAACGCTCTTGGTCATGGGGCCAATCTGGTCCAGGGAGGACGCGAAGGCTATGAGTCCGTAACGGCTGACGAGGCCGTAGGTGGGCTTAAGAGCGACGATACCGCAGAGGGAGGCAGGCTGGCGTATGCTGCCGCCAGTATCGGAGCCAAGGGCGTAGAAGGCCTCGTCAGCAGCCACCGCCGCGGCGCTTCCACCGCTGCTGCCGCCGGGGACTCGCGACGTGTCCCACGGATTCCTGGTGGGATAGAAGGCGGAGTGTTCCGTGGAGGACCCCATGGCGAACTCGTCCATGTTGCCCTTGCCCAGCAGTACACCCTCGTTGGCGTAGAGCTTCTCCATAACGGTGGCGTCGTAGGGTGGTACAAAGTTCTCCAGCATCCGGGAGGAGCAGGTGGTGCGGATTCCCCGGGTACAGATGACGTCTTTGGCCTGGAAGGGGATTCCGGCAAGGGGCGAACCCTCGTCGTAGCTGCAGTTATCGTCGACCTGACGGGCTTGCTGCAAGGCCAACTCTCCGGTGACGGTGACGAAGGCGTTTATTTTAGATTCGACCTTGCTGATGCGATCCAGACAAGCCTCGGTGATTTCAACGGAGCTTGCTTCACGGTTGCGGAGCAAGTTATGGACTTCCTGGAGGGTCAGGTTATAGAGGGCAGACATGGGCTACTCTTCCAACACTGCGTTGACGCGAAAGAAACTTTTTTCCCTTTGCGGGGCATTGGCAAGGGTGGACTCGGGTTCCAGGCCATCGGACACGCGGTCGTCCCGCATGATGGAGGTGAGGCCCGCCGAGTGGCTAGTGGGCGGCACTCCCTCGGTGTCGACCTCCTGAAGTGTCCTCACGTGTTCCAGGATATCGGAAAGCTGCCCACGCAGGAATTCGACCTCTTCGGGCGAAAGGGCGATGCGGCAGAGCGCGGCCATGTGCAGCACTTCCTGTTTGGTCAGGGCCATTGGGGTTTCCTCAGACTGGTGTTGATGGACAAAGCGGGGATTAGTCTAGCAAAGGGCGTTGGGCGTCACAAGAAGAGAAGGATGGTGAGTCTTCGGGCTTTACATGGGAGGAGCGGATGGGTCCGCACCTTCGTGGGGACAAGATGAGGGGGGCGGTGGGTCTGGGGTTGGGGAAGCAGGCGTGGTGTTGAAGCGGTTCATGGCCCTGTCTATGCCTTCTTCCAAAAGAGAGTTGAGAGAGGCGGCAACTCTTTTCACAACATCCCGCACGACGGACAGCTCTTCCTCTTCAAAAGGATCGAGGACGTAGCGAATCCAATCGTCGGCGCTTTCGGGTTTGCCGATCCCCACGCGCACCCTGGGGAACTTGTTGCCGCCAAGTACATTGATAATAGAGGCCATGCCCTGGTGTCCGGCGGCGCCACCGCGGGGCCTAAGACGGATGATTCCCAGGGGCAGGTCCATCTCGTCGTAGATTATCACCAGGTCTGCCGGTTGGGCGCGAAAACGGGCCAGCAGGTAGCGGACGGCTTCGCCGCTGTTGTTCATGAAGGTGCGAGGCTTGGCCAGAACCACCGGCGCACCATCCACTTCTCCCTGACCCAGAACAGCGTGTTGTCGGCGATCCGAGAGGGGAATGTCCCATTGCTCTGCCAGACGGTCGACGCAGAGGAAGCCCACGTTGTGGCGGGTACCGGCGTAGCGTGGACCAGGATTGCCGAGGCCTACGATGATTTTGTGCCGGGGGGCGGGTTCGTCTATTGGTTTGGCGTCGGTATTGTCATTGGGGACGGGGATAGGCTCCTCGCAATCGCGGTCGGATGAAGACATGAGCCTATTGAGAAGCTGCTTCAAGGATTTCGAGAAGCGCATCTTCGTCGATGATTTCCGTGCCCAAACGCTCGGCGGTCGCTACTTTCGACCCCGGACTCTCGCCCACCACTAGGTAGGTGGTCTTGCGGGTGACGCTGGAGGTGGCGGCACCGCCAAGGGACTTGATTCGGGCCTGGGCGCGAGAGCGCGACATGCCGGAGAGGGTGCCGGTAATGCAGAAGGTCTGTCCCTGCAGGGGTAGGGGCCCCGTCGGCTGGCCCTCTTCGGATTCATCCCGCTCCAGTTTTACCCCGGCGCCCTTCAGCTTTTCGATAACGTTACGGTTGGCTTCAACGGCGAAGTGGGCGACGATGCTGGCGGCTATTTTCGGGCCTATTCCCTGAATTTCAGTAAACTGTTCTTCGGAGGCTTGGGCTATTTCGTCGATGCTTCGGAATCGAGAAGCAAGCAGGTCAGCGTTTTCTGAGCCTACGTGGAGAATGCCAAGGGCGAAGAGGACCCGCGCCAGCGGTCGGGTCTTGCTGGCCTCGATGTTGTTCATAATCTTCGCGGCCAGTATCTCGCCCATGCGATCCAGTTCAAGAAGCTGCTCCTGCTTCAGGTAGTAGAGGTCCGCCAGATCCTTCACCAGTTCCTTATCTATAAGGATGGCGCACCACTTCTCGCCGAGGCCGTCGATGTTCATGGCCCCTTTGCTGACGAAGTGCTTGAAGAGCTCGAAGAACTGGGCCGGGCAGGTGGCGTTGGGACATCGATGCTGGGCGTCGTCTTCCGCCTTTACCACATCAGTGTCGCAGATGGGACAGTTGGTGGGCATTTCAAATTCGGGCAGTTCTTCGGTGCGGCGGGACAGGACGGGGCCAACTACTTTTGGTATTACTTCACCAGCCCGCTCGACGGTCACCCAATCGCCGACGCGTATATCCTTGCGGTGGATGTCCTCCTCGTTGTGGAGGGTAGCCATCTTGACAGTTGCGCCACCAACCACCACGGGTTCGAGCATGGCGAAGGGGTTGAGGCTACCCGTGCGGCCGACATTTATGCCGATGTCCATGAGCTTGGTGACGGCCTGCTCGGCGGGGAACTTGTAGGCGATGGCCCAGCGGGGTTCCCTACCGACGAATCCGAGCTCCTCCTGGTATTGGAAGGAGTTGATCTTGACCACGACGCCATCGGCATGGAAGGGCAGGTCGTGGATACCTTCCAGCCACCGGCGGTAGTAGTCCTCCACCTCTTCGATGGTGCTGCAACGTATGTTGTGGGGGCTGATACGGAAACCGAGGCTTCGCATCTGCTCCAACGCGTCCCAGTGGGTTTCGGCCGCGTTGCCATTCTGCCGGCCGTCTTCATCCGGAGCTCCGACGGAGTAGACGTAGATTTCCAGATTGCGTGAGGCCGTCATCGATGGATCAAGCTGGCGAACAGAACCGGCGGCGGTGTTGCGCGGGTTAGCGTAAAGGGGTTCTCCCGCAGCCTCCCTTTCGCGGTTGAGCTTCGCAAAGGCATCCTTGGACATGAACACCTCGCCGCGAACCTCCAGACGTCCGGGAGCGTCGCCCAGCAAGGCCAGGGGAATGCTGGGGATGGTGCGGAGATTATGGGTAACGTCTTCGCCACGGAAACCGTCGCCGCGAGTTGCTCCCTGGACCAGGCTGCCTTCCTGGTAGTTTAGCGAGACGGCGAGGCCGTCTATCTTGAGTTCGCATACCATGTCGAAGGCATCTACACCGAGGAGATTGGAGACGCGGCGGTGCCAGGCTTCAAGCTCATCGACGTTGAAGGCGTTGGCCAGGCTGAGCATGGGCTGCCGGTGTTCCACCTGAGCAAAGCCCTGAATGGGGGGCGCGCCAACCCGCTGGGTGGGGGAGTCGGAAGTCATCAGGTGGGGATGTTGTTCCTCCAGTTCCCTCAGCTGCCGCATCAACTCATCGAACTGGGCATCGGATATCTGCGGATCGTCCAACGCGTGGTAGCGGTAGTTGTGGTGGTTAATCTCCTTGCGGAGTTGGTCTATGCGTTGTTGTATTTCGGTATTCATGGTTGATGGGTCTGGGCAGTCTCTAAGTTGACGAGATTCTTCGACTCCGCTGCGCTACGCTCAGAATGACATCTAACTTGAGGGGGAAGGGATTATTGGGAGTCTCTCAGGTTGCCTGTTGAGTTAGGCCGTTGGTAATGGTCCGTTCCGCCTGCTTGCTGTACTGGGCTATGTAGGTCTCCAACCGGACTATCTCAGTCTGGGCGTCTTCATCAGTTCCGTTGGAAAGCTGCCTCCTCAAGCGGACAAGCTGTTTTCGGGCTGACTCAATGCGCTGGACGAGGACGAGGGCTTCAAGTTCCAATCGGGCCTGTTCCATGATGGTAAGGAGGTGTCGGCGCTGGGTCTGGGAGTGGAGGAGGCGCTCCTCTATTTCGGCCATGGAGCCGAGGGCGAGGTTGAGGGGCGCTCGACCGTACATGGCCTGACGGGGAATGCGCTTCAGTTGGGTCTCGAACTGGCGGATCAGGGCCTTCAACTGGTCATCGCGGGCACGCATCTCTGCCAAGCTGAGTTTCAGGGCTGCCATGGCCCGGTTCATCTGTGTCACGGCAGGCGCCTCCTTCCAGTTTCCGTGGCATCGGTGGATGGAACATCATCCGATCCAACCACGGAACCCAAAGTCTTCATTATGTTCAGTGAATTATAGGGGAGTCAGAGGGTAATTTCTTATATTGATGCAGCGAATTTAGATGATTTGGGCGTGGAAAGGGCAGCGAGAGTCTAAAATTCCTAGCTTAAGCTCGATAACCCATTGCCTGAAGGGTCTTACCCAGAGCTTCCAGGCAGTCGACGATATCGGACTCCGACACGGCCCCCAGATGGCCAATGCGGATGATTTTTCCCTCCAACTGCCCCAGGCCACCTGCAACCACTACGTCGTACTCAAGGCGGAGGGTATCGACCAGGGCCTTGGCGTCAATTGTGTCCGGAACCCGGACGGCGGTGATGGTGTTGGAGGCGCAACGGTCTTCAGGGAGGAGCTCCAGGCCGAGGGCCTTGACGCCGCGACGGGTCATGTCGGCGAAATATGCGTGTCGTGTGTAGGTCTCCTCCAACCCTTCCGAGAGCATAACGTCCAGGGAACGGTCGAGGGCGTAGAAGAGGGAAAGATTGGGAGTGAAGGGTGTCTGACCTTTTTCCAAGTAGGACTGGGCAGCTTCAAGGTCGAAGTAGAAGCTGGTAGCCGTTGCGCTCTTGCGGGCCTTCCAAGCCTCCGGCCCGAAGCTGATGAAGGAGAGTCCGGGGGGCGTAAGGAAGCCCTTCTGGGAAGCCGTGGCGACAACATCGCAGCGCCATTGGTCGACGGGGAGGGGTACGCAGCCGAGGCTGCTGATGGCGTCCACAAGCAGGAGCTTGTTGAATTCGCCCTTAACGACTGCGGATATGGCTTCGAGATCGTTTTCGACGCCAGTGGAGGTCTCGTTATGGGTGACGAGGACAGCTTTTGCGTCCGGCTGAGCCTGAAGGGCCTGTCTGAGGGTATCGAGGTCTACGTCAGTACCCCACTCGAAATCGAGACGGATGACGGAAGCGCCGACGGCTTCGGCCATGTCGGCGTAGCGGCTACCGAAGGAGCCGGTTACAGCAGCGATGGCTTCGTCGCCGGGGGACAGGGTGTTGACGAGGGAAGCTTCGAGAGCGCCGGTACCGGAGGCGGTGAGGACGTAGAGATCGTTCCCGGTCTGAAATACCTGCTTGAGGCGGTCTGTGACGCTGAACAGAAGCTCCTTGAACTCCGGGCCGCGGTGGTTGATCATGGGGCTGCTCATGAGTTCCATGATTTCTTCGGGGCAGGGCGTCGGGCCGGGAATTCTGAGGTTCTGCTTGGGGATGTTCACATTTTCTCCTTGAGATTCAGGTTTGCCAGGCGGACGAATCGGCGGCGACCAACCCGGATGACGGCGCCGTCTCGCAGTTGAATCCGGGGTTCGTGGTGGCGAACCTGGTCCACTTCCACCGCGGACTGGGCGAGGAGCCGCTTGGCTTCGCCCTTGGACTTGGCGAGTCCAGCGGCCCAGATGAGGTCGGCGGTTGCAACCTGATGACTTTCACCGGTGCAATTTATCTCTCTGCCCTCGCACGACTCGCTTATCTGATATACGCTGACGGTTGAGGATGAGATCTTGAAGCCGACCTGGGGGATGTCCTCAGGGAGCTGCCGGCGCTGCACCGTCCGTTCGAAGTGTGTGCGGGCTTCCAGAACGTCCTCACGGGGGTAGAACTGGCCAGTAATATCGGCGGCCAGTTTTTTCTTCAGGTCCATGGGGTTGACGGATTCGGCGTCCAGCGCGCTTCGCATCTCCCCAACTTCCTCTACAGTAACGTCCGTAAGGTAATCGAAATAGTCGAGCATCAGCCTGTCGGAGATGGACATGAGCTTGCCAAACATGTCCTGTGCGGGCTCATCCACGCCCACGTAGTTGTCCAGACTTTTGCTCATCTTCAGTTTTCCGTCGGTGCCCACCAAGAGAGGCATGAGGAAGCACTGCTGGGGTTTCTGACCCATCATTGACTGAAGCTGTCGGCCCACGAGAAGGTTGAATTTCTGGTCCGTTCCGCCGAATTCAACGTCGGACTTGATGGCGACGGAGTCGTAGGCCTGGAGGAGAGGATAGAGGAACTCCGTGATTGCTATGGGGCGGTTGGCCTTGTAGCGGCGGGCGAAGTCGTCCCTTTCCAGGAATTGGGCGAGGGTGAAGCGACGGGTGAGATCCAGAACGGTGGCGAGGGTAAACTTGCCGAACCATTCACTCTGGAGGACGGTTTCCGTCCGGTCCTTGTCCACCACTCTGAAGAACTGCTCAAGATACGTCTCGGCGTTTGCCATGACCTGATCGTGGGTGAGCATGGGGCGGGTGGCGGACTCGCCGCTGGGGTCGCCAATCTGGGCGGTCCAGTCACCGACAATGAGAATGACCTTGTGGCCAAGCTCCTGAAGCTGGCGCAGTTTGCGGAGTCCGATGACGTGCCCGAGGTGGATGTCCGGCCTGCTGGGGTCGAAGCCCATTTTGAGCCGGAGAGGTTCGCCTTTTTGAAGGAGGCTGACGAACTCCTCCTCCACTATTATCTCTACTACGCCCTTGTGCAGCACCTGGTCAAGAATTTCGCTGTTCAACTTCACGCTCCAGCCTCTGTACCGGAGAGGACGGCTCGGGCCTGCTCCACATCCATCTCCATCTGGCGAACCAGAGCATCGACGGACTCGAAATACTGCTCGTCGCGGAGAAGCCTAGCGAACTCGACATCAATGGTCTCTCCATAGAGGTCGCCGTTGAAGTCTACCACGTAGACTTCAACGAATCGGGGGCCGCCGCCAAAGGTGGGACGGACGCCGATGCTGGTGGCGGAGGGTCTTTTTTCTCCGCGGAATGTGGCCCAAGTGGCATAGATGCCGTGCTTTGGGGCAAGAATGCTTTCACCGAGGGCGAGGTTGGCGGTGGGGAAGCCAAGGTCGCGGCCACGGCGATCACCCTCAACCACCACGCCCGTAAGGGAGAAGGGACGTCCGAGCATCTGGGCGGCGTCGACAACCTGGCCGTCGCTGATCATTTTGCGCAGGACGCGGCTCCGGATGGGCTGGCCATCTACAGCCCTGGGTTCAAGCACCTGCACGTGAAAGCCCAGTTCACTACCCATGGCGCGCAGAGCAGGAATGTCACCTTCCCTGCGATGGCCGAGGGCGAAGTCCGGGCCTACAACCAGAGCTCTCATCTTCAGGTCTGCTACCAGCATATCGACGAATTCTCGCGCCCTGATGGATGCCAACTCGCGGGTGAAATCGAGGGCCACGAGGTGGTCCACGCCCTGGGCCTTGATTAGGGACTTGCGCTCCTCCCAAGGGGTGATGTACTCCACTTCTGCACCGGGAACAAGGACAGAGCGGGGCTGGTTTCGGAAGACGATGGCGCAGGTGAGAAGGTCCTCGGAGTCTGCGGCCTTTTTGAGGCTCTGAAACAGATATTGATGGCCTCGATGGACACCATCGAAGGTTCCAATGGTGACCGCCGTGCCTTTTGAGGGGCAGACGCCCTTTAGCTGATGGTCAACGGACACGTGGGTCTGTTCCAGTGCTTGTTCTGTTTGCGAAACTCATACGTGGATGGCGGATGGGTAACGGATATCGATGGTAGCACAGAAGGGAAATGGGTAGCAATGAGAATGGGTCATTGGGGGGCCGGATTGTCAGGCGCGGACACGTCGCAAGACACGGGCGGCGGCGACGTAGTCCCTGGCTCCACGGGGGCCGATGGGGGGAACCAGGTATAGGGCGTCGACGCTTTCTGCCGCGAGACCCTGCCACGCCTCTACGGCAATGTCTTCGCCGAGACGGCCACTTTCCAACTGTTGTTGGTAGTAGCGAGGAAGAGGGGAGAAGGATACGCCGTCGGCGCGGAGGACTTGAAGGCCGTAGAAGATGGGAACCTTGAGGGATCGGCCAGTAGAGTCTTCATAGGCCGTGTGAAACGCCTTAACGCGCTGCTGGTCGAAGACGGGCTGGGTGACGAAGAATTGAGCGCCGGCCTGTACCTTTGCGTGGGTGAGGCGGGCTTCGGATTCAAGGTGGGCGGACAGGTTGATGGCGCCTCCGATGCAAAGGTCAGTCGCGGCTTCCAGGGGGTGTCCACGACGGTCAAGCCCATTGTTCATGTCGCGGACTATCCGCATCAGCTCTGTTGGGCGCATGGTCCCGATAGCGCCAGCCCTACGGCGGTTTGTTGCGGGGAAGGGATCGCCGCCGAGAATGAGCACGTTTTCCAGTCCTAGAGTGGCTGCGCCCAGGAGGTGGCTCTGGAGGGCGAGGGGGTTCATGTCCCGCGTGGCCAAGGTGAAAAGCACCTCTTGCCCGGTGTGTTGACGGATGAAGTGAGCGGTCATGGCGGAGTCGGCGCGGGGGACGCGTCCGGGATTGTAGTTCACTGAAATGAAGTCGGCGTCCAACTTGCGGGCGGCTTCAAGGAAATCGAGGGCAGCGCCGCGGGGAGGGGAGAAGTCGCAGATGACAAAGGGGCGCCGTCCTTTTGATTGATAAGCGTCGGTAATCTTGGTCATGGCGTGCCCAGTGGGAATGGTAGCACAGGATGGGGAGAGAGGAAGGGTCTTGGCGCGGTTGAAGAGTGGGCCCCCGCCACCGCGGGGGTGGGGGAGAGGGAGTTGTGTGGGGAAGCGCGAGTTGGGGCGGTGATATAATCCCTTGCGCTATGGAGAACCGTCTCTACAAGGACCTGGCGCATCTGTGGCCGCTGCTTGACCCGCCGGAAGAGTACACGGAAGAAGCGTCTTTCTGGCGTCAGGCCATTCGGGAGAAGCTGGGGCCGGGCAGACACGAGGTGCTGGAGCTGGGAGTTGGCGGCGGCCACCTGCTTTCCCACCTCACGGACGGCGTGCAGGCGACGGCGGTGGATATTTCGCCACAGATGCTTGCCCACTCCAAGGCGCTGAACCCCGGCGTTGAACATCATCTGGGGGACATGAGATCAGTGCGGCTAGGCCGGAAGTTTGAGGCCGTGCTAATCCATGACGCCATTTCCTACCTGCTATCCGAGGAGGACCTGGCCGCCACGTTCGCAACAGCCCGAGCGCATCTTAATCCCGGCGGCATCCTTGTTACGGTGCCGGACTGGTTCACGGAGACCTTCAGCGGCACCACCGTGGAGTATCGGACTCGCATGAAGGATGACAAGGAGTTCACCTACATCCAGTACTCCACGGACCCGGACCCTTCGGACTCAACGGTGGAGACGGTGTTCGTCTACTTCATCAAGAAGGACGGCCACGTGGAGGTCGAGGTGGACAGGCACGTAACGGGCGTATTTTCACTGGCGACATGGCAAGGCCTGCTGGCAAAGGCCGGCTTTGAGGTGGAGACGAGGCCCTACCCGGTTTACGACGACGGAGGGGAAGGCTATCTGCTGGTGGCCACGCTGCGGGGCGACCGGGATGTTTGAGGGGCAGCCAGAACGTCAGGAGAGGTCGATGATGTCGAGGGCTGGTGCTTCGTCGATGATGCCCTTCTCCGCCGCCAGCCTGTAGAGGGTCTCCAAAGCCCTGCGGCCCTCTGTTCCAAAGTCTACAGTGTCCTCATTGACGTACATGCGGACGAACCGCCGCCCGGTTTCCCTGTCGATGCCTCGTCCGTATTGGAGGGCGTAGTCCAGAGCGTCGTCCTCGTGGGCGCGGGTGTAGATAATGGCGTCCTGAAGGGCTTTGGCGACTTTCCATCCCATTTCGTCTCCCAGGCGACGGTGGACCATGTCGAGGCCAAGGGGAATGGGCAAGCCGGTCTTTTCGAACCACCACTCACCAAGATCCAGGACCCTGTGGAGACCGAGTTCCTCGGAGCGTATCTGGCCCTCGTGGATGAGGACTCCGGCGTCGACCTCGCCACTCTCGACGGCTCCGGTTACGGCGTCGAAGTTGAGGAAGACGGGTTCGAAGGGGACTTCCATGTATATCTGAAGGAGCATGTACGCGGTGGTGTGGCGGCCGGGCAGGGCAATTTTCTTGCCCGCCAAGTCGTCGGTGGTCATGGGGGTCTTGGAGACGAGGGCGGGACCGTAATTGCGGCCCACGGAGGAGCCGCAGGGCATGATGCGGTAGTGCTGAGCCACTTCCGGATACACGGCGGCGGAGATGGCGGTGACTTCGAGTTCGCCAAGCTTGGCCCTTTCGTTGAGCGCCTGAATCTCTTCGAGGACGTGCTCAATGCGATATCCCTCGACGGTGACTATCTCCTTGGCGAGGGGATAGAACATGAAGGCATCGTCGGCGTCGGGGCTGTGACCGACTCGAAGGATTTTCATGGGGGCGCTCCTTTCCGATTTAGGGGCGATTAGACGTCAGGACGCAGCAGCGGGCTGGGCGACGGGTTCGTCGAAGCGGGCGACCACGTCGTACATGGTGGTGCGCTGGGCGGGGACGAAGCCCGCTTCGCGGATGAGGGTCTTGACCTCGTCTACGGTGGTGCGGTTGTAGAAGCCCGCTTCCTGCATGACGTTTTCGTCGAAGAGGGTGCCGCCAAAGTCGTCTCCGCCGAAGTGGAGGGCGACCTGGCCGGTCTTCTTGCCTTCGGAAAACCAGGAGGCCTGGATATGCTGGACGTTGTCCAGATAGAGGCGGGAGAGGGCGATGATGCGAAGATAACGGTTGGGACCGGCTTCTGCTCCTACCCGCTTATCGAGGGCTGTGTTGGCCTTCTTGAAGCTCCAAGGGATGAAGGCGGTGAAGCCTCCGGTCTCGTCCTGGATAGCGCGGACATGTTCGAGGTGCTCGATGATGTCTTCGTCCTGCTCCAGGTGGCCGTACATCATGGTGGCGGTGGTGCGCAGTCCTACCCGGTGGGCCTCCAGATGTACCTGGGTCCACTGGTCGACTGTGCCTTTCGGGAAGAGGCGGCTGATCTTGTACTTGACGGTGTTGGAGAGGATCTCGGAGCCGCCGCCAGGAATGCTTTCGAGGCCAGCCTCTTTGAGCTCTACCAGGACATCGCGGACAGAGAGTTCGGAGACCTGGCTCATCTTCATGACTTCCGGCGCGGAGAAGAAGTGAGGGTGCACCTGGGGATAACGCTTGCGGCATTCGCGCAGGAGGGCCGTATAGTAGTCGAGGGGGAGCTTGGGATTGAGACCGCCCTGCATGAGCACGGTGGTGACGCCCTTTTCGGCGGCGAGGCCTATCATGTCCATAACCTGATCGACGGAATATGTGTAGGCATCGTCGTCGCGCTCCGTGCGGTAGAAGGCGCAGAAAGTGCAGTAGGCGTCGCAGACGTTGGTGTAGTTGAGGTTGGTGTCGACGACGAAGGTTACGGCGGGTTGGGGATTGAGGCGGTAGCGGACTTCCTGGGCGAGGGGGGCGAGGTCCAGGAGGTTGGCTTCCTGGAGGAGGAACAGCCCTTCATCCCGGTTGATGCGCTCGCCTGCGGCTACCTTTTCTCTGATGGGGTTGAGCATTTCATACACTCCTAGGGCCGAAGTTTCATGCTCCGGCTTTGTGGTTGTTCATGTCCCGACCAGACGCCCAGCGCCGGCTTTCTGGCCCAAAGCTGGAGGTTCGGGGGACAATTGCGAGAGGAGGGTGCGGAATTTTTTGATGGCCTTCAACTCTTCCTCTTCCAATCGGTAGTGGAAGCTGCGAACGTATTCGATTACCTCGTTGGGGGTCATTTTGAGGTCTTGGCGGGATGCAGCGATCTTGTCCACGTCGGCCAGACCTTGTTCGATGGATTGGGAGAGGAGAGACTCCAGCCAACGGACTTTGTCGTCGGCCAGGTCGCGGCGGACGACCCAACGGGCGAAGACGAATGGCAAGCCGGTCCACTGATGCCATTCCTGCCCGAGGTCGTAGAGGTAGGGATAGCCGGGGACGCCGCGCCGATTTCTGAGCGCTTCGTCGCCGATAAGAAGGAAGGCGTCGGCATCGTTCTCCCGTATCCCCGCGTAGCGGCAGGGAGTAACGCTGAACCTTTCGGCAAAGAGAATCTTCATGAGGCGGACGGAGGTGGAGGTCTCGCCGGTGACCCCGACGACTGCGCCGGTCAATTCATGTATGGGGCGCTTGGAGAAAAGGAGGATGCTGTGGGCTTTCTCCACGGTGGCGATGCAGAAATTGCCCAGGGGCTTGAAGGTGTCTTCCAGCTCGAAGCAGGTGACGAGGGGCACGGGGCCTGCATCCAGCCCACCATCCGAAGCGGCGTTAGAGAGAGCCCGGGGGACCAGGGGACACAGCTCAATGCCGTCTACCCCGGCCATTCCGTAGTGGAAGACCTCCGAGTTCAGGTAGGGAATGCGGCCGATTCTAGTTGTCATAGACCTTGATGACGTTGTAAAGGGCGTCGCGTTCCACGGGGACTTTTCCTGCGTCGGAGATAAGGTTAATCATCCGCTCCCGGGTGATGCCGATGGGGCTCTTGGCCTTCGCGGCGTGGGAGATACGTTCCCGGCCGATGGTGCCGTCGGTGTCGTCGGCGCCGAAGTTGAGGGCGATAGAGGCGGTGGCCTCGTAGATGGTAATCCAGTAGGCCTTGATGTGGGGGAAGTTGTCGAGCATCAACCGGGCGGCGGCGATGGTCTTGAGATCGTCGAAGGGGGAGGCCTGGCGGGCAACAAGCTGGGTGTCGCCGGTCTGGTACTCGATGGGGATGAATGCGAGGAAGCCACCGGTGTCGTCCTGGAGTTCGCGGAGGAGCTCCAGATGGTGAATGCGTTCCTCGAGGGTCTCGACGTGGCCGTAGAGTAGGGTGGCGTTGGAGGGGATGCCGAGGCCGTGGGCAATGCGGTGAATCTCCAGCCAGCGCTGGGGGGTGGCCTTGCCGGGGTAGAGCATCTTATGCATGCGGCTGGAGAAGACCTCCGCGCCGCCCCCGGGCATGGACTGGAGGCCGGCGGCCTTCAGACGGGTGAGGGCTTCCTCCGGCTCAATCTTCCAGCGGCGCCAGAAGTAGTCGATTTCCGAGGCGGTGAAAGCCTTGACCTGGCAGTTGGGGTACTTTTCGTGCATGGTCTTGACGATGTTTTCGTAGTGCTCGAAGGACCAGTCCGGGTGATGGCCTCCGACCATGTGGGCCTCGCGAATTTCGTCGTCGAGAAGGCCCAGAATCTGCTTCATGGACATTTCGTAGGCACCGTCGTCGCCCTTCTTTCTGGCAAAGTCGCAGAAGCTGCAGGAGAGAACGCAGACGTTTGTAGGGTTGATGTGGCGGTTCAGGACGAAGTAGGCACGGTCGCCCCACATTTTGGTCTTAACGTAGTCGGCCATGCGGCCCACGGCGGCGAAGTCTTCGGTCTGGAAGATGCGAAGGCCGTCATCGAAAGAGAGACGTTCACCGTTTTGTACCTTTTCCCAGAGGGGGATGAGAGACCTATCACGAAAGCCAATTCCCTGATAAAGCTCTGCGTAGCTCATGATGGAATACCTCCAATGATGGCGTTAGGCCGGGCACTCAGGCCAGGCAGAAGAATTTTCTTAAGTTCCGGCAGAGCCTCCCGGACGGGGTCCGGGCTGCCAGTGTACAGCCAGCGGATGATTACTTCGTTAATTGCCCCCACCCATAGATATGAGGTTATTTTGGTATTTACAGGAAATATGGATCCTTCAGCAACAGCCCTGTCGAGGTTCTCTTCGATGAGGGATGCGAAGCCGGAGTATATCTCGGTCCGCTTCTGCTCAAAGGCGTTGCCCATGCTGTAGCCCTGGATGAGGAGGAGCTTGGCCAGACGTCTACGCCGGCCCAATAGCTCGAGTGCGGTGGTCAAGGCTACTTCCAGCCGGTCGATGGCCCTTTCCTGCCGAGCGATTCTTTCTTCGATGCGGCGGACGAGGCGACGGCCGAGGTGGTCCATGACAGCGAAGAAAAGCCTCTCCTTGCTGGGGAAGTGGAAGTATAGGCCGCCCTTTGAGACGCTGGTGCGTCGGACAATTTCGTCCATGGCGGCGTCGTGGTAGCCCTTTTCGGCAAAGACAGCTTCGGCCGCTTCCATGATGCGTTCTCGGGTCTGGAGTTTGGGAGGCACGTTTGGACGTTCCTTTCGATAACCGACCGACTGGTCGGTATTTTAGAGAAATGTGCCAGACGATGTCAACAGGTTAGGGTTTACCTGTCGGTGGAAGCTGAGCTAATATCGCCTAGAGTTATCCTAAACCGGGAGGGGATTTGTGAGCGGTGCAGCAGCTTTTGTTTATCATCCTTCGCTGAGTCAGCACGTTTTGAGGCAGGACCATCCGATGCGTCCGGTTCGGTTGCAGCAAACTTACGACCTGCTGGACGCTTATGGGGCCTTCGACAAGGTTGGGGTGGTCCCGCCGAGGGCGGCAACGGTTGACGAGTTGGCGACCTTCCATACCCGTGAGTACATCGAGGCGGTGGAGCGGTTCAGCCGCAATCAGGACCTGCATGAGATGGCCCGGTTCAACTTCAGCCTGATGGGGGATAACCCCATTTTTCCGGGGATTTACGAGGCGGCGGCGCTGAGTACGGGGGCAACGATGGTGGCGGCGGAGATGATAGCAGACGGCAAGGTTAAAGCGGCGTTCAACATCTCCGGCGGGCTGCATCACGCCGCCGCGGGGCATGCTTCGGGGTTCTGCGTGTTCAACGACCCGGTGGTGGCCATTAACTATTTTCTGGGTCGGGGGATGAAGGTCGCCTATGTGGATATCGACGCTCACCATGGGGACGGGGTGCAGGACGCGTTCTACCATACGGACGCGGTGCTGACCATATCCACCCACGAGTCAGGACAGTTTCTGTTTCCCGGGACGGGCTTTGCCGACGAGATTGGGACAGGAGCCGGGCGGGGATATGCCATCAACGTGCCGCTGTTTCCCTATACGGGAGACGATGCTTATCTGTGGGCGTTCAATGAGGTGGTGATTCCCCTTATTCAAGCCTTTGAGCCGGACGTGCTGGTGACGCAGCTTGGCATCGACACTCACCTACGGGACCCGATAACCCATCTGCGGCTGACTTCCAAGGCGTTCACGTCGGCGGTTCAGGCCTTTGCCGACCTGGGGCTGCCGTGGCTGGCGACGGGAGGTGGGGGGTACGACCTTGGAGCGGTGGCCCGCTGCTGGACGCTGGCATACGGGGTGATGTCGTCCACGGAATGGGGGCAGGAAATACCGGCGGACTATGCCGATAAGCACAGCCTGTATGGACTGCGAGACGACGTTCCGGCATCGTTGGAAGGGGAGCTATCGTCGCAGGTTGAGCGGTACGTAGAAGCGTCGGTAGGAACGGTGAAGCGGCTGGTGTTTCCGATTCACGGGGTGTAGTCCCATTACGAATCCGGTGTGTCAAAAGTGTAGGGGCGGTTCGCGAACCGCCCCTACGGCGGGAAAAAGCTCTTGATGGAGGAAGCGTCACTCCCGTCCTAACCTTCCCTCATAGATAGGGGGAAGGGGAAAGATGGATACTAATCGAATACCGGCGGCTTTCTACGGTGGTGTCTGTTACGAGGAGGGGCCAAGTTTTCGGTGCGGGGTTCTGGGGCCAATAGCAGTTCCTTCAGGTTTGGCCTTTGGCGTTCCTCGCATTTGTTTCCGGTGTTCATTCAGTTTACTTCTTTGAATTCTCCCTCGACAGTGCCGGGGTCGGAGTCGTTGGGGGGTGGGCCGCCGGGCTGCTGGGGGTCGCCGGGGCCGCCGGGCTGGGAGTATACGGCCTGTCCCAGCTTCTGCAAGGCATCGTTCAGGCCGGTCATGGCGGTCTGCATTCCCGCCACGTCGTTGGCCTGGATGGCGGCCTTCAGGAGCGCTAGCTTTTCTTCCACTTCGCGCTTGAGGTCTTCCGGGACCTTGTCGGTGTTGTCCGCGAGGAGTTTCTCGGTGCTGTAGACCAGATTGTCCGCCTGGTTGCGGGTCTCCACCTCGGCGCGCCTGCGGTTGTCCTCCTCGGCGTGGGCTTCGGACTGGCGCACCATATCTTCAACCTGTTCCTTGCTTAAGCCGGAACTGGCCTCGATAACTATCTTCTGCTCTTTGCCGGTCCCCTTGTCCTTGGCGGATACACTGAGGATGCCGTTGGCGTCGATGTCGAAGGTGACTTCGATTTGGGGTACGCCACGGGGAGCGGGGAGCACTCCATCCAGAATAAAGCGGCCGATGGACTTGTTGTCGGTAGCCATCGGCCTTTCGCCCTGGAAGACGTGAATCTCCACGCTGGTCTGATTGTCGGCGGCAGTGGTGAAGGACTCGCTCTTGGAGGTGGGAATGGTGGTGTTGCGGGCGATGAGGGAGGTGGCGACGCCACCGAGGGTCTCCAAGCCGAGGGTGAGGGGGGTGACGTCGAGAAGGAGCAGGTCCCGGACGTCGCCCTGTAGGACGCCAGCCTGGAGGGCGGCGCCGAGGGCGACGGCTTCGTCGGGGTTGACGCTGCGGTTGGGGTCCTTGCCGAAGATGGTCTTGACCTTCTCCTGGATTATGGGGGCGCGGGTCATGCCGCCCACGAGGATGACCTCATCAATCTGAGAAGCGGAGAGGCCTGCGTCCTGTATGGCCTGCCGGCACGGACCGTCGGTCCTGTCGACGAGGTCTGCAACAAGCTGCTGAAACTGGCTACGGGTGAGGGGCTTGAGCATGTGCTTTGGGCCGGTGGCGTCGGCGGTAATGAAGGGCAGGTTAATTTCCGTTTCCATGACGCTGGAAAGCTCAACCTTGGCCTTCTCTGCGGCTTCTCGCAGGCGCTGTAGAGCCATGCGGTCCTGGCTGAGGTCTATGCCGCTCTCGCTGCGGAACTCGTCGATAAGCCAGTTCATGATTCGCTGGTCGAAGTCATCGCCGCCGAGGAAGGTGTCGCCGCTGGTGGACTTGACTTCGAAGACGCCGTCGCCCATCTCCAGGATGGAGATGTCGAAGGTGCCGCCGCCGAGGTCGTAGACGGCGAGGGTCTTGTCGCCGCCGTCCTTGCCCACGCCGTAGGCCATTGAAGCGGCGGTGGGTTCGTTGATGATGCGGAGGACTTCGAGGCCGGCAATCTGGCCGGCGTCCTTGGTGGCCTGACGCTGAGCGTCGTTGAAATAGGCGGGGACGGTGATGACGGCCTGGCTGATCTTTTCGCCAAGCTTGGCCTCGGCGTCCTGCTTCATCTTCTGGAGGATCATGGCGGAGACCTGCGGGGGTGGGAATTGCTTGCCGCCCATTTCAACGGAGGCGTCCCCGTTTGCGGACTTGACGATCCTGTAGGGGAGGGCGTCGGCCGCTCGCTGAGTCTCCGAGTCGTCGAATTTGCGGCCCATGAGGCGCTTGACGGAGAAGATAGTGTTCTGGGGGTTGGTGACGGCCTGGCGTTTGGCCATCTGGCCCACGTATCGCTCGCTGGAGCGGGGGTTGACGGCGACGACGGAAGGCGTGACGCGGTTACCCTCGGCGTTTTCAACGACGACGGGTTCGCCCGCCTCCACCACGCTGGCCACGGAATTAGTTGTGCCGAGGTCGATACCCAAGACCTTTGCCATTTTCTCTTCTCCTTAGTTGTCTGAAGCCGGTACGGAGTCCGGCGCCGGGGCGGAGCCGTCGTTGACGGCCACCACCACCTGGGCGGGCCGGAGCACCCGGTTGTGTAGTTTATATCCGTTGCGGACCACCATGAGCACATCGCCATCATTTTTGTCGGCGGTCTGCTGCTGGGCGAGGGCTTCGTGCTCTGAAGGGTCGAAGGGTTTGCCCAAAGCATCTATGAGCTCGACGCCTTCCTGTTCCAGTAACACCTGAAGCTTGCGATTGATGAGGTGGAAACCTTCCAGCCAGGAGTCCGACGATGCGCCGTCGGAGGGCTGCTGCAGGGCCAGAGTCAACTCGTCCAGGATGGGGAGGAGACGGACAAGGAGGCGCTGGGTCCCGTACTTGAGGAGGTCGGCGCGTTCCGTCTCCATGCGGTTGCGATAGTTGACGAGGTCCGCCTGGGCGCGACGGAGGGCGTTTTTAAGGCGGTCGTGCTCCTCGCGGAGGGACTCAGTATCCTCCGAAGGCCCGAGGGGTTCCTGTGTATCGCAGGAATCGTTGCTGTTTTCCATATCTCGATTGTCGTTCATGAACGCCACAGGCTCAAGGGAAGGTTAAGGTCACGGAAGAGCTTCTCAATTTCGCGGTCCACAAGGACGTTCATGGGTTGATGCCCTTCGTTGGCCGTTAGCCTTTCGCGCATTATCATCAGCCGGTCGAGCAGGTTCAGGATGAAACGGACGCCGGCGAGGTTCATGCCCATGTCCGTCTCCAGATAGCGGATGAGTCGAAGCTTTTTCAGATCGCTCTCGGAGTAGAGACGGAGCATGCCAACGGTGCGGCCGGGACGAACGAGCCCCAACCTTTCGTATTTGCGAAGGGTCTGGGGGTGCATCTGGAGGAGCCGGGCGGCGACGCTGATGATGTAGACGCCCTGGACTTCGCGTCGGTTGCGGGGTGATTGTCGAGAGGGTCGCCTGGTGCGGTTGGGGCTTTGCTCTATAGACAGGCGGTCCGGCCTGGGTCTGATGGGAATGGAGCCGGGGAGGGTGTCGGTTCCCTCCTCTTGTCGTGTTTCCGCTTGAAGTCTGGTTCGTCTTTCTCTCATTGAATCCGATTGTACGCCGTGGGCGTAATTAGTGTATTCATATCTTAATACTTGATATAATACGTGTCAAGTATTATAATCTAAACAGATTCAGAGACGCTGATACGTCAGGTCTCGGATTGGAGGGCAAGATGCTACTACTCAAGTCCTGCCCCAAGTGCAAAGGCGACCTTCAGTTGAGAGACGACTTTGACGGGTTCTTCCTCAGCTGCATCCAGTGCGGCTACGCTCGGGACTTCCAGAAGTCCCGAGCAGAGAAGCCCACGCCCAGCGAGGTGAAGACCCTGGCCGGAACGGCCGCCCGATAGAACTATTGAAGGGGCGGAATCGGACATTGGCCTAGACCGCCATCTCCTTCAGGTTCTCGGAAACGACCAGGGTGGCATCGGTCACGGCCTGGACCTCCTCAGGGCTGAATCCCGGGGCTATCTCCCGCATGAGAAGGCCCGCTTCGGTGACTTCAAAGAGTCCCAAGTCCGTGACGAGGAGCTTGACCACGCCCCTGGCCGTGACCGGCAGGGTGCAGTGTCTCAGGACGCGGGGGGTGCCGTCGCGGAGGGTGTGCTGCATGGCAATGAAGACCCGCTTTGCGCCAACGGCGAGGTCCATAGCTCCGCCGATGCCGCCGCCGCGACGGCCCTGGGTCTTCCAGTTGGCGAAGTCGCCGTTTTCCGCCACCTCGTAGGCGCCCATTACGGTGAGATCGAGCATACCGCTTCGGATGATGGCGAAGGAGTCGGCGTGGTGAATGATTGAGGCTCCTTCAACGAGGCTTACGTACTGGCCGCCAGCGTTTACGAGATGCTGGTCCTCCTGTCCCTTAGGGAAGATGGGGCCGTAGCCGATGACGCCGTTTTCCGAGTGGTAGATTATCTGCTTGTCGGTCTGCTTGTAGTTGGAGCAGAGGGTGGGGATGCCGATGCCGAGGTTGACGAGCCAGCCGTCCTGAAATTCCTGGGCGAGGCGGTCGGCCATCTGCTGGCGTGATAGGCGTTGTTTCTCTGTCATGAGCTTTTACGCGCTGTGATGAAGCGACGCCTATTTGTCGGCGAGGCTCCTCCATATATGGTCGTATTTCTCAAACCCTTCCTTCAAGAGTTCCTCAAATTTGTCGTCGGGAATCCCAACGTATTTGGTCTTCTTGTCATGGTCTTCACACGCGCCATTATTGGCCGTCGCTTGGTGATTTTTGTCTTTCTTGGGTTCAATTACTTGTGCCATTTCACTTTGCCTCCTTACGTACATTTTATCGTAGTAAGGGCCGGTTCGCCATGTTGGGCGGGTCTAGTCGCGGTATATGGCCTCTTCGTGGATGCCGTCTTCGGGGATGTGGACGACCCGGTCTACGCAGATGCCCGGGGTGTGGACCTGGTCGGGGTCCATTGTTCCGAGGGCGATGATTTCTTCTTCTACTTCGACCAGTGTGACGCGGGCGGCCATTGCCATTATGGGGTTGAAGTTCCTCTGGGAGAGACGGTACTGGAGGTTGCCGAAGGTATCGCTGCGGTAGGCGCGGATGAGGGCGTAGTCGGCGTGGAGGGGGTATTCGAGAATGTGCTCTTTACCGTCGATGACGCGGTGCTCCTTGCCTTCGGCTAGCTCAGTGCCGACGCCGGTGGGGGTGTAGAAGGCGCCGATGCCGGCGCCCGCGGCTCGGATTCGTTCCGCGAGGGTCCCTTGGGGGACAAGCTCGCCCTCGGCTTTGCCGGCGTTGTAGAGTTTTTCGAAGTGGGTGGCCTGGGAAGGGTGGGGAGCCGCGGTGAAGGAGCAGATGACCTTTCGGACACGTTCTGCTTCGATGAGGGTTCCGAGATCCACGCGGTGGTCGAAGGGGCCGGCGCCGGGATGGTTGGAGATGGCGGTGAGGTCGGACGCGCCCTGCCGGAGAAGGGCGGCTATGAGATTTCGGGGTGTGCCGGGCCCGGCGAATCCAGGCACCATGATGGTGGAGCCGTCGGGCACGTCCGCCACAGCTTCATCGAAGGAGTCGTAGACCTTGTTACGCAATTTAAACCTCGGAGTATTTTCGGCCTTATTCCCAAACCGGCCTCAAGATATTACCCCACTTGGAGGCGGCGCGTCACTGGGCAAAATGGGACTTTCGGGTGAGGGAATCACTCCCATCCAAACATTTCCCTTGACGGAGAGGGGAAGAGGGCAACCACAAGGGTTGCCCCTACGGGGGAAGGAAGGGAAGAGCGGGATAGTTGAGCGGTCGAGAGGAAGGGACCCTCACCCCTTCGACAGGCTCAGGGCAGGCCCAACCCTCTCCCTGGACGGGAGAGGGGGAAGAAGGGTTCCTGCCTTCGCAGGAGCAGAGGAAGGGCACGGACTAATTTGGCTGTTCCGGGGTGCGAGATTCTTCGTCGCGGGGCCTCCTCAGAATGACATTTCGGTTGACGGGAGGGTGGATTATGTCTTGTTTGTGGTGCACAATGGGTACTGCACTTCTATCCGAAAGAGAGAACCTCATGTCTCGCTCGTCATACTTCGGAACGACCCCGGCGCCTGATTTCCCCGACGGCCTCGCGTGGCTCAACACGCAGCGCCCCATAAGCATGGAAGAGTTGAAGGGGAAGATAGTAATTCTCGACTTCTGGACCTACTGTTGAATCAACTGCATGCACGTTTTTCCGCAGTTGCGGAAACTGGAGAAGAAGTACGAGGATGAGCTGGTGGTGGTGGGGGTCCACTCCGCCAAGTTCCCGGCGGAGAGGGAGACGGAGAACGTGCGGATGGCGATTCTGAGGTACGAGATAGGCCATCCGGTAATCAACGACAGCGAGTTCAAGGTTTGGCAATCCTACGGGTGCAGGGCATGGCCGACGCTGATGTTTATCGACCCCGAGGGGAAAATAATCGGCAAGCACGAGGGGGAGATTCCGTACGACGCCTTCGACCAGCTGCTTTCAGCGATGGTGCTGAACTACGAGGCGGCGGACGTGCTGGACCGGACGCCGCTGGACTACCGGCTGGAGCAGCCGCCGGAGGGGGCGCTTTCCTTCCCCGGCAAGGTGCTGGCGGACGAGCAGCGGGACAGGCTGTTCATATCCGACTCCAACCACAACCGGATTCTGCAGACGACGCTGGAGGGGGAGGTTACGCAGGTCATCGGAGGGGTTACGCCCGGCTTTCAGGACGGGGACTTTGTGGTGGCGGCCTTCGACCATCCGCAGGGGATGGCGTTGAGGAACAACATCCTGTACGTGGCGGACACGGAGAACCACGCCGTCCGCCGGGTGTACCTGCACGACAAATACGTGGACACGATGGCGGGCAACGGGAACCAGGGGCCCTTTGGAAACCAGGGGGGATCGCTGGGAGAGGTGGGGCTGAATTCGCCGTGGGACCTCACGGTGCACAGAGGGACGGTGTTCGCGGCGATGGCGGGATACCATCAGCTATGGGCACTGGACGAGTTGACGCTTCGGGCGGTCCCACACGCGGGGAGCGGGAGAGAGGACATCCACGACGGGCCAATGCGGTCGGCGGCGCTGGCCCAGCCCAGCGGAATCACCAACGACAGGAAGCGGCTGTATTTCGTGGACAGCGAGACGAGCTCCATCCGAATGGCGGACCTTTCCCTCAGCGGTCGGGTAACGACGATTGTGGGTCGGGGTCTGTTTGAGTTTGGCGACGTGGACGGTATGGGGACGGAGGTGCGGCTGCAACACCCGCTGGGGTTGTGTCTGCACGACGGGGTGTTGTACGTGACGGACGCGTACAATCATAAGATAAAGAAGATATACCCGGAGAACCGGGCGTCGTTCAGTTTTCTCGGGTCAGGGGAGGCGGGCTTTGACGACGGGGTAGGGTCGTCGGCGACGTTCTTCGAGCCGGGGGGAATTTCGGCTGCTCACGGGAAGCTGTACATTGCGGACACGAACAACCACGCCATCCGGGTGGCGGGGATTGGGTCGGGGGAGGTGAGGACGCTGGAGATAACGGGGTTGTAAGCAACTGCGTTGCGGGTCATTGCATGACGGCAAGTATTGCAAGGTTGAGTGTGTGTTAAGGGGTTTGGTGATTGCGCGTGACGGAGCCGACGGGAAGGGGTTGGTTCCTGCGACGAGATTCTTCGTCGCGGGGCCTCCTCAGAATGACAGATGGCTGGATGTGTGAAGAGGGAAGAGGGGAGACGCCGCGCCCCTTGGCCCCACCGAAGGTTGCTGCTTTCGCAGGAATGACGAAGAGCGAGCAGAAGCTGGGCGACTAAGTGGGCAGTCAGGTGTGAGTCGAGAGTGGATCCCCGCTTTCGCGGGGATGGGAGAAGGACCCGACCCAGCCACTCCCCACCATAGGCCCCTGCTTGCGCAGGGGTGACGAAAATAAGACCTATCCGCCCGCTCGTCCTTCGACAGGCTCAGGATGAGCGGGGCGACGATCGTTGGTTGGGGGGAAAGGGTGGGTCCCCGCATTCGCGGGGATGGGAGAAGGACCCGTCCCAGCCAAACCCCGCCGTGGGTTCCTGCTTCCGCAGGAATGACGAATTAGGGGGTGGGGATGCCTTCGCGGGAGAGGAGGTCGTGGAGCTGGGCGAGGGTCTGGTTGTATTCGTCCAGAGGGAAGCCGTCCACGGATGTCTTGGCCTCGCCGGTGAAGCCGTCAACGACGCCCATTTCCACGCACTTGCGGATTCGCTCGGACTCCTTGTCCAAGGAGGGCAGGAGGTTCTTGCCGGTGAGCCTGGAGAGGGCGGCGGCGAGTCCCCAGCCACCCCAGTTGGAGACGCTGGTGATAATCAGCTCGTTGCAGGCGGTCCAGGCGGGTTCCTGGGGGAGGCGGGGGAAGGTGGGGATGGTGTCTCGGAGAAGGCCCATGCCGATTTCGTTGCCGCCGTCGCCGATTCCGACGGTGTGCTCATGGAGGTCGAAGAGGGCGTCGACGCGGGCGGTGTGTTCGGTGATGTCGACGGAGCGCATATTGCGGTATATGCCGTCCTCGGAGGGGCTGCATCGCTCAATGGAAATCAGGAGAGAGGGGTTGAGCCTGTTGAGGAGTCCCTGGGCGAATTCGCGGCTTTCCTCGGGGCCGGCGATGGGGAACTCGACGACGGCGGCATCGGGGCCGGCGAGGGCCTGCATGACCTCGCCGCAATGCTTGTCGGTGACGTAGATGGCGTCGCGGCCGAGCGCTTCCAGAGCATCGCCGATGGCGAGGGCGCCGGGGGGACCGTCGGTCTCAACAGCGTCGCCGTAGAGGATGTAGAAGCCGGTGGCGATGAGGGTGGTGCCCGGCCGGTCAAGAACGTACTGGGCGGCCTGGGTGCAGAAGTCTTCGGGCAGGTAGGGCCGGAGGTCGGTGATGCCCCTCTGGTCCTTCTGCAGAATGATGTCTTCGATGGTGGCTGCTGACATTATTTTTCCTCTTGGGCAACGAGTGATTCTCGAGGTCGTTTATGCTTCATCCCCTGGAAAGGGAATGGGCATTTGCAATGCTTTCTTCATTCAGACCGGGAAGATTAGAGGGCGGCCAGGTCGGTGTCGCGCATGTTGGTGATGAACATATAGCCCGGAGCGTGGGTAATCATGAAGGGGGGCTTGGATTCGAGGGCGACGGCCTGGGGGGTAACGCCGCAGGCCCAGAACACGGGAGACTCGCCTTCTTTGAAGTCGGCAGCGTCGCCGTAGTCGGGCTGATGTACATCGGCGATGCCGATGTCCCGGGGGTTGCCGACGTGGATGGGCGCGCCGTGGGCGCCGGGGAACCGGGACGTGACCTGGACGGCGCGGACTATCTTGCTGTGGTGGATGGGTCTCATGCTAACGACCATGGGGCCGGCGAAGCCACCGGCGGGGACGGTGCTGATGTTGGTCTTGAACATGGTGACGTTCTTGCCGGTTTTCCAGTGCCAGAGGGGAATGCCCGCTTCCACGAGGGCGGACTCGAAGGTGAAGCTGCAACCGAGGAGGAAGGAGACGAGGTCGTCATTCCAGAGGCTATTGATGTCGGTCACCTCGTCGACGAGCTCGCCGTGACGGAAGACCCGGTAGCGGGGGACGTCGGTGCGGATGTCGGCGCCGGCACTGGTGAGTTTCGGTTCGAACCGGCCGGGCTCCATGACTTCAACGAGGGGGCAGGGTCTTGGGTTGCGCTGGCAGAAGAGGAGGAAGTCGAAAGCCTGGGCCTTGGGCAGGACAACGAGGTTGGCCTGGACGTAGCCGGGGGCGAGGCTGCCGGTGACGCCGTCGTATTCGCCGTGGCGGATGAGCTGCCAGATGTCGGGCGGAGACTTGGGAAGAGCTTGGGTAATCATTCTTTTTTCCTCTTTGGCTGATGATGTCGTCTAGATGAAGTTGTCGGGGTCGATCCCCCTGCTGGAACGCTTGAGGCCATCGGCCACGGCCTGGTAGCACTCCCATATCTGTTTGGACGGGGGGCGGGCCGCCTCCCGGTTGGAGATAATCCAGTAACCGTCGGGGAAGGCCATGACCTCCACGTCCACCCCAGATTGTATCAGATGGGCCTTGACTTCGGGGTCGCTGGTCATGGGTTCGAGGACGACGGGCTGGAGTTCGTTGCGCCAGGTAACGTCGACGGCGCGACCGACAATCTTGAAGGTGCGTTGACGCTTGGAGCGGAACAGCAGGGAAGGGTTGTGGAGCTTCAGGTTGGGGTCGTAGACGCCGTACCAGACGCGGTAGTAGAAGGGCTGACCGAGGGTGCGCATGAAGAGGAGGTCGCCGGGCAATCTGCCCCTGTAGTTGCCCTGGACGACGTTGGCCCAATCGAGGTGAGGATCCTGGAGGTGGATGAGGCCGATGGACATTTCGTGGTGGTCGCGGAAGAGCTCTTCGGGGCGTCCCATCTGGGCCTCGTGGGCGGTGACACCGATGGCGTTGAGGTGGTTGCAGAAGCTGCGTCGCTTCTGCTGATGGTTGCGAAGGCCCCAACTGTGAAGCCAACCGGCCACGGTTACACCTCCCGGAAAAGGGGATTATACAGGGAAGGGGGCGGGAAGGGGGTCCTTCGGCAGGCTCAGGATGAGCGGGGCAACTGCGTTGCGGCAAGTTTCGCAGAGTTGCGCGTGGGGTGAGGGGTTACGTGAGGGTTGAAGAGTGGGCCCCCGCGTTCGCGGGGGTGGGGAAAAGGGAGGGGATTCGTGAGGGAAGTCACCCCCATCTCAATCTTCCCCCGTCAAGGGGGAAGAGGTTAATCAGCGCTTTCAGGCGGGTTGTGCAAAGGTCTCCGTTGGGGGGAAGGGATAAGAGGAGAGGAACACGAGGGGCGCGGGGGGAGTTTGGCGATTACCGCCGACGAGATCCTTCGACTCCGCTGCGCTACGCTCAGGATGACATGTGGGGGTGAAGGGGGAATTGGTGGTTGGTGGTGGCGGGGGTAATAGGGACGTTGAGGGTTTGGGAGAGTTGGGCAAGTTCCGAGATTATGGCTTGTTCGTGGCGGGGGTCGCGGTGGACGGCGACGACGTGGGGGAGGGGAAGGTCTAGGCGTTGGGCGGCTTCGAGTTCGTCCTGGAGGATGGACGGGGTTAGGTGCTGGCTGGCTCGGGCGCGGTCGATGCCGTCGTTGGAGAAGGTGACTTCGACGAAGAGGTATTGGGGCGGGGGTGTATGTGACAAGAATGGGAGAAGGCCGCCGCCGGTGTCGCCGGTGAAGGCGGCGGTGGCGGCACCTTTTCGGACCATGAATCCGACGGCGGGGGCGCCGTGGGGCACGGGTAGGGGGAGGACTTCGAGGCCGCCGACGTTGAAGGGTCGGTCGGGAGTTATGGGATGGAGGCGGTATTTGGGTCGGTCGGGGGTGGGTCGGAGGGTGAAGTTGGGGTAAAGGAGGCCGTCCATGAGGCGGGTGGAGACGGCGTCGAGGGTGTCGGGGAGGCCGAAAACGTCGATGGTTGCGCCGTTGTCCATGGTCTGGAGTCCGAGGCTGGGGAGGTCCCGGACGTGGTCGTAGTGCCGATGGGTGAGGAGGACGGCCTGGAGTCCGTCCTTTTCATGGTCGGTGAGGCCGGTCATGAGACTGCCAGCGTCGATGGCGAGTACGTCGTCGACGAGGAAGCAGGTATGTCGGGTACGGGACGTCTCCAGGTTGTGGGCGCCGAGGACGCGGACTTTCATATTTTACCCTTGAGTAGAGGGAGGTCCACTTATGATAGCGGATTGGAAGGGTGGGTACTGCACGATGGTGCAGTGTTTTGATACGTACTATCTAAATCGAGTCTGAAACGAAGGGGAAACGAAGGGTTCGTTTCAGGATTCTCAGGTTTGGGAGAGATTCGTTTTCAAAAACGAATGAGGGGCTTTTGGGGTCGCTGCAGGCACGAATTTGGCTGATTTTGGGCTTGTCTTTTGTTTTCTGCGTTTTTCGAGGGTTTTGGAGAAATTCATTGATACTCAATATCTTTGTGGGAATTGGTGACGTTCCCGGATTCGGGTTGTGGACCGCGAGGGAGTGGAGGAGATTGACAATCTGCTGCGACATATGTTCTATGTTTTTCATGATTGGGATGGTAGCAAGGGTGAGGGTTGGTGGCAAGGGGCAAAATGGGCAACTGCGTTGCGGCAAGCTTGGGGTTAGGGGTGGATGGAGGGGTTTGGTGGCAATAGGGAGAATGTCACCTCGGGAGGAGTGCCCTCACCCCAACCCTCTCCCAGGACGGGAGAGGGGGAAGAGGTAGAGAGGGGAGGGGTGGTTGGGGTTTGGGAGTGGGGGTGGTAGGATTCCGGGGTGAAGATGATGCAAGGCAGCGCGGGGGGTCTCGAATACGTGGGGGTCTATCCCGTGGACTATGAGCCGGAGGGCAGCTATCCGCTGGTTGTGCTGCTGCACGGTTTCGGGGCGAATATGCACGACCTGGCGGGGCTGGCTTCGTATATCGACTCGCACAGCTACGTGTATCTGTGTCCGAACGGGCCTTTGCAGGTGAATCTTGGGCCGGGGTTTACGGGGTCGGCGTGGACGCCGCTGCTTGGGGAGAAGACTCTGGAGGACGTGCACCGGGCGGAGGAGGCGATTATGGGGTTCGTTGCTGAGATGATGGAGGCTCACGGGGTCCCGCCGGGTCGGGTCCTGCTGGGGGGATTTTCGCAGGGCGGGATGATGACGTATCAGGTGGGGCTGCCGCGGCCGGAGGTGTTTGCAGGGCTGGCGTCGCTGAGCGCGCACATTGACGAGCGGGAGGAGCTGTTCGGGCGTCTGCCTGAGGAGAGGGATCAGTCGATATTCATAGCGCACGGGGTCTACGATCCGCTGATTTCGGTGGAAGCGGGTCGGGAGTCAAGGGAGTTATTGGTGGAGGCGGGGTACGATCCCGTCTATCGGGAGTATCCGATGGCGCACCAGATATGCGATGAGGAGATTGGGGACCTTTCAGTATGGGTTAGGGAGGTTTTGGGGTAAGGGCAACTGCGTTGCGGCAAGGTCATTGCATGACGGCGGGTTTTGCGGAGTTGGGTGTGGGTTGAGGGGTTTGGTATCGGCGAAGAGTGGGCCCGGCCTTCGCGGGGGTGGGGGAGTACCCTCACCCTAACCCTCTCCCACAACGGAGACCTTTGCGTAGGGAATTATATACTTGTGTACTACGCCATGCCTCTAGGATGCTTCTTCGAGAGCGGCGTCAAGAGGGCTCCAGACGACGCCAGTGGGGAAGCACATATTGCAGAAAAGAACCTCATAGTGCTTGGCAATTGCCCCGCGTAGAGCGTCAACTACATTGTTGAAGTTGCCTTCATACTCAAACTCCCCATGAGGAGCAACGTGCAGTCGTTCCCGTCGATGAATCAACGTGAACTTATGCCCGATATTTAACGTGAATCCAGACACCTTTACCGCCCCCGGGGTTGCTTCTTCTCGTAGTCCCACTCTTTCTTAGGCTTGGCTCTCAACACCACCTCCGCTATCTTCTCGGGGGAAGCGTCAATCCGTTCCGGCATCTTGTATTTGGGCGGACGGCCCATCGGCTTTTTCGGTCTCGCCATGTCTCAATTCCTCCTCAATCTCTATAACAATTATACTGAAATTCCCCTTGCCAAACCACCTTTAGCGGTGGTAAGGTGCATCCGCCACAACGGACTTGCCAATGGCTGGAAGCGAATCGGCGGGCCTCATGCCCCCTTCTCGGCCACAGGTGATGTCTGTTGTGGCGATAGCTCACCGAATTCGCAGAAGGGGGTATCTATGACAGTGCCTATGCCAAAAAGCGCGGACGAACGTAAGGACGCGCTGGACAGGGAAATCGCCCAGATGGTCGTTAAGGGGTTTAGGGTCGAGTCTCAAACCGACTATCAAGTCGTTCTAGTCTCGGGTAACAGAGTCAACCACATTCTTCATCTGTTGCTAACAGTCTTCACATTCGGCGTCTGGGTCATTGTCTGGATACTCCTGGTCATACTCGGTGGTGAGAAGCGCAGGGTCGTCAGTATAGACGACCACGGCAATATCTTTACGAACAAATAACCCCGCTCCTTATTCGGCCTCCTTGTTCGTGGGTTGCGCTAGCTCAAAGCTGATCATGGCACATGCCCTAGTATCCACGGGGCCTTGGAGTGCCTTCCAAAGAGCATACGCCTGCGTTCCAACTGCCCAATTGGATGTCCGACATACTGGGCAATCGTCTGGAATCCCGTGCTCACTTTCAAGGCGCATGGCTAGTTCATTGAGGCAGCGTTTACATTTGATTCTGAGTGCCTTGATATCCGTCACATCGAATATCAAGCGAGTTTCTTTCACCATGTCTATTCCTCTATGCTGTTAGGTCGGCGTACCGCAACCGCTTTCCGACAGATCCCTTGGCGAGTGCCGCCATCTGGTCTTCGGTGTCCAACGGTCGCTGATTGTGCCGACCCTCAAATTCGTTTACGTATCGGTCAAGGTGCTTGGCGCTCATTTGGTGGTAGACACCCACGTAGCCTCGCTTTAGCATGGCCCAAAGGCTCTCAATGCCATTGGTGTGAGCCTGCCCATGAACGTACTCCTTGACGGAGTGCCTCACTGTCTCATGGGGGAAGGGAAGGCCGCTATAGGCCCGGTTTTCGTCAGTGTAGATGGTTGCTCCCAACTGAGCCTTGTCAACGACAAAGGATTGAAGGTGCAAGGCGTCGGTGTGTTCCACGACCTGAGCCGCCACTTGGCCGCTGGCCCGGTCTTTGGCGCCCACCACAGCGGTTTTGCCGACGGGCCCACGGCCAGCATGTAGCCTCTTGGACTCGTGCTTGTTCCGCTCCTTGCCACCGACAAAGGTTTCGTCCACTTCGACGGGACCGGAGAAGGGTTCAACCTCAGCGTTCCATGTCTCACGAATGCGGTGGGCCATGTGCCAGGCAGACTTTTGGGTAATGCCCAAGTCACGATGTAGCTTCATGCTGGACACGCCTTTGAGGTTTGTCGAGAACAGGTAGAACGCAATCGCCCACTTGCTCAACGGCAACTTGGAGTCGTGCATGATGGTTCCGGTCTTGACAGTGAAGATACCCTTGCATCCGCCACAGCGATATTGGGGCGTTAGCCTGTTGGACTTGCGCTCCGTGACCCTGTCACTTTCGCAATGGGCGCAACGAATGCCGTCCGGCCAGCGACGCTCGACAAACCAGTCGTTCGCCTTCTTCTCATCGCTGAATTTCTGGACAGCCTCGATAAGACTTACACCCTTGCGGTAGCTCTTGCCAGGGCCTTTTCGCTTGCGATTCATACCTTTAACCTACCTAACTTATGAAACTATTGTACCACGCTCAAGGCTAAAATGTCAAGCTGTGGTACTCAGGTATATAATTCCCTTTGCGTAACTGCCGAAACAGGTTCAGATTGTGGCGTTGTCCCGCCCTAGTCATAGCTAAATCGAGCAATTCTGGATTCCGGCTTCCGCCGGAATGACGGTTGTTCAAAGGTCTCCAGGACGGGAGAGGGGGAATATGGGAAGGGGGTTAGGGGGTGAGTTGGTCCTTCTACAAGCTCAGGATGAGCGGGTCGATAGGGCTGAGACGGCGGAGACGAGTTCTTGGAGGTCTGCTTCGTTGTTGAAGGCGTGGGTGGCGGCGCGGATGCAGGATAGTTCCGAGACGGGGCGGACGACGATGCCGAATTCTTCCCAGAGGCGGCTTACGGCGTCGGTGGAGACGATTCCGTCTATCTTGAAGGAGGTGAGGCCGCAGGAGCGGACTTCGTCGGTGGGGGAGAGGACTTCGACGCCGGGCACTTCCGACAGGGCCTGCTTGAGCTGGATGGCGAGGGTGCGGGTGCGGGCTTCCACAGCTTCGGACCCCATCTGCTGATGGAAGGCAACGGCTTCGACGAAGCCCGCCGCCAGGGGGGCGCTGGAGGTGGTGAGGAGGAACTTGTCCATAGTGTCAGTGCTGGGTTCGAAGCCGCCATGTTCGTCGTAGGATGCGGCGGCGCGGCCCGAGACGCGGGTGGCAGCGACGGAGGGGATCAGGTCCTGCCGGATGAAGAGGGCACCGGTGCCGTCGGGGCCGAGGAGCCACTTCTGGCCGGGGATGGAGTAGTAGTCGCAGTCCAGTTCCCGGAGGTCGAGGGCGATGTGGCCCGCAGTCTGGGCACCGTCGATGAGCATCTGCACGCCCGAATCCTTCGTGAGCTTCCTGAGGCCTTCGGCGGGCATACGGAGGCCGCAGGTGTACTGGATATGGCTGAAGAAGAGGAGGCGGGTGCGGGGGGAGATGGCCTCGGCGACGCGGCTGATGATTTCCTCGTGGGAATCGGTTGGGTTGAGGTCGAGGACCTTGAGGCGGACGCCGAAGCGTCCCGGCAGCAGGTAGGTTGGAATGAGGACGGAGCTGTGCTCGAGGCCGAAGGTGATGACTTCGTCGCCCTCCTTCCAGTCCAGGCCGTTGAGGACGAGGTTGAGACCGTCGGTGGTGCACTGGGTGAGGACGATTTCGTCGGACGTGACGTTAAGGAGAGAAGCGGCGGCTTCCCGGGCGTTCTGCTGAATTTCGCGTCCGCTCTGGTAGACGGGAGGGCTGGTGGGGCCGTTGAAGCTTTCGTAGGCGACGCGATCCTGGACGGCCTGGACGACGGACCTGGGGGAGGGGCCGTCCCAACCGGTGTTGAGGTAGACCATTTTTTGAGTGGCGGGGATCTGTTCTCTGATCGACTGGAAGTCCACTTAACAACTCCTGGGTGGATTGGTTGTCCAATGATAGCACCTGGGACGGTGGATGGGGGGTCATTGCATGACGGCAAGTTTCGCAGAGTTGGGCGTGGGGTGAGGGGTTTGGTGTCTACGCGGGAATGACGGGGGAAGAAGTGGGAGTACCCTCACCCAAACCCTCTTCCAGGACGGGAGAGGGGGAAGAGGCGGGGGCGGGCGGCTCGCGAGCCGTCCCTACGAAAGACTGGATGGATGGTTTATGTAGAGTTCGGCGCGGGTTCAGGGGTTTGGTGGCTGGTAGAGAGTGGGCCCCGTACCCGCCTTCGCGTGCACAGGCTTTTCGCGGGGGTGGAGGAAGATTCACCCCCATCTCAATCTTCCCCCGTCAAGGGGGAAGAGGTAAGACTGGATTCCGGCTTTCGCCGGAATGACGGTTGTTCAAAGGTCTCCAGGATGGGAGAGGGGGGAAGAAGGGAGGGGACCCGTCCCAGCCACACCCCGCCGTGGGGTCACTGCGTGACGGCAAGTTTGGTCCTTCGACAGGCTCAGGATGAGCGTGCGTGGGTGGGGGAAGTGTGGGCGTGAAATTGCAGACGGCACTTAATGATATGTGCTATCATAACGCATCTTCATAATTTCCTTGCGTTACGTATGCGGATACCATATCCGGTATCAATTGGTGGTGCAACAGTTGACTGCATCACCGAAACATCAGGACGAAGGAGGCGACTGAAATGACTGGAAGACTGGTCCTGTTTGTATTTCTATCGCCCATCGCGGTCATACTGGTGGTCGGCATTATCCTGCTGGTCGCCCGGTTAACCGAGTCTGATGAGCCCACGATAGGCCTCACTGCCGAGGCGGCGATGGTATCTCCGGAAGGACATGCGATTGGGACCGTGACGTTTCGTCAGACCACCTCCGGGGTCCTGATAATGGCCGACCTTGAGGGGCTGACGCCCGGCGGTCATGCCTTCATCATCCACGAGTTTGGCACGTGTTCGCCCGATTTCAACGCCGCCGGCGATCACTTCAATCCGACCAACGTGGACCACGGCTTCATCCACTCAAGCTGGAGGGGCGGCGACTCGGGGGAGGCGCACGGCGGCGACCTGCCCAACATCTACGCAGCGTCGGACGGCAGAGGACGAGCGGACTTCTTCAGCGAAGGGATCACGCTGGACAAGGGGCCGCAGAATTCCGTATTTGACGTGGACGGCTCGGCGATTATTGTGCATGAGAAGCCGGACGCCTACGGGGAAGAGGAATCGGACACGGGCGTACGCGTGGGCTGCGGGGTGATTAACCGCACGTAGAGTTGAGCTAGTTCGAGGGGGTTCTTTCCCGGGAGAATTGGCAGGTAGAAGGGGCTGGTTTGGAGCCAGCCCCTTTGTATTGGGTGGGGGGCAGACGTGAAAGAGGGGGGATGGGCCCCCGCATCCGCGAGGATACGGGGGCGTTGAGGTGTGGCTCGCACCAAGATTCCTCGGCTGCGCTGCGCTCGGAGTGACAGGTGGGTTGTGGGGGGAAGAGTGGGCCCCCGTACCCGCCTTCGCGGGCACAGGCTCTTCGCGGGGGTGACGAATATAGATTGTATCCGCCCGGCTCGTCCTTCGACAGGCTCAGGATGAGCGACGGGGAGCAACCTCACCCAAACCCTCTGCCAAGACGGAGACTTTTATGTAACTGCGAAATGAGTCATCCATCCAACCCGAATCACCCCCATCTCAATCTTCCCCCGTCGAGGGGGAAGAGGTTCATCGGCGCTTTTGAAGGGGTAATGCAAAGTTCTCCCAGAACGGGAGAGGGGGAAGAGGGGTGGGATGTTGCGTTACGGGCGGTCTTGCTTCAAAATAGATAGGTTGATTTGTTGTAGAGCCGTCCTTTGGGGGAAACCGGCCGCGCAGCAACTACGTAATATGGGCAGGAGAACCCAAGGATGAGCCAAGAAGAAAACAGCTACCCAGGGTCCACGTGTCCCCATTGCGGGGCCATGGACCAGGCGATGGGTTCGAGGTGCGGGGGCTGCGGCCGTCTGATTGCGGAGGGCGTGCCCGATTACGCGCAACGGATGCCGAGGCAGGGCATTTTCGGGCGGCAGGGCCTGATCTTCATGACCCAGAACAAGTGGCTGTTTATTGCGCTGATCGTCATTACGGCGGGGGCGCTGGTATGGCATAACTATCACATTGTCCCCAACCCGGTCTCACTGCTGCGAAACATACCGACCACGGACCTTTCGTCTCAATCCGAGCCAGGCCAGTGGGCGATGGCGTCGGCGAATTACGAGCGAACCAGCTATATTCCGAACCCGCCTTCGCTGCCCCAGGGGAACCTGCTCTGGTCATCGGAAGCAGGGTTAATCGACGGCCAATCGCTGCCCGCCATAGTGGACAACACGGTATACATAGGAAGCCGCTTCAAGTTCATTGCCCTGGATGCAACCACGGGGGAGCAGAGGTGGATGCGGGAGATGCGGGGGCTCATCAACTCGTCTCCGGCAGTGGCGGGAGACAACGTGTACGTGGGGTCGACGGACACCAAAATCTGGGCCTTCGACAAGAATACGGGGGACACGTTATGGACGTTCCCAACGGGGAACTATATCAGCAGCGCTCCCGTAATCCACAACGGGTTCCTGTTCATCGGGTCGGGCGACCAGCGGATGTATGCGCTGGACGCAGCCACCGGGAAGAAGTTCTGGGAGTTCCGGACGGGGGAGCTGATAACCTCTCCTCCAGCACTGCACAACGGGGTGCTCTATTTCACGTCCCAGGACGACAGTCTTTATTCCGTGAACTACCGGACGGGAGAGGGACGAATGCAGTTTCGCACCCGCGGGACGGCGTCCTTCGAGCCGCCGGTGATATCCCACGGGCTGGCTTACATGTCGTCCTCCAACGACATTCTCACGGCAAAGGCGGGAATACGTGAAACGCCGGGCCGGTGGTCGCGGGAGAGGATCTGGAGAATCCTGTGGGTGAGGTGGGGATCGCCGATCCCGACGCCACCGCCGCAGCAGGGAACAAGCTGGCGATGGTCGCCGCCGGACCGGGGCTTCATTACATCGTCGCCGGCGATAACGGAGGACACCCTCTACGTGGGGGACTCCGAGGGGATGTTCCGGGCGATGGAGCCAACGACGCCGGAGGAGTTATGGGCATTCCAGGCGAAGGGGGCGATACGGGGGTCGCCCGTAGTGGCCGGGAACATGGCGTACTTTGCTACGACGGAGGGGATGGTGTACGCGCTGAATCTCGACACGAGGCAGGAGGCGTGGAGCCTGTCGCTGGGGTCGCCGGTGTTGCTGTCGATAGCGCTGGCGGAGGGGAAGCTGTTTGTGAGGACGGAGGACGGGCGGATACACGCGATAGGTTAGGGGTCACTGCGTGACGGCAAGTATTGGAGAGTTGGGCGTGGGTTGAGGGGTTTGGGGTCCGCGCAGAGTTGCCGACAGAGTGAAATCACCCCCATCTCAATCTTCCCCCGTCCAGGGGGAAGAGGTTAAGAGGGGAGGGGATGAAGATGGGAAAGAGGGGGTTACCAGTGCCAGATGGCGTCGTGGGCGTCGAAGAGGTCTGCCAGGCCTTCCCGGCCAACGAGGGTGATGCCTTCCACGAGTTCCGACTCGTTGATGCCGCGGTCTTCGACATCTTCCCTGACGACGTAAGTTTCAACACCGGCGCCAACCAGGCCCTGCACGTCTTCGTCCAGCTTGGGAGGGTTGGATAGGGGGACACCGCCTATGGTGATGCCGCTGGCGTCCTGGCCGCGGACGGCGTAGTTGACGGCGTTTGAGCGGAGGAGGACGGAGATGTCCGCGCCGGCGTTCTTGAGGATGTGGGACATCCAGAGGATGGTATCGTCCTGCTCCTCCAGGGTGCCGTGGTAGGCGCGTTCGACGATGGAAAGGATTTTGGACATGGGACCCTCCTACTTGGTGCCGATTACCAGGGTGTTTGTGCTTTCCTGAGTCCAGGCGAAGAAGTCGGCGGGAGCGCCGCGTCGAGCGCCGTCTATCCAGTTGCCGGCGCCGCGTTCGTCGACGCAGAGGCCGCAGTTGATCCAGTCGACCTGCTCGGTGGCGAGGAGTCCGGCGATGAAGCGGGAGCTGGCGGGATGGTCTTCTTCCTCAGCAGTGGTGCCCTTTACCGGGTTAGGGTGGGCTTCCTGGTCTTTCATGGTGAGGTTGACGGCGCCTTCGTAGGCGAAGACGTTGACCTGGTGGCCCTTGCGGACGGCAGCGTCCATGATGCGCATGGCCGTGGTGGTGGTCTCAGCCTCGTAGGGCGGGTCCATAAGGGCGATAGTGATGGTTGCCATTTTTGCTCCTCGGCGCCGATGGGGATTTCGGGTTGATGGGGGCGATTGCGGGTTTTTCCGAGGCTCCTCAGTGCCAGAGGGCCTTGGTGCCTTCCTCGGCGAGCAGGTCGACGAGGAAATCGACGTCGGCCACCTCCACGCCGCCGACGAGGGGAGTGGGGGGGATGCCCCGCTCCCGGAGGGAAAAGTCGTCGGCGAGGACCCTGACTTCCTGATTCTGCTGGAAGAGGTGGTTGAGGGGGTTGTTTCTGACGCCGGGGCGGGTGACGAGGACGCCGTTCTGGATGAGGAAGAGGGTGACGCTGTTGCCCTTGCGGGCCAGGTCCGCCGCCATGTCATACATATACCGGGCGTCGCCGTACTCGAAGGGATCGCGGGACTCGATGAGAAGATAGTTGGCCAAGAAACACCCCCGCAAGACGGGCAGGCGTCGATTCGAGACGCCGCCGTGGGATGGGAACATTGTAGCAAAAAAGGGGGGTTAGGGTCAATGGAGGACGAGGGGTGGGAAGATGAGGCGGCGCACCTGTTGTAGAATTGGGGTCGTGGCACAGGGCTTTCAGGAATACTTCTTCGAGCGGATGGACGAAGGCGACGACGCGCTTTTCTACCGGGAGCCGCGGCTGGTCGTCCACATAGATGAGGCGGCGATTCGGGAGGTGGGGCGGATTTTCGAGGAGCTGCTGCCAACCAACGGGGTCTTTCTGGACCTGATGAGCAGCTGGAGGTCGCATTTGCCGGAGGGCTTCGTGAAGGGGCGGATGGTGGGGCTGGGGCTGAACGGGGTGGAGATGAGGGAAAACCCGCAGCTTGACGATTTTGTTGTCCACGACGTGAACCGGGAGCACGTCTTACCCTTTGAGGACGCGAGTTTCGACGGGGTGCTTCTGACGGTATCGGTGCAGTATCTGAAGAGGCCGGTGGAGGTATTTCGGGAGGTGGGGCGGGTGCTGCGGCCGGGGGCGCCGCTGGTGGTGACGTTCTCCAACCGGATGTTTCCGACGAAGGCGGTGCGGATCTGGCAGGCGTGCAGCGACGAGCAGCGGATGACGCTGGTGAAGATGTACCTGCAGAGGGCGGGAGGGTTTGAGGGGATTCGGGGGGAGGACCGGAGTCCTGAGCCGAGGGGTTTTTCTGACCCGGTGTACCTGGTGTTTGGAAGGAGGAGAGAGGGTGGAATGACCACGTCGTAACCAAAGGTTGGTGTCAGCCGATATCACCTAAGGATAGAACGGGCATACTGCAGTGTGTTATAATGGGAACAAACGCAACGGCATGGAATTCCTATATTGGACAAAGAAACTCAATCTGAGATCACTAACGCCTTAGACAGAGCAATAGTAGCTACTGCGAAAAAGGATTTTTCAAGGCTATCTGATGGATTGTCCCCTCAACAAATTGCCAAAGAGATACATCGGGCTCTTCGATCACTCGAAGGGCTCAAATGGGGCAGTATGCCGAAATACGGCGAGTGGGAAGCACTTTTTTACATACTTTGGCATCAGCCTGAACATATAAACTTAGCATATACGCTCGCCAAACATGTCCTCAAAATAGATTCGGTGAGCATCCATGATGCGGGAGATCTTGAGGTCTATGACTTCGGTAGCGGTGCCCTTGCTATGCAATTTGGGTTGGCCCTGGCTACAGCAGACACTCTTGGAGCTGACCGACCTCCACCATGCTTAACAGTAAAATCATCAGACACGAGCAAACCAATGATGCTCATTGGCCAAAAGCTGTGGAATGAGTTCAAAAGGGAAATGACTATCGGCGGCTATCCAAATATGGCAACGGTGCGAAGGGTGTGCAGCCCACTAAGATCCACCTTTTCATCCGGTTGGACAGCATCTCCTGCATGGGTACGCTTTTCCTTCGTTTCCAATCATGATTCAACTTCCAAGAGCAATAGATGGTTGACGGCAATGCATGTTGCGTACGAGGATATCCATGTCGAGGTCACACGAGAACTGAATGACTGGGTATCTAAGTGGAATCCTTCTCGAATCCTTGTTACTGCGCAACCAGAGGCGTTTCAATGGGCATTTTCTCCAGTAAAGAATATTTATTCCAGTGACCAAAGGGATGTCATGCCTGCGGACCTGAAGTTCGAGGGTGATTTCCAAAGGACTTTCAAATTCAGAAAACAATTATTTGTCGACCATGTCGGAAAAGCCCCTGATGCACTAGACGATGATGATATGTTCTTCACAAGAAACTATTTGACTATACTACCCACTTCCTGGGTAACTCCAAAATCCTTCGGGTCTCGTGTGGCTACGTTTAGGAGGAAATGAGGTGAGGCGTGGCTGTCAACCCTCTTCAAGAAACCTTTCCAGGCATGGAAACTGTTAAGCCCAAGGCGATCACTGGGCCTTCGAGGGTTGGGCAGGCGGAGGTTACATACGCGCCTGCCCACCAGATATTGACCCGCGCCACAGGATTCATGGACGAGTATGATTTCACGCTGAATCCGTATAGCGGCTGCTCCTTTGGGTGCACGTATTGCTATGCCGCTTTCTTTGGGCGGACAAAGGAGCAGCGTGACAGTTGGGGACACTGGGTGACGGTGAAGGATAACGCGTTGGAATTAATGGAGCGGGCTGCCATATACAGTCCGCGCCCAAGGAAAAAGGATGGCGCTTTGATGGTGGGGGAAAGCCGGCCTGGATTCCTTGACGGGAAGCGCGTTTACATGAGCAGCGTTACGGACCCGTACCAACCCATTGAGCGGCAGGTGGGACTGACACGTCGGCTTCTCGAAATAATGGCGGAGGGACGTAAGCCGAAACTGGTGATTCAGACCAGAAGCCCGGACGTAGTGGGCGATTGCGGGCTCTTTCGTCAGATAAAGGAGAATGGCGGCCGGGTACAGGTGAATATGACGGTCACCACGGACGACGAGGACATCCGCAAGACCTTTGAGCCATTCTGTCCCGCTAACGGAGAACGATTGGCGGCCATTGCAGAGGTGCAGCGTGAGGGGATCGACACCTGCATTACCATGACGCCGTTGCTGTTAGTCAACGACGCTTTCAGCTTTGCCGAGGACCTACTTGCCACAGGTGTGGAGAAGTTTATCATTCAGCCCTTTCACTTCCAGAGGGGGAAATTTGTGGCGTCAACGCGAGAGACGGCGATTGAATTACTTTGCGAGAAACTTGGCTGTGACAGGTCGCACTTTCGTCAAGAATATATGATGCACTACGAAAGGGTGTTGGAAGTCCTGGAAAGCAGGCTGCCGAATCTCGGGCGGGGGAAAGAGGGATTCAAACCACCCTTCTAGCCGCTGCGGTTCTGAGTCGAGATTACCTTGGGACAGTGGAGCCGGACATAGGCCCCCGCCTTCGCGGGGGTGGAGGAGAGGGACAACGGGGGTGGTGGGGGAGAGGGGGTGACATAGGGGGCGGGCGGTTCGCGAACCGCCCCTACGAATGACAGTAGGGGGTGGCTCCGTGGTGGAGCCACCCCCTTTTTCGATGCCGTTGGGTGCTGGCTAGGGTCAGGCGGCGACCCACTGAGTCTCGGTGTCCCCGCAGTGGGAGGTGCGTCGCTGTTCCTTTTCGATGCTGTAGTCGAACTCGTTCTCACGAGTGTTGCCCGTGTCGGTCCACTTGCCCCAGCGGAGGGGTTCGGGACAATCCGCCCACCGGTACTCCGTTGCCGTACGGGAGAACACCCATCGGGTCTCGGTGCGGTTGCCGGAGTCACATACCCGTTCCTGCTTTTTCTCGTACCGCACCGTGCGGGATTGCCTACACTCCTTGTCGGGGCCACAACCTCGGGTGCTGCCGGTATTGGAGTAGGCGCCCCTGGATGACACTCTTTCCTCTCCAGCGTCTCCCCACGGCCCACATGGCGGCGGCGGTGGGTCTGGCACAGGGCAGGACACCCACCGCTTCTGGGTGGTAGAGGTGGTCCCTACCCACTGGTACCGGGTGTTGTTGTAGGGAGCGTTGGTGGTGCACTTCTGCTGCTTCTGCCGCTGGTTGGTCCGGGATTCCTCGCATTCACGATTTGCGCCGGAACCGCGGGTCCTTCCGGTACTGGAGTAGGTACCGTAGGAACTGATCCTGGTTTGGCCGGTGTCCGTCCAGCTGCCGCAGACCTCGGGGATGACTACCCACTGGGTCTCTGTGCTCGAGGCGTCTACCCACTGATAAGAGGTGTCGCCGCCTCCGGCGCATTGCTGCTTCTTCTCCCAGGTGACGGTGCGGGTCTGCTCTTTCTCGTAGACGAGATTGATGTCGTCCTCCCGGGTGTTGCCCGTGTCCGTCCATTCGCCTACCTCCCTGCTGCGGGTCTCGGCCGGGCTTACGTCTGTCCACGTGCAGGCCACCCACCGTGTTTCGGTGCTGGACTGGGCAACCCATTGAGCGTCGGTGCTGGAAACATCCACCCATCTGGTCACCGTAGTGCCGCCAGCGACGCACTCCTGCTTCTTCTGCCAGCTGTGGGTGCGGGTCTGCTTTTTCTCCCAGGTGATGGTTCGGGTCTGCTCCTTCTCATTGATGAGAAGTATCTGGTTCTCACGCATGTTCCCCGTGTCCGCCCATGAGCCTTCAACCCTGTTGCGGGTTTCGTCGGCGTCCATCCACTCTCCGAAGGAGATGTTCTGGGTCTCAGCCGGACTGACGTCTGTCCACGTACAGGCTACCCATTGCGTTTCGGTTGTGGACTGCTCAAGCCATTGGGTCTCGGTGCTGGAAGCATTCACCCATCTGGTCTCCGTGGAGCCGCCAGAGACGCACTCCTGCTTCTTCTGCCAGCTGTGGGTGCGAGTCTGCTTCTTCTCCCAGGTGATGGTGCGGCTCTGCTCTTTCTCCACGCTGTAGTCAAACTCGTTCTCCCGCGTATTGCCCGTATCCGCCCAGTCACCGACAACCCTGTTGCGAGTTTCGTTGGCGTCTACCCACGCGCTGAAGGAGCTATTGCGGGTTTCAGCCGGGCTTACGTCTGTCCACGTGCAGGGCGGGGGAGCGGGGGCATTTCCCGTTATCTCAACGGCGTTTATGTCGCTGAATCCGTGGGTGTCCGTAACCGTCAGCCTGAATCTCAGTGTTGTCGCGCCGCTGGAGGGCGCGGTGAAGGTGGGGCTGACGGCGGTGGCGCTGCTGAGGGTGACCGTGGGGCCTGAGACCTGGGTCCACGCATAGGTGAGGGTGTTCCCCTCCGGGTCGCTGCTGCCTGAGCCGTCCAGGGTGACGCTTGCTCCCGCATCCACGGTCCGGTCTGCGCCGGCGTCCGCAATGGGAGGTTCGTTGGTCAGCGCCGCGGGGTCGGTAGAGTTGGTGGCTCTCACTATCACCTCGTTTATGTCGCTGTTGCCATCGCTGTCCGTAACTGTAAGCCGGAACCTCAGGTAGGCGGGACTGGAGGGCGCGGTGAAGGTGGGGCTGGTGGTGTCCGCTCCGTTAAGAGTGACCTTTGGCCCCTTGACCTGCCTCCACGCGTAGGTGAGGGCGCTGCTTCCCGTAGCGCCGCTCGCTACGCTGCGACGACTTCCATGCCCGTCCAGAGTGACGGCTGCGCCCAGCCTGGCCACCTGGTCGCATCCTGCGTCCGACACCAGCGGTTGGTTCAGGACCCTCACACGCACCACGTCGCTGGCCTTGGCTCCGTTGCTGTCGGTGACGGTGAGCTTGAGCCGGAAGTTGGTCACATGAGTGGGGGCATTAAACGAGAGGTTTCTCTGGGTGAGGTCTGGGAGGAAGGGGGCGACGGCCTGGATTACAGGCCAAGGGGCCATGACTTCCCACTTGTATGAGGAGATTGTTGAACCTGTTTCAACTGTTGTGATGGCGGGGTTAATGGCGATACTTGCGCCCGTTGCTACACGAATCTCGTCGCACACGCTGACAGTTGGAGGCTTGACGCCGAAGTAGATCCCGAGTAGTGATTCGGCCAGGTTGGCAGGCATCGCGTATCCTGTGAGACTCTCAGACTCTCCGGTTTCCGGGTTTTCTGATGACTTCCCTCCCCATAGAATACACACCAGCCTATAATTGCCATCTTCATCTTCCCATACGCACGGCGCGCCCGAATCACCTTTCTGTCCTGGATGCGATACGCGGCTCAGGACGACTGTATTCTTGAAGCGATAGGCAATACTCTCTGTATCGGAGATCGACACATCGATACGCCTTGTCTCCTTGTCGCCGTCTACAGCGGTGATGCGGGCCTCACCAGGGCCGGTGGTTGCGCCAAACACTCGCACTGTCATGTTCTCCGCGGGAGCGATCGACGGATATACAATGGGCCTTTGCTCGTGTCCGCCAGACCCATCATCCACGTGAAGGCCTAAGTCGGTTGTGACGCCATTTTTGACATCAAGCAGAGTAATATCGCCTGGATTGTAGTGCTCATCTCCAATCCCGGTAAGGGGGGATGGCACCACAGGAAGCCAACTATTTGTGCCGTCCGTGTAAGTGAAGGTCTTGCCTATACGGTCCGAGGACTCAGTGCCACCTTGGTATAGGTATTCGCCCTCGGTCAAGGTGTAATTGTCGGCGCTTGTACTTACGACGTGAATGTTCGTTACGAGCACCTTGGTATCGAAACCGGCACGCCTTGCCACCGCGGTCAACGTTCCGCGTGCGCCTTGGCCGGTGCTGGGCCAAACAGCGATGCCGCCTCGTAGTGGTCTGTGATTTTGGGTTCTGTCTGTTGCCATTGGTTAACTCCTTAATCTTGGATTTTTGGGTCAAAAATATGGTTACTAGCATGGGTTATCACCGGCAGCACCAGGAAATGCACCGGGACTCCAGCAATGCAGCCGGGTATCCGGTCTTCGGGAGGTACTGTCCGCAGATCGACCAGGTGGTCAATGTGGACTTCGACAACCAGCTTATCTGTCAACTGCCCATCCCAAGTTCTCATCGATTCTATACTTGCCAATACGAAGTAGGGGTACTTAATGAACAGGTCCTCGTAGGTGCGCAGGACTTCCAGGATACGCTTGTATTCTGGTTCGAGCCTCGCATACCGCGATTCACCCGCACCTTCCCGGATATCCAGCGTTTCCATGTAATCGAGCTCATCTCCCAGTTCGTTTAGTTTCTCTTCGAGCTCGATGTATTCTGGTGATGGCACCAGGGGCACATCGATTTCGCAGGGTTCCGAGGATATTACCCGTATCCCGTCAAGGGGATAGTTGATTGGATAGTATGTCGGATCGGCGTTGCCGCAAGCGGTTGTCAACCAGAGGGCAACTGCTGCTATGAAGAGCGTGATGACTTTGGTTTGCCAGTTGGTTGTATTCATGGGTGTCACCTCCTTTTGTTGGCGGGTTTGTTGAGCTTCACGTCGCTCTTCAGAGATAGAGGATAGTATATGTGTTCGTGGTTGTCAAGGACGTATGTACCACTTAGGATTGATGTCAGGGAAACGGGGTTGGAAGGAGGGGGGAGGGTTGAGGTGGTGTCTGTGAGAGATTAGGTAGATATATGGGGGGCGGTGATAATATGCAGATTGGTCACCAGGACCTTTGCGCCGTCCGAGTTGCGTCTTGCCAGGCCGGACAGCGTCCCATCGATTACCTCGACTATCTCATCTCTTTCGTTCCTTTTTGCTGATATCAGCTTTAGTCCGCTCCTCAGCGTTTGGTGATAATTGATTGCTTCAGTCATTTATTTTCTCCTTTGTTAAATTTGTTTGTAATGACTACTTTTCTCTATATCGTAATGCCTGTCCACGGCCCTCTTTCTTTGATCTGAACAGGAATGCCTTCAAGACAGTCCGGGATACGGTACTCGGGGGGCAACGTGCTCTGGTCCACCTTCCTGGTGACCCAAACTACGATGCCCCAGTCGCCAGTTGTTTCCCCATTCTCGTCCCTAAATACCCCTAAGCCAGTGGAGTGAGCGTTGGGCTGGCTCCAGAAAAGCGGCTCATACTTTTTGCGCACCCTGTACTCTGAGGGGCCTTGTCTTCGGGCAAGTTCTGCCGGGTCTATCCGAGTGTTTGAATCTGGATTTGTCAGGCTTTCTTCTCCTTTTTCTAGATTCACTACGCACTTGGAGTAGTCGCAGTTGCTCTCCGGCACCTTCGGCGGCGGTTTTGTATCTGTTATGCGGATGGGGACGTTGTCCAGGGAGACTGGTATCCGATCTTCAAGGGGCAGGGAGCTTTGGTCCAATTTCTCGGTGACCCATACTGTGATTCCCCACCTCTCTGTCCACTTACCCTGATTGTCTCGCAGTTGGCCTATTCTGACGTCGTAGACGTTGGGCTGACGCCAGAGGAGGTCCTCGTATTGTTCGAGGGCATCCGAGGCCAACCAAAAATAATGTATCTTCCTCTCAAGCTCCTCTTCCGAGATCGTGAGCTTGCTTGTGAACTCTGGAGTCTCGTGGGTGCATCCAACCTGTGGCGTAGGGGTTGCAACGGCAGGGGACTGAGTTGCCACCTGGGTGGGAGTTGCGGTTGTCGCAGGGGCCGGTTGGGCTTCGATAGCAGGATCGGCGCTGTCGCAGGCCACGGTCAGCCAGAGGGCAACAGCTGCTATAAAGAGCGTGAGGGCTTTCGTTTGCCAGTTGGTTGTTTTCATGGGTGTCACCTCCTTTTGTTGGCGGGTTTGTTTGAGCTTCTCGTCGCTCTTCACTGGATAGAGGATAGTATATGTGTTCGTGGCTGTCAAGGACGTATGTGTCACTTGGGGTTGGGGGGTGAAGGATTGAGAAGAGTGGGCCCCCGCTTTCGCGGGGGTGGGGATAGGAGAGCGGGGGTGGGTCCTTCGTCCTTCGTCAGGCTCAGGATGAACGGATAGAGGAAGAGGGGCGGGCGGCTCGCGAGCCGCCCCTACGGGGAATTGTGGCGGCGGAGAGGGTTGGGCGTGGTTTAGGTAAAGAGGGCGGGTTTGAAACCCGCCCCTACCGGGAGAGGTTCGAGCAGGTTGAAGTAGGAAGAGTGGGTTCCTGCTTACGCAGGGGTGACGAAGAAGGGTACAGGAAATTGGGTCCCCGCATCCGCGAGGACACGGGTGGGGTGTGACAGGAGGCGGGGGTCTTGTGCTATGCTGAGGCGCACTTTCTTTTGGTTAAACGCGCGTTCATGAGATTCGTGGCAGCACAGTGTCAACGGGTGGTGGAGTCGAAGTATTTCGAACCCATCATCATCACGATAATCGTTCTGAACAGCCTGATTCTGGGTTTGGAGACGTCCAAGACCCTGGAGGAGCGGTTCGGGGACCAGATGCGCTTGGGGAACCAGGTGGCTCTGGTGATTTTCATTGTGGAGGCCATCATCAAGATGACGGCGTTTGCGCCGCGCTCGTACCGGTATTTCAAGGACGGGTGGAACGTCTTCGACTTCATTGTCATCGTGGCGGCGCTGATACCGGCGACGGGGCAGCTGGCGGTGATTGCGCGGCTGGCGAGGCTGCTGCGGGCGCTGCGGTTGATTTCGGCGGTGAAGGAGCTGCGGCTGATCATCTCGGCGCTGGTGAGGTCGATTCCGAGCGTGGGGCACGTGATGGTGCTGATGGGGATAATCGTCTACATCTACGCCATCATGGGGTACCACTTCTTCAACGAGCACGACCCGGATAACTGGGGGAGCCTGGGGCTTTCGCTGCTGACGCTGTTCAACATCATTACGCTGGAGGGGTGGATTGAGGTTATGGCGGTGGCGATGGAGCTGAACGGGTACGCATGGATCTATTTTGTGAGCTTTGTGGTGGTGGGGACGTTCGTGGTTATCAACCTGCTGATTGCGATCATCATCAACAACCTGGACGAGGCGAAGCTGGAGCGGCTGCGGGACCTGGAGGTCCCGGTGACGGCCGACGAGCTGCTGAGGGAGATTCGGACGACGCGAGAGTCGCTGTCGCGGCTGGAGGCGAGGCTGGGAAAGGTGGAGGGGTTGGAGGAGAAGCCGCGAGACTAGAGCCAGGGGCGTCCGTTGCGGAGGACGCGGGCTTTCTGGTGGTTGGGGAAGTTTTTGGGGTTGGCGCGAACGGCCTGGGCGCTTTTTCTGAGGGCGATCTCAGCCCAGGGCTCTGATATTTCGTTCTGGGACGGGCCCCAGAACTCGTGGGGCGGGAGGATTATGTCGCCGTCTATGGGGTCGCCGGAGAGGATGTAGCGGTTTTGGTCCGCGCAGAGGACGGCGAGGGCGCAGAGGAGGGCGGCGCGGTGGTCGTGGTCGACGACGGACTCCAGCGGGGTATCCAGCTTGCGGCCGGGGGCTAAGGACTCAATCAGTCTCATAAGATATGGCCCAACGTACGTTGGTTGACGGGCCTCGGGCACCGCCGCCTCCCAAAAGAGGTCGGAGGCGTTGCGTTTCGGGCGGAGGACATCGAAGGCGTCGTCGGGGAGGAGGACGGAGAGGAAGGCGTTGGGGAATACTTCGAGGATGCGGGACTCGCTGACGGGGTTGGGATGGGTAGCGGGGGCGAGGGTGAAGTGTGCTTCGTCCTGGAGTTGGAGGACGATTTTGGCGAGTAGGGTGGCATGTCGGTGGAGGTGTTGGCCGGAGGGGGCGCTGGTGGCGCCGGGCTTGCCGCGCCTGGAGAAGACACCGCGGGTGAGGAGGGCGTCGGAGCTGCGGTAGTGGGGAACGACGCGGAGGCCGGGGGTGAGGGGGCCGTCGATGCCGACGCCGAGGAGGTGAGTCCCGCGAGGAACGAGGGCGCGGAGATCTTCGAGGCGGAGGTATTCGTCGGTACCGGTGTTGAGGCATTGCCAGCGGAGGATTGTGGGGGTGATTGTCAGCAGGCAGAGGCCGGTGGAGCGTCGGGTTTTGGAGTAGCCGACGTCGATGCCGAGGGCGAGTTGGGGTTTTTCCTGGGTTGTAGAGTCGTTCATTGGGCCATTCTATCTCACGAGAATGCCGGGTGGGGAATGGGGGAGGGGAAGGGAGGTCGGCGCAGGTTCGAAAGTAGAGGGCGGGTTTGAACCCCCCTACAGGGGGAGGATGGCGTGGATTACGAGTGGGCCCCCCGCGTTCGCGGGGGTGGGGAGTGGGATAAGGGGGTGGGGGAAGGGAAGGAGGGATCACCCTTCGACAGACTCAGGACAGGCACAATCTTCCCCCGTCAAGGAGACCTTTGTGTAACTGCCGAAACAGGTTCAGATTGTGGCGTTGTCCTGCCCTAGTCATAGCTAAATCGCGCATTTCTGGATTCCGGCTTTCGCCGGAATGACGGTTGTTCAAAGGTCTCCGTCAAGGGGGAAGAGGTTTCGCGACGGGCTTTGGTGGGCTGTGGGATACGGCGGGCAACCACAAGGGTTGCCCCTACGGGAAAGGGGCAGGTCGGCGCAGGTGGGGGACGGGGTTTTGGACGTGGTTTGCGGGCTGGATTATACTTGGGACTTTCACGCAGACGATGGCGGAGTATGAATCTTGGCTGAGAGAGTGAAGGATGTCAGTTAAGGATTTGGGTATTGAGAATCGGAACCTGCACATCGGCGGGGAGTGGGTGGATGCGACGGCGGGAGACAGCTACGAGGTGAGGAATCCGGCGCACAGGGACCAGGTGCTGGCGGAGGTGCAGGCCGCGGGGATTGAGGATGCAGCCCACGCCATTGCGGCGGCGAAGGAGGCGGCTTCGGTGTGGGCGGCGACGCCGGCGCCGCAGCGGTCGGACGTGCTGTACCGGGTGTACGAGTTGATGCGGGAACGCTTTGAGGAGTTCGCACGTCTGATTACGTTGGAGGAGGGGAAGTCGCTGCCGGATGCGCGGGCGGAGGTGCAACGTTCGTTGAACATCATCCAGTACGCCGCGGGAGAGGGACGGCGGTTGTTCGGGTATACGACGCCTTCGGAGACGCGAGACACGGTAGCGTATACGATCCGTCGTCCGCTGGGAGTAGTGGCGGTCATCACGCCGTGGAATTTCCCGCTGGCGATACCGGCGTGGAAGATGGCGCCAGCCTTGATTTGTGGGAATTCAATTGTCTTCAAGCCGGCGTCGTCGACACCGTTAAGCGCCATCAAACTGACGGAGACGTTCATCGAGGCGGGACTGCCGCCGGGCGTGTTGAACCTGGTGACGGGGCCGGGCGGGTCCGTGGGGGACTATATGGTGAACCACCCGGATATTGCGGGGGTGTCCTTCACGGGATCAACGGAGATCGGGACGAAGCTGTACAGCCAGGCGGCGGCGACGTTGAAGAAGGTGCAGTGCGAGATGGGGGGTAAGAACGCGGTGATTGTGCTGGCGGACGCGGACATGGAGCAGGCGGTGGGGTCGGTGGCGCTGGCGGCCTTCGGGTCGACGGGTCAGCGATGCACGGCCACCAGTCGGGTGATTGTGGAGGAGTCGGTGATGGACAGCTTCCTGGAGGGGCTGGTGGAGCGGACGAAGGGGATGTCGGTGGGGGACGGGATGGACTCTTGCGACGTGGGGCCGGTGGCCAGCGAGGGACAGTTCGAGAAGATTATGGAGTATATTGACATCGGGAAGGCGGAGGGGGCAAGCCTGTTTCACGGCGGCGGCGCGTTGACGGGGCCAGAGTTCGGCGGGGGCTTGTACATTGAGCCGACGATTTTCACCGACGTGGACCCGGGGATGCGTATCGCCAAGGAGGAGATTTTCGGGCCAGTGCTGACGGTGTTCTCGGCCAGGGACATGACCCACGCCATTGAGATCTCGAACAACGTGGAATTCGGGCTGTCGTCGTCGATTTACACCAAGGACCTGCCCAAGGCGTTCCGGTACATCGAGGACGTGGAGGCGGGGATGGTGCACGTGAACGCGCCGACGCTGGGTGGAGAGGTGCATCTGCCCTTCGGCGGGTCGAAGGCTTCCGGGGTGGGGCCAAGGGAGCAGGGGACGGAGGCGGTGAACTTCTTCAGCGAGGTGGTGACGGTGTACGTGGACTACAGCGGGGCGGGGTAGGGGAGCCGCCGTGTGGTCGGTGCAGGTGAATATCGAGGAGCACGAGGTGTTCCGTCCGAGCGAGATTATTGCGGACCTGCGAGCCGCGGCGGAGGCGCTGTACTACCCCTTCAAGGTGGTGGGGTTCTGGGACAGCCACGCGGACATGCACCTGTGTCCGCAGGAGCAGCGTCGGGAGGAGTGTCCGCACCGGCTGGACTCGGGGGATGAAGGATTCGTTGACTATGAGGAGATGGTGTCCCGTCAGCTGGGGGCGACGCTGCGGGTGGAGTTTCCGCATGCGAAGGTGCGGTTGTATTTGCGGTAGGGGGGATTTACACCCCCATCCTAACCTTCCCCCGTCGAGGGGGAAGGAATGAGAGAGGGAGACTTGTAGATGAGCGAACTTGCTACAACTTTTGACACCCCGTATGCCAATATTGAGCGGCGGGAGATTGCGGTGGTGGGGGGTGGGATTGTAGGAGTTTCGGCGGCTTATGCAGCGGCGGTGCGGGGGCAGGGGAAGGTGCGCGTGTCGTTGTACGAGGCTTCAGAGGTGGGGCATTCGGGGGCGGCTTCCGTCGACCTGAACAGAGTTTTTCGGTTTCTGAGCGGGCCGGATCCTACGTTGACGGTCTGGTCGGGCGAGGCGCGGGACCTGTGGCGCAGATTGGGCAGTAATTGGGGCAGTCCAGTGTTCCATGAGACGGGTTTGGCGCTACTGGTGGAGAAGGGTGACGGGGTGGAGACGACGGGTGGGCACGTGCATCCCTACGACAGCGCGGCGGCGTGGCTGGAGGATGCCCTGCAGTGCATGGACGACCAGAACGCTCCGTACCGTCGGGTGAGTCCGGCGCAGTTGACGGAGAGCTATCCCCAATTTCGGAGCGCGGCGCTGAATGAGGCGGTGATAGACCCGCAGGCGGGGTTCGTGGAGGCGTCCAAGGCGCTGCAGGCGACGCTGGAGATGGGGTTGAAGGCGGGGATGGAGTACCACCCGGGGGTAGAAGTGACGTCGATAGAATCCGACGGTGGCGGGTGCGGACTGGTTGCGTCGGATGGGCGGGAGTTTCGGGCGGACGCTGTGGTGGTGGCGGTGAACGGGTGGACGGAGGGGCTACTGCCACAGCTAGAGGGGGCGTTGACGCTGACAGAGCAACCGCTGATCTACCTTCGCCCCCCCGGAGATGCGTCGGCTCTGACGCCGAGGCGACTGCCTATGTATATTTCGCTGACGTCGGACTGCTATGGCTTTCCGGTTGTAGGAGGAGAGTTAAAGGTGGCAGACGACAATGCCTTCCGGACGATTGGGCACCCGGACGAACGGGGGGAACCGCCACGAGATTACCTAGAAAGGGTGGTCTCCACGGTGGGGAATTTCTTGCCGTCAGTGGCGGGCGCTACCGTCGAGAGGACTCACACCTGCTTCTACGACCGGTCGAAAGACGGGCGGTTTCTGCTGGACACGCTGGACTCGGAGGCGCGGATTATCTACGGATGCGGTATGAGCGGGCGGGCGTTCAAGTTCGGGCCGGTGTTGGGGGAGAGGCTGGCGCGATTCGCGGTTGAGGGGGAGAGGCCGGCGGACATAGAGGAGTTCCGGCTACGTTGAATTTTTCCCTTGGGCATGTCGGCACCTTCCCTATTACGCAGAGTGAGATGGAGAGTACCGGCGGATAACGGGTCAGTCCGAGGGTTGGTGTTTGCGGATTAGCTCCACCACGCGAGGGTCGATGTCGTCGATGCTGCGTCCGCTGTCGATGGAGGCGAGGCCGAGGTGGGCCTGGCGGTTGAGGTATTCCCAGTCGGGCGTCCTGTACCATGCCTTGCGAAGGTCGGCAAAGAGGGCGTCTATCTCAGTCTTGGTGAACATCTCTCACCTCTCTTGGGAGATATTGCGATTGTCAGCATCAACGTCGGGTCAATGGAGACAAGATAGGTTTTGGAGTTGGGCGTGTCAAGGTTGGAGGGGGCTGGGTTACGGTTGGTGAGGCGGCTTTGCTGGAAAGGAAGAGTTGGCCCCCGCATGCGCGAGGGGACGGATTCGGGCGTGTAGGAAAGTTGGGCGACTCACGATAACGAGATCCTTCGACTCCGCTACGCTGCGCTCAGGATGAGATGTGATGGTCGGGAGCACCTACCTGCTCGACCCTTCGACAAGCTCAGGATGAGCGGTGGGGTGGAGGGGGGCGGGCGGTTCGCGAACCGCCCCTACGGGTAGGTGTAACGTGCATTGGGCGAAGGATTGGTCAGGCGAGGACGTTGTAGCGGTAGCGGGAGGTTAGCTGGCGGCCCTCTTTGAAGCGTGCTGCGCGGAGGGGCGATATATCGATGGTGGAAGCGTGGCCCTGGGTAATCATTTCGGCCATGAGCTGTCCGACCATGGCGCCGAGCTTGAAGCCGTGACCGCTGAATCCAACGGCGCAGAACAGTCCGTCGACGCCGGGGACGCGGTCGAGGACGGGATGCCAGTCGGGGGTGATGGTGAAAAGGCCGGACCAGCCGCCGCGGAAGTATCCGTCGGCGATGGCGGGCATGCGATGAACCAGCTTGGCCATAGAGTCCTTAACGGTCTCGGGGTCGACGCCCTGGCTGTAGTCGTCCACAGTCACGGCGTCTTCCCCGACACCAATGACCGTCAGGTCGGTAGAGTGAGGGCGGAAGCTGAACTCCTGTAGGATGTCGCCAACGATGGGATGGGACGGGAGTTTTTGCTCCGGTCTGCGGACCATGATGACCTGGTGCCGGATGGGATCCAGAGGAATGTCGAAGCCGTGGGGTTCGAGCAGGTTAGGGGACCAGGGCCCGGCGGCGACGAGGGCTGTTTCGGTGTGGATGACGGAGCCGTCCTGGAGGGTGACGGAGCGGACTTTTCCGCCTTCGACATCCACGGAGGCCGCGGCGGAGCGCTGGCGTACCTGTGCGCCGTTGGCCTGGGCGGCTTCGGCGTAGCCCGCCGTCACAAGATAGGGGTCGGCGTAGCCGGATTGGGGCTCGTAGGCTAGGCCTCCTGCGTCGGGGACGTTGAGCATGGGGGCGAGCTCCAGCAAGTCTTCGGGGGAAACGACGGAGGTGTCGATGCCAAGGCTGCGCTGCATGGCGACGTTATCTTCCATAGCGTCGCGGTCTTCGTGGCCGACGATGACGACGTAGCCGGTGTTGGTGTAGCCGGAGGGGTGGCCGACCTGGTCCTGGAAGTCCCGGTACCGCTTCATGCTTTCCCAGGCCATGGCCGAGGTGACAGGGTTGGAGTAGTGCATACGCAGAATTGCCTGGGAGCGGCCGGTGGAGCCGGAGGCGAGGACGCCCTGCTCCAGAAGGACGGCGTCGCGGACGCCCATCCGGGTCAGGTGGTAGAGGATGCTGCATCCCATGACGCCGCCGCCGATGACGACGACTTCTGCGGTGTTGTTCATTTGGACCCCCAACTGTAGGGAAGATTGTGTGGATATTATATTTGCCCGGGGGGCTGAGGTCACTGTTTGAGTCGGGCGATGGCAAGGTCAATTGATTTGCCGCAACGCAGATTCCAACTAACAGATGAAATGTGTTGACAGCGTAGGGGTCGAAGTCGTAGTGTTGTCCGACGTGAACAAATTATCTTCTGCAACGAAGGGATATTGAAGGTGCAGAGAACGACTACCTACAGAGAACAGAGCCGGATATTTCTGGCTCAGGCGTACGAGGAGCTGGCGAAGGGGGACCTGCAGCAGGCTTCCGAGAAGGGGTGGGGCGCTGCGTCACAGATGGTGAAGGCAATCGCGCAGGAACGGGGGTGGCGACACCGTAGTCATAGGAGCTTACAAGGAGTCATGGGAAGGCTTGACCGAGAGACCAACGACGCTGAGTGGATAACTCTGTTTTCCGCGGCTGAAAGCCTACATCAGAACTTTTACGAGAACTGGTCAACGGTCAGAGTTATCAATCGACGTCTCCGCCTTGTGGAGCAGTTCGTGAAAAAGGCGGAGGAGCTGCTGGGGTCGAAGAGATAAGCCAAGGGTATTCCTGAAGTTAAAGGACTGAAGGTGCAGAGAGCGACTACATACAGGGAACAGAGCCGGATATTTCTGGCCCAAGCGCATGAAGAGTTGGCCAAGGGGGACCTGCAGCAGGCTTCCGAGAAGGGGTGGGGCGCTGCGGCACAGATGCTGAAGGCGATTGCACAACGGAGGGGCTTGTATCACAGGAGTCATAGGAGCTTGCAGCAAGTAATCAATGAGCTTCACGACGAAACAAAAGACTCGGAGTGGACATCCCTATTTGCGGTTGCAGAAAGCCTTCACATGAACTTCTATGAGAATTGGTCAACCAAAAACGTTATCACGCTCCGACTACTTCAGGTGAAGTGGTTTGTGGAAAAGGCGGAGAAGTTTCTGGGGTCGATGAGGTAAGCAAGGTTATTCCCGCAGTGGAAGGATATTGAAGTTGCAGAGGGCGACTACCAATAGACAGCAGAGCCGGATGTTTCTGGCCCAGGCGCATGAAGAGCTGGCCAAGGGGGACCTGCAGCAGGCTTCGGAGAAGGTGTGGGGCGCTGCATCACAGATGGTGAAGGCCATCGCCCAGGAACGGGGGTGGCGACACCGTAGTCACGGGCACTTGCGAGATGCCATAAACGCTTTGCGCAGCGATACGGGCGACGATGATCTCGAGATCCAGTTTGGGGCCGGGGAGAACCTGCATCAGAACTTCTACGAGAATTGGTATTCGGCAGACTCTATTGCGCTCCGGCTACGTCTGGTGGAGCAGTTCGTGGACAAGGCAGAGGGGCTTCTGGGCGTCACAACCTGAGAACTCGGCAAGTCCGTCATCTATCTGGACGACTAACACTCGGATTCCTTCTCACGGGACCACCTTAAGGGCTGCCTACGATTGCCCTCCCGACCATGCTTCCTTCGAGTTCGTTGAGTGAAAATAGCAGATTGACTTTGCCTCAAGGAAGATTGAATATTTAGGGGCAACGCAATTTCGCAAGGGCGGGTGAATGTAATGGTTGTAGCACCGGAATCCGTCGGCATGAACTCCCAGGGTCTGGAAAAGGTCAAAGCCCTGTTCAACGAGCAGATAGAGCAGGGGCTGCACCCAGGGGCGGCTCTGGCCGTCTACCGGCACGGCAAGCCGGTGTTGGACATCTGTGGGGGCATGGCGGACGTGGAGTCGGGCAAGCCGGTGACGGAAGACACGCTCTTCGTCATCTTTTCCTCGACCAAGCCGCTGGCCGCATTCTGCTGGCACATTCTGTGGGAGCGGGGACAGCTGGAGATGGGGGACTGGATCGGGGACCGGTGGCCTGCCTTTCGGGAGGGCGGCAAGGAAGACGTGACGGTGAAGCAGATTCTCACCCACACGGGAGGCTTTCCCGAGACGCCGCCGGAGCTGACGCCGGACAAGCTGGCTGACTGGGACGCATGCGTAGCTGCGGTGGCCAAGGCACCGCTACGGTTCCGTCCCGGCGAGGCCATTGCCTATCACTCGTTGAACTTTGGATGGGTTGTGGGAGAGATTGTACGTCGGGTGGACGGACGTACCATCAGCCAGTTCCTGCGGGAGGAGGTAACGGAGCCGCTGGGAATGAATGACTTCTACCTGGGCTTGCCGGCGTCGGAGGAGGGTCGCGTGGCAAAGCTATACGTGACGGAGAAGATTGAAACGCCGGAGGTTGTGGGGATATTCAACCAGCCCGCCATTCACCAAGCCGTTATTCCCGCCGCCAACGGCATCTGCACGGCGCGGGACCTGGCCCGCTTCTACGCCATGTTGGGAATGTCGGGAGAGTTGGACGGGGTGGAGGTGATGCGGTCGGGGGTAATCAGGTACGTTGCCGCCGTGCAGGAGGAGGGGAACGACGTGCTCTCGGACCAAGCCGTGAAGCTGGGGCTGGGGTTTGCCGTAGACGACCCGCGGATGGGTACTCAGAGGTCTTCGGGAAGGTACAACCACAGCATCGGGCACAGCGGGTTCGGGAGCAGCATCGGCTGGGTAGACCTGGAGGAGCGGCTGGCGGTGGCGATTATCACCAACGGGGTTCGCGGGGAAGAGTCGAACGAGGAACGGCTGAGGGCGCTTTCGGAGGCGGTGCGAGACGCGTGTGAGTATTCCTAGTCTGTTGCCGGATTAGGGGTAGGAAAGCATGGCGAGGGTGCTTGTCACGGGCGGCGCGGGGTTCATGGGGTCGCACCTGGTGGACAGTCTGGCGGCTCAAGGGCACGACGTGCTGGTCGTCGACAATCTTTCTACCGGGACGCCCTCTAACCTATCGGGTGACGCTGAGCTTGTCGACCTAGACGTAGCCGCCGATGGATTTGTGAGTGTGGCGAAGTCGTTCAGGCCCAGCGTTATCTCCCACCTGGCGGCGCAGTCGTCCGTTCCCGTTTCCATGAGCGATCCGAGTTTGGACGCAAGGGTGAACATCCTAGGAGGGCTGAATGTGTGTCGGGCGGCGATAGAATCGGGCTGCGAGCAGGTCATCTACGTCAATACCGGAGGAGCGCTCTATGGGGAACCCGACTATGTGCCGTGCGACGAGGACCACCCGATTCGCCCCGTTAGCAGCTATGGACTCAGCAAGTGGACTTCTGAATGCTACTTTCGGCTGATGCTGCCGGACTCTATACCTCTGAAGGTTATGCGATTAGCCAACGTGTACGGCCCGAGGCAAAACCCGCACGGTGAATCGGGGGTAACCGCCATCTTCGCGAGGAAAATGCTGTACGGCGACACGGTGCGAATCTTCGGGGACGGAGAGCATACTAGGGACTACATTTACGTGGGCGACTTTGTTGATGCGCATCACATGGCGATGAACCACGGCGAGTGGTTGGTCCTCAACTTCGGCACCGGGAAAGGGACATCCGTGAATGAGGTGTTCCGGCAGTTGCAGGCGATAACCGGATACGAGGCATCCCCGGTGTATGGAGACGAGCGGCCCGGGGACGTGTGGCACATTGCCCTTGACTCTACGAAGGCAAAGGAGATTTTGGGTTGGGAGCCGAGGGTCGAGTTGCTGGAAGGGTTGGAGAAGACGGTTGCCCACATGAGGGGCGCGGGAATGTGAGGAGCGGTACTTAGATGTTGGGGGGGAGGGTGCGGGAGCCGCCATCGACGATGATTGTTTCGCCGCTGATGTAGGAGGCTTCGTCGGAGGCGAGGAATAGGATGGTATCGGCGATGTCTTCGGGGCGTCCGATACGTCCCATGGGATGGGTTTCGGCTATCTTTCGCAGGGCTTCTGCGCTGCCGCTGCTGCCTCGGGCCTGGGGGGTGTCGACGGTGCCGGGGGCGATGCAGTTGATTCGGATGCCCTTTGAGGTGTACTGGCTGGCGGCGCCGAGGGTGAAGTGGATGACGCCGGCCTTGCTGACCGCGTATGGGAGGGAGCGGGCGTAGGCGGAGATGCCGGCCATGGAGGAGATGTTGACGATGGACCCGCCACCGCCTTGCTCCATGACGGGAATGGCGGCTTTGCAACAGAGGAACAGGCCGCGCAGGTTGGTGTTCATCATCAGGTCCCAGTCGCGCTCGTCGATTTCGGCCAGAGCAGGGGAGAGGAGGAGGACGCCAGCGGCATTGACGAGGATGTCGAGGCCACCGAAGCGGGTGGCGATCTCGTCGACCATTTGCTGAACCTGGTCGGTCTTGGAGACGTCCACTGGGACGGAGGCGGCGTGAGGGGTGATTTCGCGAAGGTCAGCGAGGGTTGCCGCGGAAAGAGCGGAGTTCCGGTCGGCGATCATGACCTTCGCGCCTTCGCGGGCGAAGCGGAGAGCGGCAGCGCGTCCGATGCCGGAGGCGCCACCGGTGATTAGGGCGACTTTGTCCTGAAGTCTACCGGCCACGTAAATGCCTAGCTCAGGGAATCTTCGATGAGGGCGTTGAGACGCCCTTCGACGGCATCGTAGTCGACGGGTTCGACAGGGACGGGGAGCTGGTCAATCTGCTTCTTCAGGGGGCCCTTCAGGACATCGGCCTCTGCGGTGGAGAGGTCCCACTGGTCGACGAGGTCGTCGGGACTCCACTGGGCAATCTGCCGGAACCCGTAGTCTTCGACAGCCCGTTTGGCAATTTCCTTCAGTTTATCCATGAGATTTCCTTCTGCGAGTGATTTGGGCGCGGCCTATCTTCTGCCGTAGCCGCTCCGGGCGCCGCCATCCACGACGTAGGTGGCACCGCTTACGAAAGAGGCTTCGTCGGAGGCGAGGAAGAGGATGGCGTTGGCGATTTCTTCAGGTCGGCCGATTCGTCCCATGGGGTGTTCAAGGGCGGCCTCTTCGAGGGTCTGAGCGCTCTGAGTGCTGCCGCGGGCCTGGGGGGTGTCCACCGGGCCGGGGACGACGCAGTTGACGCGGATGCCCTGGGAGGTGTACTGGCCGGAGATGACGGAGGTGAGGTGGATGACGCCTACCTTGCTGATATTGTAGGGGAGGGAGCGGGTCCAGGCGTCGAGGCCCGCGGAGGAAGAGATGTTGACGATGGCGCCGCCGCCCTCGTTCTTGAGCATGACGGGGATGGTGGCCTTGCAGGTGAAGAAGGTGCCCTTGAGGTTGGTGTCCATGATGAGGTCCCACTGGCGCTCCTCGACATCGACCAGAGGCCCTGTGAGCATCAGGATGGCGGCGAGGTTCACGAGAACGTCGACTTTTCCGAAGCGTTCGATGGTGGCGTCGACCATGCTCTGGACCTGGTCCCACTTGGATACGTCGACAGCGACCACGTCTGCGTCGGGAGTGATTTTTTTGACCAAAGCGAGGGTCTCGTGGGCGCCGGTCATGTTGCGGTCGGCAATCATGACCTTTGCGCCTTCCCGGGCGAACAGAACGGACGTTGCGCGCCCCATGCCCGTGGCCCCACCGGCCAGAATTGCAACTTTGCCAGCTAATCTATCGCCCATCCAAGAACACCCCTGCTTACGTAGATAAGGTTAGGGAACCTTCAAGCAGGGTCATTATAAGTTGGGGTAAGAAGCGTCGCAAGGCGGGGTTCGGAAATGGAGGGAGCCGGTGGAGTCGTCCTTTACCCTCATAGGCAATGGGAGTAGAATGCCCAAATGGAAGTCCTAGAAAATATCGGCTGGATACTTCTTTACATCTTCGTGACAACATTCATCCCCGCGCTGGTGGTGCTGATAGCCAATTTCCTGACGGGGCTGGGATTCCTGATTCGCGACCTGAAGTACGACCTGAACAAGGCGCTCGCAAAGCGCAGAGAGGCAAAGGAGCAGGGGGATAGCGGCTAGGGGTGAAGGCGTACAAGGCGGTGATTTTCGATCTCTACGGGACACTGATTGACGAACTGATGCATCCGGAGTCGAACCGGATGGTGTACGAACGAACGAGGAACGAGATGGCGGACATGTTGGGGGTGGACAGGGCAGGGTTCGCTAGGGGGTTGGATGATTCTCTGTTTCAACTGATGGTGGGGGACTTCCCGTCTACACACGCAGCAATATCGGATATATGCGAGAAGCTGGGCTCGAAGCCCGGAGATGAACTGATAGAAGCCTCCGTCAAACACCGTCTTGAGTATGTGAGGCGTTCTTTGTCTCCCCGCCCCGGGGTAGTGGAAACGATATCCGCTCTGAGGAGTGGAGGGTACAAAGTTGGGCTGATCAGCAATACCCTGGAGGAAGTGCCACTGTTGTGGGACGAGACGCCATTCGCCGCCCTGTTTGACGTGGCTATTCTGTCATTTGTGGTGGGCATGGCGAAGCCGGATCCTCGGATTTACGCGCTGGCGGCAGAAAGGCTGGGGGTGAATGCGAAGGACTGCCTGTACGTGGGGGACGGTAGCGACGGGGAGCTCAGCGGGGCTGCGCGGGCGGGGATGACGGCGGTGCTGATGCGGGCGCCGTATGATCAGGCAGACGGTGATAGAGAGAGTTGGGAGGGGGAGAGGATTTCGGGGATTGCGGAGGTGTTGGGGTTGGTGTGAGAAAGTTAGGGCCTATAGCTGTGTTGGGATTCCAGAAAAGACTCGGAATGAGTTGCTAATCTACTGGGATTAGCGATGAAGCGAATGTCAGTAAAATACGAGAAACGACTTCCTATGTTTCGCACACTATAACCCTAATATCAACCTTTCTTCCATCAATGGTCTGAACTTTGGTCAATTGCTCTTCCACTTGTCGAGGGTCTGGCATGTCCTTTACGGCGTCAACGATAACGAAAAGAAGATTATCACAAGCCGGGTGAGCTACATACGATTGTATATCGACGTATATTTCCTCAATCTTCTTCTTCCAACTGCCTTTGCTACCTATCCACTTAAGCTCGATCAAAAGCCGGACACCTTGGCTGCAAAAGTCGACGAACTTATAAGTGCCTGCTTTTGATGGTATTGGCTCCTCTTTATTGATGTCAGCTAACAATGGCCTTAGCATCACATAAAGTAAGTCTCGAACATCGTCCTCACAGGAGATGTTCCATGGCTTTAGGCCTTTTTCTCGATTGTTGAATGAACGCATGGTGGGTGTAAGGACTTCAATTGCGCGCCTCACCTCAAAAAGCACCTTTTCGCGTCCGCTCAACTCAATCACAGTCTGTCGATCTGATCTTGAGCAAACAAGGCTCTCCAAATGTTCACCCAAGAAAGCTGCAAAGCAATGGTATGGAGGAGGAATAACTGTCCCATCTCGCGATTTTAGCGAGTAACTGTCTGCTTCCTTCGCAATGTCCTCATCGATGCCGGGCGTGTCGATAGCCCATTTAGGACCATCTGCTCGCAAGAAGAGCTCATATGCCCAAGATCGTCTAACAAAGTCCACTCTTTCGTCAGGAGTAAACTCGATCCTCACGTGTCGGAAGTCGTCCACTTCATCGATCCAATGATCCGAGTAGATGACACACTCGCGTTCAAGTGTGTCTAGGTCTTGCCTAACATGCTCAGGAATATGTGTGAACTTCTTGCCTTGTGCGTATGTAGGGAGCCGCATGCTCTCCTAAAACTCCTTTCATTAGTATTGCCGAAAGACCCTATCGATTTGACATATCTCTGACGTGAGTACTAGAGACAAGACTCACATATAAAGCGTAGATGTCAACTTCATTATAGGGAAGTTCTAAGGCAGGGGCAGTAGTCAAGTACAATTTACGTAGAAGACAATCACGTTAATTCGGTATTTAGTCCAAGCAGGGCTATACTCTCAGCGGCGGACCGTAGGGTTTGGAACCAGTGGGGGTTGTTCAGGAGATGATTAATGGGTTTGGGGGGTGACGGGTTGGGGGTATGGGGTTGGAGGATGAGGCGCCAGAAACCAACGTCGTGCCAGTTGCCAAGCTTGAAGCCCACGGAGGGGAAAATTCCGACGGGTCTGAAGCCCATGCGCTCGTGGAGGTTAACGCTGGCCGTGTTGGGAAGGGAGATGCCGGCGTAGGCGTTGAAATAGCCGAGGAAACGCAGTCCTTCCAGGAGGGACGTGTAGAGGGCTGTCGCCACTCCGCGACCTCTGAATTCTTCGGCCACGTAGACGGAGACTTCGACGGACCAGCGGTAGCCTTCCCTGGTGCGGAAGGGGGTGGCGTATGCGTAGCCTGCGATGTGATTGTCGGACTCGCACGCAAGCCAGGGAAGGTGCTGGAGGGTTTTGCTGATTCTGAGGCGGAACTCTTCCTCGGAAGGTGGCTCAAGCTCGAAGGATATGGCGGTGTTTCGGACCACGGGGGCGTAGATGTTCAGCAGCTGCGGGGCGTCGTCCGGAGTGGCGAGGCGGATTATGAAGGGGGATGAGGGCACGTCAGGGATCCGTTTGCTTAGGAGACAGGGCGGGTTTGAAACCCGCCCCTACAGGTTGCGTGGCGTGGGTTTCTGAGTTCGTTCTTGCCATGCTTGCGAGGGCGGATTTGATTTCACGCTGGGTTGCTTCGTCGGTTTCCCTAGAGAGGGCCTGCTGAAGGGCGGTATGAGCGTCTGGGCCGCCGAGTCTGCCCAAGGCCCAGGCCGCGTGACGACGGACGAGGGGTTCCTCTTCGACCAGAGTTCGGGTCAAGGTAGGGATTGCGGAGGGGTCGTCGGAGTTTCCGAGAGCGACGCAGGCGTTGCGTTTGAGTCCTGTTAGCCTGGCGCGCTTGAGGGGGCTGTTGGAGAAGCGTTGACGGAATTCGTCTTCGTCCATTTCAAGCATCTCAAGGAGCTGGAGGGTGGTGAAGCGCTTTTTTCTGAAGGCCTGCTCGCGGGTGTAGAGGGCCTTGACGTTGACAGGGCAAACGTCCTGGCAGATGTCGCAGCCGAAGACCCAGTCGGACATGAGGGGGCGGATTTCGACGGGGATATCGCCGCGATTTTCGATGGTCTGGTGGGAGATGCATTTTTCGTTGTCGATGACGTAGGGGGCGGGCAGGGCGCCGGTGGGGCAGGCCTGCAGACAGAGGGTGCAGGAGCCGCAGTTTTTCTTGAGGGGGAGGTCTGGTTTGAGTTCGAGGTCCGTCACTATCTGGCCGAGGAAGACCCAGGAGCCGTGGCTGGAGGTGAGGACGTTGGTGTTCTTGCCGAACCAGCCGACGCCGGCCCTCTGGGCGGCGGCCCTGTCCAGCATGGGCCCGTCGTCCACGTACCAGCGGGCGTTGATGGCACGTCCGAGCCGCTCCGAGAGGCCGCGGACATAGAGTTTGAGGCGTTTCTTCATCACCTTGTGGTAGTCGTCGCCCCAGGCGTAGCGGGCCACGCGACCTTCGAGGGGCTGGGACGTGCCGTTGGAAGGGAGGTGGTAGCTGAGGGCGACGGAGATGATGCTGCGGGCGCCGGGGAGGAGGCGTTGGGGGTCCGTGCCGCGTTCGACGCGCGCCTCGTTGAACCAGGGCAGGCCATCCATAAGACCGTCGCGGAGTCGCTGGAAGGTTACGCGCTTGTGGTCATCGAAGGGGTCTGCGGCGGCGATGCCGACGAGGTCGAAGCCCACTTCCAAGGCATAATCCTTCACGAGTTGCTCAAGGGGGACGACTTTGTTGATGGTCATAGGAGATTGGGCTTTCTCGCTGGCTGCGAACGGGACAGACGCTAGAGGGGCCTGCGGGAGGCGTAGCCTTCGTTCACGCCGTGCCAGAAGGCGATGTCCTCTTCTCCACGGATCCAGCATAGGAAGATATCCCGGCCTTCGCGTTGGGAGAGAAAATCGACGAGGCCAGACTGAATATGTCTTACGATGATGCCCTTGTCCGTGATTTCTCGAGCGAGAGCGGAGGTCCTGGTCATGGCCTCCTGCACCGCCTTCTGGGAGGCGGAAATCTCATTTTCCACGCCGCCGTGGCCGTTGCTGCGGCTTTTTCTGTAGACGTCTACGGTGTCCTGTTGGACGCGGCTTTCTTCTTCTCTGGCGTGGTCTATTTTGTCGAATTGCTCGGCAAGCCAGGGCAGCATGCTGCGGGCTTCCTGGAGGGTAAAGTAACGCTTGTCCATTGCGGAAATACTATAGCACGGGCGGGGGCGATAAGCGGACTGGGGATCTGCGGACGGGCGGGGAAACCCGCGGCCGGACTTCTATCCGTCGAGCCTGGGGCGAGCGATGAAGAAGCCCCAGATGACGACCAGGCAGATGAAGATCAGTGTTTCGATGCCGCCGGGCCAGGGGGAGAAGTCGATCACTATGGAGAGGAAGGCTATGGGAAGCACCATCCAGATAAGCCAGCGCTTCAACGTTGTCATGTTGGCGTTACCCATTGACTCCCTCCGATGGTTCGTAGCTGTTTTCTGCTGGTGCCGGGGGCGGGATTCGAACCCACACACCGATGAAGGTAGCGGATTTTAAGTCCGCCGCGTCTACCATTCCGCCACCCCGGCTTTTTTGCGTTGCCAGGTCCAAAAAATTGCTTGTCGGCCTGCGCCAGGGTCTGGCAAACCAGGAGGGAAGGGAATTGGAGGCGACGGGCGGAATCGAACCGCCGAATAGGGGTTTTGCAGACCCCCGCCTTAACCACTTGGCTACGTCGCCCTTATGCCTAGCTCCTTGGTGCCGAGGGCGGGACTTGAACCCACACGAGCTTTCGCCCACAGCCCCCTCAAGACTGCGTGTCTACCAATTCCACCACCTCGGCACGGCAGACAGGAAATACTATATCAGAAAGGGTGGCTGCGCCGAAAGGGCCGTGTGGGTTGTGAGTGAGTCCTCCTGCGGGATGGATGGTTGTAGTTGAATGGCAGGAGCGGGAGGATTCGAACCCCCGACCACTGGTTTTGGAGACCAGCGCTCTGGCCAGACTGAGCTACGCTCCTGTGGCACCCCTGGAGGGATTCGAACCCCCGACGCGCGGCTTAGGAAGCCACCGCTCTATCCTCTGAGCTACAGGGGCATGTGGTGGAGATAGGGGGAATCGAACCCCCAACCTCGGCATTGCGAACGCCGCGCTCTCCCAATTGAGCTATATCCCCGCGGGTGGCGGCCCTCCTGAGAGGGCCGGAATTGTTCCCCTCCAGTGCGTGGGATTAAAGGAAAATGCTATCTCACGGCGAAAGGGAGTGTCAAGGGAGAGGGGGTGGGTGGGGCTACTCCGCAACGTCCGTTACGGTGATGTTGACGGTGGCGGTGTCCGTGCCTCCGTTCCCGTCGTCGGCCTTGACGGTGAGGGTGTAGGACGACTTGGTCTCGTAGTCCAATGATCCCCACAACATTATGAACCCGGCCCACCCATCAATCTGGAATTTACTTCCATCGTTGCCCGCCGTTATGGTGTGCAGCACTTCGTCTCCCTCGTTGGGGTCCGTCGCTAGTGCAGTGCCTATGACGGTGAATGACGACGTGTTTTCCGCCACCGTGAAGTTGTATGTATCGGAGGCGAAGGACGGCGGGCTCGGCACCTCCCGCATCCTCAGCATGAGCTTGTCCCCGTCGTGCCAGGGCTGGTCTGTCACCGACCAGGTGTGGGTCCCCGCCGATGCGTCCACGGTGGCGTCCTTGGTCTGGAGGGTGAGGGATATGGTACCGTCCAGCTCTATGAAGTCCAGGGCGTAGTGGTCCAGGGATACGTGGGGGCTGAGGGTCAACACTGCCCGGTTGTTCTCCCACTTGAGGCCCGTCATCTGGGTGGCGGTTTCGCCTACGGTGAAGGAGGTGGGCTTGAGGACGCCGTTGGTGGCGTCGGCGCCCACTGACGTGCCTATGGTGACCGGGTCGAAGAAGGCCTCGTGGAGGGTGCCAGCGGGGGCGGTGACGGTGACGAGCCAAGTCGTGTATCCACGTGTTTCATAAGTCTTGCGGTAGTTGCACGGCTTATAAACTTTGTCGTCGGCGTGCAGACGCAGGTCGTACACGCCACCTGTAAGGGGCCGAGCATTCCTGAACTCGTTGCTGTATCCGTTTACCACAACTTCATCGTCGTCTACTACGACAACCTTGAAGAGATCATCATGTACTCCTTCTGGGCTGGTGAAATAGAGCTCGTTGTCTTCGTAGGCAGGATCAGTTACGCCAAAAGAGGATCTGTAGCGAGTGCCGAAGGTGGTTTCACTGCTGCCTGAAGGCAATTGGCCAGTCTTGAATCGGTTCTCTGTCTGACCGATATACCACCAGGGGCGCTTCAGTTTAGCGTCAATGCACCAGTAGTAAGCCTCTGAGCCGTCACCAGCGTCCAATTCAGTTTGGATCTCCGATATACGGGTTTTGATGGCTTGGAGTGTGATTGTAGAGGGTGGTGTGGCACTCCCATCGTCTATGTACTCCGATGGCGAACTCTGTCCCGTAGCACCACCAGCTCCCGAAGACGGCTTAGCCGGCAGCCAATCCCGGCTTATTGTATCGACGCTATAGTCGAAAGCGTCTTGGTCCAGGGCATCGTTCATGGTCAGGGAAAACCTGCTGGGGCTGGACTGTCCGACAGCTCCGCCAGCTTCCGTGAAGGCGTGATTGAGGAACAGCACCGCAGAGCGGCTGTCATAGCTGCTGTTGCGGTCTGCTAGTGAAGCAGTGGCAACCGCAAGGGCGTCTGCTCTGGTACTATAGGTTTTCTCGGGATCGGGAACCTCCACCGAGAATTCATCGGGGCCCGTTCCCTTCAGGTACTCTCCTGCTTCAAAGCTCAACACGTGCATGGGCAGGTATCTGTCAGGATCGGTGGAACTCTGGAAGGTCGAAGCCGCCACGGACTGCAAAGTCGCAACGACAATGACCCTGGAGTCGAATATCTGCCAGTCCAAGGTCGGGGGACGAGTAAAGGCGAACGAGGGATAGGTCTGCACCTGGGGTGGTGGAGGTGTGTAGGCAGCAGTCGGTGGAGGAGTATCGGCAGTAGTTGGTGTGGATCCCTCCGAACCACAAGCCAGCATTAGGAGGGCAACCAGTCCCAATATCAGTGGTCTCAGCATCATGTATTCCTTAGTCATAGAGTGCTCTTAGAGCCTGTTTGTCGTCATCTTCAAGTCCACATTCTGCGGGTGTAGAATGAATACAGGTGTGAGCAGTCGGTAGAGGGATCTCACGTTTGTCTTCCGAGTTGTCTCTGGACATGACAGTACCTCGCTTGCCACCGTGACCCAAACCTAGTCCGTGACCGAATTCATGTACCAGGACTGCGGGAAGGTATTCACGCATGTTGGTATTGTCCTTGAAGTCGTCGTACTCTTTAGTCCAGACGATGTAAGGGTGTCTGTCATCCTGCGTAGGTGGGTTCTTAATCCAGACAGTACGACCTGTTTGTAGCTCGGGATAGCCGCCGGGAGTGATGCAAGCGATTGGATCAGGTTTAGTCGACTGCCCAACTCTGCAATGGTTGGCTCTTGCCACATCATACGCCTGGAAGGTGATGTCAGCAGAACCGGAGGTTGGCGTAAATGAAGGGCCCACTCCCTCACTATTCCAAACGCTTGCGGCATTTGAGTAGTTGAGGTCAGTCGTTAGTACGCTTGGAAAGGTGCTGTCAACTCTCTGCATAAAACTGATACTACTGCCGCTCCAGTAGTGAGCACGCTCCAGACTCCCTGAATCGCCTATCCTTACCGGGTCGTGCCAGATCTGTTTCTTGAAGGAGACCGTGAACCCAACATTGGAGCCAGAACCAGGCCCACAGCGAATGACCTTGAAGTGTTCTTTGCCGCTGTTAGCCACATTCTCCAAGAGTTCCACGTCCTCTATGTCAGTGTAGCTCCACTGACAGGTCTCGTTGCCCGAATCGACCTGATAACCAGTCTGCTCAAAGTTGGTGTCTACATTGAACCAGGCGGTGCCACCAGACACGGTAAGACGCAACTCCACTACGTCGAGAACTGACGTAGGTTTGTTCCGAGCAGTGAAGGTATGGTATCTCGTATCGTCCTCGTACTCTATCAGGAATGTGTACGGAACTGGCGTTGCTGTTGACGTGGGCGTCGGTGTTATAGTGGGCGGGTCGGGTTCTTCTTCACCGCACGTAGCCGTTACCTCAGCCTTGTTACCGTAGCTGCTCCAGGTTTTGGTGTACTTCTTGCCGTCACCCTCAGCCCTGGAACGAAACTGGTAGGTGTACCCGCAGTCAATGTCTCTCTCCGTATATGTTTCGTCACTGTCGTCAACGGTATCAAGCAGCGTCCCGTTAAAATGGGCAGCCCCCGCCTCTCCGGTGACGTGATGGCCCTGGTATATCCTGTATCTGCCGTAGCCGGACTTCTCGGACCAGGTGAATTTCACATCACAGTGTTCATCGTCGCAGTTGATTGCAGTACCCGAAAGCCCCGTCGGCGCCGGCGGTGGCCGCAGGGGAGTGCTTGTTGGCGTTGGATCAGGCGTCGGGTCAGGGGTGGGGTCCGGCGTCGGATCAGGCGTGGAGGGCGTCGGGTCTGGTGTCGGGTCAGGCGTGGGATCAGGCGTCGGGTCAGGGGTGGGGTCCGGCGTCGGATCAGGCGTGGAGGGCGTCGGGTCTGGTGTCGGATCTGGGGTCGGGTCAGGCGTGGGATCCGGCGTCGGGTCAGGTGTGGGTCTGGGAGTGCCCTTGCAGAATGACAATTGAGGATACCGCTCGCACAATGTCAGTGTCCTTGTCGGCGTCGGGCTGGGTGTCGCCGTGGGCGTGGGGCAGAAGGCTGGATTGCAGGCGCATTGCGCTGGATCGCAGGCACATGACCCGGGATCGTATTCACACTCAAGGCTCTTGCTTTGCCTATCTTCCTCCTGTGCCTGGGATGTGATCATGGGCAGGCCGTACAGGAAAGCCATCAGCATACAGAAGGCAACCAGGAATCCGGCGGTGACAAAGGGGTTGGGATGTATCCTCAATGCCTTCAGCAAATTTCTCCTCCAATGGAGCGTATTGCTTCCCAATGCAATACGCCAATGGACCCTCTAGAATCACCCCCATCTCAATCTTCCCCCGTCGAGGGGGAAGAGGTTTATCGGCGGTTTTGAGGGGGTTGTGTAAAGGTCTCGGTTAAGGGGGAAGAGGCCTGCAGTTATGCTTCGGCGGAGGTTTCGCTATTCGCAAAGGCCGTTATCTCATCGGGTTGGAGTCTAGTTTATCACCCAATGCATTAGTTAAGTGTTAGAACTAGGGATAAATCGTATGAGTTTATGTGAGCTCCTCCTGAGAATGGCGTGATTTCCTTCTCAAATCAGGGTTTTGGGGCGATTTTTAGCGTCGTGAGGTGCAGGATGCGGGCAGGAGGTGCCGTGGGGTGGAGTGGGGTACGTTGCGTTTGGGCCGGTGGGCTGATAGCATCCTCACACAAGTCTGAGAATTTATAGCGAGGGGGAAGCTATGAGTACGACTTCGGGTAGTTTGCTTTTGACCAACAAGCTGGCGGGGAAGGCCCTCATTCTGGGGGTCTTTTTGCTGCTGGCGGGGATTCTTTTCACTCCGGGCGGACCTATCATCGACTCGGTTGACCAGACGGACTTTGCGGCCACCGTTAACGTTCTGGCCGACAATTCGCCCATCAGCCATACGATGACCCTGCTGATGATATTCGGCGTGCTGCTTATGGCGTTCGGCGTTATGCCGCTCTTTCGCCTGACGGGAGGTCAGCGGAGCCTGGCGGGAATGGCGCTGTGGACGGGACTGATAGGGATGATACTGGCCTGGATAGTCTTCATAATGCAGCAGTCCACCAATCACATGGTGGTCCACGTGATGGAAAAGGGCATTGGCGCGGGAACAGGGGCGGGGCAGGAAGCGATGCTGCACGACATAGCGTTAACGGTATTCAGCGTGGGCGGCGCGCTGTACATTGCGTTCCTTTCGATATCCTGTCTTGCATCCATTTTGCTGGGACTGGGTATCGCTTCGAGGTTCTCGGAGATGAGCGTGTTCAAGCTGGCGGCCCACGGGCTTACGCTTGTGGGAGTCCTTCTGCTGCTGAACCTGGCGGTGGTGCAGCACTTCGACAACCTGGACATCAGCGTGCTGGTCCTGATATCCAGCAGCTCGCTGTTCCTGGGGCTTGTGTGCTATTTCGTCCTTGGAATCGCACTTTTCAGGGGGCGGAAGGAGCTGCTGCCGGACGACGCCTAGACGAAGAAAAGCCATTGGGAAGCAACGAATTCTTGACACCCAGTTTCCGCAAGGGCTATCATTACGCAATTCGGATTCCTGCATATCAAATATAAAAACTGAATAGTAGGGTCTAGTTTTTCGGAAGGACGGTGACTATCTTGCCGAACTTTATTGCCGCCTTCCTCTCAGCACTGACAGGCAAAGGCATCAAGGCCGCCAGGCTAGAAGCTCAGCAAATAATCGAGGAGGCCGAAGAGCAGAAGCGCAAACTCATACTAGAAGGGCGAGAAGCTGCCTTGAAGCTCCGGTCGGGCGCTGAAGAGGAAATCAAAGAGAGACGCCGCGACCTGCGCACGCAGGAGAAGCGCCATCGACGCAGAGAAGAGAACCTAGAGAACAGGGGACAGTCCCTGGACAAGCGGGAAACCGCCATTGCAACCAAGGAAGCGGGCGTGGAAGAGGAGAAAGCCCGCCTGGACGAACTCAAGAAGGAGCAGGTTGAACAGCTGGAAAGGATTGCCGGCCTCTCATCCGAGGAGGCCCGCGGCGTGGTTCTGAACCGTGCAGAGCAGGAGATGAACCACGATTTGGCCAAGCGTTACTACGAGTTGGAACGCCAGATGCGGGACCGGGTGGACGACGAGGCCCGGAAGGTAATCACGCTGGCTATTCAACGACTTGCCTCAGACGTTGTCTCAGAAAGAAGCACCTCCCGCGTGGCGCTGCCCAGCGACGGGATGAAGGGTCGCCTTATCGGCCGGGAAGGCCGCAACATCCGCGCCATGGAAGCAGCCATGGGCGTGGACATTCTGATAGACGACACGCCGGAGATGATTACCATCTCCTGCTTCGACCCCATCCGCCGAGAGATCGCGCGGATTGCGCTGGAGAAGCTGATCCAGGACGGGCGCATTCACCCCAGCCGGATAGAGGACATTGTCCGGAAATCCCAGGTAGAGGTTGAAGAGACCATCTACAAGTCGGGCGAGGAAGCGACCTTCGACGCCAACGTGAAGGGGCTCAGTCCTGAACTGAAGAAGCTTCTCGGCAGGCTGAAGTACCGCTACAGCTACGGGGAGAACATCCTCCAGCATTCGGTGGAAGTGTCCCTGCTGGCGGGGATGATAGCCTCCGAAATGGGCGCAGACATAGAAGTCGCCAAGGCCGGCGGGCTGCTGCATGACATCGGCAAAGCCATGACCCACGAGGTGCAGGGGAGCCACGTGGACATCGGAGACGACATTGCCGAGAAGTACGGCATCGACTCCGAGGTGCGCCGGGCCATTGTGGAGCACCACGAGGACGACCGCGGCTCCGTGGAGGCGCTCATCGTAGCCGCAGCCGACGCCATCAGCGCGGCCCGACCGGGCGCACGCAAGGAGAGCCTGGAGCAGTACATCCAGCGGCTGGAGGCCCTTGAGGGCGTTGCTACCAGCTTCGACGGAGTGCAGAAGGCCTACGCCATACAGGCGGGCCGAGAGGTGCGGATAATCGTCAGGCCGGAGCACATCGACGACTTCGAGGCGGCCGTGCTTGCGCGGGACGTTGCCAAGAAGGTGGAGGATGAGCTGATCTATCCCGGTCAGATAAAGGTGACCGTGGTGCGGGAAACCCGCAATATAGAGATAGCCCACTAGCTGCCTCAAGGCGCTGATAGAATATTCGCCATGACAAGCGCAGACCTCAGAATCCGCAGGCGGGCTGTCGGTTACAGGGACATGCAGACAATGCCCCATCCATTCAAGGAGAGGGCAGGTTTGAATCCTTTCCGTACGAAGATTGTGAGGAGCGTCACCCCCATCCCAGCCTTCCCCCGTCGAGGGGGAAGGAGGAAGAAGGAGGGGTAGTTTCCTTTGCGTGTGTTGATGATTGGCGACGTTATGGGCAGTCCGGGGCGCAAGGCGGTCCGGCGGCTGCTGCCTTCTCTTCGGCAGGAGTATGGGCTTGACCTGGTGGTGTGCAACGGTGAGAACTCCGCCGGAGGTCTGGGCATCACCTACAAAACGGCCCAGCAGCTTCTGGAGGCCGGGGTGGACGTACTGACCACCGGCAATCACATCTGGAAGAAGAAGGAGATTATTCCGCACCTGCAGGAAGACCTTCCCATCGTGAGACCTTCCAACTTTCCGCCCGGGGTGCCCGGAAGGGGTCACCTAAGGGTGGGTAACGTGGTGACGCTGAACCTTATGGGGCGCGTGTTTATGGAACCGCTGGACTGTCCGTTTCGCGAGGCGGAACGGGTGCTTGCGGAAGTGGGAGGACCGCCGGAGACGATTGTGCTGGTGGACTTCCACGCCGAAGCAACCTCTGAGAAGCAGGCCCTGGGCTGGTTTCTGGACGGGCGGGTGAGCGCCGTAGTGGGGACGCATACCCACGTGCCGACGGCGGACCACCGGATAATGCCGGAGGGAACGGCCTTCGTGTCCGACCTGGGAATGGTAGGGCCGATCAACTCAGTAATCGGGACGGACCCCAACGTGGTGCTGGAGAAGTTTCTGACGCAGACGCCGCAGCGCTTCTCCGTAGCCAAAGGACCGGTGACCTTCAACTCCGTGATGGTGGAGATTGACGACGAAACGGGGCGGGCTTCCCGCGTAGAGCGGGTAGACCGGTTGGTGGAGTGAGCGTATTGGCTACCGTCGACCTTCATCTGCACACCACAGCTTCCGACGGGCGGTTGTCGCCGACGGAGCTGGTGAACCTGCTGGGAGAGCGGGGCCTCCGGTTCGCCGCTATCACCGACCACGACTCCACGGAGGGGCTGGCAGAGGCCTACAAGGCCAAGGAGCAGTTTCCCGACCTGAAGCTGATTCCCGGCATAGAGCTGAGCACCGAGGCGGGCGACTCGGAAATTCACGTGCTGGGTTATTTTCTGGACTGGAAGAACCCGGATTTCCAGCAGGTATTGTCTGGGTTCCGGCAGGGCAGGGTAGGCCGGGGACAGGCGATGGTGGAGCGACTGGAGGAGCTGGGGCTGCCGGTGGAGTGGGAGCGGGTGCTGCACTTTGCCGGAGACGGGGCCGTTGGACGTCCTCACATAGCCCTGGCGATGGTGGAACGGGGATACGTGCCTGGAGTTCGGGAGGCCTTCGATCTCTACCTGGGACGAGACGGGCCCGCCTACGTGGAACGGCAGAAGCTAAGCCCTGAGGATGCCGTCGGTATCATACGCGGGGTTGGGGGAGCCGCCGTGCTGGCCCATCCATCCTACGTGAACAACCTGGAGTCGCACCTGGTACGGATGAAGGATGCGGGGCTTGCGGGCATGGAGGTCTTCTACAGTCACTACCCGCCCAAGACAGTGAGAGAGCTTGGGGAGATTGCCAAGCGATTCGACCTGCTTACCTGCGGGGGCAGCGACTATCACGCTCTCGGCCAGCCGGACGAAACGCTGCCCGGTCACACGGGACCGCCGGAAACGGTGGTGGAAGCGCTTTACGCTCGTTGCGCCCGGGGCGCAACCAGTCCAACGGAGGACTAGGGTAGGGAGAAGCCCCGCGCCGTGGAACTGGCTCTGCTATTCGTCTATTCCTACCTGGTGGGATCGATACCCACGGCCTATATCATCGGCCGGTGGGTCAGGGGCATCGACATACGGAAGTACGGAAGCGGCAACGTGGGCGGCTCCAACGTGTTCGAGCACGTGGGGAAACGATGGCTGATACCGCTGGGAATTTTTGAGATCTTCGTCAAGGGAGCTTCGCCCGTGTGGGTGGGAATTGTGCTGTTGGACGTGCAGGTGGAAGGGCCGACGGGGATCTGGACCGCGAACTTCCTGATGGGCTTCGACCGGAGCACGCCCGCGCTGGCGCTGGCAAGTCTCCTATCCATCGCGGGGCACAACTGGCCCATTTTCCTGAAGTTTCAGGGAGGGCGTGGCATCGGGACGGCGGCGGGAGGACTTCTGGGTATGGCGTTCTTCCAGCTTTGGCTGTTCATCGCCGTTGGTCTGCCGGGATACTTCATACGCCGGTCTGCCCTGATGGTGTTGATTTCCCTGCTACTACTGCCGCTGTGGACGTTCCTGCTGGGGCAATCGACGGTGGTGGTATGGTACTGCTTTGGTATGATTGGGATAATCGTGCTGAGGCGGTTGACGGCAAACGGAAGGCCCGACGTTCCCGGCTATTCTGCGACCAAGGTGCTGTTCAACCGGCTGGTGAGGGACCGGGACGTGGACGACCGGGACGAGTGGATAAGCCGGGAGCCCACTTCCACCAGGGATTCCGGAGGCTGAGGGGTATGGAATACCCGGAGACGGTGAACTACTGCGCTACGCACCGAAACGTGGAGACGGGTCTGTCGTGCGGCAGATGCGGACGGTTCATCTGTCCCCAATGCATGATTCAGACGCCGGTGGGGAGCCGGTGCAACGACTGCGCCCGGGTGCGGAAGTCGCCGGTGTTCGACGTGAGTGCCATGCAGTATTTGCTCGCGTCTGCGTCGGCAGTGGGGTTCGGGGGAATACTCGGAGTGGTGGGGGCAGTTCTGCGGATGGAATTCGGCCATTTTCCCTTCGTGACCGGGATTCTGGCCGCCGGCGTTGGTTATCTGTTGGGAGAAGCCGTCAGCCGAGTCACGAACCGGAAGAGGGGAGTCGGTCTGGCGATAATTGCGGCGGCGGGGGTTGGGATTGCATTTGCGACAGCAGCGGCAATCATCCTGTTGCAGACCATCAGATTCAGATACGACTTTCTGGACATCGGGTTTGCGTTGCTGTTCCTGGGGCTGGCGGCGTATATTGCCGTGAGCAGGGTGAGGTAGGGCAGCGACATTCAGCCAGCCTGGAAGGCATCGTCCTCCGCCGCATTGGAAGCCTCAGTCCAGAGGCGTTGGGTGGTGTCGGCGCAGATGCGGTAGTTGAAGCCTCGACGGCGGAGGTAGCCCATCATCCGGGTGTAGAAGGCCCGCCGGTCCAGGCCAGATAGTCGTCTGAGATACTTGGCCCCGACGCGCTGGGCCATGTCCGCCTCGTCAAGGCCCTGCAGGGCCTTTTCTGCCACCTCGCCCTTTACACCTCGCTGAGCTAATTCCTGCCGGATCATGAACTTTGAGCGTGGGGCGTGGCGTTCCCGGCTATTACGCCAGTCTCTCGCAAAGGCGGCATCGTCAAGCAGGCCGGATTCCTTGAGGCGGGCCACGGTCTCTTCGACCTGCTGGGGTTCGAAGTCCTTCGCGAGGCGGCGGCGGATCTCCGTCTCGCTGCGCCCGCGATAGGAGAGGAAGCGCAGGGCGACGTCCCAAGGGGTTTTGGGAGTCTTGCGCCGTCCGTGAGACGACCCGCGGCCTCGCTGAGAGGGGGGAATGGCTATCAGTCGGCTGGGACGGCAGCCGCCTCGGGCGCGGGCTCCGGCTTCTCACCCCGGATAAGGGCCTCGATTTCCTTCGCCATAACGTCGTTCTCTTCAAGGAACTGCTTGGCGTTTTCGCGTCCCTGACCGAGGCGCGTCTCGCCGTAGGAGTAGAAGGAACCCCGTTTCTGGATAAGGCCCTGGCCGGTGCCGAGTTCCAACAGGTCGCCGGTCCAGCTTATGCCCTTGCTGTACATGATGTCGAACTCGGCGACGCGGAAGGGGGGCGCGACCTTGTTCTTGACGACCCGGGCGCGGACACGGCTGCCGACGATATCGGAGCCTTTCTTGAGGGCCTCCACGCGGCGGAGGTCTATGCGGACGGAGCTGTAGAACTTGAGGGCGCGACCGCCGGGGGTGACCTCCGGGCTGCCGAACATGACGCCGACCTTCTCGCGGAGCTGGTTGATGAAGACGACGGCCGTGTGGGAGCGGTTGATGGCGGAGGTGAGCTTGCGGAGGGCCTGGGACATGAGCCGGGCCTGCAAGCCTACGTGGGTGTCGCCCATGTCGCCCTCGATTTCGGAGCGGGGGACGAGGGCGGCAACGCTGTCGACGACAACAACCTGAACGGCTCCGCTGCGGACTAGGTACTCAGTGATTTCGAGGGCCTGCTCGGCGTCGTCGGGCTGGGACACCAGAAGGGAATCCACGTCAACGCCGCAATTTCCTGCGTAGACGGGATCAAGGGCGTGTTCGACGTCGATGTAGGCGGCGACGCCACCTTGCTTCTGGCTCTCAGCCATGACGTGGATGGCCAGTGTGGACTTGCCTGCGGACTCCGCGCCGTAGATTTCGGTGACGCGGCCCTTGGGGATGCCGCCGACGCCAAGGGCGAGGTCGAGGGCAAGGGAGCCGGTGGGGATGACTTCGGTTGCATGGACCGTGTCGGACTCGCCGAGCCGCATGACGGCCCCGCGGCCGTAGTGTCTTTCAATCTGAGTAAGTGCTATTTCCAGGGCATTCTGTTGTTTTTTTGCCATTTCGCCTCCAATGGGCCATATAGTAACACATAAATTTGCCAACAGCAATTTTGTTTGGGGGCAATAAAGGGGGGTTCAGGAACCGGTGTTACGGAAGAAGATGGAGGGTAGAGGATAGGCCCCCCCTAATCCGTGAAGGCACTGCGGCGGAGAGACTCGTTTTGAAAACGAGTCGACAGGGTTTTTGGGGGATTTTGTGCCTGAGAAGGGGCAATTAGGGGGATAATCGTTCAAAAAAATGGGGAAACGAGTCTGAATTTCGAGCGGATGAGTGGGTGGTCTGCATGGATAGGAGGTCAGGAGAGCCTGCCGTTTCTTTGTTGTTTGAGCTTATATGTTTCATGTATGGAAGACTAGCAGGGGAGAGAGATCGGCGTCAAGGGGTGAAGAGGCGGTTTTGGGGGAGGGGTGGGAAGAAGCGGACGGGTTTAAAACCCGTCCCTACCGGGAGGGAAAAAGGGTGCTACGGCTATGAGAGTGATTCATACGCTTCATCCAATTTCAATCCGTCTCCTTGGGCTGCTTGAGTCGCCAATTGATCGCATCGCTCGTTCTCCTGGTCTCCAGCGTGACCGCGGACCCAACGAAACTCAACATCGTGTTTCTCACAAAGATCTAGAAGTATTTCCCAAAGATCAGGGTTGATGGCCTTGTCCCGCTTATTGCGTTTCCAACCATTTTCTCTCCAACGCTTGGCCCAGCCCTTTTCAATGCTATCAACAACATATCGCGAGTCGCTGAGGAGGGTTACGCTACAACTTTGATTAAGCGCTTCCAAGCCTTTTATTGGGCCCATTAATTCCATTCGGTTGTTAGTAGTACGGCGAAAACCTTCACTCATCTCTCGTCGATGCTCTCCATATTTCAGCACGACACCATAGCCACCTGGGCCAGGGTTGCCGATGCACGCACCATCGGTATATATGGTGACTTCCTTCCTATCCAACATCAGGAAGATGCCTTAGCTATTGAATCAGGACTCAACTGGAAGCCTGCATCTTGCAACCTCTGACAGAGTTTGGGCGCCACTTCTTTAACATGGTTGTTGAAAGGCAGGTATATTATGCCGCTAGCATCCGACGGAACTTCTAAGTGACCCTTCTTTAGAATCGCAACCCTATCTCTCCCAAATGCCGCAATCAACATCCCCATTTCCATTACAACATTCTGTCTGGCACGGGGTGTAGCACTCGTGGGACCATCTGCTTGCTTGTATCCCATATCATCAGGTGTAAGTAACACCATCCCAAAGCGCTCTTCTTTGGAGGGGTGCAGTATCTCATCCTCGAGTGCCTCAATAATCGTTAAACCCCTTCCACTGGTAAGCCCCAAAACGAATGGCTCTAAATCCAATCGATGCAAGACGAGTTCAAGCTGATCACGTGAAGTTTCATCATGCCCATAGACAACGAAGACTCTTTTTGAATCTATATTGGAAGCCGTGGACCTCGGGGCAGTGGCTGGAGGTGCAGAAGTGGAGGTTTGCTCTGTTTCTTTTGGAGGGGAATCAGCCTTAGGTACGGGATTGCCTGATAACGCACTATCGATTTGGGACTCCAACTTAGTACGGGCTTCCGTTGCGCCCTGACAATGAATTGTCTTGGTGGAAGGCCACCAGTTCAATACTGCCCCGTCTTCACTTCGGAACACTTGCTTACCGTTGTCTGCCTTCCACTCACCTACATATCCCAGTTTATTGACGAGGGTTTGGAGTTCACTTAATTCCCCACGAAATTTAATCATCTGGACTCACTTTAGGAATTTATTCTACCGATAGTATACAAGAGAAAGTAGGGCCAGGCTCGGAGTCCGTCTAAAGGGGGTTAGGGTTTGGGGGTGTATTTGTGGCCGAGGTCGGTTTCCCAGCGGAGGTAGTGGATGGTGTCGGCGTAGGAACGGTGGGGGCCCATTACGACAACGTCGGTGGGCGGAGTCATGACGCCGGAGAGGCCGGTCTCAACATCCAAGCCTTCACTTCGCCAAGCTTTCATGCCGCCTTCCAGCACTGACACGTCGGAGTACCCCATGTCTGCCAGGGTTGCGGCTGCCAGGATGGAGTCGAGGCCATTGGCGCAAGTGATGAGGATGGGAGCGGCTTTATCGGGGGCGACGTCAGCAATGATGGACTCGAGCCAACCGCGGGGAGTCCAGCGGGCACCGGGGATGTGGCCGTCGGCGAATTCGGGGCTGATGCCGACGAAGATGGTGTCCGCGAATTTTGTTGAGGCGGCGTCCTGGGGCGAGACTGACTTCGTCTTCGATCTGGCATCCTCAAGGCCGAAGGGAAGGGACACCGGCATACCATGTTCCAGTTCGTTGCCCTGAGCAGCCCACTGGGTGACGCCGCTCTGGAGGGCGTAGACGTTGGGGAAGCCCATCTGTCGGAACCAGGACGCGACGAGGGTGGAGCGAACACGTCCATCGCAGGCGAATACGATGGTGGCGTTGCGGACGGGAGCAACGTCGTCGGCGCGCTGGACGGCCTGACCACCGGGAAACCAGCGAAAGCCGGGGATATGGCCAGCGCGGCATTCTTCTTCACGGCGCACGTCGACGAGGTAGACGGTCTCGCTATTGGCGCGGGCCATTACCTGCTTGAGCTCGTGAACATCCATAAACTGGACGCCGTCTTCCATAGCCGCCTGTCCGGCGTAGGTAGCGGCGCGGGCTTCGCCTTGTTCGGAGACGGCTGGCAGATCGAGCTTGTCGGCGCCGGTCTCCAACTCGAGGCCTGCGAGGACCCAGCCGGCGGTGCCGTTCTTGAGGCCGTAGACGTTGGGGACGCCCATGCGCTGGAGGGCGCGGGCGCCGATGATGCTGCGGGTGCGTCCGGCGCAGTTGAGAATGACGGTTGTATCGGGGCCATGCTCGTTGAGGATGTCGGTGACGTGGAGGGCAAGCTCCCCGTTGGGAACGCTTCGGCCTCCCGGGATTGCGAAATTCTGGTACTCCTCCGGTGTGCGGGTGTCCAAGATTACGAGCTTCTCGCCGGAGTCGATACGTCGCTTGAGTTCTATGGAGTCGATTTCGGGGACGCGGTATTCCACCTCCATACGCTCGCCGAAGTCCTTGCTGGGGACGTTGGTGCCCCACTCGGTGGGGAAGTCGAGGGAGGTCCAGCGGTTGATGCCTCCTTCAAGCATAGAGACGCGGGTGTAGCCCATTCTCCGGGCGGTGGCGGCGGCGAGGGTCGCTTGTTGGCCAGCATCGTCGCAGAAGATCAGGGGAGCGCCGGAGAAGGGGACGAGGGATGGGAGGTCGTACTCGATGCGATGGCGGGGGAGGAGGCTGGCGCCAGGGATGTGGGCGCTGTTGTAGCTACCCGCGTCTCGGACGTCGAGCAGGGCGAATTCCTTGTGGGAGGAGAGGAGGGAGCGCAGTTCGTGGGCGGTGGTTATGGTCGACATTTTTCTTCCGATTAGCAGTATAGGCGGTGGGATGGATGTGGGATTAACCCGCATCCTAGCCTTCCTCCATCGAGGGGTAAGAATTATTCGTTGTTGGCTTTGCCGGAGACGTAGGAGTAGACGCGGCCGGTTTTGAGGTCGAACTTAGACCGCTGGAGACCTTCGAGGGACCTGCCGTAGACGTGGATCTCCACGGTGGGCAGGTCGGACTCGTTGTCAATCTGGTGGATTTCGTCCACCTCGGGGATGAGGAGGGACACCTCGCCGGGTTTGGAGAGGGCGACGCGATCCTTTTCCAGGATGGCGTATTCCTCGTCGGTACGGTCGTCGAGGCGGCGGAAGCGGGTCTCGGCAAGGACGTTTTCCATGACGCCGATCATGCCCCAGGTGCGGTGATCGTGGGGGCCGATGTGGTCGCCGGGGCCCCAGATGACGGAGGAGATTGCGAGGCCGTTTTCGCCCTGGTGGAGCTTGTAGCTGCCGTGACGGGCGCGGGGGCCTCTGCCAAGGGGTATCCGATACTCCTCCGGGATTGCCTCGGGGTTGAGGATGAGGCGCTCCAGGTAGACGGATCCTTCGTCGAAGATGCGCTGCTGGTCGGGGGTTTTGGCGAGGAGGTCGTCCATGTCCTGGATGAATTCTTCGAGGGTGTATTTGACGGCGGGCATGGGGCACCTCCGGGGCGCAGGGTGTAGGGGGATGTTAACACGGGGTAGGGTGAGGGGGAAGGGGTTAGAACTGGCGGTAGCCGTTGACGATGGGGAGGCGGCGGTCTTTGCCGAAGGCCTTGGAGGTGATTTTCACGCCCGGTGGGGACTGGCGTCGCTTGTATTCGTTGCGATCAACGGCGGTCATCACCTGACGCACGGTATCGGAGTCGTAGCCGAGGGACAATATGTCTGCATAGCTCTTGTCCTCTTCGACGTAGGCCTGTAGGACGCCGTCCAAGACCTCGTAGGGGGGCAGGGAATCTTCGTCCTTCTGGTTAGGGCGCAGCTCCGCGCTGGGGGGCTTTTCGATGATTTCCCGGGGGATGACGTTCATGGGGGAACCGTATTCGTTACGCCAGCGGGAGAGCTCGTAGACCAGGGTCTTCGGAACGTCCTTGAGGACGGCGAATCCGCCCGCCATGTCGCCGTACAGGGTGGCGTAACCCATAGCCATTTCGCTCTTGTTGCCGGTGATGAGGACGAGCCAGCCGAACTTGTTGGAGAGGGCCATGAGGAGGTTGCCGCGGAGTCTTGCCTGGAGGTTCTCCTCAGCGATGCCGGACTGGGTGCCACGGAAGGGGTCCGACAGCATGTTCAGCATGGCCTGATGGCCCTCTTCTATGGGGATGGTCAGCATCTCCAGGCCGAGATTGTCGGCGAGGGCCGCGGCGTCCAGCAGGCTGCCTTCGCTGGAGAAGCGGGAGGGCATGGCGACGACCCTGACGTTCTCCGGGCCGAGGGCGTCGGCGCCGACGCAAGCGGTCAGGGCGGAATCGATGCCGCCGGAGAGTCCCACCAGGACTTTGGAGAAGCCGTTCTTCCTGACGTAGTCGCGGGTGCCCACGACGAGAGCGCTGTAGACCTCGGAGGGGCCTTTCAAGACCGGAGCGATTGTCGTCGCATCCAGCGATGGGCGATCTCCGTCATAGGCGCCGGACACGTGAATGACCGAGCTGGTCGACGAATCCTGGAGGTCGACGGAAGGCAGAGGCCGCTCCTGGGGGAGGTTAATGTCCACCACCAGGAGGTCTTCTTCGAACTCTCTGGCGCGGGCGATTAGATTGCCGGAAGGGTCGAAGACCACACTGGCGCCGTCGAAGACAAGCTCATCCTGTCCGCCGACAGTGTTAACGTAGGCCACGTAGACGTTGTTGTCTTTTGCGGCGTTACGGACTACGTCTTCGCGCTCTCGCTGCTTGTACATATGGTAAGGGGAGGCGCTGATGTTGATGATGACCTCTGCTCCGGCGTTGCACTGGCGGGCGGTGGGGCCATCGGAGTACCAGATATCCTCGCAAATGTTCACACCCACGCGGGCGCCGCCTATCTCAAAAATAGGAAAGCTGGAGCCGGAATAGAAGTACCTGTCTTCGTCGAAGACGCCGTAGGTGGGGAGGTGGTGCTTGCGGTACATGCCGGCCAGGCGGCCCTGGGTGCCGATGGCAGCAGCGTTGTAGACGCGGCCGCCAATGGGGTGAGCGTAGCCGATTACTGCCACTAGGCCATGGGTCTCATCGACGACCTTATAGACGGCGTCCAGATTATCTCGAAGGAAAGCGTTGCGAAAGAGGAGGTCTTCGGCAGGATAGCCGGTTACGGCCATCTCCGGGAAGGCGACAACGTCGGCGCCCAAGGCGCGGGCCTGATCCATGAATTGCAGGATGCGCTGAACGTTGCCATTGAGGTCTCCGACAACGGAGTTCATCTGGGCTAGGGCGACGCGAAGGGTACGCATTTTTTCACCCCTGAAAGTCTATATCAAGTATAGCATGGGGAGGGTCAAACTACGGTTGATTGGCGGCGCTTTGAGGCGGATTGGCAATTGATAACGCGCCGAATTGAGGAATTATATTGCCTGGATTGGCTGGGGCGTGGTATTCTTTGTGGCAAGAATCTCGTTGTTGGGGAGGGCCCCATGCCAAAGCTAGGACCGCTGGAACTGGGCATCATATTTGCCATTGTGCTGGTGATTTTCGGAGCCGGTCGTCTACCGGAGATAGGCTCCGCGCTGGGCAAGGGTATTTCCGCGTTCAAGCGCGGCGTGACAGGGGAGAGCAAGCCGGAAGAGAAGTCGGTGGAGGTTTCGGAGAAGACGGAGGTGGAGAAACCGCAGTAGATACCCCCTTAGTTCGACTACGTCAGGCCCCCCGACTCGGGGGGCTTTTTGGTTGGGGAGGTCATCAAGAGGAGGAACGGGCGACCACAAGGGTCGCCCCTACGGGAGAGGGGAGAAGGAATTATTGGCGTCCATAGCGTTGCTATTGACCGGCGTTTTCCTCAGCGGGTTTGCGGCGGACGAGCTTGGCTAGGAGGATGCCAAACTCGTAGAGGATGATTAGGGGTATGGCTACGAGGGACTGGTTTATGGGGTCGAAGGTGGGGGTGATGAGGGCACCGAGGACAAAGGCCACGACTATCCAGTGACGTCTCCACCGGGCGAAGCCTGATGCGGAGACGACGCCAAAGCGGGCCAGGATGAGCATGATCAAGGGGGTTTCGAAGACGATTCCCATCCAGAAGAGCAGCATAGTCATAAGATTTATGTAGCTGCTGATTCGGACGGTAGGCTCGGCGATTTCGCCGCCAAAGTTGATTAGGAAGTTTATGGCAGGAGGGATGAGGACAAGGTAGCCGAAGGCAGCGCCAGCGGCGAAGGCGAGGAGCACGGCGGGGAGAAAGGCGTACAGGTAGCGTTTTTCGCGGGAGGTCAGGCCGGGAGAAACAAAGAAGATTATCTGGGACAGGACAATGGGCAGGGCCAGCACAATTCCCGTGACGATGGAGACCTTCATGGCCACCCCGAAAGGTTCCAGAACGTCGATGAACACCAGGCGGCCCGGCTCGTCGGTGAGGGTCTCGGCGGGGAGGAGCAGGAAGTCGATAATCCACCGGTGGAAGACGAAGGCCAGGACGGTGGTCACTGCCACGGCCAGGACCGCTATCATCAGCCGTTTGCGGAGTTCCAGCAGGTGGCTCTGGAAGGGAGCCTGGCTCACGGGCGGTCCTTTGCCCCGGGGGGACGGCGCTGTTGGTCGTCGTCATCTTCGTCGACGAGGCGGGTGAACTGGTTCATGGCGTTTCGCAGTTCTGTAATCGTGCGTCCCAAGCCCTTGGCCACATTTATCAGCTGTCGTGGGCCGAGGACGATGAAGCCCAGCAACAGTATGACCATAAGCTCCATGCCGCCAATGCCGAAAAAATTCATTCTTTTTTCCCTTGTTTTCGAAGATGTCGCCGGCACTCTGCAGGCAGCGACAGAGATTCTACGTTAAATCCCGACTCTTTGAGCAGCCGCGCCATGATGCAAAGTGGAAGGCCAATGACGTTGGCGCGGCATCCGTCGACTTGAGCGACGGGATTCAAGGTTCGGTCCTGGACTCCGTAGCCGCCAGCCTTGTCGAAGGGGCTGCCTGAGGCGATGTACTGGTCGATTTCGGAAGCGGAGTAGTTTCTCATGAGGACGCGGCTTTCGCACAGGGCGGTGCGGGCTTTGCCGGTTGCGCCGTCGATGACGGCGACGCCAGTGAGAACGCGGTGGACGCGTCCACGGAGGCTCATCAACATCTGCCGGGCCTGGGCAGTGTCAGCGGGTTTGCCCAACGCTTGACCATCCAGCACGACGAGGGTGTCGGCGCCGACGACGGGACGGTTGGGGCGCTTCTCGGCAACGGCCTGGGCTTTGTCGAGGGCGAGGCGGAGTACGGTGTCTTCGGGGGATTCTCCAGGGTCAGCGCGTTCTTCCACGTCGGGTGTCAATGCGTCGAAGGGTGCGTCGAGGCCGGCCATCAGCTCGCGTCTGCGAGGCGATGAAGAGGCGAGCGTCAATCCGTCCAACGGGCGACGGAGGGCGAGGACGGCGATGCACTCGACGTGGTGGGTCTGGGGGAACATGTCGACGGGGGTTACGCTTTCCAGAAGGAAAACGTCCCTGCAGAGGATTTTCAGGTCGCGGGCGAGGGTTGCAGGATCGCAGGAGACGTAGACTATTCGGCGGAGTTTCAATTCGGCAAGCGCCTTGAGAGCGGAGGGATGACAGCCCGTGCGGGAGGGGTCCAGGATGACGCCGTCGGGCGACGCTTCAAGTTCGGGCAGGACCTGCTCGGTGCGTCCAAGGACGAACTCGACGTTGGAGAGGCCTTCGGCGTTGGCCCTGGCATCCTCGACGGCGGCGGGAGAGTCTTCGATGGCGATTATTCGCCTGGCGTAGGGAGCGAGCAACAGGGCGAAGGTGCCAACGCCGGCGTAGGCGTCGACGAGGGTCTCGTTGCCTGAGAGTCTTAGGCCGTCCTTAACGAGGTCTACCATTACCTCCAACTGCTTTATGTTAACCTGGAAGAAAGAGGGGGAGGCGATGCGGAAGGAGCGGCCATGGACGGTCTCCACATAGCGCTTCTGGCCGGTGGATACAGGGACGTCGGCCTCCTTGAGGGTGGGCTGGACGAGGTAATCGCCGGTGTTGACGCCCCAACGTACGGAGAGCTGGGTAGTCTCAGCGCAATGTCCCTGCAGTTTCCTCAGAACGTCGTTGACGCCCCGTTCCATGAGGAGGCAGTTGTCGACGGTCACGTGCTGTCGAGTCTCGCGGTTGACGAAACCGAGGGAGCCGTCCTTGCCGATGGTGAATCGGGCGTGGTTGCGGTAGCCGAATTGGTCGGGGGAAGGGACGGCAGAGCGAACGGGAGGGTTTGAGAAACCGCCGATGCGCTGCAGGGCGTCGGTCACGGCGTCGGACTTATGCTGAAGCTGCGCGTTGTAGTCGACGTGCTGCCACTGACAGCCGGTGCAGGGGCCGAAGTAGGGACATGGGGGGTCGACGCGGAGGGGGGAGGGTTCGATGACCTCCAGGACGCGGGCGGCGACGTAGCGTCTTCGTTCACGGAAAACCTCGGCCAGCACTTCCTCGCCGGGGATGGCGCCGAAGACAAAGACGCGGTGGCCTTCCACCACGACGGTGGCTTCGCCCAAGCGTCCCCACGAGTCGGGGCGCAAACGAAGTTTTCTGCCAAGGAGGCCGGTCCTTCCAGCTCCGTTCAGGTTGTCAGACAAGGTGTAGCTTCACCCTCAATTCTTCGGCGTCGAAAGCATCTCGATTGACCGATGGCGGACGCAGGTATACACTGGAATATCAGAGGGGACGGATACCCCGCTGAAGATGTATGTAATAACCTTACACTGGAGGAACCAATGGCGAAACCCTTTGCCGTGAGCGATGCTGAATTCAACGAAAAGGTAGTGGAAGCGGATAAGCCCGTACTGGTGGACTTCTGGGCAGAGTGGTGCGTTCCGTGCAAGATGATTTCCCCGATTGTGGACGAACTGGCTGAGGAGATGGACGGGGTTATGGACTTCGCCAAGGTGGACGTGGACTCCAGTCCGATAACGGCGGTGACCTACGGCATTCGCAGCATACCGGCGTTGCTTATCTTCAAGGGCGGCAAGCCGGTGGAGCAGATTGTAGGCGCGGTGCCGAAGGGGCAGTTGAGGAAGAAGATAGAGTCGGCGCTGGCAGCGTAACTCTTTTCCACGCCACGTCGGCCCTTGTGTCGACGAGGCATTTATTGATCATGCCCCCAGGCTAAGATGGGGGCAGATTCGCGCATTTTCGGGAGTGGATGGGGCCCGGTGGCTCTCGCGGACTTCAAATCCGTTGTATCCCGTCACAATCGGGATGGGAGGGTTCGACTCCCTCCCACTCCCGCCAGAGAACAACTGAGATAGTCACCGGTTGCTTGCCCAGCTTGCGGCGCTCTGATACTCTGAGCTTCAATCTTTGAGGTGAGGGGCTGATGGCTGATTCCTCCCCAATTCGCGCTTCTCTGTTTGTCACATGCCTGGTGGACCAGCTTTTTCCCGAGGTTGGCGAGGCGGTGGTCGGCGTACTGCGACGTCAAGGTGTGCAGGTGGAATTTCCGCCGGACCAGACCTGCTGCGGACAGCCGCTATTCAACTCCGGCTTTCGCCGGGACGCGGCGGAACTTGGCAAACGGGTTCTCGATGGCTTCGAGGACAGCGAGTACGTTGTTGTACCGTCGGGTTCCTGCGCTTCGATGATGAAGGTCTTCTACCCCGATATTTTTCGCGGGGATTCCACATACGGGCCGAAGGCCAAGGCGCTGAGCGGGAAGGTCTACGAGTTCTCGCAGTTTCTCGTGAAAGTGCTGGGTGTGGCGGACGTGGGAGCAGAGCATGACGGGAAGGTCACCTATCATCCTTCGTGTCATTTGCTCAGGGAACTGGAAGCAAAGGAAGAGCCGGTGACGCTGCTGAAGGCGGTGAAGAGGTTGGAGTACGCACCACTTGATGACGCGGAGACGTGCTGCGGCTTCGGGGGGACATTCTCGGTGAAGTATCCTGGAATCTCGCAGGCGATGCTGGACGACAAAGTGGACAACGTGGTCAAGAGCGAGGCGTCGACGGTGACGGCCTGCGACGCAAGCTGCCTGATGCAGATTCGGGGCGGGTTAAGACGACGCGGGGCGAAAGTAGACGCTCGACACTTGGCCGAGATTCTGTGGAGTGATTCTTAGATGTTGGGCCGAATGACACGTCTTGAACCACTCGCGATAAGGACGACTGGTCCCCTTCAAGGGGAAGAATCATGGCTGAGGTAAAAACGCAGGAATTTCGTCGAGCCTCCGCGAAGGTGCTGGCCAACGCCAAGCTCCAGTCATACCTGGGACGCTCCATGGGCACCTTCGACGGGGCGAGGGCCGAGGCCATAGAGGAGATCTCGCCCGAGCGGTGGGAGGAGCTACGGCTGCAGGCGCGGGAGATCAAGCGTCACACTCTGGACAATCTGGACTACTACCTGGAGATGCTTCGCGAACGTGTGATGGCGAACGGCGGGTATGTGCACTTCGCGAGGGACGCGGAGGAGGCGCGGGCTATCGTGGGGCGGATAGCGCAGACACGGGGCTTGAAGCTGGCCATCAAGAGCAAGTCGATGGTGTCGGAGGAGATGGGGTTGAACCCGTTTCTGGAGAAGATGGGCGTCGAGCCGGTGGAGACGGACCTGGGGGAGTACATCATCCAGCTTGCGGAGGAAACGCCCTTCCACATCATCGCGCCGGCGATGCACAAGTCGAAGGAAGAGGTCTCCGAGCTTTTCGGAGAGAAGATTAATCGTCCGAATTTGCAAGACATCGAGGCGATGGCGGGAGCGGCGCGGGAGGTGCTGCGGGAGAAGCTGGTGAGCGCCGACATGGGCATCACGGGGGCGAACTTCCTGGTGGCGGAGACGGGCACGGTGACGCTGATAACCAACGAGGGCAATGGACGCTTCTGTACCTCGGTGCCGCGAGTGCTGGTGTCGATAACGGGGATGGAGAAGGTGGTGCCTTCCATGGAAGACCTGGCTATCTTTATCCGGTTATTGCCACGGGCGGCCACGGGCCAGAGAATCAGCAGCTACGTCACCCACGTCTACGGGCCGAAGCGTCCGGAGGACGAAGACGGGCCGGAGGAGTACCACCTGATTATCGTGGACAACGGACGCTCAAGGCTGCTGGTGGACCCGGACCTGAGGGAGGCGTTATTCTGCATCCGGTGCGGTGCGTGCCTGAACACGTGCCCTGTGTACCGGAAAGTGGGGGGACACTCCTACGGCTGGGTCTACCCCGGACCGATCGGTGCGGTGGTGTCGCCGGTGCTGGTTGGACTGGACCGAAGCAAGGACCTGCCAAACGCATCCAGCCTTTGCGGGGCCTGCAAGGACGTTTGCCCGATCAAGATAAACATTCCGCACATGCTGTTGAAGCTGCGGTCCCAGCTTTCGGAAGGTTCTGAGTTGAGTCCAAAGAAGGCTTCTCTAGCCGACCGGATGATGTCGATGGGATATCGTCGACTGATGAGCAGTCCGCGCCTGCTGGGGATGGTTCGGAGGTTGGGATTGCTGGCGCAGTGGCCGTTTTCAAGGGGGAGGTTCATTCGATGGATGCCGCTGCCACCTTTCTCCCGCTGGACGCAGACGCGGGACATGCCGGCGCTGGCGCCCAAGAGCTTCCGTCAGATCTGGTCAGAGCGGCTGGAGGATGAGGGACGGTGAGGGAGACGTTGGGGACGCCGCCGGACCAGTTTATAGCGTCGGTGAGGGAGGCGTTGGGGAGGAAAGCGGGGCCGCCGGAGCAGCCCTATGCCCGGATGCTTGAGGAACGAGCGTCGGTTGCGGAGAGGGAGCGGACGATGATGGAGCGGTTGTCCGCCAATCAACGGGCTAACGTGGACGAACTGGCGAGGGTGGCTGCACTCCGAGGCTGGGTGGTGCACCGGGCGGCGGGGGTGGAGGATGCCGTGGGGTACGTGTACCAGTTGGCGCAGAAGATGAAGGCGCGGCGGGTGGTGCGGTCGGTGCAGGAGGTGTTTGACGACGTGCCGCTGGACGACGCGCTTTCGTCGTTGGGCGCGACGGTGCAGGTGATGGCGCGGGAGGACGAAAGCGCGGGAAGCTTCAACCCTGCAGACGCGGATTTGGGCGTCACGGGGGTTGACTACGCCATCGCGGAGACGGGCAGTGTCGTCATTCTGCCGCGGCAGGGCGTGAGCCGGGTGACGTCGCTGCTGCCGCCGGTGCACGTGGCGCTGGTGAAGCCTTCACAAACGCTGGAAGGCCTGGACGACTTGTACCTGCTTCGAAGGCTGGCGTACCTGCGGGACGGGGTTGACGCGGGCAGCTACATGAATTTCATCACGGGACCCAGCCGGACAGCGGACATTGAGCAGACGCTGGTAATAGGAGCCCACGGACCGAGGGAGACGCATATGGTGATTCTAGACTGGGGGTTGTAGTGAGGGGTAAGCGATGCCTATGAGAGTCGGGTTCGTGCAGTACCGAATGAAGCTGCTGCAGGAGGAGTTGGACAAGATAATCGCCATGCTGCCGCAGTTGGGGGTGAGGCGGGCGATTCTGCTGAACCCGCTCTATCCCGGAACAGTGGAGCCGGACACACCGCTGAAGCTGGTAATGATTATGGAGGACGACCGGCCTTTCGTCCGACGGCCTGACTTCTTTTACAGCCACCTCTCACCCTCGGTGGCGGTGGATTTTTACCCGTATACACCCGAAGAGTTCGATGAACTGGACGCTTCCGATTCCAACCTGGGGAAGGCCCTTCAGATGGGGGAGGTGGTCTATGATGCCTAACCGGATGTCGGAGGGGGATCGGTGGCTGGCGCAGGCCGAGCGGGACCTGTCGGACGCCCTGCTGGCGCAGGAACACGAGCGGTTCAGCCTGGCCTGTTTCCTGGCACAGCAGTGCGGTGAGAAGGCGATGAAGGGTTTTCTGTACTCGCGGGGGGCCGAGGACGTCTGGGGTCACTCGCTTGCGGACCTTTGCGAGGATGCGAAGGTGTTCGAGATGCTGTTCGACGTGCTGAAGGTACGGGCAATCTACCTGGATAAGTACTACAACCTGACGAGATATCCGAACTATCTGCCCGGAGGAATCCCGGCCGACGTGTTCGACCATCTGGAGGCAGAGCGGGCTATGGAACTGGCGGAGGAGGTGCTAGGCTTCGTCCGGGACCGTCTGGCTGAGGAGTAGAGGGCGGCATGGGAGTCAGCAGAGCCAAGGCGTGGGAGTACGCAGAGGGGATTCTGGACATTCCCAAGCGTCGGGTGCCGGTGACGCTGAGGCACAGCAAGAGCGGAGTGGTGTTGCTTCACCAAGGTCGTGTTATGACGCGGTGCTACAACTCGCAGGTGGGCAGGGTGGCGGCCCGGTACGTGGCAGAGGCGTTAGGGGTGGAGTTGCCAGAGGTAGGTGAGTCGGTGGAGACGTCGATGAGCACCGGAGTTTTGTTTCGGGCCATTTCTATTTCGTCGTTAGACCTGAGAAAGCCCGCTACGCATCCGATACTGGCGCGGATGCTAGAGGAGGCGGAGTTTCAGCGGGGGTAGCTGCGCTACGGCAAGTTTGGCGATGATTGGCGTGGGGTGAAGGGTTAGATTCAAACCGATAATGGAGCGGACGAACACAAGGATCGCCCCTACGTACAAGGTGGGGCGAATCACCCCCATCCCAGCCTTCCCCCGTCAAGGGGGAAGGAGTGTTTACAGTTCTATGGGGGTGTCGTCGCGGTTGCCCCATTCGGCCCATGAGCCGTCGTAGTTGCGGGCATCGGGGTAGCCGAGAAGCTTGAGGACGAAGGTACCGTGCGCCGCACGAATTCCGGCCTGTCAATGAGCGTCGATGCGTTTGTCAGGGGTGATGCCGTTGGCCTGCAGGATACGGCGGATTTCATCGGCGGGCTTGAGCAGGTGGGTCCGGCCGTCGACAAGCTCCAGCCATTCCAGATGAACGGCGCCGGCGATGCGGCCCGGTCTGCGGTTGCCCCGGGTGGTGGTGCCTTCGTACTCGCCGCGGCTCCTAACGTCCCAGACGACTACGTCGGGGCTGTTCATGTCATGCATAAGCTGGTCTGCAGTGACCAGCATGGAGTCGTCCAAGCGCGGGGTGAAGGTCACGTCGGGAGTACATCTGGTGGGTTTGTCGGTTATGGGGCGTCCTTCGGAGAGCCACTTGCGCCAGCCCCCGTCCATGACCTTGACGCTGGTGTGGCCGTAGTGGTGGAGCGCCCACCAGAGGCGGGCGGCGTAAAGGCCGCGAGAGTTGTCGTAGGCGACGACGAGGGTATCGTCGCCGATGCCGAGGGACTCGGCAAGCTGCTTGAAGCCGTAGGGGCCGAAGATGTGGAGACGGTTGGTGTCCGGGTCCTTCTGATAGTGGTCTTCCTGGAAGACGGATCCGGGGATGTGGGCGCGCTGGTACTGGTCGGGAACGTCGCAGTCAATCACGCGGATGCCCGGGTCTCCCAGGTGCTCGCCCAGCCAGTCAGTGCTTGTCAGAAATTCGGGGTGTTCGAAATCGGTCCGTTCACTCATGCCATGCTCCAAACTCGCGCCACCACGTTGTCAATCCCGGCGGACGCAATATCTCGTATAATTGTCCCCGACAATATCCTACAAAACGAGGACGGAGGCAACCGAAGAATGCCCAATCCAGTAGTGCATTTTGAAATTCAGGTAAAGGACACGGAGTCTGCCCAGGAATTCTATGGAAAGCTGTTCGACTGGGACATCCAGACTGACAACCCCATGCAATACGGGGTTGTGGACACGCAGGCCGGGGGAATTAACGGGGGCCTGACTGGAGACCCAGCGGCGCCGCAGGTGGTGATTTACGTAGAGGTGAAGGACCTGCAGGCCTCCCTGGACAAAGCGGAAAGCCTGGGAGGGAAGACCCTTGAGCCTCCCAGGGAGATACCGGGAGTGGTGACATTTGCGATAATGTCAGACCCTGAGGGCAACGTCATCGGCCTTGTGCTGAGTGACAGTGTCAGCGAAGACCAGTCGTAATTTGAGGCCTTATTGCCGCATGGCGGGGGCGTCAATATACTTGGCGGCAGGAATGCAGTGAGATAATCATCTTTTTTTGAGAGAGTGGTGTAAATCATGGACATCGAAGAAGTACGCAAATTGCTGGGAGCGACGGGAGTGACGGTGTCGGAGGAGCGACTGAAGGCACTGGCGGAGACGATGACGATGTACCGTCCCAAGGTGGACGCGCTCTACGAGGTGGACGTTGACGACGTGGAGGCGGCGGGGGCCTTTCAACCCGAGTGGACGGGAGAGTAGGCCGGGATTTTGAGCGTCTTAGGCGCGCCCCTGCACTACCTAAATCACCCCCATCCCAATCTTCCCCATCAAGGGGAAAAGGAAATAGGAGACTGAACTATGTCGCAGCCATCCACGGAACTGTACCACCTGACCATACGAGAGGCGGCGGGGCTGATTGAGTCGAAACAGCTTTCGCCGGTGGAGCTTACCCAGGCGCTTCTGGACCGCATCGATGCTATTGACGGGGAAATCAAGAGCTACATTACGCTCTTGAGGGACGAGGCACTGGCGCAAGCGCGGGCGGCGGAGGCGGAGATTCAAGCCGGAAATTATCGCGGGCCGCTACACGGTATCCCCATGGGGCACAAGGACTTGTACGACACGAAGGGCGTACTGACCACGGGGCAGTCGAAACTGTACGAACACCGGGTGCCGACGGAGGACTCCACCGCCATTGCTCGCCTGAACGAAGCGGGCAGCATTCTGCTGGGGAAGGTGGCGATGTTCGAGCTCGCCATGGGCGGGCCGGAGACGAGTCTATTCGACCAGACGCTGCATCCCTATGGGGCGGAATACGCGACCGGGGGATCCAGCAGCGGCTCGGCAACGGCGGTGGCGGTGGGGACGGCCATGGGGTCGCTTGGCTCGGACACTGGCGGCTCCATTCGCGGGCCGGCTTCCTCCTGCGGCATCGTCGGGCACAAACCCACCTACGGGCTGGTCAGCCGGTACGGGGTGCTGGACCTGAGCTGGTCGTTGGACCATTGCGGGCCGATGACATGGACGGTGGAGGACTCGGCGCTGATGACGCAGGCCATTGCGGGCTACGACCCGAAGGACCCGGCGTCGGCGAACGTGGCGGTGCCGGACTACTCGGAGTCTCTGAGGGAGGACGTTAAGGGACTGAGGATCGGGGTGCCTGAGCACTACTGCTTCGGCAAGGAATCCGGGACGGACGAAGAGGTGGAGGCGCTGGTTAAGAAGGCTCTGCAGGACCTGGAGAGCCTGGGCGCCCACGTGGAGCCGGTGACGATACCCTGCCTGGAGTACGCCCCACAGGTGAACATCGTCATCATCATGAGCGAGGCGTACAGCATCCACCTTCCCAACGTGAGGACACAGCCTGAGAAATACGGGGAGAACTTCATCAAGCACCTTTATACGGGCGCACTGTTTTCGGCCAGCGACTACATACAGGCGCAGCGGGCGCGGAGCGTCATCAGGCGGGAGTTCCACGAGGTGATGAAGGGGGTCGACCTGCTGGCGCTGCCCATGGGTCACAGCGTGGTGGGGAAGCTGGAGGACTTCACGCCGGGCAAGTCCCTGTACGGACCCAGCTTCATGGCGCCCTTCAACCAGACGGGGATGCCCGCGATTTCGTTGCCGTGCGGTTTCAGCAAGAATGGGCTGCCCGTGGGCATGCAGATAGCGGGCCGGGTCTTCGACGACGCAACGGTGTTCAGGGCGGCTTACACGTACCAGCAGCACGCGGGGCATTACAAGAACAGGCCGACACCTTAGAGCCGTATGCGATTCGTATTTCAGATAAGGATCAAGCCAGGTAAGACGCTAGATGAATACGTGGAAGCCTGGGAACAGGGCAGCGTGATAATCCAGAGAATGGCTGGAGCACGTGGCACACGTTTGCATAGAAGCATCACTGACCCACTATTGCTGCTTGCAATTGCAGAGTGGGATTCGAAGGAAGCAAGAGACTTGGCCATGCATCAGCTAGAGAAGGATCCGGCGACAAAGGATATTCTTGGTCGTGACCATGAGTTTGGTGAGTTTTCGCTGGTGGGAGAGTTCGAGGAGCCGGAATGGTGGGTAGATCCGCCAGGTATCCGATGAACTGGGCAAGAAGCGACGAAAAGGAGATAAAGGACATTGGGTGAAAGCAGCGGCAGCGCAACGGAGATGAGAACGGCTCTTTACGAGAGTCACGTGGGGCTGAAGGCGCGGATGGTGCCTTTTGCGGGCTGGGAAATGCCCGTGCAGTATGCGGGCATTCTGGCGGAGGCCAACGCCGTCCGGTCGAAGGGGGGCATCTTCGACGTTTCCCACATGGGGCGCATCTACGTTTCCGGAGCGCAGGCGACGGACCTGATGGAGTGGATTCAGACGGGCCGCATCGGGAACCTTCGACATGGACGGGCCAGATACTCGCTCATCTGCAAGCAGGAAGGGGGAATTCTGGACGACACGGTGTCCTACCGGCTCGAGGAGAATCGGTATCTGCTGATATGCAACGCCTCCAATCGTCCCGCGGTAATTGAGTGGCTGGAGCGGTGGCAGAGTGAGCGGTACTCGCAGACGACGCTGGAGGACGTGACGACGGACACGGTGATGATTGCGGTGCAGGGGCCGGACGCAGCGTCGCTGGTTGACGGCATGAGCGCCGATACGCCCTCCAGTCTGCGCTTTTTCGGCAGCATGGAGGCCACGGTATTGGGTCGAAGCACCTTCGTAGGGCGGACGGGGTACACGGGGGAGGATGGCTTCGAAATCGTCTCAGACGCACGGGACGGAGCGGAGCTTTGGGGCGCGCTGCACGAAGGTGGCATGGCCCCGTGCGGGTTGGGCTCAAGGGACGTTCTCCGGCTGGAGGGGGGGCTGCCGCTGCACGGGAGCGACATCGACCTGACCACTACGCCGCTGGAGGCGGGGTTGGGGCGGTTCGTTCGCTTGGGTAAGGATTTTGCGGGCGCGGAGGTCTTGCGAAAGCAGAAGGAGCAGGGTGTGGAGCGAAGTCTAGTCGGGCTTTTCTCAGAAGGTCGCAGTATCCCCCGCCACGACTACGCTATCCTGGCTGAGGGAGAGCCGGTGGGGCGAATTACGAGCGGCAGCTACTCTCCGTCGCTTGACAGAAATATTGCCATGGGCTATGTTCAACGGCGGCTGTCAGACAAGGGTCAGAGCCTTCAAATTGACATCCGCGGAAGGCCGACAGGAGCCATAGTCACCAGCCTTCCCTTCTTCAAGAGAAAGTGAGACGGAGGAGCGGGAAGCGCACAAGTTGTGCGATGACTCCCGCCCGTTATCCTAGCAACAAGGCGTTTTGAAATGAACCCCACCGACAGAAAATACTCCAAGGAGCACGAGTGGGCCTTAGTAGACGGCTCCGGGCTGGTGGTGGTGGGCATCACCGACTACGCCCAGGACCAGCTTGGAGACGTGGTGTACGTGGAGCTTCCCAGCAACGGGACCGAGGTGGGCCAGTTTGACAAGCTGGGGGAGATTGAGTCGGTGAAGGCCGTTTCAGATATTTTCTCGCCGGTAGGCGGACAGGTAGTTGAGGTAAACGGGGAGTTGGAGGGTCAGCCGGAGCTGGTGAACGACGACCCCACTGGCGGCGGCTGGATGGTGAAAGTGCGAACCGAAAACGCTGACGCAGATATGGCCAACCTGATGACTGCGGAGGAGTATGAGTCCTTCCTGGAGTCTGAGGCGCACTAGCGGTGAGCGACAACGGCTCCGTTCCCTTCCAGTCCCACTACATGCCCAACACACCCGCCCAGCGCGCGGAGATGCTGGAAGCATTGGGGCTGGACTCCATCGACCAGCTATTCGAAGACATCCCGGCGGAGCATCGCAGCCCGTCTCTGAACATCCCGCCACCCACGTCGGAGTTGGAGCTCCGAGCCGAACTGGAAGCGATGGCGGGAACGAACCGGCACACGGGAGCGTACGCCTCCTTCCTGGGAGCCGGAGTCTATAACCACTTCATCCCGAGCATTGTGAAGCCCCTGATCACCCGCGGGGAGTTCCTGACGTCATACACGCCTTACCAGGCGGAGGCCAGCCAGGGGACGCTGCAGGTGGCCTACGAGTTTCAGACGATGGTGTGCAGCCTGATGGGGATGGAGGTGGCAAACGACGGGATGTACGAGGGAGCCTCCAGTCTGGCGGAAGCGGCGCTCATGGCGTGCCGCGTCACCGGTCGGGAGGAGATTTGCGTGCTCAACACCGTCTCGCCCACGTATCGGGAGGTGGTGGAGACCTACGCACTTCCGCAGGGGCTGAAGGTGACGACCATGGACTCAGTGAGGCCGCGTCTGCCAGAAGGGGCTGCCTGCCTGCTGACGCAGTACCCGAACTTTTACGGGTACATGGAGGACCTGGCGTCCCACAAGGTGGCGGCGCAGGAGCGGGACGCCCTGCTGGTGGTGTCGACGGACCCGGTGGCCATGGGGATGTTCCGTCCTCCGGGAGAGTTTGGCGCGGACGTGGTGACGGGAGAAGGGCAGGCACTGGGAGTCCCGATGAGCTTCGGCGGGCCTTTTATCGGCCTTTTCGCCACCCGCAAGAAGTATCTGCGGCAGATGCCCGGCCGGATTGTGGGGCGGACGGTGGACTCGGAGGGCAAGACGGGATACGTGCTGACGCTCCAGACGCGGGAGCAGCACATCCGCCGGGAACGGGCGACGAGCAACATCTGCACGAGCCAGGCGTTACTGGCCCTGGCGAGCGCCATCGCTACGGCGGCCCTGGGCAAACAGGGACTGCCCAAGATAGCGGAACTCAGCTACCACAAGGCCCACTACGCTGCGTCGCTAATCGGACGGGTGGCGGGCTATTCGTTCCCGATACGCGGGACGTTCTTCAAGGAATTCGTGGTGAAGTGCCCCGCCAGTCCCAGCGTCATCAACGAGCGTCTCCTGGAAAGCGGAATTATCGGCGGGCTGGACATCAGCGACGTAATGCCCAACTGCATGCTCTTTTGCGTCACGGAGATGAACACGCGTCAGGAGATAGAGGCCCTGGTGGGAGCGCTTTCGGAGTTCAGCCGATGAATATCATGGAAAGCAATCGCCGTCTGCTGATGGAGCGGAGCGTACCCGGTCGGGTGGGGACGGTGCTGCCGGACCTCGACGTGCCTGCTCAGACGCTACCCGGCCAAGAGATGCTGCGGGCGGAAGTGGACCTGCCGGAGGTGACGGAGCCTGAGATAGTCCGCTACTTCACCAACCTGAGCCGGATGAATTTCTCGATAGACACCCACTTCTATCCCCTTGGCAGCTGCACGATGAAGTACAACCCCAAGATCAACGACGAGGCTGCCTTCCTTCCCGGGTTCGCCGCCATACATCCTCAACAGCCCGCCGCGCAAGTGCAGGGAGCGCTGGAGTTGATGCACCATCTTCAGGACTACCTGGCGGAGATCACGGGGATGGCGGCAACCAGCCTGGCATCCCTTGCCGGGGCGCAGGGCGAGCTTTGCGGGATTCTGATGATTCAGAAGTACCACCGGGACCGGGGCGACGGCGAACGACTGAAAATGCTGGTGCCCGACAGCGCCCATGGGACGAATCCCGCATCGGCGGCCATGGCGGGCTTCAGGGTGGTCTCGATACCGACGGACGAGAACGGCAACTGCGACCTGGAGGCGCTAAAGAAAGAGGCAACGCCGGATTTGGCGGGGATGATGATCACGCTTCCCAGCACGCTGGGGCTGTTCGACCCGACAATAGTTGAGGTCAACCGGCTGATTCACGAGGCGGGGGGTCTGGTGTACGCCGACGGCGCAAATATGAACGCGCTGCTGGGTCGGGCGAAGATGGGGGACCTAGGCTTCGACGTGATGCACCTGAACCTGCACAAGACCTTCAGCACGCCCCACGGAGGAGGCGGGCCGGGAGCAGGCCCCGTCTGCGCCCAGCCTAACCTGCAGCCATACCTGGCGGCGCCGATAGTGGAGAAGCGCACCTTCAATGGTCAGGAGCAGTTTGTTCTTGCCACGCCAGAGAAGACCATAGGCAAGGTATCGGCGTCCCACGGCAACTTCGGGGTGCTGGTTCGGGCGTACACTTATATCCGCACGCTGGGCGACGCGGGACTGAAGCTGGTAAGCGAAAATGCCGTCCTGAACGCCAACTATATTCTCGCCAAGCTGAAGGACAAGTATCTGCTACCCTTCGACCGCCCCTGCATGCACGAGGTTGTGCTCTCGGCGAACTGGCAGAAGGCCAAGGGAGTACGGGGGCTGGAGACGGCCAAGCGGCTGCTGGACTACGGGTTCCATGCACCGACGATGTACTTCCCCCTGACGGTTGACGAGGCGCTGCTCATCGAGCCGACGGAGACGGAGAGCAAGGAGACGCTGGACGAGTTCATCGAGGCGATGAACGCCATCGACCGGGAGGCCACGGAGAACCCGGAACTGGTGCAGAACGCGCCCCACACTTTGCCGGTACGACGGTTGAACGAAGCACAGGCGGCGCGACGGCCGGACCTGCGGTGGGAGCGGAAGGAGTAGCGTCATGTCGATAATCGACCACCGAGAAGCCCAGGAGATTCCGTGGAGGCCCAACTACCGGGTGTGGTCCGTAGCCGGCATAGACCAGGGGGTGGACTGCACCCTGCACTACAGCACCATCGAACCCGGGTATGGCGCGCCGCTGCACATCCACGAGGTAGACGAGCTGATTACGGTGCTGGAAGGGCAGGTGGAGGGTCGCATCGGCGACGACGAAGCTACCGTGCTTCCCAACCAGACCATGGTGATACCGAAGGGGATTGCCCACAGCTTCACGGCGTCCGGAGAAGGGACCGCCGTGGCGCTGGCCTTCTTCCCATGCAGCGACGGAATGCAGAACACAACCTACGTGGAAGGGGAGCCTCCGGAAGCGTACCGGAAGTAGCTCCAACACGGAAACCAATCAACGAACGCTGACTCTTGGCGACGTTGCAACGTCGCCACATATCGACAGGAGGAATTTTTAAATATGGCAGCCGAAATCGGACAATCAGCGCCGGACTTCACACTGCCCGACCAGTCGGGCAACCAGGTCTCCCTTGGCCAGTTCCGGGGAGACAAGAACGTAGTCCTTTCCTTCTACGTTTTCGACTTTACAGGCGGTTGAGGGAACCAAGTCTCCTCATTCAACGGGGCGAACGCCCAGTTTGAGGAGAGAGGCGCCCAGGTGTTGGGCGTCAGCTGCGACAGCCAGCATTCCCACCGCGCATGGTCGGAGTCCATGGGGGACGTTCAATATCCTCTGCTGGCGGATTTTCATCCCCACGGAAAGATGTCCAGGGCCTACGGTCTTTACAACGACGCCATAGGCACGCCCAAACGGGCCATCATCATCGTTGACAAGGGCGGCACGGTGCAGTTCCGGCGGGAGTACGCCCCGGGTTCGCTTCCTACCCCGGAGGAGATCCTCGGGGAGCTGGACAAGCTGGGGACTTAATCGGCCTCCGAGGGGTGCGTGATGGTTGAGATTTCCATGACCACCCATGTAGAAGAAGGCGACTCACGCGGGCCGTTCCGGGATGGAGGACTTGCGCTTCTCATCGACCGGAAGGGACGTCGCTACCTGCTACATCTGCGGGAGGATGGGGCGTTCCACACGCACATGGGCTACCTGGAGCACCGGGAAATCATTGGGCGTGACCCGGGGGAGTGGTTTCAGACGAACAGCGGTCACCGGTTTCTGGGGTTGAAGCCTACCCTTTCCGACTACATCCTGGAGATGAAGCGGGCCACACAGGTCATCTACCCCAAGGACGTGGGGGCGATTCTGATGTTGGGAGACATTTTCCCGGGTGCGCGGGTGGTGGAGGGGGGCTTCGGCTCCGGAGCGCTGACGATGGCCTTGCTAAGGACGGTAGGGCCGGAAGGCAGCGTAACGTCCTACGAAATCCGTCCGGGGCAGGCGGAGAAGTCGATGCGCCGGATTCGGCCCCTCATGCCCGACGGAGCAGTCTTCAACGTCCGTGAGGCGGACATCTATGGGGGCATCGAGGAGCGGGAGGTGGACCGGCTGGTGCTGGACCTGCCGGAACCGTGGAGGGTGGTCCCTCATGCTGCGGAAGCGCTGGCGCCGGGGGGGATTTTCCTGAGCTTTCTCCCGACGACGCTGCAAGTGCACAGGCTGACGTTGGAGCTTCAGGGACACGGGTCGTTCCAGCTGGTGGAGACGGTGGAGCTGATGCTTCGTCCGTGGCACGTTTCGGAGAGGAGCATGAGGCCGGACCACCGGATGGTGGCGCACACGGGGTTTATAACGACGGCGCGGAAGTGCACACCGAGGCCGGGGGCTTAGTCATGGGACCGGAATATAGCGGAACCCGTCTTATCCGCCCGGCATCCGGCTACACGGAGGGCGGTGCGGCAAGGTGCAGCGCAGGGTGAGACGCCAGCTATTATATTCCTCCGTGTACCTGGTATGGACAGCGATACTGCTTTTCGGAGTGATCTGGTTCGCCGCCCTTCACCTTGTACATGGCGGTTTTCTGACCATACTCTGGGTGCTCTTCCTGGCCAGCCTGGGGCTCCGTGTGGGAAGGATCGGCGCAAAGGAGACAGTGCGGCAGATTTACGCGCTCGGACTGCCCTTGACGGTCTTGATGATGTTGATGCCGATAGTGGGTTGGAGATTATGCCTCCGTCGGATTAGTCGAAGTGAGGCCGCAGAGCAGATACGGCTTCTTTTCCGTCAGCTTCGGGCTGTAGCAATTCAGGAGTTGTCCGCAGGCGGCGGGCAGTCAACTTCCCTGAGGCCATTTGTCTCGGTTGCGCTGTCGTGGATCTGGGCGGCGATGTTCATATTCGGCCTACTAATCCTCATCGGCGTTCATAATGGAAGCGGATTGACCGGTTGGGTATGGCTATTTCTAGGGGCCGGAGTGTTGTTTTTCTGGTATTACGCAGGAAGGCGCGGATTCGGAGCAGCCGTTGCCGGAGTTGTGGCAATGTTGATTGCGTTCTTCAGGATGATAGGGAGTATTTTCTCCGAGCCGAAGTCACGGTAGGGGGGAGGAGGCGCTGACGGTGACGGCAGTGTATGATACCGAGAAGTCAGAGGGAGGGAGAAAGATGGATAGAGAGAGCACCCTCAAGTTTCTGGAACAGCACGTGCAGACGGAGGTGTTGATGCGGCACCTGCTTGGGGTGGAGGCGGCCATGCGCGGCTACGCTCGCAAGTATGGCGAGAACGAGGAGGAGTGGGGCATAGCAGGGCTGGTGCACGACTTCGACTGGGAGATTTGCCCCACGCCGGAGGAGCATCCGATGTTCGGGGCGGGCCTGCTGCGGGAAGCTGGCTTTCCCGAGCACATTGTGCGGGCGGTGCTGACCCACGGCGACCACACGGGGCTTACCCGGGACTCGCTGATGGAGAAGACGCTGTTTGCCGTGGACGAGCTTTCGGGGTTCATTCGCGCCGTGGCACTGGTGCGACCGGGCAAGAGCCTGGACAACCTGAAGCCCCGCAGCGTGCGGAAGAAGTTCAAGGACAAGCGGTTCGCCAAGGACGTTATCCGGGAGGACATCATCAACGGGGCGTCGGAGATGGAGTTGGACCTGAACGAACACATTGCCTTTGTCATCGAGAGTCTGAAGCCCGTAGCGGAGCGTCTGGGGCTGCATTCGGAGGCGGCGGCTTAGGACAACGGAAGGCTGGGCGGCGGGGTTCAGCGGGAGTAGAAGTCTGTCGCATCCGTCCCATAGGAAGGGTAGCGGCCCTGGAGCAGAGGGACGTGTTGTGCTGTGAGAATGGGCGGGTCGAGCCGGTGAACCAAGTCCGCCAATTCCGGAGAGGTTTGAAGACCCCATAAGCGAGCTTCGGGGACGTTCTTGCCCTGGATGAGGACTTTGAAATCGCCCATGCCTCGGGGGCGGATGAGTTGCAGCATTCCCATGCGGTTGGAGTCTCGTTGCTGCTGCGCGAGTCCGAGGGCGGGCAGCTTGGAAATCCAGTGTCGCAGGCCGAGGTTGGAGAGGAATTGGGCCTGCGTCAGGTAGGCCAGGTTGGCCAGGCCAAGTTTCGTGCCGTGGCTCATCAGCGCGGTGAAGTCTACCTGGGCGGTGATGTCCTGCTGTCCGACGCGGACGTAGGGGTTGTCCGTCTGGGTATGGCGGTAGAAGGTGGTGAGGGTGCCGCGGAAGCGCTGGCGGGAGTAGAGCTCAGCGGCTTCACGGCCATAGTCGATGGTTAGCAGGTAACCCTGCTTCAGCGCCTGGGCGGCGTCCTCAAGCCAGGATGTCATGGCAAGGCTAATCTCTGCGCGCTGACCCTCGGCGAGTTCGACGCCGAGGCAGTCCAGTCGTTGGCGGAGTTCCTGCGTGGAGGGTTCGTCCAACTCTTCGACGAGAGAGCCATCTCGGAGGGTTATGTAAACTTCCAGAAGCCGGCCGTCGCGCTTTTCGACGACGTGGACGGGGAAGGCGTCGAGGAGTTCGTTGGAGAGGATGCAGCCCACGACGCCGGAGAGAGGGAGGCGGTCGGTGGCGAGGGGCTGGACATCGCCACCGGCGTCAGTAAGAGAGAGGGAGGGATCAAGGCAGAGGTAACGTAGGGAGCGGTGAAATTCGTGGGGGAGGAAGGGAGCGAAGCTTGTCACGTCGCGGCTGAGAAGGCCGCTACCGGAGCCGGCTTCCACCACCCAAAAGGGGTGGGGGCAGTCCAGCAATTTCCACATTTGGTGTAGCTGGAGACACAGCAGGGCGGCAAAGGAGGGATGGGCGCCGGGGGCGGTGTAGAAGTCGCCGCCCTCGCCTATGGGAGACGTACCTCGGTAGTAGCCGCCGTTCGGCCAGTAGAGGGCCAGGTCCATGAATTCGGCAAAGGTGATTTTTCCCTTAGCCCGCAGCCGGTGGCCGAGTTCTTCCTTTAGCGGTCTGGCCATGGCTACTCTACGAGGAGCACGCGCAAGGCGGTCTAGCTGGCCGTCGAGCCGGACTGGGGGAAGCCGAGATTGGCGAGGATCTTCGAAATGGAATAGCTGCGGTTGAGGGCATAGAAGTGAACGCCGTCGACGCCCCAATCCAGCATTTCCCGCACCTGCTCGGTGGCAATTTCGATGCCAAACTCCCGGGTTGCGTCCTTGTCGTCGGCGAGGCGGTCCAGCATTGCATCAATCTCAGACGGGATGGAAGAGCCGCACAGGGCGGTAAACCGTCGGATTTGCTGGGTGTTCAGGATGGGGAGAATACCCGCGAGGATCGGAGCATCTATCCCCGCTTTTCTGGCCCTATCCATGAAGGAGTAGAGGAAACGGTTGTCGAAGAAGAGCTGGGTGATGAGGAAACACGCCCCCATCTGAAGCTTCAGCTTGGTGTATTCCAGGTCACGCTCCAGGTTGGACGACTCCTGATGTCCTTCCGGGTAGCAGGCGGCGGCGATATCGAACGAGAAGTTCCGGCTGATGTGGCGGATGAGGTCAGACGCATGACTGAAGCCACCCTGGACAGGGACGAAGTCCGTCCGGCCTCGGGGAGGATCGCCGCGGAGGGCGATGATGTTTTCAATGCCCGCCTGCTCCAGTCGAGTGAGGACGCCGTGGATCTCGTCCTTTGTCTGGCCGACGCAGGTCAGGTGGGCCATGGGCAGCAGGCTGGTCTCGCTCTCGACGTCGGTGACTATCTCCTCGGTGAAGGCCTGGGTGACGCCGCCTGCGCCGTAGGTAACGGAGATGAAGTCGGGATTGAAGACGGCGAGCCTCTGGATGGCCCGGAAGACGGCGGGAATGCCCTGCCGGGTCCTGGGCGGGTAGAACTCGAAGGAGAGGGTGCGTTTCGTCTTCAGGATTTCAGTGATCTTAATGGGACGCCTCCGTTGTGCGCCCTTTGGAGGCGCGGGCTATATTTTAGCACTGGCGGCGAGGGACAGTGGTGGGAACTGTCTTCAATGTCAGGGTAATAGTCCTCTGGATACAGTTTCAGCCAACAGGGACCCGGAGAGGAATACCCGTTGACTAAGGCGCATTCATGACGTACATTTGTTGTCCATTCACCGGATTCATGCGACTGAGGGATATTTTAAGTGCAACGAACTACCACATATAGAGAGCAGAGCCGGGTGTTGCTGGCGCAGGCGTATGAGGAGCTTGAGGAGGGGGACTTGGCCCAAGCTTCCGAGAAGGGTTGGGGCGCGGCGGCACAGATGCTCAAGGCGATTGCGGATGAGCGGGGGTGGACGCATGACGATCCACCTGAACTGCATAGCGTTATGGACAGAATCTATTGCGAGACTGAAGACGAAGAGTTGATTAACTTGTTTTGCAGCGCTGTCTTTCTGGGATTCGGCTACTGTGAAGGTGCCTTTTCGGCCGAATACATCAAAGCCACTCTTCGGGATGTCGAGGAATTCGCACAGAGGTCTGAGGGGCTTCTGAGAAGAACGAACTAAGTTTATGGCTATCGATTGAGTACGCGGAAGACTGCGATGTATCTGGGGCAGAGCCAGTCATTTCTGGCCCAAGCGTTTGAGGAGTTGAACAAAGGGGACCTACCGCAGGCATCCGAGAAGGGCTGGGGCGCTGCGGCGCAAATGGTAAAGGCCATTGCCCAAGAACGGGGATGGCATCATTACTCTCATGTCAGCTTACGCCGCGTAATTGACAGGCTTTACAGAGAGACCGGCGATGATGAGTTGCGAAGGCAATTCCATTTCGCAAATGTGTTGCACGGCAACTTCTACGAAAACACTTACTCGACAAGTTTCATATCGAAACGCCTTAGACTCGTAGAGCGGTTTGTGGCTAAGGTGGAAGGGTTGTTGATGGCATAAGCGTATTCCATATCGCAGGCTGCACTTTTCTTAACTGGGGGGCTGTGTGATAATCTGTAGCGGCGCGTCACGCCTTGGTGCTTGAAGCAAGAGCCGAGACTTTCGCCCATCACACAAGCCTCGGAGGCAGAGCCTTTGCAGTTCAACTCCCGCCGTTCTTCCGTCCTGGCCACCAATGGCATGGTGGCCACCAGCCAGCCTCTGGCGGCCATAGCAGGCCTGCAGATGCTGATGAAGGGGGGCAACGCCGTGGACGGGGCAGTAGCGGCCGCAGCGGCGCTGAACGTGGTGGAGCCGATGTCTACGGGAATCGGCGGGGACCTGTTCGCGCTGGTGTGGAGCGCAAATGACAAGAGCATCAGAGCGCTTAATGCCAGCGGCCGGGCGCCCGCCGCCGCCAGCCTGGAGGAACTGCGCGGCCAAGGGCATACTTACATTTCCAGCCTTTCGCCCCATGCCGTAACGGTTCCGGGATGCGTGGACGGCTGGGATACGCTGATAGCTGAGTGCGGAGCTATGTCCCTGTCGGAAGTCTTGGCGCCGGCGATTGAGTACGCGATAGATGGATATCCGGTGTCGCCAATCATTGCCTCTGCATTCGCCGCCGGACTGCCCAAGCTGGCTCGATATCCCTCGGGCAACGAACTTCTGCTGGACGGTCGAGCACCGCGGACGGGAGAGGTAATCCGCCTGCCCGAACTGGGACGCTCCCTAACGGCCATCGCGGAGGGGGGACGGGACGCCTTTTACCTGGGAGAATCGGCCCGGAGGATTTCGGCTTACGTGCAGGAGCGCGGGGGATGGCTGACCGAAGAGGACTTTGCCAGCTACACGTCGACGTGGGACGAACCCATCAGCACAACATACCGTGACGTGACATGCTGGGAATGTCCGCCCAATGGACAGGGGATCAACGCACTGATGGCGCTGAACATCGCCGAGGGATTCGACCTGCCGAGCATGGGATTTCAGTCGACGGCAACCTATCATCATCTTATCGAGTCCATGCGGCTAGCCTTCGCCGACGGTTTTCAATACGTGGCGGACCCTCGCCGGGTGGACGTGCCGACCAACGGGATGCTCTCCAAGGAGAGAGCGAAGAGTCGCCGGGACATGATTTCGCCGGGCCGGGCGATGGCGTCGGTGGGTTACGATACCAGCCTGGGCGGCTCTGACACCGTCTACGTGACGTGCGTGGACGGGGAGGGCAACGGGTGCTCCCTGATTAACAGCCTGTTCCACGGCTTCGGCACGGGACTCGTGGCACCGGGCACCGGAATTGCGCTACAGAACAGGGGCAGCAACTTTTCACTGGACCCGAACCATCCAAACGCACTCGCGCCGGGAAAGCGCCCCTTCCATACCATCATTCCGGGCATGGCAACCCGCGGCGGAGAACTCTGGCTGAGCTACGGCGTCATGGGGGGCTTCCACCAGGCCCAGGGACATCTGCAGGTGATGACGAGCATGGTGGACTTCGGCCTGGACCCCCAATCTGCTCTAGACGCGCGTCGTTTCAACGTGAACCTGGACGACACCACAACACTGGAGCAGGACGTTCCACGGAAGGTGTTGGACGGGCTGAGGTCTATGGGGCACCGGATGACGCCGGAGAGCGGAGGCGCCGGGGTCTTCTTTGGCGGGGGACAGATCATACAGCGAGACCCGGAATCGGGAGTGTTGATTGGAGGGTCGGACCCGCGGAAGGATGGAGGCGCAGTGGGGTGGTGATGGGAGAGGACGGGCGGTTCGCGAACCACCCCTACGAGTTGGCAGTTAGAGAATATTCTGATGAGAATTAAAGGAAGGGGACCAAGACCCTTCCCATAGAAATCAAGATAAAGCAAACATGGGAGGAGAGATGTCTCTACAAGGCAAGGTAGCACTGATAACGGGAGCAAGCGAAGACCCTGGAAGCCAGGTGGCGGTAGCGTTGGCGCGGGCAGGGGCCAAGGTAGCGGTTGAAGGAGTAGCAGGGGTTCAGGAAAAGGTATTGCGGACGGTTGAAACCTTCGGCGGCGATGCCCTGCCCGTCCGCGGGGACGTGCAGGACGAGTCGGACGTGCGGCACATGCTCTCCAACGTGGAGGCCATCCTGGGGCCGGTGGACATTCTGGTCAACGCCTCCGGAGCGACCCTGGACAAGGACATCGAGGATGCAGGCTTGGGAGAATGGGAGCAGGCGGCAATCAGCAAAGCAAGGGCCGCCTTCATCTGCAGCAAGGCGGTTGTGCCGGGGATGAAGGAGCGGGGGATGGGCCACGTAATTTCGATAGTCGCGGGCAGCGTAACCGGAACGGCTGGGGGCGCCGCCGAGCAGGCCCTTGTCGGGTTTACCAGCGCTTTGGGAGACGAGGTGGAAGGTTCCGGCGTGGTAGTTGCCCAGATAGAAACCGGTTCCGCCAGCTCGGATGAGGTGGCGGAGGGAGTAGTCCTGCTCTCCGGCAGGGCTTCGTCCTCGTCCAATGCGGCGCTTCTGGTGGGCGGATAGTCCTCGAAAATCAGAGGAATTCTCAGTTTGGGAGAATTTTCTGTCCCCGACAATTAGGGTATTTTCAGGGAAATTGCTGGTGAATGCGATAGACATCAAGCAGGGAGTATTGAGATGAAAGATCCCATGGGCGGTATGCACTGGATGCTGGTCACACCCTTCTTCGAGAACGAAGAGTTGGACCTGGAATCCGTCGGCCCGGTGGTGGAGAAGGCCGCCTCCACGGGCTGCACCGGGGTGGTGGTGCTGGGAGAGATGGGAGAGTGGAGACGTCTGCTGGACAGTGAGCGTCCGGCCGTTCTCGAGCGTGTTATGGAGGCCGCAGGAAACCTGAAGGTGACGGTGGGCACCACCGCGGCCAGCACCTATGTGGCGGTGGATCGCGCGAAGGAAGCGGAGCAGATGGGAGCGGCAGCGGTGATGGTCTCGCCACCGCCCCTGGGGAAGCCCAACCCTGCGGCGGTGACGGCCTTCTACCAGCGCATCGCCGACGCCATCGACATACCGCTGGTGGTGCAGGACTTTCCGCAGGCGTCAGGTGTCCACATGTCGCCCCAATACGTGGCGGAACTGGCGGACGCCCTCCCCTCCTTTGAGTACCTGAAGCTGGAGGACCCTCCGACGCCTAACAAGATAACCGCGATTCGCAACATCACGGGGGACAGGCTGGGGATCTTCGGAGGACTGGGAGGCGTGATGCTGCTGGACGAACTGCGGCGAGGAGGCATCGGCGCGATGACGGGCTTTGCCTATCCGGAAGTGCTGGTGGAGGTCATCAACTTGTACGAAGCGGGCGACCATCAGAAGGCGATGGACGTATTCAACAAGTTCCTGCCGTTGATTCTTTACGAGAACCAGGAGGGGATAAACCTGAGCATCCGCAAGGAGGCGGTGAAGCATCGGGGCATCATACCTTCGGCCAAGGTGCGGCATCCGGCCGGGCCTATCGACCAGACGACCCGAGACGAGTTGATGCAGCTCATTGAAGAGCTGGAGCCCTGGAGGGTGGGGTAGTAGTGGACTGGATTCCGGCTCGGGGGCCGGAATGACGGAGTTTAGGAAATGGATTTCCGCCTTCACGGGAATAAGAAGTGGGGAAGGAAATCACCCCCATCTCAATCTTCCCCCGTCAAGGAGGAAGAAGTTAATCGGCGCTCTTGAGAGAGTTTTACGAAGATCTCCTTCAAGGGGGGTTGTGAAGAGGGGCTGGCAATGAGTGAGGAGGCGCTGAACCAGCAGCTGGCGGAGATGGAGTCCTTCGCCGTGGGGATCACCCGCCAGGCGGGGGGCATACTGCTAGAACAGTTTCGTAAACCCCTAATCGTCGAATATAAGTCGAAGGGCAACACCAATCCGGTCACCGACGCAGACCGACGCAGCGAGGAGTTTCTACGGGAAGCTATCCTGAAGGAGTACCCCGAACACGGTGTGCTGGCCGAGGAGGGCTCCCAGGTGGACTCGAAGTCGTCGGACTTCATCTGGGTTTTGGACCCGCTGGACGGAACCGTCAACTACCTGAACGGGCTGCCCGTATTCGGGGTTTCCGTGGGGGTGTTGCACAGGGGAGAGCCGGTCCTTGGCTGCATCTTCACCCCTTCGCCCACGCGAAGCGACGGCAGCGTGTACCACGCGCGTCGGGGTAACGGCGCCTTTCGGGATGAGGAGTTTATCCAGGTTTATGAGGCGGACAGCCCGCAGCGGGGAAAGATTACCGTGTTTCCGTGGTCGTTTGCCGCTCTCTACAACCAGAAGAAGGGGTTGAAGGGACGCATCGGCGAACTCAGGAGCCCCGGCAGCGTGGCTTACGAGCTGGCGATGACGGCAAGCGGGGTCATACAATACGCGATCTTTACAAGTCCGTGGGTGTGGGACGTGGCGGCCGGAATAACGCTGGTGACCGAGGCAGGGGGGACAGCCCTCTACCGTCAGAGTGACGGCAAAGACTGGGAAGCCTTCCGGAGGTTCACCACATCAGAGGGCGCAGAACCCGACGCAGAGGGGTTGAAGAAGTGGAGGTCGTCCTGGGTTTTCGGGGGAAGGGAAATGGTCCGGTACGTGACGGAACATTTGAAGCCGCGATCCCGTTTCTCACGAAGGGTCGCGCGGCTGAGGCGCCGCTGGTTCTGACCCTGGTTTGCACCAGACAGCCATAGCTGGCGGGATATTCGCAGCGGCCAAGCAATGGCATCAGCCCCGTTTCCGCAGTGCGTATAACGTAAAATTTGAGTGAGAATCTTCCTCGATTTCGCGGTGGTCCGCATCAGATTTTGACCGCAAGTCGTACTGGATTTTATTGACAATAATAGGCATGGATTCACGATAATAATTTCTAAGGTCTAGAGGTGGAAAATCCTTGGAAATTGGCGAATTCAGGGATAAAAAACGGTTACTACAGTTGCCCCTGGGAGACTGCCTCTTAGAGCGAATACCAGACGGGTAAAACGGGGAATTCAAGGAAACGTGCGGAATGATATTGCGGGAGGTTGCACAGGCGATCAGTCCACGTGCAAGCTCCTTAATCGTCGTCGGAAGCCGGATGGGAACCACTAAGGATGCACTATTAGCGTCCCATTTATTCGGGACGGCTGCGTGCGTAATGGCGCACGCAGAGACGACAAATAACCGGTAGACGACGGCACTTGCCGCTTCCTTTCCGTGCCCAGGCTTAAATGAGGAAGGAGAAATGACATGCAAGGTGAGGTATACGTTGTCAATTCGGGCAAGGGCGGTGTGGGCAAGACCACGGCCACGGCCAACGTTGGCTCGGCCCTTTCCCTCAGGGGAAAGAGAGTTGTTCTCATAGACGCCGACATCGGCTTAAGGAACTTGGACGTAATCATGGGCCTGGAAAACCGAATCGTCTATGACCTTGTTCAGGTCATCGAAGGCGTATGTCAGGTGCAACAAGCCATGATTCGAGACAAGCTGACGGAGAACCTGTACGTGATACCCGCCGCTCAAACGCGGGACAAGAGCGCGGTTTCGGGCGAGCAAGTCAAGGAACTGTGCGACAAGTTGAGGGAAGACTTCGACTACATCTTCATCGACTCCCCTGCCGGTATCGAGCAGGGGTTCAAGAACGCGATGGAGGCCGCGGACAAGGCCATAGTGGTCACAACGCCGGACGTGGCGGCGATTCGCGACGCCGACAGGGTAATAGGTTTCATCGAAGCGGCCGGGCTGACTAAGCCCGAGCTGATAATCAATCGTGTTCGCCCCGGCATGGTGCGCCGCGGTGACATGATGACAACGGAAGACATTCTAGACCTCCTCTCCGTTCCACTGCTGGGCATCGTGCCGGAAGACGAGCACATAGTGGTATCCGGGAACCGGGGCGTGCCGGTGGTGCATAACATGAAGTCAAGCGCCGGTGAGGCCTTTCGCCGCGTGGCTGCCCGGATTGAGGGAGAGGATGTCCCCATGCTTAAGCTGGAGGTAAGCTATGGCATCTTCACGTGGATCAAAAAGATGGTGGGGTTCAAGAGACCAATGGGCGCCAAGGCTTGAAGCTCTAAAGGACCTGGTCAAGAAGTCTCCCTCCATAGATGATCTGAAGGAGATTGCCAAGAAAGCTCCCTCCATCGCGGAGTTGCGGGAAAAGGTCAAGCAGTCCAAGGCCCTCGACAACGTGGGGGGCATGGTCAAGCAGGTCTTCGAGAGGAAGGAGGCCAGCAGGGAGAACGCTCACAGCCGCCTGAAGGCAGTCATGCTTCAGGACAGGACCACTATGACCGCCGAAGCCCTGATGGACCTGCGGAACCACATAATTCTTCTCCTGGCCAACTTCATTCCGGTGGACCGGCGGAGGCTTGAGATGGACATCAAGCAGTCCGGGGAGTCACTAGTGCTGACCGCCAACGTACGGGTGGACCTGGAGCCGCAGGAATACATCGTAAACGCCAACGGAGACTACGACGAGAGGGAGTGGCTCCTTTCTCCCAAACGCACCGCCGCACTGCGTCGAGACATGCTGGACACGGTGGGCAGCTACATGCCGATCTTTCCCGATTCCGCGGAGGTGCGGGAGGAGCACTTCAGCACGTACATTATGGTGTACACTAGCTTGAGGATCGCCGACGGGGTGGGATTCGACGAGAGGGCTCGGCGGGAGATGTCCGTGAGCTTCAGGTCGGGAGAGTTCTAGACAGCAACAGCAGCATTTCCCCGTTGCGCGATGCCAAGACTGCGCGCGGCGAGGAGGCATCAATGCTAGACCTGCTAATTCGAGGCGGACAGGTGGTCACGCCCACGGGCGTAGGCCAGTGGGACGTGGCCGTCCAGGGAGAGAAGATAGTCGGCGTGGTGCTGCCCGGATCCCTGGGCAGCGAGGCGTCTGAGGTAATCGACGCAACGGGCAAGATAGTTGTGCCCGGCGGCGTGGAGGCGCACACCCACGTGGGATTCCCCCACCGAGACAGCATCTGGGGGAACACGACCACTGCGGGCCCGGAAGAGTTGTCGCTGGCGGCGCTGTGGGGCGGGACCACCACCATGATGGACTTCGCCATCGCAACGCAGCCGGGCAGCGACGACATTCTGGCGGCGGTGCAGACCCACGCGGACCTGTTTCCGGGACGGACGTACATCGACTATTCCTTCCATTGCAGCTTTCACGGGCCTTCCACCACAACCCGGAACATTCCACGCATCAGGGAACTCATCGACGCCGGATTTCCCAGCATCAAGGTCTACACCACCAACCACGCGCCAAGGCCCAACCGCCCTATCACCATGATAAGCACCGGCCAGCTGGTGTCGGTGATGGAGCAGGCGGCGGAGCACGGGGGCATCGTGGCCATTCACGCCGAGGACGACGAGGTGGTCCAGTGGAACTACGAGCTGGCGCGGGAACAGGAAGAGTGGGCCTGGTACTATCTGCCCAAGATCCGGTCAAACCTTTCGGAGGACCTGTCGGTGAGGCGGGCCATTACCGTGGCGGAACATACGGGCGCCGCCATGTACATCGTCCATACCAGCGCCAGTGAGGGGGTTAACGCCATCGCAGAGTCGAGGGCGAAGGGACATCCCGTGGACGGAGAGACCATTCTTCTCTACTGCTCCTTCAACTCCGAGGACTACAAGGAACACGACGGGATGAAGTACCACACCTACCCATCCACAAAGTCGGAGACGGACAGGCTGCGTCTGTGGGACGGGCTGCACCGGGGGGACCTGAACATCCTGGCAACGGACGCCATCGGTACCAGCTACGCCGACAAGATCAAAGGGCGCACGGTAGTGGACGTACAGGGCGGCAACATCGGCATCGAGATTCGCATGGGGGTCGCGTATTCGGAGGGGGTTGTGAAGCAGGGAATGTCCCTGGAGAGGTACGCCGCCATCACTTCCACCAACCCGGCCAAGCTGCTGGGATTCTACCCTCAGAAGGGAGCGATAGCGGCGGGCAGCGACGCGGACATTGTGGTCATCGACCCGGACGAGCGGAGAACCGTCGCCATGGAGCAGTTGCATATAGGGGACTACAATCCATGGGAGGGCTGGGACGTACAGGGATGGCCAACGGTTGTGACGCTACGGGGCAAGGTAATGGTGAAGGACGGGCAGTTCAAGGGTGATACGAGCCAAGGCCGTCTGATACCGCGCAAGCTGAGTTCGGCGGTGCTCAAGGGACCCATCACTTAGCAAGAAGAAGACCCCTTTCCTTGACACCCCCAAACCTCACTGATAGGCTGTTTTCAACCTGACGCCCACGCCTTGGAACCCTTCCAGAAGTCCAAGTCGCGCGGGCGCTATTCCTGAGCAAGAGAGCTTCACGTTTTGCCGTAAGAGGGGCATCTTGCCGTCCCGGCAAAGCCAGCGTGGATAGAAAATAAGGGAGAGCAGATGGTCCAGAATAATTATCCGGAGCTAAACATTCCGGCCCGGGTGCTTCTCAGCACCGGCCCCGTAAACGTACATCCAAGGGTCTACAAGGCGATGCAGACGCCCGTAATAGGCTACGGCGAGGCCGCTTTCATCCCCGTCATCGACGGCATTGCCGCCATGCTTGCGGAGGTGTTTCAGACCAAAGAGTCTCTAACAATGGCGCTCTCGGCCACGGGATCGGCGGGCATCGAAGCGGGGATGGCGAGCGTGCTGGAACCCGGAGACGTGGCGGTCATCGGCAACTACGGCTTCTTCTGCGAGCGGATGATAGAGATGGCGCGTCGGCAGGGCGCAGAAGTCATTACGGTAGACGGCGAGTGGGCGAAGCCGCTGGATCCGGCGGCAATGGAGGCAGAACTCAAGAAGCACAAGTCGGTGAAGCTTGTCGGGATGGTCCACGCCGAGACCTCCACGGGCGTCAGCCAGCCCTTGGCGGAGATATCGAGGATGGCGAAGGAGCACGGCGCTCTCATGTTTGTCGACGCAGTCACGTCCTTCGGAGGCAGCGAGGTGGCAGTGGACGAGTGGGGCATCGACTATATTTCCAGCGCTTCACAGAAGTGCCTGAGCTGTCCGCCGGGGCTGGCTCCGGTGGCGGTCAGCCAGAACGCGCTGGAGACGATGAACGGCCGGAGCACCTCGCCTTCCACCTGGTACCTGAACATCCCCCAAGTCGCCGAGTATTGGGGCAAAGACCACGTATATCATCACACCGTGCCCATCAGCAGCCTGTACGCCCTCTACGAGGGGCTGCGGGTGATACTGGACGAGGGACTGGACGCCCGTTATGACCGGCACCAGCGGAATGCCGCGGCCCTTCGCGCCGGGCTGGAGGCGCTGGGGCTTTCGGTAATCTCCGACGAGAATCACCGGCTGGCCCAGATTACCCCCGTTGCCGTTCCCGAGGGGGTAGACGAGGCCCGGGTGCGGGCGCGGCTAGCCAACGACTATCTCATCGAAATCTCCCGCGGGCTGGGCCAGTTCGCCGGCAAGATATGGCGCGTAGGGCTGATGGGAGAGGCCAGCACAGGCGCAAACCTGCTGCTGCTACTCTCTGCCCTGGAGGAGATTCTGCCCAAGGAAGGCTATGAGGTCCCGGCCGGGGCCGGGGTAGCCGCCGCAAGCAAGACACTCGCCGGTTCCTAGAAAACCGGGGCTAACGGAATCGTTGCAAGGACGGGGAGCCGTCCATGCTCACCTCTTATCCGTAATATTTGGAGCATTTGTTGACCACTTATCGCGTAGCAGTCATTCCCGGTGACGGCATCGGCTCGGAGGTCATCGACCAGGGTCTGCGCGTCCTGAAGGGGCTGGGGCGGCGTTTCGACTTCGGCTGGAAGTTCAAGAGCCTGCCCTGGGGTTCCGACTATTACTTCAAGCACGGGCGGATGATGCCGGAGGACGGGTTGGAGACGCTTCTACCCTTCGACGCCATCTACTTCGGCGCGGTGGGGCATCCCGACATACACGACCACGTGACGCTGAACAACCTGCTGCTGCCCATTCGTCGCGGGTTCGACCAGTACGTGTGCATGAGGCCCGGCCTCCTGTATCCCGGGGTGAGGTCGCCGCTTAACGGCAAGAAGGCCCGGGACATCGACATGGTGGTGATCCGGGAGAACACGGAGGGGGAATACGCCAACGTGGGCGGCTTCCACTATCAGGGGACGCCCCAGGAGATGGCGGCCCAGACGTCGGTGTTCACCCGCCACGGCTGCGAGCGGGTAATCCGGTTCGCCTTCGAACTGGCCCGACGACCGGACAGACGGAGGAAGGTGACGTCAGTCACGAAGTCCAACGCCATGGGCTACGGCATGGTGCTGTGGGACAGGGTATTCGAGGAAGTGTCGGCGGAGTTTCCGGACGTGGCCACGGAGTCGCTGCTGGTGGACGCCGCCTGCATGGACTTCATCCGCCGGCCGGAGGACTTCGACGTGGTGGTGGCGAGCAACTTGTTCGGCGACATCCTCACGGACATCGCCGCAATGATTACGGGCAGCATGGGGCTGGCGTCCAGCGGCAACATAGACCCGGAGCGGCGTTTTCCGTCCATGTTCGAGCCGGTCCACGGCAGTGCGCCGGACATCAAGGGCAAGGGGTTGGCCAATCCGTTGGCGGCGATACTCTCAGGCGCAATGATGGTGCGGCATCTGGGACAGGAAGAGGCTGCTGACGCCCTGGAATCGGCGGTGGTGCAGACGCTGGAAGACGGGGACGCGCTCACGCCCGACCTGGGAGGTCGCGCTTCCACGGAGGAGGTGGGGGAGGCGGTACTGCAGGCCCTTAATGGACTGAACAATGGCGTTCCGAGGACATGGTGGGTGTACGAGAATCTACCAAGGCGACGGGGACGCATTCACGTGGCCAGTTGCTCATTCTGCAACGACGGGCAAGGGCTTCACGATTCCACGGCGCCGACGGGTCGCTGGTACGGACCCTTCACGACTGCGGATGCGGCCATCGAGCAGGCGTTGCAGACCCGCGCCGAAGACTTGGCGGGATGCGGGGTTTGCCAGCGGGTGATAGGAACGCTACGTCAGCGAAACTAACACGAAGAACGAGCTGGGATATGCAAGCCTGGTACCTGTACGAGGATGATGTTACGAAGCGGGCACGGATTCACCTTGGGGAGTGTCCTCATTGCAACAACGGAAAGGGACGAAAGGAAACACGACTTCCCAACAATCGATGGCATGGGCCATTCACAACATCGAATGCCGCCATCGAGAAAGCATTGAATACCCCCGCTCGTAACGTGGCAGGATGTGGGCATTGCCTAAGGCGGGTGGGGACGCTCAGGACATAATAGGGCAGTTACTCGACCATTTTCGGCTTTACCGCCGCCGCCCAGGCCTGCAACCCCCTACGGAAGGCGAGCATCCCCATGGGCATGACGACGGTCTGCAGGGCTTCCAGAATCTCCTCGGGCGACGCGCCTTCCTTCAGCGCTACTTCAACATGGGCCTGAATCTGCTCCACGTCGGCCCGAAGGGCGGCCTCGACGGCAATCTGCAGCAGCTCCTTGGTCTTCCTGTCCAGAAGGCGCTGGCTGGTGTAGGTGTACTCGAGGAAGGGGTCGTACTTCTTCACCCAGTCGAAGTCGACGGCGGCCATAATGCGGTGCATCTCCAGGATGTAGCCCCGCTTTCGTCCCATCTCCTCCAGGTATTCTTTTTTCTCCTGCATGGTCGTGTTGTTCCTCCAATTGATTGTCTTGGGTTTCACGGGCAAGTATAGTCAATCGCGAATGCGATGACAGAAATAGAGAAGCTGCAACGGAAGATAATCGACTGCACGCTCTGTCCGAGGCTGACGGAGTACCGGCAGGAGGTGGCGCGGAAGAAGCGCCGGATGTACATGGACTGGGAGTATTGGGGGAGGCCGCTGCCTGCCTTCGGCGACCCTGAGGCGGAGGTGCTACTGCTGGGGCTTGCGCCCGCGGCCCACGGCGGCAACCGCACCGGGCGGATGTTCACGGGAGACCGGAGCGGCGACTGGGTATTCGGCACGCTGCACCGGTTCGGGTTCGCGAGTCAGCCCACGTCAACGCACCGGGACGACGGGCAGTCGTTGAAGGGAGCGTACATCACGGCAGCCCTCCGGTGTGCGCCGCCGCAGAACAAGCCACTGCGAGAGGAGCTGGCGAACTGCCAGCCGTACCTGCTGCGGGAACTGGAGTTGCTGTCCAACGTGCGGGTGGTGGTGGCGCTGGGGCGGATAGCCTTCGACGCATACTTGCGGCTGCTGCGGGAACAGGGGCATTCGTTGCCTTCGCCGCGACCCAAGTTCGGGCACGGAGTCGTACATAAGATGCCGGATGGACGGCTTCTGTTGTGCTCCTATCATCCGAGCCAGCAGAACACGCAGACGGGGCGGCTAACACAGGAGATGTTTGACGAGGTGTTCAGAAAGGCGCGGGAGTTGGTGGGGGAGGCGTAAGAGGAAATGTGGGAATTTCACCCCCATCCTAACCTTCCCCCGTCAAGGGGGAAGGGAGAAGATGGATTCCCGCTTTCGTGGGAATGGTGGTGTGGGTCGAGGGGGGCTATTCGAGCAGGCCCTTGATTTTGCCCATGAGGCCGCCGGAAGATGACTTGCCGGAGGCAAGACCCTGCAGGAAACCGGCCCACTCGCTCTCGGCAGAGTGGACGCGCTTGAGGTCCTTGATGCGCTTCTTCATTAGCTCCAGCACGCGCTTCTCCTCACCGGCGTCAAGCCAGAAGCCGTGGCCGTCCACGCAGAAGTCGATAGGCAGGTCGTAGGCGCGGTAGTTGAAGGTGGTCATCCGTTTACCGCACTTGGGGCAGGTGATGTCGCTGGCCCGCTCGGCGTAGACCATGCTGCCCTTGACGGAGTCGTCGGACAACACCCGATCCTCGAGTTCGTCCAACTCGTGGTAGTCCAGCCACATGCCGTCACAGTTTCGACATGCGTCCACCTCTATGCCCATGTGGTTTTTTATCACCAGTGTGTAGCCCTTGCAGCGTGGACATTCCATGGCAGACCCCCCGCAGAGAAAATCCATTGGTTACTTCAATGCTAACACATTTCAGCGTAAACCGAGGGGAATGGGCGGGCACAAGAGAACCACCCCCACCCCAACCTTCCCCCATCGCAGGGGGAACGAGTTTAGAGGAGGGGGCTAGCGGGCGGCGAGGGCTTTCTGCACATCGGCCATGGATTCGGCCATTGTGCGGGCCGAGAAGGGGGGAGGGTCGGCGTGATGGATGACCTTGATCGAGACGAAGACGGGGCCCGTTTCCATGAGGATGTCTTCAAGGGATAGGGCAAGGTCTTCCAGGTCGTCGATGCGGTGCACTGATGAATAACCCGCCTCTTCCGCCAGGGCGGCGAAGTTGGTGTTGCTGATGCCGGGAATAGGAGCGCCGCCGGTGGAGCGATGGCCTGCGTCTTCCAGAAGGAAGTGGACGAGGTTGGAGGGCGCGGAAGCGGCGGTGGTGAGGAGAGCGCCGGGGTTGGTACGGAGAGTGGCGTCGGTGTCCAGGATGAGAACTTTGGCGTCGGGCCGGGCGAGGGAGACTCCGAGAGCAACGTCGGCGGCCTTGTCCTGGCAGTCGGTCAGGTCCACGTCGAGATCCCTGCGGGAAGAGAGAGCGCTCCAGTGCCGTAGGGCGGTGGAGGTGGAAACGACTACGGCGTCGCGACGACGGCTACTGATCAGCCGGGCGGCTTCAGGGGCGGGAATCAAGGGGTTGGGACGTCGGGGCCGCGGCGGGACCGCGCCATGAGCCACGCCCCGAGGAGGATGAGAATGCCGCCGAGGAAGCCGGGGAGGGGTCGTCCGTCAAGGAATGCCAAGTAGAGCAGATAGAAGCCCGCTCCCATGGTCAGAATCCCCAAAAGAGGGGCAAAGACGGCGTTCAGCACGGACTTGAGCATGAGGGCTAGGCGGTGTTAGTCGGACAGGGCCTGCCGCAGTTCCTGGACCGCGTCGTAGGTGTTTCGCTTGGGCCTGGGCCGCTGGCCGATGGGGGTGTTTTCTATCTCCGGGGTAATCTTGAGGTTTACGAGGATTGGCCCCTTCTTCTGGAGAATGTCGCCCACGCTGCTGGCCAAGTCTTCCAGGTCGTCGAACTCGTAGGCGGCGGCGTAACCGGCTCCGGACGCCATCTCCTTGAAGCTGACCTTGCCGTCGGCGGGGATGGGCTGGCCGCCGGTGACGGCGTAACAGCCGTTGTCGAAGACGAAGTGGTAGAGGTTGGCGGGGGCTCTTTCGCTGATGGTAGTGAGGGTGCCGAGGTTCATAACGAGGCTGCCGTCGCCGTCGAGTATCAGGACGCTTCGATCGGGCTGGGCGAGGGCGAGGCCCAGGGCAAAGGAGGAGGCCTTTCCCATGGCGCCGCCCACGGGCACATCCATTGCTTCATTCCTGGAGACGATGGGCCAGCCGAAGCGGGGGTTGCCGGAGCCCATGGTGGTGACGACTATGGCATCGTTCCGATTCTGCTCAATTACGCGGCAGGCTTCCAGATTATCAATCATTTCTTTTTTCCCTTTTTCTTTCCCTCGGAGGCCAAATTCGGCGTTGGTCAGGGTCTGCGCCAAAGGGACTTAGTGGTCAAGCTCCCAGACATTTTCCTATTGGCAGATTGCTCTTTCGCCAACGAGATTCTTCGTCGCTTCGCTCCTCAGAATGACATGTGGACGGGGTTTAGGCGCCGAACTCGGTGCCGACGAGGACGGCGACGGGCTTGGAATCCCGCTTGGCCTCGTTCATAGCTCTGGAAATCAAATAAGCGTCGTCATCCGTTTCCACCAGGTAAAAGTTAATGCCCCAGGCGTGGATGATGTGCTCGGTGTACTTGGCGGCGGAGTCGCGGGTGATCCCGTGCCGGTCCCAGCCGCGATAGCCGATGAGCATCACCAGGGGCTGGTCGACGTCTAGCCCCAGGCCGCGGATGGAGTCGCCGGACTCGAAGATGCCGGTGTTCTGGATGAGGGCGACGGGTTTCTTTCCTCCTACCCAGAGACCGGCGGCGATGGCCATGGTCTCGCCCTCCCTGGAGACGGGGACGAGCTCAAGGGTCGGGTCCGCCATGAGCTGCTCGTACATGAAGTTGGTCTCGCTGTCTGGGAGCCACACTATGTGGGTGACGTCGTTCTTCCTGAGCTCCGAGATGATGGCGTGGGGGTGAAGGACAGTTTCCTGCTGCTCCATGGTTTTTCTCCTGCGGTGGCGGGTGGGAATAGCCGGGTCGGGGTTGTTGCTCATACTACCAAGGGGGATGCCGACGGTCAACAAAGAGATTGACAGGGGCAACATCAATGATACACTATCGTGACTCATGTTCTATCTTGTTAAACGCACCAAAAGGTGCGATAATCTCTTTTGACTGGCCGAGAATTCCTTAGACGAATCAGATCCTACGCTCGTAAGACAGGACAATGCTTCCGCTTCGATCCGGCGTGGGGGAAAGGGAGCCACGGTAGGATCTACCTTGGCGTGCGATTCACTACAATAAAGCGGGGCGAGCTGGGTAAGGGACTATTAGCAGCTATGCTGCGTCAGTTGGATATTGACAGAAGGGAGTTTCGAGCCATGATTTACGCCTATCCATGCCAGTTAACCCGGGACGATGACGGTGGTTTCGTGGCCACGTTCCCTGACATACCGGAAGCAATTACAGGAGCTAATGACCGGGACGATGCGATGACGATGGCCGAAGACGCCCTTGCCACAGCCCTGGCGGGATACGTGCACGAGAAGTGGGACATTCCGACACCCAGTGCTGTGGCAGGCGACCAACGGTTGGTGTCTGTGCCCGTGGTTGTCGCTGCAAAGCTGGGACTCTACGCAGCCATGAAGCAGCAGCGCATAACCAAGGTTGAGCTGGCCCGGAGGCTGGGAGTCAGCGAGTCCGCCGTGAGAAAACTTACGAACCCGGATCACCGCTCCCACGTGAGCCTTGTGCAGAAGGCACTCAAGGCCTTAGGCCAAAACCTGCGGGTGGAAGTCATCACCGACTGAAATTCCCAGGGTATCCTCGATGCAATCTGTCTGGAATCTTCCGGGCAGAATCGCCTATCATCGAGGGTGTAGGGCGCAGTCTGATTGTTCCAACTTCAACGCCCTCCGGGGAGGTCTGCCATGCGTATCGGAGTTTTGACGGGAGGGGGCGACGCCCCCGGCTTGAATGCGGCCATCCGCGCCATTACCAGGAAGTCAGTGGCGGAGGGGATAGAGGTCATAGGATTTCGCAACGGGTGGCTGGGGGCCCTGACGGGTTCATGGATGCCTCTGGACATACCCGCAGTCACGGGGATTCTCCCGCGGGCCGGGACGATTCTGGGTTCCTCGCGCACCAACCCCTATACGCGGGAGGATGGTCCGGCAACGGTGAAGAGGCAGCTGGCGAAGCTTGGGGTGGACGCGATGGTGCCCATCGGCGGCGAGGATACGCTGGGTGTAGCGGCGCGGCTGTCGGGGGAGGGCGTGAATCTGGTGGGGGTGCCTAAGACCATAGACAATGACCTTTACGGCACCGAGTATTGCATCGGTTTCGATACGGCCGTGGAGGTGGTCAGGGACTCGCTGGACAAGCTGCATCCGACGGCGGAGGCCCACGACAGGATTATGGTGGTGGAGGTGATGGGCAGGCACGCGGGATGGCTCGCCACGGTTGGGGGTCTTGCGGGAGCGGCGCACGCGGTGTTGATACCCGAGCAACCCTTCTCGTTGACGGACCTGCTGCAACGAATCAGGAGGCGTCACGAAGAACTTGGGAAGATGTTCAGCCTTGTGGTGGTGTCGGAGGGCGCGAAATGCGCCGACTGGGGAGCGGAGGTGACCAGCAGCGACCAGCTGGACGAGTTCGGACACGTGCGGCTGGGGGGCATCGGACACCGGCTGGCCGTGGAACTGGAGGCCCGCACCGGATTCGAGACGCGGGAGGTAGTGCTGGGCCATCTGCAGCGGGGAGGCAGCCCTTCGGCCTTTGACAGGGTGCTGGCGACGAGGCTGGGAGTGGAAGCGGTGAATCAGGTCCAGGCGGGGAATTTCGGCGTGATGGTCGGCTTGCAGGGTGGGCAAATCACGACTACGAATCTGCAGGAGATTCTGGGGAAGATGCACGAGTTGGACATGGAGTTGTACGCGCTGACGGACGTGTTCTATTAGAGCGGGGAGTTAGCGTAGGTAGTGGAAGCTGTAGACGTCCTCCATGGCTTCCACCATTTCCAGGGACTCGCGGGCGGCGTCTTCCACGGCAGGGTCTCCGTCTTTGATGCATTTGCGTAGGGCTTTCTTCGCCAGCGGGCCGCCGATGGTTCCCACGGCCCTGATTGCCGAAAGCTGCACCTGCAAGTCGTCGTCGTCCATCAGGGGTATCAGGTGGGGCACAGCGTCTTCCTCTTCCAGCTGGGCGCAGGCGTTAGCGGCTTCGAACCGAAGGGGTGGACTGGGATTCCCGGTCTCCTTCGCCAGACACTCCAGCCATCGGAGCTCTCCGGTGCGGCCCATGGCGTAGAGGGCGCTGCCCTTCATAGCAATGTCGTCGCTGGCGTAGGCCCAGTGTATGTAGTCGTCCACTTTGGGAGAGTTCAGCGCGGCGGCAGACTCTAGCGCGCGGCGGCGGACAGACATCTCTTCCGCTTCGTCCTGAAGGGCTGTCAGCAGACACTTTTCGATGATTGGGCCGTCCTTTGGAAGCAGCTTGCCTTGCTGGGCTAGCTCGGCAAATTTGCCAAGGGCCACGGCGGCGGCGGCGCGGACGGATGACGAAGGGTCGTTGGCAAGCCGGTCGCAAAGGGGTGAAATGAGCCGCCTCTCCTCGTGCTCCCAGAGTCCTTCGATGGCCCGCTGCCGGACTCCCTCTTCGTCGTCCCGAAGGCAGCGACGGAAAACGGCGCTGAAGTCGAGTTCAGTCCTGTCGTTACTGAGGTCTATGAGGCGGTCTATTATGGATGCTTTCCCGTCGGAGGCGATGCCCTTCCAAGCAGATGCGAAGTCAATGACCTCCGATGCTGAAAGGTCGCTGAGATGGTACAACAGGGTATCTTCCGGGACTTCTTCATCGGAGCGGATGGCTTCCAGGCAATGTTGTAAGGAAAGGTCTTGCTTGTTTGTCAACTTACTATTCCCGGGTGGCCACGGATACGCCGCCGCAATAGATGCTGGGGGTCTTGAAGGAACCACCCAGCCAGGTGGCGTCGCTGCCCAGGCCACGGAGTTCCTTGAGGGCCGTGTAGACGTTGCCGTTAATGACGGTGTTCTTCAGCCTGCCCGTAATCTTGCCCTTTTCGACGCGATAGCCAAGCAGTACGTTGGCGTTGAACTCACCGGCGAGAATGTTGCTCTGACCTGCCCCCAGGAGGCGCTCAACGACGATACCGTCCTGAATGTCGGCAATCATGTCGTCGAAGGCCACGTCGCCGGGAGGGAGGATGCCTACGCTGACGCCGGGGGAGGGGAGGGAGTTGAGGCCGCGGTGGGCGCTGCCGGTGCTTTCGACGCCGGCCTGTCCCGCGGTCTGGAGATCGTAGAGGAAATTGCGTATGACGCCGTTTTCGATGAGGGGCATTTTCGCTGATGGAACAGCTTCGTCGTCGAAGGCGCGACTGCCGGGAATCATGGCCATTGTGGGGTCATCCCAGAGGCTGAACCTTTCGTCCAACAGCTTTTCGTCCAGCTTGTCTACGAGGGGGGAAGACCCCTGAAGGATGGACTTGCCGTTGAATCCGGCCAGGAGAGGCGAGAGGAGCGCGCCGCCCACGCCGCGGGGGGTGAAGACGACGGGGAGATCGCCGGAGGCGGGGGAGGCAATGTCGCGACCTCGCTCAAGCTGGGTGAGGACGGAATCGACGAGGGGTTCCGGGTCTACAAGGGGACTGCAGGAGCGGTCGCCATCACCGAGGAAGAGCATGTCGGTGCCCTTGATGAGGGCGCCGCCGACGTAGGCGGAGAAGCCGCTGCGGGTATATTGGGCGGAAGCACCGTTGGAGTTCAGCAGCCGGAGGGTGGAGACGCTGCGGGAAACGCTGGCGTCGCAGAGAAGTTCCGGTTCAACGGCGCGAACGCCGTCTATGAGACGCTGGCCAAACTGGATCATGTCTTCAAGGGACTGGGACTCTACGGCGGCGTCGTAGAGGGGTATCGAAGCGAAGTCGCTGGGGCCTGGAAGGTCCATGGCGGCCCTGGGGCCGAAGGGGGCGGTTTCGAGGGCGTTATCCACCAGAGATTCAGCGCCGTCCCAGTGGGTGGTGGAGGAGAAGCCTATTCGTCCATCCTTTATGAGGCGCAGGGCTATGCCGGAGGAGTCGCGTCCCACGAGAGACTTGAGCCGGTTGGCTTCAAATTCCACGGGGCGGCTCCAGCCGGAGAGGTGGAAGACTTCCGCCTGTTCGGAGACCGCTTTGGCGCGCTCCAACACCTGCTGGAGAATTTCGTTAACTTCCGCCAATCAAGCACCTCTGGATGCGGATGTGGGGGCTGCCGTTGGACACGGGCAGGGGGGACTGGCCTCCCTTGCCACAGCCGCCGCCCTGGTTCATGCTCAGGTCGTTTGCGACGGCGTCGAGGCTTTCCAGAGTGGTGAAGAGGTTGCCCGTCAGGAGCACTGGGCGGCAGAGTTCTTCGACTTTGCCGTTTCGGATCTTCCAGGCCTCGCCGGCGGAGAAGGTGAACTGCTCCATGCTGGTCATGCCGCCGTACCAGTTGCCCACGTAGAGACCGTCCTTAACGTCACCGATAATCTCTTCGGGGGAGGCGCTGCCACCTTCGATGAAGGTGTTGGTCATACGGACGATGGGCGGGAACTGGGGGCCAATGGCGCGGGCGTTGCCGGTGGGAGCTTCTCCCATCTTTGAAGCAGTCTCTCGAGAGTGGAGGCGTCCGACAAGAACCCCCTCCTTGAGCAGGTAGCTACGGGTGGCGGGTACGCCTTCGTCGTCGTAGCCGTAGCTGCCACGAAGGTTGGGAACGGCTGCGCCATCGACGACGTTGAGATGAGGGCCGCCGAAACGCTTGCCGAGGACCATCAATTCCTTCATGCGATCATCTTCATAGACGTGGTCCGCCTCAGAGAGATGGCCGAAGGCTTCGTGGATGAAAACGCCGGCGAGAACGGGTTCGAGGACGACTGTGTACTCACCGCCCTTGACCTGGGGGGCCTTCAGCAGTTCAACGGCGCGGCGTCCCACCTGGGCGGCTTCGTGGTGCAGGTCTTCGACTTCGGAAAAATCACCGGCGGCGCCGAGGCTGACGCCTGACTGCTGGACTTCCGCGCCGTCGCGGGCCACGGCGTTGAGACGCATCACCACGTCGAGGACCGTCTGGTCGATATAGGCGCCCTCGGAGGTGGCAAAGACGCGGCGGCGTTTGGCGTCGCCGTAGCCCACGGTGGAGGTGGAGATGCCCTCAGCGCGCCAGATTTCTTCCACGTACTGGTCGAGCATGGCTTTCTTGTCGGCAAGAGAGATTTGAGAGGGGTCTTTCTTGACGGTTGGGGTGATGCAGTCGACGACGGGTTCCACGGGGGCGAGGGTTACGGGTTCGCCGCCGACAAGGCGGGCGTTGGTAACGGCGGAGCCGACTTTATCGCGCAGGCCATCGAGGCTGTTGAAGGAAACGAAACCCCAGCCGCCGCCGGCAAGGGCGCGAACGCAGCCGCCGCCGGTGGTGGTGCGGTTGACCTCTTCAAGCTCCCGCCCCCTGTAGCGGAGGTGGGAAGACTGGTTCTGGTCGACGCGCAATTCTATGTACTGGGCGTCGTGGCCCTTGAGGGCGTCGGCGACTAGGTCATGCAGATGGTCGTTCATAGTTGCCAGGCGTTTCTACGGCAAAATAGGATGGGGTAAGACTATACCACAAGGGGTTAGGGCACAAACACGCAATTGTGACACGTGGGTTTTTGATTGTGCTGGAGGGGTCCTGACGGCGTAGGTCATTCATATGTGTACAGGGGTTTCAAAAGTGGAAGTTGTCGTGCTATGCTGGTTGTACTGCAACAGAGACGTCAATCAGGAAACAAAAATATGATTGAGAAGATAGTATCCAAGCAAGAGCAGCCGAGCGAAACACCCGACACGGTGCGGGATGCTTATCTACGCCGTATCGAGGAACTGAAGGGATATGCTCTTGAGGACGAAATTGAGGTTAGCCTTGACTCTGAGCAAGATTTCCATTTCTTCATTCATTCAACGACTACGGGAAATGAAGCATCGTTATTTCTGACAGACGGCGGTAATTTTCGAGCCGTGTGGAAGGATGCCAACGGTGGACACGTTGGGATTCAGTTTCTCGGCAAACAGCAAGTGGAATGCGTGATTTTCAAGCGCAGAACAACCAACGATTTCGTTTCCAGAGTCGCAGGTCTTGACACCTTTGAAGGAGTGAAACACATTATTCGGGCCTTTGACCTCAATGCACTGGTGGGTGTGTGACCGGGGACGAACTTCCTAATGCTGACCACGTAGTCCGCTACGTCAAGCCCAGCAGCGTTCAAAGGAGTATCGTCAATGCCGCAGAGTTCATCGGGGGCATTAACGGAATCTCCGTCAATTGGCTGGAGTTTTTTCAAGGAGAAACCAGGGACACGCAGCTCAGCGAAGTAAGACAGTTAATTCAGTTAACCATTCGGCCCAATGGGAGGTTTGCCCGTCTGAATGTTGGTGCAACGAAAGAATGCGTTTCAGCCGCGGGCAGATATCTGAGCTTCCTACATGATCCCCAAGATTCTAGACCACCTCACAGAGCTGATCCATCACACAGCTTAATTCAAGGACTGCCGTCGACAGGTTCCCCAGAAGCTATGCTTGTCGCTGACATGATTACCGAGTGCATTCTGGAGTTGCATCCCGCAGTAACGTAGCGAATCATGCCCCCTTGAGGGTTCCCGCTTTGGGGTGCTAGAATCCGGCCATCGTGGCACGAAGCAGCAAGACCAAGTCCAAGACGAAACGCCGACGGCAGATTGGCAAAAGACGCCCCAGGAAGTCAATCCTCAAGTCCATCAGCGCCCAGGAGATAATTGACAAGCTGGAGGGACCCTATGGCCGCTTTGAGCACGCGCGGCGCATCGAGCCCGCTGAGGAACTGGTCTTTACGATACTGTCGCAGCACACCTCCGACATCAACTCGGGACGGGCCTTTCGTCAACTGATGGAGGAGTTTGGCACCCTGGAGGCGGTGGCGGCTGGGAGCATTCCGCGCATCTCCAAGGCCATCAGCAGCGGCGGGCTGGCTCGCATCAAGGCTCCCCGCATCAAGACCATCCTGAACATCATTCTGGAGAAGCGGGGTAATCTGGACCTGCATTTTCTGGCGGACATGCCGCTGGCCGACGCGAAGGCGTGGCTTCGTGAGTTGCCGGGCATCGGGCCCAAGTCGGCAGGGGTTATTCTCTGCTTCTCGCTGGGCATGCCCGCCATGGCGGTAGACACCCACGTACACCGGGTGTCGAAGCGGCTGGGACTTATCGGGCCTAAGGTAGGAGCCGATGCTGCCCACGACCTGCTGGAAGTCATGGTGGAGCCAGACCAGGTCTACGCCTTTCATACGGCGTTGATCACCCACGGTCGTCGAGTGTGCAAGGCCCCACGACCTCGGTGCGACGAGTGCGTCCTCGCTTTTGGATGCCCTTCCAGCGAGCTGCCTGTGGCGAAGAGGTAGTGATTCATGTTAGCTGAAAAATACTTGAAACGGCGATACGCGGAGGGGTACGTAGAGGGGTACGCCGAGGTATACGCCAATGAATTCGCTAAGGCATTAGCGAAGACCTCTATGTCAGGCGAGGAGACTGTTGACGAGTTCGCGGCGAGCAATACCGAGAAGATCGCTGAATGGAAAGCCAAAGGATATGAATTGGGAGAGGCGGAGGCTCGTGCACGTATGCGCGATTGGCTCTGGTAGTCGGCACCTTTTACTTTAGAAGCCAGCTTCGAGCTGACTCTAGCTTTACCCCATATAGAGACGCGGCTTATACTGTTTGGCACTCCCATGAGAGGTTCAGCAGTGACTAAGGTAGGAATAATCAACGTCACGGGATACGCCGGCTCAGAGTTGGCCCGAATACTGCGCAACCATCCGGAGGTGACGATTGCCTCCGTCACGGGGCGAAGCGCCGCCGGGCAACGACTGCCTGAGGCTGTTCCTCATCTGTGGGACATCGATCTGCCTATTACAACCACCGTCGAAGAGTCGGTGGACTTCGTTTTCTCCAGCCTGCCGAGCGGTGCCAGCGCGGAAGCTCTTGCGCCGTTGGTGGACGGGGGAGTGAAGGCTGTGGACATCGCCGCCGACTTCAGAATTCGCAGCGCTGAGGGGTTCAAGGCGGCCTACAAGACAGACCATCCCGCGCCTCATCTGCTGAAGCGAGCCGTCTATGGGTTGCCGGAGATCAACCGCAGCCGCATCGGCGGAGCGTCGTTGATAGCCAATCCGGGCTGCTACCCGGAGGCGTCAATTCTGGCGTTGGCGCCCGCGGTACAAACGGGACTTATAGAGCTGGACGCCATCATCGACGCCAAGTCGGGGGTGTCGGGCGCGGGACGGGGCAGCATCACTTCCAACCCCATGTACCACTTCGCCGAGTCCAACGAGAACGTGCTGGCCTACGGGCTGGAGGGCCATGGGCACCAACCGGAGATTGCCCAGGAGCTGGCGTCGCTGGGAGGCGAAGATTCCGCGAGGGTGACCTTCGTGCCCCATCTGATACCTATGACGCGGGGCATTCTCGCCACCTGCTACGCACCGCTGACGGACCCGTCTACGACGCGAGAAGCCGTGCAGGCAGCGTACCAGGAGTTCTACGCCGACGAACCCTTTACCCACGTGACTGCCTCACCGCCTCGGACGAAGCAGACAACGGGATCGAACCTGTGCCTGGTCTACCCCACGGTGGATCCCCGGACGGGCCGGTTGATTGTGGTGAGCTGCCTGGACAACCTGGTGAAGGGAGCGGCGGGGCAGGCGGTGCAGAACATGAACCTGATGCTGGGACTGCCGGAGACGATGAGTCTGGAATCATTGGCCCTGTGGCCTTAGGGCGAGGGGGTTCGCGAACCGTCCCTACGGAAGAAAATCTTGTGGGGTAGAAGGAATCACCCCCCATCCCAACCTTCCCCCATCAAGGGGGAAGGGATATATAAGAGGGGTCTGGGCGGTGGAAAGACTCATCCTCCTTTTATAGAATAGTAGATGTAAGTTGCAACATTATTTTCTTGGTAGACAGACCAAGCAGGAGGTGGGTCTTTGGCGACGCGAGTTGGCATTAACGGCTTCGGGAGGATTGGACGACAGGTTCTCAGGGCAGCCTTGGAGCGATACCCGGAGGACCTGGAAGTGGTGGCGGTAAACGATTTGGCCGACGCAGAGACCAACGCCCACCTGTTCAAGTACGATACCAACTACGGAACATATCCGGGCACGGTGGAGACTTCGGATGGGTCGTTGGTAGTCGACGGCGTAGAGGTGAAGGCTTTTTCTCAGCGCGACCCTGCTCAGATACCGTGGATGGACGTCGGGGTGGACCTGGTGGTCGAATCAACGGGAATCTTCACCGACGCATCCCAGGCGGCGGCGCACCTGGAAGGCGGCGCGAAGAAAGTCGTCATTTCAGCTCCCGCCACGGACGAGGATATAACATTGGTGCTCGGCGTCAACGACGATGCTTACGACCCGGCGGAACACCAGATCATCTCCAACGCTTCCTGCACTACCAACTGCTTTGCGCCCATGGCCAAGGTGCTCAACGACACCTTCGGCGTGGAGTACGGGCTGATGTCTACGGTGCACTCCTACACCAACGACCAGAAGATACTGGACCAGGTGCACGGCGACCTCAGGCGGGCGCGGGCGGCGGCAGAGAACATCATCCCCACCAGCACGGGCGCGGCAAGGGCCGTGGGGCTGGTGATACCTGAGCTTCAGGGCAAACTGCACGGGGTGGCGTTTCGGGTTCCCACCAGCACGGTCTCCGCCACGGACTTCACCGCAGTGTTGAGGCGCAAGGTCAGCGTGACGGAGGTCAACAACGCTTTCCGTCAGGCGGCGGAGGCGGGAGCGCTGGCACCGGTATTAGAATACTGCGACGCGCCCCTCGTGAGCGGGGACTTCAAGGGCAATCCCCACAGCTGCATCTTCGACGCTCTTTCAACCATGGTGATGGCGGGAGAGATGGTGAAGGTGCTGGGCTGGTATGACAACGAGTGGGGCTACGCATGCCGCACGGCAGACCTGTGCGTCTTTCTCGGCGAAAAGGGCCTGCAGGCAACGACTGAAGAGTCAGACTAGATTCTCCCAGGTTGACGGCATCGGTAGGCGCGGCTTAGACTGCGGACATTCCTGTTGCGGCCTTTTACGGTCGTTCCATTGTTGAACTGAGGAGGATGTTGAATGTCAATAACACTTGCGGATGCCCTTCGGATGATTGACGGCGCCATGGCAAAGGCCAGAGAGCTCGATATCAAAATCAGCTGCGCGGTCGTGGACGCGGGAGGCAGACTTCTGGCCTTCCAGCGGATGGAGGATGCGACGTGGGCCAGCGCCTACGGTTCCCAGGGAAAGGCGATCGCGGCCGTGGCCTTCGGCCAGACCAGCGGAGCGCTTGGACTTCGAGCAAATGACGCCATCATGACTGGCATTGCCGCGGCCGAAGGCGGCCATATGATAATGAGCCTGGGCGGCGTTCCAATTATTAGAGACGGGCGGCCAATCGGCGCCTGCGGCGTGGGCGGCGGCACCGGCGAAGAAGATGAGCAGTGCTCCAGCGCGGGGATTGCCTGTTTGTAGACCCGCAGCATTCCAACATCGCCAATCATTAAAGACGTGCGCATCAGTGGGCGCGTCCGGTAGCTGGAGAGACGCTGGCCATCGTGCCATTCGGCAAAAGGAGGGACCATGGCGTATTTTCTTGTTTGCGTAGATTGTGGAGCCCAATTCGACGGCAGCAAGTACCGACTCTACTGCAAGTTGTGCGGCGGGCTGCTGGACGCCCGGTATGACACGCCCGCCAAGGTGGAGGCTCGCGTAGACGCTACGGCGCAGGGCACTGCCCGCTTTCTGCCCACGCTGCCCATTAACGATCCGGCCAGCCTGGTGACCATGGGAGAGGGAAACACGCCCATCGTGCCGCTTCCCCGGGTGGGGGAACGTCTGGGAGTGTCGAAACTGAACGCCAAGATGGAGTATTTCAACCCGACGGGTTCCTTCAAGGACCGGGGCAACACCGTGCAGGTGTCGGTGCTGAAGGACACCGGCGTGACGGAGGTTGCCGACGCCACGGGTGGGAACGCGGGTCACTCCTTCGCCGCCTACTGTGCCCGGGCGGGCATAAAGTTTTTCGGTTTTGCGAACAGGACCACCTACGATAGCCGGAAGGTCCATGCCATCGCCCTTCACGGCACGGAGGTGAACTGGGTGGGACCGACCAGGGCCGAGCGAAACGACGGGGCGCGGAAATTCGCCGAGGACGCGGGTATTCTTCACATGAACTACGGCCAGAATATCTACTTCATCGAGGGTCTGAAAACTTTGGCCTACGAGGTTGCGGAGCAGATGGACCCGCTTCCCGACCATATCATTGTGCCCATCGGAAACGGCTCCATCTACCAGGGAATGTGGCGGGGATTCCGGGAGATGCTGGAGGACGGGCGCGTAACCCGTATGCCCCGTCTGCACGGAGCTCAAACGGATGAGACTCACCCCGTAGTGGCGGCCTTCGAAGGGCGAGAATGGTCGCCGAAGGGAGAAGCCACCAGCAAAGCCAACGGCATCGGCGTCACCAACCCGCCCAGGCCGGGCGCACTGCTGGAGGCCGCAAAAGAGTCGGGCGGCAGCTTCGTAACCGTGACGGAGGAGAAGATTCTCGACTGGCAGCGGTTATTGGCGTCGATGGAGGGCATCATCGTTGAACCCACTTCTGCCATTGTTCTTGGAGGGTTGGAGAACCTGCTGGCCAACGGAAGCGTTCAACCGTCGGACAGCGTACTGCTGCCGCTGACGGGATTTGGGGTGAAGGAGCCGATACCGGGGTATTAGGTCGGCGAACCCTGCTTCAGAGCGCCTACTTCACATAGCCGTGCCGCCTGCGCCAAGGCTGTATAATAGGCGGGCGGTTTTCGGCTTATGACTTCTCTCGAACACAAAAGATTTCGGCTGGGTGTCGACGTTGGCGGCACCTTCACCGACGTAGTCCTTACGGGTTCGGACGGACGTATGTCGGTGCGCAAGGTCTCGTCCACCCCCGGACAGTACGATGAGGGCATCATCAGGGGCATCGGCGAGGCGCTGAAGGAAGCGGGAGTGACCGCCTCCGACGTGGTCGAGGTGTGTCACAGCACCACCGCCGCCACCAACGCCGTGCTGGAACGCAAAGGCGCAAAGGTAGGCCTCATTACCACCAGGGGATTTCGCGATGTGTTGGAGGTGCGACGGCTGCGCACTCCCACCCTCTACGACCTGTTCTACGAGCCGCCGGACCCGCTGGTCCCACGCTACCTGAGATTAGAGGTAGACGAGCGGTTGGACGCTTCGGGCCAGGTGTTGACGACGTTGGAGGCGGACGAGGCGCGCCAGAGGATTGACGAGCTTCTGGCGGAAGGGGTTGAGTCTTTGGCCGTGTGCCTCATCAACGCCTATAGAAACCCGGTGCACGAACGAGCCATCGGCGAGTTGGCGAGGGACGAATACCCGGACCTGTTCGTCAGCCTCTCCCACGAGGTGGTGAGCGCCATCCGTGAATACGAGCGCACCAGCACCACCGTTGCCAACGCCTACCTGATGCCGGTGATGAACACCTATCTGCGGTCTCTGAGGGAGCGGGTTTCCGCCATGGGGATAGAAGCCCCGATACTGGTGATGCAGTCCAGCGGCGGCATGATGACGTCGCACCGAGCGGGAGAGCGGCCCGTTTTCTCACTGGAATCGGGGCCAGTGGCGGGAGTCTCAGGCGCGCTGGACCTGTCGAAGAAGCTGTCGACGCCAAACCTGCTGACCTTCGACATGGGTGGTACCACCACCAAGGCGGCGGTCATCGAGGACGGGGAGCCTCTCAAGTCGGGTGAGTATGAGATAGGCGCGCCCATATCCAAGGGCAGCAGGCTGCTCAAGGGCGGCGGGTATCTGCTGATGGTGAGGGCGGTAGACGTTGCTGAGGTGGGGGCCGGCGGGGGGAGTCTGGTGTCGCTGGACGCTGCCGGCTCCTTCCACGTGGGGCCGCAGAGCGCCGGCGCGGAGCCGGGGCCCATCTGCTACGACCGGGGCGGCGAGGAACCGACGACGAGCGACGCCAACGTGCTGCTGGGGTATCTGAACCCCGAGTACCTGCTGGGCGGCTCGCTGAAGGTGAACCTGGAGAAGACCCGCCGCATCTTTAAAAAGAAGGTGGCCCGTCCCTTGGGCCTGTCAGTGCTGGAGGCGGCCTACGGAGTGCACGTGGTGGCTAACGCCGCCATGGCGCGGGCCATGCGCTCGGTGACCACGGAAAGGGGACGGGACGCACGGAACTTTACCCTCGTGGCCTTCGGGGGCAGCGGCCCTTGCCACGCTGCCGCCCTGGCCCGTCAGATGGGCATAACCCGGGTAATCATCCCGACGGCGCCGGGGCTGTTCAGCAGCCTGGGATTGCTGGCGGCGGCCCAGGAGTACGAATTCGTCCACAGCCTGATGATGGTTACGGGGGACGGCGCGGTGGACGGGCTAGAGGCGGGCTTCAGGACGTTGGAGAAAGAAGCGGCTCAGACGTTACGTCTGGAGGGTTACGATCCGACACGACTGGCGTTCCAGCGGTACGCAGACCTGCACTATGCCGCCCAGATCCACGAGTTGACGGTGCCAGTGCCGGATTCAGGCTCGATGCCGGAGCTGAAGGACGTCTTCGGCCAGGAACACCACCGCACTTACGGCTACCGCTCCGACGGAGAGAACGTGGAGGTAACCAACATTCGGGTAATCGGAAGGCCGGACGTGGAGGCGTCATCGGGTTTGGACATGAAAGCCATGGGTGCGGCGATTTATGACGCCGTCGGGAATAGCAGTCGCCGCAAGGCCTACTTCGGTCGGGGAATTGGGCTGGTGGAAACAGAAATCATCACCCGCGCGCATCTCTCGTCAGAGGCGACGCCCGGCCCGGTAATCGTGGAAGAGTACGACACGACCATCGTTGTCCCTCCCGGTTGCAGCGCCAGTCGTGACGATTCTTGGAATGTCCTTTTAAGTTGGGCATAGACTCGTGATGCACAACATTTTCGTCCAATTACCAACGGTGGCATTTAGTCCAACCAACTCATGGTGGGAGCGCTAGTCTTGAGAGAGCACACCTTCGACCCCATCACCTTTGAGGTCATCCGAAACGCCCTGCAGTCCATCTCCGACGAGATGATGTTGACGGTGCAGCGAACGGGACGTTCTCCGACGACGACCCAGGCCTTCGACTTTTCAACCGCCCTGTGCGACTCCAACGGGGACGTGTTGGACCAGGGGCTGGCCATTCCCATCCACATGGGCGGCATCCCAGAGACCGTGCAGGCGATGCTGGAGCGGTTCGGCGGGGACATACACCCCGGCGACGTGATGATTCTGAACGACCCCTATTCCGGCGGGCTGCATCTGCCGGACATCTTCCTGGTCACGCCCATCTTCGTGGAGGACGAAATCTTCGGCTATGCTGTGACGGTGGTGCATCACATGGACGTGGGCGGAAGGGCCGCGGGCAGCATGGCCCACGACTCCACGGAGATATACCAGGAGGGGATTCGCATTCCCCCCATGAAACTGTACGACAGGGGCAAGCTGAACGAGACGCTGGCGGAGATGATCCAGATTAACGTCCGCACGCCTGAGGTGGTGATGGGGGACTTCGCCAGCCAGATTTCCGCCAACGGCATGGGAAGCCGGGGCATTCAGGACCTGGTGAAGGAGTACGGCACGGAGACGCTGAAATTCTATCTTCGACAGCTCATGGACTATAGCGAGCGCGTCACCCGTCAGGGCATCTCCCAGTGGCCCGACGGGGTCTACCACTTCACCGACTACCTGGACGAAGACGGATTGAGCAACGACCCGATTCCGCTGAAGGTGGCGTTGCATATAAAGGGCGATTCGGCGCTGGTGGACTTCACGGGAACGTCGCCGCAGACCCGCGGGGCCATCAACTGCGTGTTGAGCCAGAGCAAGGCCATGGCCTATTGCGCCATCCGGTGCGCCATTGGCGAGGACATGCCCAACAACTCCGGCTGTTTCCGACCTGTCGAGGTGATAGCGCCTGAGGGGACCATAACGAACATGCAGCATCCGGCATCGTGCGCCGCCCGCGGGGTGACGTCGTTCCGTCTGGTCGACGCCGTGTTGGGAGCGCTGGCGCAGGTGGTGCCGGAACGAGTGGCCGCCGCGCCGGAGGGAGGGACTTCAACGGGTCGGTTCGGCTTCCGACAGCCCGACGGCACGATAAAGGTATTTTACGACAACGTCTTCGGCATCCGCGGGGCGTGGAACAGCGGCGACGGGCGCGGAGGAGTGGCCAGCGTGGGGGCAAACGTCTCCAACGTTTCGGTGGAAATTATCGAGTCGCAGGTTCCGCTGCGTCTCCGCAGCTACGGCTTTGTGCCGAACTCAGGCGGGCCGGGGCGGCATCGTGGCGGGCTGGCTCTCGCGCGGGAATGGGAGGTGCTGACGGAGGAAGCGACGATTACCTGGCGGTCGGACCGTCGGGCCTTTCCACCCTACGGACTGAAGGGAGGCGGAGCGGGTCAAGGCTCCAAGAATTTGCTGAACCCCGGACGGGAGGGGGAGGAACTGCTTCCAACTAAGATAAACACCGTCCTCAAGGGTGGTGACGTGTTCCGTCACGTGTCGCCCGGAGGCGGGGGCTACGGCAACCCGCTGGAGCGAGACCCGCAGGCGGTGTGGTGGGACTGGCGTAACGGCAAGGTGACGGCGGAGCATGCCCGCGAGGCCTACGGGGTGGTGATAGACGAGAACGCGGGTGAGGTTGACGAAGACGCGACGGCTGCGCTGCGGCGGGAGAAGTTGAACACTTGATTTAAGACGTCTGGACGTCTATACTAGAGCCATGCCGGAAGACGGAAAAAGAAATGCGCCGGGTCAAGTCCGCGACGCCATTCTTCAAGTGCTTAGGACGGCCCCTGACGGCCTAACCGCCAAAAGGATCTATCAACGTGTTTCCAAGGTCAACGGGCCGACACCTGAGTCATCCATTCGCTCATATCTGCGTTTGAACACACCAGACATTTTCGCCAAGGAAGCCAGGGGTGTCTACAGACTTCGAACCACGCCCAGCGGAGCACTCGAGCAGGGGGGCTTCGGTTCATCGGAATTTGTGCAGGTGCCTCCCTTTAGATTCGGCAAAGCGACGCTCATACATGACGATTGTTTTGGATGGCTGGACAGGCGGGAAGACAATTCCATACACGCTGTTGTCACGGACCCCCCTTATGGATTGCACGAGTACACGCCCAACGAACAACACAAGATGAGGAAGGGTAGGGGCGGCGTCTGGAGAATCCCCCCATCCTTTGACGGTCACAAGCGATCGCCGCTCCCACGGTTTACCACGCTGACTCATTCGCAAAAAGAGCAGCTACGAGAGTTCTTCCTCGTTTGGGCCTCGTTGCTGCTTCCCAAACTGACGCCGGGGGCCAATGTCATAGTCGCCTCGAATCCCCTTCTAAGTCACATAGTTTCGGACGCTCTGGCGTCAGCGGGGTTGGAAAGGAGAGGAGAAATAATTCGCTTGGTAATGACCATGCGTGGCGGAGATAGACCTAAGTCCGCGGAGAAAGAATTTCGCAATGTTACGGTGATGCCAAGGTCTATGTCGGAGCCGTGGGTACTATTTCGTAGACCGCTAGATGGTCGCGTTCAAGACAATCTCAGAAAATGGAAGACTGGCGGCTTCAGGAGACCGTCCGCCGAGCATCCCTTCGGAGACGTAATTAAGTCTTCCCCCACTCGCAGTAGTGAAAAACGTATCGCTCCACATCCAAGCCTAAAGCCTCAGGAATTTATGCGGAAGTTAGTTCGAGGCGCATTGCCCTTGGGCGAGGGTGTGGTTGTTGATCCGTTTGCGGGTGCGGGTTCTACTCTTGCTGCTGCAGAAGCCGTTGGTTATTCCTCCATTGGGATCGAGAAAGACCCTCACTACTTCGATATGGCGACGCGGGCCATACAACCTCTTGCGGAACTGCAGATAGGCAAACATCAATTTGCAGAGGCTCGATAGACCCACTGCTCCCGTAACTTTCGGATGCCGTACCGGTCCAGGGTGGCAGTGCGGGTGCCGAGTTCCCCACGGGGATTCCGTCTGAAATCGTCAACGGTCACGTGTCCCAAATAGACTTCAGTAAAAGTCATTGGCTTCCTGCTGATGGCAGGTTCTGTCGCATTGTCCACCTTGTAAACGAACACGCACATCCACTGTTCTCTCGCCCCGTGGGTATCCACTGCGCCTCCAGGCCTCCTGGTCGTCTTAATTTCCACCCCATCGATTCCAGCCTTGACCGAGTTGTCCGGATAGCGACCTTGGACTACTAGGTCGGGATGACCGTTGAAGTAGTTATTCTCAGTAAGAACACGGGAATGTTTGGCCAGACTCGCAGTTATCATGTCGGACAAGGCCCCGGACATGATGGCCGGTCGAAGCATGTCGTCGAGTCGCTCAAGGCCCCTATCGATCAGATGGGAGTTAACGTCATGGAAGAAATCGTAGACGTCCTGCATCGTAGATTCGAAATCCATAAGCCGCAGCCCGTAGGGAAGTGATGCAGACGGGTTAAAATTCGATCTGTCTACAGTATTTTTAACAATTGCCAAGAGAACTGGATTCCTTCAAAGTGTTGGCCTGATGGCATAGACTATGCAAGTATATACCAAAGGATGAATCTTACGGTGTGAGGGTGCCATGCCGCGGATGACGGGACAGCAGGCGCTGGTGGAGATGCTGCGGGCCGAAGGGGTACGGTACGTCTTCGGCAATCCGGGGACTACTGAGCTGCCGTTTCTGGACGCGCTGCAGGATGCGCCGGACATCCAGTACGTGACGACGCTGTTCGAAGGGGTGGCGGCGGGCATGGCCGACGGCTACGCCCGAATAACCCAGCGTCCCTCCTTCATGAACTTCCACATCTCCGTAGGCGTGTCCAACAGCATCGCCGTCATGTACAACTCGTGGCGGGGCGGAACTCCCATGGTGATAACTGCGGGACAGACGGCGGCAGGATTGCAGCTTCATAACCCGACTCTCTACTCCAACATGGTAAACGTGATGCGAGAGTACACGAAGTGGGCTGGAGAGGTGACCACGCCGGAGGACGTGCCATCCATCGTGAGGCGGGCCTTCAAGGTGGCCGCCACACCCCCCACAGGCCCTGTTTTCGTGTCCTTCGCGTGGGATTCGATGGACAAAGAGGCGGAGATGGACATCGCACCCTCCGTGGACCACTACTACCGAGTACTGCCAGACCCGCGCGCGGTGGAGCGGGCGGCGCGGCTGCTGGCGTCGGTGCAACGTCCATTGATGCTGGTGGGAGACCGGGTGTCGCAGTCGCCCGGGGCGCCGGCGCTGGTGTCAAGGGTGGCGGAGCAGATTGGCGCGCCGGTGTTCGCCACAAGCTTTTCGGAGGTGCACCTACCAAGTTCGCATCTCCACTATATGGGGGCCTTCGATACAAGCTGGCTGCACCGTGAGATGAAGGAGCGGTTCGACGCGGCAGACCTGATTCTCGCCGTGGGAACGGAGGTTATGGTGCAGTCCATACCCACGCCTGAGCCGCACTTCAGCGGACCGCCCAAGCTGATTCACCTAGACTGCAGCGATTGGGACATCCAGCGCTCCTATCCCGTGGCGGCTGGGGTGTTGGGGGACATCGCCGCCAGCCTGGATCAGCTTTCGCAGGCCCTTACGGAGAGGATGACGTCAGCAGAAGCGGCTGCGGCGAGAGGGCGAGGCAGAGCAGTTGCCGAAGAGAAGCAACGGCGTAGCGAAGCCTTTGATGCACTAGCGGAACGGCGATGGAAAGAGTCGCCGATGTCGCCGGAACGGTTTGCCGTGGAGCTTCGTCGCTCCCTGCCACCGGACGTGCTTGTATGCGACGACTCCATCACAGTGCGGAGCGCACTTATGGGGGCGTTGGAATTCGACGAACCCGGAACCCTGGTAGGGGGCAGAGGCGGGAGTCTGGGCTTCGGCATGGGGGCGACGTTGGGGATGAAGCTGGCCGCGCCCAACCGTCCTGTGGTGGGGATCATAGGCGACGGAACGGCGATGTTCACCATCCAGGCCCTGTGGACGGCGGTTAACTCCGGGATTCCGGTTGTGTGGGTGATCTGCAACAACGGCAGCTACAAGGTGCTGCGGGAGAACATGGCCCGATACCTGACGGGTAGAGAGCGGGATAGCAAGTACATCGGCATGGATTTCTACAATCATCCACTGGACTTCGCTGCGCTGGCGGAGGCCTTCGGGGTGCGTGGGGTAAGGGTGGAGCAGCCGGAGGAGTTGGGCCCGGCGCTCAAGGAGGCGCTGGACTCCGGCAAGCCTCGACTGATAGACGCCATCCTGAACGACGATTTCGACCCGGAGGCCATTCAGGGGGCGTGGGGCCGCTGGTGGGAAGGGCGTTAGTTTTCACTGGGCTACAACGTTACGGGGGGCTCGAAGCATGAATTCACTGTTGGTCAGGGGCAAGTACGTCATTACGAGGGTGGTTGGTAGGGACGAGGCTGAAATCATCACCGACGGGGCGGTGTACGAAGAAGACGGCGTCATTCTCGAGGTTGGGGACTACCGGTTGTTGAGGGAGGAGCATCCTTCTGCGAAGGTGGTGGGATCATCGGACCACGTGGTCATCCCCGGGTTGGTGAACGACCACGACCACGTGGGATTTTCTTCCATTCAGCTGGGAGCAGGGCACGCGCCGCTGGAACTCTCCGGCATTGGCCGCATCGGGGCGCGGCAGTTGGACCCATACCTGGAGCACCTGCACGGGGCCATAGACATGCTGGAGACCGGCACCACTACGGTCCAGATAATGTACACGCCCGGTCGGGGCGTTGCGCCTATGGACGAGGTGTCGACGGACAAGGTGATTCGCGCCTATCAGGATGCGGGGGTGAGGCTTTCCTACGCGCCGAATCTGCAGGACCAGAACTCGATGATTGCGGGTCCTCGCGGCGGCGAGAAGGAGTTTTTCGGTCGGTTGCCGGAGGGTCTGAGGAGTCGCTTCGAGCAGTTCATGGCGGGCAGCTACGTGCCGGTGGACGAGATGGTAAGCCAGTCGGAGGACCTGTTCAAGAAATACAACGGAGTCCCTGGGTCGCGAACCATCATCAACACTTCTCCCACCAACGTGCATCGTTGCTCAGACGAACTGCTGATGGGGTTGAAGGCGCTGTCCGAGAAGTACGAGACCACCAGTCACATCCACCTGGCGGAGACAGTCTACCAGCGTCTCTTCGGCCAGCGCATCTACGGCACGACACCATTGCAGCATTTAAAGGACATCGGCTTTTTGGGATCGGACGTGGTGTGCGGTCACAGCGTTTGGGTGACAGAGGAGGACATGGAGGTGTTCAAGGAATCGGGGGCTTCAGTGTGTCACAACGCCAGCTCCAACTTTCGGCTGCTTTCAGGGATTGCGCCTGTTCCCCGGTTCGTGGAGGAGGGGATTCCGGTGGCCATCGGGACAGACGACATGGGAATGAACGACGACAAGGATATGTTTCAGGAGATGCGTCTTGCATTCAAGATTCACCGGCTGCCGACGGTGGAGTTCGACCCGCTCACGCCGGCGCAGGTGTTTCAGATGGCGACGGAGAACGGGGCCAACGCCAGCGGCTTCGGCGGCCATGTCGGAACGCTGGAGGCCGGACGCAGGGCGGACATGACGCTGGTGCGGCTGTCGCGGCTGGACCAACCCTACCTGAACCCGGACGTGTCGATTCTGGACGCGCTGGTGCATCGAGGGCGAGGCGTGGACGTGGACGTGACGATTGTGGACGGGGAGGTGGTGATGCGGGATGGTCGGGTTACCCGGGTGGACAAGAATGAGGTGTACGCGGAGATCCGGGCAAGTCTGGACCGACCGCTGACTGAGGAAGAGCGACGGCGAGGAGACATGGCCAGAGAGGTACGGCCCTACTTGAAGGCGTATTACGAAGGATCGGTGTCGGAAGAGTTGAAGCCGTTTGGGGTGTACAACGCGCGGTAGGGAGAAATGAAGTTGGAGCTGCTACTTTCCCTGATGGGATGTTGGGTGTAAGCTATTGGCCTAATTGAAGGTTGAGAGGTGCACCATGTCCATCATTGACCAGCGTTACGTCGAAAAGTTTCCCGCCTCGGCCCGGATGTATGAGAAGGCCGTGGGTTACTTTCCGAGCGGGATAACCCATCAGAACCGTTTCGCCGAACCCTTTCCGATCTACTTCAACAGGGCCAACGGCGGGGTCAAGTATGACCTGGACGGCAACGAGGTCATCGACTACGTGATGGGCAACGGTGCGCTGCTTCACGGCCACGGCCATCCGGAGATAGTGGCTGCCATCTCGTCGCAGGTGGCGCAGGGGACGCACCTGGGGGGCAACACACCCTTCGAGATGGAGTGGGCCGACGCCATCATGCGGTTGGTTCCATCTGCGGAGCAGGTGCGGCTGACCAATTCGGGAACGGAGTCGACGTACCTGGCCATTCGGCTGGCCAGGGCTTTCAACGGGAAGCCGAAGATCCTGAAGTTCGAGGAGCACTTCCACGGCTGGCACGAGTATGCACTGCCGTCCCAGGGGAACGCAGGGCCCGCCTCGGTGCCACAGGCGATAATGGACATGGTGATTGTGGTGCGCCCCAACATCGAGGAGGTGGAGGAGGTGCTGGCGAATGACCCGGAAGTAGGTGTAGTGATCCTTGAGCCCACGGGGGCCCACTACAGCTGCTTCCCGCTTCAGCCGGACCCCTTCCTGCAGCAGCTTCGGGAGGTTACGGCCCGCTACGGCGTGGTGCTTCTTTTTGACGAGACCATCACCGGGTTCCGCATATCCAAGGGGGGCGCACAGGTGCGTTACAACGTGGAACCGGACCTGACGACATTCGGGAAGATTGTTGCAGGCGGAATGCCCGGCGCAGCGATCGCCGGCAAGGCGGAGATTATGGAAATGATGTCCTTCAGGGGGGAACCGGACTGGGACAATCATCGCCGCATCGGGCAGGGAGGCACCTTCAACGCCAACCCACCCACGGCCATCGCAGGAATAGTGGGGCTGAACATGATAGCGGAGCGGCCCGTAAACGAGCGGGCTGACGCGCTGGCAGCCCGACTGAAAGCAGGACTCAACGAGGCGTTCGTTCGGGCGGAAGTGCCCGGCTTTGCCTACGGCATCGCGTCCCTGGTCAATCCAATGATCGGTATGGAACCCACGGGCGACTACGAAGCGCCTGTCATCAGCTACGAAGACAGGCGGGCCCACATGACGGGTAAGCGCAAGGGATTCCTGACCAAGGCCATGCTCACCCACGGCGTCCACGTCATGGGCGGCCAGGTCTTCATGGTGTCGGCGGCCCACACGGAGGACCATATCGACAGGACTATCCAGGCCTTCGAGGACTCTCTGCGGGAGTTGCGGGAAGACGGGATTGTGTAACGGCCCGTCAGGCGGGGGTACGGTGGAACGTCACTTCACCGCCACCGGCTACGTGACGCACAGGGGACAGGTCCTGCTCCACTGGCACCCAAAGGTGAAGGCGATGCTTCCACCCGGAGGGCATATCGAGGCGGGGGAAGACCCGGTGACCGCTGTGCTACGGGAAATCCGGGAAGAGACGGGGCTTGTCGCAGAGGTCATCCACAGAGAGATGCCCGTGGATGTTGCATATCCCCGTCAAATCCCGCCACCCGAGATAATCATGGTGGAGGACATCGACGATCCTGTAGCCGGGCCCCATGAGCACATAGACTTGATCTACTTTTGCCGGTTGCGGGATGTTGAGGGAGACGCAGGTGAAGAGCTGAAGGAGGGGTGGCTGTGGGTGTCAGAGGAGTCGCTAGATGCCGGAGACGTAGTTTCGCTGGGTGACGGGGTGGAGGTCACGCTGCCGGAGGACGTGAGGCAACTGGCTTTGGCGGCGCTGCGGCGGGCTAAGAAAAGAGCATAGTCGTCACAAGTTAGGCAATCGTCGGCTAAAAGGCTATACCGACACTGGTGGCAAGAGCCATGCCAGCGAGAACAGCACCCATAGTCCACTTGATGATGCGGGCTTCCATCTCTTTTGTATCTGCCCGCTGTTTCCCCAACTGTTCGATCATTTCAGCACGATGTTTTGCCAACTGTTCGATCATATCGGCACGGAGCGTCGCCAAATCTTCCTTTGTCGCCAATGAATCCATTTTGCCTTCCAAGCGGCTGACCCGATCATCCAGGGTCACCATACTTGTCTCATCGTAGGGAGTGAATCGATTGTTTTCAATAGCATGGATGTACTTTAGCCATTGGGTAGGGGAATGTCAACAGGTGTGCTAACCTGTTGCAGCCATGGGTAAGGGTCTAGCCGCTGCGCTCCACTTCGCGGCGGAGTTCCTCGAGGAAGTTGGAGGAGGCGCGGCGAAGGACCATGCGAGAGTAGATGGCTCCAATGAAGTGGGACGCGTTCATGGGAAGTATCAACCGCGTCCGTTCGGTCACCCGCGTTCCACCTTCGTAGCGCTCCAGCGTTATGACGCCGACGCTACGGGTAGTCCTGCCACGGAACTTGTTGACGGCGTGCTGCACCAGCTTGCTGGGAGACTCCACGTCGTCCACTGTGAGAGCCAGCTCTCCCTGCCGAGAAGAGGAAACACTGAGGGGATCCGTACCCATGGTGTAGGTGGCCTCCAGGGTTGTGTCGGGGACGATGGTGCTGGCGGGCCGCTCGACCGTCAGGGCGATGCCCCAGAGGGAGCGCAGGAAGGCGCCGCGACCGGCGACGGCGAGCACCGCGTCGAAGACCCGCTCCGGTGGAGCGTGTAGGATGATGGAGCGTTGGTGCCCCACCCGTCGCAGCAACATCCCCAGGATAAAGACACCCAGGAGGACTGCGGCGGCGGCGAGGAAGGTAACCAGCAGTCCAAGGGCCTGCTGACCGGCGTATATGCCCACGCCCACGGCCAGGATAGTCCCGCTGATGACCTCCAGGGACCACCACTGGAGTTCCCCGATGGGGGTTACCTTCATTGGAGATTCTTGTTCATTCATGGCAACGCTGCGTCGTCGGCTTCCATTTTATCAGGGTGGTGGCTATTGGGGAGAGGGATGATCCGTCTCCGGGCGTCAGTCGTGAAAATGTGGGAGGGTTGCGGCCAGATATACATGGAGGAAATGGTAGCAAGGGTGAGAGAGGCGTGGCAAGGGAACGTAGGCGGAGGCTGAGGACAAGCTGTCGTTTGTTTGCCTGGCGGGAATATGGCATAGTGTGTCGAGCCGATAAGAGATTCTGTTTTGGAGGGCCGCATTGAGCGCCATTGCAACCTGGACTCTTGGAATCCTGAGTCTCACCCGCTGGGAGTGGTTCAAGCTGCGCCGGCGCTGGATGCCGTGGATCCTACTGGCCATCCTGGTTATTTTCCCGCAAATCGGCTTGGTTGGCAGCTACTTCATCTACCGTGGCGACATATCCGGAGACACCCTGGGAGGCGAAGTCACCTACGGGTTCTCAACTACAGACGCCGAGGGTCAGCCCGTAGAGATATGGTTAACCTGCGAAGAGATCCAAGCAGGAGAGCTGCCGCCGGAGATAGCACAGGATATAGAGGCCCTTCCCTCGGAGGAACGGGCACGGGCCATGGCGATGCTCGAGGACTATCGCAGCGGGGCCTGCGATGACGAAAGCGGACTGCTGGAGAGCGAGAGCCGGAAATTCTTCGTCATGCCCGCCAGCATTTCCAACGGCCTGGGGGCTGCCTCATTCATCGGCATCGTCGTCGCGATGGTGTTGGCAACGTCGCTCATAGGCACGGAATATTCCTGGGGCACCCTTCGCACCAGCCTGGTCAGTGGAGTGGCGCGGAGGAAATTCCTCGCTTCCAAGATTATGACGCTGCTTGCGGTTTCAGCGGGCGGTCTGCTGGTGACGGGCGTTTTGCTGGCGGCTACGAGCCTTCTGTTTACCTTCCTGGTGCGGCACGTGGGCGGTGACTGGGTGGAGGGAGACTGGGCCACGACGTTCATCGTGTTTGGCAAGGTCTTCTACGGACTCGTTCCGTACCTGATGCTGGCGGTGTTCTTCGCGGTTCTGACATCGTCTACGGGCGTGGGAATTGCCCTGGCCATGGGGTATTACATGATTGAGGCCATTGTTACGGGCATTTTGACGGGGTTGTTCGACTGGTTCGAGCCGGTGGCCAACTTCATGCTGGGGCCCAACGTGGCGGCTTGGGTATCCCACAATGACGTGGTGCAGGTGACGATTGGAATAAGCGCGGACGGAGATCTGGGCGCGATTCACTACTTCCTGGTGATCCTGGCGTACACGGTAGCGTTAGGCGCGGCGGCCTTCTGGCGCTTCGAGACGCGAGACGTGGCCGGAGCCAAGGGAGACTGAGGGGAAAGAAGGGGAGTCACCTCTATCTGAACCTTTCCCCATCGAGGGGAAGGGCTAAGGACGACGCCCTCCCGCGTCGGGGCGATTTTGGAACCCTCCGCCAAGTCCGGGGAAGGCGCCAGCGCCTTCGGGCGCAGCGATAACGGTGGCAGCGTCCAGCTTGCCGGATTCGGCGTCATATTGGCCCATCACGGTGACGGACATACCCTCCTGCAAGTCGGTCATCTCGCCCGCCGCGAAGACCTGAATAACGGTTTCCGAGCCCACCGTGGCCTCCACAGTTCCCTGGGGAGTGTTGATGATTACGATGCCATCGGCTATGGATTCGATGGTCCCGAAGGTTGCGCCACCGCCAAATAGTCCCAGTCCGCGTCCGAACCGCGGCAGCGTAAAGTCGTCTCCACCGTCCTCGTCCGCTTCTTCGGTGTTCGTGGTGGAAACGGTCTCTTCCAGGTCTGTGTCGGTGGACGCGGTCGGGGTCCGACCAGGAGGCGTCGGCAGGCCGCTGCCCTGGGCCTGGGCCATCTGTTGCAAGGCGGCGAAGTCGGGGTTGCCATCCTCGTCCAGAGGGATCTGGTCCGCGAATTGCCGAACGCCGGCGGCCTGACCCGCCTGCCCTCCGGGAAAGGGCAATTGAGCCGTAGCGGGGGCTTCGCTCTCCGCCCGATTTTCGCCGACTATCATGCCGCCGACGAAGGCCCCGCCAATGCTTCCTCCAACCAGAATGAAAATACCTGCCAGAACCACGAATGTCTTTGTCATTGTTTTTTCCCCTTTGGCGGACGTTTGCTTGGGTTTTTCATTATTGTGATGGCGCAGCACTCTCTTACTCATACCTGAGGGCATCAATGGGGTGCTGACGCGCCGCGCGAACGGCGGGGTAGATGCCGAAGAAGAGGCCGATGGCAGCGGAGACCAGCAGGGCCAGGACTACGATGTCTCCGCTGAACACGGTCTCGAAATTCTGACCCAGGAGGGTGCGACCGTCGATGAGCCGGGAGAGGGCTATGCCGGCGAGCACGCCGATACCGCCGCCGCCAATGCTGAGGACAATAGCCTCCGACATGAACTGCACCAGGATGTCACGGCGGGTGGCACCCATTGCCTTGCGGATGCCAATTTCCCGAGTGCGTTCCGTGACGGAGACCAGCATTATGTTCATTATGCCGATGCCGCCCACCAGCAGGGATATTCCGGCGATGGCGCCCAGAAACATCACAAAGGTGTCGGTGGTCTCCTCCAGGGTTTCGAGGGTGTCCTGCTGATTGTTGATGGTGAAGTCGTCCTCCCCGGTCAGCCGGTGGCGCAGGCGTAGGAGGGTTGCAATCTCGCCTTCTGCCTGGTCCATGAGTTCCTCATCCTTCACTTGAACGCTGATAAGGTTGACGGTCACGTCTCCCTGGGTTGTGCGCTCGGACGCCAGCCGGTAGTAGGCAGTGGTGATGGGCACCAGGACCTGGTCGTCGAACTGGCCGAAGGGGCCTCCGCCCATGGAGTCCAGGACGCCAATGACGGTGAAGCGGCGGTCGTTAATCCTGATTGCCTGACCGACGGGGTCTCGCAGTCCGAAAAGGGTCTCGGAGGTGAAGGATCCCAGAACAGCCACCTCGGAACGGTTAGTTACGTGTCCCTGGGAGATGAAGCCTCCCGTGGAGAGTTCCAGGTTACGCACGTCCAAATATTCGGCGGTCACGCCAAGCACCTGTGTTGAGGTATTCTCGCGTCCGAAGACAATATCGCCAAAGGTGCTCAGTTCCGGGGCCACGGCTGACACGGATGGAATTGCGGTTGGGTCACCTATGGCGTGGGCGTCGTCGAGGGTAAGGGTGGAAGCCGAACCCTGTCCGAAGAAGATGCCGCCAAAGCTCGTCGCGCCGGGCTGGACGAAGAGAAGGTTGGTGCCCAGTGATTGAATCCGTTCGGTGATGGACGCCTGCGCGCCGCGGCCGATGGACATGAGAGAGATGACAGCGGCAACGCCGATGACGATACCAAGAACGGTGAGGCCGGAGCGCAGCTTGTTTGCCCAGAGGGACGTGAGGGCGGAATTGGCGATATCCAGGGGGTTCATCCAGCAGACCCGCCTACGGTTGTGTCGTCTACGATGCGGCCATCCAGCATTGAGATTACGCGGTCGGTGCGGGCGGCAATCTCGGGAGCATGGGTTACGATAACGACGGTGATGCCCTCCTCCCGGTTGAGGCGGACGAGGATGTCGAGAATTTCCTGCCTGGAGCGGCTGTCCAGGTTGCCGGTGGGTTCGTCGGCTAGGAGGATGGCCGGGTCTTTTACGAGGGCGCGGGCTATGCCGACGCGCTGCTGCTGCCCGCCGGAGAGCTCCGTGGGCTTGTGGCGCAGACGGTCTCCAAGGCCGAGACGTTCCAGGGCGTCCTGCGCCCGTTGACGCCGTCTGGGCCGTCCCCGGCCGTACAGGAGGGGCAGCTCAACGTTTGCGAGGGCACTGAGGCGGGGGAGCAGGTTGTATGTCTGGAAGACAAAGCCGACTTTTCGGTTGCGGATGTAGGCCAGCTTGTCATCGTCCAGGGACCCCACGTCCTCGCCATCCAGGGAATAAGAGCCGGAGGTGGGAACGTCCAGGCAGCCAAGGATGTTCATCAGCGTGGACTTGCCGGAGCCGGAGACGCCCATAATGGCCACCATTTCGCCCCGGGCTATTGCGAGATCCACGCCGTCCAGGGCTCTGACCTGCACAGTCCCCAGGTTGTATACCTTGGTAACACCTTCGAGGATAATCATGGACGGATTCTCGTCGACGGCTACTGGCGGGGTCCGCCGCGAATTATGAACGTGGAGCTTGGGCCGCCCCGGAATCCACCGAAGTCGAAGCCGGAGGACTCGGGAGCCTGGAACACCACCTGCTCGCCTTCGACCAGGCCCGACGTGACGATGACCCAGAAATCATCGCTGATACCGAGGGTAACGGCCCGCTGCTGAATCTTGCCGTCTTCCATGACCTGGACGATTGGGGCGTCGAAGCGACCCATGACAGCCTGGACGGGTACAAGCAGGCCGCGTTCCTGCTGGATGACTACTTCCGCGACGGCGCTAAGTCCCTCTATGAGGTTGAGTTCGGGAGGAACAGTCATGCGGACCCGGATGGGGTAGGTGACGACGCCCTGCTGGTTGGTTGCACCGGCATCTATGCGGTCGACGACACCCGTCAGACTTTCGCCGGGCAGTGCGTCCATGCTGACGACGGCCTGGTCGCCGACCGCAACGGAGAGCACGTCTATCTCGTCGATGATGCCGTCCAACTCCACGTCCAGGGGGTCGACGATTTCTACGATGTCGGCGTTGCGGTTGACCTCGTCGCCCTTCTCTACGGAGACCCCGGATACGAGGCCGCTCCAGGGAGCAACGATAACGGCGGACTCCAGCCTGGTATTCGCGGCTTCGAGGGCTAATTGGGCGGAGACGAGCTGGCTTTCCAGCAGCGCCATCTGCAGCGGGTCCGGCGGTGCGAAGAGGTCCACCAGGTCTTCCTCAGCCTGGACCAGGTTAGCCCGCGCCGATTCTATGGCCTTGGACTTGGCCTCCACGTCAACGGGATCGGGCTGCTCAAGAAGCTGCTCTATAAGGTCATCGTAGGCCTGTTCCGCTTTCGACAAGGCCCTCCAGGCATCGGAGATGTTGAACTGGGCGTTCTCCACATCTATGGGGTCGGGCGCTTCGAAGAGGTCGCCGAGAGCCGTCTGAGCTTCCTTCAGGGACTGCTCAATGTCGCTTATATTCGCCACCGCCTTGTCGCGGGCAGCATCATACTGCTTCTGCAGATCGTCCAGGGGTTCGCGGGCCTCGTCAAGCTTCTCCCAAGGAGCCTCAAGCTCACGGCTGACACAGGTCTGCCAGACCGGAAGTATGGCGTCCTCCTCGCAGACGGGGATGACGGACCCGACGGAGAAAAGTGTCCAGCTCTGAATCGTTATCTCACTCCAGGGAGTATCCGGATCGTCCTGAGACTGCAAGTGCCGGGCAAGCTCGAAAGAGTCCACCGCCGGAGTGGTGAAGAGAGTCTCCAGGGTGGTACCCCAGGCGGATATCATCTCCCGGGGCGGAAGGCGGGACTCTTCCTCACTAACCTCCGCTCCCAGATACCGGAGGACAACGTCCCGGTATGCCGACAGGGCGTCCTCTTCCGTTTCCCGGGCGGCGTCCAGCTTTCCTTCCCATTCTTCGTCTAAGAGGTCGAGGTCCTGCAGGGCGTTTTCCAGGGAAACTTCGATGGAGTCAATCTTTGCCGCAGCCTGCGCCACGTCGTCTGGGTCGGCGTCGGCGTGGAGTTTTGCAAGTGCATCCTCAGCCTTGGCAATGTCCAGCTTGGCTTTCTCCACATCCCATTCCGCATCAGCTATGTCGTCCTCCGGGTCGGGAAGCGCGAGGAGGTCTTCCAGCGCATCCTCGGCGTCTCGAAGGGCAACCCTTGCCTTGACGACGCCTTCTTCGGCAAAGACCACGTCGCGGGCAGTGTAGGGGTTTCTGAGGTCTTCGATGGCATCCTCGGCGTCCTGAATCTTTACCCGGGCGTCGTCGATATCCTCGCGGAGTTCCGCCAGTGTCTCCACGTCGAGGGCGGCGATGACCTGCCCTGCCTCGACGTAGTCGCCTTCTTCGACACGAAGCTCCTCCACAACGCCGGCGGCGCCGAACTTCAGGGTCTCGCGGGTGGGGAACTGCAGGCTGCCGCTTATGACGACCTGGTTGACCAGGTTACCCTCGGCGACGGCGACTATCTGCTGGTCCTCCTCCAGCGCGTCCGAGTCCTCCCGGCCTACCCAGACATAGATGCCGTAGACTGCGCCTCCGGATGCCAGGAGCAGGAGTACGAGCAAGCTGATTCTCCAGAAACCGAGAGCTTTGAAGGTGTTGATTATTGCGTCTCCCAAACCGTTACTCCTGTCATGCTTTCCGTGAGGGTGGCTATTTGGACTATTCGACGCCGCGGCCGAGTTGTAGTGGAACAGCCGGTTGCGTCATTAAATGATACGCCAAAAGATGCTGCGTCGTTCCATGAAAGCTCGGATTACTATGGATGAGAAAGTCTAAGGAATTGTGAAGACGGAGAAGGCGGCTAATCACCGTCTTCCCGAATCCAGCCGTAGAATAGAGCGGCGATGGCTGCCCCGGCTATTGGGCCGACGACGTAAATCCACTGGCTGGTCCACGTCCAGCCGATGAGGGCGGGGCTGAGGGAGCGGGCGGGGTTCATGGACGCGCCGGAGAGGGGGCCGGCGAAGATGATTTCCAAGGCTACGGTTGAGCCTATGGCAATGGCGGCGATGTTGCCCTGGGCTTTCGAGTCGGTGGCTACGGCGACGATGACCAGCATCAGCAGAAAGGTCAGCATCACCTCGAAGCCGAGGGACTGGGAGACGCCCACGCTGGGCAGGTTTGCGCCCTGATGAGCTACACTGCCCAGCAGGGCCAGGAGGACGGCGCTGGCAAGGATGCCCCCGGCCAGTTGAGCGACGACGTAGCCGGGGACGGCCCGCCAGGGGAAGTGTCCTCCGATGGCGAAACCTATGGTGACAGCAGGGTTTATGTGGGCGCCGGAGATATGGCCAAGGGCGAAGATGATGACGGCGACTGCCATACCGGTGGAGAGGCCTATGCCCAGATGGGACACCTGCCCACCGGCCAATTCGTCGGCCATGATGACGCCGGTGGCCACAAGTACCAGCAGGAAGGTCCCAATGAATTCGGCTGCAAGGGGTTTGATGGGGATAGTCTTGGACATGAGTAGAAGTCGCTAGCGCGATGCCTGTCTGTTAGGGTTTTCGGACAGCCTCATGTAGAATGCCGGCAAGTAAGGCCCGTTCCTGGACCCTCTCCGGTCGAGGGCGAAAGCGGCCTCCAACAATTTCGGCGTAAAGAGAGGTGCAGCATGCAAAGGGTTCAGGGATTCGGCGGGTTCTTCTTTCGAGCGAAGGACCCGGAAAAACTTACGAAATGGTACCAGGACCACCTTGGCATCAATCCTGCTCCGACCAGCATGGAGATGGAACCCTGGGTGACCGAATCCGGCGTCACGGTTTTCTCGCCCTTCGATGCCGACACCGACTATTTCGCAGCAGACAAGACCTTCATGCTGAATTTCCGCGTGGCCGATTTGGACGCGATGGTCGAGCACCTGAAGTCTGCAGATATCGAGGTCAGCCACGAAAGCGAGATGGAGGGCATAGGCCGCTTCGCCCGCATCCACGACCCCGAAGGAAACGCGATTGAGCTTTGGGAACCCACGCAATGAGATTCGACATTTCAAACCAAGACTCTACCTATCTTTAGCTCAGCAATTCAGGTAGGCGAAGGATAACCAGCGGGATCTATGGCACGTTAACGGGCGGTTGAGGGAAAGCTGCCCGGCCTGGATTCGAATTTGTAGCTAGATCAGGGTTGATTTCCAAATTTCCCCACAAATTTCCCCACAGGTTCCAAGATTTTTCTGGACCACTACGCAGACGTGACACACCTTGAATGCCCGATCCTAAGCCAGCTAGAAGTTCTCCACTTGCATAGGTGCTGGTCGAAATGTAGTCCACTCTTGACCACTTGGGGACTTCCAACGCCATGACGTAGACCCTAGCCTTACCGTCGAAGAAAAGTGGTCACGCACTAGATGTCCATTCTATCAGATTCTTCAAGTTCCTAGACATATAGCTCCAAACTAGTAATCATGTAAAAAAGTGTGTGTGGGTCGGAGAGGGGCTGAAGGCAGACTGACAGGTTTTCTGATGTGCTTCGAATGCTTCCCTTTGGTCGGGCAACAAGAATCCCCTTCCGCAACGGCAAATGGTATGAATCTCGAATTTCATAGCAATACGATTCTCGAATCGAAGATGCCAGAATCTTCCAGCGTATTGCTCTAATTCTTCGAGTGAGAACGCTTGCTTTACGCCATCCAAGGTTGTATGAAGTGTTCCGTCCTGAGTCACGGTACCAGCCCCATGAACGATGCGATTCCTGAAATGCCACAGTTCGGTCAGTTCCTCCGGTTCGACCTGTTCCAATGGCCAACCCCATGGTTCCAGTTTCTCTTCAATGTCTAACCCTTTCTCTACTATGCACTCTTGCCTGCGCCAAAGTGCATCCCGAATACTCATTGAGGCAACTGCCAAGCCGAGATACATATAGGCTCTCGATTCCTCCTCGGTTAACGTGATAGTGCGCTTGGTGCTTTCCATTTCTTTGCCTCCTCAAGCCATTTGGATACTGTTAAGGGAGCCTGCTGGAATAGAAAAGAGACAGAGAGTTAGCTCATTACGTGGTTCGGTACGTTTCAGCCCGGCACCGCGAACTAGTCTTCTCTCGGTCTCTGCTTTTACAGTAATCGAGCAGTTAAGCGATGTCAATGGTTCTTACGAAGGCCCAAAACGTCTTGTGTGGAATGGAGATTCCAAGGCAAGGAATTCCGTCCGCGACGGGCAATTAATCGCAGTGCTGTCGCAGAACCGATACATCAGGCTGCCAGTGACCACGAGAGGTGACCCAAAAGACGCCAAACACTTTGGTAATTGCATACAAAAGTTGACGGGGTGTTCGGGCATGGTACACTAGAACGGATAGCTTGGATACAGGAGGGATTATGAAAAAGCAACACAAATATAGAGGTGAGCAGTTCGACCTCGACGATAGCAAAGGATGTTACGTTGAGGCTATTGGCAGAGATTTCGTTGGGTATGTCGGAGTGAACATATCTGGTTCCGGTACAACCTCTAAACCTTACGCTTGGTGGATTGTGCCGAAGGGCTCGGACCTACCCATTGAAGTGACTCCAGATGGACTGAACGGGAGTCACATAAGTGTAGGTAGTCGAGATATAACCTTCCTGACTGCATTAAACGTCCTACTCGATAGCATGATACAGCGACAACGAGACCTCGACGACAATCGCACAAAGTTCGATCCCAAGAAAGTCTGTGATGACCTACATGAAGGTTTCAAGAGTCTCTAGGTCAACGGATAGCTACAGGAGGAGTGAATAAGCCGTGACGGAGAGAAAAGGCGAAATGGAATTGAAAGAGAAACTTGTCGAGTTGCTTCTCGAATACGTGGAGCAAAATGCCACGGGAGGTTTCTTGCCCACCCCTGAGTTTGAAGGCTATTCGGAGAGGCAAGTCGATTATCATCTCGATATGATTCACCAAGCAGGATACATCACTGGTCAACGCATGATGATGGGAATTCGGCCTCAGTGCCTTACGTGGGAAGGACAAATGGCTTTGAGGAAATTCAGGGGCAAACCCCGTCTCTAGTTAGAGAAAAGCAGATAACAGGGAATAGCAAGAATGAGTTGCGGAAATGTGAACGTCGGAATTGACATCCCCTTTATTCCACCCATTACTCAGCAGGAGTTGGAGTTCCTACAGCGTCTATCGGACATTGTCATTAACGAGAATTGGACAAAGGAAGCAGAAGTACTTGTTAACAGAGTATTGGACGCTGTAGCTGGGTATTGGGGCAAGCTCGAAGGTAGATTCAGTCTTGAATACTGCAAGCCTGACCCTGTGACGCTGAATATAGGTTTGTCCTTTCAGAGAAGGTGGAAGTTGCCCGATGGCACTTGGACGGATTGGGAAGGAGGCTTGCTGCCTACTAGGAAAGCAATTTCGGGACAGAAACTTCAACGGCGTATGAGTGTAACAATGGGCGATGAGAAGCAGCGTTGGGAAGCTGGGCCGGTAATCACCCTTTCCAATGAAGAGGTTGAAAGTCACAATCGAGAACACGAAAAATACGTTGCAAATCCCGAAGGATATGGCAACGAGTCTCTTGCCGACTTTGGACAGAAGGGCAAGTCGGGCAATAAGAGTCAGTCAGCTAATTCTCCTTAGTAAACGCAGGCTCAACGAAGGGAAGTGAAGAGAAGGAAAGAGCTATTGTTTCCTTCGCTTTAATGCACGTCGCTGTGCTCGATTACGGGGAGGAGGCGCCGGTTGCGCTAGAGTGAAGTCTATGTCGGCCTGTGAAGGATATTGAAACGTAAACTGGGTGATTCCGCCAGGATGCGTGATGGCGAAGTCGCCCTCGTTAATTATGTCCATTCCAATCAATACATCCCCTCCCTTGAACCCGCCTTGGCTAACCTCAACTCTCTGCATCAAAACCCGATTAGGTAAACCGACATCAACCAGAAATACGTTAGTTTCGTCAGGCTCATTGTTCATTCCAGCGTGAGCAACTTTCGCCTTTCGAATTGGCTTTAGCTCGCACTGGTCAACAACTTCCTGAGTAATGGCGCTATGAGTAGCACCAGTATCCCAGATAGCCTGAAATGTTCGGAATGTGCTTGGGTCTACACCGGTTGGTCCAATATGGCATGGACTAACTAGAGCACTGGGACGACGCTTATCGGTTGTGGCAGTGAACGCGTAAGAAGGAGACACTAAAACGTCATGTGCCTCGAATGAAATGTGTGAGTATAGGCATCTGGGCCAGGACTGACAGGTTGAACGAGGAACGTGCCAAGCTCGTGGTCAATTTCGGTTTCCGTGACAGCCTCAATAGTGCTGTCATAGACACCCAAAACCTCGCCATCCTTGATGACTATCACCTTGCCGTTATACTCCTCCACAAAACTATCCTGATTCTCCAAATAGTAGTGAAAGTCGGCGGTGAGGCCAGCAGCCTGAGTCATTTTGAACCTCTCAACCCCAAACATGATTCTGATTCGATTAGGCTGGGGATCCTTTCAGCCTAATCAGAATCAGGTAGGTTGTCAATACTAAGGCCCAATCACCACCGAGGCAAGGGAATTTTCTGCAAGGCCAAACCGTTTCTCCGGTCAACACGAGCCGTCGAAATTCGCAACTCTTCTGCCCGTGTTCTACGTTCTAGCCTTGGGCGTTCTAAAGGCTCGCAAAAAGTCACCGAAAATTCCCCTCGTAGTCCATTGATATTCTATTCGTAGTAGTGTATAGTATCTACATGGTAATCAATCAAGGGGGCGTAGCATAAAGGGAATGTACCGGGCTTATCACTCCGAGGGATGGGGGTTCAAATCCCCCCGCCTCCAGACCCAAAAGGAAAGGGGCAACCCCCGAAGAGATTACCCCAAACACCAGACTTATCACCCAATTCAATGATAGCAAAGAAGTACGTTTCAAGCAAGCAAGCCGCCGACATTCTCGGAGTGTCGATACGCAGAGTCCAGCAATGGCTCACCCAGGGGCGTATCAAAGGCGCAATGCGAGTTGGAAACTCGTGGATAATCCCCACCCCCGTCAAGCTCACAGTCGGAACCCGTGGCCCCGTTGGTAAGGCTGGCCCGCGCCCGAAGAGGAAGAAATAACCATGACTCGCAAAGGCCCGGGAAAGTCCTTCCGAAAGGGCATCACCCTACTGGAACTCTTTGACCGATTCCCCGACGAGGAATCAGCCCAGGAATGGTTTGAGTCAATACGCTGGCCCAACGGTCTCCGGTACCGCCCCCGTTGTCTTGGCAGAAACATCGTTCCAGCCACCCACAAAACTATGCCCTACTGGTGCTCGGATTGCCGCAAGTATTTCTCCGTCAAGGTCGGGTCCGTCATGGAGTCCTCGAAGATCCCTCTCCGCAAGTGGGCAATCGGGTTTTATCTAATGGCAACGAACCTCAAGGGCATATCCAGCATGAAGCTACATAGAGACTTGGGCATCACCCAAAAGTCAGCGTGGTTCATGGCACACCGCATCCGTAAGGTCTGGGAAAACAATCACAGCATGTTCGACGGCGCCGTCGAGGTAGACGAGACGTACATTGGCGGCAAGGAGAAGAACAAGCATAAGCACAAGAAGATTCCCAATACTCAGGGAGGCGCAGGAAAGGTAATCGTAGCTGGCGCAAAGGAAAGGCTTACCGGTCATCTTCGAGCTCGGGTTATCCCCTCTCGCAGAGGAGTGGATATCCATGAATTTGTCAGGAAGAACATCGACCCCAGTGCCATGGTCTTCTCGGATGAATCAAACGCTTACAAGAGAATCCCCCAGAGCTACGAGTCCGTCAATCACAGGGTCATGGAATTCGCAAGAGGGGATGCTCACACGAACGGCATCGAGTCGTAAGGAGCTTCGGGAACGATATCACCCAGATATCAGAACGGGTCCTACGTATTGTGATTGTTTCCCACGATCAATCCCTCGGTACTCCAAGGGCACGGTGGATTCGAGAGCGTCAACGAAGGCCTGAGAGTCAACCACAGCTTGGGCCTCCACAGTCGCAAGCTCTTCCCCTTCCGTCTGCAATTTACGAATTCCGACTGAAACTGTCGCACTACCTAATAGTGTACTAATTTGCTGTTACGGCTTGCATCACTTCGATGTTAGAATATCGATGAACTGGGCAACAAACGAAAGGAAATGAGGATGAGATGGTGGACCTAAAGGCGGCAATAGTTCGGCATTCAGTCGGAGACGTAATCAATATCTTGGAAGACCAACCTGCAACTAGAGACTTCATACCTGGGATAACCATTGTACAGATCATGAACAGGTTGTCTATTGCTCATCTGTCGATTGAGAGAGCGTTAAAGTTCTTGGTAATGAGGGCGGGAGGCCCGAAGGTGGAGACCCACGATCTTAAAGAACGATTTCAGGCGCTATCGCAACACGACCACGATACAGCCATGTCCTTGGAAGAGGCCTTCGGGAGCGCAGTACGGCACTACCGGTACAATCCTAATGCCGCCAACGCGAAACACCTGGAGACTCTCAACAGGTATTTCGAAATGGTGGGATCCGATCATGCCTTTCAGAATATTCGATATTGGGAATTGACCCAATCCCTGGAAGAAATCTTGCTCGGTAGATTAAACTTGTTAATACACTTAGAGATATTGCATGGACTGAGACAGCTGCTCCGCATATCAAAAGGCCCGATTGAGACAACGGAATCGAGGGTTGAAAGGATCGTGAGGGACGCCATGTGGCCCGCGAGGGACTTGGCCTACGAGCCGGGAACTCCCAAGGAGCAATCCGTAAAGTCATACATTGGTTGGATGAGAGGATTCAGTTCATTTCGCGACGCGCTAGCTGATGCTGTGAAGAGGAACTTTATAGTAGGAGACGAATTCGCAGCGGTTGTCGTCCAAAAGGCATATCGTGATCTGCTGTCAAGTAAAGATCCGGCGGTTAAATACTTCGCAACAACTCTTGACGTATTGCCTAGGCAATCCAGAGATGTGATTCCTTGCGTCGAGTGGCTGGGTCCTGAGAAGGAACTACGGGGCCTCGTCAATACTCCGGCTGGCACTAACCTTGGATTTGTCAGTCGTGGCCAGGACAAATTGTGGTACGTCGAACCGTTCCTTAATGGGACAGAGATTGGGCCGGCCAAGGCCAACACACAAACCGATGCTCGGGCCTTCTTAGCGACAATGCTCACACAGCCCGCAACCGTCACTGTAGGGGATGATGTGCGCATACTGCGAATAGTAGGAGGCGAGGATCATCTATACTTCATGAACTTGGACGAGATGGATTGGTGCGATGAAGGAACCGGCAACAGTAATAGCTGGACACACAAGGTCACGTTTTGGAATGACGATCATGGAATCAGAATCAACCAAGAAGTAAGGATTGAAGTCCGTCATAGAAGACGGAATCACTCAATAAGTATTCTAACGGGGGAAGTAAAGGAGGTTTCGGGACATATAGTGTTTGTGGCAGGGGAGGAGTTGTTTGACTTGAAAAGGGAAACCCGGGGTTGAAAGACGAATCCAAATTGGTGACAATTCGCAAGTCTCTTTCTCCCGAAGGAGTGATCCTATGGCACAAATCGGCGTATCGACGACTTTACCAGTCAATCACGATTTCAGACTCTGCCTCATTCGATATCCTTCTTGTAACTGCATGACAGTGTTGACCCGTACTCGGTGCATCCCCAGAAAGGACCGAGTCTTCCGTTTATCACCTCTAGGACGCCCCGGCGACATCTGGGACACTTGGGCGCGAATTCGCCGATCTGCCGCAACCCGCTAGATTTACTCAACAACTCCTTCACGAAGGAAGACGGCCGCATAGAGTCCGTCACCAGGTACGCGCCAATCCGAGCACGCGTCATTGCCACATAGAATAGGCGTCGTTCCTCCGCATGTGGATAAGCTCTTCCGCGCACCGGCGGCAAAACAAGGTCCAACAATGGATCGTCCTCGATCTTGGATGGAAACCCCCACCGTCCGTTGGTACCTTCATTGAGGTCAACCACGATCACGAAATCCGCTTCACGACCCTTCGAACTGTGAACGGTACTGAATGCCAACCGTAGAGTTCTTCTTCGTGGCGGGAATTGCAGGTCTCCCCGGCGCTGTCGGTATCTGCCCAACACCAGGACAGTGCGCGGATTGCCTTCAGACTTGTGCACAATGTCTCGTAATGCCTGACCCACCCCACTATGGCGACTTGCGGCAGCCACAACGGTGATTCCTCCATTCTCAGCATCACTTGCGGAAATTAGTGGCCTCTGGGTCTGGTCAGGGTTCCGTTTAACAAACGCAGTCGAAGGGCCGAGAATGCCGTCGCCGAATCTGAAAGTGAGGCTCAATGTTCTCTCCTCTACGTGACCTAGGAGATTGCGGCAGTCACTCAGAAGGCCAATGTCACTACCGGCGAACCTGTAGATGGATTGCCAGTCGTCGCCCACTAGGAAAAATGCTACGTCCTTGCCGCCAAGTGCCCGGATTAGCGCCATTCTCCCGGAGGAAATGTCCTGGAACTCGTCCACCAGCACATATCTGTACTGTGACTTCCATCGGCCTCTCCGAATGTGCTCCGCAGCCAGGTTGATGAGGTCATGGAAGTCCAGCGCCTCTTCATCATCAAGCAGCCTCTGATAACGATTGTGCACCTGGTCGAATACGTCAAGGAATCCTTCACTTCGCCAACGGTTTTTTCCCTGCTTGGCGCGGGCGCGCAGCCTGCTGGAAGAGATATCGCCGCCCTTCACGTGGTTCAGGAAGGTTGCGAGCAGCCCTGCCAACCACGAGACTCGCTCCTTTGTCAGGCGCTGGACCAGCTCCTGACGGGGGACCTGGTTGAAACCCACTCCCGCATCTTCAAGCCGTCTCCGAAGCGTCTCAAGCAGAATACCTTGCCTGTGTTGCCAGCTGTAGGTTTCGACAAGGGGTGAACCTCGTTCGAGATGTATTCGCCTCTTCCACTCGACTCCTTCCGCGTAGCCCGTCCAGCCACGTGGAGCGCGACCTTCCTCGTCCAGCGCGAAGTGTTCGATGTAGATGCCGTGACGGGGCAGAAAGAAGTCTGGCAGGTACTGCCTGTGGCGCCGTGTCGCTTCACGCGTCTTGTAAGGTTCTTCGTACCGGAATTCAACCCCGTATTCAGTGAGGTAGTTGGCGATCTCAAGCTCTTCGAAGCTCTTTACCAGGTCCCCGCTTAGGGCCCTCAGTTCGACATCGCGAATATGTTCCTCGTACTCTTCGTATGTCTCGAATTCGAATGCCGACCTGTATAGGGCGTGGTGATAAAGTATGAAATTCATCACCGCCTTCGACTGTTTTGGATCATTCAACAGGTCGACAATTATCTGGTCGACAGCTCGCTTGAGTGCGAAATCATCTGTAGCTAGCTTCGATATCGTGGGGGCTGCCTCCGTCTCAGCTATGACGCGGCGTCCAAAGCTGTGAAATGTGTGCACGTGGGTAGCTGAAAGCTCGCCCTTCAGCCGTGCTCGTACCTCTCCGGCTGCCTTACGATTGAAGGCTAGGACCAGCACCTGGTCCGGGCGAACTCTCTGGTTGCGAAGGAGATGAGCTACCTTCCCGACGATGACGGAAGTCTTGCCGGTTCCCGCACCTGCCAGTACGAGAGTCACGTCTTCGTCGGTGGCAATCGCCTCGGCCTGTTCTTTCGTTAGAGGATTTCGTAGTGTTTCACTTGCGACAGACTGAGCGGTTGGAGCGGCGTTATTGACGAAAAGGGAGTTGGCTTCTCTCCTAACGGACTCGAATTTCTCAAGGGTTTCCAGGGGTGCAAGGCGAGCAAGAGCCTCCGCTGCTTCTTTGCTGAGACACCTTCGGACTAGCCTCTTGCATCGCCGCAAGATCGGCGCGAGGTTGTCGTGAATCTTCAGTGATTCGCTGTATCGGGCGTATCGGTCGCCGGCGAATTGTTGGCTCAACCACTCATCAAGCCGTTTCAGAGGAGGGCTCATCATCTCGGCAATCTCATCTGCTTCTCCAATTACGGCATCCCTGACTCGCTTTGCTTCTTCCTCGTCAAGACCCCCTACTGATTGTTCCGTGCCGTTTCCCAAACGAATGAACAACCGATGCCAGAACCAGGACGGATGCACCGAGATTGAGTCTATTGTCCCGATTGGAATCTTTGACGACCCGCGGACCAGATATCCATCCATGAGGATTGTGTTGCCGGTTAGAGCCACCCGTTTCGGGCCCAAGGTCAACAATCGATGCAGCCAGGTGCTCCTTGCTTCAATGAGGTTGAGTGATTCCCTGTCAATCGCTGTCATGAGTTACGTAGCTCCACCTATTCGAGTCGATGAGCCATTGACTGTTCCTACCGTGTAGATCGTCGGCGGAAATGGAGCCCATGTGGGGGGCGTAATCCCAAGAGAATCAAATTGACAAAGCAGTAGCGGACAAACCAGATTAACCATGAAGAGGGTCGGGTTTGTCCCAAGAAGGAAGATAAATGATCCAGTCGTCGGAAGGAACAGTGGGGGAGTTTTCCCTCATTCCGAAATCGGTGAGCAGGAGTTCTCTCCACTTCGCCAGACCGGACTGGCGGCAGACCTGCATCAGGAGTCTATGGTCTTCATCCGGCGCATGCTCCAACCTTGCGAAGTGCACCTTCATACAGAGCCCAACGACGCAGACGACCCGGACAAGAATACGAACCAACATGGTTGTTATTCGGACACCACATTAAACGCCTGCCGAACCAATGCGACTGCTTTATGAATGTCCTGTAGACTGCGGACATCAATATACACACCACAATCGCGGTGAACAACATTCGGCAAAAACTTCCACGCCGTCACATCTCTCGCCAGTCCTTCGGGATCGTCTATTTCTTCAAAATCTATGGGAAGGACAATTCTAACGTAACCCGACATCGGCAGCGTCTCTGCGAAAAAGCCAGCGGATAAGGCACTGTAGTAGCACAGCGATCTCCGCTCAACAATTTCAATGGAATCACCAAGTTCACGAATTGAATCCCGAATGCCGAAAAGGATCCCTGTAGCTTTGGGACCCATGTCTATGCTCTCCGGCTGCCTTTCAGCCTCGCGACTGCGCAGCACACGAATCTCTTCCGCTAGAATGAGCCCTTCGTCGGCATTGTGATGAGGCCAGATCTCAAGGGCGCGGTCTGCCAACAAGCTGCCTCTCGCTTCCATTTCGTCGGCGGTCCACCCAGGCTGATTTCGGACATATTCGTTAAGGCGCACGGCAGAATGATCGAAACCGCCATCTATCGTTTTCTTCTCCTTGAAGGATCTGTTTGAATAGGTGCTGTTGTAGCCGGTTAGTGTCAGGTTGCCCAACCTGTGTAACCACTTGCTATGCACTTCCTCCCAGTTATTGCCGAGCATACACTTCCATTCTGAAACATCGTCAATGCTCTGGGGCATGATGTGCTCGATCGAATACTCGCTAACGGGACTGGGCTCTATCTGTCCTGCATTTTCAAGCTGGGAGAGTATGTGCCAGCAGATGCGCAGTCCGTATAGGTCTCGCTCTTGGATTGCTGACATGAATTCTCCGTCATTGGGAATCCTGTAATTCTGTCTGGCGAAGGCAACCTGTAAACTTCCTAATGGGTCATCTTTCTTTAACGAGTGAGTAATCCTGGCGAAGATTCCCCAGTAACCCCTAGTCTGCCAACCCAAGACTGACCGCCGGACAAGATAGCTTGAGATGAGATTCAAGGCTCGAACAAACTCCTCATTGGAGAGCGCTTTCTCCTCGTGAAGATTGAAGAGCCTCATAACCAGCATTGCGTGAGCGGACCCCAGGCTTCGGACCTGTCTCATTGCGGTGCCAAGCTGCTTGTTATCGATCCGTTCAGGATGCACGAAGTATACATAGTACCTCGCATACCGGACCAAATCGCTCAGTAGGCTCTTCAAGGCCTCCTCATTCGACGGTTGCCAGTATTCCCTAAATTCGGTGTAGATGCGGTCTGCCCGGACCTGGGTAGTCGTTCCTTGTTTGAGTGCAACGTAGTCCCTCAGAAAGGTGTCGGGAGACCTTCCTGCTTCGCGGAAGAGCGTCTCGACTTTGCTCCAGTAGTCGTCGTACATCCGGGTCTGTACCGGCTCCGGAAGACCCATGAGGAGATAGTTTCGAATCAGGTCACTCTGGGTCAGGTCAACACCCGTTGAGTTCAGACTCTCGAATACTCTCTGTGGATCACCTATGCCGCGAACGAGAGTGACGTCAACTATGTTCAGGCGTCCCACTCCCCGGTAGATTAACCCAGGGTCGGCTGCGTGACGATTCAGTTGCCTTCTGAAGTATCGGTAGGCCTCGACCACCAGTTCAGAGGTGTTTTCGATATCTGACGGACTCTTGCCGTCAACAAGATTCTTCAATGTCCTATCGTCGTGACGCCGCAAGGCGACTTTGTACCTTTTCTCACCAGATTCGAGTGCATTCTTGAGGTAGTAGGCATCGATCTGGGCCACAGTCGGCTCTTGTCCAGCCCAGCCGGTTTCATGAATATGGTCTCGAAGCGCAATCAATAGAAGTGTGAGAGTGGTCAATCGCTGCTGTCCATCGACCACCAGCCAGCTGCTGAATACCGCACCCGGAGTATCACCGGCTATGTAGACTACTGATCCTATGAAGTGGTCCTCGTCGTTGGTGCCTGCCCTTACTATGTCGTCCCACATCTGTTGGCACTGTTCGTTTGTCCAACTGTAGTCTCGTTGGAAGGCGGGTATTTTGAACTGCTTCGTTCCATTTACAAATTGCACCAACGGGTTGTCTATTGCTTTCATGGTTGCTCTCAGTATTCTCTCTCAAGTCTAGTGAGTCGGGTTGCCGGAGTCGCCGGGTTGGATGACGAAGCCCCACCGGGCCCTGTACACACATGCACGATTTGTCACGGAGTCGCCCTCATACTTCTTGGGGTCAATTCGTTGCAAGCGGTCACCATTCCGTGTTCATTAACACTCATGACTAAGTACGTATTGTCTTTTTTTTGGAAGAAGCAACAAGCTACTCCTTAACCAGCACGGAATCTAGTGTAGATTGATTCCAGTAAACCGCGTTGGTCGTCCTTTTCCATAAGAATGCATCGTGAGTCCTCGCGTCTCTATTGGTCCTCGCTTCTTTCCAAAGAACTCGACCGACCAGCTCAATCAATTTTGGTTTCATGAATCGGGCCTTCGGGCAAGAACCCCAACTCTGAATCCTCTCGCTGCCCTACCTTAGCACAAACCACCACAGGAGAACGGCGCCGACCAGGAGTGCCAGCAGGACAAAGGCGACTATCTGGGCTACCATGAGCACGCTGTTCGTCACCTTGTGCTCGGAGACTTCCTTCCGGTACTTCCTCTCAAGCTCATGGTAGGGCCTCCAGGCAGTGGACTCCGCCTCCCGGGCCTCGTCTCGCTCTTGCTCCAACCTAGCCGCTCTAAGTTCCAACTCGGATATGGTCCTTTCCAACCTCACAGCGGCCCTCTTCAGTTCTTCCTCCCTAGCCTCGGCCCGACGCAGCAGCATGTAGTCGCTTAGGTACTCCGGCCCGTGCATCATTACCCAGACCCGCCGGCCTTCTCTAACCACCTCAATCTCCCCCTTCTTGATCCGTCGATCCAGGGTGGAGAGGGAGATCCCCAGCTCTTCGGCGGCCTCCGCTTTGGTGACCCAACGTTGTCGTTCTGCCATAACTCTAACGCTCGAAAATGCCTGATACGTCAACTATGGAAACACCATGCCAAATTGTCAAATTCCAGACATTGTACTTTACCTCTGTATTTCAAACCCAACATATTGTAATTCTTGACGTATCAGCCGCTTTTCGGGCACGATTTGTAGCTGTATCAGGACAGTTTCGGCTTGTGAAGATGTCGGCGAACCCCGGAAATCGGGGCTTTCGGAACATATCTTGCCCTCATCCGGCATGAAGGGAAGATAGGGACGTATCGGCCCCTATCTGTATCACCCTACAGGAATCATCTTATGTCGTAGTGAGTTCCATCTGTAGGCACCCAATTCGGACAGTGCAATGCGGTGGGATGCCGGCTCCCACAGGGGGTACCATGACCCCCCCAGCATTCCTTCTCGTGACAGGACCGGAGTGCAGGACACCAGGACCGGAATGCTCATCAGGCTCATCCTGGCAGCCGTTCCGACGTAGGTCGCTTCCACGTCTTCTCTGTCCACAACGAACAGTGTGGTGGGGAATGGAGGCAGATCCATGCCAGGTTGGTCTGGGTGGTAGTAGTAGCGAAGGTAGGGCCGCAACCGGGCGGCAACACCCCGCGGATGACGGGCGCGCAGCTCGTACTCGAAGAAGAACGGGATGCGAAGGCCACCAGTTACCACTTCTCCGACGGCGTCGGGGGAGATGGCCGCTTCACCCCATCTGAAGGAACGGTCGGACCTGGCAGTGGGAACTGTCCACAACAGCATGCTGTCGCGGGTGGTTCTGGCTTCGCCGGCGAGATTCGACAGGAACCAGGTGACTCCGTCGGCGTGCTTCGTCTGTCTGGCCCACGTGTCGATGCGGTGGCCCATGTATCGTGGTCGGCCATGCCGGTCTGAAGTGGGGGCCGTACTCCAGATGCCCCGTGTGGTTGGGAGTTGGGCACGATCCCTGTGGGTGATGTAGCGTATGCCCTCGTCTGACAGGCTGTAGCGGGTGTCGCCTCGTCTGCCGCTTCGCTGGACCAGACCCCATTTGCAGATGAGGCTATGCATCACCCGACTGACTCTTCCCTCGGACACGCCCAGCCAGTGGGACAGATGCTTTCGTGGAATCATGGGATGGTCCGTCACCAGGTCCAGCACCCTCTTCTCTGCCGAAGTTAGTCCAAAGCTGGGAGCCGCCTTCACCATCCCCTCAGGGTTGGGGATGGAGGCGCGTTTGCGGCTTGGCGACCCGGCGAAATGCTCTCCCCCGTAGTTCGCCTGGGCCCTTATCGTCTCCAACGAACAGTACTCGCCCTCTTGGAGAAAGGAGGTTTGCTGCCAGAGCCGGCGGCGGCGGTCCATCAGGGAATCACTGATTTCGGCGGCGACGTAGCAGTCTTGGAGACTCTGGTCAATGCAGAACCGTGCTGTCAGCCTTTCCTCCCACTTGCTGGGGGTCAGGATCAAGATGGCGCCGGGGAGGTGGCTGTAGTCGTACTTCGCGATGGTCTTCAGCCTGTCATAGAGCGACCTTCGCTGAAGGGCCAGGCCCTGGCGTACGATGCCGAAGCTTCTACCGTCGTGAAGGGTGATCGCAGCGTCGAAACGGCCGCGGCGGAAGAATTCTACTTGTGTGCGCGGACCGTCCCTGCCAGGTGAAAGCGCGGCGGCGAGGCGGTAGATGGTAGCGACGCCGTCCATGCGTCGGATGAGCAGTGTCAGCCACTCCTTGGACATGGGATAGGCGCGTATGAAGTCCGATGCAGTGTCGTAGTCGAGTAACCTTGTCGCATCGCGAATGCCCTTGGCCGTCAGGAAGTATCTCTTGCTTGAGGGAAGGTGGACTGTGCCGTGGTTCATGCGCTCCACAATCCCCTCGGCTAGCAGGCTGGCCAGGGAGCGGTGAACAGTGGCGGGCGGCTCACCCATGATGCCTGCCAGTTCCACCGTGTCAATGAAGGGCATGCGACTGAGGGCATCGAGTAGCTGTCGTTTGGAAAGGGCCATGTTTCGAGGATAACCTTGAGTTGCTGGGTCGGCAACCGTCATGTGTCTGTGGGGAGCAGACTGACGAATCATTTGATAGCTGTACCGGCACGCGGTATAATCAGTTCATGATCCGTTCGGTTCGCCATCGGGGATTGAGGCGGCTCTTTGAACGAGACGACCCTAGGAGAATTGCCGCCGACCAATTGGACCGAATCACCCTCGCCTTGGCAGACCTGGATGCCGCCGGAAGGCCCAACGATCTCGACGTGCCGGGGTACAGATTGCATCCCCTCAGAGGGGATCGACGAGGATTGTGGAGCATTTCGATTACCGGCAACTGGCGGATCACCTTCAGGTTTGAAGCTGGCGACGTGTACGACGTTGATCTCGTTGATTACCACTAGTGAGGAGTGAGACCATGCCTATGAAGAATCCGCCCCATCCAGGTCGCAGCGTCAGGGAGAACTGCTTGGACCCGCTCGGCCTAAGCGTGACAGAGGCAGCGCAGGTTCTGGGGGTTGCCCGGCATACTCTGTCGCGGGTGTTGAACGGTCACGCCGGTATATCGCCTGACATGGCCATCCGTCTGGAGAAGGCCGGTTGGTCCAGCGCAGACTATTGGTTGAGACGGCAAACTGACTACGACCTGGCTCAGGCACGCAAGAGCGAAGACAGAATTCAGGTAAAGCGGTATCAGCCGCTGCCAACTTCGTAGAGAATCCCTATGGTCGGCTAACCTCTACCAGCTCACTAACAGCCGTCACTCGGTCTCCCGCTTAGTCATCACCTCCAACGGGGTCTTGGAGGTATGGCACGACTATTCGATGATCCTATCCTGGGCAACAGCGCGATGGAGAGGCTGGCCAACCCCATCTACCAAATCGTCATCTGGGGCACCAGCCATCGAGAATGGGTCTCTCCTCATCTGAGGCTGGTGGTCCCCAAGGAGGGGATTGAACTCTCATCTAAACCCTGATTGAATTCTTTATCCAACCATGCCCACGGTGGATCTATGTCTGTGGCGATGACTGGGCTAATGATCCTGGCGATCGACAGTTGAGAAGACTTACTGATGTTACGAAGCTTCCACCGACACCCTTTCTTGAAGTCCCAGGTCCATAAGCGCCTGTTCCAGTTCCAACTGGAAGCCTTGAGATAACTCTGCATCCACGTTTACCGAAAACTCAACGCTCACACTTAGGTCGTCCCCAGAACGTAGTTTTGGCAAGATTCTCGTGCCGAACCGGTTCCAGACTTCGGGCGAAACAGTGCCCTTTAGCCTCAGAGTGGCCTTTTGGCCTGGGACGGGTTGCTTAATCGAACTAGTTGAGGGCCGCTCCTTCTCTGTTTCAGAGCCTTGTTCTTGGCTAGTTGTTTCGGTGGACTCCGCTTCAGCTTGAGATTGGCCTTCCTGTGTTGTTCGAAGTTCCTCTGCCTTGGCCCTGGTCAACAGAAAGACCCCAGGCTCGAAGGCCACCTCATCTGCCCCTATCGGCTCTTTGAACCACAACCTTGTGTATTCGCCATTTTCCATATTACTGGAGGCCAGTCCGAAGTCGCCTGTTTCAACAAACTCCACTATGCGCCGCCGTAGAACCGCATCCGGGTCAATCAGCCGCGTCAGTGCGCCGTTAAGGAAACTCTGGCGCAGGCTGGTCAACGGCCAAGCTCCCGTGTCCTTGAACGCTGGCGGCCAATGCCGATCAATGTAACCAGCGCCAACAGATTCGTTGAGCAGCGCACTAGACTTCAAAGCGGCTATGACGCGCCCACAAAGAGTCTCGCTACCGCTTGAGTGCCCCGCTCCGAGGTCGATGATCCTCAGCCCGCCTTCTACCTGATTATCGGCCAAGGCCACAAAGCGGTAGCCCCCCCATACTTCATCCTTGGCTGCCGCCTCCGCTTCCCTGACCATGGTCTGAACCTCAGCGCGGTCGCTGCGGCCGAATTCTGCGCCAAGGATTCCTTGGGACACCTCTTGGGCGACTCGACGCCAAGCAAGAAACAGCTCGACGCACTCCCTCAGCTCACGGCCTGGCTTCCTTGCACACCATACCAACGCTCCGGGATAAAGTCGCGCCGACCTGCCCCGCTCCTTTGTCCATCTGCGAATGCGTTTTGCCAGATGTCCACCCTCTCTCCATTCTTCTACAGGGTCTAGAACAACCATCGTGAGCCGCGGCGAGTCCTGTATCGCATCTCCGTCTGTCGGGAAATAGACAATCGGGACCGATGCGCCCCGAGCGAATTCCTCTTCTACAAGCTTTCGCATCGCAGGTCTGATCTCCGTCTCCTCATCAAGAGAGGCGCGACGGTCGCTTACGACCTTTTTCAGCGTCGCCTGATGGTGAATGCGATAGCCGTCCGTACCTACCTTGCGCATGAAGAAGCCGGTTTTCTCCAGGATTGCCGCAGCGCTGTCAACGGTCGTCGTATCGACCTCCGGCCCTCCAATGGCGAATCGCAGCTCTGGGAGGTGGGCCACCTTATCGACCTGTCCACCGGATGACTCGAAGAGGATGGCAGTTCCCACCCTTCGGTGAATGTCACGCAGAACGCCCTTGGCGTCCACATCGAGGGCCTTGGAATGTGCAGTCTCGCCGGCGATATCCGCATCAATGGCCACGTCAAGGCGGGATTCCCCCAACTGACCCAGTAGCACGGCGCGAAACTCGGGCACATCTAGCGGCGCCGAACCAAGGGTGATCAGCGGCTCGGTGCGAGCCTTTCCGAACTGGTCACGCGCAGCCCAAGAGATCCACTGCGCCAACATTGCCAAGGCTCCCCTGGTCTGCTGGAACTGAGGAAGCGCTCGCCACTTCCGTTGAAATACAGAGAGAGTAGATGGATGGAAGGGGTAAGATGACTCGAAGCGTTTGCGAAGGAAGTCTAGTGCTCTGCTTCCGGTGGTCGCCGTATCCACGGCTGTCCACTCGGAAGGAAGCCTAGCGGTCCTCTCGAAGCACCAGTCGGCATAGGTTCTCGCCACATTGCGACGGACACGCTCGCTGCCCAGATCTTCGAAAAGTCTACGGCGCACCACCTCACTAATCTCAGACTCGTCGTTCGCGATGAGGTCGCGGGCGACGCGACGGACGACCTTTGTGATGCGGTCCTGCCACTCCTGGTCCCACTCGGTCATCTCCACTTGGCTGCGAGGCAGGCTTATGACCGCCGCCGAATGAGTTGCTCCCGTGACTGCAACTGTCAGGTTCTGGAGGAACGCGTGGAAACTCTCGGCCATGCCTCGGTGCCTGTTTACGAAGTTCAACACTTCATCAAACAGAATCAAGACGGGGGCATTCGCTGCGGCAAACACTCTGGCTAGAGCCTCGGTACCCGGCGGTGTCGTCTGCGCCGCACTGCCCAGTGCTTTCACACCCGCATCCCCTGCCAATTGCCTGGCCAGGTCAATCCAAGGTGTTTCTTTCCCTTCCGACGGGTCCCAGGCATTTCCGACGAAGACACCGACTCGGGCATCAGGACTATTGGTGACGCCGGCGTCGCTCAGAAGCCCAGAGACACCGGGCAGACTATGGGCATCTCTACCAGCGTTGGCGAGGTGATACAGGGATGTAAGCGTGTGAGTCTTGCCACCACCGAATTGGGTTATCAGCGTCAGTACAGGCGAGGTGTTCTCCGTCTTACCGGACAGGCGACGCAGAACCATTCCAGTGTGCTCCGTCATCGCACGGGTAAAGCATGTGCGGGAGAAGAACTGCTCTGGGTCGCTGTAGTCCTGGGGCGCAGTTCCCGCAACCACTTGCTCTAAGGCGATGGCGAACTCGTCCGGGCTAAAGGAACGGCCCTCCCGGACCTCCTTGCGCAGTGTTACCACTCTGTACCAGGGTTGCATCTATCCTTCACCTCGCTCCAGATTCTTCCTTGAGCGTATGCGGACTCGGTTCCGCGTCACAACAATAAGAGTCCCCTCGCGCATGGCGTTCGGTCGTGTTTCTATAAGTTCCCGCATAGCCTCGACCTTCTCTGCCACTGGCATTTCGACGAAACGCACTATGCATGGATGGGGCAGGCCTCGCACGAAAACCAACTCGCCGAAGTCCTTGTCTTCCGTGATGAGTATCCGGTCTTCCTGCAATGCAAGGGCCATGATTTCCTGATCCGTAGCCTCCTGATTGACGTCTAGGGCTGAGAGAACCTCGTGTCCTTCTGCCGTCAGCATGGAGTGCATACTCCGTGAAGCCGCACATGCATCGAGGAGGAATCTCATCTGTTCTACCGGACAGCCATGCGCTCATGGACCTGTTCTCCAGCCATCGAACGGTGGGCGTAAAGCAGGCACGCCCGGATGTCGTCTGCCTCCAGGAACGGGTACTCGCTCAGAATCGTTTCAGTCGTGTCGCCTGAAGCAAGCATACCCAGGACGTGCTCCACCGATATCCGCATGTCGCGAATGATCGGCTTGCCGCCAAATATGTCCGGACAGGCTGTGATGCGCTCTAACAGTTTCCCTTCATCTGCCATGGATTGCCTCCTATTTCTGGTTTCGGTAGCAGCTGTTCGCTATCTTTCTGTTCCGAGCACGGCGGCTACTATGGCACCCAGAACTAACCCGGCGATTGCTCCCACAATGCCCCACATCAACCCTCCCAAATAAGCTCCTATGATTAGTCCAAGGAGTCCGGCCCCGATTACTATAATTGCCGTTAGAGGTCTCATCTATTGCTCTCTACGGGGATCTCTGATGACCTAGCTCTATCTGGGTGCTGCCAATAGCATAGCATCTAAGAGCCGCTTCTCCTCGCTCCCGCGCGGGTAGAGAGCTGTGAGGGCGTTGGCGAGGCGAAGAAAGTCGGGGCCACGCTCCTGTTCAGACCGCAATAGGTTGCGCAATGCTTGGCTCCGGCCCGACGCTTGCAATAGCATAGCTGCGTGGACCCGATCCAGCGTAGTTGCCGACAGCGTGAGTCCGCCATTGCCACCAATCGGTGGGGTTGATCTTCCGCTACGACGCGTGCGGCCCCGTATCGACGGCGCTCCCTTCGGGAACAAACTCAACTGGGGATTGATATTTGCTGCCGACTCCATCTCGTCGGCAATCGTGTTTGCTCCCGATTCACCAAAGAGTTGTTTGCTCCGCTCCGAGACGGGAAGCAGGCGCACCACTCCCTTCTTTGTCTCAATGATGCGTGACTCCCAGTCATCCAGATGAATGCCCAGGGGCTGGGCGAACCGTCTCGTAACGTCGAAGGGCAGGCTGAAGCCAGATGACCTTCTACGTGGCACTTCCTCCTCTTCGACGTTGCTGTCCGTTCCGTTTCCGGAGCGCTTGGCTTCCGACGTGCTTTGCAAGGTCCACAAGAATAGTGCCGTCAGCCGGGAGTCCTCCTCCAGCGCACCTGCTGCACCGTTGCGGGCCTGCGCCTCCGTTGTGCCCAGCACCTGCTCTAACGCCTCGCGACCGACCACCTCCCAAACCTTTTCAAGATACTCAGGCAAACCGACCTCTCTACCCTCCGCGGTCTCCACACGGGAGTAGCGGCTGTAGATTTCCAGCGCAGGGCCGACACAAGCGAAGACCAGGTCCGCACCCTGAACGCCCTCCCTTTGAAGCCTCTGCATCCAATCACCGACTCGTCCCGGCAGCTCTCGTAAGACGTCCGCCCAATCACCAACAGGGGCATCTTCGGGACGAGGTCTGCAGATGAGATGGATGCTGGTTGCCAGAGCTGCGGAGTCACGGGCTCGCATTCGAGCTGATCGCTCAGTTGCGATGGGCCAGGATCCAGTGATGGTCCAGCCGCCACGGATCATGCCTGAAAGAAGTGCCTCCCATCCCTCCGTTGTCTTATGGGCGAATACGACCGAACCGATTCCATCCTCATGTAATACGCGATGACCTTCCGCGAAGGCCTTTGCCATAGTTTCTTCGAACCATGCTCGGTTCTTTGGCTGGCCGTCAGCCTTCTTAGTTTCGTCCTGTACAACCTCTCGTTCTTTGGGTGAGAGTGAATTACCGAGATCAAAAGGATCCCTCAACAAGGAGTGATTTGGCAGGATCCGTTTTAGCCAGACCAAGAAATAATCTGAGAGCTCGGCGTATGGAATGGCGTCGTAGTACGGCGGATCCGTAAACCAGATTCCGGCAGCTGCAGTCGGTAAGGGGTGGTCTGTAGCGTCTGCAATCTGATATCCCCCAAGGTTCGATACTTGTAAGCGATCTGGAATCCGAGCAACCCAATCCACTTGGCCTTCCCAGTTAGCACCACCATTGCCGAATCCACATGCCTCTACAAAATCCCACACCATAGGCAGGGCCTGTCTGCCGAAGGTGTGAGCTACAGCCTCCAGGTCCTGTATCCACATAGCCCCTGAACTCCAGTGATCAGCGCATCGACTAGAAGCAGCCATCAGAAGCGAAATGTGATTCTGGGCATTAGCTGATGAGCATGCCCGCACTATCTGCCCCAAGTTTACCAAGGCAGCCTTTTGTCTCGCCGTGAAGAGGTCTTCCCAACGCAACATGCCATATTTCTGGACACTGAATGCTCGACCTGCACCAGAGCCGCCTCCAGCGGGAGTCGGCTCATCTGGCACAGGACGAAGACCTTCCTTTCCACTTCTTTCCCAGTCCTCAAGGATGCACGTCAGTTTCTCCTGTGCTCTGCGTACCGCCTCATAGTCACTACCGTTGGGAGGGCGGTAGTGTCGCCCTTTCTCGCCGGGTTTGAGCGTCACCACAGCTGTCATTCGTGCTCCGCCAATGCGTCGGCCATCATCATCGAACACCGTATCGGCTCCGCCTCTCTGAACAGCAAGTTGTTGGCGCACACGTTCAGGCAGCAGCACTACGCCGCAACATACGCAGGTTGCCTTTGCACGTGAAACTGTGCCGCCGTCAACCTCTCCATTCGACTCTGGTTGAAATATCTCAAAATCAACCTGAGGTGGACCATCGGTGGACTGCGTAACTTTGGGTCGGAGGGCAAACTTGCGGTTGGGCTTCCGGCATAACCACATGGAACGCATCAAGGGAATTTCCGCGCCGCAGTTTGGCGCTTCGCAACGCACCGTTCGTGCCCACAAGTAGGCTATCGGTGTCGCGCCGTCCGGGTCTTTGGGATAAAGATCGGCCAGCTCCTTCTCAGCCTGCGCCTTGACCTCAGCACCTACTTTGCGTAGTTCGTCGGCCAGTCCTGACCCGTGGCGTGGGATGTCCTCCAGCATCACCTTGAGAATCAGGCAGGCAACGGGGTTGAGGTCGCTGGCGAACGTCTCGCAGCCGAGGCGCAGGGCTTCGAGGGGAATGGAGCCGCCTCCCGCAAAGGGGTCCACCACGAGGGGTGTCTCTTCCGGGTGCGCGGCGCGAACGAGAGACCGGCCTGTCTCCAGGTACTCCGGCTTGGCCGAGTTGTCCCAATTGGCAAAGTCGGCGATGAACTTCAGAATGACACGTCGTAAACCTTCGTCCGCCTTGATCTGCTCATCCCACCCCCCAGGGCGGGTGCGCATGTCCAGCAGAATCTCCCGTGCGCGGGCTTTGAACTCCTGCGGACAATGCTCGTCGCACGGGTCAGGCAGCAGCAGCGCCATGAGCACGGCCCTCGACGACGCCAACGGCCGTCGCGCCCACCACAGATGCAACGTAGACGGATGCCCATGCCTGATAGACTTCTCCCGGACCGCGTGCCGCGACACTTCCGCAATGGGGAAGTCAACCTCAGCCAGGCGCTTGCAAGTTGCGGGGATCATCAATTCGCTATTCCTATCTTGGTGAAATCAGGATAAGGACAGGTGAGGCTGCGAAGCTCGTCAGTGACTTCAATCAGAAATTCCGCCTCCTCGGGTTCGCCGATTACCTCAATAACGAATCTGTATTCCCGCTGGCCTGCGAACTTACTGCGTTTCACGAAGGGCACTACCTCTGCTCGTCTTGCAATGGGATAACGGTTGATGACTTCTTCAGGCGGGTCGCAGTAGGCAACCGGCCCGTGGGATACATAGACCACCGTGTCAACTCCCTTGTGGAGTAAATGACCTTCCGCACTGATGGTAACTTCTGAGAGCTGCATTCGCCTTAAGGCATCAAAGGAATCAAGCCGGACATTTTCCATGTCGAACTGTTTTCCGATGTCCTTGCCCAACTGCATCGCAAATGCCGAGGGATCAGCAATGAGCGTCGCACTGTCATAATCGGGGAACTGGCCTTTCAAAGTTCCAAATCCTCCATACTGCGGGGCGAGGGACGTGCAGAACATTAGGAAGTCACGCCTTGCCCAAGTCACCGTTGAGGACACGTTATCGTGCCATGGTTCTGATGAGAGGCCGTTCTTCTTGCGGAACTCCCTCAGAGATCCTCTCTGCACCAACCTTGCTTCTTCTGGATCTGCTACTCCGGTGGTACTCACTTCGCCCTCCCGATAGTGTCGGGAAGACCCTAGCTTAATGAGTGATGAGTCAGGGATAGCATGCTCTTTCTTGGATAACTTGATGACACCCGGTGGGGTTCCGAAGGTTGGCGGGGCTCGGTAATCCACTCGGTAGGTGATCACTGCAAATGTCGGCGCACCGATTATGTATTCAATAGCTTCCAGTCTGCGACCCTCCCCATCGACAAGGCCTCTCACGTCCTGTGGAATGTCAGTGAAAGGATAGTTCCCTCTCATTTTCTAGTCTCCGAGTCGTTGTCGTTCGGGCGATATACCGCCCGCTCCTCACGCACCTGCATCGGCTTGGTCATAGCGTCCACTTCCAACCAGTAGTGCTGCACTTTACTGACCTCGTGCCAGGGGAAACGGGCGGGGTCCTCGATAGGTTCTTGTAACTGCGGCTCGGAGGCACAGTTTGTCACAACATAGAGCCAGTAGCAGTCTCGGCGGTCCTCGGCCACACGGCGCTCGTTGGGCGTCAGCAGAATCGTGCCCGATGCGGCAGCCAGTCCCTTCACTTCTATAAGGCGCAACTCGCCGGACGCGACATCCAGGCTGGTTACGTCGTAGCCCAGGTTCTTCTCGTGCACATCGCAGACTTGTTTACCCTGGGCCGCTTCGTACTCCATTGCGACTTGCATCGCAGTCATCTCGGTCTCAGCGTTAGGACGCAGACGTTTCACCTCGGGCGACTCGCGATCTGGGTGAGGCAATATGAGGGTACTTGCTAACCGTTCCACGCCTTGCAGGGTGAGCGCTCGCTGCTGAGTAATCTCGCGTCTTCGCCTTTCGCGCCGGGACATGGCCTCATCATGGCGGGTTTCGGCTTGAGCGAGACGCCCCTCCGCACCAGTTACCTGCTTTTCCAGGTCCTCAGACGCTCGACCAATCTCTAGATCGATTCGCTGAAGCACCTCAGTCAACGACAGTTCGACATGATCCGCGATCCGGTCCACCTCGTCCAGCCGTTCATCGCGCACCTCTTCAATGAAGGGTAGGAGGGCATGCTCATGCAGCCATGCCGTTGCTTCAGCGAGCGAGGCTGCTGCGGGGAGATCGTTTGGAGGGGGTGCTGGAGAAAGATTGCCAAGAATGTCAGCCTCGCGTAAGACTGGTTCGCCGCTCTCCTTAAGCTCCACAACAAACAGCCGCTCGTGAATGACGTGGCCGAGGCCGTCGACGACTCTTGCACGATAGAAATCGAGACGGGCCGGTGAGTTGTGGACTAGGGAGTAGAAACACGCCCCTGCCGAGAAGACGTCCCTACTTGTTTCGACGCAGTGACGTCGGAGCGCTTCAAAGAGGGGATGCCCAGGGGTCACCCATTCCAAGTTGTGGGCCTCTGCCGTGTCCCGGTCTGTTGAGAGACGAGGGTAACGCGTCAGGAGGTCGGAGAAACGCCAGTCGGAATCGCGCTCGTAACTCTTAAGGGCGGTCGGCGTTCGACCTGGCTGGAAGGTATGCGGCAGGCGGTAGACCGGATTAAGGGTGAATGCCGCGTTTCGGGAACTCTCTGTCAGAAAGCGGGCAATTGTCTCAGGTACGACACGACGCTCCTGGGCGCGGGCGCGGCGCTCTACCAGCATCTCCAAGTTTAGTTTCTTCGCAGCCAGACCCTCCAGCGCAGTCTGGCAGATCTCCCGGAAGCGTCCCTCGTCCACATCTTGCAAAAGCCGGGCTTCCAAGTCTTCTGGCCCCATTTTGCCGGAGTAGTAGTCGCGGAATATCCGGTCAATTTGTGCAGATGGCAGTACCTCGCCAACCACGTTGAACACAGCATCGTCGTCGAGAGCGTCGCGAATCTCCTGAAGCTTGGAAAGCAAGCGTTGAAGGACCCTTCCTTCGATGGTGTTGATAGCGACAAAGTTGAAGATGAGGCAGTCGAAGCGCTGCCCGTAGCGATGTATGCGACCCATGCGCTGTTCGAGCCTATTGGGGTTCCAGGGGATGTCGTAGTTGAAAAGGATATTGCAGCATTGGAGATTGATCCCCTCACCCGCAGCTTCTGTCGCCACCAGCACTTGAATCTGACCGTCCCGAAACTGCTGCTCGGCGTAGAGGCGGGAGCCTGGCTCATCCCGCGAACCGGGCCTCATTCCACCATGGATGGAACCTACGCGAAATCCCCAGGATTTCAGCCTGTCCACTAGATAACTAAGGGTATCCTTAAACTCCGTGAAGATGAGCAGCCGTTGGTCAGGGTCGTCGAAGAACCCCTGTTCTCGCATGATTTCCTTTAGGCGAGTGAGTTTGGCCTCCTCGTCCGTCGCCTCGACGGTCGCCGACTGTTGAGCGAGTTGTCGGAGTTCGGCAATCTCTTTGCAAACTTCATCTGCGTTACCGGCCAGTGTGACTGCCTCCAGCATCTGTTCCAGCCGCTCGCGCTCCGTGTCCTCCAGTTCTTCCAATTCTTCCCAATCGGGAAGGACAGGAGGTGCTTTCTGCGCCAAGTATTGGGCTTGTTTGAGGCCGTCTTCGAGACGTCTTGCTCGGTTCCCCAGCGACCGTTGCATTGCGTGCACACTGGAAGCTAGTCGCCGTTGATACAACGACATGAGGAATCCGACTGCACGTGCTCGTGGATCGTCGCCCTGAGCCGCCGCGCGGATGCTCTGCCGCTGCACAAAGCGGGTGACCGCCTGGTACAGCTGGAACTCTGCTCCGTCCATCGTAAAACCGGCCGTGGTGGTGATTCGCTTCGTAAAGACCGGTTTAGCAGCCCACGTGCCGTCCTCTTGCGGTTCTGGGAAATAGACCATCGCCTCTTTGGTGCGCCGGAGGTAGAACGGTGCCCGCCGGCGTTCCATGGCCTCGCGAATGGACTTGACGTCGGCATAGGCGTCTTGGTCAAGAAGTTGCAGGAAGAGAGTGAAGTTGTGCGGGTCTCCCTTGTGGGGTGTAGCTGTAAGAAGCAGCATGTTGTCGGTATTATCCCGCAGCATTTCGCCAAGGCGGTAACGCTGGCTCTTGTGAGTCTCATCCCGTGCCGACATGCGATGGGCTTCATCAACTATCACAAGGTCCCAATGTACTTGCCGAAGCCCAGGGAGTATCTCTTCCCTCTTGGCTAAGTCGAGGGAGGTGATGGTCTGCTTCTGCTCGATCCACTGGTTAATGCCGAACTGGTCTCGTATGTCGCCGCCCTTCAGTACGAAGAATTGCTCATCGAATTTTTCCTTGAGTTCTCGCTGCCACTGAAAGGTTAGATTTGCCGGACATACCACGAGGACTCGTTCAGCCAAGCCTCGAAGCTTCAACTCCCTGATAAGCAGCCCGGCCATGATGGTCTTTCCGGCCCCAGCGTCGTCGGCCAAGAGGAATCGCACACTGGGAAGTTTCAGAAGATAGTCGTAGACGGCCTCAAGTTGATGGGGCAATGGGTCTACCCGCGATATGGAAAGGCCGAAATAGGGGTCGAACTCGTAGGCGATACCTAGAGTGTAGGCTTGGAGGCCGAGTCTGAGTAACCGGCCATCTCCATCGTATGACATATTGGAGTCGGCTATGGTCAAAGCAGCAATATCTGCCGAGGTCAAAGTGACCTGCCGGAACTGCTCTGTCCGTTGTCCTACAAGTCCTGCATCCAACGAGCCGACACCGTTCAGGCGGACAGTCACCACACGCATAGGTTCGCTGAACAACGGACCGCTTAGAACCATACCCTCATGTATTCTCATGTCATCGGTGGATAATGTCATAGCATTAGGTTCGTTATATGTGTGGTACGTATTATTGGTTTGGGTGAAACTGCCCTAAATTCTACAGCATAAAGGAACTTGTGGCATTGACCCAAAAGGTGCGCACGAGACTGATCGCGCTGCAATGTCATCGTTCTCGAAGCACATGGAATACTATCCTCGCTTTCTCTTGACAACCAAGACTGTTGGCAATTGCCTGACTTCTAGCGTGGACTGAATCGTTTAGCAACGGCAGGGAATATAGCATCAAATCAGGCAAAATGTTGGCACTTACGAGTGAGGGGGACTCGTACACGAGTCCCCCTCACGGACCACGATAATCCTCCGCCCATTTCCTCAGGATTCATCAATGGAAACAACAGCATAATCTACAACTGGAAGGCCGCAACAATTCGCTCCATCGCATTTCTCAAGAGTCTCATGGGGCCAGCGCGATGTTTGGTCCCATTCACGAAGTGCTTCGGGCCATTGTGGATTTCGTGTCATAACTGCTCAGAAAGCCGAGCAATTCGCTGCAATGACTAAAACTTGTAAGGAGATGAATAATATGCAAGAAAGACTGCTGTTCTGGCAGTTATCTGCGTTGCGCTGGTGGGTTGTACCGGGGGTGGACTAACTGAGGATGATGTAAGGCGCATTGTGCAAGAGGAAGCTGTAAGTGGACCTATAGGCCCTCATGGCGAAGCGGGGCCTCAGGGTGAAGCAGGGCCTCAGGGTGAAACGGGGCCGCAAGGTGACACGGGGCCGCAGGGTGTAGCAGGGCCTCAGGGTGACACGGGGCCGCAGGGTGACACGGGTCCAAGAGGCAATGTTCACTACTATGCCATCGCTTACGCTGAAGGTATGGCACACCGGCCAGCGGTACCCGACTTCGTTATACCTCTCCCCGACAAATTCCGGGTTGAGGGGGTTGAGGATACATATACGTTCACTTGGACAATACCGGAGCGAGGCGGTGGTCATTACGCTGGAAGGCTGCCGTTGGACGGCGCGGTCTGGCAGGTATACCCGCCGCATGCGAACAACCCCAGTAGGACAAGCGGGATTTGTGCCGCAGAAGAATGGGCGAGGGTTTATATGAGGGGAGGAGACGTGCTCAAATGGAATATATGCGATAATGAACGGGAAGCAGTAGCTATTGGGGTGGCTGAGGATCTCGACCAAGCCAGGGGGTTAGCATCGCGGTTGCAGATCTACCAGGTTTATGACTGGGAATAGTACAAGGATGTCTCAAATGGATGACTTAGAGGGAAGTATCAAAGACAAGGGATTACGAGATGCGGGAGGAGGTGACACTTACGGCCCATTAAGCGGTTATGTAGCGATTCTTGCAGGGTTGGGGCTTGCTGTAGCCGGCGTTGTATTCTTGTATTTTGGGCAGGGTTATCTGTTACCGACGGCTCTGCTGGTTGGTAGCTTGGTAATGTTTGTAAGAGGGTGGCGTTATGCATCGTGGCCTTGGCGGGTTGTTGGAACATCCATGGCGGTGATGGTGTTGTTGTTTCTGCTGATAGGCTTTGTCGTGCTCATGACTGGCATTGATGAGTTGGAGGTGGGGGATTGTGTAACTGCTGCCAGTGTAGAAAGTAATGAGTATGTTGAGTTAGACAGGATAGATTGTGGTGGTAGCGAACCTTGGTATCAGGTGGTTAAGGGTGGTACCACATCTTTGCCGGTCATGAATCCTGAAACCAGTCCTTGTAGAAACGTGGCATCGGACTACGTTGTATGGGAGGAAACAAGGAATCACAATTACAATTACGTTTGTTTACGCAGACACGTGGCGGGTGAGTAGTGTAGGTGTCAGGGGAGCGGTGAAGGGCGGTGCTGTCGTTCTGCTGTGATATGTGGGAGCGGGCGGATACGTGGGGAACGCGCACGCGGAAGTGGCGCACACGGAGGGACGCACGCAATGCGGAGCATGCGGGCGACCCGTGGCGACTAGCGGGGGCGGGCTGGGAGACTCGGCGGTGAAGGGCGGTGCTGTCGTTCTGCTGTGATATGTGGGAGCGGGCGGATACGTGGGGAACGCGCACGCGGAAGTGGCGCACACGGAGGGACGCACGCAATGCGGAGCATGCGGGCGACCCGTGGCGACTAGCGGGGGCGGGCTGGGAGACTCGGCGGTGAAGGACCTGGGGGACGCCACAGCAGGCCCACGTCGTCCGACTCGGCGGTGAAGGCCCTGGGAGACCACGCAGCCGACGCAGCCGCCCAGGCAGCGGATTGTGAAGTTAACAAAAACACAGCGGTCATTGCGCTGTGTCTGCTGTGGTGGTGCCGGTAAAGCAAGTTGGCGGGCATCACAGGGAAGGGGTGCGCCCGCCCGCGGGCGCGGCGCCCCGTGGTGGTGCCGGATGCGTTCGGCTCAAGATGCGGCCGTGAGGCATGTCTCTATATAGAGCGCGGTCTACCGGCGACCGAGGTCGTTATGCCTACGATATGGGTCGTAATATGGGACAATATGGGATGTAGGTATTCCGGCGACCGAGGTCGTCAGTACCTACGACATACGTCGTGTGATAAGGTATATATAGGCCTCAAGGACGTAAATCGTTGCTGAAAGGGGTTGAAGAGTGGGGCTGGAGAAGTTGTACAATCGCTAAAGTTTGAGGTGGCGTGCGGCGGTGGATTGGAGACAGAAGAATACGGTGGCCCTGACTTGACTGGACTGGGCACCGTGTGTGTGACAAAAGAGGGGGATTTAGGCAGAGAGGGCACAAAATATTGTGTACCCACAGCGAAAAGCTTGGAGGCGAATGATGGAAGGACGAGAAGAGATTGAAGAAATTATGAAAAGTACGGTGGATAATCCATTGCCGGAAGATGTGGCGGTAACTGAGAACGGCAATAGGGTTAGGGTGGAAAGGACGAGTTCAACATCTGGAAGTAAGCGGAAGAGAACGAAGCGAAGACGGTCTATGGAGCGAGTCGGTCCTACCCTGTATCTTAGGGATGGTGTGACCTAAGTGCAAAGGTTCAGCGTTCGGGGGGAACAGCGTAAGAAGCGGATAGGGGACAAGGATTCTATGAGTTTGGAAGATGCGCAGGTGAAGGCAGACGCAAATCGTCGATTGGCGAAGTTGGGCATTGACCCTTGGGATCCAAGTATGCGGTCTGAGTTCGAAAAGGCACGAGGTCTTGGGGTGTCTCCGAGCCGAGGGGATAAGGTAAGCGGTGGTACTCCCCGGGCGGAAGTGGAAAGAGAAGTGGTGCGGGTGTTCGGCGAAGAAGACTGCGTGATATGCACGGTGACTATTAAGAAGGACGGGGAACCTACATGGCAACAGATGCATGATGTAGTGCGGAAAATCGCTGGGGCTGTTGATTTGAAGCAGTTTTGGACTATTGAGGGAAAGATTGGTGGGAAACGGCTTCACTTGAACTACATCTTTGGGTTGGGGTTTCGATGGAACGGTAGTGAGCCTGACAAGACGATCCTTGAGGGTTTGGAACGGCGTCTAAAGGGCGCCTCGTCGCTGGTTGGTTATCTGAAAGGGCCACGTTTCATGAATAATTTGCTGGGTACCGCCCGTTACCATTGCAAAGAGATACCAGTCAATGGTGAAAGTGCTGGAGCCGAAACACGCTGGGGGTTTGAGAATGGCGTGGCGAAGGAGTGAGTCTATTACATTGAGGGCTTTGGAAGGTGTGAAGGCTGGATACTTCAAATATTGGGCGGTGGATGTGAAAAAGACCGTGTCTTCGTTGCGGTGTGAAAGTGAGGGTTGCCGGGCGCAAGAGCAGACGCAGGCTGTGGCGTTTAAATTAGAAGCTGTAGGTGGGCGGCGATGTGAATGGGAACGGAGGCTATGCGCTGAATGTCGAGAATGTTGGAAGGAATTGGTTGTAAGGGCGGCAAAGGGGCCGGTCCCGTTCGGTGACATTGGGACGTCGGAGGCGGATTCGAGTTTAATACTTCTACCTCAGTTGCCAGAGCCTAAGAGTGAGCGATATAAAGTGAGGGGGTTTTGTCCAGAGTGTGGGAGGTCGGTAAGCCAGACGTTTCGTAGTCGGGTATCCGAGGGTAAGTGCGCGGAAGAACTGTGGTGCAGTAATTGTGATTGTTCTGTGGACCGTGCCGAAGGGGAAGAAGCGAGGAAGCAGAAGATTAGGGACTGGGCTGGCGACGAATGGAGTAAGGAGCATGGTTACTAGAAGGCTGACTGCCAGGGAGCCGCTCAGACGCCTGGGAGACCACCTCCACGCCGGTGACTGCCAGGGCGCCGGTAGCTTCGTAAGCAGAGGATACAAGGGAAGCATGGCGAAGCGTTCCGGTTCTCCGGTGTAGCTTCGTCGGTCTGCCTATCAATAGGGGCGGTCGGAAATCAAAGGCGTAGACTGGGCGCGATAGAGTCCCAGTAGTAGCCGGTGATTGACGGCAAGTGATATTGGGTGCAGGCCGTCATGATTCCCTTCCAAGCAAGCGTAGTCATGCTTGGAAGGTATCCGTAGCGGCGGCGGCCGGTGTGTCGAGGGAGCGTATGGCGGTTAGTGGTCAAGGCTCCCTGGAAGCTTTCTAGAAAAAGAAGGACGGCGGCGGGCTGATGGAAATTCGGTGGTAACGGTGTTGTGTTCGGGATGGGTGTTCGCTTCGTGTTCTCTGGTAAGAAACCTGACCGGTACGCTTACGGAATGTGGTAAATGTGGTAAAGGACTGTTTAGAAGACGAGAGGTTGAGAGAATAGCGGGCGTAAGTCGCTCGTCCATCTACCGGCTGATGCAGGAGAGTGATTTTCCACGGCCCGTGAGGATAGGCCCCGGCGCCGTGAGGTGGAAATTGAGCGACATCATGGCCTGGATCGAATCGCGGCCAGTGGCGAGGAGTGAATTCGGCTAGTTAGGCGTTCGTCTGGCTTACCTCAGTAGTCGGCTCAGTCGAGAACGTAGTCTGCCCACTTCTGCATCACAGTCCTTCGCTTCTTGAACAGGTCAGAGCGGGCATAAGCCGCCTCGGTACTGTTGCCAATGGTATGAGCAAGGGCGGCCTCCCCGACGGCCCAGGGGGTATTCGTCTGCTCCATACACCAGGTCTTGAAAGAAGTCCTGAACCCATGAACCGTTGCGCGTTCCGCCAGGCCCAGGTCCCGGAGGAGTTTCGTCAGCGTCATGTCGCTCAACGGGTGGCGAGGCTTCATCAACGAGGGAAAGACCAGATTGCTACCGTCATCAAGCAATTGCGCCGTCTCCAAGACTCCCAGAGCAGCCTCAACTAGGGGCACCCGATGCTCTACCCCCGCCTTCATCCTGTTGCCCGGTATCGTCCAGACGGCATCGTCTATGTCAATTTCATCCCAGGTAGCTCCTCTGGCCTCTCCGCTTCTCGCTGCTGTCAACACCAGGAACTTGAAGCACAAGCGGGACGAGAGAGACGAGGTAGACGCCTCCACCATTCTGAGGGCAACACCCACCTCCTGGTAGGGGAGAGCACGGAAGTGGCTTTTGACGGCAGGCATGGGCGGGAGCGCAGCATCGATAATCTCTCCAGCTGGGTTGAACCCCACGTACCCGTGGGCCATGGCGAAGGCGAAGACGGCCCTGAGGTGTTGGCGGAGCTTCCTGGCAGCCGATGGCTTGGAGGTCCAGATCGGAGTCAATACGCCCAGCACGTCGATCCGACCCACCCGGTCAATGCCGATATTCCCAAACGCCGGAAAGGCGTACTTTTCCATCTGTCCCCGCCAGTATTTTGCGGTCTTCCCGCTCTTCCAGCGGGGAGCGTTCGCCTTCAAGTAAGATTCTCCCACCTCCCGGAATGTCGGAACCTTCCTGGTCTTGCGTCTCTCCAACAGCGGGTCCCGTCCTTCGGCAACGGCGGTCCGATTGCTTGCTGCCCTTTGACGGGCCATGGCGAGACTCACAGCAGGAAAGCCGCCCAAGCCGATGTCTCTACGCCGCCCGTCTATCGTGATTCTCTGAATCCACGACTTCGTTCCACCTTTGGATATCTCAAGATAAAGACCGTTGCCATCACCGAATCTTCCTGGCTTCGCAAGTGCATTGATCCTCTTCACGGTAAGCTGTTTTGGCATTGACTTCTTTTTACCCCTGTTTTTCCCCACATTTAGGTTGGAATCCGCTTTGTTTTTCCCCACATTTACCCCCACAATGGGTGTGGGGAAAAATGGGAAGGGATGAAATTCTAACGGAAAGGTAGAGAAACAGCAAGTCACCGATTAAGCTTTGTAAATAGGTAAAATAGGGCCTTCTACGGCCAAAATAGGAGAGTGGAAAAGCTGCCCGGCCTGGATTCGAACCAGGGTCAGCGGATCCAAAGTCCGCTGTGCTACCGCTGCACCACCGGGCATCGTCAAGAAGTTGGAGCAAGAGCCCAGAGGCTAAATTATGCCACAGGGTGGGCAAACGTGCAGAGAGATTCTTCGCGGCCACTCAGAATGACAGGTGGAAATATGGTGTGACTACCAGCTGGGCTGAGTATCGTTGTAGTCGTTGTTGGTGAGGCGCTGCTGGTCGGTGCCGTCGTCCTTCATGGTGAAGATTTCCGTATTGTCGTGAAGGTCCGAGACGAAGATTATGCGCTTGCCATTGGAGGACCAGGAGGGCAGGGAATCGTTGATTTCGTTGCGGGTGAGCTGCCTCTGGTCGGAACCGTTGGGCTTCATGGTATAGATTTCCGGGTCGCCGTCCCGGTCGGAGACGAAAACGATGCGCTTGCCATCCGGGGACCAGGCAAAGGTGGAGTCCGTAGCCGCCTGGTTGGTTATGCTGACGGGCGGCAGGTCAGGACTTTCCGAAGCCCAGATACGGGTCTGCTCGTCGTCCTGGGTCATGAAGGCAAAGCCACCGCCTTTCGGCGCGAAGGCGAGCTGCATGGCCGCCTTGTCGTTGATTCTCCTTCTGTCCACGCCGCTGGGATTGCGGAGGAAAATGCCACGACCTTCCTCGTCGTGGATGGAGTAAACCACCCAGTGGCCGTCCTCCGACCAGTTGCCCAGGACCATAGACCCACCGTCGTAGGTGAGAGGCTCGACGTTGAGGCATTTTGTGTCGGCAATGAATACGTCGGCGTTCTCCGAAGTGCCCGCCAGGAAAGCGATGCGCTCCCCCTTTGGGTCCCAGCTGTAGTCCAGCACCTGTTCATTATCGACGGAACATAACGCCCACTCTTCTTCCTGCTGGGCCAGGATGTGGAGACGGGAAGTGTCACCGTCTAGAGAGATGAGGGCAACATGGTCTCTGGTGGGAGACCAGCTGGGGATCATGCTCTCGTCGCCGCCGGAGGGAACGCTTGTAACCTCCGTGCCGTCGGAGGCCATGGTGTATGCCATCATGTCGCCGCCCCGCTCGGAAACGAACGCGACGCGTTTGTCCTTGGGCCCGCAGGCAGCCAGGAGGCAGAGAGCCAGTAGGGATATGACGACGAAGCTTGATAGACGCATGGCGCGGGCCGCAGGCTTCTCCGTGGAGATAGAAGGGTGTTTTCATAATAAGGCAGCGGCGGCGCCGTAATACATAAAACTGGGAGCGTTCTATGGGGAAAAGTGGGTGTTCGAGCGTCCCCTAGTATTCGTAAAACATTTGCTGGATGGCCTGGCGGTCTTTGGTGACGGAGAGGGCGAGCATCAGCAGAATGCGGGCCTTGTGGGGCAGCAGGTTGTCCGCGACGATGAACCCGTCTCGCTCCTTGCCCGGGGTCATCACAACACGGCCGTTGGCGGTGCGGGAGGCCAGAACGACGGTCATGCCGTCCTCCATAGCCTCCATCGCGGCGCGGGGGGCCGGGGAGGCGGAGCTTCCGCCGCCTACGCCGGCCAAAATCAGGCCAGGACAGCCGTGGCTGCGGACTGCGTTGACGAGCATCTCGTCGGCGCCCGCGTAGGTGGGGACGATGTCGACGCGGGGGAGTTCGTCAATCTTCTCCGGATCAAAGACGGTGTTCACCGTATGCTTGCGTTCGACGGAGCGGTAGAAAGCCACCTGTCCGTCGGGATCGCAGTAGCCAAGAAGGCCCGTGTCCGAGTCCTTGAAGGTCTCCACGTGAAGGGGGTCCGTCTTGGTAACGTCGCGCCCGTTATGGATCTGGTTGTTCATCACCACAAGCACGCCCCGACCGGCGGAATTCGGGTCGGCGGCGACGCGGATGGCGTTGAACAGGTTGAGATCGGCGTCGGTGCCGACGGCGGAGGCGGGACGCATGGCTCCGGTCATGACGACAGGCCTGGAGGTCTTGACGGTGAGTTGGAGAAAGTAGGCTGTCTCCTCCATAGTGCCGGTGCCGTGGGTTAGGACCACACCGTCAACGTCCGGCTCCTCCCGGAATACCCGGTTGATGCGACGGGCGATGAGGGGCCAGTTTTCGGGGCCGATGTTGCTGCTGGCCTCGCTCATCAGGTCTTCGGAGCCCACCTCGGCGATGAAGCCTGCCTCCGGTATCCGTCTCAGGGACTCGCTGACGGGGATGCGGCGTCCGGTCTCGGGATAGTTGGTGAAGTCCATGCGGTCGTCGGTGACGGTGGCGATGGTACCGCCGGTGCCGATGACTCGGACTACTGGTTTGTCTGACATGGTACGGACTCCTGGATGGAGTGGGCCGATTCTACTGGAGGGAGCGTTCGTGGCTCAAGGCCGAGTATGGCCAAGAGAGCAACTTTAGTGCGATTAAGTATTCAAAACAATTCAGAACAATACGGTTTTTGGGGGTTGTTTTGGGAATTCAATTCTTCTACTTAGCTTTGGATTCACATTGTTTTCGAAAACAATGCTGGAGAATTATGGGGATATCAGGCATGAATTGGGCCGTTTTGGGAATTGTTTTTGTTTTTTTCGCGTGCCCGGGTAAGGGCATGATACTTAGTTGCAGGCAGGTTGGCATCAACGGAGTGGCTGAACGGTTGACTATGGGGGTTGGATGGGGAGGTGGGTATGTTGGTCATGGAGGAAGAGTAGCAGGGGCGGGAGTTGCTGACAATGGGGAAAATGACACTTTGGAGGGTTGATGCGGGGTTGACTTGACGCTCAATGACTGCCATTTCATAATCAGTCCATATTTCATGAACAGTATCGGACAGGCAATCGTATGAGTCCTTCCAGCCTTACGGGCAGCCACCTCATAGCCCAAGTCCTCAAGAGCGAAGGCGTCACCAACGTCTTCACCATCGCCGGAGACCACACGCTGCCCCTGATGGACGTGATGGCCGACGGAGACTTCCGGTTCATCGACACGCGCCACGAACATGCAGCGTCGTTCATGGCCGACGCGTGGGGCCGCATCACCGGCGGGTTGGGCGTGGTCATGGCGACTACGCCGGGGATGGCCAACGCGATTCCTGGCATGGCGAACGCGCTGCACAGCGAAAGCCCAATGCTCTCCATCGGCGGATCGGCAGAGGCAGCGGAGCTGGGGATGGGAGCGAACCAGGAGATAGACCAGGTGGCGCTGGCGGGAGCGGTGACGAAGGGTTCGTGGATGATTTCCGACGCGCGGCGGATACCCGACATGATAGCCATGGCGGTGCGGACGGCATATTCAGGACGGCGCGGGCCGGTGCATCTGACCATACCGCTGGACGTGCAGGAGCAGCGGGTGAACGAGGGGGACTTTCGATACTACCGGGCAGCATCCCATAACCTTGAGGGGCAGACGCGGGCCAGCGAAGCGCAAGTTGCGAAGGCGGTGGATATTCTTCACGCCGCCCAGAGGCCGTTGATTATTGCCGCTGCTTCAGCGGGATACGGCAGCGACGGGGCGTGGCTGCAGCAGTTCATCGAGACGACGCGGATACCGTTGATGACGGCAGACCAGGCACGGGGGCTGGTATCGGACGACCATCCCTACTGCCTGGGATTTTTCGACACGGCGTTGAACTGGGCGGCGAAGCTGGTGGGAAAGGCCGACGCGGTGCTGCTGCTGGGGAAAAAGATGGACAATACCATCCGCTATGGGGGAATCTTCGACGATGCCGCCCGCATCGTGCAGGTTGACCCTTCGCCAACGGAGATTGGGCGCAACCGCTCCGTGGATGTGGGAATGGCGGGAGACGTGTCGGCCATCGTTGAGCAGATGACGTCGGCAGCCCAGGGTAAGTCCTGGGAGGAGCGGACGTCTTGGCTCGAAGAAATGCGGAACCAGCAGAAGGCGCAGGCCGAGTGGTTCCATGGGATAGCGAAGCCGGAAGCGCCCATGCACGCCTCCTACGTCCATAAGGCGTTGTCGGAGTTCCTGAAGCCGGAGGACATTCTCGTCTGGGACGGTGGAGATTTCGGGCACTTTGGGCGGATCCTGCATCCCGCGAGGATGCCCCTTCGCTGGTTCTACTTCTCCCAGTTCGGGACGCTGGGAAACGGGCTGCCAACGGCCATTGCGGCGCAGGTCGCCCATCCGAACGAGCGGGTTATTCTGATGGCTGGGGACGGGGGATTCGGCTTCACGGCCATGGAGTTCGATACGGCGGTGCGTCACAACCTGCCGATAGTGGCAGTGCTGGGCAACGACGCCACCTGGGGCATCGACTATCATATTCAGGTGGGGCTGTTCGGTCGAGACACGGCCACGAAGCTGCTGCATACCCGCTACGACAAGGTTGTGGAGGGACTGGGGGGCTACGGCCAGCACGTAACCAAGCCGGAGGAGCTTGCGCCGGCTCTCAAGCGGGCTTTCGATTCGGGTCGACCCAGCCTGGTGAACGTGGAGATTCAGTGCGGCATCAGCCCCCGCGCCGAGGCGGCCATCGACAAGTGGCTGGAACGTCGCAGGGCGACGGACTCCTAGTTAGGAGGGGAACGACGATGAAGTTTTGCAGGTTCAAGTCCCTCGACAAGGTGGCATACGGCGTGGTGGACGGCGTGACTGTAACCGAGATAATGGGCGACCCCTTCGGCCGCTACGATATGACGTCGATACGGCGACACATCGACCGGGTTGAGATACTGGTGCCCTGCCAGCCCCCGACGTTCTACGCAGCGGGGCTCAACTACGCGGCGCACGTGACGGAGACGGCGGAGGCGCGGGGCGAGGAGCCGGAGTTACCCGAAAAGGCGGACATTGGCTATCGGGCCGTGAACGCCCTCATAGCCCACGGGGAGACCATCGTCATACCGTGGGACGCCACGGAGGAGGTGCAGTACGAAGGGGAGCTGGTGGCCGTCATCGGCAAAAAGGTCAAAAACGTGTCGGAAGACGAGGCTCTGGAGTGCGTCTTCGGCTATACAATAGGCAACGACGTGAGCGAGCGTTCGTGGCAGCGGAGCGACCGGACCATGTGGCGTTCGAAGAACTCGGACACCTTCAAGCCGATGGGGCCGTGGATTAAGACTAAGGTCAACCTTCGTCGAATGATGACCACCGTGCGAATAAACGACGAAGTGGTCTCCGAGTTTCCAACCAACAGCATGCTGTTCGGCATTGCAGAATATATCAGCACCATGAGCCGCAACATCACCCTGTACCCCGGGGACGTTATCTGGATGGGCACGGACGGGGCTACCCAGAACCTGAAGCATGGCGACGTGGTGGAGGTGGAGATAAGCGGCATCGGGACCCTCAGAAATCCGGTAGTCAAGCAGGCCCCACCGGAGGACCAGTCCAATATAGAAGGGAACGAAGAATGAAGACAAAAGCGGCGGTACTGTATGAAGCGAAAACCCCGTTGGTAATTGAGGAGTTGGAGTTGGACCCGCCAAAGGAAGGGGAGGCGCTGGTGAAGATAGGGGCGGCGGGCATCTGCCGCAGCGACTGGCACTTCATGCACGGAGCGGCATCCATGCCCCTGCCCGCGGTGCTGGGCCACGAAGGCTCCGGCGTGGTGCAGGAGGTAGGGCCGGGCGTCACGTCGGTGAAGCCGGGGGACCCGGTGATTCTGTCGTTTGTATCGCGGTGCGGGAAATGCCACTTCTGCACCATCGGCCGACCGAATTTGTGCGACGTCCACATGGCTACGTCGACGACAATGATGGACGGCACCTACAGGCTGCACAAGGGAGAGACGAACGTGACGCCCATGGCCAAGCTCGCCTGCTTTTCCCAGTACTCGGTGGTGCCAGAGGTGTCATGCATACCCTGTCCGCCGGAGCTTGGGCTGGACAAGGCGGCGGTAATCGGCTGCTGCGTGACGACGGGGGTGGGGGCGGCGGTGAACGCGGCCAGGGTGGAGCCTGGCGCAACCGTCGCAGTGGTGGGCTGCGGAGGCGTGGGACTCAACGTCATCATGGGGGCGCGGCTGGCGGGCGCCCGCCAGATAATCGCCGTGGACATCAGCGAGGGGGCGTTGGAGTTCGCCATGCAATTCGGCGCGACCCATGCCGTCAATCCCCGCCAGCAGGACGGACCGGGACGGGCCAAGGAGATTACCGACGGGCTGGGCGCGGACTACACCTTCGAGGTATTCGGTTCCTCCGAAACGGTGGAGATGGCCTATGAGATGGCCCGCAAGGGCGGCACCATCACGGTGGTGGGAATCGCGCCCGACGGGGACCTGCCCAGTATCGACGCGACGACGCTGGTGCGCCACGAGAAGACGTTGAAGGGGACGTATTACGGCTCCGCCCAGCTGCATTCGGACATGCCCCGCATGGTGGACCTGTACATGAACGGGCAACTAGACCTGGACGCGCTGATCACCCGCAATTACCACCTGGACGAGATCAACGAAGCCTACGACGACCTGAACAGCGGCGGCATAGGCCGGGGGCTGATTACCCGGTTTGATTAGGGGCTGGGGAACGAAGCTTTTCAGCCAGTTGTGGACGGGCATTCCATGATCAAAAGGCATGCTGGACTTTGAGAACTAATGGATGCTTTTCTAGCCTAAAAGCCTTGTATTGGCTATCTGGAATTGCTAAGATGTCCTCATAGGGCCAACTGCTCTTTGTGCAGTTCCAGCCATACTATTGCCGCCTCAAACGACATGAATCTAACTTGAGGCAATTGCAGTAAGGACATCTCAGCCGGAAGGGGGGAAGCATGTTGAAATCGAGCCGCTTTTCCCTCCACAGTCTACGAATCACCTACGAAGAGCGCATCCGGTGAAAGCCAACCGCCTGCTGAAAGAGCCTTTTGCCCGTCCATCAATAGACTTGATGAGGCCTTGGCTTGGACGCATTCATCACGGGGACTGTGTTGACCTTATGGATAGAATGCCCGCCAGATCGATTGGTCTCATTGTCACTAGCCCGCCTTATAACATCAAAAACAGTACGGGGAACGGGTTAAAGAATGGAAGTGGCGGCAAGTGGCCCCAGGCAGAGTTAATAAAGGGATATGCAAGTCACGATGACGCCATGCCTCATGACGATTACGTTGCATGGCAACGCCGTTGCTTGATTTCCATGATGAGAGTTCTCCGAGAGGACGGGGCTATATTCTACAACCACAAATGGCGGGTACAGGGTGGACTGCTACAGGGCAGAGCGGACATTCTTCAAGGATTTCCCGTCAGACAGATAATCATTTGGCAACGAAGTGGTGGTATCAACTTCAATCCCGGCTATTTCCTTCCCACCTATGAAGTGATTTATCTGATTGCCAAACCTGATTTCAAGTTAGCTGCAAAGGCCAATGCCCAAGGCGATGTTTGGCGGATTCCACAAGAAAGCAATAATCTGCATCCCGCGCCATTTCCAGTTGAACTTGCTCAGCGCTGTATCGATTCCACCAACGCCCAAATCATTCTTGACCCCTTCATGGGATCAGGAACAACTGCACTGGCTGCCGAGGTGGCTGGCAGGCAGTGGATAGGCATTGAGATATCAGAGGAGTATTGCAAGGTGGCTATGGAGCGTGTGCGCGTGGTACAGACTAAGATTCAGTGATTACCATTCCCCTGCCCCCTCGTACTCAGAGGGAGCTATTTGAACGTGTTCGAGAGATCATAGACCATGGTTGGTATGATTTCTCTGGTGAAAGACCCTACGGAGGTACTGGCGGCCCTGGCAGATTCCTAGAAGACCTATTGGGTTTGACAGCTGGATCTGTAGATATGCCCGACGCTGTAGGGTGGGAGCTGAAATGGTATACGGAGAAGACTCATCTAGTCACGCTTTTTCACAAGGAAGCGGATGGCCCGCGGCACATAATGAGATGCATGGTTCGCAACTATGGTTGGAAAGACAAACAGGGGCGATTGAGTTTTCGACATACAATTAGAGGGCGCTCAGATAGATTTGTAGTGAACGATAAAGGCGGACAATTGGTGGTGCGTCCTCGTAAAGGAAAGGGACCGGTTCCTTACTGGTCTCATGGGGAGCTAATTGGGGCGGCGGGAGCGAAGTTGCGGCGGTTACTAATGGTAAAGGGAGAGCGAAAGGCTGGTCGTATCAGGTTTTTGCAAGCCGACGCTTATGAAACCTTCAATCTTACAGACTTTATTGTCGAAGTCTTGCGAGGTGAGATTGCGATTGATTTCGACTGCCGTGAAAGCAAGCCAGGAAGCACAGGGCTACGGAATCATGGCACGAAATTCCGAATGGTGCCCCAATCAATCTGTCGTCTCTACATGCGGAAAGAGCGCATCAGGTAACATTCTGCACATAGACCCAAGAAAGGTTTGATTATTGACTGAGCGGTTAGCCGCTTTCATTGACGGAAGCAATCTATATCACGCCCTGGAGGAGAACTGCGGTCGCATGGACCTGGACTTCGGCTCCTTCGTGAGCAAGCTATCCGGCGAGAGGCAGCTCTTTCGGGCGTACTACTACAACATCCTGCAGGACCCGGACCGGCGAGGCACGGCCTATCAGGAGCAGCAGAAGTTCCTCGCCACCCTCTACAACACGCCGTACCTTGAGGTCTGCCTGGGTATTTCCAAGTACCGGGGCGACGTGCTGGTGGAGAAGGGGGTGGACATTATGATGGCGACGGACGTGCTCCAGTTTGCCTACCGGGACCTGTACGACGTGGCGGTGCTGGTGAGCGGGGACGCGGACTTTGCCTACGCCATGCAGGCGGTGAAGAATCTGGGCAAGCACGTGGAGGTTGTGGCCTTTCCAAGCAACCTCTCCTACGAGCTGACGCAGACGGCGGACGTGCTGCACGTTCTCGACCGGGACTTCTTTGATGATCTGTGGTCTAACAGCCGGGAGGACAAGTCAAACGGCAAGCCGCAGCGACGTCGTAGGCGTCGTGCGCCAACGAAGAAGAGGGGTGAGGACTAGGGGAGGGGATGGACTCCCGCCTGCGCGGGAGCACGAATCGGTGGGAGTTATTCCAGGGCGAGGCGTTCGAGGGCGGGGATTACTTCATCCAGGCTGCTGACGGTGGCGTGGGGTTGGTCGTCGGTGGGGGGCTGGTAGGCGTAGGGCTCGTCGTAGGAGTCGAGAGGGCGGGCGACCCAGATAGCGCGTAGTCCGGCCTTCAGCGCGCCTCCCACGTCGGCGGCCCGGTCGTCGCCCACGTGGACTGTTGCTTCGGGCGGTATGCCCAAAGCGTCGAAGGCATGCTTGAACACCCTGCCGGAGGGCTTGGCGTAGCCGATCTCGTCGGAGAAGGTCAGCGAATCGAAGTACTGGAGCAGTTCCAGCCGGGTCAGGTGGACTCGGAAGGTTGCGCCGCTGGTCATGGCGGTGTTGGAGATGAGGCCCAGGGAGCAACCGCGTTTTTTCAGGGCTTGCAGAACCGACGCAGCGGCGGGGTCGGCGGGAAGGGCGGCGTCGAGGAAGGCGAGGTCGTAGGCTTCCCTGACCGCCCTCTTCTGGTTGTGAGAAAGGTGATCCGGCAGTCCGGGCTTCAGCTTCTCCAGGAAAATATCAATCTGGCCGTCGAAGTTCACCTCCCGTCCCTTGAGGCGGAATTGGGCGCAGTGGGTGACGCATTCGCCGAAGGCCCGCCAGAGTTCTTCCTCGGGAAAGGGGCGGTCAACCGTCCGTAGGGCGTCGGCAACGCGGTCGATGCGAAGCTGGGCCCGACGCTTGTTGATCTCGTGGTCCTCAACGATAAGGGTCTGCCAGAGGTCGAAAGTTACGGCTTTGATGTTTCCAATCATGGGGCAATGATATCAGCGTGGGGGGGTCTCCACCAACGGGGTTTTCCTCAGTGGGATGGAGTGGACAATCACAAGGCTGCACCCTGGATGTGAGGATGCGGTGAAAGAAGCGTGAGGGAAGGTTGCCGCTTATGCGTGGTCAAGGTAGAGTATTCGAGATAATGATGATGGGAGTTAGAGGATGATAAACAGATCCGACCTTGAAAAGGCGGTGCCGGAAACCGCCAATCCCGTGAAGGTGGCGGGGCTGAATGCCCCGGTGCGAATCTACAGAGACGCCTACGGCATTCCCCACGCCCAGGCAACTACGACGGCGGATGCCTTCTTTGCCCAGGGTTTCTTCACGGCCCAGGACCGGCTGTGGCACATGGACTACGACCGTCACCGGGCTTACGGACGGTGGGCGGAGTTTGCAGGTCACACCGGGTTGGAGCAGGACAGGCTCATGCGTCGACTGCGGCTGGAGGCAAGCGCACGGGACGACTACGCTTTCGTCAATTCGGAAGCCCGCGCAATGCTGGACGCCTACGCCGCCGGAGTCAACGCCTTCATCAACACGTCGGACCATCTGCCCATAGAGTATAGGCTGCTGGAGACCGCGCCGGAGGCGTGGCAGCCGTGGGACGGACTGGCGGTGTTCAAGGTACGACACGTGCTCATGGGCACCTTCGAGGGCAAGGCTTGGCGGCACAAGCTGCTGGGTCGGACCGGCGCCCGGCGTACGGCGCGGCTGCATCCCGGGTACCAGCCGGGACATCTGCTGATTCTGCCCCCCGGCGCGGAGTTCCTTGGCGAGGCGACTGGGGCGTTGGAGGAGTTGGAGCGGGGCGCTGCGCTGGCCGACCGGCTGAAAGAGCTCGAGGCGGGCAGCAACAACTGGACCCTTTCCGGCCAACTGACGGAGTCGGGCAAGCCATTGCTGGCGGGAGACCCCCATCGGGGCCTGGACACCCCCAACGTCTACTATCAGAACCACATCGCCTGCCCGGACTTCGACGTTGTGGGAGTGTCGTTCCCGGGCTTGCCGGGGTTCCCCCACTTCGGCCACAACCAGTGGGTGTCCTGGGGCGTGACTCACACGGGCGCCGACTACCAGGACCTTTTCGTGGAGCGGTTCGACCCGGACAACCCAACCTACTACGAATTCAGAGGCCAGAAGCGGCGAGCGGAGACCTTCCGGGAGACCATCAAGGTAAAGGGAGGATCCTCGGAGGACATTTCGATTACTGTCACTCATCACGGGCCGGTGATATCCGGCGGGCCGAAGGAAGGGGTAGGCGTCGCCTTCAGCTATACGCAGACGGCGGAGCCCAACCGGACGGCGGAGGCGCTGCTGGAGATGATGCGCGCCCGTTCCGCCGCCGAGATAGACGCTTCCATGAAGGACTGGGTGGACCCGGTGAACAACTTCCTCTTCGCCGACGTTGAAGGGAACGTCGGCTACCTGACGCGGGGACGGGTGCCCATCCGCTCCCGTGCCAACGGCTGGCTTCCCGTGCCGGGATGGACCGGGCAGCACGAGTGGGAGGGGTACATACCCTTCGAGGAGATGCCCCGAAGTCACAACCCGGAGACCAATTACATCGTCACCGCCAACCAGAGGGTGGTGGGCCGAGACTATCCCTACTACATCGGTTTGGACCATTCGCCGGAGTTTCGCGCCAAGAGAATTTCCATCCGGCTGGGAGAATTGGACGGAGCGACAGTGGACGACATGGAAGCGGTCCACGCCGAAAGGACGTCTATCCCCGCCCGACACTATCTGCCGAAGCTGGCGGCGCTGAAGTCCGGCGACGCCCTCACCCAGCAGGCGCTCGGGTTGCTGCGAGAATGGGACGGAGCAATGGACCCGGACAGCGCCGCAGCGACAGTGTTCAGCTCCTTGAGGCTGCACATGGACGAGAAGATTCTGCGGCATCTCCTCGGGCCACTGGCGGAGGAGGCGCTTACAGAGACGAGCAGGGGTGGTCCGTCCCACGCTGCCCGTCTGAGAGCGCACTTCGTTCACCTAATGGACCTGGGAGACCTTTCCATGCTGCCGCCGGGCCCCGGAGGCTGGGAGGGACTGCTGGAGGAGTCACTGACCGCTGCCGTGGAGGAGCTTTCGGAGCGTCTCGGGCCGGACCCGGCCAAGTGGCAGTGGGGCCGGGTGCATCACACCGCGCCCAAGCACCCGTTGTCGGAGGTGTTCCCCGAATCGGCGTACCTTCTCGACCCGCCCGGCGTGGCCTCCGGCGGCGACGGCGACACCCCCCAGGCCGCCAGCTACTCGCCGGCCCAGCCCTACACAATCTCGTCAACTTCTGTGCTCAGGTACATCTACGACCTATCCGACTGGACCAACTCCCGCTGGATAGTTCCCCTGGGTTCGTCGGGACATCCGGGCAGCGCCCACTACTCAGACCAGGCCCTTATCTGGTCGGAGGTGGGATACATTCCCATGCTGTACAGCTGGTCGCAAATAGCGGAGTCGTCAGAGTCTTGCCAGCTATTGCGGTCGGCTTAGGAAGCCGAAAACCCGTACATTCACAAGGGATGTCCCTACGGAAGTTAGAGAAGAGCGTTTCGTCGATATAGATTTGAATAGAGGGAAAGAAAAATGAGAATTGGCATAACGGTGCCCCTGCCCGCCTACTACGTGGACGTGGCGCCCATAGCTGCTAAGGCTGAGGAGTTGGGTTTCGAGTCGTTATGGTGCGCCGAGCACCCCATTGTGCCGGTGCACAGCGACAGCCGTTTCCCCGGCTCCGACGACGGGGTGATACCGGAGAGCTACTCCCACTTCGTCGACCCCTTCGTGGCGCTGGCCCGGGCCTCGGGCGTCACGGAGCGGATCAAGCTGGGAACAGGAATAACGCTGGTTCCGGAGCGGAACCCGTTGCTGCTGGCCAAGGAGGTTTCGACGCTTGACCTGTTCAGCGGCGGGCGATTCCTGTTCGGCATCGGCACCGGCTGGCTGCGTGAGGAGACGGAGATTATGGGGGGCGACTTCGACCACCGGTGGACGCAGGCAGCGGAGGCGGTGGAGGTGATGAAGAAGCTGTGGACGCAGAAAGAAGCGGCCCACGAGGGACACTACTACAACTTTCCCGCGGTTAAGTCGTACCCCAAGCCGCTGCAGAAGCCCCATCCGCCGGTACTGCTTGGAGGTATGGCTCCCAACGTGTTGAGGCGCATCGTGCGGTATGCCGACGGCTGGCTTCCCAACCGTCTCTCTCCGGAGGACCTGCGGAAGAAGCGGGCGGAACTGGACCGCCGCGCTGAGGCCGCCGGACGCGACCCGGCGTCGTTGACCATTTCCGTCCACGGACAGCCGGACGACCGGGAACTGCTGAAGGCATACTTCGACGCAGGGGCTCACAGGGTGATTATTCGCACTCAGCCGACGAAAAGCGAGTCGGAGATGATGGCCCAGTTGGAGGAGATAGCCCGGAAGGTACTCTAGAGGATGGAAACTATCTCCCGTCCCAACACGCCGAAGCTGGTGGCCAGCAGTACAGCCACGACCAGCTTTCGAAACAGGACTTCGTTGATGCGTCCGGCCAGCCTGGAGGCGATGAGGCTCCCAGAAAGAAGGGCAGGAACGAATAGCAATGCGCTGAAGAACTCCTGCTGACCAAGCCTGCCGCTGGCCACGTGGGCGGCGATGATGGCCAGGCCCGTGACGAGGAAAAAGCCGGATAGCATGGCGCGGGTCTGGTCGCGCATCCATCGCTGGTTAAGGGCGAAGAGGGCTACGATGGGGCCTCCAAGAGCAAGGCCGGCGTTGATGAAGGTGAAGACGAAGCCCACCACGCCGCCGGCTGTTTTTTCCCTCTGGAAGTGAGGAAAGCGGTTGAAGGCGGCGAGGAGGGCTGTGATGATGACAACGGACGTCAGAATGAGGCCGAGGACCTCATTCGAGAGAGATTGGAGGATAAGCAGGCCTGGATATATGCCCAGCGCCCCTCCAATCAGCATGGCCGCCATTGTGCCGGAGATGACGTGTCGCCGCACTTGTGGCAGCACGGTGGCGAAGAGGACGGCGGTGAGGACGATGTTCATTTCGATGACGAGTCCGGCCTCGAGGAATATGAGGAAGAAGGGGGTCATGGCCATGGCAAAGCCGAAGGCGACGATGCCTGCGGCGGCGCTGACGGCCACTACCAGCAACTGGAGAAGGAGCAACTCCGGCAGGGCAAGCTGGGTGAGGGGGAATTCCATGGCAGCGGGGTTAGGTTAGCAGGGTTGGCGAAGCGGGGATAGGGCGTGTACTCGTTCAGCACATGCGAATAGAGGACACAGGGAGTTCCGGCGCAAGCAGACGCACCCACTCAGAGGACCCGAGAGAGCAGGAGTGGTCGCTAGTCGGCGGGTTGGACGGCGGCGGCGGCTTCCGTCAGGGAAGGAAGGCCGCAGAAGATCTCGTAGTCGATGAGCTCCGTTACGGTGGGGTTGTCCCCGCAGAGGGGGCAGGAGGGGTTCTTCTTCATCCGTACTTCGCGGAAGTCCATGGAAAGGGCGTCTATCAATAGCAGGCGGGACTGCAGGCTTTCGCCGATGCCCAGTATGAGCTTCAGCGCCTCGGTAGCCTGAATGCTGCCCACCAGGCCGGTGAGGGCGCCAAGGACGCCGGCTTCGGCGCAGTTGGGGACCATGCCGGGAGGCGGGGGCGTGGGGAAGAGGCACCGGTAGCAGCCGCTGCCGGGGATGAACACGGTGGCCTGACCATCGAAGATCAGGATGCTGCCATCCACCAGGGGCTTGCCGAGCAGGTAGCAGGCGTCGTTGACTAGGTAGCGGCAGGGGAAGTTGTCGGCGCCATTGATGACGATGTCGTACTGGCTGATGATGTCCATGGCGTTTTCCGAGTTGAGCATGGTCTCGTGGACCACAACCTCTACGTCGGGGTTGTAGGCATGGAGAGAGTCCTGGGCCGACACTACCTTGGGACGCCCTACGTCGTCGTTGTGATGCAGGATCTGGCGCTGCAGATTGGAGACTTCCACCACATCGAAGTCGACGATGCCGACGGTGCCCACGCCAGCAAGGGCGAGATAGACGGCGGAGGGGGATCCCAGGCCGCCGGCGCCGATTATCAGGACCCTGGCGTTAATGAGCTTGCGCTGGCCCAGACTGCCGACCTGGCCCATTATGATGTGCCTGCTGTAACGCTTGACCTGCTGGGGCGTCAACGCCCGTGCCTGTGTCATCTGGTTTCCTCCATGTGACTATTGTGATTAATGATGGCTCGATCTGAAGGGAAATGTCCGAAGTTTGGAGTGTATCCGGTGGTCTCGTTTAGTATGATACCCGGTGACCTGTTCCGAAACTTGGAGGATTCGTTTTTCACTGGTGGAAACGAACCATGTTTGCTCGATTAATCGTGGATTGTCAGTACGGCCTTTTGGGCGAAGAGTTCCCTCTGCCTGCTGGCCATGCTGGCGATGGTGGTGCTGCTGAGCAGGTCCCGAACGGCTTCTTCAAAGAAGGACCAGACCTCTCGCTGGGCGCAGGTCTCCGAAAGCTCGCAGCAGATGGGTTCAACCAGGCAGTCGAGCAGCGGCCCTCGTCCCTCCAGTACAGCCATAACCTGGGCGAGGTTGATGTGTTCGGGCTGTCCGGCGAGGACGTGACCGCCGCGGGGTCCGCGGCGGCTCTTGATGAGGCCGGCTTTGTTCAGGGAGGTGAGGACCTGCTCCAGGTAGGCCTCGGGGATGCCCTGTCGACGAGCAATCTGGGCGGTCTGCTTGGGCACGTTAAGGTCGCCCTGGGCCAACTCAACCAGGGCGCGAACGCCGTAGTCCACTCGCATCGGAATTCTCATGGCCGCGCCTATTCCTCTCGATGCTCGATTATAGCACCAGCCCAAATTATTGTCTATTTTCGTACGTCACAGCGCTGTACTGTTTAATTCCGGCGGCGGTAATGGTAGCATTATTGGCGGAATTTTCGACGGGCAACCTTTCCACCCGTAAACCCTTCCCATAAGCTAGAGGAGAGTCATGGCAGACACGCTTACAATCAGCTTGGACCCGCGCACATTGACGGGCAAGAAGGTGAAGAACCTTCGCAAGGCCGGGATTATTCCCGTACATCTCTACGGACAGGGGACTGATTCTCAGTCTCTCCAGTGCGAGGCGAAGACCCTGTACCGGCTGCTGTCGCAGGCGGGCATGAACACACCCATAACCGTCAGCATACCCGGACAGGATGACGAGAAGCTGACCTTCATCCGGGAGATCCAGTGGCACCCAGTGAGGGGGGAGCTGCTTCACGTGGACTTCCTGAACGTGGACGTAGCCAACGAGATTAACACCACGGTGCCGATCACCCTTGTAGGCGAAGCACCTGCGGTGCACATAGTCCCGGACTCCTCCGTGGTGCAACTTATGCGCGAAGTCGAAGTACGCGCCCTTCCGTTGGACGTCCCATCTGATATTACGGCCGATATCAGTTTGATTCAGGACGCAGGGGACGTGGTCCGTCTGGGTGACGTGGCGCTGCCCGAAGGGGTTGTTTTCCTGGCGGAAGAGGACGAGGTGATAGCCAGGCTGGAGATTGCCCGCGCCGAGGTGGAGGAGGAAGTGGAAGACGAGGAGATGGAGATGGTCGAGGGCGAAGAAGGAGCCGAACCGGCAGACGAGGCCTAGCGAGGGACGGGACGGAGCGTCAACTGGGCAACCGCTCCCCAATAATCTGGGGATACCCCCGAAGGAACTCGGCCGCCGCCTGGGGGCGACGGCCCTCCATCTGGAGGCGTCGCACCAATAGAGTGGAATCACCACCGGCCTGGACGACGAAGGCGTCCGGTGATGCCGGGTAGGCTTCCACCGCTCCGGGAGCGGACTTGGCAGTCTGCGGTTTCTCTTCCGGTGTCGGCAGTTCTTCCACATCAAGAAGGCGTACCCTTTTCCCTCGCCAGCGCGTGTAGAGGCCCGGCCACGGGGTGTAGGCACGAAATCGCCGGCACAGTATCGACGCGCTCTCCGTCCAGTCCACCCTTCCGTCCTCCCGCGTGAGCTTCGCGGTGTAGGTGGCTACATCAGGATCCTGGGGTTGGGGGATGATCCGGCCATCGATCCACCGTGGGGCGCTTTCCGCCAGAAGCCGCGCGCCCATTTCAAAAAGGCGTTGAGTTAACGCGTCTGCCCTTTCGCCGGGGAGTATCTTAGTCGCTTCCCGGGCCAGCACAGGCCCGGTGTCGAATCCCTCATTCAGAAGCATGATGCTCACGCCCGTTTCTTCCACGCCGTCGAGGATGGCTGACGGGACCGGGGAAGGGCCGCGGTACTTGGGAAGGAGCGAGGGGTGTATGTTAAGGAAGCCGTGTTTGGGGACGCTGAGCATTTCCGGAGGGATGAGGAGCCCGTAAGCGGCAACGACGACAATATCCGGCCGGAGATCAATGAACTGTTGAATGACCGCGGCTATCTTCAACGAAGGAGGCTGGAAGATGGGCCAACACTTTTCCAGAGAATACGCCTTAATATCTGAAAAACCCCTTGCCAGACCACGTCCCCGGCGACGATCCGGGGCGGCATAGACGCCCACGGGATCCCCCCAGAGGGAGTGAGTAATCTGGAGCGCCGGCAGGGAAGAGCCGGGATTGCCCATAAAAACTGCTCTCATAGCGCAGTGATTATAGAAATCGTAAAGGAAGGAAACAACAGCCCAGAAAACGCCACTGGCCTGACTTAAGCTCCAAAATTGGCTAAAGCGTTACATGACATAGGCATACGCAGTAGAACTCAGCCGCAACTCTCATATTGAAATACGTATTCAGTCTATATATGTCAGAAGTACTAGGATAAAGTTTAGAATTTTCTCAAGCAACATATTAAAACGTAAATAAAGTAACATTCAGTACTACTTTTCAATATTTTCTGCTTGCAACTTCTCTTTCTCGTTGCTAAAGTTAGCCAAGTTACTGCATCAATTATTTTCGTTCTATTAGAGCAACGGGTGTTGTCTCTAGAGGGGCATGGGGACTAGTAGAAGGGTAGACAGCACAGCTAAGGATACCTGGTCGGCGGTCCTGGGGGAGCTGCAGATGCAATTGCCGAGTTCGGCATTTGCAACGTGGCTGAAGGATACCGCCGGTCTTTCCTTTGCCGACGGCAAGCTGGTCGTTGGCGTGCCCAACGTATTCACTTCCGAATGGTTGGAGCGCCGGGCCTACCAGCTGGTCCACCGGACGGCGTCTAAAATCGTCGGCAGGCCGTTGGACGTTGTCTTTCGCATAGACGAGTCCCAGGCGAGAAAAGAGACCGATACTTCCAGCCAAACGCCTCCACGCCGGCCGAATGCTGCGCCGATGTTTCGGACTGGATTCCCCAACCGACGGTACAGCTTCGATTCCTTCGTAGTGGGCCCATCCAACGACCTCTCGTATAACGCCGCCCTTGCCGTGGCGTCGTCCTTCGGGGAGCACTACAATCCGCTCTTCATCTACTCCGGCGTGGGCCTCGGCAAGACCCATCTGCTCCACGCCATAGCCCACCGGTGCGTACAGCAGAGCATCAATTTCCTCTACGTTACGTCGGAGCAGTTCACCAACGAGTTCATCACGGCCATTCGCCAGCGCAGCACGGAGGAGTTCCGCTCGCGATACAGGAGCGTGGACGTGCTATTGATGGACGACGTCCAGTTCATGAACGGCAAAGAACAGACACTGGAGGGATTCTTCCACACCTTCAACGACCTTCACAACACGGGCAGGCAGATAGTCCTCACCTCTGACAAGTCGCCCAAGACCATGCCCTACCTGGAAGACCGGATCCGCTCGCGGTATTCGTGGGGCCTGACCACGGACATCCAGGCGCCATCGCTGGAGACGAAGGTAGCCATTCTCCAGACCAAGGCCAAGGCTAAGAACGTGACCGCCGGAAACGACGTTTTGTCGTACATATCGGAAAGGACGGGCGGCAGCATTCGGGACCTGGAGGGAGCCTTCAACCGGGTGGTGGCTACGGCTCAGGTCGCCAAGGGGCCGATCACTCTTACCCTTGCCAGGCGGGCGTTGGAGGAGCGAGGAGCGCATCGGTCGGTGACGACGAGATCGCCTGAGCAGGTGCTGGAGGCCATCGAGGGAGCATTCCACGTGGACCAGGCGAGCCTGACCGGATCCAAGCGCCGGAGGGACTTCGTAGTTGCGCGTCATGCAGCCATGTACATCATGCGCGAGCATCTGAAGCTAAGCGTGAGCGAGATTGGCCGAGCCATGGGCGGGAAGAACCACGCGACGGTCATTCACGGCATAAAGCGGGTCAACGACTACCTGGAGTCCGTAGACGGGTTCAAGGCCAAGGTGGATGCTGCGACGGATCAGCTAGCCAGCTAGTTTTTTCATCTAATTCGCAATCCGCTTCCGTTTAAGGGTTCTCAATAGGACTTGTCAACACACCATGTGGATAATTCACCGATTATCTGTTGAAAAGTTTCTATAGTCTGTGTATGAAGACTGGATATCTTTGGTCGAGCGGTGGAAATTCTGTTAACATCGAATTAATCCATAGCCCCATAGAGTTACCAACAAACACTTCCACAAGAGCATCGTATAATCAATAGAACAGCCACAGAGTATTCACATCGCGACACGTACGAATACCACGCAATTTGGCACTTATCCACCAAGTTATTCTTAGTATGATTATTTTCTATACTTCCAAATATGATTGATATAGCCAAGATAAGAGTCATAGGAGGCGGTGGTGGAAACGGGTGCGTCGCCTTCCGCCGAACCAGGGCGCTGCCCAAGGGTGGGCCGGAGGGTGGAGATGGAGGTGATGGTGGAGGCGTCTATGCTGTGGGCGACGGTTCATTGAACACGCTACTTCACCTGAGATACCAGCAGCTTTTTCGGGGGGGACGTGGTGGACACGGTGGTGGCAAGGGAAAGACGGGCGCGAGAGGCCGGGATGCGATTGTGCCGGTCCCCCTGGGAACGCTGGTGTGGAGAATCGAGCCTGACGGTGAGCGGACTCCCATTGCCGACGTGCTGGATGAGACCCGATTGCCACTTGCCCGAGGCGGTAATGGCGGACGTGGAAATCTCCGTTTTGCGAATGCGGTCAACCAGGTGCCATTGCTTGCTGAAGCGGGTGATAGAGGTGAAGAGGCGGAGCTGCTGTGCGAGTTGAAGTTGCTGGCCGACGTGGGCATCATCGGAAAGCCCAACGCTGGCAAGTCGACCATGATATCAACCTGCTCTGCAGCCAAGCCACGGGTAGCTTCCTATCCCTTCACAACCCTCAGCCCGGTGCTTGGGATGGTAGCGCGTCGGCACGATGAGTTCCTGCTGGTAGAGATCCCCGGGTTGATTGAGGGGGCCCACAAGGGCGTAGGCCTGGGTCATGACTTTCTGCGTCACGTAGCGAGGACGCGTTTGCTATGGCACTTGGTGGATGGCGTAACAGGAGACGTAGCCGAGCAGTGGAATATGATCAACCAGGAGCTGGGTATGTTCAGTCACGAGCTGCTGGAGAAGCCGCAACTGTTGGTGGTGAACAAGGCAGATGCAATGACGAAGGATAGAAGGCGTGAAATTGGAGGAAATCTGGAGGATCTGGGGGTCCCGTACCACCTGGTATCAGCCATGACGGGGGAAGGGGTGGAGCCGCTGATCAAGCAGACTATGTCCTTGATTAAGGAGATGCAGAAGCCGGTAGCAGCCGAGACCAATGGGCCCGTGATACACAGGCCGAAGCCTAAGTACACCCGGCCGGAGGTGTGGCTGGAGGGCGGGATATACATGGTTGACTCGCCGCAGGCGATGCGGCTGCTGGCTATGGCGAATATGAGGGACAAGCGGGTTGTGCTACAGCTGTGGCGGGAGTTCAAACGCATTGGCGTGGCGTCGGCGTTGGAGCGGGCGGGCGTGCAGGTGGGAGACACGGTGCGAATGGGGAAGATCGAACTGGAGTGGGCGTAGGATGAGAATCGGCGTGTTGGGCGGCACCTTCGACCCCATTCACCTGGGGCATCTGGCCATCGCGGAGCAGGCGAGGGACCGGCTGGAGTTGGAGGAGGTCTGCTTCGTGCCCGCGGGCGCGCCGTGGATGAAGGCGGGCCAGGCGTTGTCATCGGCGCAGGACAGGCTCTGCATGGTCCGGAAGGCGGTGGAAGACAACCCCTTCTTCCGGGTGTCGACGGTGGAGCTGGATAGAGCGGGGCCATCCTACACGGTGGAAACGCTGAGAGAACTGCAGGATGACTACGGGCCGGATGCGCGGTTGTTCTTCATTCTGGGTACCGACGCTTTCGCGCGGTTCGGGGAGTGGAAGGACCCGGAGGGGATACTTTCTCTAGCCACGCTGGTGGTTGTGGATCGACCTGGGGAGACGGCATCCACTGAGGAGGTGAAGGATAGGATGGGCATTTCCGGCAGGGTGGAGCATGTTCGGAGCATCCGGTTGGAGATAAGCGCAAGGGATATCCGGCGGCGGGTGGCTGAGGGGGCAAGTATCCGCTACCTGGTGCCGGAGCCGGTGGAGCGGCACATCTACGCCAGGGGGTTGTATACAGGTTGAATTTGTCGGAGATTGCGTTGGAGCTTCTGAATCTTGCCAAGAAACGCGGGGCGCTGACCTTTGGCGACTATGTGCTTTCGTCGGGCCAGCACAGCAGCTACTACTTCGACGGCAGGAGGCTGACGCTAGACCCGCACGGCGCGTATCTAACGGGCAAGGCCTTCTTCCGGATGTTGCGAGATTTCGACATAGACGCCATCGGGGGGCCAACGCTTGGCGCGGACCCCATCGTGACTGCTGTGGCGCTCACCAGCGGGGTGGAAGGAAGGCCCATCAGTGCCTTCATAGTCAGAAAAGAGGGCAAGGAACACGGCATGGGCAACCTCATCGAGGGGCCGTTGGAGCCAAAGAGCCGCGTGGCCATCGTGGATGATGCTTGCAGCACGGGAGCGTCGCTGTTTCATGCCGTGGATGCGGCAGAGGCGGACGGGCACCAGGTGGTGGTGGTGCTGGCGATTCTGGACCGCAACCAGGGAGGCGGAGAAGAGCTTCGTCGAAAGGGTTACGATTTCCGCTATCTGCTGAAGGCGACGCCTGAGGGAGAGATTCAGCCCGTCCCGGGGTTGGACGCGGACTAGTCCGTAGCTTCGCTGCGGTCCCAGTCGGGCAGCGCCCAGTATCCTTCGTAAGGGATTTCAACGACGGTGGGAAGTCCCTGGGCACGCTTCAGCCGCTGCACGTTGTACAGGTGGGTTATGACCTCGAAGTAGAGGTGGCGGAAGGTGGCTTCAAGGGTGACGTAAGTGAAGAGGGTCTCCGTCGGATGCCAGCGAACGCCTCGGGGGTGGGCCTTGACGAACTGGGGCCAGTGGGGCGGCGTGTTGGGTCGAGGAACTTCCTTCACCTTCATGTCGCCGAGAGTCTCTCTGGATAGCACGTATCGGGCCAGGGCCATAGCTTTGTCGAGGCGAACGAGGATTTCGTCCATGCTGTGGTATTCGGTCTCGTCCAGCCAGCGCACGATGCCCTCGGAGGGTTCGGGTACAAGCTCCTGCAGTTCGTCAATTTCCTCGAAGCCGTCGGGGAAGAGGCGTGACCCCCACTGGCGGAGGAGCCAGCCGGGGATGAAAGACGCCATGTGGCTGACCTGGCGGCGGATGCTCCACCTGGCCCACTCCCACCGCTCCGACTCCCAGTCCAGCTGCTCGTCGGTGAGGCCCTCCACTTCGGGAGTTACAAGGTCATGGAGGGTTGCGAACTGGGGAAAGGCGTCGTTGCCGGGGGTGGAATCGGGCATGGATTGAGTGGTGGTCATGGGCAGCTCCTGGTCGGTTGACGTTATGAGGGCAGGTTTCAAACCTGCCCCTACGGGGGATTCTGTTTTCGAGGGCGGGAATCACCCCCATCCCTTCGACAAGCTCAGAACAGGCTCAATCTTCCCCCTTCAAGGGAGAAGAGGTATGTAGGTAGATTAAACGTCGAGCTCTTTGACGTTACGGGCGTTGGCCTGAATCCAACGCTTCCTTGGGGCCACGTCGGCGCCCATCAGGTCGGAGAAGGCCCTCCTGGCCTCCTCCCGGTTCTGTTCGCCCTCCATAACCACGCTTAGAAGGTTGCGCTTCTCCGGGTCCATGGTGGTCTCCCAGAGCTGGTCCGGGTTCATCTCGCCGAGGCCCTTGTAACGCTGGAGGTTGACCTTGCGATTGCCGTTTAGCCCAGCGACGTACTCGTCCTTCTCCTCCTCGGAGTAGACGTAGGTGACCTTGCGGCCCACCTGGATGCGGTAGAGGGGGGGCTGGGCGATGTAGAGGTAGTCGCCCTTGATGAGGTCTTCCATGCCTCGGAAGAAGAAGGTGAGCAGCAGGGTGCGGATGTGGGAGCCGTCCACGTCGGCGTCCGTCATGATGATAATCTTGTGGTAGCGGAGCTTCTCGGCGTCGAACTCCTCGCCTTCGTTGGCGCCCAGGGCGGCGATCAGCGCGCGTATCTCCTCGTGGGCGATGACCCGGTCGCGGGGGGCCTTCTCCACGTTGAGGATCTTGCCCTTGATGGGCAGGATGGCCTGGAAGCGGCGGTCGCGGCCCATCTTGGCGGAGCCGCCCGCGGACTCACCCTCTACGATGAAGAGTTCCGAGAGTTCGGGGTTGCGCTCGGAGCAGTCGGCGAGCTTACCGGGCAGGGAGCTGCCGTCGAGGGCGTTCTTGCGCAGGACGAGGGCCCTGGCCTTGCGCGCCGCCTCCCGGGCCTTCTGGTTGACGGAGGACTTGGCGATTATCTGCTTGCCCTCGTTGGGGTGTTCCTCCAGGTACTGGCTGAGGGCCTCCACGAGGGAGGACTCGACGATGCTCTTGACCTCGGCGTTGCCGAGCTTGGTCTTGGTCTGCCCCTCGAACTGGGGCTCGGTGATTTTGACGCTTATGATGGCGGCCAGGCCCTCGCGAACGTCCTCGCCGGAGAAGTTGGGCTGGTCGTCCTTGATCAGCTTCGACCGGCGGGCGTAATCGTTGACGGCGCGAGTGAGGCCGGCGCGGAAGCCGGTCAGGTGGGTGCCGCCCTCCTCGGTGTTGATGCAGTTGGCGAAGGAGTAGATGTTTTCGTAGGCGCTGTCGTTGTACTGGAGGGCGACTTCGACGAGAGTCGTGTCGACGGTCTTGGTGAAGTAGAAGGGAGCGGGCTGGAGGGTCTTGCGGCTGCGGTTGAGGTTTCGGACGAAGTCGCTGATGCCGCCGTCGAAGTAGTAGGAGCGCTCCATGTCGCCCTTGCGCTCATTGGAGTGATAGTGGCTGACGAACTTGATGGCGAGGCCGCGGTTGAGGTATGCGACCTGCTTGAAGTGGTCGGTGATGACATTGAAGTCGTAGTTGAGCTCAGGGAAAATATCGGCGTCGGGCATGTAGCAGATGCGGGTGCCCGTGTCGCCGAAGTTCATTTCCCGGGTCATTTCGGTCAGAACGTCGCCGCGGCTGAAGGTCTGGCGGTAGAGGGCGTTGCCCCTGCTGACCTCCACCTCCAGGTGGCTGGCAAGGGCGTTGACGACGGAAGCGCCGACGCCGTGGAGGCCGCCGGAGACGGTGTAGGCGCCGCTGCCGAACTTGCCGCCGGCGTGGAGGGTGGTCATGACGGTTTCGAGGGCGGACTTGCCGGTGGTGGGGTGGGTGTCGACGGGGATGCCGCGACCGTCGTCGGCGACGGAAACGGAGCCGTCTTCCTGGATGATGATTTCAACGCTGGTGCAGAAGCCGGCCATTGCCTCGTCCACGGCGTTGTCGACGATTTCGTAGATGAGGTGATGGAGGCCGCGCTGGTCCGTGCTGCCGATGTACATGCCGGGGCGACGACGGACGGCCTCGAGACCTTCCAGGACGGCGATGTCCTTGGCGGTGTATCTAGCCTGCGTCTCGGTGGTCATAAAGATAGATCCTCTATTCTCTTGGAGCAGTCTTGGCGAGGGGCGCGGAACGCCCCTAATTTACATATTGTGATTATACCACGTCACGCCTGTTTATGCCTGAGTTTAGCCTGCAGAGTAAGGCTAGTTTAGGCGTGTTTTTGTGCCTGAGAGATGCCTGGAGGCAATCTATCTCAAGGGTTTAGAGCAAGTGGCTACCCCGTACGCCAATTTGGTACACTGATTCTTAACTCGGCAGATAGGAAATCCCCATGCCAATCCGCATAAGTCTCGTATCTCTCAGCATAGCTCTGGCAGTTCTGCTGGCGGGATTGTTGGCTTTTTTAATTCCAGAGGGAACTTACGCCTGCGCACCTACTTATATTGGCCCACCATTAGAAGAGTTGGAAAGGAACAACTCAGTATTTCGTGGAAAAGTGATATCGGCTACGCCGTTGGACAGAGAATCAGGAAGGCAAAAAGAAACAATGTACGAATTCATGGTCACCACCGTATGGAAGGGGTCATTAGCTGAGAAAAGGACCATTACATCGGGAGACGATGGTGCAGCTTGCGGACGAAGATTTGGGTTTGGTGAATACATTGTCTACTCAGGCGATGGTTATACTGATGGGTTCAGCACCCGGACGCGGTCGATTTACGAAGCTGCTGAGGACCTGGCTGAGCTAGGCGAGGGCCAAATGCCGATTCCGGGTACCGTCCTTCCTCCCCTTGAGGCAGAAGCTGAGCGGGGTGAAGATCAGACACCTACCTCAACGTCCGAGAACGGAGGGGGATGCGGGATTTCGCCCAACCGGACTGATCTGTCCATTGCAGCGTTGATTGTAGGCATTGTGGGGCTTAGCTTGGGAAGGCGTCGCCCTCCTCCAACGTCTTGCTAATGTTGTCGGGGGAGGGTTGCAGATCGCCCGCGTCCACTCTGCGCATCAGGGCAACGACGGCGTCGTTGTAGGGGGTGGGAACCCCGGCCTCCGCGCCCCGTAGGCACACCAGTCCGTTGAGGTGGTCTATCTCCGACCGGCGGCCCTTTATCGCGTCCTGGCCCATGGATGAGTGCCAGTCGACGCGGCCCTTGCCACGGAGACGAGCGTCCAAGTCTTCGAGTACGTCGCCACGGTCTGTTTCCAGCCAGGTCTCGGCGCTGACGCCGCTGATGCCCTCAACGCGGTGTCCAAGAGCCGTGGCGACTTGGACGACTTCGCGGGTTATGTGAATCTTGAGCATGCGGGCTTCGGCTGAATCGGCCTGCCCGTGGGAGCCGAGGCCGGACATTGCGCCCACGGGGTTGCCCATGCAGTTGGCGGCGAGCTTGGCCCATCGCTCCCCCGCAAGGTTGGCGGTGACCTTTGCTCCGTCGACGCTGCTGACCAGTTCGACGACCCGCAGGACGGCGGAGGTAATCGCTCCGTCGATGTGACCGACGCGGAACACGTCGTGGCCCCGGTCTCTGCCGAACTCCCCTCCCCGGTGGGTCTCGCCCGGGTCCCAGAGGGCGACCTGGATATTGGACATGACGCAGCCGATGCCACGGCGGATGCCGACCACGGAGGCGATGGTCTCGTCGTTGATGCCGTTCTGGGAGGAGACCATGTAGCCCGTAGGCTTCAGGTACCGTTCCATGAAGGTGGCGGCCCAGAGGGTGTCGTATGACTTAACTGCGATGAAGACGATGTCAAACTCGCGGCCGAAGGACTGGGCCTCGTGAACGTGGAACATCTTGACGGGGGCGTTGAAGGGTCCCTGGGTGCCGGTGACGTTCATGCCGTTGGCCTTGACGGCCTCCACGTGCTCCGGCCACTGGTCTATGAGGGTAACGTCCTCTCCCATGCGGGTCATGAAGGCAGCCAGGTAGCTGCCCACGGCGCCTCCTCCGAATATGGCTATGCGCTTCATTTTTCCTCCCTGGGCTGCGTCCGCTTCGGGGTGTATTGGGCGTATTTTAACAGAGGTAGAGGTTATTCGTTTCCGGGGGATTTGTTTTTTTCAGGAGCGAAATTGAATGGTGTTTCATAGCTAATTCGGGGGTAATTTCGGATTTGTTTTTTCTGGCTGGATGAGTTTTTTGCCTTTTGGGAGTAACGGATGAGCGGGCAACTGCGTTGCGGCAAGTTTCGCAGAATTGGTCGTTGAGAAAGGGGTTGTGGTTTTCATTCTGGAGATTGTAGTAGGTATGTTCTGTTAATGTCAAGTGGATGGATGACACTTTTTGAGAGAGGACACCTCAGCCCTCGCCTTCGCGGGGATACGGGGAATCACCCCCATCTCAATCTTCCCCCGTCAAGGGGGAAGAGGCTTGTGAGAGGAGGGTTGGAATGGAAGCTGTTGGCGTGGGTATAATGGGCGGCGCGGAGGTGCAAATGAGAATTGAGGACTATATCAGGGACATACCCGACTTTCCACAGCCGGGAATTATCTTCAAGGACATTACCCCGTTGCTGGGAGCGCCGGAGGCCTTCCGGGAGGTGGTGAAGCGCATGGCAGAGCCCCTTCGTGACCGGAACCTTGACGCGGTGGTGTCGGTGGAGGCACGGGGTTTTCTCTTCGGGTCGGCCCTGGCTTACGAGCTTGGCCTGCCCATCGTTCCGGCCCGGAAGCGCGGAAAGCTGCCCTACGACGTTATTTCCGTCACCTACACCCTGGAGTACGGGGAGGACGCTATGGAGATGCACACAGACGGGGTGACGGCGGGCCAAAGGGTGGCGGTGGTGGACGACGTGCTGGCGACGGGGGGCACACTGGAGGCGGCGTGTCAGCTGGTGGAGAAGGCAGGGGCTACCGTGGACGTGCTCTCGCTGGTGGTTGAGCTTTCCTTCCTGGAAGGCCGGAACAAGCTGCAGGGCTACGAGATTTCCAGCGTGATTACTTACTAGGAGGAAACGCTCCATGACAGAGATTTCTCAGATTAAGGGCGAAATTCTGTGGGGAGAGGGTAATCTTTTAGGAGGAGGAAGGGCGCTGTGACAGAGAAGATAAACATTGGCGGGGTGGAAGTGTGGGCATTGCTGGACATGATCCCGCCCGCCTATCCGCCCGACGATTTCTTTCCGAGCATCCCGCTGGACCGGTGGGATCCCTACCGCAATGAGGTATTGGACCAGGATGGGAATCTGCAGCTTTACTACGGGTGCTTCGCCATCCGCTCCCGGGGGAAGCTGATTCTGGTAGACACGGGCATGGGGCCGGGGCCGCACCCGGAGCGGGGCAACCGTCGGGGCGAGCTGACGACGCGGATGCGGGAGGAAGGGTTGCCGCCGGAAGACGTGGACTTCGTGGTGCACACGCATCTGCACGGCGACCACGTGGGCTGGAACCTGGACGCCGACGGAAAGCCGACTTTCCCCTCGGCGCGCTACCTGTCACCCAAGGCCGACTGGGAGTATTTTCGACAGCCGAACGTTGCCCCCGAGGCCCCATTCGTTGCTGAGTCCGTCGTGCCGCTGGAGCCGTTGGGGGTCATGGACCTGGTGGAGGGGGAGCATTCGATAACGGACGAGGTGGCGACGCTACCGACGCCCGGCCACACGCCGGGGCATCAGACGGTGATGATTGCGTCGCAGGGCCAGCAGGGCTTGGTGACGGGAGACCTGATCCAGAGCGTGGTGCAGGTGATGAGGCCGGACTGGGGGTCGAGGGCGGACGTGGACTTCGAGCAAGCGCGGGAAACGCGGCTGGCCATGGTGGAGCGGATTCAGCAGGAGGATATTTTGGTAGCCGCCGGACACTTCCCCACGGGAGCGCATTTTGGGCGGATCGTTACGTCGGAAGGAAAGCGCTACTGGCAGATAGCGAAGCCGGGCGGGTAGGACGAGGGGAGAGAGAAGAGGGGGGCTTGGCGGAGTTTGGCGATTACTGTTGGCGAGTGGGCCCCCGCTTGCGCGGGGGTGGGGGTAACTGCGTTGCGGCAAGTTTTTCGGAGTGTAACTTGGGTTAAGGGGTTTGGATATAGGGGAGGGGACCCGCTGGCCCTTCGACAAGCTCAGGATGAGCGGTGGTTTGGGGGTATCCCCTACGGTTGGACCTCAGGCGTAGGGGCCGAGGTGGAGACCGCCTATCAGGTGGACGTGGCCGTGAAGCTGGCTCTGCATGGCGTCTCGGCCAAAGTTGGAGAGGACGCGAAAGCCACCGGGCGTTTTTTCTTCTCCCAGTTCCGAAAGCGCTTTGCCAATTTTGGGCAGCACCGGGGATTGCCATAGCTCCTGCTGGGTCATGTGGGTGGTTGGGATGCCGAGCAGCATCACGGGGACCCACGTGAGCTTGTTCTTGATGACGACGAAATCGTCCTCCCGGCGGTAGAAGGTGGCTTCGGCTTCGCCGGCGATAATCTGGCAGAAGATGCAGTCCATTGGTCAGGACTGCGCCAGGGAAGGGATTAGTGGGAGGGCAACGAGATTCTTCGGCTCCGCTGCGCTCCGCTCAGAATGACATGTGGGCGTCACGGCTGCTAGATTCCGCGACGGCGAGGCCTGCCCCGCCGATTGTCCCGGTAGTCCGGGGCGCTGATGGGCACCCACGTTATGAAAGAATCCATCAACCGTGAGTATAGCCGTGGGTGTGCTTCTTCCATCTCATCCATGGTGATATAGGTGGTTATCACCGTGGGCAACCGGGTGTTGTGCCGATGGACAACAATCTGATAGAGCTTCTCCCTGGCCCAGGGGGTGCTGCTCTCCGCACCAAGGTCGTCGAGAATCAGCAGGGGCACCGATTTCACCTGCTCGAAGAGCTGGTCGTACTGAATCGGGCTGTTGGGGCTGAATGCGCCCCGCAGGTGGTCAAGCAGGTCGGGTACGAAAGCGAAGTGAGAACGAACTCCCTTACTGATGCACCGTTCCACAACTGCTACGGCCAGGTGCGTCTTGCCGCTGCCGTGGGCGCCTGTGATGAGCAGCCAGCCATCCGGTTGCAGGGCAAAGTTAGTGGCGGCATTATATGCATTCTCCAGGTAGCCGCGACCTGTTCGATCCGTGTCAAAGCGCATGGTGTCGAAAGACTCAAAGGTCATGCGGCTCAGCATCTTCGTTGACAGACCGCTGAATCGCTGCAATCGTTGGGCTCGCTCTGCTTCCGTTGCCTGCAGGCGGCAGCGGCAGGGAAAAAGCTCTCCGAAATCGGGGTGCTCCAGCGGGACCCTGCGCTCAACCCAGCCGAGACCGTCGCAAATGGGGCAGCGGTCTTCCGGCTCCTCAGCTTCCAGACGGGATCCCCCGTCTCCGTTCATATTCCTCGATGTAGCGTCTTGGGTCACGCGCTTTAGTATTTCTCCCAAACTTTCCATCAGACTTGCCTTCTTTATTCCACCGTCGGAGGATGGCCCGCACGTAGGGCCAGCTTCTCCTGCCGCTGAGGGCCGCTTCTCTGACGGCGGTCTGAATCCATTCTTCGGGGTACTCTGCCTCCGCCGCCTTCAACTCATCGGCGACGACGGGGGTAATCATGCCTATTTCCTGCTCGTAAAGGTCAAATACGTTGGGGCGGGTCTTTACTCTACCGGGTCCAACTGCCCACTCATCGTCGCCAGCCGGCAGGGCAATCTCGCCGGCCATGGCCCGCCGGAGAGCTGCGCGGTGGGACTCCTGGTTCAGGACGAAGAGGGCGATTCTTCCACTGGCGGTTGTCACGTTGGCCTTGGCGAAGATGCCCCTACGCGCCCCGCCGTTCATGGCGTCTTCGATCTCCTCCCTGTCCATCGCGCCGTGCAGCACCGGATCGTCCCTCAACTCCGCAAGGGTGACGCAGCGGAGATCGCCCTTCCTCCTGTGGATGTGCCAGAGGGCGCGGAGGATGCACTTGAGCTCCGCCAGGTCGTCGATGCTCTTGAGCACGTCGCCGAGGAGAGGATCCGGCACCGGCGTGAAGGTGGTGGCAGAGGGTAGGGACTTGGGCGTCATGTGGTGGCGAACTCCCTATCCAAGGGCGCCGGTTCGAAGCGCACGTGCCTGTTGTGGAACAGTAGCTTGACGTTGCCGATGGGCCCGTGTCTGTGCTTGGCGACGATTATCTCCGCCACGTTGCGGGGGTATTCCGGCCCTTCCGGGAAGCGGTTGAGCCACTCCTCTTCGGTGGTGTACATGTCCTCGCGATAGATGAACATGACCACGTCGGCGTCCTGCTCGATGCTGCCGCTTTCGCGAAGGTCGGAAAGCTGTGGGCGGTGGGAGGGGCGCATCTCAACGGCGCGGCTGAGCTGCGAGACGGTGAGGACGGGGATGTTCAGATCCCGGGCCAGCCCCTTGAGGGAGCGGGAGATTTCGCTTATCTCCTGGACCCGGTTACCCAGACGCCGTCCGCCTTCGATTAGCTGCATGTAGTCGACCACCAGCATGTCGAGGCTTCGTTCCAAGTGGAGGCGACGGGCCTTGCTTCGCATCTCCACGATGCCCTGTAAGGGGGTGTCGTCAATATAGAGGGAGAGCTCCGAGAGAGAACCCACGGCGTCGATGATGCGCTGCTCCTCCGCGGCGGAGAGGTCCAGGCCGGGGTGAAGCCAGAGGCGGAGGCGGTGGGAGTCCACCCGTGCCTCGCTGGCGAGAATGCGCATGGCCAGCTGCTCCCGGCTCATCTCCAGGCTGAAGATGCCGACGCTGGAGCCGTTCTGGGCGGCGTTGACGGCCACGTTGACGGCCAGGGTGCTCTTGCCCACGCTGGGGCGGGCGGCGAGGATGACCAGATCGGAGGGCTGGAGTCCGCCGAGCAGGTCGTCAAGGGTAGAGAAACCGCTCATGATGACGGCGCTTGAGTCGGCCAGGGGTTCCGCGAAGGCGGTGCGGTCTTCCAGGAACTGGTCCAGCACCTCTCGGATGGGGACAAACTCGCGGGTGGAGCGTCCGGTGCGCAGGTTGAACAGGAGGTTTTCTGCCATGCTGAGGGCGGCCTCTTCGTCGTCGGTGCCCCTATAGCCGATGGCGGCGATTTCCGAGGCGGCGCCGATGAGCCGCCGCATGGTGGCGGCGCGCCCGACCAGTTCGGCGAAGTGGACGATGTGGGTGGAGGTGGGAACGCTGGAGACCAGATGGCTGAGATAGGCGGCCCCGCCCACCATTTCCAGACGCTCCCGCAGGTTGAGTTCGTTGGTGACGGTGACCTGGTTGATGGCCTCCCTTCGCTCGAAAAGGGCTACGCACGCTTCGTAGCAGTAGGAGTTCCTGTCCCGGTAGAAGTCCTGCGGGGTCAGGCGACCGGCCACCTTCAAGATAGCCTCGCTGTCGATTAGCAGGGAGCCTATTACGGCCTCTTCGGCCTCTATGTCGTGGGGCAGAAGTCTCTCTTCATACACAGAACACACACCTCCTCAAGAAAGAGGGACAGGAATCAAGCCTGCCCCAATGCGGACCTTGTTCGCTTTGCCCCGTTCAGGGCGGGTCTGGGAACAAGGGCGGGGTTATGCCCCGGCCCTATTCCTCTTCGGTTTCGTCGGGGGCTTCTTCCACGCCCTCCGCTTCGTCTTCGGCCTCGTAGTCTTCCTGTCCCTCCGCCTGGGCGACGACGGTAATCTCCGCCGACACGTCCTGGTGGAGACGCAGGTTGATGTTGTAGCTGCCGGGTTCGCGGATGGGCTCGCTAAGCTCCACTACGCGGCGGGCCACCTGCTGACCGGTGGCTCCCTCCAGCTCCTCCAGGATGCGGGTGACGGAGATGGCGCCGTAGAAGCGGCCTGTGGGGCCGACTTTACCGGGGATTTCGAGGGTGGTGCCCTCCAGGACTCGGGCCAGGGCCTGCTTGTCGCCGGTTTCCCGGATGCGTTTCTCCTCAGCCGTCTTCTGCAGCTTGGCGATGCGCTTCATCTGCTCCGGCGTGGCGATGGTGGCCAGGTTCTTGGGCAGAAGATAGTTGCGGGCGAAGCCGTTCTTGACTTCCTTGATCTCTCCGGCGTTGGCCACGTTGATGACGTCTTCCAGAAACAGTACGCGCACGGCAGGACTCCCCTTTGGCGTGGATTAAAGAGGGATTATACCGCAAGTTTGGGGGTGGGAGAAAGGGCAGAGACCCTTCATCCTTGACAGGGGGCGGGCATGGGAATAAGTTGAGCCTAGTCTTCGCGGGAGGCGGGCCATGAAGGTTCTCAAGGGCGCAACACTCATCGACGGCACGGGCGGCGACCCTATTCTAAACTCTACTGTCGTTGTCGACGGCGAGCGCATCGTTGACGTGGGCGCGTCAGACGCGGTCGACTCCCCTACCGGGGCGTCGGTGACGGACCTTTCGGGGATGACGCTTCTGCCCGGCCTCATCGACTGTCACGACCACCTGGGGCACACTGGCTACGGCCTGATGGACCGGTGGGAGCTTGACGCACCCGCCAGTCATAGACACCTCCGCACGGCCCAGGTGCTGCAGGACACGCTGGAGATGGGCTACACTTCCGTCCGCGACGCCGGCGGCCTGGACCAGGGCTTTCAGATGGCGGTGGATGAGGGGCTGATACCCGGCCCGCGCCTGACCATCAGCGTTTCGCTGATCTCCCCCACGGGGGGCCTGTCGGATGTTCGCAGCCCCTCAGGACACTGCTGTCCGCCGCCGATGAATCTGAACCTGCCCTCGGGGGTTGCCGACGGGCCGGACGCGATCCGGGCCAAGGTGCGGGAGCTTTGCCGTCTCGGGGCGACGGTCATCAAGTGCGCCAGTACCGGCGGAGCAAGCTCACGTGAGGGGCACGGCCCCTTCGACCGGGAGTTCACCCGGGAGGAGTTGCAGGCCCTGGTGGACGAGTCACACGATCTGGGTCGACGAGTCATGTGCCACGCCCTTGGAGGTTCCGGTCTCCGGCTTGCCCTGGAGGTAGGGGTCGACAGCATTGAGCACGGGACGTATCTGAATGAAGACCCGGACCTGATTCCGATGATGGCGGAGAAGGGGATCTACTACGTGCCCACGTTGCTGGTGTACGTCTATCACCGGGAGAACGTGCAGGAACACGTGAAGGAGCGGGCGCGGAAGCTCCACGCCGACCATCTGGACAGCATCAACAGGGCGTTAGACGCAGGGGTCAAGGTGGTGGCGGGCACTGATGCTGGGGGATGGGGGCACCCTGACAACGCCGGCGAACTGAAGTGCATGGTGGAAGAGGCTGGGATGACGCCCATGCAGGCCCTTGTTGCGGCCACGGGGACTGCCGCGGAGCTTCTGGGACAGGAAGAGGACCTGGGCACCGTAGCGAAGGGCAAACTGGCGGACCTGGTGTCAGTGGACGGCGACCCCCTTTCGGACATCACCTGCCTGCTGGATAAGGAGCGGATCAAGCTGGTGATGAAGGGCGGCGAGGAGTTTGTGAATACCCTCTAGGCTTAGACGGACGAACTTCAATCGTTGGGGCCGTCGCGGTTGAGGACGGTTCTGAAGGTCAAAGACAAGCGTCTCTTTCTATCCTCTCGATGAAATGCGATGCTTCCTCCAGTGTCAGGAAATTTTCGCAGAATAGCCGCCCCGGTACTTCTTCAGAGTTCTGCAATCCTGGATTTCCGATGAGTTCATGGTTCAGGTGACGGGGAGTTGTAAGTGCGAAATGCAAACTTTGAGGCCAACTATCTGTTCTATCTGAAACAATTATAGACTATAATGTTCTCCCACGGAAACGGGGCCGACCAACGACGCCTGCCAGCGTCTACCAACTTCATGGCGTTTCGAGGTAGACAAAAGCTGATCGCGGCCCAGGGAGAGAAAAATGCTGACAAGGGTCAAGAGCTGTGCCATCTTCGGGTTGGAGGGGGCAATAATCGAGGTGGAGGTGGACATCTCGCCAGGGTTGCCTCGCTTCAACATCGTCGGACTGCCAGACGCGGCGGTTCAGGAAGCCCGGCATCGGGTGCGCGCCGCCATCCGAAATTCCGGCTGCGAGTTCCCCATGCGTCGCATAACCGTCAACCTGGCGCCCGCGGACATGAAGAAGGAAGGCCCTTCCTACGACCTGCCCATCGCCGTCGGAATCCTTGCCTGCTCGGGCCAACTGGAGGAGCAGGCAAACACCGTCCTGTTCCTGGGGGAGCTATCGCTGGACGGCAGCACACGACACACAAAGGGAATTCTGCCGATGGTGGCCATGGCCAAGGACGCGGGGTTTGCCCAGGTGTTCCTGCCTGCTGAAAACGCCAAAGAAGGAGCGCTAGTGGAGGGGATTACGGCGATGCCCGTTTCTTCCCTGGGGGAGCTTGTGGCGCACCTGCGCGGAGACTCGGCCATCGAACCCTGTCCTGCCGATAACCTGCTGCTGGCAAAGGACTCGTTCTCCTACGTGGGGCCGGACCTCTCCCACGTTCGGGGACAGGAGAACGCCAAGCGGGCGATGGAGGTGGCCGCCGCTGGGATGCACAACCTGATGATGACGGGGCCGCCGGGCAGCGGCAAGACACTGCTAGCCCGTACGATGCCCTCGGTGCTGCCCGCCATGGACCCCCAGGAGGCGCTGGAGGCCACGAAGGTCTACAGCATCTCCGGTATGCTGCCGTCGGACCAGCCCCTCATCCGGCAGCGTCCCTTCCGTTCGCCCCACTACACCACCTCTCACGCGGGGCTGGTGGGCGGCGGCCGGACGCCACGTCCGGGGGAGATTACGCTTGCCCACCGGGGCGTCCTGTTTCTCGACGAGCTTCCGGAGTTCGGGCACAACGCCCTGGAGTCCTTACGTCAGCCGTTGGAAGACCACGTGGTCACTATCAGCCGAGCCCAGTGGAACGTGACGTTTCCCTGCAACTTCATGCTTCTGGCGGCGATGAATCCGTGCCCCTGCGGGTTTTACGGCGACGCGAAGAAGGAGTGTAGGTGCAGCCACAGCATGGTCTCGAAGTACCAGCGTCGCATCAGCGGACCGCTCATGGACAGGATGGACATGTTCGTGGAGGTGCCCGCGGTGGAGTACGAGAAGCTGATGGACGACGCGGACGGTGAGACGTCGGCCAAGGTGCAGGTCCGGGTCGAAGAGGCCCGGGCGGTGCAAGTGCGCCGGTTCGAAGAGATGCCCTTCACGACGAACTCGGAGATGGGCCCGGCGGAGGTGTGGGACTTCTGCCAAGTGGGGCAGGACTGTCAGAAGCTGCTGCAGGCATCGATGAGCCAGCTAAACCTGAGCGCCCGGGCGTTTCACCGGGTGCTGAAGCTGTCGCGAACCATCGCGGACCTGGCTGGCTCGGAGGACATAGAGGTGCATCACCTGGCTGAGGCGCTGCAGTACCGGCCGCGGTGGGTGGTTTAGGGGGGTGGGGGGTGCAGCGTACCGGTAGAGAGGTTGTTCTCCATAGTCAGTGCCGTAGCATGGCACACCTGCGGGTTGAACGACGGGACTGTGACCTGTAGGTACCAACCCTTCTAGCAATGCGGCCTAATTTCTTCCCGCAAAGGATAATCGCAATAGGCACAAACTACCGCTGCCGGTTGATTCTCGAATTCGCACTTGGGACATAGAACAACGTCCCTAATGGTTTCTTCCTTGACCTGATTCCTTAGCCTCAAAGCGAAAATCGCAGGCAATGCAAAGATCACGAGTTTGACCAACAAACCCGGAATCTCCGTATGAAGCCAGACAAAGAACATTGCCACTACAATGAGTGCCGCCAATGCGATTACCCTCATTACCGCGCGCCAATAGGTGAGGAGCCTCCAGGAAACCGCCATCGACGCAATTGCCAAGGCAAAAGCCGCCATGGAAAATGGAAAAAACCACCTGGTATATGCGCTTTCCGGGTTAGCGTCCGATCCACCGAACATCAAGACCAAGGCACCTGAAGTAATCAAGGCGAAGCCACTAATGGAAATCAGCGTTGCGGTGCGCCACTCGTTTCTTTGGTGCATCTCCCAAATGCCGAGGGCAACGAGAACCGGAACGAAGAGATTCAGCCCTGGGATGGAAAAGAAGATGAGGAACATGACCAAGAGAATGGCTCCAACAATCAACGCCATGGGAAGAGTTTTCCAGTTCACAATGGTACGGGACCGCGACAGAGCAAGGGCAGTTCCTGCCCAGGAAACGGAAAGAACAATGACAATCGTCCAGAATTCGAGGCTTGATATTAAAGTCCTAGTCTTGGACTCGAAGGAGAAGTTCGTTGGCGAATAGGGTCCCACGCGGGCGTGTTTCCAGCTTCCGTCAGGCGTTCCGACGACTACTCCCTGCAGTCCCAAGGCCACTATAACGTTGCTGGATTTACTGTCGTATACCACCCTAAAGGGGTCCGAACCGATCCTTCGCTCGCCATGATGTCTAGTATCCTCGGCCTCCTTCCAACCATTGGCGCCTTCCGTCAAGAAATTGGTTGAATAGGTGACCTTCTGTCGGCCATCTGGATCAACAAGCAAGATGTTGGGCCCTTCCAACTTATATCTGCCTCGGGGAGTTTGAACGCCCCAGCCTCCTATGGTCACAGGCACATAGTTCCATTGCTTGGGAGTCCAGGTAAGACCGCCATCCCTGCTGATATAGCGAATGTCTCTGTCCGGCGAGACAAATGCGTAAACGTCTCCCGCCTCCGAGATACCAAGGCTCGTAACGCCCTGTTCATCAACGGGTTCGCTAAAGGCCATACTGGCCAATGAGACCGCTACTGCGATCATTAGGAATACCGACATCCGCACCGCTCTACCCTCAACAAACAACCTGTGCCACAGGTGCATCAGGTGAGCAGCCTTTAGGGGTAGGAGAGCAATCGACGTTGAGTCAGCGTGACGGGTTGGGCTGGGCGAAAACCTCTCACAAGGGGGACTACCCGGATGGGTTCGTTCCGTTGATTCCTGGCTTTCGGGCGATGCAGACATAATTGGATTCTATTGTGGCAATTTTGGAATTGTCACTACACCAGAGTGCTTGTTTGGTCCAATGTCGACAGAACACTAAACGCAATCAGTCTTGAATATCAGGTAGCTGAAAGGGCCCTGATGAAGCTGGCTAGCAGGAATGCAGAAATGCTGATCACCATTCCGGCAATTGCTACTTCAACGCCTTTATTCCTTTTCTTATTGTTGGAGAATCCGATAATGGAGAGCACTAATCCAAGGACGGCGGCAGGCATTGAAAGAAATGGTGCAAGATCGGGCACAAAAGCATACACCAGTGCGAATATTGCCAGCGCTAGTCCTGCAATGGCCATAGTGCATTCCATTGTAGCAGGGCATCCTTAAAGGAAATCCTTTCCAATAGACTTCTTTCGGATGGCGAAATATTTGCTTGGAGCCCGATTTTCTCGTATGCCTTCCATCGTGCCCCTAAATCTCCTGCATTGTCGTGAACACAGCCGGTTCTGGGCCGCCCCTACTCTTCAGCGGTTTTGGCGGCGGGGAGGAAGTCTGGGTTGGTGATGTTGGCGAAGCGGTTGGGGAGGAACTGGGTCATGTCGGAGACGGCGTTGGTGGAACCGTGGCGGACGTAGTCGGCGATGATGCGTCCGGTTATGGGGCCGAGGTGGATGCCCTTGGTGGCGTGGCCCGTGGCTAAGAGCACCCCCTCCAGTCCGGGAACGGGGCCGATGATGGGTTTGGCGTCAGGGCTCAGAGGCCGGGAGCCGGCAAGCTGCTGGACCAACTCGGCTCGCTCAAGGTCGGGAAACACGTCGATGGCGCGCTGGAGAAGCTCCAGCCGGGCGGACTCCGTGGGCCGCCGGTCGAACTCCTCACCAAGGAAAAGCTCCCTCCGGTCGTAGTCGCGACCGCCGGTGCTGCCGACGCTGAGAAGGCCGTCCGTCCGGCTGATCATATGGCCTCGCTTGGGAGAGCTTATCAGCACCTTCAAGGGCTCGCCGGGGTAGTTGAGCAGCAGTCGTTCTCCCTTCATCGGACGAACGGGGACGGGAAATCCCAGCCAGGAGGCGAAGATGTGGCTCCAGGCGCCCGCGGCCACGACCACTGTGCCGCAGTGGACCTTTTCGGCGACGGTCTTGACTCCGGTTATGCGAGTCCCGCTTTTCATCAGGCCTGTTACTTTTCTGTTGACGAACTCGGCGCCCCTGAGTTCGGCGGCGCGGGCCAGGGCCAGGTTGAAACGGTAGCTGTCAAGCTGGGCGGACTCGTCCTCGTATACTGCGCCGACGACAGAAGGAGACAGGCGGGGTTCGACGGAGCGGACTTCGTCGGCGTCGATCCAACGCATGTTGACGTGGGACTTCTGCCACACCATCATACTCCTAATCAGGTCCGTCTCTTCGTCGTCCAGGGCCAACCGGAGGGAAGGACGACGCTGGTAGAGCAGGTCCATGCCCGTGGCGGCTTCCAGTTCCGGCACAAGCCATTTGAACTCGGAGTAAGAGGCCCGGGCCATTTCAAAGGAGGCCCCTGGGGTGAACTCGGCCCCCAGCAGGCTGAGGGAGCCGGTGGCGTGAGCGGACGCGCCGCTGCCGATGGCTTCCCGCTCAAGGAGGACTACGTTCACGCCTTCCCGGGCCAGATAGTAGGCGACGGAACAGCCGACCACGCCGGCGCCAATAACGACAACTTCGGCGGTTTTGGGCAAGTCTGCGCTCCTAAAGAAGTATTGCTGCGATTATCACCACAGGCATGATGGGCGTCAATTGGTGAGAATTGCGGCAAGGGCACCTGCATTGTCCTGCAACCCCTTACCGTCACGCCTTGTTGTCGCTTCTGCATTCAGGTAGGGTAAGCCTGCGAGGGCATGCCTGACTTTGCGCTGACACCGCCCCTCGAGGCCGAAATTCAACCCCAGGGGGTTAACTGGATCAATGCTATTGCGAATGATTGGGGCTCTGCGTTTGCGGTCTATGACCTACGAGGACATAGAGCACGACAAGAGCGCAATATGGCAGGCCGTTATCATCGTTGTCCTGGTCTCTGCTGCGACTGTGGTCGGAGAACTGCTTCTGGGAGAAGACACTGTAGTATGGTGGGCCATTGTCAGGGGTGTAATTCGAGGAGTGGCCAGCTGGGGCGCCTGGGCGCTGTGTGCATGGGCCGTGGGAGAAATAGCCTTCGACGTTGTGGACACGGATGCCGACTGGGGACAGCTGGCAAGGACCACCGGGTACGCGCAGACTCCCGGCATCCTTAACGTCCTCATTTTCATACCCGCCGTAGCCGGGTTTGTTTATTTCGTAACGTTCGTTTGGACCTTCGCGTGCATGGTGGTTGCCGTCCGGCAGAGCCTGGATTACAAATCAACTCTCAGGGCGGTGTTCGTGATTCTACTTGCGTTCATTCCGGTAGTTGTCCTGAACTTCATCGTTCTCGGCTTGACCGGCGGTCTTGATCTTACCGGCAGTGGCAGCGGTGGCGGGTTTAGGACTCCGATAATCCTCCGATGAGGAAATTGGGTTGATTGATGCAATGGAGCATCGGAAATATGATGAAGTCTAAGCATCCCTAAGGAGATGAAGAACATGCAATTCAACGAACACCAGGCGCGAATGTTGGCGGAGCAGCGACAGCGCGACGCGGAAATGAAGCAGCGCGCATACGAGCTTGAGATGAAACAAGGCAAGCATGGCCATGTGCTGGACAAGGATTCGGAGTACGAGCACGAGTTTGACCAGGTGAGGCATTATAGGAGGCCGGAGGAGGGGAAGAAGGAAGCTCCAAAGAAGAAGCGAGGGCGGTGGTGGCGTTTCTGGGTAGGTGGGTAAACCGGCCTGCAAGGGATTGTCTCAATCCAAGTGATGCACGGCTCCAAGTTGTAAGCGGGAATAGGAAACATCGTTATGCGAAATGACAGATTTCGAGGACCGGCATACGACTACGTAAAGAGACGTGAGGCTGAGCGAACAGGGCGCAAGCTGAGTCGCATGGAAAAGGTTGAGGAGGGGTTCCGGACAAGTTTTGAGCGGGATATCCGAGCGGAAATCGAACGGCACGACCGTGCGTTAAAGGGTCAGGAGCAAAGGGAGAATGCCCCTTCTGAGGAACCATGCCGCCGCCGCTGGTGGCAGTTTTGGAAGGGGCGCAAGCCCCGCACTGAAGGTTGGGATTAAGCTTCAATTCACCCTAGACTTCACCCACACCACACCCTCCCTTCAGCCTTGCCGTTCTTCCCCCTTTGAAGTAGGGTAAAGCCAATGACGTAGGGTCAGGGTGGTTAGACTGGATGAAGGGGGAAGAAAAATGCAGTCACTGGGTGTTCGGCTAGACCCCATTCCATATATCAGCATCGAAGATTCCATTGGGCTTGCGCAGCTGGCTGAGTCCCTTGGCTATGAAATGATCTGGGTGCCCGAAGGCGGCGGCTCAGACTCTATTACCCGACTGGCCGCCTTCGCCTCTGCCACCAGCACCGTGCGGCTGGGCACGGGCATCCTCCCCGTCTTCGCCCGAACCCCGGGGCTTACGGCCATGACTGCCCTGGGCATGGACATCATCTCGGGAAGCCGCTTCACCCTGGGCCTGGGCGCGGGTCATCGGGGTTCTGCCGAAGGCACCCACGGCGTCGCCTTCCGCCGGCCAATGACCAGCATTCGGGAGACGGTGGAGGTGGTTCGTCAGCTTCTGAACGGAGATCACGTGAACTACCAGGGGAGGATGTTCAACGTGAAGGACGGCAGCCTGGGATTCGGCGGTCAGTGCAACGTGCCCATCTACATCGCCGCCCTGGGGCCGCAGATGATCGAACTGGCGGGCGAGATGGCCGACGGGGTGCTGCTGAACTGGGCCGCTCCTTCCTATCTGGAGCGTGCGATGGAACACCTCGACATTGGCGCGGCGAGGGCCGGGCGCGACCTGGATGAGATCCACGTCGCCTGCTACATCCGCGTAGCCGTGACGGCTGACAGGAATCTGGTGCGGACTCCTCTGATCCAGCAGATACTCCGATATTGCGGGATGGAGTATTACAGGAACTTCTTTGCCGACACGGGCTTCCCGGATGAGGCGGAGGCCATTGGACGCTACCTGTCGGAGGGCAACCGGGCGGCGGCGGCCAGGTCCGTCACCGACGACATGCAACGTACGCTGGCGGTCTTCGGCGGCGTGGACTACTGCCGTCAGGAGATTCAACGGCGGCGAGATCTGGGCATTCAGATGCCCGTCATCGCCCCCTTCTCCGCCGGCGGGGCGCTCAACTCCTACCACGCCGCCATTGAGGCTATGGCCCCGAGGGAGGAAGAATGACCCCCCCAACGTCGGATGGGCAGGAAGGGCGGTGGGTGCTGCTGGAGCCCTACGACGGGCCGTGGGCGGAGGACGACAGGAACGCCAACTTCAAGCAGCAGGTAGCCATCTACAGCAAGGAAGACCCCATGACCACCTTATCGCGGATGAGCCGCAGCCAGGACGTTCCCGTTGGCGCGCTTGCCCGCTACGTGCTGGCCAAGTGGGCGGCATCCGGCAGCGACGGCCTGTTGGAGATCGGCCCCAGGGTGGTGCGCCAGATGCAGGATGCCGTAGAAGAAGCCGAAGCCCGGGGCACCCCGGAGGCTCGGTTGGAGGCCTACGAAACGCTGCGTCAGATTATCTCGTGGCTGGCCGTGCCGCTGGAGCGGCCCGAGTAGTCTCCCGGTGAGCTTGCCGGGAAGCTGCATCAACGTAAAATCCGGTTGAGGGAAAGAAAATGCCCGAAGCGCCGGACCTTGAAATCGTCAAGGACTATCTGAATGACGCCGTAGTGGGTCGGGAGATAGCTTCAGCCAGGGTGCTTAAGCCCACGGTGGTCCGCTCGCTGCGCGGGGACTTCGCTGAGGACGTGAAGGGTCGAAAGCTGGAGGGCGTCGAGCGTCAGGGCAAGTTCCTGCTGGCGGCCTTCGGTGATACCTCATTGGTAGTCAACCCCATGCTCACCGGCGCCTTTCAGCACTGCCCCACGTCGGACAAACTGTTCAAGCGTGTCTGCTTCGTCATATCTCTAGCTGACGGTTCGGACTTGAGATATCTGGACCAGCGGCAGATGGGTCGGGTCTACTACGTGGACGACGAGTCCATGAGCCAGGTGCCTAACCTGGCCGAGCAGGGACCCGACGTGCTGTCGGGCGTTACTTTGGAGGAGTTCGAAGAGCGACTTCGTCCCTTCTATGGCGAGATAAAGGGAATCCTCACCCGTGGTCGAGTCCTCTCAGGCATCGGAAACGCCTACTCGGACGAGATTCTATTCGAGGCCGGCATCTACCCCTTCCGGAAAAAGCGTCAGCTTTCGAAAGGTGAGCTGCGGCGTCTGCTGGAGGCCGCCCCCACGGTGGTGCGTTGGGCCATGGAGGAGTTGCGCCCGAGGATGGGGTCGAATATCCACCGCAAAATCAGGGACTTTTTGAAGGTGCACAACAAGGGCGGAGAGCCGTGTCCGAGGTGCGGCTCGACCATCACCCAGATAGGCAGCAACCAGCGCATCACCAGCTATTGCCGTCGTTGTCAACCGGGGCTGCTTTTGAGGAACTGACTCGGCGGGATTTCGGAGAACTGCTACGAGATTTGTGGGGTAATGGAACGGTTTTGGGCCCTTTGCCGTATTCTCTTATGAAAGCATATGGGGCCAATGTCGCGGCAATCAGTACAAAATCTGTAGAAAAGCCCCAAATTCGCTATGTATACTTATGTACATAACCTACAGCGTTGGGTAAATGCGCCCTTCGCTGCCTATAGGAGTCAAGGAATTGAGAATACTAATTGTGCTGGCCCTTGCGGCCATGGCCCTATTGGTGATTGCCTGCGGAAACGGTGAGGAAGAGACTCCTTCACCCACCCCGGCAGCGGTAGCCACACCCGCCCCGACACCGGCGCCGACGCCAGCGCCAACTCCCGCACCTACGCCAGCGCCCACCCCCGCGCCGACGCCGGCTCCCACTCCCCCTCCAACGCCGGCTCCCACGCCAGCGCCTACTCCCCTGCCGACACCTGAATTCAAGTACCAGACCTGCTTTGAGGCTGAAGAGGCCGGAGAGATGCGTTTGAGGGGCAACGTGGGCACGGGCATTGGCTTCCCTGCCGCATTGGTAAACGTTTCCGACAGTGATAACGACGGCGTGGTCTGCGAGGTTGCGCCACCGACGCCGACGCCGGAACCCACCCCCGAACCTACGCCGGAGCCTACTCCTGAGCCCACACCGGAGCCAACGCCGGAGCCTACTCCTGAGCCGACACCAGAGCCCACCCCCGAACCCACCCCCGAGCCGACGCCGGAACCCACCCCCGTGATGACGGGCAGGCCGGTGCCTACACAGCTACCCCCAGGCCCCGCAGTAAGCCCGCCTCCCTTCCCCAACACCTTCCAGGGATCGGTAACTATCGATGGTCAGCCCGCCGAGGACGGAATCGAAATCTATGCGGAGATCGTCGAAGGTACGGTGATCTACGCAACCCATTCAGTCCTCACCTCTGGTGGAAACTACGGTCTGCTGCAAGTCGGCCCGCCCTCCCAGCAGTTCCACAACGATACAATCACCTTCTACGCCTGGATCGACGGCGCGGGAGTGGCGGCTGCGGAGACGGCCACCTTCAAAGCCAACGTGAGTCTTCTTGACCCGTTGATCGACCAGGACCTGACCTTCACGACTTCAGGGTCCTAAGCGCAGCTTCCAAGAGAGTACAAATTGCGCCGCCTCCCTCTTGAATTGGGGGAGGCGGCGTTGCTTTTCTAAGAATTCGGAGGCGGAATTGCCAGCAGGCGCATGGCCCGCTCCGCTGCGGAAGCCAGCATCTCAGAGGTCCTTGCCACGCTCACCCGCATGGACAGAGGCCTGTCGACGATGCACATAGCGGCGCTGATGCCGTGGTCGTAGACGGCCTCGAAGCCCCTGCCCAGGTTTCCGGCGAGGACGATGACGGGTATGCCCAGGGGCGCAGCGCGGCGGGCAACTCCCACCGGGGCCTTGTTATAGACGGTGGAGGCGTCCAGGCGGCCCTCGCCGGTGATGACCAGGTCTGCCCCCTTGAGGCGGGCGTCAAAGTCCAGGACTTCGCAGACGATGTCGATGCCGGACTGCACCTCGCCGTCGCAGAAGGCCATGAGCCCCGCGCCAAGACCGCCTGCTGCGCCCGCCCCGGGACGGTCGGCCACGTCTATATCCAGGGACACCCGGACGACGTCGGCGTAGCGCTGCAGGGCTTTGTCGAGGGACCGCACGGTCCTGGCGCCGGCGCCCTTCTGAGGGCCATAGACGGCGGAAGCGCCTTCCGGGCCGCACAGCGGATTTTCCACGTCGGAAGCGGCGATGATTTTCGTGCGCTTCAGGGCCGGATGCAGACCCTCAACGTCGATGGTTGACAGGCGGGAAAGAGCGGCCCCACCCGGGGGAAGGGGTTTTCCCTTGGTGTCGTAGAATCTCGCGCCAAGGGCCCACGCCATGCCCACGCCGCCGTCGTTGGTGGCACTGCCGCCCATGCCTACTATGACGCGGCGGTACCCCCTGTCGAGGGCGCGCTTTATAAGCTGGCCGGTGCCGTAGGTAGTGGTGCGGCGGGGGTTGCGGTCCTTGTAGGGAAGGAGGGCCAGTCCCGACGCCTGGGCCATCTCAATGACGGCGGTCTTGCCGTCGCCCATGACGCCCCAGCGCGCCCTGACGGGCTGACGGAGAGGGCCGGAGACGCGGCTGGAGAAGGTCCGGCCCGCCGTGGCTTCAACCAGGGCATCCAGGGTGCCGTCTCCGCCGTCGGCGACGGGCACGAGGTCGGTTTCCGCATCGGGGAAGACGCGGAGCACCCCTTCCTGAATGGCCCGCGCAGCCTCGGGCCCGGAGACGCTGCCCTTGAAGGACTGTGGCGCAATTACTACTCGCATGACGCCAAATTATACAACGTGGTGGTTTATCGAAGCCCCGCCCTTTGCTAGAATCCAACCATTCAGGGCGGAACTTCAGGCGGCATAAAGGGGGAAGCGGCATGACTTCAAGACAGGACATCAAGGCTCGGGTAAGGCAGTCTATCGACGAAAAGGCGGACGAGATCGTCCGGGTGTCCAAGACCATCCTCGAAAACCCGGAGGCGGGCTTTCGGGAGGTGAAGACCGCAAAGCTGGTGGCGGACGTCTTCAGCCAGTGGGGCATAGAGCATCGAACGGGGTTGGCCCTCACGGGCGTCAAGGCCATGGTGGATAGCGGCAACACGGGGCCGACGGTGGGCGTAATCGGTGAGCTCGACTCCTTGATAGTCTCGGAGCATCCCCACGCCGACGGTGAGACGGCGGCGGCGCACGCCTGCGGCCACCACGCCCAGATTGGGATGATGCTGGGTGTGGCCGGGGGGCTGCTTTCATCAGGCGTGATGGACCAGCTTGGCGGCCGGGTGGCACTATTCGCCGTGCCTGCGGAGGAGTACATAGAAATCGAGTACCGGGATGAGCTTCGTCGGGATGGCAAGCTGGAGTTCCTTGGCGGGAAGCCGGAGCTTATCCGGCTGGGGGAGATGGACGACGTGGACATGGCGCTGATGTGCCACACCACCAGCATCGCCTCTGAGAAGCAGCTCTGCATCAGCGGCACCAACAACGGGACGCTGGCGAAGAAGATCCGGTTCCTGGGGCGGGCGGCCCACGCCGGCGGCGCGCCACACCTGGGCGTGAACGCCCTGAACGCCGCATCGCTGGCGCTGATGGCCATCCACGCCAGCCGCGAGACCTTCCTCGACGGGGACACCATCCGGGTGCACCCCATCATCACCAAGGGTGGTGAGGCGGTGAGCGCCGTGCCCGCCGACGTTCGGATGGAGACCTTCGTGCGCGGGGCTACGGTAGACGCCATCGTCGACGCCAACCGCAAGGTGGACCGGGCGCTGCGGGCCGGGGCTATGGCCGTGGGCGGACAGGTGGAGATAACCACCATCCCCGGATATATGCCCCTTGCGCAGGACGGAATGATGAACGAGATGTACCGGGCCAACGCGGTAGCGCTGGTGGGCGAGTCGAACATGGGCGTCAGGAGTCACGGAACCGGCTCCACGGACATGGGGGACGTGAGCCAGCTGATGCCCGCCATTCACCCCTACGTGGGGGGAGCGACGGGACTGGGCCACGGCAACGACTATGTGGTGAGGGATTACGGACTGGCGGTGGTGACGGCGGCGAAAGCCCTTGCAGATACTGTCGTAGACCTGCTGGCGGACGGCGCGGAAGGGGCAGGGCAGGTGTTGGCCAACCACAATCCGGCCATGACGAAGGAGGAGTACCTGAAGCTGATGCGCGGGCTGGCGAAGGAGGAGCTGTACACCGCTCCCGACGGGGACGTTTAGGGTGCAGACGGCTTGGAGAGCGGATTCACGGAGCTTGGGGATGGCTGTTATGAAGGGTAGAGAAGCGCCGCGATGCGATATCTGCGGCGCGCCGATGGAGGACGTGCAGTGCAAGCTGCGATGTCACAACTGCGGGTATACGCGGGACTGTTCGGACCCGTAGGGGAAGGGACTTAGGGGGAGCGTTCTGTTTCTCTTGGTGTGGTTGCGTAGGTAGGGCCGGGTTCAGCTACGGCGTCTACGAGCAATCGCTGACCGATAGCCCCCAGGGCAGCGTCGATCATGTCCAGCCGCGACCGGTGTTGAACGTCAAGAACGCGGTCCACCTGGGGCAAGTGCCACCCCAAACGGCGTGCCAACTCTGCCTTGCCGACACCCTGCTCTCGCATTCCGCGATAGAGCATCACCTTTACTGAAGTGAGGGTCGGCAGGGTGGCGCAAATCTCTCCGCGGGATGGCGTGGGAATGTCCCTCCGGTCGTGGATACGGGCGGCTATGGCTTCTTCCAGGGCGTGGACTGCCCGGGCCAAGGCCTCCTCGCGGTCATCTCCGAAGGTGGTCAACTCGGGGAAGTCCGGCGAAGTCGCCAGGATGGTCTCGTCGTCATCTTGCAGTGTTATTGGATAGGCAAGCATCAGTTCAACCCCAGGTCTTTCTTGATTTTCGCTACGAGTCCTCGACCCAGTTCTCTGCCTCGACCGTGTATTGGGAGTTGGCTGGTGCGATTTCCTCGCCTGACGGTGAGATGACCGCTGCCGCCCTTATGAGTATGGAAGGTGCATCCCCGTTTTCGTAGCCAGCGGCGTAGCTCTCCTGAATTCATCAACCTAAAGAATACACAACACTTATGTTGATGTCAACACTTATGTTGCTTTAGCTTCCCATTAGGCAAAGGGCCACCAGGAGGGGAAGTTGCGGAGGGGGAGGTGGCGGAACAGCCAGGGGTGCACCTCCACGGCCAGCTTCAGCGCGGCCTCCGACACCTGCTGGATGGTGAAGTGGGCCTGTCGCTGGGTGCGCAGCTTGAACAGGTGGAAGCATTCGCGGGCGTTCAGCTTCACCAGCGCCCGACGTCGATGGGCGTGGGTGACCACGTAGGGAGCAACTTCAGGCATCGATTCTTGCAGATGCCAGTACACGACTTCCGACAATGCTACGGCCTGGTTGAAGCGGTCGGACAGCCCCGCCTGCTCGATGAGGGGCGGCGTCACCGCTCCGTGGGCAACGGTCAGAGGCTGGGGGAAATAACTCTGCATCCGGTGCCGCTTGTATTCCCGGTAGGCCCCGTAGTCCATGACCAGCTCGAAGACGTAGTCGACCAGCTCGAACTCGCGGGGGAGGGGGTCGTGGGGGCCCAAATTTTCGAGGCTACGGGCGATGATCTGATGTCGCTGTTCGGGCGAAAGTCCCCGCACGTGCTCGACCACTGAATTGTGGGTGCCGTCGGAGAAGCGGTAGGCGAGGGCCGCCGCTAGGGTAACGTCCGCCTCGGGGTCGAAAGACACCAGCCGCGCGTTTATTTTTGCCTCTGGAGATGCTACCTCATCTGACACCAGCTCTTCCTGCCACTCCCTAGTGCCTGCGATGTAGGGGTTGAAGTCGGCGTACTTGACCAGCGTGGGCGTTATCTCCCGTCCCTTATCCTTCAACTCCTGCCCCAACTCCCGTTCCTCGGCGGTGGGGGACGAGAGCAGCTTGGTGACGGCGTGCTCCATGCTGCGGGCGTTCATGGTCACGCCCACGTTGGTGAGGGTCGAAGCGGGCAGGATGAAGCGGCAGCTATCGATGGCGACGCGACGGACGCGCAGGTTGAAGGCGCCGACCCGCTCATTTTCTCGCCTGGGTCGCGCCTCCCTTAAGTGCGCTCGGAGGCCGTTCAGCAGCTCCTCGTAGGCCGTGAATAGGCCGCTGCAGGTATCCACATAGAGCGATCGCAGTTCGGCGTCCTCGTCCAACTCCTGGGGGACGTGGAAGTAGTCCGACGGCATTATCTGGAAGCGGGAGGACTTCTCCGTGTAGGAGGCGAGGCGGTTGTCCTCCAGGGTGTCGCAGGCCAGCCGGGAGACGTTCTCCACTGCGAGGTGCAGGACGGCGTGTTCCGCGACGGAGGCGTGGCCGTAGCCGAGGACCCATCGTTCGTGGAAACCGGCGGCGCGCTCTTCGCTAACCTGCTTGGCGATTTCGTCGAAGGGTTCGGGGCGGCGGGAGGTCATGGCGAAGACCACGGCCAACTGCTCCTCGGACAGGTCGCGGGGGCTGAGGGGGTATACGCGGCGGGGGTGGTCGGACGGGTTCATGGAGAATTTGTCGTCATGCTAAGGGACGGGAATGGCGAGGTGCGTCGCCTGTTTTATTGATACTGGATATTGGGAACGAATGAGGAAACGAAGGGTTCGTTTCAGAGAGGGCAGGTTTGGACGAGATTTGTTTTCCAAAACGAATAATAGGGAATTTGTGACGTTGCAGGCACAAAATTGGGCGCTTTTGGACTCGTTATTCGTTTCAGAAAATTTTTGAGAGATTTTGCCCGTCAAATTGAGAACATGTATCGGTAATGGCGGATGAATTCCCTTCAGGCAATGGAAAATGGTTGCGGCAATCCGGTTCATGGGCAGATGGTAGCAGGGCAAAGGGATACCCGGCAATGCCCAAAATGGCACTTTTGAAGGGTCAGTCCCTCAGGGTGTTGGGGTGTTCCAGCAGACGCTTCACGTCGTGCAGGAACCGGGCCCCTCCGGCCCCGTCGACAACCCGGTGGTCGATGGAGATTGTCGCCTTCATCATTCGCGCGACCACGATTTCGTGGTTTTTCACCACGGGTTTCTCCTTCACCGACCCGATGGCCAGCACCGCGGCGTTGGGCGGGTAGATAATCGCGGTGAACATGTCCACGTCGTACATCCCCATGTTGCTGATGGCGAAGGTGCCGCCGGTGTATTCGCTGGCGAGAAGGGCTCCTCCGTGGGCCCGTTGTATCAGGTCGCGGCTGGCGTTGCTTATGTTAATCAGGTCCCGCTGCTGGCAGTCGGAGATGACGGGGATGATGAGCCCTTCGTCCAGGGCGACGGCGATGCCGATGTTGACGTGGGGGCTGCTGACGAGGCGGTTGTCCTGGAAGTGGGAGTTGAAGGCGGGGTGCTTCTCGATGGCAAGGGCGCAGGCCTTGATAATCAGGTCGTTGAAGCTGACGCGGACGCCCTGGGGCAGTTCCCTGTTGAGTTCGCGCCGGAACTCGGTGGCGCGGGTCATGTCGATCTCGGTGGTGACGTAGAAGTGGGGAGCCTCCCGCATGCTGCGCGTAGTGCGGGCCGCGATGAGCCGCCTCATGGGGCTGAGAACTTCGGAATGCTCGTCGTCTTCGGCGGTCGGCGGGACTGCTTCGTCGGGCATCCCCTCAGTCACCGGTTCGTCCGCATAGATCACGCCGAGGGTCGCGCCCACGGAGGCCTCTCTTCCGGCGGGGATGTGGATGCTTCCCAGCGCGCCGCTGACGGGGGATTCCAGGTCGACGATGGCCTTATCCGTCTCGATCTCGACGATAACCTCGCCCCGGGCGATGGGGTCGCCGGCGGCCTTCAACCATCGGACGACGCGGCCTTCCTCCATCTCCTCGTCGAGCTGGGGCATTTCAAGGTTTACGGCTGCGGGCAAATTCTCCTCCGGGGGCGGGTAAGGCGTTGAGTGGGCATCAGGTGTGCAGCGACGCTCCGGCAGCGTCGAGGGAGGCTTCCTTGAGGGCTTCAGAGAGGGTCGGATGGGCGTGGACCATCCAGCCGACCTCGGTGATGCCGCCCTCCAGCATCCGCGTCATGGACACTTCGGCCAGCAGCTCCGTGACGTCGGCGCCAATCATGTGCGCGCCAAGAATCTCGCCGTAGGCGGCGTCGGATACCAGCTTCACCATGCCCTCGGACTCGCCCATGGCGGCGGCCTTTCCGCTGGCCATGTAGGGGAAACGGCCGACCTTGACGTCGTAGCCGTCCGCCTTCGCCTGCTCCTCCGTCAGGCCCATGCTGGCGACCTGGGGACTGCAGTAGGTGGCCTTGGGCATGTCGACGTAGTTCAGGGCCGGCGGGTTGTTTCCTGTCAGCCGCTCCACCACGTAGACGCCCTGGGCGGAGGCGGCGTGGGCCAGCAGCAACTTGCCGTTGACGTCGCCGATGGCGTAGATGCCGGGGGCCGACGTGGCGAGATCATCGTTGACGGGGATGAAGCCTCGGTCGGGCGCGACGCCGATGGCTTCCAGACCGAGGTTTTCCACGTTGCCCTGAACGCCGACGGCGACAAGCACGCGTCCGCAGTGAATGTCGACTTCGCCGGAGTCCGTCTCAACCTTCAGCACTGCGCCGTCGTCGACACGCTCGAAGGCGAAGGCCCTGGCTGCCGTCATGATGTTGATGCCCTTGCGTCGGAGGGAGCGCTCCAGCAGCTTGCTTATCTCCTCGTCCTCGTTGGGGAGCAGGCGGGGCATCATCTCCACGATGGTCACGTTGACGCCGTAGGAGTTGTAGACGGAGGCGAACTCGACGCCGATGGCGCCGCCGCCGAGGACGACGGCCTTGGTGGGCAGGTCCGTCTGCTCCAGCGCCTGGCGGCTGGTGATGACGATTTCTTCGTCGATGGGGAGGATGGGGATGGAGCGGGGGCGCGCGCCGGTGGCGATGATGACGTTTTCGGCGGAGATGAGGGTGTCGTCGGGGGAGACGCGGAGGGTGTGGGCGTCGACGAAACGGGCCTCGCCGGCGACGTGCTCGACGCCGTTCTTGCGGAACAGATGGGCGACGCCGCGGGTCATGCGGTTGACGACGCGGCGACTGCGGGAGATGGCCTTGGAGTAGTCGACGGTGAAGTTGTCGAAGGATACGCCGAATTCCTGGGCGCGGTGGAAGAGGCTGACGACCTCGGCGTTGCGGAGGATGGCCTTGGAGGGGATGCAGCCCCAGTTGAGGCAGACGCCGCCAAGGGCGTCGCGCTCGATGACGACGGTTGCGAGGCCAAGCTGGGCGGCGCGGATGGCGGCGACGTAGCCGCCGGGGCCGGCGCCGATGATGGCGAGTTGGTACTGGTTGGAGGGGACGGTCAAGGGCTAGGCTCCTGCTGGGTTAGCTACGGACAAGCTGAAATCAGTGGGGGTGATTATACCCAGCGGGGGCGGGGTGGGGGAAGAGGGTGGGTGGGGGGATGCTGGAAAGTGTGAGATAGAATGTGCGATAATATGAACATACGCAAGGATCGTACGCACAGTTGGAACCAAGCCAGGAGGGGAGATTGTCAGACGAGAAATTCCAAGAACTTATGGGTTTGTCGCTGGAAGAATTCGACGCAGTGTTGCGGGAAGAAGCCAAGAAGCCCATGACTAAAGACGAAATACGGGCGCAAAGAATATCCTTCGCAATGGGTATGTTGCCACACGACAGCAAGATATCGAGAGAGTACATGGAGAAGATGCACGACAGCATCTATGGATAGCATCTCGCGATGGACTTATTTGAACTAGAGGGAAGCGAGCAACATCCGGCATACCAACGACTGGAATCCACCAATACGCAAAGGCAATACGACTTTCTAAACTCGATGATTGTCGCCGCTCTGGAAAGCGGCAAGCCGTGGATATCCCAATGGCTAGTAAAGGCCCTCAATTTTTATGCCATCGCGGGGCTTCATTCGGAGGCGGGAAAGTATCGCTCCCACGCCGTAGTGGTAGGTGACTACAGACCTCCTGCCCACTTCCGCATAGAGCATCTGATGGACGAATTCGTGCATTGGGCAAATTGGAACCATCAATCCTATGACGCGATGACGTTGGCGGCCTATGTTCTGTGGCATGTCAACAGCATCCATCCGTTCGCAAACGGTAATGGACGCACGGCAAGGGCGGCAGCATACTACGTTCTTTGCGTCAAGGCGGGCGGGCCGATTCCCGGACGCACCATTCTTCCAGAAATGCTTACACAAGAACCCGTCAGGTCGGAATACGTTGGCGCGCTCAAAGAGGCGGACAGCGGCAGAGTAGACGCACTTATTGAGTTGGTTCGCAGGCTGGTAACCCGCCAAATTCTGGATCGCTGATCCCTGCAGCCATACCCAACAGGGAGGTTGTTGGGGGGAGAGGGGTGTGACTTGGGTTAGGGGGGAGTGTGCTGGGGCAGTTGCTTGACGAAGTCAGCTTTCCGAGAAGCCCTCGCAAGTTCTCGCATACAGGCGCGCTTTAGCATTTGGGATGAGTTTGTCCCACCGAAACTACCCTTGCCACGGAAGAACTCTCGCATTTCTAAATTAGGGTCGGACGTTATGTGTTGTGCTCTTTCAAATGCAAGGTCGCATGCGTCGTCCGCGACATCGTATCTGTCTGGGAGCCAGCTATCAATCTTGCTTACCAGCATGTTTGATAAATCCCTGCTGAAGAACTTACTGTCAGGCAACTCGTAATGCGTCCTCAACATCATGGAAATCAGCCACACCATGTGGTACTTCGAGTGCCTTAGCTTAGGTGACCGCTTGGTTACGTAGGACAAAATCTTCCAGGGCAAGACTAATTCATGCGCTCGAACATTCCCAGGGAACGCCATTTCGTAGTATTCCCAGTCCTCAGGTGAGCGGATACCCTGGAAGACGAATCTGACACGGTCTAGCGCTATCGACGGTTCTCCCAAGAAAGCCAAAGATGCTTGGGCCATTGACTGAACTTCAATGTGCCTTTTGGTTCTGCCAGTCTTGAATTTGGCCTTTTCCTTGTCCTCAAGAACATGACTCCAATAACCTTGCTTGATTTCGTAGTACCAAGGAGGTTGTAGACGCTCGAAGTCGTCCTTCAGATAAAGTTGCTTTTGGTCGAAAGACGTATAATCTTTGGCGCGCAAAGCCGTTTGCGAATTAGAAGCCTCGGCGATATTTTGGGCCATAGCTTCATCGGCAACCACCAATTTTAGATCAACGTAAGTTTCCTTAAGTTCGTCATCACTCCGCTTGCTTAAAGTAACAGTAGTTTGGCAACCGTTGACGATTTGGAAATCTGATATGGAGACAGTGGCATTGTCGGAATCGATGTTGAAATCCTTGCAAGTTGCGCACATGCCGTTGTTGAGAAGATGAAAGACTGCCCTTCCCTCTGGCGCATCTAGAGTCTTGCTAATGCTCTTATTCACTTTGGCGTTAGCTAGCGGGCCTCTCGGGTTAAGTAGGAATAGCTTGAATTTGTTCTCGTTGAACACCTTTACGATTTCACGTGCAGGAACGGTTGCTCTCATCGATTTTAAGCCGGACTGGTCAACAACGTAGGACCAGTCACTCTCAATGCTTAAGGCCACCTTAGGGAGTTCAGTGGCAAGGGAGATTCGGAAGTTAAAAAATGCCTCAGCAACATCATTCTGGTCATCAAGTCTAAAATAACAGGGATATGAGAGTTTCTGGCCGGAGAGCGAGATAGATTGCCGCTCCGTCGCACCTTTCGATCCGGCAAAATCTAGTGCCGCCCTCGCGAATCCGCCCCTGGAGGCAAAAACCATCGAAACGCTGAAATCTTCTGAGAGTCTTGCGTCAAGCTCACGGCTAAGTTCTCTCGCCGCCTGATTATTTGATTCTGCCATTCTTTCCAGGCTGAGTAACTCATTAGGGGCTTCCCAAAACTTCGTTACCTTAGCCTCGTTTACTCTTGACTTGCCTCCTACAGACTGAAAGAGGAATACTGTCTCGGCCTGCTCGTCTACGAACCAGCCATCAATTTCCATGTCCCCACTCTTGTCAATTGCTGTCATCTCGATAACTTGCTCGTCGGAGAGTGTGGGGTCAGGGGCCAAGACTTGGAACGCTGCATGTCTAAACGACTTTTGTTCGTCGCCGTCATAGTAGGTGTCGGCTATTTCCTTCAAATGCTCGTCAAAATAGTTAGATGCTAGGCTGATCTTCTTTGAGGGCATTGGAGTCTCCTAAACCTATTGGGTCGTGGTTGGATTCTAGCACAAACCGTATAAAGAGGGTGTTACCAGGTGAAGTGGAGGGCGATGTGGCCGTCGCGATAGGGGAGTTGGCGGATCCAAGCGTTAATTTAGGCCTTGTCGGTGTCGGTCAGGGCGGCGGATGCAGCGTAGCTGTTGGCGAAGCTTAGCAGGGAGTCGAGGGTGTATTCCGCGATGATGTTTTCGCCCTCTGCAAGACCCCAATGGGCTTCATCGTAGGTCTCGGCCAGATACCATGCGAATTTGCGGGATATGCCCGTGGGAGAGTTTGAGTAGTCGAATTTTACTGTGCCAACGTCCAGTCCCATAGTTCACCTCTCATCAAAAAATGGACCGACATTTTATCGGACCCGCGCAGGTATGCAAGACCCCGGAAGGGGATTTGAGAGACGCCTTGCTTTCCACCGAGCTACGGAATTCGTTGACGCTGCTGAAAGTGCGGTGCTATAGTTTGTCCTGACGATAGGCCTCAAGCCCTGACGGGCTGTAACTTCTGCGCCCTCATCAGGAGGAAAATGCCGGAAGCCCTGGCGGAAAACTGGCTGGCCCTGCTCTTTGCGGGCATCATCGCATTCGTGGCCATCGCCATCATGTTTGCCGCATCCTTCCTGATCTCCTCCAAGCGAAAGTCCGACATCAAGTCGACTGCCTACGAGTGCGGCATTCCGCCCGCTCCCTACGCCTTTTCGCAGATAAACATCCGCTACTACATATTTGCCATCCTCTTCCTGATATTCGATGTGGAGGCGGTGTTCCTCTTTCCCTGGGCGGTGGTGTTCATTGGCAGCAACATCGCCTTCTACGCCATGATGATATTCCTGGCGGTACTGTTCTTTGCCATCATCTACGGGTGGAAGAAAGGAGTCCTTGAATGGCGGAGATAAAACCCAGAACCGGCAACCTGCCGGGCCCCAACCTGCTGAACAAGGGCATGCCGGGCGTGATTACCGCCCAATCGGAGCAGCTCTTTGCCATGGCGCGAAAGTCGTCCCTGTGGGCGATGACCTTCGGCCTGGCGTGCTGCGCCATCGAAATGATTTCCACGTACATGGCGCACCACGACTTCGACCGGTTCGGCATCGTCACCTGGCCCTCACCGCGCCAGTCCGACGTTATGATAGTCGCGGGCACGGTGGTGAAGAAGATGGCCGACCCCATCCGCCTGCTCTACGAGCAGATGCCGGAGCCCAAGTGGGTGATTGCCATGGGAAGCTGCGCCACCAACGGCGGCCCCTACTACCGCTCCTACTCCGTGGTCATGGGCGTGGACCACATTGTGCCCGTGGACGTTTACGTGCCCGGCTGTCCGCCCCGACCGGAGGCGCTGATGCAGGGCATCCTGAAGCTCCAGGAGAAGATAATGCAGGACGCGAAGGGTGAACCGGCGAGCAGCTAGAGGCAGGGGACGGGCCGAGCCCGAACCCGTCGACGAGATGGCGGCCCTTTCGCCGGAGGGCCGTCGCATTCTGGACGTAATCGCCGAGGCCCTTGGCGACCGGAAGGTTGAGACGGGCGCAGTCTCTGACAGGCCCCGCATCACCGTGGAATCGTCGGAGATTGCCGACATCTGTCGGACGCTGAAAATTCACCCCAGGACTTCCTTCAGGACGCTTCTGTGCATCGCCGCCGTCGACTACAAGGAGTACATCCAGATGGTGTACCTGCTCCACTCCAGCAAGGAGGAGCAGACCCTGGCGGTGAAGACTGACCTGCCCTACGAGAACCCCAGTCTGCCTACACTCACGGAGATATGGAGAGCCGCCGACTGGTACGAGCGGGAAGCCCACGACCTGTTCGGCGTAGAGTTCGAAGGCCACCCGGACCTTTCGCCCCTGCTTCTTTACGAGGGGTTCGAGGGGCATCCCGGACTGAAGGAGTTTCCCTTCCATGACTATGACGAGTACTAGTCCAATGCCGGTTTCGTTATCATGATGGCCGAGCCCAAGTCTCTGGTGCTTCGCGGCAGCGTCATCAGCCATGACGGGGTATTTCATGGCTCCATCGACGGTCTGCCCCTGTTTTCTCATGGCGAAACGCTGGAAGAGGCGGAAAGCAAGCTGGTGCGCAAGCTGCGCAGTTGGGCCGAGGAACGGGAGGAGAAGGGGATGCTGGAGAAGGAGTTGATGGACGCCGGCTTTGAGAACGTGAACGAGAATACGGAGATTGTTCTGGCGCTGAATTGCGAGGACAGCGAGGCGCTGCCATGACCATGCTGAACGAAGGCCAGCAAGTAGACCTGCTGATGAACATGGGGCCGCAGCACCCCAGCACCCACGGCGTCTTCCGGATGCTGCTGCGGGTGGACGGGGAGGTTGTGGTCGATGCAGAGCCTCATATCGGCTACCTGCACCGGGGGTCGGAGAAGCTGGCGGAGGGTGAGCAGTACCACCAGGTGGTCACCCTCTTCGACAGGATGGACTACATCAGCAACTTCAACAACGAGTGGGTCTTCTGCCGCGCCGTGGAGAAGCTCATGGGCACGGAGGTGCCGGAGCGCGCCGAGTACATTCGCGTCATCCTTGGGGAGTTGAACCGCATAGCCAGCCACCTGTTGTTCCTGGGCATGTTTGGGCTTGACGCCGGCGCAATGACTCCGGTGATGTTCGCTTTCCGGGGACGGGAGCGCATTCAGGCCCTGTTCGAAGGGGTAAGCGGCGCCCGCATGATGCACAACTACGTCCACGTGGGAGGCGTCAAGGAAGACGTGCCCCCGAACTTCAAGGAGATGATGGCGGAACTGCTAAAGGACATTCGTGAGGACGTGGAGGAGTGCGACAAGCTGTTGAGCTTCAACGAGGTGTTCGTGGCGCGGACCAAGGACATGGGCGGCATTGACCTGGACACGGCCATCGACTACGGCTGGACAGGACCGCTGCTTCGCGCCTGCGGCATGGAGTATGACGTTCGTCGGGCCGAGCCCTATTCCATCTATGACCGGTTCGAGTTCAACGTGCCCGTGGGCCGCGACGGCGACTGCTGGGACCGCTACTTCGTCCGCGTGCTGGAGATGTACGAATCGCTGCGCATCATCGAGCAGGCCCTTGAGGGGATGCCGGAGGGGGAGGTCAACTCCGTTGGCGGACGCCTCATTCGCCCGCCCAAGGGGGACGTTTACGTGCGGGCCGAAAACCCCCGCGGCGAAATAGGCGTCTATCTGGTCAGCGACGGCACGGACAAGCCCTACCGGGTTAAAGTCCGTCCGCCCTCATTCTGCAACCTGAGCGCCCTGCGTCATCTGGTGAAGGACTCCTACATTGCCGACGCCGTGGTCATTCTCGGTTCACTGGACATAGTGCTTGGCGAGGTAGACCGGTGAACCTGCTCGACATACTGCTGCTGATAATCGCCCTGCTGATACTGTTCACCGCTCTTTCCATCGTGGTGATGTCCATGATCTGGATTGAGCGGAAGTTCCTGGGCCGGTTGCAGCGCAGGCTTGGGCCCACACGAACGGGGCCCTTCGGGCTGATACAGCCCGTCGCCGATGCGGTGAAGCTGGTGTTGAAGGAAGACCTGATACCTTCCTGGGCGGACAGGGCCATCTTCTGGGTGGCGCCGCTTCTGGTGCTGATCCCCTCGTTTATGATCTGGGTGACGATTCCCGCCGCCAAGGGCCTGGTGCTGCGGAACCTGGACCTGGGGCTATTTGTTATAGTCGCGCTGCTGGTGGTGTCGATTCTGGGGCTGCTGCTGGCGGGCTGGGGTTCTGCCAACAAGTACGGCGCCCTCGGCGGGCTGCGCTCCGCCGCCCAGCTTGTCAGCTACGAGGTGCCTCTGGTGATGGTGGTGGTATCCGTGGCTATTCTGGCGGAGTCCCTGGACCTGCGGGTTATCGCCGCCAGTCAGGTGCCCATGGGCGTTGCCGAGGACGTGCTCAACGAGGTCTCGGACGCGGGCAAGACCTTCAACCACATAGGCGTGCCGCTGATACTGATTTTCCCGTTGGGCATGGTGCTCTTCCTCATTGCCGGACTGGCGGAGGTGGGGCGCATCCCCTTCGACATATATTTCGCAGAGTCTGAAATCGTGGGCGGGCCGTTTGTGGAGTACAGCGGCGCTCACTTCTCCGTGTTCTTCCTGGCCGAGTACATCAACACCTTCCTGGTCGGGGCATTGGCCGCCCTCTTCTTCCTTGGCGGCTGGTACGGGCCCTTCCTGCCGGAGTGGATCTGGTTCCTGGTGAAGACCTACGCCATAGTCGTCGTCATCTTCTGGATACGGGGAACCTTCCCTCGTTTGCGGGTGGACCAGCTCATGGCCTTCGGCTGGAAGGGGATGATACCGCTCTCCTTCGTGGGGGTGGTCATCTGCGCCGTGTACCGGTTCTACGACTGGCCCGCCTGGACGATGACGGTCATGTCGCTGGCCGTTTTGGGTGTGGTAGGATATTGGCTGTACCGCAGGTTCACCCAGCCGGTGCAGCGGTTGGCGAAGCTCTACGGAAGGCAACCCGGGAGGGTCGGAAATGTTAGCTAGCATGAAGGGGATGGTGTTGACCATCGTCTCCGCATTCAAGAAACCCGTCACGGACCAGTACCCCAACAAGCCGCGGAAGCTCCAGGACCGGTACATGGGGTTCCCGGCGCTCACCTGGGACTTCGAGGTGGAAGAGCCCTACTGCACCTCCTGTATGGTCTGCATTCGCCAGTGCCCCACCCAGTGCATGAGCGCCACCATGAAGGACAACCCCCTGCAGGCAGAGGGGAAGAGCAAGCGGCGCAAGATTGTCGACACTTTTGAGATCAACCTGAACCGTTGCATTCTGTGCGGCATTTGCGTCAACGTGTGCAACTTCGACGCCATCGTCATGAGTCACGAGCATGAGATGAGCGTGTACGAACGGAACGGCGACCGGGTGGACCTGATTGAGCTTCTGGAGATGGGCAAACGGTACCAGGAGGAGCAGAACTGGGTGCCGCCCTCGACTCTCAAGAAGAAAGCAGCGCCCCGTCGTAGGCCGTCGGCCCGCAGAGGCGTGGCCCGGAAACCCCGCCCCACCAAAAAAGCAGCTCAGGAGGAGAAGGCCCAACCCAAGGCCTGATTCTGAAATGACCTGGTTCTTCTTCTTCCTTATATCCGCCATGGCGCTGGGTGGAGGAATTGGCGTTGTGGCGGCCCGCAACGTGGTCCACTCCGCTCTTTTTCTTCTTCTATCGCTACTGGCTGTCGCGGGGCTGTACGTGCTGCTGCTGACGGAATTCCTGGCGCTGGTGCAGATATTCATTTACGGCGGCGCGATTATCATCGTGCTTCTGTTTGCCATCATGCTCACCCGCTCGCGGGAGTTTCCCCGAATAACGGACAACGCCCAGTGGCCGATTGCGGCGGTGGCGGCATTGCTCTTCTTCGGCCTGCTGACCTTTGCTTTTCTGGTGAACCGGCCGGAGGCGGACGAACGGACTCGGGTAGCCTTCACAGACCTGGGGCGGTCACTCTTCACTGACTGGGCGCTGCCCTTCGAGATTGCATCCCTGGTCCTGCTCATTGCGTTGGTGGGGGCCATCGTTATAGCCCGCGACGACAGGAGGCGGGGTTGATAGACCTGGCCTTCTTCCAGATTGTCAGCGGCGCCCTCTTCGCCATTGGGCTCTACGGGGTGCTGGCCCGTCGCAGCGCCGTGCTGGTTCTCATGTCCATCGAGCTGATGCTCAACGCGGTGAACCTGAACCTGATAGCGTCGGCGGCCTTCCTGGACCCGTCTCGCTTTACCGGACTGATAATCGCCATCTTCGTCATCACCGTGGCTGCGGCGGAGGTGGGTCTGGCGCTGGCAATTGTCTTGCGGATCTTCCGCAACCGGGCCACAGTCAACCTGGACGAAATTGACCTGATGAAAGGATAGCGTTGTTGAGTCGTCGAAGAATCATGAGCAAGGGAAAGAGAAGCTAGACCATGCCGACTATGGAGTGGGCCTGGCTAATCCCGGCGCTGTGCTTCATCGCCTTTCCGATTATCGCCATCTTCGGGCGATTCCTGCCGGGCAAGGGTTCCTACGTTGCCATCCTGGCCATAGCCGCCGGCTTCGTAATTTTCTGGTTTGTCGCCATCGACAGGATAGACCAGGGCGCGACGGGGCTGGACGTCTTCACACAGAAATGGTTCCAGGCGGGAAGCGCAACCCTGACCTGGGGAATCATCGTCGACCCGCTAACCGTCGTCATGCTGGGTCTCGTGACCTTTGTGGCGATGATGATCCAGATCTACTCCATCGGCTACATGAAGGGCGATCCCCGCTACGGCTGGTACTTCGCCCTGCACTCGCTGTTCGCCGCCTCCATGCTTGCGCTGGTGCTGGCGGACAACTTCCTGCTGCTCTACGTGGCGTGGGAGCTGGTGGGCCTCTGCTCCTACCTGCTCATAGGCTTCTGGTATGAGAAACGCTCGGCGGCGGAGGCGGCCAAGAAGGCCTTCGTCACCACCCGCCTGGCCGACGTGGCCCTGCTGGTGGGCATCCTGCTGCTGTTCAGGGAGATAGGCACCTTCAGCATCACTGAGACCTTCCACCAGGCCGAATTGCTGATGGCGGGCCACGAGAGCCTGCTCTCCAGCGGCACGGCGTTGACGGCGGCATTGCTGCTGTTCGTGGGAGCCATGGGCAAGTCGGCGCAGATCCCCTTCCACGTTTGGCTGCCCGACGCTATGGAAGGCCCCACCCCCGTCAGTGCACTCATACACGCCGCGACCATGGTTGTGGCGGGGGTATTCCTGGTGGCGCGGACCTTCCCCCTCTTCGAGGCGGCGCCCGACGCGCTGCTGGTGGTGGCGATAGTCGGGCTGGCGACCACACTGTTGACGGCGACGATGGCCCTGGCCGCCACGGACCTGAAGCGGATTCTTGCCTATTCGACCGTAAGCCACCTGGGGTTGATGATGCTCTCGCTGGGGGCGTTTGGCTATACCGCCGCGATATTCCACCTGATGGCCCACGGCTTCTCCAAGGCGCTGCTGTTCCTTGGGGCCGGAAGCGTGATGCACGGCGCGGACCAGACGGACATCCGCAAGATGGGCGGCCTCGCCAAGGTGATGCCCCTGACGTCCTTCACCTTTGCCATCGGGGCATTGTCGCTGGCGGGCATACCAATCTTCGCCGGATTCTGGAGCAAGGACGAAATACTGCTGGCGGTGCTGGAGCACCGACACTGGCTGTTCCTGGTCTTCACCCTGCTTGCCGTCTTCCTGAGCTCTCTCTACATGGCGCGGGCCTACTTCATCGCCTTCCGCGGCGAGCTGAAGGAGGAGAACCGCAACGCCCACGAAGCCCCCGCGTCCATGGCCCTGCCAATGGCGCTGCTCGCGGCGCTGGCGGTGGGCTTCGGCTTCATCGCCCTGGAGTGGGGAGGTGGGTTCGAAGGAATCGGCTCGTTCCTGTTCTCCGACAAGGCCCACGGCTTTGAATTCAACGCTGCGCTGGCCGTCGGTTCGCTGGCGCTGGCCCTGCTAGCCGTATATCTTGCCTGGGCGTCCTACCTGAAGGGCAAGCCCTATCTCTCGACGCTGAAGTCACTGACGACGCCTTTCCCCGCCCTCGCGGAACGGGGCTATTTCTTCGACAACGTCTACCAGTGGACCATCGACCGCGTCATCCTGGTCTTTTCCGCATTCCTGGGTCTGTTCGACCGGGTGGTGGTCAACGACACGGGCGTGGACGGGCCGGCCAATTCGGTGAAGCGGTCATCCTTCAACCTGCGCCGCCACGTGACGGGACGGGTCTACAACTACGCCCTGGTCATGGTGCTGGGGGCGTTGGGCCTGGGCATTGCTTGGTGGGCGATGGTGGCGGGCGGTTAAGCCATGGCTGATTTCAAGAGCATCGCGCTGCTGCTGACCATCCTGCTGCCCGCCGGAGCGGGTACGCTGCTGGTGTTCATGCCGCGCGGCAAGACCATGGCCATCAAGAGCCTGGCCGCGCTGGCGGGTGCGCTTACCCTTGCCCTGACCATCGTCATCTTCGCCATGTACGACTACGGCGAAGGGGGCTACCAGTTCGTCAACGCATGGCGGTGGCTGGACGAGCCGATGAACATCGACTTCAGCCTGGGCATCGACGGCATCTCCGCGCCGATGGTGCTGCTGACGGGCATCGTTATGTTCGCCGGTGTGCTGGTTTCTTGGAACGTAGCGCCGAGGTCAAAGGACTTCTTCGTTTTATTCATGTTCCTGGTGGCGGGGGTATTTGGCGTCTTCGTAGTCCGCGACCTTTTCTTCCTGTTCTTCTTCTACGAGCTTGCAGTGCTGCCCATGTTCCCGCTTATCGGTATCTGGGGAAGCAGCACCGACTTCGGCAATTTCCTTCGCACCAAGGAATACGGGGCTATGAAGCTGACCCTGTACCTTGTGGCGGGCAGCGTGCTGGTGTGGATTGGAATTATTGCCCTGTACGTGGCCGCCAGCGATTTCCTTGGGGACAGCGCGACGGCGCAGGCGGGCTTCTCCCTCGAACTGCTGGAGACGATGGGCGAGGACGGGGCCTTCAGCCGGAACTTCCAACTGCTCTTCTTCCCCTTCTTCATGGTGGGCTTCGGCGTACTGGCCGGTCTCTGGCCATTCCACACCTGGTCTCCCGACGGACACGTAGCCGCGCCGACGGCGGTCAGCATGGTCCACGCGGGCGTGCTGATGAAGCTGGGCGCCTACGGAATCATTCGCGTCGGCATGACGCTGCTGCCGGAGGGCGCGGAGGCGTGGATGCCGGTGCTGATTGGGCTGGGAACGGTAAACGTCATCTACGGCGCAATTTCGGCGCTATCGCAGAAGGACCTGAAATACGTCGTCGGCTACTCCAGCGTCAGCCACATGGGGCTGGTGCTCATGGGCATCGCCACGCTGCATCCGTTAGGACTTGGAGGCGCGGTGCTGCAGATGTTCTCGCACGGAATCATGACGGCCCTCTTCTTCGCCGTCGTCGGCATCATCTACGAGAAGACGCACACGCGGGACATCACCGTTCTCGGCGGGCTGTCCAAGCGGATGGGTTTGACGGTGACCTTCTTTGCAGTGGCGGGTCTCACATCCCTCGGACTGCCCGGACTGAGCGGGTTCGTTGCGGAAGTGCTCATCTTTATGGGGGCCTTCCAGGAATACTGGTACCTGGCCGTACTCGGCGTGGTCGGCGCGGCCATAACCGCCGTGTACATCCTGCGGCTGCTGGCGCGGGCCTTCTTCGGCCCCATGGACGAAAAGTGGGAGCACCTGAGCGACGGCGGGCGGATTGAGATGGGCGCGGCGGCGATGCTGGTGTTCATCCTCATTTTCGTCGGCGTGTGGCCGCTGCCGCTGATGGACGTAATCAACAGCGGCGTGGCTGAACTCTTGAGCAGGTTCCCAGGCGTATGACCGAGAATCTACATCTGCTGCTGCCAGAGTTTCTGCTAGCGTCGCTGGCGCTGGTGGTGCTGGGCATCGACCTGTTCCTGCCCGCCGGTCGGAAGCACCTGCTTGCGTGGCTCAGCGTGGCGGGCCTGATTGGCCTGCTGGTCCTTGCGCTGGTCATGCTGTGGGACAAGGACATATCCCTCTATGGCGGCTTGATGAAGACGGACGCCTACTCGCTGCTGTTCAAGGGATTCTTCTACGTGCTTGGCGGCGTGGTGATTCTGGCTTCCCTCGACTTCGTGAAGAAGCATTTCCGCAGCCCGGGCGAGTTCTACGCCATAGTGCTGTTTGCCGTGCTGGGAATGTCCGTGATGGCAGCGTCGGTGGAGCTGCTGACGGCCTACATAGCCCTGGAGCTGATGAGCTTCAGCTTCTACATCATGGTCGCCTACGGCAGGAACAACCCCAAGTCCAACGAGGCGGGAATCAAGTATATCCTCATAGGCGCATTCTCCTCCGCCATACTGCTCTACGGCGTGAGCCTGCTCTACGGCGCGGTGGGGGTCACCCGATACGACGAGATAGCCGCCGCCCTGAGTGCCGCCGTGGCCAACGCCGACGCCGTGTCGCCCACCCTCTGGGTTGGACTGGCTCTGGTGCTGGTGGGCCTGGGCTTCAAGGTTGCCGCCGTGCCCTTCCACATGTGGGCGCCGGACACCTACGAGGGCGCGCCTCTGCCCGTGACGGCGTTCCTGTCCGTCGGCTCCAAGGTTGCCGCCTTCGCCCTGCTGCTGCGGCTCTTCGGGGAGGCCTTCATGCCGACCATCGACCAGTGGCAGCTGCTGGTGGCGGTGCTGGCCGCGATAAGCATGATCCTCGGCAACGTGGTCGCCATCGCCCAGCGAAACATGAAGCGGCTGCTGGCGTATTCCAGCGTCGGCCACGTGGGGTTCATGCTTCTGGGCATCGCCGCCCTCTCCCATATCGGCGCAGAGTCGTTGATCCTGTACATGGTGGGCTACGCCGTAACCAGCATGGCCGTGTTCACAGCGTTGATAGCATTCTTCAACGTGACGGGCCGCGACGACATTTCGGACCTGGGCGGGCTTGCGGACAGCCATCCGTTCCTCGCCGCCGCCATGGCGATTGGCTTGTTCTCGCTGGGCGGGCTGCCCTTCTTCGCAGGGTTCACCATCAAGTTCTATCTGTTCACCGCGGCCGCTACCCAAGGCCTTCTGTGGCTCTCCGGGCTGGCAATGCTCAGCAGTCTCATCTCCCTTTACTACTATCTGATGGTGGTGCGGCAGATGTACATCGAGCCGGCGCCCGCGTGGGCAATGGAGGAGGCGGAAGACGAGGAGGGCGCAGTAGAGGAGGCGACAACTTCGGCAGGGAAGCCTTCGACGCTGATTGTGACGGTGTTGGCGGCATTGACCCTGGGCGTCATTTTCGTAGGCATCTACCCCTTCCCGCTGCTTGAGGCCATCAAGGCCGCCACCGGCGCGCTCCTGGGCGCAAGCTAGCACCCCTTCCTTTCCAGGGAGAGAACACCCACAATCGCTTCTGCCTCGTTGTCCGTGTCCAAGGATGATCCGGCGTCATGCCCATTAGCTTTTGGCATACCTTGATGGATTCCATCGAAGCATCTAGACTAATGCTCTAAGAACGAACCTCTGCAAGTCCATACGAGGACGCGCAGGAGACGACAATGGCGAAAGACACGGTCACATTTGCCCTTGGTGGGCGAGTTGACATCGAAAAGCTGGCTGAAGGCGTCAACGCACTGCGGCGACTAATTGCCGCCCTCTCTCGCTCGGACAGCGTTTCATGGGTAGTTGAGGATTTGCAGTCCGGCAGTGCCGTCGCGACCCTTCGTGGCGAGGCCGATGATCCTGACATTGTTGAACGCATCGTTAACGATTATGGCGATGTGGGCGGTCGATTGGCACGTCAGGAAGTTCTGCAAAACGGCAGCCGGGTTGTCCAAGCTGCCGATGCGATCAGAAACTTGGCTCGAACTGTAGAATACGTTCGATTTGAGACACCTGATGATGATTTCACCGTCTACGGAAACGGACACACCCCGGAACGAAGTCTATCCAGGAGCGTCGGAGCCATAACCGGCAGAATCCAGACTTTGAGCAACAGAGGTGGATTGAGATTTAACTTGTACGATGCGGTGCATGACAGGGCCGTCGGTTGTTATCTGAATCCGGGGCAGGAGGAACTGATGCGAGAGGCTTGGGGACGCCGGGCCAGAGTGAGCGGAAGTATCTCCCGCGAACTGCCCTCCGGAAGACCCCTTACTGTCCGAAAAATCCTCAATGTTGAAATACTCGAAGATTTCGGGCCGGAATCCTACCGGCTGGCTAGAGGCGCCGTCGAGTGGAAGCTCGGAGATAAGCTGCCCGAAGAAGTCATTCGTCAACTGAGAGATGCCTGATAGTCGTAGGACAATCTATTGGGACGCTAACTGTTGGCTTTCATACATCAATGCCGTACCTGACAGGTTGCCAGTCTTGGACGCCCTGTTGGATGCCAGCGGACGTGAACTGGAGGATGTCCAACTGTACACCTCTGCATTGTCAAAGGTTGAGGTGGCATTCTCAACATCCGAACAGGTGCAAAGGGTCCTCGATGCAAAAACTGAAGAACTCATCGAAAACCTTTGGCATGACCCGGGTGCGGTGATTACTGTTGAGTTTCACGATGGCATTGCAGATATTGCTAAGGGGCTGATGAGGGTAGCCATTACGCGAGGCTGGGTCTTGAAGCCGCTGGACGCAATACACCTGGCAACAGCTAAGTGGTTATCTGATTTGGGGCTTGGTGTAGAGGAGTTCCACACCTACGATGGCCGGCTATTCAGATGGTCTACTATTGTTGGTTTCAAGATTTTGGAGCCGTACACATCCCAGCCAAAGCTACTGTAGAATCAAATTGATCCCCTCCCCCCGTCCCCCCAGCGCGATTTTGTTATAATCGTCCTACCCTGAAGCTTGAGGCCAAACGCTATGGAATCCGCCCAGAGACCCCTCATCATCTCCGTCATTGGCGGACGCTATCCATCTCCACAGGCACGCGAGTACGCCGAGGAAGTGGGGCGGGAACTGGCCCGAAACGGCGCGGCGGTGGCCTGCGGGGGCCTCATCGGGGTTATGGAAGCCGTCTGCAAGGGCGCGAAGTCCGAGGGGGGATTGACCATCGGCGTACTTCCCGGCGACGACCCGGAAGCCGCCAATCCCTACGTGGACCTGCCCATCTGCACCGGCATCATGTACGCTCGCAACATGGTCGTCGTCAAAACAGGACGCGCCGTCATCGCCGTCGACGGGTCCTTTGGCACCATGTCGGAGATCGGCCATGCCCTAGCCGAGGACATTCCGGTTATCGGACTGGACACGTGGAGCTTCTCAAATGAGTCCGAAGGCGACGTGGAAGACCCGATAATTCGCGCCGCGGACCCTGCGGACGCCGTCGCCAAGGCCATAGCAGCCGCCAAGGCGCGGGATACGCAGCCCTTCAATCCTCAAAGACGAACTTGACCCTGATAGCCGACATCCGGGCGCGGGAGATCCTGGACTCTCGCGGCAGTCCCACGGTGGAGGCTGAAGCGCGTCTGACCGACGGTTCCGTGGGCGTTGCCGCCGTGCCCTCAGGCGCAAGCGTAGGCACCCACGAAGCTCTGGAGCTGCGAGACAACGACCCCCACCGGTTCGGCGGACGGGGCGTCCTCAAGGCCGTCGACAACATTCATAATCGGATAGCCCCGGCGTTGCGGGGCCGTTCACCCTTCAGCCAATCCAACGTGGACGGCCTGATGCTGGAGCTCGACGGCACCCCCAATAAGGCCAAGCTGGGGGCCAACGCCATGCTCGCCGCTTCCCTGGCCGTGGCTCACGCCGCCGCCGCTTCCAAGGGCGTTCCTCTCTATCGCTACCTGGCGTTGAGCAAGAAGCTGACGCTGCCCGTGCCAATGTTCAACATCCTCAATGGCGGCGCCCACGCCTCCGACTCCATTGACATCCAGGAAATCATGGTCGTTCCCGCCGGCGCTCCCAGCTTCCGGGAGGCCGTTCGGGCAGGAGTCGAGGTATACCAGGCGTTGAAGACCATTATCGGCAGTCGGGGTTTGAGCACCCAGGTGGGAGACGAGGGCGGATTTGCGCCCCAGCTTCCGTCCAACCGGGCGGCGCTGGAGCTGGTGGCCCTTGCCGTTGAGCGCGCCGGATACGTGCTGGGCGAAGACTGCTTTTTGGCCCTGGACCCCGCCGCTACCGAGTTCATGGAAGACGGCAGATATCATCTTCGACGGGACGACATCAGCCTGAACGCCGAGGCGCTGACGGACTTCTACCGTGGTTGGAGCAGGGAGTTTCACATCATCAGCATCGAGGACGGACTTGGGGAGGACGACTGGCAGGGATGGAGGGGTCTCTGCGACACTTTGGGCGACAGGGTGCAGCTGGTGGGCGACGATCTGTATACCACCAACCGCGATCGTATTCGGAGGGGCATACAGCTGAATGCCAGCAACGCCGTGCTGCTGAAGCTGAACCAGGCGGGGACTGTTACGGAGACCATCGAGGCCTTCGAAGAAACGCGCAGGGCGGGCTGGGGCGCTGTGGTGAGCCATCGTTCTGGGGAGACTGAGGACACCACCATCGCAGACCTGGCGGTGGCCCTGGGCGCGGGCCAGATAAAAGCGGGCGCGCCCTGTCGTTCCGAGCGGCTGGCGAAGTACAATAGACTCCTCCGCATAGAGGAGGAGTTGGGCGACGCCGCCGAGTACGCCGGGATGTCCGCCTATGCGCACCTGGACTTGGGTAAGCAATGATTCCCCGGAGCCCTTTACCTTGACCCTCTTCTGGGCTGTTGCTAGAATACCGTGGGTTTCCGTTCGTCTCGAAACATGCGGGTAATTGGACTCACCGGAGGTATCGGCACAGGCAAGAGCCAGGTGGCCCGTATTCTGGAAGAACTGGGCGCTGTGGTAGTCAATGCCGACCTACTGGGGCACCTGACCTACAAGCCCAACACGGAAACCTGGCAGCAGATTGTAGATACCTTCGGCCCCGGGGTCGTAGGTCCTGAAGGAGAGATAGACAGGAAGCGCCTGGGTCGGATAGTCTTCTCCAGTCCCAGCGAGAAGGCCAGGCTGGACGCCATCGTTTGGCCGCAGATTGCCATACTGGCCCGAAAACAGATAGAGAACCTTCTCAAGCAAGAAACTGATAAAATAGTACTCGAAGCCGCCGTTCTGGTGGAGGCCGGATGGGATTTCCTGGTGGACGAGGTCTGGGTTACCCATTCCCCCAGGGAAATAGTCCGCCAGCGGCTGAAGCTCAGGGACGGTCTGACCACGGAGGAGATAGATCGCAGGATAGATGCCCAGATTCCCTTTGAGGAACGGCTCAAGGAAGGATATATTCCGATAGAGAACGCCTCCACCCTGGAGGCTCTGCGTGACAGGGTACAAACTCTGTGGCGACGCCGAATTAAGGAAAGCGCCGAATAGAAATGGCCAACATCTCAAATTCCCTTTACAACCAGTTCACCATCGAAGAGTACGTGGTGGAGCAGGAGCCCTTCTACCTTCCCGTGAGGGACGAGGTTGAGCTCTTTGAAGCCGCATACGCCGCCAACGTGCCCATCCTGCTGAAAGGCCCCACCGGCACGGGTAAGACCCGCTTTGTGGAGTACATGGCCTGGAAGCTGAGCCGTCCCGTGGTGAAGGTGAGCGCCAACCCCGCTCCCGGCGGCAATGGGCGTGTGATTCCCCTAATAACCATCGCCTGTCACGAGGACCTCACCGCCAGCGACCTTGTCGGACGCTATCTGCTGGATGCCGAAGGCACCCGCTGGATAGACGGCCCTCTGACCCGCGCCGTTAAGTCGGGCGCCATCTGCTATCTTGACGAAATCGTAGAGGCCCGGAAGGACACCACGGTGCTTATTCACCCCCTGGCGGACCACCGGCGCGTGTTGCCCGTGGAGAAGCAGGGGCTGGTGCTGGAGGCCAAGAAGGGCTTCCAGCTTGTCATTTCCTACAACCCGGGCTACCAGAGCGCGTTGAAGGACCTGAAGGAGAGCACCCGCCAGCGTTTCATCGCTATCGAGTTCAGTCCTCCCCCTGCTGAGGAGGAGGCCAAGATTATCAAGAAAGAGTCGGACTGCACGGAAGAGCAGTCCCTCGCCCTTGCCAAGCTGGGAGAGAAGATCCGCAACCTCCATGACCACGGGCTCAAGGAAGGGGCAAGCACCCGCGTCCTCATCTATGCCGGCAAGCTCATGGCCCACGGCATCACCGCCCGTCGTGCCTGCCACGTGGCCGTGGTCTGGGGCATCACCGACGACCATGAACTGCAGAGGAGCATTCAAGAGGTGGTCTCATCCATCTTCGAATAATTTTCCCCATGTTTTCCCCTTCCGAAAGTGGTAAAGAAGACCCCCGTGAATGACACTCTGCTAACCGGACTGGAATCCCTGCTATCCCGCCGCCTCCCCACGTCCATGAACGGCCCCGACGCTCGGCCCGCCGCCGTGCTGCTGCTCGTCTTCCCCAGGAACGGCGATTACTACGTTCACGTTCAGAAGCGCTCACGAAATTTGAAGAGTCACGCGGGCGAGGCCTGCTTCCCCGGAGGCAAGCCCAAGCCCCAGGATGAGAACCTGCTTGCCACAGCGCTGCGGGAAGCCCACGAAGAGGAGAACATCAACCCCGACGACGTCACCGTTCTGGGGCGGCTGAACGACACCCCCACTCGCACCGGCTACGCCATGAAGGTGTTCGTTGGGACTATACCTCAGCCATACGAATATCGCCCTAACCCACAGGAAGTAGATGAAGTTGTCGACGTTCCCCTGAAGGCTCTGCAGGACCCGTCCAACTGGCGGGAAGAGGCGCGATGGATAGACGGTGAGTTGACCGTCGCCCACTCCTACGCTTACGGCCCGCACATCATCTACGGGGCCACGGCAAAGGTGATTCGGGAATTCCTGGACGTGGTGGACCAGGTCCATCTCAATGGGAGGGCCTGAGATGCAGGAAGTCAACCCGTCGATGGTCCACCAGGAGGAGTTGGAGAAGCTGCCCCTCTCCTTCCAGGAGGAGTTTCAGAAGACCGAGGAGACCCTCGGCTTCATCTTCAAGGAAGACGAGATGGCCTCGTGGGCGAGGGAAGCGCTGGCTATTTCAACCCGCACACCGCGGTCATGGGAAGCGGGCATTGAGTATTTGAAGGCCTGCGGGGAGGTGGCCAAGTACCTCTCCTTCGCCTCCTTCACGCAGTGGACCCGCTGCGGCGCCTATCTTTCCCAGGACTCTCCCACTCTTGCCGTTTCATACTTCCGCGCGTCTCCCGACATAGTTGCCGACCTACGGCCTCAGCACATCGCCCGCTGGGCAGGACTGGGTCGCAGCCTGTACAAGGGCACGTGGAAGTCCAGCACCCTGGCTGCCAAGTTCTTCGAGACCAGCCCGACGCTGGTGAAGAACCTGTCCTTCTGGGACGTGGAAGTCTGCGCCAACCTGATAGAGACCCTCTCCTCCAAGTCCTACGACGTGGCCACCGAGTGTCTCGTCATGGGCAGTGAAGTCCTGCCCCGGATGTCCCGGGAGCGGGAACCCTTCCTTGCCCTCTGCCGTACGCTGACGGCAAGCGGCTGGCGCGAGGTGAAGGCCTGCTTCCAGGTGGTTGGCCGCGCCCTTCCGCAGGTGGAAGAGAGCCAGCGCAGCCGCTTTCTCCGGCTGGCGGACCATCTGGCCCGGGAAGGCTCCCGGGATATCTCCGCATTTCTGGTCAGCGGCTCCGCCGCCCTGGGCAAGATTCGCCCCCAGGCACAGCAGCACGTGTTGGACCTGTGCGACACCCTTATGGTCGTTTCGCCTCCTGCCGTCCACGCTCTGCTCAACAGCCTGGAATCCGTCCTGGCCCGCATCACCCTGCCTCAGCTAGACGCCTGGTTCGACAGGGGCCTGCGCCTCATGCATGAAAACCCGGAGGGCGGACTGGCCTACTTCAAGGTGGAGTCCTCCACGTCCGAGGCAGTCATTGACAGCCTGTCATCCAGCCTGGAGCTTGAGCGGGTCAAGGGCATTCTCATGCTCTACTGTCGCGCCCTCTCCGGCGCCGACATAGAGGTGACCGAAAGCGACCAGCTTGTGGGCAAGGGCATCGGCTGGGTCTCTGAGGGTCACGCCACCACGGAGGGGACCAAGGTCTTTCTTCCCCTGATAATCGACCGTTATCCCAGCAAGGACGAGAATTTCGGCTGGTTCAAAGTCGTCTCCACCCACCAGGTGGCCCACCTGGAATTCGGCAGCTTCCTGTTCGAGTTCGAGCGTCCCTCCGCCCTTTTTGAAGACACCCGCATGGCCCGGGAAGAGGCGCTGATTTCGCAGGTGAAGGAAGACGAAGAGATGAAGGCCTACGCCCGTGGCGCGGAGACGGGCTGGGTGACGGACATCACCCGCTGTTTTTCTCTCCTTAGCGACAGGAAGCTGGCTCTTGATCTATTCACCATCCTGGAGGATGGGCGGCTGGACTTCCGCGTGAAGGTGGAATATCCGGGCATGAGGCGCTTCTACAACCGGGTCCAGCAGGACGCCCTCGACGGCCGTCCCGCCATCATGGAGCTGCCCATTCGGCAGGCCCTGGTGGAGATGCTGGTCCGCTTCAGCCTTGAGCAGTACCGCGGCCTGCCCACGCCCAAGCGCTATGCGAAGGCTGCAAGCGTGCTGGCTAAAATCCAGCGTCGCCTCCGCAGCGTTGACGCCACAGTTGAGGACACCGCCGAGGCCACCCTTCGCGCCTATGACATCCTCTCCCGCATTCCCAACCAGCAGGAGGAAGAGGAAGAGTGGGAGAACCAGGACTTCGACGCCGACGAGGAGTTTTCCGAGGACGAGTTGGCCGAAGTTCTGAAGGAGATGGGCCCGCCCACCGAGGCCGAGGGGTCCGACGACCAGGAGCCCTACGAGTCCCCCGAGGACGTGGACTTCCGCGGCGACTTCAAACCGGAACTGGTGCAGACGCTCAACCGAATGCGCTCCGGCGACATGCCCAAGGACGCCGAAGGCTCCGGCGACCTGACTCAGGATATGCTGGAGCAGATGCTGCGGGAGAGCGCAGAGTACGGCGACGAGCAGGGAGAAGGCGAGGAGGCCATGGCCGAGTTCGCCCAGAACCTGATGAAAGAAGCCGGCGCGACGTCGCCCATGCCCACCGCCGGACAGGGCTACGGCCCGATGGTACACGTAGACGAGAAGGGCGGCGAACTGGAGGCACGGGAGCCCAAGACCTACGTATACGACGAGTGGGACTTCCGCGCCGCCGACTACAAGCCCAAGTGGTGCATCGTCCGCGAGAAGATCGTCGACCAGGGCGACCTGCAGTTCTTCGGCGACACCATGCGCAACTACGCTGGACTGGTCAGCGACGTTCGTCGGCAGTTTGAGCTTGTCATCCCCGAAAGCTTCCGCAAGGTGCGCCGTCAGCCCGACGGCGACGAGTTCGACCTGGACGCCTCCATCGAAGCCATGATAGACCGTCGCTCCGGCATCACCCCGTCGGAGAAGGTCTACTGGTTCCGCAACAAGCAGGAACGGGACGTGGCCGTGGTCTTCCTGCTGGACATGAGCGCCTCAACCGCCGAGGCCATCGACGAAGGACGACCCTCCCTGGGAGACCAGAACGCGCCGGAAGACCCGGTGGAGTACATGATGTGGCTGCGCTCCCGCCGGGAAGGTCTGGTGCGCCGTCATTACAAGCGCATCATCGACCTGGAGAAGGAAGGCGTCGCGCTGCTGCTGCAAGCCCTGGAGTCCATCGGCGACATCTACGGCATATACGGCTTCTCAGGCTACGGCCGGGAGAACGTCGAGTTCTACGTCATCAAGGACGTGGAGGAGCACCTGTCCGACGTGGTGAAGCGTCGAATCGACAAGATAAGCCCCCTCCACGCCACCCGAATGGGGCCCGCCATCCGTCACGCCACCTCCAAGCTGGAGAAGCAGGACGCCAAGACCAAGATTCTCTTCCTCATCAGCGACGGTCGGCCCCAGGACAGGGGCTACAGCCGCGAGGGCGTGGAGAAGGAATACGCCGTCCACGACACCCACATGGCCCTCGTCGAAGCCAAGCGGCTGGACATCACACCCTTCTGCCTGACCGTGGACAAGTCGGGCCACGATTATCTGAAGGCCATGTGCGGCGACATGAGCTACGAGGTGCTGGAGGACATCTGGACCCTTCCTCAGCGGCTGCCCCAGCTATACCGCAAGCTCACCATCTAATCCGCACCTTCTTTTCGTCGTAAAGCAAAGTGGCGACAGCGATATTCGTTGATGCTTGCCAAGATTGTATCCTTAAACCTTCTCGCTTGACGCAACCAAAATTCCCAACCTATAATCCGACTATAGCATCGTATAACAAGGCGTCGGCTTTTCGACGGAAGGGAGGGCCTCATGGCCATCGTAACCATCGACGGATATAGAGGCAGTGGAAGCAGCGAAGTAGGTATTCGCGTGGCAGAATCTCTGAACGCCAACTACATTGACCGGCTGCTGCTGAGGAAGGCGGCGGAGAAGGCGCAGGCGCCCATCGGGGAGTTTGTGGGCCGGGCGGGCCGCGAGCACTACCCCTCCATAAGCATCAAGCAGAAGCTGCAGCGTTTCTTCGAGCGCTGGATAGACGCCTACTCCAGGAACTCCGTGTACGTGAACCCCTGGGAGGGGTTCGCTTTCCTGGGCCATTCCAAGGAGATAGACGAGGAGCTGGCCAGGATCGCCCGCATTCCTCCCAAGTTCGTGGACGACCAGCGGTTCATCCGCGCCATCGGCGACGCGCTGGAGGAGATGGCCCTGTCCGACAACCTGGTGCTCGTGGGTCGTGGCGGCTGCTCCATCCTGAAGCACTTTCCCAACGCTCTGCACATCGGCCTGGCGGCGCCCTTCGGCACCCGCGTCATCCGCAACATGCGCAAGCACAACTTCACCGCCGTGGAGGCGGCCAAGTTCACCCGCGAGACCGACGCGGCGCGACAGCGCTTCTACCGGAAGTTCTTCGACACCAACCCGGACAATCCCTCCCTCTACAGCCTGTCGCTCAACACCCAGTCCCTCAACCCGGACCTGGCGACGGAGCTGATCGTCAACAGGGCGGAAATGCTCTCCAACGGCCGGTTGAACTAGGGGGGGATAAACTGCCCCTGGCCTGTGATGAAATTCCACTTAGAGTGCGTTGCGGTAGTTGACTTCAGCCCTTGGGAGATGTGAACTTGGGTTGAGATTCGAAAATAGGCTGGAATGAACCGTAGAAAAAGAGTAGAGAAAATGGGCGGTATAGACGTTCATGACCTCATAGGTGATCCACAGAAGGTTGCTGAGGATTTGCAGGCTTTTGCGAAGACTGCACAGCTCCTTTCGTCGCGTTATCCTCGAATGGTGGAGCGGTACCCGGACCAGTGGATAGCCTTGCATTCGGGCAAGGTTAGGGCACATGGTGACTCCCTTGATGCTGTCCTCCGAGAGCTTGATGCCATGGGTTTGTCTCGTGACCAAGCAATTATACGGTTCATTGATAAGGAACCACGAACAATGATCCTCTGAAGCTATGCTACGAGGCAGATTTGGCGATATTAGTGGGCGCCCCTATTTGCAGGGGCGCTTGTATATTACGATATGACACCCGCCAGGCATATTTCTTTCTGTGTAGAAGGGGCTAAACGGAATTAGGTTGATAGAGGAGGTTTCGGTGAAGGACTTTCAGACAGCACTGGAAATTGCAAGGGAATTATTAAAGGACCACGATAACGCCAACAGGCTATATGGCCAACCAAACCAAGATTTTTACAGCATAAAACTTGTTGCTGACAAAGGAATCGATAGAAGATTATTCAGAATCTGGTATAAGAATCTGAAATTGGAAATCTATGATGCGTTCCCGACGGGGATGAGGAAGCGTGAAAGGGTAAACAGTTTCCGTCTCAACAGTCTCGATGAACTATCTAAGTACTCAGAGAGAATTCGGAGAGCCGCCGACACTTATCATTTCCCGTAAAATGCATGAAGGAGATGGAATGCCCAAGGCAAACTATCAAGTCATCCAAGCTGTGGAAGCCGTGCTAGAGGAGTATAAGCAAGAAATTAGCAGTTGTGCTCTTCAACCAAGCACCAAGGCCACTTACATTATTCATGCGGAAAACTTTGTACGCTGGCTTAAGGACGACTTCAAGCCTGGCAGTCGCGTCTAGTCGCTAGCCCTATCTCCCCATCCCCCGCACGAGGCGGGTTAGCTCCACCAGGGCGGTTGTTACCGAGCGGTACTTGACCACAGCCCGCCTCGGGGGGAGGCGCAGGGCCACCGGCTTCACAACCCCCTCGGCGGCGATGGCGATGAACACCGTCCCCACTGCCTTGCCTTCCTGCTCAGACGGCCCCGCCACACCCGTCACGCCCACGCCGACGTCGGCGTCCAGCCGTTTCCGCGCCGCCTTGGCCATTGCCTCCGCCGTCTCTGCGCTGATGGCTCCGTGGTTGCTGATGGTCTCGGCGGGTACACCGTTGGCGATCTTGGCCTCGTTGCTGTAGGACACGATGCCGCCGCGGAAGTAGGCGGAACTGCCCGGCACGTCCGTAATCGTGCTCGCCATCAGCCCGCCGGTGCACGATTCCATGGTCGCTACCGTCAGCCCCGACTCCGTTAACGCTTCGGCCAGAGCGCCCTCCGGCGAATCGTCGTCGAACCCCCAGACGTGGGGGCCCATAATCTCCAGGATGCCCGACTCCACCGGCTCCATCAGACGTCGCGCTTCTTCCTCCGACGCTCCCCTGCCAATTATCCGCAGGTGGATGCCGTCGTGCTTGGCGTAGATGCCCAGGTAGGGGTTTTCCGACTCAGCGAATTGGGCGATGCGCTCTGCCACGTCGGCCTCCGCCAGGTCCGTGGTCTTGATGTTGCGGGTGATGATGACCTGGCCGCGCACCCTGCCCTTGAGCTTCGGCGCAACCAGGGTCTGCCACATGTTGTACATCTCCCCCGGCGGCCCCGGCATGGCGACAATAATTTTGTGTCCACGCTCCACCCACCAGCCGGGGGCGGTGCCCTGGTTGTTGGGGATAGACTCGGCGGAGGGTATCAGCGTCGCCTGCTTGGTGTTGCGCGGCGGCATGTCCGCGCCTCGATATCTAAACCAGGCCTTAAGGTCCTCCAGCAGAGCGGGGTCCACCTGCATCTCTTCACCGAGGGCCGATGAAATCGCCTCCCGGGTCAGGTCGTCCTGGGTGGGCCCAAGCCCGCCGGTGGAGAAGACCACGTCGGCGCGTTCCAGCGCGGCGGCGAAGGCGCCCGACAGCAGTTGAAGGTCGTCCCCCACCTGGGACATGCGCTGGATGGTTATGCCGAGGGCGGGAGCGCGGGCGGCGATGTACGCAGAGTTAGTGTCCGTAAGCTCCCCCATGAGGAGCTCCGTGCCGATGGAGAGGATTTCCCCTTTGACCGTTTCCATGTTCCGGGCCGGATCGCTAGCGCCGAATCGACGCTTCCGTAGCCGGCCTAGCCGTCCTCAACCGGGTAGGGAGGCTCGGCCAGCAGCCGCTCCAGTACGTCTACCCAGGAGTTGTGAACGATGTACAGGTTGTCCCTGGGGTCTTCCACGGAAATGTAGTAACCATCCTGCGAGGGGGTCAGGTCGCCAATGTTAATCACCACGACCTGTCCGCTCTCGGAGGTTGTGGTGATTACGGTTCGAACCGGGTCCAGACCGTAGGAGGACCTGTCTCCCAGCAACGCTCTCTCCTCCTCCGTCTCCATCAGGTTTTCCTGAACGGCCGGGCCGCTCAGCAGGGAGGGAACGCCGCCCCAGCGACCGATGTCCACCTCCTGGTCTTCGTCACCTTCTTCGCCCACAATGTACCAGGTTCCTTCCCGCTTATCGAAGGAAATCTCCTCTTCGCCCTGGGTGATGACCACGTTGGTCACGTCCTGAATCCGGTACAGACGCTGCGGACGATTGTCCGTCGTATCCTCCACGCGGAGGATCTGTGTAACGGCCACCAGTCCGCCAATCAGGATGAGAAGGACTACCAGTACGATTGTAAATCTAGCGCTCATAGGTCATAAAGCTCCCTGGATATAGACCCCGGTCCGGCTATCGTCGCACCCACCAGACCAGGATTCCTGCAAACGCCATGAGGATGGGCAGCAGGAACCAGCTGGTGTAGCGTATGACGTTGAATTCGTTGGGCGTTGCAATCAACTCGCGCTGCGGCACAAGCTTGGGCCGTATGTTGATGAGCGAAACGTCTCCCACCAGGTAGTTGGCGGAGTTCAGGAACAGGCCTGCGTTGTCGGCGCTGTTGAAATGCTCGTTGGTGGCGAAGTCCGAGTCTCCCACCACAATGAAGGAACCCCTGTCGGGAACGTCCTCCGTCTGGACCAACTCCTCTCCGATGGGCCCGTAGGTATTCACGTAGGCCAGCGGCACGAAGGGCCCCGCCCTGTCTTCGTCTTCGTTGGGTTCCGTGCGGGTGGAGTCGTCGATGACCCAGCTGCCACTCGACGTTATGGCCAGCGCCTCCGGAGATGTCAGAGGGAACGGCTGCTCGTTCCAGGTGAAAGTGGCTACGTCATAGCACAGCAGCAGCCCCTGGATTCCACCTATGGCCCACTGGCCGATGCAGTCCTGGTCGCTGGGAGGGTCGTTCTCCCCGTACACCTCCAGAGGCAGCCTTTCGAAAGAAGGCTCCAGGGAGGCGACGCCGGGGAAGAAAGTCCGCCCCAGCACCTGGGTGAAGGGGTAGTTGGGGTTGTGCTGGCTGATGAACGGCGTTCTGTGCTCGCCGATGAAATCTTGCTGGTCGATGATGTTGCCCTTACCAAGGGTGAGGCCCCACTTCTTCAGGAACTCCCGGAAGCTCTCCGGCGTTTCAGGGTCGAGGAGCAGCAGCATTCTGCCCCCGTCCTTCAGGTATTGGCTCAGCGCCTCTTCCTCGTCGGGCAGCAGGTTCTTCTGAGGCCCCGCCACGACGATAAGGGTTGGCGAAACGGCGTTTTCGTCCACCGTCTCATCCTCGTCCTCGCCCGTCTGTCGGGGCGCGATGTCCTGGGTCTGCAAGTCCAGGGCGCGGATGTCGTAGCCTTCGGCCCTGAGCGCCTCCGCTGCCACCAGGTAGCCGTCTTCGGTCTGTGTGGAGGGGTTTCGTTCTCCGTGGCCGATCAGGAAGTGGACGCTCCTGTCTTCCTCGCCCGTCACCAGCAGCATCGGCGTCACGAAGTTCTGCTCCAGAAGGGGATTGGCGATGTACTGGTCGGGCTCGTCGGCTATGGGGTTGCCCGGGATGTACAGGGCGCCAAGGACCACCTCAACCGCCCCCGAATCTACCCCTTCAAAGGCCACCTGTCCGTGCTGGTTGACCCCGTAGTCCCGCGCCCGGGTGGGTTCCACATCCAGGTTGACTATCTCGTAGGAGAACCGGTCCGAGCGCACGTCGAACTCGTGGAGCATGTTCTCCACCACTTCCAGGCTCTCCTCCTGGTCCAGGTTGTTCCTGTCGAAGAAGGCGACGGCCCGGACGTCCTCCTCCAGGTTGTTCAGTATCTCCACCGTGCGCGGGGCGAGGGTGAACTGCTTCGTGCTGGTTACGTCCAGTCTCCCCGGGTTATCGAAGGCCACGAAGTTCAGAATTGCCACGATGGCCACGAAAGCCAGAATCATCAATATGGTGTTTGCGCCGTAGCGTCCCTGCCGGCCCGATACGGACTCGGCGAGCCGACGACGGGAGACGATAAGCGAGGTGATGAGGAGCACCAGTCCGAGCCCCAGCAGGATGTAGCTGAAGATGCGGGAGTCGGGCACGAGGACCAGCAGCACCAGGCTGAGGACTACGCTGAGGATGCCAAGGAAGACGGAAACGGAGCTGAGGGTTCCGAGGTCCCTGCCTACGTTCCGAATAACGTCCAGCACGGTGCCGGACGTCTGCTCGTCATACGGTCGGCGGTTCAAGCTATCTCCAACGCCGGGTCTCCAGGGACCGGACGGTCAGGAAGAGGAATACCGCCGTGAGGCTGATGTAGTAGACGATGTTGCCGGTGTCGATCACGCCGCGAATAAAGTCGTCAAAGTGGGTGGTCATGCCCATCTGTCCGACGATGGTCGATGTCACGCCCGTCACCTGGTCTGCGGCCACCTCCAGAAAGGTCAGCAGCACCAGTATGCCGAGAGACATGACGGCGGCCACTATCTGATTGCTGGTGAAAGACGATGCCAGCAGTCCGACGGCTATGGCGGCCCCGCCATAAAGGATTATCCCCAGATATCCGCTGAGGAGCGGGCCCATGTCCGGGTTGCCCCGCCACTCCAGCATGAGCACGTACCAGAAGGTGAGCGCCAGGGTGGCTATGAAGAAGGTCATGGCCGCCAAGAACTTGCCCAGAACCACTTCCCAGTCCCGCACGGGCGAAGTCAGCAGCAGCTCGATTGTGCCTATCTTCTGCTCTTCCGCCAGCAGCCTCATGGTCAGCACCGGCGCAAGCCACGGCAGGATGAAAATGGAGATTTGCGTCAGAGTCTCCCGCATGCTGGCTTCGGGGAAGTTGGCCCCGGTCAGGATGGAGTCCACGCTGCGCACGAAGAAATAGCCCGCAAGGGCCACGAAAATGAGGGCTACCACGTAAGCAACGGGGCTGGTGAAGTAGCCCCGTATCTCCTTCCACGCGATAGCCAGGGTGTTTCTCATACCTCTACGTCTTCCTCCGTGGTGAGCTTGAGGAAAATCTCTTCCAGGCTCATGCTGACCAGCTGAAGGTTCAGGAGCGACCAGCCGTTGTTGACGATTATCCTGGAAACGGTGGGACGCAGGTCCAGCCCACGCCTCGCCTGGATCTTGAAGATGTTATGGTTCGGGTTGTCGGTGGCGATGGCGACTTCCCGCACTCCGCGAATCTTGCCCAGCGCCTCCGCCACCTCCGCGGGAGGTCCCTGCACCTCCGCCTCCAGCCGCTCCACGCCCTGCAGCTTGTTGGCCAGGTCTCGCGGCGTGTCCTCCGCCACGATCGACCCCTCGTGGATGATCAGCACCCGGTTGCACAGCATGCTGACCTCCGGGAGGATGTGGGTGCTCAGAATCACCGTGTGGCTGCCGGAGAGATCCTTGATGAGCTGCCGCGTCTCCACCACCTGGATGGGGTCGATGCCGATGGTCGGCTCGTCCAGAATCAGCACGTCCGGCTCGTGGAGAACGGCCTGGGCGATACCCACCCGCTGGCGGAACCCCTTCGACAATTTGCCGATGTGGCTGCGGCGGTAGTCGCCCAGCCGGCAGGCGTCGATTACCTCTCCTGTGCGGACCTTGATCCGCTTGGAGTCCATGCCGCGGATAGTCCCCATGAATCCCAGGTAGCTTTCCACGGTCATGTCCGTGTAGAGGGGCACGGTCTCCGGCAGATAGCCGATGTGGGCCCGCGCCTCCCGCGACTTGTCCACCAGGTCGTAGCCTGCAACGGAAGCCGTGCCGGAGGTGGGGGGCAGGAAGCCGGTGATTATCCGCATGGTCGTCGTCTTCCCGGCCCCGTTGGGCCCGAGGAATCCGACGATTTCCCCCCGCTTCACCTCGAAGCTCACGTCTTCGATGGCGGGAAAGTTCCCGTAGTACTTGGTGAGGTTGTTGACCTCAACCATGCCGGCCATAGACCGTTACCCCGTTTCCTTAAAGTTGCGCAAAACTATTTCCGTTGTCGGAATGCGGTGCAAATGATATTCTATAACACTCAAGTTTGACAAACATTAAGAGCGGCTTACATATATACCAGTTTTTTGATGGTGATGCCAGTTGCACCTGCTCATTGACGGTTACGGCGCCGACCCGGAACGGCTTTGGGACCAGTCCTTCCTCCACAGTTTCCTTGACGAATACCCGGTACGGTTGGGCATGACCAAGATAACCCGGCCCAAGGTGCTGCACTACGACGCGCCCGTGGAGGCCGACTCCGGCATAACCGGGTTCGTGGTCATTGCCGAAAGCCACATCAGCGTCCACACCTTCCCCCACCGCCGCTACGTGAACATTGACATCTTCTCCTGCAAGAGCTTCGACTCCGAGAAGGCGTTAAGGGAGGTGCAGGACATGTTTGGCCTGCAGCGGGTGAAGTCGTGGGTGGTGGACCGGGGGCTGGACAACTACGACCCTCAGATGTGCATACCCGGACTGGCGGCTTCCGGCGCAGCCCGAACCACCAATGGCTGAGTCGACGCCATGACCGTCGACGAAGCGGCCCCCTGGGTCTCCAATAACTTCCTGGCCCTGACCCCTGCGGAGAGCGATCTGGAAACCGCCGCCGCCGTCCTTATCCCAATCCCCTACGACAGCACCACCTCCTATCGTACGGGCGCGCGATACGGCCCGGCTGCGATCATTTCCGCCTCCTACAATCTTGAAGACTACGACCACGAGTTGGACGTGGACCTCTCCGAGTCGGGCATCCACACCACCGCCGCACTGGAGCCGCACATGGCAGGCCCTGACTCCATGATTCGGCGCGTTGCCCAGGCCGTCGAAAGCTACGATGACGGGCGCCGGCTGGTGGGACTTCTGGGGGGCGAGCACACCATTTCCGTCGGCGCGGTGCGGGCTATGAAGCAGCGTCGTCCGAACCTCTCCGTGCTCTACCTGGACGCCCACGGCGACCTGCGCGACACCTACATGGACACGCCCTACAGCCACGCCTGCGTGGCCCGTCGGCTCATGGAAATCTGCCCCGTCGTGCAGGTGGGCGTTCGCAGCCTCAGCCGGGAGGAATTTGTGCTGACACAAAATCCTCCAGCTAACCTGCAGACCTTCATGTGGAACGCGGAAGCGCCCTCGCTGCCCAAGCTTCAGGACGTTATCGACCGCCTCACGGAGGATGTCTACGTCAGCATAGACCTGGATGCGTTGGACCCATCGTTGATGCCCGCGGTCGGGACGCCGGAACCCGGCGGCATGGGCTGGGGACACCTGATGCAGCTAATCGACTCCGTGGCCCGCCATCGTCGCATCGTTGGGTTCGACGTTGTGGAGCTGAGCCCCAACGAAGGACCTCACGCCTGCGCATACACCGCCGCCAAGCTGGTGTACAAGCTTATAGGCAGCGCCGTTGTTCACAGCGCCCCCGTCATCAGAGAGTCCGTCGGAGCGGTTCGCGAGACGACTTCCGGCACCCATACAGAGACTGCTGGCAGCTTAGGTCAAGGGTGAAATGCTCGGCGGAAACATAAGCCTGGGCCGGATTCTCGGCATCCCCCTGACCATTAGCTATAGCTGGTTCATCATCCTGGCCCTGGTGACCTTCCTGCTGGCAAACCGGATGGGCGACCGGTACCCCTTCTGGTCTACGACGGAGCAGTGGCTGGTGGGCGCCGCCGCGACCATCCTCTTCTTTGTATCCGTCCTGATCCACGAACTCTCCCACAGCGTCCTCGCCATCAACCGGGGCATTCCAGTGAAGGGCATAACCCTGTTTATCTTCGGAGGCATCTCGCACATTGGCAGGGAAGCGCGAACGCCCCTGGTGGAGTTCATCATCGCCGGAGTCGGCCCCCTCTCCAGCTTCATCCTCGCCGCCGCTTTCTACGGGGCCTACGTGCTGTTCAGGGACGCCAGCGTTCACCTCGGCGAGATGGCCATCACCCTGGCCTTCATTAACGTTTCGCTCGCCCTGTTCAACCTGCTGCCGGGATTCCCCCTGGATGGCGGACGGGTGCTCCGCTCCATCATCTGGGGCGTGACCGGCGACTACTGGAAGTCCACCTTCCTGGCCGCTCGCGGCGGTCAGGTTGTGGCCGGGCTGATGATAGTTGGCGGGCTGGCGATGTTGCTGCTCCTCAGGGAATTTCAGGGCATCTGGCTGGCTGCCATCGGCTGGTTTCTGGCCATGGCCGCCGGCGGAAGCCTGAGCCAGTTCAAGCTCCGTAAGCGGCTGGACGGCTTTCGGGCCGAAGACCTCATGTCCACCAGCATAGGGACCGTACCGCCCGGCATCAGCCTGGAGACTCTGGCTACGGAGTACGTCCTTCAGAGCCGACAGGACGTCTATTTCGTCACGCGGGACGAACAGGTCCTGGGAATGATCACCTTCCGAGCCGCGTCCCGGGTGCCCCGCAATAAATGGTCTATGACGACGGTTGACGAAACGATGATGCAGGCGGAGAACATTCCCGTAATCCCACCCGACGTGGCTGCCCTTCAGGCCATGGAGCTCATAGAGTCGCGGCGCTTTCCCGTTGTGCTGGTTATGAAGGACGGACATCTGCTGGGCTACGTTACCCAGAAAGCGGCCATGCACAACCTGGACGTGCTGGAGTCCATGAACTGACTGCCTCTTCAAACTTCCAGCTAAGCCCTGTGCTAAAATATCTCTCCAGACTCACGACGCTAAGGCTATGACTACCCCCGACCACGTCATATACATGGACCATGCCGGCACCACGCCTCTTGACCGCCGCGTGCTGGAGTTCATGCTGCCATACATGTCCGAGCTTTTTGGCAACCCCTCCAGCATTCATACAGTCGGTCAGGAGGCCAAGAAGGCCCTCGCCGACGCCCGCGACTCCGTGACCCGCATTCTCGGATGCCGCGCCAGCGAGGTGGTCTTTACCAGCGGCGGCACCGAGTCTGACAACGCCGCTATTCGCGGCGTGGTCGACGCCCTGAAACCGACGGGGCGTCACATAATCACCACCGCCGTGGAGCATCACGCCGTGCTCCATACCTGCCAGTACCTGGAGGACTCCGGCTTCGACGTGACCTATCTGCCAGTGGACGAGCATGGCCTCGTCACTCCCGAGCAGGTGGCGGAGGCCGTGACCGACGAGACCATCATGGTCTCCGTCATGCTGGCAAACAACGAGGTGGGCACCATCCAGCCCATCGCCGAAATCGCACGGGCGGCGAAGGAACGGGCGCGGGAGCTGGAGCGCACCGTCGTCGTTCACACAGACGCCGTGCAGGCCGCGGGATTCCTCGACCTGAACGTGCGAAAGCTGGGCGTGGACATGCTCAGTCTCTCGGCCCACAAATTCTACGGACCCAAGGGCGTCGGTCTGCTCTTCATACGCAGGGGAACCCCGTGGCTGCCCCAGCAGCTTGGCGGCAGCCAGGAGAGGGAGCGCCGCTCCGGCACTGAGAACGTGGCCGGCATCTGCGGCATGGCAGCGGCCCTTGAACTCGCCCACGCCGAAAGGGACCGTGTGAGCGCCCACTGCGCCGCCCTTCGGGATAGAATCATAGACGGTATCCGCGAGGCCATTCCCAACGCGCAGCTCAACGGACACCCCACCAACAGGCTTCCCAACAACGTCAACTTCTCCTTCGAAGGAGTGGAGGGTGAGCCCATTCTGCTGGGTCTGGACATGGCAGGCATCTGCGCCTCCAGCGGCAGCGCATGTTCCTCCGGCTCCCTGGAGCCTTCCCACGTCCTGCTGGCATTGGGTCAGTCGGCAGATCTGGCCCGCGGAAGCCTTCGTATCACCCTGGGCAAACACAACACCATCGAGGAGGTAGACTACCTGCTGAACACGCTGGCAAATCTGGTAAATAGACTGCGCCAGATGCCTTCCCTCAGCGCTACAGGTATGTGATACCCTACTACCCGCTATGAAATATCTGAAGAATACCCCCGTCAAGATTACCGCAATCTTCCTTGGTCTCCTGCTGGCGTCCCTGCTTACGGCCTCCTGTTTCGGAGGCACCTACGCCTTCTTGGGCCGCACATACCAGGGCGCAATCCTGCAGGTTACCCTGGAGCAGATAGTGATTCTGGATGAGGTGGCCTTCACAGAGGAGCCGGACGCCATCAGGGAGATAGTCTTCCAGCGCGACGAGACCGGCGGGAACGACGACTCCCTGGCCGGAACGTCGTGGACACTGAAGTCTCTGGGCGAACTGGGTTCCCAGGAACCGGCCATAGACGGCGTCGAAGTCACGTTTGAACTGCTGGAAGGCGGCGAATTCCGGGGCAACGCCGGATGCAACAACTTCTTCTCCAACAATTACAGCGCAGCCGGCGGCGTCTTTTCCGCCGGAGCCGTCGGTTCAACCAGAAAGGCGTGTGGGGAGCCCGCGGGCATCATGGAGCAGGAATCCCGGATGCTGGCCATGCTGGGCGGGGCCGAGTTCTTCACCGTTGCCGACGACACCCTGACAATGACGGTACCGGGGCAGGTGGGAGACTACGTTATCAGGCCCTCCGTCGAAGGGAACAAGCTTATGGTAATCCGCGCCCGGATTGGCAACCACGCCGCCACGCGCGCTCAGCTGGACATCGAGGCCCTTCCACCGGAACTGCGGATGGACACGGGCAGGTACAAGTCCATCAACACATACGAAGCGGGCGTGCCAACCGAGGGCTTCCACGCCAACAAGAACGTCTACGTTCCCTTCATACGGGGATCACAAGCCGTGGAGAGGGGCTTCGAACTGGACGGCTGGCTGGTCTTCGACGTGCCCGAGGGATCCCAGGTTGAGTCCTTCAAGTGGGAAGCGGGTGGGGACATCATCATCATAGACAACTAATCGCGGAAAGCAGTCGCCCCGAGTAAGGCGGGCTGCGATTGCCGTCGTGCCGTAAGTGGGTGAGGGTTGTTGAAGAGGAGTTAAGTTCGGGGTTTAGAGAACTACCAGCCGGGACGCCGCTTGCCGCACCTCTTGCAATAAACGTCGCGCAGAGGTCCGTTCACCGTACCGCAAGCACCGCAAGTCCACATGATCCACTCCTTAACTCTGGCGTATAGGGCAGGGATCAGACGATTGACAACGCACCTGTCCCCCGCAGGTTTGGGTAGATTCTATCAACCGCTCTGAAAACCTGGCAACGTTACGTCTTTTTCGGCCCTGCCAATGGATTCTTGGGCGCCAAAGCGGAAGAAAGAGGCTGGTGGAGCGGGTTAGACCTGGTCTTTCAGCCAGGGCATCATCGAGCGCAGCTCCGAGCCTACCTTCTCCAACGGATGGTCCGCGTCGGTCTTGCGCAGTCGGTTGAACCGGGGACGCCCTTCGTCGTTCTCGGTGATCCACTCCTTGGCGAAGGCCCCGCTCTGGATGTCGGCCAGCACACGCTTCATGTTTTCCTTGACGTGCTCGTCCACCACCTGAGGGCCACGGGAGTAGTCGCCGTACTCCGCCGTGTCGCTCACGGAATAGCGCATGTAGTCCATGCCGCCCTGGTACATCAGGTCAACGATGAGCTTCAGCTCGTGCAGCACCTCGAAGTATGCCGACTCCGGCTGGTATCCCGCCTCGACGAGGGTCTCGAAGCCCGCCTTCACCAGCGAGGTAACTCCGCCGCACAGCACCGCCTGTTCGCCGAACAGGTCCGTCTCCGTCTCTTCTTTGAAGGTGGTGTCCAGCACGCCGGCGCGGGTGCAGCCGATGCCCTTGGCGTAAGCCAGGCCGATGTCCCGGGCGTTGCCCGATACGTCCTGGTGGATAGCCAGCAGTCCGGGCACGCCGGAGCCGCGGGTGAACACCTCGCGCATCCGGTGGCCGGGGGCCTTGGGCGCAACCATGGAAACGTCCACGTTCTGCGGCGGAGTCACCGTCTCGAAATGGATGTTGAAGCCGTGGGCGAACATGAGGGTCTTCCCCTCGTGCAGGTGGGGCAGCACCGACTCCTTGTAGACCGACGGCTGCGTGGTGTCCGGGATGAGCAGGGTGATGATATCCGAGGCCTGGGCGACCTCCGCAACGGTTGCCACCTCCAGCCCTTCCGCTTCCGCCTTGGCCTTGCTGGAGCTTCCCTCGTAGAGGCCCACCATCACCTTCACGCCGCTGTCGTGCAGATTGAGGGCGTGGGCGTGGCCCTGGCTGCCGTAGCCAATGATACCGACGACTTTTCCGTCCAGCAGGGAAAGATCAGCGTCGTTGTCGTAATACATAGTTGCCATTGGGTGAGAGTCTCCTTATATGCTGATTGGCTTTGCCAGGGGACTACATGGGCCCCGGCAAGGGGGGCTGTTGGTGGTTGCGGGCCATCCCCCGCACCATTGCGACGCGGCCGGTGCGGATCATCTCCGTGATGCCGAAGGTGGAGAGTAGGTCTTTAAGCGACTGCACCGTGTCCTCGTCTCCCGTCACCTCTACGATGAGGGAGTCCGGGGCCACGTCCACGATGTTGGCCCGGTAGATGTCAACAATCTGCTGAATCTCCCCGCGGTTCATCGCGTTGCTGTTGACCCGGATGAGGGCAAGCTCGCGGGAGATCATCGCCCGCTCGGTTATGGGATGAACGTCCGCCACGTCGATGAGCTTGCGTAGCTGTTTTATTACCTGCTCCACGGTGGCGTCGTCTCCGTTGACCACAAAGGCCATGCGTGACATGCCCAGGGTCTCCGACTGGCCCACCGCGAGGCTGACTATGTTGAAGTTCCGACGGCGGAACATGCTGGATATCCGGTTCAGGACACCGGGACGGTCTCGCACCAGGGCGACTATGGTCGATTCGTTTCTGGCCATCAGACGGGCTCTTCCATAAGCTGGTCGATGGTGCCGCCAGCGGGAATCATCGGGTAGACGTTCTCCTCCTGGGCGATACGGAAGTCTACGATGGCCGGGCCGGGGTAGGCCATGGCCTCCTTGATTGCGGGGAGGACCTGGTCCTGGGTTTCCACCCTTGCGCCGTGGATGCCGTAGGCGTCGGCCAGCTTAACGAAGTCCGGGTTGCCGGTGTAGTTGGTGGATACGTAGCTCTTGTCGTAGAAGATGTCCTGCCACTGGCGGACCATGCCCAGGAACCCGTTGTTGAAAAGGGCGAACTTCACGGGAATCCTGTTTTCCACCAGGGTGGCCAGTTCCGACATGGTCATCTGGAAGCCGCCGTCCCCGGCAACGGACCAGACCGTCGCGTCGGGACGGCCCACCTGCGCGCCGAGGGCCGCCGGGACCTCGAAGCCCATTGCTCCCAGGCCGCCGGAGGTGATCCAGCTATTCTGCTTGGTGAACGTGTAGTGCTGGGCGGCCCACATCTGGTGCTGCCCCACCCCGGTGACTATCAGCGCCTCTCCCTGGGTGGCGTCGGAAAGGGCCTGCAGGATGTATTGGGGACGCAGTTCGCCCGTGACCTTGGGACGCATCAGTGGATGCTCAATCTTCAGCTCGGCGATGCGCTGCACCCACTCCTCGTGGGACTTTGGATGCACCATGGGCAGAAGCTGCTCCAGCACGTGCTTCAGGTCGCCGACGAGGGGGGCCGTTGCCCGCACGTTCTTGTGTATCTCGGAAGGGTCCACCTCCACGTGGATGACCTTGGCCTTGGGCGCGAAGTAGCGGGTGTCTCCCGTTATCCGGTCGTCGAAGCGCATACCGAGGCCGATGAGCAGGTCCGCCTCTTCGATGGCCAGGCTGGCGTGGGCCATGCCGTGCATGCCGGGCATCCCCACGCTGAGAGGGTGGGTCTCCGGGAAGGAGCTTATGCCCAGCAGGGTTGTTATGACGGGAATCTGCGCCTTTTCCGCCAACTCCATCAACTCGGCGTAGGCGCGGGAGATGATGATGCCGTGCCCCGCGAGGATGAGGGGGCGTTGCGCTTCCTGAATCAGCCGGGCGGCCTTTCGGACCATCTCCGGGTCTGCGCCCGTGGGCGGGTGATAGTTGGGCAGGTCCACCTCGTCCGGGTACTCGAACTCGCACCGCTCGACGAACACGTCCTTGGGGATGTCCACCAGCACCGGCCCCGGTCTGCCCGTGTTGGCAACGTAGAATGCCTCCTTGATGGTTTCCGCAATCTCCGAGGCGTTCATAACCAGGTAGTTGTGTTTGGTGATGGGCAGCGTGATGCCCGTTACGTCCGTCTCCTGGAAGGCGTCCTTGCCAATGGCGTCGCGGGCTACCTGGCCGGTGATGAACACCGTGGGCACCGAGTCCATCTGCGCCGTGGCAATGCCGGTTACCAGGTTGGTGGCGCCCGGGCCGGAGGTGCCGAAGGCCACGCCGACACGACCCGTGACGCGGGCGTAACCGTCGGCGGCGTGGGCTGCGCCCTGCTCGTGGCGCATGAGAATGTGCCGGAGCTGCGGGTAGTCCGGCAGGTCCTGGTACAGAGGCAGAATAGCGCCGCCGGGAATGCCGAAGATAACCTCCACGCCCTCTCGGATGAGGGATTCGCAAACTATCTGACCGCCGGTGAGCATCATTTCATGGTCCTCCTGGTTCTTTCGAACCATCATGGCGACTTGCCAAAAAAATAGTCCGCCCCCTGTGGAAGGGGCGGACGGGATCCGCGGTACCACCCTTCTTGCCCAGGGACGTCCCCGGGCCGCTCATGTGCTATAACGGGCATCCCGTCCGGCCTTACTACTACTTCAGGCCGGCCGCTCCAGGGTGATGTAGCGGCTCTCCGTGCATGGGGCTTCCACCTTATCCCCACTCTCTATAGCGGTGGAAACCGCATTGTCCCCTTCACAGCGTTATTTTGTATTTTCGGCGGTAATTTTAGAGGATTTCGTAGCGCCCGGTCAACACTTACGAAACCCGTCTGCGGCCTAAACTGAACATAACGCATCGACGGACGTTGCGCCAACTTGCACAGCTACAATCTCAGTGATATACTCACGGAGATTCTTCCCACGGGGAATTTGTGTGGAAAGCGGGCCAAGACCCGCTTTCTTAATTTAATGCTGTTGTGAGAGGTGATGGCTTTGAAGAGCGACTTTCTCATAGCGTTGACACAGCTTGCGGCAGAGCGCCACCTCCCCAAGGAGGAGGTGCTCAAGGCCATTGAGGCCGCGCTTGTTTCTGCCTTTAAGAAGGACAGCTACGGCGATGGCGTAAACATCGCTGTCAAACTCAATCCTAACACCGGCGACATCCAGGCCCACACCCTGAAGACCGTAGTTGAAGTGGTGGAGGACGACAAGACGGAAATCGCCCTCTCCGACGCCATCGCCCTCCGCAAGGACGTGGCCGTGGGCCAGGAACTGGAGATGGAGTCCCTCTCCCACCAGGCCAGCCGCATCGCTGCCCAGACCGCCAAGCAGGTGGTACTGCAGCGCCTCCGGGAGGCAGAGCGGGAGATGGTCTACGAAGAGTTCGCCAAGCGGGTGGACGACATCATCTCCGGAGTGGTCGGCCAGTCGGAGATTGGCCGCGGCCTCGTCGTCGAGTTGGACCGGGCCGAAGCCATTCTGCCGCCGGAAGAGCAGGTCCCTACGGAACGTTACCGACGCGGCCAGCGCCTCAAGGTCTACGCCATGGAGGTCAACCGCAGCCCGCGCGGGCCGGAAATAATCGTTTCTCGCCGCCACTCGCAGCTGCTCCGCCGCCTCTTCGAGCTTGAGGTGCCGGAAGTCTACAACGGCATCGTCGAAATCCGTTCCATCGCCAGGGAGGCCGGCTCTCGCAGCAAGGTAGCCGTCATTGCCCTGCAGGACGGCGTGGACCCCATCGGGTCCTGCATCGGCATGAGGGGCAACCGCATCCAGAATATCGTCAACGAGCTTCAGGGCGAGAAGATTGACGTGGTCCGCTGGGACCGCGACCTGAAGCGCTTTATATCCAACGCCCTCAGCCCCGCCGAAGTTGTGCAGGTGGTTGCCGACGAGGATGAGCACGGCGCCGTCGTTGTGGTGCCGGAACGCCAGCTCTCCCTGGCTATTGGCAAGGAGGGCCAGAACGCCCGCCTGGCCGCAAAGCTCACCGGCTGGAGGCTGGACATCAAGAGCATGGCCGAGTGGGAGGCGGAGAAGGCCCAGATCAAGCTGGAGATAGAGGCCGCCGCCGAGGCTGAAGCGAAGGCCAAGGAAGAAGCGGAAAGGCTGGCCGCAGAGCAGGCCGTTGCCGAGGCCGAAGAGATGGCCCTGGAAGAGGAGATCCGCAAGCTGGAGGAAGAAGAAGCCGCTCAGCAGACGGAGACCGTTGCGGCCCCCGTCCTTGAAGAGGTGCTGGAGGAGATTCTGGCCCAGGAAGAGGCCGCCCAGGAGGAAGAGCAGCCCGAAGAAGCCGTCGCTCTGCAGGACGAGTTGGATGCCTTCACCCTTGACGACGTTATGGTCGATGAGGCCGTTGACGAGGAAGAAGAGGAAGAGCCGCCCTTCGAGGAGATGGGCGACGAGATTTGGGAGGTCCCACAGCTTACTCCCGACGCCGGAAAGATACGCTTCGCCGAGGACATCCTGGACTTCGACCGTGGTGGTCGCGAAGGAAGAGGCCGCCGCGGCCGGGGCAGGAGGAGGGCCAAAGCCCGCAGAAGATAGCCGCCAACCAGGGAGGTATTAAGAAGTGGTTAGAACCCGCCACGTGCCCCTTCGCACCTGCTTGGCCTGTGGCGTAAAGCAGCCCCAGCGCCGGCTGGTGCGCCTCGTCCGAGCCTCCCCGGAACGGGTTGAGATTGACTTCAAGCGAGTCAAGCACGGCCGCGGGGCCTATCTCTGCCATAGCCGGGAATGCTGGCAGCAGGTGTGGGAAACGGGATTGCTGGAGAGGGCCTTCCGGTCGCCCGTACCCACCCAAGCCAGGGAACATCTGTGGGCTGAGTACACGCAGTGGCAAGGAATTGTCGCGGGAAATGAGGCGCCATGACAACCAGAACTACGAGAACGCGAAGAGCCGGTCCCAGGGAAGTCCAGCTTCCCCCCACTCTTACCGTCAAGCATCTGGCTGACCTGATGAGGGTCAGTCCCATCGACGTTATCAAGCAGCTTATGCGCAACGGCGTCATGGCTGCCATTAACCAGGTCATCGACTTCGACCTGGCGGCCACCGTTACCCCCGCCTTCGGCTACCGCGCCAAGGCCGAGGAGAGGGCCAGGACTCCCGTGAGCGACGTTCTCGAAGCGGCCGACGCCGGTGACGATGCCGCCTTGAAGGCCCGCAGCCCAGTGGTGACCATCCTTGGTCACGTGGACCACGGCAAGACCACCCTTCTCGACACCATCCGGGACAGCCGCATCACCGAGGGTGAAGTGGGCGGCATCACCCAGCATATCGGCGCCTATCAGATCGAGTACAGCGGCCAGAAGGTTACCTTTCTGGACACCCCCGGCCACGAGGCTTTTACCGCCATTCGAGCGAGGGGCGCCCAGGTCACGGATATCGCCATCCTGGTGGTTGCGGCTGACGACGGCGTCATGCCCCAGACCGTGGAAGCCATAGACCATGCCCGTGCCGCCGAACTTCCCATCATAGTCGCCATAAACAAGATTGACCTTCCCGACGCCCGGCCCGACCGCGTCAAGGGCCAACTGCTGGAGTACTCCCTTGTGCTGGAGGACTTCGGAGGAGAGATTATAGGCGTTCCCGTTTCCGCCAAGAACAGGACGGGCATCGACGACCTGCTGGAGAGCATTCTGGTGGTGGCGGAGATATCCGAATTGAAAGCAAACCCCAGAAGCCCCGCCTCCGGCGTGGTCATCGAGTCCCAGCTGGACAGAAACCGGGGACCCGTGGCCACCCTGCTGGTCCAGAGCGGCACCCTGAAGGTTGGCAACAGCATTGTTGCGGGGACTGCCTGGGGCCGCATACGGGCCATGGAGAACGACCTTCGAAGGCGAATCAAGCAGGCGGGCCCGTCGGTGCCAGTGGAAATTCAGGGCTTCCGCTCCGTGCCCCAGGCCGGAGACCGGTTCGTGGTGGTGCCCAACACGAAGACCGCCCGGGCCCTTGTGCAGGAGAATGTGGTGAAGGGCGAGGAGGAGCAGAACCTGTCTCGCGCCCTTACCCTGGAAGGCGTGATGAGTCGCATATCCGCCGGGGATGTCAAAGAACTTAACCTCATCATCAAGGCCGACGCCCAGGGCAGCGTCGAAGCCGTCCGGGGTTCCCTGCAGCGGCTGGACAGCCCCTCGGCCCGGGTGAACATCCTCCACGCCAGCGCAGGCGGCGTCAACGAGAGCGACGTACTGCTCGCCAGCGCCTCCAACGCCATCATTCTGGCCTTCAACGTGGGCACGGAACCGAGCGCCGAACCCGCCGCCGAGCGGGAGGCCGTGGAGATCCGCACCTACGACATCATCTACCAGATTATCGAAGACGTGGAGAAGGCCCTCAAGGGCATCCTGGAACCCGCCTACAAGGATGTGGTTCAGGGAACGGCCACCGTTCGCGCCGTCTTCCGTGCGGGCCGCGTGGGCAGAGCCGCCGGCGTCATCGTCAACGATGGCCGGTTCACCCGCGGCATCGCCGCCCGCGTCATCCGAAACGGCAACGTCGTCACCGAAAGCTCCGTCTCCAGCCTACGCCGCTTCAAGGACGACGTGAACGAAGTGACCGCTGGATTCGAGTGCGGCATTGGCATCGCCGGCTTCGAGGACTTCCAGGAGGGCGACGTTATCGAAGCCCATCGCAGGGAGAGGAGCCGAGCATAGCCTTCCGGCGGTCCGCCGCCGGGGACGACCCCTCCCATGAACAGGCGTATCCGAAGGATCAACGAGCTCCTTCGCCAGGAGATGAGCCGCCTCATCCAGGTTGACCTGCGCGACCCACGCCTGCGCTGCGTCATCAGCATTACCCGCGTCGATACCTCCCCGGACCTCAAAACGTCCAAGGTCTATTTCAGCGTCCTCGCCTCGGATGACAAGCGGGACGAAGTGCTGCAGGGTCTCACCGCCGCCGCCGGCTACTTGAGGAGAGAGATGGGCGACGTGCTGCCCCTGCGCTACATCCCCAGCCTGACTTTCGTGCCCGACGATTCACTTCAGCTAAGCGAGGCCATCAGCCGCGCCATGAATCAGATAAAGCCCGACGAGGAGACCTCCTGATGTCGCAGCACAGGTCGCGACGTGGGCGACGGGGAGGACAGGGGCCTCTGGTCAACGGGTTCCTCGTTCTCGACAAGCCCGTCGGCTCCACCTCCATGGACGTGGTCCGGAAGATCAAGCGGCTCACCGGCATGAGGAAACGGGTGGGTCACGGCGGCACCCTGGACCCCCTCGCCTCCGGCATTCTGCCCATCTGCTTCGGCCAGGCAACCCGTCTCATGGAGCATCTCATCAACGAGACGAAGGGCTACCGGATGGACGTGCGCCTCGGCGTCACCACCGACACCTACGACGCCGAAGGCCAGGTCGTCGAGGAGCGCGACGCATCCCGTATCACCCGCGAGCAGGTAGAAGAAGCGCTGGAGGCCTTTCGAGGGTCCATCCTCCAGAAGCCGCCCATGCACAGCGCCCTCAAGAAGGGCGGCAAGCGTCTCTATGAGCTCGCCCGGCAGGGCGTGGAGGTGGAGAGGGAGGCCCGCGAGGTGGAGGTCTACAGCCTGGACCTGCTGGAGTTCAACCCGCCGCTGATTACCCTGGAGAGCGAGTGCGGCCGCGGCGTCTACATGCGCTCTCTGGCCCATGATCTTGGGGAGATGCTGGGCTGCGGCGCGCATACTGCCAGCCTGGTCCGACTCCGCACCGGCGGCTTTCGCATCGAAGAAGCGGTGACCCTGGAGCAGTTCGCCGAAGCCGTGGAGGAGAACAGGTGGAAGGAGATGCTTCTACCCCTGGATTCCCTGCTGCTGAACATGAAGGCCGTGTCCGTGGAAGAAGGCGTCGAGCGGATGCTCAGAAACGGACACCCCGTATCACTGGGGCACCGGGGCCTGTACGCCGGCCACCTGGAGAACTACCGGCTATACGCCAGAGACGGGCGGTTTCTGGGCGTGGTGAAGTTTGACCGCTCAAGCAACCGGTGGAACCCGTACAAGGTCTTCCGCCTCCACGAACCCTCGCCCCACGCTCCCCTCTCCTAGATTCTTCGTCGCTATTCCCCTCAGGGTGACGTAGAGGAGCAGGCTTATGCTAAAATGCGGGCGATTCACGGTTTGCTTGAGACACTGTCCGGAAAAAGGAGGCCCCAATTTGAACTTCCTGGCCAGGACAAGTTTAATCGTTGCGTCGGCGCTCTTGGCGATGGTTGTAGTCGCCTGCGGTTCCAATGAGTCCGACTCTGTGGAGATAGGTGCCGCCGCCAGTGCGGAGATAAAAGGACCCGAAGGCGAGGCTATGGGCGTGGTGATGCTCACCCAAGGCAGACGCGGGGTTCTGGTGTCGGCGAACCTCAGGGGTCTGACACCCGGTTACCACGGATTCCACATCCATGAGACAGGCACCTGCGAGCCGGATTTCTCAGCGGCCGGCGACCACTTCGCCCCGGAGGGCATGGGCCACGGTTATATGAATCAGGACGGGCATCATGCCGGAGACTTGCCAAACATCTACGCCGCCGCCGATGGGACCGCTGTTGCCGACTTCTTCAACGGCGAAATTACCCTGCAGGCGGGAGAGTCCAATTCCATTTTGGATGGTGACGGTACGGCGATTATCGTCCACGAGAAGGCTGACTCTTACGGTGCGGAGGCCGGAGCCGGCGGCAGGGTTGGCTGCGGCGTCATACGCTAGATTAGTACTAGGAACTTCTGAGGGACGTTGAAGAATGGCCGGGAAACCACCCGTCCCTTAAACCCTTGCGGCGTATCCCAGCTTCTCCAACAGCAGGTTTGGATTCTGGTGCAGCAGCACCTCAGTCTGCTCCTCAGTGAGGCCGGCCCCTCGGGCCACGCTATAGCATATTTCTGGCGTCAGCAGGTCCTCGGGCGCGTGGGCGTCCGAGTCCAGGATCATCGATGCCTTCTCCGAAAGGGCGGTCTTGGCCACGTGGCCGTTGCTCAGGCTGTGCCCCTTCCGCGCCGAAATCTCCATGAATGTGCCAGTCCGACAGGCCATGCGAGCCTCCTCCACTGTCAGCAGCCCCGGATGCGCCAGAACGTCCACGTAGGCGGAGTTTATGGCGGCGGCGTTGGTGCCGGGATCCACGGGCTCCACCACCGTTTCGCCGTGGACGTTCACCAGCCGGGCGCCCATGGCCTTCGCCTCCCGCGCAGCCATGTCGATGTCCTCCTTGGGTACGTGGGTAATCTCCACGCCGGGGATGGCGAGGATGTCCCATCGGGAAGAAGCCCTGGCGCAGTCGACGGCCAGCGTCTTGACCACGAACTCCAGATTGCCGAAGCCCACGTGGTCCGTGACGGCGATGACTTTGTAGCCGCGCACGTAGGCGCGTCGGATGAGCTCAATGGGCGAAAGAACGCCGTCGCTCAGGAATGTATGCGTATGAAAGTCGTACATGGTCTGTCCTCTGCAGCCTAGCAGGATACCACCGAGGGGCGTGGATAACAACGAAGGCCCACCCCGGCCATTCGCGCGAACAGCCTGCCCCCGTGCAGACGGAGGCGGGAATCCAGCACCTTCGCTACTGCCCAACCGCCGCGGCGTCGTTGAAAAGCCGACGGGGGGTTACGTACAATAGCATACCTGCATCGAGGGCCGTTAGCTCAGCTCGGTCAGAGCACCGGACTTTTAATCCGGGTGTCCAGGGTTCGAATCCCTGACGGCCCATTTTCTTGGGTCAACTTAACCATTTTGATGTTGACAAGAGGTAGTCTGCACTAAAGGCCGAGATCGTTGAAGTATTTGTCCCAGAAGGACAGGGCCGTCTGAATTACTTCGTCAAACCAGAAATGTCTCCCGTCTCGAATTGACAAAATCAACCCACCTCGATCGAAGGCATTACTGAATGCGTTTGAGAATGCTCCTCCTCGCATGCGAGCCTCGACAAGTGACGGAATGTACCTGCTAATTGTCATGTGTTTTACGGAAGTTCCCAGGTCCTGGAGATAGCCAAGCTCGGGGCATTGACTCTTGATATCTTGCTGGAAGTCGGAACGCCTTTTGTGTTCTAGGCGATGGGCGCATTCTTCAAATACCCAGTCGCTGATTGACCAAGCAACGATAGAGCAGTATCTCGCTATACGAGGGTTGAGGGGGTCCTTCTTGAAGTCCGCAATTGCTCCACGTAGATCTTCCAAGCAATCCCTCGATGTTCTTAGGTCAAAAGTAAGTACCATAGTCTCTCCGAATTATTTCAGTTCCATGCCATAAGATATTGGATCAAACTCGGAATAGACAAGGAATAGTGTTGGTTGTAAGGGATGTCGGGACTAATCCACAAGAGGAAAGAAGATGTCCAGGCTCCAAGATCCTGTCCTCGGATGTTTTCTACCCCTCAGCCCAGAGGCATCAGTTTGTAGGGTATGGGGGCTAGGGTAGCAATTAGTGGTCGGATGATCGATGTTCTAGAATGTTCTGTGTTAAGATGTGTAAGTTGATTGAACAGAAAGGCAAACGCCATGGATGTCAAAGAAGCGGCGAAGATAGCAAAAGAATACGTGGCAGACCTATTCGCCGATGAAGGCATTGCGAACGTCGGTCTCGAAGAGATTCAGCGAGTCGGCGGGTTCTGGAAGGTGACTGTCGGTTTCTCGCGGCCTTGGGACCACGGCGGCCTGGCAACGATAACTTACGGACAGAAGGGCCTGAGGCGCTCGTACAAGGTCCTTCAGGTCGACGCCAGCAACGGTCACGTTGAGTCGGTCAAGGATCGCATCTTGCAAGAGGCGAACTAGGGTGATACCCCCGGCCGCACCGCTCCCGCGGCGCGACCGGGGTCCTCAATTGTCGTAGCCAGAAGCCTCTAGTTGTAGCGGATGCGGGGGTCCAGGTAGGCGTAGAGGACGTCTACGACCAGGTTGGACACGATGAAGATGCCGGCCATGAACAGCACCACCGCCTGAACAACCATGTAGTCTCGGGCCTGTATGGCCTCCACCGCCAATAGCCCGGTGCCGGGCCACGCGAAGACCGTCTCCGTCACCACCGAGCCCGTCAGCAGGAAGCCCGCAACGAGGCCGAAGTAGGTCAGGGGCGCGATGGCCGCGTTGCGGAGACAGTGCTTCCACACCACCTTCCACTCCCGCAGACCCTTAATGCGGGCCAGCTTCACGTACTCGCTGTCCAGCACCTCCAGCATGGCCGAACGGGTCAGACGCATCAGCGCCGCCACGTTGAACCAGCCCAGCGTGATGGCGGGCATGATCATGTGGAGAATGCCTCCTCTGCCGGAGGTGGGCAGCCAGCCAAGCAGGACGGCGAACACCCACATGAGGACAATCCCGAGCCAGAAGCTGGGAAGGGACTGGCCCAGCAGGCCCAGCACCTTCCCTCCGTAGTCGAAGGCCGTATCCTTCTTGGTAGCCACAAGTATGCCCAAGGCTATTCCCAGGGCCGTGCTGGCCGCCAGGGTGAAGGACGCAAGCTGAAGCGTCGCGGGGAACTTGTTCAGCACAATCTCAAGGGCGCCGATGCCCCACTTCCACGACTCGCCCCAGTCGCCATTCAGGATGTTCTTCTCGTAGATCCCGTACTGGACCACCATCGGTTTATCCAGGCCCCACGCTTCGCTTATCCTTGCGTAGTCAACGGCCGTAGCGTCTTCGGGCAGCATGATGTCCAGCATGTTGCCGCTGATGCGGGTGAGGGCGAAGACTATCATCGTAACGCCTATGAGCGCCACAATTGATTGACCAATTCGAAAGATCAGGTATCTCTGCATTTCAAAAACCTCGCTTAAAAATGGTGTAGTGGTCCCACCCGGAGGGCATCTCAAAGGGCGGAATCCTGCGCCATAGAGCGCGGCGGGCGAGATAGCAGAATGAATGATTAGAGCGTGAGTAGCGAAGTTATATCTCGCCCTATTTTATGTTTACTGCAACCGTTCTGTCCCTGTCAAGCTAGAACAAAGAGGCCAATTCGTAGCTTCATTTCCCTCCGATGTCGAAACCACCGGACATGCATTCTCAATGCGTTGGTTTAGAAACATTATTTTCGGTGTCTTCCGGAGGTATCGTAAATGCTTCATCCATTTTCATTGGCCTGAGAATGCGCAAGCAAATACGGTTTGGGGGGATAAACCGGGATGTGACACGTCATGAAAGGGCACAGGATAAGGAAAGCGGCGTGACTTACTCTTTCAGGGATAGACGAATGGTTACGGTGACGCCATGTCCAAGGCCGTCGCTCGCTGCGGTTATCGTTCCCCCGTGTCCTTCCACCACAGCCTGGGCAATGGCCAGTCCCAACCCCGTTCCGTCTATCCTACGGCGACGGGACTCGTCGGTTCGATAGAAGCGGTCGAAGACGTGTGGCAGGTTTGCGGGATCGATGCCAATTCCGTCATCGACAACCGAGATAACCAGCGCCTCGCCACTTTCCAGCCCCGCCGTGATAGCGATGTATCCTCCTGCCTCTGTGCATCGAACGGCATTGCTCAGAATGTTCCCCAACGCCCGGCCCATGCGCATGCGATCAATGTCCACGCGCAAGTTCGACAGGTCGTCGGATACCTGCAGCGACATCTCCACCTGGCGAGCCTGAGCCTTTGGCCGCAACCGGTCCACCTCCGCGCTGAGGAACTCGGAAATTGAACTTTTCTCCGTCGTAAGCCTCAACTCACCAAGGTCGGTTTCCGCAAGCCAGTCCAGGTCCGTGGCAAGACCGCGTAGCCTGTCCACCTCCTGTATGATGTGGTCCGACGCGTTGTCAGGCGACTGCAGCCCGTCGCGCAGTCCCTTGGCCTCCAGCATGATGACGCTCAGAGGCGTATTCAGTTCATGGGATACGTCGTTTACCAGCCTCCTGCGGAGCTCACGCTGCGCTTCCAGGGCGGAGGTCATCTTGTTGAACGACGTACTCATCTGCCCCAACTCGTCCGAGGACGTGACGGGCAGCCGGGTGGTATCCCCCTGGGCAATGGCCTGGGTCGCCTCAGTGAGGGCCGTCACTGGGGCCATAATCCGCTTGAACAACCAGGCGGCCAGCAGCACTGCGATTCCGACCGTCAGAAGCCCCCCTATCAGCACGATGTAAAGGAGGGTGTTGAGAAAGCCGTGGGACTCGGTGGACAGGAACTCGTGGTTCACGTCCACGTAGACGTGGCCCACGGGTCGGCTATCGGCGAGATCGAAAACTGTCTCCCGCCGTCCGGACAGGTCGGGCGGCTCGGTTCCGGGAGAAAGCTCGGATAGATTATCCGTTACCACACGACCGTCCATTCCGGTGACTACAACTCGTATCCGGTCTTGATGGAATATCTCCGAGGATTCTTCCGGTCTCTCCTCATGGCCCTCTCCCTCCCGAGATCCATCGTACACGTATCCGGCCTCGGACAGCGTCCTGCTCACCGTTGTCCAGCCCGCGGAGGTATACTCCCGGCTGAGATTCCGGGCCAGCTGGGCCGCCTCGTCATCACCAATCCGGTCCACGAGCACGTTCAACCGGGACTGGGTTGCGTAATAGCCCACGCTTACACTGGCCGCGACGGTCAGCACAACCACCAGGACGGTTGCGCCCATTATGCGCCAGCGAAGAGACATCATTCGGACTCCACCACGAACCTGTAGCCGGCGCCGTAGACCGTTTGAATGGGCTGTCTGCCATCCCGGTTGATATGCTTTCGGAGGCGGGCAACCTGGTTGTCGATGGCGCGGTCGAATCCCTCAAACTCTTCGTTGAAGGCCAGAGATATGAGCTGGTCACGGCTCAGGACCTGGTTGGGATGACGCATGAAGGCGGACATCAGGGCAATCTGCGCCTGGCTCAGCATGACGGGCACACCATCCACCGTTACCGTGCCTGTTGTCTCGTTCAGCGTGATGTGGCCGTGGGTGAGGATCTGCTGGACCTTACCCTTGACGCGGCGCAGCACCGCCTCGGCGCGCGCGATGACCTCATCAGGGTCGAAGGGCTTTACTATGTAGTCGTCCGCGCCGGTATCAAGCCCTATGATTCGCTCCGCCGGAGCTTCTCTGGCGGTCAACATGATAATGGGGACGTCCGACTCCCGGCGCAGAATTCTGCACAGTTCAACCCCGTCGAGACGGGGAAGCATCAGGTCGAGGATAATCAGATCCGGGGCCAGATCGCGGGCCAGGGCCAGACCGGACACGCCATCGTGAGTAACCTCTGTGGAGAAGCCGGCGCGTTCGAAGTACACCTTAACCCAGTTGGCTATCCTCGTATCGTCTTCGATTATCAATACTGTGCCGCCCATGGCCGGTCCTCCATATAGGCGTTCGAGGACGCAGCGCCTCTGTAGAGACGCCGCGTCCATTTCCTGTATACGATGAGGGTTAGATTATCGCACTTGGCGGGAAGGTTCGACACTTCCTAGCTGCCTCCTCGTCCTTCACCGCGACCCCCGTGCTCACCCCGTCCTTCACCGCCGGAGCCGTGTTCCCCACCGGAACCCTCGCCCCCACGTCCGCCGTGTTCTCCGGCTCCTTCGCCACGCCCGCCGTGCTCGCCGCCGGCTTCTAAACCTTCACGGTTTCCCTCAGCGCTACCTTCACCGCCTTCGCCTCCCGTGTGAGGCACAGGGCCGGGCCCGCCGCAGTCGAATACTTCCATGTGGACCACGTATCCGTCGAAAGTAACTCCTGCCATGCCGGGCTCCCCGGCAACAGAAAGGTTGGAGTAGGCTATCTGTCCCGGGCTCAGATCGCCCAGCACGTCGGGGCCGAGCTCCCCTACCGTCGTCGTACTCGCCTTCAGATGAGGCTCGGCTTGCACGTAGCAGAGGGTCTGCAAGAGGGTATTTTGCACCGTTGCCTGGACAGACTGGGTTGCCGCGTCGTACCGGGCAGAGATTTTCAGCCCGCCGAGGACGCCGTTCCACGTCTGGTCCAGGGGAGTGATTGGGCTGGACATGGCGGCTTCACCGGCCTCGTTCCCGCCTTCACCACCGGGGCCATGCCCCTCGCCGCCGATGCCTTCGTTGCCACCCTCTCCTGCGCCCTCGTACCCGCCTTCAGTGCCCTCACCTCCGCGACCGCCGTGCTCGCCCGCGCCTTCGCTAACTGCCGCGGCGGTGCCGTGCTCGCCGCCTGCTTCTCCACCGCCAACCTCGGCATGGGCCACCCATCCGGTGAAGGATGCTTGCGTGGAGGGCAGTTCAATCACTGCCGCCTGCCCCGGGGACATGTCTATGGGTGTGGTGGGACCAAGCTCCGTCCCGTTGGACAGGTGCACTTCAATCCTCACCCGTGTCAGCACGTCATTGGTGGTGTTCTCCACAGTGCCCTTGAACGCGTTGGCCTGAGCGTCGTAGTTTAGAATCAGGTGGGCGCCGCTGCGGACCATGTCGAAGGTCTCGTCGGGGGCGAGCATGTTCGCGCTGCCCTCTTCGCCGCCTGACTCGGAGCCTTCAGCGCCCTCGCGTCCGCCTTCCGAACCTTCGCCGCCGCCCTCTCCACCGCCTTCAGCCCCCTCTCCAATGCCGCCGTGCTCGCCCGCGCCTTCCCCTCTTCCGCTATGCTCACCACCGGCCTCGCCGCCCGCCCTTTCGGGCATGACCTGAGTAACCGCGGCCCGGTCGGCATCCCGGCTGCCTTCAGGTCCGGCGTCGGTGTTGCAGCCAATGAGTATCGCTGCAGAGAGTATGGCCCCACACGCAACCCCCAGAATGATCTTTATCAACTTCTTGCCCATCATCTTTCCGCCTCCTTAGTGAATATTGCTTGATGCAATTCACAATAGCGGCGAAATGTCGCAGAAATATGTCAGTCGGGAAACCTCCGAATCCACGCTGACAATTGCGAAACGTTATGGGAAGAATGCCCTGGGTTTACCGTTAAAGTTGCATTTGCACTTATTGACGTTTGTAAGCGTAAATCAATACGGTTTATGTGATGAATATAGAGGCGATGCGTCGAGGAGGCCGGCCATGACAGAACGCAGAATCAAGAAAGCAACCATAGGACGATCCAGCAACGCCTACTACGACAAGGGCTTCAACTTGGAGATTCTGGATGAAGCCGGAGATGAGCACCGGCTTTACGGCAGCCCGGAGGAGATGTACGACCTGGGTCGCAAGATTCTCCAGGCTCTGCCGCAAGCCTTCACCCAGCGCACGGGGTTCCTGCTCAGCGGGAGGGATGGAATCGAGTCAAGGCTGCGCGCCATCAGCCACAACCTGAGCACCGAACACCACAACGGCAATCTGTAAACACACCCAAGCGTCTACGGATCCCGCGCGTCTTGGCGCTGAAATCTGCCGCAGGTCCCGTCCCTAGTAGATGCCGGGGCAGATCCGGTACTTGACCTTTGACTTGTACTCCGCCCACTTTTCCGGCCCGTACTTCTCGGCGCAAAGCTCGTCGTCGTTACGTTGCCGGAAGGTGAACAGGGTGACGATGACGACGAAGTAGGTCCACGCCCACGGATTGCCGAAGTGGCCGAAAATCAGTGCAATCGACAGGGATAAGAACCCCTCGCCCATGTAGTTGAAGTGGCGGGCCACGCCCCAGAATCCGCTGTACAGGATCTTCCGGTCGCCGGCCTGGATGTATTTCGGCTCGATGATCCCCAGAAACTTCCTGCCCGGCCAACGCTTGAAGAAATACTTCTGCATGTTGGCCCCCCGCGTGATGGTCCATCCCAGCGCAAACAGCGCCGTCGCCCCGATGAGCCATACGTAGGTCCACGTTGTCGAGAACCCGGGGTCCGGGTGGGCGGCCATGCCCCACAGCGGGAGGATGTACAGCCACCCGTAGACTATAAGGCCGCCCCAGAGCAGCATGAAGCCGAGCCTTTCGTGGATCAGGTCGTAGGTGTACAGCTGGACCCGCTCAAAGACGAAGTAGTCAAATACGTAAAAGGTGAAGAAGGCCGCATAGAAGTAGACCCCCGGATTGGCGTCTGCTCCGAAGAGCTGGTGGTGGTACGCGGCGCCGGACAGGGCGTTCAGCGACAGCATGGTACCGCCGACCACGTACAGGTACATCTTCACGTCGAACCTGTTATTGAAGAAGGAAAACTCCCGCGCCCGTCCCGTCCACAACTCCGCAATGAAGCTCTTTGTCGTTGCCCTGGGCTGGCTGAGTACGGCGATGAACGAGAAGATAATGGCGAATACCGTTCCGCCCACGACCGCGGGGATGGTGGAGCGATAGAACCAGTCCCGCGGCATGCCCGTCAGCTCGAACCACCACACGGCGATGGCGATGAGGAAAACCAGAAGCCCGTTCAGCCGGTACTGGCGCGGTTCGCCGGTATTCTCGTCGGTTACGTAGCCGGGAACCCGTCGTCCCGGTAGGATGACCTGGGCCAGGAAGAATGCGGCGAAGATGGCAAGCGGGGTGAAGAAACCCGCAATCACTTCCGCTCCGGAAAGCTCGAATAGGTGGTCGATGCCAAGCCAATCGATCATGACGGAATACCCCCTTACCCGATGACACTGCCATTATGCCTAGCACAGCGATGTAGGTCAACGTGATGCTGGGATTCGAAACGCAGCAGGATTCATTCGCCCACGAAACGCACTTGAATTTGACAAGTCCGAACGAAATATGTAAAGCTGGGCACCAATCATTCGTTCGTTGCGGCTGCCAGAACCCTCCGCGCCTGAAGATTCCTGCCGCAACACCCCTGCTCTCCGTTTCGTCACGCCGAGGCTTCAGCGTGGTTTTGCATTCCCGTCGCAAAGGGAGGTGGCAAGATGCAACAGTTTCTGGTTCAAAGGGTGGGCTTGGCCTTCTTTGCCCTTATAGGGCTGTCAATCCTGACCTTCGTGCTCGTGCGTCCCCATTATTGGGGCTACTATGAAGAGCCGCCTGTGGTCGTCCAGTATGGGAGCTACGTGAACGACCTGCTTAGAGGCAACTGGGAAAGGCCGTTTGGCGTGGCCTGGGACGCTCGCTCCAGCAATGAAGTTCTGGAAAGGCTCACCGCCACCATTCGTTTGGGTTCTATTGCCCTGGCTGTGAGCGCTGTTCTGGGCATATCGCTGGGAGTGCTGGCAGCCATTAACAGGGGCAGCTTCTTTGACCGGTGGGCCGGTAGGGTATTCTCGCTTGTGCAGGCAACCCCCGTTTTCTGGGTGGCTATCACCCTTGTGGGGATCACTGCCTACCTTCCGGTCAGGTTTCCTGTTGGAAGTGGCGACGGTTTCACCCACCTGATTCTTCCCGCCGTTACTCTGGCATTGCTTCCCGCTGCCATCATTGCGAAGCTTGTCCGCTCTGCTATGGCGAAAGCCCTGGAAAGCGAATACGTCAAACTGGCTCGCATCAAGGGCGTGACCGAGTGGAAGATCATCTGGAAACACTGTTTGAGAAACGTAGCCGTCTCGCCCCTCATCTCCTTCGGGCTGGTCGGAGGCTCATTTATGACCGCCCTGGTTCTGACGGAAGCTGCATTTCAATGGCCCGGGGCGGGACTGCTGATGCTACGCTCAATCAGCCCTTCCGGCTATGACTTAATGCTGAGCGGCGTGGTGCTCGTCCTGGCCGGCGGGTTCATCCTGTGCCACCTGATTTACGACTTGGTCAGGGCCTTCATGGACCCCAGAATCCGCTACGGCGAAGAGGTAAACCTTGCCTTTGGAGAACGTTCAGGGTACTGAACCGGCCTGAAAGTTCGCTGGGAGAGCCGTCTGCATTTTCGGTTGGCGGCTACTATATTGAAGAATGCTAACCCGCGCCCTGCTCCCACTCCTCGCGCAGCATGGCGTACAGGTAATGGTCTATGGGCACACCCTCCTTCAACTTGGCCTTCCGCAGCAGTCCCTCCAGCTTGTACCCCGCCTTCTCCAGCACCCGCGCCGAGGCGTCGTTCCCCTTGTAAACCCGGGCGTAGATGCGGACGAGTCCTAAAGTCTCAAAACCGTAGGCCGTCATCGCCTTTACGGCTGCCGACATGATGCCTCGCCCCCAGAAGGGCCTCCCCAGCCAGTAACCCAGGGCTGCCGCGTGTCGCATTTCATCCGTGAACGTCTGGAAGCCGATGCCGCCGATGGGCCCGGCGTCGTCGCAGACGGCGAAGTCCACCACCGGTGTCACCCCGGCATGGAGGGCCGCCCAGGCCTCGGCATTGGCCTTCGTGTACGGATGCGAGAAGGAATCGCTCAGGTTCTTCCACACCTCGTAGTCGTCCGCCAGCGGAATCATGCGCTCCTGGTCGCCGTCGCGCCACGCCGTTTCCCAATCTTGCAGACAATAGCCATTACCCAGGTCGATTTGCATGGAAAGTAAGGTATATAGGCGGCAATTCCGTTGTCAAGGTCTGCCATGCCCTTTCGTCCTGAGGCATCAAGGGCTCGTGAGTCTGCGGACAGCGAGAGCTGGAAAACTGCATCCCGCTTTCGTGTATCATATCCCGCGGCATTGATACATAAAACGGAGGTTTCCCCCAATGACGTCAATTTCCAGGATCAGCCCGTTTCTCTGGTTCGAAAGTCGAGCGGAGGAAGCGGCCAACTTTTACGTGTCTATTTTCGAGAACTCCAGGATAATCAGCGTATCCAAAGTCGGCGCCGGACCGGCCGCCGGTGGATCCATGGTGGAGTTCGAGCTGGAGGGCCAGAAATTCTCCGGCGTCGACGGCGGACCCATGTTCAGCTTCAACCCCGCGGTCTCCTTCGTCGTGTCCTGCGAGACCCAGGAGGAGATTGACTACTTCTGGGAAAAGTTGTCGGAGGATGGAATGGAGGCGCGTGCCGGCTGGTTGAATGACAAGTTTGGCCTCACGTGGCAGGTACTGCCTGCCAATCTGGGAGAAATCATGAGCGCTGCCCCTGAGCAGGTCATGAGCAAGCTCCTGACCATGGCAAAGGTAGATATCGGGCAGTTGAAGGAAGCGGCTGCAGGCTAGTCCAGGCAAGCCGCGGAATCAGATTGTAAAGGGGAGAAAAAATGAATCTGGGCGCTTTTTCCGTAAGTCTGTCGGTTAAAGACATCGCGACTTCCAGGGAGTTCTACGAGAAGCTGGGCTTTCGTCCGGTAGGAGGAGACCCGGACCAGAACTGGCAGATCCTCAGAAATGGCGATGTTACCATCGGACTCTTTCACGGCATGTTCGAAGGGAACATCCTGACCTTCAACCCGGGCTGGAACAGCCAGGCCCAGCCCGTTGACGAATTCACCGACGTCCGTGATCTCCAACGCCGGCTGAAAGCCCAAGGGTTGAATATGACGGTGGAGGCGGACGAAGCGGGTTCCGGCCCCGCCAGCTTCATGATGCTGGACCCGGACGGCAACGCCCTGCTGTTTGACCAGCACGTCTAGCGATGACTGCCAGGCTTAAGATTTGCTCTTTTAGACGCTGATTTCAGGCGATAAATCTTGATTTAGTATCTTTATCCGTCGCACTTCGGCTACTTGTATTATGCATTAGACATTTGCCATAAACTTCGGTAAAGTGCGGTGCAGATGAAGCTGAAATTCAGCTATAGCTTAGAAACCCTGCGAGGCGACTTATTCGGCGGTGTTACGGCTGCCGTAGTCGGCCTGCCGGTCGCCCTTGCCTTTGGGGTTGCCTCCGGCCTGGGCGCCCTTGCGGGCATCTACGGGGCCATTGCCGTGGGCTTCTTCGCTGCGGTGTTCGGGGGCACAAGGTCGCAGATTTCCGGCCCGACGGGGCCGATGGCCGTCGCCGTTGCCGTCGTGGTTACCAGCCACGCGGAGAATCTCGCAGAGGCGTTCACCATAGTAGTTATGGCCGGCCTCATACAGATTCTTCTGGGTGTCATGCGGATTGGACGCCTGGTCTCCTACACTCCCTATTCCGTCATATCCGGGTTCATGACGGGCATAGGCATAATCGTCATCCTGATACACACCTTGCCCTTCCTGGGAGCGCCGGTGGCCACCGGCGGGGCGTTGAAAGCCGTGGAGGCATGGCCGGAAGCGCTCAGGGGCATAAACTACAGCGCCCTGATAATTGCCGCCGTTACCCTGGGGGTGGGCGTCCTGTGGGCCAACAGCCGCAACAGGCTGCGACCATTCCTGCCCGCTCCCCTGGCCGCCCTCATCGTTGGCACGCTGCTGAGCGTGCTCTGGTTGAAACTGCCTGACGATCTCCTCATAGGCAGCGTACCCACGGGCCTTCCCTCGTTGCAGGAGCTGGATCTTTCCATAGACGTGCTGGTGAGGGCCTTGCAGCCGGCGTTGACCATTGCGCTGCTCGGATCCATCGACAGCCTGTTGACTTCCCTGGTGGCGGACTCCATGACGCGCACCCGTCACAACCCCAACCGGGAACTGATGGGGCAGGGGATAGGCAACGCCATAGCGGGCTTTATTGGCGGGCTGCCGGGCGCCGGCGCCACCATGGGCACGGTGGTGAATATTCGGGCCGGAGGGCGTACGCAGATTTCCGGGGCAATTCGGGCGGCTATCCTGCTGGCCCTGGTTCTGGGGCTTGGAGGTCTGGTGGAGAAAATTCCCCACGCCGTCCTCGCCGGTATCTTGATTAAAGTGGGCTGGGACATCATAGACTGGCGCTTCGTTACCCGCATTCACCGGGTCCAGCGGGAGCACCTGATTGTCATGATCATCACAATGGGACTGACCGTATTCCTGGACCTGATTACCGCCGTGATTATCGGATTGATTGCCGCCGGCATGGCCAGCGCCCGCCAGTTCGAGCGGTTGGAGATGGACAGCGTGGTCTCGGTGCCCCTTCTGGACACTGCCTTTTTGGATGCTGACGGCGACGATGAGGACGACCAGAAGAAATTCTCCGCCCGTGCCGGACTTGTTGCCCTTAGAGGAAGCTTCTCCGTTGCCTCGTCAAGCAAGCTGATCGACGCCATCAGCCTGGACATTGAACAGCACGAGGTTGTGATATTAGATTTTTCGGACACGGTGTACGTGGACGATAGCGCCGCGCTGGTGGTGGAGCAGCTGATAGACACGGCCATCGAGGAAGACACCGGAGTGATCATCATGGCCCTGGAGGGTAATCCTGCGATTACTCTCACGGCGCTGAACGTGCTGAAGCGGGTGCCGGAAGACCGCTTCGTGAAAAACCTGGATGAGGCCAGAGCCGTAGCCGAGAAGCTGCTGGCGGACTAGTACCCGCCCCGCGTCACCCCCAAAGGGTGCTGAGTCGAATCCCCTATCTTAAGACGGCCTTGATCAATTCATCGGTGATTCTAATGCGTTCGTCCGCCTCCCGCCAAAGGTCGGCAGCGACGGCTGAGCCATGGAACACCCTCACTAAGACTCCTTCATATTTCGCGGCGGTGACGGCGGGAATGAAATCACTATCTCCAGCGACTAGAATTACGTCTTGGATTTTATTCTTGGTCGCCAGTTGCACCATATCCACCCCTAGTAGAATGTCCACGCGCTTTTGCACGTATCTGGGACTTCCATCGGGGCGGGTACCCCGACGGACCAGTCTCCCCAATCGAATTGTGTATCTGGGCAGAGCCTCCAGCGATCTGAAGAACCGTTGCTGTTGTGCGTACTTCCGACTTTGTACTTTGTTTGGGCGATCGCCTTGGATCATCGTGCAGTGATAATAGTACGTCCTGAGTATCTCCGATTCGCCACTCAGCATTTCGGATAGTGCTTGATAGTTGATGCGGGCGCCACTGAACTCATCCCGCAATACTGAATCCAGATAGCCTCCGTCGATGAATATGGCTGCTCGACCTGCCAAATGAAGCATGCTCCAATCACAAAGAAACGGGGTGCTTATATAGGCACCCCATTTCCTGAAGGTTGCTAACCTGGCGTGAGTCGCAATGACGGACACCAGGGTGGATAACTGACCTAGCGTGGGTCGTAATGACGGACACTAGGGTGGATTGCTGGCCTAGCGTAAGTCGCAATGACGAACACTAGGGAGGATCCTGTCCTGTAGTTTATAGCACCGAAATTCTCCCTGTCAAATTGGAGACCTCCAAGGCTTTCCAGCCGTTTCCGCTCTAGTGTTGAATGTTAACCCGCGTTAACAATTTCTCTTGTATACTTGTATAATAGTAGCGTGAACTTTCGTTTGAAAACTTCGGGGAAGCCGGCGCACCCATCCGGCGGCCATTGCTAGATACCGACTGCTATACATTAGCGCCCGCGAGGGCGTCGTTGGCCTCGTGCACACCTGGAAATCAGCGCCGGGCGTCTTCCGCTTCCTGGAAGGCGCCCAAGATTTTCGTGTGAAATCTCCCATATAGAGGAACGTCATAATGAGATTCATAACCGCTGCTGCCATCAAGCGCAGGTCAGTCACCCTCCTGGCGGCTGCCATCGTTCTGATAGCCGGCGTCTTCACCTACAACTCCCTCCGGGTGGAACTCTTTCCGGAGATAGACTTCCCATTGGTGGTGGTTACCGCCTCTTACCCCTCTGCAGACCCGGAGGGAGTTGTTCAGGACGTTACCGCTCCCATTGAAGGGGCAATACTGGGCACCCCGGGCCTGGAGACCCTCCAATCCACCAGCTTTGAGGGGAACTCCATCGTGTTGGCGACCTTCGTCTACGGAACGGACATGGCCAATGCGGAGAGCAATATCGAGTCCGCCATAAATGCCCTTTCCTTCCCCGACGGCGTCGAGGACCCGGAGGTGGGTCGCTTCAGCCCGGACCAGATCCCCGTCATCCAGTTCGCCGTCCTGTCCGACCAGGGGCCGGAAGTCGCCGCGCCCCTCGTTGAGTCCCAGATCCTGCCCCGCCTGGAGGAGATAGACGGGGTGCTGCAGGTCCGCGCCTCAGGGGAGATTCAACGCCGTGTCATCGTTTCCGTAGAGCCGGCGGCCCTGGAAGCCCGGGGGCTAACCCTGGCCCAGGTATCGGCAGCCCTTGAAGACAACAACCTGTCTCTCCCCTCCGGCCTGGTGTTTGAAGCCGGAAAGGCGCTGCCCGTCCGCTCCGGCCACCTGCTCACCTCCGTTGACGACGTGCGCAGCCTCGTTGTAGGCTCCGGCGTCCGCCTTGAAGACGTGGCCCAGGTATCGCTGATGGAAGGCGCTCCCAGGAGCATCTCACGCACCAACGGCAAGCCTTCCGTCGGCGTCTCCGTCCTGAAAGAAGCGGAAGCCAACACCATAGAAGTAACCGATGCGGTCCGAGCGGTGTTGGACTCCATCACCAATCTTCCGCCCGGCGTCGAATTTGTAATAATTCAGGATGACGGGCCCCAGGTACAGGAGCAGATAGACACCCTGCTCACGGAAGCGTCCTTTGGCTTCCTCTTCGCAGTGGCCGTGGTGTTCCTCTTCATGCTGACCCTTCGCCCCACCGCATGGAAAGGCCTCCTGACCACCGTTCGCCCCACCCTGGTAATCGCCCTCGTCATACCCCTCAGCATCCTCACCGGCGTGATCCTCATGGGCTGGAGGGACATGACCCTGAACTTCATGACCCTGGGCGGCCTCGCCATCTCCGTAGGTCGCGTCGTCGACGATGCTATCGTCGTCCTCGAAAACGTCTACCGACACATACAGGCCGGCAAAGAACGCTGGAAGGCAGCCCTGGACGCTACGGTGGAAGTTGGACCCGCCATCTTCGCCTCCACCCTGACGACCATCGTCGTATTCCTGCCCCTGGCCTTCATCGAAGGCCTGGTGGGCGCGTTCTTCCTCCCCTTCGCCTTGACCGTCAGCTTCGCCTTGGTGGCCTCCCTCGCCGTGGCCCTCACCGCCGTGCCGGTCCTGGGCGCATACCTCCTCCGCCCCGGCGACCTGCCGGAGAGCGTTGATGACGATGACGACGAATCAACTTTCGTCCACGAAACCTGGATGCAGCGTCTCTACACCCCAATCTTGAAATGGGCATTGGCCCATCGCCTCCGCACCCTTGCCGCCGCGGGCGTCGTCACCCTTGCCAGCCTCGCTCTCGTGGGCTTCATCCCTATAAATCTCTTCCCTAGCGGGGACAACCGCTACGTCGAGGTTGAAGTTTCTCTGCCGCCGGGCGCTCCCCTGGAGCAGACCCTGGTGGAAGTTGTAGACGTGGAGAACCGGATAGCCGGCGTGTCCGAAATCTACACCGTCTCCATCGGCGCGACGGACCTGGCGTCGGGCGGCACTCCCGGCGGATTCAACCAGGCCAGTATGCTGCTGGTGCTGAACGACAACGCGCCCGACAACCTTGCGGATACCCTCCGCAGCGAGCTGCCCACCCCCGACCGCACCGTTCGCATCCGCGAACTGGCGGACGGACCTCCCGTCAGTGGGGTGGAAATTGTCGTCACCGGCCCCAACTACGACGATATTCAGGCTGTGTCCCAACAGCTGATGACCTCCCTTTCCACCGTCGAAGGTGTTGTAAACCTGGAGAGCGACGTTGCTCAGTCCAGAGACGAGGTGGCCGTCACCGTGGATCCCGACGCCGCTGCCGCCATCGGCCTCAGCTCACGCGACGTCAGTGCCCAGCTGAACCAACTTCTGGTGGGCCGCTCCGTGACCACGGTCAACCTGGACGGTGACGACGTTGACGTGGTCGTAGTCGGCGACCGCCGCGCCCTTGGCGGCGTCGAGGCAATGAAGTCCGTCACCATAACGGGACCCGGCGGCGGCGCTTCTCTCGGGGAACTGGCCCAGCTGACCGTGCGGCAGGGCCCGGTGAACATCAGCCGCACCGACGGTCGACGCTCCGCCAGCATCACCGGCGAGATAACCGCCGACGATGCCCAGACCGTGGGCGTCGAAATCGATTCCATCATTGCCGATATGGACGTTCCTCCCGGCGTGGAAATAGTCAGCGGCGGCATTTTCGCCGACATCGAAGAGGGCTTCCAGGCCATATTTATTGCTATGGCCGCCGGCATCGTCCTCACCTACCTGATTATGGCCGCCAGCCTCGGTTCCCTCAGGAACCCCGTCGTCATAATTGCCAGCCTCCCCCTCGCCCTTATCGGGGTCCTGGTTGCCCTCACCGTGACCGGACGCAGCCTCGGCCTGCCCGCCATGATGGGCATTTTGCTCCTCATCGGCATCGTGGTTACTAACGCCATCGTGTTGATAACCTTCGTGGAGCAGTTGAGGGGCCGCGGTATGACCGTAATGGAGGCTCTCATCAACGGCGGTCGGGTGCGCCTGCGCCCCATCCTGATGACGGCGATGACCACCAGCTTCGCCCTCCTGCCCCTGGCCACTTTCGCCGGCACCTCCGGCGGCATCATTGGTGCAGAACTGGCTACCGTGGTCATCGGCGGCCTCATCAGCTCTACCGCCCTGACCCTCATCGTCGTGCCCATCGTCTACTACCTCTTCAACGTGAGCATTCCGGGATTCTTCGGCGGTCTCTTCCGCCGGTCTCCCGGCAGCAACGATTGACACTACCGCCCCCCTGTGAAGGGGGATTTACTCTCCTCAACCAGAAAGGGGCCGGCTTCAAACCGGCCCCTTTCTGTATGGTAAACGGAATCTCGGGGAAGCTCAGCCCCGGGTGCGTCTAGGTGGTGACCCTTCGTTTGACCATCGCGGCGACGGCGAACATGCCGATGGCCGTCAGCGCCATGGCGGGGCCGGAGGGCAGGTTGTAGTGGTAGGAGAGGTACAGACCCGTTACAGCCGCTGCTACCCCCAGCACAGCGCCGATGACCATGATGTTTATGAACCGCCGGGCCAGCAGGTAAGACGTAGCCGCCGGAACAACCAGCATGGCCAGCACCAGCACGATGCCTACGGCCTGAACGCTGAGGACTATAACGAGGGCTAGAGTTCCCAACAATACGTAGTCCATTGCCTGAACGGGAATGCCCACCACCTTTGCGCCCACCGGATCAAAGCTGGTGAACACCAGTTGCCGGTGCATCCCCGCCAGCAGGAAGATTACAAGGGCGGCGAGGGCGGCGGTGATAATCGCGTCGGTCCAGCTCACGCCAAGCACCTGCCCCAACAGGATATCCTCAATGTCGACGGTTATGCTGTCGGATATGGACAGAATAAGCAGGCCCAGGGCGAACATTCCCGCAAACAGTATGCCTATGGAAGTATCCTCCCCCAGGCCGGTGCGGTGGCTGATAAAGCCGATGAGCACGGCAAATCCGATTCCTGCGGGCACCGCCACTATCAGGGGACTGAAGCCCAGCAGTATGCCCAGGGCCAGACCGGGCATCACCCCGTGGGCCAGTGCGTCTCCCATGAAAGAAAGGTTGCGAGTAATTACGTAACCGCCAATGAGAGGGCAAACCGTCCCCACAAGCACCGAGACAATCAGCGCCCGTTTCATGAACTCGTACTGGAAGGGGTCTACGAGAGCATCAATCATTGGGTTCGTTGTGCTGACGGTGGTTCGGCCCGGACCCTGTGACCGTGACTCCGTGGGCGCCGTACAGTTCCTCCAGCACCGCCGAGGTAAACACCTCGTTGGGCGGGCCGTAGGCGCAGACGTGATGGTTCAGGCATAGAACCTGGTCGAAACGCTCCGCCAGGTTCGTCAGGTCGTGTGTCGCCATCAGGATGACCTTGCCGTCGTCCCGCATTCCCCTGAGGATTTCCACCAGGTATTTCTGAGCTCCTACGTCCACGCCGCTGAAGGACTCGTCCAGCAGAAACACGTGGGCTTCCTGCGCCAAGGCCCTCGCTATGAAAACCCGCTGTCGCTGCCCGCCCGAAAGTTCCGGCATGAGGTCCGTGCGGTGAATCCACATGTTTACCCGCTCAAGGCAGTAGCGCACGTACTCCTTGTCTTTCGCGCTGGGGCGTTGGAACCAGCGCCAGCGCCCTCCGCTCCGGCCCAGCATCACCACGTCCTCCACGGTGGCGGGGAAACGCCAGTTGATCTTCTCGCGCTGGGGCACGTAGGCCAGAAAGTCGGGGTGTTTGGACGTCCGCCCGATGACTCGCACTTGCCCCGTGTTCATGGCCTGGAGTCCGGCCATGGCGTTGAACAGGGTGCTCTTGCCCGCCCCGTTTGGCCCCACGACGCCGATCAGGTTGCCGTCGTGGGCCGTGAAGGAAACGCCGCTAAGGGCCTTGAAGCCCTCGAATTCGACGGTGACGTTTTCTACTATCAGTCGGGGCTCGGAAGCGCCGTTAACGGAACCGGCCTGTCCGTCTGAGATTGATGTATTCATGCAATACCAAGTATCAGGCTGCTGAATTCATCCTATTCAAGAACCTAATCGTTGTCAACGCCAGCATGTTGTCGTTTGCCGCGGGTTCTGAGCCGACCAATTTGCTTGTAAATCTGAAAAACTTGGAAGTTCCGCTCGGCATCATGGGAATCTGACAGGCAGCGGTCCAAAGGATGGAGGAAGGCTGATTGATGACATTCAGTGTCGTAGGTTTGTGCAAGGAAATCTCTTGAGTCAGTCCATTACCCTGCGACGTGATGAAGTTGGCGTACTTCAGTGTTCTACGGGGCGAACGCTTACCTCCACCTCCAGCGTGGATTGAGCGCTTCCGTGTATTATCCCCTGGGTCGGTGAGACGTCCTTGTAGTCCAGACCAACGGCAAGGCGAACGTGACGCTCCCCGGCCAGCCCCTCGTTGGTGGGGTCGAATCCCACCCAGCCCAGCCCGGGCAGCAGGCATTCCACCCAGGCGTGGGAGGCGTAAGAGATGCTCGCTTCTTCCCAGGTGCCGGCATAGAGATATCCGGAAATATACCGGGCAGGCACTCCCCACTGGCGGGCAATTGCAATCATCACGTGGGCGTAGTCCTGGCAGACCCCCTGGCGGGTACTCAGGATATGGTCTATGGTGGAGATAGCTGATGTTGTGCCGGGCATGAATTCAAAAGAGCGGTGTATGGAGTCGGAGAGTCGCAGCACTGATTCCAACGGATCGTCTCCCGGCCTGAGGTTCATCTCTTCAACGTAGGCTTGCAGAGCGTCGGAGGGCCGGGCATACGCGCTGGGATTCGTAAAGCTCCACAGTTTGAAGGAGTTCCGCGACGAGCGAATCTCCTCCCATGCGTCCTTGGGAAGGGACGATGGGAGTGCAGGCGCGGGAGACGTTTCCACCGCCGAGTCCGAAGAAATCTCCAGAGAATTATGCACGCGGTGCAGCGTCAATACGTGCTTGGAATTGCCGAAATAGTCCGTTTCCTGGCTCAGCGGAGCGGGTGGATTCGTTTGAACGCTGAACCTGAGAAGGCGCTGCTTGGCATCGTCCAAGGGTTTCAGGCAGAGGCGCATAACGCTGCGGCTGACAGGCCCGTTATACAGGTAACGGGAAGAATGCTGAATCTCCAGGCGGCGGACGCCAGCCATGACTCAGCTTGCAGCTAGGGCTTCCGTGGGATAGTCGAAGTAGGTCTCGGAAATCAGGAGATGCAGTTGCCGGCAGTAGTCACTTACCGTGTACAGCATCTCTTCGTGGTCGTCGCTGTCTGGCCAGTCGTAGTGAATCAGCGCCCGCACCCTGCCGGAGAGACGTTGGGACGCTGCGCTGGACTTTTCGTTAGGACCGGGGCCCAGGGCGTTCAATTCGCGAGCGGCCCTGTCCAGGGATCGACACAGGGACCGCGGCAGGTATTCGTCCGTGGCAATGAGGTCCAGCACGTGGTCCGGATGCACCTCGATGCCGTAGCGACGGTTATAGGTCTCCACCGCGTTGTAATCGCGCAGCAGGGCCATCCAGTCGGCTTCGGGAACGGCCTTGGCGTTGGGAGCGTGCCGAAGCTGGCCCAGCAGCAGCGAATTCGCCAGCTGCGCTCCTTCAATGAAGCGACCCAGCTGCATGAAGTGCCAGCCCTCGTCCCGATACATGGTGGCGGTGGCTATGCCCACAAAGGTGTCCATCTCGGCGGCCGTCCGGGAGAAGAAATTCTCGGGCGAAGAACGCCAGATGGCGAGGATGTCTATCTCCTGCATCCGCAGGTAGGAAAGATTCAGATGGGTCCACATCTCGCCGCTTATGCAGTGGCGCATCTGCCGGGCATTCTCCCTGCCGTAGGAGAGGCAGCTCCAAACCGAATCCGGGTTGGTGCGCTCAAAGGTCAGGTCGTCGGTGAGGGTATAGGAGTCCGCCAGGGTGAACTCGTCGCTGTCAATCAGCTCCAGGCCCCCCACCGGCGGCATGCGGTTCATGCTGTTGTAGATGCGGTTCCAGCCGGAGTGAATCTCCTCGATGGGCCGGTCTACAAGGGCCGCGGTCTGGGAGCGCAGCAGGCGGCACAGGTGCTCCGTTCGTTCCAGGTATCTGCCCATCCAGTACAGGCCTTGGGCGCTGCGTGCTAGCATCAAATCAGCCTCTCAGTACCCACAGATCCTTGCCGCCGCCGCCCTGGCTTGAATTCACCACCAGGCTGCCCCGCTTGAGGGCTACGCGACAGAAGGCTCCGGGTACAATGCGTGTTTGTTGTCCGTGAAGAATGAAGGGTCGCAGGTCCACGTGACGGGGTTCGAAGGTCCCGTCGACTAGACAGGGAGCCCGCGACAGATCGAGCACCGGCTGGGAGATGAAGTCCGCCGGGTTGGCCCGAACCTGATCGGCATACTCGTCCCGCTCCTGGGCCGTCGAGTGGGGGCCGATGAGCATTCCGTAGCCGCCCGATTCGCCCACCCGCTTGACCACCAGGTTCTGCAGATTGTCCAGCGTATACTCCAGGTCTGTGGGACGCCGGCACAGGTATGTTTCCACGTTGGAGAGAATGGGTTCCTCGCTCAGATAGTACCGGATCATGTCCGGCACGTAGGCGTAAACGCTCTTGTCGTCGGCGACGCCCGTGCCGGGCGAGTTTGCAAGGGACACGTTCCCCTGCTGATAGGCGTGAAGCAGGCCGGGAACGCCCAGCAGGGAGTCGGGGCGGAACACCAGGGGATCGATGAAGTCGTCGTCCACCCTGCGGTAGATCACGTCCACCCTGCGCAGCCCCTTGGTGGTGCGCATGTATACGAAACCGTCGTTGACTATCAGGTCCTGGCCCTCCACCAGTTCCGCGCCAATCTCGCGGGCCAGAAACATGTGCTCGTAGAAGGCGGAGTTGAATACGCCGGGCGTGAGCAGGGCCATGGTGGGCTCGGACCGTCCGGCGGGAGCCAGCTCCCTCAGTGTCTGCTGAAGGATGCGGCCGTAGTGCTCCACCTCTTCAACCTGGGAGCTGCGATACAGGCGGCGCATGGTGGCCTTGATGGCCTTCCGGTTGGCGACCATGTAGGACACGCCGGAAGGTACGCGCAGATTGTCCTCCAACACGCGAAAGCCGTCGTTCGTTCGGACCAGGTCCGTGCCGCAGATGGCTACCCAGGTTCCGTGGGGTGGAGAGAAGCCGCGCATCTCCGTTCGGTACTGTGGGCACTCCATGACCACGTCCACCGGAATTACGCCGTCTTCTATGATGTTTCCGTCGTTATAAACGTCGTCTAGGAATCTGTTGAGGGCCTTAAGCCTCTGCTCCAGGCCCTTCTTCAGAAATGCCCAATCCTCGCTGGACACCACCCTTGGTACGCAGTCGATGGGAATAATACGCTCCGTGCCCTCCTCGTCACCGTACACGGTAAAGGATATTCCTTCGTTATAGAAAGACCGCGTTACCTGCTCCTGAATGCCTGTCATCTGCTCTGCGGAGAATTCCTGCAGGGTCTCGTATAGCTGACGGTAGTGTTCCCTCGGATTCTCCTCGTTCAGGAACATCTCGTCGTAGAAGTCCGGGTGTATGTCGTAACTCTTAAAGTCCAATGGTTCGCTTCACCCTCCATGCTGGTTGGGTCGCCGACCTCGCCAATCGAGTCGGGCGGGAGATTGAAAAATTAAGCTGGGTCGAGTCCATCGTCATTAGTCATGGCTCAGGATACTTGCTCCGCCTCGGGGACTTCTTCGACCTCCATTGAGGGCGCCACGAGGGGCAACTGCACGGTCATCTGGGTGTACTCGCCATCCTTGGACTCCACAACGATGGTACCGCCGTGACTGCGAACAATATCGTTGGAGATGGCAAGGCCCAAGCCCGTGCCCTGGTCCGTCGGCTTTGTGGTGAAGAAGGGATTGAAAATCTTTTCGATAACGTCATCCGGCATGCCGGTGCCGTTGTCCCTGATGGTGACCACCGCCGCCTCCTCATTGCGGAGGCTGGTGACTTCAACAGTGGGGAAGAAGGTCTCGGGACTCCCCTCTTCTTCAAGTTTGCGGCGCTTTTCGTCCGTAGCGTAGCAGGCGTTGTTGACCATGTTGAGGAAAACACGGCCAATGTCCTGGGCGACAACCTCAACCTCTCCCATGTCGGGGTCAAGATTCTGCCTCAGGTCCAGCTGGAAGTTGGGGTCCGCAGCCCGGGCGCTGTGATAGGCCAGGCGGGCGTGCTCGTCAATCAGGTCATTGAGGTTGATCATCTGCCGGCCCGCCGTGCCTCGCCCCATTGACAGCATGCTTTCTACAATGCGATTGGCGCGATTGCCGTGATTGCGGATGCGCTCAAGATTGCCGTTGAGGTCATCGGATATCTCCTGAATCAGGGACATCTGCTCCTCGTCCAGGGAACCGTCCTCGCTTTCGTCCAGCGTTTCCTTAAGCTCCTCCAGCAGCTCCTCCGAAGCCTCGGAGAAGTTCTTGACGAAGTTCAGGGGGTTGCGAATCTCGTGGGCCACGCCGGCGGTCAACTCACCCAGTGCCGCCAGCTTCTCCCGCATGACTATCTGGTTTTGCGCCTTCTGCAGGTCGTCAAGCACCAGCTCCAGCTGTTCGTTCTTGCCCTGCAACTCCTCTGCCAGCTTCTCCACCAGGTTCAGCCGCTGCACCTCCAGGGCGTGTCTACGAAACACCTCCAGGGCTGAGGCCATCTCGGCAATTTCGTCCTTGCCGTCTATCTCCACCTCGGACTCCAGGTCTCCGCTGGCCATGTGCACCATCCTGTCGGAGAGACGCTGGAGGCGGCGCAGCAGAACGCGGCCCACGAAGAGCCAGGCGAGAAGCACGGCCCCGCCGACGCTTATGGCGCTAATCGTTAAGAGCAGCGAGCGGCCGGTAAGGATTGCCTGGGAAGAGGCGCTCGTCGCCACCTGGGAACTGTTCCGGGACGATTCCACCAGCCCGTCCACCTCTTGTACCAGGTCGATGGCGATTTCCTGGTTTAGCGCAATCAGGGAATTCTGACGCTGCAACAGCCTCAATTCCTCCTCCAGCAGATTGAAGACGCTGCTGGCGCCCATGCCGATTTGGAAGAGACGGTCGAAGCCGGGTTGGAGGTCCTCGTGATAGAGGGTGTTTTCTATTTGGATCAGGTTGCGCTGAATCCGGCTGTCGACAGCTTCGAATCGCTCCCTCAAAGGTTCCAACAGGGATGGGTCGGACACGGTAAACGCGTTGGCAAGCAGTTCCGTGCCGATGTTGGCGTCCGACAGCAGCTCCGAAAGAATCCGGTAGTTGGAGAATTCCGCCTCCGTAAAGTGTTCTTCCCTGTCGTCGGGCGCTTGCCCCAGCACCCGGTACCCGGTAACGGTGTAGAAGAGCTGGTCGTCGATGGCCGGGATGAGCTGGTTCTCCAGTTCATCCCGAATGGTTACCAGTTCTTCGCGGATCAGGTCCCTGCTTTCGGCGAGCCAGAAAAAGCGTGACATCTCATCCTGGATGGCCTTGTTATTCGAAGTGAGAGTGTCCGCGTGAGAGCGGATTCGCTGGAACCGCTCCGGTTCAGTTCCCTGCTGCTGAATGGTGGCCAACGTTGCCTCGAAGGACTCTTGGTCCTGTTCGATGCTGGCGACCACCTGCTGGAATTCCTCCTCCGACGTGGCGGAGATAAGCCGGGGACCCGCCGCCACCAGGTTGCCGCTGAACTGGGCAACGCCGAAGGATGCGGTGAGCTCCGGCACGCTGCCTTCGTTTACGTGGCTGACCGCGTCATCCACACGGTTGAAAGAAAACCACCCCACCAGACTGGCCGCTACCGTAAGCAGCACGGCGCCGCCGATGCCCGCGTATATCTGGGCTGAGATACGGGAGCGTAACCTTAAGACTCTACGTAATTGTTCTCTCATGGCGGGACGTCCTTGAGACTTCCGGCGGGATAGTAGTCGCCAAAGCGACCTATTACTGTTAAGAATACAGTATCCGAACCCTGATTGTCGTTGGGCCCGTATTGCAGGTTAAATTCGTCTATCTCCAGGGTTTCCGTTTGGTTCAGTATGTCCAGGAAACACTCCCTGTTGACCTCTCGACCGCACCGTTCCAGGCTCGCAATGGCAAGCCGTCCCGCCATGTATCCTTCCAGGGAAACAAAGCCGGGTACCGCTTCAGCATCGTAGTTTTCCAGGGCTTCCAGGTATGATTCTACGATTGGAATGGAGTCATCCGTGGGGAAGGGGACCACCTGGGTAACGAAGACGCCGTGGCCTCGGGGGCCTAGCTGCTCTGCCAGGGCGTTGCTGCCCACAAAAGAAACGGTCATGTACACCACGTCATGCATCCCCACGTTCTTGGCCCAGGCTATGAATGTCCCGACGGGCTCGTAGGCTCCGATGATGATGATGCCCTCCGGAGAAGCCTTTCGCAGGTCCAGCACCGCCGTCTTGATGGCTGTGGTGTTGCGGGGATAGAGGCCAACCGCCGCAGGTTGCATACCGCGGCGCTCAAGGGCTAGTAATGCTCCTGTGAGCCCCGCTTGGCCGAAGGAATCATCCTGGTACAGCACGGCGATTCGCTCAAAGCCCAGGTCTGTGGTCATCCGGGCCACCATCTCCTCCGTTTCCTGGTAGTAGGAGGCGCGCAGGTTCAGGATGTTCGTCCATTCGGGGTCGCGCAAGAAGGCAGCGCCCGTAAATGGCGCAACGTAGGGAACGTTGGCTTCCGCGGCAACAGGTGTGGCGGACCGGGAGGTGGGCGTTCCCACGGCTCCAATTAACGCAAACACGTTCTCTTCCTGGATTAGCTGTTGGGTGTTGGTGGCGGCCAGCTCCGGCTCATATCTGTCGTCCAGGGAAAAAAGCTCCAGCCGGCGTCCGTGCACCCCTCCCTGCTGGTTCCTTTCCTCGAAGGCCGCCTGGATGCCGAGTTGCATGTTCAGGCCCAGTTCTTGGGCGGGCCCGCCTAAAGCGGCGGACTGGCCGAAAACTATACGGTCGTCGTAGATGCCGGCAAGGGGATTGGTCGCCGGGGAGGCAGCGGGAGTGGCCGTCTCAACTTGCGGGGTCGTGGGTGTTGAGGTTGGTGTGGCTTCTTCGCTATCGTCGGAGCAGCCGACAATGCCCGCGGTGAGAATTAACAGGAAGCTGGCGCCGAGGGTAAGGAGGCCGATTCTTCGAAAGAGGAGTCGCGATTTTTGCTTCATTCCGCTCTACGGGCTTTTAAGACCAGGCAATTTTTGCCCGCCGCCCGTTTGTATTGCATTTCGTCCATCAGGGTGTGGACCAGGTAAACCCCCAACCCGCCGATGTTCCGGTCCGCAAGGGCTGCGTCCACCCCGGGATCCGGCGCTTCTTCCAGGGGATTGAAGGGGAGACCGTTGTCCGTAATCTCAATGGTGAGCAGGTCTTCCTTGGAGTCGAGCATAATTACGATGGCTTCCAGTTCGTCGTGACGGCCATGGGTCATCGTGTTTAGCGTCAACTCCTCCAGCGCCAGGTTCACGCGAAAGGTCAGGTCGGAGGCCCACTCCTCCTCCTCCGCCAAAGACTCTATCTGTGCGAATATGGCGTCAAGATCGAAATCGTCCGGTTCGACCCTGAGGGTTAACTGTGCGCTCACGAGGATGGGCCCTCGTAGTGAAGACTCAGGCAAGTGATGTCGTCGGATTGAGGGGTATCGCCGACGAAGTCGCGCACGGCCTGGAATACGGCCTCGTTGGCCTGCTGGGCGCCGCCGGGCGGGGCTCCTTCGAATACCTTCAGAAGCCGCGAAGTCTCGAACTCTTCCTTGTTCTCGTTCATCGCCTCCGTCACCCCGTCCGTATAGAGCACAAGGGTGTCTCCCGCTGCAAGGGTTACGGAATTCATTTCAAATTCCATTCCCGGTACTACGGCGAGGGCTATGCCGTTTGTTAAAGGCAGCATTGTAGTAGTGCCGTCGGGGTGATAGATGACGGGAGTGTTGTGGCCTCCGTTGGAATAGATGAAATCCCCGGTACGCGGGTTGAAGACGCCGTAGAAGAGGGTGACGAACATGGAGGCTTCATTGTCTTCTACGAGAAGATCGTTGAGCTCCGTCATCAGGCCCGCTACGTCGTCCATGTAACCAATTGCGGAGCCTTTGAGCGAGGTGCGGCTGGACATCATGAACAGGGCGGCGGGGACCCCCTTGTCCGAGACGTCCGCCACGGCCAACCCGACTTTGCCGTCCTGCAGGTTGAGCACGTCGAAGAAGTCGCCGCCCACGTTTCGGGCCGCCTCCATGTCCCCGTAAACTTCATAGTTGTCACCGGAAGGGAACCGGGTGGGAAGAATGGACCGCTGCATCTGGCTGGCCACGTCCAGCTCGTTCTGCAGGGCAACCAGCTTGTCCCGCGATTGCAGGGCTTCCTTCCACTCTGCCAGATGCTGCAGGGTGCGCTCGATGGTGACCTGCAGGTCCTTGAAGTCCAGGGGCTTTGTTACAAAGTCGAAGGCGCCCCGGTTCATGGCGGTGCGGATATTCTTCATGTCCCCGTAGGCGGAAATGATTACCGCGCGAAGGTTGGGGTCCACCTTGGGGATCTGCTCCAGAAGCGCCAGGCCGTCCATCTGCGGCATGTTGATGTCGGAGAGTACCATGTCGATTTCTTTGTCCCGGTTGAGCACATCCAGGGCCTCCAGCCCATTGTGTGCAAAGACAAAGTCGTACGTCCCGGACCTGATCTTGCGGCGCATCCTCTGAAGCACCAGGGGTTCCAGATCTACTTCATCGTCTACTACCAGTATCTTGTATGGTTTGTCGCTCACCAATCCTCTCCTCGGAAGCTGCTGCGAATAGCTGTGTAATATCTACGCCTGTGCCGCTCTGTGGTTGGAGCGGCAGAATCGTTTCTTTACTTGAGGGCGGAGAGAGCGTCGTCCAGGGTCGAGTGAATCGGAATGATTCTATCGAAACCGCTAATCTGGAAAACTTCTTTAATGGAGGGCGAAAGGGAGCAGATGGCAAACTTGGCCTGCTGTCTCTGGAGGGTCTTGGCGGTCATGAGAATTACCCGGAGACCGGCACTACTGATATATGACAGGTTCTCCAGGTCCAGGATGACGTTGCTGTCGGTGGGGTCTATGGCTGACTCCAAGGCCACCTGGAACTCTCGGGCGTTGGCGCCATCGATACGGCCATCGGCACGTGCTATTAGAGTACCGTTCTGGCGGTCGCTGTTAACTGCCATTGAGTCTACCTCCTAAGTTGTTGCGTTCGGCGGGCTGCACAACTCGCCCCCTCGCATGGTTGTTTTAGTGATGACATGATGGTTGGCAGTCTCAAGATCACTGATGCAGCGGCAATCTTATCACCTTTTGCGGAAAAGTGAAAACCGCTCCGGCCTTGATGTGCAACGCGTCAGGCAGCCTCCGGGTCGGTTGGGCTGTCGGATTCCGACTTGGCCGGTATCTCGGGAATAAGCTCCGTTTTTCGAGGCCTGATTCTTGCCGGTTTCAGGTTCATTTCTTGCAGTGTTTTTCCTATAGGTCGTAGGCTTGCTCACCCTGGGCGGAGAGGTCCAGCCCCAGCAGCTCGTCCTCCTCGTCAATCCGCAGACCGCCGGTAAGCTTGGAAACTACAAACAGTATGATGGCCGTGGCTACCAGGGACCAGCCCATGACGGCCAGAACGCCGATTACCTGGACGCCCAACTGGGTGCCGAAGTTGCGGCTCGCGTTGGTGAAACCGAAGCCACCCAGAGCATCCAGGGCCAGGACTGAGACCATCAGGGCGCCGATAATGCCGCTCACGCCAAATACGGCGAAGACGTTAAGCGAGTCATCGATATTCAGTCTTCTCTTGACGAATCCCACGGCGGCGTAGCTGATGATTCCGGCCACAAAGCCCATAATGAGTCCGCCGACGGGGCCGATGAACCCCGCGGCAGGGGTTGCTGCGGCAAGTCCGGCAACAGCGCCGGTGGCTGCGCCCACCAGGGAGAACTGGCGACGACCGAAGTGCCCCAGGAAGACCCATACCAGAGCCGCCGTGGCTGCGGACAAGTGAGTAGCGGCTATCGCAAACCCGGCCGTATCTCCAGCGCCATAAGCGCGCCCTCCGGCCAGGCCAAGCCAGCCTATCCAGAGTATGGCTGCTCCCGCAGCTACAAGGCCCGGGCTGTGGGGCTGTCTGATCTGGGTCGGAAAGCCTCGACGCTTCCCCAGGAAGCTGGCGGCCACCAGTGCTGACGCGCCGGCGGCAGTTAGTATCACCAGGCCACCGGCATAGTCCATGATGCTCATGTCGCTCAGCCATCCGCCTCCCCATACCCAGTGGCAGATTGGGGAGTACACTAGCACTACCCACAAGCCGCTGAAAAGGAACATGGCCGGGAATTTGATGCGTTCAGCGTAGGCCCCTGCCATAAGGGCTGGGGTGATGATTGCGAAAGTCATCTGGAACATGGCAAACACAATCAAGGATGGCCTGCTGTCCGACGACATATCGGCGAAGAATACGTGCTTCAGACTGCCGATGATTCCGCCCGAGGTTTCGCCGAAGGATAGGCTGAAGCCGATGATGAGCCAAACGATGCTGGCCAAAGCCGCAATTGCTACGCAGCTCAGCATCATTGACAGGGCGGACTGGGAGCGGACTTGTCCGGAATAATACATCGCCAGTCCAGGGAGGGTCATGAACAGAACGAGGACCGTTGCCGTTAATATCCAAGCAAGATCGCCAGTGCCCAAGGCATCCTCCTCACCAAGTACTAATTGGCGTCAATTATTATCACAACAGGAATGGTTTATCAAGGCTGATAGTCAGTATCAGGTCTTCTCCTGTGCCACTCCGTTTGCCGCTGGTAGTGATAGCCCACTCGGACAATGGTCGATTCCTGAAAATGGCTCGCCATGACCTGCAGGCCTATGGGCATACCGTCCTCGTTGAACCCGCAGGGCATGGACATGGCCGGCGTGCCCGCAAGCGCGGCGGGGAACGTGGCCGACTTCCGATTGCCGAACAGCTCCTCCGCCCGCTCCCTGGTGTCCACGTCTCCTACGTAGCTGATCTTCCCGGCTACGCTTGGTGTTGTGGGACAGATTACTGCGTCGTACTTCTCGAACAGCGCCAGCCACTCGCGGCGGAAGAGAGCCCGCATCCGGGCGGCCTTGTGCACCACCTGGCTTGGCAACAGACTCGCTGCCAACAGCCTTCGCCTAATCGCCGGCCCGTAGTCCTGCGGTCGTTCCTCCAGCCAGGGCCTGTGGAAAGTTGCGCCGTCGCTCTCCGCCAGAATTCCTCCCACGGCCCCCATGTGATCCAGCATGGGCAGGGACACTTCTTCAACGTCGGCTCCCAGTTCGTCAAGTGCCGATGCCGCCGCTGCGGTAGCCCGTTGGACATCGGGCTTCACGTAGTCAGCCGCCGTCAGCTCCTCCAGAATGCCGATGCGTAGCCCCTTCAGCCCGTCGCCCATCTGCTCCAGGTAGTTGGGGACCGGTCGAGTAGAAGTCAGGGGGTCCTTCGGGTCGAATCCGGCGATGGCCCCCAGCACCATCCCGGCGTCCTCCGCCGTGCGGCACATGGGCCCGCCGGTGTCCAGAGACCAGGAGAAGGGAACGATGCCGTAACGGCTCACGAGGCCCCACGTGGGCCGGATGCCGGTGATGCCGTTCAGGGATGATGGGCCACGTATAGACCCGCCCGTATCCTCGCCGAGAGATATGGCGCAGAGAGAAGCGGCAATTGCGGCGCCGGAACCGCTGCTGGAACCTCCGGCGTCATATCCCGGCTTCCAGGGGTTTTGGGTAATCCCCCCGTGCTTGTACCTGTCTCCCATGCCGGCGGCAAATTCCGTCATGTTCAACTTGCCTAGCAGAATAGCCCCTGCGCCCTTGGCCCTGGCTATCGACGTCGCGTCTTCCGCAGACACGTGGTCCTTCATTATGGTGGATGCCGCGGTGGTAAGCACGCCCTCCGTATGGAACTGGTCCTTCACCGCCAGCGGAAGTCCGTGCAGCGGGCCTACAATCTCTCCCCGCATGGCCAAAGTCTCCAACCGGCGGGCCTCCGACATCGCATCTTCCTCGCAGACGGTGATGTAGGAAAAGAGCTTTGAATCAAGCCTCTCGATCCGATCCAGGTACTGCGAGACAATCTCCACCGGCGAAACCTCTTTTGCGGCTATCAAGGCCGCCATCTCCGACGCCGAATGCGCAACTACAAAATCATCCTTCATGCCTCAAACCCCCTGGCAAATTGTCTCTTTCCCTTCCCCCTTGACGGGGGAAGGTTAGGATGGGGGTGAAAAATTCCCCAACCCTACTCAAATTCATTCAACGGGTGAAACGGCACCGCCTCGATGGTGTGAAGCTCAGGATGCGAGAACTGCTCTACACCCTCAATGGTCACGTTTAGCCGGTGGGTGACCTCCACCAGGTCCTCCTCGTTCAACTCAACCCCGGCCGCCTTGGCCAGAGACCTAACGTCGTCAAAGCTCAGGTCAGACATTTCTTTTCCCCTTTGCAAAGTCTCGATTGGGTGGCATTGGGCGGTGTTCAAAAAAGCTTTCACCGCCCGTCGTTTGCTAGTGTACCGGGCCACCTAAAGGCGCTCGCGGGCCCCCGCACTCCAGGAAGCTCCCGTAGCCCGGCTTCTGCTCCAACTTCCCCTGGTTCAACAACACCTGCCCCCGCACCATGCTCATGTACGGCTTGCCGCTCAGCTCCCAGCCCTCGAAGAGGCTGTAGCCCGTGTTGCCGTGGTGGTCTTTGGCGCGGATTACCATGCTGTCCTGCGGGTCTATGATGGTGAGGTCCGCGTCGGTGCCCACCTGCAGGGAGCCTTTTCGTGGGTACAGACCGAAGATGCGGGCCGGATTCTCCGACATTACCCGCGCCAGCCAGGTGATGGGCATTCCCCGCTTTACCACGCCCTCGCTGAAGGCCAGCGGAGCCGCCGTCTCCACCCCCGGCGATCCGAAGGGTATCGGCGTCCCGTCCGGCCCGATGAAAATGTTGTCCCAGCCCGGCGGCTTGGACCCGGGCGGGCTCGGCGAATGGTCGCTGCCGATGGTGGAGATGTAGCCCAGCTCCAGTCCCTTCCACATGGCGGGCTGGTCCGGCCCGTCCTTAGGACGCAGCGGCGGCCCAATCTTCGCCAGTGGCCCCACCCGCGCCATCTCCTCGTCCGAAAGCAGCAGGTACTGCGGACACGTCTCCGTCCAAACCCGCTGGCCCTCGGCCTGGGCGCGCTTGATCCGCTCCAGCCCCACTTGGCTGCTCAGGTGCACCACGTAGATGGGACAGTCCGTCACGGCCCCCATCTTCACCGCCCGGTTGATGGCCTCCTCCTCCGCCCAGTCGGGACATGCGCCGGGAAAGTCCGTCGGGTGGACGCAGCCGTCTTCGATGAGCTTGTCCTCCAGGTAGTCTATAATGCTGCCGCTTTCGCAGTGGAGCTGCAGCACGCCTCCGCCCTTGGACACCATCGACATCGCCTCGCAGATGTAGTCGTCGTCGCACATGCTCGTGAGGCCCTTCTTGTACGTCATGAACATCTTGTACGAGGTGACACCCATCTCCAAAGCCTGCGGCAGACTATTGAGAATGTAGGGACGGTTCTTCAATATGAAGTGGAAGCCGAAGTCCAGCACCGCGGTGCTGTCGATCTCCTCCCGGTGATTGTTGATTGCCTCAGGAAGCGTCTGCTCCGAGGCGTCGTCGTAGGTGCCGAAGGGAATGAGAGTGGTAACGCCGGAATGGGCTGCGGCTATGGAGCCAAGCTCATAGGTGTCCACCCGGTCCAAGTGCACGTGGGCGTCGATAAGGCCCGGCAGGACGTATTTGCCTGAGGCGTCGATGTAACGCTCGGCGGGAGGCAGCAGATGCTCGGGCCCGATGGCGGCGATCTGCTCGCCGACAATGGCAATGGCGGCGTCGAACACCTCCGATGAAGTGACAACTTTTCCGCCGCCGATAATAGTATCCACTCTGCTCTGGGCCATGCTGCGCCTCCCGTGGGTCAATGCTGTTGTCTAGCTATGGAGGCTATTATAGACCCAACCCAAATTCCCGCAACCGCCGGAGGAGGTTCAGCTCAGGCGAAGAATCTCGTTGGATGGAGCGATTGCTAGGCCCAGATGGCTTCCAAACGATGTAAAAGGGGAAAAGACGATGCGTTGGCCTGTTATGAACCGCCGGTTGCAGGCTGCGGAACAGCCACCTCAATCTCGACTTTCTCGAAAGTTGTAGACAGGACCGGGACATCATCATCAAATTCAGGGGGAGGGTTCTCGTCGAATTCTGCCAAGACTTGGCAATGATAGGCCATCGCATCCTCAATAGACATACGAGGCTCAGGAACTCCCTCTCCGTCTTCCACCATGCTTTCGATGTGAAACTCGAGGGCTTCCTTTATCATCGCCTGCATCTCTTTCCAGGTTGCGCCGGTACTGACGCATCCCGGCACGTCGGGCGCATACGCGCCATAGTTATTCGGTCCCTGTTCGAAGACCACAACGTAACTAAGCTTCATTATTTGTTTCGCTCCTTAAGCCCTGCCTGTTTCAAAATACTGTCCCACAGGCCTTTTGGCAATTCCCTGCTAGGATGTCCCGGGATGGTAACTGTTCCCCTTTTCGACGCATGTTTGAAATGACGATGGCTCCCCCGTGTGCGGACAAGTCGCCAACCGTCCCGCCTTACCAGCCGGATCGCGTCCCTAACCTTTGGCATAGATCATGTTGTAAACGGTGTGCGTCAACTCCCTCGAATGTCTGTCCATTCTGATATGAGCCGAAACGGGTTTCCGATCGCCAATTAGAGTATATACGCTCAACAATTCTGAAACAATGGATGTTGATACTGAGTGAACACCCATGGACCCATTGAAGATCGTATTCCCCGCCTGTCTGCTGCAATCCCACTGCCTGTTACGCTGGCCGATACCCCTTCAGCCGGACCGCCGGCAGCCGCTTCAGCGTCTGGTTGAGCGGGTCTACCTCGACCCCCATCGACTCCAGCGCGGTCACGCCCAACAGCGGCTCGGCGTCGTCATCCCCAAATAGAATTGTGGAGCCGACGAAATCCCCCATGAACTCCACCCTGCCAACGGCGACGTCGAATTGGATCTTGCTGCCGTCGGCCAGCTCGTAAGATCGCTTTCCCTCCGGTTGCAGGCCAATGGATTTCAATGCCGCACAGGGATCCAGGCAATCAGTAGCTCCTGTATCTACCAGGAATTCGCCTTCCCAAACCCGGTCCGGTTCGGCCGGGTTGCGGATTGCTACGGCTAGCTGCTTTGTGCCTATTATTCGCTTCTTTGGCTTTAGCACAATGACTCGATTCTACCACCGTGACCCGATGCTCTCACCCCGGCTGCCATTCTGAACGGAGCGTAGCGCAGTGAAGAATCTCGCTGGTATGCCCTCAGCCCGTCCCCTCTCCCCGTTGTCATCCCCGCCGCCACTCTCTAAGATAGCCTTACCATGATGCTGTTTCAGCGCTCCAACCTCTACTATGGCTGGATTGTCACCTTCGCCAGCGCCTTCATCGTCTTTGGCGCCTCCGGCAGCCACTTCTCCTTTGGCGTCTTCCTCAAGCCCATGACCGAGGACTTCGGATGGAGCCGCGCCGTCCTTGCCACTGCCTTTGGCACCACCTTCATGCTCTCCGGCCTCCTCCGACCCGTGGGCGGATACCTCGCCGACAGGTACAGCCCCAAGGCCGTCGCCCTCATCGGCATCGCCATCGTCGGCGCGACGCTCCTCCTCCTGCCCTACGTCCAGACCTTGGTGCAGCTCTTCGCCATTTTCTCCGTCATGAGTATCGGACTCACCCTCGCCGCAGGTCCGACCCTCACCAAAATCGTCAGCTCCTGGTTCTTCCAGCGACGCGGCTTCACCCTCGGCCTCATTAACGGCGGCGGCGCCATCGGTGGCATGGCCCTTGTCCCCGCTTCCACCCTCTTCCTCGAACTCTTCGACTGGCAGCAGGCCTACCAGTTCCTTGGCATCCTCCTGCTGTTCGTCATCTTCCCCGTCGGCATGCTCTTCATCCGAAACCGCCCCGAAGACGTGGGGCTGCAACCCGAAGGCGCTCCTCCACTTATCTCAGACTCCGACGAAACGTCCGGCGACCCTGCCCTGCGGTTCCGCGACTCCACCTTTGCGGAAGCCCTCAAGACCCCCTTCTTCTGGAAGCTCACCTTCGGCTACTTTGTATGAGGCTACACAATGAGCTTCGTGAATGCTCACATCGTGGCCTACATCACCGACCTCGGTTACAGCCGCTTCATCGCCGCCGGCACCTTCAGCCTCATCGGCGGCATGGCCATCCTGGGCGCGCTGGTGCTGGGATACCTCTCCGACAGGCATGGCCGCAGGTCCTACCTCAGCTTCTCCTACGCCCTGCGCTGTGTGGGTTTCGTCCTCGTCCTCTTCTCCATGGGCATCCCCTTCCTCGGCGTCCCGGCCATGGGCCTCGGCACCCTCATCACCGGCATCGTCCTGGTCGGCATCTCTTGGAATGCCGTCGTAGCCCTCACCGCCGCCTTTGCCTCCGACAGGTTCGGCATCAAGCATCTTGGCACCATCTACGGCACCATGTTCGCCGTCATGCCCCTCGGCTCCGGCTTTGGCGCAGCCCTCGGCGGCTTCCTCTACGACGCGCGCGGCACCTACGACCTCGCCATCTGGTCCAACCTGGTCCTGCTGGTCATCTCCACCATCCTGGTCCTCAGCATTCGCGAGCAACGGGGCAGACCCGGACTCCCGCAAGAGGTTGAACCCGACCAGCCGCGGCTGACGGCTGCCCCCGCCGGAGCGGGAGATACGGCCTAGGCCGGCCATTTCCCGGCCATCCTCGCAAGCACCCGCTCTGGTGTATACTGGCTCGAAAATTCCGCCTCAGAAAGATTTGCGTAAAGGCCATTGTCTTTAGCGAACCCAACTGGCGTGTCCGACAACCGGAAGCGTCGCCTCATCCTGCTGGCAACCTGCCTTGCGGTGTTTCTGGTCGCCCTCGACGTTACTATCATCAATCTGGCCCTGCCTTCCATCCAGCGCGACCTGGAAGTAACCCTTGTCGAAAGAAGCTGGGTGCTCAAGGCCTATACCCTCACCTTTGCCGTCCTGGTTATCGTCGGCGGCAAGCTGGGCGACATCTTCGGACGTAAGCGTTTTCTCGTTGCCGGTGCTGCCCTCTTTGCCGTCGGCTCCCTGATTGGCTTCCTCTCCTTCGATATAAGAATGCTGATGGCGGCCCGGGTGGTCCAGGCCATTGGAAGCGCCATGATGATGCCCGGCTCCCTCTCGGTGCTGACGGATGCCTACCAGAACCGGAATATGGCAACCGCCATAGGCCTTTGGGGCAGCATAGGCGCCCTCGGGTTTATCGCGGGCCCCCTCATCGGCGGCGCATTCACCTCGCTGCTGGCGTGGCGAGCGATATTCCTTCTGAACATTCCGGTAATCTTGGTGGCGCTGGCCATAATTATGCTGACCGTCAGAGAGTCCCGGGATGAGTCCATAGACCGGCGCATCGACTATCTGGGAGTGGTACTCATCGCCCTATCGGTGCTGATGCTGGCCCTGGCTATAGTCGGCGGCAACGAAGACGGCTGGACGTCTTCCTCGACTCTGCTCTTTTTCGCTTTGGCCGGTGTCTCCATTCTTGCGCTGGTGGTGACCGAACTGCGGGTCGAGTATCCCATTGTTGACCCCAGGTTCTTCCGCAACCGGGCCTTCAGCGTCGGCATTCTGGTCCGATTCGCCACCGGCTTCGCCTTCGTGCCGGTGATTTTCATGAGCACCGTCTATATGCAGGACTTCCTCCGAAAAAGCGCTTTGGAGTCCGGCCTGCTCTTCCTGCCCGCCGGTGCTGCCATCGTGGCGGCCACCCTCTTCTGGGGAAGGGTTTCCGACAAATACAGCCTTCGATGGCCTATGGTCTTGGGAATGCTCATCACCAGCGTCGCCGCTTTCCTTTGGCTGACCTTCGACGCTAATTCCGACTACGGGATCCTGCTGTTAAGCTTGCTCTTGGCCAGCATCGGCGGAGCCGCCGCCTTCGTAACCACCACCACCGTGCTCGTCAACTTCCTTGGCGTGAACAAGGCCGGCGTCGCCTCGGGCATCGTCTACATGACCCAGAATGTTTCCGCCACCCTCGGCATCGCCCTCGTGTCCTCGGTGTTCCTCTCCTCCCTCAGGGCGGAACTGGCGACCAGAGACCCTGCGGCGGACTACGAAATGGTCCAGAGCCTTGGCCCGGCGGTGGGCAGCGTACCCCAGGCAGAGGCCTTCGCCGTTGCCCTCTCCTACGCCGGGCTGGTGGTGGCCATCGTCCTTCTTCTCGGGGCTGCTGCGGCCTTCTTCCTTCCCCGTGACTTCAACGTCTCACCGCAGAAGGCCGATGCGGGGAAGGCGTCCTGACCCCACACTCGCCTATTCGCTGACGGCGACTTCGCTGATGAGGAAGTGGGGATAGACGTTGGTGTAATTGGGGAAGTCCCCCTTCAACTCCTTCCCGTGCTCCGCTGAGATCCTGCGAAAATCTTCCAGGGACGTCAACGTGATGAAAGCCGCAACCTGGTAGGGCGCCGGCTGTCCTGATTCCTCACCCTCCAGCCCCCGGTCGATCTCCCACTTGATAACCGTATCACCGAAATACTTCTGGGCCAGCGGTGTATGGACGTTGACGTAGTAGTCCCAGTCAAAATGTGAACCCTTCAGGTTTGGATACATGACGGTTAGCCGTATCATTTCCTTCTCTCCTTCTATGCGAATCTTGCCCGATGTACGTCAGGCAAACTTCAACTGTACGCTTGAACTCCCCTTCTCCAGATGTCTTGCTTCGTACCCCCTTGCCCGGAGGTCCCGGGCCAGGTCCGGGAAGCCGTAGACGGTATAGACTTCCTTAGCCCCGACGGCCTCCACGTACGCCAACAGTTCCTCGTAGTCGGCGTGGTCGCTGAAGGGAAACGATACGTCCGCGCCAGTCCAATAGGCCCGCTGGTCGTCCAGCGCCCACCCCGACATCCCGAAATAGAGCTTGTTCCTGACGCCCGAAAGCGTCTCCTTGGTTCGACGTCCCGACGGAAATATCAACGCCTCTGCGTCTCGAACCGTGCCGTCGAAGATGCGATATTCTTGTGAATGGGGAAACTTCGCCCCCGCCTCCTCGTAGCTGCGTGTAACCTCGTATGCGCCTTCCTCCAGCGAGACCCTGTAGCCTCGCTCCAACAGGTGATGCAGCAACTCCTGGGTCTTGCCCATCCGGTAAGCAAGCACCACCGGCACTCCACCCGCATCCGTCCAGTCAAACACGCTGTCGAAGAAGTCCTTTAACACCTCCTCCTGAGGCGGAAACACATAGTCCTTCCGACCATAGGTGGACTCCATGATAATCACGTCGCAGGGCACCGTTGCCAGTGGTTCGGCTGTGGGATTCGACTTCACCCGAAAATCCCCCGTGTAGAGGATGCGCTGACCCGTCGCCTTGCACACCACCAGCGCCAGCGCCGAACCCAGGCAGTGTCCCGAAGGATATAGCGTCAGCGAATACCGCGCCGTGTGATACTCCTCCCCATACTCCAGCGTGAGTGGCTCCGACCGACGCAGCAGCTTGCGGAGGAGAATCGCCGTGGCCGGTGTGAGGATGGGTTTCCGATGGGCGGCCGTATGGTCGGCGTGGGCGTGGGAGATGTAGCCAACGGGCTGCTTCCTCTTGGAGTCCAGCCACAGATCAAGCGTCGGCAGATATATCCCCCGGTCAAAGATTACGTCCAAAGATGTCCCTCCCTCCGGCTCAGAGTCTATTCCAAACTTATCCCTCGACACAACGCCGACGCCCCATCCAACTTTCCTTGTGGCTCCCGACGGCCCCGTCTATACTCCATCCATGAACGTAGGCGTCTGTCGTCTGTCCCTCCGCCTTCACGGTGTTCGCAGCCTGAAGGAGAAGCGGCGTATCTCCCGCTCCCTCATTGCCCAGGTCTCAAACAAGTTCAACGTCGCTATCGCCGAGGTGGACGACAACGACCTGTGGCAGAGGCTCACCCTCGGCCTCTGCTGCGTGAGCAACAACGCCTCCCACGCCGACGGCACCATCGAATCAGTGGTCAACTTCATCACCCGCAACAGGCCGGACACGGAGCTGATAGACCACGAAATCGAAATCATCGCCTCCCTCTAACCCCCTCCCCTCCCTTGTTCCTGCGAAGGCAGGAACCCACTCTCTACCCACACCCAAACTTGCCGCAATGCAGTTGCCCGCTCACCCTGAGCCTGTCGAAGGGTCGAGCGCCCCCTTCTTCCCCTCTCCCCAAGAAACCCTCGCTGTCGTAACAACCCAACTCCCCCACGCCCAACCCTGCGAACTTGCCGTCACGCTGTGACCCCCAACTTGACCGCTCAAGTTGGCCGCTCCTATAATCCAAAAGGTTGAAGCTCCCCGTAGAACGACTACCCCATCCCCTTGCAAACGAGGACGAATTGACCAAGATAGGCTTAATCGGCTGCGGCGCCATAGGAACCGAAATCGCCACCCAGGTCGCCGCAGGAAAGGTCGGCGACGCCCAACTCGTTGCCCTCTTCGACATGGACGCCGCCATCGCCGGCACCTTGGCGCAAAGCCTCGACGGCGCCGTCCCCACCTTCACCGACATGGACGAATTTCTTGCGGCTCCCGATCTCGAAATGGTCGTCGAGTGCGCCTCGCCCTCCGCCGTCAAGGCCCACGCCGAAAAAGTCCTCGCCGCCGGTAAAGACCTGCTCGTCATCAGCTCCGGCGCCCTCACAGACACCGCCTTATTCAAGCGGCTCGCAGGCCAGGCGGAAGAGAAAGACCTCCGCTTCATCATCCCCACCGGCGCCCTCGGCGGCATCGACGCTATCCGCGCCACCCGAGGACTGCTGGAGGAAGTGGTCCTGACCACCACGAAACCCCCTCGCGGCCTCACCGGCGCCCCCGGCTTCAAACAGTGGGAGTCTACGGAAATATCCGAAGCCAAGACCATCTTCGACGGTAATGCCTTGGAAGCTATCAAGCTTTTCCCCGCCAACGTAAACGTCGGAGCAACCCTCAGCCTCGCCGGTCTGGGCCCCGAAAAGACCCGCGTTAAGGTCGTCGCCGACCCCGATTCTCCCGGCAACGTTCACCAGATATACGCCCGCGGCAGCTTCGGCATCATGCGCTTCACCCTGGAAAACCGCCCCCACGACCGAAACCCCAAAACCAGCTATCTCGCCATACTCTCCGTCCTGGAGACCCTGCGCGAGGCCTGCACCGCCGGCCCCCGCATCGGCACCTAGCCCTGGCCCGGCTTCCAGGGCTGTGATAGCTGCTCTCGAGGTTTCGGCTTCTTAGCGAACAGGATCAGGAACGCCCCCAGGAAGTTAAACGCCGCGAAAAAGCTGAACGGCACGAAGTATGACCCCGTCGTGTCGAACATGTACCCCGCAAAAAGCGGCGCGCCTATCATCATGGCGTTGGACGGCAGCTGGGACATTCCCATAATCGTCGCGAAGGACTTCCGCCCGAAATACTCCCCCCGAATGGAAAACACCAGCGGCATCCGCCCACCAAAGGCGATGCCGAACAGTGCGGCGAACAGGAACGCCCCCCAGATATTGGTTGTCACGGCTATCACCAGCAGCGCAACGGCCTGCAGGCTGAGGAAAAAGAAGATGAGGGGCGGCTTGGGAAACTTGTCTCCCAGATAGCCCGAAAGAAACTGCGTCGGCAGCGCTATGATGGTATAGGTGGCTACCACAACTCCCGCCATGGGCAGGGAAAGTCCGATGTCTGTCAGCTTGGGCACCAGGTGTACCGATAGTGTCACGATGGGCACCGCCGATGCGATGTGGGCGATGGAAATGCACCAGAAAGCGCGAGTCCTCAAGGCCTCCCTTGCGGTGAAGGCTGGCTCCGCCTCCGCGGCTGCGTCGGGAGCGTCTTCCGATTTCTCGTGCGCCGACTCGCCGTCCGGGACTAGCCCGTACTCCTCCGGGTAGTTCCGCACGAGTCGACCGGCTGGTATGGAAATGGCCAGCAGGAGGATGCCCGTCCCAAGGGCCACCCTCTGGAATCCGAAGGATTCGATACTGCTCGCCAGAATGGGTACCAGCAGCCCGGCCACGTGAGTCCCGGACATCCCGATCGAAAGCGCCAGCGCACGGTGCTTGATGAACCAGTTGGTAACGGCGGCAATCATTGCCAGCCATCCCCCAAGCCCGGCGCCCAGGCTGATGACCACGAAGGCTACGTAGAAGTGCCAAGCCGTTTGCACCAGCGAAAAGAGGACAAAGCCGGTGCCCATGACGATGAATCCCGCCATAACCATGCGGCGCGGCCCGAACTTGTCGATGAGATATCCTTCGATGGGGCCCAGCGCGGCCCCCTGCACACGGGTCAGGGCGAATGCCCCCGAAAGCAGGGTCCGGCTCCAGCCGAAGTGTCGCTCCAGCGCGACCACGAAGGTCCCCGTTCCCTGGAACGAGACCAGCGACGAAAGGGTGAGCATAAAGAAGCTGAGGGTAACCAGCTTCCAGCCATAGAAAGAGCCGCTGAGGCGTCGGTAGATGTTCAGAAAAGGAGGCATGAGCATGGCTGCGCCATTGTCTCACACCTGCAGAATGCCGTCAGTCCTTCCTCCCCGATTCTTGTTCCCGCGAAAGCGTGAATCCATTCCCTACCCACAGCCAACTTCATCCCATAACCGCCCGACCTTCCTCATCCTCCTCTACCCACATGTCATTCTGAGCGCAGCGAAGCGAAGTGAAGAATCTCGCAACCGGAATTCCCCAAACCGCCCACTCTTAACCTCTTTCCCCTCGACGGGGGAAGATTGAGATGGGGGTGATTCTGGCCCCCTACATCAACGGCGCAATCGTAAATATCACCTGGAAGGGCACGCAGTAGATGATCACGCTGCCAATCGACGTCGCGTCCTGGTCGGCGGGAATAGGGTAATTCTGGTTCCCCCGGTTACCCTTCAGCGGCCCCAGGCTGAAGTATCCCGGCGCCTTAACCTCTTCCCGGTTGTCCGGATTAGGATGCGGCGAAAGCAGTACGTGCAGGTCCGGCCCGTTGGTCACGTCCAGGTTCTCCAGCCGCAGCAGGTGAGAGCCGTCTTCCGCCCGGTACAGAATCGCCTCTCCGCTGCCCTTGTGTATCCTGTCCCTGTCGCTGAACATCCCCGCCTTCAGCCGCTCCGGCCCGCCGGCGGTCTCCATCATCATGGCGGGCATCTCCTCCATAGCCGGCATTTCCACCTTGGACATCACCTCCATTGCCATCTCCGCATCTTCCATCGTCACCCCCTCCGGCATCACCGCGGCAAACGCAAAGGGAAACTCCTCCTCCACCGTCTTGTTGATGAACAACGGCGACCCCAGGTCCCACGCGATGAACAGCAGCAGGGCCAGCACCGGCGCGCCTATTATCCCGAAGCGAATACGACGCTCCCAGATATAGGTGTGCCAGCCCCGACGGTACGCGAAATGAAGTGCGGCGGCGGCCACCACCAGCATTATCGCCAGTATCAGCCATCGCCACGGATAGAGGTCCGAGGCCAGTCTTTCAAGGTGTCCGAAGAATTCCAGCATGGCTGCTCACCCCTTTATGAAGTATACGGAATGAGATTCATTCTCGGATTTGCAGTCCCTCAGACAGCGAAGTACACGAGGACCTGCGCAGGTGACGAAATTAGCCCGGCTTGAGAGGTATGTGTGAGTAGCCGGTAGCCTTGACTCCCGCTTCGGCAACGATGTCGTCGCCCGGCCCGGGCGGAAGTCCGGCGACGCCCACGCCGCCCAGCACCGCCCCGTCCGATGGGTCGATAACCGGCACGCCGCCGGGAACTTCGATGAGCATCGGGTCGCCCATGGCAGCCACGCTCCAGCCCCTGCTGCGGACCTCCTCGAAGAAGGTCTCCGTGGTCATGCCCCGCAGCGATGCGGTGTACGCCTTCCTGATTGCATTCTTGGAAATAATTGGACGCGAACCGTCCGTGCGGGCATAGGCCAAAAGGTTGCCCACTTCGTCCACCACTGCAAAGGCGGCTGGCGGGTTCTCCGGGTCTTTCTTGAACTCCTCAATCATGGCGGCAATGGCGGCCAGGCTCTCCTCCATGCCCAACGTTTTCTTGCTATACAACGGCAGCAACCTCCGTCAGAAACTGGGGTATCTCTTGCGCCTGAACGCTACCACCGCCCTTCTCCCAAGTCAAACGATGGACGGACCACGGCCCTCACCCTACGATAAAACGCAATATAGGCCCCAAAAGGCTGAAGAACGTCAGATACGAAAGAAATAGGAGGACAACAAATATCGCACTCCTGGAGACTGTAACCAGCAAGACCTGTTTCAGGTTGGTTGGAATCTCCAGCTGTTCCCCTACAGGCCGGGAGGCTTGATACTGAAAAATACCCGCGCCCGGCCTTGCTTCTGCCGCGGAATCGCCGCAGCCTGTGCAGGACCTTGCGTTGTCGGCATTTTGTCCACCACAGTTTGGGCAATCCATAGTCTATTCCTGTCCGTCCGCTCTAGGGGCTTCCAACCTCTTCGACGAACGCTACCACCGCCATCACGGCCAGTCAATCAGCCATAGATGGAATTACCTAAGCTGCGAATTCGACATCCTAACTCCGGCAATTTGCGCAGAAGGAATCAGTCTGTCTGACTGTTTAACTCAGGAAACCAATACTGAAGTCGCTGCCTTTCCGAACGTGCATTTGAGTCGCCCGGATGCTCGTTTGCCCAACGCATTAGTGCACGGGAAAGGAACTGGATAGAATTACGTTCACCTTTTACGTCTTGTTGAATCTGACTAATGCGCAGTTGGTTCTCATAATTCAAGACGACGGCGCGGTGAACATTGCTGTGGAATCTGTACTGACCTGGTTCGACTTTATCTGGATCCAAGAGTGCTTTCTTGAGGTGTGTTTGAGCCTTTATTGATTCCTGACGTGCTCTGCCGTATTGTGCTTGTTGCATGAGATCTTTGGCTGATTGGCTTCTTGCAAATCCCGCCATATAAGATAAGCGTTCAGAAACCTTTAGGACTTGAAGTCCTCTCTCAGCTGCCTTTGCTGCCGATGTCCATTCGCGGAGTTCGCTCTCCATTTCCCACCAATGGCGGTAAGGATCTTCTTTTTGAGCTTTGAGTTCTGCGGCGCGTTCAAAGTACTGTCTTGCATCAGCGCGTCGGACTTGGGGTGCCCAACTCTTGTACACCCAACCAAGCGTTCCATGAAGATCGGGATTCTCCGGATGTAAGTCTAATGCTTCTAACAAGGTTCTCTCAGCATTGGTGTATTCGTTGAGTTTGACTTGAGTAACTGCTTGACGAATAAATTGGCCTACTTGTTGACGGTGGGCTCTCGTTAACTGTAATTCACCCGTAATGGACTTTATGGCGCTTGATACTCGGGTTGCCATGTCGGACGTGCCCAAGACCTCATTTACTAACCTACGTGTGTTTGAATTTAAAGCAAACCTAGGGGTCCCTTGAACTAGCTGAGGCCGTGGCACTAGGAACAGGTCTTGCAACTCGCTAAGAGCGTCGTTGCAAATCTTTGCCGTCAGGCCCGCTGCCGCGCGAATTTCGGGCAGAGAGGCAGCTCCTTCATATAGAGCACATGCCAGAAGTGCTTTTCTTGCGGGTTCAGAGAGCATTTCAAATTCTCTCTCAAGGGCGTACTTTCGTGCCGCTTCACCTCCTTCACTCTTCCACTTTTGGATGGCCGCATGTGGTTGTTCACCTATCTTGCACAACCTAAGTAGATCTTCTACAAATAAGGGGCTACCATCACAAGCATCTAGGATTTGGTTCACTACGCTAGTTGGAAACTGTTGTTCATCTAATCCGAGTAACTGTAAACGACTCCTGATGAAAGTAGAGCCGTCAGCACTGCCAAGCGCAAATCCTTCAACCTGAGTATGTTGCATTCCAAGCGGCACTCTTCTTGATGTTAGCAATATTTTCGATTTGGGTGCTTGCGTGCGATAAAGGAAGTATGAAACCACTGTTTCTAGGTTTCGGCCTTCGAGTGAGTCCACATCATCTAGCACGATTAGAGCCGGTAGCTGTGCGAGATAAGTGCGGCATTCCTCTTCTTTCGCTTTAAGGCCTTGGTCTCCTATGTTGGGAGCGCCATAGGCACGAAGCACCCAATCAAGCGCAGATTCCAGGTCGGCGAAATCCGGTGTTTCTACGTCTACTGACTGTCCCGACACGAGCCTCCTTGCCTTGGCGCTTAACCAGATGACTATTTCGAGGTCTTCAGGAGGTTCTTCCAAAGTTTCCAAGGCGAATTGGTAAGCAATTGAACTTTTTCCTTTACCTCCGTCTCCAGCTAACAACCAAACGAGAGAAAATGGGTCTTTCAGCCATTTGTTGAGTTCTTGAATCTCTGAACGCCTCCCCACGAAACGCTGAACAATGGACTCTCGACTGGGAAGAGTGCTCGCCTCCAGTTGTCTTTGATACTCGATGACTTGATCAACTGGTTCGGATTCTATAGACATGACTTTTTCTTGCAACTTGGCAACCTCTTCGGAAGCATTATGATCTATGTAATTTAGAATTCGCCTGGCGGAATCCAACAGGGTGAAAGCATCTTGTCTAGCTACGTCTACTTCAGTTGGATGTCCAATTACGGGATCTCTGAGGTTCTTTACGATTCTTGTCCATCCCAATATTGCTTGCTTCTGTTGTTTACGAACATCATCTGAAGCCTCTGGTTCCGTGGCGAATAGTTCGTCAAAATACTTCTCAAATAAATTATAGAAGTGGTTCACTCCCAATAGGTCGGCATCATCCTTTATTTCTCCTGCAAGTTCACCCGTTTGGCGACGTATGTCAGCGTTTCTTCGAATCTCTTCCCATTCCTTGAGGAATGGGGTTCGTACCATTTCTTCCCAATTGCTGGGAAACTTAGAGGTGAACGTGTTTCGTATGTGGTGTACGACAGCGTTTCTATAGATTCTGCAGATGCCTTCAAAGCAAATGGTATTTGTAGACGGCATGTATTGGAGTCTACCAATTCTGGATTGGCGATTCAAACAACTCTCGACGATTGAGTTCTGTCGCTCGTTATCAAGAGCCATTTGAACTTTGGGATCAGTTAAGCGAGAAGCAACTAAATGGATCATCCGACCCTATCAGCCTGCCCCAATCCTCCCATTCCCACGGAAGCGGGAATCCATCGCGCCGCCGACTACCCCCGCGGCACCAGCGACAGTGTCACGTAGGACGGATACTCCCCGTCGTGGAACACCGTCTGCAGCGCCGACACCAGCCGCGTCTCCGACCCTATGGGCCCGCCCGTGTTAGGGTTGCGGTCGAACCGCGGGAAGTTGCTGCTCGATATCTCCAGCCGTATCCGATGCCCCTTCCTGAACACGTTGCTCGTCGCCCACAGGTCGATGGTGTATTCGTACACCTCGCCGGGCTGAATCAGGCTCGCTGCCTGCCGAGGCTTCCGATACCTGGCCCGAATAATCCCGTCCGTCAGGTTGCGGGCGCAGCCGCACGGCTCCACGTCCACCAGCTTCGCCGTGAAGTCCGTGTCCACCGCCGAGCTAGCCGCGTACAACGTCACCACCACCGGCCCCGTCACCTCCGTGTCCCGCTCCAGTTCCGGCGTGCTGTACACCAGCACGTCGGGACGCGCCTCTATCGGCCTCTGGTCGTAGGCCCCCGACATCATGAACGCCGGGTCGCAGCACAAACTCCCGCCCCGTGTCGGCGCCGGGTCCAGCGGATTGTACGCGTACACGTCCGGCGGCTCGCTCCCCGGCGCGTCCACGCTCAATGACCCGTCCCCGTTCAGCGTGTTCGCCCTCCCGCCGCTGTGCAGGTAGAAGTTTGTCGGCACGGCCCGCTTCAGCGGCCAGTCGTCCTCCATCCGCCACACGTTCTCCCCCATGACGAAGATGCGCACCGGCTTCTCCTCTGCCACCCCGTTGTCCAGCCCCTTCAGCCAGTGGTCGTAGTAGCGCAGGATGATCCCGGGCAGGTCCAGCGCCACCGACGATGATCGCGTCCCGAAGTGGAACTGCCCCGAAACGTTGACTGGTTCGCTGCCGTGTATCCACGGTCCGATGAGCAGTCGCTGACCCTTCCGCGCCGCCTCCGTCGCCCCCTTACGACGCATGCTCACGTAGTTGTCGATGGTCCCCCCAAGGAAGATGTCGTACCAGCCGCCCCAGTTCAGCGACGGCACGTCGATGGTGGAGTGCGACTCGGCGATGCAGACGCTCTTCCAGTAGTCGTCAAACTCCGGATGGGCCAGCCAGTCGTAGTAGTAGGGCGCCAGCCCGCCCTTCAGGTCCGGCACCTCCTCCATTGGCAGGTGCAGGTAGCCGTCGGTCAGGTTGTCCTTGGCGTGAATGACCGCCTCAAGCTGCTTCTGAGAAAGACCCAGCCTCTGCGAAAGATTCCCCCAGTTGGCGGCGGCTAGCGGTCCGACGGCCCACGAAAGGTTGAACCCAAGCTCGAAGGCCCCGCCCTGCCACGCCCACCCCCCGTGGTAGTCCGACGCCGTAACCCCCGGCGCGATGCCGGCCAGCGAAGGCGGGTTGGCCCTGGCCGCGAGCCACTGCGTCGCCCCCACGTATGACACGCCGTACATCCCCACCTTGCCCGTGCACCAGGGCTGCGACGCCACCCACTCCACCGACGTATACCCGTCGTCCGACTCGTTGACGAAGGTGTAGAACTCGCCCTCGGAGCTGTACCGACCCCGCACGTCCTGAATCACCACGGCATACCCGTTCATCGCCCCGCGAATGGCGTCGATGGGCCCGCCCCGACTCCCCGTCCCTCCCTTGTCGTAAGGAGTTCGCTGAAGCAGCGCCGGAAACCGCCCCGGCGCATCCGGACGAAACACGTCCACGTAGGACATCGTCCCATCCCCCAACTCCAACGGAATATGCGGCTCAAACTTCACACCATTACTCATCTTCAACTCCTTCTTTCTACGCCCTTCCCCCTTGACGGGGGAAGGTAAGGATGGGGGTGATTCCCCCGTAGCCATCGTGATTCAACCCCTCCGCCATTCCCGCGAAGGCGGGAATCCATCCCCTCTTCCACCGTTCGCCCTAACCTGTAGGGGCTGGTTTTAAACCAGCCCTCTTCCCGCCCCAGTCGCAATGTAGCACAGCCCGCCCCAAGCGGCAATTGGATGGGCGAATTATCCTGCTCCCCACCCTACGGATTCTCGAAGTGGTCATCCATGGATGATGTTAGCCCCCCTTGCCATCGCACATCGGTTTCTGATAAACTTTCCGCACAGATATTTGGAGGACGATATTGGCAATGACGGAACAGCCCATTACCAGAGCTGAACTACGGGAAGAACTGGCTACATTGCGTGATGAATTTCGGGAGGAACTCAAGCACTACGCCACCAAAGCCGACTTGGCCGAAGTTCGCGGTGACATCAAGGCGATGAGGGTCCTGATTGTGGCTACCATTACCGGCGTTGGTATAGTATTGGGCGCCCTCAACATCATCCTCCAACTGATCGGGTAGGAATCCGCCAACCAAGTAGCCGAAATCCTGATGATACCTACATCACGCTCGCTTGGCGACAGTGATAATCTCCAAGCTCTTATCCGTTAATGTGCTCTTGTCCCAATCTCCGAACTGTTCCTCGATTACCATGCCAGCGTCGGAAAGAAAAGAGGATAGCGCATCTGCCCGGAGAAACCTGAGCGTACTACTACTGGTTTGAGGCTGGCGCCAGCTTGGACTTATAAACGTTGCCGTAAAGGAAACCAGGTCGCTGGTAACTGGCGTCTCCACCTGATGCACCATTCGTACAACGCTGTCCTCATGCACGATCTCCACCGCATTGTCAGGCGTCCAATTCTCCCATTCCCGAACAAGAGGATTGCGTGTCTCGAACACGAAGCGCCCATTCCTGCTGAGAGCCGACCTTATAGCGGCAAGCGAATCTCGTAGCTGGTCGTCTTTGATCAATACTTGGAATGCGTGACCGGTCATCACAACAAGATCAAATTCTCGACACCATGCAACTGAAGCCAGGTCACCGCGCACCCACTCTATGTCCGACCTCCTTTGTGCCACACTTAGCATCGCCTCTGCTGGATCCAGTCCGCACAGCCGCTTGGTGTGCCCCGCTTCTCGTGCCAGGTGCAGCAACTTCCGCGTACCGCAGCCCACATCGAGTACACTTCTTGCAGACATCACCAGAGGTAGATAGAACCCGAAGTCCTCTCTCCCCTCGCAGAATGCATCATACAACTCTGCGAGACTAGGCTCGGAAAATAGACGATCCACCATTATGGCACCCCCCTCACGGCACCACCCCCACCCCCCGCAGCAGCGACAGCGTCCCCTGCAGGTCCGTCAAATCGTCCATGTCCGCGTCGGGCGTGTTTATCTCCGACAATGGCGTCAACGATTCGTGGATGGGAATAGCCTCCACCATCGGGTACTCGAAGGTCTGATGGGCGAAGTATGCCTGCGCCTGCGCCGATAGCAGGTACCTCAGAAAGGCGTGGGCGTTGGCCTCGTTCCGCGCCGTTTGCATCACCCCCGCGCCGGAAATCATCGCCAGGTTGCCCGGCCCCTTATCCGGCAGATGGTGATTTTCTACCGCTACGTCCTGTCCGTGCTCCTCCCTGAACCGGTGCGCGTAGTAGTGGTTTACCAGCCCCACGTCCACCTCGCCCCGTTCCACCGCCGCCACCACCGACGTATGTCCGTCGAACTTCACCGCCCCGTTCTCCTCCAATGACTCCAACCATGCCCGCGTCTCCTCCTCCCCCCAGTCGTGACGCATGAACGTAATCATCGTCTGCGTCGGCCCGCTGGTTGGCGACCACCCCACCCGACCCTTCCACCGCGGCTCCGTCAGGTCTCGCAGCGAATGCGGAAGCTCCTGGGGGTCCACCCGCTCAGGATTGTAGACCAGCGTCCGCACCCGCGCCGTAATCCCCACCCATCGCCCATCCGACGAACGCGCCGGCTCCGGCACCCGCTCCAGAATTTCCCCAGGCAGCGGCTTCAGCATGTCTGAAAGCGCCCCCAGCCCTCCCGGGTCCCGTGTCCAGAACAGGTCGGCGGTGATTGCCCCTCCCTCCTCTAACAGGGTGGCCGTCACCTGCGCCGTGCCGCCGTACTTCACCGCCACGCTGATACCCGTTTCTTCATGAAATCTGGCCACAATGGGCCCTACAAGCTGCTCTTCTCGGGCGGCGTATATGAACACCATTCCAGGGTCTTCCGTTGGGTCGGCGCGATGGCAGGCAAGCGTCACGAACGTCAAGAGCAGCGCAAACGTCGCTGCCCCAACGCCTATGCGTAAGCGGGGGAAAAGAAATGAGCCCAGGGGAAGAAAAATCGACCGGTTCAACGTCCTATGAACGCCCCAACGCGATGGTTGAGATGGCTAACCCCGTGCGGTGAGCCACTCGCCGGCCTCCGCTCCCCGCACCTCCAGCCACCGGGCGTTTATGCGGATGCGCTCAAGGGACTGTTGGATAGTCCGCTGCGCCCCCGGCGCCGGATGCTCGGCGAAGAACTCCTCCACGTCGGCGGCGTGCTCAAGCGTGGTAAACCGTCCGATGATGCTCACCAGGTGCATGATGGCGAACCCGCCCGCGCCGTACCGACGATTGAACTCGTCCCAGTTGTCCTTAATGAACTGCCACGCCAGGTCTCCGCCCTGCCGGTTTACCGCCACGCCGATGACCAGCGACACCGTGTCCTGGGACCGCACCCGCGGGCTGAGAGTTAGCTCTAAGGTCTTCTGCAGCAGGTCTTCCCGCTGGAACCTGGTCAGGGCCCGCAGCAGGCGCATCTTCTCTTCCTGCAGCTCCGCCGCGTCTTCCAACTGCAACAGCGTGTCGAAGGTGTCCTCGTCCCCCGCCTGTGCCGTCAGCGCCAGGACGGTCCCCCGCAGGTCCGGCAACAGCGATTCCGGATGCTCCAGGAACCTGTCGAAGCGAGTTCGCGCTTCGTGAATCGTCGCTTCGTCCCCGTACATCCCTAGGTTCCCCAGCAGTGTCGTGCGCAGCAGGGAGTCCAGATGTCCTTCGTCCGGCTTTGCGTCCCAGCCAATCTTCCGGGCGGCGCTTCTGAAAATTCCCTGGGCGAAGGGCGCAAATGAATCAGAGTATGGCTGGCCGCCGATTACGTTGTCGAAGGAAGCCAGGTTCGATGCCAGATCGCTCCAGACGGAAACGTGAGTCTCGCCGCGATAGTTCTCCGCAAGGGCCAGGAAGGTGGCTGGCGAGAGAGAACCGGCGCGCATGAGAGCAAAGGCGTCGTTCTGAAGCCCAAGCCGGTCCGTTGCGGGCAGCTCCATCGACGCCACCGCCTCCCCCAGGCGACGCCACTGCTCCGCCTCGTAGTTGACCCGGTAGAAGCCCGTCTGTCCCGCGTTGACCTTCACCCAGCCCACGTTGTCGGCAGATTCCAGTGCCGCATGCAAGGAGTCCCCTTCCATCAACGCCGTAGCCTTGGATTCCGCCCCCGCCTGACGGATGCTCACCGGCACCTGCCACTGGGAGTCGTCTTCATCCTCCGGGTTCAGTAGGGAGTCGTAGAGGAAACGGCTCTGCTCAAGGGAAAGGGTAATGCCGCCGTCGACGTCGCTCTCCTCCACCGCCAGCACCGGATATCCGGCCTGCTTGATCCAGGTGTTCATTATGGTCGTGATGGGCTTGCCGGAAACCTCGTCCAGGCTCGCCCACAGGTCCTCCGTGCGGGCGTTGCCGTACTGGTGGCTCTTCAGATAGTGGTGAATCCCCTGACGGAAGGTCTCCTCCCCCAGAAAGTCCTCCAGCATCCGGAGCACCGCGCCACCCTTGTTGTAGCTGATGGCGTCGAAAAGCTCGCCGATCTCCGCGGGGTTTGTCACCTGCATTTCGATGGGGTGCGAATTCTTCAACCCGTCCAGGCTCAGCCCCCCGTTGGTGTCCTGGAATACGAACTGGGTCCACATGTCCCACTCCGGCCGGATGTGGTCCACCGCCTTGTTGCCCATCCAGGAAGCAAAGCTCTCGTTGAGCCACAGGTCGTCCCACCACTCCATCGTCACCAGGTCGCCGAACCACATGTGGGCCATTTCGTGGGCGACGATTTCCGCAATGCGCTGCCGCGTGTTGGCGGCGGAGTTGGCAGGGTCGAATAGCAGCGCGATCTCCCGGTAGGTGATGGCCCCCCAATTCTCCATGGCTCCCGCCGCGAAGTCCGGCAGGGCGATGTGGTCCAGCTTCTCCAGCGGGTACGGTATGCCGAAGTAGAAGTCCAGGTAGGCAAGCAGGTCGACGGCCGTGTCCAGGGCGAAGCGTCCCTGCTCCTCCTTGCCCCGGGTGGCCCAGATGCGGACCAGGGTGCCGTTGGGCGCGCGCTCCTCAACCGCGGCCAGGTCGCCGACCACGAAGGCCAGCAGGTACGTGGACATTTTCGGCGTCGGCGCGAATCGGACTTCTTTCCTGCCACCTTCGACAAGAGTTTCCGACTCCGGCATGGTGTTCGAAACGGCTGTAAGCTCCGAAGGAATCCGAAGGGTCAGCTCAAAGGTAGCCTTGACGGCGGGCTCGTCCCAGCACGGGAAGGCTCGACGGGCGTCCGTGGCCTCAAACTGCGTTGCGGCCATGTTCCGCTCAGACCCGTCAGCGTCCGCGTAGCGACACCGGTAGAAGCCCCGTAGCTGGTCGTTGAGGATGCCGGTGAACTCCATAGACAGCGTTGCGGTCCCTTTTGGAATCGCTCGTGGGAACGTAAGCGACGCCCGCTCCCGCGTCTCGTCCAGCAGAATCCCGGATGCGGAGATGGAAACACCGAATTCGTCGGTGACGGACGCGGATGCAATCTCAAGCTCGGCGGCGTTGAGCAGCACCCGCGCTGTTGGTTCTGAAACGTTCAGGTCAATGGAAACCTGGCCTTCGAACGTAAAATTCTCAAGGTCAGGCGTCAGCGTCAGCCGGTAGGCAGAGGGTCGAACGTTGGCAGGCAATCGGTAGGCAGAGGACTCGGTCATCATCGCTCCTCGGAGGTCGGGACTGGCTCAGGACGTGTTTGAAACACCCATAAAAACCTACAGTCTTTTCATGTTCGTGTCCAGCATAAAATACGCAGACCATGTGACGTTGAGGGACGAACGCATAAACAGATTTATGATTTGCCTGTTAGGCATGGCCGTACCGCATCTATCGAAACGAAAAGAACAACGCCCCTTACGGCCCTGAAGATTATCTTGCCGTACCCGCCGCTCTACGGACGTGTGCGCGAAGCGCGCCGTTAATGTCAGTCTGATACCCACGACCATCACGAGCATGGGCCTTGAACCAGGCGATAATATCCGCATCCAGTCTCAACGTAATCTGTTTCTTTATTGGTCTGTAAAAGACCCCACGTCTGGCGTCGGACCAGTCAAGAATCTCCGGGGCGTCGGTCGTATCAATCTGATCGTCGGGCAGAGCCTGCAGTCCCTTTATCTGCTCCTGAACGTCTGCAGGCAGCTCGCTAATTTCCTTCTTCATAAGCCATCCTTTCACGCCGCGTAGCCTTACGCGCGGAGATGATACGTCCGATGAATTCGCCGGTCTCGGCTTCAAGATCAGGCCAGGTGTGGACCACCATCACAACTTGATTACCTACCAGGCCCATGGTTCGCCACCTTTGCTCATGTGGAAATGGGTCTTCCACCGTTGCAGACATGGGATCGTCGAACACGAAAATCGCAGCTTCAAAACTGATGCCATGCGCCCGCAAGCTCAGCCGATTCTTGGCCTCATCCCAAGTCCAACGCAACTGTAACCGTCCTTTGTGTAACTACAAAAGTGTAACTATGCACATGCTCATAGTCAATGCTTGTCATGCCTCAGGCAGCGTACGCATTCCCTGACCAGTGGGAAACAGGGTTGGTTCCTGCCACCTGACCGCCCACAAAAGTGAATTGAAAAGGCGTGGAATGACAAACACCCCTCCCCCCGTCTAAGAAAGTGTCTAAAAACTGTCATTGGAAGTCGTAGGATAGTAGATAAGGGAGCACCTAAAGTAGTGTTCCATGAGCAGAGAGAGATATCCAAGCGACCTGAGTGACAAAGAATGGCAAATGCTGGAACCGTTGTTGCCTCCCCCGAAATCAACGGGCCGCCCAATCAATTACCCGCGCAGGGAGGTAATGAACGGAATTCGTTATGTGTTGCGCACCGGATGCGCATGGCGGATGCTCCCTCACGACCTGCCCCCGTGGCGCATCACGTTCCACTATTTTCGCACATGGCGAAGAGATGGGACCCTGGAGCGGATACATGAAGCGCTACGGGAACGTTTACGGCTGGATGAGGGACGGTCTGCCAGTCCGAGCGGGGCCATCATAGACAGCCAAACGGTGAAGACCACGGAAAAAGGGGGCCTCGTGGCTATGACGCTGGTAAGAAGGTCTGTGGAAGAAAGCGACACATCGTAGTAGACACTACAGGATTGTTGTTGACAGTGGTGGTACATCCGGCCAACATCCAGGATAGAGACGGAGCCAGGTGGGCGCTGATGGGTTTGGTAGGCCGGTTTCCTCGGTTGAAGCGAATCTGGGCTGATGGGGCTTACGCAGGCAAACTGGTGGAGTGGACGCGAAAGATATGTGGATGGAACTTGGAACTAGTGCGGCGTCCATCCGGTCAACACACCTTCGAGGTGCTTCCACGCCGTTGGGTTGTGGAGCGTACCTTTGCCTGGTTGGGCCGATATCGTCGCCTGAGCAAGGACTATGAGGAGTTGCCCCAGACCACAGAAGCATGGGTCTACGCCGCTATGACTGGTTTGATGCTACGACGATTGGCTAACTCCAATGCTTTTTAGACATCCTCTAAGGTCTATCCCCGCGGGTGCGGGGGAACCCCCAGATGTATCCAAAGCCTACATCATGGAGAAGGTCTATCCCCGCGGGTGCGGGGGAACCTTGACCACCTTAAGACCATTAACCAAATGCTACGGTCTATCCCCGCGGGTGCGGGGGAACCGTAGTCCAGGACGTTTTCCCACTGGTTGATACCGGTCTATCCCCGCGGGTGCGGGGGAACCTTGGCCTGCCGGACGAACCACGCAACGGACGACGGTCTATCCCCGCGGGTGCGGGGGAACCACATGGCCCTTGATATTTCCACCTTTATTGACGGGTCTATCCCCGCGGGTGCGGGGGAACCTCGCCCACGCAGACCAAACGCCCAAGGCGCACGGGTCTATCCCCGCGGGTGCGGGGGAACCGTAGTCCAGGACGTTTTCCCACTGGTTGATACCGGTCTATCCCCGCGGGTGCGGGGGAACCTTGGCCTGCCGGACGAACCACGCAACGGACGACGGTCTATCCCCGCGGGTGCGGGGGAACCACATGGCCCTTGATATTTCCACCTTTATTGACGGGTCTATCCCCGCGGGTGCGGGGGAACCTCGCCCACGCAGACCAAACGCCCAAGGCGCACGGGTCTATCCCCGCGGGTGCGGGGGAACCTTGTAACGGCGCAACCCTTCTACAGCTTGTAACGGTCTATCCCCGCGGGTGCGGGGGAACCTTGTATATGCCTGACGACCTTGAAACTGGGCGGGGTCTATCCCCGCGGGTGCGGGGGAACCGAGGCGCAGAGCATCCTGTACGTCAATACATTGGGTCTATCCCCGCGGGTGCGGGGGAACCCGATGCTGATGGTGTCGTCGTAGACGCGGCAAGGGTCTATCCCCGCGGGTGCGGGGGAACCACAAGACGCCCTTCGTCGATGATACGCCGATAAGGTCTATCCCCGCGGGTGCGGGGGAACCGTTACGTAACGCTAGGCACAGCAGGGGGGGCGAGGTCTATCCCCGCGGGTGCGGGGGAACCACAAGACGCCCTTCGTCGATGATACGCCGATAAGGTCTATCCCCGCGGGTGCGGGGGAACCGTTACGTAACGCTAGGCACAGCAGGGGGGGCGAGGTCTATCCCCGCGGGTGCGGGGGAACCACAAGACGCCCTTCGTCGATGATACGCCGATAAGGTCTATCCCCGCGGGTGCGGGGGAACCGTTACGTAACGCTAGGCACAGCAGGGGGGGCGAGGTCTATCCCCGCGGGTGCGGGGGAACCACAAGACGCCCTTCGTCGATGATACGCCGATAAGGTCTATCCCCGCGGGTGCGGGGGAACCGTTACGTAACGCTAGGCACAGCAGGGGGGGCGAGGTCTATCCCCGCGGGTGCGGGGGAACCACAAGACGCCCTTCGTCGATGATACGCCGATAAGGTCTATCCCCGCGGGTGCGGGGGAACCGTTACGTAACGCTAGGCACAGCAGGGGGGGCGAGGTCTATCCCCGCGGGTGCGGGGGAACCACAAGACGCCCTTCGTCGATGATACGCCGATAAGGTCTATCCCCGCGGGTGCGGGGGAACCGTTACGTAACGCTAGGCACAGCAGGGGGGGCGAGGTCTATCCCCGCGGGTGCGGGGGAACCACAAGACGCCCTTCGTCGATGATACGCCGATAAGGTCTATCCCCGCGGGTGCGGGGGAACCGTTACGTAACGCTAGGCACAGCAGGGGGGGCGAGGTCTATCCCCGCGGGTGCGGGGGAACCACAAGACGCCCTTCGTCGATGATACGCCGATAAGGTCTATCCCCGCGGGTGCGGGGGAACCGTTACGTAACGCTAGGCACAGCAGGGGGGGCGAGGTCTATCCCCGCGGGTGCGGGGGAACCACAAGACGCCCTTCGTCGATGATACGCCGATAAGGTCTATCCCCGCGGGTGCGGGGGAACCGTTACGTAACGCTAGGCACAGCAGGGGGGGCGAGGTCTATCCCCGCGGGTGCGGGGGAACCACAAGACGCCCTTCGTCGATGATACGCCGATAAGGTCTATCCCCGCGGGTGCGGGGGAACCGTTACGTAACGCTAGGCACAGCAGGGGGGGCGAGGTCTATCCCCGCGGGTGCGGGGGAACCATGCTTGAGCAGGGCAAGCGGTACTACTCCAAAGGTCTATCCCCGCGGGTGCGGGGGAACCCCGTTGTGACCGCCCCCGCCCTGCTGTTCACACGGTCTATCCCCGCGGGTGCGGGGGAACCACATGGCTGACAGAAAAACGATAGACGAGTTACGGTCTATCCCCGCGGGTGCGGGGGAACCACGCAAAGACGGGCGAACCAGTGGTCCGCCCAGGGTCTATCCCCGCGGGTGCGGGGGAACCGAAGAGTCCTCTGCGGGATCGTATAGCCTCAAAGGTCTATCCCCGCGGGTGCGGGGGAACCCCCCATTGCCCGTTGAATCCCAGGGCGATTCATGGGTCTATCCCCGCGGGTGCGGGGGAACCGCGACGAACAGGCGGATTCAGGGAACCATGCAGGGTCTATCCCCGCGGGTGCGGGGGAACCTGTATTGAGTACCGCTCGTAACATTTTGAAATGGGTCTATCCCCGCGGGTGCGGGGGAACCTGTATTGAGTACCGCTCGTAACATTTTGAAATGGGTCTATCCCCGCGGGTGCGGGGGAACCTGTATTGAGTACCGCTCGTAACATTTTGAAATGGGTCTATCCCCGCGGGTGCGGGGGAACCCATTGAAAACGATGTAGCCATCTCCATTATTTGGGTCTATCCCCGCGGGTGCGGGGGAACCTCAAGAGCACTCGGTTGGTGTCATCCCCCGTAAGGTCTATCCCCGCGGGTGCGGGGGAACCTCCCTGTAGTAGGCAATCCGCCTGTCGTTGAAAGGTCTATCCCCGCGGGTGCGGGGGAACCTCCCTGTAGTAGGCAATCCGCCTGTCGTTGAAAGGTCTATCCCCGCGGGTGCGGGGGAACCCCTGGAGGCGAGGCCGGAGTTGGCGAGCCTGAGGGTCTATCCCCGCGGGTGCGGGGGAACCGCAGATGACGGGCTGATTCTCGCCGGTGTACACGGTCTATCCCCGCGGGTGCGGGGGAACCCCTGGAGGCGAGGCCGGAGTTGGCGAGCCTGAGGGTCTATCCCCGCGGGTGCGGGGGAACCGCAGATGACGGGCTGATTCTCGCCGGTGTACACGGTCTATCCCCGCGGGTGCGGGGGAACCCCTGGAGGCGAGGCCGGAGTTGGCGAGCCTGAGGGTCTATCCCCGCGGGTGCGGGGGAACCGCAGATGACGGGCTGATTCTCGCCGGTGTACACGGTCTATCCCCGCGGGTGCGGGGGAACCGGCTTCATTTTCGCCAAGTCCATCTTGCCTTGAGGTCTATCCCCGAGGGTGCGGGGGAACCTTCAACGCCCTAGGCGGTGGAGTGCCCAAGGAAGGTCTATCCCCGCGGGTGCGGGGGAACCGAAGACGCCGACCTCGCCACCTTCCGGCAATGGGGTCTATCCCCGCGGGTGCGGGGGAACCGGGTGTCCAGTTCCCACGTGCCAACCAAGAACCGGTCTATCCCCGCGGGTGCGGGGGAACCATCATTATCTCAGTCACCGGCGAGGACGACCAGGGTCTATCCCCGCGGGTGCGGGGGAACCTCCTGGCAATGGCTCATTGGGCAGGATATGTAGGGTCTATCCCCGCGGGTGCGGGGGAACCTTGACCCCGCGTTCCTCCAGCCAGGGAGTCCACGGTCTATCCCCGCGGGTGCGGGGGAACCATCATTATCTCAGTCACCGGCGAGGACGACCAGGGTCTATCCCCGCGGGTGCGGGGGAACCTCCTGGCAATGGCTCATTGGGCAGGATATGTAGGGTCTATCCCCGCGGGTGCGGGGGAACCTTGACCCCGCGTTCCTCCAGCCAGGGAGTCCACGGTCTATCCCCGCGGGTGCGGGGGAACCATCATTATCTCAGTCACCGGCGAGGACGACCAGGGTCTATCCCCGCGGGTGCGGGGGAACCTTGTCACCAGGCGGTCTATCCCCGCGGGTGCGGGGGAACCCCTAGCGACGCCAGGGACCAGGGTCTATCCCCGCGGGTGCGGGGGAACCTTGACCCCGCGTTCCTCCAGCCAGGGAGTCCACGGTCTATCCCCGCGGGTGCGGGGGAACCCCTAGCGACGCCCGGTGTCGCTGTGAGACCTGCGGTCTATCCCCGCGGGTGCGGGGGAACCCCTAGCGACGCCCGGTGTCGCTGTGAGACCTGCGGTCTATCCCCGCGGGTGCGGGGGAACCCCTAGCGACGCCCGGTGTCGCTGTGAGACCTGCGGTCTATCCCCGCGGGTGCGGGGGAACCCCTAGCGACGCCCGGTGTCGCTGTGAGACCTGCGGTCTATCCCCGCGGGTGCGGGGGAACCCCTAGCGACGCCCGGTGTCGCTGTGAGACCTGCGGTCTATCCCCGCGGGTGCGGGGGAACCCCTAGCGACGCCCGGTGTCGCTGTGAGACCTGCGGTCTATCCCCGCGGGTGCGGGGGAACCCCTAGCGACGCCCGGTGTCGCTGTGAGACCTGCGGTCTATCCCCGCGGGTGCGGGGGAACCCCTAGCGACGCCCGGTGTCGCTGTGAGACCTGCGGTCTATCCCCGCGGGTGCGGGGGAACCCCTAGCGACGCCCGGTGTCGCTGTGAGACCTGCGGTCTATCCCCGCGGGTGCGGGGGAACCCCTAGCGACGCCCGGTGTCGCTGTGAGACCTGCGGTCTATCCCCGCGGGTGCGGGGGAACCCCTAGCGACGCCCGGTGTCGCTGTGAGACCTGCGGTCTATCCCCGCGGGTGCGGGGGAACCCCTAGCGACGCCCGGTGTCGCTGTGAGACCTGCGGTCTATCCCCGCGGGTGCGGGGGAACCCCTAGCGACGCCCGGTGTCGCTGTGAGACCTGCGGTCTATCCCCGCGGGTGCGGGGGAACCCCTAGCGACGCCCGGTGTCGCTGTGAGACCTGCGGTCTATCCCCGCGGGTGCGGGGGAACCCCTAGCGACGCCCGGTGTCGCTGTGAGACCTGCGGTCTATCCCCGCGGGTGCGGGGGAACCCCTAGCGACGCCCGGTGTCGCTGTGAGACCTGCGGTCTATCCCCGCGGGTGCGGGGGAACCCCTAGCGACGCCCGGTGTCGCTGTGAGACCTGCGGTCTATCCCCGCGGGTGCGGGGGAACCCCTAGCGACGCCCGGTGTCGCTGTGAGACCTGCGGTCTATCCCCGCGGGTGCGGGGGAACCCCTAGCGACGCCCGGTGTCGCTGTGAGACCTGCGGTCTATCCCCGCGGGTGCGGGGGAACCCCTAGCGACGCCCGGTGTCGCTGTGAGACCTGCGGTCTATCCCCGCGGGTGCGGGGGAACCCCTAGCGACGCCCGGTGTCGCTGTGAGACCTGCGGTCTATCCCCGCGGGTGCGGGGGAACCCCTAGCGACGCCCGGTGTCGCTGTGAGACCTGCGGTCTATCCCCGCGGGTGCGGGGGAACCCCTAGCGACGCCCGGTGTCGCTGTGAGACCTGCGGTCTATCCCCGCGGGTGCGGGGGAACCCCTAGCGACGCCCGGTGTCGCTGTGAGACCTGCGGTCTATCCCCGCGGGTGCGGGGGAACCCCTAGCGACGCCCGGTGTCGCTGTGAGACCTGCGGTCTATCCCCGCGGGTGCGGGGGAACCCCTAGCGACGCCCGGTGTCGCTGTGAGACCTGCGGTCTATCCCCGCGGGTGCGGGGGAACCCCTAGCGACGCCCGGTGTCGCTGTGAGACCTGCGGTCTATCCCCGCGGGTGCGGGGGAACCCCTAGCGACGCCCGGTGTCGCTGTGAGACCTGCGGTCTATCCCCGCGGGTGCGGGGGAACCCCTAGCGACGCCCGGTGTCGCTGTGAGACCTGCGGTCTATCCCCGCGGGTGCGGGGGAACCCCTAGCGACGCCCGGTGTCGCTGTGAGACCTGCGGTCTATCCCCGCGGGTGCGGGGGAACCCCTAGCGACGCCCGGTGTCGCTGTGAGACCTGCGGTCTATCCCCGCGGGTGCGGGGGAACCCCTAGCGACGCCCGGTGTCGCTGTGAGACCTGCGGTCTATCCCCGCGGGTGCGGGGGAACCCCTAGCGACGCCCGGTGTCGCTGTGAGACCTGCGGTCTATCCCCGCGGGTGCGGGGGAACCCCTAGCGACGCCCGGTGTCGCTGTGAGACCTGCGGTCTATCCCCGCGGGTGCGGGGGAACCCCTAGCGACGCCCGGTGTCGCTGTGAGACCTGCGGTCTATCCCCGCGGGTGCGGGGGAACCCCTAGCGACGCCCGGTGTCGCTGTGAGACCTGCGGTCTATCCCCGCGGGTGCGGGGGAACCCCTAGCGACGCCCGGTGTCGCTGTGAGACCTGCGGTCTATCCCCGCGGGTGCGGGGGAACCCCTAGCGACGCCCGGTGTCGCTGTGAGACCTGCGGTCTATCCCCGCGGGTGCGGGGGAACCCCTAGCGACGCCCGGTGTCGCTGTGAGACCTGCGGTCTATCCCCGCGGGTGCGGGGGAACCCCTAGCGACGCCCGGTGTCGCTGTGAGACCTGCGGTCTATCCCCGCGGGTGCGGGGGAACCCCTAGCGACGCCCGGTGTCGCTGTGAGACCTGCGGTCTATCCCCGCGGGTGCGGGGGAACCCCTAGCGACGCCCGGTGTCGCTGTGAGACCTGCGGTCTATCCCCGCGGGTGCGGGGGAACCCCTAGCGACGCCCGGTGTCGCTGTGAGACCTGCGGTCTATCCCCGCGGGTGCGGGGGAACCCCTAGCGACGCCCGGTGTCGCTGTGAGACCTGCGGTCTATCCCCGCGGGTGCGGGGGAACCCCTAGCGACGCCCGGTGTCGCTGTGAGACCTGCGGTCTATCCCCGCGGGTGCGGGGGAACCCCTAGCGACGCCCGGTGTCGCTGTGAGACCTGCGGTCTATCCCCGCGGGTGCGGGGGAACCCCTAGCGACGCCCGGTGTCGCTGTGAGACCTGCGGTCTATCCCCGCGGGTGCGGGGGAACCCCTAGCGACGCCCGGTGTCGCTGTGAGACCTGCGGTCTATCCCCGCGGGTGCGGGGGAACCCCTAGCGACGCCCGGT
>CBDBPI010000001.1:0-1055839 GCA_965208725.1 Dehalococcoidia bacterium | reverse complement strand
CCGGGCGTCGCTAGGGGTTCCCCCGCACCCGCGGGGATAGACCGCAGGTCTCACAGCGACACCGGGCGTCGCTAGGGGTTCCCCCGCACCCGCGGGGGATAGACCGCAGGTCTCACAGCGACACCGGGCGTCGCTAGGGGTTCCCCCGCACCCGCGGGGATAGACCGCAGGTCTCACAGCGACACCGGGCGTCGCTAGGGGTTCCCCCGCACCCGCGGGGATAGACCGCAGGTCTCACAGCGACACCGGGCGTCGCTAGGGGTTCCCCCGCACCCGCGGGGATAGACCGCAGGTCTCACAGCGACACCGGGCGTCGCTAGGGGTTCCCCCGCACCCGCGGGGATAGACCGCAGGTCTCACAGCGACACCGGGCGTCGCTAGGGGTTCCCCCGCACCCGCGGGGATAGACCGCAGGTCTCACAGCGACACCGGGCGTCGCTAGGGGTTCCCCCGCACCCGCGGGGATAGACCGCAGGTCTCACAGCGACACCGGGCGTCGCTAGGGGTTCCCCCGCACCCGCGGGGATAGACCGCAGGTCTCACAGCGACACCGGGCGTCGCTAGGGGTTCCCCCGCACCCGCGGGGATAGACCGCAGGTCTCACAGCGACACCGGGCGTCGCTAGGGGTTCCCCCGCACCCGCGGGGATAGACCGCAGGTCTCACAGCGACACCGGGCGTCGCTAGGGGTTCCCCCGCACCCGCGGGGATAGACCGCAGGTCTCACAGCGACACCGGGCGTCGCTAGGGGTTCCCCCGCACCCGCGGGGATAGACCGCAGGTCTCACAGCGACACCGGGCGTCGCTAGGGGTTCCCCCGCACCCGCGGGGATAGACCGCAGGTCTCACAGCGACACCGGGCGTCGCTAGGGGTTCCCCCGCACCCGCGGGGATAGACCGCAGGTCTCACAGCGACACCGGGCGTCGCTAGGGGTTCCCCCGCACCCGCGGGGATAGACCGCAGGTCTCACAGCGACACCGGGCGTCGCTAGGGGTTCCCCCGCACCCGCGGGGATAGACCGCAGGTCTCACAGCGACACCGGGCGTCGCTAGGGGTTCCCCCGCACCCGCGGGGATAGACCGCAGGTCTCACAGCGACACCGGGCGTCGCTAGGGGTTCCCCCGCACCCGCGGGGATAGACCGCAGGTCTCACAGCGACACCGGGCGTCGCTAGGGGTTCCCCCGCACCCGCGGGGATAGACCGCAGGTCTCACAGCGACACCGGGCGTCGCTAGGGGTTCCCCCGCACCCGCGGGGATAGACCGCAGGTCTCACAGCGACACCGGGCGTCGCTAGGGGTTCCCCCGCACCCGCGGGGATAGACCGCAGGTCTCACAGCGACACCGGGCGTCGCTAGGGGTTCCCCCGCACCCGCGGGGATAGACCGCAGGTCTCACAGCGACACCGGGCGTCGCTAGGGGTTCCCCCGCACCCGCGGGGATAGACCGCAGGTCTCACAGCGACACCGGGCGTCGCTAGGGGTTCCCCCGCACCCGCGGGGATAGACCGCAGGTCTCACAGCGACACCGGGCGTCGCTAGGGGTTCCCCCGCACCCGCGGGGATAGACCGCAGGTCTCACAGCGACACCGGGCGTCGCTAGGGGTTCCCCCGCACCCGCGGGGATAGACCGCAGGTCTCACAGCGACACCGGGCGTCGCTAGGGGTTCCCCCGCACCCGCGGGGATAGACCGCAGGTCTCACAGCGACACCGGGCGTCGCTAGGGGTTCCCCCGCACCCGCGGGGATAGACCGCAGGTCTCACAGCGACACCGGGCGTCGCTAGGGGTTCCCCCGCACCCGCGGGGATAGACCGCAGGTCTCACAGCGACACCGGGCGTCGCTAGGGGTTCCCCCGCACCCGCGGGGATAGACCGCAGGTCTCACAGCGACACCGGGCGTCGCTAGGGGTTCCCCCGCACCCGCGGGGATAGACCGCAGGTCTCACAGCGACACCGGGCGTCGCTAGGGGTTCCCCCGCACCCGCGGGGATAGACCGCAGGTCTCACAGCGACACCGGGCGTCGCTAGGGGTTCCCCCGCACCCGCGGGGATAGACCGCAGGTCTCACAGCGACACCGGGCGTCGCTAGGGGTTCCCCCGCACCCGCGGGGATAGACCGCAGGTCTCACAGCGACACCGGGCGTCGCTAGGGGTTCCCCCGCACCCGCGGGGATAGACCGCAGGTCTCACAGCGACACCGGGCGTCGCTAGGGGTTCCCCCGCACCCGCGGGGATAGACCGCAGGTCTCACAGCGACACCGGGCGTCGCTAGGGGTTCCCCCGCACCCGCGGGGATAGACCGCAGGTCTCACAGCGACACCGGGCGTCGCTAGGGGTTCCCCCGCACCCGCGGGGATAGACCGCAGGTCTCACAGCGACACCGGGCGTCGCTAGGGGTTCCCCCGCACCCGCGGGGATAGACCGCAGGTCTCACAGCGACACCGGGCGTCGCTAGGGGTTCCCCCGCACCCGCGGGGATAGACCGCAGGTCTCACAGCGACACCGGGCGTCGCTAGGGGTTCCCCCGCACCCGCGGGGATAGACCGCAGGTCTCACAGCGACACCGGGCGTCGCTAGGGGTTCCCCCGCACCCGCGGGGATAGACCGCAGGTCTCACAGCGACACCGGGCGTCGCTAGGGGTTCCCCCGCACCCGCGGGGATAGACCGCAGGTCTCACAGCGACACCGGGCGTCGCTAGGGGTTCCCCCGCACCCGCGGGGATAGACCGCAGGTCTCACAGCGACACCGGGCGTCGCTAGGGGTTCCCCCGCACCCGCGGGGATAGACCGCAGGTCTCACAGCGACACCGGGCGTCCGCTAGGGGTTCCCCCGCACCCGCGGGGATAGACCGCAGGTCTCACAGCGACACCGGGCGTCGCTAGGGGTTCCCCCGCACCCGCGGGGATAGACCGCAGGTCTCACAGCGACACCGGGCGTCGCTAGGGGTTCCCCCGCACCCGCGGGGATAGACCGCAGGTCTCACAGCGACACCGGGCGTCGCTAGGGGTTCCCCCGCACCCGCGGGGATAGACCGCAGGTCTCACAGCGACACCGGGCGTCGCTAGGGGTTCCCCCGCACCCGCGGGGATAGACCGCAGGTCTCACAGCGACACCGGGCGTCGCTAGGGGTTCCCCCGCACCCGCGGGGATAGACCGCAGGTCTCACAGCGACACCGGGCGTCGCTAGGGGTTCCCCCGCACCCGCGGGGATAGACCGCAGGTCTCACAGCGACACCGGGCGTCGCTAGGGGTTCCCCCGCACCCGCGGGGATAGACCGCAGGTCTCACAGCGACACCGGGCGTCGCTAGGGGTTCCCCCGCACCCGCGGGGATAGACCGCAGGTCTCACAGCGACACCGGGCGTCGCTAGGGGTTCCCCCGCACCCGCGGGGATAGACCGCAGGTCTCACAGCGACACCGGGCGTCGCTAGGGGTTCCCCCGCACCCGCGGGGATAGACCGCAGGTCTCACAGCGACACCGGGCGTCGCTAGGGGTTCCCCCGCACCCGCGGGGATAGACCGCAGGTCTCACAGCGACACCGGGCGTCGCTAGGGGTTCCCCCGCACCCGCGGGGATAGACCGCAGGTCTCACAGCGACACCGGGCGTCGCTAGGGGTTCCCCCGCACCCGCGGGGATAGACCGCAGGTCTCACAGCGACACCGGGCGTCGCTAGGGGTTCCCCCGCACCCGCGGGGATAGACCGCAGGTCTCACAGCGACACCGGGCGTCGCTAGGGGTTCCCCCGCACCCGCGGGGATAGACCGCAGGTCTCACAGCGACACCGGGCGTCGCTAGGGGTTCCCCCGCACCCGCGGGGATAGACCGCAGGTCTCACAGCGACACCGGGCGTCGCTAGGGGTTCCCCCGCACCCGCGGGGATAGACCGCAGGTCTCACAGCGACACCGGGCGTCGCTAGGGGTTCCCCCGCACCCGCGGGGATAGACCGCAGGTCTCACAGCGACACCGGGCGTCGCTAGGGGTTCCCCCGCACCCGCGGGGATAGACCGCAGGTCTCACAGCGACACCGGGCGTCGCTAGGGGTTCCCCCGCACCCGCGGGGATAGACCGCAGGTCTCACAGCGACACCGGGCGTCGCTAGGGGTTCCCCCGCACCCGCGGGGATAGACCGCAGGTCTCACAGCGACACCGGGCGTCGCTAGGGGTTCCCCCGCACCCGCGGGGATAGACCGCAGGTCTCACAGCGACACCGGGCGTCGCTAGGGGTTCCCCCGCACCCGCGGGGATAGACCGCAGGTCTCACAGCGACACCGGGCGTCGCTAGGGGTTCCCCCGCACCCGCGGGGATAGACCGCAGGTCTCACAGCGACACCGGGCGTCGCTAGGGGTTCCCCCGCACCCGCGGGGATAGACCGCAGGTCTCACAGCGACACCGGGCGTCGCTAGGGGTTCCCCCGCACCCGCGGGGATAGACCGCAGGTCTCACTACCCCTAGCGACGCCCGGTGTCGCTGTGAGACCTGCGGTCTATCCCCGCGGGTGCGGGGGAACCCCTAGCGACGCCCGGTGTCGCTGTGAGACCTGCGGTCTATCCCCGCGGGTGCGGGGGAACCCCTAGCGACGCCCGGTGTCGCTGTGAGACCTGCGGTCTATCCCCGCGGGTGCGGGGGAACCCGAAGTGGGTGAAGCTGAAACTCCCCGGAGGCGGGTCTATCCCCGCGGGTGCGGGGGAACCTAGTTGATTCTTGGCAAAGTTTTGAAAGTGAATGGTCTATCCCCGCGGGTGCGGGGGAACCCGTATTCCCCGCCGCCACCGCATCGACGTATGCGGTCTATCCCCGCGGGTGCGGGGGAACCACCAGGCAGTATGCGTTTGCGAGGGTGAAGTGGGGTCTATCCCCGCGGGTGCGGGGGAACCCAGCTCGAGCCTTTGGAGCAATGCGCCTGATCGGGTCTATCCCCGCGGGTGCGGGGGAACCGACTTCGTCCCATGCGTTGTCGGAGGTGGTCATGGTCTATCCCCGCGGGTGCGGGGGAACCTACTTAAAGTCGATGTTGACCAGGCAGTATGCGGGTCTATCCCCGCGGGTGCGGGGGAACCCAGCTCGAGCCTTTGGAGCAATGCGCCTGATCGGGTCTATCCCCGCGGGTGCGGGGGAACCGACTTCGTCCCATGCGTTGTCGGAGGTGGTCATGGTCTATCCCCGCGGGTGCGGGGGAACCTACTTAAAGTCGATGTTGACCAGGCAGTATGCGGGTCTATCCCCGCGGGTGCGGGGGAACCCAGCTCGAGCCTTTGGAGCAATGCGCCTGATCGGGTCTATCCCCGCGGGTGCGGGGGAACCGACTTCGTCCCATGCGTTGTCGGAGGTGGTCATGGTCTATCCCCGCGGGTGCGGGGGAACCTACTTAAAGTCGATGTTGACCAGGCAGTATGCGGGTCTATCCCCGCGGGTGCGGGGGAACCCAGCTCGAGCCTTTGGAGCAATGCGCCTGATCGGGTCTATCCCCGCGGGTGCGGGGGAACCGACTTCGTCCCATGCGTTGTCGGAGGTGGTCATGGCTATCCCCGCGGGTGCGGGGGAACCTACTTAAAGTCGATGTTGACCAGGCAGTATGCGGGTCTATCCCCGCGGGTGCGGGGGAACCGACTTCGTCCCATGCGTTGTCGGAGGTGGTCATGGTCTATCCCCGCGGGTGCGGGGGAACCTACTTAAAGTCGATGTTGACCAGGCAGTATGCGGGTCTATCCCCGCGGGTGCGGGGGAACCCAGCTCGAGCCTTTGGAGCAATGCGCCTGATCGGGTCTATCCCCGCGGGTGCGGGGGAACCGACTTCGTCCCATGCGTTGTCGGAGGTGGTCATGGTCTATCCCCGCGGGTGCGGGGGAACCTACTTAAAGTCGATGTTGACCAGGCAGTATGCGGGTCTATCCCCGCGGGTGCGGGGGAACCCAGCTCGAGCCTTTGGAGCAATGCGCCTGATCGGGTCTATCCCCGCGGGTGCGGGGGAACCGACTTCGTCCCATGCGTTGTCGGAGGTGGTCATGGTCTATCCCCGCGGGTGCGGGGGAACCTACTTAAAGTCGATGTTGACCAGGCAGTATGCGGGTCTATCCCCGCGGGTGCGGGGGAACCTACTTAAAGTCGATGTTGACCAGGCAGTATGGGGGTCTATCCCCGCGGGTGCGGGGGAACCCAGCTCGAGCCTTTGGAGCAATGCGCCTGATCGGGTCTATCCCCGCGGGTGCGGGGGAACCTTCTTGATTTTCTTTTCGATGCTTTTGAATGGGGGTCTATCCCCGCGGGTGCGGGGGAACCACAGTGGTCTGCCGGAGGCCATGATGCGCCGGAGGTCTATCCCCGCGGGTGCGGGGGAACCCGCGTCGACCTCTCCGAGGCCACGATATTCCAGGGTCTATCCCCGCGGGTGCGGGGGAACCACCGCGTAAGAACTTCAAGGGCCTATTCGTTACGGTCTATCCCCGCGGGTGCGGGGGAACCGAGAATCAAGAATCAGACAAACCCGTCAAGCAAGGTCTATCCCCGCGGGTGCGGGGGAACCATCCGTCGCGCCATGCGCACCTACGGAATCATGGGTCTATCCCCGCGGGTGCGGGGGAACCGCTGGAAAACGGAATCGAATACACGTCACCTAAGGTCTATCCCCGCGGGTGCGGGGGAACCGTAGACCCGAAACTCAAACTAGATTATGACAAAGGTCTATCCCCGCGGGTGCGGGGGAACCCGCATGGAAAACGCAGGAGGTAACATGGCTACAGGTCTATCCCCGCGGGTGCGGGGGAACCGCTGGAAAACGGAATCGAATACACGTCACCTAAGGTCTATCCCCGCGGGTGCGGGGGAACCGTAGACCCGAAACTCAAACTAGATTATGACAAAGGTCTATCCCCGCGGGTGCGGGGGAACCAGAAAAGGCGCATCTCGGATGCGAACGTACCAGGGTCTATCCCCGCGGGTGCGGGGGAACCTCAACAAGATGCGTTCCTTCTCCAGCCTGGACAGGTCTATCCCCGCGGGTGCGGGGGAACCCCGGTCTCCCTATCGGGTACGTCCTTTATGACCGGTCTATCCCCGCGGGTGCGGGGGAACCGAAGATCGCCTCTTCCACTTTGTCCCCGTACCAGGTCTATCCCCGCGGGTGCGGGGGAACCCGGCAACTTCAGACCAACGGACGGCCTGGCCACGGTCTATCCCCGCGGGTGCGGGGGAACCCAGGTAAGGTGCACGACGCCCGCCCGGGCAATGGGTCTATCCCCGCGGGTGCGGGGGAACCGCCATTGTGCACCACCTTATCTTGCGACGGTCAGGTCTATCCCCGCGGGTGCGGGGGAACCGTGATGCTGCCAGGGGCCGGAAACCGGCTGACCGGTCTATCCCCGCGGGTGCGGGGGAACCCCTAAGCACGGTTTCCGTTCCACCTGGGCACACGGTCTATCCCCGCGGGTGCGGGGGAACCTCATTTAGTCCTCCGTTGCGACGCCCCGGCGGGGGTCTATCCCCGCGGGTGCGGGGGAACCAAGTGCTGGAAGAGGTCGGTAGTGGTGTTGAAGGGTCTATCCCCGCGGGTGCGGGGGAACCCAGAAGCGGCCGGGGGCTAAGGCGTTGCTGGAAGGTCTATCCCCGCGGGTGCGGGGGAACCGTCCGCGGGTCCACGCCGTCACTTGGCCGCCACGGTCTATCCCCGCGGGTGCGGGGGAACCGCGTAGGCCCGCCGTTGCCCCTCCGACGGGGTGGGTCTATCCCCGCGGGTGCGGGGGAACCGATGCGCCCACGCCGGCGGAACTGGTTGACTACGGTCTATCCCCGCGGGTGCGGGGGAACCCAGAAGCGGCCGGGGGCTAAGGCGTTGCTGGAAGGTCTATCCCCGCGGGTGCGGGGGAACCGTCCGCGGGTCCACGCCGTCACTTGGCCGCCACGGTCTATCCCCGCGGGTGCGGGGGAACCGCGTAGGCCCGCCGTTGCCCCTCCGACGGGGTGGGTCTATCCCCGCGGGTGCGGGGGAACCGATGCGCCCACGCCGGCGGAACTGGTTGACTACGGTCTATCCCCGCGGGTGCGGGGGAACCTCCGTATGTACTCTTGCGGTTGCGCCCCCTGGCGGGTCTATCCCCGCGGGTGCGGGGGAACCGCCTCCAGCGCCGCCGTTGCCGTCGGCTGTGCCGGTCTATCCCCGCGGGTGCGGGGGAACCTCGGCGGCGGATTGGGTCATAGCATCCGCCCCGGGTCTATCCCCGCGGGTGCGGGGGAACCCGAATGACCACGCGCACGTTGCGCCACGTCGAGGGTCTATCCCCGCGGGTGCGGGGGAACCGGGACAAGGGCTGGCCTCGTAGACCTCAATGCGGGTCTATCCCCGCGGGTGCGGGGGAACCCCTCCTATCCTGAATTCCTTGCCAGCATGTCAAGGTCTATCCCCGCGGGTGCGGGGGAACCAAGTCGTCGTTACTCCCCGCGCTGAGGGTAACCGGTCTATCCCCGCGGGTGCGGGGGAACCCGTTGTCGGGGTGGCAACCGTCGCAAGACCACAGGGTCTATCCCCGCGGGTGCGGGGGAACCAGACTGCGAGCGGCCAACTGAAATTCTGCATAGGGTCTATCCCCGCGGGTGCGGGGGAACCCGAATGACCACGCGCACGTTGCGCCACGTCGAGGGTCTATCCCCGCGGGTGCGGGGGAACCGGGACAAGGGCTGGCCTCGTAGACCTCAATGCGGGTCTATCCCCGCGGGTGCGGGGGAACCCCTCCTATCCTGAATTCCTTGCCAGCATGTCAAGGTCTATCCCCGCGGGTGCGGGGGAACCAAGTCGTCGTTACTCCCCGCGCTGAGGGTAACCGGTCTATCCCCGCGGGTGCGGGGGAACCCGTTGTCGGGGTGGCAACCGTCGCAAGACCACAGGGTCTATCCCCGCGGGTGCGGGGGAACCAGACTGCGAGCGGCCAACTGAAATTCTGCATAGGGTCTATCCCCGCGGGTGCGGGGGAACCCCACCGTCGGGGCCTCCGCCACAGGGCGGGTGTGGTCTATCCCCGCGGGTGCGGGGGAACCCGTTCTTTACCCAATTGACCAACCCCGCCGAAAGGTCTATCCCCGCGGGTGCGGGGGAACCTAAAAGGGTGCGGGCAATCTCCGGTTTCGGGCCGGTCTATCCCCGCGGGTGCGGGGGAACCGTTTGACCGATTGAATAAATCTGAGCATTCAGAGGTCTATCCCCGCGGGTGCGGGGGAACCTTCTCATTTATTTAGCGTTCTGAAAATCTCAAAGGTCTATCCCCGCGGGTGCGGGGGAACCTTCTCATTTATTTAGCGTTCTGAAAATCTCAAAGGTCTATCCCCGCGGGTGCGGGGGAACCGTCATATTCATCGGCGTGGGGGCCCTCAACGGGGGTCTATCCCCGCGGGTGCGGGGGAACCGTTTGACCGATTGAATAAATCTGAGCATTCAGAGGTCTATCCCCGCGGGTGCGGGGGAACCGTTTGACCGATTGAATAAATCTGAGCATTCAGAGGTCTATCCCCGCGGGTGCGGGGGAACCTTCTCATTTATTTAGCGTTCTGAAAATCTCAAAGGTCTATCCCCGCGGGTGCGGGGGAACCTTCTCATTTATTTAGCGTTCTGAAAATCTCAAAGGTCTATCCCCGCGGGTGCGGGGGAACCGTCATATTCATCGGCGTGGGGGCCCTCAACGGGGGTCTATCCCCGCGGGTGCGGGGGAACCGTTTGACCGATTGAATAAATCTGAGCATTCAGAGGTCTATCCCCGCGGGTGCGGGGGAACCGTTTGACCGATTGAATAAATCTGAGCATTCAGAGGTCTATCCCCGCGGGTGCGGGGGAACCTTCTCATTTATTTAGCGTTCTGAAAATCTCAAAGGTCTATCCCCGCGGGTGCGGGGGAACCTTCTCATTTATTTAGCGTTCTGAAAATCTCAAAGGTCTATCCCCGCGGGTGCGGGGGAACCGCCTTTGGCCTTTGCCTCAACCCTACGTACTGGGGTCTATCCCCGCGGGTGCGGGGGAACCTTTAGAACGTGTTGGGAGTTTGCCTATAGAGAAGGTCTATCCCCGCGGGTGCGGGGGAACCACGGCATTTTGCGCCGTGATTGCCGCCTCAAGAGGTCTATCCCCGCGGGTGCGGGGGAACCTTCGAGATTCGCACTCGATATCTTCCCAGGGAGGGTCTATCCCCGCGGGTGCGGGGGAACCCATGAAACAAAAAGGGATATTGGGATCGCTGGCGGTCTATCCCCGCGGGTGCGGGGGAACCTGGTTTAAATTCTCGTGGGAGAAGCGCGTGACGGGTCTATCCCCGCGGGTGCGGGGGAACCACCACCATCACATACCGTATGCTCCCCCACTTCGGTCTATCCCCGCGGGTGCGGGGGAACCACTCCCACAACCCGCCGACCGTCGGTCCAGAAGGGTCTATCCCCGCGGGTGCGGGGGAACCGTTTCGGTGGTGTGCATCTGATGGTACGTGGTGGGTCTATCCCCGCGGGTGCGGGGGAACCTCTAGCGGTTTGAGGGTCTGCAGGAGCCGTCGGGGTCTATCCCCGCGGGTGCGGGGGAACCGAAAACTGGCTTGACCGATTGAATAAATCTCAAGGTCTATCCCCGCGGGTGCGGGGGAACCCACCTAGGGAAAACTCCCAAAACTTCAAACCAAGGTCTATCCCCGCGGGTGCGGGGGAACCAGAATGAAAATCAGAATCGCATACCTTAAAGCAGGTCTATCCCCGCGGGTGCGGGGGAACCAAAATCAACTAATGGATTCCGCAAGCGTTCAGAGGTCTATCCCCGCGGGTGCGGGGGAACCAAACTAACGTTGTTAAAATGCACACGGATTCAGGGTCTATCCCCGCGGGTGCGGGGGAACCGAAAACTGGCTTGACCGATTGAATAAATCTCAAGGTCTATCCCCGCGGGTGCGGGGGAACCCACCTAGGGAAAACTCCCAAAACTTCAAACCAAGGTCTATCCCCGCGGGTGCGGGGGAACCAGAATGAAAATCAGAATCGCATACCTTAAAGCAGGTCTATCCCCGCGGGTGCGGGGGAACCAAAATCAACTAATGGATTCCGCAAGCGTTCAGAGGTCTATCCCCGCGGGTGCGGGGGAACCAAACTAACGTTGTTAAAATGCACACGGATTCAGGGTCTATCCCCGCGGGTGCGGGGGAACCGTGATGCGATTGGTTTCACAGGCCAAGGTAAAGGGTCTATCCCCGCGGGTGCGGGGGAACCCCAGACGAATACGGTAAATGCGCTTTTCACAAAGGTCTATCCCCGCGGGTGCGGGGGAACCGGTTCTCCGGCACGACGGGGTGCTCTGGCTCAAGGTCTATCCCCGCGGGTGCGGGGGAACCCCAGACGAATACGGTAAATGCGCTTTTCACAAAGGTCTATCCCCGCGGGTGCGGGGGAACCCCAGACGAATACGGTAAATGCGCTTTTCACAAAGGTCTATCCCCGCGGGTGCGGGGGAACCGGTTCTCCGGCACGACGGGGTGCTCTGGCTCAAGGTCTATCCCCGCGGGTGCGGGGGAACCCCAGACGAATACGGTAAATGCGCTTTTCACAAAGGTCTATCCCCGCGGGTGCGGGGGAACCCCAGACGAATACGGTAAATGCGCTTTTCACAAAGGTCTATCCCCGCGGGTGCGGGGGAACCCCAGACGAATACGGTAAATGCGCTTTTCACAAAGGTCTATCCCCGCGGGTGCGGGGGAACCGGTTCTCCGGCACGACGGGGTGCTCTGGCTCAAGGTCTATCCCCGCGGGTGCGGGGGAACCCCAGACGAATACGGTAAATGCGCTTTTCACAAAGGTCTATCCCCGCGGGTGCGGGGGAACCGGTTCTCCGGCACGACGGGGTGCTCTGGCTCAAGGTCTATCCCCGCGGGTGCGGGGGAACCCCAGACGAATACGGTAAATGCGCTTTTCACAAAGGTCTATCCCCGCGGGTGCGGGGGAACCGGTTCTCCGGCACGACGGGGTGCTCTGGCTCAAGGTCTATCCCCGCGGGTGCGGGGGAACCGAACCTACCAACACGTCGTGACCCGCGAACACGGGTCTATCCCCGCGGGTGCGGGGGAACCATTATGTTAACTATTCCCACAAGTTCCCACAAAGGTCTATCCCCGCGGGTGCGGGGGAACCAGTGTAAAACAAGGATAACCACACCAAAACCACGGTCTATCCCCGCGGGTGCGGGGGAACCCTTTGATTCTAAACTGGGAAAGAGAAATAAAACGGTCTATCCCCGCGGGTGCGGGGGAACCCGCGTTGTTGATCACGGTTCCTGAAGACGGAGAGGCCCATCCCCGCGGGTGCGGGGGAACCCATGGCCCAGGTGGCGAGACTGTTCCTCGAAGCGGTCTATCCCCGCGGGTGCGGGGGAACCCAACGCCAGCTTGTCGACGCCCAGGAACGATACGGTCTATCCCCGCGGGTGCGGGGGAACCAGAGCCGCTATTTTTGGGTTATTGTATTTCACCGGTCTATCCCCGCGGGTGCGGGGGAACCCCTAACGAACTTCGTAGTTATCGTTAGAGTAAATCTGCTATTTCGTCGTGCTTGTTGATAATTCGTGCCGAGCGATATATTCGCCCTATGTTCGGCAATCTGCTAGTTGTACTTCACAAGGTATACGCCATCGGCATCAACTATCTCTTTGGGGGATTCGCCGAGGGTCCTAATTCTCTGCTGAGCCACGGCGGTTGGGTCTCGCCACGTCATCACTATGGACCCATGTCCCAACTCGTAGTACCAACGGGTTAGAACTTCCCAAATTCTCTCTCTGATGCCATCGGTCATTTGTGGGGAAGTGTATACACCAGGAGCAATTTCCAACATTACGGAGGCCAGAAACCCCCGGTAGCGTCCCTCTACGTTGCCGGTTACTACAACTGTCATGCCTCCTCTCTCCCTCCTCCCTTTTCTCCAGGCTTCGTATCGTCGTCCAGGGGCGAAACTTCTTGAAACAGGGTCTTGATGCGGTCGATCATTCTTGGAATTACACGTTGGGTGCGAAGCATTTCGCCCGTTGTCCGTCTTGTATGCCGCTCGACATCCAGGGAAGGATTGTCGATTACGGCCTTCGCAGACTTAAAGGCTGCCGGAAGCAACACGCTATCTCGGAACAGGTCCGCTATATCCAGGGCGAAGGCGTCTCCGCTATGTTGGTGAATGAATCCCAGCTGAGGAATGGCGCCAACGGAAGTGACTGCTATGACCGCCGCGGATGTGACGGCGACGGAGGCGTGATTGAGAGCCTGATTCGGGATGTCTGCCGCTAGCGGATTGCCGCGATCGTAACGGCGGCCATCCCAAGTGATTCCGTATTGCAGGGCAAGATTCTTGTACATCCGTCTGGCGCGCCCGCCCTCGACGCCACGAAGGGCGTTAAGGTCGCGAAATGGCAGCACTTCTCCCATCCTTATGGCATACATTTTCAGTGCAACGGCTATCCGTCCACCTTCCGGGTCTCCCCATGCTCTCATCTGTCTACGAGCGATGTCCGAGGTGTCCGGCATGAGGGGTGGAGCCGTGTAGCACCTGACTCCATCTGCCCCTACCGCGACAAGGCCCGTGCCATGCCGTGCCATGAGGCGAAGGGCGTCATGGCTAACAGTGGACCCGGGCCCAAGTAGTATCATGGATAAGGATTGAAAGGGAATGCCGTACTCACCGCTTTCCAATGGGCCATCCGAAGTCTCTTCGTCTTTCCGCAGAAAGCGGAGAGTACCATCCCTGACGGTGAGAGCGCCCCGGCTGAGCCACAGCAACCCGTGGCGATCTGCGTGGGGCACCCTCGCCGTTTCCAGTCCTAGTCTGCCTCTGAGCATGAAGGTCCTCCAATGCGGCGACCGCTCTCATTCTGCCGATTACCGGGGAGCGACCGCCTGTTATTCGATTGGTAAGGTGCAAGAAGCCCGCAGATCATTTGTGGGGAGGGCGAAGGAGAAGCATGCCGTATCCATAAGCGCGATGACGGCCAATGCCGCGGGCCAGGAGATTTGCAAATGCCTGAGGTTCTGTAATTGTGAGTATGCCGCGCAAGAGGGCGTCCGGCCCCTCGCTGTAACGGGTATGTAGTTTGCGAATGGCTCGAGAACGCTGAAATGAGACAAGGTGCGTTTTATCGGGTTCAAGGGTAGCCCCACCAATTCTTTCCATCTGCGTGGAAAGCCAATCGGTATAGACTTGCTCGCGGGTGCGCCTCATTTCTCCTTTTGGGTGAGTTTCTGCCTCGGCTTGAAATGCGTCCCTTTCTTTGCCCGGTCTACCGGAACCCCGGCCACAACGCACTATGGGTCGGATGCGAGTCTCGAAACCAAGCCTCTTGCCTTCTGCCCATGCTGATGGCATAGGCTTGCTATCGAGTCGACTGGGGGCGATGATGCGGCTTTGCAAGGGGTCGGCGCAGATCGCCGCCTCGTTCCGCAGCGCGTCCGCATCGGCATGGCCATATCCATAGAGGACTCCTCTTGATGCCCCTCGAGGGGATATCAGTCGGAAGGGTTGGGGAGACAGCTCACCAAAGCATTCCTTGAGCAGGCAATGTATAGCGTGGTCCGGATCCCGCAATCGCTTACTGCCCATCCACCGGTGGAATTCCCGCAGGTTGATTTCGGCCCGGATCATCTGAAGAGTGGTTGTGGCGCTTGTGATCATTCCGCTAAACTCCGATTTCCACATTCGACTCGGAAGTTGTGTATGTCCCCTCAGTTACCCAGCGGCCACCACCATGAAGGCCGGAATTCCAGTTGCGCTGATCGGTGATCATATAGGTCCGATTGACCTTCACCCTCTCCATGTCCTTCATTTCCTCCCCCTGGGGCCAGAGTAGCCGCAGAGATTCGGAGGCGTTGGTCCGTTCGAGATTAGGATAATCTACCAAAGCCGCCAGGCAGGTATCTGCGTGAATAAAGTCTTTGAAGATAGGGACCGATGGCAAGCATGATTTGCGGCCTATGAAGAGGGGACGGCGTGGCGATTCAAGGGCGGCCTTCAGATCCTCCAAGGTAGGTGCGTCTTCTTCCGGCTCCAGGCGAAGGGCAACGACTACGGAGGCGTCGGCATAATAGTCGCGGTAGCGTAGGTGAGGCGCGTTGTAGGTGCTAGCTCCGCCGGCGCGCCCTTCGGGTGATCCCCTGGTGGTCCATCCCTTGTCGTTCTTGTCCAGTTTCGCAGTCTGAAAGTCTTGGATGCTAAGGCCGCCGTAGGATTCCCGGTCAATGCGGGCCGCGAAAACGAGCCGGCCCTGGAGACGCTGATGGCGCTCCCGCTCGGTGCGGCGCCAGCCGAGGGCATTGGCCAGCAATCCTGTGAGCATGGATGCGGCGGGGAAAGGTCGGACGACCCCGTAGTTGTCGATGGCCTCGCCGCCAAAGGCCATGAGGGGGGCTTCCAGTCGCATAATCAGATGGCGCATGGCTAGCAAACGGCCCCGTTGCGAACCACGTCGGACACCCAGGATGCGAGGGAGTCTAGGGGTAGGCGTTCTGCGTTGGTGATTTCGCATTTGTCCATTGACATAAACCGTCTTACGCCTTGCCTACCGTAGGCGGAGTCCTGGCAGTCGATTTCGGAAACGAGTGCGTTAAGGGTGTATTCCATCCGAGGTGGATTGACGGGGGTGCGGAAGGCGTCGGCCAGGCTGTATGGCTGCCCGGAGCCGGCTTCGATGAGCATGAAACGGGCGCGGCTGTAGGGGGCGGTGGAGCCGCGCTTGGCGCCGGGGGAGACAGTGGCAATGAGGTGGATGAGATGTTGAACAACCTTTGCGGCCAGGGTCCCGTCGGCATTCTGCCACTCGTTGGCCTCCCTGCCTTCCAAGTTGGACACCAACCCAGGCAGGTCTACCACCACATAGCCATAGAAGAGGCCGGCGGTGAGCTCCACGTCGCCGATGTGGGCGGCGCCGGGGTCCTCGTCTTCGCTCTGCAGGTCGTCGACAACAGAAAAGTAGTCGCTTTCCGACTCCTCGGCGTGGACGGTGAAGGCGTGGGCCACGTGGACGGCGGCATCGATATTCGCGCCTGGGTCTGAGGTGACCATTCGGCCGAAGAGGGCTGCCTCTAAGCCGCCTGGAAGGCGAGTGCTATCGCGGAAGGCGCGGAAGTTTTCGCGTTCTTCGTTCTTTCGTTGGGTGCTGAACAGCAGAGTGGCGGCAGAAGCGGCAGCTTTTGCATCGTTCGCATTCTCATGGCAGATGGCTTGAGCCTTCCGCTGAAGGTATTCCACTTCGGGCAGTCCGAGAAGGAGAGGTTGACGACCGGACTCGGAAGTGCCGCTGCTGCCATATACGCCCACGTTGAAGGCCTCGCCCACGGCGGCAAGCACGTCTTCACTGATGTTGCCGTTCTGCCGCAAAGGGTCAATTACCCTGCGTTCAACCACGTTGCGGGAACGCAGAGCCTTTTCTGCGCCTGGGACGTTATGAATGGCGAAGGCGTCCTCAGCCACCCGCCAGTGACGCTTGAGACACTGGGAGGATATGCGGGTGCGCACCGCGCCGCCGAAGGGCATCCGCTTTGCCAGGCCGCTGTCGTCCCGGTTCAACAGTGCGGCGGGATAGGAATGCAGGGTGTGGATTTGTAGGAATCTGGGATCTGTCATGTAAGGGAACTCCTTAATCGGATTAGTTGTTTTGGCTTTCGGATGCCGCCGCGCTGCGCCGTTCGGCGCGGTAGTAGGCGCGGGCTATACGACGGCGCGCCATTTCCGCCGCTTCTTCGTTGGAGTCTGCCATCAAGATGAAGTGGGCCATCTCCCACCAATTGAAAGACACGTCGGCTGAGGAGAGCATGCGAAACATTCTGGTCAAGAGCGTTCGCAGCATGGGACCCCGCGCGGTCAAGAACCTATTGAGCCGGGCTTCGCTGTAGTAGGCTGTGGAACGTTGGGTCTCGCCTCCCAGATAAAGGGCTTGTCCTACTGGGGTGCGTCCATCGTGGGAGCTGGCGTTGCCTCCCGTCGGGTTTCTGGGGGTCATAAGGGCCATCCCGTGGATGATCATCGCCCACTTACTTTCCCTCTGTGCGTTGCCGATTAGGTCTTGTTCCGCCAATAGCCGCCAAAACACCGGTTTATCGGGGGAATCAGGTTTCATTCGACGAAGCTCTGCCAGGTCCCCTCTGGGGAAGTTCTCGCGTCCTAGTTGAAATGCGAAAGTGACGGCTATGTCGCCGCCTGACTTGGGACGGTTTTTTTCAGTGGCAAGCTTTGACCTGTCGGAGGTTTCAGTAGTCATTATGCTTGGTTATCCCTTTCACTGTCTTGGAACAGGAACCCCAGTCCGTTGCCAGAACGGATGCGACCTTCAAACAAACCCTCGGCTCGAACCCTTGCCTTGTACCGGAAAATTGCCGTGCATGGAAGGCTGTCCGTGGCCTGCTGAAGCAAACGGCGGGCGTGGTCCACCACGCCGTCATTGCCGTTCAGCAGCCACTGGTTACGGATGCTTTCGCGTTCAACTGGGTTGGCCACAAACTCGTCCTGAAGGGCTTCAAAGAAGGTGGAGTCTACGACTTCGTCTAGACGGTTCAGCCACTGCCGGGCCAATGCCCGATGCTCGGGACTCGAGTTGTCAGCTTCGCCTCTGGCAGCGAAGGCCTGAATTGCATGGCTCAGGATGCGTTGCACCTTGCCGATTAATTCAATGCGCTTCTTAGCAATGTCACCCAGCTCTGTTGCTCCACCTCTTCCCATTACTTCATAGGTCCTATGCCGAAAGGGAATCTCCCTTTCGTAATGGCCTTCGGTTTTTCCCTGACCCCTTACGGTGGCCTTGGCGACTAACTTCATGGTCTTTCGAGAACGACGTTCGGATTCAGTGGCTTTCAGTAAGTGCGGAATGGTCCAGTCAGTCAGATATTCGGTTATTCGCTTGTACGTGAACCCACCGCTGCTGAGGGTAAGTGGCAAGCCGTCCCTACTGCGATTGAACGGGGTCCAAGGGTCACCTGTACGACCCTTTAATTCTTTTCCTTGGATGCGAGCCGCCTTGGATGTGGTCCTCAGGGCCAAAAGAGAATCGCTTGCCGTTGAACACAGCCGAATTCGTCTGCACACCTCCACAAAAAGAGGATGAAGCCTGCTCACCAATAAGCTTTCGTTCTTTGTACCATCCCACGGCAACGTCCACAATAGAGCATACCCGGACTCCGACGTTGGGGATTCGCAGATAACGTCCGGTAGGCACTCCAGGAGAGCAAGAATATCGCGTCTGACATGGGCCCCGGGAGTGTTGTTGAAAGGGGCGAGAGTGAAGGCTGGCCGGTTGCCCAATCCGCCGTTCATCCGGGAAATGCCGTAGTTGCCTGCCCCACCAAACCCCTCCATCGTCTGAAGCGTTACAAGAGCGAAGAGCCAATCGTCCACACTTGCCTGGGTCGCCCTCTCCGCCTTGAGGTCGTGGTTCTTGGAGGTTACCAGCATGTCCAACTCGTCCGGGGTTCCAATTGAATTTTTGTAGTCCTTCTCGTGTTCCTTGGACGTTGCCGGCGGCTGCATGAAGGCGGGCTTGGTAATGTCTTCCACCACCAGATGCCAGGGTTCATCGTCAAGGAATTCGTCCTTGGTGAGGGCGCGGATGATGTCTCGCCATTTGTTGGCGTCCGATGGAGGTTCAGTTAGACCCGCCTTGTGGATGGCGATAACCCCGAGTTGAACAAGGAAGGCATGCCAAGCGTGGCGTTGGTGGGGGCGCAGGGCGGGGAAGGCTTCCACCCGGTCAGCCATGAGGGAAGCGTAGACCTGCGGCAGGGAGACGGACTTGGCATTACCGTCAATCGCGGTAATTGTCAGCAGTTTTTCTGTTAGAATGTCGTACATGAAGCAAACTCCGGGCCATAACACCACGGAAGATGGATTATTCTTGTTTCTACCTTTTCGAGCTTTGAGTGTCCTCCCCTTCTTGCTCAATAAAATGAAGGGCGTTACGAATTGCATTGCAGGAACGGTGTAAATTATCGCATTCAGATTGAGCTTGGGTGAGCAGAGCTTCCTTCCGGCTGAGAAGCACCTCAAGCTGGTGGCGTAAGGGTGTTTGCATAACTGTCTCCAAACTTATAAAATAGCCTCACCGAACATTTCGAGTATATTACTGCGCCAAGATCGTCCTGTCAAGAGTCATACGATGGCATTCATACATTTCCCACACGTTGGGAATAGACCGTGTTCGGTTAGTCTAGTGTATGGTTCCCCCGCACCCGCGGGGATAGAAACTGGGGCTGCGGTTAGGATTGGTCGTCCCGCCATAGCCCCAGCCGGCCGTAGAGAAAGGTCCGGCTGCCCAAGGAGAAGGTGAAGCCTGCGTCTTCCACAGGTCTGGTCGAAACGGAGTCGAGGACTCTTGCCGAGTCGAGCCATCGCACGGAAATGGGCAGCTTGTCGATGGTGAGGGACTTGTCGAAGGGGCTGGCCGGTTGTGGGTCAAAGGGAATGTCAACGCGGTCGTCGCCCAAGCGGGTGCGTATTCTCTCTTCCTGGTTGCCAAAGCAGACGTCCCGGTTGTCTTCGCCGAAGAAAGACTTGTCGCGCCGGATGATGGCGTTTGCAGCAGTAAGTCCCTCGGCAATCTTTCCTCCTTCTAAGTCGTTGGCGTGGCATCGCCAGTCGTTGCCCATCTCCGCAACGATGGCTTCCAAAGCCTCTGGGTGGGTTGCGCACTCCACCAGCAGCCGGTTCATTTCGGGGATGCGCCATTCCTTATAATTGGAAATGAGCCGCCGGGTGGCCTCCAGAATGCGCAGTTCCTCGTACACAAAGCCGTGGGGTCCAAGGCCATTGGGGTTGGGAGATCGTTTCAACAGGCGGGATAGGTCGCCATGATCGGGCATTAGGACGATGCATATTGGGTTTTCGTAGCAAGCTGGTCGGGTATTCCCGGCGTGGCGGTGGAGACGGCCAATACGCTGGAGGAGGACGTCAACGGGACAGAGGTCGGTTATGAGCAGGTCGGCATCGATGTCCAGGGACTGTTCGAGGGTTTGTGTACCTACGACTACGACACCTTTCGAATTGGAGTCTCGTTCCTTGCCAAGCAGTTCTTCTACGCGCCTGTCGAGCATTCTCCTGTCGCAGGCAGCGAACCGACCGTGATGAAGGGTGTTCGTGTTGTTGACGCTGAACAGCAGCCTGGCGTCCTCTTTCGACGCGGCTTCCTCGAACGCCTGCTGAGTGCGGATGGCGTAATCCACTGTGTTGCGGACAACGAGGACTTTAGCCCCTTTGCGGGCGGCGTCGAAGGCGAGCCGGATCGTGGAGGAAAAATCATGCATTATGGTCTTTGCCGTTAGGGAGACCTGCTTCCCTTGATTGTTTTCGCCAATGGAGGAAAGGCCGATGTCCAAGCTACTGACGGCGGGATAGGGTGCTTGGATTGCATCATCCAGGGGGATTACGGCGTGGTGGTTCAAGCGTCTTGGGGAGAGCCATTCCTGGCGAGCTACCGAACCAAGGGTGGCGGACATGAGGAGGGCAAAGCCGCCTGCTTCTCGGTGTGCATTCAGAAGGGCCTTGATGATGCTGCGCATATATGTGTCCGATGCGTGAACCTCGTCCACAACCAGAAGATTGCGGGACAAGCAGGCAGCCCGCATGTGGGCGTTCTTGACCTGCAATGCGCCCATCATTGCCTGATCGATGGTGCCGACGGCGATCTGCGCGGCAAGATAACGCTTGGGACGCTCTGCGGCCCAGGGGACAGAGTCTGGCTGAACCCCGGCGGCTCCCTCGTCATATTCGTACATGGCGGACGGTTCCGAGTCTGCGCCGGTCTGATAGCCGGGTACAGCCAGGATGGAGGGTGGAGTGGCGTGAGGGAATAGCCTTGCTGTGAAGCGGCTCACCCGCTGGTGCATCTGAACGGCGGCCGAGCGGGTTGGCAGCGCGAAGTAGATTCCGTCTACCTTTCCAGCCTCGTACAACTTGGCGAACCGTAAGAGGGCGGCTTCCGTCTTACCAGAGCCAGTTTCAGATTCGACGATGACAAGTTGACTGTCCGTGGGGATGTCCAGAACGGCTTTCTGAGTCGCATTGGGCGATCCGTTAAGTTCGAAGAGAGTAGAAAATCCGGGCACCTCACGGAAGGAGGATCTCTGGTCGGAGAGGTCTATCCCTATGGCCCTGACGGCTTCCCCGGCGCGTTTCCGTGCGGTAAGAATGTAGTCGTCACGGGGTTCTTCAACGAAGGGAAAGCGGAGCTCGTCGGAGCCGATCCAGTCGGCCCAATTACAGAGGCCAAGGAACATGTGCTGGAAAGCGGGGGAGGAAGGGAGCGATGGAACATCGGACGCAAATGCAGCCGGGAACCAGCTTCGTCCCAATTTACCCAACCTTTCGACGTATTGCCTGGGATGCAAGGAGCCGAAACAACGCCACGCGGCAGGATTTGGAGACCTTCCTGCGTTTAGATTCAAAGGTATGCCATGGTGAGAGAGAGAAGCAACGAAGAGAGCACAGACGGTCTTGCCCTCTGTGTTGTCCCAAGATTCGGTTGCTTCCCACCACCAATCGAGAGCTTCGAAGAACCAGCAGGTAGTTTCGGTGTCTCCATGTTCATCCAGCACGGGCGTTAAGTCCAAGGTATGGCCCATGTTGCGCAATGACTGCGGACGGCGTCCTAAGGGCATATCCTCCTTACGCCAGACACGTGTCTGGAAGCCAACGTTGACTTTGCCAACATCGTGGAAGGCGGCCAAGAGAGAGAGCCGGGCAATCAGGGATTCGTGAAGATCCTGGAGACCACCGATAGTTGCCAGACGATTGCGGATGGTGGGAATTCTCACCAATGCTTCAAAGCAGGCCCCAACATCGGCCAAGTGGTGCTCCAGCAGATGGATGCGTTCAGGGCTAGGGAGACCATATGGCTGTGCCTTGGCCCAGAAAAGACGGGTGTAAGCAGGTTCCGACTGACGATTCAAGGCTTTGATTCACCTACAACAAGTATCTAAGTCATTATAGCCCACGCTTCGCGCCTGCTTGTAGAGTTGACGACAAGAGGGATGCGTAATGAGACATTCTGATAAACTGGAGCGGGACTATGGTCAATCCGACGTTTACTGCCATTGATGTTGAAACAGCCAATGCAGATCCTTCCAGCATTTGCCAACTGGGAATTGTACGCGTCACAAGTGGCGCAGTGAAGGAATGCCTTTCAGTGTTAGTCAATCCGGAAACGCAATTCAATGAGTTTAACGTGAGACTGCATGGGATCGATGAATCCCTAGTCAGGGACAGTAAAACCCTGCCCCAGATATATGGCTGGCTGCAAAATCTGCTGGATGGGGCTATCCTGGTAAGTCACACAGCCTTCGATCAGATTGCTTTAGAAAGGGCGGCAAAGAAGTACAGTTTGAGACCATTTCAGTCCGCTTGGCTCGACAGCGCCGCCATTGCCCGACGTACCTGGCCTCGAAGATATGGAAAGGGTTGGAGTTTGGCCCGAATTGCAGCTGACCTACACATCGAGTTTCGACATCACGATGCAGTGGAGGATGCGAGGGCGGCGGCAGAGATAGTCTTGCACGCTTGTCAGCGGACTGGCGTTGACATTGATTATTGGTTTACGCAGAGGTGACGGTCTGTTCGGGCGATTCCTCACCTGTCAATCGACAGGATGATTGGACCATCTTGTCGAAGAATCCATTAAACTATCTGGGTGATGGATAGTGAAAGCAGTAGGCGGATTTTGGCTGAGGGATGAGAGCAACCGACGATGTGGCTCTATCGGGGCCTCTCATCCTTCCAAATGCACTATTGCCGTGCGGAGAGGATCGGTGGGGTCACAACTCCATTCGCACCTCAAAGATGGTTCCGTCTACAGTCAACTTCGGCCCACCATCTTGGACAAAATCTAGAACCTTCACCTTGACCTTCGCGTTGGCACCATAGATCCTGCTTGGCACTAAGCCTGCTAACTGGCAACTGGCCCTCCTGCGAGTCGCTCCAATAGGATACGAACCAGGGCAAGATGGACGCCGTCGGCATCTGGCCGATAAAATAATCCTACGTACAAGTGTGAAGAACAGAGGGAAATGTCTGGGTGGTTTGGATACGCAGGAGGTGAAGGTGTTCTCTTGCCGTGGCTCTGGCCCTGAAGTCCATAGAGAACGGCTACGGCGCCTACTTCGTCCGAGCCTACGACCTGATGGAGGACCTGAGAAAGGCCAGGGAGGAACACCGGCTCAAGCGGCGCATGAGGGTGTACCTGGCTCCCAAGGTGCTCATTGTGGATGAGTTCGGCATATGGCCCTACGACAGGGAGTCGGCCACTGCCTTCTTCAGCCTCGTCTCCGCCCGGTACGAGAGGGGCAGCATCATCCTTACCTCCAACAAGGGCTTCGCCGACTGGGGAGAGCTGCTGGGAGATACGGTCATCGCCACCGCTATCCTAGACAGGCTCCTCCACCACAGCCACGTCATCAACATCCGCGGCGAGAGCTACAGGCTCAAGGGCAAGCGACAGTCGGGACTTCTGACTTCCCAGCACCTGCTGGGTGCCGGCCCAGATCAACCCAGGAAAACCAGATAATCACATGGGGGTGGGTCAATTCCAATCCGGCGATTGTGGGTCAAGACTCATCCGGCGTTGACACTACTACCGGTGGCTTAAGCGGAGGGACGAACAGGGCCTGGAGGACCAGGCTGGAGGCGGAAGGCCTCCGTGGAACAGGCTCACACCGGATGAAGTGGAGCGAGTGCTTGAGGCCGCCCAGGAGATGCTGGAGTTGAGTAGCCGTCAGTTGGCGGCATGGCTCACCGACCACAGCGGCTTCTCCGTATCAGAGTCCACGGTGTACCGCATTCTTCGAAGAGAAGGACTGGTGAAGAGGGCCGAGGTGAAGCTGGTGGCGGGTAAGGAGTATCACCGAAAGACCTCGGGTCCCCACCAGATGTGGGCCACCGACGCCTCATACTTCAGGGTATCTCACCTGGGGATTCTACTACATGGTGACCGTCATGGACGACTACTCTCGCTTCATACTGGCTCACAGGCTTCAGAAGGACATGACCTCCAACTCTTTCATAGAGGTGGTGCTGGACGCAGTGGACGTGACGGGCATGGATCGAGTCCCAGTCACGAACAGGACACGCCTGCTCAGTGACAACGGTCCAGGGTATGTGCTCAGGGCCTTCAGGGACTACCTACAATTGGTGGGAATCAGGCATATCTTCGCCAGCCCCTTCCACCCCCAGACCAACGGAAAGCTGGAGCGCTACCATCAGACCCTGAAGAAGGACGTGAACCAACTACCCTATGACATGCCCTCAGAGTTGGAGGCGGCCATCATAGCCTTCGTCAAATACTACAACTACCGCCGCTACCACAAGGCCCTGGGGAACGTCACCCCGTCGGATGTGCTCAGAGGACGGCGGGATGCGATTCTACGACGGAGAAAGGAGATTCAGGCGGAAACTATCCAACGGAGGAGAAGATACAACCAGGCTCTGAGGGAGCTGACCAAGCCTCCAATTCACCCTTGATCTCTCGGCTTCCATCGTGTCCCACTTTTGCTGGTTACCAACACAGCTGCCCTATCTGTTGATACAGCCACGCTATCAGTGCTGCGTCGCTCTTGGCCTTCTTGTCCGGCCCGTTGCTGAATACTCCGACCGCTCCTTCCTTCAGCGCCTTCTTCCAGACTTGTATCTGACCTGGGTGCACTTCGTACCGGGCCGCCAATTCCGCCACTGTCTCCTCCCCTCTCACCGCCTCAAGCGCCACCTTCGCTTTGAAGGCTGCGCTATGCTTCCTTCTCCCTTGTCTCATCTCCCACTCCTTCTCCACAGCTTCTGCTGCTTCTAGTCTAGGAGCAGGACTCTCACTTAGCCACCTGTCCGATTTACTGGGTCCACCTCAGTGCTCCAGCTCGTTCAGTATTGCTTTTGTAGTCTGGCCTGGAGTTACAAGGGGATGAGTAAGGAAAAAGCGTACCAGCTCTTTATCGAGTAAGGACATGGTTTTTGCTTCTTTCAGTGCTGTCATTATGCTATCCGCTCTTGTAGGATGACCTATAGGGGTAATGGCATGGATTAGCTCGTGTAGTATTGTGGCGGTAGCACCGTCTCCTACCTTGATGTCAGACTTTGACTTTGTGTAATTGTAGAAGTAATCTGTCGTGCATCCTGTTGTTTGATATGAGTCTAGGCATCCAGAAGTTCCAGCATAGAAGCTTAGCGTAGCTGAACTAGAGGATTCCTTGATGAATTTGATTCCGTAATCTGTAGCGAAGTCGTTGAGTATAGTTTCTAGGGTTGTGTTGGATTTTGTGACTGGATTTCCCCAGTAGCTCCATGAGCGTTTTCCTTTTGGATACATTATGAAGGGTTTAGTAGGAGGAATGCCTGAGCATGCTTCAGTTTCCAAGCATTGGAATAGTTCTTCCTCTGAGACCCAGCGTGTCGTCCATGCAGGTTGAGGTGTAGTTGTTGGTGTTGGTTCAGGTGGTGGCTTAGGTGTGGGCTCAGGAGTCGGTTGAGGCGTTGGTCTGAGTTTGTTTATGCTGATTGCGACAAGACCTAGGACTTGATCACATTCTAACATTGAGGAGTAGAAGGAGCAAGATCCCGCTCCTGGAGTATTGTCCCAGATGACTACATCGTAACGTCCGTTAGGTAGGGAGGTTAGATTAGCGACTATGGTGAGAGAATTGTTATCTGTATCTAGGTTCCAACTGCTGGCTACTATTGTGCTACTTCCTGGATAGTAGGAATGCGAATTCCTGAGGGGTTCACAAATTAGGTACTTGGCTCCGTAAGTGCTTGGACGATAGACGTTTAGGCAATTGTCTATGTTAGTGTCCTTTAGGCGTTTGAATTTTATTTCAAAAGTTGTGTAGTCAATAGGTGGTAGGGGTTTGGGTGTAGGCGTGGGTTCAGGTGTTGGCTCAGGCGTGGGTTCAGGTGTTGGCTCAGGCGTGGGTTCAGGTGTTGGGTTAGCTGTTGGCTCGGGGCTAGGACAAGGAATATCTATAGATTGAGTTCTCGTTCCTCCGTTTGGTAGTATGCAGGTGTGAACTTTCGGTGCGTTGGGAGGGGTTACTGGTGTGACGGGGGTTAAGGTGGCAGTGGCGTGGGTTGGTGTTTTCTTGTTTTCTTTTAGTACTTCTAGGATTTCTTTGTGAGCGTCTTTTGTTGGAGTAGCTGTTTCGGTTAGGGGCTGAGTTTGTGGTTGCTCAGTTTCAGTGCTGCATGCTAGTAGCATGAGCATTGTTAGAGTTAGTATTGTGAGGGCTTTTTTCATTAGAAGTGCACTGTGATTAGACTGGCGGGACGGTCAAGCGGTTGTTACTGAGTCATCTGCAAGTTGAGTCGTGCCTACACCTCCGTTAGCAATGCAAAAAATGAAAGGAAGCCCCAGACCGCCCGGTGTCAACCTCGTCACTCCTTCTTCAGCTTGATCTGAGACGGGTCCTGCCCTAAGGCGTCCATTAGTTGCATTATCGCACGCTTCACATTGGTCGCACCGCCATAACATTGCCAATGTAGGCCGCTGGATAGCTTGCGCCTCGCGGATGGAACGTATTGGTAAGTGTGTACCCCGAAAGATTTCAGGGGTGTAATTGGGCAGCGATCCGCTGTTAGAACACCACGTCTAACCAGATATTCAGCCACCTCAACAAAAATCGGTTTCCATTTTCCAACGGGGACCACCTTACCATCAGGCAATTTAACAGCCGGAGGTGATGGCATTTTCGTATACGGTTGCATGTCAGTCAATGGAGTCCATCCCTCTCCTGTGGGTGGACTTGACATCGGCGGCGCGGTAGTGACAACAGTTGGAACCTTGCCTGTATCCTCAGCCAGGATCTGCACCTCTCGGTCTTACGTGCTCTCACGGTTCACCATGTTGAAGTCCCGCAAAGCTTCCCTTATGATTTGGGCAAAGTTTTGCTCATTCACCACTCCGCCCAGTTCACTACCTATCTCTCCCATCATCCACGTTGTGAATGATTCATCGGCGTTCCGACAAGCTGACCTCAATCGATCGACAATTCTTTCTCGGTAGAATGATCCTACAATCAAGCCCATTGTTGCGTCAATGTCAAGGCCATTCCTGCGAAGTGCACACAAAACATCCACGTCGACGGACGATGCTCTAGTGATGTCTAAGCCCGAATCCACCGAAGGGATTTGGTTAGGCTGTTCAGGCTGGCGATGGGAGACGAGGAAAGGGGAGGATAAGGTCCTGAGGACTATGTAGAGGACGGAAGGGTAGAGCAGGGGCGGGATTGAAGGGATGTTGAGAGGGCCGGAGGCTGGTTTTGACCCGGATCTGGAGGGCAAGGGGTGGGAGGAGACACAGGGGACTTACCCGGACGGGGTTTGGCCAGGCGATGGGACAGACCGAGGACGGGTCCAGACGTTGATGGAGTGTGTCAGGAAGGTGCTGGCAGGGCGCGTAGTCTCTCCAGAGCACGGCTGAAGAGGTCCGCCCAAGGCCAGCGCTGCGGGAGATGCAGGGTGAACCGACGGGCCGAGCGAGTGAGCCGTCCGACCAGGGAGAAGAGACGGCGCCTGAGGGTCTTTGTGTTCATCACCCGCATATCCAGACCGATGCGGGAAGTCCAACGGGCCAGGTTGTGGGCTATCACCTGCACGGCCATCCAGGCGGCGTTGGCGGAGAATTGTCCCGAGGGCAGATGGTTGAGTCCCACACCGTACTTGAGGTCGCGGATGGCGTTCTCCACCTCTGCGTGGCGGCGATGGTCGGCCTCCAACTCCAGGGTGTCTCCCTCCCGGTCGGTGATGAAGGCGTGGTAGCTGTAGTTGGCGATAAGGGCCAGTTGGGAGCCTGGGGTGGGTTTCACCCTGCGCACTATCAGCCGTACCGGCACGGCATCGGGTTTGCTCGCAAAGGGCGTGTAGGTGGTTTCGGCCACGTCGGCGGCTCCGTCCATCCAGTAGGGGATGGGAGTCCAGGCATCCTCGGGTATCTCCTCTATGAGATCGCGCAGGTGCCTGTGCTGTCTGACGGTGATGGAGAAGCGGACACCCTTGTCGCGACACATGGCTACGATGTCCCGGCTGTAGAAGCCGCTGTCGGCCCGCACGGTGAGTTGACCTTCACCCCCCGCGTGACGCACACGGCTCACCGTCTCACGCAGAAAGTGGGCTGCACCCCGACCGGTGTTGGCTCTACCCTGTCGCAGCCTCGCCATCACCACCTCGCCTGTTCCCGCAGCCACGGCCACCAGCGGGTGGTAGCCCCGCTGGCCGCTGTAGTTGTGGCGGCGTGCTCCCTCCTTGGCCAGCCCGTAGGTCTCGCAGATAGTCGAGTCTAGATCGATGGTCAACGGTGACTCGCCTGGTCCTGCCTCGGAGTCCCATGCCCGTCTCAGCAGTTCCCGGCTCACCCGGTCCAACTGACGGACATGGCCCCACCTGTAGCTGCGTAGGAATGTACCCAGGGTCGATGGCGCCTTCACCCTACATCCCAGCACCCTCTCGGTACCTCCGGCTCGCAGTGCGTCCGCGTCGTCGATGCAGTCGCCCCCTGCCAGGGCCGATGCCACCAACGTCAGCATCTTGTCTCCCCCATTCGCTCTCCCCGGCGCATCTCCCAGATCAAGGTGGTTGTCCACCAGTTCACCCAGACCCAGATGATGGGCCAGGGTGAGCGGCACCATCAGTCCCGCATTGGCGACCAGTCGGGGATCATCGAAGGCTACGGAGATGCGGTCGGGACGCTCAGATGATAGCATCTATTGGGTGCTCCTTGTTCTGGATCGGTTTTCGGCGTGAAAACCATTATCCCAGATTCAAAGGAGCACTTTCTCTTCCCCGTTTCCACATCCTCCCGCCTACTTCTTCGGTGGATTGGGGCTAAGGTATAAATTGGTGCGAATTCCGTTACGTTTACTGAGGTGGACCCTATTAGTTGGACAGGATTGGAGTCGATTTAGGTGAGGATCCCGTGCTTTCGGCAAATCGCACCAAGGGCGTCCTAGGTGATCGATACCTGTGAGTTTATTACCGTCTCCTACTACCTGGCACGCTCTGCAATGAGCGCGCGTACCCTAGGCGCGAGTTCCATCGCGACTCCCATCTCTGTCTGCGTAGATTCCTCGAATGCGTCTTCATCTTCGGCAACCGCCTCCTCCGGTAGTGACACATAATGCCGAAGGAGGCGCCGGGCGCGCACTTTGGACCATCCCGGCGGAAAATCCGTTTTCTCCATCTCGCTCTCCTGATGCACTAATCTTCCAATCCGGCAAGAGACGGATCATCTGGAAAGTCGCGATTCCGGATAGAATGGATAATATGAGACCTGTCCAATGAACCTACGATTCTGTTAGGTAAGTCTATTGCTTTCAATGCGTCCAGAAAATCGTCGTAGCCCCACAGAGGAATCGAAGGATTAGCTGGTTTGAAGCCACCTAAGTCACCCAAAAGGACGAACAACCCTGAAACATTATGGATGTCAGAGCTACATCCCAAAGCCTTTGCTAGTACGGGCAATCGACCACGCAGTTGATCTATTCTATTGGCAAACTTGTCAATCTCATTCTGCAGTTTGACATCAATGACATTGGCGCTCTTAACTTCAATAACCAAGCACTGACCGTCCTTCACACCGACCGCATCGTAGTCAGATTTACCCAATGAAGCACGCTCGAATGAGACCTTAACGTTGTGATAGCCTTGGGCCGCTAGCCATAATCCAGCCAATAGTTCGGAATTCACTGAGCGCAAGTCAGAATTCGTGCTAACTGCCCTTTTGCTCAATTCTTGCATTGCACGAAAGGCCGGCAACGTACAATAGGGTAAGAAGTCCGTAGAATCTAGCCCGTCGAGCTCTTCTATCTCCAGATTGTCTTTGAACCGCAAGAGTAACTCCTGCACTCCCTTATGAGCACGGACAACGTCAGATTCAAACACTTCTCCCTGGTAATACATCTTGTAGAACAAAAACCACTTCGAGGCATTAGAGCCAAGTGCGCTGCCGTACATTGGAAGTCTAAATGCTAAGGAGACCCATTCATGGTTATCCGCGGCTACGGAGTGGCTCAAGAGCAGAACTCGGATCCCAGAATCGCCGCAGGCGGCGACCGCTCCACCCAGCATGATTTCCAACTCCATGGGGTCGGTTGCTCCGGCAGAGGTCATCAGACGCACTCTATCAGGACCCAGGATCGCCGCAAGTCTATGCTTCGAAGAGACAGTATCCATATTCACCTCGAAATCGTCTAGCAGTCTTCCTATACTAGGTTGTGAAAACTCAGTCAATCCATACTTCCAGCTTGGCCATTCCCTCGGTTGAGCTAATGGATTCACAAAAGTGAGGAGATCTTCTAACCAGTCCTGGTAGATGAGGGGAGCGGAATCGGAGTGAGACTGTAGAACAATTTTATTTAGCTGGATGACCAGGTCGCAGCCAAACCAAAAACCGTCTCCCCACTCTTCTGGAATCCTCGATGTGAAAGGGAATAATGCGACGTCATCCAAATGGGTCTCGGCATCCAAAACGAAACGGTCGTCAATAGGACGGAACTCTTCTCCACCGCTCCATACTAATTCAAGAGCTAGGGCGACAATACTACGGTCATAATCGAGATAATCCAGTATCCGCTCTGCCAAACACATGCGAAGCAAGGACTCTCCTTCATGCAGAGCTTCTCTTGTATCCAAAGAAATAATCTCTGTTCCTGCCAGAACTTCGGAAAATCGCGACGCTACCACTCCACATTTTTCAATGGCAACAACCGTATCTGCCAAGCCGCCATCAGCCCTGCGTAAAGCAACCTGAAGACCATTGAACACGTGGCAGAGGCGTCCTAAATCGGATGTTGGATCGGAAATCGCCGACAACAGCGACCCCTTACGTTTCCCACGGGTATAGTGCAGCCAGTTGTAAAGCCCGTCGTCGTATTCAAACCCCAGCAGTTCCGGGTGGTCATCCACAAACCAAAACAGGCCATGCAAGGGTGTGGCGACGGCTAGTCGATAACCGCGAAGGAAACTTCGTCGGTGTCCAGAATTGAGTGGTTCAATCGCATTTTCCAGGAGAGCGACAGCTTCAGGGCTACACAGGATTTGCAAAGCAGTCACGTCGGCAAGAAAATGCAATCGGTACCTAAAGTTCATCCGATCTTTAGGAAGAATCATGTACTAACGCCCCACCTTGCTAAGTCGGCCAATTCCCAACTCCTCAACTCGCACCTCCCCGTCGTTAGCATGTTCAGCAGCGCCTCAAAGGCGACACGTACCTCAAGACGCGCCAGTGGTGCGCCGAGGCAGTAATGGACGCCCCGCCCAAAGGCCAGATGTCTGGCGGAAGAGCGTCCCACGTCCAGCCGGTCCGCGTCGGGAAGGGCCTGCGGGTCGCGGTTGGCCGCCCCAGGAGACAGAGCTCCCGCTGACCGGGGACTATTTGCTTTCTACGCAGCTCAACCGGCTCACGGGCAATCCGGCTGTCCAGTTGCACCGGGCTATCGAAACGCAGAAATTCATCAATCGCTCCGTTTAGTAGGGAAGGGTCCTTGCGCAGTCCCTGGAGCTCATTGGGATGGCGCAACAGCGCCAGAGTGCCATTACCGATGAGGGTACGCGTCGTCGCGTTTTCCGCCACCAGCAACAGGTTTATCAGCAGATCGTCCCGCTCCAGCCGTACACCGTCCACCTCCGCTGTCACCAGGACGCTGACCAAGTCGTCCTGCGGATTGCGACGTAGTTCCTCCGCCACCGCTTCGACATAGGTGAACACTTCATCGACGGCCCGCTGCACCTGGAGCACCTGGCCTTCATTCAAGAGCGCGTCGGCGATGAGCGAAACGATGATGGACCACTCGTTGAACTGCTCCCGGTCCTCTGATGTAACCCCCAACATCTCGGCGATGACGATGACGGGCAGGGGAAATGCGAGTTCCGCGATGAGGTCAAAGCGCTCCTTGACCTCCATGTTGTCGCTGAGACCGTCCACCGTTTCCCGGATGCGCGGTTCCAGGGCGACAACGGAGCGTGGAGTGAATCTGTGGGACACTAGAGCCCGGATCTTGGTGTGTTCCGACGGGTCCATGTCCAGCATGCTCACCTGTGGAATGCAGCCGAAGTCCCTGCCTGAATTTCCGAACCGTCGGTTATCCCGCAGCATCATGTCGACGTCAGCATAGTCCGTCATACCCACCCGTCTTGCAGACGCATCCGGTGGACCGGATCTTTCCGCCGCAGTTCCTCATAGAAGGGGTACGGGTTTGCTCGCAGCCCCTGCGAAAGGGGATTGTACGCCACTCCAGACTCGATCCGCTCCCATGCGAGGAGAAACCGCATAGCCACAGGGTCGCACAGTCTCCACAAGGAAATCGTACCCTGGGTTCATTCCATTCCTCTCCATCTCAGGTGTTGCGCGAAAGTATAGACTTGCCTCACGTGTCCCGTCGACCGGGAGACAATGCCCTCACCCTGCTGGCCGTGGAGGCTATGGCAAATTGATCCACCGCTGATGCGGCTCGCTAGTCAACTAGACTGGGCAAATCCAAGAACCCTCAAGATGGAGATCAGGTTAGAAGTATAGGGTTTGAGAGGGTGGCTTCTCAAGCTGCAGAGTAGCCACCAGACAGCAAAGTAACCTTGCTTGCTCCAAAGACGGCCAGAGTTACCAACCAGAGAACCATGGCATCTCACGAGCAGTTACGGATTAGGCTGTCCACCTAACTAGACTCAAACGGGATCCATTGGTGGTTATCGGCGTAGATTGGGAGGCCGATTCTCAGTGACTTCCCCCTACTTATCCGACGCCAGATACCTCTAAATCGACTGTCCATGAGAACCGTACCTTGTTCTGTCGATTGAAGGACAAGGTACGAGCCGCCCGCCCCCCACAACCACATGTCACCCTGAGCTTGCCGAAGGGCGACCTTCCCGAAGTTCCCATCTTGCCCCCTCTCCCGTCCTGGGAGAGGGTTGGGGTGAGGGTGCTCCCCCGCAGTCACCAAACCCCTTAACCCACGCCTAATTCTGCGAAACTTGCCGCAACGCAGTTGCCCCCCAACCCATTGACCCAAATTGGCCTCCGTCGGTAGAATATGCCTCGACCCAAGGCCTTCCCACCCTCCGGAAGATCGACAGCAGAGGAGCCCCTCCCATGGCTAACGAGACAGGAAAGCGCTACACCTGCTCCCAATGCGGCTCCGAATTCCTCGTCACTCGCGGCGGGCAAGGCCAGATGAAATGTTGCAGCGAACCCACCCAACTTAAGAGGTAGACATCAAGGGAATGTCCACAGCCCGAAGCGCCTTACTGAGTGCAAAGTCTAGGATGCCAAAATGCCCAACCAGCTAGGAAAACGTTACGCCTGCCAGCAGTGCGGCACCCTCATCCTCTGCGTACGCCGGGGAGACGGCGTCGTTTTCTGCTGCGACGAAGAAATGGCCCTCCAGGCCCCCCGCCAGCTCCCCTCCTCCGACTAACCCCATCCTTGTGTCTCCGCGAAGGCGGGGACCCATCTCACCCCTCTACCATCCTCGAGATCTTTGTATATCCGTCATTCCGGCAGAAGCCGGAATCCAGTTCCCATCTTCCCCCTTGACGCGCATCCCCAGCCCTTCCCCCACTCCCCATTCCCGCACAGCCGGGAACCCACTCTCACTCCACGCCAACCTCTACCGGTAGGAGCGGGTTTCAAACCCGCCCTCTTTCCACTCCTACCACCACTATTCCGTAGGGACGACCCTTGTGGTCACCTTTCCCCCACCCCCCATTCCCGCACAGCCGGGAACCCACTCTCACTCCACGCCAACCTCTACCGGTAGGGGCGGGTTTCAAACCCGCTCTCTTTCCACTCCTACCGCCACTATTCCATAGGAACGATCCTTGTGGTCACCCTTCCCCCACCCCCATTCGCCTCTCCCCACCCCCGCGAAAGCGGGGGCCACTCTTCAATCCCAATCCACGTCCGACTGTCCCCCATAGCTGGCCAACTCCCTCCTCCTCTTCGTCATTCCAAACTTGCCACAACGCAGTTGCCCAAACTTGCCGTCATGCAATGACCCGTCACGCAGTGACCCCTATCCCGACTCAAGCACAAACAGCCGCTCCAACCCCGCCAAATCCTCCTCCACCGACGTCGCCGCCCCCGGAAACAGACTCGACGCCAACCGACGCAGCGGCTCCCCCTGCCCCTCATCAATCTCCAACAGCATCACCCCGTCGGCAGCCAGCTTCCCCACCGCCTGCCCCATCAGTCTACGCAGCAACGCCATCCCGTCCTCCCCCCCATCCAAAGCCCCCCGCGGCTCCCACGCCAGCTCCGGCTGCAGCTCCTCCAGCCGCCCCGACGGGATGTACGGGAGATTCGCCACGATAACGTCCACCCGACCCCACAGCGGTTCAAGCAAGTCCCCTTCCAGCAGAGTAATCCGCCCGCCCAGGTTGAACTTGTCCACATTCGCCCTCGCCACCCCCAACGCCTCCACCGAGATGTCCGTAGCATAAAGCGAAACCCCGGGCAGATGCATGGCCAGGTTGACGGCAATCCCCCCGCTTCCCGTTCCGACATCCGCCACCACCAACCCCGGGCGGTCCATCCGCTCCAGGCACACCAGCAGCGCCCGCTCCACCAGCATCTCCGTCTCTGGACGTGGCGTCATCACCCCCGGCCTAACCGTCAGGTCGACGCCGTAAAACTCCCGATGCCCCAGAATATACGCCAGTGGCTCCCGCCTCACCCGACGCTCCACCACCTTCTCAAGCGATGTAACCGCCTCTTCGGGTATAGCGTCATCCTGATAGGCGTAAATCCGATGACGCGGCACCCCCAGCACGTCCGTCAGCATAACTTCCGGTTCCAGCCCGGGCTCCGGCACCCCCACCTCCTCCAACCGCCGCCGCGTCTCCCGCAAAAACTCCCTCACCGTAGTCATACGGCAGATAGCGAGGGAAAGGGAAGTCCTTGCAGCGTGCCCTCTCTTTCCAAGGGCAAAATTACCTCGCCAGCGCCGCTTCCAGCGCTCCCGCCTGCTCATGCGCCGTCAACGCGTCAATAACGTCGTCCATGAACCCGTCCATATACTTCTGGCACCCAAAGAAGTTCCGGCCGATGCGATGGTCCGTTATCCGGTCCTGTGGGAAGTTGTACGTGCGAATCTTCTCCGCCCTGTCCCCCGTGCCCACCTGCGTCCGCCTCGACTGGATGATCTCCTTCTCCAGCTTCAGCTGCTCCTGCTCGTACAAACGCGCCCTCAGAATGTTCAACGCCCGCTGCTTGTTCTTGTACTGCGACCGCTCGTCCTGGCAGGTCACCACCGTCCCCGTGGGATTGTGGACGATCCGGATGGCCGTCGCCACCTTGTTCACGTTCTGCCCCCCATGCCCTCCGGCGTGAAACACGTCGATGCGAAGGTCGTCCATGTTTATCCTTATATCCACCTCCTCCGCCTCCGGCAGCACCGCCACCGTCACCGTCGAGGTATGCAACCGACCCGACGACTCCGTCGTTGGAATCCGCTGCACCCGGTGAACCCCCCTCTCATACTTCAGCCGCCCGAAGGCGTTCTTCCCTTCCACCCCGAACGCTATCTCGTTGAACCCCCCCAGGTCCGAAGGATTGGAGTTGAGCACCTCCACCTTCCAACCCTGGTTGTGGGCGTACCTCGTGTACATCCGGTAAAGATCGGCGGCGAACAGCCCCGCCTCCTGACCTCCGGCCCCCTTGCGTATCTCGACAATGACGCTCCGTTCGTCGTTGGGGTCCTTCGGCAGCAGCGCCAGTCGCAGCTCCTGCTCCAACTCTTCTATCCGACCGGACGCCATCTCCAGTTCCTCGACGGCAAGGGCCTCCATCTCAGGATCGCCCCCTTCGTCAATGATGGACTGGGCTTCGTCCCTCTGCGTCTGCAGGTCCTTTAGCTCCCGATACCCCTTGACGGTGTCCTCCAGCCCCGCCCTCTCCTTGGCCAGCTTCTGCACCTGTTCATAGTCCACCGCCACCTCGGGCTGCGCCAGCAGTCGACCCAGCTCCTGAAATCGGGCGTCAATGTCCTCCAGTCTGTCGATAAATGAGCTCATCGCAACCCAATTCTATCCAACCCCCATCGCCAATACAATTCACCCACACCTTCCTCTCTTTCCTCTTCCCCCTTGACAGGGGAAGATTGAGCCTGTCCTGAGCTTGTCGAAGGGATGGGGGTGATTCTGGCGGGGATGAAAGCCGAATTTGGCAGTCACGCAAAGGTCTCCTTCACCTGGAGGGTTAGGATGATGTGAAGGAACACACCCCGTAGGAACCGTTCGTGAACGCCTCAGAAGTCCTAAACCGGCGGCCTGCGCCTGTGCCAGTCCGTCGCCTGCTGGTACGCGTATCCCGCCCGCAGCGCCGTCGCCTCCTCGAAGGGACGCGCCGCCAGCTGCAACCCCACGGGCATACCCTCTGAGAAACCGCAAGGCACCGTCAAAGCAGGGTAGCCCGTCAGGTTGAAGGGCCGCGTATACTGCGTCAGCGCGGGAATAACCCCCACCGACTCGCCGTTGACCGGCACCGAGTCCGCCTCGATAGGCGGCGCCACCACCGGCTCCATCGGCCCCGCCAGCAGGTCCACCTGCTGCAACAGCTCCCACGCAGACTCCGTATACTCCCGACGGTGCCGCAGTGCCCTCAGATAGTCCGGCCCGCTGATGAACAACCCCGACTCGAACCGCCACCGCACCGAGGGGTCATACTCCTCGCCCCTGCGCAGCAGCAGGTCTCGATGGTACGCCGCAGCCTCTGCGTACAGAATAATCTTGGAAATGTCGGCGGAGCGATGGTACATCGGCCAAGCCACCTCCACCACTTCGGCCCCCAGGTCCTCAAGCGTCTTCAGCGCGGCCCGCACCAGCTTCTCCACCTCCGCGTCCACAGGCACTTCAAAGTATTCCCGAGGCACCCCAACCCTCAGACCGCTCAGGTCTTCCGAGAGCGCACCCATGTAGTCCGGCACCGGCTCATCCGCCGACGCCGGGTCGCGAGGATCGTAGCCCGCCAACACCTGAAGAGCGGCCGCGCAGTCTTCCACCGTCCGCGCCATCGGTCCGGGATGGTCCAGCGACCACGAAAGCGACACCAGACCGAAGCGGCTCACCCGCCCGTAGGAGGGCTTCAGTCCCGCCAGCCCGCAAAGGGCGCTGGGAATCCGAATCGACCCGCCCGTGTCCGTACCCAAGGTTATGGCGCACTGCCCCGCCGCAGCAGCAGACCCCGACCCCCCGCTGGATCCCCCGGCAACCCGCTCCGGGTCCCACGGATTGTGCATGTGGCCGTAGTCTGCGTTCAGCCCTGTCGGCCCGAAGGCGAACTGGTGCAGGTTCAGCTTCCCCATCAGAATCGCCCCGGCTGCCTTGAGACTCTCCGCCGATGCGCCGTCGTAGTCGGGCACGAAGTCATCGAAGATGCGAGAGCCGGAGGTGTTCGGCATACCCTTTACGTAGTACAGGTCCTTCAGTCCTACAGGCACTCCGTGAAGCACGCCTCGATAGTCTCCCGCAGCAATCTCCGCCTCCGCCTGCCGCGCCGCTTCGATGGCTTCATCACCCGGACGGGTGATGAAGGAGTTGAGCGTATCCTCCGTAGCATCTATCCGCTCCAAGTGTGCCTGCGCAACCTCAACGGGCGAGACCTGCTTGGACTCAATGAGTTTCCCAAGCTCAACCGCGCTGAGGAAGCATAGTTCGGTTGCGTCCATCGGTTAGCTCTCTTTCGGAGAAAAAATATTGGCCGGCTCTATTTCACCCAGGTCCAGCTCTCGCAGTGCCTTCACCGTAGCCATGATGTCCTTGACGCTGGCGTAAAGCTCCGCCGTGTGCTCCGGGTCGCTGGTGTCCACTCCCTGCAGGGCGGCCATCTCAAGAAAGGTCTCCATGGTCAGCTCCTCTGATTCCGCCATGACTACTCCTTTATCTCGATGAGAATATTTTTGTGCGAAGTGTCCCCGATGTTCGTAACCTCGTGGGGTTGGTGCTTGTCGGCGTAGGAATAACGGCCGACGTACCCGACGGTCTCATCCGACGTCCCGTCGTCAAACTGGCGTCGGTTACGGCTTTCGGTGAGACCCACCGTCACGTAGTCCAGCTTGTGGGTGTGCCAATGGCTCGACTCACCCGGCTCAAGGGCAAGCTCCCATATCCTGACCCGGTGGTTCTCAAAGACAATCCTAGTCCCCACCTCTCCCCATTGACGTTCACTCGTCATAGTCTCCCTCCTGAACCATTCATACTTGCCCCCACCCTCGCGAATGCGGGGGCCCACTCTTCATACCTTAACCCACAACCTACCCATAGGGGCGGTTCGCGCATCGCCCGCCACCATCACCTGCCATTCCCGCGCAGGCGGGAATCCATCTTTCCTTTCTTCCTTGACGGAGAAAGAATAGAGCCTGCCCTCGCGAAGGCGGGGGATGGAGGTGATCCCCAAATCCCTTCCCCCTACAAATGAAACACCACCATCTTAAGCTCCGTCATCTCCTCCACCGCGTAGCGTGGGCCTTCCTTCCCCATGCCGCTCTCCTTCAGTCCGCCGTAGGGCATCAGGTCGGCGCGCCACTGCGGCCCGGAGTTAATCATCAGGTTGCCCGACTCCACCTCCTTGGCGAACTTCATGGCCCAGTCCACGTTCTGGGTGAAGATGCCCGCGCTGAGTCCATACCGGGAGTCATTGGCAAGAGCAATAGCCTCATCGATAGACTCAAAAGAAGTGACGGCCACTGCCGGACCGAATAGCTCGTCACATGAGATACGCATTTCCGGGCTGACCTCTGCCACCACCGTTGGGGCCAGCATCGAACCCTCCCTGTCGCCCCCCGTCACCAGACGCGCGCCCTGACCAACGGCCTCGGTAATCCAATCCCCCACACGCACTGCGTCCCTCTCCCGGATCATCGGCCCCATCCGCACCGACTCCTCCAAAGGATTGCCGGTGCTGACCGCCTCCACCTGGGGCTTGAGCACGTCCAGGAAATCCCCATAAACCCGGCCATGAGCCAGCACCCGCTGGGTGGATATGCAGACCTGTCCCGCGTTGGAGTAGCCGCTGGCCACCGTGGCCTGTGCCACCTTCTCCAGGTCGGCGTCAGGCATGATGATAAGAGGACTGTTGGAGCCAAGCTCCATCGTGACTTTCTTCAGTCCCGCCGCCCTCACTATCTGCTCGCCCACGTCCCGGCTTCCGGTGAATGTCACCTTTCGCACCCGCAAATCGCTGACCAGAGCGTCGCCCACCGTTGCGCCGGAACCCGTGATGCACTGCACCCCGTCCGCGGGAATCCCCGCCTCCAGCAGCGCCTCCGTCAGCTTCAACGCCGACAATGGAGTGTCGCTGGCAGGTTTGATGATGACTGAATTTCCCGCCGCCAGCGCGGGCCCCACCTTGTGGCATACCAGGTTCAGCGGAAAGTTGAACGGACTGATGGCCACCACCACGCCCACGGGTACCCGCAGCGTGAAGCCCATCTGTCGCCCGTCGCCGGGCACCCCGTCCAATGGCACCGTCTCGCCGTGGATCCGCTTGGCTTCCTCCGCCGACAGCGTTATGGTCTGGATGGCCCTCTGCACCTCGGCCCGGCCCTCGGCGATGACCTTGCCTTCCTCCATCGTGATGATGCGGGCGAACTCCTCTGCCCGCTCGGAGATGATGCCTGCCGCCTTCATCAGCAGCGCGTAACGGTCATAGGCGGTTATACCGGCCATGACCTTCGCCCCGCGAGTAGCGGCGGCCAGGGCCGCTTCCACGTCGGAAGCCTCGGCGCGGGGCACCGTGTCTATGACTGAGCCGTCAAATGGATTGACCACCGGGGTAACGGATGACCGATCAACCCACTGACCGGCAACGTACATTTTCATCGGATCACCTCCCTATTCCCTTGCTTGGTGGACCCGTAGATGGCTCACCAAGACGAATTCTTCAGGCCTCTCGTCGGACCGGGTTGCTCAGAACGCCAACCCCCTCCACTTCCACCTCGCAAACGTCCCCGTCCTTCAGTTCGGCGGGCTCACCCGGGGTGCCCGTGAAAATCATGTCGCCCGGCTCCAGCGTTATCGTCTTGGTGACGTGGCTGATGACCGTCGGCAGGTCAAAGAGGAACATGGCCGTGGTCTCCGCCTGCACCTCCTCGCCGTTCACCCGGGCGCGAAGCATCATGTCGCTGGGATCAAGCCCCGTGACCATGAAGGGGCCGGCGGGACTGAAGGTATCCGAAGACTTGGCCCTCCACCACTGACCGTCCCCCCGCTGCCACTGGCGCGCGCTCACGTCGTTGCCGCAGGTGTACCCCAGCACGTGGTCCAGCGCTTCTTCCTTGGGCACGTTCTTGCATCGGTCCTTGATAATCGCCACCACTTCGCCTTCCTCGTCCACCCGTCCGTCGAAGGACTTGGGGATAACAATTGTATCTCCCGGGCCTGCAAGGGAAGTTGTCGTCTTGTAGAAGATTAGCGGTTCTTCCAGCGGCGCCCTGTCTCCCAGGTGGCTGCGATAGTTCAGCCCAACGGCAATGATCTTTCCCGGCACGCTGGGGGCCAATAGCTTGACCTGGTCGAGAGTGTGGGTATGGTCCGTGACCTCGTAGTCCTCGAAGGGACTGGTGGTTATCTGCTTGACGGTATCCCCTTCGACAACGCCGTAGTTGATGTCGCCGTGAGCCAGGTATCGTGCAAAAACGGTCATTTTTTCATCCTCCAGTTTGTGGCTTCCCCCCAAGATAGGACCTCTGCATAATCGTCATTCCGTTGAAAGCCGGAATCCAGAATCCCGCAATTCAGCTATGGACAGAACCGGCCTACACCATAATTGGAGTCCGTTTTCGAAGTTATGCAAAGGTATCCTGAAATGGGCTAACGTTCCTCATCCCAAATCTCCGGGAAAGTTCATCGGTATTCTAGAGCCAACAGGGGAAATTATCCACCCTGTTGACAGCGGCATAGTTTGTTCTATACACTTGTTCTAGCTTTATCGCAATTGACCATCTACAGGATGAGGTTAGAACTTGCAGCAGCCAAAAACATACAAAAACCAAAGCTGGACCTTCCTGACCCAGGCTTTCTAAGAACTCGAAAAGGGAGACCTGCCCCAGGCTTCAGAAAAGGGCTGGGGCGCAGCCGCCCAAATCGTTAAAGCCATCTGCGAAGATCGTGGGTGGCGGCACTTCAGCCACAGAGACGTTATGCGCACAGTAGACAGCTTGAGCATAGAAGCCGATGATCCGGAGCTGAGGGACCTGTTTGCCTACGCAGGCTATCTTCACGTCAACTTCTACGAGAATGCTCACTCGGTACAAACGATCAGGGGCTACCTTAAGCGCGTGGTTCGTTTCGTTGACAAGGCAGATGCGCTTCTTGGCGCCACAGCCTGATAACTGAAAGGCGTGAACTTGCAGCAAACGAATACATACCAAAAACAAAGCCGGATATTCTTTACCCAGGCCTTCGAAGACCTAGAAAAGGGTGACCTACCCCAAGCTTCTGAGAAGGCATGGCTCGCAGCGGCTCAGTTGCTAAAGGCCATCGCCCAGGAAAAGGGATTAGACCACTGCACCCACCGCGATCTTTTTCTCGTAGTTGGTACGTTGGTTGAGGAAACTGGCGACTCAGATTTAGCCGTGCTCTTTAACAGTGTGGGATTTCTTCACATGAATTTCTACGAGAACGCATACTCGTCCAGGGCTGTTGAAGCCAGTCTCCTTCGTGCCGTCCGTTTCGTAGACAAGGCAGAGAAACTACTCGAAGCATCAGCCTGATAACTGAAAAGCGTGAATTTGCAGCAAATAAATACATATCAGAATCAAAGTCGCATATTCCTGACCCAGTCTTTCGAAGAACTCGATAAGGGAGATCTTTCACAAGCTTCAGAGAAGGCATGGGGCGCAGCGACTCAGATACTGAAGGCCAACGCCGAAGAGCGCGGATGGCGTCACTTCAGCCATTGGACCCTCCAACGCGCAGTCTCCGATCTCACCGACGAGGCTGACGACCAGGAGTTGTTAGCCCTATTTGGCTCCGCTGAAACCCTGCACGCGAACTTCTATGAGAATGGGTACGTGGCCCAGGCTGTTCGATACCATCTGAATCAGGTTGAGCGTTTCGTTCACAAGGCAGAAGCCCTTTTGGCAGAGACAGACTGACATTTTCCCCATTGACGAAAGCCCTCGCCCGTAATACCATTCCTTTGCCCTATGCCCGCATCGATTTTGATACCTATTCTCACTGAGGGCTTTACCTGAGGTCGCGCCTGGATGGGCGAGGTGCGTCCTGCAAAGCTCCGGCACCCTGGTTGACCCCTTAGACATTTCCCCCTTTAGCAGTTCTTCCCTCGTCTTCGCTCCAGGCTAGCTACGCATTCCCGCCATTGCAGTCGCCCGGAAGCGAAGAAAGAGATGAAGGACCTTGCACAGAACTACGAAACTCGCGCTGATTGCCCCAATGCTGCTCTTGGCATTGGCCTTGCTTGCCGCCTGCGGCAGCGACGACGGCGACGCTCCAGAGACCCTCTACATAGGCGGCATCCCCGACCAGGAAACTTCCCTGCTGGTGCGGCGCTTCGACGGCCTGTCCGACTACCTCAGCGACAAGCTGGGAGTGCCCGTTGAGTACAAGCCCAGCATCGACTACGCCGCAGTGGTCACCGCCTTTGCCAACGCAGACCTGCATATGGCCTGGTTCGGGGCCCTCACCGGCGCCCAGGCCCGCGCTCAGGCGCCGGGAGCTATGGCCATCGCCCAACGCCCTATCGACGCTGAGTTCGTCTCCGTCTATATCGTCCAATCCGACCTGCCGGCTCAGGGAATGCAAGACCTGGACGGGTTGACCTTCACCTTCGGCAGCATCAACTCCACCTCCGGCCACCTCATGCCGCGCTACTACCTGCTGGAAGCGGGCGTAGACCCTGAAACCGACTTCAACGGCCTGCCCAACTTCTCCGGCTCCCACGACACCACATGGAAGCTGGTGGAATCCGGCTCCTTCCAGGCCGGCGCCCTCAGCAACACCGTTTGGGACAAGGCCGTCGCCGATGGCCGTGTGGACACGACAAAGGCGCGACAGGTGGACGTCACTCCTCCCTATTTCAACTACAACTGGTCGGTCCGGGGTGACCTGGACGAGACCTTCGGCGAAGGCTTTACCGAACGTCTGCAGGAAGCCCTGTTGACCATGCACCTCGACGAAACCCAGGCCGACCTCCTCGACGCCTTCCGAACCGACTCCTTCGTCGCCTCCACGAATGAGAACTACGCCGCCATCGAGTCCGTGGCCAAATCCCTGGGGATGCTCCAGTAGCATGTCGACCAACGGCCTGAGTCCTTCCCCCATAGTCCGCTTGGAAGGGGTGTCCAAGCGGTACAACGGCAATGCAGCAGTTTCGTCCCTCTCGCTGGAGATTCAAGAGGGTGAACGGGTCGCGGTCCTCGGCCCCAGCGGCAGCGGAAAGACCACTCTGCTCCACCTCATTGCGGGTATCGAGCAGCCCAGCGAGGGCCGGGTGCTGCTGGCCGGACAACCCCTCTCTTCCATGAGCCACGGCTCCCACCTCGCCCAACTGGTGGGCATGATGCATCAGCAGCTTGACCTTGTGCCCCATCTCTCGGTGAAACACAACGTGCAGGCGGGACGGCTAGGACGATGGAGCCTGTGGAAATCGCTGGTGTCCCTCGTATCCCTGCGGGAACGCGAGATGGTGGAGCGGGCGTTGGAGCGGGTGGGCATTCCGGAAAAGCTGCACGAAAGGACGTCCCACCTCTCCGGCGGAGAACAGCAGCGGGTAGCAATGGCCCGGCTGCTGGCTCAGGAGTCGCGGGTGGTGCTGGCCGACGAGCCGGTCGCCTCCCTGGACCCGGCCCGCGCCGAAGACCTGATGCAGCTGCTGACGTCCATAGTCGCTGAGTCCAACAAGACCCTCATTGCCAGCGTTCACTCCACCCACCTGACGCGCACATACTTTTCGCGGGCCGTCGGACTCCGCAAGGGGACCCTGGAATTCGACCTGCCCGTAGAGCAACTGACGGATGAGGCCCTCAACCGCCTCTACAACTTCGCCCCAAGCCACCCGTAGACGGGGCGGCGACTTCTTCCGCGGGCGGGGATTCCTGACCCTGCTGCTTGTCGTTGTCCTTCTTTGGAGCCTGACCTCTCTTTCGTGGGGTAGCTCTCCAGTCCATCCGGGCGGACTGGGCTCCATCGGACAGTTCTTCCAGGCCGCCATCCAGCCGGAGCTATCGGTGGATTTCCTTGGCTTGGCCCTCAGTTCCGCCTGGAAGACTATCGCCTACGCAGTGGCGGGAATCTGCCTCGCAGTCGCTATGGGGCTGCCCCTTGGCATGCTGGCCTCGGGGGTGCTGGCGCGACGCTTGCGTGTCAGGGTGCCCGGTGTGGCGGCGTTCCGGTTTCTGCTTGGGGCCATGCGCGCAGTTCACGAGTTGATATGGGCCTGGTTCTTTGTTGCAGCCGTGGGGCTCTCACCGGCAGCGGCGATTTTTGCCCTGGCAATCCCCTACGCAGGCATTCTTGGGCGTATCTACGCCGACTTCCTCAACGACGTCCCCGCCGAACCCCTTCGTGCCCTCCGAGCATCGGGAGCATCAGAGACCAAGGTGTTGATCTATGGAAGGCTGCCCATGGCCCTGCCGGACATGTTGAGCTATACCTTCTACCGGTTCGAGTGCGCCATCCGCTCCGCCGCCATTATGGGATTCGTTGGAGTCGGTGGGCTAGGCATGCAGATCCAGCTTTCCCTGTCGGACCTCTACTTCAACGAAGTGTGGACGCTGCTCTACGTACTGGTGGGGCTGGTGCTGCTGGTTGACCTGTGGAGCTCATGGGTCAGGAGGTATCTCACCTCGTGACGCTCTTCAAGACTGTGACCTCCAACCGGGGCATCAGACCGAATCCGTTGTGGGTATCGGTGGCAATTTTTCTGGTGTTGGGCTGTGCTTCCTGGGGGTACCTGCTTTTCGTGGCCGACGGCGGCTTCCGGGAGTTGTTCAGAGGGGAAACGTGGCGGCAGGCAGGGGATTTTCTGGGGCAGCTTGCGGGTTTGGGCACCGAAGGAACACCCGCCTTTCTCCAGTGGGACAAGTGGATGGACGCGGGAATGCTTGCCTACGATACCCTCGCGATGAGCGTACTGGCTATGGGCATAGCGGGCGTCGGGGCGCTGCTGACCTTCCTGCCGGCGGCCCGCAACGTGGCAATGGGCGAGCTTGCTTCCTCCGCCTCTCTGCCGTCGCGGGCACTCTACTACCTGCTGCGGGGACTGTTCATCTTCAGCCGGGGCATACCGGAGCTGATAATCGCCATGATTGTGGTCTTCGCCTTCAGTCCGGGGATACTGGCGGGGGCGATTGCCCTGGGCATCCACAACTACGGGATTCTGGGGAAGCTGTCCGCCGAGGTGGTGGAAGACCTGGACCCCAGGTCGGCCCGTGCGTTGCGTACGTCCGGCTCCAGTGTCTTCCAGATGCTTGCCTACGGCATTCTGCCCCAGGCGCTGCCCCAGTTTCTCACCTACCTGCTTTACCGGTGGGAGGTGGTCATCCGCACGACGGTGGTGGTAGGGCTGGTCAGCGCCGGTGGGCTGGGACGGGAGTTTCTGCTGGACATGAGCCTATTCAGATATACGGACGTGGCACTGCTGCTGGTCTGGTACCTGATTCTGGTTGTGTTCGTAGACCTGACCACCATGTTCATGCGTCGGCTGGCCCGTTAGTCCTTCTTCGCCAGCGCCTCCACGAGGGGAGGCAGGTACTCCTCCCACGAGCCGAGGATGCAGAAGTCGGAGGCCTGGAAGATGGGATGACGCCGGGTGGTGTTGATGCCGATTACCGTACCCGCCTTCTGAATGCCTACGACATGGTTGAAGTCGCCGCGAATGCCGACAGCGATGTAGAGTTTGGGAGCAATGGCCCGTCCCGTGAGACCCACCTGAAGCTGTTTGGGGAGCCAGCCCATGTCGGTGACGCTGCGGGTGGCCGCGATGGAGGCGCCCAGTCTACCTGCCAGCTGCCTGATCCTGGGGAGGGACTCCGGGCCGCCGATGCCCATGCCCACGCCGATGACGACCTCGGCCTGCTCCAACTCCAGCCCCCCGGCGTCTTCTTCGACGTGAGTCTCGATTAAGCGTATGGGGTCCGGGCTATGGTAGTCGTACTCAGGGAAGCCTGACTCAAAAGGCGGGGCGTCCTCAGGAGTGACGGGGGACAGCAGGCCCGGTCGGAGGGTGACGAGGTAGGGTTTGGTCTTCGAGAGGATGGGGGCGACGACGTTGCCCCCCAGGGCGGGCTTCAGTTGAACGAGCCTGCCTTCGTCATCCAGTTCAAGGTCAATGCAGTCGCCGGTCAGGCCCAGGGAGAGACGGGCGGCGACCCGGGAGGCCAGGTCGCGTCCGTTGGCGGTGGAGGAGAAGAGCACCGCGTAAGGATCATAGTCCGTCAAGGCACGGGCGAACAATGCTGCCGTGGCCGGGCCGGTGGGGTGACGATAGACGGCGGGGGCTAGGTTCAAGATAAAGTCGGCGCCGTAGCGGGCAAGGGCTACGATATCCTCGTTTGAGAAGTCCTCCACCAAGACGGCGTGGACCTGTGCGTGGAGGTCTGCAGCGAGCATTCTGGCCTTGCCGAGGTTTTCCAGAGTGGAGCGTCGGAGGCCGCTGGCGGAGTTTTCCGCGACGACCCAGATGATTGGGCCCTGTCCGTCGTCGTATCTCTGCCATATGAATTCTGATAATAGTTTAGTTTCGACGGATACAGGCTGATTATAGATGCTATCAGCAATCTCTTGGGCTGCATCTTTCGGTTTGACGTCTTCAATGACAACGCCCAGTCTCTGTGGTTCGAGGAGGCGGATGTCTTCAACCCAGGTGGGTGAGCCCTCCGCGCCGAAGAGTGAAGAGTCGTCGGATAGCTGTGATGCCTTTATCTCCTCCACGGGACGCTCTCGCGCCTCCATCAATACGCGGCGGCGGGCGTAGCGCTCTTCGCTCAAGCCCTCGGTGGCAGTCACCAGGGCGGGCAGTCCCACCTCCAGGACCTCATAGCCTTCTTCAGTTTCCCTCTCTACCACGACGCTGTTGGAGTCGGGCTTGTACTCCAGCTTGCGGGCGCGGCTTACGTGGGGGATACCGAGAATTTCCGCAAGCTCCGGCCCCACCTGCCCCGTCTCGGCGTCGGTGCTGTTTCTGCCACAGAGGATCAGGTCGAAGCCTTTATCCTTAAGCGCCAAGGCCAGAGTGCGGGAGGTTGCCAGGGTGTCTGAGCCGGCCATGACCCGGTCCGAGATGATGACGCCGTGATCCGCACCGACGGCGAGGGCATGAGCGAGGACTTCTTTGGCCTGGGGCGGACCCATAGTGATGGCTGTGACCTCGCCGCCGACCTCATCTTTCAGCTCGATGGCACGACCCAAGGCGATGAGGTCAAAGACGTTCATCTCCAGGGGGACACCCTCCCTCTGGATGGTCTTCTTCTCGTAGTCAAACTCGATGCGGGCGAGGACCGGCACCTGCTTGACGCAAACGGCAATCTTCATTTTCTTACCCCTGGGCGCAGTGATTCCATATTAAGGGATGTGACGGCTGAGCACTCCGGCTACGGGGGAGATGCGCAGGAGGAGGTCGTCGCCCTCGCGGGGGCGGCCCCGACCGTCCAGGTTGCTGGTAATGAAATAGAGGTGCTTGTCCGGTCCCAGGACCACATCGCGGATTCGGCCGTGCTGACGGACGAAGATGGAGTCCTGCTGAAGTACATGCTGATAGTCCGGCCCCTGGAATTCCACCCAAAGGATGCGCCGATCTCTCAAAGCTCCGAAAAACAGTCTTCCCTGCCAGTGGTCCGGCATAACTTCGCCGTCGTAGAAAGCTGCGCCCGAGGGCGCCCACGTCTCGATGCCGCTGTGCAGGACGGGGGGTATGAACCCCACGCCGGTCTCGTCGCCGCCGACTTCGGGCCAGCCGTAATTGCCGCCGGGCACGATGAGATTCACCTCGTCGTGGCCCACGGGCCCGTGCTCCGTGGCGAAGAGATCCCCGGTTTCGGGGTGCCAATCAAGGCCCTGGGGATTGCGGTGTCCGTAGGAGTAAACGGGTGAGCCGGGGAAGGGATTGTCAGCGGGAACAGTGCCGTCGTTATTGAGACGCAGTATCTTTCCCGCTAAGGACTCAACGTCCTGAGCCAGGATTCTGGAGGCGGCGTCTCCAATGGTCACGTACAGCTTTTCGTCGGGACCGAACTTCAGGCGGCCGCCGTTATGGATACGATTGCCGGGGATGCGGTCCAGGATAATGGTGGGGTCCTCTGCCGTTTGACCGACGTCGCGCCAACGCACCACGCGATTCGCCGGAGCGCCGCTGGCGAGCTTGTAGGTGTAGTAGACGTAGAAGTGGCCGTTGGAGGCGAAATTAGGGTCGACGGCCAGCCCCAGCAGGCCTCCCTCGCCCTCCGGCGCGACTTCCTCTATGACCAGATATGGGGCATCCTGCAGTTCGCCGTTGGCGAACACGCGGATGTTTCCTTCCTTTTCGGTGATGAAGATACGGCCGTCGGGGGTAAAGTCCAAGGCCCAGGGGGCTTTGAGTTCCTCTGCGACCAGTTCCGCCACCGCCTGTACGCCTTCTCCTTCGGGTGGCGCAGTGGGTGCCGGCGTTGCCTGTGTCGTGGGCTGCGTGACCGGCGTTGAAGGTTGGGGAGTCGTTTCCGTCGCTGCCGGCCTGGCGCAGCCAAGGATCACTCCCAGCAAAGCAGTCGCAGCGACCATTCCAAGAATGCAAACCATCCGCATGATAAATGTGGTCTTTCTCGTCACGGCCTAGACCAGCTCCACCAGGGTTGCGCCGTCGGTAAGGCCGACGGACTCGGGACGGAGGGCTTTGACCACGGGATGGCCTTTCAGGCGCTCGCGAACCAGGGAGCGGAGGGCGCCGGTGCCGCCACCGTGGACGATTCTCACAGAAGAGAGACCCTTCATCAATGCCTGGTCAAGAAACGAATCAATCTGCGCGTCAGCCTCTTCCACGCGCATACCGCGAAGGTCCAACTCCGTTTTCGCGGGGCCCGTGGGCGCACGCGAGAGGGACACGCCCTCCGGCATTTTCAGGGGCTTGGGTTTCTCGGCCTTACTCTCAATCTGGTGGGACGGGATGCTTGCCCGCACCGATCCCAGTTGAACCTCCAGGCTGCCGCCGTTCCTCGACGGCTCAAGCACCTCCGCAGGACTGGGCAGACCCCTGACGTAGACAAAGTCGCCCCGCTCCAGTTCGTCGACCCAGCGCCTAGGGTTGACCTCCGGTCTGGATTCGGACTTCGGGGGAGCGAGGGAGGAACGTATCTGGCTGCGGACCTGGGCAACGTCGATACGTTCGTCCTTCAGATCGCGCTTCCAGTCGGGCCGAGAGAGGGAGCGTTCAGCGCGACGGAGGCGTTTCCATAGATCGTCGGCCCTGGCCTGAATCTCCTGGCGCGCCTCTTCCAGAATGACCGCCTTTTCGTTTTCCAAGGCATTCAATCGTTTCTCCAATTCACGCCGCTCGGCGCGGGCATGGCTTGCCTCCTTCTGGGCATCGCGGCGATGCTTTTCGGCAAGGGAGCGTTCTTCTTCCAGCTTACGCAAAAGCTCTTCGGCGCGGCGGTGGTCCTCGGAGAGCAGGGAACGGGCGTGGTCTACGGTTGTTTCATCTATGCCCATGCGCTGGGCGATTGTTAGGGCGTAGCTTCTTCCGGGGAGACCGATGGCCAGTCGATAGGTGGGGGTGAGGTCGGAAGGGTGTAGCTCCACGCTGGCGTTGACCATGCCGGGCTGGTCCTGGGCAAAAGCGGCCACGTCTCGATGATGGGTGGTGACGATGCAGGCCACTCCGCCACGGGCGAAATAGCTGATGGTGGCTTTGGCGAGGGCTGCGGCTTCCTCCGGATCTGTGCTGGCCCCCAGTTCGTCCAGCAGGACCAGGGAACGGGAGGTTGCGCCTTCCATTATCCCACGCAGGTTCTGGAGGTGGGAACTGAAGGAAGAAAGGGACTGCTCAATGCTCTGCTGGTCGCCGATATCGGCGTAGACGGCGTCGAAGACCGTCATCTGGCAGCGTCCGGCGGGAACGTGCAAGCCCGCCTGGGCCATGGCGGTCAGCAGGCCCGCCGTTTTGAGGGCGACGGTCTTTCCACCGGCATTGGGGCCGGTGATAAGCAGGATTCTGCCCTCGCTGCCCAGAGTCAGATTGATGGGGACGGCAGATTCTCCAAGGAGGGGGTGGCGGGCAGCTTCCAGCTTCAGACGGGACTCTTCCGCGTCAATGAAAGTTGGAGGGGTACTACCATGGGCCATGGAGAGCCGGCCCTTGGCGATGGTGAAATCAATCTGGGCCAGCAGGTCCAGGGAGGCCAGAACCTGCTCTCCCTGGAGTCCGACCTGTGAAGACAGGGAGCGTAGTATTCGTTCTTCTTCACGTCGGGCTGACAGGGACGCTTCGCGCCATCGGTTGCCGAGGGGCACCGCGCCCAGAGGTTCAATGAAGGCGGTTGCGCCACTATCGGAAACATCGTGGACGATACCGGGGACCTGCTGGCGCAGTGAGCTTTTGACCAGAAGCACCAGCCTTCCGTTTCGCTCAGTGATGAGCTGTTCCTGGAGCAGGTTGCTGCGTCGGAGGCGTCGCATCTCTCGTTCCATTGAGACGGACAGGCGGGAGCGAGCCTGTTCCGCCTGCTGACGGAGCTGCCGCAAGGCGGGTGTGGCATTGTCCATGACGAGGCCGTTGGCGTCGATGGCGCCGGCTATGCGGCCTTCCAGCTCTCGCAGGGAGGGAATTAACCGGGCCCAACCGGATATGAGGGGGAGGTCCCTGCGATGGGCAAGAACGGAGCGGGCGCGGCGGCAGGCGCGAAGGGTGTCGTGAATTTCTCGCAGATGCTCGGCCCGGAGGACGCCGGTTAGGACGGCCCGTTGCACAAGCTCGCGAATGTCCTCCACTCCCGTCAAGTCCAGAGAACCCTGCTCGTCGAGGAAGCTGCGGGCTTCGAGGGTGCCCTGCTGACGGCGACGTATCCGGTCGAGGTCCGAGGAGGGTGACAAAGCCAGAGCGGACTCCCGCGCAGGCGTCAGTGTCGTGTACCGGGCAAGCTGCTGCCGGATGAGGTGGAACTCCAGCAGTTCCAGGGTTTCCCGGTCGGTTTCCCGAACTGTGGAGGGGTGTGAATTTATCGTTGCTGGCTGGGTAGACATGGAAGACGTTAATGAGGGTAATGTTCCGATTTAAATGGGATGAAGGGAAATGTTATCAGCCACAGCGCAGGCGCATCAATGGGCATTTTGTCACTTTGCACTGCGCAAAGCAGCCAATCGGGGTGACAGTTAGAGACCGTCGAAGGGGAAATCTTCAGGGAGGCGGAAGACGGTAACGCGGCTCTTCCAGATTTCGTTGGGCATTCGCTCCAGTTCACGTCTGCGGGGTTCGCGCACGGGCAGGATGCGAGTTGATGTTATTGGCTCAAAGCGTTGAAGGAAGGGGCATTCCTTGACGAAGCCTGAGAGGGTATGCCGTTCGCCGCCGAGGAATACGCGCTCCAGCTGCTTTTCGTAGGGACCCAGCTTATCTAGAGTTACCTCGCAAACCTTCGCGTAGAGATAGTGGATCTGCTTCTCCCTCACCCGGGCGAAGCGACGCTGGGAGGTCCCACCCGCGCTGTGGCGGCCTTTGACGTAGCGGGTGCCGGTCTTGGCGTCGAGGAGACGACGCCCTCGAAAGACGCCGACGGAGTAGCTTCCCAGCCTGAGGAGGGCAACGGCGATAAGGGGCTCCCGGCGCAGCAGGGTTTGGAGAGGGCCGACGCTGATGCCGTTTCGCAGGGACGTCGACTCCAGGGGGAAGGGGGGTTCAATGGCAAGTCTGAGATATTCGCTCCAGAAGAGGACGGCACCCGTCTCGGACTGCCACAGGCGGTCGGGGGCAGTTTCGCGCATCTGCTTCAGCCACTGAGCTTGCTCTTCGTTGGTGGGAGTTATGGCGTCCAGGGATGCGCCGGGGGGCAGGAGCAGGGTTATGGCGTCCATGGGCGGGGCCTGGTCGAGCACGTCGAGCAGGGACTCCAGCCTTCGTTGGGAGAGCCACAGGGTTTTGGGGTTAGCGTCCATAGGGCTTGTGCCAGCTTAGGCTTCCGACGGATTGGGAGTCAACCGGAATCTGTCCTCGCCGACGCCCTCTTATAGGAATATAGAGAACCGTTGTGGAGAGGGATAAGTGGGGGTACACTCTATTGATTATGGCCGCTAAGGAATACGGACCGCCACTGAAGATGCCCGGAGTGGAGAAGTGGATCACTGCGGCCGACACGCGGGTGCGATATTACCAGGCCGGGTCGGGGCCGCCGCTGATCTTGCTGCACGGACTGGGGGAGGCCGCGGTCATCTGGTATGCCAACATTGAACCGCTGGCCCGGGGGCATACGGTGTACGTGCCGGACCTACCCGGCCACGGGGCGTCGGAAGAACCGCCGTGGGAGTATTCGCTTGCGAACTCCATTCACTTCCTCGAGGCGTTCATGGATGCCCTGGGCCTGGAACGCACTTCTCTTGTGGGGAACTCCATGGGCGGGCTTGTGGCGCTGGCTCTGGCGCTGGAACGCCCCCAACGGGTGCGGCGGCTGGTGCTGGAAGACGCAGCGGGGCTGGGACGGGAGATTGCGGGATTCCTGCGTTTCATGTCGATGCCGGTGTTGGGAGAACTGTTGATAAGCAACAGGCCGAACGCCACAGAATGGGTGCTGCGGCAGGTTTTCCACAATAAGGCCCACGTGACGGAACGGCTGGTGAGCCTGATACATGAGGAGCGGAGCCGTCCGGGCAACAGCGCCGCGATGCTGAAGATGCTGCGGGTGGGAGTGTCGCTGTTGGGCGTCAGATCTTCGATCAACCTGACTTCCAGGCTGGAGGAGCTACGAGTGCCGACGATTGTGTTCTGGGGCAGGGACGACCGCATCTTTCCACTGGCCCACGGCCGGCGGGCGGCGCAGCTTATACCGGAGGGACGGCTGAGGGTGTTTGAGCAGTGCGGACACTGGCCTCATCTGGAGGTGAGCCAGGTGTTCAATCGGGCGCTGCTGGAGTTTCTGGCTTAGGCCTTCAGTCCACGGGCGGGAACAGGCTCAGGTCCAGAACGCCTTCGCACCACTTGGCACCGGCGAGCAGGCGCGCCTCTTCGAAGGGGGGCGCGGCGAGCTGTGTGCCCAAGGGCAGGCCGGTGGAGGGGCTGATGCCGGAGGGGATGGTGATGGTGGGGAGGCCACAGGAGGTCCAGGGACTCTGGAAGACGGGATCGCCGGTGGTGGTCAGGTCGCGAGGGGCGGGGGTGGGAGTTGTGGGGGTTAGGAGGAGGTCCCAGCCGTTAGCGAGTTCCTCCATCTCCCGCCGGAAGACTCGTCGTAGCCGCTGGGCCTGTATGTAGCTGACGGCGGGGGTAAGGATGCCAACCTCGATGCGCTGACGGAGGATTTCGCTGTAATCATGGGCGCGGGTGCGGAAGTTTTCCTCATGGTAGGCGGCTGTTTCCGCGTTGTTGACCACCCACTGAACGGTGTGGGCGCTGGCAAAGCTGGGAGGCGGCATTACCATTTCCACGGTTGCGCCGGCTGCGGCCAGATTCTGAGCCACGCCTTCCGTGTGGGCCCAGACTTCGGTTTCGGCGCGCTCCTTGAAGAAGCCGCCGATGAAGCCGATGCGGGGCGGGCGGGCGAGTTCATTCAGGGCCTGAAGGTAGTCGGAGGTGGGGACGTCGGCGCTGCCGGAGTCGCGGGGGTCGTAGCCCGCAAGGTGCTGAAGCATGATGGCGGCGTCTTCCACGGAGTTGACCATGGGGCCAATGGTGTCCAGAGACCAGGCCAGGGGGAGGACGCCGAAGACGCTGATGCGTCCGAAGGTGGGCTTGAAGCCGACGATGCCGTTGTAGGCGGCGGGACGGAGGATGGAGCCGCCGGTCTGGGATCCCATGGCGCCGGGAATCATGCGGGCAGCGACTGCGACGGCAGAGCCGCTGCTGGAGCCGCCGGGGGTGTGGGCGGGCCGCCACGGATTGAGGGTGGGCGGCGGGTCGCCGGAGGCGAACTCGGTGGTGACGGTCTTGCCGAGGACTACGGCGCCAGCCTCGCGGAGGCGGGCTACGGAGGCTGCATCGTAGTCGGGGACGAAGTCGGCGAGGATTTTGGAGCAGGCGGTGGTCTTCAGGCCAGCGGTGTAATAGATGTCCTTCATGCCCAGGGGGATGCCGTGGAGAGGGGAGCGGGGGCCGGATTGTGCGAGTTCGCGGTCGAGGGCCCGGGCCGTCTCCAGTGCGCCGTCGGAGTCTACGGTTACCCAGGATTTGAGGCGCGAGTCGAGCTTGTAGATGCGACGGAGGAGAGCTTCGACCGAGGCTTGGGACGTGAGGCGGCCGGCGGCTATCTCGGTAGAGGCTTGGGCGATGGTGAGTTCGTGGGGTTCGGTCATGGCGGGCACCTAAGGGTGGTTTTGCCAGCCCATTGTGGGCGTTTCCACACTGGGAGGCATGACTGAGGAGAGGCCCACCAGCCGCTGGGCGTGCTCCTCGAGGATTTTCTGGAGGGTGGCGGCGCGTTCTTCGCCCCAAAGGCCGATAGCGTCCTGCTTCAGTTGGTCCAGGAGCGCTTCCTTGGAGGTGGGCAGGGACGGGAAGGGGGGCGTTTGTTGCGGCATGGGCGGCCTTTCGGGAGGGATTGGCTAGATTAAAGGGGAGGGGAGAGCGGGTGTCAAGGCAGAGTAGGGCAACGGTGGCTGATTGACATTGTTTGGAGGGGCGTATTACCATCGACATCCAGGCACGGCCTAGCCTGAATGCAGCGGGCGTAACTCAGTGGCAGAGTGCTTGCTTCCCAAGCAAGACGTCGTGGGTTCGAATCCCATCGCCCGCTCCAGTTCCCCAATCGCCCTAAGCTTCCGGCGCGTCCAGAATCTCCAGAATCTCATCTGCCACGTATAGTTGGGGCCGGTGGTCGGAAACAACCCGTACTATTCCCGCCGAAGCCAGCCTGCCCAAAGCCCTGCGCGCACCGGCCGGCGTCATCCCCAGAATCTCGCTGGCCCTCGGAGCCGTCATAAAGGGATTCGCGAACAGTTCGTCCAACAGAAGTGATTCACTGGCCGATGCCCTTCTTCCCAGAAGTTGCGCTCGATGCTTTTCCTGCAGGTCACGCAGCCGCCTAATTCGCTCGACTACGTCCTGGGACTCCTTAAACACGCCGTTCAGAAAATACTCCAGCCACCGCTCCCAGTCGCCCGTAGCGCTGACGTTGAAAAGCTCGTCATAGTACCGTTGCCGTTCTCTCTCGAAGTAGGCGCTCAGATACAGCAACGGGTTAGACAAGACGCCACTTGCCTTCAGAAAGAGGGTAATGAGCAGACGTCCGATTCTTCCGTTACCGTCACGATACGGATGGATTGCCTCAAACTGATAGTGCATCAGCGCGCACTTCACAAGGGGCGGCATCTTCAAGTCCGCGTTGGCAAACTCTTCCCAGTCCTGGAACAGGTCTCGCAGGATGTCCGGCGGTGGCGGGACGAACCTTGCGTTACTGATTGAAGACCCTGGCGCGCCAATCCAAACCTGAAGGGTGCGAAATTCCCCAGGCCGCTTTTCCTGCCCGCGCACCCCGGACAAGAGAACTCTATGAACCTCATTTACCAGCCTGTAGGAAATAGGCATGTCTGCCAGCAGCGAAATTCCCAGGTCAAGGGCATCCACATAGTTGATGACTTCCTCTACGTCGTCGTTGGGACGCCTTATGCGAATCGCCTCGTGGGATAGCACGTCGGATAAGGACGCAATGGTCCCTTCGATGCGAGAGGACAACAAGGCCTCTCTCCGCATCATTGGAGCAATGAGCAAGTGTGGATTCTGCATGTTTTCGCCTATGGCTGACAGCGACGCTACAGCTCTGGACGCATTATCAAGCGACCACACGAGATGCGGGCTCAGATTCAACAGACGTGGAAGGGCCGCAGGGACGAAGGCCATCTGATTCTTTACAGTGGGAACCAGGGTTCCGTGTGGATTATGACCAAGCCTTTTCAGCAAAGGAAACTCCAGTATCCTTTCGGCGGGATTGGGATACTTTTCGCCCCAAAAGTATCTTTCACAGGATAATAGATTAGTGGAAGGATACTCCAGTATCCCTTTGGTGAGATTGGGGAACTTTTTGGGCTAAAAGTATCTTTAGAAGGCCAATTTAACGATTGAAGGATACTGGAGTATCCTTTTGGGCACTCAAATGATACTTTTGGGGCGAAAAGTATCACATAGTATCGGGGAATGTTACTGGAGTTTCTTTTTGGCAGATCACTTGATACTTTTTGGCGGCAAAGCGGAAGAGGGCAACCACAAGGGTTGCCCCTACGGGGGACATACCCATCCACGGCTTCTCACCGGAATCACCCCCATCTCAATCTTCCCCCATCAAGGGGGAAGAGGAAAGAAGGCCCTTCGACAGGCTCAGGGTGAGCGGATAGGGGGAAACACCCTCACCCCAACCCTCTCCCAGGACGGGAGAGGGGGAAGAGGTTATTGGCCGCTCGTGGCAGAGTTATTCAAAGGGCTTCCAGCTGGGGACGCTGGGTAGCTAGGAGTCGAGGAGGTAGGCGCCGAGGAGGATGTCGAGGGAGACCATGAGCATCTTGTTCCAGGCTACGCTGGCTTCCGCGGCTTTGCGCAGGTCGCCGAGTTCATCCTCGAAGATCTGGATCAGGCGGGTCTGATACCAGGAGATAGTGCCGATGACGAACTGGGTGGGGACGGGGGGCAGTCCGGGTCGGTGGATGGGGATGTCCCGATGCATGGCGCTTACCGCTATCAGGTAGCGGGCGAAGGCATCGTTTGAAGGAGCCTGGGCCAGATAGTTCAGCCACTGCATCATGGAGTCCTTGTTGTCCTTGACGCGCCTGGGGTCCGGCGTGCCGTCTTCATAGGAGAAGAACCGGCCTGCATTGGGGAATTCGAAGATGAGGTCGTAGACTTCCGTGGTCAACTGGTCCGAATACCGGCGCACTATGGGGCCCGTGGAGCGTATCAGCTTACGGTCCTCCTCGGTCAGATTCACGTACTTGCTAATCTCGCGAAGCCTGTCCGGCCAGTTGGTCTTCTGCTTGCCAGTTGTAGTCATTCTTCCTGCTCAATGCTGTGGTTGGGGGCGTGGCCGATGCTACCCCCAAGGCAAGGGGGTGTCAAGCGGAGATTGTCTAATCTGGCGTCGACACTCCCTTGACACGGACGTATGACACGCTAAACTGTAGAGAACCGGCGCCGGACCGGCCCGGAAACCTATTTGAGGGGACTTGCTATGTGGAAAGTTAATGTTGACATCGTCTATTGCGTACCTTGACAGTACCACGCGACCGCCACGTGGATGGCGAATGAGTTCTACCGGTACTTTGGAGCCGACATCGGAATCTCTTTGACCCCCGGGGCCAACGGCCGCCTTGAGGTCTACCTGGACGGAGAGAAGATCTTCGACCGCTCGGAAGAGGACGGCAAGTACCCCGATCTTACCAGGGTGAAGCAGCTTCGCGACGTTATTCAGGCGAAGGTGGATTCCCTGGAGGTAGCCGCCGCCTCCTAATTGCAACACAGGACAATTTTGGAAGGCCCCTCTCGAGAGGGGCCTTCTACTTTTTGGGCCATAGGGCTAGAATCCAGGGTGCTTCTCAATATCATAAAGGGAGTACAGATGATGACGGGCATACGACGCGTTGTAACAGGAATCGATCAGGACGGGCAGGCAATCTTTACCAGCGATGGGCCAGCGCCGTTTACAAAGGCAAGCGACCTGCTCGGCGGTTGGGCGGTGGATATCTGGGAGATGGCGTCGATTCCGCCGGGGCTTTCCGACGATGGGGTCCTGACCACGGGGGGAGGATTTCCAAAGGAGGGCAGCCTGGTCTTCAGGATGGTGAAGATGCCCGCTGAATCGGTCCTTCGGGCGAACCCCGAGGAGACTGAGAGCTACATGGGTGGACCGATCGACCTGGACTCGGACGACTACGGAATGCACCGCAGCGACACGGTGGACCTGATAATCATCCTGTCGGGCGAGGTATGGGCAGTGATGGGCAACGGAGACGAGACGCTGCTCAAGTCGGGGGACACGCTGGTGCAGCGTGGGACGGTGCACACTTGGCGGAATCGAGGGTCTGAGCCGTGCGTGATGGCGGCGGTGCTGGTGGGTACGGAGCCGCTTTAGCGGTTACCAGCTACACGCTCCCTGAAACCTTTACGTTACTGCCAAATGTATCATCCATCCCACCTGAATCACCCCCATCTCAATCTTCCCCCGTCAAGGGGGAAGAGGTTTTTCGGCGCTTTTCAGGGGTTATTCAAAGATGCACTCCAGGGAGAAAGGGTTGTGCAAAGGACTCCTCCAGCAGAGGACCGTCGAGGGCATTGAGAAATGCGCTATAATGGGCGTCGAAGCCCCATTCGCATAGCGCAACTCGAGAGGTGATGCAGTGACGGAATATCAGCCCAACATGGTTCTGGCAACAAAGACTTACAACGTGGTGGGGACGCGGCCCATCCGGCACGACGGCGCCGACAAGGTGACGGGCGCCGCCAAGTACGGCGCGGACTTCAATCCCGCCATTGTGCTATACGGCAAGGTGTTGAGGAGTCCTCACGCTCATGCCGGCATCCGCTCCATCGACACTTCCGCCGCAGAGGCTTTGCCGGGGGTGAAGGCGGTGGTCACGAACCGGGACTTCGACCCCAATGCCGGCGCGTCGGACGACAAAGTTGACCTGGGCGAAAGCGTCGCCAGCCTGAAGTTCCTTCGGGACAACGTGCTGGCCAGCGACAAGGCGCTCTACAAGGGCCACGCAGTTGCCGGGGTAGCGGCGGAGAGTCCGAGCATTGCGGAAGAGGCCCTTACCCTTATCAAGGTTGACTATGATCTGATGCCCGCGGTGCTAACGGCACCCGATGGGGCGGAAGATGACTCATCACTGCTCCACAGGGGGCTGAAGACGCAGGAGATGGGCGTGGCGCACGATGACGCCAGCAACGTGGCCAAGAAGTTCCGTCACTCCCTGGGAGACGTTGCGAAGGGGTTCGCCGAGGCGGACATAGTGATCGAGCGGGAGTTCAACACCCAGACGGTGCACCAGGGGTACATTGAGCCGCACGCCACCGTTGCCTTCTGGAACCGGGACGGACGGCTGACCATCTGGTTGAGCACCCAGGCGCCCTTCGAGGTGCGGAGCACCATTGCCCAGATGCTTGAGCTTCCAGTGTCTCAGATTCGGGTTGTGCCATTGGAGATTGGGGGAGGATTCGGAGGGAAGATCCCCGTATACCTGGAGCCGGTGGCGGCGCTGCTATCAAGGAAGTCGGGGACGGCGGTGAAGATGGTGATGTCTCGCCAGGAGGTGTTTGAGGGTACGGGGCCGACGCCGGGATCCTACATGAAGCTGAAGATGGGGGCGACGAAGGACGGGCGCATCGTGGCCGCCGATGCCTACCTGGCGTACGAAGCGGGCGCGTACCCCGGCTCGCCCGTGGACGCGGGCGCTGCGTGTCTGTTCGCCTGTTACGACATTCCGAACGTGGAGATTGAGGGTCTGGACGTGGTGGTGAACAAGCCGAAGACGGCGGCCTATCGCGCGCCTGGGGCCACCAACGCAGCGTTTGCCGCCGAGACCATCGTGGACGAGATAGCGGAGACCCTTGGCATGGACGCCATGGAGTTCCGTCTGAAGAACACGTCGAAGATTGGAACGAGGCGGGCGGACGGGCCGACGCACGTCAGCATGGGAATGCCGGAGTTGATGGAAGCCATGCGGGACCATCCCCACTGGAAGGCGCCGCTGGGCGGGCCGAACAGGGGCCGGGGAGCCGCCGTGGGCTTCTGGTTCAACATCGGGATGGCTTCCAGCTGTTCTATCAGCGTGAGCGCCGACGGGAAGGTGAACCTGGTGGAGGGGAACCCGGACATCGGGGGCACGAGGGCGTCCATCGCCATGCAGGCGGCGGAGGTGCTGGGTCTTCGGGCGGAGGACGTGAACCCGACAGTGGTGGACACGGACCTGATCGGGTACACGGCACTTACGGCGGGGAGCCGGACGACGTTCGCGACGGGCTGGGCCGCATACCAGGCCGCCCATGAGGTGAAGCGGCAGATGATAGCGCGGGCCGCCTCGATATGGGAGGTTGACGCCGATTCGGTGGAGTTGAAGGACGGTACGTTCTCGTCCATTGTGGACCCCGAACTTCAGATGAGCTTCAAGGACCTGGCGGGTCGGCTGAACAGCACGGGCGGGCCGATCATGGGCTCGGCGACCATCGACCCCAAGGGGGTGGGTGGATCGGCGTCGGGCTGCATCGTGGACGTAGAGGTGGACCCGGAGACGCACAAGGTTGACATTGTGAGGGTGACGGCCTTCCAGGACGCGGGCAAGGCGGTGCATCCGAGCTACGTGGAGGGGCAGATGCAGGGGGGCACGGTGCAGGGCATCGGCTGGGGTCTGAACGAGGAGTACTTCTACACGGACGACGGGCAGATGGCGAACGGGACGTTCCTGGACTACCGGATGCCGACGTCGCTTGACCTGCCGATGATCGACACGGTGATAGTGGAGGTACACAACCCCGGACATCCCTACGGGGTGCGAGGGGTCGGGGAGGCTTCCATCATTCCGCCGCCGGCGGCTTTGGCGAATGCGATTTACGCGTCGACGGGGGTCAGGATGGAGACGCTGCCGATGAGCCCGAATGCGATCTTTGAGGCGAGGGGTGGGGAGTAGGCAACTACTTGAATGTCACAAGGTTTCCTCTTCGCCGACGCCAGGAGTGCCGATGTCGGCCATGACCTTATCCAGGTAAGGTTGTACAACCTCTCGAAGCCGTAGCATATTTCTATATACCCATTCTCCTATAGATTCAAGGTCTGCCATCGGATCATTGATGTCTGCTTCTGTGATTGGTCCAAACCAGGAATCTAGAGTTCCCTCATTCCACTCGACTCCGTCGGAAAAACTTGCGTCGATCTCGGCTCGACGTTGGGTCAATGCATGGTAGATATGTTGATTTTCTGCGCCGCGAACATCCAAGAATGCCAACGCCTTGCCTTCACTCAAACCTACTGCATAAATTACTTGCGGATATCCAGATTGGAATGAGCGCCACCTTCCACGCCATCCACCACGACCTACCGGAGGCAATCCTGAGCGGCGAAGGCGCTCTACAACGGGTCTGTAGAAATTCGCGTAATGGGTGCTCATTGTCACGTTGGGGGTTGGGGCGGAAGGTCCTGATTCGGATTGCGGCGGTTCGACAACCAACTCAAAGTCAGCAGCTTTCTGGTTCCCTACTAGATAGGCTCGCACCGCCACGGCGTAGATTGCAATGTTGTCACTCTCGTTCAGCCACGAGAGGATACTCCGATGGTAGTCCGTGAAGTCTTGTGCCACCCACACCAGGATATTTGCATCTGCATTCGCAGCATATCCCAAGAGACGTAGGCAGTGAGAGTCATCGGACAGACCCAACAACTGATTCTCAATAACCACATTTGCCTTTGTACTCACTTGCTGCGCGAAGATGTCGACGCGCCCGGCTCCCGGCAAAGTTACCTCCCTTTCCACCGATTCAAAGGCGAGATTCAGCTTATCGCCCAATAAATTCAGATGGTCAGCCAGCCACGGCGTAAAGTCTTGAGTCTCATTAGGCCATACTTGACGCAAATCCAAAGCCTTCAGTGCTCTTATTTCCTGCATTTCTCTCCTAATCCGTGGTTTGTAGGGCAATTGCTTCAATCATACTCACTTCGGTCAAGTTACACTGCTTGTAAGGATGGACCTCCGCCTTCGCGGGGATGGGTGAGGGGGAGTGCTCGCCCTTCGACAAGCTCAGGGTGAGCGATGGGGAGGGGGACACCACCCATGAACCTCCCTGCCGTGGGTTCCTGCTTTCGCAGGAATGACGAATTTGCGGGGTGGGGGCAAGGGGCGGTCGTCGGCCGGGGAAGGTCTTCTCGGATGTTGTCAATTTGTAGATTTGGCATTTAGTGATAATACGATGATGTGCGGATGGAGTTCACCCCCATCTCAATCTTCCCCCATCAAGGGGGAAGGGGGACCACCCAACACCGCCCCGCCATGGGCCCCTGCTTCCGCAGGGGTGACGAATTAAGGAGCGCTGTGCTCATAATTGTGACGAGTCGCCAAATCATTAGCTAGCTGGGGTGGCCGGGGGTTCCGCGGAGGGAGCAGCCTGAGCAGGAGGTGGGGAGGCCGCAGGGGGCGGCTGCCATCGTAAGGGCGGGGGATGGGTTGCCGAATTCGGGGGAAAAAGATGGGGAAGGCGCTCGGCCCTTCGACGGGCTTTGGGTGAGCGGGTTGGAGGCGGATTCTTTGATTATTTCGCGGGTTTCTGAGAAGTCGAGGCGGGTCTGTCTGGCGCGGGGAGGGCGGTGGCCGGGGAAGGCTAGGAAGGGCCAGGCCCAGGACTTGACGACGCCCATGGTCTGAAGGTCTCGCCATGTGTCGATGGTGTGGCGTCGCCGGTTCTGGAGGATGCGTTTGGCGGAGATGGGGCCGATGCCGGGGACCCGTAGCAGCCTGTCGCGGCTGGCGGCGTTGACGTCGACGGGGAAGGCTTCGACGTTTTCGAGGGCGATGGTGGTCTTGGGGTCGAACTCCAGAGGGAGGAAGCCGCCAGCGTCGAAGGCGGGGGCGATTTCGTCCTTGGGGAAGCCGTATATGCGTCGGAGCCAGTCCATCTGGTAGAGGCGGTGGCTGCGCATGGGAGGCGTGGCGGGGTGTTCCTCCAGGGGTGTGTAGCGCACGGGATGGAAGGGGGCGTAGTAGACGCGCTTGAGGTTCCACTCGTCGTAGAGTTGGTCGACGCGGTCGAGGATGTCCACGTCGGACTCGTCGGCGGCTCCGACGACTAGCTGGGTGGCCTGACCGACGGCTCCGCCGGTGCTGCTTCGGGTCAGGTCGTTGATCCATTCCATGGGAGACAGGATGTCGCGCTGGAGGTCCTTCATCTTGCTGAGCTTCTTCATGTGATCGAGGGTGGGGGTCTCCATGTTGATGGAGAGGCGGGTGCCGAGCTCATGGGCGGCTTCCACGTACTGGCGCTCGGTTCCGGGCATGACCTTGAGGTGGACGTAGCCCTTGAAGTTGTACTTCTTGCGGATGATTTCGACGACGCGGACGAGGCGTTCGGTGGTCTTGGAGCCGGTGCCGGCGACGCCGGAACTGAGGAATAGGCCGTCGACGGTGTGTCGTTGGTGGAGCTCCATGAAGGCCTTGGCCAGCTCGTCAATCTTGAAGGCGTGGCGTTTTCGGGGGACCCAATGGCTGTTGGGGCAGAAGTGGCAATCCATCTTGCAGAAGTCCGTGAACATGACGCGGAAGAGGTTGATGTGTTTGCCGTTGGGCATTGAGGCGCGGTAGACGCCGGGGATGGGGTTTTTCTTGCGGGAGGAGTAGGGGCCGCGGTAGGTCCCGCGTCGACGGGAGTGGGAGTCGGAGAGGATATCGTCGGTGGCCATTCCTCCGAGGATATGGAGCTTTTCGTAGGTGTCGGGTTTGCGCTTAATTAACATGATTGTTCCCCTTGACATTTGTGATAGAACGGCAATTCTATCATGCTTAGAACGTTTGTCAAGGGGCAGGGGCTAATCCACAAATTGATACTGGGTGTTGGGAACGAATTTGGAAACGAATGCTTCGTTTCAGGATTCTCAGGTTTGAGCTTGACTCGATTTGCAGATCGAGTATCGGGTAATTTTGGCCGCTCCAGGCACGAATTTGGCCGATTTTGGACTCGTTTCTTGTTTTCTGCGTTTTTGGGGGGTTTTGGCGGACCATTTTGATACTCGTTATTTCAGCAGGTACAGGTGGCGCTCCTGGATGTCGGTGAGCCTGGCAAGGGTGTTAAGGGCCTTCATGAGGTCGGCATTGGGGGTGTCGGGATCTTCAAGGAGTTGCATGATCTTGAGGCGTAGGAGGGCTATTTCCGGGGATAGGTCCCGGACGGACTTGATGCTGCTTTGTATGTCATGTTGTTCAGCGGAGATCTGTTTGGAGTAGAGGCCGTGCTTACGGGCGTTCCCGTTGCCGGGCTGGCCTCCTGACTTTTTGCTGTTCATTTCTTTCTCCTCGTCGGTGATGTCATAGAAGGAGCCTTTGGGGATTTCCTTGGGGATGCCGAGGGCATCCATGAGTTTCTCCATCTGGTTATACAGGCGTTCTATTTCTTTCATGTGGGGATGGTAGCAGGGGGTTGCGTTGGTGACAAGGGGCAAAAAGGTCCTTCGACAGGCTCAGGATGAGCGGTTAGGGGGCGGGCGTGGGTGAAGAGTGGGCCCGGTGAATTCACATTTCAAGTGCAACACCTGATTCAAGAATATCTCTGCCGGGGTTCTGTAGCCCAGGCATTTGCGAGGAGTATTGTTATAAGCCTGTATCAACCGGATAAACTCCTCGTCTGACACGGTCGACAGATCGGTCTTCCGCGGCAGCGTACGTCTGAGTCGACCGATGGCGTTCTCCACGCCACCCTTCTGCCACGGCGAGTGAGTATCGCAGAAAAAGGTCTCCACTCCCAACTCGTGGAGACGATAGTGGCGGGCGAACTCAGTACCATTGTCGAAGGTAGCCGTCCTCCTCAACCGGGGCGGCAGCTGCCCCAACACCTGGACCATCATATCGGCGATGGGTTCGGCTTTCTTCCCACTAAGCCTCACTCCTATGAGAATCCTGGAGTGCCGCTCATGCATCATCAGCACCCCCTGGCCCAATCGACTGAACATCATCAGGTCCACCTCCCAGTGACCCGGCGTACGCCGGTCCAAAGCACTCCCAGGTCGATCTGTGATAGGACGCCTAAGGGCGATGAAGGAAGCAGAACTCCCTCCCTTCCTCCCTCGCCACCCACGCTTCGACTTCCCCCTCGGCAGATAATGTCTCCACCTATAGTCTTTCTTCCGTGCAATCTCCCCATATACGAACCGGTAGATGCTCTCGTATGAGATGACTTTCCTCCCAAACATCCTCTCAAGTCGTCCACTCACCTCCTCCGGCGACCACCCCTGCTTCAGACAGCTCATTACCATCTCTCGCAATCCCTCCTCTCTCTCCAGCCGTGACCCCCGCCACCGACGCGCCCGCGCCTGCTCCTCCGCGTACACCGGCTTGTACCCCTCAGTCCCCGATCCATTCCGCTTCAACTCCCGTCCAACCGTCGACGGCGAGCGATCCAGAGCTGCAGCGATCTGCCGGATTGAGACTCCCTCGGCTCGTAATCGGGCAATTTCACATCTCTCTTCAATGGTGACATGTCTATAATGTTTTCCCATGACAACACCTTAACAAGGTGTTGCACTTCGTTTGTGAACTTAGCCCCCCGCTTTCGCGGGGGTGGGGATTTGGGAAGGGGACGCGGAGGGAGTTGGGGCTCTCTGGCAACAAGATTCCTCGGCTTCGCTTCGCTACGCTCGGAATGACACTTGGGCCAAGGGGGGAGGGGGCTGTCAGGCGTCTTCTGCGTAGACGTCGAAGGTGAAGGCAAAGAGAGCGAAGTCTGAGGAGTTGGAGCTCAACTCGAGGTTGTAGACGCCATATTCAGGGGCTTCTACGACGGAGAAGAAGCCAGGGTTGTCGACAACGAGATAGCTTTTGCCATCGTTTTCGATGACCACGTTTTTGCCCTTGTTTGACTCGTTGAGGTATTCGCCATCGAGCTTTACGAGGACCTTGAAGGTCTCGTCGTTTCTGGGGGTCAGGATTACGTTGACGCTCCTGGCGGAGAAGCGAAGGAGCATGTAGTCCTCGTGATTTTCGGTCTCTCGAGCATGCCGCAAGATATCCCTTTCCGCGATCCAAGAACCATGCAGGTAGAGAGCATGGTTTTCTCGTTCGCCGGAGTCGGTGTATTCGACGACCTGGTCCCTGGAGGTACAGTATTCCGGGTTGGCGACTGCGCTATTGGAATAGAGATTGTGAATACTGCAGCTCCAGCCATAGCCTCCGTAGAGTTCCGCCGTTATAGCCGAGCCCCTGTTGTTCTTGAAGTTGGGGTCCAGATCCTTATTGGGAGCATGGGAAGGGGCGACAGGAGCAACGTTAACGCCCCTCTCTTCCAGGAGCTCCAGAATCATGGCTTCGGTTTCGTAGTAGGCGCCTTCGCCGTAGTGCCTGTAGCGGATTACACCGTTCTGGTCGATGAGGTACTTGGCGGGCCAGTAGCGGTTGTTGAAGGCACGCCAGGTTGCGAAGTTGTTGTCCTGCACCACGGGCCAGGTGAGGCTGTAGTCGGCAACGGCATCTCTGACATTATCAATTTCGTGCTCGAATCTGAACTCGGGGGTGTGGACTCCGATGATGACGAGGCCGTCGTCTGCATACTTGGAGTGCCAAACCTTCATGTAGGGGAGGGTGCGGATGCAGTTAATGCAGGTGTAGGTCCAGAAGTCGACAAGCACCACTTTGCCACGCAGGTCGCCGATCTTGAGGGGGTCTGAATTGACCCATTCCTGGGTGCCCACAAGTTCAGGCGCAATGGTGCCGATTGGCGGCGGCGGCATTGGTGTGGGTTCGGGGGATGACGGAAGGGCGGGAGTCGGAGTCGGGGTCGACGGGGCGACTGGCACCGGTTGCGGGGTTTGCGTGGGAGGGGTCGCTGGGGCTGGGACCGACGTCGGCAAGGGGGAGACCGCAGCCGACGGGGTGGAGGTTGGGACGGGGACCGACGTGGAGCCGATTGCGTCTGATGGAGTGGGGGCGGTCTCCGTCGCTCCACCAGAGCAGGATGCCAACAGCATGGATATCAAGAGGGTCCCAATAAGCAGAAGAGTCTTCATTTGAATATTCCTGGATGCCAATACTGAAGGAGGACTTAGATACATTCCCTGCGACGGTATTTTAGCGGTTGTTTTTCCCCCAAACAACGAGAGGGGCGGCTTGAGGCGAGGGCGGGCGACCAGCCGGTCGCCCCTACGCCCTTCGACAGGCTCAGGATGAGCGGGTGGGGGGAAGAGGGAGAGGGGAGTTGGTGGGTGAAAAGGGGGAGGCCCCTCACCCCAACCCTCTCCCAGGACGGGAGAGGGGGAAGAGAGAGGAGGGTGCCTGGCCCATCCCAACCCAGCCATAGGCCCCTGCTTTCGCAGGGGTGACGAAATCCATAACCCCGTTGCGCCCGCTCGACCCTTCGACAAGCTCAGGGTGAGCGGGGGGAAATCTCCCCCATCCTAACCTTCCCCCATCGAGGGGGGAGGGGAAGAAGGGGCGGGGTTATTCGATGCGGGAGGCGGGGATGCCGGGGGTGGCGTGGACCACGAAGGTATCGGCGAGGATGTCGTGGAGGCCGCGGTTGTCGTTTCTGAGAGCCATCATGAGCAGGACAACGGGGAGCAGCGGGGAAAGTTTTACGAGTTCTCGCACGACGGCGCGGGCCCAGCCGATTCTTGACTCGTCGGAGCGCAGCACCTGGATTCCGAGGAGTCGCTTGCCCGCGGAGGCGCTGTAGAGTCGGAGGGTGAGGATGCCGTAGGCCAGGGCGGGCAGGTAGAGTTGAATCAGCGATAGGGCCCATAGGGGCAGTGGGTCGAGGAATCCTCCCAGGCGGGCGGTAACGGCCAGGAGGAGGCCGAGGGCCAAGTACAGGAGAATCATGGCTATCAGGTCTAGGAGACCTGCAATGAGGCGTTGGTCAAGAGATGCGAATAGGCGGCCGCCGAGGGTTGGGGCAACTTCGTTGGGGAGGAAAGGGATGGATTCCCGCCTTCGCGGGAACAGGGTTTTACGGCGGCGGGTTTTGGGTTGGGGGGGTTGGTGTTTGCAACGGGCTTGGGGGGACTGTTTCATTATTTTGTTGGCGGTTGTTGTGGTTGATGGCAGGAGCGTAACAGGGGGCCACTGCGTTGCGACAAGTCTAGGCAACTTCGTTGCGGCAAGTTTAGCAGAGTTGGGGGTGGGTTGAGGGGTTTGGTGCCTAGGCGGGAATGACGGTGGGGAGGGAAGAGTACCCTCACCCCAACCCTCTCCCAGGACGGGAGAGGGGGAAGAAGGGCAAGGGAGTTCGGGGGTTATGGTGGTGAGTCTCGCTTGGATTGAGAGTGGGTCCCCGCCTTCGCGGGGATGGGGAAGGGGGAGTGGTCCTTCGACAAGCTCAGGATGAGCGGCTGGGGTGGGGGAGTCACCCCCATCTCAATCTTCCCCCGTCAAGGGGGAGGAGGTAAGAGGGGACCCTCACCCCAACCCTCTCCCAGGACAGGAGGGGGGAAAGAGGGGGTTCCCGCCTCCGCGGGGATAAAGTTAGAAGGTGGCGATGGGGTTTACGGGGGAGCCGGTGCCGCCGATGACGACGAGGGGGTTGATGCTCATCATGAAGGTGTAGCGTCCCTCTTCGGCGCAGACCTTCGCCAAAGGTTCGAGGAGGGCGTTGTCGAGGAGGGCGACGCCGTAGGCGGGGATGACACCGTGGACGGTGTGGGAGAAGCCGTAGTCGTTGGGGGCGGCGTCCATCATGTCCCAGATGAGGATGGCGATGTCGTTGTCGCGGATGAAGGGTAGGCAGGAGGCGTGGAGACCGGCGCGGGACTCGCCGCCACCCCAGCTTCCGAATTCGCGGGTGTAGGCTTCGCGTCCGCTGTAGACGGCCACGGCGTCGCCGGGTTCCAACTGGATGCCTTCGGCTTCGAGGATGTCCTCGAGCTCCCAGCCGTGGACGGGTTCGTCCAGGGTGACGTAGGGCTTGCCGCGGTGCTTGGGGACGTCGAGGAGGACGCCGCGGGTGAGGATTCCCTCGCTCCAGGCGTCGACGGAGCCGTACTTGGCGCCGGTGAAGGTCAATTCCTCCTTGGGGTCGCGTCCGTCCCACATGCCGTCGGGGGTCCAAATGTGGCATAGGGCGTCGATGTGGGTGGTGGCGGTGCCGTGGTAGGTGATGCCGTAGAAGTCCATGGAGGACCCCCAGCCGCCTTCGCGTTCGTTGGTGAAGAGGTACTGGAGGGCGGGACGGGGGTTTTCGATGGAGGGTTCGGTTGGGAAGGGGCGGCTGAGGGAGACGGCGCGTCCTTTCCGGACGAGCTTTGCAGCGGCGAGGCGTTTAGCGTCGTCGATGAGGTTGAGGGCGCCGGCGCTGCCGTTGTCTGGCCAACGGCCCCAGTTGCTGCGGTCGCGGAGATAGGAGAGGACATCGTCGCGGGTTGGGAGTTTGCGTTCCATTTGGACCACCTTTTGTTGGAGTTGGGGAATGGAGAAGGGATGAGGACTTCACCCCGATCCCCGTATCAAGTACGGGGCAGGCTCTAACCTTCCCCCGTCAAGGGAGAAGGGATTTGTGGAAGGGGTTATTGGCTATCTAAAGCGATTGGCGAGTCGTTCGCTGGCTAAGCGGTTCATGCTGACGCCCGCCTCGGCGGCGTCCATTGCCAGAGCGCGATGGGTATCCGGCGGCACGCGCACCGTGATGGTGCCGCTGAAGTGTTTGGTGGACAGGGGTTCCGGGATAGGGTCGCCATCCTCTTGAAGGATTTCCACAGCAAAGGCTACAACATCTCGAATGCCTGCAAATGCCTTTTCGGGGGTATCGTCCAGGTGACTGAGCAACGGGAATTCGGCGCAGAGCCCCACATACATACCATCCGGCTCCCACCAGATGACTCGATAGGTATATTTGTCCTCGAAATCAGTCATTTAACTCCTCCAATTTCACGATTGCCTGAAGCACTTGTCGTACCTGGTAGTCCTTGGCCATGCCTCTCATGGGTTGGATATTCACCAGGGGCGGGCCTTGCCACGGGACTTTATAGAAGAGGTGGCTCCCACGCTGCCTCGGATTTCCAAAGTAGCGGTCACAGAGCTTACGAAGGTCATTGAAGCGGACGTTACGGGGGTTGCGCCTGACCTTTTCTAAGTCCTTGTCCACCCAATGATGATAGCATTAATGCAGTCATGCTTCAAGGTGACTGCGTGGCGACGAAGGGAGAAGGAAGAGTGGGCCCCCGCGTTCGCGGGGGTGGGGGAAGGGAACGCGGCTACGGAGGCGCGAGGACAGAGGAAGCGGTCGGTTCGCGAACCGACCCTACGGATTGCAAGTGGGTAGAGAAGGAAGAGGGCGGGTTTGAAACACGCCCCTACGGAGAAGGGGAAGGGTTGGGCGATAATGGGTTAGGGTTTGGCGTGGGTTGCGAGTGGGCCCCCGCTTTCGCGGGGGTGGGGAAGGGGGAGCGGGGAAATTACCCTCACCCCAACCCTCTCCCAGGACGGGAGAAGGGGAAGATGGGAAGCCGCCCCTACGAATGACATGTGGTTGAGGGAGAGTCACCCCCATCCTAATCTTCCCCCGTCGAGGGGGAAGGGAGTTTCACGCGAGTGCGAGTTGGCTTCATAGAAAGTTATTGGCCGGTTTCTTCGAAGAAGCGGCGGGGGTTTTGGACCATGAGGCTGTCGATGGCGGTGTCGGCGACGCCGAGTTCGCGCATGTAGGGAAGGACGCCGCGGGTAATCCAGAGGTAGCCGTCGGGCATGGTTTCGCCGGTGGAGGAGAGTGGGTTGCAGCAGGCGACGCCCTTCACGTTCCAGTCGTGGGAGAGCATGATGCGGTCTCCGTAGCCGTCGTCGATGAGGTCTCGGATGAAGGCGGAACGAGCGCGCCAGTCGGGGGTTGTGGGCGGGCCGCTGGGGCTGAAGTGGTCCATGCCGAGCCAGACGCCTTCTTCCATCATGCGCTTATGGTAGTCGTGGTCGAGGGTGCTGTTGACGTGGCCTATGTAGACCTTGCTCATGTCGACGCCCTCCTCGCGGAGGATGCGGATCTGGTCGAGGCCGACGCGGGAGGTGTGGGGGGTGTGGGTGGTGATGAGGACGCCGGTGCGGAGGTGTGTGCGGGCGGCGGCGCGGAGCATCAGCTCCTCGGGCGGGCGGATGGGGTCATTGGTGGCGACCTTGATGATGCCAGCCTTGATGTCCGTATCTTCGATGCCCTCTTCGATTTCGCGGGTCCAGAGGTCGGCGACACGGTCGGCGGGGATGGGGTCCATCCACTCAAACATGGTCTGGTAGAAATCGTGGGGGACGTATAGATGACTGCCGGTGGCGCAGATGATGTTGACGCCGCTGGCCTTGGAGACGGCCTGGATGAGGGAGACGTCGCGGTCGAGGTCCATGGGGGTGCAGTCGACGATGGTGTCGACGCCCTCCTGGCAGGCCTGGGTGAGGAGATCTACAGCGACTTCCTCAATGCGCTGTCGGTCGGCCATTTCCGGGTAGGTGAATCGGAATCCGGCGGAGCCGGTGGTTATGTGCTCGTGGGTCAGAGTGAACCCAAGGTCCGAGGTGTCGAGAGGTCCCAAGACGGAGTTGACGACGGCCATTTTGCACCCCCAATGCAGTTTGTGTCGACGGGGGAAGTGTAGTTGAGAGGGGGCGGGTAGTCAAAAGGGGGGTGAGAGGGAATCACCCCCATCCAAACCTTCCCCCGTCAAGGGGGAAGGATGAAGAGGGGAGTACCCTCACCCCAACCCTCTTCCAGGACGGAAACCTTTGCGTAACTGCCGAAACAGGTTCAGATTGTGGCGTTGTCCCGCCCTAGTCATAGTTAAATCGCGCATTTCTGGATTCCGGCTTCCGCCGGAATGACGGTTGTTCAAAGGTCTCCAGGACGGGAGAGGGGGAAGAGGGGGGCGCCCTTCGTCCTTCGGCAAGCTCAGGATGAGCTCAGGATGAGCGGCTGGGGGAAGGCTGTGATAGAATATCGGCGAGTTTGCGGAGGTGTCAGGCGAAGCGAAATGAAGGTGTTATACGTAGCTTCCGACAGGCCCGGTGCGGGCAAGACGGTGACCGCCATGGCCCTTGTGCTTGCGCTGCGAAATAAGGGGATGAAGGCGGGGTATTTCAAGCCCTTCTGCGTCGACCCGCACAGCGACGCGGACGTGGATTTCGCGGCGGAAATGGGCGTCAAGGCGCTGGGGCCGGTGGACCTGCGGGTGGCGGCGCTGGCGCATCCCACGCCGGCGGTGGTGGTGGAGCAGGTGGAGGCAGGGGTGGCTACGGCGCAGGACTGCGACGTGCTGGTGGTGGAGGGGGCGAGCCTCGCCGTCGAAGACCAGGACCTGAAGGACATCTCCTATCACGTGGCGCGGGGGCTGAATGCGAAGACGCTGGCGGTGCTGGACTACGAGTCGGGGGGCTATGAGGACGAATTGGAGCGCATGGGCGAGGCCTTCGGGGAGGACCTGCTGGGGGTGTTCGTCAACCGGGCCATCAGACACCGGGCGCACGAGGTCGAGGGGATGCTGGGGTCGCAGGCGCTAGGGGTGGTGCCGGAAGACCGGCTGATGCTTTCGGTGAGTCTGAACCAGGTAGCGGCGGCGCTGGAGGGGAGCTGGGTGTGGGGAGAGGAACAGGGGGACAGCCTGGTGGAGCAGTATCTCATCGGCGGCAACTTCATGGACTCGGGGGACCACTATTTCAACCGGATGGACAACAAGGCGGTTATTGTGCGGGGGGACCGGCCGGATATTCAGCTTTCGGCGCTGACGGGGCCGGTGGTGGGGATGATCAACACGGGAGGGCACCAGCCGGTGGAGTACCTGCTTCACGAGGTGGAGCAGCTGGACGTGCCGTTGATGGTGACACCTCATCGGACGGCGGAAGCGGTTGCGGCGTTGGGCGGGGCGCTGGAGGAGGCGAATCCGTACCATCCGCAGAAGGTGTCGCGGTTTTTGGAGCTTCTGCGCGAACATTGCGATATTGACGCGGTTTTGGAGGCAACTTCGTTGCGGTAAGTTCGGGGTTGGGCGTGGGGGAGGGGCTTGGTGGCTGGGAATGGGGTTAAATGGCTACGCTTCGTCCGCTCGACAGGCTCAGGATGAGCAATTTGGGGTGACGGGGTTTGGCGATTTCGGTTGAAGAGTGGGCCCCCGCTTGCGCGGGGGTGGGGGCAACTGCGTTGCGGCAAGTTTGGGGGAGGGGTTTGGTGGCTGGGAACGAGATTCCTCGACTTCGCTGCGCTTTGCTCAGAATGACAGAGGGGGAAGAGGTGAAGAGGGGGCTTCGTTTTCCAGCCAAAGGTCTTGTGTGATATGGGCGTAGGGTCTAGAATTTTGGTCTGTGTTTGAGTTCTATGAGGGGGCAGGTGATTGAATGCGTTAGGGATACATTTGCTGCTTGAACTAAGGCAGTGCAATCCGAGTCTGTTGGACGACCTGGAGTACGTCAAGGAGACGATGGTAGAGGCAGCCAAGTTCATGGACGCCCAGATAATCGGGGAGTCGTTTCACCGGTTCAACCCCCAGGGGATAACGGGCGTGCTGGCCATCGCCGAATCCCACCTGAGCATTCACACCTGGCCGGAGCTTGACTACGCGGCGGCGGACATCTTCACCTGCGGGTTAGAGCAAAATCCACAGGCGGCGGCGCGGGTCCTAATCGAGAGGTTGGAGTCGAAGGACCCATCGATACAGACAATAGAGCGGGGCATAGAGGCTCCGGCAAGCGTTGCCCGCTCCTGAATCCGGGCCGACCGCGGGCCCGGAAGGGAAGTGGTTCTTCGAGCTCATCACCCCCGACCTGGTGATGATGTACCGGGTGAAGAGCTACGTCTACTCCGGGAAGACGCCATACCAGTCGGTGGAGATCCTGGAGACTGAGAGCCTTGGGCGTTCGCTGGTGCTGGACGGGAAGACCCAGTCGGCGACCTTCGACGAGCACATCTACCACGAAGCGCTGGTGCATCCGGCGATGCTGGCTCATCCCGAGCCGAGGTCGGTGTTCATCGGCGGCGGCGGAGAGGGGGCGACGCTGCGGGAGGCTTTGATTCATCCCAGCGTAGAGCGGGTGACGATGGTGGACCTGGACGCGCAGGTGGTGGAGCTGTCGCGGATGCATCTGCCGACGCACAGCAGGGGGGCATTCGACGATTCCAAGACGCAGTTGCTGCACGAGGACGCGCGGGGGTTTCTGGAGAATACGTCTGACAGGTACGACGTGATGATTCTGGACCTGGTGGACCCGCTGGAGGAGGGGACGGCTTACACCTTATATACGCGGGAGTTTTATCAGACGGCGCTGGGGCGGTTGAATCCGGGCGGGGTGCTGGTGACGCAGTCGGGGCCGGGGAGCCCGCTGAACCACAAGGAGTGCTTCACGGCGATTGTGCATACGCTGTCTGGGCTTGCGGCGAAGGTGCTTCCTTATTCGACCTACGTGGCGTCGTTCGTGACACCGTGGACGTTCACGATGGCGCTGGCGGACGGGGGTGCGAGGGTTCCGACGGAGCCTGCGGAGGTGGACGGGTTGATCCGGGAGCGGTTCGGACGGAAGTTACGCTTCTACGACGGGGAGACGCACCGGCACATGTTCTCGCTGCCGAGCTACCTGCGGGAGGGGATAGCCGAGGAGACGCGGGTGGTGACGGACGAGAATCCGGTGTTTATGGTTTAGGGTCACTGCGTGACGGCAAGTTTGGGGTTGGGCGTGGGTGATGGGGTGTGGGGCAACCGTGGGGGAATATCTCTGAGTGCGGGTTTCAAACCCGATCCTACGGGAGAGGTTGGAGTAGGTAGAAGTTTAAGAGTTGGCCCCCGCTTTCGCGGGGGTGGGGGAAAGGAGGGGGAGAATCACCCCCATCCAAACCTTCCCCCGTCAAGGGGGAAGGCTGAAGAGGGAGAGGGGGGAAGATGGGGGGTATACCGCCCACCGCAACCCCGCCGTGGGGTCATTGCATCACGGTAAGTTTGCAATGACGAAGAGGGGTGCGGGCGGCTACGGGGACGCCACCACGGATGACATGTAGATAGTGGGGGATTCACCCTCACCGCGCCCTCTCCATAGAGGGAGAAGGGGGAAGATGGGGAGGAGGAGTCGTCCTCACCCCAGCCGACTTCCAGGACGGAGAGCTTTGTGTAACTGCCTAGTGCGTCACCCATCCCGTCCGAATCACCCCCATCTCAATCTTCCCCCGTCAAGGGGGAAGAGGTTTTGGAAGGCTTCGGAGAGGGTAATGCACAGGTCTCCATCTAGGGGGAGGAGGGGATTGACCCTCACGCCAACCTTCTCCCAGGACGGGAGAGCTTTGTGTAACTGCCGAAACAGGTTCAGATTGTTGCGTTGTCCTGCTAGAGTCATAGCTAAATCGCGCAATTCTGGATTCCGGCTTTCGCCGGAATGACGGTTGTTCAAAGGTCTCCAGGACGGGAGAGGGGGAAGATGGGGGAGGGAGGTTATTAGGGGGACCAGCGGTAGGTGGCGATGTCGGTGGAGCGGACTTCGAAGTGTTTGACCCAGTACTCACCGGCGTAGAGGTGGTCGGCGGCGCGGGCGTTGGCGTGTCGCTGGGGACTCTTATCGTACGCGTCCACCTCATCCTTGGTATCCCAAAAGGTGATGGAGATACCTTCGTCGGGGTTTTCGGTGCTGCGTAGAAGCTGCCGGCCGCTGAAGCCGGGCATTTTCTCGCCGAGGGCCTGGATATTTTCGTTGTAGTGGGCCTCGTATTCGTCCCACCGGCCGGGTTTGATTTTTCCCCAGAAGATTCTCACGTACATTTTTGTTTTTCTCCTTTCATGAGTCTACGAATTTATGCCAGAGGGCGACCACAAGGGTCGCCCCTACGGGAAGGGGTGGGGCCGGTGATTCGTCAGGCCCGTTCGACGTCGGGGTCGAGGAGGAGGCAGGGTTCTCCCCACTGGTTGGGGCTTTCGAGGTCCCACGGCTCCTCGTTGTCGACGGATTTGAGGCGGATGCCCTCGTCGCCGCCGAATATGAGGGTGACGACACCCTCGCCGGAATCTGCCACCGGGACGGCGTAGGCGGGGCAGGGGCCGTCGTCGGCCCAACCGGTGACGCTACACATGGCGTCGACGCCCATGGGGTCGGGGGCGGCTATGGTCTTCACGGGCTGGACAGGCCCCAGGGTCTGGAAGATTCTATGGAGGGGCCAGCAGTTGTCGTTTTCCTCCACTTCGACGTCGATGTATCGGGGTTGGGGTTGGTCCATGAATCAACGTTACCATTGGGGTGGTGGCAAGTCTAGCCATTGCAGGGCGCTGTCGGCATTGACAGTTTGTGGGCGCTTTGTTAGACTGCGAAACTGGTTGGCAATCTGCCCAAGAGACTGCTAAAACGTAACAAACGGAGAGAATAACGGTGCCCCGCTACGATTACGAATGCCTCAGTTGCAGCAACGTGTTCGAGATGAAGCAGAGCTTCAGCGACGAGCCCGTGGCCGACTGCCCGGAGTGCGGCAGCCGCTCCCGGCGCAAGTTCCACGCCGTACCCATCATCTACAAGGGTTCCGGCTTTTACACCACGGACTACGCCCGTTCCAGCCTTCGGGCCAACGGAACGGGTTCCAACTCTTATGAGGAGTCCGAGAAGAAGGAAAAGGCGTCCTCCAAGTCGGAGAAGAAGGACGCTTCCAAGTCGAGCGCTTCGGACAGCAAGAAAGGCTCCGACAGCGCGGTTTCCAGCAGTTCCCGCTCGGGGGACTAGCGTCCATTGAGGGCCCTGCTCCAGCGGGCAGCGGCAGCATCCGTTTCCATTGACGGCGAAATCACCGCCAGCATAGGCCGTGGCCTTGTTGTGCTTCTGGGCGTGGCCCGGGGGGACGTTGAGGCGGACGCGGAATACCTGGTGGGCAAGACGGTGAACCTGCGGATTTTTGCCGACGAATCGGGCCACTTCAATCTATCGGCGTTGGACGTGGGGGCGGAGTTGCTGGTGGTGAGTCAGTTTACGCTGTACGCCGGGACGCGGAAGGGGAGACGGCCGGACTTCACAGCCGCTGCGCCGCCGGGAGAGGCGGAAGGATTGTATGAGCGGGCGGTGGAGCTTTTTCGGGAGTCTGGGCTGAGGGTGGCGACGGGGCGGTTCGGGGCGTTGATGACGGTGAGCATCGAGAATCACGGCCCGGTTACGATTATGCTGGACAGCGGGGACCGGCTGCGGCCGAGGAGGGGGTAGGGGGTTCACTGCGTGACGGGTCATTGCATGACGGCGAGTATGGGAGGGTTGGGATTGGGTTGAGGGGTTTGGTGGGGGATGGGGTGTGGCTGGCGAGCTGCCCCTACGGGAGGCCTCAGTGACGGTATGACGTGTGGGAGGAGGACCCTCACCCCCGTATCAAGTACGGGGCAGGCTCCAACCCTCTCCCAGGACGGAGACCTTTGCGTAACTGCCGAAACAGGTTCAGATTGTGGCGTTGTCCCGCCCTAGTCATAGCTAAATCGCGCATTTCTGGATTCCGGCTTTCGCCGGAATGACGGTTGTTCAAAGGTCTCCAGGACGGGAGAGGGGGGAAGAGTGGGCCCCCGCTTTCGCGGGGGTGGGGAAAAGGGGAGCGGGGGTGGGGGCAACTGCGTTGCGGGTCATTGCATGACGGCAAGTATGGGAGAGTTGGGGTTGAGTTGAGGGGTTTGGTGACAGCGGGGGAGTGATGAAGAGGGAAGGGGAGCAGGATGGAGTTTGGCGATTCCCGGTTGCGAGATTCCTCGGCTGCGCACAGGGTGACATAGAGGAAGAGGGCTGGTTTGAAACCAGCCCCTACGGGGGACATGGGGATTTTGTGGAAAGGAGACACCCCCATCTCAATCTTCCCCCGTGAAGGGGGAAGAGGTCAATCGGCGTTCTTGCAGGGGGGGTTAGGGGTGGAGGGGTTCGGAGTTTTGAGGGGGTTCGCTGGCCGAGACTTTAGCTCTTCTCCTGTCGCGGAGGCTTGTGTAGGCCATGATTACCAGGAAGATGAGGGCGGCGAAGAGGACGACGCTGGCACCTGAGGAAACGTCGACGTACCAGCTTACGTAGATGCCCGCCAAGCCGCAGAAGGCGCCAAGGGCGGTTGAGAGGATGAGCATTTTTCGGAAAGAGTGGGTCAGGAGGCGGGCGATGACGGGGGGGATGACGATGGCGGCGGCGATGAGGGTGACGCCGACCACCTGCATGGAAACGACTATGGTGGCAGCCAGGACGAGGGAGAAGAAGGCGTCGACCCAGCCGGTGGGCACGTTATAGAAGGGGGCTGCGTCGGGGTCAAAGGTGGCAAAGAGGAGCAGCTTGTATCCGACGAAGAAGAAGAGGACGGCCAGGGCGGTAACGACGGCAATGGCGGCCAGGTCTCCATCGGAGACGCCGAGCATGTTGCCGATGAGGGCGGCTTCGAAGTCGCGGGTGAAGGTGTTGTACCGGCTGATGATGGCCACACCGAGGGCGAAGGAGGCGGTGGTGACGATGCCGATGGCGGAGTCGGTGGCGATCTGCCGCTTGCGGGTGGTAAGGATGATGAGGATTGAGGAGAGAAAGCCCCAGACGGTGGCGCCGATGAAGAAGTTGATTCCCATGACGAAGCTGACCACGGCGCCGCCGAAGACGGCGTGGGAGAGTCCGTGGCCCACGTAGGCCATGCGACGGAGGACGATGTAGACGCCGATGAGGCCGCAGAGGGCGCCGACAAGGGTTGTCGCTATGAGGCCCTTGACGAAGAAGTCGTAGGAGAAGGGTTCGAGCATTTTTACTTACCCTTGGGGAGATAACACCGAGTTTTTAATGGACTTAGAGTGTCGCGCTGAACAGGGGAACTGGATTCCGGCTTGCGCCGGAATGACGAAAAGGCTGGGGGAAGGGGTAAGAGGGAGGGCACTGGAGGCAACGAGATTCTTCGTCGCAGAGCCTCCTGAGAATGACATGTTGGGGGATTAGTACCCGCCTTCGCGAGGACAAGGGGAGCACCCCCATCCCAGCCTTCCCCCGTCGAGGGGGAAGGGGTAAGAAGGAGGAGGACCCTCATCCCCGTATCAAGTACGGGGCGGGCTCTAACCTTCTCCCAGGACGGGAGAAGGGATAAGAGGGAGCGTGTCACGGGGATTGGCGATTCCCGTTGGCGAGTGGGCCCCGCCTTCGCGGGGGTGGGGATTGGGGAGGAGGCATTAGTGGTGTTTCTTTGCGTGGGCGGCGTCGGGGGAGCCTTCGGCGTTTGCGCCGTTGAAGCGGTGGGGACTTTCCGCCACGAGGGTCATATCCATGTACTTGATGACGGGCATTTCTGCGTTGTAGGTGAGCTTGAAGGTCTCCGGCGTGAAGACTTCCGCCGGGGGGCCGCTGGCCAGGATTCGACCGTTGAGGCAGACGACCCAGGGGAGATGGGCGGCGACGGCGTTGATTTCGTGGGTGGTCATGACGATGGTGACGCCCTGGTGGTTGAGCTCGTGGAGGAGGTGGAGAAACTCGTCCCGGGTCTTGATGTCGATTCCCACGGTAGGTTCGTCGAGAAGCAGAAGGTTGGGGTTGCTGACCAGGGCCCGCGCGAGGAAGACGCGCTGCTGCTGTCCGCCGGACAGCTGGCGGATATGACGCTTCTTCAGGTCCTCGATGCCCAGGCGTTCGAGCATACGGTGGACCAGCTTCCGGTCTTTGGCCCTGTTCCAGGGGAAGAAGGGGTTGGACATGGTGAGGCCCATCATCACCGTTTCTTCGACAGTGACGGGGAAGTTCCAGTCGATGGTCTTGAGCTGGGGCACGTAGCCGATGCGGGACCTGCCGTTGGCGGTTGCGAGGCCCTGCACGAGCACCTGGCCGCCGTAGAGGTCGACGGCGCCTAGGATGGCGCGGAGAAGGGTGGTCTTGCCGGAGCCGCTGGGACCCAGCAGGCCGACGAAAGCGCCGGGCATGAGCTTCAGGTCAACGTCGTGGAGGACGGGGTGACCGTTGTAGCCGCAGGTAACGCCGCGGAGCTCGACGGCGGGATCTCCGGAGGGTGGCTTGTGGGGCATAGGGTGAAGCATGGTTCGTACCTTACTGGGGATATACGGCTGTGCTTTCGCCCTGGAATACGGGGCCGGGGTCGAAGCCTTCGAGGGCGGTCGGGTCGCCGCCGAGGGATTCGACGATGACGCGGGAGTTGGTGAGCATCATGCCAAGATAGCTGTGGAGGGGATCTCCGGGAGCGCCGGGGAGGTCGTCGTCTCGTAACTGGTCAACGAACTCCGCCCCGCTCTCCTTCGCTATCTGCTCCATAACGTCGCTGGGGAACACGGCCGAGCCGAAGATGGCGGGAACGCCGCTATCCTGCACCTGGTTGATGAGTCCGGCCATCTCGCGGGCGGAGGGCTGGCTGAAGTCGGAGGGCTGAATGGCGCCGATTATCTCCATGCCATAGCGGGGCGCGAAGAAGGGGAAGGAGTCGTGGTAGGTCAACAGCTTTCGGTTGGCGGGCGGGACGGTTTCGACGGCGGCTTCTATTCGTTTATCCAAGTCAACGATTTTAGATTTAAGCCTGTCGTAGTTTTTCTGGTAGTCGGTTGCGTTGCCAGGGTCGAGGACGGACAGACGCTCCTTGACGATTTCAGCATAGCGGAGGGCGAGGAGGGGGGCGGTCCAGAGGTGGGGGTTGGGATGACCGCCCTCTTCCGGGAAGGAGAAGTCGAAGACCCACTGGTCCCTGGTGATGGCCTTGTCGGCAAGGGTTAGGATTTCCGCGTTGTCCTGTTTGCTGGCCCGGGCCAGTTCCAGGAAGGGTTCTTCGAGAAACAGACCGTTGAGGATGATGAGGTCGGCGTTAGCGAGGGTACGGGCGACGGAGGGGGCGGGCTCGAAGGTGTGGGAGTTGACGCCTTCCGGAACGACGCCCTCCAGGGAGATGCGATTGCCGCCCACGTTTTCCACGAGGCTGGTGATGGGGGCTACGGAAGTGACCACACGGAGGCGGTCGTCTGATTCGTCATCGCCGCCGCAGGCTTGGATTGCTACCGCGGTCAAGGTCAGGAGAATGGCGACTATCAGAGATTGGGGGTGGAATTTCATGGGGCGGGTGGGTTTATGCAGAGAGGGCATCTGCGCCGGAGTTCTTGCATGTTGAACAGATGCCGGTGACGGTGAAATTGTCGAGGTCCGGCTCGAAGTCGAACTCCTGGGTCAGGGTGTTTCGGAACTGGTCAAGATAGTCTGGGGCGAGGTCGTAGGCGCCGCCGCAGGGCCGGCAGACCATGTGGTGGTGGGGGGCGTCGGGGTTCGTGATTTCAAAGTGGAGGCGGTCGCCGATGGCCACCTCGGTGACGACGCCCATGCGTCTGAAGAGGTGGAGGGTACGATAGACGGTGGCGATGTCCATGTAGGGGTAGGACTCCCTGGCCTTGCGGAAGACTTCGTCGACGCCCATGTGGCCGCCGCCCTGGGAGACGGCGTTGAGGATGAGGAGGCGCTGGGGGGTGAGGCGGACGCCTCTGCCGCGCAGCTGGTCAAGGATGTCTGGCAGGGTCATGTTGCAAATCTGCTTTCCTGCAAACGTTTGCGGCTGCTTATATTATCACTATTTGAGGAGTTGTCAAGGAGGGGGAGTGCAGTAGAAAAGGGGGCTGGTTTGAAACCAGCCCCTACAAGTTGGATCAGTTTAACGAGCTAACTTAATGGTGCTGCAGCGGCAGGATGGGAATCGGTTGACTATTCCTTTTCCTGAGCAGGCACCGATGCGGGAACAACTTGGAGGCGGAGTCCCAATGCCCGAATCACCTTAAGCACAGTAGCAAATTCTGGGTTGCCATTTGGGGACAGGGACTTGTATAGACTCTCTCTACCCAAACCGCTTGTCTGGGCCACGGATGCCATTTTCTTGGCGCGGGCAACATCCCCTAAAGCAGCCATTATCAGGGGCAAGTCACCGTCCTCCAGAACCACAGTCAGATATATTGCCATGTCTTCTTCGTCACGCAGGTGATCAGCAGGGTCCCACGGAAAGGTCTTGGTTTTGGCCATTTCTTTCTCCTAAAATTCCCTTGCCAGTTGCAGCGCCCTCGGGATATCGCGTCTCTGGCTGTCTTTGTCGCCTCCCGCCAAGAGAATTACCAGTGATTTGCCTCTTTGAAGGAAGTATACCCGGTATCCTGGGCCGTAAGGGATTCGGATTTCGGAAACGCCTTCTCCTACCGGCCTGGCATCCCCTGTATTTCCTTGGGCTAGCCTGCGAATGCGTTTGACAATCCGCGCCCTAGCTTCCCTATCCCTAAGTCGCCGAAACCATTTGGAGTAAACCTCTGTCTGCCGTATCTCGACAACTGAGCCATTGTAGCCTATGGGATACATACAGTCAAGCGTTGAAGGAGCGGCGCTGGCGGCTGGCCTGGCGCATGAAGTGGCGGAGCATTGAGCCGTCGAAGCCGAGGGCCGATGCGTTTTGCGCTGCTTCTTCGGCGGCGTCTTCTTCGCCCAGGTAAGAGTGGGCGATGGCTGCAATGGCGTATGCGGAGGGCCACTGGTTATTCAACTCCAAGGCCTTGCTCACGTCTTCCAGGGCACGCCTGGGCTGGCCCAAGTCGCAAAGGGCCGCGGCCCGGTTGTTGTAGGCGTCGAGGTGGTCAGGGTTCAGGCGGATGGCGTGGGTAAAGTCTTCCACCGCGGGCATCTGCTCCTTGAGGTGGACGTAGGCGAGGCCGCGGTTGTAGTAGGCTTCCGCGTTGTCGGGGTCCAAGCGGACGACCTGGTCGAAGTCGCGGATGGCGAGGATGGGTTCGACCAGCTGACCGTAGACGACGCCACGTCGATAGTAGGCGTCGGCGTCGGTGGAGTTGGCTTCGATCGCAGCAGTCAGCTCGCTCACGGAGCGGTGAAGGTTTTCGATTTCGTTGGGGGCGTTGTCGTTAGACTGAGGGTCTTGCATAGGGAAAAGAAGGTCGATGGAGTGAGAAATCGGGGAGCCGGGATTTGAACCCGGGGCCTCTACGTCCCGAACGTAGCGCGCTGCCAAACTGCGCCACTCCCCGATGATTTAAACAGCCGGACAATTGTAGCCTTCAGGGGGTGAATGGGGCAAGGGCGGACGACGATTATCCCGATGCAGAATTGTACGCCGGCTCATAGTCTGTATTACGGAAGAGATGTGTTTGAAAGAAGCTGTTGCCACGGTATGGCTACAGTCGCACCATCGGGTACCAAGGCTTGACAGCATAATTTCTCGATGCTACCTTTACCGCTGATTCAAGCGTACCTCTGAATTTTGAGGAGGTACGACCCGTTTATGCGGGTTTGACTACCAGGGGTAAGCCAAAAACTTCTACTACCAGGAGGAAATATGTTGACTTTACCCAGCAAATTACTGAGAAAGAGCGTGCTTTTGGCCTTGATTGTCGCGGCATCGCTGGCGCTAGTAATAGCGGCCTGCGGAACTGACGACGATGAGGACGAGGCGCCTGCTCCCGCGGCGACGATGGCGCCCACGGCGGCGCCGGCCACAGCAGCGCCAGCACCAACAGCAGCACCCACCCCGGCGCCGACACCGACCGCGGAAATGGAGCCGGAGCTGGTGAGCCCCAGGCTCATCGTTTCCATGGCGCCACCCACCCACCAGGTGAGGCTGCCGTACATGACGTTCCAGAGCTCCAGCGGACCTCTGCACAACCTGTACGACTACCTGGTTGGCAAGGACCGCAAGACTGCTGCGGTGATAAACAACCACATCGCGGAGTCCTGGGAAGTGGATGACTCCGCCAAGATCTGGACCTTCGAACTGAAGGAAGGCATTCCCTACTACATGAATGGGCAGGCCAGCGACACCTACATGTTCGACCCCGAAGACGTGCGGCACACATGGCGGCTGCAGGCCGGCCTGGACTCCGAACGGTCCAACAACTCCGGCACCTACGGTCCCTGGCTCGCGGACAAGAATTCCGATCACATCGTGATTGACGGAAATACCTTGACCTGGAACCTGGACATAGTGCACCCGGACATGAACGTATACGTGTCCGAGGACTGGACCTTCGGCATCATAAGCAAGTCCTACTGGGACGCCGTAGGCGGCGAGGATGGATACATCGACCATCCGATTGGCGCGGGCGCCTTCAGCTTCGTGGAGTACATTGACAACGAGCATTTCCTGCTTGAAAAGAATGTGGACCACTACCGCCACGAGCCCTATTTCGACGAGCTCCAGTTCCTGTGGAACAAGGAGCCGGCGACTATTGCGGCCCAGCTTTTGACCGACGAGGTACACATTGGAGTGCTGCCCAGCGACCAGCATGACGAGGTAACCGCTCGCGGCTTGAAGATAGCGAAGAGCACGCTGCCCAGCTTCCACATGTGGGGAACCATACCCTACTACCAGCCTGAGTCATTCAAGGGCGAGCCCACCCCCAACTATGACGAGACGGTTCCGACACGGAACAAGCTCGTAAGGCAAGCTCTCAACATAGCCATTGACCGGGCGAAGATTAACGACTCCTTCTTCAAGGGAGACGCAATTCCCAGCGCCGTGTCTCACATGGCTGAGTGGTGGGACTTCTTCCAGGACCGCTGGGCGCCCATACCCGGCCCCGATGGCAACACGGGAGCGGCGGGCGGCTGGCCGTATCCCTATGACCCCGAAAGAGCCAAGGAGCTGCTGGTTGAGGCCGGCTATCCCGACGGCTTTGAGCTTGACTTCTTCGCCCCCACCAACCTGGGCGGCCTGCCGGAGATTCCGGACGTTGGCGAAGCCATAGCGGCCATGTGGGAAGAGATCGGGATCACAGTCAACCTGACGGTTTCCGAGTACGCCCCCGTTCAGGCCATGTACAGCGACCGGGCCATGAACGGAAAGATCGGCATGATTCGCTGGTCGCTGAACCCACCGTCGGCGGGCATGGGCTGGCTGTGGTACGAGGCCACGAGGCCCTACTACGAGTACCAGTTCATCACCGACTGGAAGAGAAACGTGGACACCATCGCCGACCCCGAGATTCGGGTACAAGAGTTCATCAAGCTCGGCGACTTCTGGTATGACAACTACCTGAGCATTCCGTTGCTGTGGGTATTCGGCAAGGCCGTCTTCAACCCGGCAGTGCTGGAAGGCTACGAGGTTAGCCACGTACACTTTGGACCGGTCCGCTACCACGAGTACACGGTACCGATCTACAAGTAAGACCGTCGCGAGACGGTAGGCACATAGAGAATGCCGTGCCCCGGCCCTCCCATGAGTGGGGGTCGGGGCACGGAAGCACCACCCGACCCCGTTGTCGAAGGAGGCAACGTCATGGGACGCAATAGCGGAACCCCCCTGTCCCCGCTCTTTACAGCTCTTGGACGTGGGCGCTGGGCCCTCCCGGCCCTTATTGCCGCATTGCTCCTTATGGGCACTCTAGCCCTGGCCGCGTGTGGCGGCGGGGGCGGAGACACATCAGAGCCTTCCGGGCAGGAAGCAACGCCGTCCGGAGGGAGCGGTGAGGCGGCTCCTGCGACACCGGCACCGGCCAGCGGCGAACTTACTCCCACAGGCACCTTCACAGAGGATGAGCTGATCCTCCCCGAGAGCTGGGAGTCCTTCGAAGTAGACCTGGTTGTGGGAGATTTTGTGAGGGCGACCTACACCTCCAAGCCCCAGGCGGTGGGAGGATTCGCCGAGTCAGGCGCGCTGGGCAGGCCAGGGCTCATATTCAACGTCAACGATCCCATCGGCGATTCGATTTACCAAGGAGAGCAGGTGGCGGACGGAGGCACGGAGTTCACGGCGGAGTTGAACGGAACCTACGAGTTCACCTTCTTCAACCCTGTGGTCCGAAATCTCCAGGCAGTGACATTGGAGTATACGATCAACCCCTAGGGGTTCAGGGCGGGACACTGACAACATAGACCGCTTTGGCGGTTGCCGGTTAAGCCTCGATAAGAGGCGCGGCAATGGCTAGGGCGGTTTTTTGGTTTTGTGGGACACCGTCACCCCATTCCACAAACCTGGTCAACTAATTGACCCAGCCATCTCCAAGTTGGGGTCTGATTTGCGACGGTTAGGGGTGGTGGCGGATGAAATCTGAGACTTTCTCGCCGATCATGATGCAGGTGGCGTTGGGGTTTACCCGGACTACGTCGGGCATGATGGACGCATCGGCGACGCGGAGACCGTCGAGGCCGTGAACGCGGCCGTACTGGTCGACGACGGCCATGGGGTCGGAAGCGGGGCCCATTTTGCAGGTGCCGGAGGAGTGGTGGCCCGTGGTGACGTTCTCCAAAATCCACTGATTCAGAGACTCCTCCGAGGCCATTTCTTCGTCGTTGGGGGCGACTCGACGGGCCAGCAGACCTTTCAGGGCGGGGCTTTCGGCCAGTTCGATGGCGAGGTGGACGCCTTCCCGCACGCGGGCAAGGTCCCAGGGGTCCTGGAGGTAGTTGTATTCGAGGTGGGGCGGCGCTGACGGGTCGGCGGAGGTCAGGGTCAGACGACCGGCACCGCGGGCGTACTCAAGGCAGGCGCTGAGGCGGGTGTGGGGGACGCCGTCGAAGACCCAACGGTTGTCCACGCTGATGGACATGTCGTGTGGGGTGTCTGAGCCGGAGGCGGTGTAGCGGAGGAAGACGAGGCTGAGGACGGAGTCCTTCGGTTCCATAGAAACGTCCCGGTAGATTACGCCAGATACGGGATGATTTCTGAGGTTGCGGCCAACGCCGGGGAGGTTGTGCTTCGTTTCGATGCCCATGTCGGTCAGGTGGTCTTCGGGGCCGATGCCGGAGCGCATGAGCAGCATGGGAGAACCGAAAGCACCGGCGCTGCAGACGATTTCATGGCCGTAGACGCTGAAGATCTGTCCGTCGCTGATGACTTCCACGCCGACGGCGCGATTCCCTTCCAGAAGAATCCTGTGGACGAGGGTGTTGCCCCGGATGGTGAGGTTGAGGCGGTGCCTGGCCGGGTCCAGGTAGGCCATTGAGGTGTTGACGCGGAGTCCGCCGACGTTGCTGACGGGATAGGCGCCGACGCCGGCAGCGTCGGGGAGGTTCATATCCGGGCTTGCGGGGAAACCGCGGTCTACGCAGGCCTGATGGAAGGCGCGGAGATTGGGCTCCCACTCGGTTTGGGGAACGCGCCGGACGGGCAGGGGGCCTTCCTTGTTGTGGAAGTCGCCGTCGAAGTCGAGGTCTCGTTCGATGCGGAGATAGCAGGGGAGCACTTTCTGGTAAGACCATTCGGGGTTGCCCCAGTCGGCCCATGAATCGAAGTCGTGGGTTGCGCCGCGGAGGAATATGGAGCTGTTGATGGTGCTGGTCCCGCCCATTGCCCTGCCGGAAGGCATGAGCATGGGCTCCGTCTTCTGGGGATTGGCGCGGGCGGCGTAGTTGCGGACGTGGGGGTCTTCGTAGCCGGCCATGACGTGGTAGCCACGGGCCAGGAGATCGGGGAGACGTTCGGCGTTGGGATAGTCGGGGCCGTCCTCAAGCAGGAGGACGGAGCGATTGGGGTCCTCAGACAGCCTGGCGGCAAGAGGGGCGCCGGCGGAACCGGCGCCGATGACTATGACGTCGTAGCGCAAGGGGCGAACCTCCGGTGTGTTTTGGGTAGGAGCGGGGGATATTTTACCACCGGATGAGGAAGGGGGGATTCACCCCCAGAGTGAAGGATGTTATGGGGTAGAAGGATTCACCCCCATCTCAATCTTCCCCCGTCAAGGGGGAAGAGGGGAAGGAACGGGGCGGTACTCAAACTCGGCATCTGGTCGATGGAGTTACGGTGGTTGGGGAAAGAGTGGGCCCCCGCCTGCGCGGGGGTGGGGTATGGGGAGCGGGGGTGGGAAAAAGGGTAGTGGGGGTGGAGAAGAGGGGAGCGGAGGTGGGGGATTGAGGGAGAATCACCCCCATCTCAATCTTCCCCCGTCAAGGGGGAAGAGCTTTTATGTGACACGAGATTCCGCGGCTGCGATGCGCTCAATATTGTAGATGATACGTTGGTAAGGGGAAGGAACCCTCACCCCAGCCCTCTCCCAGGACGGGAGAGGGGGAAGAGAGGATCAGCTTTTGTTGCGGTTTTGGGCTTCCATGCGGGCCAGGATGTCGCGGATTTCCGCCAGCAGTTCGTTGGCAACGGTGGGGGTTGCGGCGAGGGCGGCAGCGGTGGGGGTGGTCTCGGCGCCGCCTTCCAGCACAAGCTGGCGCTGTCGGAGGATGGCGTCGCGGAATGCAACGGGGTCGACGACACCGACAAGACCTCCTTCGCTGCCGGAGTCGGTTCCAGACCCCCCCGCCGTCTCTATCTTCAAGCCTCTGACTCCGCAGAAGCGCATCCAGGGGTCATCGTGGAGGCGAACGTCGGTAACCCGGTTGAGGGGGATGGTGGCCTCCTTGCGGAAGAAGACTCCCTTGTTGACCTGGACGGCGTTGGTGGTGAGGCGGGCGGACATGCGCCGGAGGCTTTCCGGGGCGTACCACCAGGCAAATATCAGTCCAAAGGGGATGAGGGGAATGCCTACGACGGTGATAATCATAATGAGGACGATCACCCCGGCGGTGTATTTTTTCACCAGGGGGTCAAATTGGGCTTCGAGGAGGGTTTCGCCGGTTACGTCCATTGCATCTTGCATTTCGGGACTCCTTTCGCTGCTAGCTTGGGGAAGGGAGAAGATGGATTCCCGCCTTCGCGGGAAAAACGTAGGTTGCGGTTGACGGTGTCGTCATAGGGTGGTGGTTGGGGAAAGGGTCAGTACATCATTGCGCCACCGGCTACGGGGATGGACAGGCCGGTGAGATAGTCGGACTGGCCGGAGGCGAGAAAGGCGGCAGTGTCGGCAACGTCGGCGCCGCCGGCCACCCGGCCGAGGGGGATTACTTTCGCTCGTTCGGCAAACATGCGGGCGCGGTATTCTTCCGCTGACTCGCCTTCAGGCGCGAGGGCGGCGGCGATGCCGGTGATTCTTTCGGTCTCCACCAGACCGGGACAGATGGCGTTGACGTTTATGCCGTGGGGAGCGAGCTCCAGGGCCAGGGACTGGGTGAAGCCGATGAGGGCGAATTTGGAGGCGCAATATGCGGCGTAGCGGGCAATGCCCTGTTTTCCCGCACCGGAGGAGATGATGATGATTTTTCCTCCCCGACCAGCCTGGAGCATCCGGCGGGCGACGGCCCGGGAGCAGAGGAAAGTGCCTTTGACGTTGACGCGCTGCACGGTATCCCAGGCGTCCTCTTCGAGTTCGACAACGGGGACCCGGTCGGGGCCAGCGGCGGAACCGGCGTTGTTTACGAGGATGTCGATGGGACCGAGGCGCTCCGTGGTCTCCCGAACCATGGCTTCCACCTGGTCGGCGTTGGAAACGTCGGCGATGACGCCGATGGCGCGGCGGCTCATGTCTCTGATTTCCTCCACGACGCTGTCTACGCCGCGCCAGGAATCTGCGCCCGCGTGGGGGATGGAGGTGACGTCGTTGACGGCAACGTCGGCTCCTTCACGGGCCAGCCGGACGGCGATGGCGCGTCCTATGCCGTGGCGGCCTCCGGCGCCGGTGACGAGGGCGACTTTGCCTTCCAGGTTGTACATTTCAGATGCTACCAGTGATTTCCAGTCTCACAAGCATTTCTGAATGTTACACCTTCCGGGCATATCTCATCAAACGGGGGGAGTGGTTAGGTTACAGTTGGGGTGAATTTTGTGGTTTGAGGGGGCGGGCGGGTCACGAGCCGCCGCTACGGCTTAATAACGGTGAATGTTGGTCGTTTTTGGGGGGAAGAGGGCTGGTTTGAAACCAGCCCCCTACGGGGGAGAGTTTTGCGTAACAGCCAAATGGGTCTTCTATCCCGCGCGAATCACCCCCATCTCAATCTTGCCCCGTGAAGGGGGAAGAGGTAAGAGGGACCCTTCGGCGGGCTCAGGGTGAGCGGGTGGGGAAGTGGCGTGGGTGGAGGGGGAGTACCCTCACCCCAACCCTCTCCCAGGACGGGAGAGGGGAAAGAGCGGGGAGGCGTGACGGGGTTTGGCGATTCCCGTTGGCGAGTGGGCCCCCGCTTTCGCGGGGGTGGGGGATGGGAAGGGGAATCACCCCCATCTCAATCTTCCCCCGCCGAGGGGGAAGAGGGGGGAGGGGTTACATCATGCGGGCGATGATTTTGTCGGACTGCTCCTTGGTGATTCCGAGGGAGCGGAAGCCGAGAGGGCCACCCTCTCTCAAGACGGGCTCCTGACCATCCAGGGTCGGAGCCTCTCTCTTTAGGAACAAGCCGGTGTATATGGTATCGCCCCAGACCATTGCCTTCTCGCAGGCGGCCTTCCAATCGCTGGTGTCGTGGTTTTCCTCCTCCAGCTTCTTGACCCGGTCCTTGAAGAAGGGGTGGGTGTTGTCCTTATTGAAGGTGACACAAGGGCTGAACACGTCGATGATGGAGAAGCCCTTGTGCTGCATCCCGTCGATTATCAGCTGGGTCATGTGACGGATGTCCCCGCTGTAGGCGCGGGCGACGAAGGTTGCGCCGTTCATGATGGCCGAGGTGATGGGGTTGACGGGAGGCTCGACGCTGCCGAAGGGGGTGCTCTTAGTCTTCATGCCCTCGGTGCTCGTGGGGGATATCTGGCCGGTGGTAAGGCCGTAGATCTGGTTGTTCATCACGACCATTGTGAGGTCCACGTTGCGGCGGGCGGTGTGAACGAAGTGGTTGCCGCCGATGCCGTAGCCGTCCCCATCGCCGGTGGTGACGATGATGTTCATTTCATGGTTGCCCATTTTCGCACCGGTCGCGACTGCGAGGGCGCGTCCGTGGAGGGTGTGCATTCCGTAGGTGCTGACGTAGCCGGGCAGGTTGGACGAGCAGCCGATTCCGCTGATCACCATGACTTCATGGGGATGCAGGCCCTGTTCGGCGCAGGCCCTCTGAATGCTGTTGAGCACACCGAAGTCGCCGCAGCCGGGACACCAGTCCGGGGTAACGGGGCCGCGAAAATCTCTTGCCGTCAGCTTGCGTGCGGGCTTGCCCGACGCGATATCTACAACGGTTGTCATCCTATCACCTCTTTGGACTATTGCTAGACTATTACTTCCTGGTACGGCACATAAATATCGGTGGCGCCGCTGAGAATCTCCATGATGCCCTCGGAAACGTGGTGGGGCATGAAGGGTTCACCGTCGTACTTGCGAACGTGGCCGTCTACGGAGAGGCCGGTCTCGCTGCGCATGTAGCGGTGGAACTGACCGGAGTAGTTGTTTTCCACCATGATGGTCTTTTTGGCACCTGTAATGATTTCCGCGATCTTGTCGGCATGCAAGGGGACGATCCACTTGATGGGCAGATAGTTGGCAGTGACGCCCTTCTCGGCCAGCTGATCGATGGCCTCCTTGATGACGCCGTAGGTGGAACCCCAGCCGATGATGGTAACGTCGGCGTCGGCGGGGCCTTCGAGTTCAGGAGCGGGGACCCTGTTGACTATGTTGCGGAACTTGCGGGCGCGCTTCTCCACCATCTTGCGGCGCTTGTGGGGGTGGGTAAATTCGTCGCTGATGAGGATTGAATCCTCGTCATGCTCGTCGGTGGCGACCACGTGGGTGTAGCCTTCGAGGCCGGGGAGCGCACGGGGCGAGACGCCCGACTCGGTGTCGAGATAGCGCTTGTAGCCGTTGGTGGCGGAATGCTCCGTGATGATGTCGCCACGGTCGATGACGGGCTGCATATCGATGGCGTCGGGGTCGACGCTGAAGCGGCCTTCGCCGATGACGAGGTCGGAGATGACGATGCCGGGGCACTGGGCGTTGTCGACCAGATTGAAGAGCTCCGGCATGGTGTTGAAGGCGTCGAGAGCGTCCAGGGGAGCGACGATGAAACGCTCGAAGTCGCCCTGGCTGGCGCCGAGGATCTGCCAGAGATCACCCTGCTCCGACTTGGTGGGGACTCCGGTGGAGGGGCCGGCGCGCATGACGTCGATGAAGACCACGGGGATCTCCATCATGCCGGCGCTGCCGACGGCTTCCGTCATAAGGGCGAAGCCGCCGCCGGAGGTGGCGCACATGGCGCGGCAGCCGGTGTGGGCGGCGCCGATGGTCATGTTGGCGACGCCGATTTCATCCTCAACCTGGCGGACCATGATGTCGAGGGCGCGGGCGTGGGCGGCCATCCAGTGAAGAACCCCTGTGGAGGGGCTCATGGGATAGGCTGCATAGAACTTGACTCCGGCCGCTGCGCCGCCCATGGCGACAGCGTCGTTGCCGGACCACACGGCCAGGGGCTTGCCAACCATGGGAGCAGGCTGGTCGAAGGGCTTGAAGTTTTCTACGGCGTAATCGTAGCCGGCTTTCGCGAACTTAACGTTCTCGTCCACCACGGCCTGACCGTGCCGCGCAAAGCGCAGCTTGAGGCTGTCTTCGAGAATCTCGAAGTCCAGGCCGAGCATGTACATGATGGAGCCGACGGCGACGGTGTTCTGGATGAGGCGATTTCTGCTGCCGCCGGTGAGGTGGGAGATGGGGAGGGCGCAAAGCTGGACGCCATCCTGGGCGTCATTGATCTTGATGCGGTCGCCGTTGAAGACGACGCTGGACCCGGGGCCCATCAGATTGACGTGTCGGTCGGCGGTGTCCTGGTTGAGGCAGAGGAGAAGATCCAGTTTGTCGCCGTGGTTCAGGACTTCCTCTTCACCCACCCGGATGGTGAGGAAGATGTGTCCGCCACGGATGATGGACTGGTAGGCATTGTAGGTATAGAGGTGGAGGCCGCGACGCACGAAGACGCGGGCCAGAATGTCGCCCGGGGTGGCGATGCCCTGACCGGCCTCGCCGCCAATTGCCATGGCGAAATCAAACTTCCCTGAAGTCATTTAGGTTGCTCCTTCTTTATGGTGGGCCCTGGGCAGCACAGCGAATTCTTTGGAATTTTCCTATTAAGGGCCCTGATTCGGTTGTAAAGTCAACTCGATTGACGGCAAACATGACTAGGGAGGGCCGGACCGGCCTCCCTTGAGCCGCAGTTTACCGAATTTCGCCAAGGAAGTATAGCGTTAGCCGTAGCGGTAGGCAACCTTGGGGGTGTCAGGGTGGGGGAGGGAAGGTGGGAAGTCGGTCCATATACCACGTCTGGTGGTCGGTTGAAAGCAGGGGTTAAACCGCTTATGCTAATATCAATATAGAGCGCATACGTATATTTGTATGTGAGAGGTTGTCACAAAACATGGAGGAGGCTATCAAGGTGGTAGCCAAGTTGTTTGCGACGGTTGCGGGGTACGTCCGAGCAAGAAGGGCATCTTTGTGGTCGTTGCTAAAGTGGTTGGTTAGTGCGAGAAAGCGAAGAAGGAGTCCTTCATTCTCGTCTCGTTGGCGAGGGAAGTTTCGTGCGGCAGAGCGCAAGAACGACCCACTCTATGATGCGTTGGCAAAGAAATATCTGGAGTGATACACAGGAAGGCTAACGACCGCGCCGATTAGGGGAAGGGGTAGGAGGTTGTTGGGGTTGTCACCCCCATCTCAATCTTCCCCCGTCGAGGGGGAAGAGGTAAGAGGGAAGGGAAGTGCCCGTCCCAACCACACCCCGCCATAGGCCCCTGCTTCCGCAGGGGTGACGAAGAGGGGTGAGCGCTCGTCCTTCGACAGGCTCAGGATGAGCTGAGGCATCGGGGCAGAAAAAGGGAAGGGGCCGGTGCGAGACCGGCCCCTTTTGTCGATAGCGACGTATTTGCGAGGGCTTAGCCTTCGTTTCCGTTGTACCTGACGCCGGTGATGGTCTCCATTATCAGTCGGGTGACGACGTAGGGATCCATGTTGGCGTTGGGTCGGCGGTCTTCGATGTAGCCCTTCTGGTCCTTTTCCACCTGCCAGGGAATCCGGATGGACGCGCCCCTGTCGGACACGCCGTAGCGGAACTCCTTGTAGGAGCAGGTCTCGTGGAGGCCGGTGAGCCGCTCTTCGATGCCGTAGCCGTAATTGGCGATGTGCAGGTCGTGGCGGGTGCCGAGGGCCTCGGCTGCGTCGACGCAGGCCTGGTAGTTATGGCGCATTTCGCGGGTGGAGAAGTTGGTGTGGGCGCCGGCGCCGTTCCAGTCGCCGCGGGCGGGCTTGGGATAGAGGGTGGCGTTGATGCCGTAATCTTCCGCCACGCGGTAGAGGAGCCAGCGGGCGAGCCAGAGCTGGTCGGAGACCTCAACGGCGGGGAGGGGGCCAATCTGGAACTCCCACTGTCCGGGCATTACCTCGGCGTTGATGCCGTGAATCTTCAAGCCGGCCTCCAGGCAGGCTTCGAGGTGGGCTTCGACTACTTCACGACCGTGGACTTCGTCGTCGCCCACGCCGCAGTAGTAGCCGCCCTGGGGCGGGGGATAGCCGGACTCGGGGAAACCGAGGGGACGAACACCCTTGAAGAAGGTGTACTCCTGCTCGATGCCGAAGATCATCTCCTGGTCCCGGCACATTTCGGCAACGGCGGCGCATGCGGCGCGGGTGTTGCTCTCGTGGGGGCTGAGGTCCGTGTTCAGGACCTCGGTCATGACGAGGAGGTCGCCACGGTCCCTCTCCAGCATGGTGTCCAGCTTCTTGCGGACGGGATCCTTAATGGATAGAACGGGGCGAATGACGCAGTCGGAGTTTTCGCCGACGGCCTGGTTGGTGCTGGAACCGTCAAAGCCCCAGAGGCCGGGCTGTTCAACTCTCATGCCAACTCTGGTCTTGGAGCGGAGCTTGGCGGTGGGCTTGGCGCCGTCTATCCATATGTATTCTTCTCTTCGATAGTCTTCCCTTCGTATCAGCATTTGTCCGTTGTAACTCCTTAAATGGTTCTGTATGCGCACTTCCGTAGCATTGCGGGAGATTCATCTAAACGACGTGCGAATATCGTAACAGATGTCGCCCTTTTTCAAAGGTGGCGTCGATTTCTACGCCGCTCCAGAAGTACGCAGAAAAATATAGCAGAAAGCGGGGCGCACTTCAATTTACCAATGCTTACAAATAAATGAGATTTTATATCAAGCAGCGCGCATATATGAACAGACAGCGCAAGAGGGCGCCAATATCACGTCGTGACACGAGGAATCGGTGTCGTTGGACTCGGGCACGGCTGCGACCCCGGCCATCCGGTACAACCAGCGAGGCCGGACTCTATTACGCAACGCTTAATAAGGGTAGGGCTTATTAAGTTTTCGGGCGCAACGCTTAATAAGGTGGGGCGGTTTAAGTCTCTCTAAGTGGGTTCCGTGCCCTCGTCAAGAACCGAAATGTACTCGGTGTAGGCAAACAGGCGGTTACGAGCCTGGCCTGTAATTTCGTGCACTATACCCAGATCAGTCAAGAGTCCAATGGCGGAGGAGGCACCCACCACGGAAAGGCCGCTGTGGCTACTGGCTTGTGCAATGGATAGTATGGGGCGTTCGGTGAACGCACTATGTACGCGCAAGGCGGACCCCGCCCTGCGTCGGCCAAGGGTCGCCACAGTGTCCTTGTCTCTGGCAAAGATTGCGGACAGTCGTTGGGCGGTTGCAACCGCGCTTTCCGAGGTAGTGCGTACGCCTTCCAGGAAAAAATCCAACCACTTCTCCCAATCGCCCGTCCTCCTCACTTCCTGTAAGAGATCATAATAGGCATTCCGGTTTTGCTTCAGGAAAAGACTTAAGTACAAAAGAGGCTCGCGCAGCACGCCCGCATGGCATAACAGCAGTGTGATGAGCAATCGTCCCACGCGACCGTTGCCGTCCAGAAACGGGTGTATAGTCTCGAATTGCACGTGGGCCAAGGCAGCCCGCGCCAACCAGGGAAGACCATCAGATTCCGCGTGCAGAAACCTTTCCAGATCGCCCATGCATTGTTCCACCTCATTCATTGGAGGGGGAACAAAGACGGCGTTGCCCGGGCGAGTCCCTCCAATCCAGTTCTGGGAGTTCCGGAATTCCCCTGGAAGCTTGTCGCTTCCGCGGCCATGGGATAGCAGCACGCCATGAATTTCCCTCAGCAGACGGTTTGAGAGAGGAAATCCCCCACGCATCCGCTCCAAGCCATGCTCCAAGGCCCGCACGTAGTTGGACACTTCCACCACGTCGTCAACGGGCACCCCGGCGGCACCTTCCAATTCAAATAGGAGTAGATCAGAAATGGACGACTGGGTTCCTTCGATCTGTGACGAAAGTACGGCCTCCTTGCGAACATAGGCGTATATAAAAAGGGAAGGATCCGGCAGCAGAACGGATATGGTGTCAAGCCGGCCCAAGGCCAACGTTGCCCGTTCCAGGGATTGTTGAAGCGGGCCTTCAAGTAGAAGAGGCGGGCATGGGGGCAAGGGGTTGGGAATGAAAGCGCGCACAAGTTCTCCTCCCAACCGTCTAGTTTCAAACCTGCCTGTGCTTTGTCTAATGGCCATGTCTAGGTCCCTTTTGCTATTACGCAACGCTTAATAGCACTATAGCTTATTAAGTTTTAGGGCGCAACGCTTAATAAGGGGGCGGTTTGCGACCCTTCACAAGTTGCGAGAGGGGTGTGGCGCTGCCAGCTGGCCAGCTTTGACACCCTATGGGGCCGATGGTATATTTCCCAGCGACTTTCGAACGGAGCCTCGGGAGGCGTATTTGTCCCTGAAAATCTTCGTCCTGGCAAAGCAGGTAATCGATCCTGAGATGCCCCGTTCCGCTTTTCAGGTGGACAGGGACAATCGCAGAGTCGTCACACCTCCCACCCTGCCGCCGGTGGTGAACGGCTTCGATGAGAACGCCGTTGAAGCCGCCCTACGCATCAAGGACTCCGAGGCCGCCGAGATTACGGTGATTTCCATGGGGCAGAGTTTTGCCCTGGACGTGATGAAGAAACCACTTTCGATGGGCGCCGACAGCCTTGTCCTGCTCCAGGACGACGCTTTCGACAACACTGTGGACAGCTTTGCCGTTGCGCGGGTGCTGACGGCGGCGATTCGGAAGCTGGGACAATTCGACCTCATCATTGCGGGGAGGCAGGCCTCCGACTGGGACAACGCGCAGGTGCCGCTGGCGGTGGCGGAACTGCTGGGTCTGCCCAGCGTCACCATCGGCAAGAAGGTGGATGTGGGCGATGGGCGTGTGACGGTGGAGCGTCAGATGCCGGAGGGGACGGAGATTGTGGAATCGCCGATGCCAGCACTGGTGACGGTAAGCAACGAGCTGGGGCAGCCTCGGTATCCGACCCTGCGGGGCATAATGGCCGCCACTCGGAAACAGCCCATCGTGTGGTCTTTGGAGGACCTGGGACTGGATGCGGATGAACTTTCGCCCCAGATTGAAACGGTGGACCTGTACGTGCCGGTGACGGAGGCAGATTGCGAGTTCATCGAAGGAGAAGATGACGCCGACGCCGGGCGTCTGCTGGCGCTGAAGTTGCGAGAGGCGAAGCTGGTCTAATGGGCCGCAGCGGGATTATCGAAAATGTCTGATAACGCGGGCGTACTAATTCTGTCCGAAATGGAAGGTGGCATGCTTTCGCTCACGGCGGCGGAGCTTGTGACGGCGGGTCGGGAGGTGGCGGAGGGACTGGGACTGCCGCTATCCGTGGCTATTGCGGGAAACGACGTAGGGCCGGCGGCGCAGGAAGCGGCGTCGCTGGGCGCGGAGCAGGTGTACGCCGCGGAGGACGGGCTTCTGGGTGACGAACAACCGGAGCTACTGCTGGAGGCGTGGGCGCAGATATGCGGTCAGACGAACCCTTCCGTGGTGTTGATTGCGAGGACTACGGCGGGCCGGGATTTGGCGCCGCGTCTGGCGGTGCGGCTGGGTGTGGGACTGGCGCAGGACTGCCTGGAAGTCAAAGTCGACGAGGATTCGGGGCGAATGGTGGCTCATCGTCCGGTTTACGGCGGCAACGCAATGGCGGCCGTAGTCTGCAACGGGTCTCCGCAGATGGCGTGCATCCGTCCCAAGGCCTACGAACCTTCGGAGGCAAGCGAATCGCAGGGGGCAGAAGTCGTTCCAATCAGCCTGTCGCTGGACGACTCGATGGCGAAGGTGAAGCTGGTGGAGCGGGTGGCGGAGGAGTCGGAGGGAGTACGGCTGGAATCGGCGAAGATAGTGGTTGCGGGAGGACGGGGTTTGGGATCGTCAGAGCCTTTCAAGGACCTGGAAGTGATTGCTGGGCTTCTGGGCGCGGGTATCGGAGCGTCGCGGGCCGCGGTGGATGCGGGGTGGGTCCCGCCATCCTGGCAGATTGGATTGACTGGCAAGACGATCACGCCGGACCTGTACATAACGGTAGCTATCAGCGGGGCCAGCCAGCACATGGCGGGCTGCTCGGGCTCGAAGGTGATAGTGGCGGTGAACAAGGACGCGGAGGCCAACATCTTCAAGGAGGCCCGCTACGGAGTGGTGGGGGACTGGGCGAAGGTGATGCCCAGCTTTACGGAGACGCTGCGGGAGCTGTTGGGGTAACCTAGCTTCGCGCCTCTGACACCGCGGCCAGCTTACGACGAGCCTGGGCCAAGTCATAATGGGCCTGGCGGCGCATCCAGAAGTCGGCGGTGCTCCATCCTAAGCGCTCCAAGGCTATGGCCATAGCTGGTGATATGCCACAACGTCCGTTGAGCAGGCGCGACGCCGTGTTTCTGCTCACGCCGAGGCGTGCGGCGAACTCGTTCACGGTCCAGCCCACTTCCTCCAAATCATCTCGCAAGCCAGGACCCGGATGGGACGGATTATCTCGGCTCATAACTTACCCCCTAGTGATAGTCTTCAAGATCTATATCCACGGCCTCATTCCCTTCGAAGCGGAAGGTAATCCGCCAATTGCCGCTCACACGGACACTCCATAAGCCTCTGCGGTTTCCCTTCAATTGGTGAAGTCGATAACTGGGTCGGTTTACTTCGGCGGGACGTACGGCATCGGAAAGGTCATCCAAAATGCTTTCAATCCTGCCGACATGGGCAGGATTGAGGCGACGGGCGTCTCCACGCTCCCACAACCGCCGCAACCCCGAATGCCTGAAATGCATGGTCTAATTGTAGCGAATTGCGACGTATGATGCAATCAGTTGCGGGGCATTTGACGCTAACGAACATTTCCCAACACCACGTTGTCGATGAGGCGGACGGGGCCTATTTGTACGGCGGTGGAGAGCATGGTTCCGGGTGACACCACGTCCAACTCCTGCATTGTTGCCGCATCGGCGATGCTGACGTAGTCGACCTGACGGACCAGCGGCTCGGCTTCCAGGATGGTGCGCATACGTTGTTTGAGCACGTCGGCGCGGGTTTCGCCGGCCAGCCAGAGCTTCTGGGCGGCTCGCAGGGAGCGGTAGACGACGGGAGCGGCGCGGCGTTCTGAGGGGTTGAGGCGGCTGTTGCGGCTGCTGTACGCCAACCCGTCGTTTTCTCGTACTGTAGGGGATACGACGACTTTTACGGGCATGTTCAGGTCTTTGACCATTGCCTTGATGACCGCGACCTGCTGTCCGTCCTTCTGGCCCAGATAGGCACGGGTGGGCGAGGTGATGTTGAAGAGCTTGGCCACCACCGTAGCGACGCCACGAAAGTGTCCGGGACGGTGAGCCCCCTCCAACGGACGAGCCACTGCGCCGACTTCCACCCAGGTATCCATGCCTGGCGGGTAGAGTTCCGACGCCGGAGGCGCGAAGACGAGGTCAACGTTTTCGCGTTCGAGGATCGCCAAGTCGCGTTCTAAGTTCCTGGGGTAGGAGCTGAGGTCTTCGTTGGGACCGAACTGGGTGGGATTGACGAAGATAGTGACCACCACTGAGGCGTTTTCCTTCCGGGCACGATTGACGAGGGCCACGTGGCCGGGATGCAGAAAGCCCATGGTGGGCACGAGACCGAGGGGGCGGGGCAGATTGGCGCAAGCCGATACCGCTTGTGAAACGGTTTCGGTGACCTTCACGGCTTCAGCTTTCCAGCAGGTCTTGCAGCAGAGACTCGTCCATGTCGAAGCTCTCTTTGGAGGTGGGGAAGGCTCCGTCGCGGACTTCCTGGGCGTACTGAGCGAGGGCTGCGGTCATGGTCTCCGAGAGCTTCAGGTACTGGCGGGTGTGCTTGGGTACGAAGTCGTCGTACAGGCCGAGAATGTCGTGGATGACCTGCACCTGTCCGTCGCAGTGGGGGCCTGCACCGATGCCGATAGTGGGGATGGAGAGTTTGTCGGTGATGACGCGGGCGAGAGGGGCAGGCACGAGTTCCAGCACGAGGGCGTAGGCACCGGCGTCTTGCAACTCTCGGGCGTCTTTCAGCAAGCTTAGAGCTTCTTTTCTGGCCTTGCCCTGCACGCGGTAGCCACCGAATTGATGCACCGATTGGGGGGTGAGGCCGAGATGCCCCATGACAGGAATTCCGGCTTCGACGATGCGGCAGACTTTTTCCACGGTGGGGCCGGCGCCCTCCAGCTTGACGGACTGAGCGCCGCCTTCCTGAACCAGTCTGCCGGCGTTCTTCATGGCGGCTTCCACGCTGGGCTGGAAGCTCATGAAGGGCATGTCCGTCACCACCAGAGCATGTTCCGTTCCTCTGACGACGGCCCTGGTGTGGCGGACCATGTCGTCCATTGTGACGGGGATGGTGGAGTCGTAGCCCAGGCAGACCATGCCCAAACTGTCGCCCACGAGGACGATGGGAAAGCCCGCCCGGTCTACAAGTCGCGCCATCGTGTAGTCGTAGGCGGTGACAACAGGGATACGTTGGCCTTTCGCTTTCATGGCCCGTATTCGGCGAGCCGTCATTCCAGGCATGAGACTAGCCTCCTTCGCTGTGGTTGCTTCCGGATGGGGAGAGTTTCTTCATCGGCCCTGAAACCACCTCGCCGAATTCTCTCAGCAGGCGGGCCAACTCATTTCGCTTCTGTCCATCGAGGGTGGATGCGTGAGCAATCAGCACTCTTGTCAGTTCGGTATAGAGGGGGAGAACTTCTGGTGCGAGGGTCTTCAGGGCTTGGAGATGTGTGCGAATGGTGTCCACGTCGCCCCGGGTCACGGGGCCGGTTGTCGCCGATGCAGGGCCGAGGGTAGCAGCGTTCTGCAGGGTGGTGCGGGTAAGAGGAAGAAGGGCTTGGAAGGCGGTTTGTTGGTCGACGCCCATTTCCTGCCAGAGGGCGGCTGCGGAGCGGAGCAGAGCGATTAGAGCGCCGCAGCTCATGACTGCCGAGGCGTGATAGAGGGGGCGATGTTCCGGCGAGACCTCTATGGTCCATCCGCCGAGGTCGGATGCCATAGACTGCAGGGTTTGGCGGAGCCAGCCTGTGGCTTCGATGGCGAAGGTAACGCCATTGAATCGGTCGCGCGCCAGGGTGGCGAGAGTGGCGGGGTCTTCGTCCGTTGGCAGAGAGGCAAAGGTCTGGAGAGGGTGGAAGGAACCGCAGAGCGCTCCGTTAGTCGTGGCGGGACTGAGGATGGCCGACGTGCCAGCGCCGCAGCAGTGGACTACGCCTCGGGCTGCAGGCCAGTGGAGGGAGGACGCCACCTGAGAGATTGCGTCGTCGGGGACGGTGAGGAAGACGAGGCGGCAACGGTCGACTACGGCCTGGGGATCGGTTTCGGCCCGGCAGCCGGGGATGAGCCGGGCAAGGCGCTGGGCTGATGCGTGGGAGCGGCTGGCGACGGCGTCTACCCTCCATCCAGAGGCGGAAAGGGCGACCGCGAGGGTTGAGGCCAGGGCGCCGGCGCCGATGAAGCCGACATTGGGGCGGACGTCGGAGCCTGACGTAAAAGGAGAGGCGGCGTCATCGGTGATGGTCCGGTTGGTGGCTGTAATGGAGGACGCATCTTCCCAAGGCGACTTTGCGTCAGGGACAGTAAACCGGGCGTCGCCCAAGGAAGCATTCGCTGAGAATTGCGCAACAGGCGAAGCGTATTCGGGTGTCGCCGTCTCGGTCCTCATGGGATCCCAGCGGCCTCCTGAACTCGGCGGAAGGCTCACCCCCCGAACGGGTGGATGGCGGGGTTATGATACCACCGAGGAAGAGGGGCTTCAACGTGGGGTTGGGGGCCTTCAACTAAGAGGATTTACTACAGTTGCTTATCTGAACCAGCGGGGAGGACAGGTTGACAGATGTATTTAGTTGCATTTATCATACATTTGTACACCCCCTGTGGGCTTAGGTCCCAGGGCGCGGGGCTGCCTTCAGGCAGCCTCAGCTTTTTTAGGGCTACTACCTATTCAGACAAACGTTTACATAGACGGCTTTAATCTCTACTACCGTGCCCTCCAGCATACGCCCTTTCGCTGGCTGCATCTGGGGAAGCTGGCGAATAAGCTGCTTTCCAAGCATCAGATAGGGCAAATTCACTATTTCACAGCACTTATTGACAACCGTCATGGCGACCCTAATCAACCTCAGAGACGACAGGCCTACCTTAGAGCACTGCGAACGATCCCAAACCTTTCCATACATTATGGCCACTTTCTCTCAAAAGAGAAGCGTCGACCCTTAGCACAACCTCCTTCGTCAGGCCCTCGGATCGTTGAGATATTGGATACCGAGGAGAAAGGTTCCGACGTCAATCTAGCGTCGTATCTTCTGCTGGACGGCTGCCAGAACAATTACGACCTAGCAGTAGTCATTTCTAATGATTCGGACCTAGTGACTCCCATAAGGATGGTGAGGACCCGGTTGAACAAACGGGTTGGCATTTTCGACCCAAGCCAAAGGCGAAGCTTTGAGCTGTCCAAAGCATCGTCCTGGTACCGACCACTCCGCCCGGGCCCCATCAAGTCCAGCCAGTTCCCCAACATCCTCTCAGACGCTCAAGGGGCCATCACCAAGCCCAAAGATTGGTAATTCCAACACGTTTCACCACCGCACGATGCGGCTTTGGAGCCTTATCTCGCTGAGTGTTCCGTGACGTTTCCAAAGAAACGCGGCATTCAATGGATGTTTCTGAACAGCCAAAACTCACGAATATACGGTCAGGACGGGAGTTAGCACAAGAAGGGCTGTAACGAACAGAAGATGCCCCTTTTTCGCCGAGTAGTATAATTCTCTTAATGGGTGTCACCGCGTAGATTGGGTGGCTATAGGCGTCCCCACGGAGTAGAACGAAGCAAATGATATCAGGATTGAGGATGTGCCGAATGTCGAGACTGACAAACATCAGGTTTTGGCTGGCGGTTGCGGCGGTGGTTGGGCTTGTGGCCATAGCAGCTTGTGGAGGCGGTGATGAAGGAAGCGGAGCGTCGGAGACGGGGACTACTGCGCCGACGGCCGTTTCCGGCGCACCCGACACGCTAACTCCCGCTGTCGGAGAATCCGTGCCCAGCGAGATCGAGGCCGGGGCGCGGAAGCTGCTGGCGGAGGAGATTGGCGGGGGCGACTTTTCATTAACAAGCGCCGAGGGTAAGCAGTGGTCCGACGCAAGCCTGGGATGTCCCGAGGAGGGCTTTATGTACGCTCAAGTCATTACCCCGGGCTACAAGCTGGTCTTCGATCTTGCGGGCACGTCCTACCCGGTCCACACCAATGCGGACGGCTCTCACATGGTAATCTGCAGGGACGGGCAGTAGCTTTTTTCCGGTCGTCTCATCTCCCGGCTTTGGGGTCTTATGCCCGCCGACTGTTCTTGACACTGGAAACATACCTTATCTATAATGACTCCACCTCTATTTGACCTCGGCGAAAGCCGTGGGCTGTTAGGGGTGCACGTAGTTTGAAGAAAGGAGTGGCTTAATGGCAAACAAGGACATCGCGTTGATGGCCCACCTGATGCGTCGCGCCGGGTTCGGAGCCACCTATGACGAGCTCGAAGCGAGAGCCGCCAGGGGTTATGAAGCCACCGTAGAAGAGTTGGTAGACCCGGACGCCCACGGTGTGCCGGAATACGACGAGCTAACGCTGGCTCGATACTTCCCGGACATGGAGGTGCCTTCCGCGCCCGCTATGGGGACGGCCAACTTCATGTACCACCTGTACACGACCCCTCGGCCGCTGGTGGAGAAGATGACCCTCTTCTGGCACATGGTCTTCGCCACCGGAAATTCCAAGGTGGACAACCCGCCGGAGATGCTCCAGCAGATTCAGATGTTCCGCGACCACGGAATGGGGAACTACAAGGACCTGCTGGTCCGTCTTTCCAAGGATCCTTCCATGATCTTCTGGCTGGACAACAACGAGAACCACAAGCGCGCCCCCAACGAGAACTGGGGACGGGAGCTTCTGGAACTGTTCTCCATGGGCCAGGGCAACTATACGGAGGACGACGTGAAGATGGCGGCCAGGGCCTTCACCGGCTGGACCATTCTTCCGAAGATTCCGCGAACGCCCTACCAGAGACATCATTGGAAATTCATCTACAAGGCGGAGGACCACGACCACGGAGAGAAGACCTTCCTGGGCCACACAGGCCGCTTCAACGGGGAGGACATCATCGACATAGTGGTGGACCAGCCGGCGACGGCCAACTTCATGGCCCGCCACCTCTACAACTTCTTCGTTGCCGACGAGGTGCAGGTGCCCAGCTGGCTGGACGTGCCGCCGAAGGACCCCGAGGCTGTCAAAGCAATAGCCGACGTATTCGTCAAATCGGAATTTGATATCAAGACTACCTTGCGATTCATCTTCAACTCGGACTTCTTCAAGGACGAGAGCGTATGGTTCGCCAAGGTAAAGAACCCCGCAGAGGTAGTGGCCGGAACCATTCGCCTCGTCGGAGACTTTCAGGAGCCGCGCCCGGGAGTGCTTCCCATGGGACTGGAAGGCACGTACCAGGGCCAGGACCTGATCAATCCCCCCAGCGTCGAAGGCTGGCACACGGGTCGGGAGTGGATAGACACCGGCTCCCTGGTCCGCCGCGTCAACTTCGTCGCCGACAGTTTCAGCAACGCGGAGATGCCCGGAATCAAGTCCATCATCAACAGGCTGGGCGCCCGCGAAACCCTCACACCGGAGGAGTTCGTCGACGAGTGCCTGGAACTTCTGGGCGCCGTTCAAATCACGGACGAGACCCGGGAACAGCTTCTCACCCACGTGCGATCCGGCGGCGAGATCAGCCGCGGTTCCACGGAGGAGGAGAACAGCGCCTTCGGCAAGAGGGTCACGGAAGTACTACAACTTATAGCCGCAACCAGGGAGTACCAGTTCGGCTAGAAGATTGGAAAGCTAGGATGAAAATCAACGCCAAAGAAAGGAGTAAACGTCATGGCTAAAGATCCAGTCTTGGTAATTTTTCAGCTGACCGGAGGTAACGACTACCTCAACACGATTGTGCCTCGCCAGAACCCCCTCTACAGGGACTACCGGAAGCTGGTGGTCATCCCGGAGGGTGAAGAGGTACCCATAGACGACGATTATGGCTTCCATCCCGAGATGGCTCCCATCAAGCAGTTCTGGGATGAGGGAAAGATGGCCCTGATTCACGGAGTCGGGTACGACAACTCCCCCAGGTCCCACTTCCGCTCGATGGACATCTGGCACACCTGCGAGCCGGACAAGGTAGGCACCGAGGGTTGGGTTGGCCGCTCGATCAAGGCCGTAGACCCCGACAAGGAGAACGTGCTGACCGGCGTGAACTTCGGGCAGGGTCTGCCCCGCGCCATGGCGCTCCCGGGCGTACCCGTAGCCTCCGTTTCCGACATTGAGAACTACGGCGTGCTCACCGGCATCACGGACGAGGACCAGCGCATGCGCGCCCTGGACCGCTTCCAGCGGATCTATTCCCCGGCCATCGGCCGCGGCCCCGTGATGGACTATCTGGGCCAGACGGGTCTGGACGCGCTGAAGGGCGCCGACATCCTGAAGACCGCGCCGGAGATGTACAGCTCCGACGTTGAGTACGCAGCTACGCCCATCGCCCAGAAGCTGCGAGGCATCTCCATGGTGCACCAGGCCAACCTGGGAACGCGGTTCTTCTACACCCAGCATGCCAGCTTCGACACCCACGCCAGCCAGATGGCGGGGCACGAGCAGCTCTGGAAGGACTCGGCAGCGGCCATCTCGGACTTCTTCGCCGACCTGCGGGCCAACGACGCCGCCGACAACGTTGTACTGATCATGTTCAGCGAGTTCGGCCGCCGCGTCCGCGACAACGGTTCCGGCACCGACCACGGCGCCGGCGGAATTGCCTTTGCAATCGGCGACCCCGTTGCAGGCGGTCACTACTCCGAGTACCCGTCCATGGACGAGAAGGACCTCCAAGAGGGCGACCTGGCCCCCAACTACGACTTCCGCGGCTTCTACTCGACCCTGCTCGAGCAGTTCATGGGTCTTGACCCGACGGAGATCGTAGGCGGCACCTTCGAGCAGCTGGACTTCATCGCGAAGTAAGCTCTCTTTGCCGAGGGGCCCCATAGGTAACCGGTAACTAACGACGGGCCATCCCGCCATGGGGTGGCCCGTCTGCAATTTTCAGCGAATAATCAGAGGGAGTACAAATGCCAGTAACGCAGATAGCGACAGGCCGAGCATTCAGCTACGTGGACAACATCGGCCAGATCGGGGCATCCGCGACCAGCCTACGTCATCCCGTAGGGCTAGCCCGCGGCGCCAACGACGTTCTATACGTGGCCAACTGGGGCACGGAGTCCCAGGGCGGCGCGAGGATAACCAAGTGCGTGATGTCGACCCAGGAGTGGCTGGCGGACATCGGCCGGCCCGGCTCCGGAGACGGGGAGTTCCTCTGGCCCGGCGGCCTCACGGCAGACTCGGACGAGAACCTGTACATGACGGACCAGGCAGTCAGCAAGGTGGTCATATTCGACAAGGAGGGCGGGTTCATCGGCAAGTGGGGAGAGGAAGGGTCAGAGCCTGGGCAGATGATAAGGCCCAGCGGAATCGCCTTCGACTCCGAGGAGAACCTGCTCATTTCGGATACGCGCAATCATCGCATCCAGAAGTTCACCAAGGACGGACAGTTTTTGGACGCTTTCGGCTCTCGCGGATCCGGCCCCGGCGAGTTCGACCTGCCCTGGGGTCTGACCGTGGATTCCAACGGCGACGTGTACGTGGCCGACTGGGGCAACAGCCGCGTCCAGAAGCTGACGGCTTCCGGCCAGCACCTGCAGTCCTTCGGCGAGGCCGGGGACCAGATTGAGCTCAACCACCCCAGCGACGTTTCCGTGGACAAGGACGGGGACGTGTTCGTGGCGGACTGGGCCAACAACCGGGTAGTAATCTATCAGCCCGACGGCACGTTCCTAGTGAAGCTGGTTGGGGACGCGACGAATCTTTCCAGGTGGGCCGAGGCGAAGGTAGCGGCGAACCCGGACCTGGCGAAGGCCCGCGCCCGGGCGGACCTGGAGCCGGAATGGCGTCTGTGGCACCCGCAGGCTATATTGGTGGACGACGAGTACAACATAATGATAGCCGAGGCCCAGCACATGAGGGTGCAGATATACCAGAAGGACCCGGACTACTTTGAGGCGCAGTTTACGCTGTAGGCGGGGGGTTCACCCGCGACAGCTCAGCACTTCAACCAGGAAGAAACGAAAGAAGGGGGCGGCCTGGCGGCCGCCTTCTTCTGTTTATGAGATTTGATACTTGCCAATGGCGTTAAAGTCAATTTCCACCCAAAACCCCCCTCGTTTCTCAGTGTCAAACTTGATGAATCCCAATTCCCCCAATCTGGAGAGTTCCCTCACTACAGTCCGCACGGTAACACTTCCATAAGCTGCCTGCATGAAGGCGGAATCAAAGACCTCATCCAGAGTCACTCTTCGCGACGGATTGTCGGCAAACGGATCTTCAGGCTCAGTCTCATCCAAGAGGAACCGCAACAGTTGAACTTCTCTATCGTTCAACAATCGACGGCGAGGGCTGATCTTCCTGCTGTGGCTGGCCACCAGCATCTGCCGGTACATCACCCGGTTAAGCTTTGCCTTAACGAAGTTGTTTATACCCATCAACTCTTCCAAGAACCCGTCTACCCCAAACTGAATAAACTCGGTTACGTCCATCTTGGGCACTGAGCGTCTGACCTTATTCAGAAGAATCCTGTACTTGTCCGCGTTCCTGTAGAAAAAGTTAGACAGTCCGTAGAAACCGTGCACATTGTAACCCTGGCGAAACAGAATTCCCGCCTCCAGCAGACGTGAAACCCTTCCGTTGCCGTCTCCAAAAGGGTGAATAGTTACTAAAAAGAAGTGGGCCAATAGAGACTGAACAACTGGATTTTCAGAAGCTAGTTTCTTGGATCGCAAGAATCCAACGAAATCTTCCATCATCTGAGCCAACCTGTCGTGAGGCGCGCCCCAATGAACCCCGCCAAGATCTGGCGCCCCTACCCTGACAGGAAACGTTCGCAGTGCGCCGGGCACGTTGTCTATCTCATCCGAACCCTCTGTCAAAAGCTTATGCATCTTCAGAATGTCGCCCATGGTCACAGGAGGTGAATCCGGTGTAAATCTTTCCTTGGCCCAATTCTGCCCCTTCGCTGCGTTAGCGATCTGTGCAACGTCTCGCGACTTACCCTTGAACGACCCAGCAGCGTGTTTCTCGATCCGTTCCATTTGTGCACGGACCTCGGCTTCAGATAGCGGATTGCCCTCTATCGCCGTAGTTCCATGGACTGCCCTTACTTTATTCAATCTATCCAGTTGATCCATCCAATCAGGGGCCAGAACGAGGTGGCTCGCCGACTGTCTGTGAGCCTCGATGCTAATCAGTGAATTTACCAGGCTGCTACCATCCAGCCGATAATCAAAGCCGAAACGGTCCCAGAAAGTACTTGAATCCAAATCATGCTCCTTATATGACGCTATATTTGGCACATTATTTGACGCCAATAACAGGATGCTTATCATGGCTATTTCCTAGCTATAATATATCATTCTTCTGCATTATTGACTATTGTACACACGTTATTTGGCAGCTTAGTTGACACATTATCTGGCGGCTCATTTGAATGCATGTGATGAGCGTTCCACTTTCACTCGTTTTTCAACACTTGATTATTGGACCTTTCGTTATAGGTTCACGGTGTTCAAGACCTAGTGCCATCGACGTTCGCCATTCAATCAACGAGATTCTTCACTCCGCTTCGCTCCATTCAGAATGACATGGAGGGGTCGAGCCGTTTCTCCTTCAAAACTCGGCAGGTTGAACTACAGCGTCTTCACGCTTATAATGCCGCTATTCTACGGATTCTGGAGGATTCATAATGGCAGACGAGATTATTGCCTATTTTAACGGCGAATGGATTCCCAAGAGCGAATGCAAGATAACCATGGACAACAGGGGCTTCCGTCTCGGCGACGCGGTCTTCGAGGTTGACCGGACCTACGGCGGCAAGTTCTACAACACGGACGACCACATGGACCGGCTTTTCCGCTCCCTGAAGTACACCCGCATCGACCCCGGCATTTCCCGGGAGGAGATGGTCTCGATTACCAACGAGGCGGTGGAGCGCAACTGGCACCTGGTGCCTGAGGGCGGGGACATGAACGTGCGACAGATGATCACCCGCGGCGAGGGCTTTTCCGTGAGCGACGACTCTCCCGCGACGGTGTTCGTGGCCGCCTATCCGATGGACTTCAACCGGTACGCCCATCTGTATGACGATGGCGCCCACGTGGTGTTTTCGCGCACCCGCTCCTACCATCCCGACTCGCTGGACCCGAAGGTAAAGCACGTGAGCCGGATGAACTTCGTGCTGGCAGAGTTGGAAGCCCACGACGTGGACCCGGAGTCGTGGCCCGTTCTGCTGGACCTGGACGGAAACATCTCCGAGGGCACAGGCTTCAACTTCTGGATCGTCACGGACGGGAAGCTGAGGACGGCGGGAGACCGCACCCTGCTGCAGGGCGTTTCGAGGAAGACGCTGCTCAGTCTGGCGGACGAGCTGGACATTGAGGTGGAACTGGATGACATCCAGCTCTACGACGCCTATACCGCCGACGAGGCGTTCGTTTCGGGCACGAGCCACTGCCTGCTGCCCGTGTCCAAGCTGGACAACCGGCCGCTGGACGGGGATACGCCCGGCCCGGTGGTCTCGCGTCTGCTGGCCGCGTGGAGCGAGCGGGTGGGCGTGGACCTGGTTGGTCAGGCACAGGCGCAGGCCGGCATTTCCAGCTAGCTTCAACCAGGGACTCCAACAACATTTAACGTCCGGGCCGAGGCTTCGGCCCGGACGTGTGACAATGAAACCATAGAAAGAATACGGGGGAATTCTTCATGCGAAAAATGACGCTTGGCAGAACGGGATACGAGGTAACCCAGCTTGGCTACGGCGCCCTTGAGGTGCGCGGAACCAGCAGCGACGACGAGCGCGGGCGGATGCCCAACGAGGACCGGGCGGACCAGATTCTGAACGCGGTGTTGGACTCGGGCATCAACTTCATCGACACGGCCTGGTGCTACGGCCGGAGCGAAGAGATGATGGGCAAGTACATAGGCAATCGGCGCGACGATTACGTCCTAGCCGCGAAGACGGGCCACGGGCGTTGCAGCGCGGACAAGTTCGCGAGCTACAACCGGAAGGACATGCTGGAATGTCTGGAGGAGAGCCTTCGCAACCTTGGCACCGACCATCTCGACATCGTGCAGCTACATAACCCCACGGCAGAGGACGTGGAGGAGACGGGGGCCATCGAGACGCTGCAGGAGATCAAGGCCCGCGGACTGACCAAGTTCATCGGCGTCTCCAGCGTGCTGCCCCACCTGGAGAAGCACCTGGCCACGGGAGTCTATGACGTCTTCCAGATTCCGTACTCGGCGCTGGAGCCTGACCATCACGACATCATCACAAAGATATCCGAGGCCGGCGGCGGGACGATCATCCGCGGTGGCGTGGCCAAGGGCGAGCCCGGGGCCGGCGTGGGCGCGGAAGGCCGCGTCCACAGCACGGGCGGCAAGCGGTGGGACGCCTTCGAGGAAGCGAACCTGGACGAGCTTCGGGAGGAGGGGGAGTCTCGGACCGCCTTTCTATTGCGGTTTACGATGTCGCATCCCCACGCCCACACCATCATCGTCGGCACGCAGAACCCGGCGCACCTGAGCGAGAACGTGGCGGTGGCGGCGAAGGGGCCGCTGGCGGACGACGTTTACGCCGAGGCGAAGAAGCGTCTGGCGACCATCGGGCTGGTGCACGGGAGCGAGTAGTTCTGCGATAGCGGCAAATGGGATGCTACAATAGGGCGAGAAAGCCCGGCTATTGTTTATCGTCGGATACCAATCGTTGGAGACATGGCATGGTCCAGATAACCGCTCGTTTACCGGATGAAATGGCTGAAGCCCTTGACGCAGCAGCCGAACGGCTCCAACGAAGCCGTGCCTCCCTAGTCAGGCAAGCCCTGGAACGTTATCTGGAAGACCTGGATGACTTGGCCGTAGCCTTGGAACGTCTGCGGGATCCGTCGGACCCCGCTTTGGATTGGACTGAGGTTAGACGTGAACTACTCGGTTCAGATTAGGCGGAGCGCAGCCAAGGAACTTGCAAGGATACCCCAACCGGCTAGAGGTCGCCTTATTCACGCCATAGACGTCCTTGGGGAGCAACCACAGTCTGGAAGTCCTTTGAGGGGAGAATGGCTGGGGTTGCGTAGACTACGAGTTGGGAGCTACCGCATCATTTATGAACTTCTAGAACGCGAACTATTGGTGGTTGTAGTCCGAGTTCGTCATCGCCGTCGCGCGTACAACTAGGCGCGGGGAGTTAGCTCCGAGACTTCCACTCCCGTAAGGACGGCAACGACGGGGTCGGCCAGTTGGCCGGCCCTTTCCTTTACGTCGTCACGGTCGAGGGTCCCGACGGGATGATGGGTGTAGATGACGGGGAAGTCGGGGGCGCCCCAGGTTTCCGCCATGCCCTTCGCAGTGACTTCAAACCGGTCGGTGCAGATTACCGCGGCGGGGATGCCTGCTTTCTCAACGTGAATTCCGTCGTGCACACTGCACGCGCTGCAGGACCCTCAATCACCGACGGCGACAATTGCTCCGTCACACTCCTTCGCCAGCTGCTCAACAACGTCGGGGTCTGCGGGCTTGGAGGCGGAGGGCTTGCGGTGGTACAGGGCCACGGAAGTCTCAAACCGGTCTTCCAGGATGGTGGCCAAGTCTTCGAGGAGCTCTTTGGCGTTGGTCTTGCTGTCGTCGATGAGACCGATCCGCTTGCCTCGGATGTCGAGAAGCCTGGGTGCGACGTTAAAGCTTGCAACAAGGGGTTGAGTCGTGGGGTCTACCAGTTCAAAAGCGCCGTTCTTTGCCATATCGTACTCCTTCCGCCTGTTTGATTTTGTGGATGAGACCTCAGTGATGAGTCTTCACCGAATTATTTCGTTGATGGTTCAGCCGGAGGGCCACCGGACGCGGCAGGTGACGGACGTGGAGGAGACCTTCGGCCCCCAGCTTGGGATGACCGCCATGTGGGAGTCCTCCGCGCCTCCGGCGAATACAATCATTATATCCTCCGGGGAGAGGATAAGCTGCAGGAACTCTTCCTCGTCTCCGTCAGTTAGGGCGCCATCCAGCGCGCCTGCTCGCTTCAGGTCGGCCAGGGACCGCTTCAGGCGGGGGTGGAGGTAGCGACGAACGTCGTCTTTGGTCCAGTCCTCCCAGACATCGCTGGTGCCTGCAAAGACTATGGCCACTTCCCCCTGCCGCAATACCTCCGAAGTGTCGCCAACGGAGCCGACGGAGGCCATAGAACTGCCCAGGCTGGAGATGACGTCTGCGGTGGAGTAGAGCATGGTCTCGGGACGGTTGCTGGACCTCACCTGTCGAGGGCCCTCGCAGGCGAAAACGGTGACGGCGCTGTCTTTCCTCTGGAAGCCACGCTCCACGTGATGGGGAGTCCAGTGGGTCCCGGCCTCATTTTCGGCGATGCAGTAGCTGAACTTGCCCGGGTGGCCAAGGATGGTGCGGTCGAAGAGACCGGGTATGGCGGCGCAGGTGTTCATGAGGATGAGCCTTACGGCGCGGCCGATGGTGGAGTTGGCGCGATTGCCGGGGCCGAAGAGGTTGTTGCGGCTGTTGATGCCCAGGTCGGACACCACCGGGCCGTTGACGATGACGAGGATGCCCGCGCCGCCCAGACTGGAGGAGGGACCGATGAGGTTGAAGGCGGGGTCGAGCATGGCTTCGGCAGTTGCGAGGACGACGGGAAAGTATTCCGGCTTGCAGCCCGCCATTACGGCGTTGGCAGCGACTTTGCCAACCGTGACCTCGCGGCGGCGTTCCGGAAGGCCGCCGATGACTTCGTCGGCGAGTCGCTCGCCTGCTGCCAGAAACTCTTCCACCCGCTGCACGGTGGGCGGGACAACGGGGAGGCCGTCTGTCCAGCCGAGGGCGTAGCACTGCTCGACGGCCTCTACGGGGTCGTTCCATTGAGCCTGAACCAGCTCGCCCAATCCAGTTGTCATTCGTTTTTTCCCTGCAGAGATTTCATATCAGTCTCTAACCTACCACGGCAGCGCCAGCGCCGGAGATCTCTTCGTCTTCCTCGCCCGAGCCTCCGGCGGTGCCGACTGCGCCTACGAGGACTCCCTCTTTGAAGACGGGCATGGCTCCCTGCTGGGGCATGAAGCGTCCATGGTGCATAGCCTGGAGGCCGTGGGCGACGGGACGGCCGGAACGTTCGAGGAGTTCGCCGCTGGGGACGCCCTCGTAGGCGACGGTGGCGACGGCCTTGCCGCGGCTGCTTTCGGTCCACCACCAGATGGCGTTGTCCATCCTGGCAGCGGCGACCAGATCGCCGCGGGCGTCGACGACGGAGACGGCGACGGTGAGGTTGAGGCTGCGGGCCTTGTCGAAGGCCGCTTTCAAGATGTTCATGCCGTCTTGGAGGGTGATGGCGGGCATTTTTTCTCCCATTGCTAGCGTTGGTTGTGAGAATAACGCAAGGGTGGAGAGGTGGTCAAACGGGGGGAGGTGGGTTACCATGCCCTAAGCACCAATCCCTCGCAAGGAGCACTCTCATGGCAGACGTTGTTATTCGGAATGGGAAGATTATTGACGGGGCGGGGAACCCCTGGTATTGGGGGGACGTGGCGGTTTCGGGGGGCGTAATCAGCGCCGTGGGGGAGGTGCGGGAGTCGGCGTCGACGGTTATCGACGCCCAGGGGATGTGCGTCAGTCCCGGGTTCATCGACATGCACTCGCATCCGGACCTGACGCTGTTCTACAAGGACGTGGAGGACTACAAGCTGCGGCAGGGGGTCACCACGGAGGTTGGGGGCAACTGCGGCTTCACCGCCGCGCCTCTCAGCGAGGCTACCGGCGACGACCTGCAACGGTATACGGCGTTCATAACGCCGCCGACGGGGGTGACGTGGGAGTGGCGGACCTTCGGCGAGTATCTGGATGCGGTGGAGGAGTCGCGGCCCGCGACCAACCTGGCGCCGCTGGTGGGGCAGGGCACGGTGCGAATCGCAGTCATGGGCTTCGAGGAGCGGGCGCCCACGTCGGACGAGCTTCGGCAGATGCAGGAGCTGGTGCGGGAGGCGATGGAGTCGGGGTCCTTCGGCATTTCAACCGGCCTGATCTATGTGCCGGGGGCCTATTCGTCGACGGAAGAGGTTGCTTCACTGGCCCAGGTGGCGTCGCAGTTCGGCGGCTTCTACGCCACGCATATGCGTAACGAAGGAGACAACCTGCTAGAGTCCATCGAAGAGACGCTGACCATCGGACGGGAGGCGAACCTGCCCGTCCAGATATCCCATCACAAGGCCACGGGCAGCCGCAATCACGGCAAGGTTGCGCAGTCGTTGGAGCTTATCGGAGAGGCGCGGAGGCAGGGGATGGACGTGACGGTGGACCAGTACCCCTACGCCGCCGCGAGCACGACGCTGCAGACGATTCTGCCGCCGTGGGCGCAGGAGGGCGGCGTTGACCGAATTGTGGAGCGGCTGCAGGACCCCGACACCCGCCGCGTTATCGAAGGCCAGATGCTGAACGAGAACGGGGAGATCCGCACCGGCGGCGTGCTTGCGGACATCCTTATCACGTCGGCTAAGTCGAAGGCCAACAGCCGGTTCGCCGGACACACCATCGGGGAAATCGGCGACGTCAAGAACAGCTCGCCGGTGGACACGGCGCTGAACCTACTCATCGAAGACCGGTGCGCCGTGGGCATGGTTATCTTTTCCATGGACGAGGAGGACGTGCGGACGGTCATGGCGAGTCCGCACACGATGATAGGCTCCGACGGGCTGTTCCAGCTGGGCAATCCCCATCCGCGGATCTACGGCACGTATCCCCGCGTACTGGGGCGCTACGTGCGGGAGGAAGGAGTCATCACGCTGGAGGAGGCGGTGCGAAAGATGACGTCGTTCCCCGCCCAGAGGTTGGGCCTGCACAACAAGGGGACGCTGCGTCCGGGCGCTGACGCGGACATTGTGGTCTTTGACCCGGACACGGTCATCGACCGGGGGACGTTCCGGGACCCGAACCAGTATCCGGTGGGCATCGAGCACGTGCTGGTGAACGGGCGGGTGAGCGTGTCGGAGGGGCGGTTCACGGGGGAGACGGCGGGGCGGGTGCTGCGGAAGGGGCGGTAGAACGAATCTTCACACTAAACGCTGAGATTTAGCGAAAGTCTGAGCGAATCCGTTAACTCGCAGACTTCCTTATTTGCGATATCTTGTCGTCTATTGACAAATACCATCATTTATCGCATTATTTGCCGAATGTCTCTGACCCTGTAGGGAGCAGTCTTGGAAGTCAACGACACCCCATCGGCGCTGATGTCCCTGCCGCAGGTGGCTCGATACCTGGCCATGAAGGAACGCACCATCTATGACTGGGCCCAATCGGGCAAGATTCCCGCGTTCAAGCTGGGCGCCACCTGGCGGTTTCGTCAGTCAGAGATAGAGGCGTGGCTGGAGACCCATCGAACAGGGATGGACGTCTCATCCCTACGCGCTCCCCTAATACCTCCGGTGCAAGCACCGTTGACGGCGTGGGAAGTCCGCCGGCAGAAGGAAGAGGCCCACCGGCGGCTGTTGGAGGCATGTCGGGAGGAGATTGAGATGGTCATTCGCGATGAAAGTCGAAGGGTGTTCGTAATCGACCAGTTCACGTACCAGTTCGGCGACGACGTAGTGAGGGAAGTGGTGGAGCAGCTTAGAGGGGAGAGGCTGATCGCCGTCTCTGAGCTGAGGGGAAGGGATGGGGGAAGAGTCAGGGTCATCGAAAGGAGGAATTGAAGTGGTATTCACGAGAGCAAAGAAGGCTAAGAGGCTGGAGGACCTCAATATCGACGACCTCCGCAGGGAGAGAACGAAGCAGGAGATGGAGCAAGACCTGCTCCTGACGACCATGCGACGAGCGCAGCAGGAGTACGACCGGCTACTGGAGATCGCGTCGGAGCCCGGGGTAAGCAACGCCGAGAGGAACGTGGCGGCATACCGAATGAGCCACGCCGCCAAGCGGAAGTGCCGGGCCGAGACCGACCTGAGGCGCGCGATAACCCGGATGACGGTGCTGGACACAGCCATCGACAACATCAGCATAAAGATGGAACTGCAGAAGAACGGCGTCTGGAAACAGATCAACGAGCTCGACAAGGAAGCCCTGGTTGAGCAGCTGGACGCCTTCGTTATCCGAACCAAAGCGGCAGACGACAAGCTTAAGGCAATGACCGCAGAGACTTTAGCATTCAAGAATGGACCCGAATTCGACAATGCCAGAGCCGCCATAGAGGAGGCGGCAGTCGAGAAGGACTGCTAGCGGGGCGCGCAGGAGTTTCCGTGAGCCAGGAAGAACGAAGCGACATCATACTGGGACCGGGCCGGCCCGCAGGGGGGCTGCTCGGCAGGTCATTCACCGTCGGCCCCTATCAGGTCGGCATCGTCATCATCGACGGTGAATTGCAGCCGCCCTTTACGGAAGGCTCAAAAGGACTTCCCAGAGGGAGGCAGGTGGAGACCTACGTGGCCTCAACCGGGCCATTCAATCTGGTTTTCTGGCTCCACGACCCTTCAGATCCGGCCAGTCCGGCGCAGGGGTTTTCGCTTGACCAGCCCGTATTGACCGCCGACGGACAACCGGTCACAGGTCGCATCGAACTCTCTTTTTCCGTCATACCCGAATATGCCGCCCGTCTGCTGAGGCTGAGACGAATGGGTGCCGATGAGATCCGTGCGGGGGACGTGTCCAACGCCATCAAGGGGGAATTGGTGGCCAAGGTGCTGTCGCTGGAGCTATTTCGCTTCACGTCCGACGAGCTGCGGGGCAATCGACGCCCCCTTCAAGACATATACGGATCAACACAAGCGGAGCTGGCCTCCACATTCTCCGGCTACGGCCTGCGCCTGGACAACTTCAACGTAAGCTGGGGACTTACGTTTCAGGAACAGGAAAAGATCAAAGAAGACCGGCACAGAAGCGCCATTCGTGACGTGGAGCGCGAGGGGGAGTTGGAACAGGCGCGATGGCGAGGCGAACCGGCAAGCTCTAGTGAGCCTGCGGCACAAGAGTCGCCCTTCGAGACAGTTGATACAGGTTCGGCGGGCAACGGAGCGGGACCAAGTAATCACGTAGGGGCAGCGCAGGGCTCCGGGGCCTTCTGGTGGCAACTGGCTGTTGGCGCATTGGCAATAGCCGGGTTTGCGGGTGTTCTGCTGTTCTTCACGCTGGCGCCGAATTCCGATTCACAGGAAGATTCCTCCGTCGTCTCACAGCCGCGTGAGTTGGATTCGACGCGTGTCAGTACATTAACTTCTGCGCCAAATTCCTTGCCAACCTCAGCGACAGCAAGAGTTACGACGGCGATTCCCACATCAAGAACGTCGGAACGCACACAGGGAGATCTCTCCTGCTTTGAGCCGGAATGTTCGCAACGGTCAGACCCGCTTGAAGACACCTTCGACAACTTCCTGGTCGAGGCTACGTTTCTGAACCCGACGATGACGGACGGATTTGAATATGGGTTCACCATCGAAGGCGCGTTTCAGGCTGGTATAGCGGAGAACATCGAAATCAGGGTGGCTGACGACAGGACCTGGAGAGCATACATCCAAAAGTCCGCCCATGAGACCATGCCGGTAAGCGTAGACCAGTGGCAAAGTGAAATTGGCGGCGGAGAGATTCCCGAACCGTTTGTCAGAACCAGCGCAGGGGCTTCAAACAAACTGGAGGCTACTATTTTTGGCGATGAAGGGTGCCTTTACGTTAACGGCATTCTCATTTCATGCTTCGACATTTCCGGGAGGTCGCTAGCGAGGGAGATAATGGTCTCTTCGGAGAATGGTGACGTCCGGTACACCGGCTTCAGAGCGAGGGAAGCGCAGGCAGGGACTTAGGGGCAGAGTTTGATTATCTGAATCTTCCATGTGTATAATTGGTGTATGACACGCACAAACATAGATATAGATGATCAGGCGTGTGCCGAGGTGATGCGGCGATATCAGCTAAGAACCAAGCGCGAGGCAATTAACTTTGCGCTACGTTCCCTGGCCGGAGAATCATTGTCGATAACTGAAGCCCGCAGCCTCCGAGGTATCGGTTGGGAAGGCGATCTGGATGCGATGCGATATTCGTCCTAGTCGTGATTCTGGTCGATACATCAGCCTGGATTGAATTTCTTCGAGATACGGGAACAACTGTATGCAACGAAGTAAACCGGTTGCTTTCGGAGGAAGTGGCAATCTGCGACGTTATCCGCATGGAGATTCTAGCCGGGGCTCGTGACGAATCTCACTTGGCAAACCTACGTGGACTGCTGACTCGAGCGTCAATGATTCAAATTCTACCCACTGACTATGATGACGCTGCAGCGCTCTACCGTCATTGCCGCCGCCAAGGTGAAACCGTTCGCAAGCTGGCCGACTGTCTTATTGCCGCCGTAGCGATACGCGCCAACGTTGCCATTTTACACAAGGACTCAGATTTCGATACGCTGGCCCGTCATACGGAAATGCAGGTTCACCAACCCAATCTGTAGCAGGTTCTTGCCCGCTGATTGACACTCATTGCGTATTTTGATGCAATAGGGTCAGTACGCATCTGTGAATTTGGGGCAAGGAGGCGCCGTTATGACTAACACCTTCGTGTACGTTGGACTCGGTTCGGAGGGGGGCGCCGAAGGCCACGGCCTCTACCGTCGCTCCCTGGAGGGCGGCGACTGGGAGTTGCGGGTCGACGGGCTTCCGACCAACCCTGAGATTCGCGTTATTGCCATCTCGCCAAACGATTCTGCCGTTATCTTTACGGGCGCTCAGGACGGACTATATCGCAGCAGTGACAGAGGGGACTCCTGGGAGAAGATGGATTTGCCGGGGGAACCGGTACCCATCTGGTCCGTGGCGTTCCACCCACAGGACCCGCGCATAGTCTACGCCGGCGGGGAAGAAGCGAAGTTATTCGCCTCCGAAGACGGTGGACAGAGCTGGGAGCTTATGCCTATCAACGGCACCTATCCTTCGGTCACCACGTCGCCAGCGATGCTGCCGAAGCGGATAATTGGCATCTCACTGGACCCGAACTCGCCTGAGGAGATGTACGCCGCCGTTGAAGTGGGCGGACTGCTGAAGAGCACTGACGGCGGCGCAAGCTGGGAGAGCGTCAGCGAGGGCCATTACCAGAACGACGACCCGGTGGATATGCACAGCGTGTTGGTTAGCAGCCATCGTCCGCGGCACATTTCGACCATCTCACGCATCGGGCTGTCCCGCAGCGACGACGGAGGCGACCACTGGTCGCCGGGGAGAATTCAGATGCTGAGCCAGCGGGGCACCTATTGCCGCGTCATCCGGGAGGACCCGCAGGACCCGAACACCCTCTACGTGGGAGCGGGGCCGGAGTTCCGGGGCAACCCCGGCGCTCTATTTCGAAGTCGGGACGGGGGCGACAGCTGGAACCAGGTGAACATGGGGCTGACGCTGAATTGCACCCTGTTCGGTTTTGCCATCAACTCCGCCGATGCCAGCCAGATGTACGCTGCCACCCGTGAAGGACAGGTGGTGGGAAGTCACGACGGCGGCAGGACGTGGCAAGACTGCTCCCTGCCTGAAGGTGTAAGCGAGGTCAACGCCCTGGCGATTGGGTGAGACCGGCCTCTTCGGCGCCGAAAACAGCCTCCGTTTCAGCGGCTGATAATCTATAACCCTTGCCGCAATGCCGCTTGCCGACTATCCTTGTGTTGGTTAGTCTCCGGCGATACCCCCAATAAAACCTGTTAGGAGAATCAGCATGTCCGCAGCGCCCGCCACAACGGTAATCAAGGCCAAGGCAGTAATCGACGGCATAGGCGACAAGGCTATGGAACACGCCGCCGTCATTGTCGAGGGTGACACCATCAAGGAGGTTGTCCAGGGAGATTTTTCCAATCTGCCCAACGGCCCCCACGTTCGCACCCTGGACCATTCGGACGCATACCTGCTGCCCGGGATGGTGGACGTACATACCCACCTTATCTTCGGCGTATACGGCTCCTCCTACGAAGAAGTGATGGAGAACGACTCCGACCAGGTAATGCTGCTCCGGGCCGCGAAGAACGCCCTCACCCACCTGCACGCCGGCGTGACGACGATGCGGGAGAATGGCGCCCGAAACCGGGTCACTTTCGACCTCCGGGAAGGCGCTCGTAGGGGGTACGCCACCACCCCGCGGCTCTATCTCTGCGGACGACCAGTCACCCTGACGGGCGGGCACTTCTACTGGTGCAACCAGGAGGCAGACGGGGAGGACGGGGTACGCGCCGCCGTGCGAGAGCTTGTGAAGGACGGCGCAGACCATATCAAGATCATGGCTTCCGGCGGCGGGACGGCCATCACGGACAATCGCATACCGTCCTACAGCGTGGAAGAGCTGCGGGCCATCGTCGATGAGGCGCATAACTTCGGCAAGCTCACCACCGCTCACTGCCTGGCAACGCAGAGCCTGGTGAACGCCCTGGACGCGGGGGTGGACATGATTGAGCACGCCGGGTTCATCGAGCCCGACGGTTCGTACGTGTTCCACGAGTCTATCGCCAACCGGATCGCAGAGCAGGGCGTGTACGTAAGCCCGACGGTGCAGACGGGATATCGCCAGCGGGAGGTGCTGCAGGCCAGAGAGCTGGAGCGGCCTCTCAACTCCGAGGAGCAGGGACGGCTGGATGGACTGAAGGCCAAGTGCGAAAGCCAGCTGGAGTTTCTGGGCCGGATGTGGACTGAGTGCGGCATCCGCATCATCTCAGGCACCGACGCAATCCAGATATTCGGGGACTACTGCCTGGGACTGGAGCTGATGGCGGAGGCGGGGATGAGCAACATGGACGTAATCAAGGCTTCGACGAGCGAGGCGGCCACGTCCATCGGCGCTGGGGACATCTTCGGCAGCCTTGCTCCCGGCATGGGCGCAGACATGATTGTGGTGGACAAGGACCCGTTGGAGGACATTCGCGCCCTGCGCTCCATGAGCATGGTTATGCGGGCCGGTGAGCAGATAGTCTGAGGGAAGGACCCGGTTCTTCGACAGGGTCAGGGTGAGCGGGGAGATTTCACCCCCATCCCTTCGACAAGCTCAGGACAGGCCCAATCTTCCCCCGTCAAGGGGGAAGCCGGTTTAGAACCTGTCCCTATCTATTTTCGCGGGCGAGTCGGGCGCGTGGGCCTGTTTCAGGGACCATCACGCCCACAACCAGGAGGCCCACGGAAAGCGCTGCCCACAGCATAAAGCCGGGGACAAAGGACCCAAAGGAGTCGGTCATGAATCCCACAGTCATTGGGCCGATGATGGCGATGCCGCTGGCCACGGCAAGCATGGTGGCCCAGGCTACGGAAACCTGACTTTCGGATAATCCTTCCAACTCCATGGGAATCGTCAACAATACGGGCAGGTACAGGAAGGTAAAGAACCCGAAGACCATGACGGAAGTGTAAATCACGGCTTCATTCTGAAAGAGAAAACTGCCAATGCCGGCCAACCCAAGGATTGCCCCCGGGGCCAGCAGGAAGGGCTTACGCACTCCCAGCCGTGCGCTCAGGAAACCGCCGGTCAGCGAGCCCGCGACGCCTACGATGGAGACGAGTCCCAGAATTGAGCCTGCCTTGGTAAGGGACCATCCGAAGACTTCGTTGTAGTAGGTGGGCAACCAGGTGTTCAGGGCCAGATAGTGGGCAAATGCGACGCCGTCGGCCACCCCCAGAAGCAGGATGGTCCTGGTGCGGACGGCTCCCAGCATCTCGCGGAGGGTCACCCGTCGCACGGCCCCTTCCCCGGAGGGTGGAGGCACCCTTCCGAAGACCACCCACAGCGCTCCGACCACGAGCATTGCCACCCCGAACAGGGCGAAGGTCGTCTGCCAGCCAATGGCCAGGGAGAGGGGACTGGCGACGAAAGTGCCAACTCCAACTCCCAGGGTAAACAACGTCATGTGGAGGCTGTTCATCACGGGCAGTTCCCTGACGCTGAACCAGCGCATGAGGATGGGCGCCGTTGCGGGCATTACGACCACGAAGGCCATGGCGTAAACGAACCTCAGGGCCAGCAGCACCGTAAAGTGCTCCGCGAACAGCGTCAGCCCCATAGCAGCGGCCAGCACGCATCCGATTGCGAAGACGAGCTTCAGGGAGACCTTCGCCACGAGCATTCCTCCCGGTATGACAAAGAGGGCGTGGGCGATCAAGACGCCGGACATGAGGAGGCTGGCGGCGCCCCGGCTTACCTGGTAGTCCTCGATGACGAGGGGCATAACCGGAGTTATAACGGAGAAGTTGGCGCCATAGAAAAGGTTGTACAGCAGGATAATTGCTGCTATTACGAACCTGTACTTGCTTTTCTTTGGGTCCAACGTAGTTAATGGGAGGTCGTGCTCGGTTAAGCGTCCTGATATTCGGCCAAGGTTGAATATCTTAGAAAGTGTCTAAAAACTGTCATTGGAAGTCGTAGGATAGTAGATAAGGGAGCACCTAAAGTAGTGTTCCATGAGCAGAGAGAGATATCCAAGCGACCTGAGTGACAAAGAATGGCAAATGCTGGAACCGTTGTTGCCTCCCCCGAAATCAACGGGCCGCCCAATCAATTACCCGCGCAGGGAGGTAATGAACGGAATTCGTTATGTGTTGCGCACCGGATGCGCATGGCGGATGCTCCCTCACGACCTGCCCCCGTGGCGCATCACGTTCCACTATTTTCGCACATGGCGAAGAGATGGGACCCTGGAGCGGATACATGAAGCGCTACGGGAACGTTTACGGCTGGATGAGGGACGGTCTGCCAGTCCGAGCGGGGCCATCATAGACAGCCAAACGGTGAAGACCACGGAAAAAGGGGGCCTCGTGGCTATGACGCTGGTAAGAAGGTCTGTGGAAGAAAGCGACACATCGTAGTAGACACTACAGGATTGTTGTTGACAGTGGTGGTACATCCGGCCAACATCCAGGATAGAGACGGAGCCAGGTGGGCGCTGATGGGTTTGGTAGGCCGGTTTCCTCGGTTGAAGCGAATCTGGGCTGATGGGGCTTACGCAGGCAAACTGGTGGAGTGGACGCGAAAGATATGTGGATGGAACTTGGAACTAGTGCGGCGTCCATCCGGTCAACACACCTTCGAGGTGCTTCCACGCCGTTGGGTTGTGGAGCGTACCTTTGCCTGGTTGGGCCGATATCGTCGCCTGAGCAAGGACTATGAGGAGTTGCCCCAGACCACAGAAGCATGGGTCTACGCCGCTATGACTGGTTTGATGCTACGACGATTGGCTAACTCCAATGCTTTTTAGACATCCTCTAAGTCATCCAATTTGAGCCACTCCCATCTATCCGAACATCACTTCAAGGACCCAATAGCACCCCAGCCCGACAGCCACACTCAGCAGGGCGAGTATCACCCCCAGCAGGAACCACGGACAGTCCTCGTTAGATGCTTTCGTCATCGACCAAAAAATTGAGCAATCTGTGAATTTCGTCCATCTTGGTCTCCAAAGCCTTGTGGTTACCCCCAATCGTTTGAAGTTCACCCTGTACCATCCCAACCCTATCGTCCAGTTCCGCAACCCGTGCCTCCAGCGCGTCAAACCGCCTTTGCATTATTTCCCCCAATAGGTTCACCTGACGGGTGAGCTTGTCTAACGCCTCTTGCGTCACGCCCTTTTCGTCAACCAAGTCTTCCTTTTCTCCTCCTTTTGACTTCGTCGCCCAATGCAGACGACCGAACCTTCCTAAAATCGCTTTTCCAACTTTCCGAATCTGGTGTCAATCTTTCGCATACCAGCCTCATTGCCCGCATGCCTCGTATCTTCAGCGTCAACGAGCCTCCCAACCCCGCCAACTTCCCGGAGCACCTTTACAACCAAGCTCTTCAATTCCACTAGATCACCCCGTATCTGATCTAATTCCCTGTCTACCTTTTCGCGCCAAACACTATCCATCATTGTCCAGACCCCGTACAAACATATCACGCAATAGGAACTGCAAATTGCCAGACTGATTGCCCAAGTAGCACTGTCCTTGGTAGCCCTAATCACCACCACGCGCGACAACAGTATATAGACTCCTGCGAATACTAAAGCCCTTAATCCTGGTCCGAATGTCTGTCTTTCCGCTTGCGTCCAAACAACACGGGAAGACCCGGACATATGCGACAACAGAACGTGGGCACCGACACCGAAGCGACAGCATAGAAGCCGCAGCAAATCCCCTGTACGGATCCAGGGTAGCCCATGTCTTGGATCCCTCCCTAAGTGCGGATTGTGAGCGTTAAGAGTAAGGCAATTTGCGCAGCCCCAATTCCTAGCATGGCCAGAAAAATCCGGTCGATGCGACTATTCACAGCATCAATCCGAGCGTTTACCTGGCGCAAGCCGTCACGCAGTGCGTCAGAGGATTCACGCCGATCAATTCTCAAATCCGCAATCGCCGCCGCTTGTTCCTCAACCCGCCCCTCTATTGCTCCTATGCGTTCATCTGTTGTCATGATTGCACTCCCTAATTTTCCACCAGAAGACATGTACACCTACTATATCATTACACATTACATTGACGGAACTATCACCATCACCACGACAGACTACGACGGACGACATTGGACTGCTCAAGGCTGTTAAGGGATTTAAACCCTCAACTCCATGGTTAGCAACAAAGTCCACTATCCGTCCAGTACCGGCCCAAGTGTCATCGCCGGGTTTAACGGGCTGTTGAAAAAGTCTGGGTTGAGGGAGTGTTGGATGGGCAATAGAATGACACGAGCACCAGAGAATAGGAGAAGGCCAAGATGCTCGATCCTCTTGACCGGCACAGAAGGGACTCCACGTTATTCCAGTTCACAACGAAGCGTCTCAGAGACTTCATAGACCCGAAACACCTACTCATCCAGATTGACGAAGAGTTTGATTTTGCCAATCTGGTCAAGCCCCTTGAGGACTACTACTGCCGTGACAATGGCAGACCGGCCATTCATCCGGAGGTGCTAGTCCGAGCCCTGCTCATCTCCTCGCTCTACAATGTGACTTCCTTCAGAAGACTGTGTTCTGCCATTTCTGAGAATATCGCATTTCGATGGTTTTGATTCCTGACCATTGACGATAGAGTCTTCGACCATTCAACCATAAGCTACTTCATAGAGCGGATTGGAGATGAAGGGTTTGGGAAGATATTCCACCGGTTCAACGATGAGTTGCTGAGGCTGGGACTATTGACCCGCAAGATGTACGTGGATTTCAGCTTGGTGCGGGCGAACGTCAGCGGCAAGCAGCTGAGTACGAGCGGCATGACGGTGGACGAGTTCAAGGAGAAGTCTGTTGAGGAGAATGGCTTATTCGTGTTGCGAGAGGAGAACCCTGAGGTAGAGGGGGAAGAAAAGGAGTCGGTTAGTTACTACCAAGACCCCAAAGGTCGCCTTCCGTTAAGTCCTGTGGACACGGACGCCAGGTGGCGTACGGCAAGGAATGACGGGCGAGCCCGTCTTCACTATCAGGAAAACATCATCGTTGATGGCGGTGGATTCATTCTGTCCCGCCAGGCTACCCACGCCAGTGAGGGTGAATGGAAAGCGGTCAAAGGGATGTTGACACACCTGCCGATCAAGCCTGAGAGTCTGGCAGCTGACACAGCCTACAACGCTGGACGCCTCAGAAAGCACCTGGAAGACTTGAACATCATAGGACACATTCCCATCCATCCCAACCACGCGAGGAACATGGTTTCAAAGGGCGGCTTCACCTACCGTGGGGATCATCTGCTGGGCCCTCTGGGCAAACGATTGAATAGGGGCGCCTTCCGTAAAAGAGATGGCATTTTTCAGTATGTTGCTCGCCAGAAAGACTGCCAGGCCTGCCCGATAAAAGAGGGATGTCTGCCGCCCCGCCAGAAGCGCAGGTTTGTATCCCTGAGCATGTATCATCCCGTTTTCCTAAGGGCGAGGGAACGCAACGAGAGTGAAGTATACCAACGGGAGATGAAGAGAAGGCGAACCACAGTGGAGGGAGCGTTCGCCTCTCTGGACCGTCTGGGATGGGCGAGGAGTCGGTTGCGCGGACTTTGGAAGGTCAATTGCGAGGGTTACATATCGGCCTTGGCCCACAACCTGAAGAAGGCTGCGTTCCGGCTGGATGCAGTTGCGGCGCCATTGGCCCGAAGACCGGCGTATGGACCATTATCTGTATGAATCAGTCAGCATCCAGGTCAGCGAGTGGTGTTCAACCGCACCCTACTAATAGCGGGATCCCGGTACACATCCGGGCCAGATGGTTGGCGGCACCAATCGTAGAGACGTAGCCCACGAAAGGGCCTGCCACATATCCACTTTTCCAACAGTCCGTTAGAACTGATCCGGTATCGCTGAGGAACAACAGTAGCGCCGGAATGGAATTGACCCACCCCCATGTGATTATGTAGATTTCTTGGTTTGGTCTGGCCCCGGACCCAGTAGGTGCTGGGAAGTCAGAAGTCCCGACTGTCGCTTGTCTTTGAGCCTGTAGCTCTCGCCGCGGATGTTGATGACGTGGCTATGGTGGAGGAGCCGGTCTAGGATAGCGGTGGCGATGACCGTATCTCCGAGCAGCTCTCCCCAGTCGGCGAAGCCCTTGTTGGAGGTAAGGATGATGCTGCCTCTTTCGTACCGGGCGGATACGAGGCTGAAGAAGGCAGTGGCCGACTCCCTGTCGTAGGGCCATATGCCGAACTCGTCCACGATGAGCACCTTGGGAGCCAGGTACACCCTCATGCGCCGCTTGAACCGGTGTTCCTCCCTGGCCTTTCTCAGGTCCTCCATCAGGTCGTAGGCTCGGACGAAGTAGGCGCCGTAGCCGTTCTCAATGGACTTCAACGCCAGGGCCACGGCGAGATGGGTCTTGCCCACCCCGGGAGGACCCAGCAGCAGGATGTTGGTGGCCTCCGCCACAAAGGCCAGGGAGGCGAGTTCCCTCACCTGCCTCTCATCGATGGAGGGTTGGAAGCCGAAGTCGAACTCCTCCAGGGTGCGCTTGAAGGGGAGATGAGCCAGCCGGGTCCTGGTGGTCATGTACCGCTCCCTGCGGGCTGCCACCTCCACTTCCAACAGGTCCGCCAGCATCTCCGGATAGGACAGCTGCCGCCTGGCAGCGTCATCCAGCCTGCTGTCGAGCACCTCCAGCGACTGAGTCAGCCCCAGGGTCTCCATGTATTGACGCGTCTGCTCAAGGGGATCATCTCACGCCTACCCCGGCGACCAGTTCGTACACCTGGAGGGAACGCCGCCCCACCTGCTGGGCCGACACCTGCACTGCCAGGGCTTCACGACGCCGGCCTGCATCTCCGCCGGCCAGCCCCGCCCACTGACCGGGCAACGTGAGTCGCTGTCTCCGCTTGTCAGACCTGGGGTGCACCGCCAACCGTTCATCTCCGCTCCATATCTCCACCGTACCGGCCCTCACCCCCACCTGCACCATCCTACCGGCCCACACCCACGGCACCCCGTACCAAGACCCCTCCCAGCGCACGTACCCATCCCTACCCACCTTCCGATCCTCCCTCAGATACGGACCCAGGCCACGGCGATCCGGCAGGACCTCCAGATGCTCACGCTCCATGAGAAGCATCCTCTTGGGCGCCCGTCCCGTGGTACCGTGCACCCGCTCGTTGGCCACAACGTCGCACCATTCCACGGCCTGATTGTTCAGGTCCACGTCGTCCCTGAACCGGGCCGAGGGCCAGAAGTTGTTCCGCACGTACTTCACCCCGCTCTCCACCTTACCCTTGGTCTGGGCCCGGTAGGGCCGACACAACCGCAGCTCGAACCCCATCCTCAGAGAGAAGTCCAGCATCCGACGGTTCCATTCAGTCCTGCCCTCCTCGTCACGGCCCAGCACCACCACCTTGGCGTTGTCGTACAGGCAGCGACTGGGAATCCCTCCGAAGTACTCGAGAGCGTTCAGGTGGCACCGGATGAAGGTGGCCACGTCGGCCCTGTGCACGAACTCCACGTAGATGGCCCTCGACCAGCCTAACACCATCACGAATCCCCACATCCTACGCTTGCGTCCGCCCTCTCCCACATAGCTGAAGCTGCCCCAGTCCACCTGGGCCTGCTCCCCGGGCCCCGTCTCGAACCTCACCGTCGCCTTCGGCTGCCTGGGCCTGCGCCGGGGCTGTACGTACTCCTTCACTATGGTGTAGCCACCCTCGTACCCCAGCTCCCTGACCTCCCTCATCAGCACTACGCAGTTCTCCAATCCCTCGCTCAACCGTAGGTCTATATGCTCCTTGTAAGGGTCCAGCTTCGATCCCCGCCGCGGCCTGGCCTTTGCCACCGGCAACCCGGTACTCCTCAGGTACTTGCGCACCGAGTTCCTCGACACTCCCAACTCCCGCGCTATACCCCGGATGGACACTCCCTCTCCCCTCATCTGGTACATCTCTTTTACTATCCCACCTCCTAGCAATATCCGCTGCACCTCCTGTCGTCTTACCGACGAAGATGATTGCTCCTTCGGGGTGGGTCAATTCCATTCCGGCGCTACTGTTGTTGCTCAGCGATTAGGTCCGTGCTAATGGTCAAGCGAAAATGTCCGCATGAAGGAACAAGTGACATTGACGCGGAAAGAGCAGACACGACTCCAGGTACTCAACAGCCTATTGGCAGAGCATATGACTACGGAGCAGGCAGCTACACTGATGGGAGTCAGCGAACGCCACACCAGGCGTATTCTGGCAGCAAACAGGAAGGAAGGAGCAGCCGCCCTGGCTCTCATAGCAATCGAGATCGCAAGCCCTCCAACGCTACGCCGGACGTATTGGCGAGAGACGTTGTGCTACTGGCCCGCACCCGGTACGTGGGAGTCAACCACACGCACCTGAGCGAGTTGTTGAGAGAGTACGAAGGCATAGACATGGCTTGCAACGCCCTACGAAGGATACTGACTGACGCAGGTGTGAACGGTCCACGTCGTCGCCGATCGCCGAAGCATCGCGCTCGGCGGCGACGAATGGCTCGTGAAGGGATGCTGATCCAGATAGACGGGAGCTACCACAGGTGACGGAGAAGACGGACCACAGTTCACACTGTTGCTGGCGGTGGACGACGCGACCGGTGGTGTTGTCAACGCCCTGTTCTGTGAGTTGGAGAACACACGCAGCTACTTGTTGTTGATGCGGGACCTGATCCGGCATCACGGCGTGCCCATCGCCCTTTATACGGACTGGCACGCCGTCTTCAAGCATACTCCGCCCTCAGAGGCTACCTCTGCAGCCACCCAGTTCAGCCGCGCCATGGACGAGCTTGGCGTTCAGCTGATCTTCGCTCGGTCGCCCCAGGCCAAGGGCAGGGTGGAACGCACCGCGGGAACACTCCAGGACAGACTTGTGACCGAACTCCGGCTCGCGAGGGCTGCCACCATCGACGAAGCCAACCGCGTGCTCGCTGACTTCCTACCTCGCTTCAATCGACGCTTCCGGGTGCCGGCACAGTAGGCAGAACCAGCCTATCGCGTCCTCGCCCTCAGGTATGCCTCGACGCCATACTCTGCCTGAAGTACAGGCGCAGGGTTGCCCGGGACAACACGGTGAATTACCGGTGGCACACCCTGCAGCTGCTTCCCGGCAAGGATCGCCCCAGCTATGCCGGTGCATTGGTGGATGTACTGGAGGGGTTGGACGGACAGCTCGCGGTACATCACCAGGGGCGTGTCATACCATCACAGGAGGCACCTCAGCGACCCAACATCCTGCGCAGATTCAACCACAGAACCGTCCACGCTGTCGTATTCCCTCTCAACGGGAACGGCCCCGACTTGATCTGGAAGGGGAAGTTTGCTGAACATGAAGCCAAGACCACCCACGGAAGTAACGGCAAGAACGGCTCCGGAAGGCCCCGCAGACCAACGACGCCTCGCCGCAGAAAGCCGACTCCATTGCAAACGGCGAGATGGAGAGCTGTGCAGAGGGCGAAGCGCCAGGGTATGTCCATCCGTGGCATTGCCCGTAAGCTGGGCATTCACAGAACCACCGTAAGAGAGTACGTGGAGGCGAAAAGTCCGGCCATGTCTCTCTCTCTCGCACACCCTCGAAGGTATCCTAATCTGATTGTATGAAAACCTATTCTAAGGACATTTTCCCTTAACACTTATGTATGCGGACAGAACCCCTGGGCTTCGACAGCGATGACAGCGCCCTGTTAATTACGCTTAGCAGCGCAGTCATCGACGTAGAAAATTCTCTTATTGGCATCGTCACCGGTCATGTCGCTCCGCTCAAGGTTCCCGCTACCTGACCCAGATCCTTGATGACACGCATGAGGTTCTTCCCTCGTGGTATACGGGGCCCGGGTTTACCGCTGGATGGACGACGCTTCCATCTTTAGTTCCTCCATTTCGGGCACTCCCAGGTCCAGCAGGGTACGTGCATCCTGTCCCGGCCGACGGGACGCGTGGAGCAAGTCTATACTTACGTGCAACACCTGCGGTGGGGAGGGATGGAATGAACCCGGTGTCCGATCTCCTTGTCAGGAATATTTGGCCTGTGGTCATACGGGCTCTCTTGGCATGGGAGCGAATCGAGTCTGGTGTGGCGTATATTCCCCTTTCGCGGGAGTTGAGCGCAAACCCGTACCCCTTCTATGAAGAGCTGCGGCGGAAAGACCCGGTCCACCGGATGCGCCTGCAGGACGCCTGGGTCCTGACGGACTATGCTGACGTCGACATGGTGCTGCGGGATAACCGGCGGTTCGGGAATGCAGGCAGGGACTTTGGTTACATTCCGCAGGTGAGCATGCTGGACCTGGACCCGTCGCAACACACCAAGGTCCGGGCCCTGGTGTCCCACGGATTTACTCCGCGCTCCGTCGCTGCCCTTGAACCTCGCATCCGAGAAACGGTGGACGGTTTGTTTGGCAGCGTGGAGGTCAAGGAGCGCTTCGACCTCATCGCGGACATCGCGTTTCCCCTGCCTGTCATCGTCATCGCCGAGATGTTGGAGGGTTCCACCGAGGACCGGGAACAGTTCAACGAGTGGTCCAACAAAGTTTCGCTCATCGTCGACTCGCTGCTGAATGAAGGCCAGGTGCTGCAGGTGCAGCGGGCCGTCGATGAAGTGTTCACCTATTTCGAAGCGGTGGCGGAGGAACGACGTCGCGACCCTAGGATGACCTGGTCAGCACCCTTGTGACGGCGGAGGTGGACGGTGAACGGCTGGAGCGCGACGACCTGCTGATAAACCTGCTGTTGATGCTGGTGGCAGGAAACGAGACGACGCGCAACCTCATCGGCAATGGCACTCTTGCGCTGCTGCGCCACCGCAATGAGTTCCGGGACTACGCGAGGATCCTGCTCTAATATTGGGAGCAATTGATGAACTTCTGCGTTTCGATAGCCCGATTCAGTTGGACAGCCGGATAGCCCGTGAGCCGGTAGAGCTGCGCGGAAAGCGAATAGTCTCCGGACAGCGTGTGCTCTGCCTGCTGAGGGCGGTCAACCTCGACCCGCAGGCCTTTCCCGACGCGGACCGGCTGGACGTGGGACGCTCGGCCGCCAGATATTTGTCCTCTGGGCGGGGCGTCCATTACTGTCTCGGCGCGCCACTGGCGCGGCTTGAGGGGCGTGTCGCCTTTGAGGCGCTGCTGCCGCGCTTAGCCAATCTGCGGCTGGCGGAGGAGCCGCGCTACCGGGACCAGGTGACGCTGCGGGGGCTGGATTCTCTGTGGCTGGAGGCGGCGTAACGTTTCATCCCTGCCGGTCGGGATGATGGCACGGCTACAAGACAAACGTAAGCCTCAATTTGAACATTCAACAAACGCTAGAGGAACAGGCAACTCAGATACTCCTGGGCGGTCGATTTGGGTCCATTCAAGGGAGGGCGTGGCCTATTAAGGCGGTCCCGGATCCCTCTATTGCTTGAGGAGCTGAGTTAGGTCATCTTGGGCGGACTAGCTGGCCTGCGGCAGCAGTTCGCTGAACCACTCCAGCTTGTAGCATCCTGGATCTTCGTCGGTCTCCTCGTAGATGGCGAGTTCATACCTTGCGGGCTCGTAGTCTGGAGGCATCCTCACGAATGGTATGGGGATGTCTCCGAAGTTTTCGCCAGTGCACCCGCGTTCCCTCAACCATGACTCGGATGCCCACGGGGGCATGGAGTATTCCCCTCCCTGTCCCTCATCGACCAGATGGTATTTGCTGCATCGCTTGCACCTGTGCACTAGTCCCCGGCAATTCGTGCAGACCTTTACCCCATCGCCAAGGTCGCGGGATGGGCTGACGGCCTCGGAGTCTTCCCAGATGTGCTTGCAAGGCTCCGGTCCGCCAATAAGGTTGGGAGGCGGCAGACTTGCCGCCCACACCAGCCTGCAATCACGCATCGCCTGCTTTCGCGCCTGTCTTCGTCTACGAGCTGCCCGTCTCTTGGGGCGACTCATTCCCTGCATCCTTTCACATCATCTGCCACGTCGCTGCGTGCCATGCGTGTCATCACTCCTCGTCCTCTGCAAGCAACAGGTCCATGCCGCCCGGAACAGAACCTTCCATATGCACGATGCGCCACACTTCCCCGCCGGTGGGGATCGTACCATTGCGCCACTCCATCACGCGGCCCTCATTGACCCCCAGTCGCACGCGAACTCCTCCCACGTCAGGCCGGCGATTTCCGTAAGTCGCTCCAGTCGCCGACCAAAGTCCTTCGGAAAGAGCTCTGGATATAACTCCTCATTCGGCCTATCTGCGACTATTAGTCTCTCCTCCTTGCAATGGCGATCCGACCCCCACTAGCAATGGACCATCTTGGCCATCTACCGAGGCGTTTGGGCAAGCGCATGTTACGGTTTGGGATTCCTGGGCGGCCACTGCGTCGGCGCAACAGGGTGTCGCCAACCCTGCGCCGTGTAGTTCGGGGGGCCGCGCCCATCAGCCGAGCATCTTCTGGGCATCTTCAGCCTGCTTGTTGCTCAGAATCCTGAATGCCTTGCTTGGCGGGTCTTCCTCTGCGACCCCTCGGACTGCTTTCCGTCCGCTCCTCTGGGTCACCAACACCGGGTCCTTGATGGCCACCGTCTTCTTCAGCTTTACCGGATAGGCCGTCAACTCTACCATTCCCGCCTCCTTCACTCTATCTATGGAAACAATCGACACGCAACGCTTAGGTGTTCCTGGACAGTCGATTTGTATATCATCGCATAGGTAAAGCGGTTCCTACAAACGGGTGTATTTGTATGGCTGCCGAGAGATTGCTTCCTTCACTATTGTCTCTGTGATGTCTTGGTGACTCTCGTTTCGTCTCCCCCTCCTTCGTCTCGCCCCTTGGCATCCGGTAGCCGACGCTGTGCTCGGTGAACATGTAGGTCGAGTCTTTTCCGTAGTCGCCCAGCTTGCGGCGCAGACTGCTTATCGCGGTGCGCATGGGACTGAGGTCGGCGTCGAGGATGACTGGTACGAGGAGGGTCTCTACCAAGGCACCAGCGCCACCATCCAACACCTGTATAACGGCGTGGAAAACGAGGTGCGGGTGATCGCCGTCAACATTCACGGCCAGGCCATTGCCGGGCCAAGAAGCAGATGAAAAATGCCTAGACCATCAGGATGAAGAACGGCAGACCGGCCACCTGGAGCACCCGCTTGGTCTGTTCCACGAGGATGTTCCGCATCGGCAAGGTCTCTCAGCCCGGCACATCCAGCAGACCTATGCTAACGAGCAGCAACCGGCCATGCCGAGAGCGCACCAACCACAGCTGACGAATCTACGTCCTGCCGGAGGACTTCCCGGAGCGACTGGAGCGCTTCCACCGGGAGACCGGCCTGTCGTGGGCGGAGATAGCCCGGCGCATCGAGACCTATACGTTCAGCATACGGCGGTGGAGGAGCGAGGGAGGGCTGCCCAACCTGCGGCATCAGACGGCGTTGCTGGCTCTGGCGGACTCTCTGAACCTGGGCCACATCTTCACCGAGTGAGGAACCCTGCGGGAAGCGCGGCCCCGCACGGCACGTCCCGCCATGAGAGCGCGGAGGCGGAAGAGGTTTGCGGTGCGCGGCATACCGCCCCGGTGCAGGGTCCCGAGGACGAGTCCTCAGGCCGATGAGCCGGCTATGGGGTAGCGCCACCCAAACGCAAAAAGGGCCTTATATACGGCCGCTTGTGGAAAGGCCGTCCCCTGAAACGCAAAGAGGCCCCAAACATGGACGCCGGGGGGAGGGCACCGCACTCGGGTGCCCTCCCCCCGGCGTAATCTCTCTACTGCCGTAAGGCCTATAGGAGCCTCATCGCCTGCTGTGGTGAATTGTCAGTCCCCGCTTCGGCGGTGATTCCTTCCACTGATGCCTGTCTCTCGTTCCGCCTTCTCCGTGCAGGAGCGGGGCGCACGTAGGCAGGCTGCTTAAGCGACTTCTCCCACCTGGCGCCGGCCCTCTGGACAACAGCCGGAACCTCTTGCGCCAGCACCGATAGTTCAGCGTCTTTGAAGGACTCGATGTGCGGGTCCGACAAAAGCCGTTGCACCCCGATAGTGGCCCTGGTTCCCTTCATGGAGACTACGATTTTCAATTCTCCTTCCGTGGCATCGCCGTCCTCAGGGTTACCAACATGCTGCGGGTCCTCAGCGGATTCCTCGTTTACGTCCTGCTTTTCGGCATCGTCAGAGCCATGTGGGTCTTGCTCGTCCTTTTCTCCGGCGTTCCGCTCTTCGACGGGCTTAGTCGCTGTGTCGTTCGCTTCTTTGCCGAAGAGGCTCTCCTCGGCACCCTCGGGGTCCGGACGATTTGCCTCCATTACGTTCCTGTCTTGCATGATTTTCTCCTTTTCTCTGTATTCCATCTAGCCCGACCCTTCATCACAGCGGCTAGGCCGCCGTCCGCGCCAGTCCCTTGATTTCACCGAGGGTCTTGGGCTTCCAGTAGAGGTCGCGTTCCACGGCGGGGACGCCGCCGAACACCGTCGCCCTCGCCAGGTCGTCCAGGCTGAAGTAGCCCAGCTCAGTCTCGAATCCCTGGACGAGGCCGAAGCACTCGCCGGACTCCGCGTCCCATTCGGTGACATACCAGGTCCAGTTGCTATAGGGGCTGAACAGCTTGACCTTCGCGAGGACGGCGTCATAGTCGGCGGCGTTCTCGTTAGCGTAGAGTGTGGGTATCGTCTCCCCGATCTCCTTCGTCATCAGTTCGTGCCCTCGCGGGCCGCTGTTCGGGTCCTGCCAGGTACAGCCCCGCACCTTTTGCGGGGTCGTGGTGGTTTTCAATTCGTCGGACATGGTTTTTCTCCTCTCTTGCATGCTCTCTGAGCGGGTTCGTTTGCGCCGGTCACCTCGCGTTGACCCCCAGCAGCCGTTCCACGTTCTTCGGCGTGACGTAGGTGGGGGTGACCGTTCCCTGGTCCATGTCCAGGTAGAGGGCCATGAAGGGGCAGGTGCCCGCCACCATGCGACGCACCACCTGTAGCACCAGCGACGCCATCATCTGGTTGATGGTGGGGTCCTGGTCGATGAGGTCCAGGGCCGCTGCGCAGTCCACGTCCGGGGGCCGGTTGGACACGGCGGTGAGCAGGTCGGGGCGCTGGAGTGTGGGGGCCGGGGCCAGGTGGCAGGTCTCCCCGGTGAAGGGGGATTCCTCCAGCTCCACGGGCTCCGTTACGTTGCCCACGAGAACCTGACCCCAGTTGGTGTCGTTGCCCGCGTCGATGAGCCATCTTCGCGGGTCACCCGGCAGGCACTCGGCCATGGCCCTTCTTGCGGCGGCGTTATCGGCGCAGCCGATGATGAGGCTGTCTCCGTAGGTGGGAAGCCCCGGGTAGCCGTGCCTGTGGGGTTGGTCATCGTACCTGCGGAAGGGGTACACCGAGTATCCCACGGGCCGGTTGTAGGCTTCAGACAACCTATCGGCCAGCACCTGGCTCTTGAAGCCGCCCACGTCGCCGGGGTAGAAGTTCTGACGGAGCAGGTTGTGGGGCTCCACACGGTCGTGGTCGACCAGGACGATGGTGGCGTCCCTTCCCTGGAAGAGGCGGCAGAGACCCTCGGCGACGAAGCCGCCGGTGCCGCCGCAGCCCACCACCGTTATCCAGGGGTTGTCGATCAGAAACTCGTTATCCAGGTAGAAAGGCATTCGATGACCTCCTCGTCTCTTGTTCTGTTTGGATCCGGCCCATCGCTCACCAGCTGCAGGCCGGGGGCTGGACCATTGAAGATTTGCGGCCAGTCCACCGGGGCGATGTGGCCGTAGACGCCCACCCGCAGCCTCAACTCCGGTTCGGGAGCGTCGAGGCGTCCCACGACGCCGTAAATCCGGAAACCCTGTTCATCTTCGTCGTCGGTGGCCGAGAAGAAGGCGGGAGAGCTTCCGTGGGAGTGGAACTCGGCCACCACTCCCGGGGGCGGCGCGTATTCGAGGGATGTGGCCGTGCCCTCCTGTTCGGGGACCACCAGCCGGTAGCGGCGCCCGTCCCATCGGACGGCGAAGAACCGCTCGGTGGTGGGGTCGTCCTGGAACCAGAGCAGCCCGATCTCGAAAAGCCGGACCGGAATGGGGCCGTGGGCAAGGGACACCTTTTCGGTGACGAGACCCAGGCCTCGCACCTCACACTGGGCGACGAGAATTCGCGCCGTCAGGTGGGCGCTCTTGGACTGGACGTAGAGGCCGCCCGCTCCGAGCACGTAGTCGTATCCAATCCCCTGGCTGCCCGAAAGCCCGGCGGGGTGGTTGACGAGGTAGCCCACGGGGCTCGGCGCGTTACCAGCCGTAGCCGGGCCTCCTCCCTTCGGAGGCCGCCATAGCCTGGGCCACGGTGCACTGGGGAACAAGGTCTTCAACCGGGTATTCAGTCTTTCCATCTAACTCCTCCCATAGGGCGTGCAGGTTGTCGGGATGCTTCTTCGAGCGCTCCCGGGTATCGCCGGTGCCCGAGAAGTAGGACTGGAAGAAGGACTCCGGTATGAGTCCCACCTCCTCCGGGAACTTGTGGCTTCCGGGGCAGACCCGACCGTTGCTAAAGACGTTGAAGGCGGGCATTCGGTACAGCCAGTCGTCGGTGTCCCTGGGCCTGCTCTGCGCGGCGTAGACCGAGGGGGCGCGGGCCGGTGAGCAGACGAAGACCAGCCCCGGCATGGGAAGCCGGAGCCGAGCTGGAGGCTTGAAGGCCTCCCGTTGCAGGGCCACGGGCCAGACCTTTGGCGGTCGCCAAAGGGCCACCACCTGACCGGTCTCGCCCTGTCCCCACCAGAGGGTGTCCTTAGGCAGCAGCCCCGACGAGATCCCTATGTGCTGGATGAACACGTTGGCGATCTCGTCCGCCGAGACTGTCCTCACCCAGTTGGTGTCTCCTTCGAAGCCCCTGAGCAGGAGAGTCTCTTTGTAGACCTCAAGCTGTACCTCCAGGGTGTCCCTGGGCAGGTCCGCCGGGCCAGGCAGGGACCAGTCGGTTTGTTGGGCGCTGTTGGTCATGATTGTCGTCCTCCTTTCCTTGTTGTTGAGCGGGCAGCCGTGGCATGATGAAGTCCAGCATCTCTGCGAAGCGGGCCGGCAGGTCCTCCTCCAGCCAGTCGGCCAGATTGAACACGGAGTCCATCAGGGTCTTGGCCCTTTTCCACTGTCGGGTTCCCTCCTCTATGACCTCGTCCTCCCAGGGGTCACAGAAGCCGTCGAAAGAGCCGTCCTCGAAGCAATAATCGAGGAAGAAGTTGCCCGTCTCCGCCCAGATCCAGTAGGCGGCCTTGGCCGCCGCCTCGAATCGGGTCTCCTTCACCGCCTCGGTGAGGGTCTCGATGGGTATGCCGCCTTGGGGAATCCTCTGAAGGGTCTCCTGGGGGATGCGCTGGGTGGCAGACTCCAGCCAGGACACCCGGATCTCCTCGGTCTCCCCGTAGAAGTCATGAAGGGGCCTGACCAGTAGGGCCAGGGCCGAGATGCCCTCCCTGTAGCCGTCCCACATCTCGTGGATGCTCTCGTAGCCGAAGCCCATCAGGTCGAAGGGGATGCCCCTTCTGAGCCAGCTCCAGGGAGGTTCTTCTCCCATGTCGAAGTAGAAGTCGATCACTGAGGCATATAAGGGAAAGTGCCGTTTCTCGAAGAGACCGGCAAAGCGCTCCACCCTGGTGCGCACGTCGGGGGCCGAGAGCACAGTCTCCGCCTCAACGGGGAAGAGTCTGCGCACCAGCCCCGTGAACCATGCGTAGTCGTCGGCGTAGCCGACGATGGTAACGAGCTCCCTTAGCGACGGCGGACGCCGCAGGAGTGTTTCAGAAAGCCTGCTCAGGAGCGGCGGGATTGCAGCTTCCATCGCATGGCCTCCAGGAGTCTCTGGGTGGTGGAGGCGTAGTCCTGGGCCTGGACGCAGGCCGCTTCCACCTCCGGTTGTCGTGCGGCTGCGGCGTCCAGGTCGAGGGAGCCGTCGGCGCGTGTGAGCTCCGCCGTGAGCGCTATGATATGCAGGTCCGCCGGTGGCACCGCCGCCAGCAGGCCCGCGAAGGTCGGATTGTCCATCGGTCTTCCTCCTTACCGGGTGAAGCACCCCTTGGTGCCCACCCGTCGCTGGAACTCGTATATGGTGTCGAAGCCCCTGGTCGTCTCCTTCACCGAGGCGTTGGCGATCTCGCCGTAGAAATCGGCCAAGGTCGCCTTCACCTGGTCAACGCTCATCTCGGGGTCCGGGTCGGGAAACTCGCGGTCGTCGTAGACGAAAACTCTCGCCATTGTTTTTCTCCTTTATGTGTGATGCTTCTCCGTCTGTTGTAGTGCAGGGAGGGATCGCCGCTACGATGGCGACGACCCCTCTCCGTGAACTGCGGCCTAGCGTCCCGCGCCGACCGTCTCCTTCTCCTTCTCAAGCTCCATGGCCCACTCGAACATGGACAGGGATGCGGGCTGCGGCTTGCGCCTGCGTCGCTTCGGCTTGGCCGGCTCCGCCATGAACTCGGCCCAGGAGAACAGCGACTGTTGTTGCTCGTCGGCCTCGTCGTGGTGGTGCCCGTTGACACCGTTGCCTTTTACCGGGACGGTCGAGTGACCGTTGCCGTTGCCGTTTGCGGGTACATGCCCCTCATGGGGGAACAGCTCGACCGCTGGGCCGAACAGGTCGTCGTGCCCGTTGCCGTGGTGTCCGTTGCCATTCGTACCGTTTCCGTTGACCGCTACGGATTCCGGCTCGACTTCCACTACCTTCCAGCCGTCGTCCACCAGGTACTCCTCGGCCTCGCTCTCGGCGTTCCTGGCCTGGGCGAAGGCTTCTTCCACCGTGTCGGTCTCTTCCTCCTCGTCGCCGCTGACGATCTTGCGGGCAAGGGCCATCATCAGGTCGTCCCCGTCGTCTCCGTAGGCGGCAAGGCCGTCCTCCGGCAACTCTCCCTCTACTGCGAGAGAGCTTTGCAGCTTCTTCGCCACCAGCTTGAGGGCGTCGGCCTGTAGCGTGTTCCTGTAGGACATGAACACCACCTTGACGGGGCGGGTCTGCCCGATGCGCCAGGATCTACGGGAGGCCTGCCTCATGACGTAAACGGAATAGTCCGTTTCATACCAAGTAATTGTCGGGAAGTCGATCAGGTCCAGGCCCGTCTGCACCAGCCTGGGGTGACAGATGAGGACGTCGATGCCCCTCTCTACCCTGTCGGCCACCCACTTCTCCCGCTTGTCGGGAGCCACGGCGTCGGCCTTCATCACCGCCACGCGGAAGCCATGACGGGTGAGGATGTCGTCCATCCTTTCCGTGATGTCCCTGGTGCCAGTGTGGGTGGCGTACACCAGCACTCTGCGGCCTTCCAGCCGCTCGGCGGCCACCAGGTCAACCAGGGCCTTCTCCTTGGGGTAGAGCCTCTCCTCGGAGAGGGGTGGCACCTGGACGATGGGCTCGCCACTTTCCGGGTCGAAGACCGTCTCACCCCTGGTGCACCCGTCGGGATAGGCCAGCAGGCTTTGCAGGTAGGTGGACAGGAGCCGCTTGGAGCCCTTGGAGAGGGCGTCGGCCAGCTTTTTCCTCAGTTCTTCGAACACCGTGTCATAGGCCGAGCGTTGGGAGTAGCCGGTTGAGTCCTCCTGGGAGTCCATCCCCGATATAATCACCTGCTCGGTGTAGTCGGGCAGACCGGAGGCCACGTCGGACAGTCTGAGGAAGATGGTGTTCCCGATGATGTGGAACAGGGCCGAGGGCACGAGACCCGGCCTCTCCCTCACCACCTTCCGGTAGCTGCGCCGCCTGCTGTTGCGCCCGTCCTCCAGGGCGTCGTCGTCGGGCTTGCCCATGGAGACCTCCTCGAAGCCGTACCGCTGAATCCAGCGGTGCTCGTCGGAACGCCCGAACTCGGTGCGAATCTCCGGCGAGAACCGGTAGAGAAGGTGGAACAGCGTCGAGCTGTGTCGGGTAGGCCGCCGGCGAGTTACCCCGTGTTACCGGAGCACTTTTCCGTCGGCCCCCCTCCGAACCGGACGTGACACTTTCGCGTCATCCGGCTCTCCAGTGTCTTAAGTGGTGATTGTGACTAGTGCCTATGGATGTATCCGGCACCCAGAGCGACAGCCTTCAGTGTCAGACCAAGCACAACAACGCCGACGCCGCCAGCCAGTGCAATAAGGCTGGCATGGAAGGTGTAGGCCGCTGTCCAGCCGAGTCCGACGGTCAGCCTGTCGAGGATACCGGTGAGGGAGTCGCCGAACACCCATACCGTAGCGAATATCAAGCCAACGCACAGGCCACACAGCAGCCCCATTGCGACACCTATGGCCACAATGATGATGCCAATTTTGACCAGTTTGCGGCTTAGTGGATGCACGTTATACCCCTCAGTCCGAGAATAGCACAGTTAGGTCACCACCTAGTGTTTCGCTGTGGTGGTACTCAGGCTGCCTGGTTGTTCTGCGTCAGCGGGCGTCCGGCATGGATGTCCGCGTGGCATTGCGCACAGGCCACGAGCGTCTTGCGACGCCGTGTTGCCATCATCTCCACCCAAACGGGCGGCTTCGCCCGTCCCTTCTTTCGCAGGTCTTTCAGCGCTCTCACGTGGTGCACCTGAACCTTCACCGTTGAGCCGCAAAGCTCGCAGACGTTGGCCCGCAGGCGCTGTTCGAGTTCCGTCCGACCATTGAGTATCGGGGGGTGTTTGTCGATCAGGGTTGCCGTGTTGTCCCGCGCAAGCGAAACCCCGCCCCAGTGCGTCACCAGCGGCTCTTCACCTGACTCGTTCACTTTCACCATCAGGACCTTACGAGGTCCGTCGTCCGTCTGAATCGTGGTCTTGTACCGCTTGAACACCTGCGCGACGCTGATTTTCAGCTTGCCCGCGAGTGTCTTGGCGAGTGACATTTCCATGACCCAGCGTAGATGGTTCAGTGCGCCCAAGTTGGTTGCACGCCGGTAGTAGTTGACGACGCCCCGGAACTCCGCCTGGTACTGCTCCACGATGCTGAATGGCGAGTCGTGAAGCCTTGCTCCGAGATGGATCGGTTTGCCGTCACGCATGTAGGCAGCGCTCTTGGCGCGTACTACGTCCTGGGGAACGCGCAGCCCGATGATGCCGTTGACCGTTCTCCGGCCTCTGGCGTCGAGCTTGGTGTCGCTCCCCTGAACGACGACCTCGTAGCCGAGGAACCGTGCTGCCTGAGTTCGACCATGGGTGACCAGGGTTTTGGCGTCGGATAGCTCCAGCTTGAGGTTATCTCGCAGGAACCTGCCTATCCTAGCCTTGATCTCATCGGCCTCGTCCTGTGGCCCCGTGAAGCCGAGCAGGAAGTCGTCGGCGTACCGTATGTACCGCAGGCGGCGGTAGTCCGGGTCGTGGGTGTCGTTGTATGGCAACGACCGCATGAGGGGGCGGAGAGCCGCCGCCTCTTTCCCACGTCCAGTCCTCCGAAGGTATTTGGCCTTGCTTTCCAACCTTTGGTATTCTCGGTTGCGCTTTCGCTTCGTGCCACGGTTGTAGTCGGGCAAGAGCACTCCCTCCACGAACCTGTCCAACCGGTCTAGGTAGACATTGGCGAGTATGGGACTCACCACACTCCCCTGCGGGGTGCCACTGTAGGTGGCGTTGAGCTTCCAGTCCTCAAGGTAGCCAGCCCCAAGGAGGTTGGAAACGAGCCGCAGGAAACGGTTGTCCTGGATGTTCTCGCCAAGTATTTCCAGCAACACCTTATGGTCGATGTTGTCGAAGCAACCGGCGATATCTCCTTCGATGAACCATGTCGTGCCTGTCCAGGTGCGGGTAATTTCTGTGAACGCCGTGTGGCATCCACGTTTGGGCCGGAAGCCGTGTGATTGGTCGCTTAACTGCGGTTCGTAGTACGCCTCCAATAGGAGCCCCATCACTTCTTGCAGCACTTTGTCCGACCACGTTGGGAGTCCGAGTGGCCGCCGCTTCCCGTTAGCTTTCGGGATGTACACGCGGCGGGCCGGAGTCCATCGGTAGCGCTCGAAGCGGAGGGCCTCGATGATCGCGTGGATGTCGTCCATCTTCATCCCGTCTGCGGTTTCCGGTGTTGCGCCTGGGGTGAGCGCACCGTCGTTCTTGGCGATGCGCCCATAGGCCGTCAGGTACAGGTTCGGGTTCCAGAGTTGGCGGTAAAGGTCGTTCACGGGCAGTCCCCGTGTACCTCTGTCGCGAATGATTCCCAGTATGGTTTCGGCGTTGCGCATCTCGCGCACCTCCTTTTCTGAGTTTCTGTTGACACCTGCCTCCCTTCGCCATGTGGACGGCTTTCCCGTCCTCGGACTACTACGGAGGCTCCGTCACCTTAGGGCTCGCGCCCCTTAGGCGATCCGACGTTCCTTGACAGTTGACGTTCTAGTGCGACTTAGGCGCCTCGTTCGTCTCCTTGAGTGAGATCATTTCCCACTGCCCACCAGTCGAGAGTTCCCGGTTGCGGCTACAGAGGCCGGTCACCTGGTGGCCCCGCGGTATAGGCGTTGTAAGCGGGGGACGTCATGTTGCATCGCAGGAAACTGAGATTCAGGCAATCAAGCTTTCGCCGTATCGCACGGGCCTTGCGGAGCACTTCACTAAACGCCTTCGATGTGGCCTCCGCTTCTCCCACATGCTATTTTCCCCTTTGGCTTTCGCCGCCAGGTAGGTGGGATGGCCCAGGGGTATCATCTCGAACCCCTCCCGTCTGAGACGGGAATCAAACTGCCAAGTACCGCCGCGCACAACCTCCCATAAGAGTCCCGCTGAGGCTGAGGGATTTGCCGCAGGCGTCGGCCAGGATGCCCGCGGCGATGCCTTGGGCTGAGCCTCTCCCCTTGTACTCATGGACCTCATCCGTGATTAGCAGGTCGAAGAAGTTCTTCATCCTGTGCTTCACGTAGTCGGACAGGGGGTAGCGTCGCAGGCTGGAACCGTCGGCCTGCCAGAGGGAAGATGCGCAGTAACGGCAGGAGTGCTTCTTCCGGTTCAGCTGTTTGTGGGTCAGGGGCACCCCGTCCTTGTCCAGGATCTGAACCGTGCACACGGGACAGCAGGGCACCCGAAAGGGGTCCCCCGTTTCCTCGTCCCGCACCAGCCTGCCCTTCGACGTGGCCCACCTGTATTCCACGGCGGGCTTCCACCGGTACGAGAGCTTTGCCCGCTCCCTGGACATGACGGTGAAAAGGGGGCCGCTTCCCACGGAGAGCCTGAGGTTCTCCAGGTCGGTGATGGAGGTGACGATGGCGGCCCGCGCGAACGGCACCGTCTGCTCCACCTCCCTCTTCCACTTCTTGGTCAGGTGGGGAGGGCACAAGACCAGGATCCTCTGGAAGCCCGCCATGTAAGCGGCGGCGGCCCCGATGAAGGTCTTGCCCGTTCCCATCTCCCCCACCACGGTGGTGCCCCTCTGGGACTGCAGGGAGAGTGCCGCGCCCCTTATGGCGTCCTCCTGGGCTCCCAGGGGAGTTCGCAGCAGGTGAGGAACTTGACCCTCGTACTCCGAGGGCCTGTAGAGGGGTGGGTAGGACGCCACCACCCTCCGGGCGATGGCGTCCCTGTAGGTGTCTATGAAATCTCCAAGATTCATTCTTCTCCTCCCTTGAAAGAGTGTTGCGCCTTATCGACGCTTGGCGAGGCCTCGCCTGCTTCTTTAATCGGAAACATGCGGGGCCCCGTGTCGTGCGGCTCCCGAATAGGAGGGCCGATGAGGGTATGGCGTAGATCTAGCGAGCGGCTGAGTTCTTTCTCTTCATGGCCGCCTCACAGCCGCCGCTTCCGTGGGAATAGCGGACGGGTGACGCGACCACGCGACCCCCTACCACGTCCACGGAGGCTTCTTGCCAGGCGGGTTCGCCGGGTTGAATGCGCATCCCGCACTTGTGGCAGTTTTCGAGAATCATGGGTGTTTGCATCTTTTTCTCCTTTTTGCTTTTGCGTATGTACGTTATCTCAGAACCAAGCAGGGCCCCGCCGGTTCCTTATACCGGCGGAGCCCTGAGTTGCGATTGGCGGTTTTGCGATCTAGGCGGCGATGTCCGTTATGGAGCCGTCGTGCAGGTCCAGGGCAACCACGGTGGTGCTGAGCCGTTCCCTGTGGACTTCCCTCTCCTTTGAATCCTCCACCATCTCCATGGTCTTGGAGGTCCTTCCCTTGACCAGGATGCGCTTTCCTTCGGCCTCCAGGCATAGGTTGTCCAGGAAGCCCGCCGCCACCAGCATGGCCATGTGGCCCCTCCTCAGCGGCATAAGGGGCCGGGTGCGAACGTCGACGGCGGGCCAGAGGGTGTCGGTGATCTCCGTGCTGGACCACAGCCCCGACAGGCGGGCTTCCGAGGCGGCAGCCACGGGGTCCACGGTACGGGTGCCGAAGAGGATCTTCCCCACGGGCATGGTTGGAGCGGTGAACTCGGGGTAGCGGTAGAACCGCAGGTGTTCGGGTTCCCCCCGCGACCACTTCTGCACCATGGACTCCGCGTAGGAGTTTGGGCTTGGGTCCTCCTTGCGATATCCCAGCACCACCACCTGGCCGAAGACTTCCTTCTCCGGTTGGGGAAAGGACCAGAAACGCATTCCCCTGTAGTGGGTGGACAGGTATCGAGCCGACACCGCCAGTCTCTGACGCGGGACGATGAACACCAGCAGGCCCCCCTCCGCCAGGTATCGGGTGGTGTAGGTGAGAAAAGCGTGTTCCGTTCTCTTCTGTTCTCCGTCGAAGTCGTAGGGCGGGTTCAGATAGAGGACGCTGAATGCCCTGTTGGCTATGGAGGTCTGGAACAGGTCCGTGGCCAGGAACCGGTCGAGCCGTTGCCCGGCCTCCCCGGCCCTCTCCTTGTGAAGCTCCACTCCGTAGGTATCCACGGGTACGGCACTGGCCTGGTGAATGCGCCGGGCCAGCCGGTCGATGGCATACCCGGCCCCACAGCAGGGGTCCAGGATTCTTAGGGTTTCCCTGTCATGGTAATAGTATCCCGATGATACGCCTATCAGGTCGGCGATCATGTCCACCACCCGGTCGGGGGTGGGGTAGAATCCCCCCTTTGCTTGCGCGGCTAGTCTCATCTGTTTTCTCCTTTCTCACTGATCGTTGCAGCGTACTTGCTTCACCTGAACCGGCATGGTTCGGGATTGCAGAAGTAGCAGTCCTTCCTTGTCGTCGGCGCAGGCTCGTGGTCCTCGATTGTCAGCGCATGGAAGATAATCCTGATTCCGCAGCTTCCGCAGTGGTATGTCTCCCCGGCGTGCAGGTCTTTGTCCGGCTCCTCCACCTGCGCGAACCGCTCCTCGCAGTTGGGGCAGAAGAAGAACAGGGTCTGTTCGATTGTCATGATTTTGCTTCCTTTCCGATGCCTTCAGGCGCCGTTTTCGATTTTCTAGTTGTTGTCTGCCCGTATTCCCACCACCTCGCCCACCGCCAGCTTGCGCTGGTAGCAGAGCACCTGGTGCGTTCTCAGGCCCTCGGCGCAGGCCGTGCAATAGGCGGTGACTATCTCCGCGTTCCGGGCCACGGTCATCCTCCTAACCAGCACCCGGTCTCCCTCCGGCATCGTGTATCGGTAGAGCCTGGAGTGTGGGTCGCGCTCCTCGTCCATCGTGGCCCTCCTGTAGAAATGGGGCTGGCCCGATTGGACCAGGTGGAGGGAGCCGTGGTGGGGACAGTAGGGGCATATCGACCCTTCCTTGGAGAAACGCCTCCAGGCCCCGTGGTTTCGGCGTATCCGCTTACGGTTGCGGGTTCTCTTTCTTGGGATGGTCCTATCCATGATCCGCCTCCCCTTCCGGCAGGGCCAGCATCCCCGACGCCACGGCGTTGGAGAGGTCCTCCCTCAGCTTCTCCGAGTCGGGGGAGCACCGGTAGGCATGTACCCCCACGGACTGGAGGGGAACAATCTCCCCGCAATCCAGTCCCCGCTGCCAGAGCCACCCGGACCAAGAGTTGTGGAGGGGGAGGGGACTGCGCCTGTCCAGGAAACGGTGGTGGAGGGCCGGGATATCCTCTCTGGTCCGGGAAAGAAGCAGGAAGGAGTCCCGCTCGAAGGCGAACTCCGCGGTCCTGGTGTAGACCAGGGCGTGATAGCCGCCGCTCTCCGGCAGCTTGGCGAGTTTCGTTGTCCATGTTCCGATGGTGTCGAAGGGGATGTGGCACCTCTGGTAGCCGCCGCTGAGGGCCATGCCGTTGGCGCCCCTGATGAGGTGGGCGATTTCCGGGGGCCGCTTGAGCAGCGATGCCCAGATAGCCTTGAGGGCCGTCTGGGACCCCACCATGGAGAGAAACCAGAGACCTTCGGTGGCCTCGTCCCTGGCGAAGGCGTCGGCGGTGGCGGAGAAGCCCCCGGCGCTGATTGTGTGGAGTTCCTGCCCGGACTCTAGTGAGGGGTCCTTGGCCCCACTCATTTCGAATTCAAACATCATGATCTCCTTTGCATTGCGAGAGTAGTAGAGCTTGTGGTGGGACGTATTTCGTCCCGTGGTCGCCGGCAGCCGGAAGCGCGCCGGTCGATGGTCACCAGGGGAAGAGGCCCCTATCCTTCAGGCTGGCGAACCCGCCGTGGCCGATGACCACGTGGTCCAGCACTTCAATGTCCAATAGCTTTGCCGCCTGTACCAGCTTCCTGGTGACGGTCACGTCGTTGGGGCTGGGTTCCGGGTTGCCCGAGGGATGGTTGTGCACTGCGATGATGTTGGGTACCGCCTCCACCACGGCGGGCCGGAGCACCTCCGCGATCCGTACCTGGGAAGACGACACGGTTCCCTGGTAAATGGTCCGCTGGCCCACCACCTGGTGCCTGGCATTGAGAAGCAGCACCCTGAGCTGCTCCTGGGCCAGGGATGCCATCTCCCGCTCCAGCAGCAGGTGCACGTCCTGGGGAGAGCCGATGGGGCGACTGTAGGGTTCATCCTCTGGCCTAGTGGAGACCTGGTAGCGGGCCGACAGTTCCCCCAGCAGGCTCAGGTTGCTTCGGAGGGCGTCGAGAAGAGTGTCGGCGTGTTGGGTGGTGATGGTGTCGGTCATGCTCTGCTCCTTGTGGGTTGTCTTGAAAATGAGGCGGGCCGCCCTTCATTCAACTGGAGGGCGGCCCCGTGTTGTAGCGCTCCGCCTTGAGGAGCGTCGATGTGGGAATCTGTGCTAGAAGGGAGAGGCGTTGGCCGACTGGTCGGCGGTCTCGCCCTTGCTGCCGTTGTGGTCGAGGAGGATCACCTCCTGGGCGTGGACCTCGGTGGAGTGGCGGCGCTTTCCGTCCTCTCCATCCCAAGAGTTTTGCGCGAGTCGCCCGGCCACGTAGACCCTCTGCCCCTTGCTCACGTACCGGTTCACGGCCTCTGCCTGCTTTCCCCACACCACGACGGTGTGCCAGTCGACGTCGCTCTGACCGTTCTTTCGATAGCGGTCTGTGGCCAGCCTGAGCCTGGTGACGGGGATGCCGCTGGGCGCATAGGTCATTTCAGGGTCTATGCCGACCCTCGCCAAAAGTTCCACTCTGTTGACGGTTCTAGACATTTTGATTCCTCCCTTTGCGGTGTTGCGCGGTTGTCCCGCGCTAGTCTGTATGAATGCGGGACCGTCTCCCTGTAGAAAGGGGAGAACGGCCCCGTTCTGCGCTGCCTCTATGCAGCGTCTAGGTGACCCTGACGTACTCCGACTCCCTCTCGGTGACGATTTCGGACCTCGTCTTGGGGTCGAGAAGTTCGTTGAGCCTGGGGTAGTTGACGGAGTAGCGGCGGGACTGCACAAGGCTGACGGTCCGACCTCCAAGAGAGACCTTTGTGTCACCCTGCCGGTGCATCCACGCCTTCAGGGTCGCCAGGGCGGTCTTTTTTGACTTGTCCGGTTCCCTCGCGGATTGCCTGGCTTCGGTGTAGGCCCTCACCGCCTCCTCCGCCTCCAGGTCGGTGACGTCCGCGACATCGGATTCCTCACCGGCTTCGGTCTCCTTCTCCGCTTCTCCGCCCGGCTGGCATATGTCCAGGAAGGAGCAGCTTCGGCACTGCCAGCTGCCCGCCCGGAAGTCTCTGTCAGGTAACGCCTCCGGGTCCGGACCGTGGAGGGCGTGGTGCTCCGCCAGGGGCTCAAGCCACCGGAAGGCGTCCTTCAGGGCACGCTCCAGCCTACCGGCGGGAATGACTTCGTGATCCCAGGTCCTGCTTCCCGTGTCCATGCAGGCGATGACGGCGCCCCGCATCTCGCCGAACCTTCCAAGGCTGTAGACGGCGGCCTGAGCCACCGCCGCCGGATGGCTACGCTCCGCTCCCAGGGTGCGCCAGCGTTTGAACGCCTCCGGCCCCCGGGTTTTCACCTCCACCACCTTTTCTTCCCCGTTGGTGGTGACAGGCGCTCTTTCTTCCCCTTCGAAGAGGAACATCTGAGGAGCGGCATCTCCGGCGCCTGATTCCCCCGCCGACGAGGGCAGCCGCACCGTGCCGTCGGGGTGTCCCGTCACCAGGAGCCTCGGGCCCAACCTGACCGTGACAGGCTGGGGATTCCGGGGATCGGCGGGTTCCACCCTCCAACCCGCCCTATCCATGGCCCTCAGCACCACCGGTTCCAGAGCGTTGCCCACCTCCATGGCCATTAGGGAATTCTCGGTAGGGGGATTGGTCGTGCTATGACCCGTGACGGCGAACCAGAGGGAGCGACGGCAGTTCAGCGCCGCCGAGGCCCGCACCTCGATGCCGCCGTCATCGTCGGTCCGAGCAGAGGGTCGTGAAAATGTGGTTGCTCTGTCCAAGCTTTCTGTGATTGTCATTCTTCTTCTCCCTTCTATTTTTCCTGTAGTTGAATGGCGGGGTGACCCTTTCTGTGTGGGACCCCGTTGGCGAGCGAAGTCGTCGATCGTAGCCGTCAGGCCGCTACCAGCACCCTCTCCGTCCTGGGCTGTGCGACCATTTCCCCGTGCTCCAGGTGTTCTGTGAGGACGTGGGCTATGCCGTCGCCGATACCCAGCACCCGCACGCTGGACCCGCCCGGTAGCAGGTTGAAGAATGGCTGCATTTCGCCGATGCCCCGGCACTGGCGAATGACCTCCTGTAGGGGAGTGCCTGACCTCAGGTGGAGAGAAATGAGACGGCAGGCGAGCTCCGCGACGCCGCTCTGAAAGCTGCCTCCCTTCCCGATTCTTGCGAACACCTCGTAGGGACGGCCGTCCTTGTCCACGGCCACGGTGACGTACAGATCGCCCAGCTCCGTGGTCAGCCTTGTGGTGGCGCTTTGCAGACACTTGGGCCTGTCTTTAATGGCTGTTGCTGTCATGTTGCTTCTCCTTCCTTAAGTGTTCTTCCGAAAATGCAATGCGGGGCAGCCCCCGGAGGAGACTGCCCCGCTGTGTTTCGTTACTGTGCTTGTGTGGACGGGTTAGGATTCCTTCGCTTGGCGCATGCTATTGAGCTTGTTGGCGGCGGCCTTCACCAGGGGAGCAAGGCCCGACGCCTCCAGGGCGTCCAGAGCCCTGCCCGTGCGGGCCTTCACGGCCTCCCTCACCTGCTCCTCCTTGAACCCCTGGGCGACGCCCAGTTCAAGCAGCCGCTTGCGCAGCATTTCGACCTGGGAGTCGTTCCTGGGATTCGGCTTGGGGCTCTCCGTCTTATCTTCAGGCACAGCCTGGGGCTTCACCTGTTCCGGCTGGTACGCGGACGCGGGGTCGAAATCGTCTGCGTAGAAGTCATTGCCGAACTGCCCTCCAAAGCTCCTGAAGGCCCGCTTGAGACCATCGGTGACGGCTGCCTTCAGGGCTGTGTCGTGGCCGTCAGGATTCTCCTCGGCCACCGCGTGGAAGCCCACGTCGATGCGGGAGGGCGCTCCTGCTACGGTGACTCGCACCGGCGCGCTGTAGCCGGAGGATTTCTTGACCTCTCCCGTGCGGGGGTCCACCGTCTCAAACCGCCTGAGTGTCACGTCCCCAACCAGTTCATATCCCCAGCCGCCGTGGCCAAATATCCGGTTGGCTTGGTCTATGACCGTATGGCCCTCCAGGTAGTGGTAGACCATGCCTGCCCTTCCCCTCCGCTGGGATACGATGCCGAGGTCAATGGGCTGGGAGAGGGCCTTGGTGACGACGGGAGGCAGCCCGTCCCACAGAATGTTGTGCTCCTCTATGGCGATGTCGGAGGGCCTTTGTCCGTTGCCGTTCAGATGCACGAGGGCGTTCGAGGCCCCATTGAGGTGGTGTCCGTTGCTGTTGCCGTTGAGGTTCGACATGTCGATACTCCTTCCATGGTTGTGGTTCCTGTAGGGAAATGAATGATGCGGGCCTCGTCTGATGAGGCCCGCGGGCGGACAAGGTCCGTCTTGGAATGCCCAGCGGCATTCTCGGATTGAGAAAAGCGTAGAGGGAAGCGAGCTATGAGACCCGTATGGGCTGGTGGGCAGGGTTGTCCCTACCTCCTGTGTCGGGCGGCCCGTGCCAAGGAGCGCAGGAAGATTTTCCTTCCCATTGGGTGGGTGGCAAGCTCCGCCACGTCGTCGATGCCATCGGGCAGGGCGACCACAGCGGCTCTGCCTCCAAGCAGGGACTCAAGCCGCTCCGCCGCTTCTCTGCCAGCGTCGTCGTTGTCAAAGACAAGGAATAAGCGGGGACAACCCCTCAAGGCCGAAGCCACCCGCTCAAGTCCGTGGGTCCCCAGGCAAGCGATGGCGGGCAGGCCCCAACGGGCAAGGGCGAGCCAGTCGAAGAGTCCTTCGGCTACCACCATCCAGGAAGGGTTGCGCCCGGTCCGCCCAAGGCCGAGCAGCGGTTTGGGTCCCGGTAGGGACTGGAAGCGAGGCTTGGCGGCGGGCATAATGGCCCTGCCCGCAAGCCAACGAACAAGCCCACCGGAGAGGTCGGGTACGACCACCATTCCGGCGAAGCGCTCCCTGGCCCGTTCCAAGAAGAGACCCGAGTCACGAATTCGCTTCTCAGAAAAGCCAAGGATCTCAAGGTGGGACCGCAGCCCGCGGCCTGGAGCGTATCCAAGGCCCAGGCGGACTCCCGCCTCGGCTCCGATGCCCCTTGAGACCAGGTACTCCCGCGCTTCCTGCGAATGCCGGAGTTCACCGGCGTAGAAGCGCGCCGCCGCCGTCAACAGGGTGGGATCTCGCGCAGGCAAGGTGGGTGATCGCTGGCGTGGAACGCGAGCTGGGCTGGGCGGGGCCGCGTGAGCAAGCCCAGGACCACCGTCCAGCCGACGCAGGGCCTCAGGCAGAGAAATGTTCTCGGTACGCCTGAGGAAGTCAAGCACGTCGCCTCCTAGTCCACAGCCGAAGCAGTAGAACCTCTGGGAATCGGAGTACACCGTGAAGGATCCCTCCGCCTCCTCATGGAAGGGACAGATGCCCTGACGGACCCTGCCCACGCCCCTGAGCCGCACGCCGGCTGCCTCCACCACTTCGCCCAAGGGATGCCTCGCCTTCAGCGCGGGGATGTCCACGTTGACCCGTGGAGCCGACATTACGCACCTCCCTGGGAGAGGTGCCGCAAGCCCCTCAGGCTGCGGCGGGAGACGAGCTTGCCGGGCTGCCACTTCATTCCAAGCACCGCCACCGTCTCAAGGGTGCCGCCATCGGCGCGGGGCACCAGAGCGGCGGCTCGTCCCATGCCCTGGCTGTAGACGAGAACCCGGCGGGCGTCGAAGCGCCGCTTGACAAGCTGCCTCCACTCGGAGAAGGCCCACCGTGCCTGGCGGGCTTCCACTGTCGCCGGGTCGGCGCAGGCCAGGGTCTCCAGGGCCCCGTCCAAGTCGCCCGCCTGCCTGAGTCTTCGGGCGTCGTGAATGGTACGGGACAAGTCCACCGATGCCGCGACCGCCGTTGGCGTCTCCTCTTCTCCATAGGTCAGCGTCGCAAACAGTCGGTCCACCAGCTCCTCCAGACTGCGCTTGGGCCGACCGAACGCCGGGAGCAAGCTGGGCGACGGCGCGACAGCCGTCGATGTTTCCTCTTCCCCGAAGGTCAGCGTTGCGAAGAGCCGGTCCACCAACTCCTCCAGGCTGCGTCGGGGCTTTACCGTTGCCATGGTCCGATTGGTTTGTGTCAAAGTTGCCGTTGTCATGATCTATCTCCTCAGGTTGTTTTGTGTTTTGCGTGGTCCGCGACCACGATGGGCAAAGAGAAAGGGGCCGCCTCGCAAGAGACGACCCCTCTCATCTGGGATGGGTTGTGGTGGGGCGAAGGCGCCGGGCGTCAGCGCCCGGACCTTCGCCGTCTGCGGCGGGCTACGAACCTCCTGACCAGGAGCACGGGGATGCCGAGGCCGAGGGCGTTCAGGAAGAAGAGTTCACCGCATCCCGTCGCCAGGACCGGGCCGAGGAGCAAGGCCGCCGCCGCGAGGGCCATCGCAGGGCGACGGTGCCGCAGCAGAAGACCGCCGACCGTCGCCGCCTGACCCCTGACCGTTGCCGCCAGGGATCTGCATTGAAGTACCGTTGAACTGATTGTCTTGGCGTTCATAAACGCCTCCTTTCTGTTGTATGCCCGCACCGGCATCGGGTGTGTGGACAGCATGATGAAGCTGGACTCGTCGACCGGGGCGCACTCCCTCCGGGGATGGATGCCTGACGCGCGTGTGGGAGGGGGTGGCGAAGACGCAGACTCACCCGGGTCAACAGGTGTCAGGGAAGAATCTCCGCAGAGGTGCGCAAATCTGCCACCGGCTGTCGCGGGCGACACCGTTCAGCGCAAAGTGCAACTGCAGGCCAGCCGCTTTCAGGCTGTTGCCGCAGTCGTTGTGGTTCAGGCGCAGGTGCACCTGGGTCTTACCGCATTCGAATGTGCATCGGGGGAGCGAGGCTCAACCCCTTTAACCGCGTTCACGCAGCAGGTAGGCGCTTGTCCCTTCTGAGGCCGCCGTGGGGAGAGCGATGCTCGATCCCTTTGGCCGGAACCCCGCGGGAGGCTGTTCGGAGAGCTGGGCTCTATCCTGGTCAGCCGGTCCCGGATTCGGGGGACTGGAATCCTCCACGTTTCTCGGCATGAAACCGTGGAAAAAGCCAGAAACAGAACTCAGTGATAGCACCGCTGCGCAATGGTGTCAACGGTTTTGGGGGCCCTCCGGCCAAACACGTCAATCCGGTTTAACAAAACTTTCACAGAATCCTAAGTTGGGGTGCAGAAGGGGTCATTTCCGCCACAGGCCCAGGGTGAGGATTCTGCGCATCCAGAGCAGCGCCACCCGCCTCGCACGCGACCTGCGAAGGTCGCGAAGGGCCCTCTTTCGCCAGTCGAGCTGGGAGCTGCGCCAGAGACCCCTGAGGGGTTCCGTCTCAGGAGGCAGGGTCAGACCGTATTCCTCCAGCATGGCCACCTCCAACTCCCTGATCCGTTCCTCCCTCGTCAACCCGGAGAGGCCCCAACGCCTGCTGCCATGGTGCACTTCCCACAGCCGGCGCCACTCATCGACCAGCGGCCACGCCGGGCCGTAGACCTCGGCGTCGTCCGGCGCAGGATCCCTGGCCACCAGGTCCGGATACCTGCGCTGCTCGATGGTCCCCGGTCCCTTGCCGGAATAGGGCAGCCCCCGGACCCGACGTGAGCAACTTTCTCTGCGGGGAGTGACGTCCGTCATGTCCTTCACCTCGGGTCTCGGGTCCCCCGTCGCACTCGGACCGCCTTCCAATTGCCGCAGCATCCGGGCATGATCCATGACCAACGGCCTGACCTCGCTTCGGACCTCGTCCGCGATGTCACGCACTCCCCGCTCCAGCGTTTCCACCCGTGAATTCAACGATTGGACGCCACTCCGGGTCGAAGCGGCGCCGGACCCCAGTCCCTCCCGCTGCGCCCGCTCCAACGCCTCGCGGACCCGCCAGGACATGCGGCCCGCGTCCATGCACGCCGCCACCGTCCTCGGGTCCAGGCCCAGAATTCCCGCAGCCCCAACCCGTCCGTTTCCCCGCACCAACTCATGCAGCAGCGCCCAGAGACGAAGGACGTGCTCCTCCTCCGCGACTCCGCTCCGTCGAATCCTGGCGTCATTTGTCCTCATGAATCTCACCTCCTCGTGATTGCTGCGCGCCTTTGACCGTCGATCTGAACGAGATGCCCATAACTACCAATGCTGCAACTTGCAGAAAAAGTGGCAACGGGAAGTTGACAAAACTCGTCGGCCTCCCAGGTCCTGTAGGGCCGCATTCCATCCAGCCCCAGCTATGAAATCGCCACGAACTGCAACTTGCAGAAAAGTCGAATTCCTGTACACGCCCATGACATCACGGGGGCCTCTCGGCGGGGAATCCCTCCAAAGGGATTACATCATTGCAATCCCTTTCAGGGGATACCTCTCATCCTCGGAACTCCCCAAACTCTCTGCACTTCAGTTGTTCCGGTATGACAGGAGATGTACATGAGAGATTCACCGCGTCCGGGTTCCACCAGGGTCAGCGGATTCATGCTAACCGTTGTTTCTCTGCTACTGGCAGTCATGGCAGTTGTTCCCCTGACGGGCATGGCGGCTGCGCAGGCACCGCCCGGCGACGACATCATCCTGGTCAACGCGGCCAGGGATTTCGTAGAGCGCAAGAAGGGGGGAGGGTTCATCGCCCGCCCGGTGTACAACCGTCCCATAGACAATCTCTTTTACGGAGTCCGCGACGGCGACACCGGAGACTGGATCACCCCGGTCTACGTGGTGCTCGGAGGGGAGAAAATACTGGCTGAAGGCTGGGAGTACTCGTGGGAGTACCCGGCCCTTGCCGGCCAGGAGGAGTTGGACCCGAACCGGGCCTACCTGCTGGCCATGGTGGCCGACGTGGTCGGGGGTCACACCCAGGCATTTCACGCAATCATTCCCATCTACCGGCCCACCAGCATCTGGGACAGGATGATCGCGGCCCTTGACCCCGACCGATGGGCCAGGGCTGCGGCCACCTGGGTGGTGGAGGGCACCCACGGCATACTGTGCGGGGTGGTGGAGCGGGCAACGGGCAATGATGCGGACAACTGTGATGGGTGGTAGGTCTCAATGAGCGACATCCTCACAGGCACTCCCCCCGGACTCACCTACGAACACGAGCTTGTGCGCCAGGCCTGGTCCGTGGTGTGGGTCATCGCCGGTGGATCCCTGGCGGCGATCCTGGGCTGGATGGGCCTCACCTTCATTATCGGCGAGCAATTGGGAATGAAGCAGGCGGGATGGAGGGAGATGGTCCCCAGGCTGATCCTGGGACTTGTGGCCGCCGTGTCCTCCCTATGGTGGTGCGCCCTGGTCATCGACGTGGCCGACGCCGTGTCCGGGTTCATTGCCGTATTCCTGAACGTGACCCCCGGAGACCTGCTGAGGGCCCCCCTGAACACCTTCCTGGTCTCCATCAACACGGCCAGCGTGGGCATGGGTCTGCTGACGGCCCTTCTCTACCTGGTCTACGGCTTCTTTGTCCTCTACGTGCTGGTGCAGATGGTGCTGAGGCTTGCATTGATCGACATCCTGCTTGTCCTGTCGCCCGTGGCGTTGGGACTGTGGATCCTGCCCCACACGGCGGGTTGGGGAAGGCACTGGCTGAAGCTCTTCATGACGACCGTGTTTCAGCAGGCGGTACAGCTTGTGGCCTTGGCCCTGGGTTTCGGCTTTCTGGAGGATGTGGCGGCGATCCAGGCCTTCGAACCCGTGCAGGACCTGGTGTGGAAGCTGCTGCTGTCGGTGGCCTTCGTGTACATGGCCACCAGGATTCCGTCGCTGCTGGGCAACGTGGGCACCTTCGATGCCTGGGTGAGCACCCTCTACTTCGGGTTGAACCTGCCGGGAACCATGCTGAAGTCCGCGAAGACCATCGGCTTGGTGGGGGGAGGAGTATCCGGTGGGCCCGTAGGCATGGCGGCGGGAGCCGCCGCCAGCGCCGGACTGTCCACCGCGGCGAGCGGCATCAAGTCCATGGCGGAGATGGCCACCCCTTCGGCGGGGTCGGCAAGTGGTGGAACCGGCAATTCTGACGGAGCCACACCCAGGAGCAGCAGCGAGTAAAGAAGGTATGAACTACGACGAAACGCAGGAAGCGAGCATCGGCTCGCCTCGAAAGAAAGACGGCAAGGTGGTGAAGAGATGTACACCTAGATGACCCCAGAAAAGGACCGCAGAGTTCAACTGAAACATACCTGTTGAAAGGAGAAAAGAAATGGAAAACCTGACTCAGACCATATCGAACCTGGTGGGGATCATGTTGGGGATCGTGGGAGCCGTGGGGGTGGGGTTCTTTGTTTACGGGGCCTACCTCTACCTGACGGCCTCGGGCGCACCCCACCAGATGGAGAAGGGGAAGAGCGCCATGATGACGGCCCTGGCCGGCATCATCCTGGCCATGGTGGCCTACGGCGTGGTGGAGCTCGTCATGAACGCCGTTGTTGGCTCCCCGGTAGACGTGACCGTGCCCAATCCTACAACGCCAACGCCGGAATCAGGCTAGGAGGTAAAGACCATGAGAGAGCACGAGGTACCCACTCACGTGGAGGCGGAGGACCGGGTATTGCTCGGGTTCACCTTTCCGCAGATAGTGGCGATGGTGGCGGTATGCGCCCTCTCCTACGGCGTATACCGCTACGCCCCCCTGGGACCGTCGCAGATGAGGATGGGACTGGCCGTCCTGTTCGGTTTCTTCGGCATCGCCATGGTGGTGGGCAAGATTGCGGGTCGGCGGCTGCCCCTGGTGGCCGCCGACCTGCTGAGATACAAGCTGGGACCACGGCGTTACGTGGGTCCCGTATCCCAATTGGTGAGAAGCGCGGCCCCTGAACCGGTAAGGCCGGTGAAGAACAGTCCCGGACCGCTGACCCTGATGATCCGGGGCGCAAAACGCGGCTCCCGGGGGCTGCGCGACATGACGGAATCGGCACGGCGGCGCATTCGCCGCATGAGACTTAGCAGGGACAACGGCGGCAAGGGTTCCCCGGATAGAAAGGAGCAGGGCAGGAATTTTCTCAAGCTCTGGAAGGTCGTCCTTGTCGTCGCCCTGGCAATCACGGCGGCGGCGCTGCCCCAGGGAGCTCTCGCCGACGAGGACTGGCGGGAAGAGATAGATTTCGATCTAATGGATCCGGTCCCCGGCCGTCGCCTCTACGTAGAGGGTATGACCGTCGCCGACGACAAGGCCGCCGTCTCCCTCAGGGCCGCAACGGATCTGCGGATAAGCGTCCAGGCCTACGGTGGTCGGTCAGGTACCCAGCTCGTCTCCTGGGCCACCGCTGGACTGGAGGAAGGCGATGCAATCGCCTACGAGCTTCCCCTGGAGGGGCCGTACCCCTCATTCACCTTCTCCTGGGAGGACTCTATTGGACAGGCGGGGGCCTTCACCCTGTCCAACGACCAGATTCCACATCCGTTGCCAGAGGCCGAGGGGGAGATCTGCGATCTGAAACTGGTCTCCCTTGGCTGGGCTCCTGGTGCGATAGAGGGAGTGGTGGAGTCGGAGTGCGAGGACCGGTTGAGGAAGCTGATAGCCCTTCCCACGGTTTCGGGCCATGTGAGCGTGGGGGAGATGTCCCTCATGAACGCTGACGTGACCGCCATCACCGGAGTTGTCTCCGCCGTGACCACGGGTGCGCGCACCGCCGTAGCCCTGGTCCCCAATGGGGAGACCCGTTTCCGGCTGGAGGTGAACAGGGACAGGGCAGTCTTTCCGGTGGTCATTGTTGCGGAGACGGAGGCGAGCTTGAGCATTCCCCTGCCACCCCTGACCCGGCTCACCCATTACGCGGAGCGTACGGAACAGCGGACGACAACGGTGACCCTGACCCGGCCCGGCACGAGCAGGACCGTCAGCAAGAGGGTGGAGGTGGAACACGATGACGGCACCGCCACGAAGCACACCATCTCCGCCACGCTGTCCATTCCAAGCCGGGAGATTCTCAAGAGCGTGACAATCCCCATCATTCACCCCGAGCACGTGAAGGCGGAGGTGGAGAACAGGGATCCCGCCATCCGCAGCCGCATGGAGACCCTGGATATGGGAACCAGCATAGGGTCCGACGAACCCTACAGCGTGCTCAACTTGCCCAACCGGGAGCCGCAGCTGCCACCCTCCGGGCAGAGGCCGGCGAACAGCGGGGAGGTGGGCCGATGGTTTGAGGAGCTGGGGTGGGAGTGGCCCTGGTGAGACGGACCATTGCCGTAATACTGCTGGCCATCGTTGCACTGCTCAACACCGGCGCGGACGCGCAGGAGAAGCTGGCCGCCTTCGAGGACATGTCAGTGGCCTTCGACCAGGTTCTCACCGCCATGACCTACGCCGCCGCCGGCCTCTGCCTCTTTACCATCGTCTGGGCGGGATTCCTGCTGATGGCCGAAGGAGGCGGAGGTAATGGCGGGGGCGGGGCCAGGACTGCCGTGATCATGGCCGTGGTGGGACTGGTCCTGGTGCTCTCGGCCAATGCGGTGGTCACTCCGCTGCTGGGCGGCCTCGTTTCCTTCCAGAGCCCCTGATATCTAAAAGGAGACCAAACCATTGAATTTTTTTGAGTTCTTTAAGAATCGCATGCCCGGAGGGCGAACCAAGACGGATGCTGACTGGACCGTGACCACGGCAGATTCGAACCCTACGACGCCCACGGCGCAAAAACCCCCGCCGGATCTGCCCCTGTTCTACATGCTCTCCCATCTGGAAGAGGACGGGCCGGTGAGACTGGACGGGATGAAGGTGGGCGTGTGCGAGGTGATGGGACTGGAGATAGACGAGCCCAAGCTGGGGTCCTTCGCCGGGGCCCTGAACGCCCTGGACTTCCCGGTGCAACTGCTCATCAGGCAACACCCGCCAAGGTTGGGACAGCTACGCAGGAAACTGAAAGACGCCCAGCCGGAGGATCTTCCTCCGCAGACGGAGGCGGCATCAAAATCCCTACGGCGGCTGCTGACGGAGCTGGAGGGACGGGACGGCATTCTGGACCGGCGATTCTACGCCGTCTGCGAGTTCCCGCGCGTGGACGAGTTCAGAGGCCTGCTGGCGAGGGCGGGGCTCACCGTGCACCACCTGACGGGCAGACAGCTGAGGATGTTCTTCGTCTCCACTGCCCTCGGCGGCTCGCCTTCGGAGGTGAATGAAGAGCTGAAATCAGAGGTGGAGGTGAACCGGAGGGAGATCCGTGTGGGTGATATTCTTGTCCGTTCCCTCCATCTGGGGAAGTGGCCCCGGTCCCTCTCCCCCGGCTTCCTGCAGGGACTGATGGCGGTGGGAGCGCCCATGGACCTGTCCATCCACTTGGGGGCCATTCCCACGGAGCAGGCGGCCAGGACCCTGGAGTGGCAGAAGGTGAGATTCGAGTCGGCCCAGTCTCTATCCTTCAAACGGGGTAGGAGTATGTCTCCCGAGGCAGAGATAGCCCTGGAGGACGTGTCCCGCCTCAGGGACCAGGTGCAGCGGGGTAGGGAGCGTCTCTTCCACGCCTCCCTCTCCGTCACCCTCCATGCGAATGACGAAAAGGCCCTGAAGGAGATGACCCAGAGGGCGAAGGCCCACTTCGCCGCCACCCTGGGCAAGCTGGATTCCCTCTCCTTCCGCCAGAGGGAGGGACTGCTTTCAACCCTTCCCCTGGCCCTCAATGGAGTTGGGGTGTGGCGGACCCTGGACACCTCCTCCTTGATGAGGATCTTCCCCTTCTCGCCCCCCGACATGGACACGCGAAGCGGGACGTTGTACGGGATTGACATGCGGGCCTGCGCCCCTGTGGTCTACGATCCGTGGGACGGCACCCATTTGAACGCAAACACGGCGGTGCTGGCTCGCTCGGGATCCGGCAAGAGCTTTTCGACGAAGCTGGGGGTGCTACGGGGCATCTGCAGGGGAGTTACAGCATACGTCATCGATCCCGAGGGAGAGTACGCGGACATGGCCCGGGCGGCAGGAGGAAGAGTTCTCTCTCCGGGAGTACCGGGTCAGGGGATGAACCCCTTCGTCATAGACAAGGGCGATTCCGAGGAGATGCTCCAGCGCATAGGCAGTCTTCGCCGTTTGATTGAAGTGATGGTGGGAGAGAAGTTGAGCGCCGACAGGAGGGCCTCCCTAGACCATGCCCTTGCCGGCTACTACTCCCAGCCCAGGGAACGCACCGGCTTCAGAGACTTCTACTCCTATCTGCAGGAAGACGAGAACGGTGACCCCGGCCTGGCCCACCTGCTGAGGCCCTTTGCCACGGGGAGCCTGAGGCACCTCCTCTCCGACGAGGGAGACGACCTGCTGGGCAACGAGGCCCTCGTCACCGTCTTTGACCTCCGGCTCCTTGAACCGGAACTGCGTCCCGCCGCGGCCATGGTCTGCACCGAGACGGTATGGGCCGCCGCCGCCCAGAATCCCAAGCCCCGTCTCCTTGTGGTGGACGAGGTGTGGAGCATCATGCAGCACCCGGAGGGCGCTGCCTTCATGGTTTCAATGGCGAAGAGGGCGAGAAAGCACAGGTTGGGGTTGCAGTTCATCACCCAGGACGTGCAGGACCTCCTCTCGGAAGACACGTCCAGGGCCATCACCGGTCACAGCGGGAGGGCGTTGCTGCAGAACGCCGCCTTCAAGCTGCTGTTGCAGCAGGACGCGGCGGCGGTGGGCACCGTGGGAGACGCCTTCGACCTGCCTGAGGACCTTCAGCGCTGGCTGCTCTCCTGTCCCAGGGGCGACGGGCTGCTGCTGGCCAGAGGCCAGAGATTCCCTGTGCGCATCGAGGCCACTCCCGAGGAGACAGAAGTCATTGAGTGGAGGCCGGGAAGCCATCGCAAACTGTGACGTTTTCCGGCCAAACATCAACGACAAATTTCAAGAGTCCACTGGAAGGAGAAAAAGAAATGAAACTGAAGAAGATGCTGTTTGGGGATTCCGAACCGAAGATGCCCGTGCTGCTTGAGGTGACGCCCCCGAGAACGGGGGAAAGAACCCTGCTGGGCGTCGAGAACCTTCTGGGATCCATCGCCGTGCCGGAACCCTTCAGCCTGGAACTGGCGGGCAGCGCGGACGGTGTGGTTCTTATGGCCAGGTGCCTGGATCACCGGGTGGTCCGGCAGCAGATCTCCACATACTATCCTCAGGCACAGATCCGGGAGGTCGAGATCGAGGAGGACCCCCTCAGGCTGCACGAGGGGGAGCAGAGTTGGGGTATGACCCTTAGGGCCTCGGGCCCCGAATATGTACCGCTGAGGGTCTTCCGGGACGAGGACCTGCTGAATCCCGGCTCGGACCCCCTCATCGCCCTCCTTGGGTCCCTCTCGGACCTGCGCCCCGGAGAACGTCTGGTGGCGCGGCTCCTTATGAACTCCCTGGGGCCTGACTGGTCGCAGGGATACATGGAAAAAGCCCATGGGAGGCCGGCGCACGAGGCGCCCGCGTCACCGGCAGGCCAGCAAACGGGGCCCCTGCAGATGAACGGTTTCACCATGGCCGTCCTTGGGGTCGTAGCTCTGGGGGCCGTCCAAGGCTATATGTGGGTGCGGAACGGGGAGGTGTGGAAGGCGGTCCTACTCGGTGTGGGAGCAGCCCTTGGCCTGGCCGTGGCGGTTGGATCTGGCACCGGTGGAAGGGCAGTCGCAACAGGGTATACGACCCCCTTCTGATACGGGAGAAGGTGGGACGCATCGCCTTTGACGCCGAGGTGCAGGTGACGACCATCCTTCCTGCGGAATCGGGATTCCAGAGAGCCGAGGAGATTCTTGGCAGGGTGGCCGCTGCCTACCGCCACTTCGACAATCCCGCCGGGGCAAGGTTCAGGGCGGGAAGGGTCAGGCTCCATGTGCCCGATCCTGAATTGCTGCACCCATCCGGGCCGGGCCTCTTCGGAAGCCGCAGCGTCATGGGAGTGCGGGAGGCCGCGGCCCTGTGGCATCCCCCTGGAGAGGGAAACGAGACTCCGGTTGTGGAGCGGACCGGTGCAAGAGCGCTTCCGCCCCCGGCGAGGGCCATCAGCCGGGGCGCCCACGTGGGCGCCACCACGGCGGGCAGGCCCAGGGAGGTCCGCTTTCCGGAAGCCCTGCTCAGGCGACACCATCTCTACGTGGCCCGCACACGCATGGGCAAGTCCACCCTGATGCACCACCTGGTGACGCACAAGTTGAAGGCCAAGGCGGCGGGAGTGGACGACGATGCCATCATCGTGGTGGACCCCCACGCCGACCTGGTGGAGGGCCTGCTGGAGCAGGTGCCGGAAGCACTGGTGGACGGGGTGAGGCTGATCGACCTGGCCGACGGCAGGGGGGCGCCCGGCATCAACCTGCTGGACACCCGCATCTTCACCGACCGTGACCGCACCGCCGACTCCGTGGTGCGCGTGGCTCGCGGCATCTGGGACCAGTGGGGACCCAGGATGCAGTCCATCCTGGAGTTCGTTGTGAAGACCCTGCACGAGGCCAACCAGCAGGCGCAACCCGACGAGCAGCACACCATTCTCGACGGACTGAAACTCCTCTCCAACGCCCCATTTCGGACCGAGGTCCTGAAGAACGTCACGGACCCCTACATCCTGGAGTGGTGGGCCAACACCTTCACCGGCTGGAGCCGGGACTACAAGGCCGACTCTCTGGCCCCGGTGCAGACCCGCCTCTCCTACTATTCGTCCTCCAAGCGAGCGAGGGCGATACTGGGTCAACCCATCTCCACCATTGACATCAGAAAGACCATCCTGGAGGGTGGCATCCTGCTGGTGTCCACCGCCCAAGGTGTCGTGGGACGGGACGTGGCCGCCCTCGTGGGGTCCTCCCTGCTCAACCTGGTTGACTCCGTCATCAGGGAGCAGGGTATTCTGCCCCTTGGGAAGAGGCGGGGGGCCCTTGTGGTGGTGGACGAGATGCAGACCATGCCGGGGGTGAACTACGAGTCCATGCTCTCCGAGCTTGGAAAGTTCGGGGCATCCTTCGTCCTGGCCACCCAGAGCCTCGCCAAGCTGGACGACCTGTCTCCCACCATGCAGGACACGCTGCTGGCCAACGTGGGATGCCTGGCGGTATTCCAGGTGGCGGGTTCCGACGCACGCCAACTTGTCTGGGAGATGGACAGGGGCCGCGTGTCGGAGGAGGACATGGTGTCCCTGCCCGTGCACCACTGCTACGTGAGGGCCACGGTGGGAAAGGAGCGGATGCCCACCTTCTCCATGATGGTGAGAAAGCCCGACGGGGGAGACCCGGAGACGGCGGCCCGCATCCGCGCCCTTGCGTCCTCCTACGTCACGTCCGGGGCGCGGATCGCCCAGCAGCAGACGGCAAGGCGAAAACTGGTGCAGGACTTTCAGGAGAAGATGGCAAGTCTCGAGGGGGGCAAAGATCCGTCATCGTCAGCGAAAGACGCCGAACAAAGGCCGGCTAAACGGAAGAACAAGGTCCGCACCCGGAACCGAGACCGTTCAGAGAAGGGGACCGGCACAGGGGAGAACTCGTGAGCCCCAAGGATGGAGACCTGGGCGTGCTCCGTAGATTGGCTGCCATGCCCTTCATGGACCGGCTGGAGATGGCGGCGATCTCGCGAGCTGCTGACCGCACGATATACCGGGCCACGGCGGGCGTGGAGCGCCGGGGGCTGGTCTCCTCCTTCTCCCACGCCACGGAGTTGCTGCCGTCCGTTAAGCGGTATTGCCTCACCGTCGCCGGTGTGAGCAGACTTGCCGAGTTGGAAGACACCGGCATAGACAGGCTGCTTCGCAGCCGTCCCCTATCCGCCCAGTGGAGGCGAGTCCTGTTGGAGCGGCTGGACGCCGTGGCCGTAATCTACCGTCTCGCTTCATCTATCGCCGTCCGGGAAGGCCCCCTTTGGCTACGGTGGTTCAGGGCGGCTCCTTTGGATGCGACCATGGTGATTCCCGGCGGCAGGACCGTCGGCGTCCTCAGGCAGGGGCCCACCGCGGACAGGACGGGCTTCTCCAAGCGGCTCTGGCGACTCAGCCAGGGGCCGCTGCCCGGGATCGTCCTCATTCTCATGCCCGACGAAGTGAGGTTGAGACATGCCCTCGGCATGTCGGCAACCAGGTCCCTGCCGGCACTGCTGGCCATAGAGCGGGATGCAGCGTGGGCCGCCCCTTCGGACGCCGTATGGAGGATGCCCTCCGTGGCCGCTGCCCTGGACCTTTCTCAGGTTCTCTCCCACGTGGACGGCGGCGGATCGTTATTCGAGGAGCCGGAGCCCCTGCGGGCTACCCTGCTGCCGGATATTACTGTCGCTCACACGAGAAAAAAGAAACCCCACTGGATGCTGCCCACCATGCTGAAGCCTGCCGAGAAGCGATTGGCCGGCCTGCTCTTCGACTGGCCGGGAATCTCTGCCGAGGACCTCAGGCGGCTCATGGGAATCTCAAGGGCCAGATTGTATCTTCTGTTGGGTTCTCTGACAGAGCTGGATCTGGTACGGCACGTGCCCACGGCGGGGCGCCGGCTGGCCCTCACCGATCAGGGGCTGGCGATGCTGGCAAGGAGAGACCGGACCTCCGTGGGGGTTCAGAAGAAACGCTGGAGCGTGGAGCCTGTGGAACCGGATGCTCCTGACACCTGGAGAAACATCAGAGGAAGAAGATCTCGCCAGCTTCTCAGAAACCTGGAACACACCACGGCGGTTCACGGATTCCTGTCGGCCCTGGCTATGCAGGCCCGCAAAATGGGATGGAGTCTCGAGCAGCTGGACCCGCCCTTTCGCGCCTCCAGGTACTTCCCGCACGGATTCCTCTCCCCTCGGCTGGGAGGCATGCGTTCAATTCATCCCGACGCCTTTGGGCTTCTCCGCAGGGACGGCGTCAACTGGCCCTTCTTCCTTGAGTGGGAGAAAAGGGCCGTGAGGCCCGTCACCATGGTAGCACGGCTGGCTCCCTATCTGCGCTACTACTCGTCCCGCCGCCCCGCAGACGACCACGGCGCGCAGCCGGTCCTCCTGGTCGTATTCCACGAAGAACTGGTCGCCACCCACTTTCTGGGGGTTGCGAGGGAACGGATGGCCCGTACCGGAACCAAGGTGCCCCTGTGGGTCTCTCACAGGTCAATTGTTGACGAACTGGGGCCCTTCGGAAGGGTCTGGCGCAAACCCGGCCTGTGGGAATCCGTTTGCGTCCTGCCCGAATGCTGAGAGTCAAGATTGTCTTGGAGGTTGAACGACATGCGTCTTTATCACATCCACGAGGCCGAGAATTCTAAATATCACGTCCGCAGCGCCCTGGGGGTGGAATCGGACCGCTGGAACTACCTGTATAGGGAGATATACCGCTGGCGTCTGGGGCTTGCCGATCTCTACGGCATTCCGACGGACCGGGATCTCAGATGCCGCGACCTACTGGCGGGGTGCAAACTGCATGTCAAAGACAACGAACACCTGGGGTTGACGCCGGAGCAGGCGAAGAGTGTATTTCTCAGCGGCCTCCGCCTCATTGAAAACGTAGCGCGAAGTGTGGGTGGGGTGGAGATCATCAACGTCTGCTTCAAGAAGGAAGACCTCAGGGGCTATCGGTGGGTCAGTCTCGACCGGCTGCTCAACCGGATCAACATCTCCGTAGGGGAGGCAGGCAGACAGGCCTTTCTCATCTTCTCCGGACATGGGGAGGAAATGGTCTTGAGGGCCTACAGGCGGCTTAGGACATTCAACCCCGTTCCCAGCAGGTACCGGTTGTGGGAGGAGGGCGAGAGAACCAGGAACATGCCCGTGGAGAACATCATCGGAGGTCCCGCCTTCCGAAGTTCCCACAGCGACCTCCTGCTGCAGATGTCCGGCTTCGTCGCCTACGCTCTCCTTACGCACGAGGAAGACAAGGTGTCAGGGGAAGGCGGCCTGGGCTTCGGAGAAGCATTCTCCATCCTGGATCGCGCCCTGAACCGGAGGGCATCAATACGGGACCCCCAGGGGATAGTCAGGCGATGAAGAGCGAGGGGAAAGACTGTGTGGGAATCGCCTATTCCAATGAGTCCATGAATAATTAGTTGGTCACAAAGCTGGTTCGAAGAGGTGCTGATCGGCTCACTCACCGTCCCTTCACGAGCCTACGACCTGTGGGGTTATAACGGAGTACTCTATAAGTCTTGCGAGATCTGTCCAAACGTCCTTCAGATACCAGCTTTCTGGCCAACGCCTTACGGCATCTGTCACAAGTTCCCGCCATCAGTTCCTACGATGTGCGTACCCACATCATGGTGGTGAACATCATGTGATTGTAGCAACGGGAGGTTGCCTCCTTCGTGTACGCTTCTATCTCCTTGTCGTCCACTCCTCCTTCTCTGAGGGCGCGGCGTACGCGCTTCAAGACGCTTGAGGACCGCAGGTCCTCTTCCGTCATGTCGTATCTCTCTTCTCTTACGTCCCAGTCCCGTTTGTTCATACGGACGCTTATGCCTGGGTACCGCACTTCCATCATGGTTCGCTCCTCTGCACCAAGCCCATGCCCCAGCATGGCCGGTGCGTTGTATTGGCCTGCGCCGCTCTATCCTTATTGAATTGTAGATTGGCGGATGGTTGTCGTCGGAGGGCGGCGAATGGGATCATTTCATTCTCAACCGCGCCTGCATGAGTACCATCTCCTGGGGCACGCCGAAATACTCCGCCACCTCCCACACCTCCCTCAGGCCCGCCTTCGCAGCCTCATCCGCATCGGTCAGCAGGGCCCTGGCGAAGTCCTCCGCCTCCCGCTCGAAGCGGCCGCCAAATCCGGTGTGGTTCCGTATCCACAGGTGGTTGCCCGGATGCATCAGCTTGTGGCCCACGGCGTGGGCTATCACCCATCGACGCCACTGGGGTTCCAGCCTTTCGGCCACCCCAATGAAGTGGCCCATCTGTATCTCCTCCTGCACCTTGAGCGGCCATGGCTTCACCACAAGGCCAACCAGGTTGGCCACCGCCTCCGCGTCCACCTGACCCCGTAGGCCGAGTTGTCGACGGAGCTTGACCGCCCTCGACTGCGCCCGGTTCATCCTTCTTCCCTCCTCTTCATCCTTCTCTCTTCCCTCACGAACCTGATGAAGTTCATGATCGATTCCAGGTCCTCCGTGGGCAGACCCTCAATGGCATTCCTGAAGGAGACGTCCACCTCCTTCAGCACCTCCGCCTCCACCACGTCTCGTCCCAGCAGATGGTCGGTGCTAGTCTCGCAATGATAGGCCAGATCCAGCAGATGGTCCGGCGTGGGCACCATCCTCCCGGCCTCCCAGGACCAGACGGCGTGGGGAGTGACACCCACGAGTTCGCTGACCTCTTTCTGGGTGAGTCCCGCCTTTATCCTGGCCTCCTTGATGCGGGAGCCTATCTTCTTCCATCCGTAGCCCCGGTCGTCGGTCATGGATTGGGCCTCTCCTTAATGGATGTTCTGGTGTGAACACATGCTAGTACAGATGTACTTGACAGCGCAACTGTTCTCTACTTATAATACTACCATAAGTATAGCTTAGAGTACATGGGCATTGCGCGTTGATATGACACACGAATCAAAACGTCCCAGAGTCCTGTTGAAGACCCAGGCCCTCTGGGACCGTCTGGCCCTGATGGGACGCTCCCAGAGCTGGTTGGCAAGAGAGGTGGGAATCAGCCACAGCTACCTATCCACCCTCGTCAACAGCGGGCGCGCTCCGTCGGGACGCATCCGTCGAAGGATGCTCCGGGCTCTGGAGATGAAGGATTTCCATGAACTCTTCGTGTTGGGAAGGCGGAAGGATGAAGTGTAGCTCTCCCAGGCTCTTAGTCTATGAGGGCGGCCCTGTGGTGAATGGTCAGCAGGTGCCCTGCGGCAGCGGGTATCTCCCCGACAACTTCGCCGAGCGACTGGCAACGCTCAAGGGAGCAAGCGGCCTCACCTGGCAGGAGTTCTCCGAGGCCCTGGGAGTGGAGATAAAGCAGGTGCTCAGGTGGGTGCAGGGAACGGAACCCTCGGGAGGTGCCTATCACTGCCTGGTAAGGCTGGCCCCCTGGATACCCGGCGGCCTGGACATCCTGATGGGCGAAGACTTCCTGACGCCTCTGAAGAAAGATTGAAGCCATGACGAGAAAGCGTGTCAACACAAGAAGAAGATTCTACATACTTGACGGTGATTTCCCTCTTTGCCTTGAGCGGTTGAAGGAAGCTTCGGGCCTCCCGTGGGCCGAGATTGCCCGCCTGCTTGGGACCAACGGCGTCAACCTCTGGCGCTGGAGATTCCGTGGAGTCCGTCCCAACGCCATGCACCTGCTTGCTCTCCAGGATCTGGCCGATGACCTGGGCTTGGGCCACCTACTGCCAACGGCCAGGGAGCGCTCCCGCCCCTAAATCCAATCTCCTGCCAAGGCTGGTTTTTCCAGTTTGCTTGTTTGCCTCCGGGCATGCATTGGATCTCCTGCGTCTGTCTTTTACCGATCGGCAGATCCGCATCGTCCTCCAATCTCTTTGAACATATCTCTGCCTTCACCGGAACAGACAGCGCCGCCATCGGTTTTCACGGCTCTTCCCTTCAAAGGGACTACATCCATGCAATCCCCTTGGAGGGATAACGCCCGCATCCCCAACGGCCCAGACTGAATGCATCAGAGGAATGGACCTTTATCGATTGCAAACATGCGTCAGGAACCGGGGCATGAGTGAACGGCAAGAACGGCAATATGAGTGATACGAAGAAAACCAGGAAAGCACGGAAACCACGCCGCGCCGCCCAGGACCTGAGGGTGGTGGGGATTCACTTCAACCCGGGGCCCGATGCCCAGGATCGGCTCAGGCGCATCTTCACCCTGTTGCTCAAGCACGCAAATGGCGGAAGCAGCTTGTCTCCCAACAAGGATGTGTCCCTGGAATCGTCGGAACCTGAAGCCAGCGCCGAGAAGGAGTTTGAATTATGATCTCACCCAACGCTCTGACCGTTATCAGCCTGGGCGGCGGAGTGCAGTCCACCGTCATGGCACTCATGGCTGGGGAGGGCGCCTTTGGCGCCCTCCCCAGCTTCGCCATTTTCGCCGATAGCCACTGGGACCCTCCCAGCATATACGAGCACCTGGAGTGGTTGAGAGGCGAACTCGCCTTCCCTCTCCACGTGGTGGACAACGGACGCAGCCTCCGTGAGGACGTGAAGGCCCTGACCAATCATTCGGGCTACCCCAACTACGTTGACATCCCCGTCTACCTGAAGGGCAGGGACGGCGAGAGCGACGGCTTGGGCCGGAGACAGTGCGCTGCCAACTACAAGATCAGGCCCATACGCCGGAAGATTCGCGAGTTGTTTGGACTCAGGCCGAGACAGAGGGTCCCCGCGGGCACCACCGTTGAGCTGTGGCTGGGCATATCCACGGACGAGGCAACCCGCATGAAGACCTCCCGGGACCGTTGGATGAGGAACCGCTATCCCCTCATCGAGGCGGGGATGTCCCGGAGGGATTGCATAGAGTGGTGGAAGGCCCGGCACGACAGGCCCCTTGAACGCTCGGCCTGCGTTGGATGCCCCTTCCAGTCCCGCAGGAGATGCGTAGAGACCAAACACCGGTGGCCGGAGCTTTTCGCCGAAGCGGTGGAGATGGACGCCAACATCAGAAGAGGTCTGGCCCTCGCCAAGGAGCCGTATCTGCACTCGTTGAGACTCCCGCTGGCCGAGGCTGTCAGCCGGGACGAGTTGGAACTGGGAAAGGGGGGCCTGAGGGACAGGTTCGGGAACGAGTGCGAGGGGCACTGCGGCGTGTGAAGTGGGGTGGAGAAAACCTTTGACTGCTCTCGCCCTTCGGGGTATGATGCTGGGTAGAGCTTGGCCCGGCGATGCGGTGAACATCCCGGGCCGCGGCGCCACCTGAAGGCACAGGTGATGCGAATAGATTGTACTACTCGCAGACCCGCTCCTGACAGGAGGCGGGTCTTCTTCATTTCAGAGAACCCGAGAGGAGGCAGACATGATGACGAGGACCAGAGGGAAGACGACAACTAAACGGGCGGCTATCTACGCCCGCGTGTCCGACAAGAGCCAGGACACGGAGGAGAAGACCTCCATCTCCGAGCAGATATCCGACATGGAGGCCCATTGCAAGCGCAGGGGGCTGTCCATCACAGCCCGATACCAGGAGGTGGGCCGGGGATGGTCGAAGAACCGCCCCGAGTTTCAGAGGATGCTGGCCGACGCGAAGCTAGGACGCTTTGACACCATCGTATGCTGGAAGTCCGACAGGCTGAGCCGGGGCATGTACCCCGCCGCCGCCCTCATGGAGGTGGTCGAGGCGTACCAGATAGAGTTGGAAGCCGTCCTGGACAGCATAGACATGAAGACCTTCGGCCTGATGGCTGCCATCGGCAAGATAGAACTGGACAACTTCCGGGAGCGGGCCTCCATGGGCAGGCGGGGCTCGGCCAAACAGGGCCGCATCCCGAACAACAGCGTACCCTACGGCTACCGCATCGGAGAGGACCGCAGGCCAGAGATCGTGGAGTCCGAGGTCGAGGTCGTTCGCCGCATCTTCCACATGTATGTCCGCGAGGGTATGGGGACTCCTACTATCGCCAGGCAGCTGACCGCCGAGGGCGTCCCCACCCCCAGACCCGCGGGGCGATGGAATAAGCGCACCGTCCTTCGCCTTCTGAGCTATGAGGCCTACAGGGGTACCTGGTGGTATGGCAGAGTTCGCTACGTCGCAACCGAGGCAGGGAGGAGGATATACCACCGTCCCGAGGACGAGTGGATCGGGATTCCCTTCCCGCCGTTGGTGGACGAGGTGATCTGGGAGCAGGCCCAGGTGGCAAAGAAACAGCGGCGCACCGATTCTGGCCGCAACACCAAACTGGTCTACCTCCTCCAGCATATGGTCAGGTGCGCTGAGTGTGGGTACCTGGTGGGGTGCCTCGCAAAACGACGACAGACCACCAGGCGTGGCGGCAAGGTCTACCGGTACGAGTGGGATCCCCCACGTCGCTACTACAGGTGTTATGGAAAAGAAAACCAGGGCTTGCAGTGCCGGAAAAATCGCCACATCAGGGCGGAGCGGCTGGAAGGGCTGGTGTGGGGCGAGGTCAAGAAGGTGTTGGAGAACCCCGGCGTCATCGTCGCCGGAATCGAGGCCATGGAGTCACGAGCCGACAACGGCGATGTGATAGAGGAGATCGCCCTTGTGGAGAGGGAACTGCAAAAGGTCCAGATGGAGGAGGACCGGGCCATCAGGCTCTACGTGTCTGGTAAAATCACCGAGAAGCAGCTCGACCGTCAGCGCAGGTTCATCACCGAACGTCTGGAGACGCTCCGGTTGAAACTGGACGGCTACCGGGCCAGGGAGATGGCCGAGGCTGAGAAGCGGGCGCTGGGCCAGCACATCGTAGAGTGGGCGCAGCGTATCAGCGGCAAGCTGGACGACATCGACGATGAGGAGCGCAGGGAAGTACTGCGGCTCATCTTGGACGGGGCTACCATCGACCGGAACAACAACGTCGAACTGACCCTGGCCATCCCGACAGATAATGTTTTGCCAATTGAGGGACCTGAACCTCGCGAGCCGCCCCTACGGAAAAGGCGTGGTTGGAATGGAAAGAAGGCGGGTTTGAAACCCGCCCCTACGGGCGGTTGTCGTTTGACGAAGGGGAGTCACCCCCATCCGAACCTTCCCCCGTCAAGGGGGAAGGGCGAAGAGGGGCCCTTCGACAGGCTCAGGATTTGCGTTGGGGAGCCAGGTGTAGAGGGCGCAGAGTGGGCCCCGCGTTCGCGGGGGTGGGGATTTTGGTAACGAGGGTGGGTTAGAGGACTACGGTGGGTTCTATTTCGATGAGGAGGTTGGGTCGGGCGAGGGCGGGGCTGGCGATGAGGGTGCTGGTGGGGTATTGGCCCTGGAAGTAGCGTTCCATTAGGGCTTCGAATTCGGGCTGACGGGGCCGGAAGGCGTCCATGTCGGTGACGTAGACGACGAGCCTGACGACGTCGGACATCTCTGCGCCCTCGGCGCTGACGATGGCCTGGATGCGGTTGAGGGTAGCGTTGGCTTGGGCGATGACGTCGGCGTTCTCCGAAGGTGTGCCAACGGCGGTGCATCCGGCGACGTAGATGACGTTTCCTGCGCGGATGGAGCGTACGTAGTTGCCGAGGGTGGGGGCTATGTCGGAGTGGGGGTTGCGAATTTTCTTCATTGGGGTTGGTTCCTCCTTGTACGGATATGGCGCAAGGGTATGGGAATGGGGCGGGGTGGGGCAACTGTGTTGCGGCAAGGTCATTGCATGACGGCAAGTTTTGCAGGGTTTGGGCGTGGGGGAAGGGGTTTGGCGAAGGAGAGGGGGAAGAGTGGGGCGCTCGCCCTTTGTCCGTCGACGGGCTCAGGATGAGCAGAGGGGGAATGGGTTGAGGTTGGTTGGCTACGGCATACGAGACCCTTCGACTCCGCTGCGCTGCGCTCAGGGTGACATGAGGGGGAGGGGAGCAAGAGTGGGTCCCCGCATTCGCGAGGACACGGGAAGGAGGGAGGTTCACCCCCATCTCAATCTTCCCCCGTCAAGGGGGAAGAGGGGACCGCCCCTCAACCGCCGCCGTGGGTTCCTGCTTTCGCGGGGAGGGGGAAGAGGGGCCTTCGACAGGCTCAGGGTGAGGGATGAAGGGGAAGAAGGGGGAAAGTATGAACCCCCCGGCATGTGCCGAGGGGTTCACGTGGTTCATGTGGTTTTGGGGGAGGTTAGGCCTGGGCCCTGCTGCGCCTCAGGACTGCGCCTCCGCCGAGGATGAGGACTGCGCCTACACCAAGGGCGATGAGGGCGAAGGTTGTGAAGTTAACGTCGCCGGTGTCGGGCGGCTCGGCGTAGATCTGGGCGTTGTAGCTGGCCATGTCCTGTGCGGCCATGTGAGCCTGCATTGCGCCGCCTTCGTTCTCCACGGTCTTAACTTCACCGTCGCGGTCCTTGTCCATGCCGCTCAATGCGCGCTCCGCGAGGGTGTGAGCGTTGGCGGCGTAGGCCCTGGCCGTGACTATGTCGGTAGAAGATTTGGCGGTGAGGGCCTGGTCGCGGGCCATGGCGGCCCAGGAAGACACGTTGTTGGTGGAGCTAACGACCTGGCCGGAGAAAGTGTGGAAGTTAGGATGGGTGGGAGCGATGGTAACCGCGCCCTGGGCCTGCGCTGAAGCGGCGGCGGCGTGGGCCATTACGCCCATTCCATCGCCGGGGTCTCCGGCACTGGCATCGTAGTTATCGCCTTCGGAGCCTTCGACGATGTTGATGACGTGAGAAGCGTGGGACTGCACATCCTCAATGGTCTTGGCGTCGGTGGCGAGTTTGGCGTGGGTCACGGCGAGCTTGGTCTGCATGACCAGGTTCACCGATGCGCCGGTATCGCTGTCCAGGAGCCCGTGGACGTACATGAGGCCTTCCGCGGGAATCATGTCGTTATAGGCAATTGCGCTGGAGGGTTCGGGGTCCGTGTCCGGGGAGGGTTCGATGGTGACGACAAACTGGCTGTAGTTGGTGGCCAGGTTCATGCCGTCGGGATGGGTGTAGGTGTGGTCTACGTTGCCGCCTTCGTCGAGGGCGAAGACGCCGATACTAAGCTTGCTGGAGCCGTCGGCGTTGACAAGCCATCCTTCATAAGCGTTGCCTTCCCCGGGATTGGGGAGGGTGTTCAGCTTGACCGCCAGCATATCGGAGGCGCCCGTTTCGGATTCCTCAATCATGGCGGTGCCCACGGTTACCTGCCCGCGGGCAAGGCTGAGGGGGATGACGAGAGCCATCAACGATAGCAACAGGACTACTTTGAAGACTTTGGACAAGTACATCTAACCTCCTTTAACGGCTAGCGTAATCAGATGTTCTCAGGCAATTGGCAAGTAACAGTGCGGAACTGCGGGCGTATTATAAAGGGTTGTCATTGACCATTGCAATAGCTTTCCCAACTCCATAGGGGTCAAATGCCCATATTGGATTGGGCCTTTGTGGATAGCCATTCTGTTCCGTCTGGAAATTCCTTTCACTTCCTTACTATATATAGCAGAATCGGGGCGTCCCGGAGATGCCGGGAGGGCCTATCTGAGATTCTGCGGTACCGCTTATCTTCTGCTGGTTGGGGTTTTATTTGAGCCTCGGTCACATTCTAGTGGATGGAGGGGGATTAAGCCAGTCCTTTTTGTTCACTTGGGGAGAGGTCTGCCCCTGCGTTCTATGAATTCCCGGAAGCCCTCCTCGACGGCGAGGCTCTTATGGGTGGTCCTGCGGGCGTTGTGCTCCCGCTCTTTCATCTCCTGCCAGGAGCGTCCGAGGTTGCTCAGAACGAGGCTCTTGACGCCCTGCACGGAGAGGGGATGGTTGGCGGCTATGTTGCGGGCCAGCTCCGTGGCCTTGTCCATAAGCTTGTCGGCGGGGACCAGATGATTGATGAGGCCTATTCTATAGGCTTCCCCCGCCTCCACGACGCGGCCGGTGTAGAGGAGTTCCTTGGCGCGGGGCCAGCCGATGATGACGGGGAGGGTCCAGGTGGAGTTCATCTGGCCGTAGGCGACGGCGAGGAAGCGGAACTGGCTTCGTTCACAGCCTACGAGGAAGTCGAGGGAGCTGGCGAGAACGGCGCCACCGCCGTGGGCGAGTCCGTTGAGGGCGCCGATGATGGGCTTGGCGCAGGTGGCGATCCGGTGCTGGCTTGCGGAGCGAACCTCGGCGGCCTGAGCCGACTGCTCAGGGGTGAAGGTGCGCATTTCGTGAATGTCTGCGCCGGCGGAAAAGGAACGCTCGCCGGCGCCGGTGAGGATAATGGCGCGGACTTCATCGTCGGCTTCGAGATCGGCGATGGCGCTGCCGAGTTCCTGAGAGAGGGCGAGGTTCATGGCGTTAAGGACGCGGGGCCGGTTGAGGGTGACGGTTGCGACGCCTTCCTGCCGGTCTACCAGTATGTTCTCGTAGGTCATGGATGATCTGCTCGTTGTTGGGTGTCGGTTGGTGATGGTTGGGGGTGATGGGTTGACATGATAGCCGCTTACCCTGGAAGGCGCAACGGGCGGAGGGTGTGCTCATGGTAGTGGATTGGAAGGATGGGTATTGCATGAGGGCAGAGTTTTTTGATACGCGCTATCCAGAACGAATGGGGAAACGAATGCTTCGTTTCAGGATTCTCAGGCATGGGCTTTGATTCGTTTTGCAAATCGAGTATTGGGTAATTTTGGCCGCTCCAGGCACGAATTTTGCCGATTTTGGGCCGGTTATTCGTTTCAAGAAAAAATTGGGGGTTTTGGCGATGCATTTTGATACACGTTATCTCACCAGGTACAGGTGGCGCTCCTGGACGTCGACCATTCTGGTCAGGGTGTTGAGGGACTTGATGAGGTCGGCATGGGGGGTGTCGGGATCTTCAAGGAGTTGCATGATCTTGAGGCGGAGGAGGGCTATCTCGGGAGAGAGGTCCCGGACGGACTTGATGCTGCTTTGTATGTCATGTTGTTCAGCGGAGATCTGTTTGGAGTAGAGGCCGTGCTTGCGGGCGTTCCCGTTGCCGGGCTGGCCACCGCGCTTCTTGTTGTTCATTTCTTTCTCCTCGTCGGTGATGTGGTAGAAGGAGCCTTTGGGGATTTCCTTGGGTATGCCGAGGGCGTCCATGAGTTTCTCCATCTGGTTATACAGACGTTCTATTTCTTTCATGGTTGGGATGGTAGCAGGGGGTTGGGTACGTGACAAGGGGCAAAAAGGGACTTCTGGGTCCTTCGACAGGCTCAGGGTGAGCGAGGGAGTCACCCCCATCTCAATCTTCCCCCGTCAAGGGGGAAGAGGTTAATTGGCGGTTTTGAGGGGGTTGTACAAAGGTCTTCAGGGTGGGAGAGGGGAAAGGGGGGGAGCGTGACGGGGTTTGGTGATTCCTGTTGGCGAGTGGGCCCCGCCTTCGCGGGGGTGGGGGCAACTGCGTTGCAGCAAGTTTGGGGTTGAGCGTGGGGGAAGGAGGACTGTTTCTATGGCGAGGGATTGTGGTTGGATGGAGGGGGTGGTTTGACACGTTTGGGGATGGGGCATAGCATCATACGGAGTAAGGAGGGGTTATGTCGAAGGCCTACGACGTCGTGGTGGTGGGGGCCGGGAATGCTGCTCTTTGCGCCGCTCTTTCGGCAGCGGAGGCGGGGGCTTCGGTGCTGGTTCTCGAAAAGGCACCGGAGTATTTTCGGGGCGGCAATACGTACTTCACGGGCGGGGCGATTCGGTGCGCGTACGATGGATTGGATGACGTGAAGGCCCTGATTCCCGACATGTCGGAGGAGGAAGAGTCGAAGCTGGAGGTGGGGAGCTACACCCAGGCGGAATACTACGACGACTTGATGCGGGTCACGGAGGGAATGAGCGATCCGGGGCTGGCGCAGACGCTGGTGAGTCGTTCGCATTCGACGTTGAGGTGGCTGCGCGGGATGGGGCTTCGATTCGTGCCGCTGTATGGACGGCAGTCGTTCATGCAGGACGGGAAGCATCGCTTCTGGGGTGGTCTGGTGGTGGAGGCCGTGGGCGGTGGGAAGGGACTTTCGGACCAGCTATTTGCGATTTCGCAGGAACGGGGCGTGGACGTCTGGTACGAGTCGAAGGGCACGTCGCTGCTGACGGACGAGCGGGGTGGGGTGTGCGGCGTGATGGTGCAAACAGCCGAGGGGATGCGGGACGTAGCCGCCCGGTCGGTGGTGCTGGCCTGCGGAGGCTTCGAGGCGAACGCGGAAATGCGGACGCGGTACCTGGGGCCGGGGTGGGAGCTGGTGAAGGTGCGAGGGGTGCCGTATAACACGGGGGACGGGATTCGGATGGCGCTGGACGTGGGGGCGCAGTCGTACGGTCACTGGAGCGGCTGCCACGCGGTGGCCTGGGACCTGAACGCGCCGCCAACGGGGGACCGGAACGTGACGGACCTGTTTCAGAAGCATTCCTACCCCTTCGGCCTGATTGTCAACGTGGAGGGGAAGCGGTTTGTGGACGAGGGGGCGGACCTTCGCAACTACACCTACGCCAAGTACGGCCGGGAGATAATGAACCAGCCGCGTCGGGCGGCCTTTCAGATTTTCGACGCGAAGGTGAAGCACCTGCTGCGGGACGAGTACAGCATCGCGCAGTGCACGATGGCGGAGGCGGATACGCTGGAAGAGTTGGCTGACGCGCTGGACATCGACCCGCAAGGGTTGGCGGAGACGGTTGCGGCGTTCAACGGGGCGGTTCAGGAGGGGGAGTTCAACCCCACCATTATGGACGGGAAGGGGACGGCGGGAATATCGCCGCCGAAGTCGAACTGGGCGCTGCCCATGGATACGCCACCGTACCTGGGCTACGCGGTCACCTGCGGGATTACGTTTACTTTCGGCGGGCTTCGGATTGACGAGCGGGGGCAGGTGTTGAACACGGAGGGCACGCCGCTGCGGGGTCTGTTCGCGGCGGGGGAGCTGGTGGGGGGACTTTTCTATCACAACTACCCCGGCGGTGCGGGACTGATGGCGGGGTCGGTGTTTGGGCGGATTGCGGGGGCGAGTGCCGCGGGCGGGGCGTAGGGGTAACTCTGAGGGAGAGATTGCTTAACTGCCGAATGCGTCTTACACTGCACGGAATCACCCCCATCTCAATCTTCCCCCGTCGAGGGGGAAGAGGTAAGAGGGGACCCTCACCCCAACCCTCTCCCAGGACGGGAGAGGGGGGTCACTGCGTGACGGCAAGTTTGGCCCTTCGACAGGCTCAGGATGAGCGGGGGGAGTGGGCCCCCGCTTTCGCGGGGGTGGGGAAGAGGGAAGCGGAGGTGGGTATTTTCACCCCCATCTCAATCTTCCCCCGTCGAGGGGGAAGAGGCAAGAGGGGACCCTCACCCCAACCCTCTCCCAGGATGGTAGAGGGGGAAGAGGGAAGGAGAGGATGACGCAGAAGGAAATACAGAGGACGGTGCTGGTGGTGGAGGACGACGACTCGCTGCAGGACGTCCTTTCATATAATCTGACGAGAAGGGGTTACGAGGTGCTTCAGGCCTTCGACGGGGACAAGGCGCTGGACCTGGCCCGGGAGCGGAATCCGGACCTGATAGTTCTGGACATCATGCTGCCGGGGCTGGACGGGCTAGAGGTGTGTCGGATCGTGAGGAGGGAGATGGCGACGCTGATTCTTATTCTGACGGCGCGAGACCAGGAGTTGGACAAGGTGGGGGGCCTGGAACTGGGGGCGGATGACTATATGACCAAGCCCTTCAGCATCCGGGAGCTGCTGGCGCGGGTGGGCGCGCTGATAAGGCGTCGGGAGATGGACGTGGGTCCGCCGGAGTCGGAGAAAAGCATCAGCGTCGGAGACCTGACTCTGAACCTGGAGGCGCGCACGGCGCTAGTGTCGGGCGAGTCGTTGGACCTTCGGCCGAAGGAGTACGACTTGCTGGCGTTTCTTGCGGGACATCCGGGAAGGGCTTACACGCGCAACGAGCTGCTGGACCAGGTGTGGGGGACGGACTACTTCGGGGACCCGCGCACGGTGGACGTACACATCCGGTGGCTGCGGGAGAAGATAGAGAGGGAACCCGGTTCGCCGCGTCGGATCATCACGATTCGGGGGACGGGATACCGGTTTGAGGAGTAGTCTGCATTTGGAGGTGGGGGAGTTTTCACCCTCACCCCAACCCTCTCCCAGGACGGGAGAGGGGGAAGAAAGGAGGGAGTTGAAGGATGAAGGGCGTTTCGCGGGCTGAAGCGCGGTTTCTGCTGATATGCGGCGGCCTTTCGGCGGTTATTACGGTGGGCGCAGCCGTTTTTCTGGCGGTGCGGCTGGAAGAAGCGGGGACGGCGGTCGTCACGTTGCTGGTTACGGGCGGGGCGGTGTTCGTCCTTTGCGCGCTGATGGCGCTGATTCGGGTACGGAGAAGGACGGGGCCGCTTCGTATTCTGACGGACGTGGTCAACAGGCTGGCGCGGGGGGACCTGGACCATCGGATGCCGACGGGCAGGGTGCAGGAGACGCGGGAGCTGGCGCAGGCGCTGAACGCGATGGCGGACAGCGTGAAGGGCATAGTGACGGAGCTTTCCGAGGAGAGGGACAAGCTTTCCACGATACTGGCGACGATGACGGACGGGGTGGCGCTGCTGGACCAGGAGGGGCACACGACGTTGGCGAACCCCGCCGCCCGGGAGTCGTTGGGGCTGCCGCCGGGGTCGGAGACGGGTCAGCGGTTCATCGAGGTGGTGCGGGACCACGAGCTGAGCGAACTGGTGGAGAGGTGCCGGCAAACGAGGGCGCCGCAGACCTTGGAGCTTCAGCTGGCACGCCAGCGAGGGTTTTTCAACGTGATTGCGACACCGCTGACGGTGCAGGGTCGGGAGTCGGTGCTGCTGGTGCTGCACGACCTGACGCAGGCGCGACGGGTGGAGACGACACGGCGGGAGTTCGTGGCGAACGTATCGCACGAGTTGAGGACGCCGCTGGCTTCCATCCGAGCGTCGGCGGAGACGCTTCAGGACGGGGCGATGGAGGACGCGGAGGCGTCGCGGCAGTTTCTGGGCCGCATCATCCACAACGCTGAGAGGATGTCGGCGCTGGTGCAGGACCTGCTGGACCTGTCGCGGCTGGAGAGCGGAGAGGTGAATTTGAACCTGGCGCCCGTGGATTTGACAAGGGTGATTGGAGAGGTGGTGGAGACCTACGGGGAGCAGGCGCGGGCGAAGGCGGTGTCGCTGGTTGCCGCCGAGGGCAGCGGGGCGGCGGAAGCAACGGCAGACGAGAGCCGTCTTCAGCAGGTGCTTTCGAATCTGGTGGAAAACGCGGTGAAGTTCACGCCCTCGGGCGGAGAGGTCCGCGTTGAGGTGGAGCGTCGGGGGCGATGGCTGGAGGTGCGGGTGCTGGACAGGGGCTTCGGGGTTGCAAAGGAGGACATGCCGCACGTGTTCGAGCGGTTCTACAAGGCGGACAGGGCGCAGGACCAGGGCGGCACAGGGCTGGGGCTGGCCATCGCCAAGCACATTGTGCAGTCGCACGGGGGGCGGATCTGGGTGGAGAGTCGTGACGGAGGGGGAAGTGTTTTCGGGTTTACGGCGCCTGCGGCTCAAGCCTAGCGTTGCTGGGTGATTGGGGGGTGGGGGTCCTTCGACAGGCTCAGGATGATCGGTCAGGCGGTAGGCGAGGTTGGGGGTTTGGGTGGGTTGAGGAGCGGGGGTACCCTCACCCCAACCCTCTCCCAGGACGGGAGAGGGGGAGGATGGGGCGCTCGACCCTTCGACAGGCTCAGAATGACATGTGGGTTGAGAGGGAAGAGGGGGAGGGACCACGCCACAAACACCCCGCCGTGGGTTCCTGATTTCGCAGGAATGACGACGAGGGGGGCGGAATGACATGTTGGGGGACTGCGGTTTGCTAGGGATGGGGGAAGGGGAGCGAGGTTCGGGCTTGAGCCGCTATCAAAGAGGACATATTATCGGGTATAATGAGTTCATCTGCAATGAGAAATGAGGTCGCTGTTGTGGGAACATTCAATTGGCCGCTGCGGATCGCCAGCATGGACGGGGGTAGTTCCAAGGATATAGAAGCGACGGTTGACACGGGGGCGGCGTATACAACTCTGCCGGGCTGTATGCTGCGCGAGTTGGGTGTCACGCCGGTGGACAAACGCAGGTTTCTGTTGGCCGATGGCCGGCGGGTCTGGAATGACATCGGGCGGGCTTGGGTCACGATAGACGGCAAGAGTGAAGTCACGCTGGTGGTGTTTGGTGAGGATGATGCGCCGCCGCTGCTGGGTGCATACACGCTGGAGGGGCTGGCTCTGGCGGTGGACCCTGTGGAACAGCGGTTGGTTCCGACGAATTTAATTCTGTACTGATTGGGTGTGGGGTGCTTCCTGGGTGTCACTCCGCAGGGCCTATGTTGCGCTAGCTGTGCATCACCCCCATCTCAATCTTCCCCCGTCAAGGGGGAAGAGGCAAGAGGACCCTTCGACAGGCTCAGGATGAGCGGGGGAGAGAGGGGGAGGGGGTTGGGGGGTGGGTGGGGAATGTTAACCCAGCGTTAACACGGGGGGTTTTCGCTGCCTTCAGTATTTCAATTGGACGAAGTGAAATATTGCTGAAGGAGCGTCTTTCAATATGAGCGACTTGTCCTTGAGAAGGCTGGTTTACGTTGTCCTGGCGATGGCTGCAATGGCGGGGGTTGTCGTCGTTGGGGCCTGCGGCGGAGGTGGTGACGGAGGGGAGTCGCCCGCAACGGCATCGACACAAACGTCGGGCACGTCCGGTTCGCAGAATCTCAGCGGGACGATAGCTGTGGCGGGTTCGAGCACGGTGTTCCCGATAAGCGAGGCGGTGGCCGAGGAGTTCAGCAAGGCCAACTCCGGGGTGCGGGTGAACGTGGCATCGACGGGGACGGGAGCGGGGGGACGGGCGATGTGCGAAGAGGGGACGATAGACGTGTGGAACGCTTCGAGGCCAGCCAAACAGGACAAGGAAGTAGACGTATGCACGTCGAACGGGATCGAGCTAATCGAGCTTCCGGTGGCGTTTGACGCATTGTCGGTGATAGTGAGTCCTGACAACGACTGGGCGCCGTGTCTGACGGTTGCGCAGTTGAAGACCATCTTCGGGCCTGAGTCCGAGGGGGAAATCTCGAATTGGAACCAGGTAGACGCGAGCTTCCCGGACCAGCGGTTGAGGATATACGGACCGACGACGTCGTCCGGGACCTTTGACTACTTCACGGAAGCCATAATGGGCGAGGGAGGGGCGCATCGCGGCGACCTGGACCTGGCGACGGAGGAGGACCCGCTGATAGCGAACGGGGTGAACGGGACGCCGGGCGGGATCGGCTACTTTGGGCTGGCGTACCTGGAGCAGTACCGGTCGCTGGTGGACGCGGTGTCGGTAGTGAATCCGGCCAGCGGAGAGTGCGTAGAGCCCGGGTCAGAGACGGTTGAGAGCGGGACGTACCTGCCCTTGGCGAGGCCTGTCTTCATCTACGTAAATAAGGAGTCGATGGAGAGCCGACCTGAGCTGAGGGCGTTCGTGGACTTCTACCTGAACGAAGCGCCGAATCTGGTTACAGAGGTGGGGTACGTGCCGCTGCCCGCAGACGTATACGACTGGGCGCGGGGGAGAGTGGCGAACGGGGAGTCCGGTTCCATCTTCAACACGATAGAAGCGGGAACGCCCATTTCCGAGGCTTTGGAGCGAGTCAACTAGGAGGATTTTGTTTGCAGTTGATTCACCCCCATCCCTTCGACAAGCTCAGGACAGGCCCAATCTTCCCCCGTCAAGGGGGAAGAGGGTCCTTCGACAGGCTCAGGATGAGCGGAGGGGGGGCCGTCGGACTTGGATTGAGAGTGGATTCCCGCCTTCGCGGGAATGGGGGAAGGGAGGGAGAGGGGGTCACTGCGTGACGGCAAGTTTGGGGTTGAGCGTGGGTTATGGGGTTTGGTGATTGCGTGGGATGTTGGAGAGAGGCCGAGAGGGCGGCTCGCGAGCCGCCCCTACGGGACTGTCTTGGGAGAGTTGGCCCCCTTCGTTGGCGAGATTCTTCCTCGCGGAGCCTCCTCAGAATGACAGATGGGTTGAGGGGGAAGAGGGTCCTTCGACAGGCTCAGGATGAGCGGAGGGGGGACTGGATTCCGGCCCCGTATCAAGTACGGGGCAGGCATTTCGCCGGAATGACGGAGGAGGGATAGGAAGCCATAGTTGCTAAGCTGGCAAGCATAGGTCTCGCACCGAGGAATTGGCTGCCGGGACGCCTTCCGCGACGCAGGTTGCGGGAGGCTCCAATCATGTTCTTCCTGTTCATGTGCGCGGTGCTTTCGGTGGTTACCACCGTGGGCATCGTCGTTGTGCTGCTGGCGGAAGCGATTCCCTTCTTCACTCACGTAAACGTCTTTGATTTCCTGACGGGCACCGAGTGGCGTCCCCTGTTCGCCAACAAGAGCTTCGGGGCCCTGCCGCTGCTTTCGGCTACAGGCCTAATCGCACTCATGGCTTTGGCTGTGGCTTTCCCGTTGGGTCTACTGACGGCCATTTATCTAAGCGAATACGCCCCGGAAGGCCTTCGAGCCACAGTCAAGCCTGCCTTGGAGGTACTGGCGGGGATACCGACAGTGGTGTACGGATTCTTCGCTATTACTTTCATCGCGCCGAACATCGTCAGGCCCATATTTCACTCGGAAACGATTTTCACGGCCCTGGCCGCTTCGCTTGCGATGGGAATAATGCTCATTCCGATGGTGGCGTCGCTGAGCGAGGACGCCATGCGGGCGGTACCCAACGGATTGAGGGAGGGGGCCTACGCGTTGGGGGCGAACCGGTTCCAGGTTTCGACGAGGGTAGTTGTGCCGGCGGCCCTGTCCGGTATCGTGGCGGCAGCGCTTCTTGCTTTGGCCCGGGCCGTTGGCGAAACGATGATTGTGACCATCGCCGCGGGCGGCATACCGAATCTGTCCGCCAATCCGCTGCAAGCGATGCAGGCGATGACCGCCTACATAATGCAGGTTGCTACGGGTGACACGGCGAGGGGGACGGTGGAGTACCAGAGCATCTTTGCCATAGGAATGCTCCTGTTTATATTCACGCTTGTGTTGAACCTGATAGCCAGGTGGTTCATAGGCAAGTTCAGGGAGGAATACGATTGAACGGCGTTTCTCCCGTGGGTAGGTCGATGCTTTCAAAGCTGACCAGAAGGTGGGCCGCCTGGTCTTTTGCGGGGCTGGCCTTTGGGGCCACGGCCTTCGGCGTGCTGTGTCTCGCCGTTCTCCTATTCATAGTGTTCAAGGATGGAATTCTGGGGCTGGACTGGAACTTCATAACCAGTTTTCCGTCGCGGAAACCGGAGTTGGCGGGCATCCTTGCAGCTTTAATGGGCACCCTATGGGTGATGGGCTTCACCTGCCTGTTCTTCATTCCTGTCGGGGTGGGCGCGGCCATATACCTGGAGGAGTTCGCCAGCCGTAACTGGTTTACAAAGCTGATTGAGACCAACATCAGCACCCTGGCGGGGGTGCCTTCGGTGGTGTACGGGCTGCTGGGGCTGGCGGTATTCGTCTTCGGGCTGAATCTCGGTTCCAGCATAATCGCTGCTGCGGCCACATTGACGCTGCTGGTCCTGCCTATCACGATTGTGGCGGCACGGGAAGGGTTGAGGTCGGTGCCGCCCTCGTTGCGGGAGGCGGCAATGGCCCTGGGCGCCACGAGGTGGCAGGCGGTTTGGCACCAGGTGCTGCCGGCGGGGATGCCGGCGGTGCTGACGGGCATTATTCTGGCATTAGGGCGTGCGATTGGTGAAACGGCGCCTCTAATTGCCATGGGAGCCTTCACCGCAGTTTTCTTTGTTCCCACCAGTCCATTGGATACTTTTACGGTGTTGCCGATACAGATTTACAGCTGGGTTTCCAGACCTTTGCCGGGGTTCGAGCAGAATGCCGCCTCCGGTATCGTTGCACTTTTGATTGTGCTATTGTTGCTTAACAGCGTAGCTGTAGGCCTGCGCTACATGTACGCTAGAAGGAGTAGATGGTGACCACTATTTCCATGAGACGAATAGAGGCAAACTTTGCCCAGAGGCCTGAGGACACGACCCCGGACGGGGCGGCAGACCACGTGATGGAAGTGAAGAGCCTCGACGCCTACTACGGCAGTGTGAAGGCCATCAAGGACATCAACATGCCGATGCGTCGGAACGCGGTGACGGCGATTATCGGGCCTTCCGGCTGCGGCAAGAGCACCCTGGTGCGGTGCCTGAACCGGATGCACGAACTCATCCCGGGGGCGCGCACCAAGGGGGAGATTCTGTTTGACGGGGATGACATCAACGCCCCCGAAGTGGACCCGGTGGAGCTGCGGAGCAGGATTGGGATGGTGTTCCAGAAGCCGAACCCGTTTCCGAAGTCCATCTACAACAACGTCGCCTTCGGACTGCAGATCAACGGGTTTGGGGGGAACATGGCGGAAGCGGTGGAGCGTTCCCTTCGCCAGGCGGCGCTCTGGGACGAGGTGAAGGACCGGCTGAAGGACAGCGCGCTTTCGCTTTCGGGCGGTCAGCAGCAGAGGTTGTGCATCGCCAGGGCGATTGCGATTGAACCCGAGGTGATACTGATGGACGAGCCGTGCTCGGCGCTGGACCCCATCGCCACCCTGGCCATCGAGGACCTGATACGGGAATTGAAGGAGCAGTACAGCATTGTCATCGTAACCCACAACATGCAGCAGGCGGCGAGGGTTTCGGACGAGACGGCCTTCCTGATGGTGGGGGAGGACAGGTCGGGCTATCTGGTGGAGTTCGACAGGACGGAGCAGATGTTTACGAATCCCAGCCACGAACAGACGGAAGCGTATATCACGGGCCGGTTCAGCTAGAGGAGATGCTGCCTGGCGGGATGGCCGAGTAGGAGGGGACTATGCCGAGGACGATATTTGATCAGGAACTCACTACCCTGCAAGACAACCTGCTTCTGATGGGCAGCATGGTGGAGAAGGCCCTGGCGAAGGCGATGGACGCCCTCAGAAACCGCGATATGCAGGCCGCACGGGAGGTTGTTCGGGACGACGACATCATCGACGACAAGCAGGTGGAGATAGAAGACCAGTGCATCCACGTCATCGCGACGCAGACGCCGGTGGCGAGGGACCTGCGCTATCTGGTGGCCGTTCTGCAGATAAGCGCGGAGCTTGAGCGGATGGCGGACTATGCGGAAGGGATCGGAAAGATCAGCCTGATGATGGGGGACGAGCCGCCTCTGAAGCCGCTTATCGACATCCCGCGGATGGCGGACAAGACGATTGACATGCTGCGGCGGAGTCTGGACGCGCTGGTGGAGCGGAACCTGGAGGTGGCGCACCAGGTGTGCGACGACGACGACGAGGTGGACGCGCTGTACGACCAGGTCTTCCGGGAACTGCTGACGTACATGATTGAGGACCCGAAGAACATCAAGAGGGCGACGTACCTGGTATGGGTCGCGCACGACCTGGAGCGAGTGGCGGACCGGGCGACGAACATTGCGGAGCAGGTGCTGTTCCTGGTCACGGGGAGCAAGAAGAAGGTGCCGGCGGCGCAGAGGTAGGGAGTTCGCCTAATACCCTAGCTGGTTGAGGGCGGTTGGCCGTTGGAGGGGTTGTCCATGGCGGCTTCTTTTTCAATGCGCTTGATGGTTTCGAGGAGTTCTGTTACCAAGTTTTCGTTGAAGTCGGGCGCGATGAAGCCGTGGACGATGGCGTTGCGGTACTTCAGGAAGTGGTTCAGGAGATCGTGGTCGTCTCTTGAGATAATGCCGTTGAAGACTGCTTGATCAAGTACAAACCCCGCCGATGTAATGCTGTCGTTCGGTATGCCCTCGGCTGTCAGCAGATCCCTGATTACGGCTTCAGAGGCCGACCATGCGAGCAAGAAAGCGGCCTCCGGCAAGCCCGCATTTAGAGCTGTCTAAACTTCGAGAAGTCGGTGGTCGATATTCTCTCTATCGAATATGCGGACACCCTCAGGAGAAGGCAGTTTCTCAGGCTCACCCACTAGAATTAAGTTGAAACTCCATCCACGTTTCTCATTGAGGATTCGAGAAAGCTCGGCAATCTTGCGATCAGCGGCCAGCGTGGTGCGAGTCCTGACCACTACAACCTTCTTATCGCCATCCTTTGTGACCAGCAAATCGGCGCGGTAGTCCGGGAAGAAGTCGAGAGGCACGTCTTCCTCGACTTCGTAGCCCCTCATTCGATAGTCGTCAGCAGACTTGAGGGTGAAGATATGTTGGATGTCAGGCACTGCCTTTACCATGCATCCACCTCCCGGTGTAGTGCGTCGGCGACATTGACGTGAACAAATTCTTCAGAGACTTCTTGAGTCGAACGAAATAGAGGAGACAAGGTGTCTATCCCCAAATCTCCATCGTAAGGTCTCTTTCGGCAAAGGAGGTCCGTGACCTGAGAATCATCGGAATAAACCAGTCCCTTCAACGCATCCAGAATGGGCTTCGGGATATTATCAACATCGATGTCTATTGACCGTCTATTGTACAAGTAAGTAATGGTCATCATCACATCCCCGACAAAGGGTTGCTCTGCTCCCCAACTAAGGCCCGCAAAATCTTGCACATATTGCGTCCAGACCCGTACTCGCTTTCTTCGGCGAGTCTGTTTGGACATAGGAGAACCAACTACGACGAATTCCAGAGGTAGGGGCATGCTCTGTTTGTTCTAGCCTTGGACTTTGGGAAATTGGTTCCAATTATACTTGGAAACTCATGTGTTGGAAAGTCGCCGCCAGTTTATTCGGGTTGGCGGAGGAGTTCCTCCCTGAGGCGTTGGATGAGGACGGGCATCTCTTCATCGGACACGTTGAAGGGGTCGACGGCCATGACGTCGTCGGGGACGAAGGAGCCCTGGAGGAACACGGGCGGGTCTCCCTCTTCCAGAGCGGCCATGAAGTCGTCCTTGGCAGGGCCGTTCCAGTCGGAGCCGAACTTGAGGACGGCGGAGGGAGTCAGGTAGTCGTTCGGGTCCTGCTCGACGGAGACTTCCAGGCCGGGAATCTCAATGAGGGCGTCGACTACGTGCTGGGCCTTTTCCCGCAGGGCGTTCATCTTTTCCTCCTCGTCCTCATCGACGAAGAGTTCGAGGGCGGTGAGGAATCCGACAATCTCCTCCTTGGAGACCTTCATGCCGCGGCCGAGGAACTGGTTGGGAGCAGCGTTGAAAGCGGCGCCATCCACCAGGTCTTTGCGTCCGAAGAGCAGGCCGGAACCCTGGGGGCCGCGGATGCCCTTGCCACCGCTGATGGTGACGAGGTCGGCGCCCATTTCGATGTAGCGTCGCAGGTTGGCCCTGGGGGGCACCATTGACGCGCCGTCGACGATTACGGGGACGCCGCGGGCGTGGGCGATTTCGGCCACCTGGGGGAGGGTGAGGCAGGAACGGGAGATGAAGGGCGAGAAGAGGAAGGCGACGGCGGCGGTGCGTTCGTTGATGGCGACTTCGAGCTCCCAGGGGGCGCAACGCCGACCGGTGCCGATGGTTACCAGTTTGGCCCCGGCGGCGCGGTAGGCCTGGTCGTAGGGGAAGCGGTGGGCGGTCTGGATGATGATTTCGTTGGGTACGCCTTCGGGATGGGGCAGTTGCTGGGCTATGGCGGGGTTGGTCCCCGCGATGACGGCGGCGGCCTGAAGCAGGAGACCGCTGGCGGCGCCGTTGCAGACGAAGCCCGCCTCCGCGCCGGTGACCCGGGCGATAACGTCGCCCGCGCGGCTATTCAGTTCATGCATGTCCACCATGTAGTTGGTGGCTTCGGCCATGGCCGCGATGGCCTCGGGCCGGGTGCGGGAGCCGCCGAGGCGGGTGACGGTGCCTGCGGCGTTGATTATGGGATGGGCGCCGAAGCGGCGGTAGACCTGGCCTCTCGTTGAAACCTGGGCCATGAGTTTCCTCCTAATGGTTAGTTTGCGGGGTCGAGAGAGGGCGGGTTTGAAACCCGCCCCTACGGAGTTTTTGTTGGTGGGTCACCCCCATCCGAACCTTCCCCCGTCGAGGGGGAAGGGCGAAGATGGATTCCCGCCTCCGCGGGAATGGGGAAGAGGGGGATGGGAATGGCGGAAGAGGGAGAGGGAATGGGCATGTTTGCTAATACTGGTAGTCTTCCCGGACGGGGCTGAAGATGTCCAGGACTTTGGCGCTGGATGTGTTGGCTTTGGCGTAGTGCTCCACGCCGCCAGGGATGATGTACATGTCGCCGGGCTTGAGGATGCGGACGTTTCCGTCTACGCCCATTTCGAGTTCGCCTTCGATGATGATGCCGGACTGTTCCTGGGGGTGGGTGTGAAGGGGGACTTCGACGCCGGGGTCGATGTCCACCATGGAAAGGAGGGTGTTTTCTCCCCAGAAGGTGCGGATTGTGCCTCCAGGGACTATCTCCTTGGGGTCTCTTTCTTCTGCGTTGTAGAAGTACAATGGGTGCTCCTTTGGGTTGGATGTGTGGTTGCCCTCAATTGTCTTTCAGATGAGGTGGATAAACAAGGGGGGGCAACTGCGTTGCGGCAAGGTCATTGCATGACGGCAAGTTTGGGGTTGGGCGAGGAGGAAGGGGGCCTGTTTCTGTGGCGAGGGATTGTGGTTGGAGGGGGAGGGGGGTTGGTGGAGTGTGTTGGAGTGGGATGTGGGTAGCGAGTGGGTTCCTGCCTTCGCAGGAACAAGAGTAGGTTGGGGGGTTAGAAGCCGAGGCCGTGTTCTTTGAGGCTGATGAATCGTTCGTCGCTGCCGATTACGACGTGGTCGAGCATTTCGATGCCGAGGACCTGGCCTGCCTGCACCAGGCGGCGGGTGACGACTATGTCTTCGGCGCTGGGGGTGGGGTCGCCGGAGGGGTGGTTGTGGACGACGACTATGGCGGGGCAGTTCTCCCGGATAGCGGGTTTGAAGATTTCCGCGGGTCTGGCGATGGAGGAGTTCACGTTGCCAACGTAGATCTCCCGGATGCCCATAACCTCGTTTTTGGTGTTTATCAGGACGGTCCTGAGGTGTTCTCTGTCGAGGAAGCTCATCTCTCCGAAGAGGAGATTCGCCACGTCTCTTGCGGAATTGACCTTGGGGTTGTCGGTGGCTTTCAGGCTGGAGAGGCGACGGCCCAGGTCCATGGCGGCCAGAATCTGGCAGGCTTTGGCCTCGCTGATGCCGTGTTCGGTGCAGAGTTCGACGAAGTTGGCCCGCGCCAGGCCTGGGAGTCCGCCGAAACGCTGGAGAATGCGCTGGGCCATGGTGACTACGCCTTCGCCCGTGACGCCGGTCCTGAGCAGGATGGCGATTAGCTCGGCGTTGCTGAGCTGGTGGGGGCCGAAGTTCTTGAGTTTTTCGCGGGGGCGCTCCGTGGCGGGAGTGTCCCGAATCATGGGGCTATAGGGGATTCTGGGAGGGAGGTCCATGGGGTGCTATCAGTCAGCGTCCTCTTCGGTCTTTTCCTCCAAGGACTCCTGGCAGGTGGCGCAGACGTAGTCGTCGGCATGCTCGGCGGCGACGCCCACGGGGACGTTCCGGACGCGTCCGCAACTGGAGCAGGTGACCTTCTCCAGCGGCGGCGCCGAGGTCTGGGCGGGGTTGTCGTAGCCCCGGAAGCCCTGGTAGTCCGGGTTCAGTCGCTTCTGGGCGAGGAAGCGTTCTCTGTCTTTTCTGCGGCTCATGATGCGTTCTCAATCGGCCTTTGCATTTCTGCTGGATGTGCCATGGTTGTCATGCTAATCACCCCCATCTCAATCTTCCCCCGTCAAGGGGGAAGAGGTAAGAGTGGGTCCCCGCATCCGCGAGGACACGGGACTTTCATCCCCATCCAACCCCTCCGCCGTCCAGGAGAGCTTTGCGTAACTGCTAAATGATACATCCATCTTTAACCGAATCACCCCCATCTCAATCTTCCCATCGTCGAGGGGGAAGAGGTAAGACTGGATTCCGGCTTCCGCGAGGACACGGGACTTGTATCCCTATCCAACCCCTCTGCCTTATAGGAGAGCTTTGCGTAACTGCCAAATGATACATCCATCATAACCGAATCACCCCCATCTCAATCTTCCCCCGTCGAGGGGGAAGAGGGAAGAGTGGATTCCGGCTTTCGCCGGAATGACGGAGTTGGGGGCACCCTCACCCTAACCCTCGCCCAGGACGGGAGAGGGGGAAGAAGGGGGAGGGGTGGTTACTTGAGTTCGGCCTTGGCTCCGGCGGCTTCCAGCTTCTTCTGGACCTCTTCGGCCTCGTCCTTGCTTACGCCTTCCTTGATGGCCTTGGGAGCGGCCTCAACGACGGCCTTGGCCTCGCGGAGACCGAGGGTGGTGACTTCGCGGACGGCCTTAATGACGTTGATCTTGTTGGAGCCGATATCGGTGAGGACCACGGAGAACTCTGTCTGCTCCTCCTCGGCGGCGGCGGGGGCGTCGCCGTTGGCAGCGGCGGCTACGGGAGCGGCCACGGCCACGGGAGCGGCGGCGGAGACGCCGAACTGGTCTTCCAGGGCCTTAACCAGCTCTGAAAGCTCCATCACGGTCATGCCTTTGATTGCTTCAAGGATTTCTTCGTTACTCATTTTTTCTCCTTTTTTGTTCCTTTGGGTTGATGTCTTTTCTGGTTCAGGTTGATTTCGAGGCACACCGGAATGGGGGTGAGCCTAAGAGTCTGATTCGCTTTCCAGCTGCTGTATGCGCTGCTGGAGGACGTTGCCCAATCCGCCAATGGTGGCGCTCAGGGTGTTAACCAGTCCGTTGATTGGGGCCTGAAGCTGGCCCACCAGCCTGGAAATGGGGTGCTGGATCTGACCGAGAAGCTGGCTCAACAGGACCTCCTGGGAGGGCAGTCCGGCGAGGGTGTGGACTTCCTCCGGGGACAGGGCGCGGGTGTTGAGCAGGGCGCCCTGGATGGCGAGGGGCGAGCGGGTGGCGCGGATGAATTCCTCCAGGGTCTGGGCCACGAGGCGGGGGTCGTCGTAGCCGAGGGCGAGGCCCGTCGGCCCGTTTACCACGTCGCGGAGCTGGGGCTTGGAGGCTTCTTCGGCGGCGATGTAGGTGAGGGTGTTCTTGACGATGCGGTATTCCACATCGCGCTCACGGAGGCGGCGACGCAATTCGTTCATGTCGTTGGCGTCGAGGCCGGTGGGATTGGTGGATACGGCGATGCTGCAGCGTTCGAGTCGTTCTTTGATTTCCGCCACCTGCTGTATTTTTCTGTCGGTTGGCATGGGTTTTGGGGTTCTCCTTGTTGTTTATGGGGGAGGTTCACCCCCATCCTAACCTTCCCCCGTCAAGGGGGAAGGGGGAAGAAGGGAGGGGGTTTGGTTGTTGGCTCCTTGCATTAAAAATTCCCAGCGCTCGTGCGCCGGGAATGAAGGGCTCGGATGGGAGCCGGTCTTTCCGGGGCGCCTCGGCAGGCGGTTTAATCCCTTATGGGAACCTGCTGTCTTGAGCGGCCGGTTTCTGGTCTATTTATCTTTGGCTATTCTACTTTAACAGACATGAGGGCGTTCACGTCAAGCTTGATGCTGGGCCCCATGGTGCTTGTCAGGAACGCCGTTCTGATGAAGGCGCCCTTCACGCTGGAGGGGCGGGACTTCAGGACCACGTCCACGATGGTGGCGATGTTCTCGTAGAGCTTGTCCTTGGGGAAGCTGATCTTGCCGACGGGAACGTGGATGATGGCGGTGCGGTCAATGCGGTACTCCACGCGTCCCTTCTTGGCTTCTTCGATGGCGCGGGGAAGGTCCTGCATCTGCACCATGGTGCCGGTCCTGGGGTTGGGCATGAGGCCGCGGGGGCCGAGGACCCGACCGAGCCTGCCTATCTTGCTCATCATGTCCGGTATGGCGAGTCCGACATCGAAGTCGACCCAGCCGCCCTGGATGTTCTTTATGACCTCGTCGTCGCCGATGTAGTCGGCGCCGGCTTCCTTCGCAATCTGGGCGGCTTCTCCCTCGGCGAAGACCAGCACCTTGACCGTCTTGCCGAGGCCGTGGGGGAGCATAGTCACGCCGCGGACAAGCTGGTCTGCGTGGCGGGGGTCGGCGCTGGTGCGGAGATGCAGCTCGACGGTCTCGTCGAAGTTGACGGAGGAGACAAGCTGCAGGGCCTCCACGGCTTCGTCGAGCATATAGAGCTTATCCGCGTCCAGAGTTGCGATGGAATCCCGGAGCCTTTTGCCTCGCTTCATTTCGCTAGTCCTCGCTAATCTCGATGCCCATGCTTCGGGCGGTGCCTTCGATTATTTTGGTTGCGCCCGCCAGGTCCTTGGCGTTCAGGTCGGCCATTTTCTGTTTGGCTATTTCTTCCAGGGCGCTGCGCTTGACGGCGCCAGCCTTTTCCTGGATCAGTGACGCGCCTTTCTCGATGCCGGCGGCCCGGCGAAGCATGTCCGAGGCCGGGGGCGTCTTGGTGACGAAGGTGAAGGAGCGGTCTTCGAAGACCGTCAGGTGGACGGGAACGATGTTGCCGCCCTGGTTAGCGGTGCGGGAATTGTACTCCTTGACGAACGCCATGATGTTGACGCCGTGCTGTCCGAGGGCGGGGCCGACGGGCGGGGCTGGGCTGGCCTGACCGGCGGACAATTGCAATTTTATGACTGCTCTAACCTTCTTTGCCATTTCTTTTTTCTAACCCTTGTTACGATGTCTGTCTTGTCTTGGGTCTTGGGGGTATCTGTGCAGACTTATCATTGTTGGAGCTTCAAGAGGGGAGGAACTTCGCTATATCAGAGCTTCTCCACCTGGAGGAAGTCGAGCTCCACGGGGGTCTCCCGTCCGAAGAAGGAGACGAGAACCCGTATGCGTGAGCGGTCCGGGTCAACTTCGCCAACGGTGCCCATGAAGTCGGCGAAGGGGCCGGCGGTGATGCGGACGGTCTGGCCGACCTGCAGTCCGACGCTGACGCGGGGCCTCCCGGTTTCCAGCTGGGACATTATGGAGGCCACTTCTTCGGGCTCCATGGGGATGGGCTTCTGTCGCTTGTCCCGTTCGTCCTCGGTGGAAACGAAGCCCGTGACGCCGGGGGTGTTCCGCACGGCGTACCAGCTTTCGTCGTCCATTTTCATCTGGATGAGGATGTACCCGGGGAAGACCTTGCGTCGTTCTTTGCGACGCTTGCCGTCACGGATGACGATTTCCTCCTCCGTGGGCACGACCACCTGGTATATGCGGTCCTGCATGTCCAGGCTCTGGATGCGGATGTCCAGGTTCTTCTTGACCCGGTCTTCCTGGCCGGAATAGGTGTGGACGATGTACCAGTCGGAGTGTTCTTGAATTTCAGGCGTAGCTTTCATTTCATTGGTTAACCGGTGGTGGGGATGATTGGACGGCTAAGGGAGTATGACGTACTGGGTGAGGGTCCTGGAGAGGGTGAAGTCGTAGAGGCCGAGGATGGAGCCGACGAGGGCGCCGATAACGAGGACCACCCAAGTGAGGCGGATGGTCTCCTCCCGGGTGGGCCAGACGGCCTTTCGGAGTTCGGCGATAACCTCTTTGATGAACTCGATGGGGCGGAACCGCCGCATCTGGTCCTGGGAGGGACGGCGGAATGCAGCTGTCCCTGGCCCGCGGGTGCTCATCTACCGGACCTCGCGGTGGGCACGGTGCTGCCTGCAGCGGGAGCAGTACTTTCGCTGCTCCAGCCGCTGCGGGTCGTTCCGCCGGTTTTTGCTGGTGGTGTAGTTCCTCTCCCGGCAGTCGGAGCACTGCATGGTGACGAGAATTCTGACTTCCCCGCGCCTTCTAGCCATTTTCTATTCTCCTACGCTGGTGACTACCCCGGCGCCCACGGTGCGGCCGCCCTCGCGGATGGCGAAGTGGAGGCCCTCCTCCATGGCGATGGGGTAGATGAGGTTGATCTCCATGGTGGTATTGTCGCCGGGCATGACCATTTCGACGCCCTCTTCCAGCTTGATCTCCCCGGTAATGTCGCTGGTGCGGATGTAGAACTGGGGCTTGTAGCCGGTGAAGAAGGGGGTGTGGCGACCGCCCTCCTCCTTGCTGAGGACGTAGACTTCCGCCTGGGCCTTGGAGTGGGGCTGGATGGTTCCCGGCTGGGCAAGAACCTCGCCTCGCTCAACCTCCTCGCGGTCCACGCCGCGGAGGAGGACGCCGACAGCGTCGCCGGCCTCGGACTCATCCAGGGTCTTGTGGAACATCTCAAGGCCGGTGGCGACGGTCTTGGAGACCTTGCCGAAGCCGACAATCTCCACGGGGTCGCCGGTGCGGATGGTGCCGCGCTCGACGCGGCCGGTGACGACGGTGCCGCGTCCCTTGATGCCGAAGACGTCTTCCACGGGCATGAGGAAGGGCCTGTCCTTGGGGCGGTCTGGGACGGGGATATAGTCTTCCATGGCCTCGATAAGCTCGAGGATGTTCTTGCTCCAGGGGCCGTCGCTGTTGCCGGCTTCCTGCTCTTCAAGGGCCTTGAGGGCGCTGACTCGGACGATGGGGGTGTCGTCGCCGGGGAAGTTATACTCGCTGAGAAGCTCGCGAACCTCGAGCTCAACCAGCTCCAGAAGTTCTTCGTCGTCCATGGCGTCGACCTTGTTGAGGGCGACGACGATGCGGGGCACTTCAACCTGGCGGGCCAGGAGGATGTGCTCCCTGGTCTGGGGCATGGGGCCGTCGGGGGCGCTTACGACGAGGACTGCGCCGTCCATCTGGGCTGCGCCGGTGATCATGTTCTTGATATAGTCGGCGTGGCCTGGGCAGTCCACGTGGGCGTAGTGGCGGTTTTCCGTCTCGTACTCGATGTGGGCGATGTTGATGGTGACGCCGCGGGCCTTTTCTTCGGGGGCGTTGTCGATGGTGTCGAAAGCCCTGTAGTCGGTGCCGGTGGCCTGGTTTGCGAGAACCATGGTCATGGCCGAAGTGAGGGTGGTCTTCCCGTGGTCAACGTGGCCGATGGTGCCGACGTTTACGTGAGGCTTACCTCTCTCAAATTTCTGCTTTGCCATCTAGGTTCCTCCTGCTATGAATTAAGTTAAGTTTGGGTACCTGGTGTGTGCTGGAGCCCACAGACGGACTTGAACCGTCGACCTCGCCCTTACCAAGGGCGTGCTCTACCGTCTGAGCTATGTGGGCAGTGAGTATGGTTGGGGTTTTGCTATAGGCTGATATGGTGGAGGGGGCAGGATTCGAACCTGCGAAGCCCTTTCGAGCGCCAGATTTACAGTCTGGTGGTTTAAACCACTCACCCACCCCTCCGAAAAACAAGGGTGGGTATAGTTTATCACAGGTGAAATTGAAGGCCAACGGGTTGGGCTGGTTTTCTTTCCCTTCTTCGTCGTAATCAGTGTTTGCAGGTATAGCCCCAGAGGGGATTCGAACCCGCTAACCTGCCGATTACAAGTCGGCTGCGCTGCCATTGCGCCACTGGGGCCCGCATCCTTGCTCAAACACATAAACGAGGCGGACAAGCCGCCACGATCACCTATATTGTAGGGAAAAATTACGGCATTCGTCAAGCGGGATTTTGCTTGACGCGATGCAGCCAGAACATATATAGTACATTGCAACTGCAGATGATACTGCCGAGGCATAGCGAGGGTTGGTTTCTACTGATATTCCTTGTGCTATTCTTGCCCGGCAGCATCCTGGCGTTTCTAATCGGCAAAGGAGACGCACTTGCTGTAGTCAGTTTTATGGAGGCGGTGGTCGTCATCAGCGCCGCCGCTTCGTTTGTTATCGTGGAGGGAACCGTGCTGCTATCCGAGAGGTACCTGCAAAAGCGATTCAACGAGGGGAAGGCAGAGGGGAAGGCTGAAGGTAGGGAGGAAGGCAGGGAGGAAGGGAAACTGGAGATGTGGCAGGTCTATATGCGCGCTTGGGAGAGACGCCGAGACAAGGCGAGGGAGCAGGGCTTGGAGTTTACGGAGCCACCGCCGCCGAAGCCGAAGTAGGGCCCAGTCGTGCTGCTATCTGAGAGGTACCTGAAAAAGCGATTCAACGAGGGGAAGGCCGAGGGTCGGGAGGAAGGTCGGGAAGAGGGAATAGCCGAGGGGAAGCTTGAGATGTGGCAGGCCTATAAGCGGGCTTGGGAAAAGCGTAGAGATGAGGCGTTGGCGCAGGGTCTTGAGTTTACCGAACCTCCGCCACCGAAGCCGAAGTAGGCAGTCGATGATTACGAAGATAGCGACGCAGGCAGTATACGTGGATGACCAAGCGGCGGCCGTCCGATTCTGGACGGAGCGGGTTGGATTCGAGGTGCGTTTCGAGGCCGACATGGGCCCGAACGCAAAATGGATCGAGGTCGGGCCGCCGGGTGGGGAGTCAAATCTGGTCATCTACCCGAAGACGATGATGAAGGACTGGGCGGAGCGGAAGCCTTCCATTGTCTTCGCGTGTGAGGACATCCACGCGACCTACGAAGGGATGGCCGGTCGGGGCGTGGAGTTCACGCAGGAGCCTAGGGAGATGCCATGGGCATGGTTTGCGATCTTCATCGACGAGGACGGCAACTGGTACGGGCTGCGCGAGGAAGGATGAATGGGCGGCAACCAGCGCCGGAGACGGTCGCTAACTACGTCGCCTAAACACTGATTGGAGCCTTCCAGCCGACGCTCCATCGTCTGCCGAGGAATTCTTTCTAAGACACTGAGAAGGCGCTGGACCGGGAGAGGCGTCGGGATGAGGCTGCAGAGCAGGGTCTGAAATTTAGCGAGCCGCCCCCGAAGAAGTCGCAGTAGGCGGGCTGGCTAATGTGGGGTGGCGGAGGGAGTGGGATTCGAACCCACGTCTCGCGCAAGACGAGAAGCGGTTTTCAAGACCGCCGCCTTAGTCCACTCGGCCATCCCTCCTTTCTACTATTATAGCGCAGGGTATTTGAGGCGGGTTGTGATGAAGAAGGTGACGAAAAGGGCGACCGGCCGGTCGCCCTTACGAAATGGTGGTGGCAGGGGATGGATGAGGGATTAAGAGTGGGCCCCCGAGTTCCCGAGGGGACGGGAATCACCCCCATCCTAACCTTCCCCCGTCAAGGGGGAAGGTTAGGATGGATTCCCGCCTCTGCGGGAACAAGGTATGGTGTGAGGGGGGTGGTGGGCTTCTTGTGGATTGGGGCGGGTTTGGGTATGGTTGTTGCGAAACTTTCAGGCAGAGTGTCCAGTATATGACGACGCAGAAAACCAGGGTTGAGAGCGCTTCTTCCACCGACTTCATTCGCGCGATTATTCAGTCGCATAACGAGAGCGGTCGGTTTGAGGGGAAGGTGGTCACCCGGTTTCCGCCGGAGCCGAACGGCTACCTGCACATCGGTCACACCAAGGCGGCGTTTATCAACTTCGGCATCGCCAAGGACTATGCGGGCGTCTGCCACCTGCGCTTCGACGATACGAATCCCGCCAAGGAAGAGGAAGAATTCGTCCACGCCATCCAGGAGGACCTGCGGTGGCTGGGCCTGGACTGGGGCGACCACCTCTATTACGCGTCGGACTACTTCGAGCAGCTTTACGAGTTTGGCGAGCATCTGATTAAGGCGGGTCTGGCCTACGTCTGCGATCTGTCGCAGGAGGAGATACGGGAGCACCGGGGGACGTTTACGGCGCCGGGGATTCCGAGTCCTTATCGGGACAGGAGCGTGGAGAAAAACCTAGACCTGTTCCGTCGGATGAGGGCGGGGGAATTCGAGGACGGGGCACGGGTGCTGCGGGCGAGGATAGACATGGCCTCCGGGAACCTGAACCTGCGCGACCCGGTACTGTATCGAATCCTGCATCTGGACCATCAGCGGACGGGGGACAAGTGGTGCATCTACCCGACGTATGACTTCGCGCACGGGCAGTCGGACTCCATCGAGGGGATAACCCACTCGCTGTGCAGCCTGGAGTTCGAGGACCACCGGCCGCTGTACGACTGGCTGGTCGAGAAGCTGAGGATACATCATCCGCAGCAGATTGAGTTTGCGCGTCTGAACCTGACGCACACAGTGATGAGCAAGCGCAAGCTGAGGGAGCTGGTTTCGGGGGGGTACGTTTCGGGGTGGGACGACCCGCGGATGCCGACGCTTTCGGCGATGCGTCGTCGGGGGTACACGCCGGAGGCGTTGTGGACGTTCAACGAGCGGCTGGGGATTGCGAAGCGTCCCAACACGGTGGAGATTCAGATGCTGGAGCACTGTGTGAGGGAGGACCTGAACCGGAAGGCGCGTCGGGTGATGGGGGTGCTGCATCCGTTGAAGCTGGTCATCGAGAATTATCCGGAGGGGCAGACGGAGGAGATGACCGCCATCAACAACCCGGAAGACGAGTCGATGGGGACGCGGACTGTGCCGTTTTCGCGAGTCCTTTACGTGGAGCGGGAAGACTTCATGGAAGACCCGCCGCGGAAGTTTTACCGGCTGGCGCCGGGCAGGGAGGTGCGGCTGCGCTACGCCTACCTGGTGACGTGCGTGGGGTTCACGAAGGACCCGGAGACGGGGGAGGTGAAGGAGGTGCGGTGCGTCTACGACCCGGAGACTCGAGGCGGAAATGCGCCAGACGGTCGTCGGGTGCGGGGGACGATTCACTGGGTGTCGGCGGAGCACGCGATAGACGCCCAGGTGAGGCTGTATGACCACCTTTTCTCGGTTCCGAAGCCCGAGGAGGGAGACTTCAAGGAGTACCTCAACCCGGAATCGCTGGTGACGCTGGAGGGGTGCAAGCTGGAGCCGGGGATGGCGGAGGCTGAGGCGGGGACGCCGTACCAGTTCGAGCGGGTTGGTTATTTCTGTGTGGACGGGGCGGATTCGAGGCGGGGGGCACTTGTTTTCAACCGGACGGTGGCGTTGCGGGACTCGTGGGGGCGGCGGAGGGGGCGTCGCTAGTCGCCATGTCCGCCAACTTAAATATATCGCAGCCGATTTCTCTAACGCATAGCCATTGCATTTTTGAATTAGCGAACGTTGGATAAGAGCTCTCTAAATTCGCAGTGGTGCAGATTTAAGTCGGACTTGCATAACGGTGAGAATCAGCGGAAACGAGTCGTTCGTTTCGAAAGGTTTTGAAATGGTACAGAATGATTTTCCATATAAGGAAGGTGATACGTTCTCCATTGCCAGCTGGGGCCGCCTCTCAAAACGAGATTTGGCTCAGCATGGCATTGATGTTCTAGCGGGGATGATCATGGCCCACCATGGGGAATGCCCGTCGTCCAATCACTTTTGGTGCGCCCCGCCGGGGATGCAGGTATTTACCATGGCCGAACTGTATCAGGCCAATGGTAAGCAAGGCGAACATTACATTGGTTGCTACTTCCGTGGCGCTGACTTTGACAACAATGGCATCCCCAGCATTCATGAAAGACCGTCACTGAAAGCAGTCATCCAACGCTTGGGAGACGGACGCGTCCTCGTCAAGATTGGAAGGCTGGCAAATGAAGAATCCGGTAAGTCTTTTGGCGGTCTTGGATTACTTGATCAGGGCACGGCGGAATTCATCGTGGTGACGCCTGTGCCAGTGGCGGACGTTCCCGCAGGAGCCGGCAACAAGGCTTCGTTTGTCTTTAGAAGGCTGGACAACGTTTGGGGCATAGCGCACTTATCGCAGGATCAGGAATCTTTAACCAATACTCAAGTGCGAGTGTTTGCTGTGTTCCCAGTAGCTCCAAACCCGAGCCCCTTGACAGCGTTGCAGATTAAGGACTTCCCAGTTGAATAGGTGCGAAGGAGAGGGAGATTCACCCCCATCTCAATCTTCCCCCGTCAAGGGGGAAGAGGTAAGAGGGACCCTTCGACAAGCTCAGGATGAGCGGGTGGGGAAGTGGTGTGGGTTGCGGGGTTTGGTGTCCTTGGACAAGCTAAGGATGAGTGGGTGAGGGAAGGGGTACACCCTCCATGAACCACCCCGCCGTGGGTTCCTGCTTTCGCAGGAATGACGAAGAGGGAGGTGGTTGACAACGAGGCCAATATCCTTAAATTAATGTAGAGGACTTTTCTATAGAAGAAAGGAATTCAGGTATCCAAGTATAGGTATATCGCATTTGTAGAAAGGACAAGAGAATGTACACAACTGATATGTACGAAGGCATGATTGCCGAAACCATTACCCTGGAGGGGCATAACGGCACGAGTATCAACGCGTATTTCGCGCGCCCGATGGGGTCCGGCCCCTTCCCCGCCGTGGTGCTGGTGCACCACATTCCAGGCTGGGACGAGCTATACAAGGAATTCACCCGCAAGTTTGCCCATCACGGCTACGTGGCCATCTGTCCCAACCTGTTCTATGACTTCGGGCACGGCACCGCCGAGGACGTGGCAGCCCATGCCCGTAGCCAGGGCGGAGCTTATGACGAGCACGTCATTGCCGACTCGGTGGCGGGACGAGACTACGTCAACAACCTTCCGTACACCAGCGGCAAGGTGGGCGTCATCGGAAGCTGCTCCGGCGGCCGGCACACCTTCCTGGTCGCGTGCAGCAGCACGGGCTGGGACGCCGCAGTGGAGCTGTGGGGAGGGAACGTCATCCAGTCGGCGGACGCTCTTACGGAGCAGCAGCCCGTAGCCCCCTTCGATCTAACGGCGGATCTGTGCTGTCCGCTGCTGGGTCTGTTCGGCGAGGAGGACGTGTCGCCGCCGCCGGACCAGGTGGCGATGCACGAGGCGGAGCTGAAGAAGCACGGCAAGGACATTGAGTTCCACATGTACGAGAACGCGGGCCACGGCTTCTTCTACTATCACATGCCCATGTACCGGCAGGCGCAGGCGGTGGACGGCTGGGAGAAGGTGTTTGCCTTCTTCGGCAAGCACCTCTCGGGTTAGGAGGCTGACTATGTGCACGATGATTGTGGAGACGGCGCCGATTTCCGGCACCGGCAAGGGGACGCAGGACTGGATCAAGGTGGACCAGGTTAACGTGTCCTTCGACCATCCCTTCAAAGCGCCCTTCGACCACGCGCTGAACATCGACTTCGTGGACTCCAGCAAGGGGCCGGGAGCGCGGGTTGCGGTGGAGATTGACGCGGAATCGGCCAAGCGTCTGGTGAAGTCGATTCAGGCGGCGCTTGAGCAGGGGAAGGAGTACCATTAGGAAGGAATCGCCCCCATCTCAATCTTCCCCCGTCAAGGGGGAAGAGGAAAGAGGGGAGGGGAGAATCACCCTCACCCCAACCCTCTCCCAGGACGGGAGAGGGGGAGAAGAGAGGTTAGGTTGAAGGTAAGCGTGCGATTTTTCGCCCTGTACCGGGAGCGAGCGGGTACGTCGGAGAGGGACTGGGAGTTGCCGGAATCGGCGACTCTGGCGGACCTGCTGCGGGAGATTCGGGACGCATACCCCGACCTCGCGCCGCCGGACGTGGAAATCGTGGCGGCGGTGAACGAGGAGTACGCCGACGGAGGGACCGTCCTTAATGAGGGGGGTGAGGTTGCGTTGATTCCGCCGGTTAGTGGGGGATGAGGGATCACCCCCATCTCAATCTTCCCCCGTCAAGGGGGAAGAGGTAAGAGGGCACCCTCACCCCAACCCTCTCCCAAGACGGGAGAGGGGGAAGAGGGAGAATTGACCATGTGGGGAATGAGATGATTGAGATAACGGATAAGGCTATTGATCCGCAGCCGGTGACGGCGTCGGTGCGGCGGGACAGCAACGGGGCGGTGGTGACGTTTCTGGGAACCACTCGTCGGACGTCTATGGGAAAGACGGTGCTTCACCTGGAGTACGAGGCATACCGGCCTATGGCGTTGAGGAAGCTGCGGGAGATTGCCGCCGAGATTGTGCAGAAGTGGCGGATTGAGGATGTTTCCATTATCCACCGCGTAGGGCGGCTGGAGATTGAGGACATCAGCCTGGTTGTGGCGGTGGCGTCGCCGCATCGGAAGGAAGCGTTTCAGGCCTGCGGCTACGTGGTGGACAGGATCAAGGAGACGGTGCCCATCTGGAAGAAGGAGTTCTTTGAGGACGGGCAGATGTGGGTGGGGTGCCAGTCGCATGCGGTTCACGCGCCGGCTGTATCTGTGGACTGAGGGGTTGGGGTAGAGTATCCGTTGGTGTGGGCGCTACGGTTGTAGTGATGTGTGGGTAGAAGGGGCGGGCGGCTCGTTCTTTGTCTGTCAATCGACATAACAAATTACGGTTCTCATGGACAGCCGAATTGGAGGGAGCAGGGGTCGAATGAGAGGCGGTAGACAGTGGGTAACGACGGGCGATGGATCAAGGGGCCGGCCGAACACCCGCGCGTGAGACTTCTTTCCAAGCGTTCATTGGGCAAACGCAACAGCGATGGAGGACACAGATAGTCGTAGCCGGCTGACTTGGATTCATCTCCAATAGGCAAGGTTCCTAGACGGTATGGTGCCAACAACACCCTGGCGGAGCGGCTATGGAGGACAGAGAAGTATGAGGAGGTGCACCTGAGAGACTACGCCAACGCTGTTGAGGCCAAGAGGGGAATCGGAGCCTACTTCCGATTCTACAACAACCAGGGGTCCCATCAGGCCTTGGGCTATCGGACTCCAGCGGGTCTGTTCCACACAGTCCGTACGGCACCTGAGAAGGAATCCAATGAGAAGAAGTGCTCTATACGACCCATCTCGTCATAATGGGCAGGAGCCACGGGACCCTCACTTAACTCGGCCTCAGTTCTGTCCAACTAATATGGGTGTACCTCAACTAAACGAAGCCTCAGATTAATGGACAGGGGACGACATTCTCAGCGGGGGGGAGTGGATGCACACTGTCGAAGTTGACATATGGCCCTCTGGTTAGAAGATAGGTTACACTGATTTTGCACACAGGATTGTTCTAGCGTCATGAAGGAGCGACCCTGATGTTGCCACGTAGCGTCTTGTCTTCGCTGAGACGCAACTCTGATTAAGTGAGGTCAGGTCAGTGGAGATACCCGACTCCCTTGTTGCCTCCGTAGTCCAAAATGCCCTCGGAGCGCCATACCGACAGACGCGGCCTATGCAGGCACGCGAATTCGTTCGCTGGTTGAATGACAGGGGGGTCAACATCAACTCTGACGTGCTCCTCCTATTGGCGAGTGTTGGCATTTTCCCGCCGATCGCTTGGGAAGCTGCTCCTGAGTCAGCTGGTACGGACCGACTGGTCCCCGTCGAGATCGACGGGCTCGGTCTAGTATTTGGCGACCGAGGACAGACGCCTGACCTCAAGCAGTTGCACGATCGGGCGCAGACCAAGATCGACCATGGTCGATCTTGGTGGCATCCTTTTCAACTGTGGAGGGCAACCCGAGTAGCAAGGACCTTGGGAATCAATGTTGCCTACTATCAAAGCCTGTACGGTCCAGACCGCTATCGGCAACTCGTTGATTGGGTGTTCACGAAGGTCGATCCGCGAGAGAGGTTGGTAGGTTGACAACACAGGAGCGATGGTTCGAGTCGTTCGCCGTTATCGGGATGCTCCTCGCTGCGGAGCCTTTGGCGATTGAGGCTCTCACTGGTCGAATCTCATGGGACGTTCTTCGCGGTGAAACCGACGAAGGCATGTTTGCCTGGCGCCAAGGAATCAACCACAATAGCGTACTAAGCAAGAACCGCTGCGGCGTAGAAATGATTCGGCATTGGCACAAGGTGTTAGCCATAGATGCCGAACTTGGGGATCCTCTGAGCGATTGGCGTGAACTGATCGCTTATGTACCTCGTCAGAAACGTCTCACGCTTAAGGGGGCAGCGCTCCGCGCTGAGGATGGATACTATCAGGCAGAGGTGCTGCGCCGCTACCTCTCGATCTATCATGGAGTGACTGACCTACCAGATGAGGACCTCGTCAGGCTTGGTCCACAGGTTTCCAGCTACAAGGAACGGTTCTTTGGACGCCGCACTACCACCGACGGAAATCGATCGGTATTCAGGAATGTCGTCCGACAATACGACCTTGACCCACAGCCTCGTGTCCGCTGGTTCGTCGAGGGAGAAACTGAGATCGGATTCATCGAGCGATGGGCGGAACTCCGGCGTGTTAGCCTCGAACGTGCCGGGATTGAATTACTAAATCTCAAAGGGGTTGGGAAACTAGAGGATCCGCTGGTTCGTGCGTTCCTAATCCTAAGCCAGCAAGAGGAGATTTTCGTTGCGATAACAGTAGACGGCGACGACAAGGTTGCTGAGCGTCGCCGGGTTCTGGAGAATATGTCGGATTCTGGCCTGTTGCCTGCAGGCTACGTGATCTCTGAGCCAAACTTTGAAGAGCATAATTTCAGTTGTGAAGTGATGCTCTCGGCCGCGGGTGCGTTGAGCACCGACATCGAGCCTGTCCAGTTGTCGGATCTAGAGACATCGCCAATTGGCAAGGGCACAGAATTTGAAACCGTGCGTAAAGCGTACTGGAAACTCCGTACCGTCGAGCTTTCCAAGGGAATAAGATGGGGCAGAGCTCTTGCCGATGCCTTGGATGGCACCCCCACGGCTGATGAGGCACCTATTGATGACCAATTCACACGCCTACTCAGGGTTAGCCGCAGCAACTACAGATTCTCTACCAAGGAGCGTTCATTAGAATAGAACCAGGCGGCTCGTTCTTTGTCTGTCAATCGACACAATAGGGTGCGGTTCTCATGGACTGTTGAATTGGAGGCATCCGTAGTTGAATAAGTGGCAATCAGCACTGAGAGGCTGCCGACCTTCCATCCAAGGTCAATTGAGAGGGTTACAAATCGGCCTCGGCGGACAATTTGAAGTAGGCTGCGTTCCGGCTGAGTGCAGCACCGGCACCATCTGTCCCAAAGTTGGCATCAAAACCAGCAGCGGAGCTTCGTACTGCAGAGCCGAACCCTCTACGACCGGCGGCGGATCATAGAAGACTACGACCTCTCCCGGCATCCCTGCATCAAACTGGTCCCAATTACGAGTGTCTCGGGGGATTAGCTGACTAAAACGTTCTCGCAATTGTGGCATGTCTGCTTGGATGCATAGATTGAGCACGCCTTGTCATGTATGCGCTATTGGGATTCAACGGCAGGCGAGTTAGCAATGACACTGAAATGAACTGAGGATTCCCTGCTAGCATGGTTGTTGCTGAACGCGTCGCGGAATAGAACAGTGAAATTGCCTCTCGGTGTGATGTGGTGGGCCTCTTTGCGTCTTAGGAAAATAGGTGCCGCAATACTGATAATTTTGTTGCCAACACCGCTTGGAATTTGGCGATTTCTGCACTAGGCAGCATGTGTAGAAGAAAGGCACGGAAAGTCTGCCATTCACCAAATTGTGGACTATGATACGAGTTGAGTGGTTCTCTCTTGTGCAGAGTCTGCCTTAGACGAGTTCTTTGGCGCATTCCTGAAACCAAGAAGCGTCGGAATAGGAAGCGAATCGCTGAATCCCTAACAGTCCAAGCTTCTAGCGGACGAACATTCGTGACAAGTGGCATCTTCCAGACGACCATCCATTATGACTTCTATCAGAAACTCGAGAAACATGACTGCCTGGTTGAGAATTCCCACAAAAACTTCCTTCAGATCCCTATTCTCCATGTCGAACCTCCTTGATACATTGCGATAACGTCGACCCTTCCGGTGAGCCATTCCAGATGAACGTAAGCCTTGAAGGTCCCTGAGAAAACCAATATGCCTTACAATCCCATCTACGTGACAGTCTCTAAGTGCATACTCAAGCATGGAAATACCACGCTTCCCGCACAGGTTTCGTTTAGGGGATATCAAATTCACGAGGTGCGCTTCGTTTAGCGAATCAATCAGAATCTTGGTCAGGCTTAGTACTTGCTGGTCGAATTCACGCTGTTCATTGTTCGCGTGGACTCGGAGACTCTGAATATGATGTTCATCATCATCTTCCAGAGGAAGTAAGATGGACCAACCCAGGTGTTCTTGGCTAGCACTCAATAGTTCTTGATACAAGCGTAAGAAAGCGTCCTCTGGAAGGTCGGACTCATGCATTTTAGCCAGCATTTGACGAGTAAAGAAAGACCTGCTTAGGCCATCTCGAGACACAATGTTGAAAGATCTCCAGTACAATTGCTCCTTATATGGCAACTTTGCCAAATCTCCAAGCCATACAACTACATGGTTTCGACTTTCGTTATCAATTGTGGTCGACCACAATTCCCCTCGCTGCAGCCTATCTCCGGTAATCTCGTAACGACTGGGCTGGGCATAGTATTTGTCTAAGACTTCCTTCTTGAAGTACACCGGCGTAAGGAAATTTGGAGCTCCGGGGTTCTTGCCAAAGAAATTAGCCAATGCACTCGGGTCACATGTATACTCAATCTCAGAACCGTCATCATCCAGTCCGATGATGAAGTTCAATTGCTTCTTCTCTTGTTCAATGGCAAATCCGGGAAATCCGCTATGCGACTTGGGCAGAGGTTCAATTGTCTTAATGCCCGACAGCGAACTGAATGACCGCCTTCTGGTTGGCAATTGCGGCATGTTGGCATAAAAGAACTCCCAAGTGAGTGAATCGTCGCGTGCTCGCTGCACCTCTTCAACTAGGCTTAATTCTTCCAGTGTACGTGTCGAGAATTCTAGGTAGTTGAATTGAATCGCCAAGTGCATCTCCTTAATCGCAAGAAACTGTCGAATCTCTTGAAGCCGTATCTTGACTTTGTCGCCGTTTTTTTTGAGGAGGACCACTGGATATTCATCACCTACTTCATCTATCTTGATGTAGCAATTGTTGTTGTCGTCATAGTACAGGTTATGAAAAAGACGGAATTCCTCACTAATCTCTACATGACCATCCCTGATTCCATGGAAACTGCGGAAGGTTACTAGTGGCTCTACTCCAAGTTCGTTACCATAACGCCAATAAACTAACTTTCTCTTGCCGCTTCCTTCGTGCAATCTACCGGTGCTACCAGGCAGTCCTGCATAAACGTTATCGCGAAAACCGCTAAGTACCAGCAGTTCCTCAACATTCCCAATACACGCTGAAGGGATCAACGCGCAACAAACAAAGTGGTCGTGTTGATTAAATCCCCTCGCGTTCCCTGTTTGAAAGACGGTCATCATATCCAGAGGGGACGTTGGTCTCTCCAAACTAGCCAACCTTCCGGTTTGGCCGAGACGCATTCGCTCAGCATCCATGCCCATGATCGCTCTCTAAATCATTTCCCTGAGAGCATATCACATAATGCGTCTCACTCATCTTCACCATCTGGATCCTCAGCTGAATCCAACCAAAGCCCGGCTTCTTCTTCAACTCTCTCCATTCATCAACGAAGTCTAACCATTTGGAGCCTTTTGACTCCTTGGCTCTCTCTATCGCCAGCATTCTTCTAGCCCTTAGACCTCTGTCTGGGAATGCCCAGGGAATATGGAGCCAACGCCGCCGCCATGCCTCCTTCTGGCCGGGGATCCTTAACCTAGCAAATTCAGAGGCGACTCTGAATCCGGCGTCTACGATGGTCCTGGAACCTGTTGGTGTGGGAAACCCTCTTCTGCAGGTTCATCCGGTCCACGTACTGGGTGTCGGTGCTGCCTGTGTCCAGCACATGGACGTCGAACTCGCCCTGAACCAGGGCCTGCTACCGCCGCATTGTCTGTCATCCCTCACCGTCACCTCCCCGGCAGGGGCCTGCCAGGACAGGGTCACCATGGTAGAGGTAGCAGTGGCGGTGAGGTTGGTTGGCAGTTGTGGCGGATCGGGGACCGCCACCGTTGCAGGGCGGGAGGAGCCGTTGTAGCCTGCGGAGTTGATGGCCTGAATGCGGTGGGCGTAGGAGATGTCGTGTTTCACCTCCATCCGGTCCCCGTAGTGATTGGCGAGTTCTCCACGTGGGTGGACACATGGCCCAGGGGTCTGCGCAGGATGTGGAAGCCCGTCACTGGAGGGCCTGTGAGCGCGTACCAGGTGAGGGGGACTGCGTCGTCTGAGTAGGTGGCCTGCAGGTTCTGGACCTCCCTGGGCTGGGAGTCAGGAACACCTGTCACCGTCACCGAGGCCGTGATGGTGGCGGAGCCTTTTCGTGGGTCGCTGGCCCGCATTGCGAGGGAATTAGAGGAAACAGCCTAATGGTCGAGGCCCGCAGCGATGGTGAGGGTTCCACTGGCTGAGCTTATTGAGAACTTACCGTCGTCGTTGCCCGCGGTGAAGGAGTAGGTTAGGGTAGCCCCGTCGGGGTCTGCCGCGAAGGCGTCGGCGATGAAGTAGGCGTAGGAGGGTTGGAGGAAGGCGGGAGGCCGGTTCAGGCGGTGGTGGACCCGGTACTGGCCTCCGTGGCTCGCTCCATTCTGCCTTGTAGCCTGTCCCGCTGCCGTAGGCGCCCACCCGGAACCGGTACTCGTTCCCGCAGACGAGATTGTCCACCTCGTGGGTAGTGCCGGTGATTGTATCGCTGTCCTCTGTCCAGATTCCCGTGTCTCCCAGGTGTTACTCTGCCGGTACTGTGTGCGTTAGTCACTGCATCCCTGCTCCGGTGCACACTAGTCTCCGTAGCCTTGCCCGCCACCAGGTCCCCAGGCGCAGGAGTATGGCAGTAGTGCAGGTTCAGCGAGTCCAGGTCGTAAGTGGCCACTTCCCTGGAGCCCCAGGGTTTTGCCCCCGTTGGGAAGTTGCCCCTCAGCCTCAGATCCTCTAGGTAGTGGTGCCACCCATGCTGGCGGGGTATCTCCCCAGTCAATTCGTTGCTGCTCAGCTTCAGGTACACTAGCTCGAACAACCTCCCCAAAGATGACGGGATGCTGCCGCTGAGACTCTCCCTCGACAGCAGCACTCTCGTTACCAAGCTGGAATCGTCAGTGGTGGTGATTCCGTACCAGCTTGACAGAGCCGTGGTCGCCGTAAGGAGACCGGTTTCCTAATTGACGGAGACACTCGGCTTCTAACTGGTGGCCCTCTAATCCAAACCATGCCCCAATCGTTGCGCGGAGCATTCGCGGGTACAACGGGTTTACGCCATCTGATTTCAATGGACATGCACCAAATATGCCGGCCTCCTTTGAGGCATTCAACGGGATAATGCCAGCAGTTGCTGCCATAATTCCTTCCATCTGAAGCGTTAGTACGGCGTCAACTTTTCGATCTCACCTTTATGGTGCAACTCGTCGGGCTCAGGGTTGGGGTGAGCGTAGCCGAACATGATGAGCTCATCCCGAAACTCACCCACATATGCGACGACGACCTACATATTCCCTGTGCCTGACACCAGTTGGTGGTCATCCCTTGCCCTTCTTACTTACGAACGACCAACAAGGGCGGTACAGCACCGACTCCTCACACGCAATCACTTTCTTGCTGATTGGTGTCAACCATTCTTGCTGGCCAGTTATCTCATCGAACAACGTCATAGAAGTTGAGCGGTCCCACAGTTGACGTCAATAACCGACAAGCTCATTTGGGCACCGGCAAAGGCTGGACTGATGGAGGAGAGGGTCAAGAAGATGTTGGAAGAATACCTCTATAGGCGTTGTAATATCCCTAACGATTCAATAGCTTTATCGCATGTACTATGCCTTTTGAAAGCTGTTCCTGAAACGGTTAATGTCTTGGAAGGAACTTGTACAGATTAGGCAGCTAACAATTTCAATCATAAAGCGCATCGAAGATGTCACAATTGAGAAACTGCCTCGGACAATCCTAGGCCTTGAGAGAACGCACAAGATGGAATCAATGGAATTGCGGTTACCCTCAGAGGACAATTCGCAATGTCCATAGCTGACTCTAAGCCAGTGGCAAGTAGGTTTGACCAAGTCTTTCGTTCAACTAACAGGGTGAAAGGTTACACCCATGACTTCTACAAGTATCCAGCACGATTTACACCTAATTTTGCTCGATTTATCCTTGAGTCACTAACTGAACCTGGAGACTGGGTGTTGGATCCCTTCATGGGTGGCGGGACTGCGATTGTTGAGGCCGTGGCTTCCGGTAGGCATGCAATTGGTTCTGATGTCAACGAACTCGCCAGATTCGTTACAGGAGCGAAGACGACTCCATTGAGTCGTTATGACATTGCGGAGATTCGTGCTTGGGTTCGGAATGTGAGCGATGCGGCAGCAGGAATTAACCCTTATGCCCATACTTGCGAGAGTCCAATACGTAATATGCCGATGGCGGCATATCAGTTCTTCGCAATGGCAATCAGGCTTGTCAAAGGTCTCAGATTTCGTCGACGTCGTCAGTTTGCACGATGCGCCCTCGTTCGTGTAGGACAGTGGGGATTGGACTCTAGCACCAACGCTCCTGATGCTGTAGCCTTGGCTGTTGAGCTTGAGAAACGTATTGAATTCATGCTAGGCGGTATGGAGCAGTTCGTCTCAGCTGCCAGGGACGCAGGTATATATAAGAATAAGATTTCGTCCACCCGGCGGCTATTGGCCTTCTCGGCGAGAGACACCCTGTTGGCCCGGACGCTGAGGCGACATCAGATTCGTCCTAAGCTTGTCCTTACCTCTCCTCCCTATCCTGGGGTGCACATTCTGTATCATCGATGGCAAGTCATGGGGAGGCGCGAGACACCCGCCCCGTATTGGATCGCTGACCTCCGAGATGGACACGGCGCTGCACACTATACGATGGGTAGCAGGTCGCCTCTTGGCCAAAGAAACTACTTCAGCAGTCTATCTCTGGCATTCTGTAACCTGAGACAGGTGATTGCTTCTGACGCAAGAATTGTACAACTGATTTCCTTTTCCAACACCGCAGCCCAGCTGCCACTTTATTTGGACGCCATGACGCACGCAGGATTTGAGGAAACAAACGAGGGCGACATCGTCTCGCGGAAAGTCAGGACAATTCCCAATAGGAAGTGGTATAACCAGCGGCGAACACGAAATGACGCCAGTCGCGAGATGTTATTGGTCCACCGTCTGGTAGGCAAACGCCGGGCGACCTACTTTGTGTCGAGATTCGAGGGAGCCAGCACTAAGAGCTGATGAGGTCGCCCATGCCCGGTTCGCCAAGTTCGTTAATCAGGGGGAGTAGTACGGGACCGATCGCGTCAGACGTCGCCGCAATCCTCTTCCTTTCGTCGAACTGCTCGTCGTTCTCAGAAGTGGTTTCTTGAGGTTCGCGCAAAAGCCCAAGCCCTAACAGCACAAGCCCATACTTCCATTGGGCGTCCAGTATATCCTTCCTTCTGGGTGTCGACCTACGTTCAGCCTTCAGATACATGTTGTCCATATTGACTTCAAAGAGGTATCTGGTGGCATTACTTCCTTCATCCTTTCCGAGGTTAACTACCCGTAGAGCGGACCGCTCGTCCATCTCAGACTTCTTCCAGCGCTCCTCGCGAATCTCATTGATCTGCGGAAACTCAATTCCAGAGGGTGTCAAACTTAACCTTGCATTGCCGCTCCCACGTCGATTTCTGCCCCCATCTCCAGATCGAGTTCTCTGCTCTGGTAGTACCGAGATGCAAGCCGTGTTCACAAGCGGGGTGATCAGTGCTTCGTCGTTCACCTGGACTACGACGATGAGTTGGTCGCCTTCTACTACGCTGGGCGGAAGATCTATGCTTAGGTGAGCGATGCCTGAGGACAAGCGCATCACGTAGGTGTATTCGGACGATTCGACGGGATTTCCCTCACGAGAAATCCTCACATCGAGTGACCCAGGGAGGATTGCACGGTCAAAGTAATCGTCCTCGACATCTGTGGCAAAATCGATCCGAGTGCGCTGTCCGAGGTGACAGTTCCGCTCAAGTACCTCACCGTATGGCAGCCTGAGGAATCGGAATTCCGTTGGATGTGGCTGCCCCTTATAGCAATCGCCTTGGCTGGAAGCTTGGAGGATGGACTGGTTTGCCAGTCTTTGTCCACGGAGGAAGAGCGCATTGAGAACTTGGGAGCGTCGCATAACCTGCCGGAGCACTTCCTCGAGAGGGCGATCATCGGACAGACGCTCGCCCAGGCGCCTATCTGCACGCTCGCGGTTTAGCTGGCGAAGTCGCGCATCGTCTGCGAGCAGTTGCTTTATTTTGTCTTCAACCTCCTTGCGAAACTGCGATTCCGAGAGTCGGTCACGGCTGTTTTGAGTCAAGTCCTCAAGGGAGGGGACTGAGACTTCGGTGCAGTCTATGACGACGGCTAAAGCGTCCTCTAACGCGCCGAGGCCGACGGCCTTCGTGCCAAAGAGTCGCTTGTGCAGCATGCCATGCGACTGTCCGTTGACCGCAAATACAACGCCTTGATCTCCACGATAGCGCTTGGCGTTGTCTCCTTCAAGGCAGAATATCCGATAGGTGAATGGCTCTCCCCAGACTGTCAGAGTGCCAGTTGCGTCGTATTCAGGCTCTGCCTCCTTCAGTCGGCGATTCAGCCCGGTGAGGTTCCACTCAGTACTTCGCAGTTCTCCTTGCCATCTGCATTCGTGTAACCGGATTGGAAGCGGCAGTTGCGGCATCCAAGCATCCAGCTCCTGACGTAGGCCTCCGGTTTGTCCAAACTGCGTCACTGCATCGGTTTGGTACTGGTAGAGCTTTATGAGCGTGCCTGACTCGACTTCAACCTCATATGGCTTATTGTAGCGAGGTCCGATCGGGAGGCTCCTCGCTGGGATGCGCAGAATATCTCCACGCCCAGGATGATCCTCAACTCCGAGTGGTGCGAGGTATCGGTAAGCTGTCATGCTGTCGCCGTCCTGGTAGTCTCGGCGCACAATCGTGAAACCCCAATCGGACGAATCACCGTCCTCTGCCGCAAGCGTAGGAGCCCGGCGACTTAGTACGAGCTGAAAGTGTTTGTCGCCACAGAATCGGAGGGCTGCCGTACCTCCCATGGCGAACTTGCCATGAGTAAACGCGATGTCCCTCTTGAGGCTGTCCCCAAGAGAAAGCAGGGTAACGGGCTGCATCTCTGGTGTTTGGCCTTCACCTCGATCCAGGATAGTCACAGATGGGTAGTTACGCTTGCGATCAACTCGCTTGCGCCGGTCACCAGTGAGGACAATAGAAGTCGTTGATCGTGCGACTTCGCGGATCTTACGAGCATCCCAGACCTCAAGGGATCCTGAATGTGCGGCATCTGGGTTTACATCAAAAAAAGAAGCAACCGCCCTGCGAACGCTAGTCGGTGCGTCGGGACCCTTTGGATCTATCCCTCGCTCCCTACAACACCGAATCAGAACAGCATCTATGGCATTAGTGATCTTTTCTGCGACCGCAGCTTCTGGTATGACCGCCTGGGCACCGATAGTGGCGTAGTTGTCCTCTTTATCGCCCAGGAGTCTCCAAGACGCCTTATTGTCCCATAGCCCAGTCGACCTTAGGGCCTCCTCTACCTTCTCCTCCCGGTCGGCTGCGAGCAGCCTGAATAGGAGGTCATAGACATCTTGATGGTTGTTGGCGTTGAACATGATATGACCACCTCTTAACTGTGCTTACCATTTCCGAGTTTGAGGGCTTCCTTTAGGAGGTAGTTGATCGCTGAGACCACTTCCTGCTTCCGAGAAATCGGGGTCCGGAAACCTTCGGGTACTAGTCCCGCCTTCTGCCATGTCGCACCACGCCCAAGAGTGAAGTCAGCATCTTTGAGAATTCTTACGAGTGCCGTCTCACTCTTCTTACGCTTGACAACCCACTCATACCAAGTTGCGGCGAGCACTCTTAGTATTGTGTTATTAAATGCGAGAGTAGTGCCGCGCTCCCTCGACGGTTTTGACTCACCGTTGGCAAGGCGTTTGTATTCTTCGCGAGCCTCAGTGAGGAATATGAAGAATCGTTCCGCAGGCCTAGTAATCAAATCCTCCCTGGAGTCCAATTCGAGTGCCCGTTGTTTGCTGACACGACCGTAGTAGCCTACCTGAAGCGTCCGGAGCAAGGTTGCGAGCTGATTGTACGAGATTAGCTTGTCGCTTGTCGCTGACACCGTACTACGCTCCATCTCTACGTTTCCGTTGAGCAAACTGCAACTGTTCATAGCGACTTCCGCGGCTCGGTTGAAGGGGTCACGAGAGTCAAATCGTGACTTGGTGATCGCGTCAATCGGTCGAGCCTTCGCTGCGTCAGAAAACATTTGCTGCAGCGATTTGATGTCTACTTCACCAAACATGAGAACTGGCATCGCCTCGGATTGGAGCTGCTGAAGACGGCACTCAGTTGCCCCAAGTTCCCTGCTCAACTCTTCGATAGAAGGCTTGTGGCGTCTCTTATTCTTGGTGTCTTTGAGTTTAGCCTTTGCCTCTTTGACCTTCTCACCCAAGACGCGGATTCTCACACGACGCTCATCGATTAAGTCGTAGATCGCGCGTCGTCGATGCTGCCCATCAAACAACTTCAACTGCCCGATCGCTGCCAGCGGAAGGCGTATCACACCGAAGCGCCCGTCCGTATTCGGGAAAGCCTCATAATCGATTAGCTCCGGGTCAATAGCGACCATGATTGCGCCGGAAACCCACGCAGGTTGCTCCCACAGATAGCTGCGAATTGCATCCGCATGAGGCTGATAGAGTCGGCGATTCGCATCGCTTACAATATCGTCGTCCACACGTCTCGGTAGCAGGCCGTTAAGATCCATGAGAGATAGGGCGAAGCCGTAGACGTCCCGACCGCCCTGCCTGAACCGCATTGCTTGAGCGCTAAGGTCACCGAACCTCGGAGATGTTCCCGCGTATGGAGTTACGTTGTGTAAGTTAGCCATGATCTTCACTCTCATGTAAAGCTACTACAACAGTTAAAATAAACGCTTAATAAGATGCTGTCAAGTATTGCGCTTTAGAATAGTGGGAGACATAGTGAAGAGAAAGGACCAATTGAGTTTGTGTCAATTGCTAGAATCATTTGCCCAGTCATCGCCACAGACATAGATCCAGCCTGGCAGAGGATGACCGTAAGTTGGCAGAGGTCAACTGACCGCCCTGGTGTTAGTCGGAGTTGATCTCGGTCATCCAAAATGAGGAGTCTTATAATGGTGAATGAATGGGAAGTGCGGACCTGTAGGCTATCAATCTTGGCTAATTCAAGTCCACAAAGTGGTAGTCTCCTATCCGAAGTTCAGGCTCGGCCCTCAACAGTCACAAGGAGGCATGAGAGCAATTGAGAAGGATACCGTAAATCTCCATGCGGTACGGAGTCCAGAATCATTAGTGTCGCTTGACCAGCAATTTTCATCCATCTATATTGGAGTTACTACACTTTTCAGAGAAGGTAGGCATAATCTAGACCTTCTTTATTCATTGAAAGGTAATACTAAGCAGAAAGGATAGTTAGAGAGAGTTTAATCCTGAGAACCCCTGCATCAAAAGCAAGTACTATCGTTATTCTCCACTAAGTTGCGGAGACCAAAAATGTCTGCCCATTTGGTTCGAGAAGTCTTGCCAACGATGTATTCCATCGTATCGAAGACAGGACAATAATGGATGGCAAATAGATCCCGAATAGAAACTTCCGCACACGCCGTCGCCTTGCGGACCGCTTTGCAGGCTAATCTGGATTTTCATGGTGCGGATAGCAGTTATGGTGCACACGCTTGGCATCCCTTCCCAGCAAAGTTTCCCCCACAATTGCCGAGGTTCTTTATTGAAGAACTCTCAAGCCCGGACGACACTGTTCTTGATCCAATGCTTGGCTCCGGGACCACTCTCGTAGAAGCGGTCCGATTGGGACGCCGCGCAGTTGGTTGTGACATAGATCCCCTTGCTCGAATGATCTCAGCGGCGAAGTTAACGCCCATTGATCCCGCTGCGGTGTTATGTGCAGGACGCAAGATATTAGCTGTCGCAAAATGCGACTATCTAAATGATGTTGACCAATTGCAACAAATGCTTGGGTTTAGATTTGATGCGGATACCTTGGAGTTTCTAAACTATTGGTTTCTTCCCCAACATCAGCTGGAACTTTTGTCGATTCTGCGAAATATTGAGTCATTGCCGGAAAGTGAAATCAGATCGTTTCTTGAAGTGGTTTTCTCTTCCGCCATTATCGCCAAGTCGGGTGGAGTCTCCCTAGCCAGGGATCTTGCACACACACGACCCCATAGAGACAACAGCAAAGTGCCACCGTCGGCATTCTTAGAATTTGGAAAACGACTGGAACGCAATGTGGCTGCCCTTGAACGTACCAGACCCTCGTCACAGAATGGGGTCGGAGCGATGGTTGTTGGTAGCCAGCGTTGTGAGACAAAGATCCTAGCTGCTAGTGCGTCGGATACCGGGCTTCCGTCCGATAGCATTGACCTGATAGTCACCTCTCCACCCTACGCCAACAACGCAATAGACTACATGCGGGCACACAAATTCTCGCTGGTTTGGTTTGGTTGGAAAATTACAGATTTGAGAAAGATTCGCTCACAGTATCTGGGCCATGATGCCCTATCAGATATAGTGTACGACGATCTGCCGGATCAGTGTGAAAGAACGCTTAAGCGATTGGCAGAACGAGACGCTAGAAAGTCTTCGTCACTACGTCGCTATTTCGGGGAAATGGCAACCGTCCTTGGGGAAATGAGGCGTGTGCTGAAACCGAATGGTGCCGCGATAGTAGTAGTCGGGACCTCGAATCTGCGCGGCGTCGATGTGGAAACGCATAGGGGTTTAGCATCAATCGGAGAATCGATAGGATTTCACTTGGTAGGCATTGGCACTCGCAATCTGGACCGCGATAGGAGAATGATGCCTGCACGTTGGGGTCATCAGTCTGACTCTCAAATTGAGGCGCGTATGCACAGAGAATATGTGATTGGCATGATGAAATAGCCGTGTCAGGAAGAATCGAAAGATTGCGACAGGCCTACCACATCAGAATATGCCGTGACGTCCTTCGACAAAATCCATCTGGAATACCCAATAACGCAGATAGCGGAAGCTCGACTAGCGCCCGGCTCGGAAGAGGCATAGTGGCCAGAATGGGGATACCAATAGCGCAAGGGAAATTGCCGGGACAAACAGCCGGCCGTTTGTTTGAAGTGGCCACAAGAGACTTCTTGCGGGAAGCATTCGTCCTACTTGCCCACCTCCGGCCAGGACAGTGGGAGTTTTCTATAGGGGGAAGCATTGGCGATTATGAACAATATCAACATCTCTCAGACGTGCGTCGGCTAGTGGAAGAGAACAAGGAATTGAAGATCATTTTTGGTGACTACATTGTTAAGCCAGACATAGTGGTGGGTAGGAAACCGGTCATGGACTCAGAGATAAATCAGAATGATATGCTTCTGTCAGAGGACGAAATCGCCGCTCATACTCCCCTTCGACGTGCAAATTCAGTGACCAATATCATGCATGCGAGTGTCTCATGCAAGTGGACGATTCGGAGCGACCGTTCCCAAAATGCCCGCACCGAGGGTTTGAACCTTGTCCGCAACAGAAAAGGTAAGACGCCTCATATTGTGGTGGTTGTTGGAGAGCCTTTGCCGGGACGGATTGCGTCACTTGCATTCGGCACGGGCGATATAGACTGCATATACCACTTTGCTTTGAGAGAATTGCTTGACGCCGCATCAGGCAGCGATTCAGAAGCCCAACTTTTGGATACGTTAGTGACCGGTCGAAGGCTACGAGACATTAGTGATTTGCCCTTTGACTTAGTGACCTGAATCCAACAGGGAATCAATTGCCGAGGGACCCCAACCTCGATTTGAACAAATTGCAAATCTTGGATGGTGGTCTAGGCTTCACATCGAGTCGACACCTTACGAAGAATCCATCAGACGAATGGGGAACGACAACTCCTCTTCAACCGATTCCATCGAAAACCTGGTCTGATACATGAACCTTGTTCTGTCCGCAAAATGCAGATTCTCCGCAACTCCTTTATGAAGAGCCTCTTGCAATTCTCTTGCCTTTAAGGCTTTTGGACTTCCAATGTATACTCAGAGGCTAGGCCTGTCTCACCCAAACGAGCACGTTCGCGAAAAAAGCCACCTCCTTCTTCCCTAAGCTCGTCTCGAACCGCCTCTATGACCTTTGCTGGACGCAAAACCTCAAACTGTCTCTCATTCGTGATGTTATCCCAATCAATAGCTTCACTGACCCCTTCAAGGAATTCCACGAAATCATCTGACTTGTCCCACTGATAAAGGATCCCTATAACAGCAACACCAAACTCCTTATACGGCTTCCCTGACTTGGCACATGGGCCCTGACAACTGCAAAGTCATGAGATAATGACCAGGGCGATGGCCCCACTCCTTCAAATGCACGTCAACCTCCCACAAAACACTATCTCCCGTATCCAGCCGCAACCTATGAGAGCCGCGCCCCCAATCCTTTGCCAACGCATCTAATTCTCCGCACTTATCATGGGAGCTTCTCATAACCAATGGAGTCCTTCGAGTTGCCCTCCCCAATCGGGAAATTTCTCTAGGTGGCGCATAGGACGTCAAACATGATCTAACATCAACAAAGTTACCGTGACTATCGGTTATTGCAATTCGTTGAGGTAACAAAGGCTAACTCCTCCCTATCAACGTCGATACAGTAAGTTTACCGTGTTCCGAACAGCCTGTCACCCCTTCCCCTCAAAGATTCGACTGCACATCTAACACAGAAAGCACCCAAACATCGACCGTCAAAGGGGCCGTCTTCGGAAACGCAAATCAGGCAACACATATAGGCGGCAGAGGGGATAGCATCATTGCACAAACGTGCCATCCCCCCTTTGCATAGCGCTCCAGTGTGCCGCTCCGTAAGGCTCTATCTTCCGTCTCTGTAGGAGGGGGAAGACGTGGGCGAAGAGTCCTAAGCGGCGACCCGCTCCGGCCGAGTCAACATGGCGGAGCAGCCCCGCTCCACGACGTGGGCCACCGACACCCGGCCATAGCCGTCGTATCCGGTGCGGTACGCGAAGTCCGCCTTGGCGCCCTCGGGCATCCTTCCACCGACCCGGACGATGTCTGAGCCGCCGCTGTGCCCGGGTCCACCGGCGCCCTGGATGACCATTCCCCTTTGCTCCCCCTTGCGCCAACCCAGCACCCTGAGTTGGACGGGCATGACCCGCTCCGCCTGGGTACGCCGAAAGAGCACCCCGTGCAGTCTCTTCAGCACCCCCGGCGACGGGACGCGATGGCAGTTCATGATCAGGGATAGATAGCCGGAGCTGACGCCAACCTGCCGGGCCACCTCGTTCTGAGTGAACCCGTGGGACCTCATTCGCTCCCACACGGCCTCTCTGTCGATACCGGGGTACTGTTCGGGGGCAACCCTGGCGGGAGCCTTTAGGGCAGACTCCACCCGGGCCTGGACCTTCACGCCCATGTTCCTGCGGCCCCGGGAAGCCTTGACCATGTGGTCATAGGACACCCCCACCCGCTCGGCCAGGGCCTGCATGCTCATGCCCAGCTCCCTGGCCCTCTCCCTGATGTAGCTGCTCTCGCTATCCACCAGGTCTACCTGTCTGTAGACTATCCCCTGCTCGGGGACCTCTCCAAGCATTGCTGATGCCTTCTCCCGCATGGCGGGAGACCAGGGCCTGCCTCCAGTGGCAATCCGGGAAAGGTAGTCGGGGGTCACGCCCATCTTGCCTGCGAGCTCCTTCATAGTAAGCCCGCGACGCCTTGCCGCAGCCCTGAGTTTGGTTTCCGTTCCTCTGGTTGTAGTGATTGTAGCCGTCATGTCACTTCCTCCTGTAATGAAGAAGCGGGACGGCCCCCTTGAAGGAGACAGTCCCGCCTGATGTAGTGCCCCGAAAGCCGAGGCTGTCTCCATGGGTATTGATGTATTTGTTGTGCCTAAGGGTTGTTCCGGCGTCCTCTGAGATAGGAAACCGTGGACGGGGCAAGTCTCCGCATCAAGCAGGAGCAAGCTCCGTCATGAATTGCGCACAGCGCCTTTTTCTATGGGAGTTAGAAGGTCCAGCTGTGCCCGGTGAGAATGGGAGGGGCAGGCAGTAGCAGGCCCCGAGCTGGGAGGGGAAACCTGCAAGCCTCGTCGTTGTAAGGGTTGTACAGAACCGGAAAGTATGCGTCGCGTCTTCCCAAGGAATGCAAGGTCACTCCCGCCGCTTGCGTCACGCAAGGGTGACGAGATTCAGGTCAAGGGCAGACCTCGCTAGGCCAGGTGCCGCAAGCCCCTCAGGCTGCGGCGGGACACGAGCTTGCCGGGACGCCACTTCATTCCAAGCACCGCCACCGTCTCAAGGGTGCCGCCATCGGCGTGGGGCACCAGAGCGGCCGCCTGTCCCGTGCCCTGGGTGTAGACAAGAACCTCGCGGGTGTCGAAGCGTCGCTTGGCAAGCTGCCTCCACTCGGAGTAGGCCCACCGCGCTAGTGGGGTGTCCGCCGTCGCCGGATCGACGCAGGCCAGGGTCTCCAGCGCCCCGTCCAGGTCTCCCGCCTGCCTGAGCCTTCGGGCGTCGTGAATGGTACGGGACAAGTCCGCCGATGCCGCGACCGCCGTTGGCGTCTCCTCTTCTCCATAGGTCAGCGTCGCAAACAGTCGGTCCACCAGCTCCTCCAGACTGCGCTTGGGCCTATCGAACGCCGGGAGCAAGCTGGACGACGGCGCGACAGCCGTCGACGTTTCCTCTTCCCCGAAGGTCAGCGTTGCGAAGAGCCGGTCCACCAACTCCTCCAGGCTGCGCCGGGGCTTTACTTCTGCCATGGTCCGTGTGGTTTGTGTCAAAGTTGCCGTCGTCATGATCTATCTCCCCAAGTTGTTTTATGGTTCATGTGGTCTGCGACCACGATGGACAAAGAGAAAGGGGCCGCCTCGCAAGAGACGACCCCTCTCATCTGGGATGGGTTGTGGTGGGGCGAAGGCGCTGGGCGTCAGCGCCCGGACCTTCGCCGTCTGCGGCGGGCTGCGAACCTCCTGACCAGGAGGACAGGGATGCCGAGGCCGAGGGCGTTCAGGAAGAAGAGTTCACCGCTTCCCGTCACCAGGACCGGGCCGAAGAGCAGGGCCGCCGCCGCGAGGGCCGTCGCAGGGCGACGGTGTCGCAGGCAAGTATCCTTGACCCTTGCCGCCTGACCCCTGACTGTTGACGCCAGCGATCTGCATTGGAGTACCGTTGAACTGATTGTCTTGGCGTTCATGGACGCCTCCTTTCTCTTGTATGCCCGCACCGGCATAGTCGGCGTGACTGCTGTGATAAGACCCGTTGACAAAGACGCACTCTCTCCAGGGCCGGGTGCCTTATGCAATGGAACGGGCGGGAGAGGAAGAAGAGTGCGCAGTACCACCCCCTGCGGACGGTGCACGTCGGGGAAGAACTGCGAAAAGTGGGAGCGACTGACCACCGGATGCCGAAGAGGCCGAAGGTCAGCGCGCGTTAGACTGCGGCTGTGCCGTGCACCGGCTTGAGCGAAGGTATGTAGAACCCGTTGGAGGCCTTGGACGTACTCCAATCGGGTTGAAAGGTGTCGGAGCGCCGAAGCGCACCTCGACCTGGGTCTTTCCGTCTTCGAACGGGCATCGGGGGAGCGAGGCTCAACCCCTTAAACCGCGTTCACGCAGCAGGTAGGCGCTTGTCCCTCCTGAGGCCGCCTTGGGGAGAGCGATGCTCGATCCCTTTGGCCGGAGCCTCGCGGGAGGCTGTTCGGAGAGCTGGGCTCGATCCTGGACAGCCGGTCCCTGATTCGGGGGACGGGAATCCTCCAGGTTTCTCGGCGGGAACACCTGGAAAAAGCCAGAAACTGAATTGAGTGTTAGCAGGGGAATACGCCCATGTCAACGGTTTTGGGCCGAAACAACCCACATTGCTTACTCCCGTGAGACTACGATGCGACAACGGAGCGACAGACTTCCTGGACGCCGCGACAGCCCGGCGTCCAGGGCTACTTCCACCAGAGCCCCAGGGTGAGGAGGCGCCGCACCCAGCGCAGGATGATGCGTTTGGCCAGGGCATTCTGGGTGTCCCGCACGGCCTCCCTGCGCCAGGCGGTCTGACCCCTGCGCCCGAAGCCTCTGAGGGGTTCCTTCTCCGGCGGCAGGGTCAGCTCGTGCTGCTCCATCATGGCCAGTTCCAGGGTGAGGAGACGCAGGTGGTCCGTCAGCCATGACAGGGTGGTACCCTGGTGGGGATGATCGGCTCGCAATTCACGCCACTCCGCCACCAGGGGCCAGGCGTTGCCATAGACCTCGGCGTCGTCGGGGGCGGGCTCCACCGTCACCAGCTCCGGGTCCTTGCGCCGCGACACGGTGCGCTTCATTGGCCTCAACCTGGGCACTGAAGGTGGGGTCACCGTCTTTGGCCGGCGCACCTCCTTTCTTTCCTGCACCTGAGACTGTGCATTGACATGGCCATGAGCCTCAACAGCAGTCTTGATGTCAGTGAAACCCCTCCGCATCTCTTCCGCCAGACCCGCGAAGTTCTCCTCCAGAGCGCCCATGCGCTTCCGAAGCTGGGACAACTCGGGTTCGTCCGCTCTCCCCAGCAGCCGGTGCAGCGCGTCGCGCATGCGGCCCGTGACGCGGCCCGTCTCCATGGCGCGCACCAGGGTCTTGTAGTTGACCCCCAGAAGCGCCGCCGCCTCCATACGGCCTTCCTCCCGCACCAACTCATGCAGAAGGGTTTTCAGCCGCAATGCTCGTGCCTTATTTACTTCTTCGCTGCGGGTACCCGCATTCAGTGTCTCCTTCATATGTACACCTCCGTTATTTCTGTTGGGAAATTGCACCCGTTCGTTGGGGCGGGTTCCTCGGATCACCCGCTTCTGTGCAGCAGAAAAGCCCAGATTCACCCGAAAATACCACTTCCCTTTAGGGAACTTACGGCCAATAGGAGTGGAACGGGCCCTTAACACAAAGTGCTTACAACAACGGCTTCCCATTGCCCTGATTCGGCCAAATTCAGTCACAAAACGGTAACTGAATTGCACTTTGTCCAGATTCGCAATTCCTGTACACGGGTATGACATCACATTTGGCCTCCCGATATGAAGGCCCCGTGAGGGGGGCTCGTGCACAAGCCCCCCCTCGAACAATGAGATTTAATCCCTCGATTCTTCGCCCTCGCGACGGCAACGTCCTACAAGCAACATGAGGAGGTCGGTCAATGACCCGCAATGCCGAACTGGCCCGACTGTTCAAGCGCCTCAAGGCTGGTCCCTTGATGGATTCCCTGCCCCAGCGCATCGACCTAGCCCGCCGGGAGCAACTGGACTACTCCTCTGTCCTGGAGATCATCCTTATCGACAGGGTCCGCCGTAGGGGTAACCGGCGAATGGAGCTGCGTCTGAGAGCCGACGGTATTGAAGAACTCGGTCGCCTGGAGGACTTCGATTAGACTGCTTCCATCATCCTTGATCGCAGGCCGCTGGATGCCTTCTTCTCCCCGGAGTTCCTGCACAAGCACGAGCATGTGCTGCTGCTTGGCCCCGCCGGGGTGGGCAAGAGCTTCATCGCCCAATCCCTCGGCTACGCCGCCATCATGGCCGGGTACACCGCCCGCTTCCTCCACTCCGACAGCCTCTTCAGAACCATGGCCCAGGCCAGGGTGGACAACTCCGTGGACCGCATCTTCCGCTCTTTTCTCTCCCCGGACCTACTCATTCTCGACAACCTGGGCCTTCACCGTCTCACATCCCAACAGTCGGCTGACCTCTACCAGCTCATCATCAGCCGTCACCGGGTCTCCAGCTTCGTCATCACCTCCAACAGGGCCGTGGAGGAATGGCTAAGCCTATTCGACGACCCCACACTCGGCAACAGCGCTCTGGACCGGCTGGCCAACGCCAGTTACCAGATCGTCATCGAGGGATCCAGTTATCGGGAGAGACTCTCTCCTCATCAGAGGCTTGTGGGCCCCAGGGGGGTGATTGACCTCAATACGAAGGGGCTTATATGCTTGACTTTGCAAGTGAGGAAGGGACTAGGGGATGTTCTAGCTTGGAGGGTGGCGAGGAGTTCAATCTCTACCACGGCGGGGTAGCCATCAATGGCGGATAGAAGGTTCCATCTGTACTGTTTACGGGCAATAATCTGCTCCGAATGCGGGGAGTGGGCACTCCGCCGGTTGTGGGTCCCGGACCGCCGCCAAGACCCGCCCTTCATCTACTGGACTTGCTCCACCAAGTGCTCGGATATTCGCCGCAAGAAACTGCGGGGTGACCAAAAGAGACTACGGCGAAAGGTGCTATACCGCGATAGGCACCGTTGCGTTCAGTGCGGGGAAAGGGAAGCGCTTGAAGTTGACCATATAACGCCCTTGGGCATAGGTGGAACCAACGACCTTGATAACCTTCAAACACTTTGCGGGGATTGTCACAGGGCGAAGACCGCGGAAGAGTTTCACAAGTACTTTGTCTTGTAGCTTGCGCAGCTAACTGTATAAATCCCAATTCCAAGTCCTGACTATAGTCTTCAGCAGTCACGCCCGGGGTGGAGTAATGTATGTGGCGATGACTGGTCTAATGACCCTGGCGATCGACAAGTCTGCAGACCCGTGTGGGCTCCATGATTCGCGAGACCAACATTGCAATTGGTACAGAGAATGGGGCAGGTCCAAACCCTTGTCGGTGTAACATAGCAGGTGGTACAACTTTCGGGGGTAGGTCATGTTGATGGACATTCAAAGGTTCACAGCTTCAGCCAGACTGGGGGCTTGGGACTCGATTGCCACGGACCGGGAAGCATTCCTGTCCCTGCTCGGACGCCTGCTGCAACATAATGCTCGCGGGTCTTTAGAAGCAAACAGATTGGTCGAAACCAATGACGCGGTCCTTGCCTCCCTAACTTCGATCTGCGACAAGATAGCAGCACGCGGCAACCCCACACTAGTAGATCTCGACTTTGAGAACGCCCTGCTGTCAACGCCTGCATTAGCTGCCCTGGGCTCACAGACCATTTCCGAAGGCCATGCAGTTGGGATGAAGCTTGACATCGGTGGCTTACAATTCGGCCTACAAGAACTCGTAAACGCTGCGTGGGAATTACTGAGCCTACCATTCCGAGCAAGCGGTCCTGGTTTTTCGGCGCTTCCAGTCCTGCCTTCATTGTTGAAATCCCAAGTCGGTCCTGAAGAAGACTATTTCTTGGGACAATTCATCAGCGTCTTTCCCTTCGCTGAGGGAAGAGTCCAGCGCCAGGTACGATTGGGTGACCTCGTAGACTGCTCGGATAATAACCTGTCCGAGAACTATGTTGATTTCGTCGTTCAGTCAGGCCCGATCAGATGGGTTCTAGAGCTGGACGGAATTCAGCATGAAGATCCCGAGCAGAGAGTCCATGACGAGGAACGCGACAAGGTTCTGAAAGCCGAAGGCTGGAACGTACTCAGGTTCTCAACAAGATGGATCGAGGACGGTACTCTATCCGACTGGTTGGCTAGAATCCGAAGTTCCAGAGGTCCCGAAGAGACATGTGCTCTCGAATGTCACGCTTCGTACCGATCAGTCGAAGACTGCGTTGCAACCTCTGATGTTCACAGGATTGCTTTCTATTCGCTCCTGTGGCCGCTGGCTGTGCACCGGTGCATGAGGGGGTTGATTCAGCTCTACAGCCATGAGGCCTTGAACTCCGGCCAGCAGCAACGAATCCTAGTATTGGAAGAGGACATTCCCGTGGTCGCCGAGGCGTTCGCCATGCTCCGACGCCTGTGGTCCAACATCCACAGCATCACATCTGATTCTCCGGCTCCTCCAGATGTTCGCTTGGACATCTTGGTAGAAGACGCCTCAGCACCAACCAGTAGATGGAAGCCACCATTCTCGAGTGCATCTGAGGGATTTGAGGTTCGCCCAGTAGGCAATGCTCAAGTCGTAAATGAGAAATACGATGTTGTATTGTCACACAGCTTCTTCCTACAGGAAGGCTACTCAGGAATAGTAGAGTCGCAATACGAAGATCGCTCAACTATGCGGATACGCATGCGGCAGGCCATTGGTCATCGTGACGACAGGGCACTCCAATGGTCCGATCTACTAGAGTATCAGTTGGCAGACGTGGAACACGCCGAGATTGCAGAAGAAGACGAACTACTGGACCTTCGACTGGCCAAATTGGACTCCCTCCTGTTCTTTCTGCGCCTAATTTTTCGCAAGAGAGCCTTCAAGGATGGCCAGGTTCGCGTCATTGCTAGAGTGCTTCAGCGAAAGCCTGCAATTGCGTTGTTACCCACCGGGGGAGGAAAATCGCTTATTTATCAATTAAGCGGTCTTCTACTGCCCGGCATGGCTATCGTAGTCGATCCTCTCGTCTCACTAATGGCCGATCAGGTAGAGAATCTCAAAGCCGTAGGCATAGACCTCTTAGGGCAGATATCCGGCCGCCAAGGAAGAGAAGCTAAGAACGTCGTCATGAATCGGATGAAGGAGGGTAAACTGGCGTTCACGTTCATTTCGCCAGAGCGGCTCCAGGACAAGGACTTCCGAAATGACTTGGCGACCGTCGCCAACCAGTTCCTTGTTTCTATAGCTGTAATAGACGAGGCACATTGCATTTCAGAATGGGGGCACGACTTCCGTCCGGCTTATCTCCACCTCCCCAGAACTCTGGAACGGTATTGTGCCACTCAGGGTGTTTCGCCGATTGTCTTATCTCTCACAGGTACGGCTTCGTTTTCTGTATTGTCCGACATTCAGATCCAAATGAAGGTCTCCGATCAGGAAGCCGTCGTGATGCCCAAGTCCTTTGATCGGAGCGAGTTGCGGTTTGAGGTGATCTCAGCGCCAGCCAATCAGAAGTCCGGCGCCCTAAACACGTTCAAGCATCAACTTCCAAGAAAACTCAGGCAAAATCCAGCAAGGTTCTATTCGCAGAAAGGAGACGACACCAACGGAGGCATTGTATTCGTGCCCCATGTAAATGGGAGTCACGGTGTCACGCAGGTTGCCAATCAGCTTGGCAATGGCGCTTACTTCGCCGGAGGAAAGCCTAAGGGTTTTCCCGGTGATTACATTGCATGGGAGAAACACAAGGACCGAGTGCAGCATGACTTCAAGAGAAACCGTATACAAGAGTTGGTGGCTACCAAGTCATTCGGCATGGGAATAGACAAGCCAAACATTAGGTACACCTGCCACTATATGGCACCGCAATCAATAGAGTCATTCTATCAAGAGGCTGGACGCGCTGGACGGAATGGGATTGCCGGCTACGCGCTATGTACAATCTTGTACAGTGACGATAATTGGAGTACAGCCCTAAACATACTCAATGAACCTGATCACAATAAAGCCATGAACATGCTGCGATCCGTTCATTGGGACAATAGAGGGGACCTGCTATTTCAATCGTGGTTCTTGCTGCAAACATACAAGGACCGTAGGACCGACAAGGAAGACTCCTCAGCCCTTTGGCGGCAACTCTCGGAATCGGTGAGGGGGATGATGCCAGGTGCTACAAACACAGTAAGCATTCCCTTCGGCGGGTATAAGGAACGGAGGGAAAGAGCAATCTATAGACTTGTCCTACTGGGGATAATAGAGGACTATACCATTGATTGGAACAGACGCTTCTTCGAGATCCAAGTAAAGTCACCGACTCCCCAGTTGGTCATTGACAGTCTCCGGGACTACCTAAAGCAGTACAAGTTCGAGGGCTACGTACAGCATCAAATCGAAGGACTTTCTACGGATGAAGTCCATTCGGCCATCGAAGGAGCACTGGATGTCCTGGTTGACTTTGTCTATGAGGAGATAGTTGCAAAGCGAAAACAGGCTCTTCGCACCATGGGAGAACTGTGCAGAACTTTCAAATCGGACAGCGACTTTAGAAACCAGATCCTCGCTTACCTTCAGGAATCTGAGTTTTCCGCAACACTGAGAGAGTGGATAGGCCGCTCGATTGATGACATAGGTATTGAGCAAGTGGCGTCCATTATTCGTGAAGTGGAGGATCTGGAACAGCGAACCCGGCTGATCGGAACCACGCGTAGGATGCTTGACGAAGCCCCAGACAATCTGGCAATTAGATTGCTTTCGGTGTTGGCTCGCTCTACAGCAGAGAGCCGCGACATTATATTGGGAGAAGTAACGATCCTGGCAGAGAAGGTTGACTCTTCCAGAAACTTGCTGCGAGAACCAGACGAGATTCTGTTGGGTATGGCGCACGAGCTCCGCAGTCTGCGCCCCGAGTTAGTTGAAGAGATTGTTGATCTTGTGCTGAGAAGAATTGGGACTCCTTCCCTGGCACGTAACACGTTACGCGCCTTTTCGGATTATCCGAAGGTCTATGAAGACTCCATGACCCTTCTTTTGGCAGAGGCACTCAATGTAGCCACCACATTGAAGTTCAACGATTTAGTCGACAAGGAAAGGAAGCAGTCCCATGGCAAATCCTGACAAGGTACTGGAAGCCGAAGAACGTATCAGAGCAATCGCGGCGGAGTTGGAACGGATGCGCAGTGCCACTCAGACACTCGAATGTGCGAAGGAGCGCGTTAACGCCATACTTGCGGCCTCAAAATGCACTATAGAAATCAGCGAGAGGCTCGTGCGAGAGTTGGATGCCCACAGTATCGCATCAATCATGGAGCCAAGATTTGATGCACTGAAAGAGCACATGGAAACTCTCTCCGAGGACGTGAAGGCAGGTTTTAGCGATACTGCGCCGAGACTAAACGCCCTAAGGGAGAGGACAGACGCTCTCTCTCAGGATGTGAAGACAGGTTTTAGCGATACTGCGCCGAGACTAAACGCCCTAAGGGAGAGGACAGACGCTCTCTCCCAGGACGTGAAGCTAGCCTTTGGTGATCTCAAGCTTAGGTTGGCCGATATTGAATCGGAACTTCGCGGGAATCGCAAGCGTCAGATCGTTATCGCGACGTTCGCCATCGTCACATTCATGGCCGCCTCTGGAAGCATTGCTGTCACAGTGTTGTTCGGCTGATTACTCCGACCGAGCAACCACAAGGGCATTGTGCCTTTAGAGCCGTTGAGACGAGTCTAGTAGTGTTATCTGCCCCGGGGAGCCGAAGGGTCCGAGGCCCTCTTCACCCTCATTGCCGAGCGCTACGAACGAAGATCCCTGGGCATTACATCCAACCCCGTGTTCAGTCAGTGGGAGAAAGTGGTCGCCAATCCAATGGCCACCGCGGCGGCCATTGACAGGATCGTTCATCACTCCCTGATTCTGGCGTTTGACGTGCCCAGCTATAGAACCAATCCGGATCGGAACCGTCAGATGGAGGAAAACTCAGACCGGCAAGAAAGATTGTCGCCAATCACACCTCCTTGTGCTGTGCCTACACCGTCATGGCCACGGATTTGGAAACCTTCGCCGCCATTGGAGTTCATCGCATCAACCAGCGGCCGTGTCTCACCGTGACCACCAATCCCGTCGCCTACTGCATGGACCGTCACCACCACCGGGGATCCCAGCGCTCTCTGCCAAACCCTCACCTAAGGCTGTGGTTGCGGCTCCCACAACCGTCCCGGCTTAACCTCGTTCACCATCGCCGGTTACCGCCACCTGCTTTGCAGCTTCATTGCCAGGAACTCCATGGCACTGAGGAGTTCCGTGGAACGGGCCATGACCACCAGGTCCCGACGGACCGGCAGTCCGAGGAAGCGTCACTCTTTCACCCGGCGAGGCGGCACGCCACCATGTCCCCGGACATGGGCCTGAAATTTATCCCCAGCACTAGCCGCCTTCACACAAATGCGTCACCCGCCAATTCCTGCAACTGCTCCATCAATTGCGTTGCATCCAGGTTAGGGAGAGCGACTACCTACTTTCACGGTCTGACGCCGACCTCTGGAAACTCGCCGCCGCCGCCCAGAGTGCAATTACTGCAATACCACAACTGCAACAAAGGTGACACCAGTTCTATAGAAAGGAGCGATGAAACTGCCTCCTCACACGCGGCCTTTTCGTGCCTGATTCAGCCTTGAAATTGTAGAAATTGCACCAGGTTGCAGAAGTCCGTTTTCCTGTACATCCCGCTGACAGTCAAAGCGCCCCTTGTGAGTTGTATGACACCTCTCGGGTTGGCCCTCTGGGATGTGGCCAGTCTCGTCCCGACGTCTGGGTAGTTCGCAGTTGTAAAATCTACCCATCGCCCGAAATACCTGCTCCCATGGGGCAAAAACCGCCCCCATCACCCCAAAATAGCCGGTGGCCCTTTGTCCATTTCCGTGGAACCAGCCCTTACCAAAAAGTGCTTACAAACACCCCAAAAAAGTGTCCCTTTTCGGCCCTGTCCCACGCACAAATCGGCCCCAAAAGTGGCCTTTTGTCCAAATTCTAAATTCCTGTACACGGGTATAACATCAAAAAGGGCCAAAAGGGACACTTTCCTCGTAAGGAGATCTCTCGCACCAATCCTCGTCACGCAACATGCAATTTTGTCCTCTGCGCCTCAACATTCACGTACGGCAAACCACCGTAGTCGTCAAGATGGAGTCTGCGGGAGAGCACTTCAACGGAACATCCTTGACCCTGGCGTCGACGAATTGATTGTGCACACCTCAAATCGTCCAACGGCTGCAACTCGAGCCCAGCTGTTCGACTACTCTCTGAGGGACCGGAATCTCCTTCAAGCGAATCAAATCACTGCAGGAGTACGAGTTCCTTATTTCAGGTGGGGCCTCCCGACTGCTCCGTAAACGCGCTGCATGAATCTAATATTATGGCAGCGCCGTTGGCGACCGTTATGCGCCGGTGAATCCTCAGCGGCCGATCTGCTCGACGTCAGACATTCAGGCTGAGGACGATTGCAACTTTAACGAATTGAGAGATACGAAGACTGTCAACGCCGACCTGCACGGACTGTTGAAAAACCCGGAGTGCAGTCACGCTTGGGTACGACCAACTCAGGCCAATGCAACAACCCGATGGCCTGACACGGACTTTCCCTGTTGCCGTTTTCAAGGGACATCGGTCCAATTGTTGCTTAGGCCTAAACACCGATGTGGCCTGTTCAAGAATGCATAGCTGTGTCAATTCCGACATAACCGGTGAGCTAAAAAATGCCAATCGATGGGAACGTCTATGTATTGGCCGTGAACTTGATGGAAAAGGTTCTCAATTTTTTAGTCCGGCGGGATACCCTTAACGACAAACTCTGGAGTAGGGCCGGCGGAGATGTTAGACTACTGCCAGTTGCTTTAGGCGGCCAGAAACAACTGCAGCCGTCCATGACCCATGGAATCAGAGCTCCCGCCCCTTCCACCGGGTACTGAATCTCTACCACACCATCGCAGCCCTAGGCGGGTCCGACTCTGTAGAGGCGTATCAAATGGCGAGAACACTGCAGTACCGACATTGAAGGTTGGCGTAGTGAGCAACTGATGATTGGCTACAACTTGATGCCCTTCTGAAAGTTGAAGCGGGCTGACGCTGGTAAAATACCTACTCAGCCCTCCCAGACCCAAGTAAGCGGAAAAGAGACCCTATCGACGTTGGGATACCACCATTCGCTGTGCCTTGTTCGTTTTTCCGGGCACCAACTGAAGCTGTGGCGCAAGTCCAGAGGCTAAAGCTTGCTTCACGGCTGCGCAATTGGCGAGATTGGCTGACTCAATATGAGTCCGGATTAGCCCCAATGGAATCGTCGCTTGTCCTAACTCAAGCGAAGTCTCTTGGTCAATGATGAATTGTTGTGGTCGGCCTTCAAGCAGATCATTGATCTTTGGTCCCCAATGATCCAAATTCAATGTCAACGAGTCCCACAAGATGTCGACTTTTTCGCCCTTCAGTAGGGCTGCGGCCATCACTAACTCTTTGCCATTTTCATCAAGTGAAGAAGGCTGAATTTCCCAAAAGCTTCCTATGTGTTCCTGCAGAAAAGCAAGTGCATCGACCACGTGTCCGATGCTTTCGTGCAAGGGAAAATCTATCTCCGTAGAACCACTCATCTCTGATCCATTGGGCAAAAGAATTTTGAGGCGATTAGGCGGACGGCATGCCTTTATCCAGTGGAAAAGCGGCTTCAGGTGGGCTGGCAAAGCTGGTTTGGGATCCAGCCAAAACTTTGCCTGGAGTTTCTTCTCTTCCATATTCGCCTTTAGCCGAGTTTGCAGCCATCCCGTACTATCGCTGCCAGTCAGAATTGCCCCCTTGAGGCCGACGGTCCTGCCGGTAATTTCCGCCGGTAAGCTAGCTATTCGTATGTCTTCATCCATGACGGCAAGCAAGATTGGGATTGGCTCGTCCAACTTTGGGGTGCTGGGAAAGAGATGAAGATCGCCCCCAGTAAATTTCCCTCCAAGGCCTAATGGCGCATCGACCGTGATGCTGCTAATCATCTTGGATGGAAGGTCTAATTCTAGCCCATAGTCCAGTGCGGCCCGGAATTCCTTGAAGTCTGGTCCAACGATGATGTCGGCGCTTATTGTAATAGGCCGATCCTTACTCGCCCCAAAGTATTTCGGATAGACGTCAACCCTCAAGTCATCGAAAATAACCGAAAAGACGACATCCGTTGGCCTACCTTGCGCTTCGGTTGGTCCAGTTGATAATTCGTAGCGGTAATAGGGGTCTATCTCATTCAACCGTTCATGCAGTATTCGCAATCGATCAATTGCGTCTTGGACCTCGGTAACTTTGGCCTTTTCTTGATGAAGTTCCCTAAGTAAACGGACTACTTCATCATTTGCCCCCTCAAGGAAATATTGGCGTATGTCCGGGAAAGCCGCCATCCTCTCGTCCAGCCAGGTCTTTCCGTACCATCTAATCGGGAAAGGGCAATTGTTTCCTAACTCTCTGAACCACTCGTCTTCTTTGGGAGTGGGATCTATAGGTACAATGAGGGTCCATCGCCTAGGCTTAAGTTTCGATGCCCGTTTCAGAGAATTGGACACTTGCTTCTTTCGACTAGGATTTATTCTGCCAATAAAGGACTTGAGCTCAAACGCTTCCAGCAATGTGTCGTCTTGTCTGTCAACGATTTGTACATCCCTGCCTCCATCTCCACCTTTTCCGTCAATTCGTTGGGCGTCTGGATGTAACCGGCTAACCAAGACCGATATCATGTCCTCGAATTTTTCATGACCCAAATCATCCCATCGTATTGACATCAGTAGAACCCACCTCGCAACAATGACAATTACTGCATTATACGCTACGGAGTGCCCAGATTGTCGTTAGGCTCCTGCCGCGTTCGGTTCGATCCCTACTTCTTCGCAGTCATGGCGGCAAGGGAAGTCGGAGTTACTAGCGAAGGAGTCGGTGACGAACTGGGTCATGACCAGGGCGACTCGCGTGAAATTACGGCTGATGTGGTCAGCTATGATGCGGCTGGCGACGGGACCGAAATGGATGCCCTTGGTGGTGTGGCCTTCGGCTAGGAGCACACCTTCTACCAAGTTGTACAATAGCGATAAAAGGTTAAGCCCCAATCCACCGAAGAAGTAGGCGGGAGGATGTGGAAACGGGGAAGAGAAAGTGCTCCTTTGAATCTGGGATAATGGTTTTCACGCCGAAAACCGATCCAGAACAAGGAGCACCCAATAGATGCTATCATCTGAGCGTCCCGACCGCATCTCCGTAGCCTTCGATGATCCCCGACTGGTCGCCAATGCGGGACTGATGGTGCCGCTCACCCTGGCCCATCATCTGGGTCTGGGTGAACTGGTGGACAACCACCTTGATCTGGGAGATGCGCCGGGGAGAGCGAATGGGGGAGACAAGATGCTGACGTTGGTGGCATCGGCCCTGGCAGGGGGCGACTGCATCGACGACGCGGACGCACTGCGAGCCGGAGGTACCGAGAGGGTGCTGGGATGTAGGGTGAAGGCGCCATCGACCCTGGGTACATTCCTACGCAGCTACAGGTGGGGCCATGTCCGTCAGTTGGACCGGGTGAGCCGGGAACTGCTGAGACGGGCATGGGACTCCGAGGCAGGACCAGGCGAGTCACCGTTGACCATCGATCTAGACTCGACTATCTGCGAGACCTACGGGCTGGCCAAGGAGGGAGCACGCCGCCACAACTACAGCGGCCAGCGGGGCTACCACCCGCTGGTGGCCGTGGCTGCGGGAACAGGCGAGGTGGTGATGGCGAGGCTGCGACAGGGTAGAGCCAACACCGGTCGGGGTGCAGCCCACTTTCTGCGTGAGACGGTGAGCCGTGTGCGTCACGCGGGGGGTGAAGGTCAACTCACCGTGCGGGCCGACAGCGGCTTCTACAGCCGGGACATCGTAGCCATGTGTCGCGACAAGGGTGTCCGCTTCTCCATCACCGTCAGACAGCACAGGCACCTGCGCGATCTCATAGAGGAGATACCCGAGGATGCCTGGACTCCCATCCCCTACTGGATGGACGGAGCCGCCGACGTGGCCGAAACCACCTACACGCCCTTTGCGAGCAAACCCGATGCCGTGCCGGTACGGCTGATAGTGCGCAGGGTGAAACCCACCCCAGGCTCCCAACTGGCCCTTATCGCCAACTACAGCTACCACGCCTTCATCACCGACCGGGAGGGAGACACCCTGGAGTTGGAGGCCGACCATCGCCGCCACGCAGAGGTGGAGAACGCCATCCGCGACCTCAAGTACGGTGTGGGACTCAACCATCTGCCCTCGGGACAATTCTCCGCCAACGCCGCCTGGATGGCCGTGCAGGTGATAGCCCACAACCTGGCCCGTTGGACTTCCCGCATCGGTCTGGATATGCGGGTGATGAACACAAAGACCCTCAGGCGCCGTCTCTTCTCCCTGGTCGGACGGCTCACTCGCTCGGCCCGTCGGTTCACCCTGCATCTCCCGCAGCGCTGGCCTTGGGCGGACCTCTTCAGCCGTGCTCTGGAGAGACTACGCGCCCTGCCAGCACCTTCCTGACACACTCCATCAACGTCTGGACCCGTCCTCGGTCTGTCCCATCGCCTGGCCAAACCCCGTCCGGGTAAGTCCCCTGTGTCTCCTCCCACCCCTTGCCCTCCAGATCCGGGTCAAAACCAGCCTCCGGCCCTCTCAACATCCCTTCAATCCCGCCCCTGCTCTACCCTTCCGTCCTCTACATAGTCCTCAGGACCTTATCCTCCCCTTTCCTCGTCTCCCATCGCCAGCCTGAACAGCCTAACCAAATCCCTTCGGTGGATTCGGGCTAAGGTATAGCTAGGCAGTTGAACTAGATTCAGATGCCGAGTGCGGTCTGTCTTCAACAATATTTGGACAGAGGGACTTGTCCGCAGGTCCGAGTACAGTCACGGACTCGGGTAAAGCCAACATTGGCCACTGTACATGAACAAGCAAGGGTTCATTGAACTTCCATGAACCTCTACCGGAGGCGACATTCGAGCGGCATCTTCGAATAGATACAAAGCGAAAGGAAATGGATGAGAAGCCAAGCTGTGCCATGTGATGAAGCGCCGATAAAACACCGCGAGTCCGAACTATCAACGCCAACTTAACTCAGCACATTTTCGCCGACCTAGAATCGAGCCACCTACATTCTCTTAGCCTTTGCTTTGTTTCTCCGCCGCTGGTGACATCAGCAATCAACGCGACGTCAGCAGCCCGGTCTGCCGCTTGTCCTTGAGCCTCCCAACGGTCTCTTGGCGCACTTCGCCTGGGTCTTTCTCTCAAGGCTGTCCCGGGGATTGTTATCAGGAGGAAGGGTCAGTTCGTGCTCTTCGATGAGGACAATCTCCATCTTCCAGAAAAGTATTTCACTCTCCAACCGGTTCACGCCACCGCCTTCGTAGGGATGACCCAATCTCCGCTCACGCCACTCCCTCACTAGGGCCAGGCGGGGCAGTAGACCTCCGAGTCTCCCAACTGCGCCTCCATGGTGACCACTGATGCGCTGGTTCTGCTGAAATCCCGCTGGGGTTGGGTCCAGCGGGGCCGAGGGTTGCCCTTCTGTAACTGGAACGAGTTCGTGCCAGTTCCCTGTGACTCCTCAATCCTGTTCAACCGTCTCGCCAGTTCTCCAAACTCACGGGCATGCTTCGTAGTGATAGAACCGAATTCATTACAAGTACCCTGTTGCAACTCTCCCACACCGACCTGAAGGTCCGCTGCCACTCTTTCCAGTCGATTCACACGTTCCGCCAGCCCATTTTCCGGCAACTCGCTTTCACAGCTACCTAGATTGCAATTAATTCAATGCAACAACTGCAATAGACATGACATCAGCCCCACGGAGAGTAGCGATGAAATTGAATCCTCCTACGAAGCCTGTACGTGCCTGGTTCAGTCCTGAAATTGCAGAAATTTCACCATGATGCAGAAGTCGGTTTTCCCGTGCATCCCGCTGACAGTGAGAACGCCTCCCATGAGTTGTATGACACCTCACCGATCGGTCTCCTGATGTGCAACCAGTCTCGCCTAGACGTCTGGATTCCCCCGATCTGTGCAATCCAAGACCGCCCGAAATGCCCGCTCCCATGGGGGCAAAACCAGCTTACATCACCCTCAAATGGCAGTGGCCTTTTGTCCATAGTCGAAATTCCTGTACAACGGGGATGACATCGAAACAGGCCACAAGATGTCACTTTCCCTGTAAGGGGGACTCGTACGCGAGTGCCCCTCATGCGCCATTACAAAGACGTTTTCGACTCGTCAGACTTGGTAGCAGACATCACAGAGAAGGCGACCACTTGGGATGCTAATCGAAATCCCAACGCTCCATCGGCGGAGCCAGGGAACAGACCGAAACACTTACGTCCCCGACTCGGATACTTCCAACTCTGGCAAATCCCTGCAAGCGGGCATGACAGTCGATTCCGCCCATAACTGCTTGCTGCTCCAAACTGGGAAGTCTCGCACGTCTTCCCAAGTGTGGGATGGCGTCCTGCCTCACCGCTCACCACACTAGACGGAGGGCGGACCATCAGTGACAGCCCGGCACAAAAAGCGATGATCGACGAGAGCAGACAGAAAATACAGCAGACGCCCGAACCCGACTTCCCCGAGTTTGGTGTAGTCAGGGTTGTCTCAAGACCCGCCCCGGACGCCGAGGACAGGCTGCGTCGTCTCTTCACGATCCTGCTGGGACAGTCAGCCGTGGAGAACCGGGCCGAGTCGGAGAAAGACTCTCATTCGGACGACCGGCGGGTCGGAAACCACCTGGAGGAGGCTGAAACCTGATGCGGTGTGAGCCGTTTCCCGACGACTACCGACTATCGCCGAGTCGTTCAACACCAAGCCGAGACGCATCTCATCGGCACCTGCGACGCTTCGCGGTCGTCGACCTAAAGATGAGTGCCTACACCCACGCCGACTCCTGGCAGGTGCACCTGTACCTCAACTACGCCCGGGAGCAATGAGGATACGAGGGTGGAGAATCCGCTCATCGGAATGATCCTTTGCTCCGCGAAGGACGATTCGCTGGTGCGGTACGCCATCGGCGCCCTGCTAAGGAATGTGATGACCGGGGAGTACTTGATCACCTTGCCCGACGAGACGATGTTGGCTAGAGGACTTGATCGCGTAACTCAGGCGATGGAGCTGTGTGGCAATATGTCGTTGAAAGCTCCAGCAAGCAGTGTCGGTCTGCCGGCGAAAGACACGGGGTAAAATGTTATTGGAAATCGGGGAGTTCTCAACAGGGAGGAGACCAATGAACTTTGAGAAAGCGAACTACAGGGACCTCACGGCAAAGCAACGAGAGCAGCACAACTTCCAGGTTGTGGCCGGTAAACTTGCCGAGTACGGATTCAACTGTATGAAACTCAGCGACGACTGGCAGGGGGCCGACTTCCCCGCGTACCACAAAGACGGGAGCACCACTCTGAAGGTCCAGCTAAAGAGTCGGGCGATGATCTCCCGCAAGTACCGTGGCAAGGACATCTGGATTTGCTTTCCCGATCGTAACGCCAACGATCGAAGGTGGTATCTGGTTCCACACGACGAGCTGATTGAAATTGTCGGAGAGCACACCCCCTTGCTTGAGTCGGACTCGTGTGTGGAGGGTGGGCAATACAGCAGTAGTAGACCTTCACTCCGCTTGCTCGAAGCCCTCGCACCCTTTGAGATTGGATAAATGATACTCGGGGTGGCAGGACGATCATGAAAGGGGCAATTGCATTGCTGAGCTGGGGCGACAGCGCCAGTTTTGCCCGGCGCCCTTTGACTGTGCCCACCCCATCGCGGTATCATGAGAGGCAAATAGAGGTTGGTCCGGCGATGCTGCAAACACCCCGGACCGCGGCGCCACCTGGGGTTACAGGTGATGCGAGATAATTTTACTACTCGCAGACCCGCTCCCAACAGGAGGCGGGTCTTCTTCATTTCAGAGAAAACGAGAGGAGGCAGACATGGCCATGAGAACCATCAATAGGAGTGCATCAACGAGACGGGCGGCCATCTACGCCCGCGTATCCGACAAGAGCCAGGACACGGAGGACAAGACCTCCATCTCCGAGCAAATCAGTGACATGGAGGCCCACTGCGAGCGCCGGGGGATGGCCATCGTCGCCCGCTACCAGGAGGTGGGCCGGGGATGGTCGAAGAACCGCCCCGAGTTCCAGAGGATGCTGGCCGACGCCAGGCGAGGACGCTTCGACACCATAGTCTGCTGGAAGTCCGACCGCCTCAGCCGCGGCATGTATCCCGCTGCTGCACTCATGGAGGTGGTCGAGGCCTACCAGATAGAGCTGGAAGCCGTCCTGGATGCCATCGACATGAAGACCTTCGGCCTGATGGCGGCCATCGGTAAGATAGAGCTGGACAACTTCCGAGAGCGGGCCTCCATGGGCAGGCGGGGCTCGGCCAAGCAGGGCCGCATCCCTAACAACAGCGTACCATACGGCTACCGCATCGGAGAGGACCGCAGGCCGGAGATTGTGGAGTCCGAGGCCGAGGTAGTTCGTCGCATCTACCACATGTATGTCCGCGAGGGGATGGGGACTCGTTCCATCGCCAAGCAGCTGACCGCCGAGGGCGTTCCCACCCCTAGACCCGCCGGGCGATGGTATAAGCGCACCATCCTTCGTCTTCTGAGTTATGAGGCCTACAAGGGCACCTGGTGGTATGGCAGAGTTCGCTACGTCGCAACCGAGGCAGGGAGGAAGAGATACAACCGCCCCGAGGACGAGTGGATCGGCATTCCCTTCCCGCCGCTGGTGGACGAGGCGATCTGGGAGCAGGCCCAGGTGGCAAAGAAACAGCGGGTCACCGATTCGGGCCGCAACACCAAGCTGGTCTACCTCCTCCAGCATCTGGTCAGGTGCGCTGAGTGCGGGTACCTGGTGGGCTGCCTGGCAAAGCGACGACAGACCACCAGGCGTGGCGGCAAGGTCTACCGGTACGAGTGGGATCCCCCACGTCGCTACTACAGGTGTTATGGAAAAGAAAACCAGGGCTTGCAGTGCCGGAAGAATCGCCACATAAGGGCGGAGCGCCTGGAGGGGCTGGTGTGGGGCGAAGTTAAGAAGGTGCTGGAGAACCCCTGCGTGATCGTCGCCGGCATCGAGGCCATGAATGCCTGTGCGGATAACGGCGAGTTGGTCGAGGAGATCGCCATGGCGGAGCGGGAGCTGCAGAAGGTACAGATGGAGGAGGACCGGGCCATCAGGCTCTACGTGTCGGGGAAGATCACCGAAAAGCAGCTCGACCATCAGCGCAGGTTCATTACCGAACGTCTGGAGACTCTCCGGTTGAAGCTGGACGGCTACCGGGCCAGGGAGATGGCTGATGCGGAGAAGCGGGTGCTGGGCGAGCACATCGTCGAGTGGGCGCGCCGGTTCAGCGACAGGCTAGACGATCTGGACGATGAGGAGCGCAGGGAGGTGCTGCGGCTCATCCTGGACGGGGCTACCATAGACCGGAGCAACAACGTCGAACTGACCCTCGCCATCCCTACCGATGAGATTGTGCCAATAGAGGGACCGGAACCTCGCGAGCCGCCCCTACGAGGAATTGTGGTGGTGGAAAGAGTTGGGCGTGGATTGACAGTGGGCCCCCGCGTCCGCGGGGGTGGGGGCAACTGCGTTGCGAAGTTTTACGGAGCAAGGCTTAGGTTGAGGGGAGTCTGGACGAGGATATGGGGAGAGTGAAGAGGGCGGGTTTGAAACCCGCCCCTACGGGTTGGGCGTGGTTGAGGGTTAGCACCCCCATCTCAATCTTCCCCCGTCAAGGGGGAAGAGGTTAATCCGCGCATTTGAGGGGCGTTGGGAGTGATGGCGGTTCGGGAGACGCCCTTATCAGAGGGTGTTGAGTGGAAAGGGAGAAGCCCGGCGGGGGCGCCAACCCGCCGGGCTTCTTTGCAAGGATGACCTTCGGAACAGCGTTAGGGGGGACTAGCGGGTATAGCCCGAAGGTCGGGTTGCCTGTCGGGAATTGCGGGTGATGTGGTTCAGCAGGAAGGACATGTCCTGGTAGGCGCCAAGCTGGCTGAGGCTGCTCTCCAGACCATGGAACTGGTTCAGCAGATAGATCAGGTCCTCGTGGACGGTGGGACTGGAGGAGTCGGGGTAGGGGAGGCTGCTGTACCTGTCCGATGACAGGGCGACGATGGCTCCCAGTCGCAGCAAGGGGTCGGCGAAGTTGAAGTCGAAGTTGTGGCTGGTGACGGGGGCGTGCTGCCGGTTGGACTCCTGGGTTGCAGGGGTGACCCAGCGGAGCTCAACGTCGCCGAGGGTGAGGGGGCCGGTAAACCACTGGTCCTTGAGCTCCAGTTCGTAGAAGACGGTGGTGGCCGTCCCGGCGGGAATCTCGGCGAACTCGCGGCGGGCCTGGGTGAAGGACTCGTCTGAGGTGACGCGGTTTTCGTAGCCGACGATGCGCCACCAGTTGACGACGTCGGGGTCCCAGGTTACCTGGGCGCGGGTGGCGTCGGCGAAGGGGATGGAGAGGGCGAGCCAGTTTTCGCGGGCGAAGGTGGCCCTGGCCTGATTGACATCGGAGAGGTATCTGTACCAGCCGTTGCCGTGTTGGGCGAGCTGTTCGAGGAGGAAGTCGTTGAAGTTTTCGATACCCACGCCGATGGTGATGAGTCGGAGGGGGTTGGCGGCGTCGCGGTCGGCGGTGGTTTCGAGGATGGCGAAGGGGTCTGTGGCGTCGACGTTGGCTACGCCGTCGGACATGAGGATGATGTAGTTGTAGGCGTCGGGGTTCTGCCATCTTGCCTGGTCAGCGAGCCAGACACCTTCGTTCAGACCCGCCTGTACGTTGGTAGAGCCGCCTGGCCTGAGGCTGTAGATAGAATTCTCCACGGCCCGGTCATTGGGATGGCTGTGTGAGACGGTGTACTGGGAGAGGACGTCATTATCGAAGTGGACGACGGCGATGCGGTCCTGGTCTCGGAGGCTGAGGCGGATTGTTTCAGCGGCCTCGCGGGCGATGTCCACGCGGTTGCCGTCTCCCATAGAGCCTGAAGCATCGAGAACGAGGGTGACGTTGACGGGGGTGGCGTCGTAGTCGAGCTCAGGGGCTTGGAAGGCGATGCGGGCCAGGTGCATGCGACTGTCCAGGGGATGGGTGACGACGTCGGTGGTGATGTTGAAGCTGTCGTCACGTCGGGGCTGGTCGTAGCCGTAGTTGAAGGCGTTGATCCACTCTTCGGCGCGGACGGAGTCGGGGTCTACCTCGTAGCCGTTTCGTGCCCAGTTGAGGGCGAGGAAATAGGAGGTGCGGTCGGTGTCGAGGCTGAAGGTAGAGAGGTTATCCTCGGCGGCGGAGACGAAGCGTTCCCTGGCGTAGTCGCGGAAGGTTGTGGCCGGGGCTGTTCCGCCCGATGCCGCGCCGCCGGTGGTTATGCCGCCGGACTGTCTCTGGGGGGATGCCGTCGGGGACATGGTGGGGGCAGCGGTTGGTCGTGGAGCCGCTGGAACCGCAGTTGGAGCGGCGGCAGGTGTTGGGGCTGGGGCCGCGGTAGCGGGAGCTGCTGTTGGCCTGGGAGCCATTGTGGGAGCGGGCGTCGGGGCCATGGTGGCAGCAGGAGCGGGGGCCATAGTGGGCGCTGGGGCTGCCGGAGCGGCGGTGGGGGCGGGCATAGCCTCATCTGAATCATCGCTGCCACATGCAGCAATGGCCAGCAGGCTAATCATCGCAATCAGGGCTATTGTTACGTACTTCGTCATTTTCGTACCTCCAAGGCGTTAGTGAAGTTGAGGGCTTCTTGGGGGATATGCGGGTTTATGCAATCCTGGTTCCGGTCAGCAATGGGCGCGGATGTTGTCGAACTCGACACTGTCGCCCACTTGGATGTCGTATCTGTCGGCATCTCCGGCGTTCACCTCAAGGGCATAGGCGGCGGCGGTGTAAGAGCGGTACCTGGGTAATTGTTCGTCGGGGATATAGGGAAGGGGGGCGGGAGCGTAGGGATAGATGTCCACCACGCGGCAGTTTCTTCCGATCCAGATGAAGTCCAAGGGGAACCGCATTCCCTTCATCCAGAAAGAGCCAACGTCCGGGCCGTCGGCGATGTAGAGCATGCCCTTGCCCGCCTCGAGGTAGGGACGTCCGGTCAGACCCTGTTCCCAAAGATGCTGAGCGCGGGGAACTTCGACGTCGAACCAGACTTCCTCAAATATGACTCTGGCAGCACCGTCGTCGGGAGGAGATGGGTCGCAGGCGACGAGGGCGGTGGCGAAGAGCAATGCCAATGGGATGAGCAGGAGTTTCGCTTTGGACATTGATGACATCCTTTCCACCCCGGGCTCTTTGTGGTTCTGTCGGAGAGGGGTTTGAGTGCTTGGGAACAGGGCCTCTAACAGACAATATGCGTCCTATGGGCAAATCGTTCCCTGCGAGGGGAGGGAGAGGGTGGATTCACGCATTCGCGGGAATGGCGGGAAGGTGTTGGGCGGCACCCTCACCCTAACCCTCTCCCAGGACAGGAGAGGGGAAAGAGGGTGCGGGCGGCTCGCGAATCTCCGCGTCCGCTCGACCCTTCGACAGGCTCAGGGTGAGCGGAGGAGGGCAATCACAAAAGCTGTCGCTACGAGTGGTTATTGTTTTGGGCGTTAAGGGAGTCACCTCCATCTCAATCTTCCCCCGTCGAGGGGGAAGAGGTAGGAGGGAAAGGCGGGTTTGAAACCCGCCCCTACGGATTGGATGTGGGTGGAGGGGCGCTCACTCTTCGTCCTGCGACAGGCTCAGGGTGAGCGGGCAACTGCGTTGCGCGAAGTGGGGGATCGGCGGTTTCTGTATACGAGTGGGCCCCCGCCTTCGCGGGGGTGGGGGATAAGGGTTGCTACGTCAACGAGATTCTTGGACTCAGCTTTCCTTCGCTCAGGGTGACATGTGGTAAGAAGGGGGAGAGATTGCTCTTGCGAGATTGTGAAATCTGTAGCATAATTATTACAGTATTCCTTGGTGGTTAGAGCGGGGTGGACCCACCCGTTCCCATCCCGAACACGGAAGTGACACGCCCCAGCGCTGACGATACTGCCCTGGCGACAGGGTGGGAAAATAAGCCACTGCCAGGGATTTACAAGTGATGCGTGGGGTTCCCGTGGAACCCCATCAGCTTCACCGCAGACTTTGGAATTTCAGCCATAAACTCCAGAAGTCAGGTTGTTTTCAAACTAACCACAAGCCCAGATGCCATGCCTTTACAGCCTTCGCCTGCCAAACCTATACTATTAAGGTTGAAGCAGCGGTCTCTTGAGACAGCCCGGCTGTCCGACGCCGCAGAAGGTATGGATCGACACAGCATCTCCAACCCATCAAGCCCTGAGGGATTAGCCGATGTCCAGTAGATTCGAAAAGTTCTCGGAAAGAGCACGAAGGGTCCTGACCCTGGCCCAGAACGAGGCCCAGAGGTTCAACCACAACTACATTGGAACGGAGCACATTCTGCTTGGCCTTGTGGGAGAGACAGAGGGTGTGGTGGCGAGGGTGCTCAAGAACCTGGGCATTGACCTGGAGAAGGTCCGCGCCGCGGTGGAGTTCATAATCGGGCGTGGTGAAAAGGCCGTGACGGGCGAGATTGGGCTGACGCCCAGGGCCAAGAAGGTTATCGAGCTGGCCGTGGACGAAGCTCGCAGGGCGAACCACTCATACATCGGCACGGAGCACCTGCTGGCGGGTCTGCTGCGGGAGGGAGAGGGCGTCGCTTCCGGCGTGCTGGAGAGTCTGGGCGTCACGCTGGACAAGGTACGTACGGAGACGCAGCGAGTCCTCAGCCAGAACGTACCCACGGCGGCCCAGGGACGGGGCACGGCACGGACGCCCACCCTGGACCAGATGGGCATTGACCTGACGAGGGCAGCGAGGGATGGCAACCTGGACCCGGTGGTTGGTCGCATAACTGAGCGAGACCGGATCATCCAGATTTTGAGCCGTCGAACGAAGAACAATCCCGTGCTCATCGGCGAGCCGGGGGTGGGCAAGACGGCCATCATCGAATCGCTGGCCAAGCACATGGACGACGGGGCAGTGCCGGACACCCTGCGGGGGAAGCGGCTGCTGACGCTGGACATGGGGTCGCTGGTGGCGGGGACGAAGTACAGGGGCGAGTTCGAGGAGCGGCTGAAGAAGATAATCGACGAGATTCGCAGTTCCAAGAATTGCGTCCTGTTTATAGACGAAATTCACACCATCGTAGGGGCTGGCGCCGCCGAGGGCGCCGTGGACGCGGCCAACATCCTGAAGCCATCGCTCCAGAGAGGCGAGATTCAGGTAATCGGCTCCACCACGCCCAACGACTATCGCAAGTACGTGGAGAGGGACTCGGCGCTGGAGCGTCGGTTCCAGCCCGTGCGGGTGGACGAGCCGAGCGTTGACGAGACGACCGAAATACTGAAGGTGCTGCGCAGGAAGTACGAGGAGCACCACAATTTGAAGATAGGCGACGATGCGCTGGAGAGCGCAGCCAACCTGGCCGCGCGCTTTATTCCCGACAGGTACCTGCCGGACAAGGCCGTGGACGTCATCGACGAGGCGGCTTCGCGGGTACGCATTCGAGCGACATCGCAGCCCCTTTCGCTGGCGGAGACGCAGCGGATTCTGCAGAGCGTTCGCCGGGAGAAGGACGACGCCATCGGCGGACAGAACTTCCAGTATGCCGCCGAACTGCGGGACAGGGAACTTCGTCTGACGGAGCAGCTTGAGGAGCAGGAGCTGGACTGGAAGGACGAGCAGGACAAGGAAGAAGAGACTATGGTTACGCGGGAAGACGTGGCCGAAGTAATCAGCATGTGGACGGGGATTCCCGTCAGGAAGCTGGCGGTGGAGGAGACCGAGAGGCTGCTCCACATGGAGGACGAGCTCCACAAGCGGATAATGGGCCAGGACGAGGCCATCGTGAACATATCGAAGGCCGTCCGGCGCGCCCGGGCGGGGGTGAAAGACCCGCGCCGTCCCATGGGCGTTTTCCTGTTCCTTGGGCCAACGGGGGTTGGGAAGACGGAGCTGGTTCGGACCCTGTCGGACTTCATGTTTGGCAGCGAAGATTCGATGATCCGGCTGGACATGTCCGAGTTCATGGAGCGTCACACCGTCGCCCGGCTCATCGGCTCGCCGCCGGGATACATCGGCTTCGAGGACGGCGGACAGCTCACCGAGGCGGTCCATCGCAAGCCCTACTGCACCATCCTTCTGGACGAGATTGAGAAGGCGAACCCGGAGGTATTCAACATCCTCCTGCAGATATTCGATAACGGGCAGCTAACGGACGCCAAGGGCCGGACGGTGGACTTCCGCAACGCTATCATCGTCATGACCAGCAACCTGGGGTCGGACCTGATACGGCGCGAGAGTTCGTTGGGCTTCGCCCTGAAGTCGGACGACGCCAAGACGGAGGAGCAGGCGTACGAGCGGATGAAGGACAAGGTGCTGGAGGAGGTCAAGCGCTTCTTCCGGCCGGAATTCCTCAACCGCATCGACTCGACAATTGTGTTCCACGCGCTCAACCGGCAGCACATCCTGAGCATCGTTAGCCTGCAGCTAGGGGAAGTGGAACTGCAGCTTCTGGAGAAGCAGATTTCCCTTGAGGTTACGGACGAGGCGAAGGAGTACCTGGCGGAGAAGGGTTACGACCCGAACTTTGGCGCCCGACCGCTGCGCCGCCTGATCCAGGACGAGGTGGAAGACCAGCTCTCCGAGGAGATTCTGGGCGGACGGCTGAATGCCGGAGACGTGGCCCACGTGGATATCGAGGACGGCCAGATAGTCGTGAAGGCGAAAGTGCTCGCCGCGGCGGCTTCCACCTAGAGCCTCCCTACGACGTTTGTTTGGAGCGGGCGGTTCGAGAACCGCCCCTACGGGGGTATTAAGAGGAAGGAAGCGACCGTAAAGGCACAGTTGATAGTCAATGGACGAAAGGCCTGTCCGAGTGGATAGGCCTTTCTTGTTTGCGTGGACCGGGTGGGCGCGGCGGCTCGGCAACCCAACCGGCTGGCCGTTCTTCTATGGGTGGGTAATTGTCGTCGTCCTGTTCCTAGTGAACTTCGCCACCATGGCCACGGGCACGCTCAACTTCGGGCTGTTCGTCATCCCCATGGGAGAAGACCTGGAGATGTCGCGGGGGTTCATCGGGTGGTCGCAGACGACGCGGATGCTGGCGGGGGGCGTTTCGGGCTTCATCCTTGGGCGGCTGCTGGACCGGCACGGAGCGAGGCTGCTGATTGCCGTGGCGTCCATCACCACGGGCGCGTGCATGGTCGGGCTGTTTTTCGTGCAGAACTCGTGGCAGTTCCTTGGGCTGTTCACGCTGATGGGGTTCATTGGCTTGTCGGCTCCGGGAGGACTGCTGACGTCCGTGCCCGTGGCGAAGTGGTTCGTTCAGCATCGGGGCAGGGCGCTGGCCATAGCGACGACGGGGTTGGGGATGGGTGGGATTGCGTTCATGCCGATAACCCAGGTTTTCATCGACGGCGGCGGTTGGCGGCACGCATGGCTGATGCTGGCGATTATCAGCATGGCGCTTACGCTGCCGCTGGCGTTGATATTCCTTCGGAAGCAGCCGGAGGACATGGGACTGCTACCCGACGGACGCGCCCGGCGTCCCATCAATCCCACGCAGCCTCCGCCGAGGGAAGAGGCCCAGTGGACCGCGGGCCAGGCGATGAGGACAAAGACCTTCTGGCGGCTGATAGTTTTCTTTGGATTGCTGGGATTCGCGGCGGGGGGCTCCAGCATACACCGGCTGCCCTACTGGGTGGAGCAGGGCTTTGACGCAGGGATTGTGTCAATAGCCTTTGCGGCTGACGCAGCGGGTGCGGCGCTGATGGCGTTCATTGCCGGGTTCCTGGTGGACCGCTTTCCGGTTCGGTACGTGGGGGCGGTATCCAGCCTGGGCTTTGTGGTGGCGGTTGCATTGCAGTTTGGCACGTCGCACCCCTTCTTTTTGTTCGCGTCGGCCATTCTTTTCGGCATTTCCGTGGGCGCCAACATGATCGTCACGACTTACGTGTGGGCCGACTACTACGGGCGGGCGTTTCTGGGGACGATTCGGGGCATCGTTCTGCCCGCCAGCCTAATTACGTCGGGGGCGGGAGCGCCGATTGCCGGCTACATCTACGACGCCAGCGACAGCTACGTGGTGGTGTGGTGGATAGTGATGGGGCTGTGCTTCGCGGGGGCGGTGGTGATTCTGGGGACGCGGGCGCCTCAGCATCCTGATGCACCCTCCCCTGCATCATCCTAGCGTTGGTAGTCAATCCCTGGCCCTCACCCAAGACGGCGCTCTGCTATAATCCCATCATCCTGAAGACGCACGATAGGTCTATCATTCCGACGTAGAAGTCGCCTCAAGGAGGAAAGACCCTGGCAAGGCGAGACAGCAAGCGTACGCTTTTCTTCTGCCGGCATTGCGGGCAGGAAAGCCCTCGATGGATGGGGTTCTGTTCAGGCTGCGGCTCTCGTGATCCGTTGGTGGAGGCGCCGGTACAGAAGAAGTTGACTCGAAAGGGCCGGTGGAACCCCGCGGTGGTCAGCGAGCCAGTGGAGCTGGCGCAGGTGAAGCCGGAGGCCCAGCCGCGCATCACGACGGGGTGCGGCGAGATGGACAGGGTGCTGGGGGGAGGGCTGGTGCCTGGGTCTCTGACGCTGTTTGCGGGAGAGCCGGGGGTGGGGAAGTCCACGCTGCTGCTGCAGATAGCGGAGGCCGTGTCCGCCGACGGGGTGAAGACGCTGTACGTGTCGGGCGAGGAGTCGGAGCAGCAGATAAAGCTTCGCTCGCAACGCCTGGGGCTGAAGGGAAATGACGTTTTTCTACTGCCGGAAACGGCGGTGGAGGAGATTGTTGATCATCTGGAGGAAGCACGTCCGGGGCTGGTGGTTGTCGACTCCATCCAGACCCTATCCAGCGCAGAAGCTTCCTCCAGTCCGGGCAGTCCGGCGCAGGTGCGGGACTGCGCGCTACAGCTTATGCAGTGGGCGAAGGGGCAGCGGGCTCCGGTGCTGCTGGCCGGTCACGTGACCAAGGACGGGAACGTGGCGGGGCCGCGGGTGCTGGAGCACATGGTGGACGCCGTTCTCTATCTGGAAGGAGAGAGCCTGGGGGCGCACCGGCTGCTGAGGAGCGTGAAGAACCGCTTCGGCTCCACCCATGAGGTGGCGATGTTCCAGATGACGGGCGGCGGTCTCGAAGAAGTGCTGGACCCGTCGCAGGCGCTGTTGGGTGAGAGGCTGGAAGGGACCGTCGGCTCGGCGATTGCGCCGATTCTGGAGGGGAGCCGACCGATGCTGGTGGAGATTCAGGCTTTAACGTCGCTGTCGATGCAGCCGGTGCCGCGTCGGACGGCCAACGGAATAGACTTCCACCGGATGATTATGGTGGCGGCGGTGCTGAGCCGGAGGGCGCGGGTGGCGCTGGCGAACCAGGACGTGATAGTGAGCGTGGCGGGGGGGCTGCGGGTGTCGGAACCGGCGGCGGACCTGGCGTTGGCACTGGCGCTGGCATCCAGCTTCCGCAACCAGCCGGTGAAGCCGGGGCTGGTGGCGGTGGGAGAGGTGGGGCTGAGCGGCGAGTTGCGGTCTGCGCCGCAGACGGAACGGAGGCTGACGGAAGCTGCCAGGCTGGGCTTCACGACGGGACTTGTGCCCGCGTCGCTGGGCGGCAAGCTGCCGGTTATTCCGGGGTTGAAGATAGTGTACGCGCCCACGGTGGGGCAGGCGCTGCGTCAGGGTTTGGCCCGGAGTGTGAACGCGGACCCGCTGAATCTGGAAGCGACGCCCGTCGACGCTCCGGCTAGCCGCTAAGGAAGTCGAAGACGTTGCCGAGGGTGGAGGAGTCGCCGCGGTAGATCTCCGTAAAGCCGCAGCGGGTGCAGGAAACGGTGGTGAACTTCTTATTCTGAACGTCGAAGAACCGGCTCCACTTGCCCGTAGTCCTTATTTCGGCGGTCTCAAACTGGCTGTTGCCGCACTTGGTACAGGAAAACGTCTGCTGCATTGTCATATCACTGCAATCCCCCTTCGCAGTTGATGTTGGAAACCGTGACTGGCTTCGATGCAAGCGTAGAATAGGCCGGACGCAGATTTCAAGGGTGGGGAGAGCCTCAACCAGTGAAATAGAGGATGGCGCAAGGGGTGTGGCACTGGCAAAGAAAGCCGTCTTCAATCTATACTATTAGGGTTGATTTGCCCCCATCGTCTAGTCTGGCCCAGGACGCCAGCCTTTCAAGCTGGAAATCAAGGGTTCGAATCCCTTTGGGGGCACTCTTTTCCCCCTTTTGCTCAGTAGTATGCTTCCTCTTGGGGGAAGCTTTGCGCGATTGCCTAGTGCCTCATCCACTCCGCTCGCATCACCCCCATCCAAATCTTCCCCCGTCAAAGGGGGGAAGGCTTAAGAGGGTGGGGGAAGGGGTTTATCGGCGCTATCTGGAGGTTACGCAAGGGTCTCCGTCGTCGAGGGGAAAGGGGTTTAGGGGATGGGAAGTGTAGTGGCGGGCTACGAGATTCTTCACTCCGCTTTGCTGCGTTCAGAATGACATGTGGGTTGAGGGGGAAGGGGAAAGAGGGGAGCGTGTGACTGGGTTTGGTGATTCCCGTTGGCGAGTGGGCCCCGCCTTCGCGGGGGTGGGGGCAACTGCGTTGCGGCAAGTTTCGCAAAGTTGGGCGTGGGGACCCGCTCGGCCCTTCGACAGGCTCAGGATGAGCTCAGGGTGAGCGGGGAAATCACCTCCATCTCAATCTTCCCCCGTCAAGGGAGAAGAGGTAAGAGGGGAAGGAGCTACTCCTCCGCCACCCCGCCGTGGGTTCCTGCTTTCTCAGGAATGACGAATCTAAAACGCATTCGCCCCGCCGTCCTTCGACAGGCTCAGGATGAGCTCAGGGTGAGCGGGGAAATCACCTCCATCTCAATCTTCCCCCGTCAAGGGAGAAGAGGTAAGAGGGGAAGGAGCTACTCCTCCGCCACCCCGCCGTGGGTTCCTGCTTTCTCAGGAATGACGAATCTAAAACGCATTCGCCCCGCCGTCCTTCGACAGGCTCAGGATGAGCTCAGGGTGAGCGGGGAAATCACCCCCATCTCAATCTTCCCCCGTCAAGGGGGAAGAGGTAAGAGGGGAAGGAGCTACTCCTCCGCCACCCCGCCGTGGGTTCCTGCTTTCTCAGGAATAACGAATCTAAAACGCATTCGCCCCGCCGTCCTTCGACAGGCTCAGGATGAGCTCAGGGTGAGCGGGGAAATCACCCCCATCTCAATCTTCCCCCGTCAAGGGGGAAGAGGTAAGAGGGGAAGGAGCTACTCCGCCGCCGCCCCGCCGTGGGTTCCTGCCCTCGTGTCGGAGCACCAGGACAGGCTTTTCGCGGGAATGGGGGATATAAAACGCATTCGCACCGCCGTCCTTCGACAGGCTCAGGATGAGCGGGGGTGACGTTCATGCAGAGGTCATTCTAGTCTTTCAGGGAGGTGAGGAAGGGGGTCAGGACTTCCAGGAAGCCCCTGGGGTTGTCGCCGGGGACGAGGTGTCCAGCCCGCTCCACGGTTGCGCTGCGGCAGTCGGGGATCACCGTCTGCATTCGCTGAAAGACCTCCTGGGAGAGGACGTCGGTGTTGGCTCCGCGGACAACCAGGGTGGGGCTTTGCAGGGACTCAAGGCAGCGCCAGAGGGCATTGGAGGGCCAGCTTTCGGGGCGGAAGTCGGGGCTTCTTATGGCGGCGTCGTACTTCCACGTCCACTTGCCGTCGGAGGTTTCGCGGATGGTGTGCTGGAGGCTGCCGTGGACCAGCCAGGCGGGACGTCCGGTATAGTCCATGACGCGTTGGACGAACTCTTCGTAGCTGTTGAGCCGGTCTGGGAGGGAGATGAAGTTGCGGATGCGTCGACTTCCGGCGGCGACCTGTCCGGGGCCGGTGTCGACGATGACGAGGCCGCGCACAAGGTGCGGTCTTCGGGAGGCGAAGACGTAGCCGTTGCGTCCACCCATGGAATGGCCGACGACGATGAAGTTTTGCAGGCCGAGGGCTTCGGCGACGGCGTCAAGGTCTCGCTGGTGGGCGTCGAGGGAGTAGTCGGAGTCGGTGGGCCACTGGCTATCGCCGTGTCCGCGGGCATCGAGGGCGATGACGTGGTAGCGGTCGGCGAGGGCGAGGGAGATGAAATCCCAGCTGTGGGCCTGCTGGCAGATGCCGTGGAGCATGAGCAGGGTGGGACGGTCGGGGCTGCCCCACTCCAGGTAGTGGAATCGGAGGCCGCCGACTTCGACTTCGCCGTCCTTCGGGGCCGCTTCCGACTGGAAGGGAACGTGGAAGCGTCGGGCGGCTTCGTAGAGGGTGAGGCCCTTCGGTTGGTCCTGATGAGTTGGTCGGTTTTGCACTGGGGAGCGTCTCCGTGAAGTGGGGTTGGTGGGGATAATATACACGTAATGATGGATTGAGGGGAGTAGGGGGTTTCTGCGACGAGATCCTTCGTCGCTCTGCTCCTCAGGATGACATGTAGGCAGAGGGGGAAGGTTAAAGAGGGAAATCTCCATCGAGGTGGAAGAGGTTACCGTAAGAGGGGGATGGGTCCCCGCATCCGCGAGGACACGGGAAGAGATTGGGGTGTCCTTGACTGGTTTTGTTGCCAGACATAGAATGCGTATCAGCCCCGGACACACCCAATGGCGGGTTATCGCATGCCCGCGGAGGTTGGGTGAGTCCAGAGGAGATTTGGGGCAAGACAGGGGCAAGAAACACTGATTTGAACGCCAGGAGATACAGGGGAAGAGTAAGGCGACCCGTTTCGGCGGGAGGGGTGGTCTATCGTCAGCGGGAGGGAAAGGTTGAAGTGGCCTTATGCGGTCGCAGGGACCCGCTTCGGTGGAGTCTGCCCAAGGGAACGCCGGACCGAGGCGAGACGATGGAGCAGACGGCCTTGCGGGAGGTGCGGGAGGAAACGGGGCTGAAGGTGGCGCTGGAGGAACCCATCGGCAGCATACAGTACTGGTTCATGCAGCCGCCGGACTCCACGCGCTTCAACAAGACGGTGCACTTCTACCTGATGACGTGCTACGGCGGTTCCATCAACGACCACGACTACGAGTTCGACGAGGTGGAGTGGGTGCCCATCGACGAGGCCCAGCGTCGGCTGACATTCGCCAATGAGGTGAAGATTCTCGGTTCCGCACTGGACCTGATTCAGAAGCGAGACCTTGAAGGATAAGGTACACATTCGCGGGGCACGGGTGGTGCTTCGGGAGAAGACGGTCAGGGACGCCTGGAACGAGTACCTGTGGCGGACGGACCCGGAGCTTTCGCAGCTTGACGCGGCGCTGCCGCTGACGATGGGCTACGACGAGTTTCTGAACATCTACAAGGAGCAGCTGCGGTACCCGCTGGCATGGGCAAAGCCCCTATCCGTGGACACGCTGGACGGAGCGTACATCGGCAACTGCATGTATTACGACGTGGACGTGGTGCGGAAGACGGCGGAGGTTGGGGTGCTGATCGGGAATCGGGACTACTGGAACGACGGCTATGGGTTCGACGTGGTGGTCACCCTGGTGGAGCACATCTTCGATACGACGGGGCTTAACCGGCTGTACCTGCATACGCTGAAGTGGAACAAGCGGGCTCGGCGGTGTTTTGAGAAGTGCGGATTTCAGTCGGTGAGGATGGTGCGTCGGAGTCAGCGGGAGTTTGTGTACATGGAGCTGCTGCGGGAGGAGTGGGAGGCGCTGCGGGAGGGGAAGCTGGCGGCGCGGGACGCGCTGGCGAAGACGGAGGTTGGGTAGAGTTTCACCCCCATCCTAACCTTCCCCCGTCAAGGGGGAAGGGACCTTGTTGGGCTGCCTTTTCCCGTTAGTCAGAAGGGGGTGGGGCGGGGGCGGGGTTGTAGAGGTCCACGCCGAGGGTGATGGGGAATACTTTTACCAATTCGTCCACTGTCCAGCGGCCTTCCTTGTTGATGGTACGGACGGCTTCCGGCTGGTTCAGCAGGCTAACGAGGCCGTTGGTTACGTAGAAGACCTGGCCGTTGACGTGGGCGGACTCGTCGGAGGAGAGCCAGGTGACGAAGGGGGCGATGTCGTCGGCGTCGCCGACCAGAGCGCCACCGCCCGCGCCGGCGATGCCCTGGGCGGCGCGAAGCTGCCGGGCCGAAGTGGGGACCGCGCCGATCATGCGGGTTCGTGCGCTGGGGGCGATTGAGTTGGCCGTGACGCCGTAGCGTCCCAGGTCACGGGCGGCGACTCGCGTCAAACCGGCGATGCCGTCCTTGGCGGCGCCGTAGTTGGCCTGGCCGGAGTTGCCGATGAGGCCGGAGGTTGAGCTGAAGGTGATGATGCGGCCGGAGCGCTGCTGGCGGAAGAGGATGCTGGCGTACTTGACCACGGAGAAGGTGCCCTTCAGGTGGACCTGGATGACCGCGTCCCACTCATCTTCCGTCATGTTGAAAATCATGCGGTCTCGGAGGATTCCGGCGCAGGTAACGACTATGTCCAGCTTGCCGAAGTTGTCGATAGCCGACTGGACGATGGCTTCGCCGCCCTCCATGGTGGCGACGGACTCGTAGCAGGCGACGGCTTCACCGCCGCTGGCGCGGATTTCGTCGACGACGCTGTCGGCGAAAGCGACGGAACCGCCGGAGCCGTCGAGTTCGGAGCCGGGGTCAACGACGACGACCTTAGCGCCTTCGCTGGCCATGAGCATGGCGACGCCGCGTCCGATGCCGCGTCCGGAGCCGGTTACTATTGCTACTTTATCCTTGAGGAGTTTTGTCAATTTTTTGCCTCTGTCGTGGTGTTTCTATGGGTTATTGATGGTTGGGTGGGTGCGGGGAGTCACCCCCATCTCAATCTTCCCCCGTCAAGGGGGAAGAGGTAAGAGGGAATGCTACGGCGACGAGATTCCTCGGCTCCGCTTCGCTGCGCTCAGAATGACATGTTGGTCAGGCATATTTGCCGGATATTTGGGGGGTGGTGCCGTCGATGCCCTGTTCGGCCATTTCCAGTCGGGTGGTGCGGGCCCAGGTGCGCTTCAGGTCGTCACGGACGCTAAAGGTGAGGGTGCCGAGACCTTCGATATTAAGGTCTATCCGGTCGCCGTCCTGGAAGGCGCTCAAGCCGCGGTGGTTGGTGCCGGTGGCGATGACGTCGCCGGGCTCCAGGTCGTGGACGGAGCTCACCCACTCGATGATCCGGGGGATTTTGTGGGCCATGTCGTTGGTGTTGAAATTCTGCTTCAGTTCCTCGTTGACCCATAGCTTGACGGCGAGTTCCTGCGGGTCGTCTATCTCATCGGCAGTGACTATCCACGGGCCGAGGGGGGCGAAGGTGTTGCGGGCCTTCATCTGGTAGAAGGTGTTGCCGCTGGGGGGCAGACCACGGGCGGAACCGTCGATGAAGTTGGTGTAGCCGAAAACATAGTCGAAGGCGTCTTCCTGCCGGACGAAGCTGGCCCGCTTGCCGATGACGAGGGCCATTTCCGCCTCGCCTTCAAAGATGGTGGCGGGAACGTCGGGCAGAATCATGGTGTCGCCGGGGCCGATGACGGAGTTGGGCGACTTATGGAAGGCGTTTATGGGAGCGGGAGCGTCACGGGTGCCGTCTTCCATGTAGTTGACGGCCATGGCTACGACGTTGCCGGGCTTGGGCAGCGGGGGCCGCAGCCGTACGCTATCCAGGGGTACGCCAGCGCCGGCATCAGCGGCCTGCTGTAACGCGCCTCTAAGGTCGTCGAAGTTTGCGATTACCTGACTGATAAGGTCCTGGGGGGAAGTGTGGTTGATGCCGGACACGGCGTCGGTCACGTCTACAACGGCGCCGTCTTTAACGACACCGAGTTTGAAATCGTCGAAGAATGCGAGTTTCATGCTTTTCTTATTCCTCTCAGCAGATTAATGGTGGACTTGGGATTTACCCCCATCACCCGCCTTCGCGGGTGCAGGCTTCAATCTTCCCCCGTCAAGGGGGAAGAGGTTATCGGGCGGGCGCGGGGTTGTCGATGCCCTTGGTCAGATAGTTTCTGGCGAGGGGGGCAAGTTTGTCCAGGGCCCACCGCTCCTCGCCGTTGAAGATGGAGCGTTCCGGCCGGGGCTGGGACAAGAGGGAGACCACGCCACCGTAGACGAGGAAGGTCTGTCCGTTTACGTGGGAAGCGTAGTCGCTGGCGAGAAACACGGTGAAGGGGGCAACGTCGTCGGGGTCTGCGGACTCCAGGTCGTCTTCGCCCTCGATGGCGGCGACGCCCTGGGCGGCGCGGATCTGGCTGGCGGCGCTGGGGATGTCCGACGTCATGCGGGTGTTGGCTCGGGGGGCGATGGAGTTGGCGGTGACGCCGTAGCGTCCCATATCGCGGGCGACTACCTTTGTGAAGCCGGCGATGCCGGACTTGGCGGCGCCGTAATTGGCCTGGCCGGAGTTGCCGATGAGGCCGGACTCCGAGCTGAAGGTGATGATGCAGCCCGAGCGCTGCTGGCGGAAGAGGATGCAGGCATGCTTGACCACGGTGAAGGTGCCCTTCAGGTGGACGGCGATGACGCTGTCCCATTCCTGCTCGGTCATGTTGAAGAGCATGCGGTCGCGGAGGATGCCGGCGCAGGTGACGACGACGTCCAGCTTGCCGAAATTGTCGAGGGCCGACTGCACGATGGCCTCGCCGCCCTCCATAGTGGCGACGGACTCGTAGCAGGCGACGGCTTCGCCGCCGTTGGCGCGAATTTCGTCGACGACACTGTCGGCGATAGCGACGGAACCGCCGGAGCCGTCGAGCTCTGAGCCTGGGTCGACGACGACTACTTTAGCGCCTTCCTGGGCCATGAGCATTGCGACGCCGCGTCCGATGCCGCGTCCTGACCCGGTTACAATTGCCACCTTACCTTCAAGAACTCCCGGCATTTTTTCTCCTTGTTGGTTGGGATGTGGTTAAGCAGGGACTACTGTACAAAGGACGGGGGAAAAGTGCAATTTTTTGGTTGAGGTGGGGAATTCACCCCCATCCGAACCTTCCCCCGTCAAGGGGGAAGGGCTAAGAGTGGGCCCCCGCCTTCGCGGGGGTGGGGGAAAGAGGGAGCGGGGGTGGGGTCCTCCGACAGGCTCAGGATGAGCGGTCAACTGCGTGGCGGCGGGAGGGGGTGTGGGGGAGTGGAAAGAGGGCGGGTTTCAAACCCGCCCCTACGGGTGAATCTTGGGGAAGTATGTTGGCTACCGGCGACGAGATTCTTCGTCGCGGGGCCTCCTCATAATGACATGTGGGGGAGCAGGAAAAGAGGGGACCCTTCCCATCCTTACCCTGCCATGGGCCCCTGCTTTCGCAGGGGTGACGAATCTAAACCGCATTTACTCCCCGCCGTCGGTTCCTGCTTTCGCAGGAATGACGAAGACGGGGTTAGGGGTTGCGGGTGGGGAGTTCGACGGTGGCCCAGCCGGGGGTGAAGCGGCGGCCCTGTTCGTCCTCCACCCAAACGTCGCAGTCGAGGAGGCGGCGTCCGTTATCGACATACTTTTTCGTGACCACGCCGCCGCAGGTGAGGGCGACGCCGGGTTCGTCCATGCCGCGGTACTGGCAGCCCAGCTTGCAGAGGGCGCCGTTGGGGCCTATCCAGTCGGTTAGCATCTGCCCGAGGAAGGCGCTTCTCAACGCGCCGTGTAGGATGACGCCGGGGAGGCTCGTGTCGACGGCGAAGTCCTTGTCGTAGTGGATCTCGTAGAAGTCGCCGGAAACGCCGGCGTAGCGCACAAGCTGGCGGGTGGTGGGGTGTTTCACGAGCCCGGGAATCTGCGTTCCCTCTTCTATGTCTTCCCAGTAGGGGTGAATGTTCATTCTTAGTCCTTTTGGATGTGATGGGCGGGTTTGAAACCCGCCCCTACAGCCGGAATGACGAAGTTGCGCAACGATCTGCTAGTAGCGGATGGAGGTGTTTTTCTGGGTGGCGGCTACCTGGCCGAGCTGGTTGGTGTAGGTGGTCTCTGTGATGACGAAGATCATGGGGCCGAGGCTTCCTGAGCGGGAGAAGATGTCCACGACGCGGTTGACGGCGGCGATGCGGTCGCCGACGCGGACAGGCTCGAAGTATTCCCACTCGCTGCCGCCGTCGAGGAGCCGCTTGTAGGGGAAGTCGGGGGGCAGGTCTTCCAGGCGCTGGGTGCGGGCGGCCCGGAGGAAGGTGGGAGGGGCGATGATGCCGCCGAAGCGGGACTTTCGCGCGGCTATTTCGTCGCTGTAGAGGGGGTTGGGGTCGCCGATGGCTTTGGCGAAAGCGCGAACGTGTCCCTTCTCCACGTCGAGGTATTCGGGGGGGCTTTCCTGTCCGATGTAGTCTCGCCGCAGAGCTTCAACGTCGGGGGCGGCTTCTGCCATTGTTTTTCTCCTTTGGGCCAGGCTCGTCCCGTGCGGCACGAGTGTACGCAGGGGGTTGAAGGGTGTCAAGGCGAGGGGTCACTGCGTGACGGCAAGTTTACGGTGTTGGGCGTGGGGGAAGTTGGGTTTCTTAGGCGACGAGATTCTTCGTCGCGGGGCATCCCTAGAATGACATGTGGGGGAAGGGAGAAGAGTGGGCCCCGCCTGCGCGGGGGTGGGGGAAAGGAGCGGGGGGAATCACCCCCATCTCAATCTTCCCCCGTCAAGGGGGAAGAGGTTGATCGGCGATATTTTAGGGGTTAGAGGATCTGCCTGAGGAAGGCCTTGGCGCGTTCGCTCTTGGGGTTCTCGAGGAACTCCCTGGGGGTGCCCTGCTCAACTATGACGCCCTCGTCGAACATGACCATCCGGTCGGCCACCTCCCGGGCGAAGCCGATCTCGTGGGTTACCACCAGCATGGTCATGCCGGACTGGGCGAGGTTGACCATGATGTCGAGGACTTCCTTGATCATCTCCGGGTCGAGGGCTGATGTGGGCTCGTCGAAGAGCATGATGCGGGGTCGCATGGCGAGGGCGCGGGCAATGGCGACGCGCTGCTGCTGGCCGCCGGAGAGCTCCAGCGGGTATTTTTCGGCCTGCTCCGGTATGCCAACCCGCTCCAGAAGCCCGTTTGCGATGTCCTCCGCGTCACTCTGGGACATCTTGCGCACCTTGATGGGGGCGAGGGTGATGTTCTGCATGACCGTGAGATGAGGGAAGAGGTTGAAGGACTGGAACACCATGCCGACTTCGCTGCGTATGGCGTCGATGTTTTGCAGGTCGTTGGACATGGCGATGCCGTCGACGACGATTTCGCCCCGCTGGTGCTCTTCCAGCCGGTTAATGCAGCGGATGAAGGTGGACTTGCCGGAGCCGGAAGGGCCGAGGATGACTATCTTCTCGCCGCGCTTCACGGTCATGGTGACGCCGCGGAGCGCGTGGAAGTTGCCGAACCACTTGTGAACGTCCTTGGCGACGATGATGTCTTCGACGCCTGCGCCGTTCTCCATCTGGGTACCAGTCGCTTCCATCACCATGATTCAGCCTCCCAAGAGCGAGGGTGTTAGAGTGTTTGAAAGGTTACGACGTTTCCTGGTCGTTGAACATAGGCCGGTTGTTGAAGGGCGGGTACAGGTCCGTCATGAAGGAGAGATAGGCGTCCAGCCGCAGGTTCCAGCGTTCCAGGCCGGCGGCGAACCTGTATAGTTCGATGGGGTACTGGCCCTTGAAGACGATGGTGAAGAAGGCTATCAGCGCGGTTACGGATACGGCGAGGGCGTAGAAGAGCAGGATTATGCCGTGGGGAATGAGGGCGTAGAGCCAGCCGAAGAAGAACCTCAGCAGGGCGTGAGGCTTGGAGTAGACCTCCTGGCGCTGAATGCGCACGTCCACGGGTGATTCGGGCACGTGCTCGGCAGTGAAGGGCGGGTACTGGTCCGTCATGAAGTTAAGGTAGGCGGACACCCTGGAGCTCCATCGGTAGAAGCCCATGTTGAAGTTGAAGAGGTTTTCCGGATACTGGCCGGTGATGAGGATGGCGACGAAGGCGGCAAGGCTTGAGAACCCGACGGCGATACCGTAGAAAAAGAGGATAATTCCGTGGGGGATGCCGACATAGATCCACCCGAGGAACAGTTTAGCGATAACGTGTCCCGGATGGAGGGTTTCAGGATACCGAACTTCGTAGACAACCGGAGGGCTGCCGCTCTCCATAGTCACACCTCCTAGAATGCAATGCTGCTCGAAGAGGAAGCACTTTGGCGCATTCTACCATAGGCTACATACCATAATATACATCATTGTAGTGTAAGTATGGGGAAATTGGGGGGCGGTGAGTGGTGCCGAAGGTCGGATTCGAACCGACACGGGGAAACCCCCACCGGTTTTTGAGACCGGCGCGTCTACCATTCCGCCACTTCGGCGCGGTAGCATTGTAACGTTGATGGGGTGGGCGTGGCTAGGGGGCAACTGCGTTGCGGCAAGTTTCGCAAAGTTGGTGGTTGGTGAGGGGTTTGGTGGCAAGAGAGACAAAAAGGGAAGATAGGCAGTTATGGGGAAGAGTTGGACGTGAGTGAAGAGTGGGCCCCCGCCTTCGCGGGGGTGGGAAGGGAGAAGGGATCACCCCCATCTCAATCTTCCCCCGTCAAGGGGGAAGAGGTAAGACAGGAGGGCGAGCCGCCCCTACGGGCTGGACGTGGGTGAAGGGGAAGAAGGGCAGGTTTGAAACGTGCCCCTACCGGGAGTCTTTGGCGTGGGGGAAGAGTGGACCCCCGCTTTCGCGAGGGTGGGGCAACTGCGTTGCAGCAAGTTTGGTGTTTGGTGGCAAGAGGGAGTGTCACTTTGGGGGCGATACCCTCACCCCAACCCTCTTCCAGGACGGGAGAGGGGAAAGAGGGGGCGGGCAGGTTTGAAACCTGCCCCTACAGGGGGCGCTCACCGCTCGACCCTTCGACAGGCTCAGGATGAGCGGTTGGGGGAGTTGGGTTGCTACGGCAACGAGATTCTTCAATTCGCTTCACTGCGTTCAGAATGACATGTGGGTTTGGGGGGTGAAGAGTGGGCCCTCGCGTTCGCGGGGGTGGGGAGTGAGGGACGGGAGAGGGGGTTAGGTGTAGACGGCGAAGACTACGGCGTCGTTTTTGTTCTCTTCGCTGAAGAAGAGGATGGCGCAGCGTCTGCCGGTTTGGACCTGGGAGGAGGATATGTTGCGGGCGACGGGGACGGAGCTTACCCAGACGGAGAGGCTGCCTTCCATCTGGACGGTGGCCTTGTAGGTTGAGGAGCTGAAAGCCTTGATGATGCCTTTTTTGATTGTCATGTTTCACCTGTGTTGGGTTTTGGTTGATTGGGAATCACCCCCATCTCAATCTTCCTCCGTCAAGGGGGAAGAGGTAAGAGGGACCCTCACCCCTTCGACAAGCTCAGGACAGGCCTAACCCTCTCCCAGGACGGGAGAGGGGGAAGAAGGGGAGGGGGTTCGGTGGTGGGGGATGGTTTTTGATTGTCATGTCATACTCCCGAGAGGGTCAGGGTCTGGCGGTAGAGGGGTGGGGCGTTCGGGCCTCGTCGGTACTTGAGGTCTATGCCGGTGACTCGCCGCCTGGCGCCGTTGAGACCGGCGGCGGGGTCCGTGATGCCGATTACGTCGTAGAGTTCCAAGCCACAGTTGACAGGGGCTTCCAGAAGTCCTCCCCGGGTGGCGAGTCGTTCCTTGGCGAGGAGGCTGTCGCTCCTCTTCTTTGCGGAGTCGGAGGTCTCCTGGTTAATGTCGTAGACCTGCAGGAGCCTGTCCGACATTGCCGCAACGGAGTCCCAGTCGAGGGACTCCTGGAGCCTGTTTAGGCCGAAGGTCTGGATGCGGTTGTAGCGGGACGGCCGGTATAGATATCGGCCGTTGATGATGGGATGGTCCGCGCCGTAGGAGTAATCGGCGGCATCGGAGGGATCGAGCAGCTTCACGGCGGGGCTGCCCTGCCGAAAGTAGAGAACGTCCGGCACGGTGGACATGAGCCGCTTGACGGCGTCGGCTGCGGTGGCGTTCGGGTGGATGGTGAAGGCAGGGCGCTGCCTCCTGAAAACCTGGCTGGCGCTGAGGACTTCCAGGCTCAAACCGGCCCTGGCAAGGATGAACTCCATGATGTCCTCGACGGAGGTGAAGCCCTTGATCCAGTTGTGCTGATAGCGTGCGCGCCATCGTTCCAGCAGGGACCAGCCGTCCTCCAGATAGAGGGCGAGGCGGGCCTTTCCGTGGCCTGAACGGCGCTCCAGTCCTGCAATCCAGTAGGCGGGGCCGGGGGAGCGCTCGACACCTTTAGGGGTGACATAGCCTGGGTTGAAGCGGACCCGCGCGCCCGGCACCAGGGGCGATGCGCTTTCGACGCCGGCACCGTTGTAGCGGCCATTGTCGTTGCGAAGGAGCAGGGTGGCTTGACCACCAGCAGCGCCTTCCGTCAGATGCGCCTCCAGAAGGTCGTCGGTCAGGTCCAGCTGAGGACCGGCGGCGGCTCGCCAGACCTGGGTTGAGGTTCCAAGCCAGAGGGTGGTGGAGTTTCCAGCAACGGCCACACCGGCGTAGGGGTCGGCGTCGAAGGGGATGGGCTCGCGCCACCGGGCAGTCAGGAAGGAGGCGCTCTGAGGGGTGAAGGTCCAGAAGGCGCGACCGTAGGAATCGGAGCCGTCGTAGGACTCTTTGAAGAAGAGACGGTTGGTGTCGGCATTTGCCAGATAGGGATGGGAGAAGGAAACCCGGGAGCCGCCATCGGCGCGGGTGAGGCTGGTGATGCTGGACCACTGGCCGCGGGCCTGCTCCGTACCGTCGCCGTAAATCATGGTCCACACGCGGGAGGAGCCGGTGGAGGTTGTGCCGCAGACGACCACGTTCCAGTCGTCGCCGTATGCGGAGGCGATGCCGGAAATCTGCCTGACGTAGGAGGACTGAGGCCACGATGCGGGGGCGGTCCAGCTTCCGTCGAGCCGCCTCATGGCGTAGAGGTTGTTGTTGGTTCCGGTGAAGAAGAGTCCCACTTTTCCGGCAGGGCTCATGGCCGCGGTGAGGTGGGATACGCCGCCGACGGAGGGATAGACGAGGCGACTGTCACTGCTCCAGGTGACGCCGTCGTCGGTACTTTCGCGGTATCGGATCTCGCGTCGGTTGCTGTAGTGGACATAGACCATGAGGACGTAGGAGCCGCTGCCGCATAGGGCGACTCCGGCGTCGGGATAGGCGCGGTTCAGGTACGTCCACTGGGTGAAGCTGCTGTTTGATCCGGCTCCGGCGACGCGCTGGACGTAGAGCCTGGAGTTGGAGCGGGAGACGCGGGCCCGGATGAGAGTCCTGGTTGAGGTGAGGTGGAGGTCGTGGCGGGAGGGGGTCTCGTCCAGATTCTGAAGCCGGGAGAAGACGGGATGGAACACGTGGGGAAGCCGCCGATCCACGGTCACGCCCAGGTGGGGCTGACGGCGAGAGTAGCGCTGTGCATCCAATAGCGTTTGAGAAAGGGAGCGCACTATAGTCCTCCAGCAGTGGGCTGGTGTACAGGGCGGTAGAGACGGCGCACTCGCAGTCCGGCCCGGCGGCTCAGGGCGGCCAAGCCCTGTCGGAAGTGGGCCAGCTTCTCCTGTCCCCAGACCAGGAAGTGTCGCCAGGTGTTTGGGCCGCCAAGGTTGATGCTGTTGATGGCGTGGACGGACCAGTCCATGGCGGCGTAACCCGCGGCGCCGGTGATGACGAGTTCTTCAAGGTGGGGTGGGATGGTGGAGGTGTCGTCGTCCAGAGTGTGAAGGCGTCCGTAGTGGACCCTCACGGACTCGTTGGGCTTGGGCGGTTGGTACGTTAGCAGAGTCAGGGCGGCACCGCGGAGGCTGTAGTCTATGTAAGAGGGCGGGATTTCGTTGAGGGGGAATTCAACGGCTTCGATGCGGACGAGGTCAGAGAGGGAGGTCAGGGTCACGGAGCGTCCGTCGGAGCCGGTCTTTACGGTTGCCACGTCAGGCTGGGGCTGGACGGCGCTGAGTTCGCGCACGGCGCGGCCGAGGTGGCGGTTGAGTTGGTCGTCGGTCCAGAGGTAGTTTGCGGAGTCTTCGTCGTGAAGGTCTATCCGCAGGCGGTTTCGCATTTCGGTAAGGGTCATTTTGGGGTCTCCTTATGTTTGGTGGTGGTTTGGGATGGGAGGGCGGGTTTGAAACCCGCCCCTACGGGGGGTCCTTCGACAGGCTCAGGATGAACGGTAGAGGGTTGCCCCTCGGCCCCGCCCCGCCGTGGGTTCCTGCTTTCGCAGGAATGACGAAGGAGGGGGAGCGTGGCGGGGTTTCGCGATTCCCGTTGGCGAGTGGGCCCCCGCGTTCGCGGGGGTGGGGAAGAGTGGGGAAGAAGGGGGAGGGGGTTAGGGGCGGACGCCGGTTAGCCTGGACAGCTTGAGGGCATTGAAGACGGCGATGGCGACGTACCACTTGACGCGGACGCGGGTGGCGTCCTTGGTCTCGAGGCTGCCGACACGTTCCACCTGAAGGCCGCCAGGGGAAGTGAGGCCGGCGACGGCGCCTTCGCCCCACTGGAGGGCGTAGATGGTTGAACAGTCGCTCTTGTTGCCGACGGTCTTTTCGTCGCTGACAAAGTCGCTGACGCCGACGGGGATGCCGTCGTAGTAGTCGGTCATCATGCCTAACCCGTTTCTGTCGGTGACAACGATGCCGCTGCCGACGGCGCGGCCCAGGGCGGAGAGCTTGCGGCGGGAGCGACGGCTCATGATGAGCATGTCGGGCTTGCCGCCGCGGACCTTGTCGATGGTCTCGTCCAGCTTGTCGAGGGTGAGGGCGCCGCCGTTGGCCCCCATAGCGACGGTCTGGGTGTCAGCGGTTAGCTTGTCGATGCCGTCGAAGGCCTTGGAGTCGGTAGCGGTGTCGCCGTCGATGAAGGTAGTGTCGAACTGCTGCTGGGTGGCCTTGGACTTGAGGGCGACGATGGTGGCCTCCAGGTCCTGCAGATTGGAGCGGGTGGCCTTGACGAAGTTGTCGACGTCGGCGTCGCCGCCGAGGATCTTGAGGTTGGCGGTGACCTGGGTGAAGGTGGGAGTGGACTCGGTCCAGGTGTCGCCGGGTTCGTAGAAGGAGACGGAGGGAAGGGCCTTTTCCTGGTTGTAGGTGAGGCCGTTGCCGACCACCTCGATGAAGGGGATGGTCTGGAGGACGGGGCTGTCCTTGACGATGGTCTCGATGACTCCGGTGAGGAGCATATCCTGGGAGAGTTTTGCGGATTCCGTGAGAGTTAATGCCATTGAAGCACCTCCTTGAAATGTTTGATGAGGAGATACTAGAACATGGATACTATAGCTGTAAATAGGCAAAATGGTCCTTTTGGGAATTAACTCCTCCTAAACTCCTCAAGCTTTACGCCCAAACCTGCAATAGATATACTCGATTGGTGGAAGGGGGCGCATGAGTCCTAGAAGGAAAGCGGTTTTCTTCCCCAAATCACTGGACGAGGTTGTGCTGGGTGTCCCTATCTGAGGAGTTTCTGGAGTTTCTGGACGGGTATCCGCCGCTGAAGGCCATCGGGAATACGCCGCTGGCGCGAATCCCGAACAGCCGGGGCGGCGCGCCCGTCTTCGCCAAGTATGAGCATCTGAATCCCGGCGGCTCCATCAAGGACCGTCCCGTGTTGCGGATGTTGGGAGAGGCGATTCTTTCGGGGGAGTTGACGAAGGATAAGATCATTCTGGATGCCACATCGGGGAATGCGGGCATCGCGTACGCCATGATTGGCGCGGTGCTGGGCTACCGGGTGGCGCTGGTGATGCCGGAGAACGCGAGCCAGGAGCGGAAGAAGCGGCTGCTGGCCCACGGCGCGGAGATTATCTTTACCGACCCGATGCTGGGCTACGACGAGACGCTGCGGGAGGTGAAGCGCCGGTACGAGGGGGAGCCGGAGCGGTATTTCTGGTGCGACCAGTACTCCAACGAGTTCAATCCGCAGGCCCACTACGACACAACCGGCGAGGAGATTCTGCGTCAGGCGCCGGACATCACCCACTTCGTGGCGGGCGTGGGGACGGGCGGGACCATCAGCGGGGTTGGGCGTCGGCTGAAAGAGCATAACCCGGATATCCAGGTCATCGGCGTCAATCCGCCGGAATGGCCCGGCGTGGAGGGGCTGAAGCCGCTGGGGCCGGGGCACATTACGCCGCAGACGCTGGACGAGAGCGTGGTGGACGAGATGCTGTCCATAGACATCGACGAGGCGCGGGCCGTGTCACAGGAGCTGGCGTCGCAGGGGTTGTTCGCCGGGCAGAGCTCGGGGGCCTACGTGCTGGGGGCGTTTATCGTCGCAGAGAGGGTGGGAGAGGGGAAGGTGGTGACGATTTTCAACGACATCGGCGAGCGTTACTTCAGCACGGGGCTATGGAGCTGAAGCGGACGGGGGAGAAGGCGGCGATTGCCATTTCGTCGCCGCTGCCCAAGGCCATTTCCGCGGTCAACTTACCCATGGACGGGCTGAGGATGATGCCCTTGCGTCCGGCGCCGGTGGAGAGGTAGACACCCTCCCAGCCGGGGACGGGGCCGATGACGGGGAGGCCGTCGGGGGCCACGGGACGCAGGCAGGCCGTTTGATGGACAACCTTTCCCGTCAGCGCGGGCGGGAAAAATTCTCCGACTTCGCGGATGATGCGCTCACGTGCTTCCATAGTAGGTTCGTTGTCGAAGCCAACGCGCTCCTCGGTGGTGCCGATCCAGGTGAGGCCGTCGGCTTTTTGCCCGGCGTAGTTGCTGGCGTAGTGAACGGAGCAGGTAACGGGCGGCCCGCCGATGTTCATTCGGACAATCTGGCCTTTTAGGGGGCCGACGGGTATGGGTACGCCTAGCCACTTCTCGGCGTCGCCGGTCCAGGGGCCCATGGCGAGGATAACGGCGTCGGCCTCTATGTCGCCCTGATCGGTCTGGACAACCGCGCCGGTGGAGCGGCGGGCGAGGCCGGTGACGGCGCGGTCAAGGAACGTGGCGCCGTGAAGTTTTGCGCCTTCGGCGAGGGCTTCCGTGTACTTGTCGGCCTCCAGCACCCAGGTGCCCTGGACGAGCATTCCGCGCTCGGCGGCGGGGGTCAATCGCGGCTCGATGCTCCGGAGTTGTTGTCTCTCCAGCCACTGGTAGGAGACCCCATCGACGTTGCCGGAGTAGGACGCAATGCCCTTCAACCCTTCTTCATCCTCGTCGGAGAGGGAAAGGTAGATGGAGTCGTGGGGGTGGGCGTGGTAGTCGACGCCGGTGGCGTCGGGGAGTTCGGCGGCGAGATCGCGGTGCATGAGGAAGCCGTTGAGGGACAGTCCTTCCAGCGGGCCGGGGATGCCCATGCCGTAGAGGGGGCTCAACAACCCCATTGCGAAACCGGAGGCGCCGAAGGCGATGCGGTTCTTTTCGATGACCGTGACATTTGCGCCCGCTTGGGACAGGAAATAGGCGGTAGCGCAGCCGACGGCGCCTCCACCTACGATTACAACGTCGCTGCTGTTCATGGAAACCTCCGGTGGCTGGTTAGTGGATACGATTCGGGTACATATTAACATTTTGGGTGGGTGAGGGGTTCTTGTCTCGGTGAGAGGGAGGGAGTCACCCCCATCCATACCTTCCCCCGTCGATGGGGAAGGCTCAAGAGGGAAGAGGGAATATGGATTCCCGCCTTCGCGGGAAAACGAGGGGTGGGGATTGGTAAATGGCAGCAAGGTTCTTCGCTGCGTTTAGTGTGACATGTGGGGGATGGGAGGGGGAGTGACCCTCACCCCAACCCTCTCCCAGGACGGGAGAGGGGGAAGACGGGAGAGGGCGGGTTTTAAACCCGCCGCTACGGAAGGCGAGGTTGGTGGGGGTTGGGGGCTTTCGTTGCGCTTTTCGTTGCGCTCTGGTAAAAGGGGGTTGACGCCAAAGGGGAGGGGTCATTTGCAAGCAGCAGACAGGATGAACAACCTGGGGACGGAATCGGCCTTTGAGGTACTGGCCAAGGCCAAGGCATTGGAGGCCAAGGGTCACGACGTGGTACACCTTGAGATAGGGGAGCCGGACTTCGACACGCCCTCCCATATAGTGGACGCGGGCATCCAGGCGCTGCGGCAGGGCTACACCCACTACGGACCTTCCGCCGGCCTGCCGGAGCTTCAGGAGGCCATCGCGAACAACGTGAACGCGACGCGGGGACTGGAGATAGAGCCGAGCCAGGTGGTGGTAACGCCGGGGGGCAAGCCCATCATGTTCTTCACCATCATGGCGCTTTGCCAACCGGGAGACGAGGTCCTCTATCCGAACCCCAGCTTCCCCATCTACGAGTCGATGATCAACTTCTGCGGCGCGAAGCTGGTTCCCGTTCGGTTGCTGCCCGACGAGGGGAACAGGATGGACCTGGACGACCTGGAGAGCAAGCTGTCCGACCGCACCAAGCTGGTGATTCTGAATTCGCCCCAGAACCCGACGGGGTCCGTCATGGGCAGGGAGGACGTGGAGCGGCTGGCAGGGCTGCTTGGGCCTCGGGAAGACGTGGTGATTCTCTCCGACGAGATCTACAAGGACATCATCTACAAGGGAGCGCACCACAGCATCACGTCGCTGCCGGGGATGGTGGAGCGGACGGTGATACTGGACGGATTCTCCAAGTCCTACGCGATGACGGGCTGGCGGCTGGGCTACGGGGTGTTCCCCCACTGGCTGACGGAGCACGTGGTGAAGCTGGCGGCCAACAGCGTGTCGTGCGCGGCGAGCTTCACGCAGCGGGCGGCCATCCGTGCGCTGGAGGGGCCGCAGGAGCCGGTGCTGAACATGGTGGACGAGTTTCGGAAGCGTCGGGACCTGATTGTGGCGGGGCTGAACAGCATCCCGGGCATCGAGTGTGCGGTGCCGGAGGGGGCCTTCTACGTGTTCCCCAGTATCGAGGGGACGGGATTCGAGAGCGGCGATTTTCAGGAGCGAGTGCTGAACGAGGCGGGAGTGGCGCTGCTATCGGGGAGCGCGTTCGGCGAGTACGGGGAGGGGTTTGTGCGTCTGTCGTACGCCAACTCGGCGGATAACATCGCCAAGGCGTTGGAGCGGCTGGCTGGGTTTGTGCGGAAGAATGGGCGGGGTTAGGAAATAGACTCTAGCTGACGAACTCGAACTTGCCGTGGATGGTGCGTTCCAGGCTTATCACCTTGATCACCTGAGCGAAGAGGTCCTGGATTCTTGGGTCTGAGTTGACCTTGGGCATAGTTTCGTCGTGATGGGCCTCGTCGTGGAAGCCGTTCAAGCCAATCAGTACCTCCTCATCGTCGGCGACATCCAATGACTCCGCAAACCCTGCGCAGCCATACATGGCTGCCAGATTTAATCCCCTATAGACGTCATAGTTGATAGACCCGTGCTCCATATAGACCTTGGCGGCCTTTCGCTCGATAGCCAAGAATTCCTCGACGTTTTTCCTTTTGACCCGGTATATGTAGACGGAGGCGTACAAGTTGCTTTCTCCTAATGGCATTTTACGGCCCTCACTCTGAGGAGATTATCTATTCTCAAATCAAGGGAAGTAGTGGACTACATTATTGGCGGGTTAGGCGTGGCTGATGACTTCTTCCATCATGCGGCGAAGGCGTTGGGGGCGGTTGGAGTCGGGGACGTTGATGCTGTACTGGCGGACGCCGATGGCGGCGTTGCGGCGGAGCTTTTCGATGCACTCTTCGGCTGTGCCGCTGATGCCGCCGAATCGCTCCAGCAGGTAGTCACGAACGCCGTACTCTTCGGCCAGCGCGTCGTAGGTACGGAGCTGCTCGGGGGTGGGACGTCCGTGGGTGCTGAGGTCGTATGCCTGGGCGAGGGCGCGGATGCCCTCCCAGTACTGCTTCGGGACGAACTTGCCCTTGAGGGTGAAGCGGTTGAGGTAGTTGGCCTCCCGCGCGGGGCCACCCTGGGGGTCTAACCCTTCGTCGTCGCTGTCGCGGAGATTGAAGGGGACGGACCACCAGACGTCGATGTCGTTGGGGTCTCGACCGGCGGTGCGGGCGCCCTCGGCGAGGGCGTTGAGAGACGCTTCCACCACCTCCGGGGTTGTGCCCGTGCCGATGATGACGCCGTCGGCGAGCTCGCCCGCCAGTCGGAGGGAGCCGCGGGCGTGGGCGGCCATGTAGATGGGGATTTTTCTGTCCACGTCGTACCAGCGGAGGCGGGCCGTTCCTCCCTGGTATTCGGCCTCGCCGGTGGTCAGGAGGGCGCGAAGGGTGGTTACGTATTCGCGGAGGGAAGCGAGGGTTGCGGCGCGACGTCCAGCGTTGTAGACGCCGCTGTTGCCGGAGCCGATGCCGATGCAGACGCGGTTGGGGGCGATTTCAGCCAGGGCGGAGGCGGCGCTGGCGGTCACCACGGGATGGCGGGTCACGGGGTTGGTGACCCAGGAGCCGAAGGGGAGGCGGCGGGTGTTGAGGGCCACGTGGGTGAGGGAGACCCAGATATCGCGGTAGAGGGCGGGGGAGTCGGCGATGCCGATGCGGTGGTAGCCGAGGGCCTCGGCGGCCTGGACCCATTGGACCACTTCGTCGTGGTTGCCGGGCCGGGAGGTGGCAGCGAATTTGAGGTTCATGGCTGGCGCCTAACCCATATTGCGTTCTAGGTTGTAGTATATTCTGGGCAAAGTTATGTTCATCTAGTCGTTGGGGGTGTTAATGTCTTGGCTGCGAATGATTCTCTATTCCATCTCCCGTCTTTTCAAGGCGCGAGTTGCAGACGGTGAGTTTACACGATGTCTGCAAGATGTTCTCCTGTATATCTTGCCGACCAGTAAGATTCATGAACAGGCAGGAATAATATTCCAAAATTCTGAAGCCGAGTGGCAAGAACGGTCGACCGAACGTGTGGCAGCTTACCGAGCACACTTACTTGAATCTCAAGATGCACACAATCGATTAGTAGACGTTAGACCTCAAAGTGAACATGCACAACTGCATTCCGCAGCGTTGGGTACATCAAAGGCATACCTAGAGACAATATGGACGTATTCAGTCTATATTGAGCTTCTGACACTCGACTTGAAAGATGAAGGCTTTGATCGACTAAGGAAGTCAAAAGTTGATGCTGAGCAGTGGGATGAAATTGCCTACGAAGAGTCAGTACGCTTGATGGAGCTCTTGAGAGAAAGTTCACTAGCTCTACACATACCTAGAGAGTTACAGGGGATTGCTGAGCATGACCCTGACAACGTACTAGCAAGAGTTTTTGGGGGCCACTTTATCACTTTCTGAAGACAACTAAATTCTTGATGACATAGACGGATGGCAGTTGGGGGTGCTCGACCCTTCGTCCTTCGGCAGGCTCAGGATGAGCGAGTACCCCCTCACCCCGACCCTCTCCCAGGGCGAGAGAGGGGGTCACTGCGTGACGGCAAGTTTTGCAGAGTTGGGCTTGGGTTGGGGGTTGAGCGTGGAGGGATGGGGCTTGGTGTCAGCGAAGAGTGGGCCCCCGCGTTCGCGGGGGTGGGGAATGGTAGAGGCGGGTTTCAAACCCGCCTCTACCGGATGGTTATGTGGTTGTGGGCGTTTTAGGGGTTGGAGAGGGCGGAGCGGATCTTTTCCATGGGGGTGAGGGTTGCGAAGTTGGCGTGGCCGCGGGTGGGGGAACCGGCGGGGAGACGTTCCCTGGCCAGTCTTTCCTCCATTTCTCGTCGAACCTGTTGGACCAGGGCCTTGGCGTCGGCGAAAGAGCTGTCCACTTCGTCCACGGTTTCTCCGACGACCATGGACTCAGGCGCCTCCGGCATGGACTTCAGCAGCATGGCCCGGTAGCGGGAAACCGCTTCCGCCAGGGATTTCTGCGTGGCGGAGAGTTTTTCTTCACCTTCCCGACGTTGGGTCTCCGACTGTTCGAGCCGTTGCTCCAGCTCTGCCATTCGGCCTTCGAGCGGGGAGGGTTCCTCCACGTTTGCGTCCTCATTCTTCTCGCTCTCTTCCGACGTTTCTTCCTGACTTGTTGCCGGGGGACTCGTTTCGCTGTGTGGTGCAGAGGAATCCGAATTTTCGGAGCTTTCGTGCTTGATTTCAGGCGTGTCGGTGGAGTCGTCTAACATTTCTATGGCCTCGGAATTGGTCTCGTTTGGTTGATTTTCCATGATGCCTCCTCTAATTGTTGTTGATGTTTTCTAAGGCGGACTTCTCCGACTCGCGTCGGATGGTCTGCTGCTCGGATTCGGGGTCGGTGACGCCGAGGCGCTCCATGGCGCGTCGGCGACTGTGGATGCCTGCCTCCACGAGGCTGCGTTCCTGCTGGACAAGGCGGGTGCGGTCCTGGGGCAGCAGAGGCCCCCAGTCAACGCGTATCCAGAGATCGCCGAAGTCCTGTCCGGCAAAGCGTTCCAGCATCCGGAGGGCCATCTCCGCCCGTCGACGGTAGACCCAGGATCGGATAAGCCGCTTGCGCTCAACGCGCTGCAGCAGGGGGTGCATCTCCATCTCCAGGGCGACGCCGGAGAGACGCTGTGGGTTGTGTCCGAAGCTGATACGAGGCGCTTCGGACAGGTCGTGGAGGGCGTCGTAGACCAGCTTGATGTAGTCGGCGTGGAGCTTGGCGCCGCCGCCCTGGAGCAGATCCAGCAGGTAGGCGCGGGCCTGGTCGGGAAGCTCCCAGACTGCCCCCGGCTCCACGGCGATGTCGCGGGCTTCCTCCACACCCTCCAGCACGGCGATGGGGTTGCCGGAGAGTTCCAGGATGGTGGAAAGCTGGGAGAGGGCGCGGTTGAGCTCGCGGGCTGGTTCCATGAGGATGGGGATGTCGGAGACGCCCCAGAAGCGTTTTGGATCCCGCAGGTTGGGGAAGATGACGAAGGGGATGAAGCCGTAGGGGTTGGGACGTTCGTCGACGAGGTTATCGCCGACCCACAGCTGGAACAGGGACTTTGTCCAGCCTTCGACGACGGTAGCCATGCCGTCCTGGTCGCCGGTCTTGACGTTGTAAAGGTGGTCGGCGTCTTCGGCGGAGATGCGGTATCGGCTGGCGACGCGCCAGACCCTGGATGGATCGTCGCCGATCCACCAGGCGAAGATGCCCTGAACGTCGGGGGCGGTTACGCGGACGCGATGTTCTTCCGGGTCCCAGATGACCTTGAAGCAGCCGTCGCCGAGGACGGCGGCGTCGAGCTCGGTGGCGAGGTCCAGCTCTTCCAGCCGGTTGTCCTGGTAGACGCGGCGCATGGCGATTTCAGCGCTGCGAGCGCGGGCCATGCCTTCTTCTGAAGGCTCTATTGGCTCCATTGCGAGGATGCTGCCGGAGGCCATGTAGGACGTGACCTTTTCGAGCAGGGCGCGCACGTAGTTGAAGGTGAGCCGACGTTCGCCGCGACGCTGGCGGCCCTGCCACTGACGTCCGGCGAAGAAGCTGATGTTTTCAGCGTAGCCTTGCAGCCGACGGGCGTCCCTTCTTGCGACGAGCTGAGGCAGATTTATTTCTTCCATATCCGTTCCTCCTTAAAATTCGAAGTATGGTCTTGTGGGTGAGTCCGAACCGACGGGCCACCTCGGCCACGGAGAGACCTTCGCGTACGTGAGCGCTGACGATCAGGTTGTCCCTCTGACGGCGACGCTGGGCCTGGGCGTATTGGGGATCGTCGTACTTGCAGCGGGGCAGAGGACATCGCAGACAGGACGGGGAGATTTCGCATCCTTCGTCCCTGTATTCCTGGCCATCGATGTTTGCGCCGATGTATTTCTTGCTGGTTCGACTGGGGAGCATGTTGTTCGGATGTCCTCCTTGCTATTCGAATAGAATTTCTTATAACGTATACTATAGAACGGGCGTTTGTTGGATTGCAAGGGGCATTTTGGCACTTTTGAGAATTGGCGGGGAGTTGGGTCGGGCGGTTCGCGAACCGTCCCTACGTCCTTCGGCAGGCTCAGGATGAGTGGGGGAGTTCCCGCCTTCGCAGAAACAAGAAAAGGCAGCGTGGTGGGGTTTGATGATTTCTGTTGACGAGTGGGCCCCCGCTTTCGCGGGGGTGGGGAAAGTGGAGCGGAGGCGGGGGAGGAGTGGAGGGAGTGCGATCATCCCATCCACGCCGTCCTTCGATAAGCTCAGGATGAGCGGGTGGATTAAGAGGGGTCGACTGGCAAGAGAGGTGCGGCTGGGGCATAATAGGCTTTGGAGGCTGTCCAGTTATGAACTCGAAAGCCGTCACTTATCGAAGAGAAGGCCGCATCGGCTACGTGACCCTAAATCGGCCGCGGGTGCTCAACGCCGTCAACAAGGACCTGGAGACAGACCTGGCGGAGGCCCTGCACAGCTTTGACGTTGACGACGAGGCCTGGGTGGCGGTGATGCATGGGGCGGGTCGGGCCTTCTGCTCCGGCGCCGACGTAAAGGAGCGGTTTCACAACCCCAACTCACGCCAACGGGACGCCGACTGGGGTATGGGGATGAACCCGGAGGGGTTTCTGGGTCGATGCATCAACTGGAAGCCTGTCATCGCCGCCGTCCACGGATACTGTCTGGGTTACGGGCTGGTCATCGCCGCCGAGTGCGACCTAATCGTCGCCGAGAAGGGGGCTGAGTTCGGTCTCACTGAGACGCTGCGGGGCTTCCCCGGAGGGCCGGCGTGGGCCAAGGTGCAGAACTTCATGCCCTCCAAGATGACCACGGAGATGCTGCTGACGGGGCAGTCCCAGACCGCCGAGACGCTGATGGGTCATGGGCTGATAAATCGGGTCACACCGAAGGGCGAGCATCTGCGGGGGGCCGTGGAACTGGCGGAGCAGATTCTTGAAGCGCCGCCCTTGGCGGTCCGCGCCGGGGTGAGGGTGACGCGCTGGCCGTGGGTGCGTGCCGCCGCCGAGGCGGACTACTACCAGGCGGCGTTAAGGCTTCACAACACGGCGGACTTCGAGGAGTCGGCGAGGGCCTTCGTGGAGAAGCGGGACCCCGAGTACACGGGACACTAGCAGCCGGAGGGCTTTGCGGGTCGATTTGAACAGAATGGAGATAGAGAAGCATCACACCCATCGGAACCCCACCCTTCGGGGAAGACATTGCATAACTACCAAATGCGTCATCCATACTACCTGAATCACCCCCATCCAAACCTTCCCCCGTCAAGGGGGAAGGCGGGGGCGGGGACTTTGGGGTCTGTGGGAGAACCATAATCGGAAGATGCCAGCCAATCTAACCCCCAAATACAAGGAAGCGGAACAGCGTTACCGTCAGTCGAGGACGCTGCCGGAGAAGGTTGCGGCGCTTCAGGAGATGATGGCCGTCATCCCGAAGCACAAGGGGACGGACCATCTGCGGGCGGACCTGCGCGCCCGGATGTCGCGGCACATGGAGGAGCTGGAGAAACCCAAGAGCACCAGCGGCGGGCCGCAGCCCTTCAGCATTCGCAAGGAGGGTGCGGGGCAGGTGCTGATAGTCGGCCTGCCAAACTCGGGTAAGTCGGAGATCCTGAACGCCCTCACCCGCGCACCGGCCAAGGTGGGCGACTATCCCTTCACCACGCAGATCCCGATGGTGGGGATGCTTCCTTTCGAAAACATCATGTTCCAGCTGGTGGACACTCCGGCTCTGAACGCGCTGGACGTGCAGACGCGGCTGTTCGGACTGCTGCGCAACACGGACCTGCTGCTGGTGACGGTGGACCTGGAAGGGGACCCGATGGTGGAGATGGAGGAGATAAACGCATTGCTGCACCAGTGGGGGTATTCGCTGCTGGAGGCGGGGGAGGCCATCGACCCGGAGGGGGCGAGGATTCAGAAGCTGTCGATCATCCTGGCCAACAAGGCGGATGCAGAGGACGCCGACGAGAAGTTTCGCAGGCTGGAGCGGGCTTACGGAGAGAAGTTCACCATCATCAAGCTGTCATGTCTGGACGGCACGGGGCTGGAGGAGGTGGGTCGGGAGGTGTTCAAGCATCTGAAGAAGGTGCGGGTGTACACCAAGAGTCCCAGCGGACAGCCGGACTTTGACAAGCCCATCGTCATAGCGAGGGGGAGCACCGCCTCGGACGCGGCCCAGAGGCTTCACAAGGAGTGGCGGGAGAAGCTGAAGTACGCGCTTCTGTGGGGTTCGGCCAAGTTCGACGGACAGCGGGTGGGCCGCGACTACGTCCTCGCGGACGGGGACGTTATCGAACTGCACGGATAGGGGTTACTGCGCAGCTTCGGGGCTGATTTCGCGCAGGACGACGGACGCTCCCGGCTTGATGCCGCATTCGGCGGCCATTCCTTCGTTGATTTCGATGGCGTAGAGGGCGGGTGCGGCGGAAGAGTGGATGGGAAGGGAATCCCCGTCAGTTTCGTGCTCAGGGCGCATGGTCTGTACGTTGACGACGGTTAGGTCTTTGTCCATGAAGAGTATGTCCAGGGGGATGAGAGTGTTTCGCATCCAGAAGCTGAGGGTCTGCTCGCTCTGGAAGATGAATATCATGCCTCGGTCGTGGCCGAGGGATTCCCTGCCCATGAGGCCCTGCGCCCGTTCCTGAGAGGTGTCTGCGACTTCCAGGTAGAAGGTGCAGGAGGCGATGGTCGCTTCAGCTTCGATTATCGGGGTTGATGGGGGAGCGGTTTCTGTCTGCGCCACCTCCTGATGGCCCATGCAGGCGAGCAGGAAGAGGGTAGTGAGGCACGCGAGGATGATTCGCGCGCGGGTTTTGGTTTGGATTGCCGTCGCTTGCATTTGTCCGATAGAATGTACTATATTGCGCACTTGTTTCGCCTGCAAGTATTATGGCCTATGACATTCAATATACCGCAGCAGCACTAAGAGCAATCAATTCGATACCTGATAGACGGGTACAAACCGTCATCTTGAGGCGAGCCGGCAGACTATCCCAAGAGCCGGACAAACAGGGGAAACCACTACAGGATGAATTGGTTGGTTACCGGACAGTTAGGGCTGTTGGGCAAAGGTACCGCATTATATACTACGTAGACGATACTCTTGAAAGAGTTATCGTGATAAACGTCGGAATGAGGCACAGTGGATCAAGAAAAGACGTTTACTACGTGACAATAAGGTTAATCAGGCTCGGGCATTTAGGCCCCCCGACATAGGAGAACAGACATGGTTATCGATGAGAATATTGGAATGGAAGGCATTCCAATCACCGCGGCGCGCGGAATGCTTGCCCGCCTGCCGGAAAAGCTTACGGAGGAAAAGCGCGCCGTTGCGTTGACCAAGAGGGGAAAGCCGGTGTTGGTCGTTATCCCATGGGATCTGTATGAATCCATCGTGGAAACGATGGAGATTATGGAAGATGAGGAGATGATGGGCGGCATTCGTGAAGGGATCAAAGATATGCGGGAGGGCAACCTCATCTCCCACGAGGAATTAGCGGCGCGGTTGGGGGATTAGCCTAGGCTCAGACCATTGCCAGCTGGCGTTCGCGGGGGCGGCCTTTGGCTACCCTGGGGAGGTACTTGCCCGCCTCGACCAGTAAGGCCAGGCTGTTCAAGTAATCGTCGTGGCCCTGGGATTCCTCCACGTAGAAGTTCATGGTCTTGTTCATCCGGTACTGGACGCGGGCTGAGGTAGCCTGACGCCAGAATTCGGCCCACTCCTCGGAACCGTCGCGGGCATACATCTTCAGGCGGCCGGAGTTGACCGCCGACAGCAGATCGTAGCCCAGCCGCGACTTGCTCTGGGCGCTGAATCGGAGCGATGTTACGGCGCTGGAGCCGAGGGCCTTCGACAAGACGCTGGCAACCCCTTCGCCCATGCCGGTGGCGTCGACGACAACCCTTCGGCAACGCCAGACGTTCTTGAGCAGGTCCACCAGCCGGGGATAGAGGGAGTGGTGGGGCATTCCCCGCCACTCGTAGTGCTCCACCACGCGGACGGCAGGGTCGCGATTGATGGCGTCGGTGGTGGAGAAGTTCAGTTCGCCGATGGTCAACACGGTGGAGTCGGGCCTGCGGTCCGATATTGACAGGCTATCGACTCCGCCGCCCACGTCCAAGCCCGCCACGTAGACGGCGCCCCGGGTTGGGCTGCTGAGACGGGGGTGGGCGCCCTGAAGTTGGGAGGTGTCGCCGGCGGTGAAGAGGCCGCCGCGACCGGAGATGGGCAGGAGCAGGTACTGGGTGCGGAAGAGGGGGTGGTTTTCGCCCATGCGCTCCCGCTCAGCCTCCACGTATTGGCGGTAGGACGGGCTGTGCTGTGCCACTTCATCCCAGGGCACGGAGAAGTGGCGCTTTACGCCGTCTTTTCGCTCCAATTCCAGGTTGGCTTGAGCGACTTCCTCCAGCAGGGAGTGTCCGTCCCAGGGGGTGCCGTAGAGGACGGTGGTGACGTTGGTGGAGGCGCCCATAGGACGGAACTCCTTGTGGTATTTTTCGGATTCGATGTCCTGGGCCTCGTCCATCTCCAGCAGGATGTGGGCCGTGTTGCCTACCACGTTGGCGTCGGGCTCGGCGCTGAGGAAGATTTGCCTGCCCTTGCCGAGGACCACGGCGTTTCCCGAATCCATGCGCCAGTGGCCACGGTAGCCGGCGTCGTTCAGCCGATCCTTGAGGCGGTTCATGCTGATGAGGCACTGGGGCAGGAAGGTGGGCGCGGCCTTGATCATGTTGCCGCCGTAATACTGGCCCATGGTGAGGTAAAGGGCGGCCAGCTGGGCGGAAAGCTCGTTCTTTCCACCCTGGCGGGCGATCTCCACGGTGAGGGTAAGGCCCTTACGGTGGGCCACGCTTTCCCCGATGGCGCGGCCTATGTCCAGTTGATATTTTCGCAGAGGGTATCGGTCGCTCATGTCGTCCTCCTTCTATGTCACCGCGCGCATTACCACGTCGGTAATGACGGCGGCCAGAATAATAAGCATCAGGGCGTTGACGCGCCCTTTCACTTCATCCAATTGTTTTTCGAGAAGTTTTACGCGGAGGTCGAGGAGCGCCTCCGGGGATACCTGCCGAAGGTCCGAGGACGGACGGCGGCGCATTCTTGCCGATAACCTGCGCAGGGCTTTGCCGATGCTCTTGCGACTCACTCCCCGCCCTCCGGCCAGAGTTCCCGTCCGATGCCGTTGATGACGCCGATGATGCTGTCGTTCAGGTCGTCCTGCGACTTGGGGGAGAGCTTGTATTGGGTGGATACGGCTTTGGTTAGCATGTTCATCCCTTTGAAGAGCAGCTCTGCCTTTTCGGGATGCTGCATAATCTGGTCTCGCAGTTTGATTCGGAGAATTGCTACCTCTTCGTCTATGCCCTGCATCTCTCTTGCCGCCTCCATGCGGACGCGTTCGGCCTCCGAAAGCACGTCGGCGTAGAAATCATTGGGGACTATTTCCGCGATCTTGCTACTCATCAAGGTCGCCTTCGAGTACTTCCAGAAGTTCCGTCAAGGCGTCTTCCGGCATGGCCAGGGAGGACCTGAGCATGCCGAGCAGAAGACACAGCGACATCAACTCCCACTCTTCTTCCGCAACTATCCGGTCCAGGGTCATCGAACTATCTCCTTTTTTTCCATCGGCGCAGAATGAAACTCAGCACGAGGACGGATGCGACCATGGGCAGCGCGCCGACCATAAACCTGATTCTGGGCGTGGCCAGGACTTCCGCTTGAAGTCCCGCCACCCAGGGCAGGAGGCCGAGGTAGAGGCTCTGAACCAGGAAGGCGAGGCTGACCGTCAGAAGGGCGTACAAGGCCCACCGGCGATGTGGCCGTCCGTGGGTCGGGTACGCGAGGAACCGGAGGGCGTTGAACCCGCTGGCGAGGGCGGTAACGCAGCTCTGAAGAACCAGGGCCATCTCCCATCCGAAAGTCAAGAATTGCCTCCATCGACTGTCACCTGCTAGCTGAGATGTTCTAATGATAGAACAGGTGTACCTTCAAGTCAAGGGGTGGGAGTCACATATGTTACGTCGGTGGGCTGGCTGGTGGTTTTGGGTGGAGGTGAAGAGGTGGAAATGGCGGGATGGGGGAGTGGGATTGGGGTTAGGGATGTTTGATACAATTGCAAGCCGCATAAATTGCGTGCCACACCGTAGAGACTCCCATGCGCCCAATAGAGAATCTTTTTCCCACTTGCGTTTTGGTGGCGGTGTCTTTGCTCGCTGCGGCTTGCATTACCGTCAACCCGCAGCCGACCACTTCTGAGTCCACGCCTACCGCTACTCCCACGCCCATAATCATCTACGTGACTCCGGGGCCGAGTCCTACGCCCATTGCGACCCAGGTCCCAACCCCTACGGCTGTCCCCGCTTCAACACCTACCGCTGCACCCACGGCTGCACCGACTTCCACACCTACCCCAACGGCAACTCCCACGCCAACCGCGACTCCGACAGCCACGCCTACGCCGATTCCAACTCCGTCGCCAACGCCCGAGCCTACGCCGACGCCCACCCCAGATCCCACCCCGGAACCGACACCCGAGCCTACGCCGACGCCCACTCCAGATCCCACCCCGGAACCGACACCAGAGCCTACGCCGACGCCCACACCTGAGCCAACGCCAGAACCGACCCCTGAACCAACCCCGGAGCCAACGCCGACGCCGACGCCCACACCTGAACCCACCCCGGAACCGACGCCAGAGCCTACACCTGAACAAACGCCAGAGCCGGTTCCAACCCCTGCACCAGAGCCTGAACCCATTTCTTCGTCTACCTTCGTCGAGCAAGTTGAAGAAGTTTTGGTTGAAGCAATGTTGAAGGCGGGGGAGCTATCGAGGAGGCTCCATTGTGCCCCTGTTGACGTGGTTTCCGATTATGCGGAAGTGTCGGAGCTGTATGCCGGGGATTTCTATGAATCGGGCAGAACCGGGTTCTACAGAAGAAACGCAGGTTTCAATAGAATTCGCCTGGATGACATGTATTATCAGGGGCCTGTTCATTCCCTAGTCCTGTGGGAAGTGGAACCGGAATGTTGGGACCCTACCAATCCTGATTCCGAGCCGAAGGAAGTGTCTGAGGATGTGAGGGACCTGTTGGTCGCGACTCATTTGGGCGCTCCATACTACGGGAACCTGGGAGAGAAGATAGAGGGGATAGAAAGCTGTTTGGTAGCTGGAGCAGGGGTTTGGGAGTTCCTGGAAGGAGGCCAAAGGGGATTCAGCTTTTACCTGAGCTTGGCGTTGGCTTGTCCGGGCGCCATCACTGTCGATGACTATCTGAAATGGGAGTCTTCTGAAGATTCTTCAGATGCAGATGATAGTGGGGGAGACATATACGTTGAAGAGGTGAAGTCTCCAGATCCGAGCAGTGGGGGGACTGGTACCGTAATCCTGATCTTTGCTTGTACAGGCAGCATGAGGCCAACCATCACCTGTAGAGACTCAGCCACAGCTACCAGAGATTTTACGGCTTCCCAGGTCAGTGTAGGATCAATTGCCGTGTTCAGTCCGAGTTCTTGTTCCGCTATGAGAGGCGGCAGGGGCATCGCCCACAGGGTGATAGAAAAAGAGCTAAGAGATGGCACCTGGTATTTCAGGTTTCAAGGGGACGCAAACACGAATCCTGACCCTTGCTGGTTCCCCTTCTCCGCTATCAACTACCTGATTCTGCAAGTGAACAAGGGAGGGAACGATACGGAGCAAACCCGAATCGAAGATGAGCTAATGCGTCCTTATCGAGAGGCCCTGGACAGGGCTGAGACAGAGATGCGAAGAGCATTGAAAGCCTATAGGGATGCCTATTTTCTGTATTGCGGTTTCTACCCTACAAGCGGAAGGCGCTGTACTCTAGCTCCCGGACCTTATGCTCTGGTTGTTGGCCTATACCAAGCGTACAGCAGCGCTTACGATGCATACATCAGGGCCTACAACGAATACAGAGTTGCCGCAGACAGGTATACGTAGTGTGAGAAAACTTCGTTACTAAAAACCCCAATTTCGAGGATGAGGAGTTGGGGAAAGGGCTGGCAGTTTTGAGTGGGTCGAATAATGAGGAATGGCGCAATGTGGGGGTGCGATTGCGGTTAGAGATGTTTGATACAATTGCTAGCCGCATCTATTGCGAACCGCTCCATAGAAACCTTCATGCGCCCAATAGAGAATCTTCTTCCCACTTGTATTTTATCGGTGGTAACTCTGCTCGCTGCCGCCTGCATTACCGTCAACCCGCAGCCGACCACTCCTGCGCCCACACCTACGGCTACTCCAACACCCATAATCATCTACGTGACCCCGGAACCAAGTCCTACCCCCATTACTACGCCCGTTCCTACCCCTACTGCTATCCCTGCCCCAACGTCCACTGCAGAGCCGACTCCCTCTTCCACTCCAACGGCAACTCCCACACCAGTCCCGACGCCGACTGCCACGCCTACTCCCACGAAAAGCCCCACGCCAACGCCGACTCCGACAGCAACCCCCACCCCCATCCCGACACCTGAGCCAACGCCGACTCCAACTCCAACCCCTGAGCCAACGCCTGATCCCACCCCGGAACCGACGCCGGAGCCAACCCCGGAGCCTACGCCCGAACCGACTCCGACCATCAGCGCGATGATTGAAGACGTGCGACCCTCAGTGGTGCGGATTCGTACTGACATGGGCTCCGGATCGGGCGTGATTTTCGAGTTGGATGGCGATGCAGCCTTCGTTCTCACCAACGACCATGTAATTAAGGACGCAAGTATCGTTGAGGTAGAGGTCAACGACTCGCTGACGTATGAGGCTGAATCGCTGGGCACGGATCCGGTGCGTGACTTGGCTGTGCTGCGGATCTGCTGTGGCGCATTCCGCGCCCTTTCCTTTGGCGACGTCTTTGCAATCAAGCCCGGCGATAAAGTTTTTGCTATGGGATATCCTCTTGCACTTCCCGGAATGGCACCCGTTAGCGACGGTGTCTTCTCCGCCATCCGATATCACGACAATCGCCTGAGTTACATTATTCAGACAAATGCGGAGGTCAATCCCGGAAACAGTGGTGGACCCTTGCTCTCTGAATCCGGCGAGATTCTGGGCATCAATACTTTCGGTATTGAAGAGACTCAAGACGGCAGGCCTGTGGAGGGAATAAACTTCGCGATTGCTGCGTCTACCATTCAGGAACAGCTGCATTCCCTCAAGACCGCGCCTCCACCGATGGCTACGCCTGAACCCATGCCGGAATCGTCGCCTGAACCGGCGCCCGGCGGGACATACGCCTTTGGGCCACTGAGTGGACGGCTGGAGCACAACCCCGGCGACGAATTCATCGAGGATAAATTTGCCGACGTTCCCCTGGACGACTTCATGGTGGAGGCCACGTTTACCAATCCCTACGACGCTTCCGAACACCTCTGGGCCTACGGCTTCTTCCTGAGATACGACCGCTCTGAAGACGATCCCCCTTTCCTGCAGGTGATTGTAGACAGTCTAGGGAGGTGGGCAGTCAAATCCGGCATCGATGCCCCATACAATCAGGTTGCAGCCGGTGAAGCGCCCATTTTGAATTTGCAGGCAGGGCAGCAGAACCACGTAATGGTTGTCGCCTTGGAGGACAGGGGCTGGCTCTTCGTCAACGAAGTCTTCATCGCTTCTTTTGACCTGAGTGATGTCAAAGTCAGCGGCGACGTGGCGATTATAACTGGCGCCTATATCGGCAGCGAGAGGGCCGGGGAATCAACGGAATACGAGAACTTCCGGGGTTACGACCTTCGTCGGCAGTACGGCCCAACCTCAGGGACGATAGATCCCGGCGATGGAACTATCGGGGCTGATGACAGCAATCTGAACACGCGTGACTTTGTGGCGGAGGCTGAATTTGCGAATCCGACTACCGGGGAGTGGGACTATGGCTATCTCATCAGAAGTCCGGGGTCCGACCATCTTGACGTCATTTCCGTTTACAACCCTGGATGGTGGTCTCACGACCGCAGGAAAGTTGGAGAGGCTGGATACACCGAATTGGCATTGGACAGGCTGTCCAGCTGGCGGGAGGGTCCGTTGGATCGTAACCACCTGCTATTGATAGCCATGGGGAACACAGGATGGTTTTTCGTAAATGAGGAGTTGGAAGCGATTCTCGACCTAACTGGGAACCTGAAATCGGGCACAGTTGCCGCAATTTCCGGCTTTTTCGCTGATAGCGACCGAGACGTGGACTTCCGCAATTTTTCTGTTTGGGCGCCTTAGTTGGAACGGGCGGGTTTGAAACCCGCCCCTACGGGATGCTGGTGGGATGAGTCCAAACGCTACAGGGTGAACTTGAGGCCCTCGGCGAGGAGCTCGTTGCGGGCTTCAAGGGCGGAGGGGTGGACCATCTGTCCCCGCGCCAAAAGGGCGCCGATTTCGCGGCTGAGGAACTCCAGCAGGGCTTCGTCCAGGCTCTTCATGGCGCGGTCCTTCAACGCCTCGGAGGAATAGGCGTAGCGTCCTGCCTTGTTGGGCTCCAGCTTGTCGGCGAGGAAGACGGCCTTGGCTATGGGGTGCAGGCCGGGGTAAGCGGTGCTGTGGTAGTACACCCCGTCGTAGACCACCTGGTCGTCGAGGCCCTTCATCCGCAGCATCTCCGCCGCCACCTGTCCATGAAGGAGGATGGGGTTGTGCTCCTCAACTGAGTGTATGGGGATGCCGAATTCGTGGGCTTTGGCAAGCAGTTCTTCGCCGCGCATCCACCGGCAGAGATCGTGGGCCTGGGCGCACAGTCGCACCCGTTCCGTCTCCAGTTTGTGGGCTTCGGCGAACTCGACCGCAAGGGTCTCCACCCGTCCGATGTGGCTCGCGAGACCATGGGGGAGGGTGTCCACCCAGTCCTCCACTATCTGATGAATGCCGTGCTCCATCTGCCTTCGACCCTATATCGATCTGGACATGTCCCTGCCGGCCAGCAGGTGCATGTGCAAGTGTTCAAGTTCCTGGCCGGAATCCGGGCCCTGGTTGACTATCAGTCGGTACCCGCTGACGGTTACGCCCTCCCGTCTAGCCATCTCCTCAGCGATGACAAACATCTGCCCCAGGACCGCTGAGGTGCGTCCGGCGGCATAGGTCAGTCCTTTCACGTGCCGACGCGGGATTATCAACAGGTGGGTAGGAGCGCGAGGCCGGATGTCGCGAATCACCATAATCTGGTGGTCAAGGTATAGGAAGTCCACCTGCATGGCGCCGCTGGACATGGCGCAGAATATGCAATCGTTGCCGCTCATGGCATCCTCCTCTTTTTTCCCTATGTTACCAAGCTAACTTGCTGTTGGACACGGGGCGTTCCAGCAAGAGGGTCTATTCGTCTAGACCGCCATTACGTGATATCCGGCGTCCACGGGGATGACGGCCCCGGTGACGCCGCTGGAGAGATTGCTGCAGAGGTAGAGGGCAGTGTCCCCAACCTCCCGGTGGGTGATGTTGCGCTGCAGGGGCGCCCTCTCGGCGTGCATGCGGCGCATGTCGCGGAAGCCGGTGATGCCGCGGCCCGCGAGGGTCTCCAGCGGGCCGGCGTAGATGGCGTTGACGCGGATGTTTCGCGGGCCGTACTCCGCCGCGAGCTGCTTGACCTCGTTCTCCAGGGCGGCCTTGGCGATGCCCATGACGTTGTAGCCGGGGTAGACTCGCTCGGAGCCGTTGAAGGTCATGGTCACCACGCTGCCGCCTTCGGTCATCAGCCCGGCGGCGTGGCGCACCAGGGGAATCAGTGAGTAGGCGCTGATTTCGAGGGCGTCGCGAAATCCGTCGCGGCTCAGGTTGGAAAAATCGCCGCCGAGGTCGTCCCGGTGGGCGAATGCGATGCTGTGGACGAGATAGTCGATGCTGCCGAATTCTTCTCCGGCCTGGCGGAACACCGCTTCGATTTCTTCCCCGGAGGTGACGTCGCACTGGAGCAGGAGGGAGCCTTCCATGTCCTTGGTCAGCCGTTCGGCCCGGTTGCGGAGGCGCTCGTTTTGGTAGACGACGCCAAGCCTGACGCCCGCCTTGTGGAGGGACTGGCAGATGGCCCAGGCGATACTGCGCTGATTGGCCACGCCGAAGACCAGCGCTTTCTTGTCTGATAGGTCAATGGGAAACAACGTTTTCTCCTTTTGGAGGATAAGCGAAGTGCGTTTGCCAGTATATCATCTGGGTGGGGGTAGGGATGGCGAAAGGGTTTAATGCAACTGCGGTAGGACGTCATCCACGAAGGTCTGGAATTGCTGCAGGGGTGTGAAGGAGGCGAAGCGGACGATGACGGTGGTTGCGCCCGCTGCCTCGTAGGCGCGAATAGCGTCTGTCAGCCCTTGCGTCGGACCCCAGGGGCCCCAGAGATCGCGCCAGATGTTGACGCCGTAGTAGAGGCGGATCCACCGGTCGGCTTCCCTTTCGGCTTCGGCTGAGTCGGGATTCAGGTTGACGGTCATGTAGAAGACTCGCTCCATCGTGTCGGCGTCGCGGCCGTATTCGGCGGCGTATCTGGCGACGCGATGTCCCACTTCAGCGAACTCCGACGGCGGCTCGGAGATGGAGATAAATCCTTCGCCAAGTCTTGCCGCCCTCTTGAACTGGGCCTCGCGCTTGGCGCGCAGATGGCAGGCGAAGAGGATGGGCACGCCGCCTTTCTGTACGGGCACGGGACGCATCTGCAGGTCCTCCAGCTGGAAGTGACGCCCTTGGTGGGATTCAAGATGTCCGGTGCCTAGAGCTTTGACCACCTGCATTACTTCTTCGAGCCGACGCCCTCGCTGGCGGGGATTTACGCCCGCGACGCGCCACTCTCGCTGCTGGGATTCGTTGAAGGCGCCGCCCGCGCCGACGGCCAGGACGGTGCGCCCGCCGGAAATCAGGTCGAGGGTGCCGACCATCTGGGCCAGCAGCACGGGATGTCGGAGGGCGCCGAGGAGCACGGCAGTGCCAAGGCGGACGCGCTCGGTCTGGGTTGCGATGGCGGCGAGGGTGGTGAGGGGCTCCATCCGCGGCTTGGCGGTCAGGCTGTCACCGACCCAGACGGAGTCCAGGCCCGCCGCTTCCGCGCGTTGGGCCATCTCCAGCACTAGGTTGGCGTTCTGCGGCTGCTCGTCTCTCATTACCAGTCCCCGAGTGGGGAGAAGGACGCCGAGTTTCAGTTTAGAGTTGGACATGTCGGAAAACTCCGTATCGTATTGCGTCTACCCCTCACATCAATCTTCCCCACGCGTCATTTGCGCCAGGAAGCCCGGATGCAGCGTCTCGTATTCCTGCAAATCCTGCCAGGTGTCCAGGTCTCTGGCCAGGCTGGGGTTGTCGTAGATTGAGAGATGGAGACCTAGCCGGTGAGCCTGCTCGACGTGGCGAGATAGGCTGTTCACTCCCAGCCGCAGTCGGAAGTCCAGCGGTCGAGGAACCAGGACGGCGTTGGTACCGCAGCCGCTTTTTGCCGGTGAGAGGACGATGTTTGGGTTGGAGTTCGACGCTGCCTGAGCAATCAACCCTTTAACGTCCTCACTTGTCAGGAAGGGGAGATCTCCCGGCAGGAAGAGGGGCGACTTTCCGGCGGACCACGCCTCCTCGAACACCAACTGAAGGCTTTCGTTGATGTTTTCTCCCGCCTCTCGACACCAGTTAGCCGCTTCGTCATGGGCCAGTTTTCGGCTGGAATCGTCGGCGCCCAACATCCAAACTTCTGCTCCGGCTCCCTTTGCTGCGCGGATGACACGTCGCAGCATGGACTTCACCAGACGTCGGCGTTGGGTGTCATTGAAGTAAGGTTTGAGGCGCGACTTGGCCTCGGTCAAGGCCTTGACCGGAATTATTGCGACAACCTTCACCGCAGCGGCTACCTGTCTTCCTCGTTGAGAAGCCGGAGGACGTACCGTGCGAGGGTTTCCTTGTCGTCAGTTGTATTCATGATCGTGTTGGTGACGTGGGCCTTCATGCCGAGAGATTCTATGTCTCTGGACTCGTTGGCGTCGGCGTTGTCGACTATGAAGTGGTCGCATAGGCCGACGTACTTGCGGGCCACGCCAACGCTGGATACGGGATGGCCAAGCTCCCGCATCATCTTTGCCGCGGGGCCTCGAATGGCCTCGCCGCCGACGATCGGGCTGACGACGACACGGGGGCCGTTGAAGCGTCGGACTCGCTCTTGAACGTCTCCGACGGCAAGGATGGGGTCGATGCTGAGGAAGGGATTGGAGGGGCAGACGATGATGGCGCGGGCGTTGTTCAAAGCTTCGTCAAAGATGGGCGATGGTTTTGTGGCGTCCGCACCGTCGAAGTGGACCGCCGTCGCCTGTGGCTCACATCTCAGCCGGACGAAGTAGTCCTGGAAGGGCAGGACGCCTTCCGACGTCTCGACTTTCGTGCGGACCCTGTCGTCGGTCATAGGCGCTACCGTGTGAACAATGCCGAGCCGGGTGCACAACTCCCGAGTTACTTTGGACAAAGTTCGGCTCTGTCGTAGAAGCTGAGTGCGGCGGATGTGGGTGGCCATGTCGCGGTCGCCAAGGTTGAACCAGGTAGGGACGCCGTAGACAGAGAGCATCTGCAGGGCTTGAAAGGTCTCGCCGGAAAGTCCCCATCCTCGCTCCGGGTCGGACAGGCCGCTAAGGGTATACATCACAGTGTCGAGGTCGGGGGATACGTGGAGTCCGTGGAACTCCTCGTCGTCGCCCGTGTTTACCACGATGACCAGGTCATCCGGTGGGAGGACGCGGGTGAGGCCGAGGGCCAGCTTTGCGCCGCCCACGCCGCCCGCCAAGGCCAGCACAGGCCCCGGTTTCGCCGGCATGGGATGCTAGGGAGTGGTGGGGGACTTGGCTTTGTCCCGGCGCTTGGGATGTACGAAGCGGAAACCCTTCATCTGCACCATGCTGTGGTAGGTGCCGAACCGTTCCTCCAGGTTGCCTTCCAGCAGGTCCAGCGGGTCCTGGGGGTCGTCGTGGTCGTCGAAGATGCGCTTGATGTTGTAGGTGGTGTAGCGCTCTGCGGGCACCCGGCCCGCGTCGCGGATGGTGCTGCGGAACTCGGAAGGGCGAACCAGCTGTCCATGCTGCGCACCCGCCGCCGTGGAGATGCTTTCGTTGATGAGACTGCCGCCCAGGTCGTTAACCCCGGCGAGGAGGAGAATCTGGGACATGCGCAGTCCCTCCTTCACCCAGGAGGCCTGGATGTTGGGAATCCAGTTGTTCAGCATGATGCGGGCGATGGCGTGGACCTTCAGTACCTCCGAACCGGTGGCGCCGCTGCGGAGGCCGTCGACGGTTTTCTGGAAGTGCATGGGCGCTTCGGCGTGGACGAAGCTCAGAGGAACGAACTCCGTGATGCCGCCGCTGGACTTCTGAACGTCCCGGATGAGGGCGATGTGGCGGGCCTTCTGCTCGTTGGTCTCCACATGGCCGAACATGATGGTGGAGGTGGTGGGGATGCCGAGGGAGTGGGCGGTGGTGATGACTTCAATCCATTTCTCGGTGGTGATTCTACCGGGGGCGATGCGGTCGCGGAGTTCCTGGTCGAGAATCTCGGCAGAGGTGCCGGGCAGGCTGCCTACGCCCGCGTACTTCAGCGCCTTCAGGTAGTCCCTGATGCTGCACTGGGAGCGGATGGAGCCGTAGAGCACTTCCTCCGGGGAGAAGCCGTGGATGTGCATGTCGGGCAGCTCTTCCTTGATGGCCTCGCAGATTCGGACGTACAGGTCGCCCTCCATCTGTGGAGGCAGGCCCGCCTGGATGCAGACCTCCGTTGCTCCCAGTTCCCACGCCTCCCGCGCCCGGCGGATCACCTCTGCGATGGGGAGGAAGTAGCCTTCCTCCTGCCGGTGGTCCCGGCTGAAGGCGCAGAAGCCGCATCGCTTGATGCAGACGTTGGTGAAGTTGATGTTGCGGTTGACCACGTAGGTGACGAGATCGCCCACGGTGCGGCGTCGAAGCTCGTCGGCAACCAGGGTTGTCGCGTTAAGTTCAAGTCCCGAGGTCTCGAAGAGGGTCACCGCCTGCTCCACCGAGATGTCCCTGCCCTCCAGGGCGTCGGACAGCGCCCGGCCCACCTTGAGTTCGACGGCGCCAACCAGGGCTTCCAGGGAGCGGGGGGATGGCGGGTCAGCTTGATGCATTGACATATCTTTCGATGCCCCCCTTAACGTATCCACCCTCGTCGGCAATGTCCAGAAGTCTATCCCGCATGGCAGGGGAGGCGAAGTCGTCGCGGTCCATGAAGAACTCGGGATAAATGGGCAGCCGTGGTCTGAGCTGGAAGCCCAAGGCTTCGGTGCGACTTTGGAGCTGCGAAATTTGCGGCCAGGGCGCTTCCGGGTTGACGTAGTCGATGGTGAGGGGCGAAACGCCGCCCCAGTCGTTGATGCCCGTGGTGAGGAAGAGCGGGTAGTCGGCCTGGTTAAGGTTTGGCGGCACCTGCAGGTTGACGGTCGGGCCAAGAATCAGTCGTGCGACCGCTACCGTCCAGAGCAGGTCTTCCGTGGCGGCGTCTGGATGGTCTCCCATGGCCGTGTCGGCCTTGGCGCGGAAATTCTGGACGATGACCTCCTGCACGTGACCGTATTGACGGTGGGACTGCCTGATGGCGAGCAGGGACTCGATGCGTTCCTTTCGGGTCTCGCCAATGCCGATGAGGATGCCGGTGGTGAAGGGAATCTTGAGTTGACCGGCCAGGTCGAGGGTTTTCAGCCGTACTGAGGGGCGCTTGCTTGGGGCCAAGTGGTGCGGCCCGCCTTCGAAGCAGAGGCGCTCGCTGAGAATCTCCAGCATCACCCCCATTGAGGCGTTAACGGGCCGCAAGGCCGTCATCTCCCGACGGCTCATGACACCCGGGTTGGCGTGGGGCAGCATGGACGTGTGCTCCAGCACCTGAGCGGAAACGTGGGTCAGGTACTCCAGCGTTGTCCGGTAGCCCGCGTTGTTGAGCCACCCTTGAGCCTCAGCGTAGCGCTGCTCCGGGTGCTCCCCCAGGGTGAAGAGCGCCTCGGCGCAGCCCAGCCGTTGTCCGGCGCGGGCCACCTCCAACGCCTCCTCCGAGGTCATGTAGAGCATTTCAGCCTCAGAGGGCGATTGACGGAAGGTGCAGTAGCCGCAGAAGTCCCGGCACAGCCGGGTCAGGGGGATGAAGACCTTAGGAGAGAAGGTGACGACGCGTCCTTTGCCCCGGTCGCGAAGAATGGATGCCGCACGGCAGAGACTACCCAAATTCTCATTAGATGAGTGAGCCAGCGCCAGAGACTCTTCCTCCGAGAGTTCGCGGCCCTTCTCCACCACGCGGTGAAGGATGGGCTTCAGCCACTCGCTCACTCCGTCCAGGTAGTCGTCTGGAGATGCCGTTACCCGTGGACGTGCGCTGACTTGTGTTACCGAAGGGGGATGAATCTCTGTCTGGACCATGGGGCTATTGTAGACGCTGAGCGAAATAGAGACAACGGCGGCGAGGGCGGGGTATGATCCCTTTGGCTGGGGGTGGTGAAGTTAGCGGGTTTGGGCGGATGTGTCCAGCAGCGCTTCTGCCTTGTCCATCAGCCGCTCAACGCTTTCGAGGAGAAACTTAATGAAGCCATAGTCATACCAGTTCTCGAGAGCGTTCATGTGCAAATTGTTTGCTGAAGAAATCATGGTCGTCCACTCGGAATCTTCTGTCTCGCTACGCTGATTGCCGATGAAGCGAATGAAATCTCCCTGGTCCAAGATTGGGCAACCCCTTTGTTGTCCCATAACTCTGGCCATCTCAAAGGCAGCGAGCCATCCTTTCTCGGATGCTTCTACCAGATAACCCTTGGATAATTCCTTGTATGCTTGGTCTAAGAACAATCTGCTCCGTTCTCTGCTAGGCGGCTCTAACTGTTTCTTGGCCACTCTTTCGGGCGAGTCTGCCAGCGGCTTCTCCAGCTTGGTGACAAATTGGTCTACCCGGCGGAGATGGTCTTCCACGTCTTGGGTTGCAAGCCAATTGTGGCTGGAGTTGAACCTTAGAGAGGTGGACGCGCCAAATAGCGCTGACAACTCCGGTTTTCTGGTCTCAAGTCGAAGTCTGCTAACGATTCTGTACAAATCCCTATCGTGCTCATGCTCCCATCCCCGTTGCTCAGCGACTGCTTTCAGCATCAGCGCCGCAGCACCCCAGCCATTCTCTGAGGCCTGTTGAAGGTCATCTTTTGTCAGCGCATCGAATGCTTCATCCAACAATATCCGGCTTTGTCTTCGCTGGTTGGTTTCTTCTTGCATCAAGGACAAGTTCCCTTCTGGGACTTCGCATTATACCATCTTTTGTTCTTATGCAACAAAGGTGGTGCCGGCTTTCGTTGACGGCTCTTGCCTACCCTGCCTAGAATGGTTGCAAATGCAGAACCAGCCCAACAACCGTCGCAACCAGTCCCCACGTCTCGTTTCGGGCCAGGCCCGCAATGAGGACTCCGGGCTGGACACCTCCCTGCGTCCGCGCCTGCTCAATGAGTTCGTCGGCCAGGAGCGGGTCAAGGACAACCTTATCATCGCCATTCGCGCCGCTCTCATGCGGGAGGAACCGTTGGACCACGTGCTTCTCTACGGCCCGCCGGGACTGGGCAAGACAACCCTGGGCCACATCATCGCCCAGGAGATGAACGTCAACATCCGCGTCACCTCCGGGCCGGCCATCGAGCGCGCAGGAGACATGGCGGCAATTCTGACCAGCCTGGGCAAGGGCGACGTGCTGTTCATCGACGAGATTCATCGCCTGAGCCGGGTGGTGGAGGAGGTGCTCTACCCGGCTATGGAGGACTTCTTTCTGTCATGGATGATGGGTAAGGGGCTGGCGGCGCGAGCCATGAACCTGCGGGTCAATCCCTTCACCCTCATCGGCGCCACTACACGCTACGCCATGATAAGCCCGCCGTTGAGGGACCGGTTCGGCTCCATCTACCGTTTGGACTTTTACGACAACAAGGCCATGGGGCAGATTGTCAAGCGCTCCGCAGACATCCTGGACGTGTCGGTGGACAAGAAGGGAGTGTCGGAGATAGCCAGCCGTTCCCGCGGCACCCCAAGGGTGGCCAACCGGCTGCTGAAGCGCACCCGCGATTATGCGCAGGTGATGGCCGACGGGAAGATTACGGGGAAGGTGTGTCTGCAGGCCTTGGACAAGCTGGAAATAGACAGCTTGGGGCTGGACGACGTGGATCACCGGCTGCTGCGGGGCCTGGTTGAAAAATTTTCCGGCGGGCCAGTGGGCCTGCACACCCTGGCCGCTTCAATCAGCGAAGAGGCCGACACTATCATGGACATCTACGAGCCTTACCTGATGCAGCTGGGCTTCCTGGAGCGCACCCCCCGCGGCCGGACCGCCACCCCCCGAGCCTACGCTCACCTAGGCCTGGAGTACGCTCCCGGTGGAATCAATGCTCAGCAGCGGATGCTGTAGAAAAAAGGCGTAGGAACGTGGCGCGCGGGAATGGGGGAAATGGGCGGATGCTCTAGCCGGCCGACTCGTTCGCGCCGTTCTCCCCGAAGTTCATCCGGTACAGCTTGGAGTAGAGCCCGCCCGTTTGCAGCAGTTGGAGGTGGTTCCCCTCTTCCACAATCTCTCCCTGGTCCATGACGATTACTCGGTCGGCGTTGCGCACCGTCGAGAGCCGGTGGGCGATAACCAGGGCGGTCCGTCCTTCCAGCACCTCGCCCAGCGCTTCCTGAATCACCGTCTCCGTCTGGCTGTCCACCGATGCGGTGGCCTCGTCCAGGATGATGATGCGGGGGTCAAAGACAAGCGCCCTCGCCAGGGCGATTAGCTGTCGCTGGCCGGCGCTGAGGTTCATGCCCCGCTCTTCCACGCCGGTGTCGTACCCGTCTTCCAGCTTCATTATGAAGTCGTGGGCGCCCACGATCTTGGCTGCTCTTACAATCTGCTGGTCGGTGACGCGGGGGTGGTTGAAGCGGATGTTGTCCTTGAGGCTACCCGAAAAGAGGAACGGCTCCTGCACCACCGTGCCGATCTGGTTCACCAGGGAGGCGCGGTTCACCTCACGCACGTCGTAGCCGTCGACCTTGATGCTGCCGCCGGTAACGTCGTACAGCCGGAGGATGAGGGACGAAAGGGTGGTCTTGCCTGCCCCGGTAGCTCCTACGACGGCGATGGTCTCGCCGGGGTTCATGGTCAGGTTGATGCCCTTCAGCACCTCGACCTCCGGCGTGTAGCTGAAGTGAACGTTGTCGAACTCCACCTTGCCCTGAATCTGGGGCATACGCACGGCGCGGGGCTTGTCCACAATCTCCGGTTTCTCATCGATGAGCTCGAAGATGTGGGACGCGGAGGTCATTGCCCTCTGCATCTGGGTGTACTGCATGGTCAGGTTGCGGATGGGCTCGAAGAAGCGCTGCACGTAGAGGGCGAAGGCGACGACGACGCCCACCGCGAGGGCGCCGTTGAGGGTCATCAGGCCTCCGAAGATTACAATCAGGGCCATGGCAGCCCCGCTCAGAATCTCTACGGTGGGCATCAGGGAGGCAGAGAATCTCTGTGAGCTCAACTGCGCCTCCCGATGGTCTCGATTCAGGCTGCGGAAGTGTTCGTAGTTCTTTTCCTCCCGGTTCATGCTCTGGATGACTCTCATCCCGGAAATGTTCTCCTGCAGGTTGCCGTTGACAATGGCCAGAGCCGTCCGCACCCGCATGAAACGGGGCCAGGAGAGGTTCTGCCAGACCAGCATGATTGCCAGCAGCGGCGGCACCACCGTAAGGGTAATGAGGGCCAGTTGCCAGTCGATGAAGAACATGGTCACCACGATGGCCCCTATGGTGAGCAGGTCGCCGATTGTCATGGAGAACTGGGTGAGGAACTCCTGGATCTGGAAGACGTCATTCTGCAGGCGAGACATAATCCGGCCCATTTGCGACCGGTCGTAGTAGGACATGGAGAGCGACTGCAGATGGGTGAACATATCGTCGCGCACGTCCAGAAGCAGGTTTTGGGACACTCGGGCCATAGCCACCTGGTGTATGTAGTGGGTGAGATATTGCACTCCGGCGTTCACGAAGAACAGGACCACGAGCCATGTCAGACGCGACATGCTCTGGTCCGGGGGCACGATGGCTTCTACGGCCAGCAGGACGATTACCGGCATTGCTACCATCGTCACGGTATATATCACCATGGTAATCAGCCCTAGCGCCACCAACCCCCGATAAGGGGTGGTGTAGTGCATGAGCCGCAGAAGTATGCGGAAATCCTTCAGACCACCGCGACGGTGGTCAAAGGCGTCTGCGCTTGTTGCGCTCTTCCAGCCGATCATCTAGCGCTCCCGCCCCTTCATTTTCATTTCAGTCACGGGTCACCGCCGATTCCAGGAATACTTCTTCTCCCGGCAGGAGCTGCAATTCATAGATCTGCTTGTAGAAGCCGTCCCTTGCGATGAGCTCGTCGTGGGTGCCCTGGGCGGCGATCTCCCCGTCCTTCAGCACCAGAATAAGGTCCGCTTCCTTCACGCTGCTCACCCGGTGGGCAATGATAAAGGTGGTGCGGTTCTCCATTACCTGCTGAAGGGCCATCTGGATAGACCTTTCAGTCTCCACGTCCACGCTGGAGGTGGAATCGTCCAGTATCAGCACAGGAGGGTTTATTAGCAGGGTGCGGGCGATGGCAAGCCGCTGCCGCTGGCCGCCGGAGAGAGTCACGCCCCGCTCGCCCACCTGGGTATCGTAGCCCTCCGGCAGGGTCATAATGAAATCGTGAAGCCGTGCCGCCCTGGCCGCTTCCTCCACCTGCTCGGCGGTTACTCCGTTGGCCCCGTAGCTGATGTTCTCACGTATGGTCGTCTGGAAGAGAAACACATCCTGGAAGACGATGCCCACGTTGTGACGGAGGGAATTCAGGGTCAAGTCCTTCACGTTCACCCCGTCTATGGTCACCGTGCCGCCGGTTGGATCGTAGAAGCGGGGGATAAGATTGCAGATGGTGGTCTTGCCGCTGCCGGCGGCGCCGAGCACCGCCACCTTCTGGCCCGGCTCAATGCGGAAGCTCACGTTGGTGAGTGTGGGGGTGATGGCGTTGTAGGAGAAGGAAACATTGTCGAAGACCACCTCACCCTCGGCGTGGTCCATCTTTCTTGCTCCTTCTCTGTCGGCAACGGGCGAGGGAGAGTCGAGAATCTGAAAGATCCGCTCTCCTGAGGACATGGCGCGGGTGAAGACGTTGACGGCCCATCCGAGCATTCGCACGGGCATCACCAGCAGACCCAGAAAGAGGAGGAACGTGGCGAGTTCGCCCGGGGTGAGGCTGCCGCCGAGCACCCAGCGGCCGCCGAAGAGGACGACCAGCCCAGTGGCGCCGATGTACATGAATGTGAGGAAGGCCGTATTCGCAACCCGGAGCCGGTTGGCTGCGAAGGTCTCTTCAGAGACCTGGAAGGAGTGCCCGTGGAAGAGCTTCTCCTGGGCCTCTTCCGCGCCGAGAGACTTGACCACCCTCATGCCGACGAGGTTCTCCTGGAGCACCGTGGTCAGCACGCCCATCTTGCGTTGGACGGAACGCCAAATTCGCCGCATTCGAGTAGTGATGGTCATGGTCGTGTACAGGGTTATTGGGACCCCGGCCAGGCTTATCAAAGCCAGCTGCCAGTGCAGTATGAGCAGAAGGGGCGCTATTCCGCCTATCAGAATCGTCAACTGGAGCGAACGCACCATGCCGAAGTTGATGAACATCCGGGTGCTCTCAACGTCGTAGGTGACCACGGACATGAGGTCGCCGGTGTTCCGCTTATCGTGAAAGGCGAAGCTCAACCCCTGCATTCTCTTGAGGAGGGCGTTCTTGAGAGAGTAGGTGACCCGTGAGGAGACGTTTTCCGCGAAGTAAGTCTGGCCGTAGCTGAAGGCGCCACGCACTACGCTTATCAGCACCAGCGAAACGCCCAAGAGAATCAGGCCGCCCCTGTCACCGTCGGTCAGGACTTGGTCGACGGCGTCACCGATGAGCCAGGGAACGGCAAGGGCTAAAGCATTGGCCCCGAGAATCGAAATCCAGGCAAGGAAGAGGTACCGCTTGTATCTAAAGCCGTGTTGCGCTAGGCGAAGCAGAATCCGCATTCGACATATTATATAACTCTTGTCCCGTTATGCCAACCAGAACGCGTTCCGCTAATGCTGAATTCGTGTCCTCTCCTCTATCCAAGCGGAGTGAGTGTATGAACCCCAGTTGGTTCAAAGTCGCGAATGTTGCGGGTAACAACCGTCAGGCCATGCTCCAATGCCGTAGCGGCAATCAGCAGGTCCGCGCTATCGTAACCAAGGGTTGCTGATAACTGTCCCCATCGACGCGCGACACTCTCATCCACGGGCAATATCCGGTCGCCATACCACGCCAATAAGCGATCCAGCCACGTCGCCAGGTCCCGTGCGAAAGGTGGGTTATGACGCTTCTGTTGAGTAATGCCACGCTCTATCTCTCCTATAGTCACGACACTTAGATGCAGGTCCGACGTCCTTTGTGTTTCTGCCCAACGGGCCACTTCGGGATTGCGTTCGTGTCTGCGGAGGGCGGAAAGTACGTCGGTGTCAACAAGAAACACTATAAGTCCAACGGCCTTCCCGGGAGAGACAGGCGGACGAATTCCTGGTCGTCCTGCGGTATTTCAAGGAGCAACCGGCCAAGTGAAGGCGCGTTAGACTTCTCCATCCGGCGGAGTCGCTCATATTCCTCCTCTGATACCACTACAACCACAGGTTGGCCGCGTCGAGTGACACGCTGCGCTTCGCCGGCCAGCGCAGCATTGACCAGCGCACTGAACTTGTTTTTCGCATCTTGCAGCGCCCATTCAGCCATTGAAATCACCATCTAGATTAACTAGCTAGATTATAAAATAGACTCTCTTATCCGTCAACCTTATCCCACAACAAGAAATGGACTGCACGTTACGTAAAGGGAGTGTGTGAAAGTTTTCCCATTTGGTGAAAATCGTCTCGAAAGCGCTTGCCCGGGTCGTGATAGAATATATTTATAGTCACACGTGGAGTCTTGCGCACTGCCGCTGCTCCGTTCCCTTTTCATCGTCTACGCCCCCTACCCAATACGCTATGCCCTATATTCTGCGAAAACTGCAAGATTCCGACATCCCCTCGGTCAGCGAAATCGAGCGGGAGGCGTTCCCCTCACTGTGGCCCAACAGCGCCTTCAGGAGTGAGATCAACAATCCCAAGATCAAGCTCCTGGTAGCGGCGGCGCCTTCTCCGGAGGACTCCGTAGAGGAAGAAACGCCGGACGTGCCGTCGGGCCCGATGCCCCAGCGGATCATCCAGAACTTTCGGACCTTCCTCGGTAGGCCTTCGACGGACCCATCCATGGAAGACTACCCCGTTGGTTACGTGTCGACGTGGCTGGTGTTTGAAGAGGCCCACATCACGGCCATAGCCGTTCGCAAAGCGTATCGAGGCCGCGGCGTGGGGGAACTGCTGCTGGCCGGCGCCATAGAATTTGCGATGCAGCAGAAGAGCCGGGTGGTCACCCTGGAAGTGCGAGTGTCGAACGAGAGTGCCATTGCTCTATACAAAAAGTACGGCTTCAAGAAGGTGGGGCTGCGGAAGGCCTACTACTCCGACAACCGGGAAGACGCGGACATAATGACCACCGACCCGATTATGAGCCTGGCCTACCAGCGCCGGTTTATGGAGCTGCGCCATGCCTATCTGAAGCGCCACGGTGCGGCGGGGCTGACCCTACCCTATGCCCGGGTGTAGAGGGGGTGGGCGAGCCAATGAGAGAGGCGTCTCGTAGAAGATCCACAGCGCGCCCTCCAGCGTATCATCCGTTGACAACCATTTGCGCCTAATCTAAAATTTCCTCTCGCTATCAACGAACTTTCTAGGAACGTAACTGCATGCTTAGGATAAGACTCCGACGGGTTGGCAAGAAAAAGCAGCCCTCCTACCGAATTGTAGTGGCCGATTCCCGCTCGCCGCGGGATGGCGCCTTCGTGGAGCGCATCGGCCACTATGACCCTCTCATCGACCCACCCGCCGTGACGTTGGACAAGGAGCGCGCCCGAATGTGGCTCAGCCGCGGCGCCCAGCCCTCCGACGCAGTACAGCGCATCTTCCACTGGCAGCGTCTGTTTGAGGAAGACGCTCCCGAACCTGCAGCGGCCCCTGCAGCGGAGGCGGCGGTAGAAGAAATTCCGGCCGCTGAAGCCGCTGAAGAAGTCGTAGAGGAAGAGACTGCCCAGTGATGCAGGAACTTATCGAGTACATCGCCAGGAATCTGGCGAGCAAGCCCGAAGAGGTGAAGGTCACCTCCGAGATGGAGGACGACCGGGTTATCCTGCGGCTGGAAGTCGCCGCCGAGGACAAGGGGAAGATAATCGGACGCCAGGGACGCGTGGCCCAGGCCATGCGCACCATTCTGCGCGTGGCCGCCATCAAGGAAGGCTCCCGCGTAGTCCTGGAAATCGTCTAAGAGGATGTCTAAAAAGCATTGGAGTTAGCCAATCGTCGTAGCATCAAACCAGTCATAGCGGCGTAGACCCATGCTTCTGTGGTCTGGGGCAACTCCTCATAGTCCTTGCTCAGGCGACGATATCGGCCCAACCAGGCAAAGGTACGCTCCACAACCCAACGGCGTGGAAGCACCTCGAAGGTGTGTTGACCGGATGGACGCCGCACTAGTTCCAAGTTCCATCCACATATCTTTCGCGTCCACTCCACCAGTTTGCCTGCGTAAGCCCCATCAGCCCAGATTCGCTTCAACCGAGGAAACCGGCCTACCAAACCCATCAGCGCCCACCTGGCTCCGTCTCTATCCTGGATGTTGGCCGGATGTACCACCACTGTCAACAACAATCCTGTAGTGTCTACTACGATGTGTCGCTTTCTTCCACAGACCTTCTTACCAGCGTCATAGCCACGAGGCCCCCTTTTTCCGTGGTCTTCACCGTTTGGCTGTCTATGATGGCCCCGCTCGGACTGGCAGACCGTCCCTCATCCAGCCGTAAACGTTCCCGTAGCGCTTCATGTATCCGCTCCAGGGTCCCATCTCTTCGCCATGTGCGAAAATAGTGGAACGTGATGCGCCACGGGGGCAGGTCGTGAGGGAGCATCCGCCATGCGCATCCGGTGCGCAACACATAACGAATTCCGTTCATTACCTCCCTGCGCGGGTAATTGATTGGGCGGCCCGTTGATTTCGGGGGAGGCAACAACGGTTCCAGCATTTGCCATTCTTTGTCACTCAGGTCGCTTGGATATCTCTCTCTGCTCATGGAACACTACTTTAGGTGCTCCCTTATCTACTATCCTACGACTTCCAATGACAGTTTTTAGACACTTTCTAAGCCGCGGTCCGTTCTCCAGTATTACTGACTAATTCTCTAGCATTGTCTGTCCCGTCTTTTCGCCGCTCAGCAAGTTGCGCTTTTTTGACCCCCTCTTTGGGCCGGTGATACAATGCCTGCATCGCCTCTAGGAAGGGAAAGGGGGTGGCAATATGTCCGGTCATTCAAAGTGGAAGACCATCAAGCACCAGAAGGGGGCCGCCGATGCCAAGCGCGGCCAACTCTTCACGAAGCTCACCCGTGAGATAACGATAGCGGCCCGGGAGGGCGCGGGCGGAGACCCCGACATGAACTATCAGCTTCGCCTAGCCATTGACCGGGCCAAAGCCGCAAACATGCCTGCCGATACTATCGACCGGGCAATCAAGCGGGGCACGGGCGAGGGTGACGAGCAGGACCAGCTGGTGGAGATAACCTACGAAGGGTACGGCCCGGGCGGCGTCGCCATCCTGCTCCAGACTGTAACCGACAATCGCAACCGCACCGCATCGGAAGTGCGGGCGACCTTCTCCAAGATCGGCGCAAGCCTGGGGGCTTCCGGCTGCGTTGCATGGAACTTCGACACCATGGGTCTCATCACCATGGAGATGGCACCCGATGAAGCGGAGGACATGGCCCTGCTGGCCATCGACGCCGGAGCCGAAGATGTGCAGGTAGACGACAGCTACGTCGAGGTGTTCACCCTGCCGGAGAACCTGGCAGAGGTGAAGCGGCAGCTGGAAGAAGAAAACGTCTCCATCGCCACGGCGGAAGTCGCGATGGTGCCGAAGGCGACCGTTGCCTTGAGTCCCAAGGAGGCGGAGCAGACGCTTCGTCTGCTGGACCTGCTGGAGGACCTGCAGGACTCCCAGAAGGTGTACACCAACGCCGACTTCCCCGAGGAGACCCTGGAAAAGTACAGCCGAGAGAACTAACCACGTTGTTGAAGATTCTCGGCATAGACCCCGGCACGATACATCTGGGCTATGGCCTGATAGAGGAATCCGAGAGCGAGCTACTCGCCCGCGACTATGGGGCCCTAGACTTCAAGTCCTCGCTTCCCGTGGAAGAGAGGCTGTACCAGGTGCACTCTCATTTGATGAACATGATTGGCATGTTCCGTCCCGACGAAATCGCCATAGAGGAACCTTTCATGGGACAGGGTGCGAACCGGTTCGTCGGCCCCGCATTTGCCGTGGGGCAGGCCCAGGCGGCGGTGCTCATAGCCGCCGTATCCCAGGGCGTGCCCGTCTTCCGCTACCCGCCGGCGCAGATAAAGTCATCCGTTGCCGACCACGGAGCCGCCTCCAAGGAGCAGGTGATGACGATGGTGTGCATCACCCTCGGTCTCGACGAAGAATCGCTCACTTACGACACGTCCGATGCCCTGGCCATCGCCCTGTGCCATCTGAGACAGCGGGAACTGGCCGACATGGCGGCGCTGGCTGACTGGTAGCGTCTATGCTCACTTATGGTGCGCTGAATTGATCGCCTTCGTCACCGGAGTGCTGCGCGCCCGCGGGACCGACTGGGTGCAGGTGGAAGTGGGTGGCGTGGGCTTCCAGATATCCGTGCCCGCATCCCTGGCCCTCTCCGTGGGCGAGGAGGGAGAGAGGGTTACCCTGCACACCCGACTGATGATTCGTGACGACGAACCGCAGTTGTACGGGTTCCCCAGCCCTGCGGCGCTGCGATTCTTCTACATGCTTACCGGAGTCTCCGGCATCGGCCCTCGGTCCGCCCTCAACCTGCTTTCGGCCCGACCGCCGGAAGCCCTCGCCACGGCTATCATGGCGGGAGACCTGGATGCGTTTACGGCAGTCCCCGGCATCGGCAAGCGCACGGCCACTCGCATCGTGCTGGAACTGAAGGACCGGCTGGGGAAGGAGGGGCTGCCGCTCTCAACGACTCCCATTGTGGACGACGCCGACGCTGTGTCGGCCCTGACGGCGTTGGGGTACACCGCCGGCGAGGCGCGCCAGGCATTGCGGAGCCTGGGGCCAGAATCGGCGTCGCTGGATCTGGAAGAGCGCATCCGCCGAGCGCTGACTCAGCTAGCCGGAGGTGGGTGAGCGGAATCTTCATCGACGTCTTTTCCCTGTTCCACGTCCGCGCTTGTAGGCGTCACCCCTGGTATTTGCGTCATAGAAGTGAATCTCTCCGTCGTCCAGGACCTCGTACTTGAAACGGTAGGCTCCCTCACGCCAGCGGTAATTGCAGAACCAGACCCCCTTCAGATGATCTATCCGCGGACCCCGAAAGGGATCGTTCACAACTTGGGCTTCTATCTCATGCCACCTGCGGTTGAGTTCGCGATGTCTCCTCAAGAACCTTGAAACCGAGCGATGGAGCGTCATCCGGTAATTTCGGTTTTGGCCGGGAACCACGAATCGCTACGCCCTATGAGATTTCCCCTTGCGCCTGCCCAGAATTTTTCCCACGTCCCTTCCTGCGGCGATAGTCTCTTCGGCAGTCGCTATCCAGCCATTAAATAGCTCAAGGTATTTAAGCTTGTCTTCTCTTTCTGTCACGTAATTGACGCTTGCTGTCAACATAGCGGATGACATTTCACGAAGGGTAGAAACGTCGAGCGAGGAGACTATTTCCTCGATTTCCTCCGAAGTTGGGAGCTTGTCGATGTGGCCAGCCAACTCGTCTACGGTTGCTATTTCGTGTTTTGTTAGATTCTTCATGGTTGCTGCACCCGGTTAATCGTTGTATGTGGGTTCAGAAGAGATTATACACCAAACCATAGGTACTATAGAAAGCGATAGCATACTACATTATGGGGCGCATTAGAACGTCGCTTCCATCAATTTGTACCCATTCCGTCCCAGGCCCGTGGTATTATCCGGCTGCTATGGCCAGCAGCGCAGACCGGAGCATCCCGAAATCGGCAGCCGCGCGTCTTGATAGTCCATTTCTCATGTCCATCCATGCTTTGACCGGGATGGGCGATTAGGATGGGATTGCGGGGTATGTACCGCTTTGGAGTCGTTGGGATTGTCTTGCTGTGTTGCCTCGCCCTGGTGTTGATAGCCGCCTGCCGAGGTCAAACGACTTCTACTGACACGCCGATCCCCTTGCCAACCCCGACGGCGACGCCAGCGCCCACGCCCCCATCGACTCCATCTGCTATGCCCACGCCGACGCCGACACCAACGCCCACGCCCAGTCCTACTCCTCCTCCCACGCCCACGCCAACACCTACGTTGACACCCACACCTTCCCCAACTCCAACTGCCACGCCCACCCCCAGTCCAACGCCAACTCCAACTCCAACTGTCACTCCCACTCCGACCCCTCGTCCGACACCGACACCGACACCGGCGCCCACGGCTGAACCCGCCAAATATGGAATAGAGAACTTCGTCGTTGCAGTTGTTGGAGTGGAAGATGGACTTGTTAAGGCTGAGTTTTTCGTCATCGTCACCAATGCGGGGGAAGCCGACGCAACCGAACCCCTTCCCGTAAGGTTCTCCATAGACGGCGAAGGCCCGCTGGAGGTGGGGACCATCGACCCGCTTGAGGGCGGGGAAACGACCAACCTTCAATTCGCTCAATCGCTGGAACCGGGCAGCCACGTCGCAGTGGTGAGCGTCATGGATGCACAGTACGAAATAGAAGTCGACGCAAGAACGGCGGAGATTTCCCTGGAGGTGACTGGGCACGAAGTAGTCGAGGATGGGCTGGCCCATTTGCAGGTGAACGCTTCCAACAATGGGGAATTGGCAGCCTCGTCCATCGTTCTATCCTCCTATTGGGAGTCCAGGGCTGAGGAGGAAGTGGAAAGCGTCAGCGGAGGAGAGGAAAGGGCAGCCGTCATCGACTTGCTTGAAGCCGGGGGAAGTTCGGAACTACTCGTTCCCCTTCGTGTCTCTACCGGCTCCTATCACGTCGAGTTGGTTGCGCACACGCAAACGATTGAGGCAATTCCCGAGGACAATCTGGTCCATGCAACGGTGGACGTGGAATACGTGCGGTTGACCACGTCGGTAGAGGACGTCCGGCACCTGGGCTATGCCGAGACCGGAGAAGGGTTGGTCGAAATCGACCTGCGGGTGATCAATGAGGGCGTGGCTCCCGGAACGGGCCTGACGGTTGGGCTGGACTGCGCGGACATCGAGTCCCAAGAGTGCTCGCAGACCGTGACTTCCGAGCTGATTCCCGTTGGCGAGGGCGCGGACTTCACCCTTGCCGTCACCGTACCTCAGGGCACTACGGAGGCGGTCGTCTATGCTGGCGAATTGGAAGACGGTTTTTGGTGGGGACAGAATAACGTGGCCGAACTCACCCTGGAGGTTCCGGAACATCCGGCAACCAGGCTGGCCCTGGAGGTTGAAGCTTCCCCAAGGGACGAATATTGGAGCGACGGCACGGCGAACGTGGACGTAACCCTTTCCCTTCGCAACGAAGGATACGCGCCCTTTGAAGGCGAGCAGACCGTGGATATTGTGTGCCTCTGGGAGGAGCAGATTGTGGAGCACTGCGGCGGTGAAGCAACCGTGTCTCTGGAGGATGGCTTTGGCCCGTCGGTCGCGGAACCCTTAATGCTGCGAATGCCCATGGGCGCCACGCTTCTGGAGGCGGAATACGGGGCTGAGGAGGCCGGCAGCTTTGAGGTGACGGTCCCGGAGCGAATTTTGGGAGTGGAGAGAGAAGTTTGGGAATGTTTCAGCGATCGGCCCGGGAGTGGAGCCGATAATGAGGGCTGCGGCGGATGGTTCTCGGAGACCATCATCAGGTGGGACCAGAGCAAGCCGGTGAAGGTGTGGTCAACGGGTGATGAGGACTACATTGCGATATTGAAGGAATCGCTGGAAGAGCTGGCGCCCCTGTTTAATCTGGAATTCCAGCACGTTGACTCGGAGGACGAGGCTGACATCCGGGCCCTATCTGGGGTTTCTATCGAAGAAGCAAAGGGGTTGGACTTCTACTGCGAGCATTCGTGGGGGTGCGCGTCGTGGTGGGGAGACGTACCCAACATAACCGACAGCGGCACAATTGGCGTTTGGCCCACCAGGGACTACTTCGACGATTCCGAGTTGCAGGCCCTACTGATCAGACGCGTCACAGACCATGAGGTCCTTCATGCGATGGTCCCGATCGGACATAGGGAGGACCCTCTCAGCCAGATGAGCGTCACCGGCCTGATGATGGCGAAGCTGAACCCCATGGACGAGGCCCTCATTCGCCTTCATTCCAATCCATTGCTGAAATCCGGCATGACCATGGAAGAGGTTGCGGCGCTGATTGTCCTGGAAGACGAACTTCAGGACCCACCGCCTCCCGTTGACGTAGAAGAAACGCCGCTGGACCTGGTGAAGAATGCATACCTGGCCTTCCGAGAGGCTGAGACTGTGGGATTCACGATTCGAGGGTCATGGGTTGGCTGCGGCCACGAATTCGATTCCGCGGAACTGCAATTTGCGTCCCTGGGGTCGGGCGCGGCGAACGTAATCCGGTTCAAGGACCGTGCGGTAAATGCGTACATCATCAGCGAGCGTCCCGGGGGTCGTCCAACGGAATACTGGCGCAGCATAGACGGGACCTGGCAAACGGTCTATTCCAGCGACATTTTTGGAGACACGGCATGGAGACGCGGCTTTTCTAACCCGTTCACCATGTTCAACAGCGTTATCGTCCTGGCCGACCCGGATAAGATCAGGCTGTCTGAACCGGAACCGGGAGTCTTGAGGCTGGACGTCTATCTGGAAAAGACGTTGGTCAACGTGAGATGGTCCAATGGAGGGATCCTAACCTCCAACCTGACCATTGACGCCGAGACTCACGAGATTCTGTCCTACTTCATGTCGTGGCAATTCGATCCGGACAGCGAAGACTCCTGCAGCTCATACGCGTCCAAAGCCACCAAGGGTGAATACGGCATAGACATAGAGATTCCGCCCTTCATCCTGAGGGATTCCCCCATACTGCGCAACCTGGACCTGGAATAGCTCACCCGACGCGGCTTACCCAAATTCGCACAAGGGGTTGACACACAAGAGCTAAGCTGTCAAGATAGCACATCTTTTCAGCGAACAAAGGTATTTTTGCGATGAGTGTGTTGGCCAGGATCGGGCTACGTCGAAAACTGCAATGGATAATTGGCGTCGTTGCGTTGTGTGGCGCAGTTGCTTTGACTTTCGCCTGCGACGGTCCGTCCACGACTGCGCCAACGCCGATGGACACGCCCACTCCGACGGTGGTTGCGACCCCCATAGTCACCCCTGCGACTGCCATCCCCGAGCCCACGGCCGTTCCAACTCCAGATTCCACACCAGACCCCACGCCCTCTCCGACGGCCGTAGCAACCCCTGAGCCCACGCCGACTCCCTCCCCAGCCCCAACACCCGCGCCGACTTCTGAGCCTACTCCTGAACCTACTCCTGAACTGACGCCTGAACCCACACCTGAGCCGACGCCGGAACCTACGCCTGAGCCGACGCCGGAACCTACGCCTGAGCCGACACCCGAACCCACACCTGAGCCGACCCCAGAGCCCACTCCTGAACCTACGCCTGAGCCGACACCCGAACCCACACCAGAGCCTACGCCAGAGCCAAGGCCAGTCCTGCCGCCAGTCCAACTGAACATTGAGCCTGTAGCGGCTCGCTATGGTCGAGAAAGAGAAAGGGAAGTTGATAGAGCTATCGCTGAGCTCCGCAGGAGCGAGCCGGAGATGGCGGAAGAGATTGAGGATCTGTCCTGGGTCGAAGACGGCATTGACAGGAATGAGTTTAATGCTGTGAGAGGGCTGATTCGCTTGGCTAATGAGGGGTATGGAGAAAGACTGCTTGAGGAGCCGTGGGTCGTTGAAGGTAAAAATTTCCCAGCCTTGGAATCCCTTTGGTACCTCGCCGTCAACAACACGAAGGCACTTTCCAAGATTATGTCCCACCCCACCATCAGCGACGGCATCAGCGAGCAGGAAGCGAAGATTATCGCCACGCTACATGGAGTTGATTCCGATATTTTGGACACGCTATTGGATCCAAAGCAGGTTTCCGTGGAGGAACGTGCCATTACGCTGCCTCTGGCGGGAGAGACGGAGCTGACAATCATCCGGACCCGTCCAGGGACGGATCTCACCATGGACTTACTGGAACATTCGGTTCGCACCATTGAGGAATTCATGGGCTTCCCTTTGCCACGAAAGCACGTAATCTACTTGTTCGACAATGTTCTTGATGTACGAGGTCGAAACTACTTCACCCACGTATCCATCAAGACCCATGAAGAGGTCAACAGGAGACAGGCAATTCTGGAACTGCTCGCCCATGAAGCTGCACACTACTATTGGAGGGGACATACCTCCTGGATATCCGAGGGATCTGCCCACCTCATGGCTTCCGTATCTGCAGATACCCTGGAAGGCCCGTTGATTTCTCTCCCTTGTCCCTGTTTTCGAAGCATCGCTGAGTTTGAAGAACAGGTAGGTAGTGCCTGCGTCGGTGGGTCATGCTTAGCGTGCACCTACTCCTTTGGAGAGCGACTCTTTCGTGACCTGCACCGTACTATGGATGAGACCACATTCCGCCAAGCCTTTCGTAGGCTTTTCTTGCATACATCCTTTGACGTTCAAAATCAGAAGTGTGACGCTGAGGCCGGGATCTGCCAAGTTGAGGAGGCTTTTGAGGCCTACGCCGAAGAAGGAAAGGTTGCGGCCGTAAAGGATGCAATCTCACGTTGGTACGATGTCCCCGAACCTTACGACATATCTCAAATTGTGGGAACTACATCCGCCCCCGAGATCCCCGTCATTGACGGAAGAATCGAGGATGCCTTCTTGAGTCTTTCTTGGGGTGGATCTCCCATAAATGAGGTGTTTGTGGGACCAAATCGTAATCCTGTGGTCTATTGGAATCTGGATTACTCCTATGGTCATTCCAGCGGTCTTGAAAGCTTGCCAATTCAAACTGTGATCTATCTTGACCAAGGCTTTGGCATAGAACGCACAGAGACCAACTTGGATATACTGCCATTGCCTTCAGACAGTACCCGACGAACCCACCCCATCACCGTCGGATTTTGGAGAGAGGTAGGTCGTTTCTGGGTGCATGCGTACTCGGAAGGACAGAAAATAGCCGAGATTACCTTTGAAACAAAGCAGGATGTGGATCCCCACAGCATCCGGGGGAACATCTCATTCGGGGAAGGATTTCCATATAAGCAGGTTGCGTTGCAGATAAGGCGGGAGGGAGGAGATTTCTGGACAGCTGCCACATGGGACGGTGCGTTTGACATTGAAGTACCCCCAGGATCATATAAGCTGGAAGTACACCCCTTGTTTGGCAGAGAGTACGTCTTTGTTGGGTGGTACGACGGCAGTGGCGGCATCACCCGTGACCCTTACAAGGCAGCTGAAATAGTCGTTGAAAACGGAGACGTTGAAGGCATAGACGTTACGCTCACCACCTTTTTTGATGGTAATTTCCGAGGAGCCATCACTGGCCCTGGAGGTAGGGTGTTAGAGCGTCTAGAAAGAGCGGCTCTGGTTGCTATAAGGGGCATTGAGAGGAACTGGATTGACGCTCGACCTGACGGCTCTTTCGACGCCGAATTGCCGACCGGGACCTATACTATTGAAGTAAAGATATTGGTAGGTTCTGAATACTACTTCGTAGGATGGTACGACGGTGATGGCAGTATAACCACAGATCCTGGCCAGGCATTTAATGTTGAGATAGACGGCGACGTTGTCCGCGAGATTGAAGTCAAGCTGCCTTCGGATTTCTATGATCTCCTTTGCTCAGGTTCAAGCCGCTCATCAATTACCGGAGAGTGCTTCTAGCGCTGGGAGTAATGCTCCCTCCCCGCCCGTGGTATGATTAGCCAGCCATGGTCAGCACCGCAGAGCGCACCTTCCAGATAACTTCCGACTTCCGGCCCACGGGCGACCAGCCCAAGGCCGTCGATGACCTCGTCGAAGGGGCCGGGGGCGGGCACCGCTACCAGACCCTCATGGGCGTCACCGGCAGCGGCAAGACCTTCACCATGGCAAACATCGTTCAGCGTCTCCAGCGTCCCACCCTGGTCATTGCCCACAACAAGACCCTTGCCGCCCAGCTCGCCACGGAGTTCAAGGAGTTTTTCCCCAACAACGCCGTCGAATACTTCGTCTCCTACTACGACTATTATCAGCCTGAAGCCTACGTCCCCCAGACTGACACTTATATTGAGAAGGACGCCGACATCAACGAGGAGATAGACAAGCTCCGTCACTCCGCCACCCGCTCCCTTCTCACCCGCCGCGACGTGCTGATAGTCGCTTCCGTGTCGTGCATCTACGGTCTGGGCGACCCGGACGAATACTATTCCTTCGTCGCGCCCCTCCGAGTCGGGGAGACCCGTTCCCGCACCAGCCTCGTGCGCGACCTCGTAGCCATGCAGTACGAGCGAAACGACGTCAGCCTCGTGCGCGGTCGGTTCCGTGTCCGCGGGGATACGCTGGAGATGCTGCCCGCCTACGAGGAAGTCGCCGTGCGGGTCCAGTTCTGGGGCGACGAAATCGAGCGCATCGTCGAGATCGATCCCCTCACCGGCGAAATCCTCGCCGAGCGGCAGGAGATGGAGATTTATCCCGCCAAGCACTTCGTCACCTCCGAAGAGAAGATGCGGCTGGCCATCGAGGACATCCACGCGGAGCTGGAGGAATGGCTGTCCCACCTGCGCGGCCAGGGCAAGATTCTGGAGGCCGCCCGGCTGGAGTCCCGCACACGGTATGACGTGGAGATGATGACCCAGGTGGGCTACTGCTCCGGCATCGAGAACTACTCCCGCCACATCGGTCGTCGCGCTGCCGGCAGCACCCCCTGGACCCTGATGGACTATTTCCCCAAGGACTTCCTCCTGTTCATCGATGAGTCCCACATGACCCTTCCCCAGCTTCGCGGCATGTACCACGGCGACATCTCCCGTAAGACGACCCTGGTCGACTTCGGATTTCGCCTTCCCTCGGCCCTGGACAACCGTCCTCTCAACTTCCGTGAATTCGAGGACCACATAAACCAGGTGATTTTTGTCTCGGCCACCCCCGGCCCGTACGAGATGGAGGTGAGCAACAAGGTGGTCGAGCAGATAATCCGCCCCACGGGCCTGCTGGATCCTGTCATCACCGTCAAGCCCACCCGCGGCCAGATAGACGACCTGATGGAGCAGATTCAGACCCGCGTAGAGCGGGGCGAACGCTGCCTCGTCACCACCCTCACCAAGCGCATGGCTGAGGAGCTTGCTGACTACCTGCAAGAGATGGGCATTCGAGTGCACTATCTGCACTCGGAGATTCAGACCCTGGAGCGCAGCGAAATTCTCCGGGACCTGCGCCTGGGTGTATACGACGTGGTCGTGGGCATCAACCTGCTGCGGGAAGGGCTGGACCTGCCGGAGGTAAGTTTCGTCGCCATCCTCGATGCCGACAAGGAAGGGTATCTGCGCTCGTCATCGTCGCTGATTCAGACCGTTGGACGCGCTGCCCGTCACGTGGACGGTCAGGTCGTCATGTACGCCGACAACGTCACCAAATCCATGCACTTCGCCATCACGGAGACCAACCGCCGCCGACAGATTCAGGACGAATATAACCAGCAGCACGGCATTGCACCCCAGGGCATACGGAAGGCGGTGCGCGACATCACCGAACGGGTCAAGGCGGTGGCGGAGGAGCAAGCGCCCTACAAAGCGGAACGGAAGCTCATGTCGCAGGACGAACTTTTCCGGGTGGTGAAGGACCTGGAGGCGCAGATGAAGCGGGCCGCCAAGAACCTTGAGTTCGAGAAGGCAGCCATGTTCCGGGACGAGGTGTACGAAATCCGCCGCCTGCTTGCGATGGCCAAGAAGGATGCCTGAATCCCACCTGGCTCACTGGGAGAAGTCGGAGAATTTCGTCCCCCGCCTCTAATTTCCTTTTGACTCAATGGCCTTGTGGGTGCTAGCATTTCAGTAGCGACGTAGAAAACGTCTGGAGGTATGAGATGACCGAAGAGACGGTTACTCGACAAGCAGTTATCGACATCATGAAGAACGTGTATGACCCTGAGATTCCGGTGAACGTGGTGGATCTTGGACTGGTCTACGGCGTCCACGTGGACGAGGGAGACGTGCACGTGCTGATGACCCTTACCGCTCCCGGCTGCGGCATGGGCCCCATGATTGCCCAGCAGGCGGAATGGGCCATCTCCGAACTGGAGGGCGTGGAAGACGTGGAGGTGGAGATGACCTTCGATCCTCCCTGGAATCCCGACCTGATTTCCGAAGACGGCAAGAAGCTACTGGGCATCGACTAGCCCTCCAACAACAGAGAAGGACCGGTGCGCGACTCACTGTGACAACGCCTCAGAGGCTCCCAACGCCCCAGGAAAAGGCCCGGCTGGAGGCCATTCGTAAGACTTGGCAGCAGCGTCGCGCCATTACCCAGAACCTCTCGCAGATCAATACCAAGGTGGCTGTCTACAGCGGCAAGGGCGGCGTGGGCAAGACCACGGTGGCCGTGAACCTGGCCGTAACCCTCGCCCAGCAGGGGAACTCCGTGGGCCTGCTCGACGTGGACATCGATTGCCCCAACGTCACCAAGGTTCTTGGCATCACCGAGCCGCCCTCCCAGGTGAACGGGAAACTGGTCCCTTCGGAGAGATTCGGCGTGAAAGTCGTGTCGATGGGGTTCTTCCAGCAGAAGGAAGACGAAGCTATCATCTGGCGCGGACCCATGGTCCACAACGCCATCAACCAGTTTCTCCAGCTAACCCAGTGGGGATCCCTGGATTACCTCGTCGTTGACCTACCCCCCGGCACCTCGGACTCCCCGCTGACGGTGATGCAGACCCTCCCTCTCGACGGGTTCGTGATGGTGACCACGCCCCAGTCCCTGGCTCAGTTGGACGCCAAGCGATCCATCAACATGGTGCGGAAGCTGAACGTAAAGGTGCTGGGGGTGGTGGAGAACTACACAGGTGAGATTTTCGGTGAGGGCGCGGGCATTGCCCTGGCCGAAGACCTGGACGTGCCCTTCCTGGGCACAATGGCCCTCCGAGCCGATTACCGAGACGGAAGCAAGCCTACAGTTCTCACCAGCAAGCAAGTCCGCCGGGAGTACGAGGAGCTGGTCGGCAACCTCCAGGCCAGTCTGGAAGCCAACGCCGAGGGGGAGTAGGCGGAGGCTTAGGCTGCCTCTCCCTCGCTTGATTTCGGCCTCGCAAGCTCCATTTGGATTTCTTGTGTTTTCTGCGCTACGTGTTCGCCAGCGGTGGATAGGGTTTTGAATCTTCCTTCAGTAATCCGTAGCGCCATGGTGGTTGGAACTGCGACAGGTCCGATTGGAGTGAGGGCCAATGTAGTTCCGACCGTTGAATAAATCCCAGCCCGCATAACGCGTCCCTTACCGCGATGCATCGCGTCTGTCAAGGTGGATCTGCCCATCAAGACCATGCCACCTTCTGTTGCGGCGATTACTGCTGCCGAGAAGATTGGGATTGCGTCAAGAGCGAATTCTGCGCTGTTATCGACTAGGTCTTTCATGGGCCCCTCGCTCAATTCGCCCAACTGTTGACTTGTAGTCTCTTCCAATGCCTTGTTTGATATTCCGGTTGCAATTACGTCATCCCTTAACGCTGCCTCAGCATCCAACTCTGATGGTACGATGACTTTGGTATCAGGATGCTCGTTCAAGGCCTTCTTGACGTAGGACATAGACTCTGTGGCCTTAAGTTGCAGAGGTTTTACGATCTCCCCGTTATTGTCCTCAATTCTTATATCCCATCCTGGTTGGGTTGGAGACGAGGCAAGCTTAACGGTTTGACCCGACTCCAACTGTATGCCACCCACGCTTTCCCCAGCTTTCAGCTTGTTTCGGACAAGCACCTCAAAGTATTTGCCCTTTACGCCTCTTGCCAACCCCTCTAGCCGCTCTTCGGTTGCTCCCCTTAGAGAATCTAGGCTTACGTTGGGATACTGTCGCTGGAAGGCTTCCAGAAACTGTGGATTGGCCTCCGGCTCCAAGCCAAGATTGGCTACATCGTCGACTGAAATGTCTGATGCTAGGGCTGCTAACTCCAGAACTTCCCGCTCTTGGCGACGGTTATACCTCGCCGCCAGATCTTGAAACTCTTCTCGTTCCGCTGGTCGGTAGGATTTGGCCAGGATTTTCAAATCTTCGTAAACCATCATCGCCTCTTGGTTGGATTCGGGCACTCGCGTCTCATATCCAGCGCCAGTTCCAGAACTGCCACCAAGGGTGTCTGGACGGCTGCTCCATTTGGCGCATGCTCTCCTTCAACTGTTCAAGCGTTTCTGTGAGCGTGTCCTGTTTGCGCTGCAACGCGTATAAGGTTTCGTTGGCTTCTATCTGTATAGCCTGGACCTGTTCTAGAGATTCCTTGAGAGTGGACTGTTCCTCTCGGGTTTCAACAAGATCAAGCTTGAGCCCCGTCTGCTGAACCTGTAATTGCGTAAGCGAATCCTTAACCTTCCGTTGGTCTCTATGGACTCCGATTACTGCCGTGGAGACCACGTCGGTGAATTCCTCAAGCTGCTGCTGAATCTTCTTGCCGGATACGGTGCTCCCAACATCGGTAACCTTTTCTTTTGTTGCGTCCAATCCAGTACGTAATCTACCTCCCGTTACTTGGTCGAGGGCTTCGGTGGCTTGGTCGCCCATTTGGCGAATTCTGCCCAACAATCCGCCCGACTTTTTCTCCCCTTGTTTCTTGGTTCCGTCGCTTTGTTGGTTCACGTTAACTGCCTCTTATCGTACATGAGTCGATACTCTAGCAGTTTAGTGGCAGATAGGCTAGGTGTTCGATCTACAATAAAATACGGCCAGGCATGGTTGGATAATATTGGAACTAAACGAAGGTATTGCCCTAGAATGGAGCAGGGCTAAGACAATAACTGGTTTCTCTAGTCGGGAAGACCAAGAAGCTCTACTAGAGAAGGGCGTCGGTGTTTACCGCCCAACCCCAACTACCCCTAACTCCCCGCCTTGACCACCTGGCGGGACTTGCCCGGGTCTCCGGCGGCCACCAACCCCTCTTCCTCCAGCACCTCCAGAAGCTGCATTGCCCGCGTGTAGCCAATCTGGAGTCGACGCTGAAGCATGGCGGGAGACACGTGTTGATATTTCTCGCACATCTCCCGGGCCTTCACCAACAGTTCGTCGTCCTCCGGGACTCCTCCGCGCTGGTACTCCTCGTCCTCGTCCGGCTCGGCCATTGACATCTCCGGCAGCGGCGGTCCTTTCTGTTCCTTCCAGAAGTCGATAACCGCGTCGAACTCAGAGTCCGCCACGAAGGTCCCCTGAATTCTCTGGGACGTGGGAGACTGGGCCGAAAGATAGAGCATGTCCCCCTTGCCGAGGAGCTTGTCCGCGCCTGCCCCGTCCAGTATCACTCTTGAGTCTACCTGTGAAGCGACGGCGAAGGCGATGCGTCCCGGAATGTTGGCCTTCAGAAGGCCCGTGACCACCTTTACCGATGGACGCTGCGTACACAGAATCAGGTGTATGCCCGTGGCCCTTCCCAGCTGGGCCAGACGCACCAGCGCCTGCTCCACCTCGAATCCGGACGTCATCATCAGGTCGGCCAACTCGTCGATTATCAGAAGAGCGTAAGGCATTTTCTCATCGCTCTTGCTGTTGTAACCGACGATGTTGCGGACTCCTATGTCCTCCATCAGCTTGTACCGGCGGAACATCTCCCGCAGCAGGGCGGCGAGCACGTCAAGCACCTCTTCCGGGTCGACGATGACCGGAGCATAGAGATGCGGTATGCCATTGAAGGGCGTCAACTCGACCCGCTTGGGGTCCACCATGAGCATCCTCAGCCGGTCCGGCCGGTTGGACAGCAGGAGCGACATAACCACCGAATTGATGCACACACTCTTGCCGCTACCCGTGGAACCGGCGACAAGCAGGTGCGGCAAGCTCAGCAGGTTCGCCACAACGGGTTCACCGCCCGTGTCCTGCCCAAGGGCAATGGGCAGTCCGCCGTGCTTCACAATCTTCTGGAACTCGGGGTTTGTGACTACCGACTTTAACGGCACCACGCTGGGGTTGGGATTGGGGACTTCCAACCCTACGAAGCCCTCTCCGGGCACCTGGGGCTGAATCCGCAGCGAGGATGTCTTCAGCGCCAATGCCAAGTCAGCCTCCCTCGCCACGATGCTCTGCACCTTGACCCGCCCCATATCCACGGGAGTCTTCTCGTCTGAGCCTTTCGATCCCTGGCTCTTCTTAATTCTGCCGGGTACCAGGCCGAACCGAATTATTCGCGGCCCGGTCTTGACGTCCGTAACAGAAACGTCAACGCCGTAGTCGGCCAGGGTCGACTCGATGCAGGCGGACATTTCGTTGAGGGTTTCCTGGGGGGCCGTCTTCACGGTCCCGTCTTCAAGAAGGTCCAGGCTGGGCAGCTTCCACTCCGACGCCGACTTGCCGTCGTCAAAGGAAGCGCCGTTAGCGGTTGCCATCGGCCTCTGAGGAGAAACTTCCAGTTCCTCGGACTCCAGCATCTTGCCCATTCGCCCCGTGGCTTCCTGCGCAGACCCTTCTTCCTTGTCGTCTGCCGAGCTTTTGAACATCCCCGCAACAATGCCGGAGAGGCTCCCGATTCCTCGCCCAGCGGCCAGCATACCCAGCCATGCGAAACGCGCAACCGCAGCCAGCCCCGTCGAGGAACCGGTAACCTGCCATCGGTACAGGAAGACCACCGCCACCAATATCAGGAGGCCAGCGATCTTGGCAATGCCAAAATACAGGGGGAATCCGCCGAAATAGGTGCCCCAGCTTCCCGACATCCCGACCTCGTCCAGGACGCCGAACTCCGGGTAGAAGAGAGAGAGGCCGCCCAGCACGGCCATTGTGAAGAGGGCCGAACCCACCCAGTAGTGGGGGTGTTCCCTGAAGCTGTGCCGGGCGAATATGGCCGATGCTACGAAGGCCGCCAGCCACATGCCAACCGGGAGGTAGCCGTATCCCAGGTATGTCCAGAATCGCTCACGCAGGTCCACCATGAAGTAAAGCGTCGCGGCGGGGGCGATTACCAGGACGAGAAAGGCCAGAACCCAGATGCCGTAGCGAGTGGCCAGGAAAAAGAGGACCGTCTTCAACGGGTTTGTACCGAGCCTTTCCGAGGTCTCGGCTACGTGCGCAGCTAGACCTCCAGGGTCACGGGTACAATCATAGGTCGTCGGCCCATGTCCTTGTAAAGAATCCTGCGGGCGGTTTTCTTCACCTTTTGGGTTATGTAACCAACGTCGATGGGGTACACGGGTCGCCGGTCCAGGGAGTCGAAGACCTCTGCCGCTAAGCGGCTGAAGACTTCATCCCGCGCAGCATCCTCCGTGAAGCCGCTGGAAACGACTTCCGGATCTTCTAAGGGGACGCCCGTATGTCGGTCCAGGCTCAGTACGATTATCACCACACCATCGTTGGACAGGGTTCGACGGTCATCCAGCAGAGTGCTATCGGAGTCGATGGGATTAACCCCATCCAGGAATACGTTACCGGCGACAACTCTCTCCAGCCGTCGCCCGCCCGACTCCGAGAACTCCACCACGTCGCCGTCCTGCAGCAGAAATACGTTGTTTTCCTTGACTCCCATCTGTCTGGCTAGGGCGGCATGGGCCGCCAGTCCCTTAAACTCTCCGTGAATGGGGACGAAGAAGCGGGGCTTGGTGAGGGTCAATACCGTCTTCAACTCCTCCCGCGCGGCGTGTCCGTGCACGTGTACCTTGGCAATGCGGTCGTACAGGACGCGCGCACCGCGGCGCACCAGATTGTTGATGGTACGGTTGACCACCTTCTCGTTGCCCGGAATGGCGGAGGCGGAGATAATCACCGTGTCGTGAGGCAGGATGCGGATCTGCCTATGATCGTCGTTCGCAATGCGGACCAGGGCGGAGGAAGGCTCTCCCTGGCTGCCCGTGGTAATGAGCACCACCTGCTCCGGTGGCAGCTGATTCGCTCGCTGCAACGACACCAGCACCCCGGGAGGCTGCTTGATGTAGCCCATCTCCGATGCCATGGCCACGTTATCCACCATGCGCCGTCCCGCCACCGCTACCTTTCGCCCGTGGGCCTCTGCCGCGTCCAATACGAGTTGTATGCGGGAGATGAGTGATGCGAAGGTGGCCACCAGCACCCGTGCCGGCGCTTCACCGATGGCCTGCATCAGGGAGTCCCCCACCACCTGCTCTGAAGGGGTATAGCCTTCCATTTCGGCGTAGGTGGAGTCCGAAAGCAGCGCGAGGATGCCCTCTTCGCCGAAGCGGCCCAGGGCCTGCAGGTCTGTCGTCGTCCCGTCTACGGGGGTGTAGTCGATCTTGAAGTCCCCGGTATGGACGACGAGCCCCGCCGGCGTGTGGATAGCCAGTCCGAAGGCGTCCGGGATGCTGTGGCTCACCCTGAAACCCTCTATTTCGAAGGGCCCTACACGGTAGCGTGTGCCTTCCTCGATAAGCCGCAGGTCCGCGCTATCCAGAAGTCGGTAGTCCCGCAGCTTGACCCTGATGAGTCCGAGGGCCAGCCGTGGGGCGTATACCGGTACTTTCAATTGGGGAAGCACAAAGGGCAGCGCGCCGGTGTGGTCCTCGTGACCGTGGGTGATGAGGATGGCCTTTACCTTGTGGCGACGCTCCAGCAGGTAGGAGATGTTGGGGATAGCGAGGTCAACCCCGGGAGCGTCCTGTCCCGGAAAGAGAATGCCGCAATCGACGACGACTATGTCGTCTCCCCACTCCAGCGCCATCATGTTTTTGCCAATTTCCCCAAGGCCGCCGAGGGGAATCAGCTTCAATGGAGTGGCGGTCAATTACCGGCCCTGGGAGAACATGTCGAGCTGCTGCGCCGGCGGCTTTGGGTCCTCAGGCGGAAGCGCCTGCTCCACCAAGGCCGGAATCGCCCTGAAGTCATCCTCGATGACGCTCCGCAGACTACCGTTGTGCAGCGCCGCCGCAGGGTGGTACATGGGATATATGGTACGCCCTTCCACCTGCCGGGCCTTGGCCCTCACCCGGCCGATGGTCTGGCCGGGAATGAAGCGGGCCATCGAGAACCGCCCAAGGGTAACGATGACCTTGGGGTTGATGATTTCCATCTGTTCGTCCAGATGCTTTCGGCAGGCCTGAATCTCGCCCGGCATCGGATCGCGGTTGTTCGGAGGACGGCACTTGACCACGTTGGTGATGAAGACATCCTCGCGCTTGAGCCCGGAGGATGTGATGAGTTCGTTCAGAAATCGGCCCGCAGGCCCGACAAAGGGCAGACCCTGTCTGTCTTCGTGGAATCCCGGGCCCTCGCCAATCATCATGATGTCGGCGGAAGAAGGGCCGTCTCCGGGCACTGCGTTAGTCCTGGTCCTGCTCAGAGGACAGTCGGTACACTGTTGAATTCGCTTGGTCAGTTCTTCAAAACGGTTCATGATCGTTAGTCCCGTGGCAGTCTGTACTAACCCAGTCTATCACAGATACCTGATGGTTTCCCCATTTCCTTCATGCTTGCATATCGCCCTAGTGTTCGTGTACAATTGTTTCGCCAGATCGATGGAAACCCGTCGAAATTGGCGCAGAAGAGGAAACGAACTAAATGGCCATGGTCGACACCCTGGAAGCCGTCCGAAAGCTTCGGGACGCGGGAATGGACGAGTCCCAGGCTGAAGCCATTGTGGAAATTATTGGGAGCGCGTTCAATAATCTGATGACAAGAGACGACGCAGCCTTACTTAAGGCTGAAATAAAGGCAGAGGTCTTCGGTGTTAAGGCGGACGTCTACCGCGCCTTGTGGATTCAGGGCATCGGTATTGTAGCTGTCGTTGGGACCTTCATTGCCATCGCCACCGCCCTCGGCTGAAGACTGGCCGTAAGGCCCAGCCGTCTCCGTTCTTCCTACTCGTCTCCGACGCCCTGACCCTTCAGATAGTCTATGGCGTCCTGCACCGTGATTATCTTCTCGGATTCCTCGTCGGAGATGGAAATCTCATTGTCGTCCGTGCTGAATTCTTCCTCGAAGGCCATAATGAGTTCCACCTGGTCGAGGGAGTCGGCGTTGAAAGTCTCCGTAAAGGAGGCCTCGGGTACAACCTCTTCCTCTTCGACCCCGAGCTTGTCTACCACGATGGCAGTGACTCGTTCCTCAATTGATGCCATGCTTTTCACCCTTTCGACGCGTGCCTGGTTTGGATTCGGGCCGGTCCAATTCCATAAGTGACCCCAACACGCCATTTATAAATCTGGGAGAGCTCCCGCTCCCGTAGGTCTTCGCCAGTTCCACGGCCTCGTTGATCGCTACCTTGGGAGGAGTGGAAGTCTGATATCTGATTTCGTAGATGGCGATCCTCAATACGTTGCGGTCGATTATTGGAATGTGGGCCACCGGCCATGCGGGGGCCAGTTCCCCAATAGCACCGTCTATCTCTTTCATGTTGTCCGCTATTCCCTCCACCAGGCCCAGGGCGAAACCCTTGCCCGCAGCTCCCAGAGACGCTTTCGTCAGCAGCCTTTCAGCCGTCGTTTTCGGCGAATGGTCGGAAGCGTCCCCTTCATACAGAGCTTGCAGCGCCACGCCCCTGGCTCTTCTGCGAGTGGGAGCAGCTTGTTTGGTAGTCATGGGATAGGGTATCCGGATTGAGCTACAGCAGCGGATACTGCTCGGCTACCTTTTGCGCCGAGCTTGAGTCGCCCACGTTTGCCGTCTTTGCCTTCCGATCGATGCGCTTGACCAGTCCCGAAAGGACGCGGCCGGGACCGAATTCCACGAAGGTGGTAACTCCCATGTCTATCATGCACTCCACCGACTGCTTCCACTGGACGCAGTGGCAGATCTGCTCTTCCAACTCCTGCTTTATCTCCTCCCCGGTGGTAATCTGCTGACCGGAAAGGTTGGCCACAATGGGCGCTGTGGGCGGGTTGAAGGTGCTCTCCTCAAGGGCCCTGTTAAGGCCGTTCTGAGCCGGGGCCATCAGCTGGGAGTGAAATGCGCCGGCCACCGCTAGAGGGATCACCCTCCGGGCACCTGCGGCCTTGGCCGACTGCATCGCCACCTCCAGGGCGGCATTGTCTCCGCTGATGACTATCTGGTCGTGGGAATTGACGTTGGCAATTTCAACTCCCGCGTCCCGGCAAACTTCTGCCAGGGTGTCCTCGTCCAGTCCCAAGACTGCCGCCATGCCGCCGGAGTGGCTCTCCGCCGCCATCTGCATCAGGCTGCCGCGGCGCTGCACCAACTGAATGCCTTCCACGAGGCTCAGCACGCCGGCCGCAACCAGTGACGTGTACTCTCCCAAACTGTGTCCCGCAAAGGCCGCGGGCGCTACTGGTTCGCACATATCAAGCTCTTCCAGGGCCGCCAAGGACGCCAAAGAGGTCGCCATGATGGCGGGCTGGGAGTTCACGGTCTTCTGCAAATCACAGGAAGGCCCGTTGAACATCAGCTTGGTTAGAGAAAAGGATAAGGACTCGTCTACGGTTTCAAAGACTTCTCTTGCTCGCCGGGAGGACTTGTACAGTTCCTGTCCCATCCCCACGAACTGAGAACCCTGGCCTGGGAATATAAAAGCTATTCCAGGCTTGCTTTGTGTTTTCGTAACGTCCCCCTTAACGAATTTAATCTAGTAAGACTCAAAAATTGGGTATCCGGGTTTCAGAGGGTTGCTAACTCACCGTTATATCTCTTCGTCGTCACCTCCCAGCCTGAAGACTTGCCGTCCTTTGTAGAACCCACACTTGGGGCAGGCCCGGTGGGGAAGTTTGGCCGCGCGGCACTGCGGACAAAATGAAAGATGCATGGCTTTGAGCCGGTACGCCTGGTGTTTTCGGCCGCTTCTCGCTCGGCTCAGTTTTCTGGTTGGCAGGGCGCCCATTAGCGGCCTCTCTCTCCGGTAATGCCCAGGGCAGTTAAGTCCTTCCATCTTGGGTCCGTCTGGAAGTCCTGGTCCTGGGTCCGGCAATTATGATTGTGTTTGTCTCCATAAACGCCGCAGTGAGGGCACATGCCCATGCACTGAGGATTGCACAGCAGCTTCGCGGGAAGGTTCAGAATAAGATGTTGTCGGAAAACCTCTCCCAAGTCAAGAACGCCGCCGCTGTTCACGAACAGGTCACCGTATTCCATGGTCGAAGGTGTCGGATCTCCTATCCGGCACAGCTCGGTGAATTCGGCGCGAACCGGCTGTCGAAATGTCCGCATGCACCTGTCGCAGACCTGGACTGCTTCTGTACTGAGGCGGGCTTCCGCCCAGACACCCTGATTGAAGCGGGTCAACCCGAGTTGCCCCTGGATACGCTCACCCTTCACAGGCTCCGCGGTCCCCACTTCGTCCACTTCCACGTCCCACCGGAAGCCTACGGGTTCCCGTAAGAGATGAGTAATATCGTATTGCATAAAAAGGTACTAACCGACTTGTGAAAGACGGCACATTATAGGTACAGATTCTCTATTGTGTCAAGGATTCCCGGTGATTCAGGTAGGCTTTGACGGGCTTAGGGCGGGCGCACTGCTGTTCAGGGCAGCCTCTCCGCCCTCTCTTCAACGCTCTCCCTGACGAAACTCACGATGTCCCGCGTAGAGGCTCTTGGTTGGAACTAGATCCAATTAGGGTCAAAACACATTAGTTATTGATTCCAATTGACTCCGAAGCCACGGAATATGCTCTGATGCAGTGAGTAGTGTCAGAAGAGCCAAAGCGATGGTCAAAGCCACCAATACCCAAGTTAGTCTCGAAATACCCTTCTGAATGCGGATGTCTTCAACGACCCCTAGAATGTTTCCATACTGGGACATGTAGTCTCGAACCGCACCTTCAATTGAGTGCAACCAGTTGGCGTTAGTGCCGATTTGTTCATGAATTACCTGCTCCAAACTCCTCTCTTTCCAGCTTTCTGGTACGTCTGGGCTAGGAACAAATGCTGCTATGTCAAACGATAGTCGTCTCTTGCTCTTGGCGAATGCGGTCAGTTCAGCTGTTACGGTTGCAATGTCGGCGCCGTATGAAATGCTGTCGCCAATCTTCTGAAGCGCCTCGATCCCAGTCTTTTGTCCAGGGGACTTTAAGACGTCCGATTGCCGGAGTTCTTGAAAATGGCGAGCGTAACCCTGCAATAGAACGTCGATGGCCCATATCCCTATCAGACCAGACATTCTCTGGTGCATCTTGTAGCTCATGTGGTCCCTATTGCTTTCGTGTGGTTTTTCGGCAATTTGGTTCTTCCAACTATGTTCTTTGATTGAGAGTATTGAATGGTATTTGGGAATATTTCGATTTCCGGGTAATGGATTAAACCTCAGTGATAGTCCAGATTGATCTCTCCAGGCATCAAAACCGTGATCCAATCCCAGATGAAACAAGTACCATTTGAAATCGCCGTCATCTTCAGCTTTTGAAGGGAATGGTTGAGCTTTCCTTAAGGTGACAAATTCGCAGGTTGGCAACGCACCTTCTAGAAGTCCTTTAGAGCATAGTCCTGGTAGATTTATCGAAAACCAGTCTGTGACGAGTCGTGCCGTTCTTGTGCGGATGTCCTTGACGAATGCAGATCTTTGAGTTCCGGGTTCGTTGATGCGATGCCCAGTAGGAATGCGGGTTACATACGATTGCCTTTCTTGTCGTAAGCCATCATCAAGAATTCGGCTATATTCTTCATCAAAAACGAACTCAAACACAATTCCTGTCAATGATGGCGTGAAGCAAAAGATGTCACCGTACGCATAGGACACATTTTGAGGCAAGTCCGCTCTAAGAAAGTGTCTAAAAACTGTCATTGGAAGTCGTAGGATAGTAGATAAGGGAGCACCTAAAGTAGTGTTCCATGAGCAGAGAGAGATATCCAAGCGACCTGAGTGACAAAGAATGGCAAATGCTGGAACCGTTGTTGCCTCCCCCGAAATCAACGGGCCGCCCAATCAATTACCCGCGCAGGGAGGTAATGAACGGAATTCGTTATGTGTTGCGCACCGGATGCGCATGGCGGATGCTCCCTCACGACCTGCCCCCGTGGCGCATCACGTTCCACTATTTTCGCACATGGCGAAGAGATGGGACCCTGGAGCGGATACATGAAGCGCTACGGGAACGTTTACGGCTGGATGAGGGACGGTCTGCCAGTCCGAGCGGGGCCATCATAGACAGCCAAACGGTGAAGACCACGGAAAAAGGGGGCCTCGTGGCTATGACGCTGGTAAGAAGGTCTGTGGAAGAAAGCGACACATCGTAGTAGACACTACAGGATTGTTGTTGACAGTGGTGGTACATCCGGCCAACATCCAGGATAGAGACGGAGCCAGGTGGGCGCTGATGGGTTTGGTAGGCCGGTTTCCTCGGTTGAAGCGAATCTGGGCTGATGGGGCTTACGCAGGCAAACTGGTGGAGTGGACGCGAAAGATATGTGGATGGAACTTGGAACTAGTGCGGCGTCCATCCGGTCAACACACCTTCGAGGTGCTTCCACGCCGTTGGGTTGTGGAGCGTACCTTTGCCTGGTTGGGCCGATATCGTCGCCTGAGCAAGGACTATGAGGAGTTGCCCCAGACCACAGAAGCATGGGTCTACGCCGCTATGACTGGTTTGATGCTACGACGATTGGCTAACTCCAATGCTTTTTAGACATCCTCTAAGAGAAGGTGGAAGATAGGCATTCGAGTCGTAGCGCGGTAGCACGCGGCCTAGAGGACTCCGTGATTGATAGAATTGAGAAACTCCTCGATGCTTTAGCGAGCGTACTGGATTGCGCGATTCGTCGTTTGTCCAACCCAACTGCTCTAGTCTTTGGAGCAATTCATCCATGTGGGCAGGTGTATAGAATTCAACTGCCCAGACGCTGCACAAACCAATGTACTCGTCCTTGGGTGGAGAGTGTTTCGCATTCTCTTCCCGGTCGGCTTGCCTAATATCGTGGAGCCAGTTTCTTGGAAACGGCCGACTGAATAAGCGGGGAAAGCGCTTGTTACAAGCAAGCCTGATATCATAAACCGCATCCTTGAGACGGTCAGTGATGTTAGTGATATATCGGCGTGTGATGATCCTGTACCTCTTCGTCAGCGAGGTCGATGCAACGATGTGAACAAGTTGGTCTAAGGTTTCTCCCTCTCATCCACGCTCTCCCTGATGAAACTCACGATGTCCCTCGTGGAGGCTCCTGGCCCGAAAATGCCCCTCATGCCCATCTTCTCAAGCTCCGCGTGATCCTCCAGGGGGATGATTCCCCCCGCCACCAGCAGCACGTCCTCCATTCCGTTTTCCCTCAGGCCGGATATGATTTCCGGGAATAGGACCATGTGCGCCCCGGACAGGATGCTGAGGCCGATGACGTCCACGTCTTCCTGAAGCGCCGTTTCCACAATCATCCGGGGCGTTTGGCGTATACCCGTGTAGACGACTTCCATACCGGCGTCTCTCAAGGCCCGGGCTATCACCTTCGCTCCGCGGTCGTGTCCATCCAGGCCGGGTTTTGCTACCAAAACCCTGATTATCTGTTGCGAATTAGTCATTATGATTCGTCCTGCTCAGGTTAACTGCCCTTGGACTCTCCCCCACGCTCTGTACCAGCTCTGTCAGCACCCCGTAGACCGACTTGGGGTGAATGAATGCAATGATGCCTGAAAGCCCCTCCCGTGGCGTCTCGTCTATCACCTGCAGCCCCTGGGACTTGACGGCCTCCAGGCTTTCGGCGGCGTCCTTGACGTTGAATGCAAGGTGGTGCAGCCCTTCGCCACGCCGCTCGATGAACCGGCCCACGGGCGTCTCGGGGCCCGTGGGCTGGAGCAGCTCCAACCGGGTCTGCCCCACCTCAATCAGCGCCGCGCGCACTCCCTGGTCCTCCAGTTCCTCCACCTCTGCCCTGGGCACGCCGAAAGTCTCCATGAAGAATGCCATGGCTGCGTCTATATCGGAAACGGCCACTCCCACGTGGTCGATATACTCGACGACGCACGTCTTAGCCATCACTCGCATGACCCACTACTGCCTGGAATGCAGAAGGGAAGAGTCTCCTGTGAAAGGATTTGCCGAAAGAGTAAGAAAATCATAGTTGGTATTTTTGAAGCATCTGACGGGCTATGACTATTCGCTGCACTTCGGACGTGCCTTCGTAGATGCTTGTCACGCGCGCATCCCGGAAGTACCGCTCCACGTCCGACTCTTTGAAATAGCCGTAGCCGCCGTGTATCTGTACGGCCTTGGAGCAAACACGGAAGCAGGCTTCGGAAGCGTAAAGCTTGGCCATGGACGCTGCGTCCAGGTAGGGCTCGCCCCGGTCTTTCAGCGTGGCGGCGTGCATTGTCATCGTCTGGCTGGCGTAGATGTCTGTTGCCATGTCGGCAAGCATGAACTGGATGGCCTGGTGCTCCGCGATGGGCTTGCCGAAGGTGCGACGCTGCTGGGCGTAGGTGACCGCCGCTTCGAAGGCTGCCATGGCTATGCCGATGCACTGGGCCGCTATGACGATGCGGCTGGAGTCCAGGATCTGCATGGCGTATCGGAAGCCCTGGCCCACCTGGCCGAGAAGGTTGTCCCGCGGAACTTCTACGTCCTCGAAGGTCATTTCCACCGTGTTGGAACCCCTCATCCCCATTTTCCCCTGCTGCTTGTTCACCTGAAACCCGTCGGAGTCGCCGTCCACAATAAACGCTGTAACGCCGCGATGCCGCAGGTTGCGGTCCACGGTGGCAAAGACCACCGTTGCGTGGGCCAAGTCCCCGTTGGTGATGAATATCTTGCTGCCATTGAGAAGAAACGCCCCGTTTCGCTCGGACGCGGTCGTCTGAAGCGCGGCCGCGTCGGAGCCTGATCCCGGCTCCGTAAGGGCCCACGCGATTATCTTTGAGCCGTCCACCGCTCCCGGAATGTATTTGGACTTCTGCTCCTCGCTGCCGAACTCGTTGATTGTCTCAAGTCCCAGCGACCGGTGGGCCAGCAGGTTCACCGCTGAAGCGGCGTCGCCCCGCGAGACTTCCTGAATGGCGACAACCATCTGCCGGTGGGTGCCGCCGCTGCCGCCGAAGGCCGGGTCAACGCCTATGCCTGCCAGCCCCAGGCTCGTCATCCCTCGCCAGACCTCCGGGGAAAAGGCCTCCTTTTCGTCCATCTCCCTGGCGCGGGGCTTGAGCTCCCTTTCGGCGAACTCCCGCACCGCAGCCTGCAGCATTCTCTCCTCTTCCGTCAAAATCAGGTCTACCATGTTGGACCCCTTGATTCTCGAATTAGCGACGCCGGCGTTTCGGCGTCCGTCACATATTATTTATACCAGATGACGTCCCTTTGCGCCGCCCGCCAGCTCTCGGCGCTTCCCGCACACCACGCGTAATACGTCGCAGATCTCTCCCAACCCCGTTGAAGTAAGGGAGGGAGACCAGTTTGGCTTTAGCTTGAGGCCATCGATTCCGCGTCCCGGATGTACTGAACGGTTTCCCGCACGTCGGCGATGATGTCCTCTGCAGGTTCCAAGATTCCGTCGTAGAAACAGGCGCCGTGCAGGAATGATTGTCGGATTGCATAGCGGGCGCGCAACGGTTCCAGCGTCGGGTCCTGCCTTCGCAGTCGCCGGAGCATTCGCATGGTCTGCCCTGAGGTCCGTGGTTCCTCTCCAGTTCGCGCCAGAATGAGCGCGTCGGTAGCCCGCTTCGTGGCGCACCAGGCCTTCTCAGCAGCGTTGCGCAGTCTGCCTTGGTCCAGCATTTCCAACGCGTCGTCATACAGGCTTCTGGCGTCGTCGAAAATTAAGTCTACCTGTTGGGTTTCCAGCATATTCCCTCGCTTTGTTGACAGTGAATACGTCGAACAATTAACGAGAATAGTATATCAGTTCATTCCTTGACTTAGAACCTGTGTGGGGGTAGTTCGCGAACCGACCCTACACTCCGGCTATCTCCCGCTGTTCCCCGAACACCCCGCGTAACACGTCGCAGATCTCCCCCAGGGTGCAGTAGTTCTCAACGCACTCCAGGATGGCCTCCACCGTGTTGTCGTCGGAGCGGGCCACTTCCTCCAGACGCTCCAGCGATGTCGACGCAGCCGTCCCGTCCCGCTCGCGCCGCACCCGCGCAAGCCGCTCCGTCTGCTGTTGAGCGGCCTCCTCGTCCACCTTCAACAGACCGCCCGAGGGCGCGTCCTCCGATTGGTACTTGTTCACCCCCACAATCGTCCGCCGACCCTCCTCTACCTCCATCTGGTGCTGGAACGCTGCCTGGTGAATCTCCCCCATCTGGAATCCCTGCTCCAGTGCCGCAACGGCCCCTCCCATGTCGTCAATGCGACGAATGTACTCCCACGCCCCTTTCTCCAACCGCCGCGTCAGGTCCTCCACGTAGTAGGAACCACCCAGCGGGTCCACCACGTCGGCGATGCCCGTCTCGTGGGCCAGTATTTGTTGGGTGCGAAGGGAAATCTGCACCGACTCCTCCGAGGGCAGAGACATGGCTTCGTCCCTGGAGTTCACGTGCAACGACTGCGTGCCCCCAAGCACTGCCGCGAGCGCCTGCAGCGTGGTCCGCACCACGTTGTTGTCGGGCTGCTGGGCAGTCAGCGTAACCCCCGCAGTCTGGGTGTGGAACCGCAGCCGCATGGAGCGGGGATTTTGGGCGCGGAACCTCTCCTTCATTATCTTCGCCCACATCCGCCGAGCGGCCCGGAACTTGGCGGCTTCTTCGAAGATGTTGTTGTGCGACACGAAGAAAAACGACACTCGCCCGGCAAATTCGTCCACGTCCAGCCCGGCGTTCACCGCCGCCTGCACGTACTCTATGGCGTTGGCGAAGGTGAAGGCCAGTTCCTGCGTCGCCGTCGCGCCCGCCTCCCGCATGTGATAGCCGCTGACGCTGATGGTGTTCCAACGCGGAATGTTGGACGAGCAGTACTTGAACACGTCCACCACCAGCCGCATGGAGGGCTTGGGCGGGTAGATATAGGTGCCCCTGGCGATGTACTCCTTCAAAATGTCGTTCTGCAGGGTGCCGCTTATCCTGGAGAGGGGGACGCCCCGCTTCTTCGCAACGGCTGCGTAGAGGCATAGAAGCACCGACGCCGTGGCATTGATGGTCATGGAGGTGCTGACCCTGTCGAGCGGAATTCCCTCCAGCAGCGTCTCCATGTCCTCCAGGTGGCAGATGGGCACCCCCACCTTGCCCACCTCGCCCCGGGCCAGCGGATGATCCGAGTCGTAGCCAATCTGGGTGGGCAGGTCGAAGGCCACGGAGAGACCCGTCTGACCCTGATCCAGCAGGTACCTGTAGCGTTCGTTCGACTCCTCGGCGGTGGCGTACCCCGAATACTGCCGCATCGTCCATAGACGACCCCGGTACATCGTCGGCTGAACCCCGCGGGTGAAGGGGTACTCGCCTGGATTGCCCAGGTCCCGCTCGTGGTTGAAGCCGACGCCTGCAAGATCGTCGTTGACGTAGACCGCGTCCATCCCCAACCCCGACTCCGTGACGAAGTCGTCCCGACGCTGCTTCCGCGCCTTCAAAGCCGGGTCAAGAACACGCCTGCGCCACTGCTGCTTGTCGCTGCTGGCCAAAGGGAAACGCCTCCGATGGGGTTGCCTCCAATTTTAACCCTCAGTTTAGAGGGTCTCAACTAGGGGGTACTTGACACTACCGCCTCAACCCCGCTGCCAGCAGGCGACGGTGAAAGCCGGCGTCCCCGTACAGCTGCTCCTGGACTCGGGCACGACGGATGAATAGCTGCAGGTTGTGCTCCGCCGTAAACCCTACCGCCCCATGGCACTGGACAGCCGTGGCGCACACCCGCATGTAAGCGTCGCTCACCCACGCCTTCGCCACCGAAACCTCCCGGCCTGCCGGCAGTCCCTCAGAAATCCGGTACGCCGCCTGGTATACCGCGTACCTGCTCCCCTCAACGTCGATAGCCATGTTGGCGCAGTGGTGCTGCAATGCCTGGAATGTCCCCACCGGGCGGCCGAACTGCACCCGGTCTTTCAGGTAGTCTAAGGTCATTTCCAGCACCGCATCGGCGCCGCCCACCATCTCCAGCCCCTTCGCCGTTGCCGCTCGTTGGAGCGCCCGCTCCAGCTCAGGCCAGCCTCTATCCACAGTCCCCAGGACGGAATCGGCGGACACCCGAACCTCGTCGAACTCCACCTGTGCCTGCTTCTCCAACGCCATAGTAGTGTGGGGCGCGACGGTGACGCCCTCGGCGTCTAGCGGCGTCAGAAAGAGGGTTATTCCGTCCCTCGGGTCCAGCCGCTCCGACGTCCGCGCCGCTACAATGGCGTAGTCGGCCACGTGAGCGTCGGGCACGAAAAGCTTCCGGCCGGAGAGTACGAATACGCCATCACGATGCTCTGCCCGCAAGCGAACGCCGTCAGGGCCGTAGCCGCCTGACTCTTCAGCGACGGCCATCGTCATCATCGTCTCGCCGCTGGCGATTCCAGGCAGCAGCTTCGACTGCGTCGACTCGTCACCCGCGTCCATAACCGTAAGTGCGCCGAGGATTACGGTGGAAAAGAACGGCCCGGGGGTCAGCGCCCGTCCCATCTCCTCCAGCAGCATCCCCAGGTCGAGGAAAGACCCTTCTGCGCCGCCGTACTTCTCCGGCACCACCAGTCCCAGCCACCCCAACTCAGTCATGGACTGCCATAGTTCAGGCGTGTAACCCTTCTGATCTTCTTCCATGGCCCGCACCACATCGAAGGGGAACTCCTGGGCCAGCACCTCCCGGGCGCTGGTCTTCAACATCTGCTGAATTTCGCTTAACGCTAAGTCCAAGCCCGCTCCCTTACCCTCGCGGCAGCCCCAGCCCCCGGCTGGCGATGATGTTTCGTTGGATCTCCGAGGTGCCCGCCGCGATGGTGTTGGAAAAGCTGTGCCGCCAAGCGTCCTGCATCCGACCGGCAAGGGGCGCCCACCGGTCCTCCTCCGTCAGCTGGCCGAACATACCCAGCACCTTCATCCCCGTGTCCGCCACCCGCTGAAACGTCTCGCTGCCGAACACCTTGCTCATGGAGGCTTCCCGGTTGGGCACCATCCCCTGGCTCTGCATCCACGCCACGCGGTAGGCCATCAGCCGCGCCACTTCTGCTTCCACGTACCGCTCCGCCAGCAGGTCCGCGATCCATCCCTCTATCTCTCCCCGCGACTGCTTGATGAACGTCGTAAGGTCATCCAGCAGTCGGCGGCTTGTGGCGGCGTACTCGATGCCGGACCGCTCGAAGTCCAGCAGCGTCACCGCCACGTACCACCCCCGGTCCTGCTCACCCACCAGATTGGTCTTAGGCACCTGCACGTCGTCGAAGAAAACCTCGTTGAACTCGTGGGTGCCCGCCATGTTCATGATGGGACGCACCTCTACGCCGGGCGACTTCATATCCACCAGAAGGAAGCTGATGCCGCGGTGCTTGGGCGCATCCGGGTCCGTGCGCACGAGGACCATCATCCAGTCAGCGCGGTGGGCCAGCGAAGTCCATACCTTGCTGCCGTTGACTCGGAAGAAGTCCCCCTCGTCGTCGGCGCGGGTGCTCAACGACGCAAGATCGGAGCCGGACTGGGGCTCGCTGTACCCCTGACACCACTGCACCTCGCCTCGGGCCACGGGCGGCAGAAACCGGCGCTTCTGCTCCTCCGTGCCGTATATCATCAGTGTAGGGCCGAGCATCCGCGCGCCGAAGGCGTCCCGTCCGGGCGCACCCCGGTACGACATCTCTTCGTTGAAGATGAGGCTGAGTATCGTCGAGGCTCCCTGACCGCCGTATTCGGGAGGCCAGTGCATGGTCAGCCAGCCCCGCTCCGCCAGCTTGCGCCGCATCCGCAGGGTTTCGGCCCACTCATCGTCGGGTGAAGCCGTCCGGCCTTCCCCCCATCCCGCAGGAAGCTCCTGATCTAGAAACTCGAGAAGCTCTTGACGAAACTGTTCTTCCGTCTCAGAGAAGCGAAAGTCCATCGCCTGCGTTCCCGGGAACTTCAGTGATAATTCCGGAGCCGGGGCCCCGAATTATAGCCGACACTCCGTCTTAGCCGATGCCGACGGAAATGCAGGTGACGGTCCTGACTACGCCCGTAAAGTGCACCTGGTCTGTGACCAGGTCTCCCACGGCGGCGATGTCTCGCGCCTCCAGCAGGGCGATGATATCGTAGGGACCCGTCACCACGTCCACGGATATCATACCCTCCACCTTGCGCAGCGCCTGCGCCACCTCTCTCGTGCGCCCCACCGCCGTTTCTATGAGGATATATGCTTTTGTGCCCAATTCAGACCCCCAACGATATACTAGAAGGATTACGGCCTCATCTACCCCACCCCCTACGGAAAGTCAATTCTATCTTCACCCAATTGAGGCGTCAAATGAAATGAGGGGTAGCGGCTCCGTCGCTTCTGTCCTACCATTGGCTGACGACTTATGAATCCCTCAAATCCACTGCAGACTGTGACGGAGTCCTGGCTGACCCCCGCCTTTAGGCGAGGTCTTTCTGAGCTTGGCTTTATGCTGTCCGACGACCAGATCCGTCGGTTTCAGGTGTACGAACGGGAGCTTGAGGCTTGGAATCGACACTTCAATCTCACCCGCATCACAGGACGTGAACAGGTGCAGACGCTGCACTTTCTCGACTCTCTCACCGCCGTTCTCGCGTTTTCGGCGGAAATCGAGTCCGACGGACGAGTGATAGACATCGGCGCCGGCGCCGGCTTCCCCGGCATCCCCCTTAAAATAGCCCTCCCCGAATTGCGCCTGACCCTGGTGGAGTCCGTCGGAAAGAAGGTCAGCTTTCTTGAACACCTCCTCGACACCCTGAAGATATCCGACGTTCAACTCCTGCATGGCCGCTCCGAGACCATTGCCCACGACCCCCGACACCGTGGGGTGTTCGATGTAGCGATGGCCCGCGGCCTTGCCCCTCTGCGTGTGCTCGTGGAGCTTGCCCTCCCCTTCTGCAGGGTCGGCGGGATTCTGGTGGCCCACAAGAAGGGCGACATCGACCAGGAACTCCAAGACGCCCAGACAGCCATCTCTCTTATGGGCGGACGATTGGCGAAAGTGCAGCCCGTTTGCGTGACTGGACTGGAAGACAACCGTGCTCTGGTCATCGTCGAGAAAGTGTCCCCAACCACTGACCGCTACCCCCGCCGCGCCGGCATCCCTAAGAAACGCCCGCTTTAGAGACTGCCGCCGCAAATAAGCTGTTGAGTTCGTGAGAACGGGTGTAGTATAATGCGTGGACGAGGAGGATATGATGGCAAAAGATGAGCAGCCCATTACCAGGTCAGAACTCAGGGAAGAATTAAGGCACTACGCAACCAAAGCGGACCTTACTCAGCTAGATGTTCGATTGGCCCAGATGGAAACCCGTCTGACCAGGTGGATGATTGGAATGATGTTGGGATCAATCGTCGCGGCCTCCTCCGCATCCTTGGTCATCCAGAGGATTCTGGGCTGATTGCCGGAGAGATAGAGTTCTACGACCGCTACGCCTACGCAGTAACCTGGTTGCAAGAGGACGAAGAATTCATCGGGCTGTGCGCTGAATTTCCATCCTTGAGTTGGCTCGCCTGCACTCAAGACGAAGCCTTGAACAGCATCCGCTCCCTGGTCGCAGACGTTGTGACGGATATGATCGACCTCGGTGAGCCGCTGCCCGCGCCAGCCTCTTCAAGTTGACATAGATTTACGCCCAGTGATAGAATCGCCCAGCGTCGATAATGGCACCTAAACGGGCCTGAATGCGCCCTTAAATGCCAGCGTCGACCCCCTACCCCCGCTCTGAAAAGGAGTCCTTTGTATGGCTGATGAGTCCCCGCAGATATTCCGCGGCCTTCGCGGCGTCTATGCGGATACCACCACATCCAGCTTCATTGATGGCGAAGTCGGCAAGCTGCTCTATCGCGGCTACAACATCCATGACCTGGCAGAGAAGTCCACCTTCGAAGAGATAGTCTATCTGCTTCTCTACGGCGAGCTTCCGACCAAGTCCCAACTCGCAGAGATCGACGCTACCCTTAGAGCCAGCAGGAGCCTTCCGTCGGAAGTCATCGAAGTGCTGAGGGTGGTGAAGGACAGCCATCCCATGGACGCCCTGCGCACCGCCGTTTCCGTCCTCGGCTGCGTTGATCCCGAGCGCGACGATAACTCCGTGGAGGCCACACGGCGCAAGGGCATCCGAATCACCGCCCAGGTGCCCACCATAGTCACGGCGCATCACAGGATCAGGCGGGGACAGGACCCCGTAGACCCCGACCCGGACTTGAACCACGCCGGCAACTTCCTCTATATGCTCGATGGCGAACGGCCCCAGGAAGAGGAGATGAAGCTTATGGACGTGGACTTCATTATCCACGCCGAGCATGGCTCCAACGCCTCCTCCTTCGCCGCCCGCATGGCTGCTTCCACGGTCTCCGACCTCCACTCCGCAATCGTTGGCGGCATCGGAGTCCTGAAGGGTCCGTGGCACGGCGGCGCCGCCGAGGCCGTGATGAAGATGGCCCTCGATATCGGCACACCCGATAATGCCGAGGCCTACGCCCGCAACATCATCGACAACGGCGGCCGCATCATGGGCTTCGGCCACCGCGTCTACAAGGCGGAAGACCCACGGGCCGGCCACATGCGAGACCGATCCGAGATTCTGAGCCAGAAGAAGGGCCAGCCCCAGTGGTTCCAGATCCTCGCCCACCTGGAGCAGAAAGTCATGCAGCCCTACCGGGCCAAGGGCATCTACGTAAACGTGGACTTCTACGCGGGCTCCATCTACTACCTGCTGGGCATCCCGGACGACCTGTTTGTGCCCATATTCGCTATGGGCCGCATTCCTGGCTGGACTCTCCAGTGCATGGAGCAGTACGCCGACAACATACTCATCCGGCCCCTCACTGAGTACGTTGGGCCTATGGACCTGGAGTACGTCCCCCTCGACCAGCGCGGCTAGCCCGCTCTCCTAGACCCGCCGCGCCGTCACCCACATCCGGAACGAGTCTGCACACAGCGGCGCTATCTCCCCGCCTTCCCCTGCCAGGGTGAAGCTCTTGACTGTCTCCCACCCCGCTCTCGCAAGAAGCTCCTTGATCTCGTGCAGGCTGTATGCCCGCAGTTCCACGTCGACCCGCAGCCGTAGAACTAAGTCGTCCCCGCTGCGTTCGTAGAACCTCCACTCGCTATGACTCGTCGAGGTCTCAAGGTCGAAGCTGCGATGATCATACCTGCTGATCCTTCCTGCCTCCTCGAAGCCGATGGGGGTGAAGTTTCGCAGGATGTAGTCCCGGTTCAGTGTCTCGATAACCAGCGCCGCTCCTGGAGCAGATAGGCGGTGCAGGTCTTGGAAGAACCGAAGGTCATCGTCCTTTTGATGGTAACCATGAGACGTGAACATATTGACGATGGCCTGAAAGGGTTTTTCTTTCCCCAGCGCACTCCCAACATTCCTCATATCACCAAGTATGAACTTGGCGTCCACTCCTGCCTCTTCAGCCGCCTTGCGCGCCTCCTCCAGGTACGGGGGTGAAAAGTCAAACCCCACCACCTCGTACCCTCTCGATGCCAGAGGAACGCTGTGTCGGCCGATGCCGCACCCCGCATCCAGCACTCGTGCACCGTCGGGAATCCCTAGCTCCCTGAACTGGTAGACCATCACTCCCACCTCTGCCTCGGCGCGAGGCTTGGCAACCTCCAGAAACGGCATGTACAGGTGAGCGTTATCTACGAAGAGCCGGCGGGTCCAGTGGGAGCTTCTGCTATCGCCTCCGTCGGAACTCATGGTGGTAAGCGCTACTGTTTGGTGAAAGCCCTGGTTACGCTAGCATCAGGCGCTCACCCTTAGGCTCAGGGATTGGGTCGCCAAACTCCTTCGCTGTGTCTATCCACAACTCCACAGCCTGGTTGATGTTGTCCAACGCTGATTCAAAAGTGTCTCCGTGAGCGGCGCATCCGCTCAACTGTGGAACTTCCGCGACGAATGCCTTGTCCTCGTTGCTCCAATAGAGGATTATCTCGTACTTGTGCATTGTTGTCTCCTTACTAGAGCCAGTGCTTCATAAGTAAACGTCTTACTTGCCTAACCTGATAAGGCTTTGCGTGACTGCCATCTCGCTGCAAGATAATTTTCTCTCTAAGTCCGGGCGATCTAAAGATGTGATGGCTTCCCCTTATTCTTTCTGTAAATCCAAGTCGTGACAGGAAAGTGCGTAACTCATTGAATCTTATGTTGGCATCCGAACGGCCACTCAAGATGCGCCGTTTGAATTTGTCGCTTCCTTGTATTATGACTTTATTTCCTTGCCCGTGTCTACGTACAAGGGGAGTGCATCTGGACGACAGACTCTCCCTTACTCTTCTTCGTCGTACTGCTGCTTCAGCATCTCCACCACCGCCGGGTCCGCCAGCGTCGTCGTGTCCCCCAGCACTCGCCCCTCGGCGATGTCCCGCAGCAGCCGGCGCATGATCTTTCCGCTCCGAGTCTTTGGCAGGTCCGCTGCGAAGTAGATCTCGTCCGGACGGGCTATGGCCCCAATCTTCGTCCTCACATGCTGCTTCAGCACCTGCTCCATCTCGGCGGACGTTTCGATACCCTCCTTAAGCGTCACGAAGGCCACTACCCCCTGCCCCTTCACCTCGTGGCTCTTGCCTATGGACGCTGCCTCCGCCACGGCGCTGTGGTCCACCAGCGCGCTCTCCACCTCCATGGTGCTGATGCGATGCCCCGCCACGTTGATGACGTCGTCCACCCTGCCCAGAATCCAGAAGAAGCCGTTTTCGTCCATCTTGGCCCCGTCGCCGGTGAAGTAGATGTTGGGGTAGCGGCTCCAGTACTGGTCGATGTATCGCTGGTCGTCACCGTAAATCGTCCTAAGCATGGAGGGCCACGGACGCTTCAACACCAGGTAGCCCCCTTGTCCGGGCCCAACGGGGTCACCCTTCTCGTCGACGATCTCTGCCTTGATGCCCGGGAAGGGCCTGGTGGCCGAGCCGGGGGTCAGGTTTGTGATGCCGGGCAGCGGCGTAATCAGAATGCTGCCCGTCTCCGTCTGCCACCAGGTATCCACCACCGGCACCCGGTCGCCGCCGATGTTCTTCCGGTACCACATCCACGCCTCCGGGTTGATGGGCTCTCCCACCGTGCCCAGCAGCCGCACAGACGACAGGTCGTGCTTCTTCGGGTGCTCCTCTCCCCATCTCATGCAGGCGCGAATGGCCGTGGGCGCGGTATAGACGATGGTTGCGCGATACTTCTCCACGATGTCCCAGAAGCGGTCCCTGTCGGGGAAGTCCGGCGCGCCTTCATACATCACCGACGTTGCGCCGTTGGCCAGCGGCCCGTAGACGATGTAGCTGTGGCCGGTAACCCAGCCGATGTCCGCCGTGCACCAGTAGACATCCTCCTCCTTCATGTCGAAGACCCACTTCACCGTTGCGTAGGTGCCAACCATGTAGCCGCCGGTGGTGTGCACCACACCCTTAGGCTTGCCGGTGGTGCCGCTTGTGTAGAGGATGAACAGCATGTCCTCGCTGTCCATAGGCTCGGCTGGACACACCCGCGACTGCCCCTCCACCAAGTCGTGCCACCAGATGTCGCGACCCTCCTGCATCGACCCTTCGAACTTGTCGCCCACCCGCTGGACCACCACCACCTTCTCCACCGTCGGCGTCCCCTCCAGCGCCTCGTCCGTGTTCTGCTTGAGCGGAACGATGCCGCCGCGACGGTAGCCGCCGTCGGCGGTGATGACGATAGTCCCCTTGCAGTCGTTTATCCTGTCCCGCAGCGATTCCGGGCTGAACCCGCCGAAGACGATGCTGTGGGGCGCCCCTATGCGGGCGCAAGCAAGCATGGCGATGGCAAGCTCCGGTATCATCGGCATGTATAGCGTAATCCTGTCACCCTTCTTCACTCCCAAGCTCTTCAGCCCGTTGGCGAAGCGGCACACCTCCCGGTGCAGGTCAGCGTAGGTGTACACCTGCCAGTCCCCCGGCTCCCCCTCCCAGACGATCGCCGCCTTGTTCCGCCGCGCCCCTTCAAGGTGACGGTCCAGGCAGTTGTAGGAGATGTTGGTCTTTCCGCCAAGGAACCACTGGGCGAAGGGGGGGTCCCACTGCAGCACCCTGTCCCACTTCTCGAACCAGTGAAGCTCCTCCGCCCAACTTTCCCAGAACCCCTCGTAGTCGGCGTCGGCGCGTTCGTAAACTTCCGGGTCACTGACGTTCGCCTGGTCGATGAACTCCTGGGAAGGTGGAAAGCGCCTTTCTTCGCTGAGAAGGGCTTCGATGCTTGGACTGATTTCGGCCATGGGAAACCTCCGGCGTTAGTTGGACTTGCAGAATTTTTAACACAAACCCCCACTCTAGTAAACACGATCCCTCTTCGGTGGTATCATGCACCCGGACACCCAAAGTTTCTCCAAAAGCAGGAGCATTGCATGATAGAAGTTAACCCCTCGCCACCCCCCGTTGACCCCGACCTGGTGGCCGCCTACCAGAAACTCGCCCCCGCGACCCTCGGACACATCCTCGAAACTGCCATGGAGTCGTCCATCCAGCCCGTCTGGCGGCCAATCAAGCTGGTCGGCACAGCCCTGACCGTCCAGACCTACCCTCAGATAACCTCCGCCGTCGCTGAGGCCCTGAAAATCGCCCGACCCGGTGACGTGCTTGTCATCGCCCGCGGCGACGAATATCGACACGCCACCACTGGGGAAATCGGCTGTCTGGGCTACATGGAAGTCGGCATCGCCGGAATGGTGACCGACGGCCCCATAGCGGACCGCGCCGCCATCGAACGGATGCAGTTCCCGGTCTTCTCCCGCGGCGCCGTCGCCATGACGGGCAAGACGGGCGGTTGGGGGATCGAGTGGGGCGGGGTGAACGTTCCCGTAAATGTTGGCGGCGTTGTCGTCAACCCCGGCGACATGGTCTTCGGAGACGATGACGGCGTTCTTGTGGCCTCGCCTGAGGAGGCCGCAGCACACCTGGCTTTTGTTCAGGAAAAGGAGGCCTGGGAAGAGTGGGTCCGTGGAGAAATTGCCAAGGGTCGCACAATCTCCCAGTGCCGAGCCGAGCGACCCGACCCGATGACCAAGGTCACTATAGGCACCATCAACCGGTAAACCCCGCCTTGCATACGCTCCCATCAAACCTTGACATTGTGTAATCTATTGCGTACAACTTGGATACAATAGAGATACTCAGGAGTGCTACTTTCCAGCGATGGTTGGATGGACTGAGGGACAGGAGAGCCGTAGCCAGGATAAACTCCAGATTGCAGAGGCTTGAACATGGCCACTTCGGAGACATGCGGTCGGTGGGGGATGGGGTAAGCGAAATGCGCGTTGGCTATGGGCCTGGATATCGTCTCTATTATATGCGTGAGAGCCGGTATGTTGTTGTCTTGCTTTGCGGCGGCGACAAGGACAGCCAAGCCCGGGACATCCGGTTGGCAAAACGTATAGCAAGGGAAAGGAGATAGCCAAATGGGAGAGACTTTTGCGAAATGGGATGCAGCGGATTCTCTGAAGACTGAGGAGGATGCGATGTTCTATTTGGAAGCATGCATGGACGAGGACGAGGGGGACGGACGTCTGATTTTGGCGGGTCTGAGCGCCATAGCTCGCAAGCGCAACATGAGCCGACTTGCGCGGGAAGCCGGAATAAGCCGGGACGCGCTATACAAGACCCTGTCTGAAGGAAAGCGGCCGGGATTCTCCGTAGTGTTGCGAATCATAAGGGCTCTCGGATTTGAACTGATGTTGAGGCGTCGAGCCAATGTGGAGGAGAAGGAACCCGTATCGGCCTGAAGGGGGTGTCCATTCCCACTTTAACCTCGATTCTGCTCTCCTTTTTCAGTATCCGATGGCCCTACGACACGGCACCCAGACCCCCACCGGATGACGGCCCAGCCCCAACGCTGGTAAAATTGACTTCTGGTAATTCGCCCCAGAATCCTTAGCTAGCTGATACTACATGGACATCTCAAACGAAGCCCTATTCGTCATCATCGCCACCCTCGTCCTTACGATGGTGGCCCTCGCCGTTTCCCACTTCGTCGTCCCCCGCTACCTGCTTGGCTTTCTCCGGTGGATGGACGACATCATCCCCGCGGACCAGTCCAGCCTGGTGAAGCCCATAGCGCGGTTCGTCGAGGCGGTCCTTGGCATCATCATCGTTACCGCAGCAGCCTTCACCGTCGCCAGCCAGCTTGGCACCGACATGAGCGGAGTCCTCGACAACGCGGAGAGCGGCGGCGCTACGGCGGGCCGGTGGCTGTTGGGCAGGACCTTCACCGTCAGCATCATAGTAATCGTCGCTTTCCTGGCCATCCGTTTCGTCAGCCGTCTCACCTCTCCCATCATCGAGCAGTATCTGGCCCATCGAGTCCACGAAGACATCGACTCCCCGGAAGTGCAGCGCCGCACCCAGACACTTCAGAGCGTGGTCTCCAATACACTCTCGTCCATTATCTTTGCCATGGCCTTCTTCATGGTCCTTTCGGAGCTTGGAGTAAACATCGCGCCTCTCATCGCAGGGGCCGGTGTGGCCGGCATCGCCATCGGCTTCGGCGCGCAAAACATCATCAAGGACATCTTCGCCGGCGTTTTCATCATGATGGAGGACCAGTTTCGCGTTGGGGACGTGGCCCAGCTCGCCGGCGTCGTCGGCATAATCGAAGACATCAACCTTCGACGCACCACCCTCCGCGACTTCCACATGAACCAGCACATCATCCCCAACGGCGAAATTGGTATTGCCAGCAACTACACCAAGGAGAAGTCCCGCGTTAACCTGGACATCGAAGTCGCATACAAGGAGGACCTGGACGAGGTAATGGCGATAATCGACCGGGTGGGAGCGGAGATTTCCGCCGACCCCGAATGGGCGCCGAAGATTACCGACCCGCTGAAGGCAATGCGGGTGCAGGAGTTTGGCGCTTCCGGCATTGCCATCAAAGTGATGGGCGAGACCGTGCCAATGGAGCAGTGGGCCGTCGCGGGAGAATTCCGCCGCCGCATCAAGAGGGTTTTCGACGACGAAGGCATCGAGATCCCCTTCCCACACATGACCGTCTACTGGGGGCCGGGCGAGAACCCCGGCTATGGCAGACCCGCTCCGCAGAGGGCGGCGAGCCAACAGGGGAATTCGATTGCCGGTAAAACGGGCGCCTCCGACACGGCGGGCCCCGGCGACGGAGACGGCGTTGGAGAATAACCCCGACTCCATGCAGGATTTCATCCGGGCCCTCCTTTCCTCGGAGCGCCCCGATCCCTATGAGCTTCTGACCCGCCTCCCAATCGATCCTTACCATCACGTTGCCGACGTGGGCTGCGGCCCCGGTTATTTTTCCCTGCCCCTCGCCAAGTATTTGTCCCATGGCCGCCTCTACGCCGTGGACGTGGACGACGAGATGCTGGAGGCCCTAAAGCGCCGCGTCGACGCCGTGCCCCTCGGCAACGTTGAGGCTATCAAGACCGACGGCGTTGACCTCGGCCTTGCCCCCCGCTCCCTTGACGGAATGCTTCTCGCGTATGTAGTCCACTACCCCGACGACCGTGACGCATTTCTGAAGGTGGCAGCGGAGACCCTCAAGCCCTCCGGTTGGTGCTGCATTCTGGAGTGGTACCGCGTCGAAACGGAGCACGGCCCGCCTTTGGAAAAGCGCATCGAGCCGGAGGAGATGATGTCCCTAGCCAGAAACGCCGGATTCCGCTTCCTGCGCCGGTGGGAACTGCCCGGCTCCCAGTACATGCTCCTCTTCAAGAGGCGCCCTTAAGTTACCATGCTGACCAAGCGCATCATTCCCTGCCTGGATGTTAAAGCAGGCCGTGTGGTCAAAGGCGTAAAATTCCTTGACCACGTGGACGCCGGCGACCCCGTCGCCCTCTCCGCCTTCTACGACGCCGAGGGGGCGGACGAGCTTGTCTTCTACGATATCACCGCCTCCGCCGAGGGCCGCAGCATCATGCTCAACGTGGTCTCCCGCACCGCCGACCAGGTCTTCATTCCTCTGACCGTTGGTGGGGGCCTTCGCACTGTTGACGACATGCGGCTTATGCTGAAGGCGGGCGCCGACAAGGTCTCCATCAACACCGCCGCCGTCGAGAATCCCCGCCTCATCTCCGACGGCGCATGGGCCTTCGGCAGTCAGTGCATAGTCCTTGGCCTGGACGCTCTCCGCGTCCCCGAAAGCTCCCCTCCCCGCTGGAAAGTTCGCGTCCGCACCGGACATGACGGCGGTGACGACGCTGGGCTGGACGCCCTGGAGTGGGCCGTCCGCGCCACCGAGCTGGGCGCAGGCGAAATTGTCGTCAACAGCATGGACAGTGACGGCACCCAGGGCGGCTACGACCTGGAACTTAGCCGCGCCATCTCCGAAGCTGCCTCCGTCCCCGTCGTCGCAAGCGGCGGCGCCGGCGCGCCCCACCATCTCCTAGACGCCATCCGTCTCGGGAAGGCCGACGCCGTCCTCGCCGCCAGCATCTTCCATTTCGGCGTATACTCCATAGCCCACGTCAAGGAGTACCTGGCCGAACGGGGCGTCCCCATAAGACCCGTGATGCCGTGATATCTCTGGAACAAGGAGAAAAATGACCAAGATAAAGGCCGTCGTGTTCGATATGTACGAGACCCTCGTCTCCAACCCCATCGAGGGCTGGATGGACGTCTTCGAAGGCGTTTGCCGCTCCAATAACCTGCCCCTCGACCACCAAACCCTCTACGACGAATGGAAGGCCCTGGAAGTGCAGTTCCGCAAGGACCGGCTGAACATGGACGACCCCTACAACAGCCCGCCCTTCAAGAGCTATGAAGAAGCGTGGCGGGACTGCTTCGCCGCGGTCTTCGCCCACCGTGGTCTCGACGCCGACGCTTACCGCGCCGGCAGAGAGTCCATCATCTCGATGGGTGAGCGCGACGCCTACCCCGAAGTTGCCGAGACCATCGCCACCCTCCAGCGCCGCTGGACTACGGCAATCCTCTCGAACGCGGACGACGATTATCTGCTGCCTCAACTGAAACGCATCGGCCTCACCTTCCCCGTCGTCCTGTCATCGGAGATGATCGGCGCATACAAGCCCCACCCGCTTCCATTTCTGCGCGTCCTGAAGGCGCTGGACCTTGAACCCCATGAGACCGTCTACGTGGGCGACAACCCCTTCGACGATGTTCTCGGGGCCAAGGGCGTGGGTATGAACGCCGTATGGATCAACCGCGATGGCAAGATCATCGCCGATGACCAACCCCAGCCCGACTACCAGATAACCAGCCTCGCCCAGCTTCCCGCAATCCTGGAAGGCTGGAGCTAGAGGCGACAGCCGTATCATCCGGAGGTAAAGAAATGACACTTAAACTCGATAAACAGGGGCTCATCCCCGCCATAGCCCAGGACATCAACACCGGCAAGGTGCTCATGCTCGGCTATATGAACCCCGGCTCCCTCAAGCGTACCGTGGAGGGCATCCAGGTCTGGTTCTACAGCCGTAGCCGCGAGGACCTGTGGCACAAGGGGGAGGTCTCCGGCAACTATCTCAATCTGCGAGAAGCCTGGGTGGACTGCGACGGCGATACCCTTCTGCTGAAGGTAGTGCCCGACGGCCCCACGTGCCACACACAAAATGACTCCTGCTTCTTCACCCCCCTAGAAGGCGTGCCGGAACCCGCCGAATTCACCCGCTCCGATCCCGGTTCCGGCGTCCTCGATGAGTTATACGCCGTCATTCGGGACAGGAAGCAGCGAATGCCCGAGGGAAGCTACACGTCGGAACTTCTCGCCGAGGGCATCGGGCGCGTAGCTCAGAAGGTAACGGAGGAAGCGGGCGAGACGGCCATCGCCGCCGCCCAGGGCAACGTGGACAATCTGCCTGAAGAGGTCGCCGACCTGCTCTACCACACCCTGGTGCTCATGGCGGCCTCCGACGTGAAGCCCCAGCAGGTCTGGGACGTGCTCCGAAAGCGCAGGGGTTAGACTGCTTCGTTAAGCCTCTTCCCTCTCTGATGGGGGAAGGTTGGGATGGGGGTTAACCTCACTCCCGACAACACCGTTCGCTGTAGGCCCTTCCTTCCGCCCTTCATCCGCCTCCAAGGTGGCGTTCATCGCCACAATCGCCACCTCAATCTGGTCGTCGTCGGGACGCCGCGTCGTCAAGCGCTGCAGGGCCATCCCCGGCGCCGACAGAATGGTGGAGATGGGGTTGCCCTGTCGCAGTCCCGCAAATCGGATGACCTCGTAGCTCGCCCCGGCAATCACGGGAATCAGCAGTATCCGCGATAGAATCGCCCAGTAGATGTCAGGTCTACCCAGCAGCGAGAAGATGAATATCGCCACCACTCCCACTGTCAGCAGAAAAGCCGTGCCGCATCGGGGATGGGCCGTCGAAAAGGGGCGGATGTTATCAACGTTTAGAGGCAGTCCCCGTTCGTATGCGTGGATGGTCATGTGCTCTGCCCCGTGGTAGGCGAATACCCGCTTGATGTCCTTCATCAGCCCGATGAGGGCGATGTACCCCACCAGAAGCGCCAGACGCAGCAGCCCCTCCACGAAGTTGCTGACGAAGTCACCCAGCGGGCCTGGGGCAATCCAGATGTCCAGCGACCGGGCGGCGAAAAGAGGCAGCAGAAAGAAAATCCCGATGCCCACCATCAGCGAAATGCCCAGCGACAGGAACAGCACCCATCCGCCCAGCTCCTTCTGCTCCCCCTGGGTCTGGTCCTCCACGGCGATGTTGGCGGACCGGCTTAGGACTTTCATCCCCAGCACCAGGGTCTCGGCCAGCACCACCACGCCCCGAAGCAGGGGTATGCCGCGCAGCTTTCCCGTATAGAAGGTGCTCAGGGGTTCGGCGGTGCGGTAGATTGTGCCGTCGAGCCTTCGAACTGCCAGGCTGAAGAAACGCTGGCCGCGAATCATCACCCCTTCTATGACGGCCTGTCCGCCGTATACGGCGCGTGGCTTATCCAAGGCTTAACTCGCTGGCGTGTTGACCGGCTGGGAAAATGGTCGGCGGCGTTTTGCTAGGCCTTGAGGCCAAACCGACGTCGGAGTCGCTCAACGCGACCCTCCGTGTCCACGATGCGCTGCTCGCCTGTGTAGAAGGGGTGGCACTTGTTACACAGCTCCACCCGCAGGGCCTGCTTGGTGGCGCCGGTGGTAAACACGTTGCCGCAGGAGCAGGTGACCACGGTGTCGCGGTAGAAGGTGGGATGAATATCCTTCTTCATGGCTCTGACCTATGCAACCTCGAGGGGATAGACGCTCGCGCGCCGCTTGCCCTTCGAGGCCCACTCGTACGTCACGGCGCCGTCGATGAGGGAAAAGAGGGTGTGGTCCTTGCCCATGCCCACGTTTCGGCCCGGCATAATCTTGGTGCCCCGCTGGCGCATGATGATGTTGCCGGCGATGACCCTCTCTCCGCCGAACTTCTTGACGCCCAAACGCTGGCCTGGGCTGTTCCGGCCGTTGCGGGAGCTTCCGCCCGCCTTCTTATGAGCCATCGGTTTCCTCCTGGTCCCGGGCTAGCTCGACAATCTGCAGCCGGGTGTAGGGCTGACGATGCCCCCTCATCCGGCGATATCGAGTCTTCGGCTTGTACTTGAACACCCGGATCTTCTTGTCCCGGTACTGCTCCTGAACGTGGGCGATGACCTTCACGCCGTCGAGGACCGGCCTGCCGATGCTGACCTCGCCGTCCTTGCTGAAGGCGAGCACCTCGTCAAGCTCAATCTCCGCGCCGGGCTCCACCGCCAGCTTGTCCACGTCGATAACGTCCCCGGGAGAGACCCGGTACTGCTTGCCGCCCGATTTGAAAATTGCGTATTCCATAACCAATAAATTCTAAGTTTCACAACCAGTGGGTGTCAATGGCATTTGCCCAGGGTGAATTCTCTTAGACGCGATTTCTCAGAGCAGAAAATACCAAGTGTGACACTCTAACGGGTCGGATAGACGGGTTCTAATTGCCATGATACGATTCGATGGCAAACAAACGAAAGGATTCAAAGGTCGCGTTGGCTATACGGTTAGTTAGCTGGAACATTGCAAAAATGCACGAGCCGTGGCGACAGTTGTTGAACATGGACGCGGATGTTGCCCTGCTGCAGGAGGCGGGCAATCCACCGACCGATGTTGCTGACAGGATAGACACAGGCCCCAAGGAACATTGGAATTCTAGGTGGTATGAGGACAAGTTGGGGAATCTGCTAGAACGATGGCCCAAAGTTGTAAAGCTATCGGACCGAGTAAGAGTAGAGTGGTTCAATCAGGTAAGTCCCATTAGCCATGTGAACCATGACGAGTTAGCAGTCAGTGGTATCGGCGGTATCGCTGCAGCGCGTGTCATCCCTCGTGAAGCCCCGCCCTTTATAGTGGTGTCCATGTATGCTCGCTGGTTGTCGCCTCATCCATCGACAGGCAGTAGCTGGATTGTTGCGGATGCCTCAGTCCATCGCATTATCTCAGACCTTTCGCTGTTCATTGGAAGAGAGAATGGGCACCGGATCGTTGCTGCAGGGGACCTCAACATTCTCCATGGAACAGCGGAGGGTGGGAACAAGTATTGGACTCGACGCTACGCAACTGTATTCGACAGGATGGAGGCTCTGGGGCTCTCATTCGTAGGCCCCCAAGCCCCAAATGGGAGGCAGGCGGAGCCGTGGCCTGACGAGTTGCCGAGTGACAGCAAGAACGTCCCGACATTCCGTCCAATACGAAATCCGGCCACCAGGCAGTTGGACTTCGCCTTCGCCTCCAATGAAATGGTATCCTCCGTGTGTGTTAAAGCGCTTAACAGAACAGAGGAGTGGGGTTCCAGCGACCACTGTAGGCTACTCATTGAAGTTGCAGATTAGCAGACCTTTCTTCCCCACCGATACTCGTGGTATTCCATTATCCCCCACTATTTGAGAGTGCCAATGCCCCTTTCTTGACCCTTACCACGGCCAATTCTATAATTGACCCCCTAATGCCTCACCTACTCAAGACGCAGCCGCCGTCCTCAGAGCACCAGCGGCTTCCATGAACTCCAAACAACTCATCGAAGATCTCGGCCAGGTGCAGAGTGATGCCCTGGAGGAACTGCGAGGTCTGACGGCAGAAGAAGCGCTGGAAGAATGGCGCGTCCGATACATGGGACGTCGCGGTCGACTCACCACCATGTTGCGCAGCCTCGGTTCCCTGCCTCGCGAAGACCGCCGCGCTGCCGGAGTCGAGGCCAACAGGGCCAAGAACGTCTTGGAGTCAGAGCTTGACGGCGCACGCCGACGGGTCCGCGAGGGCCGCTTCGCCGTCCTTGCCGAACAGGAGCAGATAGACGTAACCAGGCCCGGTCGTCCGGCTCCCGTCGGCCGCTACCATCCCCTCACCCAGATACTTCGCGAGATCTGCGACGCCTTCGTTTCCATGGGTTTTGAAGTCATCGAAGGGCCGGAGGTGGAGTGGGACCACTACAACTTCGAAATGCTGAACATACCCCGAGACCACCCGGCGCGGGATATGTGGAACACCCTCTGGATTGACCACAAGGACGCGGAAGGCCAGCAGTCCATGCTTCTCCGCACCCACACTTCCCCTATGCAGGCCCGCACCATGGAGAAGACGGACCCGCCGGTGCGCGTCGTCGTCCCAGGCAAGGTCTATCGATATGAGGCCACCGACGCCACCCACGAGTGGCACTTCCACCAGATAGAGGGCTTGGCTGTCGACAAGGGCATCACCATGGCCCACCTCAAGGGCACGCTCTACGAGTTCGCCCGCCGCGTATTCGGCACCCAGCGCAAAGTCCGCTTCCGCTGTGACTACTTCCCCTTCGTCGAACCCGGCGTGGACATGTCCATCGACTGCTTCGCCTGTGACGGTCAGGGCAACTCCAACGGCAAGGGCTGCAACGTCTGCCGTGAAGCCGGCTGGATAGAGATCCTCGGCGCGGGCATGGTGCATCCGAAGGTGTTGTCGGACGTGGGCTACGACCCGTCTATCTACACCGGCTTCGCCTTCGGCATCGGCCCCGACCGCGTCGCCATGCTCAAGTACGGCATCGAGGACATCCGCCTCTTCTACTCCAACGACCTCCGGTTCCTCGGCCAATTCTGATGAAAATTCCCCTCTCCTGGCTCAAAGAACTGGTGGACTTCGACATTCCCGCCGAAGACCTGGCCCACGGCCTGACCATGGCCGGTCTTGAAGTTGGCGACGTAATAACCGTCGGCGGCTGGGACAACTGCTCCGTCGGCTTTGTTGAGAGGGTGGAGCGTCACCCCAACGCCGACCGCCTGGTGCTGTGCACGGTAGACGTGGGCGAAGACGCACCACACCAGGTCGTCTGCGGCGCTCCCAATGTGGCCCAGGGACAGAAGATAGCCTTTGCCCAGGTGGGCGCACGGCTCGTCGACGCCCGGAATGGCAGGCTGTCCACGCTAAAAGCCGCCAAGATTCGCGGCGTGGTCTCCCGCGGCATGGTCTGCTCCGAGCGAGAGCTGGGCCTCGGCGACGACCACGACGGCATTCTGGTGCTTCCGTCAAACGCTCCCGTCGGCATGGCCCTTGATGACTATCTAGGCGACGTGATTCTGGACTTGGAGCCCACGCCTAATCGCTCGGACTGGCTCTCCGTTCTTGGCGTGGCCTACGAGGTTGCGGCCCTCACCGGCTCCGAAGTCCGACAGCCAGAGCTCATCTACCCGGAGGAAGGCCAGGAGATTCGCAACCTGCTTTCCGTAAGCATCCGGGACTCCGACCTCTGCCCTCGATACACCGCCAGCCTCATCCGCGGCATCGCCGTAGGCCCCTCTCCCCAGTGGCTGCAGAAGCGACTGGAGCTGTGCGACGTCCGTCCCATCAACAACGTAGTGGACGTCACCAACTACGTGATGCTGGAGTACGGTCAGCCCCTTCATGCCTTCGACTACGAAACTCTGCTGCGGCAGCGCATTCACGTCCGCCGCGCCTACACCGGCGAGACCATGACCACGCTGGACGAAATAGAAATCCCCCTCGGCTCCGACCATCTCGTCATCGCCGACGACCGGGACGCTCGGGCTTTGGGCGGCGTCATAGGCGGCCTAGACAGCGGCATCACCGAATCCACCACCGACGTTGTCCTCGAATCCGCCAGCTTTGACCCCTCCAACAACCGTCGTACCGCAGCGGACTTCAGCCTTCGCACCGAAGCAACGGTCCGCTTCGAGAAGGGCCTCCGCCCCGATCTCCCCCCGTTGGCCCTCCGTCGTGCCACCCAGCTAATACAGCAGGTAGCAGGCGGAACCGTCGCGAGGGGCATCATCGACGTGTATCCGGAACGCGAGAAGCCGCGCGCCATGCTCCTGACCTCTGCCCGGATGAAGCAGGTCCTGGGCATGGAGCACTCCATGGAGCAGGCCGCCGACGTCCTCACCTCCCTGGGCTTTGAGGTTGAGACTGGAGACGAGAACGCCTTGCGCGCTTCCGCCCCCCCGTGGCGCAGCGATATCACCATTGAAGACGACCTGGTGGAGGAAGTTGCCCGCATCGTCGGGTACGACTCCATCCCCACCGAAATGCTCTCCACGTCAATCCCCCACTACGAAGGCCAGGACCTTCGTGACTTCCGGGAGCTAGTCCGCGACCTGCTGGTGCGTCAAGGGCTGCAGGAGACCATCAGCTACTCTGCCGTTGGACTTGACCTGTTGAGGAAGGCCAAGGTCGCGAATGACGACGATGGGCTGCTGTCCGTATCCAACCCTATGAGCCGCGAGTTCAAGTACATGCGGCCCACCCTTCGCGCCAGCCTTATGAACACCCTCTCATACAACGTGGCCCGAGACGCCCGCTCCGTTGCCATCTTTGAGATTGGCCGCGTATATCTGAAGCAGGGAGAGGACCTGCCCAGGGAGCCGGAAATCGCAGCAGGTCTTCTTACAGGCCAGCGGACAAGCGAAGGTTGGCTCTCTGTCCAGGGCAGCTACGATTTCTACGACGCCAAGGGTATCGTGGAGTCCCTCCTCGCGCGTCTGGGAGCTCATGGCGAGTTCCGTCCCCACGGCGACGATTTTCTCCATCCCGGCAAGGCGGCCTCCGTGTCCGTCAATGGCGCCGTTGTGGGCATGTTGGGAGAGGTACACCCACTGGCAGCAGAGGCCTTTGAAATAGACGACGGCGCCGTCGTCTTCTTTGAAGTTGACCTCAACTGCCTGTTTGAAGCTCTGCCCGATGCCCGGGAGGCGGTGAAACCCCTCGCCCGCTACCCCGCATCACTGCGTGACATATCGATTCTCGTCGACCGGGACGTTCCCGCCGCGCGGATCCAGCAGATCATCGACGGTCAGCCCTTGGTGGAGCGCACCGTCCTCTTCGACGTCTACGAGGGTGAGGAAGCGCCGCCGGGCAAGGTCTCCCTTGGCTACCGCATCCACTTCCGCGCCCCCAACCGGACCCTTTCGGCGCGGGACGTGAATCGCAGCCTGTCCCGTGTCCTTTCCATGCTCGAAAGGGAAGTCGGGGCTGTCCAGCGCGGCGCCGAAGAGGAGGTGAGCGGATGAAGGACCACCATCACGGTCACGGACACAAGGAGGGACGCCACCACAGGCGGGGACACTACCATGCCGACATGCTCAGCGTGGAGGAAGCCTTCGACCGGATAATCGCCGCCTTCAGCCCTCTTGAGCCGGAGAGCAGGCCCATCCTGGATGCCTTGGGCCAGACCCTCGCCGAGGACGTTTTTTCGCCCCTCAACATTCCGCCGACGGACAACTCCGCCATGGACGGCTACGCCCTCCGCCACGAGGACGTTCAGGACGCTTCCCCCGAAAATCCCGTCGTCCTGCGCGTAATCGGCCTGATAGCTGCGGGCCAGATACCGGACCGCTCGGTGGAGCCGGGTACCGCCCTGCGCATCATGACGGGCGCGCCCACGCCCGAAGGCTGCGACACCGTCGTCCCCTTCGAGGAGACCGACGAGGTGGAGCGCAAGGCCCGAGGCGACTCCATGGATGAAATCGGCATCCTCGTCGACCAGCCTTTGGGAATGCACGTCCGGCCTGCCGGCGAGGACGTGAAGGCGGGCGAAAAAGTCCTCGAACGCAGCGCCGTCCTCAGACCCTCGGAGATAGGCGTCCTTGCTTCCCTCGGCATCGAGCAGGTGTCGGTGATTCGGCGGCCCAGGATAGCCATCCTCGCCACCGGCGACGAGCTGCAGGAACCTGGCGAAGCCGCCCAGCCTGGTCGCATATATGACAGCAACAGCTACAGCCTGGCCGCCTCCGTGCAGCGCTACGGCGGCGTCCCCCAAATGCTGGGAATCGCCCGCGACAACCTGGAGGACATGCACCGGAAGCTGAACGAGGGGCTGACGGCGGACCTGCTCCTCACATCCGCCGGCGTGTCGAAGGGTGACTACGACATCGTGAAGGACGTTTTGGCGGAGCGCGGCAAGGTGAATTTCTGGTCCGTGCGGATGCGCCCCGCCAAGCCCCTGGCCTGGGGCATGCTCAAGGGCGAAGGGGGTCGATTGGTGCCCCATCTGGGCCTGCCGGGCAACCCCGTCAGCGCCATGGTCGCCTTCGAGGAATTCGGCCGTCCCGCCATCCTGCGGATGCTGGGCCGGACCGACTTGGCGAAGCCCACAATCCGCGCGGAACTCAAGGGACCGATTATCAACTTCGATGGCCGTCGTGTCTTCGCCCGTGTAAGGGTGACCAGGCAGAACGGCAACTACTACGCCACGCCCACGGGCCCCCAGGGGTCCAACATCCTGACCTCCATGGCGCGGGCCAACGGGCTTGCTATCTGCCCGGAAGACCTGCCCTGCATGGAGAGCGGCCAGATTGTGGACGTGAAGATGCTCGATTGGAATGAAGAGGCAGGAGGGTGAGATGGTACAGAAGTTAGCGGAGCATGACCGGCCCGCGCACGATATATCCAAGGCCTATTACGTAATTGATCCGAAGATGGCGGAAGCCCAGCAGCGAGACATGTCGTCGCTGCTGTTAGGCCGCCGTTGCCCAAACTGTGTGGAGCGGGTGTTGAACGAGAAGAAGCCCCCAACCGTCAGGAAGCAGATCCGGGACATGTCCCGCTGCTGCGCCCAGGCAGAGGACTTCATCTCCCCTGCCATGCCCCTCAAGGAGATAGTCTTCAGGCTGCTGCTGAAGAACTCCAACAAGGCCACCAGCCTCCGGGACCTCCACTGGGACGTTACGGAAGAGTGGGCCGCGCCCACCCATCCCATGAACATCTCCATGGAAGTGATGAAGCGGATTTTGGACTCGGACAACTTCTACTGTTTCAAGGAGTCGACCAGCAAGGCGCGGGAACGGTCCCGCAAGAGGGCGCGTCGCAAGTCCAGGTGAGCCCCATCCTTCCGTTCTTCTGCCTTCCCCCTCGATGGGGGAAGGTTAGGATGGGGGTGTTCGCTCTCATCCCCATCAGCCCGCCCCGCTGAGCATGATTTTTCTCCACACCGGCCACGAGCACCTGCCCCTGGCGAGTAACTTCGCCGACTTCCTGGCCTACTGGGACTCGGCCCTCTATATCGTCATACCCATCGTCTTGATGTCCGTTCTGTACCTGGTCGGACGCTGGCGACTGGGCCGGCGCGCCCGGTATGCTCCCCCCCGAAAGTCTCGCGACCTCCTCTATCTTGCGGGCATCATCGCCCTGGTGTTGGCCCTCCTATCCCCCATCGACGTCTACGCTGGCGACCTCTTCTTCATGCACATGGTCCAGCACCTCCTGCTGATGATGATAGCTCCGCCCCTTCTGCAGCTGGCCGACCCCATGTCCCGCATCCTGTGGGCCTTTCCCAGGGGCGTCCGAAGGAGCATCGGCGAAACGCTGAACAGCGCCGGGGTCCTCCGGCTTGCCATCCAGGGCGTCACCGTCCCGGTAATCGCCTGGCTGATATTCGTCGTCACCATCTGGGTCTGGCATACCCCCGCGCCCTACAACGCCGCCCTCTCCTCCGAGGGCGTCCACGTGCTGGAGCACCTGACCATGTTCGGCGCGGCCCTCATCTTCTGGTGGCCCGTCATCGGCCCCGCGCCGGTGCGCTCCCGCATGCCCCACCCCCTGCGCTTTCTCTACCTCTTCCTCGCCCTCTTCCAGAACATCATCCTCGGGGCCATCCTCACCTTCGCCCAGGGTCCCGTCTACTCCTACTACGACGGCACCCCCGACCACTGGGGTATCGATGGAGAGCTTGACCAGCAGCTTGGCGGAGTGCTGATGTGGATTCCGGGCACGATGATGTACTTCACCGGCCTCGCCCTCCTCTTCTTCACATGGCTGGAGCAGGAAGAGCGACGGGCCAAGCAGCTTCAGCAGATGGAAGAGGCGCGACGCAAGCACCTGGCGAGGATAGCCGACAGAAGCGCATAGCCACTATCGCACAGCCTTTGCTGTCGTATCGAAGGCGTGACTCTGTCCCTTCCCCCAGTCCTCTTTTCCCAAAGCAAGACATTTGTCTAGACAGCCACGAACACATATACTATCATCTATCTCTGAAGGGCGAACAGAAGCTCAACAAACCCGCCAACAAAAGGAGGTGACACCCATGAAAACAACCAACTGGCAAACCAAAGCCCTCACGCTCTTCATAGCAGTAGTTGCCCTCTGGCTGACCGCAGCTTGCGGGAAGCCTTCCTATGAGGACATATTGGGCCTGGAGCCATGTGTTGACGATTTTGATTTCGGCGCGCTGGCCATCATCGAGTCGCCTTCTCCGCCGTTTACTGCTTCCGTCGTCGACACCGATTGGTGGTTGGACATGCGAGCCTATAGGGACAGAGATGCGGTCGAGGCCGCTAAAGTGGTCCTGGAACATGAGGAGCGATTTAGGGCGATACCCAAATTCGCTTATGTTGCTGTTAATAGGCTATCTCTTCGTGCTGAGGACACAGGCAACATGGAACAGTGGTCCGTGAACCATGGGGTCATTGCCTACATCGATTATACCTGGAGTGGTAGGAGAGAAGACTTATATCGCTGGCTGCCGGGCTGCCTGGATGGGTATCCCGTTCTCGCTGCAAAGTATACGACCGCTATGTTTCCCCAGGAGTATCAGGTGCCTCCTCGCTGGAGCGAGGAATGAGAGTTGAGCGGCGGTAATTTTCTGGTCGCATACCAAGGTTAATTGAACAACAAACCACACATTTAGGAAATTAGGAGGAGTTATGGTAAAACCGAATGAACATCACGACACGATCACAGCAGGCCTCAGGATAGTAGCCGAAAGGCCGAACGGTGAAGAACATCGCGGCACCCTCGGCGCCATTGCCAGGCGCAATTCGGACCTGGCCCACTCCACCCGCTAACCCACTTCCCCTCCCCTCAACAACATCCCCCAACACCCATCATCACCCTCCCCGCCTCTTCCGACCTTATTTCCCCTGACCCTACACAAGAGTGACACATCCGTCCTTGACATTCAACGAACACATATACTATCATCTGTCTCTGAAGAGCGACGAGAAGCTCAACAAACCCGCCAACAAAAGGAGGTGACACCCATGAAAACAACCAACTGGCAAACGAAAGCCCTCACGCTCTTCATAGCAGCCCTCGCTCTCTGGCTGGCCGCAGCATGTGCACACGAATATACCGGTCGGGAGATAATCACACCCTCAGCACCCTGTGGTCTTGATGCGCCGCTTGAACCCTCGAAAGAATTCCAGCAATTTGTGGGTCTTGAACACGTCTACTACTTTCTACGAACTGACCGCAAGAATCGTGCGACTAGGTGGAGGGCAGAGCGTCTCAAGCCGGAAACGGAGCGCATCCAGGCGATACTGGACAACTTCAGAGACCAGATAGAAAGGAGTTCCAATGGGTATATCAACAATCAGATCCCACAGTATAGCATCGTGGATATAGAGAATGACAAAGGCCTGCTAACGGATAAGCAAGCCATCCACATTAGCGTTTACGAGAAATTAGGACAGAGCAGACTTCACCATGAATACGGTATACCGGAGTGCATCGAGGGCATCGAGGTGCATTTGAGGGTACGCAAAGTGGAAACTGCTCTCTGAAAAAAGTAACAGAATTCAAAACAAGGAGATAAAAAATGACTCATAGACACGAAAGGCACAGACCCCTTAGGGCTGGCATAGCCATCATGCCGTTCGACGGAGAAGAGCATCGCGGCACCCTGGGCGCCATTGCCCGCCGCAAGTCGGACCTGGCCCACTCCACCCGCTAACCAACACCTCCTCCCATCAGCACTATTCCCCAATCCATTATCCCCCGCTCATCCTGAGTTCATCCTGAGCCTGTCGAAGGACGAAGGACCCACCCCGTTCCCCGAAGTGACACATTTGGTCTTGACATACAGCGAATACATGTACTATCATCCATCACCGATGGGCGACGAGAAACTCAACAAACCCGCCAACAAAAGGAGGTGACACCCATGAAAACAACCAACTGGCAAACAATAGCCCTCGCCCTCTTCATCGCAGCCGTCGCCCTCTGGCTGACAGCCGCCTGCGGCAACGGTGAGGCCCCCATTTACGAGAGTAATGTGCCCGTTTACAAACGGATCATGCCGCAAGAACCCTGCCCCAACGACATTAACGAAGATCCTGGTATGGAAAACCCGTCTGCGTTGCCCTATGAAGAGAGAGTGCCGTATGCAGAGATGGTCTTGGAAGAGCACGTCATTCCTAGATTGGACAGGGAAGGCGGCCCGCCATGGTTCAGCGTCGATGCGTACCGGATAAAGGGCCGGGCCCTTGGGGATGTGGTTCGTTCGTGGGATGACGAGGTGATTATCAGGATCGCATATTTTGGCACTGACGCTCAGTTGAGCCAAGTGCAGACGGAGAACCGGATTCCCCACTGTTTCATGGGAGTGCCGGTGCACATCCTCACTAACCTGCCATCAATGGAGGGAATCATTCGCGATTACCAGGAACCAGAAACAGAAAACTAGCTAGGAGGAGAAATTCATGACAGAAGCAAACAATATCACCAGACAACACAGACCTCTTATGGCCGGCATCGCCATAATGCCGTCTACGGGAGGAGATGAGCGAGGAACATTGTCAGGAATTGCAAGGCGCAATTCGGATGGGAAGAAAATCCTCGTAACATGCCAGCACGTCCTCAGCACGAGCACGAGCGGATGGGACCTTGAGGGAAATGAGTGGCTGTACGAAGGCGGTACCGACGAGGCCGATAAGATAGGACAACTCTACACTGAAACGCTTGACGGGGTAGTGAAGAAGAGTTGGAGACAGATCTTACCGGCTCCCTACCCGGATGACGAACCCAAGAATCCTCTTGACGCTGTCGCCCTGCTGATCAGCGACAATGTGCGTGAGCAGGACATCAAATTCCAGTTGCACGATCATCCAAACCACACATCTAGGCCAATTGTGGCCGGCCGCGTTGATGCAAAGCAGCATGATCGTCTTTTCACGGTAGGCGCGGTCTCCGGCGAAGGATGGGGAACCGTAGACTCGACCGTAGCTACAGCTCGGTTCGTGCGAGGCCAGCGAAGTCTGTTCCGTCAAACATTGCTGGTGGTTCGTTCCGATTATCCCAGTTCAGGTGGAGACTCGGGTGCACCCTATGTGGTCAAGGACGAGCTAGGCAACTACCGAATGGTCGGAATCCATCTGGGATCTCTAAATTCAGATCCGGGGAGGAAGGTGTATGTACTAAAGGCGAGCGTAATTGAAGACGAGCTAGGCATCACCTTTGGCCTCCCCGCCCCCACCGCTGTGGCCGGGGCATTCCAGGTGGAGCGGGACGAAGGGGCCTTAACCTTCGCTCCCGTTCAGGAGGTTCGTCCCAGGGAGACCGTGTACCTTCGTGCCGCAGGCAGCAGAAGCAACATAGATGGTGATACCACGCTGTCGTATCAATGGGAGGAAGTATACGAAGACGCTGATGATCCTGCGGGACCGATTCAAAGGCTGACAATCACCAATGCAGACCAGGCGACTGCCAGATTCCAGGCTCCTAATCATGCAATTGAGTTGCAGTTTCGTCTCATCGTCACCGATGGCAACGGAGCCAAGACCGCCGCCTCCGTCACCGTCAAAGTCAACACCCCGCCGGTGGCGAAGATTACAGCGACTCTCACCCGAACCATGTTTCACACCATGGCAACCCTGGACGGCACGGGATCGAAGGATCCCGACGGCGGCAAACTCAAGTACAAGTGGGAGATCGTCAGTGGTAGCGGAGTTCTGACCAAGCGCACAAGTGCGAAAGCCCATCTCACCGTATTGAGTAGCGCCAAAGTCAAGCTCACCGTCACTGATGAAATGGGCGAGTCCCACTCTGCAACCAAGCTCATACGGGGTGGCGTGGTCGGCGTCCCCACCCCGCCCCCTACCCCGGCGCCGCCACCGTCTCCAGACCCGACGCCTCCCTCTCCCCCGCCCACCCCAACACCGTCTAAGCCCACCGTTGCGCCCGCCAACGTGACAGCAACGGCAACGGCTAACAGCGTGACCGTCAGCTGGGACGCGGTGTCCGGGGTCACCGGCTACGACATGCAGCTTGGGACAATCGACGAGGGCGAAGAAATTGGCTATGCCAGCTACTCCACAACGGGCCTGAAGCATACGGTTAGCAACCTGAAGACCAACACTCGGCACTACTACCGGGTGAGGGCCAAGAATAATGCCGGCGCAGGCCCCTGGAGCACAGTCGCATCGTTGGTCACGTCGTCGCCCGCCCCGACTCCCACCCCAACTCCGCCTCCGCCTACCCATGTATGGACCTTCGACAGGTACGATGGATGCGGGCCGAACAGGGAGAAGGTGGAGGAGTGCTCAAACGGGCACGCCCGCCACACCAGGTCCACCGCAGCCGGCGAACCCTTGGAATGGGGGGATTGGGAAAATGTCGGAACGCCCAACACAGCCTACGGGTCCTGGACCAACGTTGGCTCACCCGGGCTGATCTCGGGTGTGTGCAAGCAGAGAAAGGAGCGCACTTGGACCCGGTCTCAGCGCCAAAAGAGCACCAACCAGTGTGGCGGCACCAAGTTCCAGTCGATCACAACCAAAGGCACGGAGTTCGATTACGACACCGTCACCGAAACCTGGGGCAGTTGGACAGACACTGGCCGTACTAGAGAGGCTCCGATAACTTTCATCGTTGAGTACGAGCAGGAGCGTTTCTCCTCCCCCTGCAACCGCAGGCAGACTCGGTGGGTGGAAGAAAACGGCTAAACTCCTACAACATCCATCCGCATCAATGAAGAGGGGCGGCTCCACCACGGAGCCGCCCCCACTATTATCCCCCCTTCCCTTATTGACTAAGACATGGGCTGTTGGTACAGTAGTTAGTGAAATTTTTTACACACGAATTTCAGCCCCAACCCCTATTGAAGATAGATAGCAGATAATGATGCCCAAGAGGCTATTATCCGGCCGCTGGATCCTCGTCCTCGGCTTGCTTTCTCTGGTTACCCTCCTTATTGCCTGTACCCCCGAACATCCCCAGTCCACCTTTGAAGCCGCAGGCCCTGTAGCCAAGAACCAGCTCAACCTCTTCTGGATACTTTTCTGGGCCTCCTTAGGCATCTTCATCGTAGTCGTTGGCGCCCTCCTCTTCACCCTCTTCCGCTTCCGCGAAAAGAGCGGGACCGCCCTGCCCGTCCAGACCCACGGCAACCGCAAGTTGGAAATCGCCTGGACTGTCGCACCGTCCCTGCTTCTCGTAGCCCTCGCCGTGATGACCGTCCAGACCCTCTTCGAGCTTGAGTCCCCCAGTCAGGACGATCCCCTGCAGGTGGAAGTCATCGCCCACCAGTGGTGGTTCGAGTTCTACTATCCCAAGTACAACGTCACCACCGCCAACGAAGTCAACGTCCCCGTCGGTAAGGACGTGGCCTTCACGGTGGACTCGGTCGACGTGATCCACAGCTTCTGGGTGCCCAAGCTCTCCGGCAAGATGGACATTATCCCCAACGTCACCAACAACACCTGGTTCAACGCTTCCGAGCCGGGACTCTACTACGGCCAGTGCGCCGAGTTCTGCGGCATAGCCCACGCCTTCATGAAGTTCCGCGTCGTAGCCCAGGAGGAGGACGAGTTCCTCCGGTGGGTGGCCGGACAGCAGACCCCGGCCAGATTTGCCACCGAAGGCCTCGCGGCCGAAGGCTCCCTGGTCTTCAACACCAAGGGCTGCATAACGTGCCACACCGTCGCGGGGCCGGATTCCGCCGCCATGCGGGATTCCAGGACTGCTTCCTTCATCTCAGGCGGAAACCTGGTCCACGCCCCTAACCTCGCCCACTTCGCCAGCCGCGGCTCCTTCGCCGGTTCCATGTTTGACAACACCGACGAAAATCTCGCCGCCTGGCTCAGAGACCCCGAGGGCGTCAAGCCCGGCAACCGCATGGCCCGCCTGGCCGACGCCTTCAATGACCCGGACATGGCCCTTTCCGAAAGCGACATCGAGGCCCTGGTGGCCTACTTGCAGAGCCTGGAATGAAATACCGCCTTTACAGAATGTATAATGCAAAGCCCACGGGGACGGAGCGCATATCCGCGCTCCGGATTGAGGCTCCGATGAATTTGGCAGGTGGCGTGCGATGGTAGCAGCTAACGAACTCATAGGCGGTGTATTCGCCAAGCGCCCCGTGGCCCCCACGGGCGTGGTGAGCTGGATTACCACTATCGACCACAAGCGCATCGGCATCCTGTACGGCGTAACCGCTTTCATCTTCTTCATCCTGGGCGGCATCGAAGCTCTACTGATGCGCATCCAGTTGGCCTCCGCCGACTCCACCCTGGTCTCGCCGGAAGTCTACAACCAGATGTTCACCATGCACGGCACCACCATGATCTTCCTGGTGGTCATGCCCATGGGAGCTGCCTTCTTCAACTTCGTCATCCCCCTGATGATTGGCGCGAGGGACGTTGCATTCCCGCGCCTCAACGCCTTCAGCTATTGGACGTTCCTGTTTGGCGCAATTCTGCTGAACATCAGCTTCCTAACGGGCGGCGCGCCCAACGTGGGCTGGTTCGGCTATTCGCCCCTGACCGACAACATCTACTCCGGCGGCTCCGGCGTGGACTACTGGATACTGGGGCTGCAGGTGCTCGGCGTCTCCTCCCTGGCGGCGGCCTTCAACTTTATTGTCACCATCGTGAACATGCGCGCGCCGGGCATGAGCATGATGAAGCTTCCCGTCTTTGCCTGGATGACCCTCATCGTATCTTTCCTGCTGGTGCTGGCCTTCCCGGTTCTCACCGTCGCCATCACCCTGCTGCTCTTCGACAGGCTCTTCGGCACCACCTTCTTCGACGTCACTGCCGGCGCGAACCCCCTCATCTGGCAGCACTTCTTCTGGGCCTTCGGACACCCGGAGGTGTACATCCTCATCCTGCCCGCCATGGGTATCGTTTCCGAAATCTTGCCCGTGTTCTCCAGGAAGCCCCTCTTCGGATATACCGTAGTGGTTTTCTCCGGCGTCCTTATCGGATTCATGGGCTGGGGCGTCTGGAGCCACCACATGTTCACCGTGGGCCTCGGCCCCATCGCCAACTCCGCCTTCGCACTTATAACCATGTTCATTGCCGTCCCCACGGGCATCAAGATATTCAACTGGATTGCCACCATGTGGGGTGGGTCCATTAAATTCTCGACGCCCATGCTCTTCGCTATCGGGTTCATCGTCATGTTCATTATTGGCGGGTTGAGCGGCGTCATGCACGCCGTTGCCCCCTCCGACACCCAGCAGAGTGACACCTACTTCGTTGTGGCGCACCTGCACTACGTCCTGTTCGGCGGCAGCATCTTCGGCCTCTTCGCGGGCATCTACTACTGGTGGCCCAAGATTACCGGCAAGATGATGAGCGAGCTTCTCGGCAAGGTGCAGTTCTGGCTCTTCTTCATTGGAATGAACATCACCTTCTTCCCCATGCACTTCCTGGGCATGGACGGAATGCCCCGCCGCGTAGTCACCTATGCCGGTGAATCGGGCTGGGAGTTCTGGAACGCCTTCTCTACGGCGGGCGTCTTCCTTATTGGCCTGAGCGTCGTCGCCTTCCTGCACAACGTCATCTGGACGGCCCGCAACGGCAAGAAGGCTAGCAACGACCCGTGGGACGCCCGGACGCTGGAGTGGTCCATCTCCTCGCCGCCGCCGGAGTACAACTTCGCAGAAATCCCGACGGTGAAAGATAGGGACGCCTTCTGGGACGAGAAATACAGTCAGGGCCCCGACATGCGGCCCATTCCCAAGGTGCAGGGAGCTGCCGAGGTCGCGGTTGAGGAGAAGGAGCACAATATCCACATGCCCACGCCCTCCTACTATCCCGTCATCCTTGCCGTAGGAATAACCCTCATAGCCGGCGGGCTGGTCTCCCATCTCTCCGTCAGCATCATCGGCGGAATCCTGGCATTGTTCGCCGTCTACAGCTGGGCCTTTGAGCCCGCCACCGCTCCCGACGCTCCGGCATCGTCCGAGAAAGAGGGGGCCTACTAAACGGAATGGCCACCAACACGCACGAGCCGGAACACCACACCTCCACCGGTCTGAACCACCGGAAGCTCCTCATGTGGACCTTCCTGGGGTCGGAGTGCCTCTTCTTCGGCACCCTGATTGCCAACCACATGATCAACCGCAACAAGGCGGCCTTCGTCCACGACCTTCCCCCTTCCTGCATCCTGGACATACCCATAACCTCCGTGAGCACCTTCGTCCTTCTGATGAGCAGCGTGGCCATGGTGCTGGGTGTGGCTGCCGCCGAACGCGGCGACCTGAAACAGATGCGGATATGGATCCTTGCCACGGCGGGCCTCGGCATCATCTTCCTCCTCTTCCAGGTCTACGAGTTCCAGGTCTTCGTCAATGAAGGACTGACCATTGGGACCAACCTGTTCGGCTCCACCTTCTTTACCCTGACGGGCTTCCACGGCGCCCACGTCACCCTCGGCGTGATCTGGCTCCTCTCCCTCTATGTCACCAGCTTCAAGCGCAAGGACCTGCTGGTGGGCAACCCCCTGAACGTGGATATCGCCGGACTCTACTGGCACTTCGTAGATATTGTCTGGATTGTCATCTTCACCGTGGTATACCTGGTGGGGGCCATTGGACTCGACTGCGTTGAGGTGGGTCTGTAATGGACGCCATGCAGCACGACCGCCATCCCGACGAGAAGCCCCTCCCGCGCATCTCGACCTACCTTCTGGTCGGCTTTATTCTGACCGTCGTCACCGCCATCGAGGTGTGGGCCTTCTACTGGCCCATCCCCGCCTGGGTAATCGTCACCAGCCTCATTATCCTGTCCCTGATGAAGTTCTGGCTGGTGGTTGCCTTCTTCATGCACCTCCGGTACGACCACAAGCTGTTCAGCAGCTTCTTCACCGGAGGGCTGGTACTGGCCATCGGCGTGGTGCTTGGACTGATAACCCTCTTCGACAACTTCGACATCGGCAATCCACCAGCTGCGTCAGCAGCTACGCCGCCACCTGAGGTGGTCGTCGTGCCTGCCCCCACTCCGGAAGGCGCGCCGGTTGAACTCACCGACGGTCCATCCATATTTGTCGGTCGCGGCTGCGGCGGCTGTCACGTCATCGAAGGCCTCACGGGCGCCGTTGGCGTCATTGGCCCCGAAATGACCGGCATTGGCACCAGAGCCGGCACGCGAGTGGCTGGCTTATCTGCCGAAGAATACATCCGCCAGTCTGTTGAAATGCCCGAGGCCTTCGTTCTTGAAGGATACGACAACGTCATGCAGCCCTTGCGCGGGATGATGTCGGACGAGGAGTTCGACACTCTGGTGGAGTATCTCCTCACCCTTCAGTAGACCCTTGGCCGGCATAACTGCCGCTACATAAGTTAGGGGGCTGTATGAATACAGGCCCGCACTTCCGATACCTCACCCTCGCTACCCTGCTGGGCACTTTCGCCCTCATAGTTCTGGGCGGCATCGTCCGCATCACCGACTCCGGCCTGGGCTGCCCCGACTGGCCCCTTTGCCACGGTCAGATAATCCCGCCTTTCGAGGCCAAGACCCTCATCGAATACTCTCACCGGCTGGTGGCGGCAACCCTGGGACTGCTGGTGCTGGCGACCCTCGTCGTCGCCTGGCGACACTATCGCTCTCGGGCATGGATATTCTGGCCCGCCCTTGTGGGACTGGTGCTGGTCATCGGACAGAGCATCCTCGGAGGCGCCGCTGTCCTGACGGAACTGGAGACCTACGTGGTCATGATTCACATGGCAATGGCACAGGCCCTCCTGGCCTGCTTCATCATCATAGCCCTCGGCGCCTGGCTCGGGTTTTCTCCATCAACCAACCGCATCGACGGACGGGTGCTTGTGACCGCCGCTGCTGCCATTGGCGTGCTGCTGCTGATTCTGTCCGGGTCCTACGTGGCCCTCACCGGCGCTGCCGGAGCCTGCAACCAGTGGCCCCTGTGCCAGGGTGGAAAGCTGTGGGTGGTCTCCGAACTCCCCCTCATCCACGTCGCCCACCGCATCGCATCCGTCATCGCCCTTGGCCTCCTCGGAGCCGTCGCATGGATAGCCTACCGAACGCCAACACCCAAACTCTCAAAGTCCGTCGTCCACCTGGCCCTGACAGTCTTCGCCGCCCAGGTCCTCGTCGGCGCCCTCACCGTCTGGTGGGGACTCCCCACCGCCCTACGCGCCCTCCACGTCGCCCTCGCCACCCTGACCTGGGCCACTTTGGTTACGGCCACGCTGCTGCCGTTTGGGAGGGGGCATGCAGATGGATTGGGGAAATAATCGCGAGAGATAAAGATCCTTAGTTTTAGTCGTGATTCTGTAGAAAGCCGAGTGGATTTTGGTTGATCTCTTTAGCTGATAGTACCGTTACGAACGACTGACAAAGGTCGGTTTGCGTTACAATTGTGATTCAGTTACGACAACACCTAATGGAGCATATCCAATTATGGCAAAAGTGCATGGAATATTGGCCACCACTGCGATAGTTGAGCGAGGCAGTTATTCGGAAAGGATAACAAAAGAGGCGCTAGAGGCTGTAGCAGGTCAGGTGGAGGAGAGTGATGCGATTCCAATGACGATTGACCATGATCCTTTTTCCTTACCAATCGGGAAAATAGAGAAGGCCTGGGTTGAGCAAATTAAGGAGGATTATGCTCTCGTAGCGCAAATCCATGTTGAGGATGGGTACTCGATAGTGACACATCTTCGGTCTGGTGATGATCTAGTCCTATTCCGTTTTGAGGATAGTCCAAAGCCACTTGCAGGTCGGAGTTACGTGGGTGACCAGATTTTAAACGATACACTCTCAGTGGACTTGGCAAAATTTGCCAAGTTAGAAGAGTATGCATCATTTGAAAGCGATGTCAGATCCATAGACGACAAAATCATTTGCGAGAACAAGATTGGGCGCTATTCGGTTACACCTGAGCCATTCATGCAGTTCGTCTTGTCCAATCCTGACATTGCATCAGCTTTAGCATTCGGCGTTTGGATGTTGCGGAGAGCGGAGAAATTTGTTCGCTACACAGTAGATGAAACCTTGAGGAAAGTAGGCGACGAAATTGCGGATTCTCTAAGTAAGAAGATGAAGGCAATACTGAGATCCTACAAGAGGAGCCGAGCACATGACAAAAGAGCGCCTGTGATTCAGATTGTGATACCGGGTGAATTGGAACTCATTTTGCTCGTGAAGACCGAGTTTGATGAGGATTTCCCAACTATAGAATTGCGAAAGTTAGTTGAAGAGATGGACAAATATGGTGATCTATTGCAAGGAGCTAGCAGTGCAGTTTTTGGTCGTGTGGGTGCCAATGACTGGGAACTCCAGTATTTGACGATGCGAACAGGCGAAGTGGTAGGATCTGTCGATTGCTATAATAGAACAATGGGGCGCCTCTTAGGCTTTGGCCAGAAGCAGGATTCAAAAGAGGATTCTGTCCCACCCAAAGATTAAGCCTTGATACCTGATAAATGTTTAAAGTCCTTGGCACGTTCCCCAAATCCCCTAAGCTGCCGCCAGACCCTCCTTGGCGATGTCCACCAGCTGGGCGAAGGCCTCGGGGTCCCTCACCGCCGTGTCCGCCAGCACCTTCCTGTCCAGGTCCACGTTGGCCAGCTTCAGCCCGTGGATAAACTGGCCGTAGTTCAGCCCCAGGGCGCGAGACGCCGCGTTGATCCGCAATATCCACAGCCGGCGAAAGTCTCGCTTCCGTTCCCGACGGTGCCGGTAGGCGTGGCTCCACGCGTGGATCAGCGCCTCCTTCGCCCGCCGGAAATGCCGGCTCTGAGAGTTCTGGTACCCCTTCGTCAGGGCCAGGACTTTCTTGTGTCTTCGGTGCTTGGTGACTCCTCGTTTAACCCTGGTCAATGTTACGTCCTAATGCGTGATGATGTTTCTAGTGAAATTCGCGCAGACATGCGCCGATTGGGGTGTGAATCCAGCTTTCGCTGTCAATCGGAGGTCTAGATGCTGTTGGGCATCAACCTCTTCAGGTTCTTGACCGTGCTCTTGGCGGTGTGCAGCTTCTTGTCGTAGGTCCTACGCACCCTCTTCGGCTTCTTCCGCCGAAGGTGGCTGCTCATCCCCTTCCGCCGCATCAGCTTCCCGGAACCGGTTACGTGAAATCGGGCTCTCGCGCCCTTGTGTGTTTTCAGTTTAGGCATTCTTTACCTCTGCGGGCTTCTTGCCCGTCTTCACCCCGGAGTTGGGCGTCAGTATGATGGCCAGCGCCCGGCCTTCCATCGTCGGCGGACGCTCCAGCTTCGCCTCTTCCTTCAACTGGTCTGCCACTCGCCGGAGAAGGGCCATGCCGAGCTCCGGATGGGTCACTTCCCGACCGCGGAAGAACACAGCGACCCGCACCTTGGTGCCGTCGGCCAGCAGCTTCTTCACCTTCCGCGTCTTGGCTTCCAGGTCGTGGGCGCCGATGTTGGGCCGGAAGCGCACCTCTCGCATGATATTCGATTTCTGTGACTTCTTGGACTCCCTCACCTTCTTGGCGTGGAGATATCGCAGCTTGCCGTAGTCAAGAATCCGGCAGACCGGCGGCTTCGCCGTCGCCGAAACCTCAACCAGGTCCAGGTTCTTCATCCGTGCCATTTCGAGGGCATCCTGAACGGACATGATTCCCTTCTGCGTGCCATCGCTGTCGATGACGCGCACGTTTGGCGACCTGATGAACTGGTTTACTCGATATTCGCGAACTATGGCGTGGTTGCCTCCTCATATTGGGTGCAAATCGAATTAAAACTCTAACACGGCCAATTTCGCAAGTCAATTGAGGTACCCGAATGGGCCGGTGTTGACTTAACCATAACCCTTTGCTACAGTCTGCCAAAGCCTTTTCTGGCTCTTCCCCCCCCGCGAGGTGTGATGGATGTCCGTACCCTATTTTAAGGAACTCCGAAGGGCCTATGGATTCGACGAAGTGGCCATTGTCCCCGGTCAGGTCACAGTAAATCCCGACATGACCTCCACCCAGATGTCCATTGGCCACCACACGCTGGACATTCCCATCCTCGCCTCATCCATGGACGCCATTGTCTCTCCCTCCTTCGCTTCTCTCATGGGTCAAAAAGGGGGTCTTGGCGTCCTCAATCTGGAAGGCGTATACACCCGCTATCCGGATCCTTACGTGGTGCTGGAAGAGATAGCATCGGCCCCCCTGCAGGAGGTTACGTCCCTGCTGCAGCGTGTCTACTCCGAACCCATCCGGGATGAGATGGTCGGCGATTGCGTCGAAAGCGTGAAGAAGTCGGGCGCCACCTGCGCCGTTGCGGTCACGCCCCAGAACACCAAGAGGCTCTCCCCCGTGGCCGTCGAAGCCGGCGCTGACCTGCTGTTTGTCCAGTCCACTGTCACCACTGCCCGCCACATCTCCAGGAGTTACCGTGGCCTCATCTTCTCTGAGCTTGTCGACCAGGTGAACGTGCCCGTCGTGGTGGGCAACTGCGTCGGCTACAACACCGCCCTGGAGCTCATGGAAACGGGTATCAGCGGCCTGCTGGTGGGCGTTGGCCCCGGCGCCGCCTGCACCACCCGCGAGGTGGTGGGAGTCGGCGTTCCCCAGGTGACGGCCACCCTGGACTGCGCCGCGGCCCGGGAAGAACACTACAAGCGGACGGGTAAACGCGTGACCGTCATTACCGACGGTGGAATCCGCACCGGTGGCGATCTCTGCAAGGCCCTGGCATCCGGCGCAGACGGCGTCATGATCGGCACCCCCTTAGCCCAGGCCCGGGAAGCCCCCGGCGGCGGTTACAACTGGGGCATGGCCAACCCCCATCCGGAACTGCCCCGCGGCACCCGCATCGACGTGGGCACCAAGGGTACGTTGAAGGAGATTCTCTACGGCCCGACCTCCGTCACCGACGGCACTCAGAATCTGGTGGGCGCCCTGAAGGTCGCCCTTGGCATGTGCGGGGCCATGAACGTGCCGGAGTTTCACAAGGCGGAGATGATCATCGCCCCGTCTATTAAGACGGAAGGCAAGATATTCCAGTTGGCCCGCGACTAGCGGCGTCTGAGCCGCTGGAGTCTGGAGGGTCCAATCGCCTTAAACTGGCTTTCTTCAGCCAAACATATTTTCATTGGCCTCGGGGTTGGACTCGCTCTACTTCTCCTTATAGTTTCCGTCGCCTGCGGGTCCAGACCGGTGACGACTCCCGCCGGGGAAACTGCTGAGGCGGAGGTTGCTGTGGACCGGATTGTCTACGTGGGCGTGGATGACAACATTTTCACCATCAAGCCGGACGGGTCAGACTCAAGGAGGCTGACCGGGTCCACCACCGCCCGTTCTTTGGGGAGCATTCTTGCCAGTCCCCATGGCCAGAGTACCGTGCTGCACTCCTGGCCCACCTGGTCTCCTGACGGCTCAAAGATAGCCGTTTCCCGTGTGTTGCTGGGCGGCGAGGAACCGCAGGTGTCCCTCCTGACAATCGACGTCGACACCGGGTCCCTTAACAGAATCTACGGAAACGAACCCGGTGCAAGCCCGATCATCGCCGATTCCGTGCCCCACTATATGTACTGGTCCCCCGACAGCGAGAAGCTTGCCTTCATCGCGCCTACGACCGTAGCCCTCGTTCTCTTCGTCAATGACGGGAGCGAGAACGCCGTGGTGAGCAGCCAGGGCCCCCTGTATTTCAAGTGGGCCGGCGACGGTGGCTCCATAGTCATCCACTCCCGGGATGTGCTGGCCCGTTCCGTCGCCCCTTTCCACGCTCCCGCCGTTGAGCTTGCGGACATGTCCCCCATTTTCAGGGCCCCGGACCTGTCATTGGACGGACAGACCCTGGCCTTCATCACCGAGGTTGTGCAGGGCAACGCCCTTCTGGTGGGCAAACCGGACGGCTCGGAAGCCTTCCGACAGCTTGAGACTGTAGCGCCTCCGGCGGCCCTCCTCTGGTCGCCCGCGAAGGACGTAATCGCCGTCGCCGACGGCGCCCGCACCGGCTCCCCCGGTTATCGCCAGCTGCGGCTGATTGACCCCAACGGTGGGGAAACCGTCACTCTGGTCCAGGAACCCATGGCCGCCTTCTACTGGTCCCCCGACGGCGATCACATTGCCTACGTTGCCATCGACGTGGATACCCGCAGATTGGTCTGGAAGGTGGTCCCGACGAGCGGCGGAGAGCCTTGGGAGCTGACCAGCTTCATCCCCTCCCAGGGTACGATTACGGCCCTGTCGTTCTTCGACCAGTACGCCCACTCCCATTCCATCTGGTCTCCGGACGGCAAGAGCCTCGTGTTCGCCGGCCAGACAGGACAAAGAACCGACGAGAGCAACGGGTCTGCCCCCGACCGGGGGTCCATATACGTAATCAACACGGAGCCGGGGTCCGTGCCCAGGCGCATCGCAAGCGGCACCCTGGCCTTTTGGTCATGGAACTGAGATGCGGTACAATTGCGGCAAAGCACCTTGAGAGGGAAGAGTGTGAGAGACTTTGGACGACTGGCCTCGATGAAGCTGGCCTTGCCATTTGCGGCGATGCTGTTGCTCTTTGCGGTTTCCTGCGGCCCGGGCGACGACACCCCGACGCCCCCGCCTCGCCCGCCTACGGAGATACTGAACCAGTCCGCAAATGATTTGCTGGGTTTGACTTCCCTTTCCTTCACCCTTAGCAACGAGTCCGGAAACATTCCTCTGATGACAGGCGTCGTCGCCAACGAGATTTCAGGCGTCGTTGATATGCCGGACGAAGTAAGCGTCAAGATCAAAGGAGAGGTGGATGTATTCCGCGCCTACCTTGAGCTTTCCGTCGTTCGCAAGGAGGGCATATACTACCTCACCGATCCCCTGACCGGGGAATGGCGAATAGTCGACCAGAGCGCCGTGCCTTTCGACCTGACCAACGTCGGCATCAACGTTGGAAATATCATGAAAGCCATGACGGATGCGGCCTACATGGATGGCGGCTATGGTGAAGACTCGTGGCGCATCACCGGCAACGTGCTTTCCCAGGAGATCAGCGGCATAATTTTCAACGCAGGCCAGGGCCACGTGGTGGGGCTGGAGGTGTGGATTCGCGATTTCGACGGCATCGGTCTCATGCCTGAGAAGGCTCGTATTCAGGGCCGCGTAGTCGATACCGATGCAGAAAATTACGTACGCATACTAACCCTCGGCGGCTTCAACGAACCCGTCACCATCGAAAAGCCGCCCATCTAGCAAGTAAATGGCGTCTCAAACCGACAAGATAACCCGCTCCGGTTGGGTCATGGTAGGCCTCGTATCACTAGGTGCTATCTTCACGGCCCTCGACCAGACCGTCGTCGTCACGGTGCTGCCGGAGATGATGGTAGACCTGGAGATCGGCGTCAACGAGCTTGACCACGCCTCCTGGATAGTAACGGGCTACCTGCTGGGATACACCGTGGCCATTCCCCTCGTCGCCCGCATGGCCGACGTATACGGCCACAGTCTGGTGCTGCGCGTCTCCCTTCTCGTCTTCGCCGTCGGGTCCGCCATGGTCGCCCTGTCCCCTAACCTGCCTCTTCTGGTGGGCAGCAGAGTCATTCAGGCCATTGGAGGCGGGGCGATAATTCCCATCGGCATGGCCATTGCCGCCCAGTACCTGCCGGACCGCCGCAAGGCAATTGCGGTTGGAATCGTCGGTGCGGCGGCGGAGATTGGCGTTGTTCTGGGACCCCTCTATGGTGGCGGCATCACGGCGGCTCTCGGTTGGCGCTGGCTCTTCTGGCTGGACATCCCCCAGGCCGTGATAATCCTTGTCGCAATCGGCCTTATTCCGAATGTCGTAACGTCCCGTTCGAAGGTGGACTATATGGGCGGCCTGTTACTGACCGCCGGGCTGGTTCTTCTGGTGATAGCCCTGTCTCAGCGAGGCCTGTTCACGGGAGCCGCGCCTCTGGCCTATATTCTCGGTGCTTCGGGCATAATTCTTGTTGCAATCTTCGTATCGACCCAGATGAAGCTCAGGTATCCCCTCATGGACCCCCGATTCTTCGCTTCTGCGGAGGCCCTTTCCGCCGTGGGAGCCAAGATGCTGGTGGGCGCCGCCCTTGTCATTGCCCTCGTCACGGTGCCGCTGATGGCCGATACCGTCCACGGACAGTCGGCCTTCGGCGGCGGACTGCGGCTGATGAGGCTCACCGGAGCCATTCCCATCGCCGCGCTGCTTGGCGGATATCTCACCTATCGCATCGGGCCAAGGGCGGTTTCCGTGTCCGGCATGGCCCTGGCGGCCCTTGGTTTATGGCTCATGAGCGGTTGGGGCCAGAACGTAACGGAAGCCCAACTATTCCTGCATCTTGGGTTGGCGGGCGCGGGATTCGGCCTCGTCATAGCGCCCCTATTCGTCACCGCCATGGAAACGGGCGGCCAGGAATATCAGGCCACCGCCGCTTCCATGGTCACCGTCGCTCGAATGATAGGAATGGCCTTCGGACTTGCCGCCCTGGCGGCCTGGGGCATGGAGCAGTTTCAGGCACAGATCGCGGGACTTCAGGTGCCCCTGCCCGAGGCGGGCGAGACTACAGAGGCTCTCCAGCTGCGAATTGACGAATACAGCGAAAACCTCAACCAGGTGGGAATTGCCCTGTTCCAGAACTTCTACCGCGTGGCCGCCGGGCTCATGCTCTTAGGCATCATCCCCAGCCTGTGGCTTTCCAAGAGTTTACCTTCCGGCGAAGGCAGCGGCGACACCGAAGAATCCCAACTTCAGTATCAGTCCAAAGCGTAACCTAGAAGCCAGACTTCGTGCACAGCTCCACCTTGTTGCCGTCCGGGTCGTTGGTGAACAGAAAACGCTGCCCGTCGTTCCGCACCCCGCTCCGGCTGATGCTCAGCCCCTTCGCGTTCACCGCCTCCATGGCGGAGTCGAAGTCCTCCACCTCGAAGGCTACGTGGCTCTCTTCCGGACAGGGGGCGTCCTCAGTCTCGATCAGGTGAAGCATCACCCCGCTGGGCAGCTGAAGCCACGTGATGTTGGGCTTGTCCACCTGGCTGGGAATCTGCTTGATTCCCAGGAAATCATGATAGAACTCCATGCTCCTCTGTGTATCCTTCACCAGGTACACCACGTGGTTCACGTGATTCAGCTTGATTGTCGGGGCGTTGGTCGTCATTGCGCGCCTTCCTTCCGATTCCACGAATGGGGCCTACTCTAGACACAGGGTTAAACCCTGTCAACGAAGCCCCGACGTCATCCCCTTCGTTGTAGCCCGCTTGTCCCATGTCTTATACTTCTATGCCAAATATCGCAATTAAGGAAGACCATGGCAAAGATTGACGAAAAACCGGCGGGTTCTGGTCAGAGCATACAGGAACTGCGGGAGCGCATCCGCCACTCCGCAGCCCATCTGATGGCCGACGCCGTAACCCGCCTGTTCCCCGAGGCCAAGCTGGGCATAGGCCCTCCCACCGAAGACGGCTTCTACTATGACCTGGAGGTCTCGCGCCCCTTCACACCCGAGGACCTGGAGAAAATAACGGCCATCATGGATGACACCATCGCCCAGGACCTCCCATTCGTCCTTCACTCCCACGAGCGGGATGAAATAAAGCGTCTCAACCAGGACCAGCCCTACAAGCTGGAACTCATCGACGAAATCCCCGACGACGAGGAACTGACCACCTACACCCACGACGGGTTCACCGATCTGTGCCAGGGTCCCCACGTGCCTTCCACGGGAAAAATCCCCGCCTTCAAGTTGCTCTCCGTCGCCGGCGCCTACTGGCGGGGCAGGGAAGACCGCCCCATGCTGCAGCGCATCTACGGTACTGCCTTCGAAAACCGCAAGGCCCTCAGGCAGCACTTGAAGCGGCTGGAGGAGGCCGAAAAGCGAGACCATCGTCGGCTGGGCAGGGAGCTGGAACTTTTTATCTTCGACCCCCTCGCTCCGGCCAGTCCCTTCTTCCTCCCCAAAGGCGCAGAACTATACACGATGCTCGTCGACTACGTCCGGGGACTGTATAAGAGGTACGGTTATCAGGAGGTCATCACCCCGGAGATCTTCTCTACGGACCTCTGGAAACGTTCCGGCCACTACCAGAACTACCTGGAGAACATGTACCTCATCGACGTGGGTGAGCGGGAGTATGGCGTCAAGCCCATGAACTGTCCCGCCCACGCCCTCATCTACGCCTCCCGCCTCCACTCCTACAGGGAACTTCCTCTGCGTCTGGCCGACTTCGGACGGCTTCACCGCTTTGAACGCTCCGGCGTCACTCACGGGCTCACCCGCGTCCGTTCCTTCTCCCAGGACGACGCCCACATCTTCTGCACCCAGGACCAGATTGCCCAAGAGGTGCAGGGGTTCATCAGCATGTTGACGGAGTCCTACCGCGCCTTTGGCTTCAATGCCCCCACTGTCGTCCTCTCACTGCGCCCTGAGAAGCGAATCGGCTCCGACGAAACGTGGGACAGATCGGAAGCGGCGCTGACCGACGTTCTGGCGGAAAGCGGCTTGGACTACAGGCCGGAGCCGGGCGAAGGGGCTTTCTATGGCCCGAAAATCGACTTCTTCGTTCCCGACGCTCTGGGTCGAGAGTGGCAGTTGGGCACCATCCAGCTGGACTTCTCACTGCCCGAGCGCTTCGACCTCGAATACGTGGCCGAAGACGGCTCCCACCAGCGGCCCGTTGTCCTGCACAGGGCCATGCTGGGTGCCATCGAACGCTTCATGGGTGTCCTCATCGAGCACTACGGCGGCGCCTTTCCCCTGTGGCTCGCCCCCGTCCAGACGATGGTTATCCCCATTGCGGACCGCCACGTCGACTACGCTGAAGACGTCGCCTCCAAGCTCAGAGGCCGGGGCCTAAGGGTGGAAGTTGACGGGAGAAACGAGCGGATGAACCTCAAAATCCGCGAGGCCCAGCTTCGCAAAATCCCCTACATGCTCGTAGTCGGCGACAGAGAAGCCGATGCCGGAACGGCCTCAGTCCGAAGCCGAGACAAAGGAAACATGGGCGCGAGAGACGTTTCTATCTTGTTGGAAGACTTGTCAGGGGAAGCAAAAGCGCCATAGCCAGCGGCCGCCGCTACTCGAAGGCCAGATACGCCGCCTGCACCTCGTCCAACACCTCCGAAAAAGTGGGAAACTGATGGCGCTCCAGGGTTTCGTATAGAATTTCCTCCCCCGTCCGCCAGTCGAACACCCGATGGTGGTAATCATCGTCATGCAAGTGGGTGTTGTGGTAGCGGAGAATGGAGTGGTGGTCTCGAACCCAAGCGACATAGCGGTATTTTAGTCCCCTTACCTGTAACAACCTTCCCGAAGTTTGGGTTTCAAGCTCCTTTTCCACATCTATGATGACGTCGTGAAGGCAATAAATGCGTCCCAACAGCCAAATTGATTCGCCCTGTTCTTCAAAGCCGAGAGGTTGCTCCTTTGACCAATCGACGAAAGGATGATTCCTTAGTCTAACTTCGTGAACTGTTCGATAGCGGTCCCAGGTCTGCCAGCTGTGCGGATCTCTTCCTCTAGCACTTCTATCTCTCGCAAATCGAGCTTCCATTCAGCAATCTCGACAGTTTCTGAAATTTGGCCGTTGGCGACCAGATCTAACATCGCCTCGGAGCTCATGCTGAAGCGTGTTTCGTGGTCCTCGACTCTACCCTTGAACTCGGCTATGGACTCCTCTATTTCGGCTTCGGTTGCCTCTCTTCTGATGATGTTTCCTTCACTGTCACGCGGTGCCTCTTCAATGCGGCGAAGCGCCTTGTAATCAAACATCCACTCGATTAACTCGGCAGTCTCCCTCATCTTGAAATCGCTCAGAAGCTCCAGCATCTCTTGAGATTCCATTTCGTAGATAGATTCAAACTTCGCTATGCTGCGCCTTGCCCGGCTCGCAAAATCTTCATCGACTGCTATTTCCCCGTCCGGGTCCAGTCCCCGCTCGATGGCGGGAGTGGGGGTCTTGACGTTGACGTGGGGATATTCTGACTTCAGCCTTTGCAGAGCGTCGAATATCGACATCCAGGTGAGAACGTCCTTTGTCTTGCGCTCCTTCCCCTTGTCCAGTCGTTCTCTCATCTTGTCCGAACTGAGTTCGTAGCGAAACTCATATTCTCGCGCGTCGTGCTTCAGCGTGGACATGCGGGCCTCCACCTCCGCTATGGGAAGTGCGACTTTGCCATGTTCTTCCGTTAGGCCCATGCCGCTCTCCTTTGACTGAAAGGCTGTTCGGTAATTCTACCAGCAAGTTTCTCCCGATGCACCCTTCACGAATCATTGCATCTCGCCCAACCTCGTTGAATTTGCCCAAGGATGGGTTTAGAATTTGCGAAACCCTTAGGTTTGGCGGGCCGACAGCACATCTCCCCGCGCATCAACACCTTTCGGAGAAGATAACGTGAGCGAGAAAACTATTATTTCCTCAGATTCCCACATCGTCGAACCCCCCGATCTTTTCGTCGATAGGATGGACGCCGCAAAGTACGGCGACCGCATTCCCCACTTGGTCCATGAAGACGAAAACGACTACTGGTACTCAGACCACAAGCGCATGGGAGTCCTTGGCAGCTTCGGCGCCTCCGCCGGCATGCGCTTCGAGCGCCCCGGCGACATCAAGCGTGAGGGAAGAATGGCTGACATCCTCCTCGGCGCCTACGATCCCCACGCCCACGTGCGGGATATGAAACTGGACGGCGTTCACGCCAATATCCTCTATCCTTCCATCGGCTTGGAGATGTTCGGTGTCGCCGATACGGGCATCCTGCGTGACATCTTTGCCGCCTACAACCAGTGGTTGTCAGAGTTCTGCTCCTTCTATCCGGACAAGCTGAAAGGCATCGCCATGGTGCTGCTGGACGACGAGATCGAGGAGGGAATCGCCGACTTGCGGACAGCCAGGGACTCCGGTTTCGCTGGGGCGATGATCAGCGTGTACCCCAAGCCGGAGCACGCCTACGATCATCCTATGTATGATCCCTTCTGGGCAGAAGCTCAGGAGTTGGACATCCCCCTGAGCCTCCACACCAGCACCGAGCGCCCTTCCGTTGCCAAGAACGTTACCGTCAGTGGAGTCGGCCAATCGGGAGCAAATCGGGTCAACGCCGAATATTGGGTGAGGATGTCCCTGGCTCAGATGGTGCTCTGCGGCATCTTCGAGCGTTTCCCGAAGCTGAACGTTGTCGAGGTTGAGCACGACCTGGCGTGGATTCCCTTCTTCTACAATCGGTTGGACGTCACCTACATAGAGCGTGTCACTCAGGCGCCCTACCGTTACAAGGGCGAGGTGCTGCCCAGTGACTTCATGCGCAGCAACGTCTACCACAGCTTCCAGGAGGATGGCCTTGGCGTCCGTGACCGGGACATCATCGGAGTGAATAACCTGCTATGGGGCTCCGACTACCCCCATGCCGAGTCCACCTTCCCCGAGTCCCAGCGGATTCTGGATGAGATTCTGGAAGGCGTGCCGGAAGACGAGAAGGCGCTGATTGTCGGCGGCAACGCGGCCAGGCTCTACAACCTGACCTAGAGCCCAGCCGCTAAGAACGAGATTCTATCCTTAGCTCCACCTTGCCCAGGCTGCCGAAGTCCGCAACTGCAACGTCGCCGGGGCTTACGGGCGTTATCCCCGTGCAAGTCCCGGTGGTGACTACCTCGCCCGCCTCTATGCTGTCGCCGAGCCGCGACAGGTGATTAGCCGTCCAGAGCAGCACGGAAAGCGGCCCGTCCAGGACGTTGGCTCCCGTGCCTTCCGAAATCTTTTCACCGTTTCGAAACATCGCGGCCCGGTGAGAGTTCAAGTCCATGCTGCGCCATCCCGTTGACGGACTCCCCACCACGAACGCCGTGTGTGCGGTTGCGTCTGCCACCAGCCGCAGCGCCCCCAGTCCGTCGAACCCTCCCTCGAACCTGCATCCCACCACCTCTATAGCGGGCAGTACCGACTCAACGGCATCCAGCACCTGTTCCATCGTATACGCGTCGTCGCGTGGTGGCATAGAACCGGAGAACCTGAAAGCAAACTCCCCTTCGACGCATGGCGATTGATTGGCAAAGACTGCCACTGTCGCCGGGCTGGTCATGCAGTTGGGCTTAAACATCGGCGCCGTCGCCGGCTCCTTCGCTCCCAACAGCCGTTGAGGCTCAACGCTTGTCGCCCCAACCTTCCAGCCGAATCTGGACAGCCCCGCCGTCCCTGACGCTATCTGCTGGACGTTGTACGCCGTCTCTACCGACTTCAGGCAGTCTCCTTCAGACCGCGGCACCAAGCTGCCATCCCTTGAGGCTTGGTAAAGCAGCTCCGCCAGCCGTTCCTGTGCGTCCATCGACTACCCTTCCTTAGGGAATCCCAACTCCCGTTGGAAAACCTGCGCCAGCAGATCAATCCCCTCCCAGATCTCCTCCTCCGTCGGCAGCGCGTAGCAGAATCGGATGCAGTTGTTGCCGTTTCGTTCGTCGTCGTCAGGGTAGACCGCCCAGTCAGATCCCGGGTTGTATCCGATGCCCATCTCTCGCGCGGCAGCCAGCGCCTTCCGAGTGTCCACGTCTTCGGGGAACGTCACCCACAGGTAGATGCCTCCCCGTGGATGATTCGGCTTCACCATCGGGCCGAAATGTTCACTGATGGCGGCCGTCATCGTGTCCCGCTTCCTCCGCAGCGCGGTTCGGAGCGTCTCCACGTGCTCCTCGTAGTGGTTGTTGAAGAACTCCGCCGTCACCATCTGCCCGAAGTTGGAAGTCCCGATGTCCCCCTTCAGGGGCAGAAGCTGCCCCAGAATCTGCCAGGACGCCACCACGTACCCCAACCTCATCCCCGGCGCCAGATTCTTGGAGAAGGACCCCATGTGTATCACCCGGTCTGAGTCGTCCATCGAGCGTATGGCGTTCACCGACTCCCCTTCGTAGACCAAATCGGCGTAGCAGTCGTCTTCCAGAATCGGCACCCCGTATTCTTCGCTCAGCCGCAGCATCTCCTGCCGACGCGCAACGGGCATGATGGCCCCCGTTGGATTCTGCACCGTTGGAATGGTGTAGATATACTTGGGCCGGACTCCCTCATCCTGCAACTCCGCAAGTGTGTCCGCCAGGGCGTCTGTCCGCATCCCGTCTTCGTCCACCGGCACCCCCACGATGTTCACTCCTCGCGCGCGGAAGTCCCCCAGCATTCCCACGTAAGACCACTGCTCCGCAATGACCGTATCGCCCGCTTCCAGCAGCGCCGTATTGATCAGAACGGCAGCCGTCTGTGAGCCGGAAGTGATCAGAATGTCGTCCACCGTCACGTCCACGCCTCGATAGCTGGATAGCTTGTGTACCAGGAACTCCCGCAGAGGAAGGTATCCCAGCAGTCCACCGTTGTGCAGGTTGATGGACAACCCCGGCCCGTCCTTCCGCATGGCCGCCGCGGTGGCCTCAATCAGTCCTTCCACTGGAATCGTCTCCGAGTTGGTGTGTCCCAGAATGAAGTTGTACTTCGGCTGCACAATGTCGCCGGAAGCAATCGCGGTCGGCAGCCCCTTCGCAAAAATTTCGCTGTAGTCAAACGTCGTGCCTGAGGTCATATCCCCTCCAATATAGATTCCGCCGTGATTCGACGATTCATGCTAGCATTGGCTATTGGGCCGGTCAACTTGGGCGACGTGTACACCTCGAGACGCTTGGTTGGCTCAAGTCCACAATCAGCTGGCCGGCAGTCACAAAAGGGAAGGATGAGAATTAGGAATGCCAAACGCGGACAGTGAACAGAACCTGGTCCAATGGGTGTATGGCGCCCGCAACAACCGGGAGTTGGAGGAGCGCTACAACAGCTGGGCCAAGAACTACGACGAGGACCTGGACAAGGACTTCGGATGGTTGGGCCCCGCCCTCGCCGTTGAGGCTTGCAAACAGTACGTGTGCCCCGACGCCCGAATCCTAGACGCCGGCGCCGGGACTGGGCTGGTGGGCAAGGCGCTGTCGGACGAAGGATACCGGGACCTGACCGCTATAGATATGTCCCCCGGCATGTTGGAGGAAGCCCGCTCGAAGGGCGTCTATCGCGAACTGCGTCGCATGGTCCTCGGGGAACGGCTGGACTTTCCCGATGACCGATTCGACGCCGTCGTCAGCATCGGAGTGTTGACCCTGGGCCACGCCCCCGCCCGGTCTCTGGAAGAAATGGTCCGCGTGACGAGACCCGGCGGTCACGTCATCTTCACCCTCCGCCCCGATCTATACGAGACCGCCGGATTCAGGGAAGTGCGGGAGAAATTGGAGACCGCTGGACGCTGGAAACTGGAGAAGCTGGGAGAGCCTTTGCAAGCCCTCCCTAAGGGCGAGCCCGAAGTCTTCCATCAGCTTTGGGTCTTCAAAGCCACCGCCCCCTGACATCTTTGATTAAAAGCACAAATTAGCGTTATATCACCATTTGTGCTATGATCGCTCTACCCTTCGAATGGAGGTGTATTGATGGTGAGAGTCATTGGTTTGAAGTTAGAAGAAGATGTATACCTGCGGCTGCGCGCCCGGTCCGAAAAGAATGGTGGGTCAATTGAAGACGAGGCTTTCCACATACTCAAATCGTCCCTTGAGAATGATCCTCCACCGCCGCCGGAGAAACCTAAGACGGGGAAGGAATTTGTGGAAGGCATTCGTAAATTGGTTGAGCCCTTTGGCGGCGTCGAGTTGGAAATCCCACCTCGCGAGCCAATGCGCGATCCACCTCGTTTTGACTAGCGCGGGTTAATGATCATCTTTGACACAAACGTCGTCTCAGAGTTGATGCTTCCCAATCCCAATCCGAACGTTTCGATTTGGGCCGCCCGCCAGGAACTCTCGACTATATTCACTACTACCATATCCAAGGCTGAACTGCGCTTTGGCGTTGAGATACTCCCGGCGGGCAGGAGACGAGATGGATTGCTTGAAGTAGTGGAAGATATACTACGGAGTCAATTCCACATTCGCATCCTCCCCTTCGACAGCCCCGCCGCAAAGGCCTATGCAGTTATCGCCGCCAACCGTCGCGCTGCCGGTCGGCCCATCAACTACTCAGACTGTCAGATTGCCGCAATCGCTTGGTGCAAAGATGTTCCGGTCGCGACGAGGGACGTTGATGGCTTCAACAACATCGGTATAGAAGTCATCAACCCCTGGGCTGACTAGTCCCCTATTCGCTCAACTATGCCCATCCCTCCAAACCTCCGCTGCCTCCTCACCCAAACCCCCGTCGCCCGTCTCGCCACCGCCGATGCCACAGGCTCGCCCCACCTCATCCCCCTCTGCTACGCCCTCGACGGTGAAACCCTGTATTCGGTCATTGACCGGAAGCCCAAGCGCGCCAGGGCCATCAACCTCCGTCGAGTCCGCAACATTCTTGCCAACCCTAAGGTCGCACTCCTCCTTGACCACTACGATGAAGACTGGACCCGCCTATGGTACGTCCTCCTCCGGGGCGTCGCTTCCATCATTCACCGTGGCCCGGAGCATCGCTGGGCGCTAACCCTCCTTCGCCGGAAATACCCCCAGTATTCCGCCATGACTCTCGAAGACCGACCCGTCATCCGCATACGTGTATTTCATGCGGCGACGTGGGGGAATCCTGGCCGTTAGACTTGCGCATTTGGGGTTCCTCTGGCAAGATTACAGGATGAAAGAAGGCGCTTTTACGCTAGCAGACCCCCTTCCCGAGTTGAAGGATCCTCACGTAATTGCCATGCTTCGACCATGGATCGACGTGGGCAGCGTGGGGACAATTGCTCTGAGAAAGCTGGAACGTTACTTCGGCGCGAAGGAGTTGGGCCGCCTGACCCGACCCGGCAATTTCTACGACTTCACCCGCTACCGGCCCATCATGCGCACCGTTGAGGGCAGCCGCGTCCTCAACATCCCCAACACTATCATCAACTACGCTATCCGCGAAGAGCCGCCGGACCTTCTATTCTTCCACCTCCTGGAGCCCCAGTCCTTTGGTGAAGATTACACCGACGCCATCCTCGATATCGTCGACAAGCTGGACGTCAAGCAATACGTCCGCATCGGCGGCATGTACGACGCCGTGCCCCACACCCGGCCCCTGCTGGTAACCGGCTCAAGCAGCGACGATGCGGCTACGAAGTACGGAAGTTCCTTGCAGCTCCGGCCCAGCAGCTACCAGGGCCCCACGTCCATCGTGAACCTGGTTGCCGACGGCGTCGCTGACCGCAACATCGAGGCCATCAGCGTCATGGTGCACCTGCCCCAGTATGTTCAGTTGGAGGAGGACTACTCCGGCGCGGCCCGCCTGCTGGAAGTGCTCTGCTCCGTCTACGACCTCTCCAAGGACCTGGCAGACCCTGAACGGGGCAGGCGCCAGTACCTGGAAGTAAACAACGAGGTCCATCGCAACAAGGGCTTGAAGGCCCTCATCGAACGGCTGGAGGTCCACTACGACTCCAGGGCCGCCAAGCGCTCCGCCGAGGCCGAAGAGGGCACGAAGCTTTCCCCCGAAGTGGAAAAGTTCCTCAAGGAGATGGGCGAACGCTTCGAAAGCTGACCCCGTCTGTTTCGGCTAGCCTTCCACCCTCTTCAGGTTAGCGAACGATAGCAGCAGCCTTTTCACTCCGGCGTCTCTGAACACCACCGTCACCTCCCTGTCCGACGCTTGGCCCGCCGTCTTCAGCACGAGCCCCTCGCCGAAAACCCCGTGCAGCACCCTGTCCCCCTCCTTGAACGCCGTATCATCGCCTTCCTCGTCTGCCCCCGCCCCCACGCCGTTGAATCCGGCGCTACCGGTTCCGATGGCAGACTTGGCTCGCTGTCTCGGCGCAACGCTCGCCTCCCCTGACGAAAAGTCGGGGAAGCTCTGCCCGCCGTACCTGCTGCCGACTATCTGCGGCACCTCCGCAATCAGCTCTGTGGGCACGTCTCGCAAGAATCGGGAAGGAATTGCGATGCCACTGTCGCCCCTGTACCCCCGCTGACGAAAGGCCCGCGTCAGAAACAGCCGGTCCATGCAGCGGGTGATTCCCACGTAGAATAGCCGGCGCTCCTCTTCCAGTTGCTCCGGGTCGTCCATGGAGCGTATATGAGGCAGAAGCCCCTCTTGCAGCCCGATGATGAACACTACCGGAAACTCCAGTCCCTTCGCCTGGTGCAGGGTTATCAGGGTGATGGCGTCCGCCGTTTCGTCCAGCGAGTCCACCTCCGCCACCAGGGCCAGATGCTCCAGGAACGCCGTCAGCCCTTCCCCAGCCTCCATGCCGTCGTACTCCGCCGCCGCTCGGCGAAGCTCCCTCACGTTCTCCCACTTGTCTTCCCAGTCCTCGCCGCCGGCCCGCAGGAACTCCTGGTAGTTGATGCCTCTCAGCAGCTTGTCGAGCAGCTTTACCGTCCCCATCTCCGCCGCGTCCTCTCTCAGTTCTTCCATCAGGGTTACGAAGGCCGTAAGCGGCTTGGCAAGTCGTGACGGCAGACCATAGGGGATTGGATCCCCCTTCTTCCGTTCTCCCAACGCCCGCAAAAGCGGATAGATTGGCGACTCATGCTCTCGACCCAGGTCCTGCATCATATCTATCGACTTGCGGCCGATGCCCCGGCGCGGCTTGTTGATGATGCGCTGCAGGCTGACGTCGTCTCCCGGGTTGTTGATGAGACGAAGGTAGGCGATGATGTCCCGCACCTCGGCGCGGTGGTAAAACTTGATTCCCCCCACCACGTGATAGGGCATGCCTCGGTGTAAGCAGGCTTCCTCCATTGCGCGCGACTGGGCGTTGGTGCGGTACATAACGGCGCAATCGGCAAGTTTGAAGTCCTTCCTCCGAAGCAGGTTCGAAATCTGCGTCGCCGCGAAATACGCCTCTTCCCCCGAGTCGTAAGTCTCGTACACCACAAGGGGCTTACCCTCGTCTCGCGAGGCTCGGATATCCTTATCCGGACGGTGCCTGTTAGAGGCGATGACGCTCTTGGCCGCCTTGATGATTTTCCCCGTCGACCTGTAGTTGATTTCCAGGTTCACCACCCTGGCCTCTGGATAGTCCTTTTTGAAATCGAGAATGTTTCGCACGTCGGCGCTGCGCCATGAATATATCGACTGGTCCGGGTCGCCCACCACGCATATATTCTTGTGGAAGCCCGAAATCTGCTTGGACAGCTCGTACTGTGCCACGTTCGTGTCCTGAAACTCGTCCACCAGCAGGTGAACAAACCGTTGTTGGTAGTAGTCCAGCGTGTCCGGTGATTGTTGGAAAAGCTCCACGGTCCGCATCAGGAGGTCGTCGAAGTCTACCGCCCCGTTCAGGTGAAGCAGCTCCTGGTAACGTTCGTAGACGCGCCCTGCCGCCTCTTCGAATGCGTTGTCAGCGCCAAGCAAGAGTGCCTGCGCGTCCTTCAGATTGCTCTTTGCCCTGGATATGACTCCAAGGATGGCCCTTGGCGGAAAATACTTCGGATCGAGTCCCTCCTCCTCCATCGCCGCCTTGACCAGTGCAAGCTGATCGTCCGTGTCGAAAATGCTGAATCCCCGGTCAAGCCCAATGTTGTGCCCGAACCGGCGCAACACAGTAGAGCAGAAGGAGTGAAACGTCCGCACCGTGAGGCTTCCGGCATCGGCGGATGGAGATAATAGAGGAGTTGCATCATCTCTGTTGCTGGTGTTGAAGAGGCGCTGCCGCATCTCGTTTGCAGCCTTGTTGGTGAAGGTTACGGCCAGGATCTTCCATGGCCGCACGCCTGCCTCTTCGATTAGATATGCGATGCGATGTGTGATGACCCGCGTCTTGCCTGACCCAGGCCCCGCTATGATAAGAAGTGGCCCTTCTGCAATTGTGACGGCCCTACGCTGGGCCTCATTGAGGCCGTCAAGTATATCTGAACTCATGTCAAACTCGATTCTAACACAGCCCAATTCCCGTCACCCTGAACGCACTTCCGTCTTACCGCTTCCCCCTTGACGGGGGAAGATTGAGATGGGGGTGATTCCCCGTACCCTCGCGCATGCGGGGGCCCACTCTTCCTTCCCTCAACTAGTGCCCAAGTTCACCGCAATCAACCCCTCGCCACCTCAATCGCCTCAGCCAGGTCCACCGAACCCTCATAAAGCGCCCTCCCCACAATCACCGCCTCCGCCCCTGTCTTCACCACCGTTCGTATGTCGTCAATGCGTGAAACACCCCCGGAGGCGATGATTGCCATCCCCGTCTTCTCCACCAGCGCCGCCGTGGCATCGAAGTTGGGAGAACTCATCGTCCCGTCCCGGCTGATGTCCGTGTACAGGAACCGTTGAGGTCCCAACGCCGCCATCTCCTTCACCAACTCTGTGGCGTCCACCGAGGTGTCTTCCGTCCACCCCCAGGTCGCCACCTTCCCATCTCTCGCGTCAACGGCAACGATCACCCGCTCCGCCCCCCATCGACGACATATCTCCTTCACCAGCTCCGGGTTCTCCACCGCCGCCGTGCCCAGCACCACCCTCTCCACCCCTGCTTCCAGCAGCGTCCGCGCCGTTTCGATGTTCCTGATGCCCCCGCCCACCTGCACGGGAATAGACGCCGCTTCCACGATAGCCCTAATTGCCTCCAGATTCGTCGGAATGCCGGAGCGTGACCCCTCCAGGTCCACTACGTGAATGCGTGCAGCCCCGGCCCGCTCCCACCGCAGCGCCGTTTCCGCTGGGTCAGTCGAGAAGACCGTCGTCTGCTCAAAGTCGCCCTGGTACAGCCGCACGCATGCGCCGTCCTTCAGGTCGATGGCGGGAATCACCTCCACGACGGTCTATCCTTCCGCCGCCAGCCGCACGAAGTTCTCGTAGATCCGCAGACCCAGCGGCCCGCTCTTCTCCGGGTGGAACTGGGTTGCCGCGACATTTCCCTTCGCCAGCATGCTGCAAAATCTGACCCCGTATTCGGTCATGCCCACTTCCCTCGATGACTCATCCGGCTGGGCGTAGTAGCTGTGGACGAAGTAGAAGTAGGAGGGGTTGGGTATGCCCTCCAACAGCGGATGCGGGGCAACGAACTCCACGCTGTTCCAGCCCATGTGCGGCACCTTCTGTCCCGACGGCAGACGTTTCGCCGTCCCCGGAACCATCCCCAAACATCGCACGTCACCCTCCTCAGTCCGGTCCATCAAAAGCTGCTGTCCCAGGCACACTCCAAGCAGGGGCCGACCTGTCTCCATGAACTTCCGAAGCGCGGGAACCAGCTCCAGCCGCTCCAACGACTTCATAGCGGAATCGGCCGCCCCCACCCCCGGCACCACCGCGGCGTCGGCGTTCACAAGTTCCTGCGGGTCCCCCGAAATCACCGGCGAAACCCCCGCCTTCGTCAACGCCCTCGCCACGCTGCGGATATTGCCGTAGCCGTAGTCCACCAGCGTCACCTTCAAGTCGGCAAAAGCGGGTCCGTTCTGGCTACTCATCGCCTGCCAGCTTCTCCAGTGGCAAGTCCCGGTCTTCGTAACGGGCTAGAATGAACAGCAGGTCGCTGACCCGGTTCAGGTATTTCAGTATCTCAGGATTGGCCAGCCCGCCCGCGTCCTTCAGCCGAACCACGTCCCGTTCCGCCCGCCGGACGCTGGTGCGCGCCAGGTCCATGGCCGCCGACGCGGGAGACGCTCCCGGCAGGATGAACGAGCGGGGAAGTGTCACCTCCGCCTGCAGGTCGTCTATGAGGCCCTCCAACCGGGCTGTCATCTCCTCCGATAGCGGCGTGAAATACTGCTTGAAGGTGTCGTATCGGCTGGGCGCCGTCGCAAGCTCCGCGCCCACGGTGAAAAGCTCCCGCTCAAGCTCCAGAAGAATCCCGCGCACTCGCTCATCCTGGGAGAGGGCGCGGGCCAGCCCCAGCGTCGAGACGGTCTCGTCCGTCGCCCCGTAGGCTTCGCAGTGCACGTTGGCCTTCGAGACCCGACCGCCGTAGAGGAGGCTCGTCTCTCCTTCGTCACCATACTTCGTGTATAGACGCCTGCCTTCAACCAAGCCTTCGTCGCTCCTTCTTCGCCAAATCAAACGTGACGCCGTAGTTCGCCACCCATTATACTACCGGGCGTCATGGTTCCTGAAATTCGCATCAGAGGCATCGAAGGTCTGCCCGAAGTTAAGCCCGGAGACGACCTGGGTAGCTTGATTGCGGACGTCGTCGCCGCACAGGGCGTGAAGCTGGAGGACGGCGACGTTCTGGTGGTCGCGCAGAAAGTCGTCTCCAAGGCCGAGGGTCGGCTGGTAGACCTTGAAGAAGTGACTCCTTCTCCCCTGGCCGTCGAAATAGCCTCCCTCCACGAACGCGATCCCCGACACACCGAAGTCGTCCTGCGGGAGTGCCGGCGCATCGTCCGCATGGACCGCGGCGTCATCATCGCCGAAACCAGGCACGGCTTCCGCTGCGCCAACGCGGGCGTGGACGCCTCCAACGCCCCCGACGGCGAAGTCGTCGTCCTGCTCCCCGTGGACCCCGACTCCTCCGCCCGCCGTTTGGCGGCTCGAATAAAGGAAGCATTGGGAGTGGAAATCGCCGTCATCATCTCCGACACCTTCGGGCGCCCCTGGAGAGAGGGCGCCGTCAACGTGGCCATCGGCGTCGCCGGAATTCATCCCATGCTGGACTATCGAGGCCTCGAAGATCCCCAGGGCCGATTGCTTCGCACCACCACCATCGCCGTCGCCGATGAACTGGCCGCCGCCGCCGGACTCGTTATGGGCAAGCTGGACAGAGTGCCCGCTGTGCTGCTCAAGGGCTGCCGCTTCGACCGTGCCGAGGCCTCCATATCCGAAGTCATCCGGCCCGCCGAGCAAGACCTCTTCCGCTAGTAATACCCATCCGCGAACGGCGCTCCGCCCGCTCAGAAATGCCGGCTCCCGATGCATCGAAGTAGCATCTCCGCGGTTGACACTTGGTCTGGCTAGCCATAGAATTCCGTTGGATTCTTGCCTGATTCAGGCAGATGGCGCCCCTGTTCACATCCGAATTTCGGCGCTTGAGAGGTCTTACTCAGAAGGAATAATTTGGCGACCGACGGTCCAGGCCGGATTAACCAACGCATCATTCGACGCCCCCGGCTGCGGGACATGCGGCCTCGGGTGTTCCGCTTTAGAATACGCCGTCCCTCCCCGCGTATCTTCGCCTCGCCCCTCATCCTCCTATACGGCTTTGCCCTCCTAATCGGGCTGGGCGGCGTTCTCCTCGCCCTACCCATAGCCTCTGTTGACAACACCCACACCGCCTGGGTCAACGCCTTCTTCACCTCCACCTCCGCTGTGACTGTCACCGGCCTGACCGTCGTGGACACGGCCTCCCACTGGAGCTCCTTCGGCCAGGGCGTAATCTTCGTGCTCATGCTGTTGGGCGGCCTCGGATTCATGGTCTTCGCTACCTTCCTGCTCACCGTCATCGGCCAGCGCCTCAGCATTTCGGACCGGATGCTCATCCGGGACACCCTGGGCGGCGACAGAATCGGCGGCGTCATCCGGCTGCTTCGCCGCATCGTCATGGTTGTCATGGCAATCTACGCCGTAGGAATGCTGCTCATGTTTTGGCAAATGCTCTCCTTCTTCCCCCTGGGCGAGGCATTGTGGCAGTCCGCCTTCCTCTCCGTCTCCAGCTTCAACAACGCCGGACTCACCATAGTGCCCGATTCTTCCAGCCTGGAGGGCTTGGACGCGAAAATCCCGATCCTCATCTTCGTCGGCGGCCTCATAATGCTCGGCGGCATCGGCTGGGCCGTCACCGTCGACGTGTTCCGTCGCCGCAGCTTCAAGCGGTTCAACCTGGACACAAAGATGATTGTCGTTACCAGCCTGTTTCTCTGGCTGGCGGCAACCTCCGTCTTCCTCTTCAGCGAATACTCCAACGAAGCGACCATCGGTGCCCGATCCGTGGCCGACAAGGTCGGCGTAAGCGTCTTCGAGGCCATCAGCGCCCGAACGGCGGGTTTCACCGCCCTCAACATAACAGGCATCACCGATCTCACTAAGCTTTTCTTCATCACGTTGATGTTCATCGGCGGCGCGGCGGGTTCCGTTGCCGGTGGCATCAAGGTCGGCACCTTCGCCGTAATCGTCGCCACCGTCCTCTCCTCCATACGGGGCAGGCAGCAGGCGGAAGCCTTTGGACGGGAGATTCCCCGTTTCGTTGTCTACCGGGCCATTACCGTCGTCGTCCTCGGCGTCGGCGTCATCTTCGTCACTTCCCTAGCCCTCGAATTCACCGAGGCGACTTCCCAATTTCCCTTCCTGGACATCCTCTTCGATACGGTGTCCGCCTTCGGCACCACGGGCCTCTCCATGGGCATAGTGCCTCTGTTGACCGTTTGGGGTAAAATAATGCTCATGGCGGTAATGGTCATGGGACGGCTTGGCCCCCTCGCCCTCGCTCTGGCCCTGACGCCCCAGAAGGAGGGCACCGTTTACCGCTACGCCCAGGAAAGCATCAGGATAGGGTAGATGAAGAAGCAGGCCGTAGTTATAGGTTTGGGCCGTTTCGGCTCCAGCATGGCCCAGGAGCTGTACCAGGCCGGCCACGACGTTCTGGCCATAGATTCGGATGAGCAGGCCGTTCAGGACAGCATGGGCCTGGTCACCTACGCCGTGCGCGGCGACGCCACAAACAGGGCCCTACTGGAGGAGTTGGGCGTCCAGAACTCCGACGTTGCCGTGGTCTCCATAGGTTCGGACGTGCAGGCCAGCATTCTCGTCACCGTGCTCCTGAAAAGCCTTCAGATTCCCTTCATCATCGCCCGCTCCGCCAACCAGATTCACGGCGACACCCTCGAACGCATCGGCGCCAACAGGGTGGTGCATCCGGAGGAAGAGACGGGCCGCCGCATGGCCCACCTGGAGTTCCACGACGGCGTTATCGACTACATGTTTCTCGCCTCCGATTACGGCATCACCCAGATGAGGCCCCCCGACAACATCATAAAGCGGACTCTGGAAGAGGCCGGCCTCAGCGGCCCCAGGGACAAGTACGGCCTGGCTGTTCTCGCCATCAGAAGGGGCAGGGAGTGTGTTCTGGTTCCCTCTAAGGACGAAGCCATCATGCCCGGCGATATTCTCGTGGTTGCGGGAAATGCCGAGCAGGTGGGCAAATTCCACCTCGCCACCCGGTAGCGGCGGAGGGAATCAATGGCAGCAGTTGAAGCGTACGCCATCCGTGTTATCGGACGAGACTGGCCTTGGTAGACGAACATAGAATTCTCCTCCCCGTCAACCGGGCCCACGGCTATGAGGACGTGTTGGAATTGGCCCGTTCCTTCGTGCAGGGTGGACGGGGGAGAATCCACTCTATCTACGTGATTGAAATGCAGTTGAAGTATCCGCTGGACGCCGAAGTGGGAGAGGAGATCCTGAGGGGCGAGGAGGCCCTGGCCGAAATCGAGCACCTCTCTATGTCAGGTAGGCTTTCCCTGCAGGGTGAGATAGTCCAGGCCCGCGAGGCCGGCCCTGCCATAGTTCAGGAAGCCGCCAACATTCCCGCAACCATGATAATTATGGGCGTAGACTATGGAAATAACCCCGCGGGATTTCGCATGAGCACCACCGCCGACTACGTGCTTCGCAACGCCCGATGTCCAGTTATCATTTGGCGCAGCGGCACTCATTCGTCGCTGCTCCCGGGAGGATAGAAACGTGCACGTACTGATATTGGGTTGCGGCAATCTTGTCCGCCACGTGGCTGCCACCATGGTCAGACAGGGACATGAGGTGGTTGTGGTCGACGAACATGAGCGTTGCCCTTACCTGCAAAACCCCAACCTCCCCGGCTACGTGCTCTCTGGCGGGGATAATCTCATGGAAAACATGCGAAAGGGCGGCGTGGAACGCGCAGACATGGTCATCGGCCTCTCCTTCGACGACAACCGGAACGCCATGGCCGCCCAGATAGCCTCCAACATATTCAACGTGCCCCGCGCCCTCTGCCACGTGGGAGAAGTATCCAAGGCGCAGGTCTACAGAGAGCTGGGGCTTAACGTCCTGAGCTCCACCCATACCCTGACCGACGCTGTGCTGGATGGCGAGGAGGAGGCTGGCTGATGTATATAATTCTTGTTGGATGCGGCCGCGTCGGCTTCAACCTTACCCGGGCCCTCTTGACCGTCGGGCACGAAATCACCATCATCGACCAGGACCCGCTGGCCCTGGAGAGCGCGTCCCAGGAAATGGCCGCAGCCTTCGTACAGGGTGACGGCTCCTCCCCCGACGTCCTGCGAGAGGCGGGCGCGGAAAGGGCCGATCTGGTTATCGGCGTCACCGGCGACGATGCCACGAACCTGGCCGTGTGTCAGATGTCCAAGCAACTGTTCAAGACGCCCACCGCCATCGGCCTCATCAAGCATCCTTCTCACGCCGGCCTGTTCCGGCTTCTGGGCGTGGACAGGGTAATCAACAGCACCCACCTCATCCTTTCAAACATCGAGGAAGCCGTTCCCAGCCGCGCCTTCATGCACCTTCTGAACCTCCAGACCTACGGCATGGACATAGTGGCCTTGTCTATCCCGGAGGATGCCTCCGTCGTTGGAAGGACAATCGGCAACGTGGAAATGCCCCCCAACAGCTTCATCACCCTGGTCGTCAAGCAGGCAGGCCCCAGGCTCCCGGAGGAAGATCTGGTTCTCCAGGCAGGTGACGAAGTTATCGCCGTAACCGTCCTGGACGAGGAGCAGGCCCTCTACGAGACCCTCACCGGTGCAACATAGTGACCGGCTCCGTCGCTTATCTGGGTCCGGCGGGCACCTTTACCGAGCAGGCGGTTCACCTGTACAAGCCCGACGCCGTTCTCCACTCCTTCACCAGCATCCACGGGGTGGCCCTCGCCGTGGTTTCCGGCATCACCGACGAAGGTGTTGTCCCCATCGAGAACAGCCTTCAGGGGTCCGTCAACGAGACCCTGGACATCCTCATCAGCCAGACGGGGCTCTTCATTCGCAGGGAGCTCGTCCTGCCCATCGAACACTGCCTGCTGGTTACGCACGATACCCAGCTGTCGGACGTCGAGGTCGTCTACTCCCATCCCCAGGCCCTCGGACAGTGCCGGGAGTTTCTGGAGCGCTGTTTCCCCAAGGCCCAGCTTGTCGCCTCCCTCAGCACCTCCGCGGCCGTGGCAGACATGAAGGAGAGCAACCACGCCTCCGCAGCCATCGCCCCCTACGGAGCCGCCGCCCTCAACAACGTGCGCGTCATGGCAAAAAACATCCAGGACAACGACTCCAACGTCACCCGCTTCGTCGTCCTGGCAGACCGGGACAGCGAACCCACCGGATGGGACAAGACCTCCCTCTGCTTCTCCTTCGCCGAAGACAAGCCCGGCCTGCTCTACGAGGCCTTTGGGGAGTTCGTCCGCCGCAGCATTAACCTCGCCAAGGTGGAGTCCCGCCCCTCCAAGAACTACCTGGGCGAGTACATCTTCCTTGTGGACGTCGACGGGCACCGCGAGGAACCGAACGTGAAAGAAGCCATAGATGCAGTGAAAAGACGTTGCTCCATGTTCCGCGTCTTTGGCTCCTACCCCCGTTGGAACGCCCCGGAGGACCCTGCTCGCCCCCAGTCCTGAATCCCGCCTTCAAGGCTTGTCCAGGAGGAAAGGCCATGGCCAGACCCGTTCGCATCGGAGTCCTCGTACCTTCCACCAATCAGGTTGTCGAACCCGACTTCGCCTCCCTCACGCCTGCCGGAGCCACCTTCCACACCGAGCGAATGTGGAATGGAGAAGCGACCCCGGAAGGCGGCGGCGACGGTTCCTATCTCTTGAAAATGAACGACGATCTTGAGCGTAGCGTTCGCTATCTCGCCAGCGCCAATCTGGACATCATCGCCTACTGTTGCACCAGCGGCACCTACCACTCCGGTTCCCTGGAATACGATGGAAAACTCTCCCATCGGATAACCGAAGCCAGCGGCCTGCCCGCCGTCACCGCCGTTGCCGCTTCCCTGGAGGCTCTGCGACACGTCGGAGCGCGACGTCTAAGCATCGTCGGACCCTACGGCAACTTCCTCCTCCGGGAACGCCTGACTCCCTTGATGGAAAGCCAGGGCTTTCAGGTCGTTTCCGCCCTGGGTGAGACCGGCATGCAGCACCGCACCATGGATGCAACCATCGGCGATCAGGACCCGGAGCACATCGCGTCCTTCGTCTGCGATGCCGTGGATGACGACGCCGACGCGGTGTTCATTCCTGGCACAGCATGGCGCGCCCTGGAGGTGGTTCAGAAGATGGAAGACCGCTTGGGCAGACCGGTGATAACCGTAAACCAGGCAACCATCTGGGCCGTCCTTCGGCGGCTGAACCTCTGGACGCCGGTAAAGGGATATGGACGACTAATGGCTAACGGAAACTAGATAGGTGGCTTCTTACCCGTCTTCTCCTCGTACAGCTTCCACGTAGCGTCGTTGAAGGGGTAATACTTGCCGGGCGAGCACTGCTCCGCTATCAGCTGCTCCTTGATGACCGCTTCCACCTCTTCCCGCTGATGGGCAATGGCAATCACCTCGTCAACTACGCTGTGAGGCACCACCACCACGCCGTCGTCGTCGCCTACGATAGCGTCCCCCGGACGCACAAGAACGCGACCGCACTGTATGGCGTCGTTCACCTGCCAGGGCCAGAACTCCGCCGGCCCCTGCTTGGCGGTGCTGTTCGCCGAATACACGGGGAAACCGTACTCCCTCAGCGCCACCGTGTCCCGGACGGCCCCGTCCGTAACCAAGCCGCCGATGTTTCGTTGTCTGAGCCTCAGGAACTTGATGTCCCCGCCTACGGAGCTGAACTCCCAGCCCATTGCGTCTATGACCAGCACTTCACCGGGTCCGCACAGCTCGAAAGCCACGTACTCCGCCGACTGGGTGGTCTTGGGCTTGTCCGCTGCCAGGTCGGGACGATGGGGCACGAAGCGTAACGTAACCGCCCGCCCCGCCATGTGCTGGCCCAGCTGAAGGGGTTTCGCCCCGTGGATAAACGACATGGGCCATCCCTTCACCCACAGACCGTCGATCAGAGTCTGGGTGGGTATCTGCCGGAGGACCTCCAGGGTTTCGTCGGAAATAGGCTCAAGTTTAGTCACAGAGTCACCTCGTTGGTCAGGAAATCGCAGCGTTTGCGTGGTAATTGCGGAGTTGAAGATCTGAGTTCGCGAGGGTGCGGCACATCCTCAGGAAATGCCCAAGTCCCTCAGAAGCTTGTCAGCCTCCGCATTGAAGTCATAACCTCGTCTCAGGCCGTCCCGGTACTTCTCCCCGAGAGCTCGCAGCGTTTCGTTCTTGGGTCGGGCGCCCTCGGCTCGATGGTCCATAAACTCCTGCAGGGTGCTGTAGGCCCGGTCTACGTGCCAGCAGTAGGAGAGGAGCCAGATCAGCTCTCGCTCATTGGTCGGCGTCGGGATCTCTCGCAGGTCAATCAGCTCATCAATCACCTTGGTATAGCGGAGAATGCCCGCCTTGTCGTTCTCGTCGCGGCCGTAGAAGCGCCGTTTGCGGAGCTCCACAATGCGACGGTCATACTCCTCCTCGCCGTAGATCGAACGAGGAAGCCACTCCTTACGGAGGTCGAGCACCTCTTCGCCATCGGCATTGACGATTGCGACGGCCGTGTCGGAGCCAATGATGGGGTCGTACTCGAACTTCACCGCATCTCTCAGCAGCGCTTCCTGGAGCCCAAGAGTCAGTTCCCGCGGGATCTTCTTATACTTCGCTCCGCTGGCCGCCTCGTTGGAGTCGGCGCCCACCCCGCCCGTGTTGAACACGTAGTAGTACTGGGGCAGCCCGCCATCGGCCATCTGCTTGAGAACCTGGTACATGATGTTGGCGTTGTCGTCTTCCAACCCGATGATGAACGGGTCTGAGAAATACTCCACGTAGGGCTGTCCGATAGCTCCGGTTGCCGCGCCCATCTGCACCGCCTCGCCGTACATCAGCACGCGGATGTACTGTTCCAGCTTCAGCTTTCTTAGCGGGGCAACCACCGTGTTCTGGCGCATCACAGCCTGCCAGAAGACCCGGTCTGTGTGCTCCATAGGCACGTGGACGGAGTTCGTCGCCTTGCCGCCGGTGATGTTCTTCAGTACGTTGCCGGCGCCTTTGCGCTCCAGCAGACGTTCTCTCGACAGAATCATGCGCATGTTGCGGACCGGGTTCTCGTCGTACTTCGGCACCGCGCTTTCGTGGTCTACGGGCACGTTCTCCAGAAGCTCCAGAGGGTTCGGAAAGTCCGGCGAACCCCGCAGCACGTCGTAGGTTATCGGATCGTCGTCCCGGGTGAGACCGAAGGGCACGGCGTACAGGTTGTTCTCCGTACCGTCGATGCCGTAGGGCACCTCGACCTTCCGGCCGCCTCTCTCGGCAACAATCGGCTCCGGCATCTGCTGCAGAAGGACTATGTCGTCGTTCATCGGGAACACGCCTTCCTGCGGGTCCGGCTTCAATCCGAGCAGCGAAGCAGTCTCGCTGTTCGCAAGCTCAATCATAATAGTGAGCGTGCTCTTGCCGTGCAGGGACGGCCCCAGGGTAATCATGGCGGAATTCGTCATGTCTCCGCCGAGGGTGCGAATCCGCACCATGCTCAGCGCCGCCTGTATGGCCAGACCCTCGGCCTCCTTCACCTTGAACATGGCTATGGAAAGGGGGCCCATCTTGTGCTCCCCCATGTAGTCGAATCCCAGGTGAAGAGAAAGCCCCTTCGTAGGGGCCTTGAATACAAGCTGTGTCAGTCCTGCTTCCTTGATGCGGTCCTTCAGGTCGTCGGGCAGGTTCAGGTCGTCCAGCCAGTTGGGAATGGACACCTCAAGAATGTCTGGTTCCTCAGTAAGCTCGCCCTCTGGGAGATCAAAGGTCAACTGCCTCCACATCAGGGGCAGCTGCAGGTAGCGCGTGCCGAATAGGATCTGCCGGGCGTGGAAAGACCGTCCCGGCGCGTCGCAGATGCGCCTGTCTGTCTGTAGAATCCCGTCCCCCGAATCGAAGCGGCGGCCCATCTCGTCGATGATGATCTCCAGCACGTCCGTAAATAGCGCCTGGCTCTCCTCCGTAAAGGCAAGAGCGTCCCGATTTCGCGAAAAGCCGTCTATGAAATACTGCGTCAGGTCCGGCCTGCGGGCCACACCCAGCTGGCTGAAGAAAGCCAGCCCCCCGTTATCCAGCCTGACCACCGTCTCGGGCCACACCTTCGCTGCGGCTTTACCCTGGGCGTTGGCCTCCTCACCTTCCCGGACCACCTCCGCCACTTCCTTCATCAGTCCCTCTCGCTCCTCGGCGGGCAGGTCCTGGAAGACGCGTATGTTATCGATGAGCCACTGTTCGGGAGGATTGAAGAGAGGGCTGTCTGCGCTCTGCCCCTGCTTGCCAAGGGCCACAAGTCGGTCTAGCTGACGGTTGAAAGCGGGGTTGATTACCGGGCCGGGAAGGGCAATGGAAGGCCCTTCGTCCTGTTTGGACGGGTCACTGTTCACGAGTCTTCTCCAAATTTAGAAGGTATAAATGCGGAATATGGATCGGATGCCGTTGTTTGAACCAGAAATTCACCATGCCAGGAAGTAGCAAGAATAAAAATAGTCTAAGCGTTCAGGGGAATATCAGTCCCCAAACCCTCCTCCTTGGCTCGCTTGTAGACAAAGGCGGCGGCAGCCACGTCGCTGACGCCGATTCCGTGGGACTTGAACATCGTCACGCTGTCGTTGGAAGGCCGTCCGGGTGACTGGCCAGCGGCTACCGATGCCAGCTCCTGCACCTGCTCCCACCGGACCAGACCCTGGTCGATACTGAAAAGAAGGTCGCCGCTGTACCGCTTGGCCTCTTCCAGGTTGTCTACCACAATTGTGTCCACGCGGCTGATTACGTCGTTGTCCACCTCGCGGCGAGTCCAGTGGTTGGAACCCATGATGCTCAGGTGCATCCCAGGCTCCAGCCACTCGCCGAAAAGCACCGGGTTGGGCGAAGTGGTCATCGTAATCGCTATGTCCGCGCCCTCGACGCAGGCTTGGGCGCTTTCCGCCGCCGTGACTTCTATGTCCAGCAGGTCAGACATCTGGGCGGCGAACTGCTCCGCTTTTTCAGGAACAATGTCGAAGGCCCTGACCGAGGTGATGTTGCGCACGGCGCAGGTCCCTTCCAGCTGGGCCCGGGCCTGGGCCCCCGTGCCGATGATGCCGACCACTGATGCGTCCTCCCGGGCCATGTGCTTGCTGGCTACGCCGCTGATGGCGCCCGTGCGAAGCTGGGAGCAGCGCCCGCCCTGCAGCAGAGCCAGCAGGTCCCCAGTCTCGCTGTCGTGTAATACCGTCAAAAAGCGAGAACCGCCCGGAAAGCGGGCGGTATATACCTTCAAGCCAACTACGCCGCTGTCAAGAACGGCTCCGGGCATAATATGGTGGTATCCCTGTGGTGTTCGGATGTGGGATCGGGGTTGCAGCCACGCCATGCCTCGATGAGCCTGGTCCAGCATGTCTTCCATGACTCCCACGCAGTCCTGCATGGTCATCAACTGGTTAACTTCCCGGTCCGTGAGAAGTAATGGCATCAATCGCCTCCTTCGCCATACATCCGATTATCTGGAATGTCGCACTTGGGCAAAAAGACTAACCATTGAGGGTGGGGATGTCAACAATTCGCGTTGAACGAAACACGTAATGAAAGGTGGAGCGGAAGATGGGATTCGAACCCACGACCCTCTCCTTGGCAAGGAGATGCTCTACCACTGAGCCACTTCCGCCTGCAAACGGGTTACGTCCCGTGGTGCCGAGGGTCGGGATCGAACCAACGACACGCGGATTTTCAGTCCGCTGCTCTACCGCTGAGCTACCTCGGCCTGGACACTTAATGGTAATGAGGCCAATCTTCAGTGTCAAGGTAAACTGCCAAAACCAGACGACTGTTTGACCGGTGAGGGATTTGAGTTGCCGGACCTGTTGACGTACGGGCGTTCCTGTGCTATATTCTCACTACCACCCCCCCTATCTCTTCGGCGGTAGGGTCGAGACCGTCCAACCGGACGGTCTCTGTCTTTGTAAGGGAGCAGCGATTGATTACCAACCTCTACATAGATGGATTCAATCTCTACTATCGCGCCCTCAAAGACACACCCTTCAGATGGCTAGACCTGCAGAGCCTGGCCGAGTCTCTATTCCCTAAGGACAATATCAATCGCGTGCACTACTTCACTGCCCGCCTTGACCCTCGTCCTGGCAATCCATTCCAACGTCTGCGGCAACAGACATACCTTCGTGCTCTAGCTACCCTTACTAACCTTAAAACTCACTACGGCGTTTTTCGCTCCGGCGTTAGGTGGCGTCAGTTGGCCGAGCCAATCTATGGTTTGCCGAACAGGGTTCGGGTCTTGCACACTGAGGAGAAAGGTACGGACGTTAACCTGGCCACTCGCCTCTTGGTTGATGGCTTTGATGAGGACTATGAGCAGGCTGTCATCGTTTCAAATGACGCCGACTTCGCAGATGCCATGCAGTATGTCCGGGACGGTCTGGGCCTCAAGGTTACGCTCGTAAATCCAGATAGAAGGTATGCCAGCCCCACGCGGTTGAAGAATGCCGCCACCTACGTAAAACGCCTCTGGAAGAGCCACCTGCGGCGCAGTCAATTCCCGGAGTCGCTTTCGGACAAAGTGGGCGTCATCAGAAAACCCGCCGGATGGTGAGAAGACAATCGCCTTGCTGCCATTCCCTGCTATAATGCCCCCAACCCTGCTTCGGAGGTGGCTAAATGTTGGACGCAATCATCAAAGGTGGTACCGTAGTTACCCCTCAGGGCGCCAACCTCATGGACGTTGCTATTCAGGACGGCAAGATCGCCGCCCTCTCCCATCCCGACCTGCTCACCGCCGATTCCGCCCGCGTTATCGATGCCACGGGGAAAATAGTCTTCCCCGGCGGCATCGAACCCCACACCCACATCGGCATCCCCGTCCCCGAGCGATGGGCCGGTCGGCCAGAGGTCTTCACCCAACCCCCGGAAGCCGCCACCCGCGCCGCAGCCTTCGGCGGTGTAACCACCCTCCTCGATTTCTCCGGTTCCCTGCCCAACTCGCCGGAGGAGATGGAGGGGCAAGAGTCCATCATGCAGGAGTTGGAGTCCCGTAAGCAGGCCTTCATCGGGCACAGCTACACCGACTTCGCCTACCACCATATATTGGCGGGCGAAGTCAGCCCCAGGACCATCGGTGAAATCGGCGAGGCCGTTCAGGCAGGTCAGGCCAGCTTCAAGATATTCACCACATTCGCCGGGCGCGTCCCCTACGGTCACCTGCAGGCCATCTTCAATGAGGTCGGCAAGCAGGGCGGCATTATGGCCGTCCACGCCGAAGACGACGACATGGTTACGTATATGGAAGAAAAGCTGAAGCGCGAAGGTCGCGATCAGGGCTACAACCTCCATCTGGTCCACAGCAACATCTCCGAAGACGTGTCCTTCCGCAAGGTGATCCGCATGGCGGAGCACGCTGAGGTTGGTATCTACTTCGTCCACGTCACTGCCAGGGAAGGCGTCATTGCCGTGGGTGAGGCCAGAAGCCGTGGCCTGCCCGTCTACGGCGAGGCCCTCCATAACTACCTGGAGTTCACCTGCGACGACTACAGGAAGCCCAACGGCACCAAGATTCACACTTACCCCGCCATCAAGTACGCTTCCGATAGGGACACCCTGAAGCTCGGCTTGGAGGACGGCCGAATCTCCACCACCGCTACCGACGAATACACTACCTATAAGGACGTGAAGTTCTGGGGCCAGACCATCGAGTCCGTTTGTGGCGGCCACAACGGCATCGAGACCAGGGTGCCCGTATCCTTCACCAAGTTCGTCTCCCAGGGTGGCATGTCCCTGACCAGATTCGCCGACGTTATCGCCACCAATGCTGCGAAGATACTTGGACTCTATCCACAAAAGGGTGTCATTGCCCCCGGAAGCGACGCCGACCTTGTCATGATCGATCCTTCCATCCGAAAGACCCTGACCCTCGACGACCTGCACGCCGATTCCGACTACAGTATCTGGGAAGGCTTCGAATGCGAAGGCTATCCCGTTATGACCATGCTCCGCGGCAAGGTGATGGTTGAGAACGGTGTTTTGCAGGGCAGTTCCTACGACGGCCAATGGCTGAAACGCAAGGTTGCCCCGGGGGCGCTGGCCAGGCCCGTTGCCTAACTCAACTACCCGATTGCTGCCCCAGCCAAACGGGGAATTTGCCCGTCCTTCCGTAACGGGCGCTGTCTGGTTTGAATAACCCTTTGGGAACGGTTTGCAGCAATTCTTCGTATAAATTCGTGAGACAAACTTTGCTTTTTTAGCCGTTTTAACGTAGTATGAATATACGGATAAAATGCCTTAGGCTTCCAAGGTTTCCCAAGAAGAAATACCCAAACCGACAAACGGATTGGCGCAAATATGAGCAATAGAAAGTGGTTGAGAAGCGGCCTCATCTATCTTCTGATTATCGTCGCCGTTGCCTCAATCTTCTTCATCGTCGTTCCCGGTCTCGGAGGCTCCGAAGATGTCTCCTTCACCGAGGTCGTTCGCATGGCCAAGGAGGGGGAGGTCTCCTCCATAGAAGTTAAGGGGGAATCCCTCAAAGTCTTCACCGTTAGTGGCGGCGAGGTAAATAGCCGCATCGGTGAAGGCACGGACATCACCGAGCATATCCCGGACAGCGTTCCCGTGTTCTTCAAAGGCTCGGGTGGGTTCAACCTCGGTCTGTTGATCAACTTCCTCCCCCTCATCTTCTTCGGCGCGCTGATTATCCTTCTCATGCGCCAGGCCCAGGGAAGCAGCAACCAGACCATGAACTTCGGCCGCAGTAAGGCTAAGATGATCCTCACCAGCCGACCCACCGTCAGCTTTTCCGACGTGGCCGGCGCCGACGAAGCGAAGGCCGAACTCCAGGAAGTGGTTGAGTTCCTCCAGAACCCGGACAGGTTCCTCTCCCTCGGTGCCCGCATCCCCAGGGGCGTTCTCCTGGTAGGCCCGCCCGGCACCGGTAAAACCCTGCTGGCCAGGGCCGTCGCCGGTGAAGCCGCCGTCCCCTTCTTCCCCATCAGCGGCAGCGAGTTCGTTGAGATGTTCGTGGGCGTCGGCGCAGCCCGGGTGCGTGACCTCTTCGACCAGGCCAAGCGCAACTCTCCCTGCATCGTTTTCGTCGACGAAATTGACGCCGTGGGACGTCACCGAGGCGCCGGCCTTGGCGGCGGTCACGACGAGCGAGAGCAGACCCTGAACCAGATTCTGGTGGAGATGGATGGCTTTGAGACAGGCACAAATATAATCGTCATTGCCGCCACCAACCGCCCCGACATCCTGGACCCGGCCCTGTTGCGTCCCGGTCGTTTCGACAGAAGGGTCGTCCTGGACCTGCCGGAAGTCCAGGGCCGCGAGGCTATCCTGAAGGTCCACTCCAAGGGCAAGCCCCTCGCTCCCAACCTGAAGCTGGACGTCATCGCCAAGGAGACCCCCGGTTTCAGCGGCGCTGACCTCGCCAACCTGGTCAATGAAGGCGCGCTGCTGGCTGCCCGTCGCAATAAGAAGCTCATCGGCATCTCCGAGTTCGAAGAAGCCATAGACCGCGTAATCGCAGGCCCGGAGCGCAAGAGCCGCGTCATCAGCGACAGGGAGAAGGCCATGACCGCCTACCATGAAGCAGGCCACGCTCTCGTCGCTTTCAAGCTGCCCAAGGCAGACAAGGTGCACAAGATATCCATCGTTGCCCGTGGAGCAATGGGTGGCTACACCCGCCTGTTGCCGGAGGGAGACCGGTACCTGTGGACCAAGGGTCAGTTCGAGGACATGATGGCCACGGCCTTGGGAGGAAGGGCGGCAGAGGAAATCGTCTTCGGAGAGATGACCACCGGCGCCAGCAACGACCTGCAGCGCACGACTCAGATTGCCCAGAGAATGGTCAAGCAGTACGGCATGAGCGACAAGCTCGGCCCTCGCACGCTGGGCCGCCGCCAGGAACTGGTCTTCCTCGGCCGGGAGATCCACGAAGAACAGGACTACAGCTCCAAGCTGGCTGAAGAAATCGACCAGGAAGTAAGGGCGCTGATTACCACCGCAAAGCAGAAGGCCGAGACCATCCTGGAGGAAAACAGGGAGCGGCTCACTGACATTGCCGAATTTCTCATTGAGCACGAGTCTGTGGAAGGTGATAACCTGCAGGCCCTGTTCGACGGCAGAGAGCCGGTCATTGAGGATGATGTAGAAGAAGCACCCCAGGAAGTGGAGACTCCGGCCCAGCCCGCTCCTGCCATCGACCCCCAGCCCAGGCCTCACCTGGCCAGCCAGCAGGACGACCGCCCCATCCCCGAAAGCAGCTAGGCCAAGGGCCCTCCTCCACATCCCCCACCCCGGCAAAAGCGTGGCTTACTCTTCAACCTCCAACCGCGTGTCATCCTGACCGCAGCGCCCTCCCTCCCCGTGCCCTCGCGGATGCGGGGGCCCACTCTTCATCCCTCAACCCACCCAAATACACGCACCTCACCCAGGGTCGCTTCTAACAAGAAAGTCCGAAAAAGGTCCCCTGAAGCAGTTTCCGGCTAGCCCTGTGACTCGTCCAGCGGCATCTGCCGAAAGTAGATACCCCACCTCTGCATCATCTCTTCTACCGCCGGGTCTCCGCGGGCAGTAAGTTCTCCCAGGAATCCCGCCAGCGCGTGGCCCGGCAGCATCTCCTCTGTGCACACCCAGCTCTTCTCCGCCGGCACCATGTACACTAGCCCTCGCTGGTGCGTGCAGCCCAGCAACACCCTGGTGTTGCCTTCTCCGACTACCACGTTCACTCCGTGATTCGTCTCTATAGTCATTCCTTCGATAGCCTCCAAAGTCCTGCGGGCGCTAGCTGGGGTCCTTGGCCAGCCGCGCCAGGAATTCAGCGTTGCTCTTGCTCTGGGAGAGTCGTTCCAGTATCCGCTCGATGCCGTCGGTAAAGTTGCCCGACTCGTGCACCAGCAGGCCCACAATGCGCCGCAGCAGCCAGATGTTTTTCACCGTCTTTGCGTCGAACATCAACTCCTCGTGTCGAGTGCTGCTGCGTCCGATGTCTATGGCCGGGAAAATACGCTTCTCCGCCAGCTTCCTGTCCAGGTGAAGCTCCATGTTCCCCGTGCCCTTGAACTCCTCGTAAATCACCTCGTCCATGCGGCTGCCCGTGTCAACCAGGCAGTTGGCAATGATGGTCAAGCTGCCACCGAACTCCACGTTCCGGGCCGCTCCGAAGAACTTCTTGGGCGGATAGAGCGCCACCGGGTCGATACCTCCCGAAAGCGTACGCCCGCTGGTGGGCAGCGCTAGGTTGTAGGCTCGCGTGGCCCGGGTGATGCTGTCCATCAGAATCAGCACGTCCTTGCCCGATTCCACCAGACGCTTGGCCCGGTCAAGCGCAAGGTCCGCCAGCCGCACCTGGTCCTCCACCGACTCGTCGAAGGTGGAAGCGAAGACTTCCCCCTTCACCGAGCGACGCATGTCCGTCACTTCCTCCGGCCGCTCCCCGATGAGCACCACCATTATGTGGATGTCCGGGAAGTTTGCCGTCACCCCGCTGGCTACGTGCTTCAATATCGTCGTCTTCCCCGCCTTGGGAGGCGACACGATAAGACCTCGCTGGCCGCGGCCGATGGGCGCGAACAGGTCTATCATCCGCGTCGTAAGGTTGTCCGGCGTCGTCTCCAGCGTTATCTGTTCGTCGGGAAAGACGGGCGTCAGTTCCTCGAAGGTCGGCCTTGACCGAGCCTTGGGCGGCGTAAGCCCGTTCACCGTGTCCACCCGCGTCATCCCGAAATATCGCTCCCCGCCCTTGGGCGAGCGGACGCCTCCCGCCACCGTATCCCCGCACCTCAGCCCGAACCGCCGGATCTGCGACTGCGACACGTAGATGTCCCCCGGCCCCGGCTTCAAGCCAGTGTGCCGCAGGAACCCGTATCCGTCGCTCATCAGCTCCAGCACGCCCGACCCTCTCAGCCGGTGCTGGTCCGGGAACTTGTGGGCAATCCGCACCACCACGTCCTCCTTGCGGAGCGACGTGAGCTGGTTGCCGTTTTCCATGCCCATCTGCTGGGCAATGGCTAACAGCTCCTCCTTGCTCTTCCTTTCCAGTTCTGAAACGTCTAACGTCGGTTTAGGGGACACTTGGATCACTTTCTTTCCAAAGATTTTTGCTCCGCTGAGGCATTCTGGACCGTCGTCTCAGCCTCCGCTGGCCTTCTGCCAGTCCTGGCGAAACCGCTCCACCCCCACCGTTGTCAGCGGGTGCTTCACCATCTGCTCCAGCACCGCGCACGGCACCGTCGCAATATGCGCCCCCGCCCTTGCCGCCTCCACGCAGTGCAGCGGGTGACGTATGCTCGCCGCCAGCACCTGCGTCTTGATTCCGTAATTCTTGAATATCGACACAATCTCCTCCACCAGGTCCATCCCCCGTTGCCCCGTGTCGTCTACGCGCCCCACGAAGGGACTCACCGCCGCCGCGCCCGCCGCCGCCCCCAGCAGTGCCTGGTTCACCGAAAAGCACAGCGTCTGGTTGATCTCTATCCCCTCGTCCGACAGCGCCTTCATCGCCTCGAACCCTGCTGCCGTGCTCGGCAGCTTCACCCATGGTGTTGGCGCCCACGTCGCGTACTCTTTCCCCTCCGTAATCATCCCCTCCACGTCCTCGCTCACCACCTCAATCGAAATCGGCCCGTCCACAATCGAAGCGATCTCCGCCACCGCCGCCCGGTACCCCTCCATCCCCGAAACGCCCGCCTGCGCCGCCAGCGATGGATTTGTCGTCACGCCGGAAACCACCCCCAGCCGGGCGGCCCTCTTCACCTCATCCACGTCTGCCGTATCTACGAAAAGCTTCATATCCTCTGACCCCTGAAATTTCCCCCGTTGAAATGCGGCGGCCTCCGTCGAATCGTCAGCGCCTCCTCCCCCAGCGGCAGCGAAGGCTGACTCCCCTCCCGCAGCGTCCGCATCGCCGTCCCCACAAACTCGCTCACCAGCGGGTGCGGTCGATGCGGCCTCGACCGGAACTCCGGGTGAAACTGCACCCCCAGCATAAACGGGTGCCCCTCCACCTCCGTAATCTCCACCAGCCGCCGGTCCGGCGAAAGTCCGCTCGCCCGCATCCCCGCCCCCTCCAGACGTTCGCGATAATCGTTATTCAGCTCAAACCGGTGCCGGTGACGCTCCAACACCTCCGCCTCCCCGTAAGCCCGGTACGCCAGGCTGTCCTCCACCAGCACGCACGGATAATTCCCCAGCCGCATCGTCCCCCCCATATCCGTCACCGTCCGCTGCTCTGGCATAAAATGCACCACCGGGTCCGCGCAGTCCGGGTCCACCTCGTAAGAATGCGCCCCCCTCAACTGCAGCACGTTCCGCGCGAACTCCACCACCATCACCTGCAGCCCCAGACACAACCCCAGATACGGAATCCCCTTCTCCCGCGCGTACTGCGCCGTCGTAATCATCCCCTCCACCCCCCTCGACCCGAACCCCCCCGGCACCACAATCCCGCACGCCTCCGCCAGCAGCCCCTCCGGCCCCTCCGCCTCCACCTGCTCCGCGTGCACCCACTGCACCTCCACCTCCTGCCCATGATGCAACGCCGCGTGCTGCAGCGCCTCCTTCACCGAAATATAACTGTCCTGCAGCTCCACGTACTTCCCCACCAGCGCAATCGGCACCCTTCCGTTAACCGTCTGCATCCGCTCCACCATCGCCGACCACGCCGCCATATCCCGCTCTCCCGCCCGCAACTTCAGCGACGACGCAAGCAAGTCCCCCAGCCCCCACTCCTCCAGAATCAGCGGCACCCGGTAGATAGTATCCACCGTCAGCAGCGGAATCACCGCATCCTTCGCCACGTCGCAGAACAGCGCAATCTTGTCCCGGATCCCCTCCGAAACCTCAAAATCGCTCCGGCAGATAATCGCGTCCGGCTGAATCCCAATCGCCCGCAAGTCCCGCACACTGTGTTGCGTCGGCTTCGTCTTCAACTCCCCCGCCGCATATATATAAGGTAAGAGCGTCACGTGAATGTAAAAGACGTTGTCCCGCCCCACCTCGTTCCGCATCTGACGAATCGCCTCCAGAAACGGCTGCCCCTCCATGTCCCCCACCGTCCCCCCAACCTCCACCACCACCACCTCCGCGCCCGACTCCTCCGCCAGCGACATTATCCGCCCCTTGATCTCATTCGTCACGTGCGATACCGCCTGAATCGTCCCCCCCAGAAAGTCCCCCCGACGCTCCTTCGCAATCAACGACTGATAAACCTGCCCCGCCGTCAAATTCGAAGCCCGCGTCACCTCAATGTCGATGAACCGCTCATAGTGCCCCAGGTCCATGTCCGCCTCGCCGCCGTCCTTCGTAACGAAAACTTCCCCGTGCTGGTACGGCGACATCGTCCCCGGGTCAACGTTCAAATACGGGTCCAGCTTGATAATCGAAACGGAAATCCCCCGGCTCTTCAAAATCCGCCCTATCGACGCCGCACTCACTCCCTTCCCGATACCGCTGACCACGCCCCCTGTCACAAAAATGAACTTAGCCCTCACAACACCCTCCCCTCATCCTGAGCCTGTCGAAGGACCCCAAAAACAAACGCACCTCTAAACCGGCAACACTCATGGGCAAACGCAAAACCTTCATATATAAAGGAAGGACTGGGGCGCTCCGGGGTGTGGAATCTGGGCCTCCCTCCCCCTCTCTCTTCGCCCTTCCCCCTCGACGGGGGAAGGTTCGGATGGGGGTGAATCAAGCAGGAAACCCGACAAGACAGAGTATATCCCCGCCCCAAACCAAGTGTCAACCGCCCCCACGCTCATCCTGAGCCCGTCGAAGGACCCCCTCCAACTAACAATCCTCGCCGAAGGACCCCAACCCCCCATTCCGCCCCGTTGCCCAAACTTGCCGTCATGCAATGACCCGCAACGCAGTTGCCCCCATTGACACAAACGTCCCCCTCCTTCACACTGCTAACGCCCCAACACCAAGCGGAGGCCAACACCCATCGACACTTCCCAACCCGGACACCAGCCCAGGGAGACCATCTGGAGCATCGTCGCCAGCCTTCGACGCTGGTACTTCGGCATCTTCCTCATCCTCTACATCGCCGGCGCCGCCTTCATCATCGCTGGAGAAATCCGCGCCGGAGAGGATATAATAGAAACCGTAACAGGCATTATCCTCGGCCTCAGCGCCGCCGGAACGACAGCCGCTATCACCGCCTTCGCACTAGTCGAATCAGGGAGGACATTCATGGTACTCGCCCACGACATCCAGAAATGGCTCGAAGAACGACGCAGAAAGCGCATAGCCGCCGCCCGCGAACAAGGCCTCGAACAAGGTCTTGAGCAAGGACTTGAACAAGGTCGCACCGAAGAGCGGCAACTCTGGCAAGAGTGGCTGGCTCGCAAGGAAGACGCCGAATCCCGCGGCGAACCCTTCACCGAACCACCCCCCAACGGCAAACCCCAATAGACATCCCCCTCCCCCCCCTCCCCACCCCAGCGAAGGCGGGGCCCACTCCCCGTCCTAGCTGGCCCCCAACCCCCAAACCCCCCAACCCAAGCCCAACTCCGCGAAACTTGCCGTCATGCAATGACCCGCAACGCAGTTGCCCCCAACGCCAAACCCCAATCCCCACCCCCTCCCCCTCCTCCCCACCCCCGCGAAGGCGGGCGCCCACTCCCCGTCCTAGCTGGCCCCCATCCCCAAGACCCCCCGAAAGACCCCACAACCCCCCAATCCGCGCCGTTGCCCAAACTTGCCGCAACGCAGTTGCCCCCCAACCCCAAAGACCCCCAAACCCCTCATCTCCCCCCAAACCCCTCATCTCCCCACCAACCCCCCAACCCGCGCCGTTGCCCAAACTTGCCGCAACGCAGTTGCCCCCAATCCGCGCCGTTGCCCAAACTTGCCGTCATGCAATGACCTTGCCGTCATGCAATGACCCCTGTATAATATCCCCGAACCCTGTGAACAAACGGCCAAAAACCATCAGAAATTCCCATCAACAACCCATCAAATTTAGGCCATTTCACCACTTGACAATCTCAAGCGGGGTTGTGTAGAGTACCGCATGACCAACAAAGGCTTGCCCATCCCAAACCTATCCAGAGGCAAAAGCACATACCGCAAGCTTACGCAAGGGCCGCTACCCCCTTCGACGCCTCCGCAGACCCGTCTGCAAGGCGTCCTATGACTGGGATTGCGCCCCTACACCCGTCACCCCCAACAGCCATGCAAACACCTCAAAACCACAGAATCAACATCCCAGGAGAGGGAATCAATGCACTACTACAGACCCGTTCATCTCGGAAACACCGGCCCTCCCTGGCGCCTTCACGGCATCAGACCCAAGGAGGTTGGTCTATGACATTTAACCACCGGTCGGTTCCTCAAACTCAGACGCATAGGGAGGAGAAGTGAGACAAAAAGCAACCTGGTTTATCCCTGGCATACTTTTAACCCTGCTAGTGGGGCTCCTGTGGGCCATGCCCGCTTTTGGTGCCGACGCAGGGTCTATCGCGTTCATGGACGGTAGCGACGAGATCGACTACATCAGCCTCAATGGGCTGGGTGGCCCAGGTCAGGCCATCACGATCTCGGTCACCGACCAGGACTTGAACAAGCCTGCTACGCAGAGCTTCGCGGTTGGCTCCATCCCGGCAGCGGGCACAGTAGACTGGAGCGCCCTCGCCGACGCTAACGGTGACGGACTGGTGAACTTCAATGACTTCACCTTCTTCTACGATGTGGATCCAGACACTGCCACGGGCGGTCCTGTGGGCGATTCGGCCCACGATCCCGAAATCGATCCCAACGAGAAGCGTGACACGGGCGAAAAGACCGCTCCGATGACCGCCGGCTATCTGGACCTTAACGTTTCATCGGGAACGCTGGTTGCCGGCACCGTTACCGCCGTTCCTACGGTTGACCACGATGACGACACTACGACCGCTGAAGAATCTGTCAACCGAATTGAATACAAGCTATTCACTAAGGACGACATGAGCGGCAGGTCCGCCACCACCGAAGAGCGGACCATATCCATAACTGGTGCCTCCGCCGTTAGCTACGTATTGCCGGTCGACCAACTGGATGGTGCCATTACGGACATCAATCCGCCGAAGCCGGATTCCTATGAAAACCGGGCTGACGATGCTGTATGGACTTGGCTGGACATTCTGGACACCAACAGGGACGGCCAGCTCACCAGCGATGACGCCGGTATCACCGTCGTGCCAGAGGCTGACCGTGCAACGACCCTCAGGGGCGGAGCGGCCAACGAAGGTACAATCAGCTCTTCGGTCCTCAGCGCAATGAATGACGGTGAGGATGGGCTTCAGTTGACCGCCGAATTCTTGCAAACGGGCTTCGTTGCTGCTGATCCCGCAACCGATCCCCCGACAACCCTTTCAACTGTAACCGTTACTGTCTACGGTAGGGCAGCTGTGGCTGAGGATACGACCGCTGATCCTCCGATCGCAGCGGTGACTGAGATAGTGGTGTCCGACCCGATCAGTGTTACCTTGGCAAATGTGGCAGTCCCGGCCATAGGCTCGGACAAGAACCGCGTCAGGGTAAGCACCGATGCCTTCCCCTCTGGACTGAACGTGATTCTGTCAGAGTCGGCCGCTAGGAGCGGTAAGTTCACCGCCATGGTGGAGATTTGCGACTCCTCGATGAACAGCTGTAAAGCTGGACAGGCTGATTCGGGCGACGGTACCGGTCTCACCGATGGCAAGGGCATGATAACCATCCCTGCCAACAACCAGGGAGACTCCCTCAGAGTTACCTATTCGGACGCGAGCCCAAGCCGCAACCGTACCGCCAGTATTCCGCTGGACGTGGACGCTCCCTCCTTCAGCAACCTGGCCCCCGCCAGCGGGACCGCCGGTCGCGAGGATGAGCCTACCGTGTCCTTCGACGTGCAGGATACCGACTCCGGTATCAGCGACGATAAGGACGATGGAGACAGCGTCTACGTCCTCGCCGGTCTCTACTCCATTAACGGAGACTCCCTCGGTGAGACTATCGTCTACGAGCGCGACGACCTGAAGCTGGAAGACGCCACCAACGGCTACTCCGCTTCCGTGAGTATTGAGGAAGGCGAAGCCGACCTCGATGCGGACGGTGCAAACGCTGGATCTGAGTACCTGATCCACTGGTGGGCCGTTTCCACCGACCTGGCAGGTAACGTTGGCGTCAGCGACTCCAACGGAGACACGAAGTGTGCCCCTCCGGCGCTTACCTTCTCCGATGATTCGGGCGCAACCTCCATTACAGCCCTTGACAAGTACATCGCGGACAATCCCGTGGTCAAGAATGCCGACGGCGAAGTGACCGATGCGGGCGCTGGCTGCGATCCCTACGTCGTCCGCGTGGACGCCGCTTCCCCCGAGCTTGACGAGACCAATACCTTCACCGGTACCTGGCTCGACGGCGCCGAGGAGAAGTCCGGCTCCGCCGCCAAGCGCACCAGCATAAGGGTCGCCTTCAGCGAGAAGCTGGACTGCGCAACCGTCGACACCGGCGACTTCGAGGTCGACGGCGACGAACCCAACGGCGTGACCTGTAAGAACCAGTACGTCTACCTGGACGTGCCGGAAATGGATCCCAACGACAGGCCCGAGATTCAGGTTGGCAACGAGTCCCTCACCGACCGCGCCGGCAACCTCATCGGTGACGAAGATGAGATTACCGCCAACGACGGTATCCCCGCCAAGCTGACCGTTACCGTAACCGGCACCGCCGAGGGCAGCCGCCCCATCACCAACGAAGACATCACCATCATGATCTCTTCCGATGAGAGGCTTGCCGGCAATCCCACGGTAACCATTTCCAAGGTCGGCGCAGGCAACCTCCTGACAACCGACACCACCGGTACGGCCAGTCCCACCGGCGCTGTCAATGAGTGGGAGTACAAGCCCGTATTCGGCGCCGCCGATGACGACGGACTCTACAGCGTCCACGTCAGCGGCAACGACCTGGGCAGCGGAGCTCTCAAGCTCGCCGCCACCGCAGGTACCATGGGCGTCGCTCAGAAGAACGACGCTGGCGATACCACTGGCTACAAGCATGACCCCGAAGGCAAGAGCAACATCCTCTTCGAGGTGGACAACGAAGTCCAGATGCCTGCCTTCAAGCCCGAGGAATCCACGTCCAACGCCGGCGCCTTCATCCGCGCGGACTTCGCCAACGAGGGCAAGGAGTACGGTCTGGCCGTTGATGACAAGGGTACGGAAGACACTGCGGACGACAGCAACGATGGTGCTGCCACGGACAACCCCGCTGACGTAGCAACTGACTTCGACACCAGCGGCACCGTGGAGCTCCAGAGCGCCTCCTTCAACGGCGACGACGTCACTGCTGACGTAATCACCAGGGACAACGTGCTCTTCGTCTACAGGCCCGGCAGCCTCACCAACGGCGACCACGTCTTCAAGATTGAGGTCATGGACGCTGCTGGCAACGAGAAGGAGTTCACCCACGAGTTCGCGAAGGTCGACAGGCCTGCTTACAAGATCGAGCTCAACCCCGGTCCCAACCTCATCTCCTTCCCGGCTGACCCCGCCGACGGCGACGTCAACGCGGTCTTCAGCAACGAGGACATCATGTCCGTCCTCACCCACGACAACGAGTCCGGTCTCTGGATGACCGCCACCCGCACGGGCGGCACCCTCTCCGGTGACCTGACCACCGTCAACGGCATGAACGGCTACTGGGTAGTCTCCGACGGCGTGCTCGACATCAGTGTCGTACTCGCAGCCGGCACCGACTTCCAGCCTCCGCCGCACATCGCAGTTAACGAGGGTTGGAACCTCATCGGTGTGGTCGACGCAGACCAGGCCAAGGCTGGTACCATGATCAGCGCGAAGGACTACTTCGCCAACATCGATGCCGAAGTCGTCTACGGCTACGACTCGCTCGAAGGCAAGCTGGTAAGGCTCTCCGTCGGAGCCGACTCCGACGACATGGTTGAAACCGGTAAGGCCTACTGGGTCTACGCCAACGAGGCAGGGATAATCGTCCCCTAGCCTGGCAACCAAAGGAAACCCAAAAGAGGGCGGGCCACACGGCCCGCCCTCTTCCTTTTCCTCACCCCCTCACCCCTTCCCCCACCCACCCCCGCGAACGCGGGGGCCTACGGCCGGGAGCGGCAAATAAATTCGTCACCCCTGCCCTCTCTTCGTCATTCCTGCGAAAGCAGGAACCTATGGCTGGGTAAGGATGGGTTGGGTTCTTATCTTCGTCACACCCGCGAGATCAGCAACCGATGGCTGGGCGGTGCAAATAAAATTCGTCATTCCTGCGAAAGCAGGAACCTATGGCTGGGTAGGGATGGGCCGGGTTCTTATCTTCGTCACCCCCGCAAAACCAGCAACCGATGGCTGGGCGGTACAAATAGAATTCGTCACCCCTGCGAAAAGCTTGTCCTGGTGCTCCGACACGAGGGCAGGAACCCACGGCGGGGCGGTGCCGGGCGGTGTCCCCTCCCCCTTCCCAACAAAGCCACCAATCATCTAAACTACCCCACATGTTCAGCCCCTGCGTCTACATCGTCACAAACCATCGAAAAGGCACCCTATACACCGGCGTCACCTCAAACCTCATCCAGCCGTGTGTGGCAACACAAAGAAGGTACCTTCAAGGGATTCAGCAAAGAACATGGACTGCATCGACTCGTCTATTACGAACTTCATGGCACAATGGACGACGCAATGGCCAGAGAAAAGAGAGTGAAAAAATGGAAGCGCGCCTGGAAGATCGAACTAATTGAAGGAATGAACCCCGCTTGGCTGGACCTCTACACCTTCATCCTATAACCCAATTCGTCACCCCGCGAACCCAGCAACCCACGGCTGGGAAGGGATGGGCTGGGTTCTTGATCTCGTCACACCCGCGAGATCAGCAACCGATGGCTGGGCGGTGCAAATAGAATTCGTCACCCCGCGAACCCAGCAACCCACGGCTGGGAAGGGATGGGCTGGGTTCTTGATCTCGTCACACCCGCGAGATCAGCAACCGATGGCTGGGCGGTGCAAATAGAATTCGTCACCCCGCGAACCCAGCAACCCACGGCTGGGAAGGGATGGGCTGGGTTCTTGATCTCGTCACACCCGCGAGATCAGCAACCGATGGCTGGGCGGTGCAAATAGAATTCGTCACCCCGCGAACCCAGCAACCCACGGCTGGGAAGGGATGGGCTGGGTTCTTGATCTCGTCACACCCGCGAGATCAGCAACCGATGGCTGGGCGGTGCAAATAGAATTCGTCACCCCGCGAACCCAGCAACCCACGGCTGGGAAGGGATGGGCTGGGTTCTTGATCTCGTCACACCCGCGAGATCAGCAACCGATGGCTGGGCGGTGCAAATAGAATTCGTCACCCCGCGAACCCAGCAACCCACGGCTGGGAAGGGATGGGCTGGGTTCTTGATCTCGTCACACCCGCGAGATCAGCAACCGATGGCTGGGCGGTGCAAATAGAATTCGTCACCCCGCGAACCCAGCAACCCACGGCTGGGAAGGGATGGGCTGGGTTCTTGATCTCGTCACACCCGCGAGATCAGCAACCGATGGCTGGGCGGTGCAAATAGAATTCGTCACCCCGCGAACCCAGCAACCCACGGCTGGGAAGGGATGGGCTGGGTTCTTGATCTCGTCACACCCGCGAGATCAGCAACCGATGGCTGGGCGGTGCAAATAGAATTCGTCACCCCGCGAACCCAGCAACCCACGGCTGGGAAGGGATGGGCTGGGTTCTTGATCTCGTCACACCCGCGAGATCAGCAACCGATGGCTGGGCGGTGCAAATAGAATTCGTCACCCCGCGAACCCAGCAACCCACGGCTGGGAAGGGATGGGCTGGGTTCTTGATCTCGTCACACCCGCGAGATCAGCAACCGATGGCTGGGCGGTGCAAATAGAATTCGTCACCCCGCGAACCCAGCAACCCACGGCTGGGAAGGGATGGGCTGGGTTCTTGATCTCGTCACACCCGCGAGATCAGCAACCGATGGCTGGGCGGTGCAAATAGAATTCGTCACCCCGCGAACCCAGCAACCCACGGCTGGGAAGGGATGGGCTGGGTTCTTGATCTCGTCACACCCGCGAGATCAGCAACCGATGGCTGGGCGGTGCAAATAGAATTCGTCATTCCTGCGAAAAGCTTGTCCTGGTGCTCCGACACGAGGGCAGGAACCTACGGCTGGGAGGTGCCGGGCTGGGTCCCAGAGGTTTGACAATCACACCCTCATCCCCTACCATCATCCCATCCCCCAACTTTCGGCGCACCCAACCCCTTTGCCGACAGAAAAAGGAGATGTTCCCCCATGACACACCCCAAAGCCATAACCCATTGGCCCCTATACGCCCTTTTAGGAGCCCTGCTCCTCTCCCTCCTCGTAATCATCGCCTGCGGCGACGACGAACCCTCCACCCCCGTCGCCACCGAAGTCCCCACCGCAGCCCCCGCCCCCGCAACTCCGGCCCCCACTATGGCCCCAACCGCCATGCCCTCCACCCCGGCGGCCACCCCGCGGCCCACCCCAAGACCAACCCCCACCGCCGCCCCCGCAACCCCCAGGCCCACCCCCACCGCGGCGCCCACCCCGGCCCCCACCCCCGAACCCACCGCCATGGCCAGGGTCCCCGTATCCCCCAGGCTCGAAATCTCCATGGTGCCCCCCGGCCACCAGGTCACCATGGTCCACCAGACCTTCCACTCCTCATCCGGCCCCATCAAAACCATGTATGAGGAAATGGTCTACATCGACCCCCACTCCGGCGACTACACCAACGACCACGTCGTCCAGGACTGGACCATGTCCGACGACGCTACAAGCTGGTCCTTCACTCTCAAACAGGGCATCCCCTTCCACACCAACGACATGGGCGGTGGCGACGAACTCACCGTCGAAGACGTCATCTTCTCCATACGTACCTCCGCCGGCGAGACCTCATACAACCCCGGCCGCTGGAACATCTACGGCGTCGCCGACTCGAACTTCAACGTCACAAGCGACTACTCCTTCGACTACAACATGGACCAGGCCGAACCCCTCCTCCTCGGCCACATCTCCGAAGGCGGCCTCGTCGCCATGCTCAGCAAAGACTACTGGGACTCCGTCGGCGGCGAAGACGCCTACGCGGAAAACCCCGTCGGCACCGGTCCCTTCAGCTACATCGACCTCAAAATCGGCGTCGGCCTCCACGTCGAGCGCGTCGAAGACCACTGGCGCAAGACCCCCGAGTTCCATGAGCTGATGATCTACTACACCCCCGAAGACGCCACCCGTCTCGCCATGCTCCTCACCAGCGAAGTCCACCTCGCCGACATCCCCCGCACCCTCCTGCCCCAGGCCAACGAGCGCGGCTTCGAAACCGTCGTCGCCACCCTCCCCGGCATCTTCATGTTCGCCTACTTCGGCGGCCTCTACTACGACCAGCCCAAGGAAATCCTCGCCGGTTCCCGCAAGGGCGAAACCGAACCCCTCGCCGGTGGCTTCATCGCCGACAACCCCCTCAGAAACGCCACCGTCCGCAAAGCCATGAACCTCGCCATCGACCGGGATCTCATCATCGAAACCTTCTGGGGCGACGCCGCAGTCCCCGCCAGCACCTACGGCATCCCCCCCTACCGCTACGACTTCAAGGAAGAATGGGTCCCCTACCCCTATGACCCCGACCAGGCCAGGAGCCTCCTCGCTGAGGCCGGCTACCCTGACGGCTTTGAATTCACCGTCACCACCGCCAAAATGGGCGGCGTCCCCGAAGGCCCGGAAGTAGCCGAAGTCCTCGCCTCCATGTGGACCGAAGTCGGCCTCACCTCCACCATAGAACCCGTCGAATTCGGCGAAATCCTCAAGCGCGCCCGTGAGCGCACCTGGGGCCAGAACGTCTACACCATCCGCTACGGCGCCGGCAACCCCTTCCCCTCGGATCCCTGCTACCCCATGAGCTCAGTCGCCGGCGGCTGCGGCAACCCCACCTGGGAATACGACGAGCTGGACCAGCTCTACCTCAACTTCAAAGCCTCCGTCAGCCCGGATGACATCCTCATGTGGGAACAGGCCATAGGCGACTACCTCTACGACAACTACCTCCTCATCCCCCTCGCCTTCCTCTTCCCCGTCTCCGCCTATGACCCGGGCGTCATCGACACCTACACCGCCAACTGGCAGCACTGGGGCCCCGTACGCCACCACGAATACACCATCCCCGTCTACCAGTAACCCCCTCCCTCTTACCCCTTCCCCCTTGACGGGGGAAGGTTAGGATGGGGGTGATCCCCTCTTACACCAATCCCGCCGCCCGAAACGCCCGCGCCATCCGCTCAATCCCCTCCCACGTCTCCTCCTCATTCAGCAGCGCATAGCACAACCTCACGTAATTCTTCCCGTTCCGCTCATCGTCATCCGCGTACACCGCCCAGTCCGGCCCCGGATTGTACGCCACCCCCTCCGCCTTCGCCGCCTCGAGCGCCTTCCGCGTGTCCACCCCCTCCGGGAACCGCGCCCACACAAACATCCCGCCCCGAGGCTCGCTTGGCTGCACCTCCGGCCCGAAATGCTCCTTCAGCGCCGCAATCAGCGTATCCCGCTTCCGTTCCAACCCCGACTTCAGATGCTCCATGTGGCTGTCAAAATTATTCTCCAGAAACTCCGCAACAATCATCTGCCCCATCGTGCTCGTCCCGATGTCCATCTTGAAGGGCAGCACCTGGCTCATCACCTCCCACGGCGCCACCACGTACCCCAGCCGCACTCCCGGCGCCAGCGACTTCGAAAACGACCCCACGTGCAGCACGTAGTTGGAATCGTCCAGCGACCGGATGGCGTGCTCGTACTCCTTCTCAAACACCAAATCGGCGTAACACTCATCCTCGAAGATAGGCACCCCGAACCGGCGACTCAACTCCAGCATCTCCCGCCGACGTTCCATTCCCATCACCCGCCCCGTCGGGTTGTGCAGCGTCGGAATCGTATAGATGAACTTCGGCTTGATCCCCTTCGACTGCAGGTCGGAAAGCGTCTCTTCCAGCAGGTCTGTCCGCATCCCTTCCTCGTCCAGGGGCACCCCCACCACCTCCGCCCCGTGTCGACGCAGGTTCCCCAGCGTACCGGCATACGAAAACATCTCTGTAACCACCGTATCCCCCGGCTCCAGGAAGGCGTCCATCACCGCGATGATCCCCTGCTGCGACCCCGAAGTTATCAGAATCTCGTCAGCCGTCACCTGAATGCCTCGATGCTTCGCCAGCTTCTCCACCAGAAACTCCCGCAGCGGCAGATAGCCCAGCCCGCCCCCGTTGGCGTGGTATACCGCCAGGCTCCGGCCGTCCTTCCGAAACACGTCCGTCGCCGCATCCACAAACCCCTCGATTGGCAGCAGGTCCGGACTCCCGTGCCCATAGGTGAAGTTGTACGGCGGGTCCGGCTCTCCCCGCCCCGAAGGCCCCGGAATATCCTTGGCAAATAACGTCGTATAGTCCAGTCCGCTGCTCATCACACCTCCAAAATTCGAAAAAGCTCTACCGGATTTCCCTACGCCTCTTCCCCCTTGACGGGGGAAGATTGAGATGGGGGTGACTCCCCCGCTCCCTAAGCCGTCAACAACGAGGGGGCCTTGAGAGGCGCCGCAATCTGGCTCTCATCCAGCCTCTCCACGTCCTTCTGGTAGATCTGCACCCTAAAGGAGCCGTAGTCCGGCACATACATCCGCCCTTTGTCGTCCACACGCACCGCACGCGGCCTTCGGAAATACTTCTGCATGTCGATGGACGCCATGTCCCTCAGCCGCAGGAACATCGGGTTAGACAGCATATACGCCCTAGCCGACTTCGACAGCGTCGCGTCCCCGACGAATTTCTGGACGAAGCGTCCTTCCTGGTTGAACAACTGCACCCGGTCGTTCCCCGAATCCGCCACGTAGATGTCGCCGTCGCTGTCCACCGTTACCCCCGCCGGACGGTTGAACTCCCCGTCGCCGCTGCCGCTGCTGCCGAACTTGAGAATGAACTCGCCGTCTGCGCTGAACTTCTGCACCCGGTCGTTTCGCCAGTCCCCCACGTACACGTCGTTGAACTCGTCAACCGCCACGCCCCAGGGTATGTTGAACTCCCCGTTGCCCGTGCCGAAGCTGCCCCACTGACCCAAAAACTCCCCATCCTTCGTGAACTTCTGCACCCGGTGGTTCAACCCGTCGGCCACGTACATATTCTCGTCGCTGTCGAAGGCCATCCCCGCTGGCGCGTTAAGCTGGCCCGCCTCCGAGCCGAACTCCCCCCACTTCCCAAGAAACTCCCCATCGGCACTGAACTTGGATATGCGATGGCACGCCTCGTCCGACACGAAGAAATTGCCTTCACTATCCGCAATAATCGCGACTGGCCACCGCAACTGCCCGTCTTCCGTCCCCAGCGAGCTGAAGTAACCCAGGTCCTCGTCATCCTGGCTCAGCATCCGTACCATCACCCCCTCTTCGTTGCGACAGAGGATGTAGAGAGCGTCATTCTTCCCCAGGGCAAGGTCCACGGGGAAATTCACCGTGAGCCGCCGCATACCCAACGTCTTCACGTACGGAAATCCGGCCCTCAGCATCGCATAAGGTCTAGCCATGGCTCACCTCTACCCGTTCTTCTTTGCCGTCGAGTCTATTCGAAGGGATGCACTTGCTCGAAAGTGCCCCCGACTATGGACGCCGCTGGTATCCCCATCCACTGCTCAAGCATCGTGCTGTAGATGCCCCGGAAGTCTATGGTGTGGCGAAGGTCCTCGCCGTTCAGCCAGTTGGCCGGGTCCACCGGCGGGTATTCGGCGTACAGACCGCCCTTGACGCGCGGTCCGATGATGAACGCCCCTCCGCCGGATCCGTGGTCCGTCCCGCTCCCGTTGTCCTTGATCCGACGCCCGAACTCCGTGAACACGAGAATCGCCACGTTGTCGCCGGCGCCGTGCTCCTCCAGGTCCGTGTAGAAGTCCATCACGGCCCCTGAAAGCTCCGTCATAAGCTGCTCGTGAAGCAGCAACTCCCTGGAGTGCGTGTCGTAGCCTCCGTGCTGTGTATAGAAGATGCGAGTGCCCAGGTCAGCCAGATGAATCCGCGCCACGTCCCGAAGGCCCTTCGCAATCCCGTTGTTGGCGTACTCCACGTCCGACTCGTACTCCGCCGGGGCCTTCTTGAGCATGTCCGTGCCCTTCAGCACGTCCAACCCCGTGTTCCCCAGGTAGTCCATCGCAGCCTGCGCTCCAACGGCGGGCGTGTACATGTGCTTGAAGATCTCCAGCGCTTCCAGCCGTTCCTGCTCCGCTATGCCCGTCATCACCCCGTAGGCCTCCAGGTTGTCCACCGACGTTACCGGCACCCCGGAAGCCACCACCGCCCGCGGTAGCCCTTTGCCCAGGCTGACGCATGTCAGCACGTTCTCCGACTGAGGGTCCAGCTCCCGTACCGCCCTGGCCACCCAGCCCTCCGTCCCCACCTCGTGGGGCTCGCAGGTGTGCCAGATGTCCATGGCGCGAAAGTGCGACCGGTTGGAGTTCGGGTAGCCGATGCCCTGAACAATGGCCATCTTCCCCCTGTCGTATATCTCCTTCAGCGGCCCCGCGCTCGGATGAAACCCCAGCGTGTCGCTGATAGGCAGCACATCCTCCTGCGGAATGGCTACAGTGGGCCGTGCATCGTAATAGTCGCCGCTGGAATACGGAATCAGCGTGTTCATAAAGTCGTTGCCGCCGCTCAGCTGCAGCACGACGAGAACCGGCTCTTTGCTTCTCTCACTCATCGATTCCTCCTTGGTACTATGCAAACTGGTACTCGCGGGAAGCCACAATCAGTTGCAGCATCCGCACGATGCGCGCCTCTGCGGACTCCCCGTTCTGTGTAGATGACATATCCAAATCGCCCCCCGACTCCGCGTAACGAAGCAGCGCCGCCCGCGTTTCCTCGCTGGCCTCAATCGGCCCAGCCAGGTCCAGACACCGCTCGACGAACTCCGACGGCGCTAATGACCCTCCGTCCCTCTCCAGCCGGTCCATGATGGCCTGGACCCCCGGCTTCGACGTGTCCGCCACCAGGTTCACCGCGAAGTTCACCCGCTCGTTCAGCGTTCCCCCGTCGATCCACTCCCTCCCCGTGTGCCACCCCTCTACCGTCGGCGGATTCAATAGCTGCTGGCCCATGACCGCCGTCGCCGATGCGTACGACATCATGCTCGTGTCCGGGAACCGGTTCGTGTCCACCAGCTTCAACGTACCAACCACCAGCTCCACCGGACTCTTCACCCGCTGGAACTGCGACTCCTTGAAGAAGTCTGAATTCAGCAGCGTCCGCATCACTGATCTCATATCACCGCCGGAGTCCATGTACGCCTTCACAAGCGTGTCGATGGCCACGGGGTCCCGTGGCGGCACCGTTCCCCACGCCGGCACCTGCGCCTCGTCCGCGACGAAGAAGTTGTACAGGTGCCTGGCAATGAACCTCGCCGTCGCCTGCTGCCTGACGATGATGTCGATGATGTCCCCGCCGTCAAACCGCCCCGACTCCCCCAAAAATGTCTTCTCGCTGCCGTCGTGGTCATCCTCCCTGTACTCAAACCGGGACGGATAGAAACCGCACGGATACAGCCCCAGCGGCTGGTCGAAGGTCCAGCCCGTGAACGCCCGCGCCGCCATCTTGATGTCCGTCTCCGAGTAGTTGCCCACGCCCATTGAAAACAGCTCCAGCAGCTCCCGGCCGTAGTTCTCGTTCGGGTCTTCCGCGTGGTTCTCGTTGTTGTCCAGCCAGAAAATCATCGCGGGGTCTCTGGAAAGCTCCAGCAGTATCGTCCGCAAGTCCTGCAGGCCCAGCCGTCGAAATGTCTTTATCTGCTGTATCGACGAAGGCGGATGGTCGCTCTTCGACACCCCCGTGGCGAACACGTGGTGCCAGAACAGCGCCATCTTCTCCTCCAGGGGACGCTTGGAATTCACCATCCGGTATATCCACACCCCGGACCACACCTTCCCCTGCACCCCCTCCAGCCAGCCGTAATACCGCTCCAGTACGTCCTCATCCACTGGAGGGAACCGCTCCGGGTTCACCAGGTCCTCCACTAACTCTGCGTAGTCCCGCTCCGCCAGCGCCTCCAGATCATCTCGCGTTGCGCCAAAGCCCGCCCTGCGCATCAGGTGGGCTGTTAAGGCCAGTTTATTCTCTGCCATAATTCGGACTCCCTCGACCTCAAACGTCATTTCCGTGTCGCATTTCCCATCCAACCTCGCCCTCACCGCTACGAATCCTATTCACATTATATGAATCCAAACGCCCATGGGCAACACGAAACTCTATCCGAAAGGCGAACCCCTCCACCGCTTCGTCATCCCCTCGGCGCATTTTACACCGGGTGGAACAAAGTGAGTCCGAAGAATTTCTCCCCCGTAGTCCCCCCTTGTCTCAGTGCGTCGAGTCTCCTCATCGAGGAAGAGGAGAGACAAATATGGAGAGGCTATTTCTCCCCCGCGCCCCGATACCACTCCACAATCTCATACCCCGTTGCTGCCCACACCCCCTCCTGCGACGTCATATGCGCCAGCGCCTCCTCCAGATACCCGATGCGGAACGGCTGCCCCGTCAGCCACGGACGCAGATTCAACACCAGCAGCCGCCCCGTCGTCTTCCCATCCTCCAGCAGCCTGTCGAAACTCTCCTTCACCAAGCCCGCGTACCGCTCCACGTCCATCCGACGCTCCCATAACGCGGTTACGTCGTCCAGGTCCAGGCATATCGGCAGAGACACCAGTGACCCCGAAGGCGTCGTCATCCCATAGGGTTGTTCGTCATTCGTCCAGTCGCACACATACTCAACCCCCGCCTCCGCCAGCAGCCGTGGCGTCCTCGCCGACTCCCCGAACTCCGGCCCCAGCCACCCCCTCGGCGACGTTCCCGTCGCTTCCCTCATCCCCCCAAGGCACGAGGCGATGTACGCCCGCTCCTCATCCTCCCCCATCTCCGACGTTATCATCTGCGTCACCGAAACCCCATGCGCCATGACCTCCGCGCCCCGGCCCAGACAATGCTCCACCAGAAACGGGTAATTCTCCGCCGTCATCAGGTCCATCGCTATCGTCGGACGTATTCCCACATCTTCCAGCGCGTCCAGCACCCGGAAAATCCCCACCCGATGCCCGTACTCCCGATGCGTCTTCCGAGTGTAGTCCGGGAAGCGCCGGTTTCCGAATCCCCCCGACATCTCCCTCCGCCAGTAGCTCCCCTCCGACGGCTTCCACTCCATGTGCTCCAGGTTCACGATGACGCACAACGCTACCGGCGCATCCTTGGGCCACCTCAGCGGAGGCCGCTTGAAAATCGGCGACCACGGATGGTGGGGGTGGTCCATCCCGAATCCGCGCTGACCCGGCATAACTAACCCCGCCTCCCTTCCAGGTGTGACACCATGTCATCGTAGTAGTTCGCCATGTAATACTCCGCAATCTCGTCCGCCGTGGCCTGCCACACTCCCTCGTGGGACATCACGTACCCCAGCATCTCGTCCAGATACTTTATCCGATGCGGCTGCCCTATCTGGTATGGATGCAGCGCAATGCACATGCTGCGTGCGCTCTCCTCCCCCTCGCGGTACAGTCGGTCGAACTGCGCCTTGCAGATCTTCGCGAAATACTCCCCCTCGAAGTGATTCCCGAACAGCGCCGAGTCGTTGACCTCAATCGAGTATGGCACCGAAATCATCCGCCCTGTCTTCACCCGAATGGGAACTGGCTGGTCGTCGTGCATCCAGTCCGCGTGATAGATCAGCCCTGACTCCGCCATGAGGTCAGGCGACCGCGCCGTGTTCGACATCGCAGGCCCCAGCATCCCCTTCAACTGTTTCCCCGTGTGCTTCTTCAGCGTCTCCATGCTGTCCCGGTAAAATTCCCGCTCCTGCTCCTCCGTGTACGTCTCGATATACTGGGTGTTGTAGATGCCGTGGCTCATGAAGTCCCAGTCCCGCTCCACCATCGCCTCGGCAATCTCCGGGTAGTGCTCCAGCACCGCCATGTTCAGCGACACCCCGCACTTGATTCCGTACTTGTCCAGCACCTCCAGCATTCTCCAGAACCCCACCCTGTTCCCGTAGTCCCGATGCGAGTACTGTTGCACGTCCGGATACGGCATCCGCGGCCACGGATTCCGAAGCCCGTCGTACACCGGCAGGTACTCGTAATGCTCCACGTTCGGCGCAACCCACACCGCTACCCGCGCACCCCCCGGCCACTTCAGCGGCGGCCTGCCTATTATCGGGCTGTACTCTACCCTATGTGGCGGTAACGACACCTGCTCCCCTCCTTGCCATTGCAAAATTCAATCGAACTCTACTGCGCCGTCCATCCCCCGTCCACTACCTGCTCGCTCCCCGTCACGAAGGCCGACTCGTCGGAGGCCAGGTACAGCACCGCGTAGGCCACGTCCAGCGGCCTCCCCAGCCTTCCCAGCGGCACCCTGTCCAGGTAGTACGCCTCCTGCCCTTTGTCCCTCTCCAGCCCAAGGGCCATCTGCCGCGTCAATATCGGCCCGGGATGTACCGAATTGACCCGAATCCCGTTCTTTGCGTGGTGAATCGCCGCCGCCTTGGTGAACATCCTCACCGCCCCCTTCGAAGTCTGGTACACCACGTTGCTCATCTCCGACCCCACCATCCCCATCTGCGACGAGATGTTGATGATGGATCCCCCTCCCTGCTTCCGCATCTCCGGTATGGCGACCTTCGTCCCAAGGAAGACCCCGGTCACGTTCACCGCCATCACCCGGTTCCATCCCTCAACAGTTGTCTCCTCGATGCTCCCCGCCCCTCCCACGGCTGCGTTGTTCACCATCACGTCCAGCCCGCCGAACTCCGCAACCGTCGCGGCCACCGCCAGACGCCACTGCTCCTCGTCGGTCACGTCCAGGGGCATAAACGTCACCCGTCGACCTCGGGCCCGCAGCTCCGACTCCAGCTTCCGCCCTTCTTCTTCCAGCACGTCCCCGAATGCAACGGCCGCCCCCTCCTGCGACAGCAGGCACACGTCCGCCGCTCCCAGCCCGCGAGCGCCTCCGCTCACGAATGCCACCTTCCCTTCTACACGCATCCGTTTGTCCTATGTGGAATGAAACCGGCCTGACTAAAGGTCAAGCTCGAAGACCAGCCCGTACTTGTCCCCCAAGTCTACCCGCTTCGGCCTGGTGTCGGAGCCCAGGTCCGTATACGTCAGGCTGTAGTTCTTCTCGTAGTCTACAATCTGCGTGGGATTCGGGTTCGAGTTGAGGATGGCGAACACCGACCCCGGTGGCGTCAGGATGTACCGGTTCAGCGAATGCCACGTCCCCCTCTTCAACGCGTAACCCTTGTTACCGTCAATCAGGAAGGCGTGAACGTCCTCCGGGTTGGGCGAAGCCATCGGGTCGTCCAGGTCCGTCGGTTCCGCTACTGCCACCACCGCAGGCGATCCCGACATCTGTATGAAGCTCTGCGTCACCGCGAAATGACGCTCCAGCTGGCTGAACTGCACCCCCTCGTAGGGCTGCCAGATAACCCCCAGAGTGCCCCTTCCGTCCGCCTCGAAGTCCACCGGCGCAATTATCCGGTGGTCCGTCGGCCGGTCTGTTGCGTCCAACAGGTACCCGAAGGGACTGAAATTCTCCTCCGTCATCGGCTCAATCCTCAGCTTATGCACCTTCGTCATAGCCACCTCCTATCCGGACCGCGTCTGATTCACCTGGAAACGCCAACACAAGACTGTCTCCTTTTGGCGACACGGCAATTGATTTGAGTATAGGCACAGCGTCAACTCCGGTCAACGCCACCCCTCCCTTCCCGCTCTTCCCCCTCTCCCGTCCTGGGAGAGGGTTGGGGTGAGGGTCCCCTCTTACTTCATCCCCCATCAAGGGGGAAGATTGAGCCTGTCCTGAGCTTGTCGAAGGGATGGGGGTGAAGTCCTCCCGCTCCCTACGGCGTAAACCCGAAGGGCGGATACCGGTCCGTCGTAAGCAGCCACATGTACGCGCCAATGCGGGTGCCCCACCGGTTCACTCCAACCACAAAGTCAAACATCCCTTGAGGGTATCGCCCCAGAATCAGGATCAGGAACCACGCCAATATGGTCACCACCACCGCCATTATCCCAAGGATCGCCAGGATGATGTAGTGTGGAATGGCCAGCAGCCACTTAATGAGGGGTAGGAACCGGTTGAGGTCCCTCTCCACGTCCGGGTACTCGATGGTCAGATGCACCGCCTGCTCTTCGTCCGTCGAGGGATACTCGTCCCTAAGCAGCAGAAAATAGGCCGTCACTCGTGCCTGGAATCGTGCCAGCGCCAGATTCCAGTCGAACCACCATTGCGGGTACTTCTTCCGGAATAGGATCATCAGCAATGGTCCCAGGAACAACCAGCCTCCGGCTATAAAGGGAACGAGATTGCCGGCTATGAACGCGTCCGCATCTACATCGCCGGTGAACCACGCGCTTGCGCCCCCTACCGCACAAATCACCACCCCAATTGGGATGACGAGAATAATCCGAAATAGTGCCTTCATCCTGCTGCTGGTTTCCGGATAGTCGACCGAGAACTGCACCGGGTAAGCGCCGCCGCTGGAACCTCCCCCGCCTGTTCCCATGTAGTTGCCTCCTTGCCCGATACTTCGCTGGCTTGCCATCTGCTCAGCTCGTCTCAGGTCCGCTTCTCCTCCTATCAACAGAGCCTCCTCGATAGAAAATTCCCCGAAAGCCGCACCGCATCACGATGTGCGCAGTATAGTTGATATCCTCAGGTCGAGAAACCCCAGGGGAGAAACCCGTCTCTCCTGCACTCCGACGAAATTATTCTCCGTCGTCTACTGCTCTGAGTTTGACGAATCCCCTTCTTGTGTCGATAGAGGCACGACCCGCGCCCGGCTGATCCTCAAGGGAAGCAGCAGCAACAGGCTCGCCATAGTCAGCGCCGCCTGGAAATAAAACACGTTGACCAGCCCGTAACTGTCCACGATGATGGCTGCGATGATGTTGGATATGGCCCCGACAATGCTGCTTGCGCTGAACAGGAAGCCTATGGCCGTGGCTTCCGCGCCCCGGCTTGCGTGGTCGAGTACGGAGGCTTGAATTATCTGATGCAGCGCGAAGGTGAACAGCCCCAGAATTGCCAGGATGGCGGTCAGTTCCCAGCCTCCGCCTGCGTTGGTTACCAGGAATAGCAAGACCACGCAGATGGCAAGCCCCGGCACCAGCACCAGCTTACGATTGAACCTGTCGGACAGGAAGCCGAGAATGGGCGTGGACAAGACCCCCGTGCCGGTGACCAGCCCCATGTGCAGTCCCATATTCCAGTCGCTCATGCCAATCACGTCCTTCAGGTAGAAGGGCGTCCACAGAAACAGCGCGGTGAGCGCCATGTCTCGCAGCAGGGCCACCGTGGCCAGCCCAAGCACGGGCCGGTTCTTGAGCAGCGATATTGCGGACCGCGCTTGCTCCCGAAAGTCTCGACGCTCCTCCCCCTGCACGTCCCGGCCAATGTTGCGGAGGGTTATCCAGACCACAACGGCCATGACCAGCGCAGGCACTGTGTAGGCGTACAGTATGCCCCGCCAGTGCAGCAGCCCCAGCAGCGCCCCGGCGGACACCGGGCCAAGGAAGTTGCCCAGGTTCGCCCCGAAGCCGTGAATGGAAATGGCGAAACCTCGCCAGTCCGGAAAGCGTTGGGAGAGAGCGGCCGTCGAGGGTAGATGCCACACGGCCCCGGGCAGCGATAGCATGACCACTGCCACCAGCAGCACGGGAAAGACGTAGGAGCTGCCTAGAAGGGCGTAGGCCAGCGCCGACCACACCATGCAGCCCGTCAGAATCAGCCCCCACTGCCCTTTCAGCATGTCTACTATGAAGCCGCCGGGCAGGTTCACCACGCCAAAGCCAACCTGCCTGATTGCGCCGAGTGTGCCGACTTGGAGGGCGCTCAGCCCAAGGGACGCCGTGATGCTGGGCAGCAGTATCATGAATGCCTGGTCGAACCAGTGGCTGATTCCGTGCCCCGTCGTAAGCACCCCCAGAATGAAGCGCCTGTCTTCCCTTATCTTTATGACCGGCCCCGATTCTCTGGAGACTCGACCCCTGCCGCCGCCATGCTTCTCACTGCGCCGTCTTTCCCCCGTCCACCACCAACTCCGCCCCCGTAACGAAAGACGATTCGTCCGAGGCCAGGTAAAGAACAGCGTAAGCCACGTCCAAAGAGGTGCCAATCCGGCCCAGGGGCACGGTGGCAATCCGCTGCCGGCGCTCCTCCGGGTTCTTCAGCAGGATGTTTATCATATCCGTGTCGATCATTCCGGGATGCACCGAGTTGGCCCGGATCCCCGCCCCCACGTGCTCAATAGCCGTCGACTTCGTGAAGATTCGCACCGCCCCCTTGGACGCCTGGTAGGCGGCGCTGTTTGCGCTTCCCGCCAGCCCCGCCGTTGACGAGATGTTGATGATAGATCCTCCGCCCTGCTCTCGCATCTGCGGGATAACCGCCTTCGTCCCCAGGAACACCCCCGTCACGTTCACCTCCAAAATCTGCCGCACCATCTCCACCGGCGTCTCCTCGATTGACGCAACCCGATAAATGCCGGCGTTGTTCACCAGCACGTCGACGCGCCCAAACCGCTCGACGGTTGCATCGACGATGCTCGCCCACTGGCCTTCGTCCGTCACGTCCAGCGGCTGAAAGTGGGCTTCTCCCCCCTGCTCCACAATCTTCTCCGCGGTCATCTGCCCTTCTTCGATCAGCACGTCGCCCAGGACAATCTTCGCCCCGTGGGACGCAAACAGTTCCGCTTCCACCGCTCCCATGCCCCGCGCCCCGCCGCTGATGAGGGCTACCTTATCCTTCAATCTCATCGCACCTTCTCCTGACCTGTCTCGGCTGTGCAGATTTTACCAAGGCAGGCCAGCTTCGGATAGTGCATAACCGCCGCAATCAGTACATCCTGCCCGGGAACACTTTAACTTGAACACACCTCACGAGCCTGGCCCAGCTTGGCTTCAAGGGGAAAAAAACTGGTAGGATGGGGCGAGTTGCATGGACCTTATCCCACTTTCCTGAGGAGGCCTGAAAATGCAGTTGGAAGGTTTGAACGCCGTAGTTACCGGCGGCGGTAGAGGCATCGGACGCGAAATTGCCCTCGAATTGGCGGAAGCGGGTGCATCTGTCGCCGTCGCAGACATCAACCTGACCTCCGCCCAGCATACGACGAAAACAATAGACGAAATGGGACGCACTGCCGTTGCCATCGCCGTCGACATCTCCGACAGCGCCCAGGTAAAGAACATGGTCGACACTGCATCTAAGTCCCTCGGAAGTCTGGACATCCTCGTCAACAATGCGGGCATTGGCATCAGCGCCTCCGTCATGGACACCACCGACGAGGAACTCGATAGCGTGTTGGGCATCAACCTGAAAGGTACATTCCTCTGCTGCCGCGAAGCTTCGAAGACTATGGTCGCTCAGGGCAGGGGCGGAAGCATCGTCAACATCGCCTCCAGCGCCGGCGACAACGCCCGCGTCGAGGGCGGCGCCTACTGCGCTTCCAAGGCCGGCATCCTACAGCTCACCCGCGTCCTGGCAATGGAGCTCGGGCCCCACGGCGTCAACGTCAACGCCGTCTCCCCCGGCCTCACCGACACCATAGACGGTCCTAACGTCAGCGCAAACGAAGCCTACCGCAATTCATTCCTCGCCCAGGTAAGCCTCGGCCGCGCTGCCCACCCCCGCGATGTCGCAAAAGCCGTGCGATTCCTCGTCTTACCCCAGGCCTCCTACATCACCGGCGAGACCATTCACGTCGACGGCGGCTACTCCGCAGGCAAACCCACCGTCCGCCGCTGATGGAGGCTTAGGTCATTCTGCACAAGTTCCGTCTCCTCAGCAGAGATTCGTGGCCCGGTGTAACGTTCTTGTTGACACGAGTTGTGTAGACCTTACCTCGCGGATCGTCTAGCAGGCCCTTATCCTGAAAATCGTCTTGCAAGGAGTCATCGTTGGAATATAACAACCGAGCACCGCTAACTTGTGCCAAGGCGATGACGTGTGGATCGTTGGACTTGCATTGTTGGTTTTTGACTAACGCCTTGGCTCTTTGCAAGACTGTTGTGTTGTCTTCTGGGGTAATGCGACCAGCTAGGATGGCCTGCCTTGTCCAATCGCGAGCCGAGGTTTTGTATAGCTCCTCAAGTAGCCTGCCGCCAACTACAAGCTGTCCTCTACCCGTGTTCAACCAATCAAAGAACTTCTTTCCCGCGGGCGGACGATCTGCGCCAAATACCTCGCTAGCGACGTTTGCATCGACAATCGCGCACACAGGCTAGAGACCCAAAGACTTGGCCGTTTCGTCCATAAAAAACTGTCGGTAACCCTTTGGCACACCTTCGATGTTACCTTGTTTGCCGATTCTGAGTGAGTGAATTTTGACATCTAGGCCAACTCTCTCGAAAAAAAGGATGGACACATCTTCGGGCTTGAGATCCGCAGTGCCGTCCCGTACTTCCATCCGTACCCGGTCAAGTAAATAGTCGCTATGGGTTTCTACTACCAGTTGGCGGTCAGGTCCGGCAACCTGGCAGAATAGACTACCCAGTGCGGCTTGGGCTCTCGGATGAAGATGAACCTCCGGTTGTTGTAGCAATAACTGGTTTGGCGCATTGAGTCGCAACAACTCCGTAATTACCGGAAGTGCTTGACTCACACCGTACCCTACGTCGATTAGGTTGTGCTTAGACCCTTTGCGCCGGCCTCTGAATTTTCTGATCTGCACCTGAAATGGCTCGCTTGCCCGCTTACCTAGACGCTTAATGGAAATCTCGTCGAATAAGCCGGATGCACTGCCAAAATATTCAAGCTTAGCCTTTAGCCTTTGCCATACGCGTCGATTTCGTGAGAATACATCGGCCAGATACATGGGTATGTAATCGCCTTCTGGATCTGGCGTAATTCGAGAAGGATCGTAGGTGCGGCGAGGGTTCGATCTCACTGGAGCACCGGCAAATGCCCGTTCTTGGATAGGTTGTAACCGATAATCTGCTAGTTGGAAAATCTGTTGAAAGTCTTCATTAGTGATGTCCGGCGAGTCCAGAAGTGGTGTTGCACTAATTCCATCAAGCGGAATTTGGTTCGGCCCACCTGCAAACAGAATTGTGTATAGGGGAGGAGGTACGAAATGTGAGCGAGTGGAAAATGAGATCAAAATATTCTGTGCGGATTGAATCTTCCATGATCCTCTGCCCGTCCCTACTTCTACTGAGTTGGAGCTATGGGCTGCAAATTCCTCATTTATCCAAGCCTTCCCACTAGAAAGATGACGCCAAATTGGAACAGGTGCACCTTCGATTTCCTCAAAGGTGAAACAGATTCTCTTTAATGGTCCATTCTGCCCCTTTGGTTCGATGCCACATCCAGCTTTGAATCTCTTTGCCCTGTCACCCCGGCCGCTCTTCACATGAGCAATCTCGTCAAAACTTCCAAGATCGTAGGGTTCTTCCTTGAAATCTGGTATTCGATTTCGGTTGGTTAAGTCTGTAAGCGCACGAATAAGTGCCAAGAAGGATGTCTTGCCTGTGCTGTTTTCGCCCACGAGCAACGTTAGAGGTGCCAGGCGAGCGGTTTGCCTTTCTCCAAAGCATCTGTAATTCTCAAGCGTTATCTCGTTCATATCGTCACGTCTTTACCGAGGGACTGGTAGTATCATAACACCACCTTACCTGAAAGAACAAGCTATCTATATCCAATCACCGTCCGCCGCTAGCCCCTTCCTACCTCCCCAGCCACTCCATCACCCGCTCCCCGATCATTATGCTGGTGGCGTTCGTATTCGCTCGTATAACGTCCGGCATTACCGACGCGTCCACCACCCGCAGCCCCTCTAGCCCGTGAACGGCGCAGTATTGGTCAACCACCGCCAACGGGTCCGAAGCGGGCCCCATCTTGCACGTCCCCGACGAATGATGCGGCGTCTCCACGTTCTCCAGTATCCACTTGTCCAACGCTTCCTCCGTAGACACCTCCTCGTCCGTCGGCGTCGTCCGCCCTTCGAAGAACCGACTCAATGGCGGCGTCGATGCCAGCTTCAGACCCAGCTTCACCCCCTCCTTCAGCCGCTCCAGGTCCCACGGGTCGTCCAGGTAGCGGTAGTCCAGCTTGGGGTACACCTTGGGGTCGGCCGAAGCCAGGCTTAGCTTGCCAGCCCCCACGGCCAGTTCCAATATCACCCGGAATCCCACGTGCGGCTCCCCGTTGTACACCTCGCCGGGGTACGGACTGATGAACATGTCGTTCCGCAGGTTGGACCCCGCTGCCGTCCATCTAAGCCCCACCTGGCTGGCAAAGGGTGTCTCTCTCGCCTCCTCAGTCATCTTGAACCACATCTGCACGGATGGATGGTCCCTCAGATTCTCGCCCACGCCGGGAAGGTCGTGCACCACCGGAATCCCCAACGCCTCAAGTTCCGCAGCAGGCCCCACGCCAGAATGCAGCAGCACGAAGGGCGATCCCATAGCTCCCCCAGATAAAATTATCTCACTGCCGTGCGCCTGAAAAATCTCGCCGCCGCTCTCCACCTCTACCCCCACGGCCCGCTTCCCCTCGAACAGCACCCGCCGGACGTTGGCGTTGCCCTTTATCGTCAGGTTCAGCCGGTGCATCGCGGGCCTCAGATATGCGATGAAGGTGCTGATCCTCATGCTGTCCACGTTGTTGAGAGGCCTCGGCCCCACCCCCGAAGTGTCCGGGCCGTTCATGTCCGACTCATGGGGGAAACCCGCGCTGCGACAAACCTGGTAGAAAGCCTCCAGGCTCGGACGCCAGTCCTCCCGCTGGAATCGACGGACGGGAATCGGCCCTTCCTTGCCGTGAAAGTCCCCGCCATAGTCCAGGTCCCGCTCCAGCTTGGTGAAGTACGGCAGCACCTTCTGAAAGGACCACTCGTCGTTGCCCATTGCCGCCCATGTGTCGTAGTCCTCAGGCACCCCACGGATGAAAATAGTCCCGTTCACGGAACTCGACCCCCCGATTATCTTCCCCCTCGGCACCCGCATGGCCTCATCCTGGTGCTTGTTCGCTGTGGCGGGAAACTCCCACAGGCTCCCGCCCCGGGAAGCGGCGATTACGTCATCCCCGTCCCGCACGTCATCGGGCAGCTGGTCTATCTCCGTATAGTCCGGCCCTGCTTCCAGCAGCAGCACCGAGCATTCCGGGTTCTCCGTCAATCGAGATGCAAGAGTGCCCCCTGCGGAACCTGCTCCGACGATTATGAAGTCGTAGGCCATTTCTTCCTCCTTGAAACTGGGGCTGGGCTGGGGCCTTGGCAATAGAGTCTACCATGATATTATAGTGGCCCAGTTGAGTCGATAAGATAGGAAGTGAGGCGCAGATGAGCAGTTCCATTCCCCAGCTAAAGGACGGTGAGCAGACAGTCTATTTCCAGGCAGGCGGCGAGTGGTGTTTCCTGAAGACGCCCGCCGGCTACCGCGCGGAGGGCGACGGTACCCCCTGCGTAATCCAGTGCCACGGCCATCACGGCTACGTCAAGGACGGCGAGGCCGACTGGCTCACCGAAGATTTCAAGCTGGAATTCGTCAACAGCCTCATAGACAGCGGCATCGCCGTGGCCAGCAGCCACGCCACCGGCAACCACTGGGGCAGGCCCAGCGCCGTCGCCGCCAACGGAGCTCTCTTTGACTCCCTCGTCGAAGGTTCAAACGTGGACGCTTCCCGCATGGGCCTCTGGGGCGGTGGACTGGGCGGCGCGCTGCTGTGGAACTCCGTCACCGGCCCCCTCCTTGGCCGTCTCAAGGCTATATGCCTGCAGCAGGCCACCATCTCCTACGAAAGCGTCATCCGTCATGGCAAGTTCAAGTCATTCCTGCTGGAAGCCTACGGCCTTCCCGCCGACACGCCCAACGACCTGGCCGTGGCCGCCCTCTCCTTCAACGACCCCGTCACCCGTACGCGACTGCTAATCGGCGAGAAAGGACGCGCCCTCGCCAGCGAACTCCCCGAGGTGCTCTTCATCCACGGCGACGTGGACGAAAACATGCTGTACCAGGAAAACCCCGTCCGACTGTCGGGCGTCCTCGGCCCCCTGGGCGCGAAGTACTCCTTCCAGACCTACGAAGGCGTCGGCCACGCCACCTACCAGCTGGGTGAAGTCGCCGCCGCTGCCCTCAACGCCTACTTCCGCCGGACCTTCAACCTGTAGCATGCATCAGTTTGATTTTAGGATAGGGTCGTGAAAGGTGGTAATGGCTCTTGCATGTGGCAAAAGTGACTGTTTGCAAATAATCTGCTAATGTATTGATGAGCCGGTTGAGAGATATGACAGCCACAACAGTCAGCATAATTAACTTGAAGGGCGGCGTTGGTAAGAGCACGCTCACCATGATATTGGCCGAATTCTTGGCGTTCCGTTTTTCGAAGAATGTTCTCCTAATTGACATGGACGCGCAAGCCAATCTCAGCTATATAATGGTGCCGAATCGTGAAATACAGAGACAAGAACGTGAAGGTAGAACAGCATATCGCCTTCTTCGCGATGGCTTTGAAAGTAGCAATCTAGACATTGACGATTACATTACTCGGCCACCATTAGTTGTATCGAATATCGCTAGGTCCGGCATGAGCCGACACAATACAAATCTTCACATGGTTATATCTAGTCCATCCGTGTCTCAACTTGACGATGAGTTACTGACACTTTGGGAAAACAATAGACCCTTGCCCCAAGGGTTGCGACAGACACTTCGAAGAGCATTGGTGCCGGCCCAAGACAAGTATGATTATATTTTAATTGATTGTCCTCCGGGTCTTTCCGTATTCTCGTCTACTGCACTTGTAGCCAGTGACTACTACATATCCCCAGTTATTCCCGAACCGCTCTCCTTGCAAGGAGTTCAGCTTATCAAAGACCGCCAAGCCCAGTTGAGAAATATTCACGGCGGCAAAGCATCGTTCAGTGGTGTAATACTCAACATAGTTATGCATTACAGGAAGACTCACAGCAGAGTGGCAGATGATATCTATTTGAGCCGCCAAGCTGAGTATCAGCCTTACACGTTTTGGTTGCCCAACAATGAAAGAATCCGGACAATAGGGGAGTTCGACCCGGATTTGGAAGGTGAATGGGCTGGAGGATTTGAGAGCAAGTTCACTGGTCTCTACCAGAAATACGGCATCTCCCATCTACTGAACAATCCCAAATCCGGACCCCTCAACTTGAAAGCTATTGAGGGGCCCAAATACCGCCTTTTGGAGAGAATGACTCGATTAACTGAAGAATTTATGGAGAAATGCACTCCATAGCTAATTCTGCGTGGAGCAATTGAATGCCCAAAAAGAAAGACAGGCTTATCTCGCTGTTGCAGGCCAAGCGTCGAAAGAATCCAAAGGCCTTTCGCAAGTTTCTTCCCGAAGTGTCGGATATCCTACCCGAACCACAGCACAGGTCAGTCTCTCGATTACCTTTCGGCCTCACAGAGACAGAGAGGGCGTTCCATCGTGAGGGTCTGAAGGAGTCACTGAGTATGCTGAAAAAGAAGGACATTTCCAAGTCTGAGGCAATTAGGGGTCTGAACCATTATGCAAGCCTAATTCGGGACGACGCCTTCGTCAAGGAGGTGGAGGAAGGCCTTCTAAAGTCCCTCATCAAGGCTGTAATAGGCAAATCCCCCGGAACATTCAAGGCTAAGACTACCGTCCCAATAGAACAAGGCGGCAGGATACTGGAACCAATTGCCGCTATGAGAGGGGTGTATCTGGACTTGGATGGCGAACGCCGCCTAGTCTCCGTCACCATCAATCCCGGGAAGATGAGGGAGCATCGTCGGTTGACGAAGATCGTCGGCATAGGGTCAGACTCCAAGTCGGACGTAGCCACCCGCCACGACGACTATCTGGCAACGCAGGAGCCCCATGGCCCAACACAATAGAGTCCTCATAGACACGTCGGCATTTTACGCCCTGCTGTCGTCGAGTGACCTGTTCCATGAAGATGCCAAGGATGCCTATCAGCTGTTGGTGAACCGTGAGCATAGCCTCTGGACAACCTCCTACACCCTGGTGGAAACACTGGCCCTTGTGCAACGACGCCTGGGGAGCGATGTAGTTGTCGAATTTGCCGATTGGCAGAAATCAAGCGTGGAAACCTACTGGATTTCCCAACGCATACATGATGAGGCTTTGGCGCGATTTGTTCAGAGTGGAGCCAGTGGCCTGAGCTTCGTAGACTGCGCCACAGCCGTGGCCTCACGCGAGTTAGATGCCCACGTGTTCACCTTCGACCGTGGTTTCGCCCAAGCCGGTCTGCCCGTCGTGCCGCGCTAGGCTCCCCTAACCCCCCAACCCGTAAAGCCTCCCCGCATTCTCCCGCGTTATCTTCCGGCGCGTCTCCGCCGACACCCCCGCCAGGTCCTCCTCGATCCACTTCTGCGACTCCGGCCAGATCCCGTCCGGGTGCGGATAGTCCGACCCCCAGATCACGTTGTCCTCGCCCACCGTCGGCAGGAACTCCGGCACGCCGATCTCGTGCTGGTACGTCGTGTACCCCTGACGGTTCCAGTATTCGCTGGGCTTCTTGGGCAGCTTCGCGCTCATCACCGGACCCCTGTCCTCGTACTCCTCGTCCATCCGGTTCAGCACGTGCGGCAGCCACGTAACGCCGCATTCGCCCAGCACGAACTTCAGCCCTGGGTAACGCTCGCAAGCGCCGGAAAAGATGATGCTCGCCAGGTACTCCGACCCGCACACCTGGAACAGGCTGATCTTCGTCATCCTGTACTCCAGGTCGTACTCCTTCTCCATCTCCGCGTTGTCCGGCTCCCTCACGTTCGGCCCCGTCGTATGGAATGAAATCGGAATGTTGCACTCCGAAGCTGCTTCCCATAGCGGGTCCCAGTCCCGGTGCCAGATGGGCTTGACCGCCGTCGCTACCGCAAAGTCCGCGCCCTTCAGCCCCAGGTCAGCCACCCGACGTATCTCCGCCGCCGCGACCTTGGGGTCGTGGTTCGGAATGCAGGCCAGCGCCGCCCAGGTCCCCGGTCGCGTATTGCAGAAGTCGGCGGCCCACGAGTTGTAAATCTCGTAGACCACGCTCGTCATCTTCGGGTCTTCAAACCGCAGCCCCACTCCCAGAATGCCGTAGATCACCTCCGCCTCAATCCCGTCAATCTGCATGTCTCTGTATCGAAGTTCCGGCGTCGTCGGATGCGGCCCGCCCTCGTAGAAGCCCGCGTCATACATCTCGTCGATGTGCTTCGACTGGCCCCGCGCAGGCTTGGTGAATCCGAAACCCAGTCCCCCGTACACCCCCAGGTCCTTCCCCTCGGCGTACCAGTGAGGCCCGGAGTCCGTCTCCACCACCCGCGGCACGGCGTCCCTGTACTGGGCCGGCGCGTTTTCCAGAAACACGTTCCCCGGCATCCACGTCATGTCTATGTGTGAGTCCCCCGAAATCAGCTTGTAGTCCATTGCTCCCCCTTTCGAGCTTGGCGGTTGTTTAACGATTGCGACTATAGGATTTATAACCCCAAGCGCAGGCGTAGTCAATAATGACACCCCGCCCTTGTGACGCAACCAGCCTTGTTCTATAGTATTGTCGGATTTCAATCGGAGGCCCAGGCGGTTTGTCCCACGAATTTCTGATAGTCGATCGGCAGGAAGGCGTCCTGACCCTCACCCTCCACGACCCTCCCACCCGCAACGCCCTCGGCCCGGAGATGGTCGCCGCCCTCAATGAGGAACTGGACAAGTTTGACAGCAACCCCGAAGACCGCGTCCTCCTCCTGACAGGCACGGAACCCTCCTTCTGCTCCGGGGCAAACGTCCGCCGTTTCAACCAGTCCATAGAAGAAGACTCTGCCGAAGTGGAGACGTCCCCCGCGCCCGACAAAAGCTCCCCTTGGGACAGCCTCGAAGCGGAAATGGACAACGAACGCGACGTCGATCCCACCTCCGGCGCCCTCATGCCCCTCCGACTCCATCGCCTCCAGAAGCCCAGCATCGCCGCCGTCAACGGCTACGCCATCGGCGTCGGCATGGGCCTTGCCCTCGCCTGCGACGTCCGCATCGCCTCCGAGAAGGCTGTTTTCTCCGAGGCCTTCGTCCGCATGGGCCTCGTCCCCGGCGACGGTAGCTGCTGGCAGCTCCCCCGCCTCATCGGCCTCAGCCACACCTTCCTCCTCCAGTACACCGGCGACCGTCTCGACGGCAACGAAGCCTACCGGATCGGCTTGGTCAGCCGCGTCTACCCCCACGACGAACTGATGCATTCTGCCAAGGAACTCGCCCTCCGCATGGCCCAGGGAGCCACCTACGCCATGTCCCTCACCAAGTACATGGTGCAGAAGTCCCTCGACATGGGCCTGGAGGAAAGTCTCGACATGGCCCACGCCGCCCAGGAACTGGCCCGACACACCTCCGACCACGCGGAAGCCGTCCGTGCCTTCCTGGAGAAGCGCAGACCCAGGTTCACCGGGGCGTAACGACGACCCATGAACTTTGAACTCACCTTCACCCCGGAGCAAGAGGCTTTTCGCGCCGAAGTACGCTCCTGGCTCGATGCCAACGCCCCCAGGGACATGGAGCACCCCGCCGACCCAGGCCAGCTCACCGCGAATGGCTATCATAAGCAGCGACAGTTGGGCCGCGCCCTCGGCAACAAGGGCTGGCTCTACCCCACCTATCCGTCCGAATACGGCGGTGGCGGCCTATCGGCAGAAGAAGCGCTCATCATCGAGCAGGAAGTCGACCGACACGGCTTCACCCTGCCTCCCTACTACGATTCCGGCGGCAAGCTCGGCGCGGCTTCAATCATGGTCTGGGGTACCGAGGAGCAGAAGCGGCACTTCCTGCCCCCAATCTTTCGCGGCGATGTCCGCACTTGGCAGCTTCTGACGGAACCGGAGGCGGGATCCGACCTCGCCAACGTCCAGACTACCGCCCAGCGCGATGGCGACGAATATGTCATCAACGGCCAGAAAATCTACGTCGGCAGCACCCACGGCGCCGAAATGTCCTGGATGCTCGTCAACACCGACCCCGGCGGTCCCCGGCATCAGAACCTCAGCTGGTTCATGGTCCCTATGGACCTCCCCGGCGTTAGCTGGGCCCCCATGGACCTGCTCTTCGCTGGAAACGAACGCGGCGCAGCCAGCGGCCACAAGCAGACCGTCTACTTCGAAAACGTAAGACTCCCCGCCTTCAACCTCATAGGCGGCGAAAACAACGGATGGCGCGTGGCCGGAACCCACCTCGAACTTGAGCACGGCCTCATGCAGACCTCCCTGCGCGGCGACAGCCTATGGGAGCGCATCGTCCGCCTCTACATGGACGCCAAGTCCAGAGGCGAACCCTTCATGGACTCCCCCGACGCCCCCAACCTGCTCGCCGACATCTATATCGACTCCCAGATTGGCCGCCTGCTCCACATGCGAAACTACTGGCTCCAGCGCACTGGCCGACCCGTCACCTATCACGGCCCCCAGGCCTATCTCCACGTCAAGCGCTCCGCCCTCCGCACCGCAAAGGCTCTCCACAAGCTCTTCGGCCCCTACGCCCTCACCACCGACACCGAAGTTGGATTGGAAGACGGCCATATTGAGGTACAGCAGCGCGGCAGCATCGTCGCCCAGCACCCCGGCGGCACCGTTGAGATCCAGAAGGTCATCATGGCCCGCCGTCTGGGCATCGGACGGGCGGAACCCCAGAAGTCCGGCAGGCTGAAGTAGTCCGTGGACCTCGCCCTCACCCAGAGCCAGGAGATGCTCCGCGCCGCCGCCCGTGAGATGGTCGAGCGCGAATATTCTAAGGAAACCCTCCTCCAACTCGAAACAGGCGATTCCGACCTGGCGCAGTCCCTCTGGCATAAGACCGCCGCCGCCGGCTGGCCCGGCATCCTCGTCCCCACGAAATACGGCGGTGAAGGAAGCTCCCTCACCGACGCTGCCGTCTTGCTGGAAGAGCTTGGACGCGGCCCGGCCCCGGGAACCTTCTTCGGAACCGCCGTACTCGGCGTCCTGACCCTCCTGGAAGCCGCCTCCGACGACCAACAAAGCGCAATTCTCCCCAAAATCGCCTCAGGCGAAACCAGAATCGCCCTCGCCGTCACCGAATCCCGCTACGGCTGGCGCAAGGAGTTGACTCCGACGAAAGCGAAGGTTTCTGGTGGCGGATATCTCTTGCAAGGTGTAAAAAGATTCGTCCAGGACGCCGGAATCTCTAACCTTCTCCTCTGCACCGCCCTTCTGGACGACGGAGAAGTTGGACTCTTCCTCGTAGACACCTCCCTCCCCGGCGTCTCCATCCGCCCACTGCCGGGCTTCCTCTCCGATTCCTTTGAAGTCAAACTCAACAACGTGAAAGTATCCCAGTCAGCCCTCATGCCCGGTGGCTGGGATGTACTGGACCGCGCGATCCTCAAGTCCCTGCCCGTTCTCGCTGCCTACCAGGTTGGCGCCTGCGAGCAGGTCTTCGACATGACCCTCGAATACGCCAACACCCGCATCCAGTTCGGCCTCCCCATCGGTCGCTTCCAGCGGGTCCAGGACCACGTCATCCAGATTGTCAACCTCAAGGACGCCGCTCGCTGGACCACCTGCGAAGCCCTCTGGAAGCTGGACGAAAACAAGCCCGACGCCGCCACTGCAGCCCACGTCTGTGCCGCCGTCGCCCGCGAAGCCTACTACCAGTCCTGCAATGCCGCCCACGAGGTCCACGCCGGACTCGGCATCATGCGCGAATACGGCCTCACCCTCCACACCAGGATGTCCCGCACCCTCTACCACTATCTCGGAGACCCGGTCCACCACAAGGCCCGTCTCGCCGAGGAGTTGGGCCTCTAACCCCGGCCCTCCGATACTAACCCCATGCTCACCCCCTATCGAGTCCTCGATTTGACCGACGGTCGAGGCGCTCTATGCGGTCGCGTCCTTGGCGACCTCGGCGCAGACGTTGTCAAAGTCGAGCCTCCCTGGGGCGACGACGCCCGACGCATCGGCCCCTTCTATAACGACGACCCTCACCCCGAAAACAGCCTCTTCTGGGCCTTCAATGCCGCCAACAAGCGCAGCATTACCTTAGACATCGAATCCGAGGCGTCACGCCCCCTCATTGCCCGCCTCATAGAATCATCTCACTTCCTTGTAGAATCTTCTCCGCCCGGACGGATGAATACGCTGGGCCTCGGCTACGAAGCCGTCCGCAAGATAAACCCCGACCTCATCTACATATCAATCACCCCCTTCGGTCAGAACGGCCCCTACGCCGACTACAAGGCTACCGACCTCATAGGCATGGCCCTGAGCGGCATGATGTACCTCACCGGCGACACCGACCGTCCTCCCGTCCGAATCTCCACCCCCCAGTTCTGGGCCATCGGCTCCGCCTCAGCCGCCGCTGGAGCAATGATCGCCAACCATCACCGCCTCCTCACCGGCAAGGGCCAGTTCGTCGACGTTTCCTGTCAGCAGGCCGTCGCCCGCTCCCTCTCCCACGCCCCCATGATATGGGACATGAGTCGCATGAACATGCAACGACAGGGCCCCTTCCGTCCCGTCGGCAAAATCAATCTCCGCATCAACTGGGAGTGCGCCGACGGCTACGTGAACTTCATCCAGCCCGGCGGCCACACCGGCGGACGCAGCATGACCAACCTCTCCAACTGGATGGACGAGGAAGGCGTCGGCCACCCGGTTCTGCGTGAGACCGATTGGGGCGAAATCGGCTTCGGCCAGCTAAGCCCCGAACTCGTCGACCAGATGACGCCTCCCCTCGAGCGCTTCTTCATGTCCAAGACCAAGTCCCACCTCGCCGAGCAGGCCCTCGAACGACGCATCCTTCTTTTCCCCGTCCACGACCCGAAGGACGTCTTCTCCTACCCCCAACTCCTCGCCCGCGACTTCTTCCGCGATGCTGAACTCCCTTCTTACACGGTAGAGCGTAAAACCATGAAGACCATCGGCCCCTTCATATCCACCGGCAGCTTCCGGCGTGCTCCCCGCATCGGCGAGCACAACCGCGAAATCCTTCAGGATGAGTTCGGCCTCTCAGACGAGGAAATATCCCGCCTTCAAGGCGAAAAGAAATGACCGCCGCCCTGCAAGGCGTCAAAGTCCTTGATTTCTGCTGGGTCGCCATCGGCCCCATGACCACCCGTTACCTGTCCGACTTCGGCGCAACCGTAGTCCGGGTGGAATCCATACACCGCGTCGACACCCTCCGCACCGCCACCCCCCACAAGGACGGCATCCCCGGCATCAACCGCAGCGGCTACTTCGCCAACTACAACGGCGGCAAGCGCAGCCTCGCCCTCAACATGTCTCAGCCCAGGGCCCGCGAGTTGGCGAAGGAACTCGCCAAATGGGCCGACGTTGTCACCGAAAACTTCACCCCCGGTATCATGGAGCGATGGGGCCTAGGCTACGACGATATCCGAAAAACCAACCCCGGCGTCATCATGTTCAGTGCCTCCATGCAGGGTCGCGGCGGCCCCTACTCCAACCACCCCGGCTTCGGCCCCGTCCTGACCGCACTCTCCAGCCACACCCACCTCACCGGCTGGGCCGACCGCACCCCCACCAGTCCCTACGGCGCCTACACCGACTTCCTCCTCCCTCACCTCACCGTCGCCGCCATCACCGCCGCCCTCGACAATGGACGACGCACTGGCGAGGGCTGCCACATAGATTTCTCCCAGCTGGAGGGCTCCCTCTACTTCGTCGCTCCACCCCTCATCGACTACGCCGCCAACGGCCGCATTCAGACCCGTCAGGGGAACCGGCACCCCGTCTACGCCCCCCACAACGCCTACCCCTGCGACGGCGACGACCGCTGGTGCGCCATCGCCTGCACCACCGACGAAGAATGGCAAGCCCTGTGCCGTCTCATGGACCAACCCTCTCTTGCCACAGACCCCAGGTTCTCAACCGCCGAGGTCAGACGCAAGAACGAGGACGCTCTTGACCAAATCATCGGACGCTGGACTGAACCGCAGGACGCCTTCGAGCTGATGCATCGATGCCAGAAAGTGGGAGTCCCCGCCGGCGTCGTCGAGACCTGCGAAGACCTCTTCAACGACTCCCAGCTTTCACACCGCAACCACTACGTCTTCCTGGACCACAAAGAGATTGGCCGACACGCCTACGACGCCAACTGCTTCACCCTCTCCGAAAGCCCGCCCACCTACCAGCCCGCGCCCCTCCTCGGCGAGCACACCGACTGGGTCCTGAGCGAAATTCTCAACCTCCCCGAGGCCGAAATCGAAGAGCTACACCGCTCCGGCGTCCTCAGCTAACCCCTCAACGCCCCAATCGCCCCCGTAATCCGGTCGACGCACCGCCCCCGTCCCAACACCTCCATCGTCTCGAACAGTGGCGGCGACACCCGGCTCGCCGTCGTCGCCACCCGCAGCAGGCTGAAGAACTGCCTACGCGATAGCTCCAGCCTCAGCCGCAGCTCCTCGAACGCCGTCTCCAGCGTCTCCGCAGCAAACCCTTCGCTCCCATCTATCAGCGCCAGAGACTCTTCCAATGCGTTTCGCGCGCTCTCTCCATCCATCCCCTTCTGGATAAGGTCTTTCGATACGTGCTTCAATTCCCCTTGGAAAAAGAACTCCGTCCGCTCCGCGGCGTCCGTCAGCGTTTTCAGACGCGGCTGAATCAGGGGCGCAATCCGGCCCAGATACTCCATGTCCACCGGCTGCGGAATCCCCTCCGGCTTAGAAAGCTGCCAGTAGTCTCGAATCCGCGCCGCCAGGTCCTCAGGGCTGAGACTCCTTATGTAGATGCCGTTCATCCACTCCAGCTTGTCTATGTTGAAGATAGCCCCCGACTTCACTACCCGCTCCAGCGAAAACGACTCCACCAAGGCCCCCCGGTCGAGGATCTCCGTCCGGTCGTCCAGCGACCACCCCAGCAGCGCCATGAAGTTCACCATCGACTCCGGCAGGTACCCCATCTCCCGGTACTCCAGCAGCGCCGTCGACCCGTGACGCTTCGACAGCTTCGACCTGTCCGGCCCCAGAATCATCGGCAGGTGCCCGAACTGCGGCGGCTCCAGCCCTAACGCCCCGTACAGTGCAATATGCCGCGGCGTGCTGGAAAGCCACTCCTCCGCTCTCAGCACGTGCGTAATCTCCATCAAGTGGTCGTCCAGCACGTTGGCCAGGTGATACGTCGGAAATCCGTCCGACTTGATGATGACGAAGTCGTCCGTCAGGTTGCTGTTCCAGTCCACCCGACCCCTCACAATGTCCTCCACGGAAATGGTCTCGTCCCGCACCATCTTGAACCGCACCACCGGCACGTTCCCCGCATCCCGAAACGCCTGAAGCTCCCGCTCCGGCAGGTTCTGACACTTCCCGTCATAGCCGGGGTTCTTCTTCTCCTTCGCCTGCTGTTTCCGCAGCTCCTTCAGCCGCTCCGGCGAGCAGATGCAGTAGTAAGCATGCCCCCGCCGAATCAGGCCTTGCGCCGCCTCGTGGTAGATTTCCAGCCGCTCCGACTGCATATACGGCCCGTAGGGCCCGCCCACCTCCGGTCCTTCGTCCCAGTCCAGGTCCAGCCAACGCAGCCCCTCCAGAATCCCCTCCACCGCCTCCCGCACCAGCCGGTTCTGGTCCGTGTCTTCAACCCGGACGATGAACGCTCCGTTGGTACGACGCGCAAACAGCCAGTTGAACAGCGCCGTCCGCACGTTTCCCACGTGAGGCAGCCCCGTTGGACTTGGCGCGTACCGCACGCGCACCTTATCGCTATTATCGCTGCTCAAGAAGGCCTTCCTCCCATCGTTGATTGACTATGAAGATATCCCTAGCATCCCGCAAAAACTTCTCCCTCTACAACATGTCATCGGTAGGGGCGGGTTTGAAACCCGCCCTCACATTCTCTCGGAATCTCGCCGCACCCGCGGGAATTCCCCACCCCCGCGAAAGCGGGGGCCCACTCTTTTCTCTCAATTCCCCTCTCATTTCAGCCTTTCCTCCCACACCCTCCAGCGCCTCCCGCAAATCCGCCGCCAGCGCTGACCGAAACTCCACCCACTCCCCCGACTCCGGATGCTCGAACCCCAGCAGATGCGCGTGCAGAAACTGACGCTCAAGCACGTCGGTCCTCCCCCCATACAAAGCGTCCCCCACCAGCGGATGCCCCAGCGAAGCGAAGTGTACCCGAATCTGGTGCGTCCGCCCTGTCGTCGGAAACACCTCCACCAGCGTGGCCCTGCCCATCCTCCGCGCCACTGCATACCTCGTCACCGAAGGCCGTCCCCCTTCCACGACCGCCATCCGCTTCCGGTGTCGGGGGTCCCTGCCGATGGGTGCGTCGATCACCCCCTCCTCATCCGCCACCACGCCGCCAACCAGCGCCGTGTATCCCTTCCGAATCCGCCGCTCCTGGATATGCTCCGAAAGACAATGATGCGCCTCATCCGTCTTCGCCACCACCATCAACCCTGAAGTATCCTTGTCCAGCCTGTGAACAATCCCCGGCCTCTGCCACCCCCCGATGCCCGGCAGGTCCGGGTAACGCCACAGCAGCGCGTTCACCAGCGTCCCGCTCGCGTGCCCCGGCGCCGGATGCACCGTCAGCCCCGCCGGTTTGTCCACCACTGCCAGGTGAGCATCCTCGTAAACAATGTCCACCGGAATGTCCTCCGGCATGAGTCCGAGAGGTTGAGGCGGTGGAATCCGTACCCCAACCCTGTCACCCGCCTTCACCACCGCGCTCGCCTTAGCAGCCCCTCCGTTCAACGTCACGTGCCCCTCCCGAATCAGCCGCTGCAAACGCGCACGGCTCAGTCCCAGGTCCTGAGCAGCCAGGTACCTGTCCAGCCGGCAGGGCCCTGCCGTCGACACCATCTCCGTGGAGGTCACGGCTTTTCCTTCCCGTAGTATTCTGCACCCCCATCGCCGGAAGACTCCTCCGGCGGCGTGTACAGGTACTGGTCGGAAGGCTGGGCCACCGCCGGCTCCTTATCGCCGTTCAGGAAGAACATCGCTATCAGTATAATGATTCCCACCACTATGCATGCGTCCGCCAGGTTGAAAATCGGCCACGGCCCCAGCTTCACGAAGTCCGTCACCTGCCCGAACCTGATCCGGTCCGTTAGATTTCCTATGGCCCCTCCAAGCTGCAGCCCCAGGCTTATCCGAAGCAGCAGCCCGTGAGCCGGATGAAGCCGGTAGATGTACAGCAGCACCCCCACCCCTATGAACGACGCGATTATCAGCAGCACCGTGTGGTCCACGAACAGCCCGAAGGCCGCCCCCGTGTTGAAGGAGCACTTGAGCTGAAACGTCCCCTCGGCCGGGAAAGGCTGGCGGTAGCAAAGCTGCTCCTCCACCAGGTACTTCGTGAACTGGTCCAGCAGATAAACAAGGCCAATAATGGGTATGAGCAGCCAGTCCTTGTAGAAGGGTATAGGAGTTCTCGTCGCCATGGCCTCTATCCATATTAGGGCGTCTGCCTTGGCCTTGACAAGGTGGACTGCTAGAATAGCCACACTCTACGGGGAGGCGTCCAAGCCCATGATTACGGTGGATCTGCGAAGCGACATAGTAACTCTGCCCACTGACGAGATGCGGCGGGCCATGTACGAGGCCGAGCTCGGAGACGACGTTTCCGGCGAGGACCCAACGGTCAACCGGCTGGAAGAAATGGCCGCCGAGCGTTTGGGCAAGGAGGCCGCCGTGTTGGTGGCCAGCGGCACCCAGGGCAATCTGCTGGCCATCCTGGCCCACTGCCGCAGCGGCGACGAAATCATCGCCGGGGCCAAGTCCCACATCTTCTGGAACGAAAGCGCCGGCGCGGCGGCCCTCGGCGGCATCCAGACCCACCTCGTCCCCAACGAAGCCCAGGGAGCCATGCTGCCCGAAAACGTCGAAGCCGCCATCCGTCCCGGCGGCGACACCCACTATCCCCCGACCACCCTCGTCTGTCTGGAGAACACCCAGAACCAGTGCAACGGCGGCGTCCTCACCACCGAAGATATGGAAGCCGTCTGTCGCGTGGCCCACGACCGCGACATCCCCGTCCACGTGGACGGGGCGCGCATCTTCAACGCCTCCGTCTATCTGGAGACCCCCGTCCACGAGCTGGTTCGAGAGGCCGACGACATTACCTTCTGCCTCTCCAAGGGCCTCAGCGCCCCCATAGGTTCCGTCCTCTGCGGCTCCAACGAGTTCATCGCTGAAGCGCGTCGCTGGCGGAAGATGGTCGGCGGCGGCATGCGCCAGGCGGGAATCATTGCCGCTCCCGGCATCGTAGCCCTCGAAAGCATGGTAGAGCGTCTCGCCGAAGACCACTCCAACGCCCGCCTTCTATCCCAGGGTCTGGCCCAGATTCCCGGCATCGCCCACAACCCCGAGACCGTTCAGACCAACATCGTCTTCTTCGAATTGGAAGAAGGCATGGGCGCCGAATCGGAATTTGTCCGCCGTCTTGGGGAAAAGGGCGTTAGGGTGAATTCCGGCTATGGCCGCATCAGAATGGTCACCCACCGCCACATCACCCCCGCCCACGTAGACGTTGCCCTTACCGCCGTTTCCCAGCTTATGCGAGAAATGGGAAGCTAGTCTCCCGGGCATGGCTGGGAAGGGCTGGCTCATTGCCGCACTGCTGACGGTATCGCTGCTGATATCGGCGTGCGGCGATGATGCGACGCAGACACCCACGCCTGCCCCTGCCGAAATGCCCGCCTCCGCGCCCGTCGCCCAACCATCAACCCCCATCCCTACGGCAGACCTGGAATCCGTCGTCCGGCGAGTCCTGGCCGAGGTCCGCTCTGCCGAGACGCCGACGCCAACCCCCGAGTCCGAATCCGGCCTGAACATCGACTTCGAAGCCCTGACCTTCGAGGTCACCGAACGCGTCCTGGCAACCCTTGAAGCTCGGGAGACGCCCACGCCTGAGCCCACCCCTGACCCAACCCCCACTCCTACGCCCACTCCAACCCCGGAACCCACCCCGTCCCTGCCGGAAGTCGTCCGCGCCACCCAAAATTCATTGCTCCGTGTCGCCGCCGCAGGTACAGACGGCCAACTCCTTTCAACGGGCGTCGTGGTCAGCGTTGATGCTGCAACCGGCGAGGTCTTCGCCCTCACCGGACTCAGCCGTCTCTCAGGCGTAGACGGGTTGGAAGCTACCACCGGCAGTGGCGCGAAGTACGAGGCAGTTATCCACGCCTCCGACAAAAAGCGCGACCTGGCCCTCCTGCGTATCTGCTGCCAGGGTGAATCAGTGCCCGCCACTTTCGGTGACGCTCTGACCCTTCCCATCGGCGACGAATTGGTGGCGCTGCAATACGGACTTCAACCCGGTGCGGGAATAGTCGTGACCCGGGGTGTCCTCTCCTCAGTTCGCTTCGATGCGGCGGGGGAGCGCTGGCTGATTCAGACTGACGCCGCAGCCGCAGGAGAAGCGGGTGGCGTCCTCATCACCCCCGATGGCAGACTGGTGGGGCTGATAGCCGGTAGCGATAAAGGCTTCACCGACGCCATCTCTGAGGTAACCTTGTCGGAGGCACTGGACTCCCTTCGTTAACCGCTTTGCCCGTCCTGCTTCGAAACTGGGGCCCGGGCATGGCCAGCAATCCACTGATTTACCTCTTCCCCCTTTACCGAATCCTTTGAATAACCCTGGCACGAGCGACCAATAACCTCTTCCCCCTTGACGGGGGAAGATTGAGATGGGGGTGATTCCACCGCGCTGTAAGTGTCAGTGTTACCATTTGAACCTGTATCGTCACGTATGCGAATATCTCACAGCAACAAGTAACATCTCTTGAGGGGGAAGCAATGCAGACAAAATTTGACCTGATGCTCAGGGGCGGCAACGTCATAGACCCCGCCCAAAACCTCAGCGGTGTCCGCGACGTGGCCTTCAGGGACGGCAAGGTCGCCGCCGTGTCTGAGGACATAGACCCCGCGCTGTGCGATGAAGTCATCGACGTGAAGGGTAAGCTCGTCACTCCCGGCCTCATTGACCTCCACGGCCACTTCGCCTACCGCATCTCCCCCGGTCGCGCCGACCCCGACCCCACCAACCTCGCCATCGGCGTCACCACCGCCATCGACGCTGGCAGCACCGGCTGGATGAACTTCCCCGGCTTCCGCAGCTACGTCATCGAGAAGGTCGACACCCGCCTCCTTGCCTTCATCCACCTCTCCGCAATCGGCACCATGCCCGGCACAATTCGGATTCCCGACCTGGAAGACTTCCGCTACGCTCGCTCCGAAGAGGCCATGCAGTGCATCGAAGAAAATCGCGACCTCGTCCTTGGCATGAAGGTCCGCCTCACCCCCAACGGCACTACCCTCAAGAACGCCGTCCCCGCCCTTGAAATGGCCCGCGGTATCTGCGACCAGACCTCCTCCCAGCTGATGGTCCACGTTATGGAATCGCCTATCCCCCTGGGCACGGTCTACGACCACATGAACCCCGGCGACATCGCCACCCACTGTTTCCACGGCGACGTCCACAACGTCCTTGACGAACGAGGCCGCGTCTCCTCCGAGACCTGGGACGCCTACCATAGCGGCGTTGTATTCGACACCGCCTGCTTCGCCAAGCACTTTGCCATCCCCATCTGCCGTCAGGCCATCACTGAAGGACTTCTCCCCCACACCCTCAGCACTGATAAGGTCGCCGACTGCCCGCCTGCGCCGGCCCTCATCCGCTACTGCGCTCCCTACCCGCCCAAAAACTACAATCTGCTGGAGGTCATGTCCATCTTCCTCGGCATGGGCATGTCCGTGGAGCAGGTCATCGAGCGCGTCACCATCAGGCCCGCCTCCGTCATCGGACGCGAGGAGCTTGGCAGCCTCACTGTTGGCACAACCGGCGACGCCTCTGTCCTCGAGCTGGAGGAGGGGAAATTCGCCTACCCCGACATGCTGGGTGACGAAGTTCAGGCAAAGCGCCGCTTTTCCCCTTCCCTCACCATCAAGGACGGACGCCGGTGGACGCTGAAGTCCGGCAACGACGACTAAGGAGGTAGCTCATGACGCCCAGAAAGCGATTCCGACAGTATCTTGAAGGAGACGCCATAGGCTATCCCGTCTCCGTCTTCGACCCCGTTTCCGCCCGGTTGGCCCGCTATCTCGGCGCCGATCTCGGAATCCTGGGCGGCTCCATAGCCTCGGCCGTAGTCCTCGGCGCCCCCGACCTCATAGTCCTCACCCTCTCCGAACTGGCCGACCAGGTGCGCCGAATCACCCGCGCCGCCGACGTAAGCCTGCTGGTCGACGCCGACCACGGCTACGGCAACGCCCTGAGCGCCATGCGCACCGTGGAAGAGCTGGAAGCCGCCGGAGCCTCGGCCCTGACCCTGGAAGACACCGCCCTCCCCGCCGCCTACGGCGAAAACTCCCTTGGACTTATCAGCACTGACGAAATGGTCGGCAAGCTCCGCGCTGGCCTGACGGGACGCCGCGACCCAAGTCTCGTCGTCCTCGCCCGCACTTCCGCCCCCGCCACTCGCTCCGCCGAAGAGGTCCACCAACGAATAACCGCCTACGCACAAACCGGCGTCGACGGAATCATGCTCATCGGCGTCACCCGGCCTGAACAGTTGGAGGCCATCCACCGGACCACGTCCCTCCCCCTGCTGATGGGCAGCGCCAGCCCCGACCTGTCCGACGAATCATTCCTCCGCAACAACGGCGTCCGCGTCGTCCTGCGAGGGCATCAGACCTTCTTTGTCGCCATGAAGGCCCTCCACGACGCCATGAAGCACCTCATAGACGGAGGCTCGATGGACGCCATCAACGAAATCGCAGCGTCATCCGAACTCCAGAACGCCGTCCTCAACGCCGACACCTACTCCGAATGGGAGCGCCAATTCCTGGGAAGGCAGCAGGTTTAACCATTAAAAAGATTGACAGTCTGACTCATTGATTCTATGGTTGATAAGGTGACGGCGATGATTTCATTAGACGGAATATGTGAATGCTTGTCGGGAGTAGACGTTGACTGAACAGCAACTTTATAGCGACATCCTGAATGAAGCGGGCGGGCTGGTGGCGATGATGGATAAAGCCAAAGAACGTCATGCCCTGGCACGTAAAATGGACGCAGAATATGATGATTTGCTGGAGCGTTACCCCAACCAGTGGGTGGCGGTGAGCAAGGATGGAGTGGCAGCCAACGCGGACACGCTGAAGGGTCTCTTTGCCGAATTAAGGAAAAAGCGCATTTCTATTGAGGATGTGTATCACGACTACATGAGCGCGGAGACCGTGCATTACCTGCTGTGATTACCGGCTGGTTCAACAATAGAGGACAGCCCTTCGTACATGCGGTAGTCGTTCTTCCCAGATTACGCTGGTCACGCCATGTCTCAATTTTGGCTGATACGGGATGTTCGACCACCACTTTGCACCCCAGAGACTGCGAAGGGCTGCCATATGGGGAGCTTGCCGACGAGGTGTCAACTCGTGGTGTAGGCGGCGCGGCGCAGTGTTACCTTGAGCAAGCGATTCTTGCATTCCCTACTGAACACGGCAGCTACTTTTATCGCAGTGAGATTCTCTTCGCGAAACCCAACCGCAATAATGAGACATTGCCATCATTGCTCGGACAGGACATTATGCGACATTGGCGCATCACTTTTGATCGCAAAGAGGATATGGTGTTGGGAGAGGTTCATTGGGCCGACTATGAACTTCAATGATGAGCAATCACCAGGACCGTTACGTTACGCCCGGACTAGCCCGGCTCCGCCAGCGCCAGCGCCTCCTTGGGGTTGGCGACCATCATCTTGTAGACCTGCTCCTCCGTAACGCCCAGGTGTCGCAGGTACGGCAGGAACTTCTCCAACACGAAGGTATACCCCGTCCCCCCGTAGGCGTGCAGGTGCATCTTCATGCACACGTCCTGCGATAGCAGAATCTTGTCCTCGTAGCCCGCCTCCAGAAGCTGCGGGATGCACTCCGCTACAAGCGCGTCCGCCGCCACCTGCGGGTCCGTCGGCCTTGGCGGCGCCAGCGTAATCGGCTTCCGCGCCACCGGCGCCATCACCCGGCCCAGCGTGTCGAACTGCACGTACACCCCAAGCTCCAGCAGCTCAAGCAGCAGGTCCACCTCTCCGGCGTAGGAGTTGCTGTGCCCGTAGATGGTGCGCGACAGGTCTGCCCCTTCTTCCGCCAGCCACTTCGCCACCTGGAATTTCTCTCTGCCTGTCCCGCCGCTGTGGAAGGTGATCGCCGCTCCCGTCGCCCGGCTCGCCCGCCCCGACGCGCGGATGCTCTTCTCCTCGTTGGGCGTCAGCGGGTTGCCGTTCACCCCCACCTCTCCGATGATGCCCGACTTCACTCCCGTATTCCCCACGCCCACCGTCACGTCGCGGATTATCTCCTCCGTCAGGTCCTCCACCGTGCGATCGTCCATGTCCGCCGGATGGTAGAACTTCTGGTACCAGCCGGAGCCCATCACTATGTTAAGGCCCGTGGCGTTGGAAATCCGCTGCAGAGCCAGCGGGTCCCTCCCCAGCCCGATGTTCGTAACGTCCACCACCGTCGCGCCGCCCAGGTGACGATAGGCCAGCAGGTCGTTGGCCGCCACCCCTTCGTCCGTCAGCATGTAGTTGTCCTTGATCGGCTTGTGGCTGCGAGCCAGGTACAGGTTCTCCAGCGTCAGTTCCTCGTTCCAGTGGGCCACGTCCGTCGCCGGTGCGTTGAACCCCGGCTCCTTGTCCCGCCAGAAGTCAATGAAGATGTGCTCGTGCATAATGCAAACGCCCACCTCATCGGCGTCGATGGGGCCGTTCACAGTCATAACCTTGCCTGTCATAGAGCCGTTCAGTGCGTTCATAGCTTCCCCCGTCGCTAATTTCGGATGCGGTCATGGTATCCCCGCGGCAACGTCGGGTCAACACAACGTTGCAACTTGCCATTTCCCTTGTCGAAAGGTAACGCATCCGTTACTATGACGATAGGAGGTGTGAAAGATGGCTCTCACCCGTGACTTCAAGGAGACTGTAAGAGACCGCGCACAGCGCGATCCTGCATTCCGGGAAGGACTGCTGAGCGAGGGAGTCGAGTGTCTTCTGGTTGGAGATGTAGATACGGGCAAGATCCTGTTGCGAGACTATATCAACGCCACCATCGGATTCGAAGAGCTTGGCTCCCTGATCAAAAAGTCTCCCAAGAGCCTCATGCGGATGTTAGGTCCTTCTGGCAATCCCCAAGCCCGCAATCTCTTTGAGGTGATCAACTGCATTCAGGTTCACGAAGGCATCCAACTGAAAGTGCAAGCCATTCGATAGGCGGTATTCCCCCTTCCCCTCCCTCCAATACATCCTCACCCTGGACATCCCCCTGTCCCCTCCCTTACCATACCCAGCGTTTTCTGAGATGCCCGATGAATAACCCCTCCACAGCCATACATGTCCGCGGCCTCCGAAAGTCCTACGGCGACGTAGAGGCCGTCCGCGGCATTGACCTTGAAGTGTCCACCGGCGAAGTCTTCGCCCTCCTGGGCCCCAACGGCGCGGGCAAGACCACAACCATCGAAATCCTGGAAGGCTACCTCCAAAGAAGCGCCGGCGAAGTCCACGTCCTGGGCCACGACCCGGCCCGGAAGGAGACCGCCTTCCGGGAGCGAATCGGCATCGTCCTCCAGTCTACCGGCGTGCAGCCCTACCTGAACGTGGAGGAGACCATCGACCTCTTCCGCGGCTACTATCCCCACCCCATGCCCCTGGAGGACGTGCTTCACGCCACCGGCCTCGTCCCCCAGCGCAACACCCGCGTCAAGAAGCTCTCCGGCGGACAGCAGCGCCGACTCGACGTTGCCATCGGTCTCTCCGGCGACCCCGACCTGCTCTTTCTCGACGAGCCCACCACCGGCTTCGACCCCTCGGCCCGCCGGGATGCCTGGGGCATGATTCGCAACCTTCAGGACCTGGGCAAGACCGTTGTCCTCACCACCCACTACATGGACGAAGCCCAGAACCTCGCGGACCGCGTCGCCATCATGGTCAAGGGCAAAATCGTCGTGGAAGGCACCCCCGACGACCTCCTCAGCCACGCCGGCGGCACCACCATCCGCTACAAGCTCTCAGAAAAGGCGCCCCCAATGCCGCCAAACCTCGACGCCGGAACCCTGCAACCCGACGGACACCACCTCCTGGTTACCGACGGCCCCACCCAGGCCCTCCACCGGCTCACCTCCTGGGCCACCACAGAGGGCGTAGATCTGCAGGAACTCTCCGTCACCCGCCCCTCCCTTGAGGACCTCTTTATCCAGTTGGCATCGCCGGAAGGGTCGGACGAGGCATGAAGACACTCTCCCTCACCCTGCGCCAAGTCAAGTACGAAAACCGGGTTTTCTGGCGAAACCCCGTCGCCGCCTTCTTCGTCTTCGTCTTCCCCCTCATGTTCCTCGTCATCTTCAACCTGCTGTTCGGCTCCAGCGAGCTGGAGACGTACGGCGGCGTCATAAGCACCTCCAACTTCTATGTGCCCGCCATCCTCGTCCTCTCTGTGGTTACCGCCTGCTACACCAACATAGCCATGGGCATCACCTTCTCCCGTGACGAAGGCTCTCTCAAGCGCGTTCGCGGCACCCCCTTGCCCGCCTCGGCCCTGCTCATGGGAAAGGTGATACACTCCGTCCTCGTCTCTATCCTGCTGGTGGTCATCGTGACGGTAGCGGGCATCCTCTTCTACGGTGTCGATGCTCCCACCAACACCAGCCCGGCCTTCATCCTGTCCCTCATCCTTGCCGCCGCCACCTTCTGCACCCTGGGCCTGGCCATAACTTCCATAATCCCCAACGCCGACGCCGCCCCGGCCGTGGTCCAGGCCTCCATCCTCCCCCTCATGTTTATCTCGGACGTTTTCATTCCTCTGCAGGACGCCCCTGTGTGGCTGACTACCTTCGCCGACGTCTTCCCCATCCGCCACTTCGCCACCACCATGCACACCGCCTTCAACCCCTTCGAGTCAGGTCTCGGCTTCGAAATGGTGAGCCTCGGCGTCCTGGCCCTCTGGCTCGTCGCGGGCATGGCCGTCGTCGTCCGCTTCTTCAGGTGGGAACCCCGCTGCTAACCCCCGCCCCCCTCCCTCTCCCACTCTTCCCCCCTCTCCCGACCTGGGAGAGGGTTGGGCCTGCCCTGAGTCTGTCGAAGGGGTGAGGGTACTCCACCTTTACCCAACGTGTCCCCTGTAGGGGCGGGTTTGAAACCCGCCCTCTTCCCAACGTTATCTACGTCTGACCCGTAGGGGCGGCTCGCGAGCCGCCCACTCCCTACCGGCCACCAAACCCCTCAACCCAAGCCCCACTCCGCAAAACCCTGTTCCCGCGAAGGCGGGAATCCATTCCCTCCCGCCGCAACGCAGTTGCCCATTTTACCCCTTGCCACCAACCCACACCCCCTGCTACCATCCCCACCATGAAAACTATAGAACGCATGTGGCAGCAAATCGGCAAACTCCTCTACGCCCTCCCAACCCACATCCAGCATACCCACCCATGCATGTCGAGATACGGAGTATCAATAAACTCCGCCAAAAACGCAGAAAACGAAAAACGAGTCCAAAATCAGCCAATTTCGTGCCTGGAGCAGCCCAAATTCCCCAATATTCGATTTGCAAATCGAATCCATTCCAAACTTGAGAATCCTGAAACGAACCCTTTGTTTCCCATTTGTTTTCGGTTCGTTCTAGATACTGAAGCTCAAAAAAACATCCCCCTCGCCATCGGCAACGTCCCACCCAGTCACCAAACCCCGCAACCCCCGCCCAACTCTGCAAAACCCTGTTCCCGCGAAGGCGGGAATCCATTCCCTTCCCCCGTCACGCAGTGACCTTCACTCCCCGTCCTGGCTCAACAGATAGCTGTACAGCCGCATCGCCAGTTCCGAGTCCTCCGACTCCAGCGACTCCCGCACCTCCCTCGTCAAGACCAGGACCCTGCACCCTTCCTCTGCCTGAATCTCCTCTTTCGACTCGTAGTCCCCAAAGGCCGCCTGCACTGTCAGCACCGAGCCGGGCCCATACTCCCTCAGCCGGTGATGGTCCAATCCGTCATGGGCTGTCGCCAGCCCCGAAACCAGCAGCTGTACCCCCGGAGGATGGGAGCCAATTTGAACCATCATCTGCCCCTTCTTGAACTCCACCGCTTCCGCATGTGGGCCCAGCGCCTCCGTCAGCTCGGCAAACTTCGCCTGCTGGTCCGACAGCCGCTCCGCCTCCTCCTTCGAAACCTCATCCATCACCTCTTGCGTACCCTGCTGTTGCTTCGCCCGCCGGTCCCACGACTCAATCACCAGGTCTTCGCACCACTCCAACCCGTAGTCGAAGTCCTCCGAGAAGTGTATGTTGTGCCGGTCCGCCATCGGCAGCCCCCTCAGCAGCATGGCCCGAAACGGCCGCGCCATGGACGTAACCACCACCCTCGTTCCCCTGACCCTCGCGTTGCGCGCGAACCGGTGCAGGGCGCTGCCGGCCGAAACATCGAACCCCGTAACGCTTTCAAAGTCCACAATCACGCACCTGGGAACGGGGTTGGAGTCCAGGGCCAGATTCAGCCGGTCCACCATGGGATACGCGCTGCCAAAGAACAGGTACCCCTTCAGGTGATAGCCCTGAATCAGGGAACTCTGGTCCGCCAGTATGGCCCGGTGGAGTATCGGACGCCGCTTCTTGCTCTGAATATGCTCCCCCGTGACCGGAGCGTCCACCACATCCAGCCGGCTGAACCGGAAGGCGAAAATCACCACCGTCACCACCAGTCCCGCCGCGATCCCCGGGATGAACCCCGCAAAGGCGATGACCCCCACTATCAGCAGGATAATGCCGTAGTCGACAAGAGGCAGCATCCTTCGCACCGCCCACAGCCAGGTGTACATATTCCGAAAGCCGACGAAGAACACAAGGCTGCCCAGCAGCGTCATCGGCATAACCTCCAGCGCCGCCCCGCTCAGGAAAATCGCGAAGGCGACCACCAGCGCCGCAATGAGTGGAGTCAGACGGCTGTATGCTCCCCCCACCAGGCTCATCGTCGAAAGCGGTGGCACGTGATGCCCCGGCGCGCTCCCTCCCAGCCCCGCTGCGACGGAGGCGAATCCCATGGCCCGGAACTCCCGGTTCATGTCCAGCTCCACGCCGCTGGAAAGCTCCAGCGCGTTTGTGTAGACCAGCGCTGCGATGAGGGTGATGAAGGCCGCCGCCAGAATAATCGGCATCTGCGAAAAGACCACGCTCCATTGAATCAGCCCCAGCTCGCTCATCTCAAAGGGCGGCCACAGTGCCCCGCTCTGCGCTCCTCCCAGGGAGAACAGCAAGCCCTCCTCGCGGGCCTCGGCAATCGAAATGCCCAACCCCAGCAGCGCCAGATCGTATATCACGATCCCCAGAACGAGGGCGATGGGCAGCACCAGGAAATGCCCCCACCTTCTGCTGGCGAAGAAAATCAGCACCCCGTAGGCAACCCCCGGGCCCCACTTCACCAGCGTTTCAGGTTCCACGCTTCGGAGGATGTTGTCCCAGCTGGCAACGTCTCCCGTCATTACCGCCAGGCTGCCCCTAATCAAAATCCAGCCTGTCGCTGCAAGTATCCCCGCAGCCACCGGGAAGGGGATGAACCGCAGGTAGTTGGTCAGTCGGAACTTCCCTATGAACAGGTAGGCGGCGGCAGCGATGAGGCTGGTCATTCCCATGATTACCGCCATCGTCACCAGGTGGCGCTGGTCCACGGGGCCATCGATGCTGGCCGCCACTCCCACTCCGATAATCGCCAGCACGGAGATGGTCACTTCCATCGGAAAGGAAATGATCCCCTTGTAGTTGCTCGTCAGCCCCGTGATTACCACGGTCACCAGCGCGCCAAAAAGAAGAAGCCCCACGCCACGGATGGCGAGGGGCGCCAGGGGGCCGGAGAAGACGATGGCCGAAAAGGAAATCTGGAATATGATGACCAGTACGCCGAGAATTGCGCCGATGCTGAGGGCAGGCCACAGCTTCGACATCCTCCCGGCGTCGTCTAACAGTTCGGCAAAAGGCTCCAGAAGTTTCGAAAGGAGCATGGGCGAGTTCAGTCTAGGATGCAGGCCCTCCGTTGAAATTGACCCTAAGCCGAGTTTAAGCGGCTATGCGATTATATTTGGAGGCCCTTTTTGCGGCAACCTTGACCGGAATGAGCGTAAACCTTACGGACGCCCCGGCGGCTGACCCAACAATGGGCCAGCCGCCGGAAAGTCGTCCGTTACTGCTTCCAGAGGTCGGGGTCGGGCCTGTTCATCATTCCGACGCCCAGGTATCCGTACCAGATAACCAGCAGGACGTAGAAGCCGCGGGCGATGGTGATGAAGGTGTCCCGGCTGCCGTTGTCGAGAATGGCTACTATGAAGCAGACCATCACTATCAGGCTGACGAGAGCCGCCAGCAGGGAGATCATCTGGTTGAAGTCGCCCCTGGTGGAGAGTCCCAGGGCGAAGATGAAGCCGCCAAACCCCAGCGTAAGTCCACCGGCGTAGAAGAGGGCGGAGCCCACGTAGTAGACCGGCACGCTTGCAGCGATCTGGTCGGGAATGCTGACGTCGGCCAGGATGAAGTCCATCCCGCCGGACAGGAGCCAACCCGCGACGCCGACGAAGGTCATGAAGAACCCCATCTGTACAAAGGCCTTCCCGTTGCCCTGCAGGGTGACGTTCCGCATCAGGGCGTACAGCCCCGAGAGGATGAGGGCGAGACCAAGGATGATGGCGATGTTGGTTATGTTTGTCAGCACGGCGTTGGATGCCTTGGCGGTGATTGCGCCAGCGGCATCCGAGACCTCGACGCTGTCTATAAACAGACCGCCCGGCTCGATGAGGAAGAAGACGAATGCAATTAAGGGGCCGAAAATGAGGGACAGCCCCGCTAACCTGTTCACGGACATGGTGCCCATGGTTGAACCTCCTTTGTGTAATATGCCGCTAGGATGGACTAAATTGGTGCGTTTAGCAAGCTTTTTCCCGATTTTGTTTAAAAACTGCCGCAAAAACAGTTGACAAAGAGGAATTCTAGTCAATCCAGTTGCCCTTACCCCCTCCCTGTAGGGGCTGGCTTCATCCCGCATTACCAGCCCTCGTGTGGGGATGCCTTACCTCCTCCCTGTAGGGGCAGGTTTCAAACCTGCCCTCTTCCCCCCTTCCCGCACCTCCTCGGCAAAGTCCCTCTTGCCACCAAGCCCCTCAACCCACCACCAGCTCTGCGAAACTTGCCGTCATGCAATGACCCGCAGCGAAGTTGCCCTATCCCGCCGAAAAGCGGGCTGCCTCCTCGGAGCCGCCCGTGGCGTCCCCCTCGCTGTAGGAGTGCGCCCCGGCTCCGGCCAGCGCTCCTCCCTGTGTAATCAGGTACTCGTCCCGGATGGGACGTCCCTCGAACCAGCACTCCAGAATCTCCCGCACACCGGCGGCGTACCTGTGCTGCCCCGCCAGCGAAGAGCCGGAAGTATGCGGCGTCATCGCGTGGTTCGGCATCGTCCGCCACGGGTGGTCCTGCGGCGCTGGCTGCGGGAACCACACGTCTCCCGCATACCCCGCCAGGTGTCCGCTCTCCAGGGCCCGCGCTATCGCCTCACGGTCGCATATCTTTCCCCGGGCCGTGTTGACGATGTATGAGCCCCGCCTCATCTTCCCTATCAGCTCGTCGTTGAACATGTGCTCCGTCTCCGGGTGGAGCGGACAGTGGATGCTCACCACGTCGCACGCAGAAACCAGCGAGTCCACCGTCTCGTGGAAGGTAAGCCCCATCTCCTCCTCAACCTCCGCCGGCAGACGATACCTGTCGTTATAGTGGAGCTTCACGTCGAAGGGCGCCAGACGCTTCAGCACCCCGAAGCCGATGCGCCCGGAGCCCACAACCCCCACGTCCATGCCTTCCAGGTCGTAGGAACGGGAAACGGCGTCGGCGATGTTCCACCCGCCGTCGACCACCCACTTGTACTGGGGAACGAAGTCCCGCACCAGCGCCAGGATCTGCATTATGGCGTGTTCCACCACGCTGATGCTGTTCGAAAAGGTCACCTCGCAGACGGTGATGTTGTTCTCAATCGCCGCCTGCAGGTCCACGTGGTCGGAACCGATGCCCGCGGTTATGGCCATCTTCAGTTTCGGCGCCTTGGCGATCCGCTCCGCCGTCAGATAGCCCGGCCAGAAGGGCTGCGATATCACAATGTCCGCGTCGGGCAGCTCCTTCTCGAAGACGGAGTCCGGGCCGTCCTTGTCCGAAGTCACCACAAACCGGTGCCCCTGCCCTTCGAGGTACTCCCGCAGTCCCAGTCCGCCCAAAACCGAGCCCACCAGCTGACCCGGCGTGAAGCCCAGCCCCTTGGGCGTGGGCAGCGACTGTCCGTCAGGGTACTGGCTCAGTTTAGGAATGCCGTCTCGTGCGTACTTCGGCGGGTATCCGCCAACGGGATCAGGATAGAGAACACATAGAATTTTCTGAGAGGAAGAAGTAGTCATGGCCAACCTCCTGGCACTGCTGGGGAGTCTCGCCCAGTGTAGCAGTACCACCCACCTATGTCCAAAAATCCCCTATCCTCGTGAAGGCGGCGACCCCACTGTTGTTCCCATCAAATAATGTCCTCCTCACCCTGTTGGCAACCGGCCAAAACTTGGCTACCCTTGGCTCATTCGGGCTGTAAGATTTCCATCGGAGCAGAAAAGCAAAGGCAATGGCTGAAGTAACCCTTATAGTTGGAGGGCCGGGGACGGGCAAAACGGAGGAGATAATCTCCAGGCTGGCCCGGGGCTACGAAGGCGGCAGGATTTGGGACGTGCTCCTCCTCACTCCCAGCGTCCGACACGCCGATCAGCTCCGCCGTCGTCTGGTCGCACAATGCGGCGTCGCCATGGGCCTCAGGGTGGAAAGCCTGCCCCGCTTCAGCCACCGGATATCCGCAAGCCGGGCATCCTCGACCATCCCGCGCCCCGTGGCGGAGGAGTTGCTTCTTCAAGTAACCCGTCGAGAGGTGGAAACGGGAGGCGCTTCCTACTTCAGGCCCATCCTCCACACCCGAGGGCTCGGCAGGCTGCTCAGGGCCGCCATCCCCAACCTGGTGTCGGAACGGGTTGAGCCCCGGCGGTTCCTGTCGGCGGCCGGAAATACCGGCATGCCCGCCCTCCGGGCACTGGCCGCCATCTACTCCGCCTACCTTGAGGAATTAAGCCGACGAGGTTGGAAGCATCCGGCAGCCCAGCCCTTCGAAGCCGCCAAGGCCGTCCGCGAAGGCGCAAACCTGCCCGAACTGGTCGTCCTGGACGGGTTCCAGATGTTCCGTGGCTCGGAATTGGCCCTGCTCAAGGCGGTGGCGGAAAGGACGCCCCTGCTCTTGAGCATGGACCCCGACACAGGTTCTCGCGCATGCTATGACTTCCGGAGACTCCGGGGTCAATTCCCCCAGGCGGACGTCATCAACGTCGGCGCCTCCAGAGACGTCTCTGCCCTGCAGGTCTTCGGCGGAGAAAGCGCCGACCACGAAGCCCAGCTCAGAGACGTTGCCCGCTTCATTAAGCGAAAGTTGGTGGAGGACACGGAACTCCGACCCTCGGACTTCGCCATCGCCTTCCGGCAGATTGCCCCTCACCTCGGATTGGCTCGGCAGGTATTCGCCGAATATCAACTTCCCCTCGACCCCGCCGCAGGCGACGCCTTGCGAGACCGGCCCCTGGGTGCGTGGCTGCGGCGTCTCCTTCATCTGGCCGTGGATGGCTGGCGTCTCGCGGACTTGACCGCCGTTCTGGATGGCGGCTTCATTAACCTGCGCCGGTGGAATCTGACAAGAGAAGACGTTCGCGCCTTCACTCGCAGGGCCAGGAAGGAAAAGCGGTGGCGAGGACATCCCACTCTCCTCAAGGCAGCCGCCACCCTCGAAGACGACCGGGCCCGGAAAGGAATGACCCTCGCCCTAGAGTACCTTCGGTCCCTATTGGAAGCCCCCGCCGTCTCCCTCGGAGACCGCGCGCTCCAGTGTGATGATGCTTTATTCGGCGAAACACCCCTCATTGACCCGGAGTCTCTCAAGCGCGCCCACGTCGAAGCCGGGGTGAAGCTCCTCCGCGAGCATCTGAGGGAGCTGGTGTCCGTGCAAAACGCGCTGGGAGGACGCGAGGCCTCCTTCGAGGCCTTCGCCAACTGGCTGCAATCCCGCATGGAAGCGCCGTCTCTACTGCTCCGGGAGGTTGGCGGCGTCGTAATTGCCCCCATTCGCGCCCTCTCCAGCCTCCGATTTCACTCCGTCTTCGTCGGCGGACTGGTGGAAGGCGAGTTCCCCGCCCCTCGTGTCTCCACCGCGCTGTTGAACGAGAAGGCCATTGATGCCCTGACCGCCGGGGGCTTGGAACTTCCGCCGGAACCCGGCCTTACAGAAGACCGGCTCTGGGACTCCGCCCGCTCCCGCGCCGATGACACTCTCTATTTGTGGAAGACTCGCCTGGACTCCCGTGGCCGCCCCGCCTCCGGGTCCTACTACTACGACCGACTGAGTCCCAGGCCCCTCGACTCGCCCCAGCCCTCCTATGCGACTGCCTCCTCTCTTCGCGAACTGGCCATAGCCTGCGCCGCCCAATGGCATCTGTGGGGACGGCTACGTCCGAAGGAGTATGACCTCTGGCCGACGGTGCGAGAATCCGTGCAGGTGGAAAAACTTCGCCGTTCCTTCGGCAACGCCGGCAGGTACGAAGGTCTCATCGCCGCCGGTCTGGTCCCGTCGCTTACTGACTCCGATGTCGAATGGAGCGCCAGCCGGTTGGAAAGCTACCGCACCTGCGCCTTCCAGTTCTTCGGTCGCTACGGCCTCGGTCTGTACGAACTGGACGAAGAAATGACCGAGCCCGACGCCGCAACCCGAGGCAGAGTAGTCCACGAAATCCTGGAATACGCCCTGGCTCCCCTGCGCGACAAACAGCTTCCCCTCGACCCCGACACCCTCGATGAGGTCCTAGAGAGACTTCGACAGCAGGGCCGTAACATCTGGGACTCCGCCCCTTCCAGGTACGGCTTCGGCAGCGTCCACACCTGGGACCTCGACTGGAACAACACCCTCGACAGGCTGGAGCGGATGCTCACCAACGAAGCTGCCGTCAGCCAAAGACTGGGCGTGCAGCGAATTCACGGCATTGAGGAGCATTTCATCGCAGACCTGCCCCTCGACCCGCCAATGAGGCTCCAGGCCTTCATCGACCGGTTGGACGAAGGCCCCGATGGACTGGTGGTCGTCGACTACAAATCGGGCCAGTACATCTCAAGAAATCGACTCGCTGATGCGGAACTGCTCCAGCTTCAGCTCTACACCCATCTGGCCTCAACCGCCACGGGCATCAACAACGTAGTCGCCCGCTACGCCTGGCTGAACCCTCGCCACAAGCACTGGTCGCTGAACTCCACCGACGAAGAGGACAATCGCATCTTGCAGAAGGCCCTGGCGGCGGCGGCGGAAGTCCGCGACTCGGTCAATGCCGGTGACTTCCGCGTCTTCCCGCAGCCGGAGAAGTGCCCCACTTACTGCGCCTTCAAGCACGCCTGCCGCGTCAACGAGTTCTCCCGCTACAAGTGGGAGCGACGACAATGAATCTCACCCCCGAGCAGGCAGCCATCGTCGCCGACGTTCACCGCGACGTGGTAGTCACCGCCGGAGCGGGCACCGGCAAGACCCGAGTCCTCGTCGAGCGCTACCTCGACCTGCTGCGCTCCCACAAAATAAGCGAGATAGCCGCCGTCACCTTCACCGACGCTGCGGCGGCGGAGATGCGCGAGCGGGTCCGCCGCGATGTAATGACCAGAGACGACCTCCGCGACCACCGCAAGGACCTCGACAAGGCCGTCATAGGCACCATCCATTCCCTCTGTCTCCAGATTCTCCGCGAAAACCCCGTCGAGGCCCGCATGGACCCCGCCGTAGTCGTCCTCTCGGAAGACGAAGCGGAGGTGGAGCGACTCAATGCCTGTTCCGAAGCCCTGGAGTCCGCCCTCCCGGACGGCCGCGGCCTGCTCGCCCTGCGGGAAATCGGCGTCTACGAAGTGCGGAGAATGCTGCCTGAAATGCTCCGACGAAGGGACGAGGTGGACCAGGCCTACAGCGCGATGCCCGGCGACTCTCCTGAACAATGGGCCGACGGCCTCCGCTCCCTCATGGATGCGGATGCCCAGCCCGTTGTGGACGCCGCCCGCCCCCAACTGGAAGAGTGGCTTGACTATCTACAGGTCGCCCACGAGACGGCGGGCGAAGACGTACAGAAGAGCCGCGTCGGGAAGGCCCTCGAAATCCTGGAAGACGCCTCAATCGCCCCTTGGAAGGACCTTCGGCAGATGGTGATGGACGCCGGCGCGGTCATAAACCTCACCGGAGGCAGAAAGGCCAACTGGGGCGGCAACCTCGACGAAGTCAAGGCTGTCCTACGCTCCCTGCGAGAGCTGGCTCAGGAATTCGCAAGCCTCCCTGTCTGGAATGACCACGACGCATTAACCCTCGAAGTCCTGGCTGACTTGCGCCACCTCTTCGACCACGCCTGCGCCCGCTATCAGCAGTCAAAGGATGTTCTCGGCGGCCTCGACTACCTCGATCTGGAGATCAAGGCCCGACAGCTCCTGCGCGACCATACCCAGATCGCAGAAAGTCACCGACGTCGCTTCAAGCACCTCATGGTGGACGAACTACAGGACACCAACCCCGCCCAGATTGAGCTTCTCCAGCTTCTCCGGGGCCCCGGAGGCCCCAAGACCTTCTTCGTAGGCGACGCCAAGCAGGCCATCTACCGCTTCCGTGGAGGTGACGTTCGCACCTTCCGCCATCTTCAGCGAGAGGTGGAAGCGAACGGCGGCCTCCACAGCCTGACCCGCACCTTCCGCGCCCACGACTCCCTGGTCGAGGGACTGAACGGCCTCTTCGGCCACGTCTTGCAGGACGCGAAGGAAGACTTCGAGGCCGCAATGAAAGCCATGAGCGGCGCCGGCAGAGACGCCCCATCCCAACCCTGCATGGTCCTGATGCGGCTGTCGGATAAGACCCCCGAAGGCAAAAGAGCGCCCGAGAATCGCAAACGTCGCGTGGAAGCAGACGCGGTCGCCGCCGAAGTGGAAGCCCTCCTCCGGCAGTCCACTCCGGTCTGGGACTCTGACCTGAACGATACCCGCCCCATTTGCCCCTCCGACGTCGCAATCCTGCTCCGCCGCCTTTCAAACGTCCACCTCTTCGAACAGGCCCTGGAAAGCCACGGCGTCTCCTACCGCACCATGTCCGGCCCCGGCTTCTTCCGCCGGCAGGAAGTCCTCGACCTCATCAACCTGGTCCGCTGGCTTGCCCAGCCCGACGACGACATTGCCCTCGTGGGCCTGCTCCGCTCTCCCATGTTCATGCTTGACGATCAGACCCTGTTCCTCCTCCGCACCCATTCTTCCAACGCAGACTGGTTGGACCCCCTCAAGGACCCCCCGCCTCAGGTGGACGAAGACGCCCACCGGTCCTGCCAGGCTGCATGGAAGGTCCTCGCAGGTCTCAGGGCCGAAGCTCCCTACACCTCGGCCCACGACCTGGTGGAGCAGGCGCTGGCGCAGACCGGCTTCGAAGCCTCCTGGGGCGCGCTTCCGGGTGGAGAGCAAGCCCTGGCGAACATCCGCAAGCTCGTCGGCATGTTGCGAGGTCTGAGCGGTCAGTCCCTGGACGAGGTGGCCATGTACCTGCGACGTCGGATCGACGACACCGTGGCCCGCGAGGGTCAAGCCCCCCTCGATGACCTCAACGCAGTCCGCCTGCTGACCATCCACGGCGCCAAGGGACTGGAGTTCCCCGTGGTCTTCGTCCCGGAGTGCGACGTCAACCGTCGCGGCGCCTACGACTTCGTCCAATGGCGTCGCGACGCAGGAATTTCCGCCACCCTGAGTCCCGACCTGGACGCAGACAATAACCGCCGTCGCCCCGGTTTCTACTCATACCTGATGAAGCGCGACACGGAAGAAGATGCGGCGGAGTACAAGCGCCTCTTCTACGTCGCCGCCACCAGGGCCGCGGACAAGCTCTACCTGAGCGGCGTCGAGACCAAGAGCGGCGAAAGCTGGATGTCTTTGGCGCAGGACGCCCTGAATGCGGACGCATGGCCCGGCGTCGAAGTCCGCCCCACCATCCCCATCGACATGTCCGGCATCGCGAAGCGGCGAAACCGCTCTTCCTTCTCCCTTCCCCAGGAGGCCGACGAACGGGAAGTTACGTCAGACTATGTCTCCCGCCCGCCCGTCATCCCCATGCGCTCCAGCACCCCCGTAACCGCCCTTGAAAGGCATCAGAGCTTCTCCGGTTTCGCAAACTACGGCCCGGGCCTCGGCCTGGCCAGGGGGAATCTGGCCCACCAGGCCATCGAGCAGTGGTTCACCGCTGGCCGTCGCCCCGCGTTGGAGGATATGGCTCGCCGCATCGACGACACCCTGTCCGACGATGATGTGGCCCGCCTGACCTCCGAGGTCAGCGCCATGCTCGACTGGCTCGACGCCAGCCCCCTGGCAAAGACCATCCTTCACGGCGACGCCGAGGCCTACCCCGAAATGCCCTTCTCCTGGGACTGGGACGGCATACCCGTCCACGGGACCATAGACCTCGTCTACCGCGATGGCTCCGGCTGGCATGTGATGGACTTCAAGACCGACTACGTCCGTAGCGGGTCCCTCGCCGATGTTGCCAACCGCTATTTCCCCCAGCTCGCCCTCTACCGGGAAGCCCTCAAGCGTGCAACGGGCGAAACGCCACAAGCCAGCCTCGTTTTTCTCCGGGTTGGCAAGGTTTGCACCCCGCCTCCGGAGGCTCTGTCGACGGCTCTGACCGAAGTTCGAGAGAGAATTGGCCAGGGCTATCAAGTATCCGACGTGTCTTTAGGTGAGGAAGTAGAAGAGTAGGCGAGATCCCCGTCCTCAACCCTGGCCGTTAGCTTCTCGCCGCGCTTCTATGGCCGTTTGCGCCATGTGCCTGCCGCCGATGTCGTAGGGCGACACTACCCGGTCCGCCCCCGCCCTCCGCAGCTTGTCCTCAGCGTCGACGCTGGAAGCCCGCGCAACAATGAGCAGGTCCGGATTCAGCCCCCGAGCCGTCAGCGAAATATAGACATTCTCGGCGTCGTCCCCCGTGGCCGCCACCAGGCCCCGCGCATCCTTCACCTGTGCCGCCAGCAGGTCTGCGTCCCTCGTGGAGTCCCCCCGAATGTGCAGATACCCCATGTCCTGGGCGTCCTCCAGCGCCTCCTCGTCCTTGTCGAGAATCAACAACGGCACGGACTCCTCATTCAGCGTGAAGGCCACCGCCCTGCCCACCCGGCCGAAGCCGCAAACTATGAAGTGTCCCGTAAGCCTGGACAACTGTGATCTCATCCTGTGCCTCCGTACAATGCCGCGCAGTACTTCCTGCTCCACCACCACCTGCACCATGCCCGTCAGCATATAAAACATTACGCCAATCCCCACCACCATCAGCGCCATATTAAACAATCGCCCCGTTGACGAAAGGGGGTTCACCTCCGCGTACCCCACCGTGGTAAAGGTCAGCACCACCATATAGGCTGAGTCCAGCACCGACCACCCCTCGATGACCACGTACCCCACAATCCCCACGGCCACCAACGCAACCAGCGTAAGGAGCCCCCGCGCCAACCGCAGCCGAAATATCCGCGCCGTAAACTGCATCTATCGCCCCAACTGTCCGAATAGCGGGCGTCGCGCTGCCTGCCCGCTGGGCATCTATTTTACTCGAATGGCGTTGCCAGAGGGCCGGGGTGGAGTTTCACCGTCTCTACTCGGCTCATCCATACGAATTTGGGTCGGCGGGCAATAGATCTGATACGTGAATGTCCGCGCCTGACATCGGCTCTCGTCAGACGCATGTTATAATTGTCGCGGACAACAAAATGTATCTACATAGACATCTCGACGCCACTTAGAATGCTTGAAAACCAGACCGAACTAGACGACAGAATCAACAGGATTCGTTCCGAATTCGAGCAGCTGGGCCCGTTCGCCGCGGGGTACCCGGTCAATCAGGACTTCGACTACTCAGACCTCTACCCGCTCCTGGCATTCTGCGCCAACAACGTCGGGGATCCCTTCGCCCACTCCCTCTTTCAGTCCAACACCCACGAAACGGAACGCGAGGTGGTGCAGGCCATCGCCGATCTGGTCCGCCTGCCGTCGGATGAGGCCTGGGGCTACGTCACGGCGGGCGGCACCGAGGGCAACATGTACGGCATCTACGTGGGCCGCGAGATGCTGCGCGATCCCATCGCCTACTTCTCACAGGACACCCACTATTCGGTGCTCAAAATCCTGCACGTCCTCAATGTGCGGAACATCATGATCCGCAGCCAGGATAACGGCGAAATGGACTACGACGACCTGCGCGAGTCCATATTCATCAACCGGGACAAGCCGCCGCTGATAGTGGCCAACATCGGCACCACGATGAAAGGTGCTGTCGATGACCTCGACAAAATCAGGGGCATCCTCACGGACTTGGCCCTCCCCCGCTCGTACATCCACGCCGATGCCGCCCTCAGCGGCATGATCCTTCCCTTCGTCGATGACCCGCAGCCCTTCGGATTCGACAGCGGCATCGACAGCATAGCCATCTCGGGCCACAAATTAATTGGTTCGCCCCTTCCCTGCGGCGTTGTCGTCACCAGGCGAGAGTACACCGCTCGGATTGGACGCGCTATCGAATACGTGGGCGCTCTGGACACCACCCTCCTCGGCTCTCGCAGCGCCTTCGCCCCGATGATAATCTGGTATTCGCTGACGAAGAACGGAAAGGACGGTTTTCGCCGCATTGTGGCGAAGATGCTCGATACGGCGGAATACGCGGTCCGTCAGTTCAACGCTAACGGCATTCCCGCCTGGCGGGCAAAGAACAGCGCAACCGTCGTGTTCCCGCGCCCCTCTTCATACGTCCTCTTCCAGTGGCAGCTCGCCCCCTTTGGCGACATTGCCCACCTGATAACCATGCCCCACGTCACCCGTGAAATGGTGGACAACATCATCGCCGACTGCCTTGAATGGCCCCCCGATAAAAATGAGCGCTGACTCCTCCGATTGCATGGAACCCCCCCGACGCATTATTGCGTTGGTTCCCCATGAGCCGGGGTCTCTAAGCCGCGTTGCCCAGGCCCTCGGCGATGCGAACATCAACATCGAAGACATTGATGGGCGTGGTATAGGCGAACTGGGCGTGATTTCCCTCAGGACCGACGATGATGACGCGGCTCTTCACGCTTTGTTGGAGGAGGGCATACGAGCCGTAACTTCCGATGCCATCGTCTTCCACCTGCCTGATAAACCCGGAGCCCTCGCAGGCGTCAGCAGAGTCTTCTACGAGCATCGGATCAACGTGCGCACGATCCACATCATGCACCGCATCCGCGGACACGCCATCGTCGCCGTCACCACCGACGACGACACCACCGCCCGCACCCTCCTAGACCCTACCTCCCTGATATAGCGGGGTGTGGCGCCCTGCCATGCCTCGCCACCCGAAGCGTTGTCTATCCTTTGCGTGGAGGGACTAAGGATTCTTTATCCCATTTATCGTAAATAAACTCAAAGAATCCATCTATCGGAGTAGGTTTTACGATTCGGGACAACTGCCCCCCAGAAGGAGTCATAATCACTTGGCCGACCGAAAGCGTGTTTCCCTCATCCTTTGGTAAGTTCAAATGTACGGGGCGGCCATTATACGTAAGTGTTAACCTCTTGGGCTGTTCAAGAAGTGCGAATCCAGTAGAGACATTAATCTGAATGAGCCCTATGGACGCTAGCTCGCCAAGCGAATAGAGGTTTAAACCATGTTCGTTGTATATTCTTTGCTCCGTGCCCAAGATGAAGGGCACAAGGCCGTCATTATATTCCCATCCGAAGCTACAAAGGGTGCGAAATAATTCGGCACTAGCTTTGTCTAAGTCGGCTACCAAGTTTACGGTCTTTCGCGAAAAGGAGCCTGGTGAATTTGCTTCACCAGAGAGAATACGGGACCAAAGGACTTGCATCTGATCGTCTGAGACCGACCTACACTTCTCAAAGAAATTAGTAATCCAATCGTTTTCCACGTTCTCTGTTCGAGCATTCGGGTCAATTTCTGGAATGGCATTGGCAACGACGTTTTCCATATTGAGTTGTTTTCTCGTCTCTTCCTCAACGAATCGCTGGGCTGCCCTTCTCCTCAAGCTATCGATCTCAATATCTCCTTTAGCCAAGATTATTGCCGCATCTGCCTTAGCTTCGGCAACACGACGGATCTGTCTCGGTTCCCACACAATCCCCACCGCGTTAGAGATCTTTTCGATTAAGACAGTTGCGGGCTTTGATAACTCACCCAAATTGATTAGCGAAAATTCAGCCATTGGCCTAAACTCTTCTCCCGGCTTTCATGAGTTCGCTTGTGCGACCATATACCTTTCCTTCACTCGGACATTTACCAAATTACCTGCTCCCATTCTTTTCTCGCAGTGTCCGTGTGGTTTGCTACACAAGCGCTTGTAGTTCTTCAATGGTTAGCCATGGTCGGTTTCTATGGATCATACGATGGCAGTTGGAACACAAGAGAGACAGGTCTGCAATTTTGGTTGTCTGCCCATGTGGAGACAACTCTGATAGAGGCTTATTGTGGTGGCATTCGATAAATCCCTGTCCTCTTTCTCCGTATGCTACACCAAAGTCGAAATCACATACTTCGCAAACTAAGGCTTCCCCCTTCTTTAACACAGCCTGTTTCTTCCGAGCAACTAGTTTTCTATTGCGCTCCCTGAATTGATGAACCCTAGTCAAGAGTCGGCCTTCTTGCCCTTCGTAGTTGTCTGGGTCGGTCTGAGTAAAATGAGATTCTTCCGAAGACACGAAAGAACGAATCGCACTTGCAACTCTCTGGAGCTCAGTTCTGTTCGAATAATATAGATTCCACACTACAGCTTCTTCTTTGTTTCCCCTTTGGAGGCCTTTTCCAGGGTATTCTGGATCTAGGCGTAGAAAGTTCATAAGTTTCATGTATGTGCCATTTATGTTCCGAAACTTCTCCGGTCGAACGCCATCCATTTTGGTCTGTAGGTCGTTAAGAAATGTGCTGAGCTCAGACAGTTCCTTTGAATTCTTCCTTGGCAAGGCGGGAGTGTGTCTAAGGTAGAAGTCGAGGGCGACTATTAGCTCATCTCGTGTCCACTTCGGATTCCTCAAATCAAGCCTCTTTCTGAAGCATTCTGCATCTATTCTTTGCTGAGCTGGTCTAATCCAGCCATACAAGAATGGTGGCGAGGGTTCTGAGAAGAGTATCTATAAGACCAAGGAATTGTCATATTTTAATGGTCAACCCCAACAAAAAAATGGAGCTGAGGGGATTCGAACCCCTGACCCCCTGCTTGCAAAGCAGGTGCTCTCCCTACTGAGCTACAGCCCCACGATGTTTGTCCCCCCACATCCCCTCCCCCTCGCGCCAAACCTCCCCGTCACTCCCACAAATCTGCGCCGACGCGCGTCCTCCACCCCGCATCCCCTCTGGCTCAATCCTATCCGACCTGACGACGCCTTACCTTAGCCAAATCTGCCCCCGCCACCCCTCTCTGTCCCAGCAAAGCGCTACAACCGTCAGACTAACCCCTCCGCGTCCGACCTCTCGCCGCCAGGTCCCGGTTGTGAAAGACCTTGCCGTCGAAGGACTCCGGGTTCCACAACTCCGCAAACTTCAGCGCCCGCGGGCAGTGCGTGTATGCCTCGTCCACCTCCACCAGAATCCCCTGCAGCTTCCGCGAGTTGTCGTCCGGGTTGTTCAGCGAAAGCTCCACCTTCATCCGATCCAGCTCTTCCTTCGAAAGTATCGTCACGTGGCCGTTCACCCTCACCGTGTCGTTGGAGCCTGGAATCAGGAACAGCAGACCCACCTGCGGGTTCTCCGACATATTCAGGTAGCTCTGGAACAGTCGGTTTCCCGCCACGTCCGGGATGATGATGTGCCTGTCGTCCAGAATATGGACGAACCCCGGCTTGCCCCCCTTCGGGGAGGCGTCGCATCCGCCGTCGCCGCTGCTCGTGGCCATCACCAGGAAGGGCGACTTGGCAATGAACTCCATAACCACGTCCGTCATCACGTTGACGACCTTCCCCGTTGCCCTGTGGCTCGGCGTCCCGAACTGCTTCGTGAACTGGTTATCCGTTGCTACGCTTACGTCTGCCACCTCTACCTCCTGTGTGCTATCTGAAATCTGGATCCGCCCCTGCACCTCGCCTAAATTCTACGTCCGCCCGTCCATTCTTCGCAACCGAAATCGTCCCCGTCTACCACGGACGACGCTCCGCCACCCCCGTCGGCTGCTCCAGTCCGTCCACCGGTATGTTCCGGCCGTTGATCCAGTTCGACCTGGGCGACGACATGAACACAATCACGTCCGCCACCTCCTCCGGGTTCCCCAACCTGCCCATCGGAAACCCGTCCTGCACGTACAGGTCGTAGCCCGCCGGATTCGCCGCCCTGTACGACTCCCATCCCCGCGTGTGCTGAATCGACCCCGGCGAGACCGTGTTGACTCGCACGTTGAACTTCACCATCTCCAGCGCAAGCCGCTCAGTGACGAAGATGAGCGCGGCCTTAGCCGCTCCGTACTGCCCCGTCCCCATCAGCTGTTGTGACCATCCCGAAATCGACGAAACGTTGACGATTGCCCCGCCCCCGCGACTCTTCATGTGCGACGCCACCAACCGGGTCAGCCTGACCCCATGCAAGAACGAGATGTCGAAGGTCCGATGCCAGTCCTCGTCCGACGTTTCGAAAATCGTTGGCCCTCCCGACGACCCGCCTACGTTGTTCACCAGCACGTCTACGCCCCCAAGCTCGGAAACGCAAGCGTCCACAAACCGCGTTGCATCCTCTGACTTCGTAACGTCAGCAACAACGCCACATACCCTCGCTCCCATTCCCCGTAGTTCCTCCTCCACAGCCCGAAGCTGCTCTTCGTCCCGGCCGCAGACCCCCAGATGACACCCCTCCTGCGCGAACAGACGGGCCGTCGCCAGCCCTATTCCCCGCGTACCCCCCGTCACCAGCGCTATCTTTCCCTCAAGCTGTAAGTCCATCAGCCATTCCTCCCCTCAAACTCATCCTTCGCCTGCGCCAGCTTCGATGGCGCCGCAAGCAGGTCAATCACCGTCCACGCCATAGCCGTCGCTCCGTCCGCCATCGCCCGGTGCCCCGCCTCCGACCCCGCGTGCGACTCAAACTCCTCCGTGTGTATCGGCACTCCCCGAGGCGCCACTCCAATGATGGGATGAATCCCGGGCACCATGTAGCTCACGTTCCCCATGTCCGTGCTGCCGAAATTCCTGCCCGCGTACGGCTCAATCTTCCGACCCAAATTCTGAAGGTTCCGCGCGTAGAGACCCTCCATCACCCCGTTGTTCTTCATAGTGCTGTACTGGGGCTCGCTCCACCGATGCTCCAGCTTTGCGCCGGTGGCCTGGGCTCCCGCCTGGAAGCATCCCACCACCCGCTCCTTCAGTGTCTCCACGTAATCATCGTCCTTGGCTCGAATATAGAAGAGCCCGGCGCTGTGGGCCGGCACCACGTTCGCCGCCTGCCCCCCGTCCGTGATGATCCCGTGCACCCGGCTCCCGTCCATCACGTGCTGACGAAGCGAGTTGATGGCGTTGTACGAAATAATCATCGCCTCCAGAGCGTTCACGCCCTGGTGCGGCGCGCCCGCCGCATGAGAAGCCTTCCCGTGAAACTCCACCTCCAAAATCGCCACCGCCATGGCCTCGCAACCCGATGTGTTGTAGTCTCCCGGATGCACCATCATCGCCGCGTCCACGTTCCTGAAGGCTCCGTTATCCGCCATCCGAATCTTCCCCCCGCGCCCTTCTTCCCCCGGCGTTCCGATAACCCTTATCGTCGCCCCAAAAGCGGCGGCGGCGGCCTTTGCCGCCAGTCCCGCGCCCACGGCAGCCGTTGCGATGATGTTGTGCCCGCAGGCGTGACCAATTCCCGGCAGCGCGTCGTACTCCGCAATTATCCCGATGGACGGATTTCCCTCTCCGTACACCGCCTCGAACGCAGTAGGCAGTCCATAAGCGGGCTTGGTCACGTCGAATCCCTTGCCGGCCAGATACTCCGCCAGCCAGCGCGAAGAATTCTCCTCCTCCAGTGACAATTCCGGGTTTCCGTGGATGCGCAGCGACAGCTCCTCCAACTCCCCTCGATGGGTTGCAACCTGCTCTTGCGCCGCTTGCTTCAACTGCTCCGCTCTATCCATAAGCGCCTACGCTCCTCTATAGACTCTCTGGGCCTGACCTTGCCGTGATAATACCACTTTGCCTCCCGCCCCGTGTCCTCGCGAATGCGGGGACCCATCTCAACCCACGTCCCAATCCTCTACCTCAACGAAGGTGTCAGGTTCCACTCCACCGTCTATAATCTCCCAATGCACTTGCCGACCCTTTTATACAGCCCAATCCTCATAAGACCTCTTCTCCTCCTGCTGGCCGCGGCACTCCTGCTGCCTAGCGTCACTGCCTGCGGTAGAGACGAACAACCCCGAATCCTCGTCTACGCCGCCGCCAGCCTCAAGGACGTCTTGACGGAACTGGGAGACGAGTATGAGTCCGCCAACAACGTTCACGTCGCATTCAACTGGGGCGGCTCCGTTGCATTGGCCAGCCAGCTGAAGCGACACGCCCCCGGCGACGCTTTTATCTCGGCTGGCTCAGGTCCCATGGACGACCTCCAGGAGGCAGGTCTCATGGTTCTTGACTCTCGCATCACCCTGGCCTCCAACAGCCTTGTGTTGGCCGTCTCAAGCGACGCCGATCCCACCCCCCAATCCCTGGAGCAAACCCTCCGGGAGGCCAGCCTCGTCGGCCTTGCGGACCCGAAGCTATCTCCGGCGGGTATCTACGCTCGCGAATCCCTCGAAAGCATGGGACTCTGGCACGAAATTCACGAAAATCTGGTCCAGGGTCCAAACGTCCGGACCGCCCTTGCTTACGTCGAGTCCGGTGCCACCGAGGCCGGCATCGTCTACCGCACCGACGCCCTCAACAGCGAAGGCGTCCGAATCGCCCACGAAATCCCCCCCGAGTTCCATTCCCCCATCCTCTATCCGGCGGCTCTGCTGAAGGACTCCCCCCACCAAACGGAAGCTTCCCTCTTCCTGACCTTTCTGACCAGCGAAGCTGCCCAGTCCCGCTTTAAGTCCTTTGGCTTCGAAATAGATACACAGCCGTGATTCCAAATCATATCTGCATACTTAATCTCCGTTCTTCGCCCTTCCCCCTTGATGGGAGAAGGTTCAGATGGGGGTGCTCTTCCTCTTCCCTCGTGTCCTCGCGAATGCGTGGACCCACTCTTCACTCCCTCAAACAGCTTCCCCTCGCAGGAGCCGTTCGCAAACTGCCTGCTCCTCCTCTTCAGCCTTCCCCCTTGATTCGAGAAGGTTCGGATTGGAGTGCTCTCACCCACACGAGAATAACTGATGCTCTCCTCTGCTGAACTCCACGCTCTCAGGCTCTCCCTGCAGGCGGCCTCCCTCGGCGTCCTGCTCGGATTCCCGGTGGCTTTCGCCATCGCATGGGCACTGGTCAAGACCGAAATGCGAGGCAAGCTGGCCCTGGAAATCCTCGTATCCTTTCCCCTCGCCCTGCCCCCCGTCATCACCGGCTACGCCCTGCTCCTCCTCTTATCAAGGGAGGGCATCATTGGACGATTCCTCAATTGGGCCTTCGGAGTCGACCTCCTATTCACCTGGATAGCCGCAGCCCTCGCCGCTGGCCTCGTCTCCCTTCCCCTCATGGTCCGCGCCATAGAAGTCGCCCTCGCCGGTGTCGACCCTCGCCTTGAGAAAGCCGCCCGCAGCCTCGGCGCCGGTCCCATCCGCTCCCTGCTCACCGTAACCCTCCCCTTGGCATACCGGGGCATGGCGGCGGCGGCCCTCCTTGGCTTCGCCCGGGGCCTCGGCGAGTTCGGCGCAACCATCGTCGTGGCCGGCAACGTCCCCGGCCTCACCCAGACCCTCCCCCTCGCCATCTTCACCGACCTTCAGGCAGGCGACGACACCGCCGCCCTCCGGTTGGTTGCCATCTCCGTAATTCTGGCGGCAATATCCCTCACCATTCATCACGTCCTTATCCATCGCAGAGGATCGCTGAGGCGGCAATGGACTCTGTCATAAGCCTGAATCTGCGCAAGTCCTTCCCTGGCTTCCAACTCTCGGTCAACGCCGACATGCCGTCCGGAATCGCCGCCGTCTTCGGCCCCTCCGGCAGCGGCAAGACCACCCTGCTCAACTGCATCGCCGGCCTTGACCGCCCCGACGACGGCGAGATTCGCCTCCGGGGCCAAACCCTCTATTCCTCCTCTGAAGCAATAAACCTCGCCCCGGAGCGCAGGCGGGTGGGCTATGTGTTCCAGGACAACCTGCTCTTTCCCCACCTGAGCGTCCACGACAACATCCACTTCGGTTACAAGCTCACGCCTGAATCCAATCGAAAAGTCGACCCCGCCCAGCTTGTCAACCTCCTTGAACTCGGCCCCCTCATGCGGCGTCGTACGTCCGGTCTCTCCGGTGGCGAGCAGCAGCGAGTGGCCCTCGCCCGCGCCCTCGCCGCTTCCCCCGATCTACTGCTTCTCGACGAGCCCCTGGCCGCCCTCCATCTCAGCATCCGGGGCCGTATACTGCGCTACCTCAAAAGAATCCATCGGGAGCTCTCCATCCCCATGCTCTACGTGTCCCACTCCATCTCGGAGGTCATCGCTCTCGCCGATTCGGCCCTCGTCCTGGACAAGGGCAGGCAGGTTGCCTCGGACGAACCCCGCACCCTCCTGGGCAGCGCCGATGCCGCGCCCCTTATCTCCCGAGACTCCGTCGAAAACATCTTCGACCTGACCATCACCGAGCACCTCCCCGAAAGTGGAATCACCCTCGCCGACCTCGGAGACACTCCCATCGCCCTACCCAGGATAGACGTCGCCGTAGGCCAGCCCGTCTCCGTCTCCATCAGAGCATCCGACGTCATCCTCGCCTCTGAAAGACCCAACAGCATCAGCGCCCGCAACATCCTCGAAGCTCGCATCGACCGCGTCGACGCAGCCGGACGCAGCATCCTTGTCCACTCCCATCTGGAACAGCCGTGGATCTCCGAAATCACACCCGAGGCCCTTGCAAACCTCAACCTCCACGAAGGCGAACTCGTCTACCTGATAATTAAATCCAGTTCCATCTCCCTACTTGATTGACCCCCTCATGTGCGGGTAGACGTGATACAATTGTCCGACATCAACCACTACGGAAGTTGAAAGGGGTCTGGGATGAAGTCCGTTGTGAGAGCGAGATACAGAAAAGGAGCCATAATGCCTCTGGAACCGCTCGATATAGAAGAAGGCGCAAGCCTGCGCGTAAGCGTTGAGGTTGAGTCTCGGACTTCGCGAGCCGAGCGCGGTCTTAAGGCGTTAAGGGCTGCTGCGGGTGGCTGGAAGGGTACCCACAACCCGAATGAACTGATACGAAACATCTACGAAGCACGGATGGAAGGCAGCAGGCATACGCAGAAGAGCTAGGCCCCTGTGCGATATCTAGCAGATACTGATTGGATCGTTCATGCCCTTCATGGCAATCGCGACATTATCTGGCGGCTTGAAGAGCTTACCGCTGAGGGCATCGGCATTAGCGTCATTTCCATTGCCGAACTTTATCAAGGCGTGTACTACTCAAACGACCCGCATGGCAACGAACTACGCTTGCAGGAGTTCCTGAACGGATACGACATTATTCATTTGGACGATGAGATCTGCCGCAAGTTCGCCCGCGAAAGAGGCAGATTGAAGGCTGTCGGAACACCCGTCGCGGACTTGGATCTTTTCATCGGATGCACAGCATTGCGGCATGGCCTTGTCCTGTTAAGCAACAACCGTCGGCATTTCCAGCGGCTGGAAGGTCTGAACGTAATCTCCGTTTGATCCTGTGCTATGGCCGCGATAGTGCGGGCAAAACCTTTCGCCCGCTATCTCAATGTGGGCTGCCGCTACCCCTCCCCGGTTGTCAACCACCCGACATTTAAGTACACTTCCTCAAATCTATTTCCACTTAGGGGGAACGCACCATGAATTTGCCCTTTGGCGTAATCGACTCCGACGGTCACATCAACGAACCTGAAGACGAGCTGAGGACCTACATAGAAGGTCCCTACGGCGAAATCAAGAACAGCATCCACAGGTTCATTCCCAACGCCAGCGGCGCCATAGGCGGCGGCATTCTCGCAACCCACAGCTCCTTCGACACCACCCTCGGCGGCAGGCTTGGCGCCCACGGACCGGAGGGTTTTCCTACCCCCGACGAATGGCTCGCCAAGGCAGACGAAGGAAACATGTCTACCATCTGCCTTTTCCCCACCACCCTGCTCGCCTATTCCGTCATCACCGACAACGACTACCTCGTAGCCCTCACCAAGGCCTACAACAACTACCTTTCCGAGAAGTGGCTCAAGCACAGCCCCCGATTCAAGGCCGTTGCTCTCATGCCCTTCCCCGAAGTTGAGGAGTCAATAAAGGAGATGCGACGCTGCGTCACCGAGCTCGGCTTCTCCGGCGTCTTTATCGCCGCCGTCGGCTTCGGCCTCCTCGGCTCGAAGCAATACGACCCCTTCTGGGCCGAAGCTGAGAAACTCGGCACCGCCGTCGCCGTTCATGGCGGCCACGCAACCGCCGAGTCCCAGCGCTACACCAAGTTCATCCAGCGCCACACCATAGGCTTCCCCGTCTCCAACATGATGCAGATGATGCACATGACCTACGAGGGCGTCTACGAGAAGTTCCCCAATATCAAGGTTGGCTACCTGGAAGCCGGCTGCACCTGGGTCCCCTACATGCTCGACCGGATGGACGAAGAGTGGGAGAAGCGGGGCTGGTTTGAGACGCCGAACTGCAAGAAGAAGCCCAGCGACTACATTAAGAGCGGCAACGTCTACGTCCACGTCGAACCCGGCGAAAAGCTCATCCCCGAGGTCATCCGCGAAATGGGTCAGAACCGACTCATGTACGCGTCCGACTGGCCCCACTGGGACCACGAGTACCCGGAGAGCGTCTTCGGCATGTGGGAGCGCGACGACCTCACCGAAGAGCAGAAGCGGGGCATACTCCGCGACAACGCCCTCGAGTTCTACGGCCTCCCCTCCGACGCCTGACCTACTGAAACTCTGCAAATCAAAGGGCCGCGTACCCACGCGGCCCTTTCTCTTTACCAAGAACCCCGTTCCCTCTTCCCCCTCCACCATCCTGAGACCCTTAAACAACCCTGTCACGAGCGACCAATAACCTCTTCCCCCTTGACGGGGGAAGATTTAGATGGAGGTGATTTCCCTTCCCCTTCTTGCCCCTCTCCCGTCCTGAGAGGAGGCTGGGGTGAGGGCGCCTCCCCCCAACCCGCCTTGCATATCCCTGAACAACAAAACTACCCTAGCGTTAATGAATGAACCCAATCTCTCACTACCTGCAGGCCGCGGCTCCTACATCCTCCTCATCCGACTCGAATCCCCGCAAGCAATCGAAGTCGGACGATTGGGCGCAATTGACTTCGACGCAGGCTGCTACGCCTACGTCGGCTCCGCGCTGGGCGGCCTTGGGGCCAGGGTCAGCCGCCACCTCCGTCGTCGCGAGAAACTCCACTGGCACGTCGACTATCTCTTGCAGCACGGCCAACTCTCCGAAGTCATCTGGGCCCTCTCCGACGAACGACTCGAATGCCGAATCGCCAACACCCTCCAACAGCAAGGCTTGGCCTCAATCTCACGCTTCGGCGCCAGCGATTGCCGCTGCCCCTCCCACCTCTATTTCGCATCCGGATTGAAGCTGCTTCGGGCAAACCTCAAGGACTCTTTTGTGAGGATCGGCGCAGTTGGCCGGTTGACCCTAATAGCGCGGGGCACTATTATGGAGACGTGATTAGGAGCTTTCGGGACCATGATACCCAAGCGCTTTATGAAAGACGCCATCCCCGAAGGTTGCCGGAGAACATTCACAGGCAGGCACAGAGAAAGTTGGTAATCATCAACAACGCCCGAGACCTTAATGACCTGAGGGTGCCGCCTGGAAATCGGTTGGAAGCTCTTTCGGGCGATAGGCAGGGCCAACATAGCATTCGCATCAACAATCGATGGCGTATCTGCTTCGAATGGGCTGACAGGGACGCCCATCAGGTGGAGATAGTCGATTACCATTAGGCTGAGAAAGCAAAAGAGGCATCGATTGACTATAAATGTTGCACAGGATACCCCTAAGCTGCCTGCTGTTCATCCGGGGGAAATCCTTAATGAAGAATTCCTCCTTCCGATGAACGTCACCCAATATCGTCTGGCAAAGGCGATTGGGGTAGATCCGCGCAGGATTCACGCCATCGTCCACGGCCAGAGGGCCGTTACGGCGGAAACGGCATTATTGTTCTCCCGCTTTTTCGGCAATTCTGCGGAATTCTGGATGGGCTTGCAAAGCCAGTACGAATTGGAAGTCGCTGCTGATCGTCTCGCGGAAAGGCTGGACATGGTGCCGCGCCATTCCTCGGTCTAACCCCTTTTCTCTCCCCTTTCCCCACCCCCGCGAATGCGGGGGCCCACTCTCAACCTTCGCCCAACCCGTAGGGGCGGCTCGCGAGCCGCCCGTCCTCCTCTCTACGCAATTTTTCTTTCATGTATACTTCATCTACGCGGAACCGTCCTCTCCCAATCCCAACGCGCCTAAGACCTTGCCGTACTAGGATAGCGGAGTCACTGAGAGAGAGCAGAACAAAGCTTGACCATGAAATTTGGCGATCTCACATACGAGGAAATCCGCGACAGGGCGCGTCGGGGCTGGCTCGCCATCGTCCCAACAGGTTGCACGGAGCAGCAAGGCCCTCACCTCCCCGTCGACACTGATACCTGGTTCGTTGAGCAGCTATGCAGCGCCGCTTCAGAAAAAGCAGCCACAGACCTCGACGTCCGGTCCCTGGTGCTTCCAGCCATTCCCTTCGGGCCCACGCCTGAGCACAGAAACTACGGCGCAGGCTACGTCGATCTCCCCGTTGAGCTTCACTGCTCCCTCGTCATGTCGACGCTGACGTCGCTGGCTGAACAGGGCTTCCGCAAGATCGTTGTGTGGCGCGGCTGCGGCGGACACGACCTGCGAGAGACCGTACAGAATTTCAACGAGGCTTTCGACGGACGCTCGCAAGCGTTCCTGCCCGGCCACCCCTACAACGATGTCTGGTGCCGACTTGCGGACCCGTCTGTACCCGGCGGCCACGCGGACAGCTTTACCACCTCAATCATGCTCCATCTACGCCCCGAGGTCGTTCGAAAGGAAAAAATTGTCGACCCCAAACACAAGCCCGTGGACTGGCAAAACCCGACTCTGGACTTTGCCGACTACTCATCAACAGGCGTAATCGGAAACCCGACCCACGCCAGCGCCGAACTTGGGGCCAAACTCTGGGAAGCCGTCGTTGACGAAGTGGCTGCTACGCTGCGTTCAATCGCCACCGCCCACCAAAATGCCGATCTCGTAGATGCCGACAAACTCCACTTCCTCAAGCGGTCACAAAGCTAGTCCATCCATCTTCCCCCTCTCCCGTCCTGGGAGAGGGCTGGGGTGAGGGTACTCCCCCCGCTCATCCTGAGCCTGTCGAAGGACACCAAACCCCTCAACCCAACCCAAACGTCGCAAACTTGCCGTCATGCAATGACCCGTCACTCAGTGACCCCGTCCACGTGCGGCTTCAACACCAGGTATAGCAAATCGTTCACCGGCGTCGCGACCCCTTCCTCCCTACCCATCCGCACCACTGCCCCGTTGAAAATCTCCAACTCCAGCCTCCGACCCCGCTCCAGGTCCAGGTGCATTGACGCCGTGATGTCCTTCACCGCCCCCTCCACGTACTCCATCGTCTCCTCCACCACCCTGTCACTCAGCCCAATCCCCTTCGCCCGCCCCACCGCTTCAATCTCCCTCATCGCTTCAACCAGTACTCCCCTATACCCCGGCTCCTCTAGGAGATCCCCTATCGTCCTCCGACACGCGCTCGTAAGTCCCGCCACTGCGGTGATGAACAAAAACTTCCTCCACAGCGTCGCCAGCACGTCCGGCGACACCTCCGCATTAATCCCGGCCGAAAGCATTATGTCCCTCACCCTTCTGACCCGCGCCGACGCCTCTCCGGAAGCCTCTCCGAACACAATCCGCGCCACGTGTCCCGTCTGCACCACCACCCCCGGCGAGTCGATCCTGCTCTCCACGTAGGCCGCCCCCGGCAGCGCATGCCCCTCCCCAAACGCCTCCCCCACCCTTATGTGACTCTCCACCCCGTTCTGCAGCGTCAGCACCGTCGTCTCCGGCCCCACCAGCGGTCCCATAAGCCCAAGCGCCGACTCCGTGTCGTATGCCTTCACTGTAAACATCACCAGGTCGACAACCCCAACCTCTTCCGGCCTGTCCGAGGCGGCGGCATCGACGGTGAACTCCCCCGCATTGTGAACCACCCGCAGCCCGTTCTTTCGTATCGCCCGCAAATGCTCCCCCCTGGCGATAAACGACACGTCATTTCCCGCCTTGGCCAGCAGCCCGCCGAAGTATCCCCCCACGCCTCCGGCGCCCATTACCGCAATCTTCATGTCCCGCCTCCCCAATCTTTCCCGCGAGGGTAACGTAGCCTGAACCCCACCCGCAACCGCCCGACCCCAAACTTGCCGCAACACAGTTGCCCCCAACCCACTCCGCCATCACAACCCGAAACCCCCAACCAAATTACGAATCCCAGCCCCCGTTTAACCTCTAACCTCTGCCTTATGACGCCCCGCTCTTACATTGAATCCCCATTCTGAATGTGATAAATTCCTAAACTAACGGTTCACACCTCAGAAACGTCAGATTGAAGCATCAGGGGGTTGGCGGAATGTCCGAAAAAGATATCGCCCTAATGGCACACCTAATGCGCCGCGCCGGCTTTGGCGCAGGCAGGGAAGAACTGGAGCGACGCGTGGCCAACGGTTACGAGGCCACCGTCGAAGAACTCCTCAATCCCGAATCCCAGCCCCCCTGGGATGAAGACCTGGCCCGACGTCACCACATCGGCGCCCGCTACGGCAACGGCCTCCCCGAGACCCAGGGCTGGTGGCTCCAGCGCATGGTCTCCACTCAGCGTCCCCTGGAAGAAAAGATGACCCTCTTCTGGCACTCCATCCTCTGCACCGGCAACGCCAAGGTGGACCACCCACAGACCGTGCAGATACAGATAGAGATGTTGCGTAAACACTGTCTCGGCAACTATCGCGAACTCCTCGGCGATCTCGCCCGCGATCCCGCCATGATCATCTACCTCGACAACCGCGACAACCACAAGGGCGCCATCAACGAGAACTGGGGCCGTGAGCTCCTCGAACTCTTCTCCATGGGCGTAGGCAACTACACCGAGGACGACGTCAAGGAAGCTTCAAGGGCCTTCACCGGCTGGACCCACAAGCCCTTCCCGCCCCTCTACCCCTACCAGCGCTATTTCCTCGAGTTTGAGTACGACGAAAACGACCACGACGACGGCGAGAAGACGTTTCTCGGCCAGCGCGGCCGCTTCAACGGCGACGACATTATGGACATCGTCGTCCGACAGCCCGCCACCGCCCGCTTCATCGCCCGTCATTTGTACAACTTCTTCGTCGCCGACGAACCCCACGTCCCAGCCTGGCCCCACACTGCCCCCAGAGACGGCGCCGCCGTCAACATCCTCGCCGACGCCTATCTCCAGTCGGGCTACGACATGCGCGCCGTGATGCGCACCCTCTTCAACTCAGACTTCTTCAAGGACGAAAGCGTCCGCTACGCCAAGGTCAAGAGTCCCATTGAGGTCGTCGTTGGCACCCTCCGCCTCGTCGAGGACTACATGGAGCCGAAGCCCGGCATCGATGCCCTGGTCGTCCAGGCCGGATACATGGGCCAGATGATATTGAATCCGCCCAGCGTCGAAGGCTGGCACGCCGGTAAGGAGTGGATTAACAGTGGTTCCCTCTCCAGCCGCGTCAACTTCGTCGCCGAGCGCGTCGGCGACACCACCATGCCCGGCGTACAGAACATAATCAACCGCCTCGCCACCGAGAGCCGAATGTCCGCCCCCGACTTCGTCGACGGGTGCCTGGAGCTTGTGGGCCCCCTGAGCATCGGCGACGAGGCCCGCGCCGCCCTCATCGCCCACGTGGAGCAGGGCGGCCCCCTGGCCCGTGACACAGAAGAACAGCGCAGCGACTTCGCTCGCCGCACAGGCAGGGTGCTCCAGCTGATCGCGGCTACCAGAGAGTACCAGTTCGCTTAACACATTCAGGAGGAACAAAATGGCCGACACGCAGACAAAAGACCCCGTTCTGGTTGTAGTGCAGCTTTCCGGCGGCAACGACTACCTGAACACCATAATTCCCTACAACAACGGCCTCTACCAGGACTACCGTCCCAACATCGGCATCCCCCAGGAAGACGTCATCCCCATTGACGACGACTTGGGATTCAACCCCAATCTCGCTCCCCTGAAGGAGAAGTTCTGGGACACCGGCAAGATGGCTCTCGTCCACGGCGTCGGCTTTGAGGGCTGCAACCGCTCCCACTTCCGTTCAATGGACGTCTGGCACACCGCAGAACCGGACAAGATGGGCACCGAAGGCTGGCTGGGCCGCGCCATCCGCGAAATCGATCCCCAGGCCGAAAACGTCCTGACCGGCGTCAGCTTCGGCCCCGGCCTTCCCCGCGCCATGGCCCTCCCCGGCGTTCCCGTCGCCTCCGTCATGGAGCTGGAGCGCTACGGTGTCCTCACCGGCATCACTTCCCAGCAGGAGCGCGACCAGGCCCTTGAGGTCTTCGCCCGCATGTACGGCCCCACCGTCGGCACCGGCTACGTCATGGACTACCTCAGCCAGACCGGCTCCGACATCCTCAAGGGCGCCGACGTGCTGAAGACCGCCCCTGCCAAGTATTCCTCCACCGTGGAATACGCCAACACCGCCATCGGTCAGGGTCTCCGCGGCGCCGCGCAGGTGCATCTCGCCGAGATGGGCGCCCGCGTTATCTACACCGAGTTCGGCAACTTCGACACTCATGCCAACGAGCTCGCCATGCACGAGCCCCTCTGGCAGGACCTCTCCGCGGCCCTAGTGGACTTCTACGACGACCTTCAGGAGCACAACGCCAGTGACAACGTGGTCATGCTTCTCTTCACCGAGTTCGGACGACGCTGCCGCGACAACGGCACCGGCACCGACCACGGTACCGGCGGCGGCGCCATCGTTATCGGCGACCCAGTCAAGGGCGGCTTCTACAGCGAGTATCCCTCCATAGAGGAAGAGAAGCTGCTGGACGGCGACCTCCAGTTCAACTACGACTTCCGCGGCCTCTACTCCACCGTACTTGAGCAGTGGATGGGCCTGGACGCCAAGCCCTGCGTGGGCGGGACTTTCGAGAAACTGGACTTCCTCTAGGCCATGAGAAAGCTCTTTCCCTTCTTCCCCCTCTCCCGTCCTGGGAGGGGGGTTGGGGTGAGGGTCCCTCCCACCCTTTTCCCCCTCGACGGGGGAAGAATGAGCCTGTCCTGAGCTTGTCGAGGGGATGGGCGTGATGAGGCCCGACTTTCCGTCATTCCAGCGGAAGCCGGAATCCAGAATGGCGTTGACAGTTCAAATAATCAAACTACTGGAGGCTAAATGACGACCAAGACCAAAACCGGACGCACCTACAATTACGAGATCACCATTGGACGCAGTTCCGTAACCGGGGAGTCCTTCCGTACCCCCATGGCCCTGTCTCTGGGCCGGGACAACGAAATCTACGTCCTCAACCGCACCACCGAGCGACAGGTCCTCGGCCACCGCGTCTGCCGCCTGAACCTCGCCGAAGAATTCCTGGGAGATTTCGGCCAGCGTGGCGAGGAAGACGGCCAGTTCATCTGGGCCTTCTCCGTCGCCTGCCACCCCGATGGACGCGTCTTCGTCTCCGACGAATGGCTCAACCGCATCTCCATCTTCAGCCGAGAGGGTCAATTCCTCGGCAAGTGGGGGTCCCAGGGCACCGAACCCGGCCAGCTTAACGGCCCCGCCGGTCTCGTCTTCGAGTCCAACGGCAACCTCCTTGTCGCCGACGGCAAGAACCACCGCATTCAGCGGTTCACCGCCGCCGGCGAATTCATCGCAGCCTGGGGCAGCTTCGGCACGGATGACGGTCAGTTCAACTACCCCTGGGGCATCAACGTCGACGGCGACGGCAACGTCTACGTCGCCGACTGGCGCAACGACCGCATCCAGAAGTTCTCCCCCGACGGCGACTTCCTCATGAAGTTCGGCTCATCCGGCAACGGCGAGGGCCAGTTCAACCGCCCCACCCACGTGGCCGTGGACAGCGACGGCGACGTCTACGTCACCGACTGGGGCAACGACCGCGTCCAGGTCTTCGACAGCGAAGGCAACTTCGTCGACCTGTGGACGGGCGACGCCGGACTCTCAACCTGGGGGAAGCTCCAGCTTGGCGGCAACACCGCCTTCTGGGAGCAGCGCGCCAGCGTCCCCGACATGGCCGAGAAGGAAAAGAAATTTCGGGAGCCTATCTCTGTCCAGGTCGACTCGGAAAACCGCATCATGGTCCTGGACGGCCGCCGCGACCGCATCCAGATCTACCGCAAATCTTCCTAGAGCGGTTTCTCAACTCTTTCGAAACTGATAGGGGCTGGTTTCAAACCAGCCCTCTCCTTCTTCCCTGCCCTCGCGAATGCGGGGGCCCACTCTTACCCCTCACCCCAAACTTGCCGTCATGCAATGTCCGCTCATCCTGAGCTTGTCGAAGGACGCCAAACCCCTCAACCCACTCCCAACTCTGCAAAACCCTGTTCCCGCGAAGGCGGGAATCCATTCCCTCCCGCAGTCACGCAGTGACCCCCTACTCCCCCGCCCACCGATGCGGCAGCCCCATCAGCCGCTCCGCGTCCAGCCGTTCGCACAACTCCTCAAACTCATCCCGCCTGACCCCTCGCCACTCCATCTCCTCCACCCCCTCCTTCAACGGCACGTCCGTCCGCAGCGTCGCCAACCTCTTATATAGAAGCGCGTCCTCATACCCCTCCGAGAGATTCTTCACCATCGTAGCCAGCCCCCGAATCTTCACGTCCCACGCAGACACCTCCAGCGGCATATCCTCAATCCGCTCATACCGCTGCAGCGCCTGCGAAGTCGACTTCGCCCCCCACCGCGCAATCCCCGGAATCCCGTCGGCGGCATCTCCCACCAGCGCCAGGTAGTCGGCTATCGACTGTGGCCCCACCCCAAACTTCGCAACCACCGCGTCCTCATCAATAATCGTCTCCTTCCGCCGGTCGAAACACACCACTCTGCTCCCCTGCACCATCTGCGCCAGGTCCTTGTCCGGCGTGCAGATAACCACCTGCTCCACCTCCGGATGGCTCAGCGCCATCGAAGCTGCCGTTGCGATGGCGTCGTCAGCCTCGAATTCAACCATGGGCCACACCGTCATCCCCAGGGCCGCCGCCGCTTCCTCCGCCAGCGGGAACTGCTCCAGAAGCTCCTCCTCCACTCCCTCCCCCGTCTTGTACCCCGCAAACAGCTCGTTCCGAAAGGACGTGATCTCGTGGTCGAAGGCGCATCCCACGTGCGTCACCCCCTCCGTCCTGATCAAGGCCAGCATGGATTGAATAAAACCCCGAACGGCCCCCACTTCCTGACCGTCAGCCCCCTCCATGGAAGGCATCGCGAAATGGCTCCGAAAAAGCTCGTACGTCCCGTCTATCAGATGCACCTTCATCCCGTCCTCCTCCGAAGTAGGTTGCCGCCTACCTTAAAGGAGTGCCCTTCCCCGGTAAAGGGGACACACTGTTCCCGATAAACTTGGAGCTTCCCCGCGCTCCGCAAATGCGTGATCCTTACCTGACCCGCTGAAGACCATAAAACCTCTTCCCCTCAACGTGGGAAGATTGAGATGGGGGTGATTCTGGAGGGGTGGATGAGAAATTCGGCAGTTATGCAAAGGCCTCCTATTGCCAACATCCTGTATAATCCCATGAAACCCTCTCAGGAGAGACAAACATGAACTCCTACGTCAATGGACTGAAGTATATCTCCGCCGACTCCCACGTGGACGAGGACGACGACTTTCTTAGGCGTGTGCCCGAGCAGTACCGTCACCGTCTTCCTCACCGCGAGGAAAGGAACGGCGGCGTCTACTCCATCATCGAAGGCCGCAAGCCCCGCCGCGTCGACATCGCCGAGTCCCGCATCTCCGAAGACGACAAGAATCGTCAGTTTCGTGACGACCCCAGCGGCGGCAGGGACATTCCCCGCCGTCTTCAGGACCAGCAGCGCGACAACGTAGCCGCCGAGGTCATCTACTGCAACTCCCTCCTCGGCCTTATGGCCTCCCCCGACGGCGACTTCCAGATGGCCACAGCCCGAGCTTACAACGACTGGATTCACGACCTCTTCAGCTCCCGTCCCGACCGCTTTGCCCCCGCCGCCATCCTTCCCACCATCAACGTCCCCAACGCGGTAGAAGAGGTGTATCGCCTGGCCAAGAAGGGCTTCCGCCTGGTCAGCGCCCCCATCGGCATCAAGGACCAGCCCTACAACCTTCCCGTCTACGAGCCTCTCTGGAACGCCCTGGAGGAAACGGGCCTCATCTTCAGCCTCCACTTCATCACCGGCACCGAGGACCATCTCCCCGAAAACGCCGGCGAAGAGAGCAACGGCGGCTTCCTTTCCTACATGATAATCGCAATGGCTGAGGGCATCCGCCCCACCACCCTGCTCCTCAGCTCCGGCGTCCCCATGCGCCACCCCGACCTCCACTTCGTCATCGTGGAGTGCGGCGCCGGTTGGCTGGCTTGGAATCTCTACGCCCTGGACGAGCAGTACGAGCGCAAGCACATGTGGATCGAGCCCAAGCTGGACCTCAAGCCCAGCGATTACTTCCGACGCCAGGGCCACGTGACTTTCGGCGACGATCCCGTCGCCCTCAGCACCCTGGACTACGTGGGCGACCACGCCCTACTATGGGGCAGCGACTACCCCCACGACGAGGGAACCTTTCCCCACTCTAAGGAAGTCATAGACCGCATCTTCCAAGGGCATCCCGACGATATCAAGCGCAAGATCGTCTACCAGAACGCCGCCCAGCTATACGGCTTCTCATAACACGGCCCCGGACCCTGGCTCTCCCCGCGCCACCTGTCGACGCCCTTCATTCCAATTGGAACCCCGGGGTGTTATCTGGACGAATAGAAATACTTCAATCCAGTCTCCCATGCCCTACCTTTCAGGTCGTTGCCACCCCATTCTAGAGGCGCAAATTTCACCCCAAATTCCCCTGTATCCCTTGTTCTGTTAGGTATTGACATCCCCCAGTTGTTCCTTTAGAATCCCATCACTCACGCCGGGATGCGTCCGATGAGCTGCGTCTTGGCGCAAAATATGTTTGGGGGTAAATTATGACAGGTATCAAGAAGACTATCAGAGGAGGAGGGTTGTTTGGGCTGCTTGCCCTTGCGCTGGCTTTGACGCTGGTTATCGTGGCCTGCGGCGAAGACGAACCTGAAGAGACCGCCGCCCCGGCGCCTACAGCCGCGCCTGCACCCGCTCCTACGATGGCGCCTACGCCTGCGCCTACCATGGCGCCCACAGCTGCGCCGACTATGGCGCCCACGGCTATGCCGTCCACCCCTAGGCCTACGGCAGCGCCTACCATGGCGCCTACGCCGACTATGGCGCCGCAGCCCGTTTCCACCAGGCTCAAGGTTTCCCTACCTCCGGGCAGGGAGCAGAACACCATTCCTTATGCCCAGAGCCAGGTTTCGGAAAAGCTTATGCCCGAATATAGCCACTTGATCGGTCGGAACATCACCACCAACGTGGAAGAGCCTCAGCTCGCCACCGAGTGGTCCGTTGAAACCGACGGCAAGACTTGGCACTTCACTCTCAGAGAGGGTGTCCCCTTCTACAGGGACGCAAAGCCTCTTAACGATTACACCTTCAGCGCCCGTGACGTGTTCATGATGCTCGACCTCCAGAACGGTGAGGCCGAGGGCGACGAACTGAACACTAAGGTTGCTCGAAGCCCGGGCCGCTACAGGTCCTACTTCGGTGCCAACGACAACTGGGTTGCTAACTCAGACCATGACATTACCCTGAATCTCCCCAAGGTTAACCTGGACGCTGCCTTCCTGCTCTCCGACGAGTGGTCCACCGGCATCATGAGCCGGCAGCACTGGGACGACGTTGGCGGCGAAGAGGGCTACAGGGTTGACCCGGTTGGGAACGGCCCCTGGAGCTACATCTTCCATGAGATCGACGGTACATTCCTCCACGAGCGCGTGGAAGACCACTGGCGAATAACCCCGGCTTTCCACGAACTCGAGATCCTTCAGGTTCGTGAGGCCTCCACCCGCCAGGCAATGCTGTTTGCCAACGAGGCGCACATCATACCCCTCGTTCGCACCCAGCGTGAGGTTATTGAAGGTGCAGGTTTCGACACCTACGTAAGCACTCTGCCCAGCATCCACCAGGGCTTCGGGTTCGTTCACTTCAGAGACCAGTCTTTCTGCTCTGACGACGGATCCACCTACAGCCCCTTCTCTTCGGCTGCTGACGCTTCGCCGCCTCCGGGTCTGACCCACGAGTGCGGCCCCAGGGACGCTTCCACCCAGGAAGCCCCCATCCGTGACCCCAGGGTTCGCCATGCAATGAACCTGGCTGTCAACCGGAACCGCATCAACGACGTCTTCTACCAGGGCCTCGGATTCCCCCTCGTTGACTACTTCCCGCCCTGGCGCGACGACTTCAAGGACGAATGGGCTCCCTTCCCCGGACCTACCGGCGAGACCGGCGCTGCCGGTGGCTGGCCGTATCCCGGAGACGGTGACCCCGACCAGGCAAGGGCTCTCCTTGCTGAGGCAGGCTACCCGGATGGCGTAGACGTCACCCTCGACTGCCTCCTCTCCCACAGGGTTGTTCCTGAATGGCCCGACATCTGCGAGCAGGTCGTAAGCGACTGGAAGGTAGTTGGAGTGAATGCGAGCCTCGACTGGTCCGCGGACTTCGGCGACTTCCGTGCCAAGACCCGTGACCCCTCCCACAACGGCGGCAACTGGCTATGGTCGGCTTCGCCGTCCCTAGACCCGCCGTGCAACGCCATCACCTACTCGATGGTCTGGGAACTTGGTCAGGCCTACCGCGAGTGGCCTGCAGCCTCTGAGCTCTACTTCAAGTGCGCAGAGATCACCAACTACGATGACCGCAGGGCAGCTGGTCAGGCATTTGCGGATGCCTGGTTGCAAGGTCACTTCAGCGTACCCCTCGTCTGGGTATTCGCCGAGGTTGCAGTCAACCCCAGCATCGTGCAGAAGTACCAGGTCAACATGCTCCACATGGGACCGGTACGCTACCACGAGCACACCCAGCCCGTTATGCAATAGGCTAACACCCTATTCAACGTAGCGAGACAACTAATCGAGGCCCCCGAATTCGGGGGCCTCGATTTTTTCTGGCCCTTTTCGCTGCCCTTGCTTGACAGAAAATGGCGAAGCGCATAACATTCCTACTTGCGATTTTATCCCTTGCTCTGAGGAGAATCTTTAACAGATGCAACCCAAATTCCAATTCCATTTGTATTCCCGCTGTAGAACGATTACAGCATCCTTGGGAAGATTTGTACCCCTCGTTGCCCTTTCTCTGGCCCTGATTGCCCTCTCCGCCCTGGCCGCTTGCGGTGGCGGAGGTAATGGCGATGATGGCGATAACGGTGTAGCCGCTCCGAGCACGCCGGCAGCTACCGCCGCGACCCCCAGCGCGCCGCCCGCAGCCACCCAGCCTCCGGCGCCGGCTGATACCCCTCCTGCCACCGGATCCGGTATGGAGACCATATTCGTTGTCGCTAGGGGTTTTGAGGTCTTCGAACTCACCCTCGCCGCTGGCGACACCGTGAGCCTCACCTACTCCTCATTGGGACGCAGTTCCGGAGGAATCACCACCGGAGGAAAGTTCGCAGGTGACGAAGGGGCAGGTTCGGCAGAAGGAGACGTTATCCTCACTGTCCTCAACCCTATTGAGGACCAGGTGCTCGATGAAGAACAGACAGACAACAACACCGTTGAGTTTCAGGCGGATATTGCCGGCGCTTACCAGTTGGTGTTCTCAAACCCCTACCTGCTGCAAGGTCTTGAAGTGACCATCGAATACACTATCTCCTAACCCGATAACACATCCCACCAAAAACAAGGCCCCGGCATCCCGCCGGGGCCTCTTTCTTTCTCGCTGCAGGTCCTTCTTCACCCCCTCCTCGAATTTTGAAATCCTTCCCGTTGGTGCTGGTTTCAAACCGACCCGCCCCCTCTCCTGTCCTGGAAGATGGCTGGGTTGAGGGTACTCTCACCTAATTCACCAAACCCTTCCCCCACGCCCAACTCTGCCAAACTTGCCGTCACGCAGTGACCCCACCCTCGCGAAAGCGGGGGCCCACTCTTCACCCACGTCCAACCCCTTCCGCCACCACAATTCCTCGTAGGGGCGGCTCGTGAGCCGCCCGCCCACTACACCCATAACCCCCACGCCCAACTCTGCCAAACTTGCCGTCACGCAGTGACCCCTCCCCTCGCGTATACGGGGACCCACGCATCTCTCTCCCATCCTATTGACACGAATGAACTATCCGAGTACTCTTATGCGACTCAAAACATAAGGACGAAACATGTCTGCGAAAACATACTCGCCCATCCATAGCGCGCTCACCAATGTCAGAAGGCTCTCTCCCTTCCAAAACCTTGTCCTCCTAACGTCATTGCTCATGCTGTCCATAGCCCTGGTTGCCCTCACCGCCTGCGGCGACACAAGCGATGAAATCACCCCCACCCCAATCCCACCACCCACCTCCGCCCAGGACGCCACCCCGCCTCCCGCAACTGCTGAAGCCGCCCCTGCCACCGGGTCTGGCTCCGAAGAAATTTTTGTCCTTCCCAGGAGCTTCCATACTATGGAACTCAGCCTTGCCGCTGGCGACACCGTTCACGTCGCCTACTCGGCTATTGGCGCCAGCACAGGCGGCATTACTATAGGAGGCGATGTAGGGGGAGAAAAGGAAAAGCAGGGCCCGGGTTCAGCAAAAGGGGAAGTCATCTTTACCGTCCTCAATCCGATTGAGGATCAGATACTGAATGTTGACCAGATGGAGAATAATGCCGCTGAATTCCAGGCGGATATTGATGGAAAGTACAAGCTGGTATTCACCAATCCGTTTCTGGTTCATGGACTCATTGTCCCCGTCGACTACACCATAAACCCCTAACTTCCAACCCCAGCCTCCTTGCCATCCATGACTATTAAGCACCCCACAGTCAGAAATTCCTCCACCTCCCGCAGGCTCACCTCCCTTGCAACGCTTCTTGCCCTCCCCGTCATCCTCGCCGCCCTCTCTGCCTGCAGCAACGGAAGCCACGACGCCACCCCCACCCCAATCCCATCGCCCACCTCAGCCCCTTACTCCAGTTCCAAAGAGCTATTGATCACGCCCCAGGAGTACGAATCGCTAGAGATGCACTTACTTGCGGGCGCGATATCTTGACGGTCATCTACGCCTCCTTTCAAGGCAGGCTTACTATCCCTAATGCTCCGCCCGCTAGTCTTGGTGACCCAGTAGAAATTCGGTTGACTGGTCCTCTAGGGGAGACGGTCCTGGAAGTCGAGGCCTTGCAAGAGAACCAGCTTGAATTGCGAGTCGACCGCACCGGGAATTATCGGATGGTATTCACGAATCCCCACTTCAGACGGGGCATCGCCGTCGTCGTAGACTACGCCGTCAACCCCTAACCCGCTCGTCTGCCCAACAAATAAGAGGCCCCGGCATCACTGCCGGGGCCTCTCTTCAAATCCCTGTCTGTACTGGAACGAACTAGGGCTGAACTACGGGTAAACACCCCGCATCCGGAACGCCTCCGCCACCCGGTCCACCGCCACCAGCAGCGCCGCCGTCCGCAGGCTCGTGTCGTGCTCCTTCGACGCGTCAACCACGTTGTTGAAGCTTCGGGTCATGATCGACTCAAGCTGGTTGTCCACGTCATCCTTTTCCCAGAACAGGTGCTGAATGTCCTGCACCCACTCGAAGTACGACACCACCACGCCGCCGGCGTTGGCCAGAATATCCGGTATCACCATGATGTCCCGGTCTTCCAGAATCGCGTCCGCCTCCGGCGTAGTCGGGCCATTCGCTCCTTCGACGATGATTCGCGTGTCAATCTTGTCAGCGTTGTCCCTGGTTATCGACTGTTCCAGCGCCGCCGGTATCAGCACCTCGCACGGCAGCGCGAGCAGTTCCGCGTCGCTGATGTTATCAGACCCCTCATACCCCACCACAGAACCGCTCTCCGCCTTGTGCTCCAGCAGCTTGTACGTGTCCAGTCCCTGCTCGGCGTAGATGGCTCCACGGCTGTCGCTGGCGCCGATAACCTTGCATCCCATCTGCTGCAGCAGATAAGCGCCCCAGTAGCCCACGTTTCCGTAGCCCTGCACCACCACCCGTGCGCCCTCCATCATCACGCCCAGCCGCTTGGCCGCCTCCCGCGCCGTAATCATCACCCCCCGACCCGTTGCCTCCGTTCGGCCCAGTGTGCCGCCGACGCTGATGGGCTTGCCCGTCACAATGCCGTGGTCCGTGTACCCGGAGTGCATGCTGATGGTGTCCATGATCCACGCCATTATCTGGCCGTCTGTGTTCACGTCCGGCGCGGGAATATCCGAGTCCGTGCCAATCAATGGTGAAATCTCCGTCGCGAAGCGGCGAGTCAGCCTCTCCAACTCGCCCCTGGACATAGTCTTCGGGTCGCACGTCACGCCGCCCTTGCCTCCCCCGTAGGGGATGTTCGTGATGGCGCACTTCCACGTCATCCACATTGCCAGCGCCTTCACCTCGTCCAGCGTCACGTCTGGATGAAACCGGAGTCCCCCTTTGGCAGGGCCCCGTACAACGTTGTGCTGCACCCGGTATCCGGAGAACACTTTGATGTTCCCCGTGTCCATTCGGACTGGGAAGTTCACCGCAAACTCTCGTTTGCAGCTTCCGAGCACCTCCCGCATTCCGTCATCCAGCCCCAGCTTGTCCGCGGCGGCGTTGAACTGCTGCCGGGCCATCTGAAATACTCCGGCGTCTTCTCCTGGACCCTGACCGTTCTGCTGACTCATCTATCTCCTCCAAGAATGGCTGTTAACCTTTATTGCCAAAAGCGCCCCAAATTCTACCATACGCCAAATAAGTCTTCACATTGAAACTGTCTGATGACTTTCGGCGACGATGCACCCTTAGTTGATATAACGAAATTCCCCGTTTAAGGGTCCTGCCCCCACACTCGAATCGGCGCTTCCGATTCCTCAAGACTCAATCGACTAGTCTTTGAACTCCGGCATGATGTGTGTGGCGAAAAGCTCAATCTGATGTTTCGCCTCGTCCAGCGACATGAATCCCTGGCCCATGCTCCACCCGAACCACTCCAACTCTCCCTCGCCGTGACACGTCGCCAGCGACTCAATCTTTGCCTTCACCTGGTCCACCGTCCCGCATAAAACGTAGCTGTGGTCGACCATTCGCTGGTACGTCTCCAGTTCTGTGGCAAACTTCAACGGCGTCGGTCCTTCTTCGCCGGGATTCCTGAACGGCTCCACGAACCCGAACTCGCCAAAGTAATGATGGAAGCCAATTCCCGTGCTCTTGTACCCTAGCTCAAATGCCTCCTCGTATGAGTCACCAAAATAGATGGCGCGTACTGCCCCCACGCTCTCACCCACTCCCAACTGCCTCCCGTGCTGTCCCGCCTCCTCCTGGTACGCCACGCACAACTTCGCGAAACTCTCCGGCAGCGAAGTCAAAATCCACGGTACGATGCCCCGCTGGGCCGTCCGCCGGATAGTCGTCTCGCTAACCGCAAAGGGCTGCCACAACGGCGGATGCGGGTCCTGGTACGGCTTGGGGATCACGCACACCCTGCGGATGATCCCCCCCTCGTCCAACTCCCCCGGCGCGCCGTAAGTGTTCGTCCACGCCGTCGGCGGCCAGTGGCTTATCCCCTCCTTGTACGGTACCGGTATCTGGTAATACTTCCCGTCATACTCGATGGCGTCTTCCATCCACGCCAGTTTGATGATGTCGAATACTTCCTCGAACACCTCCCGGTTCATCAGGTCCACCTCAGACCCGTCCATGGTGGCCGCCTTCACCCGGTACTGCTGCCCCAACACGTTAGTCCACCGGTCCTGATAACCACGAGCGAACCCAGCAATCACCCTCCCCTTCGTCAGATGGTCCAGAATCGCTATCTCCTCCGCGCATCGGATGGGGTCCCACGATGGCAGCACCAGCACCAGCGGCGCAAACTTGATTCGCTTTGTCCTCGCTGCCAGGTCGGCGTACAGAAGCAGCGGCGCCACCGACGCCTCGAACCCCTCCGAATGCATGTGATGCTCCGTAGTCGAGAACGCGTCGAACCCCACCTCGTCCGCCATCACCGCAATTTCTCGCAGCTCATCGATCATCTGCTGGTACCGCTCGTTGTTCCGGCCGATTGGCCGCAGCGTTTTCCTGTCCTCCAGCGTGCCCGGCACTGTCGGCAGGCAAAATATGTCAAATTTCATCTAAAATCTCCTCCGATTCGGTTCCGTAAAGCCGCGAACTACGGCACAAGCACTGCCCGCGTGACTTCCGTTTGCCTGGCGTTCCACTCTGCTTGCGGGAATGCTTTATTCACGTCTTCCAGCTTGAACTTGTGCGAAACCATCTTGTGGAATGGACGAATCTCCAGGTTCCGCTCCAGGAAGTCCAGAATCCTCGGTATCAGATGCGCCGGATACATCAGCGACCCCACAATCCGCTTCCCCTTCAACAGCGTCGAAGGGTCCAGCGCCACAGTCCGCCCCGGCACAATGTCCCCAATCTCCACGAACGTCCCCCCGTTCCCCAGCATCGGTACCCCTTCCACCAGCAGTTCCGCCCGTCCCACCAGCTCCATCACCCCGTGTGCGCCCATGTCCTTCGCCACCGCCGTTGCCGTCAGCCCGAGACCTCCTGCTCCCTGAATCACCACCCAGTCTCCTGCCGCAGCCCCCGCCGAAATCAGCCCCTGCGTCACCGTTCCCATGGCGCAGTTCACCGGAGCCAGCACCTCGTCCGATATGCTGTCCGGCGCCAGAAATATCGGATGCCCCGGCGGCAGGTACAGGTAGTCGGCATAAGTCCCCGTGAAATACGGATAGTCCCCCGCCGCAGGAAACGGCCTGTTAACGCACAGGTTACCCATCGACTTCAAACACATGTGACATCGATTGCACGGAAAGATAGCCGTATACACCACCCTGTCGCCCTCCCTCAGCCTCCGGCCCAGCGAGTCCCTCTCCGCGCCCTTGCCCAGGCTGTGCACCACGCCGTACCCCTCGTGCCCCATCACCCTTCCCGTTGGCGGCAGCGGCGCCTGTGCCTGGTCTCCCCGCCAGTAATGCAGGTCCGACCCGCAAATCCCCGACTGCACCATCCGCAGCAGAATCGCCCCCGGCTCAACCTCCGGCACCGTATACTCCTCAATCACAAAGGGCCGGTTATGCTCCTTGCAAACAACCACTCGTCCCTGCATGGTTCACCTCCCCCGGGTAATTCCAGCCACGCTAACTTAAACCAAACCCACCCCACTGTCAAAGAAACTTTACTTCCAAATAGGCTCTTCCAATCGGCTATAATGCCCTCATCTAGGAACCGGCCCCAACCCCACCACTACCACTCGGGAGGCCCCATGAACATCGAGAAAATCAGCATCGGCGATGTAAACATCCTATCCATATCCGACTGCCTCATGGCCGTCGACGCCTGCGATTTCTTCCCCCACAAGACCGTCGATGCCTTTCGTCAATTCGAAGGCCAAGTGGACGATGACTGCCAGGTCAACGGAGGCATAAACTGCGCCTGTTTTCTCATCGAGTCCCAGGGCAAGCGAATTCTCGTAGACGCCGGTCTGGGTCCAACCCCCGTTGCCGATGCGGGCGGAGCCGCCGGAAATCTTCTCAGCGAAATGCGACAGGGCGGCATCGACCCGAATACCATCGACACAGTCGTCGTCACTCACCTCCACTTCGACCACATCGGCTGGCTTCCCACCTTAATGCCTGACGGCTCCGTCCGCCCCACCTTCCCCAACGCCGAATACATCATCCCCCAAGCCGACTGGGACCTCCTCTTCTCGCCTGCCTCCTCCCATCCCCGCGAAGGCGGGGACCCATCTTCTCTCCCTTCCTCCTCAGGAATCCAGTCCTCTGAGCCCGCACTGCACGAAAACCCCTACCCTCCAGCCATAGAAGTCTTCCACCAATCGCAGACCATCGGCAAACTCATAAGAAAGCTGGACAACATCCGTCTCGTGGATGGCGACCTCAACATCACCGACGAAATCACAATTGTCCCCACCCCGGGCCACACCCCCGGCCATCAGAGCCTCGCCGTCACGTCCCAGGGAGAGCAAGCCTACGTCCTCGGCGACGTCGCCCATCTTCCCCTCCAGATCCAGGTCCCTGAATGGAACACCAAGGCCGATGTGTTGCCTAACCTCGGCATCAAAACCCGTAGAGAAACTCTGGAAAAACTCGCCGAACAGGGCATTGTCGTCGCCGCCGGACACTTCCCCGCCCCTGGCTTCGGCCGCATCGTCATCGGCGAAACCCGCCGCTACTGGCAGCCCCTATAACCCTTCCCGTGTCCTCGCGGATGCGGGGACCCACTCTTCCATCCTTACCCTGCGCCCGATTCCGCCTTAACCACCCAACTCCCTTCCCCTTCCTTTACGCCCTCCCGATCAGCCTCACCAATCCCGCTAAATCACTCACTTCCACGTCAGGCCGCACGTCCCTTAACGGCGTCGACCGCGCTCCCGCCCGGTTCACCCACACCGTCGAAAGCCCCAACGCCTGCGCGGGTTCCACGTCGTGGTACAAGCTCTGCGCCACGTGTAATATCTCCGACTTCGACATCCCCATGCGCTCGAATGCGGTGCGAAAGTTCCGCAGCGAAGGCTTGTAGTCCCCTATCTCTTGTGACGTAACCACCCAATCGAACTGCACCCCCAGCTGCTTTGCCGAAGCATCGAACAGGTCCCTGTCCACGTTGGAAATAATCGCCAGTCTGTACCGCTCCTTCAACGCTCTCAGTGCCGCAACCGTATCGTCGAAAGGCCTCCACCTCTTCATCGACTCCGCCAAAATCCCCAACTCTTCTCTATCTGGACGAAACCCCAACCTCTCCCCAAGCCCCGACACAATCCGCGACAGCACCTGCCTGTAACTCAGAAAAGGACGTTGTCCCTGCCCTTCCCTCTCCAACTCCCCATACAGCCTCAGAAGCTCATCATCCGGGACCGAAACGCCATGACCCAACAGCAAAGACTCGAAAGCCGCAAGAATCCCGCCTTCCCAGTCAATGAGCGTCCCGTAGCAGTCAAAGCTCAGAACCCGATATGTACCGAAGTCTAACACTGGCCTGCGCAACTAAAGGCGGCGTCCCAGGCCAACAAAGGCCCGCCGCCCGAATCAGTCTCTAATATCGTCGGCGACGGCGGGCCCGACGCGCAGCTCTCTGCGCTGCCTCCCGCGCCTTCTGACTCTTCGACCGGAAATACCGGCGTCGTTTGATCTCCCTCAATATGCCGGAACGCTGAACCCCGGAACGAAACCGGTTGATCAGGCTCTCGGGCGCTTCTCCCTCGTGGAGGACAACAAAGGTCATACGCTTGCTCCTTCTCTCAACAGTTTCGACTAATATAGCAAATCCCTCCTCCAACATACAACATTTCTCACCTCTCACACCTCCCCATTTGCGCAACACCAAACCCCCTCATATAATTACTCCACCCTACAACTAGGAGGTCCCGTGGCAGACACCCAGACCATCTCAAACGCCACTTCCCACTTCGCAACCATCCTCCAACAGCAGCTTGACCGAGTCGAACGCCTCAAGCAGGACCAGGAATGGACCAACTTCGCCGAAGTCAATCCCATCCGCATCGGCATTCTCGGCGGCGACGGCATCGGCCCCGCCATCTCCGCCGAAGCCCGCCGCGTCCTCGAATACCTCCTCCGCGACCAGGTCGAAAGCGGCAAAATCGTCTTCCGGTACATCGACGGCCTCACCATCGAAAACCGCGCCGAGCATATGCAGTCCATCCCCGACGACGTACTAGCCGAAATCCACCAGTGCCACGTCACCCTTAAGGGTCCCACCCACACCCCCGAAAAGGGCGACGGCTGGCCCAACCTGGAAAGCGCCAACGTCTCCATGCGCAAGGCGCTCGACCTCTTCGCCAATGTTCGTCCCGTGCGCATACCCGAGGAGGACATCGACTGGACCTTCTTCCGGGAGAACACGGAAGACCTCTACGCCGTTGGCAGCCAGGGCATCAACGTCACCGACGACCTCGCCATAGACTTCCGCGTGATCACCACCCAGGGTTCCGAGCGCATCATCGACGCCGCCTTCGCCCACGCCCAGCGCAACGGTAAGGAACGCGTTACCATCGTCACAAAGGCCAACATCATCAAGACCACCGACGGCAAGTTCCTCGACATCGCCCGCCAGGTCTCCGAAAAGTACCCCTCCATCTCCTGGGACGCATGGTACATCGACATCATGACTGCCAAGCTCCTCGACCTGGCCCGCCGCAGCGAGTTCCAGGTCTTCGCCCTCCCCAACCTCTACGGCGACATCATCACCGACGAAGCCGCCCAGATTCAGGGTGGCGTAGGCACCGCCGGAAGCGCCAACATCGGCAAGCGGTACGCCATGTTCGAGGCCATCCACGGCAGCGCCCCCCGCATGGTCCAAGAAGGACGCGCCCACTTCGCTGATCCCAGCTCCATGATCCGCGCCGGAAGCATGATGCTGGACCATCTCGGCTACTCCGACCTCTCCAACCGCCTCAACAAGGCCCTCGACGTCTGCACCCAGTACGAAAGGAAGCTCAAGATCACCGGCCGCGATACCGGAGCCACCGGCAAGGAGTTCGGCGACTACATAATGAGCACCGTCGAGTCCTACGACCTGGACTCCCGCTGGGAAGCCTACGTCAACGCCTAGCCCATGCCCACGCCCCATCAACTATCCGTCATTCCGGCGAAAGCCGGAATCCATCTTTCCTCCTGCGCTCCCGAATGTCATTCTGAGGAGCGCAGCGACGAAGAATCTCGTAACCGGGAATCGCCAAATTCCCCCGTCGCTCATCCTGAGCTTGTCGAAGGGCGCTCCCTTCCCCCACCCCCGCTCCCTTCCCCCACCCCCGCGAAAGCGGGGGCCCACTCTTCGCCTCTAATCCTCGTAGGGGCGACCCTTGTGGTCGCCCGCTCCCCCGTACCCAAACCAAGACCAAATTCACCCAACACAACATAGGAGAAACGCCTGAAATGCGAAAGAAAGTCACCATTGTAGGCGCCGGTAACGTCGGCGCCACCGCTGCCCAGCGAATCCACGAGCTCGGCTACGCCGACGTTGTCCTCGTCGACATCGTTGAAGACCTCCCCCAGGGCAAGGCCCTCGACATGCTCGAGTCCGGTCCCGTCGTCGGCTCCGACGCCCTCATCACCGGCTCCAACGGCTACGAAGAGACCGCCGATTCCGACCTCGTAATCATCACCGCCGGAATCGCCCGCCGACCCGGCATGAGCCGCGACGACCTTCTTCTCACCAACATGCGAATCATCGGCAGCGTTGTTGGCGAAGTCGTCAAACACTCCCCCGACACCCTCATCATGGTGGTCAGCAACCCCCTCGACGCCATGTGCCACCACGCCTACGAGGTCAGCGGCTTCCCCAAGCATCGCGTCTTCGGCATGGCCGGCGTCCTCGACACCGCCCGTTTCCGCACCTTCATAGCCCAGGAAATCGGCGTCTCCGTAGAAGACGTTCAGGCCTACGTCCTCGGCGGACACGGCGACGACATGGTCCCCCTCGTCCGCTACACCACCGCTGGCGGCATCCCCATCTCCGATCTCCTTCCCAAGGAGACCGTCGACGCTCTCGTTCAGCGCGCCCGCCAGGGTGGAGGCGAAATCGTCGCCCTCCTCAAGGCCGGCAGCGCCTACTACGCCCCCTCCGCCGCCATCACCCAGATGACCGAGTCCATCCTCCTCGACAAGAAGCGCATCCTTCCTGCCTGCACCCTCCTCGAAGGCGAATACGGTATCAACGGCCTGTCAATGGGCGTCCCCGTCAAGCTCGGAGCCGGTGGCGTCGAGCAGGTCATCGAAATCAAGCTAACCGACGAAGAACAGGCCATGCTGGACCGCTCCGCCGCCAGCGTCCAGGAACTCGTTGACGTGATGCGCAAGAACCAGGCCTGAGACGCCAGCCAACTCAATCACCCAACCGGAGGCCAAATGCTGTATCGCGGACACGATGAAGCCCTTCTCCTGCAGAAGGCCAATAAGTTCCTTCCTGAAGGTTCCCTCGGCAACGTCGCCCTTGATGACGCCCACTCCTTCATCGTCAAAAGGGGCAGCGGCTCCCGCATCTGGGACGTCAGCGGCAACGAATACATCGACTACCTGATGGGTTCCGGCCCCATGGTTCTGGGCCACGCCCATCCGAGCGTAGTCGAAGCCGTCATCGAAGCCGTCCAGGGCGGCAGCACCTTCTTCGCCACTAACCAGTACGCCGTCGAGCTCGCCGAGGAACTTGTCCGCGCCCTCCCCTGCGCCGACAAGGTCCGCTTCACCACCAGCGGCACCGACGCCTGCTTCCAGGCCCTCCGCATCGCCCGCGCCTTCCGTCGCCGCGACAAAATCCTCAAGTTTGAAGGCGGCTTCCACGGTACCAGCGACTACTCCCTCATGAGCAATCCCCCCCGCACCCTCAACCCCTTCCCCCAGCCCGACCCCAGCAGCGGCGGCATACCCAAAGCCATCGCCGACACCGTCCTCGTTGCCCCCTTCAACGACGCCGAGACCACCGCCGCCATCATAGAGAAGAACCACGACGACCTCGCCGCCGTCATCATCGAACCCATGCAGCGCATTCTCGCCCCCCAGCCCGGCTTCCTCCGGAGCCTCCGCGAAGTGACCGCCCATTATCAGATACCCCTAATCTTCGACGAAGTCGTCACCGGCTTCCGTCTCGCCTATGGCGGCGCTCAGGAACACTACGGCGTCACCCCCGACCTTGCCGCCGTGGGCAAGATTATGGGTGGCGGTTACGCCCTCGCCGCCGTTTGCGGACGCGAGGAAATCATGTCCCCCTACGATTCGACCCAAGCCTACGCATCAGACCACGTGGGACAGATAGGCACCCTCAACGGTAACCCGGTCGCCTGCGCCGCAGGCCTCGCGACCCTCGCCGAACTCCGCAAAGAGGGTGCCTACGAACGCATCTGGGCCATCGGACGAAAGCTCCGCGAGGCCATCGACACCGCCTGTGCCCAGGCCGAAATCCCCGCCCAGACCACCGGCGAAGACCCCGTCTTCGACATCGTCTTCACCAACGATCCCCTCTCCGACTACCGCTCCACCCTCTCCGCCGACAACGACATCAAGGCCCGCTTCCGAAACCTCATCCAGGAGCAGGGAGTCTTCCAGGGCCCCCAGAAATTCTACCCCTCCCTCGCCCACACCGACGAAGACGTCGCCCAGACCATCAAAGCCTTCCAAACCGTCATCCCCACCCTCCACCCCTAACCCCCCCGTGTCCTCGCGGATGCGGGGACCCATCCGTCTCAACCTCCACTTCTCCGTAGGAGCGAACCTAATGGTCGCCCGTCCCTCTCCTATTAGCCCCTCTCCCGTCCTGGAGACCTTTGCACAACCCCCTCAAAACCGCCGATTAACCTCTTCCCCCTTGACGGGGGAAGATTGAGATGGGGGTGATTCGGGTAGAATGGATGACGAATTTAGCAGTTTCGCAAAGGTCTCCTTCTTGGGAGAGGGCTGAGGTGAGGGTGAGATCCACCGCACGTCATCCTGAGCGCAGCGCAGGCGGAACCGAAGGATCTCGCCGCAGCAACAGCCCTCCCATCCAACCGTCCCCTCAGCGGCATACTAGACCCCCACCAACCCGGACTCGGCCCCAGGTTGCCAGCTATCAAGTCCAATGGTATAAGAACGGCAAGCAACTAGACGAATTCATCCCACAGGCGAGGTGACCATGCCATTCCTGAGATTCTTAGCGGCGTTTCTGGTCTACACCATAATCGACATTGGCTGGAACATTTCGCCCATGGCCCGTGGGATGTACGAAAGACTCCATGAGTCCGCGGGCACCGACAGGCTGTTGGACCTGTATGGCAAGCAGATTGACACGTGGGCCGCTCCTGAGCTCCTGGCCCTGCTTGCCTTTCTGACACTCATAGCCTGGGCAAACAGCCGCTTGGCCATTGAGCCTGCTGTGCAGGAGGAAAGCCTTGGAAAGGCTATGCGTAACAGCTTCTTCCTGGGCTGTGCCGCCTACGCCACCTACATTGTGCCCATTTTCCTGATGATAGACTCGTGGCCCGGCGTTCTGGTACCAATCGATATCCTCATAGGCGGTTTACTCAGCCTTATAACCTCAACTGCCGTTACCTGGTGGGCCTTACGAAAAAGCGCTGCATAGACCACCGTGTGGCGCTCCCTCTGTCCTCGGCGGATGCGGAGACCCACCCGTCTCAGCCCACGCCCCACGTTCCACGCCCCATATGTCATTCTGAACGCAGCGGAGCGGAGTGAAGAATCTCGTTGCCGGAGCAATCCTTCCTTGCCCCCAACAAAACCAAACACCCCTCCCCCTTCGTAGCCAAACAGCACCCCCTGCGCTAAAATCCCCCTAACCCCACCAACGTCAAGGCGCCCCGATATGCCATACCCCTGGGCCAACGTAATCCTCCTCTTTCTCCTCGCCGCCGAGCTGGCCACCGGACTCTTCGGCCTCGTCTCCGGCTCTTCCGACCGCGCCATCTATCTCCACCTCCACCGCATCCTCGGCTTCTCCATCCTCGCCGTCTTCCTCTGGAAGAGCCGCAACATTTTCCGCTCCCTCTCCAGAATCAGACGACTCCGATCTCGCAAGACCACCTCAGCCCCCATCCCCTACGCCTCCCTCGCCATAGTGCTCCTCCTCGTCCTCTCCGTCGGCCTCGCCCTCGCCTGGAGCCACACCGGCCCCTTCAAGTTTCAGGGCTTCAGCGGCGTCAGTTGGCACATCTACGTCTCCGTCCCCCTTGCCCCCCTCCTCCTCGGCCACGCCCTCTCCAAGCGCTGGACCCTCCGCCCCGTCTTCTGGGCCCAACGACGCAACTTCCTCCGCACCGGAGGACTCGCCGTAGCCGGTCTCGCCCTCTGGCAGATTGTCGAATTCACCGCAGCCGGCCTCAGACTCCCCGGCAGCCAGCGTCGCTTCACCGGCTCCTACGCCGCCGCCAGCTTCTCCGGCAACAGCTTCCCGACCACGTCGTGGATAAACGACGACCCGGACCGCATCGAACCCGCAGACTGGACTCTACGAGTAACCGGACACGTCCAACGCGAACTCACCCTCGCTTACGACGAAATCGTTGCCCACGACTCCCGCATGACCGCCACCCTCGACTGCACCGGCGGGTGGCACTCCACCCAGCACTGGACTGGCATCCCCCTGCGAGAAATCCTCGACCGCGCCGGACTCAACCCCGAAGCCGCCAGCGTCACCGTCCGCTCCATCACCGGCTACACCCGCCGATTCTCCATTGACGAAACCAAGGAGCTTCTGCTGGCCACCATCGTCGGCGACGAAACCCTCTCCCACCGCCACGGCTTTCCCCTCCGCCTCGTCGCCCCCGGCCGTCGCGGCTACCAGTGGGTAAAGTGGGTCACCGCCCTCGAAGTAAACGACACTTCCAAGTGGCTCCAGTCCCCCCTCCCCCTCCAATAACCCCTCCGCTCTTCCCCCTCTACCATCCTGGGAGAGGGCTGGGGTGAGGGTACTCCCCCCGCATGTCATTCCGAGCGGAGCGCAGCGGAGTCGAGGAATCTCGTTGTCATCGTGCCTAATACCGGCGTCGTGGGTTTAAGGACTGGGTGAGACAATAGTCAAATTCGCATTGACTACGCCAATCCCCAAAGATACACACCACGAACCAAAGCGACCACCCGCGGAGGGCGTCGAACCCAATCAGAAAACGAAAACCCTACCAGTCCAGGGGAAAAAAGTTAAGCAGGCACCTTGATCTTGCTCAACACCCGCTTCGCCGAGATGATGTGACGCGAAAGCCCCATCTCCTTGGCGTCGAATCCCATCGCCAGCCCCAAAAGCTGTGGCAGATGAATAATCGGAATGTCGATGTCCCGCTGCGCCTGCTGCATCGCCTTAGGCTGATACCCGTCCAGGTTCAGATGGCACAATGGACACGGCGTCACCAGCGCGTCGGCTCCTAGGTCCTTTGCGTCCGACGTGTGCTTCCCAACCATTTTCACGGAATTCGTCTCGTTGATGGTCAAAATCGGGAACCCGCAGCACCGCGTCTTTCCCGGGAAGTCCACCACCTCCGCTCCCAACGCTTCCATCACCCGCTCCAGCGAGTCCTCCCGCTCCGGGTACAGCTTGAACTCCAAAGCGTCCGTAGGCCTCACAATGTAACACCCGTAGAAGGGCGCCACCCTTAGGTTCGACAACGGACGAATCACAAAACTCTTCAACTCCTCCACACCCACGTCTTCTATCAATGTCCACAACAGGTGCCGTGGCTGCGCCGTTCCCTTGTATTGCAGACCCTCTGCCGCCAGATGGATGTTCACCCGCGCAAGATATTCCGGGTCGTCCTTCAGCCGCTTGTTGGCCTGGCTCATCACCCCCTGGCACGTGCTGCAAATCGTCAGCAGCGGCAGGTCAAGCTGCTCCGCCATCGCGAACGTCCTGGCGTTGAACACGTCCCCCAGGAACAGGTTCTTCTCCTGCAGCACCCCCGCGCCCGTACACGTCGCCCCTCGCTTGTCTAAACCGTCCAGCTCAAGCCCCAGCCTATCGCAGACCTTTATGGTGGCCGGATACAGTTCCGGGCACCCTCCTCTTGATACACATCCCGGAAAGAAGGCGTACTTCACTCCTGCCCTCCTAGAAAAAATTTCACCGCCGCAGGCTACTCGCCTTGCTGTTCGTCTTTAACGCTGTCAACCAGTCGCCGTACGTTTTTGACGCCGGGCACCGACTTGTGGATGATGGGCGGAATCTTTCGACGCATCAGCGCACGAATCGCCACCGGCGCCATGCTCATCTGCGCCGGCAGATTCAGTATCCCGAACGACTTGATGGGCAGCGTCAGTTCATTCAACCGGCCGCTGTGCGACACCGACGCTTCAAAGGCGTCCGTATGTCGCGCTCCGTTGTTGTTCGTATATCCCGCTTCCATGGCTTTGTCCCGAAGCGCCATGATCCTGTCCATCGGCGCGACACCCTTCGGGCACACCTCCACGCACTCGTAGCAGCGGGTGCAGTCCCATACGCCGCCGTACTCGCTCAACGCCGCAAGCCGGGAAGCGTCCTCGTCGTCCCGCGGGTCTGCTGCAAACCGGTACGCCTTCGCCAGCGCTGCGGGCCCGATGAAATTCGGGTCCATCTCCAGCACCGTGCAGTCGGAAACGCACGCCCCGCACATTATGCAGGCCATCACTCCCGCCAGGTGCGTCATGTCCGAATTCGGCGCGAGATACTCCGCCTCCGGCTCCTCGCCCTCCGGCTGGAGCCACGGCGAGACCTGCCTCACCTTGTCCCAGAACAGGGTCTGGTCCACAACCAGGTCCTTGACGACCGGCATCACTCCCGCGGGCTCAACCTTAATCGTTCCGCCGTCCTCTGCTACGTCCGACACCTTCGTATTGCACGCCAATTTTGCGTGGCCGTTAATCCGCATGGCGCAGGAACCGCAAATCGCGCTCCGACAGCTGCACCTGAGCGCCAGGCTGCCGTCCTCCTCCTCGCGAATCTTTATCAGCGAGTCCAGAACGCTGGAAGTTTCTTCTACGTCCAGCGGGTACTCCTGCCAGTACGAAGGATTCTCCTTGTCCTCCGGGTTGTATCGACGTACCGAAACTGTTATCTGCATCAGTACTTCCTCTCCTCGGGCTGCCATTTTGTGATGGTCACCGGCAGATGCGACACTTCGGGCTCGTCATCCGTCCGCGTGACCAATACGTGCTTCAACCAGTTTTCGTCGTCCCTGTCCGGATAGTCCGTCCGGGAGTGAGCCCCTCGGCTCTCCTTACGCTCGATACCTCCCAGAATTATCGACTCGGCGCAGTCCAGCATGAACCCTAATTCCAGCGTGAATATCAGGTCCGTGTTGAACACCCGCCCCTTGTCCTGCAGCGATGTCTGCGCGAATCGCTCACGGAACCCCGGTAGCATCGCCAAGAGACTCTGCATCCCATCCTCGTCCCTGTAGACGCCCATGTGGCGGTCCATGGCCCGGCCCAAGTCCAGCCTGATCTGCGACCATCGTTCGTCCGTGTTCTGCGAGAACAGATCGGAGAACTCTTTCTCCTTACCGTCTACGTATCCCTCTACGTCCAGGTCCCGGTAGGGCTTACCGTTGGCCCAGTCGGCGGCGTGGTTCCCGGAACGATGCCCGAATACCACCGTGTCCAGCAGCGAATTCGCTCCCAGCCGGTTCCCGCCGTGGACGCTCACGTTGGCGCACTCCCCGGCGGCGTATAGTCCCGGCACAATCGTCCGCCCGTCCATGTCAGTCTTGATTCCACCCATGATGTAGTGCATTCCGGGCTGAATCGGGATGGGCTCTTTCCTGATGTCCACCCCTGCAAAGTCCATGCCTATCTCCAGTATCTGCGAAAGCCGTTCCGCAATCAGCGCCTCTCCTAGGTGACGGCAGTCCAGCAGCACGCACCCGTCGATTCCGCGCCCTTCGTCGATCTCCGTCTGCTCCGACCGCGAAACCACGTCTCGCGAAGCAAGCTCCATCATGTTCGGAGCGTACCGCTCCATGAATCGTTCGCCGTCCTTGTTCAGCAGGTGCGCCCCTTCTCCCCTCGCCCCTTCCGTAATCAGCACTCCGCTGCCCTTCAGCGTCGTCGGATGGTACTGTACCATCTCCATGTCCATCACCGGCGCGCCTACCTGGTAGGCCAGCGCGATCCCGTCACCCGTCACGATCAACGCGTTGGTGCTCGGCTCAAACAGCCGCCCCAGCCCGCCCGTGCACAGGATGACCGACTTCGCCCGAATGACGAATACCCGACCCGTGGCAATCTCCAGGGCGATTACCCCGCAGCACTCGCCTTCTTCCACGATTAGCTCAAGGACGAACCACTCTTCATAGACGCGAACATCCGCCTTCATCAGCTGCTCGTACAGCACGTGCAGGATGGCCTGGCCTGTGAAGTCCGCCACGAAGAAAGTCCTCGCCCGCTGCTGACCTCCGAAGGCCCGCGTCCCCAGCCGCCCCTCGTCGTCCCGGTTGAAGATGACCCCCATGTGCTCCAGGTCTATCAGCTCCGGTCCCGCCTCCGTGCACATGTACTCGATAGCGTCCTGGTCTCCCAGGTAATCGCTGCCCTTGATGGTGTCGAAGGCGTGGTCCTCCCAGTTGTCGCCCCTGTCCGTCAGCGCGGCGTTGATGCCCCCCTGCGCGGCGTTGGAGTGACTCCGAACGGGATGGACCTTGCTGATGATGGCTACGTTGGCTCCGCTCTGGCGGGCCGCCAACGCTGCTCTCATTCCAGCCAGACCGGCCCCGACTACCAAAACATCATGCTCTAGCAACTGCTAACCCTTTCCCTTTATCTGCATTCTGATTCCCTCACTGTCACTCTGAGTGCAGCGAAGAATCCCGCCCTGCCTGTCCGCCCGTTAGTGAAAAGAAATACTATCAGATTTGCCCCACAACTGCCAACGAAAACCCCAATAACTGATTCAGCTTAATGCCTTGCTTCGTTCAACTCTCAGACTCCAAGTAGTCTTCGTACCACTCGCAGAGTTCCTGTGCCTCGTCATCCGAAGGAATGAAATGCTCACCACCTATGATTACAGCCATTACTATTATCTGTGCGCAGTCTTCTTTTGGAGTCGTTTGCAGCATTTCTGCGTAGCGGGGGTCGTTGATAAAGGCAGCAGCCAACGATTCGATGTCCTGTTCTGACCACTCCAGATAGCTCTTGTACTCAGGGTTAGACAGTAGACTAGACACGAAGCTGTCCATAAATTCTTGGCTACTTTGTGCATTCCGAATTTCGTGAATGACTCTGTCGTTCTCTAACTTAACCTCTGCTAGTATTCTATCGTTTTCCTCCTTAACCTCATCGATAGAAGCTCCGCAGGCAGTAAAAAACACTGCCAACGCAAACCCTAAAGCCATTAGGAGTCTTTTCATCTAATGTTCCGTCCTGCTTAGCAAAATATAGATCACTTCCTGTCCGAGAGATATTCCTCCATCTCTTCCATGTTGTAGAGCCTTGGGGATAGTTTGCCTTCCCGTATTTCTTCAGAAGCCTCTCGTTCCCCCTCTTGCCATTCTTCCGTCCAAAACCACGACTGGTCCCCTGGAACAACTCCCTTATCCTTGTTCATTGCTACCTCCTAAACCCTCCCCATCGCCAGCATCAACGACGCTATGCTCTTGCAGTCCTGAATCTCCCCGGACGCAATCATCCCCGCGACCTCCGACAGCTTCACCCGAACCACCTCGATGCTCTCGTCATCCTCTGGCGCGTTCTTCCCCACCGTCAGCCCCGTCGCCAGATACGCGTGCATCCCCTCCGTACAGAACCCTGGCGACATCCAGAAGAAGCTCAACAACTCCATCCTCTCCGCCCTCAACCCTGCCTCCTCCTGAAGCTCCCGACGTGCCGCTTCTTCCGCCGATTCCCCTTCGTCGACGCCTCCCGCCACCACCTCCAGCATCAACTGCTCCGGCGGTTTCCGATACTGACGCACCAGGTACACGTTCCCGTCCTCGTCCACCGGCACCACGCAAACGCTGTTTGGCGCTAGGACAATCTCCCGCGTTGTCCGACGACCGTTCGGCAGCCTCACCCGGTCCACCCGAACGTCGAATAGCCTCCCCTCGAAAGCCAGACGGCTCTCCTCCGTAGGCTCCCCCGTATTCATCAATCCAGCCATCGACTAGTAGAACACCGCCCTGCCAGCGCCCATTCCGCCCCAGAACCCCAGTCGACGCGTCAGGCTGGCGTAGAACTCCTTGCTGCTCCGTTCCCTCAGAAACTTCGCCTTCCGCTCGCTCTGCTGAATCCGCACCCCGGAACCCTGCTCCACCGGCTCATTCAGATATCCGTCCACACTCAGCAAAGCCCCATCCCCAGAATCAACATGCAGTTCTACCGAAACTGATGGTGGCAGTACCACAGCCGTCGCCAGGCCCACGTGGGGCGCTACCGGCTTCAACACCATCTCCTCCGCCTGCGGGTCCAGAATCGGCCCTCCCGACGAAAGGTTGTATCCCGTACTTCCCGTCGCGCTGCTTACTATCACCGCGTCTGCCCGGTACGACGTCAACTCTGCCCCGTCTAACAACGCCCTCACCCAGATAAGTCGTGGCGTCGCCCCCCGGGTCACAACCACGTCGTTCAACGCATGATGCCACCCCGTGTCGGAAGACGTTTCCTCGCCTGATTCTGCCTCGCTGAAGACCTGCGCCTTTATCATGGTCCGTTCCTCGATCCATCCCCCGCCTTCCAGAAAGCTTGGTATCCGTTCCAGCGCGTCGGCAGGACGCAGCTCCGTCATAAACCCCAGCCGCCCCATATTCACCCCCAGCAGCGGAATCCCAAACGGGACCGCCGCCTTCGCCGCACGCAGAATCGTCCCATCGCCGCCCACCGTCACAATCAGGTCCGTGCCCTTCATCGACGCATCCCCCTCCCCAAGCTCTCCCGCCGACTTCATCCAGAACTCCCGACTATCCCCAACCAGACCCGCAATCTCACCGGCCATCTCCTTTGCCCTGGAAGTCCGGGCGTTATAAACGATGCCTACGGTCTTGATCATGACGTACCCGTCACGGCGTCGTTTTGACTGCTCTGCCGGCAAAGGTCCGGATATCGGGTCAGAAAAACCATGCCGATAATATAGGCTCTGCAACTTCCCCTAGCAAGAGCCACCCCCCATGTGTCCCAGCGAAGAGCCTGTGCCCGCGTAGGCGGGTACGGGGACCCACTCCCATCCCCCCCTACCCATCCACCCCGTGCTCCCATACAATAGACCCCATCTCAAACCCGTGACCGCAGGAAGGAAGAATGCCGCTAGTTGCCCTGTCCATGATATTCGCCACTCTCGTCGTCGTTGCTAACGTACTCGCCGTTAAGCCCCTCGACGTCAACGGCTGGGCAGTCCCCGCCGGCATCCTCGCCTACCCCTTCACCTTCCTCGTCACTGATACCATCTCCGAACTCTACGGACGCCGGACTGCCAGCAGGCTCGTCTGGATGGGCCTCTTCCTCAGCGCCCTCATGGTTCTCCTGGTCTACGTGGCCAAGATCCTCCCTGCCGCCGACTTCTGGGACGACCAGGCGGCTTTCGAAACAATCCTGGGGTCAGTTCCCCGCATTGTCCTCGCCTCCCTGGTCGCCTACCTCATCAGCCAGCACACCGACGTTCTTCTCTTCCACCTCTTCCGACGAATCACCAACAAACGGCATCTGTGGCTCCGCAACATAGGCTCCACCACAGTCTCTCAGGCCATTGACACCGCCCTCTTCGTATCCATAGCCTTCACGGGCACCTTCCCCGCCGGAGAGGTCTGGAAGCTCATGTACACCCAGTACCTCATAAAGCTCGGCGTCGCCGTCTTCGACACGCCAATAGTCTATGCCCTCGTCTCCTACCTCCGCCCCCGCATAGCCGCCACAACCACCGACACCCTCGCCAGCACAGAACACCCCCACCCCTGAAGCCAACACGGCCCAACCACTCATAGGGACGACCCTTGTGGTCGCGCCTACCCATATGCCTGGTGGCTACGCAACCGCCCCTCTTACTCCTTCCCCCTACACCATCCCCTTCACACTTCAGAATAAGCCGCTCAGTGCATTAGCACATGGTTTCCGTCAAACAGATAATCTGTTACTATCCTCACGCGAGACGTGTCCCGGAATAGCTCGTACTACTGAACTGACGAATGGAAGAGGATGTGGTGAACAACGCGAAACTCTATCACCAATTCGCCCGCGAACGACTTCGCAGCCAAGAGACTCTGAATTCCGAATATGACACAAAAACAAACCGGACGTTAACCCTTGCTGTGGCCCTGGTCAGCATTGGCGTCCTTGTCATCAATCTCTCCGGCAGTTCAGTGACTCAAAACCTGTGGATGTTGGTCTCTTCCGCAGTCTTGCTGGTGGCATTCGCAGCTATCGCCTGGTGCAGCGTGATGGGACGGCGGCTATCCAACTGGCACAGAGGGCCGTCTGAGAGGTCATTTGCCGGATATGTCAATCAACTAAACGAGAGAATTCTGCAGCAATGGGTGAATGACAGCTACAGTAGCGCGCTCCGCTTCAATGACGCCACCCTGTCTCGTAAAGCAAAGTGGGTAGAGTACGCACAATATCTTCTGTTCGTTGAGGTACTCGCCCTTATCGTGTTAAGTGCAACGTGTTGCTGGTCCTAGAGACCGCGCTTTTCCGTGTCTGTCTTGGGCGGAGGAACTTGTAAACCGGAACCATCGCTAGGCTTAGGGTTGGCTGTGGACTGTTCCTCTGACTGCTGGACAAATTGCTTGGCAATCTGGCCTTCGGTCATCTCTTCTTGAGTCATTTCTATTCCTCTAGTGGGACATCCAGGTGATGCATCGACTGGAATTGGTCGTTCTCAGGGCGCAATGGTAGGGAGCCCACCGTCTCGCTTCATCCTTGCCCATCCAATCTATTGTTCGTTCGTCTCTACGAATCATAGTAACACTTCGGCCAGAATAATGCATCTACGCGACTAACTTCGGCCTTCCTCCTTCCACCCATTCCCGCGAAAGCGGGGGAAACTCTCTAACAGTTACAAAACCCCTTCCCCAACGCCCAACCCCAAACTTACCGCAACGAAGTTGCCCTCATCGCCCAAAAGTGGTTCAGCGGCCCATGACCCCCGCCAATCCCGTACGAATGACGCAGCCCCTGCGTCACGTACTCCTTCGCCGACTCAACCGCTTCCCCCAACCCCATCCCCTTCGCCAGCCCCGCCGCGATTGCCGACGCAAACGTACACCCCGTTCCGTGGGTGTTCTCCGTCTCCACCCGCGCCGACGTAAACTCGCGAAACCCCTGCCCGTCATACAGCCGGTCCACCGCGGCCCCCGGCAGGTGTCCTCCCTTCACCACCACCGCTTTTGGCCCCTGTTCCCAGATCCGCGCAGCCGCCCGTCGCGCGTCCTCCGCCGACTCAATTCGCATCTCCGCCAGGGCCTCTGCCTCCGGCACGTTCGGCGTTACCACCGCCGCCAGCGGCAGCAGCGTCTCCCGCAACGACTTCACCGCGTCCTCCCTCAGTAGCCTGTCACCGCTTTTCGCCACCATCACCGGGTCCACTACCAGCGGCGCCGACGAGAACCGCCGCAGCCCCTCCGCCACGGCCTCGATTATCTCTGAGCTCGAAAGCATACCCGTCTTCACCGCGTCTGCGCCGATGTCCGTGAACACCGCCTCCATCTGCGCCAGCACCACCTCCGGAGACACCTCCTGCACCGCCGTCACGGACTGCGTATTCTGCGCAGTAATCGCCGTCAACACCGAGGTTCCGTAGACCCCGTTGGCGGCGAAAGTCTTCAGGTCCGCTTGAATCCCGGCCCCGCCACCGGAGTCCGACCCCGCAATCGTCATCGCCTTGTATATCCTCATCACGCCGGCCACCCTTCCCCGTCGTAGGCCATCTCCCAGAACATGAACTCATATCTCAGCACGTCCTGAAATATCCCTCGCAGCCTCTCCCCATCATCAGGCGGCTCCGAGTCCAGCGTCTCACGCATCCACCGTACCAACCCCTCCAACTCCGCCCCCGCGTGAACGTCTATCCACCCTTGGTAGTACTCGTTTCCAGGCTGCTTGCCCGCCGCCTCCAGCCTCTGCGCCCAGTCCAGGTACGTCCACTCCAGGCACAGAAACGCCGTGATTATCTCCCGGAACCCGCCCTGGTACGCCACGTTCGTCAGATAGCTCGAGAAGGCGTCCGTCGTCGGCAGCGCCTCAAGGTTGTTGACGTCCTCCTCCGACAGCCCCATCTCCCGGAACGCCCGCTGGAACAGACCCTCCTCGCCGTCCAATACGTCGTGCAGGAACCCTGTCAGAACCCGCGCGCTCGCGAAGTCCGGCGACTTTGCTATCGCCAGCGAAATCATGTGAATCCAACCCTGCCTGAGGAACACGTAGTCCTGCTCGAAGTATCGCTGGAATTTTTCCCATGGCAGCATCCCGTTCCCCAACTCCTGCACGAACCGGTGCGTGACCATCTTTTCCCAGAGAGGCTCAACCCCCCTCTGCAGCTCCGATGTAAAACTCATACCTCTCCCGTTCCCTCCTCTTCCCCCTCGACGGGGGAAGATTGAGATGGGGGTGACTCTCCCGGATCTCGGGCCAAAACCTCCCTCAGCCTGCGCACTTCCTTCCTGGAAAGCTCCCCCACCTGACCCTCCGGCAGTCGACCCAACCGCAAATTGTGTATCCGGACCCTCTGTATCGACTTGGCCGTCCGTCCCACCGTCGTCAGCATCAATCGAATCTGCCTTTTCCGTCCCTCCCTGAGCACCATGCTGTACCAAATCCCCTCCCGCTCCGACAATCGATTGACCTCTGCCTCCGATGTTCTCTCCCCGTTGATAACCACCCCCTCGGACAACGCCCACAACTCCTCTTCCGATAACCCCCTGTCCAACTCCACGTGATATTCCTTCTCCACCCCGTACCGCGGATGCATCAGCCCGTTCGCCAGTTCCCCGTCGTTGGTCAACAGTAGCAGTCCCGTTGTATCAGCGTCCAGCCGCCCCACCGGGAACAACTTCATCCCCCGTAGCGCCCGTGGCGTCATCGACATCACCGTTCGTCTTCCCCTGTCGTCCCACGTCGTGCTTATGACGCCCCGCGGCTTGTTCACTTTCAAGTATACCTTGCGAAGCTCCCCCGCCACCGGCTTGCCATCTACCAGCACCGCGTCAACGTCTGGATCAACCGACATCGACGCGGCCTCCGCCTCCACCCCGTTGACGGTCACCCGTTCCTCCTGAATGAGCCGGAAGCATTGTCGGCGCGAGCCCACCCCCGCGTCCCTTAGGTACGCGACTAAAGTCCCCGTAGCCACTGTTCCGTCTCTCTCGGTCCGCCAAATCTCAACGTCTCCATCCCTTCCGACCCCCATTTCTCCATAGCTGCTGCATAGTAAAGTTGTCGTCGCTTGTACGTATGGAATGCCCACAGAATAAGCGAGTCCTTCTTGAACAGGTGGTTCCACAGATTCTCCTGGTTCCCGTTCCACAACTTTTCTCGTGTCACCGAACGCCGCAGAATGCGAAGTCCCAGGCGCCACAGTATACGAGGGAAAGAATAATCCAGCCATACTATCATCGTTGCCCTCGACCACGTGATGTCGTGAGTTTTCTGATAGTTCCCATCCACCACCCATCCGTCCCCTGCCGTAGCTTCCGCTACACGCGCTCGAAACACCTCCGTTGAAGCCTGCACCCAGTTCGCCTCCCAGTTGAGACCGTCCAGCTCCACGTGACGCACCTCGAACCGCTCCGCCAGCGACCGTGCCAGCGTCGTCTTCCCGGTCCCTGTCACCCCTGTAACAACTATCCGTGGCCCATCCATCCCCATACACGCTCTTTTTGGTATGCCATCACTTCCACTCCTGTATGTCCCCATTCTTGTTCCTGCGAAGGCAGGAACCAATACTCTGTCTACCTTCAGATAATCCACACCAACGCCTAACTTCCTTTCCCTTCTTCCCCCTTGACGGAGACTTTTGCATAGCCTCCCCAAAGCGCTGAATTACCTCTTCCCCCTTGATGGGGGAAGATTGAGATGGGGGTGAATCCGTACCAACCACCACCCCTACAACCCCACTAGCCGAATACTGCTCTGCGCCCTGTAAACACGGTTAACATTCAACAACAGCGCCGTCAGCTGCTCCACGTACCTCGCGTTCGCCAGCGCCCCCCCGTCCACCGCCCGCAGCCCATCAATAACCTCCACCAGCGACATTACCCTCTTCTTTGCGCCATCATGGTCCGAACACACCACCACGTCCCCCTCCATCGGCTTGCCAGCATCCAGCAGCTTCCGCGCGCTCAAATTCTGGAACGCCGCCACAACCTGCGACTCCGGCAGCAGCATCTGCGACTCCTCCGCCGCAGACCCATCCTCCACTTCAACTGCAACAGCCCTTCCCTTCTCGAACGACAACGGCGCAACCACGTTTACCACCACCTTCCCCGCCACCGACTCCGCCAGCCCCGGCAGCAACGACTTCTGGGCATCGTAAGGCACGCAGATGAACACGATCTTGCCCAACCTTGCTGCCTCATCATTTCCCCCGCCACCGACCGAAATTCCTGGCCACTTCTTTCCCAACTCGGCAGCCGCCTCCCTGCCCCGGCTCGCATTCCGCGATCCAATAAACACCTGATGGCCCGCCAGCGCGTACCGCAGCGCCAACCCCCGACCCTCCGGCCCGGTACCCCCCAAATACGACAGCATCAAGACCTCCACTCAGGTTTTCGCAGTCCTTGCCACACACAAAAGTGTATACCCCCCAACCCACTGCATCAACGCCCTAAATCTTGTTCCCGCGAAGGCGGGAATCCACTCTCAACCCACGTCTCGTCACCTAACCGCTCATCCTGAGCCTGTCGAAGGACATAGCAGCAACTCTTATCTCCGCCCTCTCCCTTCTTGCCTCTTCCCCCTTGATGGGGGAAGATTGAGATGGGGGTGCTCCCTTTCCACTCTTGACCATCACTTCTTGTTGTAGTAGAATCTCCCCATGGCACAACAACAACGACAGTGCGCCCACTGCGGCTACCAGTTCATTCCCCGCGTCCTCTTTCCCAAGAAGTGCGGGAAGTGCCAGAAACCCTGGCCCCTCGGCCAGCCCGACTCCGAACCCCAACTTACTGAGGAGGTTACCACTATGCCCGGCGGCATCACCCTGATCGAAAACGGCACCGTCACCTCGCCCCAAGGGTACGTGGCCGGCGCCACCTTTGCCGGCCTCAAGACCTACGCTGAAGACAAGCTCGACCTCGCCATTCTCTACTCACGAAGGCCTACAACCGCCGCCGGCGTGTTCACCCAGAATAAGCTCAAGTCCCCCTCTGTCATCCTCACCGAAGAGCACGTGGCCGACGGCAAGGCTCACGCTGTTGTGGTAAACAGCGGCATAGCCAACGCCTGCGTCGGCGATCCCGGCTACGGCGACGCCAAGCGGATGACCGCCAAAACCGCCGATATTCTCGGCATCAAGCCCGAGGACGTCCTCATCTGCTCCACCGGCATCGTCGGCGTCGAGCTTCCCATGTCCCTCATCGAAAGTGGCATCGACCGTATCCAGCTCGCCACCGACGGCGGACACCGCATGGCCCGCGCCATCCTCACCACCGATCCCGCCCCCAAGGAAATCGGAGCTTCCTTCCCCCTTAACGGCAAGACCGTCACCATCGGCGGCATCGCCAAGGGCGCCGGCATGATCCACCCCGACATGGCCACCATGCTCTCCTTCATCACCACTGACGCCGAAATCGCCCCCGACCTCCTGAAGGATATGCTCAAGCAGGCCTCTGACGATTCATTCAACATGATGACGATAGATGGCGACACCAGCACCAACGACACTGTCCTGCTCATGGCCAACGGCGCCGCTGGAGCCGGCCCAATCCTCCCCGGCACCGAGGGTGCAGAACTCTTCTCCAACGCCCTAACCGAAGTCTGCATCGATCTGGCCAAGCGCATCGCCCGTGAAGGCGAAGGCGCTACCAAGCTCATCGAGGTCACTGTTGAAGGCGCAAAGACCCTCCGGCAGGCCCGCAGCGCCGCCCGCATCATCTCCGGCTCCAGCCTTGTCAAGACCGCCGTCCACGGCAACGACCCCAACTGGGGACGCATCACCGTTGCCCTCGGCCGTAGCGAGGCCGACGTTGAAGAGAGCAAGCTCGCCCTCCACATCAACGGTGCGCTCATCATGGAAAACGGCCTCCCGGCCCCCTTCCATCGAGATTCCGTCATCGCCCTCATGTCCCAGGGACAGGTCGATATTCGCGTGAACCTCAACCTCGGCGAACACAGCGCCACCGCCTGGGGATGCAACCTCAGCGAAGAGTACGTCACCTTTAACAGCGCTTACACCACCTAGCAGCCCGAAATGAACGTCTCCTTGCTCAATCCCAACGGTGTGTCGGAAGGACCCATCGTCGTCAAGATCGGCGGCAGTACCCTCGGCAGCCACGACACTACGCTCCAGGACCTGGTGCGTCTCCAGCAGGAAGGACGCCGCGTCGTTGTCGTCCACGGCGGTGGCAAGATCATCTCGGAGTGGATGAAGCGTCACGGCGCTATGCCCCGCTTCGTCCGCGGCCTCCGCGTCACCGACGCTCCCAGCCTGGACATCGTCACCGCGGTTCTCACCGGCCTCATCAACAAGCAGCTTGTCGCCTCACTCACCAAACTCGGTGCCCGCGCCATCGGCCTCAGCGGCGTCGACGGTGCCCTTCTCCAGTGCCGCATCGCCGACCCCGAACTCGGTTTCGTCGGCGAAGTCACCCAGGTCAACCCCGACCCCGTCATCTGCGCCCTCGATGCCGGATTCATCCCCCTCATCGCCCCCGTCGGCCTACTTGAGGGCGACGGCCAGCTTCTCAACATCAACGGCGACACCGTTACCGGCAGCGTCGCCCACGCCCTCGGTGCATCCAACCTGGTCTTTCTCACCGACGTCGAAGGCGTCCTCGACTCCTCCGGTCGAAGCATGCCCATGATTAGCCCCCGGCAGGCCCAAATTCTTATCCGGTCCAACGTGGCCCGCGGGGGCATGATCCCCAAGCTGGAAGCCTGCCTCCTCGCCATGCCCCCCGTACCCTCCGCCCACGTCATCGACGGACGTAAGCCCGGCGCACTGCTCCAGTGTCTCTCCGGTCGACCTTCCGGCACCCGAATCCTGGCCGCCTAGACCCAACGCAACCTTCTTATAGACAAACTAACCATCAACAACTATATTCAACCCGACCATTCGTCATTCCGGCGAAAGTCGGAATCCATCTTCTTCCCCCTCGACGGGGGAAGATTGAAGCCTGCCCCGTACTTGATACGGGGATGGGGGTGACTCCCCATAGACCAATCCTGAACAACCAAAAACCCCGGCTCAAACTCAAAAAGACACAAAACAGGAGGAACAATCCGGTGACTACCCAGTGGATATCCTTGGAAGAGAAATACTATGCCCAAACCGTTCGCCGCCAGCCCATCGTCCTAGTCCGAGGCGAAGGCACCCGCGTCTGGGACGCCGACGGTAAAGAATACTTCGACTTCACTGCCGGCTGGGCCGTCACCAACCTCGGCCATTGCCACCCCGCCATGGTTCAGGCCATCCAGGAGCAGGCCGCCACCCTCATCCAGACCTCCAACCAGTTCTTCACCATCCCCCAGCTGAAGTTGGCTCAGGCTCTCATCGAAAATAGCTGCCTCGATAGGGTCTTCTTCGGCAACAGCGGCGCCGAGGCCGTCGAAGGCGCTCTAAAACTCGCCCGCAAATACGGCAAGGCCAACCGCGACGGCGCCTACGAGGTCATAACCGCCTTCAACTCCTTCCACGGTCGCACCCTCACCACCATCGCAGCCACCGGCCAGCCCCACTACCAGGAGGCCTTCCAGCCCCTCACCCCCGGCTACGTCCACGTGGACTATGACGACGTTGAAGCCATCATCGAAGCTACCACCGACAAGACCGCCGCCGTAATGCTGGAACCCATCCAGGGCGAGGGTGGCGTCAACATCCCCGCCGACGACTACCTACAGCGCGTCCGTCAGTGGTGCGACGAACAGGGCCTCCTCCTCATCCTTGACGAGGTCCAGACCGGCCTTGGCCGTCTCGGCAGCCTCTTCGGCTATCAGGAGTATGGCGTCGAACCCGACGTCATCACGTTGGCGAAGGGCCTCGGCGGCGGCGTCCCCATCGGCGCCTTCATGTCCAAGGAGCACTGCATGGCCCTTGAGCCCGGCGACCACGGCTCCACCTACGGCGGCAACGCCCTCACCACCGCCGCAGCCTACGCCTCCACCCAGTTCATCATCGACAACGACATCCCTGCCAACGCCAGGGCAATGGGCGCTCACTTGACCGCTGTCCTCGAAAACCTCAAGTCCCGCCACGGCGTCATAAGCGAGGTCCGTGGCCGCGGACTCCTCATAGCCCTTGAGTTCAACGATGACGTCGCTGCCGACGTTCTCACCAACGCCAACGCGTCAGGCGTCCTCCTCAACATGGTCAAGCCCAACACCCTCCGCTTCATGCCTCCTCTAAACATCACCACCGATGAAATAGACGAAGGCGTCGGACGCCTGGACCAAGCTATCTCCAACCTCTAGGGGAAAGAAAAAGGGAAAGAAAAATGGCGAAAGACACCATACTCCTTGCCTACAGCGGCGGCCTCGACACCTCCGTTTGCGTCAAGTGGCTCCAGGAAAAGCACGACGCCAACGTCGTCACCCTCACCGTCGATCTCGGAATGGTCGACATGGGTCCCATCCGTCAGCGCGCCCTCGACATCGGCGCTTCCGACGCCCTGACAGTCGACGGGCGTGAGGAATTCGTCAAAAACTACGTCTTCCCCGCCCTTCAGGCTGGAGCCGTCTATGAGGAACAGTACCCCCTCGCCACCGCCTTGGGCCGCCCACTCATCGCCAAGTACATGGTAGAAGCCGCCCATCGCGTCAACGCCGTCGCCATAGCTCACGGCTGCACCGGCAAGGGCAACGATCAGGTGCGAATGGACGTCAGCGCCGGTGCCCTCGACCCCAACGTCAAGGTCATCGCCCCCGTCCGCGAGTGGGGCTGGAACCGGGAAGAAGAGCTGGAGTACGCCGCAGCCCACGGCATCGTCGTACCTCCATCCAACAGCAGCTTCTCCACCGACGAGAATCTATGGGGCCGCAGCATCGAAGCAGGCGAACTCGAAGACCCCTGGGCCGAACCCCCAGAGGAAGCCTACCTCTGGACCAGGGCCATCGCCGACACCCCCGACGTCCCCACCTACGTCGAAATCTCCTTCGAAGGTGGAATTCCCACCCTCGTTGATGGCGAAGAGATGGGCCCCGTCCAGCTTGTCGAGCACCTCAACGAAATCGCCGGACGCAACGGCGTCGGACGCATCGACCACGTCGAAAACCGCCTCGTCGGCATCAAGTCCCGCGAAATCTACGAGTCCCCCGCCGGTGTCGTCCTTCACGCCGCCCACAAGTCCCTCGAGACCCTGACCCTCAGCAAGGACCAGGCCCGCATGAAGAACATCATAGCCCAGGAATACTCCGACGTTGTCTACAACGGCCTCTGGTTCACCGCCCACCGACGCGACCTAACCTCCTACGTCGCTAGTACCCAGCGACACGTCACCGGCCACGTTCGCCTCCGTCTTCACAAGGGCAACTGCACCGTCGTAGGCCGAAAGGCCCCGAAGGGCCTCTACAGCCACAGCCTAGCCACCTACGACCGGGGCGACGTCTTCGACCACCGCGCCTCCGAGGGCTTCATCTCCATCTATGGTCTCCCCGTCCGCACCCAGGCCGCCCAACACCCCGAAGACGCCTGACCCATATACCTCTTCCCCCTTGACGGGGGAAGATTGAGATGGGGGTGTTACTCGTCCCCAACAAGTTTCCTGCGTAGGGGCGGGTTTCAAACCCGCCCGCCCTCAACCTCTCCGTTTTCCCGCATAGGCGGGAATCCATCTTCACTTCCCCCGTCAACGTTTACCGCAAACCAGAACTCACAGGGATCGCAATACATGCCTGACTTCCGCCTCCCCATCCAGGTCTGTATCTTCCTCTTCAGGCAGCGACGAGATTGCCGAGAGTACCTGCTCCTCCATCGGATCGCCAGGCGAGGGTCCTTCTGGCAAGGCGTAACCGGAGCTACGGAGGAGGGAGAAACTCTCCTTCAGGCTGCCACGCGAGAGGTGCTTGAAGAGACCGGTTTTACCCCATCAAGCATCTGTTCAATAGACTTCGCCTACCGTTTTCCCGTTTCTGATGAATGGCGTGAGGCCTTCCCTCCCAACACGGACGAAATCGTAGAGCACGTCTTCGTGGCTGAGGTCGACGGTAGCGACCCTACCCTCTCTGGCGAACACGACGCTTGGCAGTGGCGCACCCCTCATGAAGCAGTCGGCATGCTCAAATGGCAAAACAACATCGACGCCCTTTGGAAATCTGAAGCGTTTCTGACGGCGCTATAGAATAAAGCGCCGCCCTCAACCCGGGTAGTCACTTTCCGTTCCGATGCGAAGGCGGCGGCTCATTGAACTCCACCCCGGCCTCCTTCGCCTCCATCCGGCGCTTAAGCAACGCCTTCCACACCCTTTGCACCTCCGCTTGCCCTTCCGCTAATCCCTCTTTGTACCCTCTTACCTTCCCTTCCTCATACCCTCTCGCCTTCCCTTCGGCATACCCTTCAGCCTTACCCCTCTCAAACCCCTTGGCTTTCTCGTCTTCAGATCCTCTCCTGGAATGGAACTCAGACAGTGCACCAAGTGCGCCTGAAGCATCCCCCAGAAACCCTGAAAAACGCCAATATCTGTTTTTTCTGGCGCGTCCCATTCTAGCCGCAGCCTTCTTTCACAATTATCTTACTTTCCGTTCCCACGTGAAGGTGGCGGCTCCCGAAACTCCTCTCCGGCTTCTTCAGCTTTCATCCGACGCCGGTTCCACTTCTCCCAGGCTTTCGACATTCGTGCCTCGCCCTCCGCCTGTCCCTCTGCCCGGCCCTCCTTCAATCCAACCTCTTTCCCTTCATCGTACCGTCTCTTCAAATACCTCTCTGACAACATCGCCAGTCCCTCCAGAAAAACTATGCTGCTGGCCGTCGAAAGCCCGATAATCCCGGGCATCTTCGCAATCACTCCCACAAAGGTCGCTAGCCCTTCGCCAGCGTTGGAAACACTCTCGTAGTATGCGATTATGCCCGTGTACACGCAAAACTGCAAAACAAACAGAAGAAGGAACCAGCCTTCTCTTCCCTTGCCTACCAGCGGCATCTGTAGTCGTGCGCTCTCTTCAATTCCATTGCATCCAATAAGCTCTTATTATCGGCTCAGTTGTGTTTCCCGCCACCATATTAGCATGCTGGTTCCATGCATGCCACCCCCTCGCCTTCTCCCCCCAATCCCCCTTCCAACCCCATCTGTTGTATAGTATTTGGGGTCAACTACCCACATCGCAGCCTCAAAATATGCAACCCCCCGAGCAATATACCGTCTCCATCCACTATGACTGCCGCCTCTACCGTGAGGACATCCGTGGCTCCATCGTCCACGCCCAAATGCTCGCCAGGCAGGGAATAATCAGCGACGACGAAGCCCAGTCCATCCGTATTGGTCTCCTCGCCGTCCAACGTGAAATCGAAGAAGACATCTTCCCTTGGCGGCCCGAACTTGAAGACATTCACATGAACGTCGAAGCCCGGCTCAAGGAGAAAATCGGCGACGTTGCGGGCAAGCTCCACACCGCCCGCTCCCGCAACGACCAGGTCTCCACCGACGTTCGCCTCTACGCCATGAAGACCTGCGAGCAGGCTGTAAAATGCGCCGCCAAACTCCAGCAGGCCCTTCTCCAGCAGGCTAAGAAAAACGCCAACACCATCATGCCGGGATACACCCACCTCCAACGCGCCCAGCCCGTCCTGCTGGCCCATCATCTCCTCGCCTACTTCCACATGCTCCAGCGCGACAAGCAGCGCTTCCGGCAGTGTCGGAATTCCGCCGCCGTCCTCCCCCTCGGCAGCGGCGCCCTCGCCGGACTCCCCTACCCCCTCGACCGCCGCTTCGTCGCCAACGAGCTCGGCTTCGACGGTATCAGCTCCAACAGCATGGACGCCGTCTCGGACCGCGACTTCCTACTCGAATTCCACGCCGCCGCCGCCATCTGTATGATGCACCTGTCCCGGCTCGGCGAGGAACTCGTGCTATGGTCTTCCCAGGAATTCGCCTTCGTCACCCTCGCAGATTCATTCGCCACCGGCAGCAGCATCATGCCCCAGAAGCGCAACCCCGACTTCGCCGAAATCGGCCGCGGCAAGACCGGACGCGTCTACGGCAACCTCTTCTCGCTCCTCACCACCCTCAAGGGCCTACCCCTCACCTACAACCGCGACCTCCAGGAGGACAAGGAAGGCTTCTTCGACACCGTAGACACCCTCCTCTCCACCCTCCACGTCTTCGCCGGTATGATTGAGACCATGACCGTCGACGCCGCCCGGATGTATGACGCCGCCCAGACCGGCAACATGCTCGCCACCGACCTCGCCGACTACCTCGTCGCCCGCGGCATGCCCTTCCGGGAAGCCCACGGTGTCCTCCGCCGCGCATCCGACTACGCCCGCGAAAACGCCAAAGAGGTCCACCAGCTAAGTCTGGAAGAATACCGACGCTTCTCCCCCCTCTTTGACGAAAACGTCCTCAAGATCACCCTCGAAGGCTCCGTCGAAAGCCGCAATACTCTCGGCGGGACCTCCCCCGCTCAGGTAGCCGCCGCCCTAAAAGACGCCAAGAAACTACTGGAGACTGCCGATGACTCCTGACGACCAGGTCAAAATCGCCCCGTCCATCCTCTCCGCCGACTTCACCCGGCTCGGCCAGCAGGTCGCCGACGTCACAGAAGCGGGCGCCGACTATATCCACCTTGACGTCATGGATGGTCGTTTCGTCCCCAACATCACCTTCGGCCCTGTCGTCATCGAAGGCCTCAAGTCCTACACCCACCTGCCCCTCGATGCTCACCTGATGATTGTCGAACCCGAACGCCGCATCCCCGATTTCATCAACGCTGGCGTCGACCACGTCACCGTCCACGCCGAAGCTTGCACCCACCTCCACCGTGTCCTCCAGCAGATAAAGGACGGTGGCTGCCGCGCCGGCGTGGCCCTCAACCCGGCCACCCCCGTCTCCGCAATCGAAGAAGCTCTACCCTTCCTCGACATCGTCCTAATCCTCACCGTCAACCCTGGCTTTGGCGGCCAGACCCTCATCCCCCATGTCCTCGACAAGGTCAGCCGCCTCCGCGCCATCATCGACGAAAGGGGCTACGACGTTGAACTCGAAGTCGACGGCGGCGTAAACGCCCAGACCGCCCCCTCCGTTGTAAACGCAGGCGCCCACACCCTCATCGCCGGCTCCGCCGTCTTCAACAAGCAGGAATCCGTCGCCGAGGCCATGACCAAGCTCCGCAACAGCCTCCCCTGACCCCCCTTCTTCCCCCTCTCCCGTCCTGGGAGAGGGTTGGGGTGAGGGTACCCTCTTACCTCTTCCCCCTTGACGGGGAAAGATTAAGCCTGTCCTGAGCTTGCCAAAGAGATGGCGGTGATTCCCACCCTCCACCACATGTCATTCTGAGGAGGCTCCACGACGAAGAATCTCGCAGTCAGCCACGCCCCCCTCAACCCACCCCCAACTCTGCAAAACCCGGTTCCCGCGAAAACCGGAATCCATCCCCTCTGGCCGTCATGCGATGACCTTGCTGCAGCCCAGTTGCCACCACCGCCGCTCCCTCTTTTTCCCCACCCCCGCGAACGCGGGGGCCCACTCTTCCTAAACTTAACGATGGACCCCCAGGCGTAGAACCTTCCCCCAACCACAGACGCACCCCTACCTCAGTCAACATTCCCTGGAAATCAAAGGGGACCCTGCTGAGCAGGCCCCACAGCCTCCGTCATTCCGACAAAAGCCGGAATCCAGTCCCGAACCCTACGCCATCGTCTTCATCCTCACGAAACGTGCTCCCGCGAAGGCGGGAGCCCACACGGTTCCATCCACGCTGTCCACTATCCTACGCCCGCGACTTCACCCGCACCTTTGGCGTCTTGTGCAGCGTCCGCAGACACCGCGTGCATATCTTCACCCGCCTCCGTACCCCGTCAATGGGCAGCGTCAGCTTCTGAATGTTCGGCAGGAAACGCGTCTTGGTATGCCGCTTGGAGTGGCTTACGTTGTTCCCCGCCACCCCTATTTTGTTGCAAAGCTCACATTTCACGGCATTCACCTAAATTGACTTTCGCTTTAGCGAATAGCTAGAATCTTTCTAAAACCTTAGCATACATAAATCTCCCTTTACAAGGATAAACGTTACGAGCGCCCCCAACAGCACCCTGCCCCAAATCAACGGTCACCGGCTCAAAGCCGCTCTGAGCGCAGCCACCCGCTGCCTTCAGCGCTATAGCCATGCTATCAACGCTCTTAACGTCTTCCCTGTCCCCGACGGCGACACCGGCACCAACATGCTCCTGACTATGCAGTCTGTGGATGACCGCCTGCAGTCCGTAGACACCCCCTCCCTGTCCGCCGTCGCCCGGGAGGCGGCCCGTGGCGCCCTTTTCGGTGCTCGCGGCAATAGCGGCGTCATCTTCTCCCAGTTCCTCGCCGGTTTTGCCCAGGGCCTCGAAGACGTGGAAGCTGCTGACCCCGACACCCTCGCCAGCGCCCTCGCCTCCGGCTCCCAGGCCAGCTACGCCGCCGTCTCCCAACCCGTCGAAGGCACCATGCTCACCGTCCTGCGTGGTTTCGCCGAAGGCGCTTCCGACCGCTCCGACGACGAGGAAGATGTCCTCCATCTCTGGAATAGCGCCTTGGAAGAGGCAAAAGACACCCTCGCCAAGACCCCCACCATGCTCCCCGTCCTTCGCGACGCCGGCGTAATCGACTCAGGCGGTCAGGGCGTCGTCGTCATAATGGAAGGCTTCCTCTGCTCCTTCCTGGAAGAGGACCCCGAAGACTACGACATCGAACTCTCCTCCCCCACCACCGCCATCGCAGACATGCCCACCGTCAGCCAGGAATTCCTCGATGCAACCCTGTCCGAGGAGTACGGCTTCTGCACCGAGTTCATGATAGAGGGTGAAAATATCGACATTGCCGCCCTTCGCAGCTATCTCTCCGAGAAGGGCAGTTCCCTCATCGTCATCGGCGACTCTTCCCTCGCCAAGGTCCACATCCACACCCTCGAGCCCGATGAGCTCATCGCCCACGGCGCCACCCTCGGCAGCACCATCGGCATCAAGGTCGACGACATCAGCAAGCAGCACCAAGGCTTCCTCTCGCTTCACGGCCAGCAGCAGGACGCTCCGGCCCTCGCCGTCGTCGCCGTGGCCTGGGGCGAAGGCTTCATCACCCTCTTCGATGATCTCGGCTGCCACGCAATCGTCCCCTGTCAGCGCACCATGAACCCCAGCGCCCAGGAGCTGCTGGAAGCCGCTCGCGCCACCGGTGCGGAAGACGTGGTCATCCTGCCCAACAACTCCAACGTCATACTCACCGCCCGCCAGGCTTCCGAAATTGCCGGCGAAACCCTCCACGTCATCCCCACTCGCAGCCAGACCCAGGGCATCGCCGCCCTCCTTTCCTACGTCCCGGAACTCCCAAGGGACCAAGTTCTGCAGTCCATGGAAGACTCCATCGAGGACATTCACACCGTCGAAGTCACCACCGCCCATCGCGATACCATCATGGACGGCAAGTCTGTTGCTAGTGGACAGGTCATCGGCCTCCTCGACGGCGTCCTTACCAGCATCGGCGAACACGTCCACGAGGTGGCCCACCGCACCATCGTCGCCGCCAACCCTGGCTCCGGCCACGTCGTCACCCTCTATTGGGGCGGCGACGTACAAGAACCCCAAGCACAGACCGCCGCCCGCCGGCTCGAAGACGCCCTCCCCGGCGTTGAAGTCGAGACTGTCTTCGGCGGTCAACCCTTCTACCACTATATCGCCTCCATAGAATAGGAAGTATCATGACCATTCGAATTGTTACCGACAGCACCTCCGACATCTCTCCCGACCTTGCCCGTCACTGGGGCATCACCGTAGTCCCCGCCTACATCAACTTCACCGACGACGACGGCTCCGTCGAGACCCTCAAGGATGGCTTGGACATCAGCACCGACGAGTTCTACCAGCGTCTCCCGAACAGCGAGACTCTTCCCACCACCTCTCAGCCGACCATCCAGGACTTCACGGAAGTCTATGAGCCCCTCGTCGAGGATCCCGAGGACATGGTCATCTCCATCCACGTCTCCTCCAAGCTCAGCGGCACCTATAACTCTGCCCTCCAGGCAAAGCGGGCCCTGAAGAACCCCGCCCAGGTGGAAGTAATCGACTCCCAGTCCGCCTCTATGGCCTGCGGCCTCGTCGTCCTTGCCGCCGCACGGGTCCTCAACGAAGGCGCAGAATTCCAGCAGGTTTTGACGGAAGTCGAAGCGGCCGTCTCCCAGGTCAAGGGCTTCTTCCTGCTGGACACCCTGGAATACCTGGTCAAGGGCGGTCGCATCAGCAAGACCCAGGCCTTCCTCGGCAACATGCTCAATCTAAAGCCTATCCTTGCCTTGGAAGACGGCGAAGTGCGTCGACACGACCGCGTCCGAAGCCGCCGCAAGGGACTTCAGCGACTTGTGAGAATTGCGGAAGGACTGGGAGGCATCTCCGAGGGCTTCATCATCCACAACGAGGCTGCCCACGACGCCGAAGCTCTCTCCAACAACATCCGGCGTCTGCTCCCCACCAACAGCCCGGAGCACATTCCGATAGTCCGCCCCGGCCCCAGCATCGGCGTCCATACCGGCCCCGGCATGGTCGGCATAATCGTCCGCACCACCGCCTAACAATCCACCCACTCCCCCTAAACCTCTTCCCCCTTGACGGGGGAAGATTGAGATGGGGGTGTTTCACCAACCGTCCGTTTATTTCTTGCCACAGCGAAGGCGGGGCAACCCTCATGTTATTCGTAGGGGCGGCTCGCGAGCCGCCCTCCCCCCGACTCTAACCAAACACCTTCTCCGGTAGGGGCGGGTTTCAAACCCGCCCTCTAGCCATTACCCCTCTCCCCCGCTTCACTGAAGAAATCAATGCGGAAGCGCACAACATCCCCCACCACTACCCGGTGAGGCGATTCAGGACGAATGACCACCCGGTCTGATTCCTTCAATACCCTTTCATCGCCCTCACTCATATCCACAAAGCGAAGGCTGCCTTCCAACACTTGCAAAACGCCCCAACGACCGGGGCCTAGCGCATGTTCTCGCTGCAGCGCCTCCGGAATCGTGCTCTGCGTAAACTCCGGCGTGCCACCGCTGGGAACAAGTCCGGCCGGAAGTTCTTCATGCTCCATTCCTGCACCTCCATCCTTCTCCTAGTATATATAATCAACCGCCACCCAAATCCCCTCCCCCAATCCCCATCCCCGCGTAGGCGGGGACCCACTCTCTATCAGCCACCAAACCCTCCAACCTACCCCAAACTCTGCAAAACTTGCCGCAACGAAGTTGCCCCATCCCCGCGCTGGCGGAGATCCACCCCCAACCCACGTCCAACCCTTTTTCGCACCCCTCCTCATACTCGTCAAACCACACGACGAGAAGCATATTGTATAATATGGTTAAAATAACCGGTTGGAGTCGCAATGCGTGAAGTTCAAGCCACCGAAGCCAAGACCCGCTTGGCCGAGTTACTCCGCGTGGTCGAGCGCGGCGAGACCGTTGCCATTACCCGGCATGGAAAGCCCGTTGCTCATCTGGTGCCCGCCCCCGTCCAGGATCGTGCCAATCGTGAAAGGGCGGTGGAGCGCTTCCAACGCCGCCGTGCCGGGTGGAAGCGCGTGACTTTTTCCACAGAGGAGATACTCGCCGCTCGCCACCAGGGACACCGTCTATGAGCGGACTGGTTGTAGATGCGTCAGTCGTAATGGCGTGGCTCTTCGACGATGAGGAGAATCCCCGCGCAGATAGCGTGCTGGAACTTCTTGCAGAGGATGGGGCGCTGGTGCCTTATCTGTGGCATCTGGAAACCCGCAATACGCTCCTCGTTGCGGAGCGAAGCGGGCGTCTCTCCGCCGAAGGGGTCAGGGAGAGACTCGATGCTCTTATCGACTTGCCCATACGAACTGATGAAGGTCCCAACCTACAGTCCGTCTTCCAATTGGCTAGGATGCATCAACTTTCCTTTTATGACGCCCTATACCTGGAACTGGCCAAGAGGGAGAGTGCAGAACTCGCAACGCTGGATCAGGCGCTGAGCCGGGCGGCTGTTGCTGAAGGGCTGCCAGTGTCGATTCCGTGACTCTTGGGACGATGATTGGACCATCGTGATCTACCAGTCCGTCTGCGCACCCGCCCCTCTTCTTCCTCTCCCATCCCCACTCCCCCCTCCCCATCCCCGCGAAGGCGGGGACCCACTCTCTACCAGCCACCAAACCCCTCAACCCATCCCCAACTCTGCAAAACCTTGTTCCCGCGAAGGCGGGAATCCATTCCCTCCCGCCGTCATGCAATGACACGCAACGAAGTTGCCCCACCAACCCGCCGTGGTAAACTTTCCCCATCATGGACACCCGACAGGACACCCAACCCCTCAACTCCTTCCGAAAAATCCTCCAACTTGAACACGAAAGAGGATTCGACAACAGAGCCGTTACTCAAGGCGGCCTCGACGAATTCCTCGCCCGCTGGAAGCCCCAACTCCGCGCCCGCCTCTCCAACACCCCCGACGCTGAGAATCTCCTTGACCGTCCCTACTCCCGCATGACCCCCAACCAGCGCGCCAAATGGGTAGAGACCTGCCTCGCCCTCCTGGACTCCTCCCCTCTTCACCCTTCCCCCTCGACGGAGGAAGGTTTGGATGGGGGTGCTCCCTTGCCTCATCAACCACGCCCCCCTTCCCCTCCCGTCAACCGCCCCTTCGTCCCGAAAATCCCCCTGCCCGAATCCCCTCCCCCTCCCGACCCCGAAGCCCTCCACAACCCCGTAACAAACCTCAAGGGCGTCGACACAAAGACCGCCGACAAACTCGCCCGTCTCGATGTCCACACCGTCCGCGACCTCCTCTACCACTTCCCCCGTTACCACAAGGATTACTCTCAACGCACCAAAATCTCCCATCTTCAGCCCGGCAAGGATGCCACCGTCTTTGCCACTGTCCGGGAAGCCTCGCGAGCCATGCTCGGCCATAAAGGCCGCGCCGCAACCCGTGCCCTTGTATCTGATAGGACCGGCGACCTTTCCGTCGTCTGGTTCAACCAGCCATACCTTGCCCGCCAGTTCAGGCCCGGACGAAAAATCGCCCTCAGCGGCAGAGTCGGTACCTTCGGCGGAGCCCCCGTCATGGAGAACCCGGAATACGATCTGGTCTACGAAGGCAGCCCCCTCATCAATACCATCCGCCCGCTGCCCGTCCATCCTTTGACCCGGGACCTCTACCCCCGCTCCTTCCGACGCATCATCTGGGACGCCCTCTGGCGTTGGTCTCCGAGCGTCCAGGAATTCCTGCCCCAGGACACCCTCACCCGCCTCCGGCCCATGCCCCTTCCCGAAGCCGTTGTCCGCGCCCATTTCCCCGAGTCCGACGAAGTCTACGAAGAAGCCCGACGCCGCCTCGCCTTCGACGAACTCCTCCTCCTCCAGATTTCTGTCCTCCAACGCCGCCGCCAGTGGAAGGATGCCGCCCGCGGCACTTCCATCGACGAAGCAGACGCCGCCGTCCGTGCCTTCCTCGATTCCCTCCCCTTCACCCTCACAGGCGCCCAGCGGCGCTGTCTGGATGAAATTCTCGCAGACATGGCCGAAGGTATCCCCTCAATGAACCGCCTCCTCCAGGGCGAAGTCGGCAGCGGCAAGACCGTCGTCGCCGTCGCCGCCCTCCTCGCCGTCGCCGCCATGGGCCTCCAGGGCACCATCATGGTCCCCACCGAAGTCCTCGCCGAGCAGCACTTCAACACCGCCTGCCAGCTCTTGGGCCGCCTCCACAACCCAATTCAGGAAGAAAATCTCGTCTCCGCCTCCCTCGATGCCAACAGCCCGCCCATCTCCATCGGCCTCGTCACCGGCAGCACCCGCAAACGCCTCCGTGATAACCTCCAAGCCCGCGCCGCCGACGGCGACCTCGACATCATCATTGGCACCCACACCCTCATCCAGCAGACCATGCAGATTCCCAACCTCGCCCTCTCCGTCGTCGACGAGCAGCACCGTTTCGGCGTCATGCAGCGGGCCGCCCTCAGGGGCAAAAGCGACACCACCCCCCACGTCCTCATCATGTCCGCCACCCCCATCCCCCGCACCCTCGCCCTCACCCTCTACGGCGACCTGGACATCTCCACCATCGACGAAATGCCCCCCGGGCGCACCCCCATCGTCACCCGTCACGTCGAGCCCCACAACCGCAGCGCCGCCTATGACCACTTGAGAAGTCAGGTGCGAAAGGGTAGACAGGCCTTCATCATCTTCCCCCTCATCGAAGAGTCCGAACTCACCGAGGCCAAGGCCGCCGCCCAGGAATACGAACGACTTGACCAGCACATCTTCCCCGACCTCCGCGTCGGCCTTCTCCACGGCCGCTTGCCCTCCCGACAGAAGGACGCGGTCATGACCGCCTTCCACAACCGCGACCTTGACATCCTCGTCTCCACTCCCGTCGTCGAGGTCGGCATAGACGTGCCTAACGCCTCCGTCATGATGGTCGAGTCCGCCGACCGCTTCGGCCTCGCCCAGCTCCACCAGTTCCGTGGACGAGTCGGACGCGGCCCCCACAAGAGCTACTGCCTACTCCTCGCCGAAGACCCCTCTGATTACGCCGCCCAGCGCCTTGAGGCCATCGAGAAGCACAACGACGGCTTCAAGCTCGCCGAAATCGACCTACAACTCCGCGGCCCCGGAGACCTCTTCGGCACCCGCCAGAGCGGCCTCCCCACCCTAAAAATGGCCCGCCTCGCCGACCGCGACGTGCTACTCAGCGCCCGAAATGAAGCCGCCCGTATCCTCCACCGCGACCCCCACCTTACCCACCCCGACCACCAGCTCCTTGTCCAGGAGCTCGCCCGCTACCAGACCCCCGCCACCGCCGAAGTCGCCTAACCCCCCATCTCTCTCAAACCCCCTTCACCTTGACGGAGACCTTTGCATATCCCCCTCAAGAGCGCGGATTAGCCTCTTCCCCCTTGACGGGGGAAGATTGAGATGGGGGTGACTCTGACAACCACTGGTAGGGGCGGGTTTTGAAACCCGCCCTTCCCCCACCCCCGCGAAAGCGGGGCCCACTCTTAACCAGCTACCAAACGCCTTCCCCACCAACCAATTTTTCGTAGGGGCGACCCTTGTGGTCGCCCGCTCCCTCTTCGTCATTCCTGTGAAAGCCGGAACCTACCTCCCCTCTTATCCCTTCCCCCTTGACGGGGGAAGATTGAGATGGGGGTGATTCATACCCTCATCCCCTAGCCGCCCCAATCCCCCCTCTGTTATCATTATTCCCTATCCCACTGCGAAAAGTGTCGAAATGCCCCCCCTCGCCAGAGACCTCATCATCACCAAAATCGAACGCGCCTTGGAGGCCGCCCGCGGCCAGGACCTTCTCCCCCTGGATGCCATACCCTCCGTCGAAGTCGAGCGCCCCGCCAACCCCAACCACGGCGACTTCGCCACGAGTCTCCCCCTCCGCCTCGCCCGCGCCACCCGACTCGCCCCCATCCATATCGCCGAGACCCTGGCCGGCCTGATTAACCCCGACGATCTCGTCGAAAAAGTCTGGGCCGCTCCCCCCGGCTTCCTCAACTTCACCCTGAACACCCACTGGCTCCGGCAGCAGGTGAACGAAATCCTGGACGCCGACGAAAATTTCGCCACCCTTCAACCCGACGAATCCCGCAAAATCATGGTGGAATTCGTCAGCGTCAATCCCACCGGCCCCATCCACGTCGGCCATACCCGCGGAGCCGTCCTCGGCAGCGTCCTCTCCGCCGTCCTCCGGGCCGCTGGCCATGAGGTCACCCGCGAATACTACGTCAACGACGCCGGCACCCAGATGGAGCTCTTCTATTCCTCCGTCTACGCCCGCTACCTCGAATCCTACGGCCAGGACGCCCAGCTTGCCGCCGACGGCTACCAGGGGGCCTACGTCATCGACCTCGCCCAGGAGATCCGCGACCAGGAAGGCCCGGTCTTCGCCATGATGGGTCCCGAACGAGGCACGAAAGCCCTCGGGGGCATCGCCCGCGACAAGATGGTCGGCCACATCGAGAAAGACCTGGCCGACCTCGGCGTCACCTTCGACGTCTGGTTCGCGGAGCACACCCTCTACGAGAGCGGGGAATACCAGGAAGCCATCAACCACCTCGATGAAGAACTCCACCTCGCCCGCCGCGACGGCGCCCTCTGGTTCACTTCATCCCTCCTCGGCGACCAGCGCGACAACGTCGTCGTGCGTTCCAGCGGCGCCCCCACCTACTTCGCCTCCGACATCGCCTACCACCACAACAAGTTTCTTAAACGCCACTTCGACACCGTCATCAACGTCTGGGGCGCCGACCACCAGGGCCACGTCACCCGCTTAAAGGCCGCCGTCGGAGCCATGGGCGTCGACCCCGACCGACTCCAGATCCTCATCACCCAGATGGTCACCCTCAAGCGCGGCGACGAACTCGTCAAGGCCTCCAAGCGCACCGGCGACTTCGTCACCCTCAAGGAACTCGTAGAAGAAGTGGGCGCCGACGCCTGCCGCTACTTCTTCCTCGCCCGCGCCCCCGGCACTCAGATGGACTTCGACCTCGAACTCGCCACCAGGGAGTCCTCGGAAAACCCCGTCTACTACGTCCAGTACGCCTACGCCCGCATCTGCGGCATCCTCCAGCGCGCCCAGGACCAGGACTTGGCGTGGGACGAAGCCGACCTCGGGCTCTTGCAGGACCCCCACGAGCTGACCCTCATCCGCAAGATGCTCCTGCTTCCTGAAATGGTCGAGAAAGTCTCCCAGACCCTCGAACCCCACCACCTCCCCCACTACACCCTGGAGCTCGCCACCGCCTTCCACAACTTCTACGAAAACTGCCGCGTCATCTCCAACGACCCCGCCGACGGCAACCTCACCGCCTCCCGCCTGAAACTCACCGCCGCCGCCCGCGTCGCCCTCCACCGCTGCCTCACCCTCATGGGCATGACCGCCCCCACCCACATGTAACCCCCTCCTGCCACCCCACTAGCCTCGGCACATCAAAACGCTGTCACTAGTTCGGCTGGCGTGGTCTTAGATTCATAGAAGGCCTAAAAGGTGTTAACGATAACGTATAATCTCCAATCCCGGAATACCTTGGAAATCTCCGTCATCGGCGACTAAGGGATAACCAAGCAGAATTGCCGTAGCAGCAATCCAAGCATCAGCACTTTTCAACTCCCGACCGACAGAGCGTCGTTCACTCCGTAATTGGGCGCACACTTCGATTAGGGATGGACTAGGCCAAATCACCTCAAACTGATTCAGAAAACGCCTGAGTTCCTGCCGTCGACGTTCCCCCCACTTATTGGAAAGCGCACCAAAAAACATTTCTTCTAGGGTCTGAAATGAGATCAGGGCGCGGTGCCCTTCAATTTGCTCTTCGTAATATCTTGCGCGCCAATCGTGATTGTAAATTATTGATGCGACGCTAGTGTCCAGTACAACCGGTAAATTTCTATCCATCAGACATCCCGACCTTCGCGAATGATGCGGTTGAACTCATCGACATCAAAGGGTTGGCTTGCTCTGAGAATCTGATCCCCACAATACACTCTGGTGCTGGGTTCTCTCTGAAATGTTTCAATATCAAAGGGCTTCCCCTTTGTATCGGCACTTCTGACCTGCTCAACCTGGATCGATCGCCACCTTTCCTTCTCGTTGAAGGTGCCTCGTCCTTTGACCTCAACGTACTGCATCGCGAATCGACGCATCACCTCGTCTAGGGTTGAACTAAAGCGCAGTTGAACACGACTTTCTCCATAACGATGTAATTGAGCGATTCTCCGGTTCCAATTGACTGCTTTGAGCCAACCATATAATTGGGCTTCCTCCGGCCTCCCCATTCGTTCGATTGTCCGGACCGGTCGTCTGACTTCCACTCTACACGGGCGCTCTTCATTCCCTAACCAGAGGTGCACATTCTCAGGGAGCTTTTGAGGGATAGCAAAAAGTCTATCAACAACCTCTGGTGGTAGCGTGGAATTCTCACTTCCATCCCAGTTATGCAGCGACTCAAAGGCTCGTTCTCCGTAGGCGGTCATTGTATTCTTATCTTTGGGTGGTGAATCTAATGCCAATTCAGCCACAAGTGAGCCACGCCGAGTGCCCACTACTCTCAAGGCGCTCTGCTTTATGATCCATTTTGGTCGTCGCCCTGACCTATGACCTCGTCCAGACAGGTGCTCAATCATTAGCCTCATTGCGTCTTGAACGCCTTGGAGGGCCGCCACGAATCCCTTGACCGGCACCCCGTCATTGTTAACTCTTTGACCTTCAAGTGTGACGTATAGTTGATTCACTTCAGACCCCCTGGTAAAACCGCGCTGCTGTATCGCTCACTGGCATTTCAAGATGTTATCGTTGCATGCTTTCGCACGGTTAGTGAATAATGCGTGGGAGATGCCATTTACTATTGTAGCATATTAGTTTCTCGAAAATCCAAATCCTCTTCCCGTTGGTTCCGGTTAAGCAACAACCACCCCATCCCCCAACCCCACCTCGCCCCCCTCGACCACCCGCGTCAAAACCCCCCGACGCTGGTCCAGCGTCTCCTGCAATCCGGGCCGGATCTCATCCATCCTGCTGCACGGCTCGCACAGCCCCGTCACCTCCAGCACCACGTCCTCTCCCAGCCGCACAAACTCCCCCGGCTGCAGCCCGTGAATCGCCAGACCCTCAATCGTCACATTTTCCCGAATCGTCCCCGGCGACAGCGACAAACTGTCCAGAATCTCCTTCTCCATCAACAGAACCTGCCGCATACTTCTGACGTTCCTGTGCCGGTCCCCCTCCAGCCCGCCTTCCGCCACCGTCACCCGCTCCCGCGGCTCCAATGGCTTCCGATGCCCAACGTTCACCTGCAAAGAAACAACTTTCCCCTGCTCCATTTTCAACGCCTCCTATCCAACTAAAATCCCCTCCCCCTTCTTCCCCCCTCTCCCGTCTTGGGAGAGGGCTGTGGTGAGGGTCACTCCCCCTCACCAACTACTATTCGTAGGGGCGGGTTTCAACCCCCCTCTTCGTCATTCCGGCGCAAGCCGGAATCCACAATCCCCGTAGGGGCGGTTCGCGAACCGCCCGCTCTAACTAACGAAAACCTTTTCACAACCCCCCTCAATAGCGCCGATTAACCTCTTCCCCCTTGATGGGGGAAGATTGAAGCCTGCCCCGTACTTGATACGGGGATGGGGGTGAGTCAGGCGAGATGGATGGCGTATTTGGCAGTTACGCAAAGGCCCAATTGATGGGGGAAGATTGAGAATGGGGTGAACTCCCCCAACGTCTCCCTAAGCCCGGGCCTCCTCCCGCTGACTCTCCTGGATCACCTTCTGCCCGACGACCGGCGGCACACCCTCGTAGTGGCTGAACTCCATCGTGTAACTCGCCCGTCCCTGCGTCAATGACCGCAGGTCCGTCGAATACCGGAGCACCTCCGCCCTCGGGGCCTCCGCTTCAATGACCGTCCCGCCGCTTTCGGGAATCATCCCCACAATCCGACCCCGCCGTCCGTTCAGGTCTCCTATCACGTCCCCCGTGAACGCGTCTGGCACGCTGATCGCCAGCTTCACTATCGGCTCCAGCAGCATCGGGTTCCCGTCATTTACCCCCTGCCGGAAGGCGTACGAACCCGCAATCTCGAAGCTGATTCCCGACGAGTCCACGTCGTGGTAGCTCCCGTCGTACAGCACCGCCTTCACGTCCACCACCGGGTACCCCGCCAGCGCCCCCTCGGACATCGCCTTCAATACCCCCTTCTCCACCGACGAAATATACTCCCTCGGCACCGCTCCGCCGGTGATTTCGCTATCAAACTCAAACCCGGAATCCCTGTCTCCCGGCTCCAGCCGCAGCAGCACGTGGCCGTACTGTCCGTGGCCCCCCGTCTGCTTCTTGTGCTTGTACTCCGCCCGCGAGACCACCGTTATCGTCTCTCGATACGGCACCTTCGGAAGCTGAAGCATCAGCTCCGTGCCGAACTTTCGCTTTATCCGGTCCACCGTCGTATCCAGGTGAACGTCCCCGATGCCCGTTAGCAGCATCTCGTTCGTCGACGCTTCCCGTTCCAGCTTCAGGCTCGGGTCCTCTTCAACGATTCGGGTCAATGATGACGACATCTTGTCCAGGTCCGCCTTGGACTTGGGTGAAACAGCCATCGTATAGTGCCCGCCGGGATAGACGACCGGGTCCAGCAGCACAGCGTTCTCCCGCTGGCACAGCGTGTCGTTGGTGGTTGCCGACGCCAGCTTCGCCACTGCGCCGATGTCTCCCGGCCCCACCTCCGGCGTCGCCTCCTGGTTCTTTCCGCACATCGTGTAGATCTGCCCTATCCGCTCCGACTGTTCCTGGTTGGCGTCCCACACCTCCGTGCTTCCCTTCATCACGCCCCCGTACACCCGGAACAGCGAAAGCTTGCCTACGAAGGGGTCCGCCGTCGTCTTGAACACCAGCGCCACCAGCGAAGCGCCCGACGATTGGTCAACTTCCTGCTGCTCCTCCGAATCCGGCTCCGTCGCCACAATCTCCGCTGAGTCCGGCGATGGGACGTAGTTGATCACCGCCTGCTGCAGGTCCTCAACTCCCACGTTCTCCGTCGCCGAGCCGCACAGCACCGGCACAATCTCGCCGGAAAGCACCGCCTGCTTCAGCCCCTCCGTCATCTCCTCCGTCGTCAATTCCTCCCCTTCCAGGTACTTCGTCGCCAGGTCGTCGTCGCTCTCCGCCACCGACTCTATCAGACGCTCCCTCGCCGCCTCCACAAAGTCCTCCATCCCCTCCGGCGCCTCTGCGTTGGCGTCCAGCAGGTCCACCACCCCCTTGAAGTCCTCTGCCGCTCCAATGGGTACGTTCAAAGGCACGCACTGCCTCCCGAACGCCGACTGTATGCTGTCCAGAGACCGCTGGAACTCTGCGTTGTCCCTGTCCATCTTGTTGATGAAGATTATCCGAGGCAGATTGCGCTCCTCGCACATGCTCCAGGAAGTCTCCGTCCCCACCTCTACGCCGGCGATGGCGCTCACCAGTATGACCGCGCCTTCCACGACCCTCAGACTCGATACAACCTCTCCTCGAAAGTCGTCATACCCCGGGGTGTCCAGGAAATTGACCTTGTGACCCTTCGTCATGCACGGAATTATCGAAGCCTGTACGCTCGAAGCCCGCTTGACCTCCTCCGCTTCGTAGTCCGAGACCGTGTTTCCGCCCTCCACCGTGCCCATCCTGTTGATGGCCTTGGTGTTGAACAGCAGCGCCTCCGCCAGGCTCGTCTTGCCTGCTCCGCTGTGCGAAAGCAGGACCGCATTTCTTATCTTGCCAATCTCTACAGTAGCCATCTACGTATTACCTCTACCGACCGGAATTTTTTGGGGACATTTACGGCCATTGTATTCAAAACCCGCCCCTCCCGCAACGCTCCCCTCTCTCTTCTCCCTTCCCCCTCGACGGGGGAAGGTTAGGATGGGGGTGATTCCCTCTCCTCCTTTCTCCCATCCCCCCACCAAACCCCTCAACCCAAGCCCCACTCTGCAAAACTTGCCGTCACGCAGTGACCCCACCCCCGCGAAAAGCCTGTGCTCGCGTAGGCGGGTACGGGGGGCCACTCTCAATCAGTAGCCAAACCCCTCAACCCACCCCCAACTACGCAAAACTTAACGCAACGAAGTTGCCCACCTGATATCCTTCCCCCAAAACCACTCTCCCCAACCATGAAAAGAACCCTAGCCATCATCATCGTCGCATTCTTCCTCCTGCTCATCAGCCAGGGCGGACACAGCCACACGCCCACCTACCTCGCCGCCGCGCCCCATCGATGGAGCCTCCTCCAGTGGGAAGCCTCCCACTTCCTCGATAAGTGGTTGTACCGGGTGGTCCAGGCCATTCCCTGGTACAGCCCGCCCGTCCCTTATGACCAGGCCGCCGACCGCTTCTTCGAGCTCGTTGAAGAGATCGAGCAGCTCGAAGCCGACCCGGGCCATCTCAACGACGACCTCTCCGCCACCCTCCGCGACCTCCAGTCCCGGCGCGACGACGTCAAACCCGTGGCCGAAGAGCAGCTCGAAGCAGAAATCAGCCTCGTCCTCGCCGATGAAGGCTTCACCTCCCGCCTCGGCCTCATCTGGCCCCCCGTAGACCTCGCCCTCCTCGATCCCCCCTCCGTCCTCATCACCTCTCCCAGGCACACCATCGAACGGCTGCGCGACCACATCCTCGACCCCAACCTCGACGTCCCCACCCGCGAGAAGCTGGAAGAAAAACTCCTCCGCGAGCAGGACCTTTCCGCCCTCGTGGTCAACATAGGCGGCATCGCAACCTACCCCTCTATGGTCATCATCGATCGTGGACTCCGACGTGCCGTCGACATCGCAACCCACGAGTGGCTCCACCACTACTGGTTCTTCCACCCCTTGGGCCAGAACTACGCCCGCGACCCCGACACCACCATCCTCAACGAGTCCGCCGCCAACCTCGCCGGTGACGAAATCGCCCGCCGTGTCCTGGCCGTCCTCGCGCCTGAACCTCCGGCTCCGTCTGTCCCTCCGCCCGTCGCCAACGACGCCCAACCCGCCTTCAGCTTCCGTGAGACAATGCACGAAACTCGCCTTCACGTTGACGAACTCCTCGCCGAAGGCCGCGTCGAAGAAGCCGAAGCCTACATGGAAAGCCAACGACAACTATTCCTCGAAAACGGCTACTACATCCGAAAACTCAACCAGGCCTACTTCGCCTTCCACGGCACCTACGCCGACAGCCCCGCTTCCGTCAGCCCCATCTACGACGAACTCGTCCAATTTCGCGAAACCCTCCCCACGGTCGGCGACTTCATCCGCGAAATCGCCAAATTCTCCAGCTACGCCCAATTCAAGACCCACCTCCAAACCCTGAACCCCCCCTAACCGCTCATCCTGAGCCTGCCGAAGGACGAAGTGCGCCCACCCCTCTTCCCTCTCCAACTCCCTCCCATCTTCCCCCCTCTCCCGTCCTGGAGACCTTTGCACAACCCCCTCAAAACCGCCGATTAACCTCTTCCCCCTTGACGGGGGAAGATTGAGATGGGGGTGATTCCGATAGAATGGATGACGAATTAAGCAGTTATGCAAAGGTCTCCGTCCTGGGAGAGGATTGGGGTGAGGGCACTCCCCCGAGGTGATATTCACCCTCTTCCCACCAAACCCCTTCCCCGAACCCCAACTCCCCAAACTTGCCGTCATGCAATGACCCGCAACGCATTTGCCCCCACCCCCGCGAAAAGCCTGTGCTCGCGTAGGCGGGTACGGGGGCCCACTCTTCAATCTCAACCTACTCCAACCTCACCTGGTAGGGGCGGGTTTCAAACCCGCCCTCTTTCCACTCTTCACCCCTCAACCTCCCGCCCTCCTCTCACCCCTAATCGCTCATCCTGAGTTTGTCGAAGGACCATTTTGCCCCTTGCCACGTACCCACACCCCTGCTACCATCCCAACCATGAAGAATATAGAACAACTGTATAACCAAATGGAGAAACTCATGAACACACTCTGCATACCCAAGGAAATCCCCAAAGGCTCCTTCTGCGACCTCACCGCCGATGCGATAGCCCGTATCAATGAATTTCTCCAAAACCCAACTTTTTTTCTTGAAACGAATAACCGGCCCGAAATCAGCCAAATTCGTGGCTGCATCCGCCCAAAAAGCCCCTCATTCGTTTTTGAAAACGAATCAAAGCCCAAACCTGAGAATTCTGAAACGAGTCACTCGTTTTGGATTCGTTTCAGATTCGAATTTGAAACATAATCTCACCAAAAGACGTCACTTCCCATCAGCTGTCCCATCTGATTTCCAGCCGCCTTCCCCTGCATTGCCATCAACCGTGCCCCCGCCCCAAGTTGTGACCCACACCCCCCAGGTGCTAACATTAACGCAATGAATACAGACACCGGAAATTTCCCCTCAACCTGCAACGTAGCCCTCAAAGAATGGGCCGCCTTCGTCGCCGCCCTTCAGCAGGGTGGCCAGCTTCTCCTCCTTCGCAAAGGCGGCATCCGCGAAGAGGGCAAAAAGTTCATCCCGGCCCATCCCTCCTTCCTCCTCTTCCCCACCTACGAGCACCAGAAGAAGGAGCTACTGAAGCCCACCTTCCAGGCCCACGTGGAACTTCCCGACAACGGCGCAAAGCCGGAAACCGTCACCCTCACCCACTGGGCAAAACTCCACGAGGCCATCGAAATATCCGAAGCAGACGCCCTCGAAGGCATCTCCCCCTTCCATATCTGGTCCGACGATTACGCCCACAAGCGCCTCCGATGGAAGCCCCGCCAGCCCCTCTGGCTCCTCATCCTACGCGTTTACAGCCTCGGCGAACCGCAGACCATCCCCAACCTCGCGGCCTATGGCGGCTGCAAGTCCTGGATAACCCTCCGGGAACCCCTCTCCCTCGGCGAACTCACCCCCGTCATGTCCGAAACTGAGTTCAACGACGCCGTCGCCCGCATAAAGAAGACCCTGGACCCTTCAACCGTGCTCCAGGCCGCCCCCCTCTCGTGAAGTATCGCGACCTCCCCGGCACGGACCTGACCCTCTCCGAAGTCGGCTTCGGTCTCTGGACCGTCGCCACCGACCAGTGGGGCAAATTAGACGAACCCGACGGCATCCGCCTGCTTCAGGAAGCCGCCGAACTCGGCGTCACCTTCTTCGACACCGCTGACATCTACGGCAAGGGCTACGGCGAAGAGGTCCTCGCCAAAGCCCTTCCCAAGCAGCGCCACGACATCGTCATCGCCACCAAGTTCAGGTACGATTTCTACAACAACAACCTCCTCCTGCTCCTCATGGGGCAGGAAGAACGCCGCCGGCGCTTTGACCCCGATTACATCCGATATGCCTGCGAGCAGAGCCTCCGACGCCTCCGTACCGACTACATCGACCTCTACCAGCTCCACAACCCAAATATGGAAGTCATAGAGAGGGACGAAATCTTCGAGACCCTGGAAGAACTCGTCAAGGAAGGAAAAATCCGCTACTACGCCGCCGCTCTCGGCCCCGACGTTGGCTGGACTGAGGAGGCCGTATCCTGCATGCGCTACCGAAACGTAAGCGCTCTGCAGATCATCTACAGCATCCTCGAACAGGGACCTGCCCGCGACTTGTTTCCCATCGCCGAAGATGCCAACGTGGGCCTCATATCCCGCCTCCCCCACGCCTCCGGAGTCCTCACGGATCGTTACGTTGATGGAATCCCGGACTTCGATCCCTCCGACCACCGCCCCCACCGCAAGCAGGAATGGCTGAAACGGGCCCTCGCCAGGGCAAGCGCCGTGCGCTTCCTCGCCGAAGACACCGGTCGTACCATCGCCCAGAGTGCCATCGCCTTCTGCCTCGCCCAACCCGCCATAGCCGCCGTCCTTCCCAACCTGACAAACCTCGACGAGCTTGAGGAATACACCGCCGCAGCCGACGCGCCGCCCCTCTCCAGGGAAGAACTGCGAATGCTGGATGAACTCTGGCAAGAGGGCTTCTATCTCGAACAGCCTGCCGCCGCCGCCGTAAATGGAGAATGACGTGCCCGTAACTCCCGGCCGAAAGCCCGCCCACGATTGCCATTATCACCTTCTTAACGCGCCCTATTTCTCTTGACAATGTCTTTTTTTACGTGTTACGATGCACCGGCTTACAGGCACAGACCGCTAGTTTCGGAGAAGAGCCTACCATTCCCAACTACAAGACGCGGGGACGTATCGCATACGACAGTTGCGCGGGCATCTAGTCTGCTTGCAACTGCCGCGCCTTTAGCCAAAGACATACATCAAACAGTAAAAGTGGAGGAGGTTAGATGAGTCGCTTCCTGGGGTCTAGATTAACCATAGTAGGACTGCTAGTTTCAATCTTGGTCGTAGCTATTGGCGTGTCTGCCGTCATGGGCGCTGGTTCCGGCGCAAACAGCGGAGCCAGTGATGGAGCCAGCCCCGCCGTTCAGGTAAGCCCTCTGTACTCCATAGTGGAAGAGTGCTCGGGAACGGCCAACTTCGACGTCTACGGTGCTGGCTGGGATGCGAACGACGTTGTTCTCATTACCCTCGCAACTGACTCCGGTCGCCTATTCGTAGGCGCAGGCTTCCCAGGCGCTTCCGGGGCCTTCCACGACTCCGTCAGCGCTCCCATTTCCTCTTGCGGCGTCGCTTCTCTCCACGCCAAAGGCGCCAGTGGCGAAAGTGTCGCTCCCGCATCGGTCATCGGCGAAAAGCCTGAGTAGTTTCCCTACTCCTTCGGCTTGAGTCCCTGACCAGGGGACCGCCCCTTAAGGGCGGAGCCAATAGATGAAGAACCAAAGCAATCACCTCTGCAGAGGTGATTGCTTTATTCATTTCCGTATGCAGACCTCAATTTCGCTCCCCCAACGCCATGATTAGAAGCTTCAACGGATTCACCCCCGTCATCCATCCCACCGCCTTCGTCAGCGAGGCCGCTTACGTCGTCGGAAACGTCCACATTGGCGAAAACTCCAGCATCTGGCCCGGCGCCGTCCTGCGCGGCGACTACGGCAGCATCCGCGTCGGACGCAACACCAACATCCAGGACAACTGCGTCCTCCACGCCGACGACTACCTCGTCGTCGGCGACAACGTCGTCGTCACCCACGGCGCCGTCCTCCACTGCCACCACGTCGGCAACAACGTCATGGTCGGCGTCAACGCCGTCCTACTCGAGAACGCTGAAATCGACGACAACTGCATCATCGGCGCTGGCTCCGTCGTCCTTGCGGACACCCACGTCCCCGCCAACTCCGTGGTCGTCGGAGTCCCCGGCAAGATTCACCCCCTGAAGGACGAACACCTCGAAATCATCCATAGCGGCGCCGCCATGTACAAGGAAAACGCCCAACGCTTCATCCAGGCCGGCCTCGCCGAAACCCTCACCGAAAGCTAGACCCCGTCCCCCTTCCCCCATTCCCGCGCAGGCGGGAATCCACTCTCAACCCACGTCCAACCGTCCCCCATTATCACCCCACTCCTTCCTCTTCTTCCCCCTCTGCCGTCCTGGAAGAGGGTTGGGGTGAGGGTGATTCCCCCAACCAAAGCACCCCAACATCCCCGTGTCCTCGCGGATGCGGGGACCCACTCTCCCCTTCAACCAGCAACCCCTTGGAGCTAACTGCCTAACCGCTCATCCTGAGCCTGTCGAAGGGCGAATTCCCTAGCGCCTCCTTCAACCAGCAACCCCTCGCTACAGAAGCAGGCCCTCTCTACCCACGCCCAACCCCAAACTTGCCGTCATGCAATGACCCTGGCGCACTCCGCAAACCCCTCCATCGCCCCCTCCAACACCCTGTCCTCCACACAGTACGACAGCCGAAAGTGTCCCGGCGAGCCGAACCCCACTCCCGGCACCGTCAGCACCCGCCGCTGCTGCAGCGCCTCCACAAAAGCCACGTCATCCTCAATCGGCGACCTCGGAAACATATAGAACGCACCCTGCGGCTTCACCACCTCGTACCCCATCCCCGTCAACTCCCTGTACAGATAGTCCCGCTTTCTCTCGTACACCGACGTATCCACCGAAACCCCCTGAAGCCCCCGCAGCGCGTGCTGCATCACCGCCGGCCCGTTCACGAAACCCAGGCTCCGGTTCCAGAAGATCACCCCGTCCAGTAGCAGCTCCTTCCCCTCGTAGCCCGGATTCACCGCGATATACCCGATCCGCTCTCCCGGCACCGCCAGGTCCTTCGAGTGAGAATGCACAGCAATGCTGGCGTGATGATGCCCGAAGATGTGGGGGTACGTCAGCCCGTCGAACAGTATCCGACGGTACGGCTCGTCGCTCAGCAAGAATATCTCCGTCCCGAACTCCCGCTCCTTCCGGCCCAGCAGGTCCCCAATCCTGCTCACCACCTCCTCCGGGTACAGCGCCCCCGAAGGGTTGTTGGGCGAGTTAATCAACACCGCCCGCGTCCGGGCTGTTATCAGCCCCTCCAACGCCGCCAGGTTAGGAATAAACGCTTCATCCGTAGGCGCTACCACCGGCCTCCCCTGGTGGTTCTCGATATAGAAAGTAAACTCCCCAAAGAACGGCGCGAATATCACCACCTCGTCCCCCGGGTTGAGAATAGACTCGAAGATAACGTTCAGTGCCCCCGCCGCTCCGCACGTCATCACAATCTCGCTCGCGCTGAACGACACCCCCGTCTCCCCTGATAGCGACTCCGCAATCGCAGTCCTCGTCTCCACGTACCCCGCGTTCGGCATGTACCGATGCATCCCGGGCGCGTCCGACTCCGCCATCCTCCGCATCTCCTCCACCAACTCCGCAGGGGGCTCCATCACCGGGTTTCCCAGTGAGAGATCGAAAACGTTCTCCGCCCCATGCTCCTTCATAAGCTCCGCCCCAACCTCGAACATCCGCCGGATCCAGCCCCCCTCCTCCATTGCCCGTAAAGTCCTCGTCGATACCGCCATTCTCGCTCCCATCGTATCCAAAGTTAGCCCCGAATATACTTTGGCCGCTTACCTCTGTCCACCGCCCCCTCTCTTTCCCCTCTCCCGTCCTGGGAGAGGGTTGGGGTGAGGGCACTCCCCCTCTCCAATACCCCACCCCCGCGAAAGCGGGGGCCCACTCTCTACCCAATTCCAACACAGCCCACCACCACGATTTCCGTAGGGGCGACTCGCGAGCCGCCCGCCCTCTTCCCCCTTGACGGGGGAAGATTGAGATGGGGGTGATTCGGGTTGGATGGATTACACATCTGGCAGTTACGCAAAGGTCTCTGTCCGGGGAGAGGGTACTCCCCCTCTCCAATACCCCTTCGCTCATCCTGAGCCTGTCGAAGGACACGAAACCCCTCAACCGAAGCCCCACTCCCCAAAACCCTGTTCCCGCGAATAGCCTGCCCTCGCGAAGGCGGGGGCGGGAATCCATCCCCTCCCGCCGCAACACAGTTGCCCCCGCCGTTGACGTTCCCCTACCCCCGTGCTAGTCTATCCCCATCCAAATACACCCCACGGGAGCCTGGTTGGACAGGCTGAGAGGCCCTCTCGGAGGGCGACCGTTTGAACCTGAACCGGGTAATGCCGGCGTAGGGATGAAGGTCTACCCGTACTCAGCCCCAACCCATTCTCGCATCCCCCTTGGGTTCTGAGGCGCATTATGGAAGACCAACTCACCATCGCAGGCAAGACCTTCCCATCCAGGCTGATTCTCGGCACCGGTAGGTACCGCACCATGGACGACATGGTCCACGCCGCAGAGGCCTCCGGCACCGGGATGATAACCGTCGCCATCCGACGCCTCGACCTGGACAACCCCAATGAAAAGACCATCCTCGACTACCTCGACTGGACCGTCTACGACGTTCTCCCCAATACCGCCGGATGCCAGACGATGGAAGAGGCCATGTTTATCGCCAAGCTGGGACGCTCCGTCACCGGCTCAAACTGGGTCAAGTTGGAGGTCATCCCCGACCCCAAGTACCTCTTCCCCGACCCGGCCCAGACCCTCAAAGCTGCCGAGCAGCTTGTCAACGAAGGCTTCGTAGTCCTTCCCTATATCCACGCCGACCCTGTCCTCGCCTACCAGCTTCAGGAAGTCGGCTGCGCCACCGTCATGCCCTTGGGCTCTGCTATCGGCTCCGGTCAGGGCATCCATACCGCCGAGGAAATCCGCATTATCATCGAACAGGCCAAAGTCCCCGTCGTCGTCGACGCCGGATTGGGCGTACCCTCCGAAGCCTCCCAGGCCCTTGAGATGGGCGCCGACGCCGTGCTGGTCAACACCGCCATCGCCCAGGCGGAGGATCCCGTCCTCATGGCAACCGCCTTCCGACAGGGTGTTGAGGCTGGACGAAACGCCTACCTCGCCGGTCGGATCTCAAGAAGGCTCTATGCCTCAGCCAGCAGCCCCACTCAGGAAGTTCCTCAACCCGTCGCAAATCCAGATTAAATGCCCCGACTGCCCCTCCCGGCTCTCTGCCTCGTAACGGATCGCCGCCTCTGCTACGACATGTCCCTCCCCCAAAAGATCGCCCTCGCCGTCGAAGGCGGTGTAAACATCGTGCAGCTTCGTGAAAAGGATCTCCCCGGCCGCCAACTCCTCGAACTTGCGATGAATATCCGACAAGCCATTCACGACAAAGCCCTGCTCATCATCAACGAACGTGTTGACGTAGCCCTCCTCGCCAACGCCGACGGCGTACACCTCGGCGAACAGGCCCTGAGCCCCCGGGACGCCCGCACCCTCGTCGGCGAAAATATGCTCATTGGACGCTCCGTTCATGACCACGAAGGTGCGCTGGAGGCCCAACGCAATGGCGCCGACTACCTCATCGCCGGATCCGTCTTTCCCACACGCTCCCACCCAGGCCAATCCCCTCAAGGTTTGTCCTTCATTGAGGACCTGGCCCCCAAGCTGCACATCCCCTGCCTTGCCATCGGCGGCATAAACCCACAAAACGCCCCCGCCGTCATCCGCGCTGGCGCGTCGGGCGTGGCCGTCATCAGCGCTATCTTGGCCTCCCCGGATCCAGAGCAAGTAGCGCGTAAACTCAAGCATGAAATCTACTGCGCATGGGCAAAAAAAGGAGCGGCGGCATGATTCGCCTCACCATCAACGGCAAGCCCCAGGAACTTCCCGCCCCCACCGGCTTGGTCCAGTACCTGGAAAGCCTCGAAATCACCACCGAATTCATCGCCGTAGGCTATAACGGCGAGGTCATCGAAAAGGAAGCCTTCGACGAAATCACCCTCTCAGAGGGCGACGTTGTCGAGATAGTCCGGCCTGTGGGTGGCGGCTAGGGCGTCACCACTATGGGATGGTCCCCCGCCTCCTGCACCTCCCCGATAACCACCGATCCCTCAACCCCTTCACCCTCCAGCGCTCTCAGCAGGTCGTCCGTCCGCTCCTCCGACACCGATATAAGCAGCCCGCCAGAAGTCTGGGCGTCGCACAACAGCAGTTTCTGATTCTGCGTAATCTCCGAATCCCACGCCACCTGGCTCCCTACGCCCTCCAGGTTCCGATGGGTTCCCCCCGGCGCGACACCCGACTCCAGCAGCTCCCACGCCCCGTCAATCACCGGTATCCTGGAGAACTCAACTCTTGCCGTCGTCCCGCTCGCGGCCATCATCCCGCGCAGGTGCCCCACCAGCCCGAACCCCGTAACGTCCGTCGCCGAGTTCACCCCAATTTTCATCATCGCCTTCGACGCCGCAGCGTTGAGCGTGGACATCACCCTTACCCCCTGCGCTAGCACCTGTGGGTCCACCACCCCCTGCTTCCCCGCCGTTGTGATTATCCCCGTCCCCAACGGCTTCGTCAGCACCAGCACGTCCCCCGCCTGGGCCCCTGCGTTCGTCACCTGCAGCTCCGGCTCAACCAGCCCAACCACCGCCAGCCCGTACTTCGGCTCCTGGTCGTCCACCGTGTGTCCGCCTGCAATCAGACACCCCGCCTCCTGCGCCTTCGTGTACCCCCCGCGCATGATCTCCGACAGAATCCCCTTCGGCAGGTCCACCGGAAACCCCACGATGTTTAACGCGCAGATGGGCGTTCCCCCCATGGCGTACACGTCGCTGAATGAGTTGGCCGCCGCCACCGCCCCGAACGAGAACGGATCGTCCACCACCGGCGGAAAAAAGTCCACCGTGAAAATCAGCGCCTGACGGTCATTCAGCTTGTAGACCGCCGCGTCGTCCCCCGACTCGAACCCCACCAGCAGGTTTGGGTCCGAAAACGTGGGAAGCTTCTCCAAGACCTGTACCAGGTCTTCATGACTGAACTTGGAAGCTCAACCGGCGCAATTTGCCAGCGACGTTAATCGAACGCTCTCTGCCTGCATCTTCAACTCCTCTTACTTGGGTAAACCCATTATATCACCGCCCCCTCCCCCTTAATGGAGACTTTTGCATAACCCCCTCGAAAACGCGGATTAACCTCTTCCCCCTTGACGGGGGAAGATTGAGATGGGGGTGAATTCCCCTCCCTCTTATCCCCACCCCCGTTCCCCAATTCCACTCCCGTTTCCCAATCCCCACCCCCGCGAAAGCGGGGGCCCACTCTCCATCCACGCCCCTCTTCTCCCCCTCCAACAACCTCTCCCCCGTAGGGGCGGCTCGTGAGCCGCCCGCTCTTCTCAGCACCCTACCCACATCTCTATTGAGCACAGCTTACCCCAGGTGTTACAATTTTGAAGGCTCAATCAAGCCGCCACTGACACCCTTCCCGAGTAGCTCAGTTGGTAGAGCAAGCGGCTGTTAACCGCTGGGTCGCAGGTTCGAGTCCTGCCTCGGGAGCCATCCCCAACCCTCTCCTACCCTACAGGTTGGCGTCTGGCACCAACCCTGTAGATTCCCTACCGCTCCCCCACACCCAGGTTCCGCTCTATCCGCCTGCTCACGTACGACATCGTGTACGTGAAGATCCAGAACACTATCGCCACGAACACAAATATCTCCGGCGCCGAACCCTGAAACTCCACCCGTCCCTCAACGGCCTTCCGCGATATATTCACGATGTCCAGCATTCCGATAATGTAGACCAGGCTCGTGTCCTTGAACAGGCTGATGAACTGCCCCACAATCGCCGGTATCACGTTCCGTATCGCCTGTGGCAGCGAAATGAACAACGTCGTCTGCCAACTCGCCAGCCCCAACGCCCGCGCCGCCTCCGCCTGTCCGGGATGCAGCGCTTGCAGCCCCCCTCGAATGTTCTCCGCCATGTATGCGGAGCTGAACATCGTAATCACCACCCCCGCGTTGAACAGCGAGTTTCTTGGGAAAGCCTCCGGGAACGCCAGGGGCACCAGGTGCTGCGACATGAACAGCAGCGTTATCAACGGCACTCCCCGGAACACCTCGATGAACCCCACGCACAGCCACTTCACCACCGGCAAATGACTCCTGCGTCCCAGCGCAAGCCCAATCCCGATGGGTAGGCTAAGCACAATCCCCGCTATGGCCAGAATCAGGTTCAGCTGCAATCCCGACCACTGCCTGCTGTCTACTGTTTGTATACCAAGGAACGACGCTCCCTGCAGCACCATCAGCGAAAGGATGAACACCGCCACGCTGAAAATTACCACCCACTTCACCGTGCCGAATCGCGTGAACCGGGCAAGCGCCCAGCCCCCTGCCATGCTGGCCACGTTCGCCACCAGCAGCACCCGCACGTCCATCCCCATCCTTTCGAAGCCGTAGGGCAGGAACGCCAGAACTACGCACGCCCCCACCGTTATCAGCGCCAGGTTCCGCATCAGCTTAGACCCTGCGACGCCCCAACCCATACCCATCAGGAACGTCACCATCATCAGACTGACCTGCGGACGCCAGAAGCAGTCATTCCCCGGACACGCCTGGTCGCTGTTGTAGTTCCCAATCAGGAACCTACCGCCAACTGTCGACACCACCGTCCAGTCCGCTGTCAACACCCATTGAACAGCGAACCAGATTGCGAATATCAGCGCTATCCCCACCACTATCGTCAGCCCGGTGTTGAACCGGCTGTTGATCAGGTTGGCGCGAATCCACCCTATCGTGCCCCTCTCCAGCCTTGGAGGCGGCAGCGAAGGAGCCGGGCTCGTTCCTGTTTCCTGTGTCGTCGTCAACGTCTTCTCTCGAAGCTGATGTGCCGGTTATACAGATTGCCTATCAGCGACCACGTCAGGCTCATCGCCAGATACGTCGCCATAATCAGAATGAAGATAGATAGTGCCGACTCCCTCTGCGTCATCGTAATCCCCACGCCGGTCAGTTCCGGATAACCCACCGCGGCGCCCAGGCTGCTGTTCTTCGTAAGGTTCAGGTACTGGCTGATGAGCGGCGGGATGATGACCCGCAGCGCCTGAGGGAATATCACAGTCCTCAGCGCCCCCATCGGCGTAAGACCCAGGGACCGCGCCGCCTCCGTTTGTCCCCGTCCCACCGACTGAATGCCGGCCCGTACTATCTCCGCAATGAACGCCGCCGTGTAGATAACAAGCCCCAGCAGCACCACAACCAGCCCCGCCCTGAAAGTAACCCCGCCGGCAATTCTCCCGAATCGTCCTTCAGGCCCCGGCGTTGACCATTCAATCGGCGATGATCCTGTCGTCACGCTCAGAATGATCCATGATCCGATTATCACCGCCAGTGCCAATATCCAGCCCGCCATCACCGGGTGCGCGACACCTCCCAGCGCAAGTTCCCTATCGGCCAGCTTTCGATACAGCAGCACTCCCGCCCCTATTCCCAAAATTGCCAGCAATACCCAGATAAAGAAGACCCCCATGCTTCCGAACCCCGAGGGTCCGGGCATTGATACCCCGCTATTGTTCAAATAGAAGAGGTCCAGGAACACTATGCCCTCTCGCACCGGTGGCAATGTCAGCACAATGAAGAACCAGAACAGCAGCTGCACCAGTAGCGGCACGTTTCGGAAGAACTCCACGTATACCAGGGCCAGCTTGGACACCAACCAGTTGCTCGACAGCCTCGCCACGCCGATGATGATTCCCAGAATCGTGGCTAGAATTACCCCAAAAACCGCAACCACCAGCGTATTCACCGCCGCCACCACGAGCGCTTGCAGGTACGTGTCGGACGGGTCGTAGGGTATGAAGTGCTCCCCTATCGGAGTCTGGTATTCCGTATCCAGGAATCCGAACCCGAAGGGAATGTTCCGGGAGTCTATGGCTAACCCGATGTTGGCGAGGAACCAGATAACCAGCGCCACTGCCGCAACCCCGGAAACTATCTGCAGTGTCCACTGAACAATACGGGCGTGCCTCCATACGGGCACCCCTTCGTATGTCAGGTTTCGCAGAAAAGCAGGCATAGTTGGAACCTATGACGGCAATATAGGCTTTCTCGTCATCCTAGTCAATGCAGAAGAGCAGCCAATTGGCGGCTCTTCCACAAAAACTACCTGCTTCGAACGGCCTAACCGTTCATGTTGTCCATGCTACCGGAGAGGCGCTGCGTAGATCTGGCCGCCCTTCGGGCACGCCGTGCACGGCGCGTCGTTCCAAAGCGCGTTTCGGCTGCCTTCTCTCACCAATCCCAGTGGCGCCAGGTGTCGCTCGAAGATCTGGCCGTAGTTGCCTACCTGCCGGATTACGTCCTGCGCCGCTGTTTCCTTTATGCCCATCGCTTCCTGACCGTAACTTCCCGAAAGTCCGAAGAGACGGTCAATTCCAGTGTCCCCGGTCTCTGCCGTTGGCACGTTGCCTGAGTTGATGCCGAAAGCCTCGGCGTAAATCATCATCGCCATTACGGACTTCACGATGTCGTACCACTGGTCGTCTCCGTGGGGTACCACCGTTCCCAGCGGCTCCTCGGATATCGTCTCGGGCAGAATCACGTGTGCGCTCGGGTCCGGGAACCCGGATGCGTTGGCTACCAGGCCTGACTGGTCAGTTGTCAGAGAGTCACACTGCCCTGCCAGGTACGCCTCGTTAGCGCTGGTGTTGTCCTCGAAGGGTACGATTGTAAGGCCCATGTTGTTCTGGGTGTTGAAGTCGTTAAGGTTCAACTCCGTCGTCGTTCCCTTAAGTACGCAGACGCTCGCGCCTGTCAATTCCAATGCGCTGCTCACTTCCAGGTTCTTGGGCACAATGAATCCCTGTCCGTCGTAGAACATGGTCTGGGCAAAGTCGCCCCAGGTCGAGTCCCTCGACGTGGTCCATGTGGTGTTGCGAGACATCATGTCCACTTCGCCGGACTGCATCGTCGGGCCACGCTCGGCAGCCGTAGTGGGTCGATACTCTACCGCGTTGGCGTTTCCGAGTACCGCCGCCGCTACTGCGCGGCACAGCTCTATGTCGAAACCCGTCGTGTTACCCGCGTCGTCCAGGTAACCGAATCCCGCCAGGCTGTCGTTGTTGGCGCAGACCACCCTGCCCCGCTCCTGGACCGCTGCAAGTCGGCTGCCGGTCTCTGTGTCTTCTGGCCCGTTCTCTGGACCATTCTCGGACTCGCACGCGACCAACACCGCCACCATGGCCGCCATCACCGCGAGAATTAAGATCATCCTGCTGATTACCATCCTTAAACTTACCTCCTCAAACTAGCTGGTATCTCCACCTGCGCCCCGGCAGGATTAGCTGAGATACACTGTCGCACAGTCGGGATTATACAACAATCAATGCAGTATAAAAAGACATGGTAACGCAAGTAAGGGGATACTGGCGCGGTCTGAGGTCTCTGTCTGTGGACTCGCTCTGCGCTTTCCTGATTCTTGCGTTGAAGCACTAACCGCAGACGCACCCCGTCCACAAGGGCTATATATGGAAAGTGGCGACCCGGAGCGGATTCGAACCGCCGATCTCCGCCTTGACAGGGCGGTATGTTAGGCCAACTACACCACCGGGCCGCGAACGTTTACAACCAAAATCCTAAGGCTGCCTGTGCTTTCTGTCAACACTCCCTCATCCCCCCAACCATCGGTTTCTTCCCGGGAAACGCCCCTTGCTGGATCGAGCCAACGGCTCGAAGCTCAGAAACTTCAACCAATCCCGTTGAAGCCGATGGTCACCTCCTCGCCCCGCACAATCACCGGCGTCGTCCGTTCCCCTCCCGTCAACCTCTCCAGGTCGGGTATCGCCTCCGGGTTCACCGAGATATCTATCTCTCTGAAGGCAATGCCCCTGTTGTTATAGTCAATCTTTACGGCTGTAGAAAATCCACAGTCCGGGTGGGTGTAGACTACAATCTCGAGTGCTTCAACCTCGGCCATGGATACAGCCTCCCTGGACACAGAATCTATTCCTATTCTATCTAATGGACCATCAACATTCAATTGATATCGTGGCCCGGTCAATCGTCTCCATCTTCAGTCCAGATACCTCTCCGGGTTCTGCTGAAACGACCTTCGGCATCCCGGTGCGCAGAAGTAGTACGTTACCTCCTGGTATTCGGCCGTACCCCCGGAAGGGTTCGCCTTCTCAACCACCATCTTGCAGATAGGGTCTATGGCCGTCCCTTCTTCCCTGTTTCCGCCGCCTCCAAAAATCGACCTTAGCTTTCCAATCATGTCAGGATAACCTCAACCTTCTCAGTCTCAGAGAATTGCTCACCACGCTGACGGAACTGAAGGCCATCGCCAGCGCCGCCAGCACTGGGTTTAGAAGTCCCACCTCTCCAAAGAAGAACTCCAACCCCTGGGGCACTCCGCCCGTCTGTTGAAATACAGGATACAACACCCCCATGGCCACCGGCACCAGCGCCGCGTTGTAGAAGAAGGCCCAGAACAGGTTCTGTCTGATTGCCCGAAGCGTCCGCTTACTGAGTTCAAACACCGCCGTCAGACTTTCCAGCCCGCTCACCATCAGCACCACGCCCGACGTCTCCATCGCCGTATCCGCCCCGCTTCCCATGGCAATGCTTACGTCTGCCTGTGCCAGCGCCGGGGCATCGTTTATCCCGTCCCCCACCATGGCCACGCACCTCCCCTTCTCCTGAAGCCCTTTCACGTGAAGCGCCTTCTGGTTCGGCAGCACGCCCGCGGTCACCCCGCTAATGCCGAGCGATCCGGCAACGGCGTGAGCGGTCTCCTCCCTGTCCCCGGTCAGAATAATTACCTCCAGGCCTCTCTGCTTCAGCTCCGCCACCACCGATTTCGCCTCCGGCTTCAACGTGTCCGATGCGGCCAGCATCCCCAGTACCCGGCCTCCGCGGGCCACGTACATCACCGTCTTCCCCTCCGCTGCCAGCGCTGTCGCCTGTTCCTCCAGTCCGCTGACCCTGGGACCCTTGGTGGAAAGGAACTCCTGGTTGCCCAACAGCAGCCTTTCGCCTCCCATCAACGCCTCAACTCCCAGTCCCGGATGCGCCTTAAACCCCGTTACCTCGGCGAATTCAACGCCTTCTTCTCGGCCGCGACGCACCACCGCCTCCGCCAGGGGGTGCTCCGACCCCACTTCCACGGAAGCCGCCACTGAGAGTAGCTCATCTTCGCTTCCCTCCAACGCGACCAGGTCGGTAACGGATGGCTGCCCCACCGTAAGCGTTCCCGTCTTGTCCATAACTACCGTGTCCACCTGATTGGCGCGCTCCAGCACCTCTGCGTTGCGAACGAGGATTCCCTCCTCCGCTCCCTTGCCGACCCCCACCATTACCGCCGTCGGCGTCGCCAGCCCCAGCGCGCACGGGCAGGCGATGATTACCACTGCCACGAATGCCAGCAGCCCGTAAACCAGCGAAGGTGAAGGTCCAAATACCACCCAAACAACCAGCGACAACGCTGCGAGCGCCAGAATCACAGGCACAAAGTAGGACGCAACCACGTCTGCCAGCCGCTGTATGGGTGCTTTCGAACCCTGCGCCTCCTCCACCATGGTGATTATCCTGGATAGCACCGTGTCAGCCCCCACGCTGGTGGCCTCTATCTTCAGGAACCCGGTCTGGTTCATCGTCGCGCCGTAGACCGACTCTCCCACCCCCTTCTCCGCCGGCACGCTCTCCCCCGTAATCATCGCCTCGTCCACCGATGAATACCCCTCCGTCACCACACCGTCCACTGGCACCCTCTCGCCTGGGCGCACCAGCACCACGTCCCCCACCTCCACGTCCTCCACCGGCACCCCGATTTCATTGCCGTTGCGGATTACCCTCGCCCTGTCCGGACGCAGGTTCATTAACCCCCGAATGGCTGAGGAAGTCTGACGACGGGAGCGGCCCTCTAGATAGCGGCCCAGCAGCACCAGCGCAATGATGATTGCGGCCGTATCGAAATATACCGCCCGGTCCGACCCGGGTACCGTTAGGGCGTCCGAGCCAATCACCCGCAGCAGCACCAGTAGACCGCTGAACAAATACGCAGTAGTCGTCCCCAGGGCTATCAGGGTGTGCATGTTAGCCCGGCCGTGACGGACCGCCCCAAACCCGGAGCGATAAAATCCAAGCCCTGCCCAGAATTGCACCGGCGTCGCCGCCGCCCACAGCAGAAGGAGATAGTAGTTGTTTTCCATCAGCCCCGGGACCCAGGGGAACCCCTCGAAGCAACCCAGGAAAAGCAGGACGCCCATGGCGCCGGCAAAAATCAGCTTCTGCCTTAAGTCACGCAGCTCCCTGTCCCGTATCTCCTCTCCCGTCGTCGATTGCGCCGCCCCTTCAAAGAGCCGTGCTCCGTAGCCAGCTTCCTCCACAGATCTCACCAGTTCGTCTACCGAAACCATCCCGGACGCCACCGATACCGTCGCCCTCTCCGTGGCCAGATTCACCGACGCTTTCGTCACCCCCGGAGCGCCTCTGAGGGCGGACTCCACGCTTCCAACACAAGCGGCGCAGGTCATCCCCTCGATGCTGAAAGACACTTCTTCAGTCCCCAGGCCGTAACCCGCCTCCTCCAGGCCCTTCGCTATCGCCGCCGCCAGGCCCTCCTCCGTTCCCGCCTGCACCGAAGCCTCTTCTGTGGCCAGATTGACGGATGCCTCCACCACCCCCGGTACGCTGCGAAGCGCCTTCTCTACCGTCGATACGCACGCCGCGCACGTCATACCCCGAACGGGTACTGTCAATCGACGGGTGGTTTTGTTCATGTCTGTGACTTGTTCCAAAACGCTGCTAGCCTGGATTTTCTCCTACTCCAAATATAACAACCCTTCCATTCCCAGTCCACGCCGCGGATTCTGCGAAAACTTGGCTATAGACCTCCTGGTTTTTCCACGATATAATGCAAGTTCCTGCAATTCACCGGCAAAACCCTTGACAAAGCGACATCTCATGCTATGATGTATAGTGCTTGCTTTGTCTTATTTAAGTATAAGCCCTTTTTCTTTCGAGTCCCGTAGCGCATCCCTCGCCCCCCGTGCGTCTGCTTCGCTCGCACCATTTCTTTCTTAGGAGGAATGTATATGCCTTTGTCCTCAAGCACGAGCGCAAATAGCTCCTTTCATGAGGTCAAGCAATATTCCCGTATTCCACAGGTCCTGGACATCCCCCACCTTATCCTGATGCAGCTTCAGTCCTTCGAGAGGTTCAAGGGCGAAGGCATCGCCGAAGTCTTCCGCGATATCAGCCCCATCAAGGACTTCACCGAGAGTAAGTTCGAGTTGAGGTTCCTTGAACACTCCTTCGAGGAGCCGAAGTACAGCCCGGAGGAGTGCAAGCAGAAGGAAATAACCTACTGCGCCTCCCTCTGGATAACCATCCGGCTTTTCGTCAAGGAAACCGGCGAAATCAAGGAAGAGAAGATCTTTATGGGAGATATTCCCATAATGACGGACAACGGCACTTTCATCGTGAATGGCGCTGAACGAGTCGTTGTCAGCCAGCTCGTCCGCTCCCCCGGCGCATACTTCGTCCTCAATCGCGATATCCCCAGCGACCGCCTTCTCTGCTCGGCCAAGCTGATCCCCTACCGCGGCGCATGGCTGGAATTCGAGACCAGCGCCAAGAATATCCTCTCCGTAAAGGTTGACAGGAAGCGAAAGGTCTCCGTTACCATCTTCCTCCGCGCCCTTGGAATCTGCAAGGAGGAGGAGCTCCACGCCCTCTTCGACGACGCCGACATCGGCGAGACCCACAAGTTCATCCAGTCCACCCTGGAAAAGGATGTCTATTCCGATGAGCGGGAAGGTCAGTTCCGCAAGGACGAAATGACCATGAAGGCCATGTGGGAGTGGCTCAAGCCCGGCCAGAAGTACGACCCTCATGAAGCCAGGCTCATTGCCCTTGCGCAGCTTGAATTCTACCGACGCCTCCGCCCCGGCGAGCCTCCCAGCCTGGAGAATGCCTACAATCTGTTGAAGAGCCTCCTGTTTGATCGCCGCCGCTACGACCTGGGCCGCGTCGGCAGGTTTAAGCTGAATGGCCGGCTCAACCTCAACAATGACCCCGATGACAGGGTGCTCCATCTCACCGACCTCATCGCCATGATCCGCACCATCATCGAGCTCAACAATGGCGTTGGTCGCCCTGACGACATAGACCACCTCGGCAACCGCCGGGTGCGTGGCGTCGGTGAACTCGTCCAGAATCAGATGCGTATCGGCCTCCTCCGCATGGAGCGAATGGTCAAGGAACGAATGACGCAGACGGACCAGGAACAGGCCAGCGGTCGGACCCTGGTCAACATCCGTCCCGTCGTTGCCGCCGTTCGGGAATTCTTCGGCGGCTCCCAGCTTTCCCAGTTCATGGACCAGACCAATCCCCTCGCAGAGCTGACGCACAAGCGTCGTCTCTCCGCCTTGGGCCCCGGCGGCCTCTCCCGGGAGCGCGCCGGCTTCGACGTTCGGGACGTTCACTTCTCCCACTACGGTCGTATCTGCCCTATCGAGACCCCGGAAGGCCCCAACATCGGCCTCCTCAGCTCCCTTGCAAGCTACGCCCGAATCAACTCCTTCGGCTTCATCGAGTCCCCTTACCGTCGAGTGCTCAACACCATGCCCAGCGCCTCGCCGGACCTCCTGGGACGCACCGTCACGGAAGACGTTGTAGACGAAGAAGGCAATCATCTGGTCACGTGGAAGTCGGAAACGGGAAAATCCTTCCACCTGGGCGTGAACAACGTCCTGAACGAATCCGGCCGGGTATCTTCTCAGGCCAGAAAACTGATTGGCGCCACCCCGTCGAAGCTACTGGCCGAGTTACCCGAGCGGGACATCGCCGTCAAGCCCTACGTGTCCACCGAGGACGAAGACGTAATCTACCTCTCCGCCGATAGGGAAGAGACCTACGTCATCGCCCAGGCAAACGCCCCCTTGGACAAGAAGAACCAGCTTCTCGGCGACAGGGTGGAGGTCCGCATTGGCGAGTCCTACGCCGAGGAAACCCCGGAACGCGTCGACTTCATGGACGTTTCTCCCATGCAGATTATGAGCGTCTCCGCATCCCTCATTCCCTTCCTGGAGCATGATGACGCCAACCGCGCCCTTATGGGTTCAAACATGCAGCGGCAGGCCGTCCCTCTCCTCAGGCCCCAGGCCCCCCTCATTGGTACCGGCATCGAAGGCCGGGTTGCCCAGGACAGCGGCCAGGTTATCCTCTCCAAGTCTGGCGGCGTCGTCACCTCCGTCGATGGCGGCTCCGTTACGGTGAAAGACAAATCAGGCGAGGAACACAATCACGAAATAACCAAGTTTGCCAGGACCAACCAGGGCACCTGCTTCAACCAGAGGCCCATAGTTCAGAAGGGCCAGCGCATCAAGGAAGGACAGGTTCTCGCTGATAGCTCCTCTACGGAAAACGGCAACCTTGCCCTCGGCCAAAACGTGCTAGTCGCCTTCATGAGTTGGGAAGGCTACAACTATGAGGACGCCATCATCCTCAGCGAAAACCTCGTCAAGAACGATTTCTTTACCTCCATCCGCATCGAAAAGCACGAAATGGAGGCCCGCGAGACCAAGCTCGGCCCCGAAGAGATAACCCAGGATATCCCCAACGTCGGTGAGGAAAACCTCCGTGACCTGGACGAACGCGGCATCATCAGCATCGGCGCTGAAGTTGGCCCCGGCGACATCCTCGTCGGCAAGGTTACCCCCAAGGGTGAAACCGAGCTCACCGCCGAGGAGAAGCTGCTCCGGGCCATATTCGGCGAAAAGTCCAGGGACGTTAAGGACACTTCCCTGCGTGTGCCCCACGGTGAACGCGGCAAGGTCATAGACGTGAAGGTCCTGACCCGGGAAAACAAGGACGAACTTCCCGCCGCCGTCAACGAAGCGGTCCGAGTCTGGGTTGCCCAGACCCGCAAGATCTCCGTCGGTGACAAGATGGCCGGTCGTCATGGAAACAAGGGCGTCGTCGCCCGTATCCTCCCCGCCGAGGACATGCCCTATCTGCCCGACGGCACCCCAGTGGACATCATCCTCAACCCCATCGGCGTTCCCTCCCGCATGAATCTGGGCCAGGTTCTCGAAACCCATCTCGGTTGGGCTGCCAAATACCTCAACTTCCGCGCCATTACCCCCATCTTCGACGGCGCGACGGACCTCTCAATTGAAGACGGATTGGCCCGCGCTTGGTTCCTCCAGCAAGCCCAATCCACTAATGGAGTCTCTCCCAATGGCAGCCACACGTCCGACGTGGAAATCGTCGAACCGTGGCTGAAGGAACGCGGTTACGACGCCGGCCAGCTCTGGGACGACTCCGTCGTCGGCGAAGCGTGGCAGGCCGCCCTCCGTATATGGCTCCAGGAGGATATGGGTGTTTCCGTGGACGAACTCACCCCCGAGCAGTTGCGCGAAAAGACCCGGGAGATTCACCGCACCATGAAAGTGGCTCCCCCCACTTTCGGCAAAGTGCACCTGCGCGATGGCCTTACCGGCCAGCCCTTCAGCCAGCCCGTTACCGTCGGCTACATCTATATGATGAAGCTGGTACACCTGGTGGAGGACAAGATCCACGCCCGTTCCACCGGCCCCTACTCCCTCATCACCCAGCAGCCCCTCGGCGGCAAGGCCCAATTCGGCGGCCAGCGCTTTGGGGAAATGGAAGTCTGGGCCCTGGAAGCCTACAGCGCGGCCCACAATCTCCAGGAAGTCCTCACGGTCAAGTCCGACGACGTTACAGGGCGGGTGAAGACCTACGAAGCCATCGTCAAGGGTGAAGACATCGTACAGCCCGGCATACCGGAGTCCTTCAACGTTCTGGTGAAGGAACTTCAGAGCCTGGGCCTGGCCGTGGAACTCCTCAACGAGGACAACAACGCCGATCTAATCGAGGAAGCTAAGGAATCTCTGGAACTTCCCCTTGACTGAGGACTGTTTCCTGAGGACGCGGCTTCCATCGACCAAGCCACCCATCCAGGGATCCCGTAAGGAACCAAATTGGAAGGCGGAAAATATATATGGTTAGTTTAATGGACAGGACCGAGGTGCATTCCCCCAGCTTCAACGCTATCCGCATCTCGATTGCCTCCCCGGAGCAGATCCGAAGCTGGTCCCACGGCCAGGTTTCCAAGCCGGAAACCATCAACTACCGTACCCTTCGCCCTGAGAAGGACGGCCTCTTCTGCGAGAGGATTTTCGGTCCCACCAAGGACTGGGAATGCTTCTGCGGCAAGTACAAGCGCATCCGCTACCGTGGCGTCATCTGCGACCGCTGCGGCGTGGAAGTTACCCGCTCCCGCGTGCGTCGCGAGCGTATGGGCCACATCGAGCTGGCCGCTCCCGTTGCCCATATCTGGTTCAGCAAGGGCACTCCCAGCCGTCTGGGACTCCTTCTCGACCTCTCTCCCCGCAACCTGGAGCGCGTCCTGTATTTCGCCCAGCACGTCATCATCTCCGTCGATGAAGAGATGCGTGAAGAAGCGCGCCGCATGGAGAGTGAGACTTTCGAGCAGAACCGGCAGATCCTTCGCCAGTCCGCAGCCGACAGGATAGCAACTCTTCTCGGCCTGGAATCCGTTCCTGTCGCCGAAGACGACGAGTTTCCGGATCCACCCGAAGATTCACCCGACGAGGTAAAGTCTCAGGTCGCGGAAATCGAAGAGGGTCTGGAAAAGGAGCTTGCCCAGCAGGAGGAAGATTACGAAACTGCCATAGATGACCTGGACAGCATCAGGCCCATGATGCTTGTCACGGAGACCCGCTTCCGGGAACTCAATGGCCGCTTCGGCCACGTCTTCGTCGCCCGCATGGGCGCGGAGGCCGTTCTGGATATCCTCCGGGAGATGAACTTGGAAGATCTCCGAGAGACCCTCCTTGAAGAAATGCAGTCAACCTCCGGTCAGCGTCGCAAGAAGGCCATCAAGCGCCTCCGTGTCGTTGAAGCCTTCCGCAAGAGCGGCAACAGAATTGAATGGCTCATCCTCAAGGTCCTTCCCGTCCTGCCCCCGGAACTGCGCCCCATGGTCCAGTTGGACGGTGGACGATTCGCCACCAGCGACCTCAATGATCTCTACCGTCGTGTCATCAACCGCAACAACCGGCTCAAGCGTCTCATGGAGCTTGGCGCGCCGGAAATAATCATCCGCAATGAAAAGCGCATGCTTCAGGAGGCCGTCGACGCTCTCATCGACAACGGACGCCGTGGCCGCCCCATCTCCGGAAGCCACAACCACAAGCTGAAGTCCCTTTCGGACCTCCTGCGAGGCAAGCAGGGCCGCTTCCGCCAGAACCTCCTCGGAAAGCGCGTCGACTACTCCGGCCGCTCCGTCATTGTCTCGGGTCCGGATTTGGAACTCAACCAGTGCGGCCTCCCCAAGCGCATGGCCCTGGAACTCTTCAAACCCTTCGTCATGCATCGCCTCGTCCTTCTGGGTATCTCTCCCAACATCAAGAGCGCAAAGCGTATGGTGGAGAGCGCCCGCGGCGAGGTGTGGGATATCCTGGAAGAGGTAATCAAGGAGCGCCCCGTCCTCATCAACCGCGCCCCCACCCTCCACCGCCTCGGCATCCAGGCGTTCATGCCCGTCCTCATCGAAGGCAGCGCCATTCAGATTCACCCCCTCGTGTGCCCTGCCTTCAACGCCGACTTCGACGGTGACCAGATGGCCGTTCACGTTCCCCTCTCCCGCATGGCCGTCCTGGAAGCCAAGGAGACCATGATTAGCGTCAACAACATGCTCTCCCCCGCCTCTGGCGAACCCCTCGTAGCCCCCACCCTCGACATGGTGTTGGGCTGCTTCTACCTCACCGATATCCGTGATAACACCCTCGGTTCCGGACGACGGTTCCTCAATACGGAAGAAGCTCTTATTGCCCACGACTCCGGCTTGGTTGACATCCAGGCGGAAATCGAAATCTGGCAGCCTGCTGGAGAACCTCTCAAGACCTCCGTTGGCCGCATCATCTTCAACGAAGTCCTTCCCGAGGAAATAGGCTTCAAAAACGAAGTCATGGACAAGGGTGCCCTGAAGGATCTCACCAGCGAGTGCTATCGACTCCTTGGCAACCGGGAAACCGCCCAGGTTCTGGACCGAATCAAGACTCTCGGTTTCCACTACGCCACCGTTTCTGGCATCACCATCGCCATTAACGACATTCAGGTGTCTGCCCGCAAGCAGGAAGTCATTGAGCAGGCCAACGAGCTTGTACAGTCTTTTGAAGATGACTACATGCTCGGCCTTATGACCGAGGATGAACGCTATACCCACACCGTCAACGCCTGGACGGAAGCCAGCGATGCCATGGAGGCTATCGTTAAGGACGAAATGGACAGCTACGGCGGTATCGCCGTCATGGCCGTCTCCGGTGCCAAGGGTAACATCGCGCAGATTAAGCAGATGGCTGGTATGCGTGGTCTGATGAGCAATCCCAAGGGCCGCATAATCGATCTCCCCATCAAGTCCAGCTTCCGCGAGGGCCTCACCGCCCTAGAGTACTTCATCTCCACCCACGGCGCCCGCAAGGGTCTCGCCGACACCGCCCTCAGGACCGCCGACTCCGGCTACCTGACTCGCCGCCTGACCGACGTTTGTCAGGACGTCATCGTCCTGGAGGAAGACTGCGGCTCCACCGAGGGCATCTGGCTTGCCCCCGACACTGGCGACCCTCTGGTTGCTACCCAGGATGAGCGTGCCATGGGCCAGCTCGCCGCCGCACCCGTTGTTGACCCTAACACCGGCGAAATCATTATCGACCGGAACCAGGAAATCGATGAAGACGCATTCAACGCCATCGCTGCAGCGGGCGTCACCGATGTCTTCATCCGGTCGCCCCTCACCTGCCAGTCCCACCGCGGTCTCTGCCGCATGTGCTATGGGCGCAGCCCCGCCACCGGCCGCATGGTCAAAATGGGCGAAGCCGTCGGTATCATCGCCGCCCAGAGCATCGGCGAGCCCGGCACCCAGCTCACCATGAGGACCTTCCACACCGGCGGCGTCGCCGGTCAGGACATCACCAGCGGCCTGCCCAGGGTCGAAGAGCTTTTCGAAGCACGAGTGCCCAAGGGTTCGGCCATCCTTTCAGACATCGACGGCACTGTCAGCGTGGAAGAAGACGTTCAGGGCCGCCGGGTAAAAATCACAAGTCGGGAAGAATATCGAGAGGACTATTACCTCCCGCCCGATGCGGAAGTCCACGTCAAGGACGGCGAAGAGGTTGAAGCCGGCACCATACTCTCTCTGCCGGAGGGTACCGAGTTGCCCAAGAAGCGCGGCAAGAGGAAGGTCGAGACACCCGAAGACGCCGTCGTCGCCAACGTTGGCGGCACCGTCGAAATTCAGCCTAATGGTGGCCTCTCCATCACCTGGGCGGATACGGAAGAGCGCGAACATCTCGTTCCTGTCTCCGCCCTGCTGCTCCTGAGAGACGGAGATGAGGTCAAGGCCGGAACCGCCCTCACTGCAGGCCCGCTGAATCCCCACGACATCCTTCGCATCAAGGGCAAAGAGGACGTGCAGGCCTACCTCGTCGATGAGGTACAGAAGGTCTACCGCTCCCAGGGCGTGTCCATCCACAATAAGCATATCGAAGTGGTGGTTCGTCAGATGCTGAGAAGGGTCCAGGTGGACTCCGCCGGCGACGCCGAATACATCCCCGGCCAGTCCATCGACCTCTTCGACTTCCAGTCCAAGAATGCCCAGGTGTTGGCGGAAGGCGGAGAGCCCGCCACCGCCAAGCCCGTCCTCCTCGGTGTCACCCGGTCCTCCCTCCTCACTGACAGCTTCCTCGCCGCTGCCTCCTTCCAGGAGACCACCCGCGTTCTCACGGAAGCTGCCGCCAGCGGTGGCGTCGACCATCTTCTCGGTCTCAAGGAAAACGTCATCATCGGCCGCCTCATACCTGCCCGCGTAGATGCTGAACTACCCACGGTGGAAGAGCAGTACATGTTGGGCGACGACGACCTGATTCTCGAAGGCGACGGTGACGATATCCTCGATAGTGATCTCATCAAGGAGTTTACCGACTCCTTGGCCGAAGGACTGGACGACCTAGGCAACGGTCACGCCGACGTGGAAGTGGACAATCCCGTCATAGACTAGCGCGTGAACTCCACCAGCAACGCAGAAGCATCAAAGGGGCCGCATCACTGCGGCCCCTTCGCTTGCCCTTCGCCATCCTCCCCTTGACGCTCCCTTAAGCCAGTGGCTAAACTCTAACCACGACAGGTAATCGGCGAGTTCTTCAGCACTCAACGATTGCCTCGTTACCGCACCGTGGGCGGTTAGCTCAGATGGTTAGAGTACTGCGTTGACATCGCAGAGGTCAGTGGTTCAAGTCCACTACCGCCCACCATCCAGCCACAACCCCTCCCTTCCCTCGCCCCCTCTTCGCAGAACGCTGAGTATTTGGGGGCTTTAGAATCAAATCAGTCCCCACGTTTCGTCACCCCCTGACTGATACCCATTCACCGGTGTGTACCCCCTGCAGTCGGCCGATGACAGGCGTCGGATAGCTCCAGACTAAACGCAATATCCATCTGTAGTCATGCTTGAATCCGGCCAAGAGCCAAGTATCTCAACGAGATGTTGCTTCTATCCTTTCGAAACGCCCGCAATAAACTGGAAGATGGGCGGAGCTACTATAATTGGGTGCAGTCCAGCTGTATCTTGTACAATGTCTCAGAAGGATACCTGACCTGCTAACCCTGTGGGGCTCGATAAACCGCAGGGCTGACATTGCAGTCGATACAAAGTATGGAAGGGGTCCAGCAACCGTAGAGACTAAACGTGCGCGACAACGAATACATACGTTACGAGCCGGATGAGAAGAGTCCTGTTAATGTGACCCTTGGAGTGGCGCTGCAGGGTAGCGTCCTGGCTTTGTCGAACACAGCAACCTTGGTGACCACCTTTGTGGTGGCCTTTGGAGGCAGCGCAAGCTACCTGACGTGGGCGGTCTTTGCTTCCCTGACCATCGCTGGCATCGTCACGGTTATCCAGGCAACGAAGCTGGGGCGCTTGAGCCCTGGTTATCTGCTCTTGACGGGTCCCGGGGTACCCTTCATGGCGGTATGTGTGCTGGCCGTAAATGAAGGCGGACTGCCGGTAATGTCCAGCCTTATTATCGCCGCCTCTCTTGTCCAGTTTGCGCTGGCCTTCTGGTTGGCCCAGCTTCGTCGAATAATCACCCCCGTCGTTGCCGGTGTGGCCTTTATGGTGATTGCCGTTTCCGCCATGCCGATAGCCATTGCTAGGTGGGACGACGTCCCGGCCGGCGCGGCTCCAATCGCGGGGCCATTGGTGGGGGCTGTTGCCTTGTTCACCGTGGCAGTCCTGATGCTGAGGGCCTCAGGCCTCATGCGGCTCTTGGCGATACCCATCACCATCGTGGTAGGGAGCCTGGTAGCAATACCCCTTGGTGTGTATGACTTTCGAGAGGCCCTGGATGCTCCCTGGCTTGCTCTACCCGAGTTTTCAGCATGGCCGGGCCTGAGCTTGGCCTTGGACCAGGATTTCCTGGCCCTGCTGGTGGTGTTTCTCATCGTAAGCGTTGTGGTGGGCATCAGGGCCAGCAATGAGGGGTCGGTGATCCAGCAGGTGTCCTGGCGTAGACCGCGCGCCGTGGACTTTCGAGGCGTCCAGGGAACGGTAAACTCGGGTGGAATTGGAGTCCTGCTGTCCGGCATCGCTGGCATTTTGCCCATCATCTACTATCTGCCTTCAACCATGTCTCTGATCAGCTTCACCGGACTCGCCTCACGCCGTACCGCATACGCCATCGGAGCTATTCTGATTGGGCTTGCCCTGTTGCCCAAACTGGTTGCAGTTCTTCTCACAATCCCAAAACCGGTTACTGGCGCCATCCTGATGATAATTATGGGATTGCTCTTCATTGAGGGCATCCGTGCAGTGCTCCAGGACGGCTTTAATCAGCAAAAGGCCATCATAGTAGGATTGGCCCTATCGATTGGCGTGGGCCTGCAGACCCAGAACGTGCTGGCAGGTCCCCTGGGAAGCCCCTGGGGTGTGGCCTTCGGCAACAGTGTCGTGCTGGCCATTCTGGCTGCTGTCCTCATGTCCATGATCCTTGAGTTGACCGGTTCCCGCCGGAGACGTCTGGAAACGAAGCTCGACGTCTCTTCTTTGCCGCAGATTGAAGAATTTCTGCGGGGGCTCGGCTCTCGGATGGGATGGAAGCAAGATTCAATTGACCGGCTGTGCTCCGCGGGAGAGGAGACTCTGTCCACCATGTTGCAGCTGCGAGATGAGCATGACGAAGAGAAGCCTCCACGCCTGGTAATAGTCGCCCGGCCGGGGCCAGGAATGGTGGAGATGGAATTCTTGGCGGTATTTACGGAGGAAAATATTGAAGATAGGATATCGTTCATGAGTGAGCAGGCCGAAGAGCCGGACGTAAGCGAATTCTCATTCCGTTTGTTGCGCCACTACGCGTCTTCAGTCCGCCACAGAAAATATCACGGAATCGACATTGTTGCGGTTCGGGTGGATGAGTAAGCTCATCAACAAAGTTCTTCCACATTGTTGCCCGCCCGCAGTACATGGCAAAAGGATACAAAATCATAATTGAATGGAGGTAGAAATTGGCAGGATATTTGATTGCCGAGTTGAAGATTACTGATCAGGCTCTTTTCGAGGAATTCGCTGTTGGCATTGCGAAACTGGTGGAGAGTCGAAATGGAAGGTATCTGGCCCGTGGGGGGACCACCGAGTTTGTTGAAGGCGACTGGACCCCCGACCGCATAGTTGTTATTGAGTTCGAGAGTTTCAAGGATGTACAAGCTTTTGTCGGCTCTGACGAATACAAGGAGCTCGCCAAGGTCCGCTCAAAGAGCAGCACTGCCAGTACCATAATCACTGAAGGCGTATAACACCTCACGTCCTGGCGCAAGAAAACCGGCCGCTGACATCCCTCGCAGCTAGCCTCAAGACCGGATTATTCCTGTTCGAGAAACCGACGGACCCAGTCGGCGTGGGGTTCACGGTCTTTCATGTTGTAGAGGATGATGGCGTTTCGTACGGAATCGGCCTGGAAGAAGCGCTCGTAGAGTATCTGCCTCGCCCCGAAGGCGCTGCAGGACATGTCCCACGCAAGGCGGAACAGCCGCACGCGGTCGCGGGCGGAGGAAGCGTCGGTTTCCAGGTAGCGATTGATTTCCGCGGCCAGAGGGCCTTCCATGTCGGCTTCAGTGGGCAGGGCCATCAGGCTGCTGGAGCCCAGCAGGTGGATAATCTCACCCATGCGTGGATACATGCGCATGAACAGGTTTCGGGCGGCTTGTAAGGGGAGTTCGGCTGGGGCCATCACGCCCCATTTGTCCACTTCCGCGTCGGCTTCGGCGGCCCTCAGGCACGCTCTGGTAACCTCCAGGTTCTCGATGATCTCCGCGATCATCTGCTGTACCTGCTGTTGACCCGACGAACCCAGCGTTTCTGTCATCAGACTCGCCAGGCCCAATACGAACTCGCACTTGGCCAGGTTTTTGGTGACTATCTGGTGCCCCGAATGCAGGTGGCGGTTAGTGGCATGGTGCAGATTGTTGCACAGTTCCACGTCGCCCAACAGAAAAACATTCTCCCACGGTACGAAAACGTGGTCGAAGAAGGCCACTGCGTCCAGCTCCTCGAATCGAGAGCCTAACGGGTGGTCGAAGTGTGAGCGTCCTAAGTCAAAGCTCTCGCGGCACTGATAGCGCAGGCCCGGAGAATTGTTGGCGATGGCGAAAGCAAAGGCGTAGCGTTCGGAGGATTGGCCTGAAAACTGGTGCGACGTTGTGGGATACACCGCGATCTCTTCGGACAGCGGCGCCAGCGTCGCCAGCACCCGCGCACCGTAAACGTATATCCCTGCGTCGGTCTCTTTTTCCACCCTCAATGCGATGTCCGTCCGTTGCTCCGGCGCCTTGGTGCTTGGGCTGCGGCTGCGTTGCAGGTTCTGTAGCGTGTGGGTGAGCACCAGATCGTTCTCGCGGACGTGCTCGTAGTAGTTGTTGATGTTGTCTTTGAACTCTGGCCGGTTCTGGGCGAAGTAGTCCCCGGCAGCGGCCATGGCCATGATGTTGACGTTCATGAAGTCCGGACTTCGGCCCATCATGCCAAAGGTCGCTCGGGCCCAGTGCCCCATCATCACGCGGCGGGCATCCAGGTCTTCCTTCGTGAGCGGAGTTATAAACGAGGTGCCGACCCGATCGCCCGTGATTGGGGACACGTAGGTCATCTCGTCGCGAATGGCCGGGTCGTGCTGCATGTCGTACAACCGGGCCAGCGTATTCACACCGCCTCGCAGCGCCGGGTGGGTGGTGACGTCCTCAACCCGCTCGCCGTGCAAATACACCTCCGGACCGTTCTCCTTCAAATTGGCGATGTATTCCGCCCCGGTCCTGGCTGGCATTATTCGGCTCCCTAAGGACTGATCTGCTCTTTGCGATATAGTATCATGTCATCCAATCGCGTCACAGACTTGCGGGAGCATTAACGGCCTCTTGTTCCTGGTATATGAACCTACCTGCAACTAACCTTAATGATGGTGGATTGCTGGAGGTGCTGGCCGAGGGCTGTGCGACGATGGAGGACAAGGTGAGGGTAACGGCAGTCGTTAACAACCTGGCCTATTACTCTAAGCCATTCTCGAGGCACGTATCGAGTTCACCAAATCGGACTATGCGGCAACCACGCTCGTGGAAACGAACCGTCTTGTGAACTCAGATCTGCAGACAGAGATAGAGGCATTGCCGTGTTGGAGTAGCGGAGAAAGTGCTCCTGATTCGTCCGCAGAGCGCGAAGGGTTAGCTGCTCTTCAGCCCTGCCACGCTGTCGGGTACCATTTCGGCTTCCCATGGGCCGGGGAAGTTCCCCTGGACACGGGCGCCACTCATGAACAGGTCCTCCTGGCGGGGCCATTCCTCGCGAGGGATCTCGTAGTAGACCTCGATACCGTTGCCGTCGGGATCATTGATGTAGATGCCCACCGATAGGCCGTGGTCGAAGACCCGTCGGATGGGTACGTTGTTTTCCTTCAGATTGTTGTAAAAGTCGGCCAGGTCTTCAAGGCTGGCCATCCGCCATGCCATGTGATTAAGTCCCACCTGTCCGGCGCGAGGGCCCTCCGCGTTCTCTCCCACTTCCATCAGCGCGACCTCATGGGACTCGTTCAGGTCGGCGGACATGAAGGCGGCGCGGCCTTCCATGAAGTCATAAGTGTGCAGTCCCAGGACGGACTCATACCACTCCCGTGCATTTTTTGCGTTGCGGACGTAAATGTTGACGTGTCCGAGATAGCTTGGCGTGAATCCCATATCCAGCCTCCTCAATGTTTACCGTTTATGGCTGCAAAACTATCACAGCCAAGCCAGCCGTCGCAAGAGCGCAAGTGCGCCAGCGTCGCAAGCAGTTTGCTACTGCTGAATGTGCCTTCCGCCAGTCAGTTGACAGTTTGAGGCCCCTTAAGTCCGAGAGTCACTGCAGCTAAAGGCAAGCGAATTTTGCAGGGCTTTTGTCGTGCTCACGGAATATTCCGTTGTCGATCTACCTGGGTGCTTACTCACATTCCATTTGCCGAACGCAGGAGAGGCGGTCTATTTGACCGCCTCTCCTGTTTTAGCCTCGGGCGCGTGGTTGACACACGCCTTTAGCCGTTGCGATTGAAGCCTCAGTATTGTGGCTTCTGGCATTTGCCAGGCCAACCCGCGGGGGATCGGGCGGCCTGGCGATATTTCTATTGTTGCCTTACTTTAGCGCCTCCACGATCATTTCAACGTTCCATTGCTGCATTGTTATGTACGTGTCCGCGTCGCTTCCTTCAGGACCGAGAGACCCGGAGTAGAGCCTGACCAGCTTCGCGCCCGTTTCGTCTGCGATGGTCTGGGCCAGCCGCTCGCTCACAGTGGTCTCTCCGAACACTGCCTTTACCCCGTACTCCTCGATTTCCTCTATCAGGTGTCCCAACTCCTTGGCAGATGGTTCCACCTCCGTGGAAAGCGTGGAGGGTATAACGGTGCCGATTACCTCGAATCCGTACAGCTTTGCAAAGTACGTCAGGCTGTCGTGGGACGTTACCAGCAGCCTCTTGTCCATGGGAATCTGTTCCACCTGGGTCAAGGTCCAGCTGTGCAGCTCGTCCAATTGAGCCTTGTAGGTGGCTGCGTTGGCCTCGTAGTAATCGGCCCCATCCGGGTCCGCCTCCTCCAGGAGATGGACAATCTCATCAATGGCGGTCTTGACCCTGATCGGGTCGAACCAGAAGTGGGGGTCCAGAGGGCCATGATCGTGCTCCTCGAAGCTTGCTGCGCCGCCAACGCCCACGAAGGCGAGCCGTCCGGGTGTGCCGGCGATTGACCATTCGCGCTCAATCTCCCCATCCGCAACGCTGAACTCGAAGATGCGTCCGCTGGCTCTATCGGAGACGTAGATCATCTCTCCGACGACTATGAACGAAGGCGAAGAGTCGGAATCGAAGGGATCAACCAGCTGCATCTCTTCTTCAACTTCACCGGATTCCGGATTGATGACGTTCAGCATCCCGTCTGCGGAGAGGGCGAAGAATTCTTCGCCATGCCCATCGAAGGCCGCGCCATAGACCCGCTTCTCATCCGTCGACGGCATCACCTGGGTCATTGATCCGCCTTCAGCGTCAATCATCCAGAGACCATCGTAAATGGACGCGCCCTCGTGCCTGTACGAAGCGGAGCCGAAGAAGTTCGCGGAATCCTCGTGGCCCCAAAGAGTCCCGATTCGCGCGGACTCATTCATCTCTGATGGGTTGTCGATGAAGACATGCTCGTACTCGCCATCGTGGCCCTCAATGAAGAGCACGCCCCCCACACAGCCGAGAGCCACGCCGTCGTGGTTGGCGGCCTCGCCGTGCATGCCCGGGCAGGAGCGGTTACTGGCATCGTAGACAACCTGATTGTCAACAGTGCGAATCTCTCCTCCTAGGGGGAGGCTGCTGGTGGCCGTTGCCGGGTAGTCGGGGTTGTTGGAGGTGACCATGAATAACTCTTCACCCAGTGGGACCACAGCACCGGGCTGCAGGCCGGCCTCCATCCAGACGGGTTCGTACTCGTTGTACTCTTCTTCCAGATCGTGCTCCTCGAAGAGAGCGGCACGACCCGTGCCGTCGTGGTAGATGGCCGTCCAGCCGGCGTGTACGCTGACGTGGACGGGCCTGTCGTCGCTGGTTCCGACGGAAAGGGGCGAAACTGCTTCGGAGATCAGGTCCATGTGTCCATCGTGCTCTTCGAGATAGACGCCGCCGTCGAACACGTGCACCCTGTCGTCGTTGTCCTCCGGCCCACGTGCGATGACGAAGGCGAATCGACCGCTCGGGCTGGAATAGACGCTAGCGCCTGCTGCTGCTACGGGGATGCGAAGCTCGGCGAGACCTTCCGTGGTCAGGTCGAGAACGGAGAGGGCTGCCTGCTCCCGGTCGGCAATTATCAACCGCCCTGTGGCCGATGCGTGCTCCTCTTCCTCCTCGTGTTCATCCCCGTGACCGCCGGTCTCCTCCGTTTCGATTGGGTCAATGTGGTTCCCCAGCGCAACGATTCCGTGTTCGTCCACGCTTGCGTTGTGTATAAGTTCGGTGAGCCAACCTGCTTCCAGACCCAAACCCACGCTGAAAACCAGGTCTGCGTCGGCAATTCTTGCTACGTCCCGTGCTCCTGGTTGGTAGGAATGCGGGTCGCTTCCGGGCGACAGAAGACTGAACACCTCCACTTTGCTCCCGCCGATATTCCTTACCCAGTCGGCCACAAAGTTGGTAGTCGTGACAACCTGTATCGTGGGACCCGGAGGGGGAGTTGGTGCCATAGTAGGCGCCGGCGTGCTTGGTGCAGCCGTAGGAGTGGGCGCCGCTGGCGTCTGCCGTGCTGTGGGAACGGCTGTCGGGGTTGGGGCTGCGGCCGTCGGCGTAGGTGCCGCCGTTGGTTGAGGGGCAGCAGGCGCGGGCGTTGCCGCTGCTGTAGCTGCCGGTGTAGCCGTTGGCTCAGGGTCGCTTGAGCACGCTGCTATGACCACTAAAGCCATGACGCCCAAAACAATTAACGCGCTCAAATATACCTTATGTAGCATCGCAGTGCGAGGTCGTATCATGTATTCCTCCGTCTGAATTTGCGTAATGTTCTACAATCTTGGTTAGATGAGAGAAGTCCCGATTGATGCCGATTTACGAGGCTCGCAAGCAACGGAAAGCCACTGACGGGCTTGCATCGCTGTTTGTTGTTGACAGAATACTGCTCACGGACCTTCTCGTTGGTCCCTGGTCAAATCGAATTGCATTTCAAAACTGGTTAATGGGCCTCTGGATAGCGCCCCAAAGACCTTATGCTTCCGCTACCCCCGAAAATCAGAGCTTCTTGTTTCCGCATTGGCTAAAATGGAACCCTTGAAGTGCTCCCTAGCCGGCTTCCAGTGTTTCAAGTTCTCTGAGAACATTGTATCTTCTTCAATTGCCAAAGTGAGATAATCTATCACTCCAACACGATGGAGAGTGTAGTCACAACAAGAATGCTTGTCAATGGGTAGTACAGTTTTTCTCAGGCCACATTCAGGTCGACGTATTTTCAACGTTACTGGCTGAAGGGCCCCTGAATGGCTGCGTTGTAGACGCCTCAACCTGCGTCATTGGCTTGAGCCTTCAAGGGAGGTGTTGGTAAAGTTCTATGCCAAAGGGACGAAGCTGGAGTTTACCCGCAAAATAGCGACGGTTCTTACTGGAGAGTTATGAGTTTGTCAGACGGTTTCTTCGATATCCCACAAGGCAAGGTTGCTGCCGTCGTCACCAATTTGCAGATGTTTCAGCGTCCCCCAACTCGCCCTGGTCCCTCCGAACAATCATGGGCCCTGAAGAAGGCAGAATTCTGCAGCACGAAAGATTACCGCCTCTTGTTCCGACGGGTAGGCCAGGATTGGCTCTGGTTTTCACGGCTTAAACTCGGCAATGACGAGCTCAGCCAACTCTTGGACCACCCTCATTACGATACCTACCTACTGACCGTCAACGGTGAGGATCGCGGTCTGTTGGAGCTCGACTTCAGGTTTGAAGGTGAATCCGAGATGAGTTTCTTCGGACTAACTCCTGAGATGCTTGGCCGGGGAGCCGGCCGGTGGTTGATGAATCGCGCCTTGGAAATCGCCTGGTCTCGTCCTATTCGGAGACTTTGGCTCCACACCTGCACCTTTGACCACCCCGGCGCCGTAGAATTCTACGTTCGTTCCGGGTTTCACCCCTACAGCCGTCAGGTGGAAGTAGCAGACGATCCCAGAATCATTGGCTTGCTCCCTAAGACCGCTGCGCCCCACGTGCCCTTGATAAGTTGATATAAGATTGGCCTTCCGCTGATTCAGGTTGAAGCCCCTCCGTCCATTGAGATATCATTTCTGCTTGGGAGGGCAGATGAACCCGCCGAGATTTCTAACCGTAACTGACCTCAGTTCCTCGGAAATACACTCCGTCGTCGAGAGGGCCTCGGCTATGAAGAGTGGATCCGCGTCCAACGCCCTGTCGGGCTGCACCGTTGCCCTTCTCTTCGAAAAACCGTCGCTGCGCACCCGGGGAAGCTTCGAAGTGGGCATCCATCAGCTCGGCGGTCACTGCTTCTACACAGGCGGTCAGGAGGTTGGCCTGGGAGTTCGTGAGCCGGTGTCCGATGTGGCAAAGGTCCTTTCGCGCTACGTAGACGGAATCGTCGCTCGTGTGAACTCCCATGAAGCCCTGAAGGAGTTTACCGCCTGCGCGTCCGTCATGGTCGTGAACGCTTTGTCGGATTGGGAACACCCCTGCCAGACGCTTGCTGACTTGCAGACCATGAACGAAGCTAAGGGACGGCTGTCCGGGCTTCGTGTGGCCTTCATAGGAGACGGAAACAACGTAGCGCGCAGCTTGGCCCTTGGCGTAGCTTCAGTCGGCGGCAGCTTTGTCATTGCGTCTCCACCGGGGTACCAGTTGGATGGCGCCAGCGTCGAGGAAGCCGCTGGTCTAGCCGCGGAAGCAGGCGCGCCACCGCCGCTGCTCCTCACGGAACCAGGCGAAGCCGTTGTGGATGCCGACGTGGTTTATACGGATGTTTGGGTCAGTATGGGTGACGAGAAAGAACGTGCTTCCCGCCTATCGGCCTTCAGGGGCTACACCGTCAACCCGGACCTCCTGTCATTGGCCCGTCCCGATGCTATCTTCATGCACGACATGCCCGCCCATTATGGTGAAGAAGTACCGCCCGGTATGCTGGATCACCCCCAGTCGGTGGCCTTCGATCAGGCAGAAAATCGCCTCCACGCGCAAAAGGCGCTCCTGGAACATCTTACTCGCTCCGGGGTCTAGCGCAGCAGGCTAGATAACACGGAGCCTTTCGAGACAAGAGGATGACTAAACCACTTGTAGCCATTATAGGCAGGCCTAATGTTGGTAAATCCACCCTGTTCAACCGTCTGGTTGGTCGGCGTGAGGCTGTAGTTACGGACATTCCCGGCACCACCCGAGATAGAATCATCGGCCAGGTGCAGTGGGACGATCTCGCATTCACGCTTGTCGATACGGGCGGTCTGGAACCTCCCGGAGAAGACCCTCTCAAGGGCAAGGTGCGGGCGCAGGTGGAAACCGCCATCGAGGATGCGGACCTGCTCTACTTTCTGGTAGATGGGGCTGAGGGCATGAATCCCGTCGACCAGGAGATAGCCTTGCAGATTCGACGCCGCGAGAAGCCGGCCATAACCGTCGTTAACAAGGTGGACAATCAGAAGCGAGAGCTTTCGGCGTCGGAATTCTATGGCCTTGGCTTGGACGAGCCCCTGTACGTCAGCGCCTACCACAACCTCGGCATCCACGACCTTATGGAACGTACGGCAGAGCTCCTGCCTCCCCAGGAAATTGAAGAAGAAGTGGTCGGCGTACCTCGCATCGCCATTCTGGGGCGTACCAACGTCGGCAAGTCCATGCTGCTTAACGCCATTCTTGGTGAAGAGCGGGCCATCGTAAGCGAAATCGCAGGAACAACCCGCGACAGCCTTGATACCCGCTTCGAATTCGAAGGTCACCCCATGATTCTGGTGGACACGGCGGGCATACGCCGTCGTGGACAGGTCCGGCAGGGCATCGAAAAATACAGCGTGCTCCGTGCATTCCGCGCCATCCAGCGGTCCGACATGGCCTTCCTTGTGATGGACGCTTCTGAACTGGCCACTGCCCAGGATGCCCACGTCTTCGGATATGCGTCGGAGAGCTTCAAAGGCGTCGTCTCCGTAATAAACAAGTGGGACCTCATCGAAGATCCCATTGGCACGGCCCGGGAAGAAGCCCTCTGGACCGTTCGTCGCAGGCTGCATTTCATGCCCTACGTGCCTATCGTCTTCACTTCCGCGCTGAATGGAGAAGGCATCGCAGACCTGCTTCGACTGGCCTTGGACCTGTACCGGGAACGTCAGCGTGTGGTGCCCCACGGCAAACTGCAGCGCGTACTTCTGGACGCGATGGCTAATCAACCTCCCGCTTCCATGGGCAAGCGTCGTGTGGCCATCCGAAACGTGCGTCAGGTGGGCGTCAATCCGCCCACCTTCGTGCTGAACGTGAACGACACCAAGGTACACTTCTCATACCGCCGCTACCTGGAAAATCGCATCAGATCGGCCTTTGACTTTCGCCAGACCCACCTGAGGCTGGTCTTCAAAAGGGGCAGAAAGCCTTGATGAAGTACGTACTGCCCCTTGTGGTCCCGCCACTGCTGGCCGTTTACGTACTGGCTGTTGCGCTCATAATGGACACTTCACAGCCCCTTGCCCAGTACCTCATCCTGACCCCCTTGGCCTACGTACTGGGCTCCGTGCCCTGGGGCTTCCTGGTGGTCAGGCTCTTCCACGGCGTGGACGTGCGAGAGCACGGAAGCGGCCGGACGGGCACCAGCAACGTCCTGCGTACGGGCGGCCTCAAGAGTGCCGCCCTCGTGCTGGTTCTGGACTTGAGCAAAGGAGCTCTGGCCGTCCTGCTCTCAAAAGTCGTCGCCGATACGCCCGCAGCGGACGTTACGGCCGGCTTGCTGGTACTGGCCGGCCATAACTGGTCGTTGTTTCTCGGATTCAAGGGGGGGCGCGGCATCATGCCCGCAGCCGGCGCCGTCCTCATAATCTCCCCAATAGCCCTGGTTCTATGCGTTCTGGCTTGGGCGTCGACAGCACGCGTCACCCGCTACGTTTCCGTAGCGTCCCTGGCGGGCGTCACAATGGCCGTCGTTGCGGCAGTAGTGCAAGCCGTCTTCTTCAATTTCTCCTACGTTTATCTCATCTATTTCGGCATCGGCGCGTTCATCATCTTCTGGCAGCACTCCGACAACATTCTGCGACTTCGGCATGGTACGGAGCCGCGCTTGGGTGAGCGCGTGAAGCCCGCCGATTCCGGATAGAAGATGTCTTCCAGGGCAGCAGTAGTGGGGACCACCACCTGGGGCACAACCTTGGCCCTCCGGCTGTGCCGCAACGGCGTCCCATCATCGCTCCTTGCACGCACCCATGATGAAGCTCGACGAATCAGCCGGGACGGTGAAAACCGCCGCTTCCTTCCCGGAGTAACCCTCCCTTCCGAATTGGCAATTACTGCTTCGACGTCCGAAGCCCTTGCCAACGCCGAAGTGGTCGTAATGGCCGTCCCTTCCCAGCGGTTCCGTAAGAATCTGCAATGGATTCGAGACGATTTGGACAGCAGCGCCATCGTGGTGAGCGCCGCCAAGGGGCTCGAAATGGAAACGGGAAAGTCCATGAGCGCCGTCTTCACCGATGAGATACCGACCGGATTTGTCAGCAGGTATTGCGTCCTGTCCGGCCCCAATCTGGCCAAGGAGGTGCTTGCCGGTAGGCCTGCCTCCACCGTTGTCGCCAGTAACGACTTGGAGGCGGCCCGAAAAGTGCAACGGATGCTCATGTCATCCCGGTTCCGTGTATATACCAACGACGACGTAGTAGGCGTCGAGCTTGCCGGCGCTCTGAAAAACATCATCGCAATTGGAAGCGGCATCTGCGACGGACTCGGCTATGGAGACAACGCAAAGTCGGCATTTATCACTCGCGGTCTTGCGGAGATTACGCGGCTGGGAGTGGCTGCGGGTGCAAATCCCCTGACCTTCGCCGGCCTCGCGGGTCTGGGAGACGTGGCTGCCACCTGCTTCAGCCGCCTCAGCAGGAACAGGCACGTAGGTGAGCAATTGGCTAAGGGACTTTCCCTCAGCGAGATCTTGGACTCAATGAAGAACGTGGCGGAGGGAGTGCACACCACGGCGGCTGCTCTCAAGCTGGCTGGGGAGCTGGGCGTGGAAATGCCCATCGCTGAGACCACTCATCATATCCTATTCAAAGGGTTGGAATTGAACGAAGCGGTAACTCGGCTGATGGGACGTCCCCCCCGCTCTGAATAGGCGACGGACCTTACAGCGGACGCGCTCCGTCAGCTCTCAGATTTGACCGCCTCCAGCGTAACCCAATCCTCCATAACGCAGCGTCCCTGAATGTGGAAACCCACGTCCTGTAAACTCTCAACCAACTGCTCCTCTTGCCTATCCAGGAATCCCCCCGTCACCAGTGTCCCTCCCTCGGTCAAGCAACGATGCAGTTCCGTCGCCAGATTGGACACCACCTTGGCGCTGATATTTGCCAGCGCAAGGTCGAATGTCCCGGCCGGCGCAAGGCTGTGAGGCAGGGAACCCCGTCCCAAACTCACCTTGTCTGTCACCCTGTTTGCCCTCACTGCGCGGCGGGCCATCTTGACTGCCGTGGAGTCCACGTCCAGCGCCGTCACCTGCTTCGCCCCCAGTCGTATTGCCGCAATGCTCAGTACGCCGGAGCCGGTGCCCACGTCCAGAACCCTCATGCCCGAGGGCGAAAGTCTCTCCAGCTCCTCCAAAGCCATTTGTGTGGTCGGATGATGACCCGTTCCGAAAGCCAACCCCGGGTCGATCTCAAGCACAAGTTCCCCGGCATGGGCTTCATACGGGATCCACGGAGGCTTGATTACCAATCGGCGTCCCACCCGCAGCAGGGTGAACTGGTCCTTCCAGGATTCCTGCCAGTCCTTCTCTTCGATTTCCTGAACATGCAGGCCTCCTATGGGCCGAAGGGAGCCGATGAGCTTCACGCCCACCTCGATTCTTGCGCGCTTCTGCGTGGCTGTGGTGGTTATGTACGTCCTGAGAAGCACTTCCCCCTCTTCCACCTTCTCCATGGAAAGACCGTTTCCGTAGCGTCCGAATAGGTAGGAGACCGGTTCTACGAACTCGGAAGGCACCTGAACGCTAAGTTCCAGCCATTCCACCGTATCAGGAAAAAGGAAGACGGACGGAATAGATGGGCAAGCGGCGATTGTTCATGCAGGTTCGGCCTTCAGTTCAAGAACCGGTGAAGGCGTCTTTCATCCGGTCGAAAATGCCCCTTCCCCTGGCGTAGCTGCCGTTGTCCCAGGCCATGGACTCGGCCAGGTTCTCCAAAGCCTCCCGCTGCTCCGGGTCCAGCTTTGTCGGTATCTCCAGGGATACTTGCACTAGCAAGTCGCCCCGACCCCGAGAGCCTATCTTGGGCATTCCCTTTCCTCTCAGGGTGAAAACGGACCCGGGCTGCGTCCCCGCCGGGACTTTTAATGACTCCGTTCCCTTAATAAGCGGGATAGCCACTTCAGTCCCGAGCACCGCCTGGGCAAAGTTAATCGGGATCTCCAGGTGCAGATTATTTCCGCTCCTGCGAAATATGCTGTGGGGAAGGACGGAAATGTCCACGTAGAGGTTGCCGGCTGGGCCTCCGTTGTAGCCTACGTCGCCTTCTCCGGTGAGACGCACCTGCATGCCGTCGTCGACGCCTGCAGGCACCTTCACCAACCTCGAGACTTCCACCTTTTCCCTGCCCGCTCCCCGGCACTCCGTGCAGGGACTTTCGATTGTAGACCCCTCGCCGTTGCATGTTGGGCAGGCCACCACCTGGACAAACTGTCCGAAAAGGCCCCGCTGTGACCGCCGGACGTTCCCGCTTCCGCGGCAGAGTTCGCACTTGGTCACGGCGGTTCCCGGCTCGCTGCGAAGGCCCTTGCATCTGCTGCACATCTCCGTGCGATGCACCGTTACGTCCTTCTCCGCGCCGAAATAGGCTTCCTCGAAGGTGAGAACCACCCGGTCCCGAAGGTCTGCGCCCTGCCTCGGCGCGTTCCTCGCTTGCGTGCTGAATCCGCCAAAGAAGGAATCGAAGACGTCACCCAGTCCGCCGAAAATGTCGAACCCTTCGAAGTCCCGCGCATATCCCGCTTCAGCTCCCAGACCCGCGTGGCCGTACCGGTCATATCGTGCCCGCTTCTCCGAGTCCATCAGTATCTGATAGGCTTCGTTTACCTCTTTGAACTTCTGCTCCGCGCCGGGGTCCTTATTCCGGTCGGGATGAAACTCCAAAGCCTTTTTTCGGAAGCTCTTTCGGATATCCTCTTCCGATGCGCCCTTGGGAATGTCCAGAATTTCGTAGTAGTCTCGCTTAGCCAAAACCAGCCCTGATTGAAAGATGGCAACGCACCTAGTATACGAAGAACAGGGCTATTCGCTCAAGCCGTAGATGTCGGTCGGATTCGGGCGTTGAAGGGTGGGACGCTAGCGAGCGGGCCCGATCAAGTCTCCCATGTAGCTGGAGACAAAGCGCATTCCGCCGATTACGTTGGCATACTCCATGCGAGGCGGACCTACCACGGCAACGGCGCCGGAGCTCTCTTCCGGCGCGCCGTACTGGCAAAGCACGATGCTGAATGGCTTGAGGCTCTCCTCGTCGTTCTCGTCGCCAATGACAAGGGCCACGTCCCCGTGGCTGGGCGCCCCGGTGAGCATCTGATTGACCAGGGCGCGCTCCTCCAGCACTTCTAATACTTCCAGCGCCTTCCCTTGGTCGCCAAATTCAGGCTGACCAAGCAGCCTTCTGAGACCGTTGAGGATGTACTCCGCCGCCGACCTTTCGGCATCTTCCCTCAGGATCGAAAGGGCTCCCTGGGTTACGGCGGACTCGAAGGGCGTCAATTCCACCGTCTTTGCCATCATCTCCCTGTACGTGAGGCCCGTGTACACGTCCGTCAGTTTGTTGGCCACGCTCGTCAGGTTGCCCTGATCTCCCGGCCATTCGAGGGGAATCAGGTGCTTCTTCAACCGGGCCTCTTCCAATACCAGGATCAGCAGGGCAAGAAACTCCTCAATGAGCACCAGGTGAACGTATCGCACCTTCGGAGCCGGCGTTTTGGGATAGGTGACAATGGATACGTTTCGCGACAGTTCCGATAGAACTGATGATGCAATGCGAATCCAGGACTCCGTCTCCCGCTCGCCGCGCTGGAACCTGCTGACTATCCAGCGCTTCGTCTCATATGACGGCTCCAACCCGCCCTCCAGGGTATCCGTGTAGAAACGGTATCCCTTGCTTGAGGGAACGCCGCCGGAGGAAATGTGAGGCCGGTGGATGTACCCTTCCTCCTCCAGTTCCGCCATCTTGTTTCTGACGGTGGCGGAGCTTACCTTAACCGGAGAAAGGCGAGCGATGCTCTCTGAAGGCACGGGAGAAGCAGTGCCGATGTACTCTTCGACCAGAGTCCGGAGAATGCTATAGGTCCGGCGTCGAGATGCTGCGTTTTCTTGCTGTGGAGCCATTGGGCACTCCAGCCTTATAGTTTGAGGGGATTTTGCGACTCTAGCACCCACGGCTGAAAAGTGTCAAGATACCGTCTGAGACAAGGTGTTCCCCAAACCAACCGTCAGACCCTTGTGTACTACAAACATTGACTGAGAATGTGAGCGGTCATTATACTTCAGCCAGAATCTCGACCTCGTCAGGAGGCGCATTTGTTAACGAAGGAAAGAACGACAACCCTCTCTCAGGCGATTCTGCCCGCGCCCAGCATCACCGCTTACGCAGCCCTCGCTCTGGTACTGGCACTTTTGGCGGCAGCCTTTGAAGCCCTGTTCCCAACGTCATTCTCCCTCGTCAGCCCCTTTTCCTGGTCGGGCGTATTGAAGGACGGCGCAAAGAACCTGGGCATAGTCCTGGGAATCGGGTTGGGTCTGGCATACGCCGGTCATGTGGCAAAGGGATTCTTCGGCTCCTCGTCGAATCAAGTAGCAACATTCACCGTAGCGCCCACGGAATCCTCGGCGTGGGCGGAACTCTTGGGCGACGCGGTGCGAGTCATCGCCTTCAGCTTCCTCATAACCATCTTTGCCCGCATTTCCATACACTTCGGAGACAACCCGGTCCCCATTACGGGACAGACCCTGGCGGTGCTGCTCACCGGCGCAGTTTTGGGCGCTCGCCTTGGGCTGCTCGCCACCCTCGCTTACATGTGTCAGGGCATGGCCGGTATGCACGTCTTCGCCGGTGGCGCCTTTGGCCTCGTATGGCAGTTGAGCAGCGGTGGATACATAATTGGCTTCGTTACGGCGGCCTCCTTGGTGGGGTTCATGGTTGAGCGTGGGTGGAACAGAGGCGCACCCCTCCTTGTCGCCATGCTTCTGGGAAATGTCCTCCTCTATGTGCCTGGACTGCTTCAGTTGGGCTTCTTCGTCCCCTGGGAGAAAGTCCTCCCCTGGGGGCTGTACCCCTTCATCCCCGGTGATATGGCGAAGCTTTACGTTGCCTCCCTCCTTGTACCCGTCGGGTATTGGGTGCTGATGCGCTACCGGTTGGGAGAACGCCCGGCATGGACATAACCTGGCTGGGACACGCTTGCTTCCGCATGAGGGGCGTAAGCGCGACCATACTCACAGACCCATTTCCAGTCTCCATTGGGGGGGCTGTGATCGACGTGGAGTCGGAGCCGGACATAGTGACTGTCAGCAACAGTCAACCCAACCATTCCCATCTCAGAGCTTTGGAGTCCGGCTTCAGGTTGATGGACGGGCCCGGCGAATACGGAGTGTCAGGCGTATACATTCGGGGCTTCATGACTCCGGCGTCTCCCAAACCTGACGAACTGCCTCCGCCCAGGAACACCGCCTACCTCTTCGAGTTCGATGATCTCCGGGTCTGCCATCTCGGTGATCTGTCTGCCCTTCTGCCCAGCGCAATGGTGGATGAGCTCAGTCCCATGGACGTGCTGTTCTTACCGGTAGGCGAAGGCTCCAGATTAGAGTTGGAACAGTCGACTTCTCTGATACGTCAACTGGAGGCTCGCATTGTGATTCCCATGCACTTCATGGCTCCGGGTGCCGCCGCCGAACCAGGGGGCTTGGACCCCTTCCTGCGCGAGATGGGCTTGAGGGACGTTGAAGTGCAGACCCGGCTTTCCGTAACCGCTACCAACCTTCCTGCCGAAACCAGGATTGTTCCTATGCGCCCGATGGCTCTCCCCAACGGCTGAACGAACCGGCTACATCTCCGACGCCGGCTTTTTCCTGTTCCGCCAACGGTTCAGCCTTCGCTCAATTTCCTGTTCCGCGCCCTGTCCGCTGGGCTGATAGTACATTCTTCCCTTAAGCGTTGGCGGCAGAAACTCCTGATCCACATAGTTGTCGGCGTAGTCGTGGGCGTACTTGTAGCCCTTGCCGTAGCCTTCCTTTCTCATCAGGTTCGTTACGGCGTTACGCAGATGCAGCGGCACAGGCGCGTTGGACGTGTCGCGCACGTCCGCAATTGCCCGATCCAGGGCGGCATAGGCGGAGTTGCTTTTTGGGCAGGTAGCCAGGTATACGGTGGCTTCCGCCAAGGGAATCCTCCCTTCCGGCATGCCGATGAAATGGACGGCTTGCTGGGCGGCCACCGCAATTGATAGTGCGGCGGGGTCTGCCAGGCCTATGTCTTCAGCCGCCAGGATTACCAGCCTCCGCGCGATGAACAGCGGGTCCTCTCCCGCCTCAATCATACGGGCCAGCCAGTATAGCGCCCCGTCCGGATGTGAGCCGCGGACAGACTTGATAAAGGCAGAAATCACGTCATAGTGTTGGTCACCGGCTTTGTCGTACAGCATCGCCCGACGCTGCAGGGCGTCTTCAACCAGCCCCAGCGTGACCTTACGCTCCCCGTCGGCGGTCGGCCTCGCGGCATCAACGGCAAACTCCAGAGTGTTGAGGGCAATACGGGCGTCCCCGTTGCACATGTTCACCAGAAACTCCAGCGCGTCCGCATCCAGATCTATCTGCAAGTGTCCCAGACCCCGTTCAGGAATTTCCATGGCCCGCTGGATCAGGGTTCCCACCTGTTCCTCAGTTAGTTGTCGCAGGGTAAAGACGCGAGACCGCGACAGCAGCGGCGCAATAACTTCGAAGGATGGGTTTTCCGTCGTCGCCCCGATAAGCGTGACTGCGCCGTTCTCCACGTGAGGCAGAATTACGTCCTGCTGCGCCTTGTTGAAGCGGTGAATTTCGTCGATGAACAGGATTGTTCGCTGATTGTGCAATCCCAGCCGCTCTTTGGCGTCGGCCACCGACTTGCGGAGCTGTGCAACGCCGGAGCCAACGGCGCTGATAGGCTCGAAGTGGGCGCTGGTTAGTCCGGCGATTACGTTAGCCAGCGTGGTCTTGCCGCTGCCGGGCGGCCCCCAGAGAATAAGTGACGGCACGCGGTCCGACTTTATGGCGCGCCTAAGGGCGCTCTCTGGTCCAACCAAGTGCTCCTGGCCGATGAATTCTTCCAGAGTCCGAGGACGAATTCGGGCGGCCAGCGGCGCGTTGGCTTCCTGAAGCTGCCTGCCCCTTTGTTCAAACAAGTCCATGGCGCTCACAGTCGCAATAGCGTCCTTCTCACGTTGACTTATGGAATTGTAGCACCTGAGTCTATTGTTAGGGACGAGGAGCCGTGATAGCTTAGTTTCATGACCACCCCGGAAGATCAGGAGGACGTGCAGGCGGAAACTTCGAGTCCAACGCCCACGTCTCGGAACGAAGCCAATCTAACGTCTCCCAATGACGATGAGGGAGGGACTGCCGGACCCTCGGTAGAAGAATCCCCGGAAAAAGCGCTATTTCCGCCCAGACCTTGGGGATTGGGTGCCGTCCTGGCAGGCATCGTCACTGCCTTGGCTTTTCTGGGCTTGGGATTGTTGGTCCTCGCCTTGGCAGCGAACGAAGATGCCGCAGATTCCTCCCTTGTCTTCAACCTCAGCCTGGCAATCGTAGTTGTCGTGATTCTGACGACGGCCTGGATCTTTGGTCCGGGAATGCATGGCGGAGGACTCCGCTCCCTTGGTGTGCGCCCTCCCCAATCTTCTCGTAGCGAGTCGTGGCTGCTGCCGCCAGTCATATTATTTGCCGTGTTGCTGTTCAACGCTGCCTACGTGGCCGTCATTAGCCAACTTGGAATTGACACGCTCACACCTCCGGAGCTTCCCTTCGATGAGTTTGGACCCCTGGCCCTTGCCGTATCAGGATTTCTTGTGGTCCTGGCTGGCCCCTTTGCCGAGGAGGTCTTCTTTCGAGGGTTCATACAATCGGGGCTTGTCCGAACCTGGGGGCCGGTGACCGGCCTTCTGGTCAGTGCAGCCATATTTGGCATTGCGCATGCCAGCGTCGCGATTCTCATTCCAATTTTCGTGGCCGGATTGCTGATTGGCTGGCTCTACCAGCGCACTGGCTCCCTATGGAGTTGTGTCTGGGTTCACGGCACACAGAACGGCGTCGCCTTCTTTGTCGCGCTGACGCTTTAGGGAAACGTTAAGGCGTCGTGCCTCGGCCTTGTGGTATACTTCCCACTTCGAAAAATTGTGAGTTGAAGTGACCGAAAGCCGTATAGCAGCGAAGTTTGCCCAGCTTAGGGACGAGGGAAGAACGGGTCTGATCCTCTATGTCATGACTGGTCATCCCAGCCTGGAGGCGACGGAGCGCCTGATTCCCGCCTTGGTGGAAGCGGGCGCGGACGTCATAGAGCTCGGGGTGCCCTTCAGTGATCCCCTCGCCGACGGCGCCACGGTTCAGGCGGCGGGTTTCCATGCCCTCAACCAGGGCGTAACTCTCTCTGACTGCGTGGATCTGGTACAGAGGCTCCGCCCCAGGCTGCCGGATACGCCCATGCTTCTAATGGGATACTACAACCCAATCCTGAACATCGGCATTGAGCGCTTTTGTCGTGAAGCCGAAGAAGCTACCGTGGACGGCCTGATAATCCCCGACCTGCCCTCGGAGGAAGCCGCGCCCTTGGCCGATGCTGCCGGCCGGTCTGGCATTGACCTCATTCCCCTGCTGGCTCCGACGAGTACGTATCAGCGCATTGAAATGGTGTGTGCCCTGGCATCCGGATTTATCTACTGCGTCAGCGTCACAGGAGTCACAGGGGCGCGTAGTTCAGTCAGCTCCCAGGCCCCGCTGCTTGTAGAAAGGGTACGACGCCATACCGAATTACCCGTGGCGGTGGGCTTTGGCGTGTCAAAACGAGAGCATTTTCAGGAAGTTGGAAAAGTGGCTGACGCAGCGGTAATCGGCAGCGCCCTTGTGCGAATAGTTGATGAAGCAACCCCCGACGAGGCGGCAGAAAGGGCCTCCGCCTTTGTTGCCGAGATAGTCGGCGGAGCCCCTGTGCCCTTGGAAGGAGTGGTCTGATGTCTGGATGCTGGGGTATTAGAGGCGCTACAACGGTGGATGAAAACAGCCGAGAGGCTATTCTCGATGCGACCAAGGAATTGCTCCAGCGCATCATGGAAGAAAATGAAATGGATAAGTCACAGGTGGCGGCTGTCTGGTTCACCACCACCCGGGATCTGAACGAGGAGTACCCGGCCCTTGCCGCCCGGCGAATGGGGTGGATGAACGTGGCCTTGCTGTGTGCCCATGAGATGATAGTTCCAAAAAGTTTGCCCATGTGTATTCGCGTACTTCTGCTCGTAAACACGGAGAAACAGCCGGAGGACCTGAAGTACATTTATTTGAAGGGGGCTGTGGGTTTGAGGACCCAGGGCCTCCTCTCCAGCCCCCAAAAAGACCGGAAGTAGGCAGCAAACAAGACATTTGGAGCAGCACTCACATGATTGTGGTAATGAAGGCAGGTAGCACGGAATTAGATATAGAGAATGTCACTAAGCGCATCGAAGGTCACGGCTTGCAGGTGCATCTGTCCCAGGGTGCGGAGCGAACGGTTATCGGTGTGGTGGGGCATATCCATTCCGGTCTGCAGCCGGAGATGGAACTGATGCCCGGAGTGGCTGAGGTGGTGAGGATTTCCAAGCCCTTCAAGCTCGCCACCCGCGAGTTCAAGGTGGGCGAGACAATTATTGAATTGGATGGCGCAACTATCGGCGGCGAAACCCCGGTAATGATTGCCGGCCCCTGTGCCGTCGAGTCCGAGGAACAGGTGATGTCCACCGCCGAGTTGGTCAAGGCGCAGGGCGCGAAGATTCTCCGCGGCGGAGCGTTCAAGCCCAGGACCTCGCCTTACAGTTTCCGCGGGTTGGGCGTACAGGGACTGAAGATTCTGGCCGAAGCCGGTCGAGAATTCGACATGCCCGTCGTTACGGAGGTGGTGACGCCTGAGGACGTGGGCATGGTGGCTTCCTACGCCGACATGCTGCAGATAGGCACCCGCAACGCCCAGAACTTCAATCTTCTGGACGCAGTGGGGAAGGTCGACAAGCCGGTGCTGCTGAAGCGGGGCTTCTCCTCCTCCTACGAGGAGTGGCTGCTGGCCGCTGAGTACATTCTCTCCGGCGGCAACAGCCAGGTAATCCTCTGTGAACGAGGCATCCGCACCTTCGAGCCCTACACTCGATTCACCGTGGACCTGGCGGCAGTGCCGGTCATCAAGAAGTTGAGTCACCTGCCCATCATCGTGGATCCCAGCCATAGCACTGGCTCATGGGACCTGGTGACGCCCATTTCGCTGGCCGCGATTGCCGCCGGCGCCCACGGCATCATCGTCGACGTGCACCCCGATCCTGCTACCGCCAAGTGCGACGGCGCTCAGGCTCTCAGCTTCGACAAGTTCCGCACTCTTTCTGTACAGATGAAAGCCGTCGCCGAGGCCATCAGCCGCGCCACCGCCGCCACCCGCTAGAGGGCAGCCACCTCTTCCAATCGCCCCGTGGCGCAGTCGTAGACGAAGCCACGTACTCCGTCCTTCGCCGGGATGAACGGGCTGGCCATGATGCGCGCCATCGACTGCCGTACGTCCTGCTCCAGGTCGCGAAATGCCTCCAGGGAGAAAGAAGGCCGGATCCCCGTTTCATCCTCGATGGCATCCTTCAAGTCATCGTCTCTGAAGGTCGCCATGCCGCAGGTGGTGTGATGAATCACCATCACCTCGCGGGTTCCCAGGAGACGCTGTGAGATCAGCAGCGACCGTATGACGTCGTCCGTGACCACGCCCCCCGCGTTGCGGATGACGTGGGCGTCACCCTCGACGAGGCCCAGCAGTTTATGTGTATCGAGCCGGGCGTCCATGCACGTCACCACGGCTATCTTGAGGCCGGGCGGCGCGGACAGGTGCCCCTTGTCGAAACTCTCGGCGTAGCCGGTATTGTTTGCCATCAGGTCGTCGGTGGCTGACACTCTTTCCTCCTTTGGGGCGTCAAGTTTCCCGACGCCGCGTCGGTAGGTTTAGGGGTTCGGGTTCAGAGGAGAAACCGCCAACTCATCGATAAGGGCGTTAAACTTTGCCACGTCCTCGTCCAGGACCTTCTGAAGGGAGTCCAGCTGCACGTTGACCTGGTCGGACAGAATGCCGAAGACCTCCCGCGACTGCTGCGTCGGCTTCTCGTCGGAGCTGGTGACCCAGGAAATGAGCCCAGTCAGCTTGCCATTGAGCTTGGCGGGGTACTTAAGCCGGTCTATCTGGGCGCCGGCCTTGATCTGGGCAAGCTCTCCCTCAATTGCCTCCAGCTTATCATTAAGGTCCTTCGCTGCGTCGGCGACGGTTTGAGCGCTGGTCCGCCCTGACCACTCGTCCACCTGCTTGCGAATGCCGCGAATCTGCTCGACGGCGGCGTGAGTCTGGGTCAGCTTGTCCCGCATCCGAATCAGGAAGCTGAACTGCTGCTGCATCTCCTCCTGGGTGGACTCGATTCTGGGGTCCTTGACGATTTCGAAGGGTTGGGTCATGGTGCGATCGCCCACCTGCAGCCGAACCGCGTAGCTGCCTGGAGGAGCCTTGGGGCCGGTGACTTCCGGCGGATGCAGCGATTCCGTCAGCGGGTCGCCGGGAAGTGTCTGTGCCTTTGGGTAGCGCATGTTCCAGACGAAGCGGTTCAGACCGGCTCGCGGCTTTGAACCGCGTTCCTCGTCAAGGGCCATGTCCGGAGCGTCATCATCATCCCTACATCGGAAGCGGATGATGGACTGGCCGGCGGAGTCCAAAATGGTAATGGATACAGGGTCATCGGTGGCCTCATCCAGGTAGTAGTTGACGTAAACGCCGTTGGGCGGGTTGGCGCCACCGTCCATATAGTGGCGAAGGACCCCGTCATCGTCATCGGGCGTCTGGGCGTAGGCCACGACGAGAGTGCCGGTGCGTTCGTAGCCCCAGGGAGCTTTGGAACCCACGCCGAACGTCTCGGGCGGCGTGTGCCTGTACGTAGTGCGGGGCCTGAATAGCCGCACTGAGGCTTCGGAAGAGTCCGCGGCAATCTGTCGCAGTGGCGAAAGGTCGTCCATTATCCAGAAGGCCCGTCCGTGGGTTGCGACGACGAGGTCATCATCCTTCACTTCCAGGTCGTGTATGGGCACCACTGGCAGGTTCTGCTGCAGAGGCTGCCACCGGTCGCCGCCGTTGAAGGATACTAGCATGCCCCATTCGGTGCCTGCGTACAGCAGACCCTTCTGCACCGGGTCTTCCCTGACAACACGGGTGAAGTGGTTGGAGGGTATCCCCTCGACGATACGCTCCCACGTTTCCCCATAGTCCGTAGTTCGGTAGAGGTACGGCGCTTCGTCGTCCAGCTTGTAGCGCGTGGCGGCCAGGTAAGCCGTCGCCGGGTCGTGGGGCGAAGCTTCGATGATGCTTATCAGCGCCCACGGGGGAAGGTCCGGCGGCGTCACGTTTTTCCAGGAGCCGCCGTCGTCCCTGGAAAGGTGGACGAGCCCATCGTCGGTACCTGCCCAGAGGAGTCCGGCCTGGACCCTCGACTCTGCGAGGGCAAACACGGTGCAGTAGTATTCCGCATTGGTGCCGTCCAGGGACACCGGCCCGCCTGACACTTCCATCTTGGTCTCGTCGTTGCGAGTGAGGTCCGGGCTTATCGGCTCCCACGAGTTCCCTTGGTCCGTGGAGCGGAAGACGTGGTTGCCCGCCGTGTAGAGCACGTTCGAGTCGTGGGGCGAAAAGTGGATGGGGAAGGTCCACTGGAAGCGGTACTTCATGTCCTTGGCGGCGATGGCGGAGGAAGACTCCGGCCACACCATCACGTTATGCACCTGACCCGTGCGGTGATTGTAGCGGCTGACGTAGCCGTTGGAGTGGTTGCCTGCATAGACAATGTCGGGATCGTCAGGATTGACGGCGATGTAGCCGCTCTCGCCTCCGCCGACGGTGTGATAGTCCGCCATGGAGATGGCGCCGGCGTATTTCTTGCTGGGAATGCTCATGGTGGTGTTGTCCTGCTGCGCCCCGTAGACCCGGTAGGGGAAGCGTGTATCCGTGGTCACGTGGTAGAACTGGGACGTTGGCTGGTTGTAGATGGTCGACCAGGTCTCTCCACCGTTGAAGGACACGCAAGCTCCGCCGTCGTTCCCCTCAATCATGCGCCGGGGGTTGACGGGGTCAATCCAAAGGTCGTGCTGGTCGCCGTGAGGCATGTAGACCGGCGAGAAGTTTCGCCCGCCGTCTACCGACTTGTATGCGCCGCCTTCCAGTACATAGACGGTTTCGGGGTCCTGGGTGTCGGCGAATACGTGGCTGTAGTACCAGGGTCGGCCGCGAATTTCAGGACTGTCGCAGACCAGCTCCCAGGTGTCGCCGCCGTCGTCGGAGCGGTAGAGGCCGCCCTTCTTGGATTCAACCATGGCCCACACCCGGCCCGATTTGGCAGGTGATATGGACACTCCCATGCGACCCATGAGGCCGTCCGGCAGTCCCGGATTGCCGCTGATATCCTCCCAGGTATCGCCGCCGTCGGTGGAGCGGTGGAGGCCGCTGTCGGGACCTCCGCTGATGTTAATCCAGGGATAGCGCCTGGTCTGGTAGATTGCGGCGAACAGAATCCTTGGGTTGTTTGGGTCCATGGAGATGTCAACGGCTCCGGCGTCCGCGCTCTTCCGGAGTACGTGCTCCCAAGTCTTGCCCCCGTCGCTGGAACGAAACACCCCCCGCTCCTCGTTGGCCCCGTATGCGTGCCCCATCGCCGCCACGTAAACCAGGTCCGGGTTCTCCGGGTGGATTCGCACCTTCCCGATATGGTGTGACTCCTCCAGGCCCAGGTGTTGCCATGTCTCTCCGCCGTCCGTCGAGCGATAGACTCCGTCTCCGTGGCAGACGTTAGCCCGCAGACAGGCCTCGCCGGTTCCCACGTAGATGACGTTTGGATCAGATGCGGCGACGGCAACGGCCCCTACGGCGGAAACGTTCAGGAAGCCGTCGGTGATGTTCCGCCAGTAGGTCCCGCCGTCGTTGGTCTTCCAGACGCCGCCGGCGCAGGCGCCGAAGTAGAAGGTCATCGGCTCAGTGGGGTCGCCGGTAACGGCAACAACCCGACCGCCGCGGTGCGGCCCGATCAGGCGCCATTCCATAGAGCTGAAGAGGGCGGGATTCACGCTTTCCATATTTACGGCCTCCGAAAATGCAAAGTTGAGGGATACGTGGTTGATTCTATGCAGGGAAGTCTTTCGTGTCCAGTCGATGATGACGCAAGCACTGAGTTGGCTTGAAAAGGAGGGTTGTATTGAAGTAGAGTAACTAAGCGCTAGAACAAAAGCCCACCTTGGAGGAACCATGCCAAGAGTGATACTCACTGGAGTTGCAGAGAAAGAAGGCAACCAGTTTACCGCCATATGTCCGGAGTTGGACGTTGCCAGCTGCGGCGATACCGTGGAAGAAGCCTTGGATATGCTGGAAGAAGCCCTCGAAGTGTATTTGGAGGCTGTGCACGATGTGGGGGAGCTCGCCAGGGAATTTCAGGAAATGGGCATCAAGGTTTATCCAGACAATTCCACGTCGGATGAAGTGTCTGTGTCGTCGCAGCACGGAAGCAATGTTCGTACTTATACAATGCAAGTGCCTGATTTGGTGGTGGCTTAGACACCTACATTGGCACGAATTCCTCTATGCTCCAGCATGCAACTGGCTAAGGCCCTTGAAAGACTGGGTTGCTATAGGGCCAGAATTGGTCGGGGCAGCCACCAAGCCTATCAGCGTAGATTGCCCAGCGGCCGAGTTGTGACTGGCATGGTAATCATGGGTAAGAGAGAGGTAACTAGAGGGACATTGCAGAGAACCCTCAGGAAATTGCGGATAACAGATGAGGAGTTCTTAGCTGCCCTCCGATAGTTCTCTGTCGTCGAAGAGAGGCTGGCTTTCGAGCAGCACCTGCAGGATGTCGTGGTGTTAGAATGGGCGGGTGTACGTAGAGTGGCGGAGGCAGCCAATGAGAATACCCGGGACCCGGCGCAGTAACTCTCCAGACGCGTGTGGCCTCGCCGCCGGTCGTTTCGCAGAGGCCGTTCGCGACGGCGACATGGCCGTGGCGTGGGAGATGCTCTCCAAGGAATCCCGCGGCGTGCGACAGGGGATATGGGGTACCGAGCGCGGCATTGACCTGCAGCAGGTGTACCAGGCGGCCAACAATCCCTCACATCCTCTTCGCAAACCGATGTTGACTGACTTCCGCAAAGCGGTGCTCAAGTACTGGCCCCTGGAGGATCTCTCAGATTTGCGTGTTGCTCCCACCAGATACATAGACGACGCCAACGCCTTCGCCTTTCTGCCCACGAGCGTCGGTGACGAATACGATGAGTTGCAAGGGCCTGTCCTGAAATCCGGCCTGATAATTCCGATGTTGCAGGAGGATGGCGTATGGAAGGTGAACCTTCCCGGTTGGAGGCTGGCTTGGCCTCAGAGGTGAAGAAGCAGCTCGGATACAGGTTGATATCGTCGGACTCCCATGTCGTCGAGCCGCCGGACTTGTGGGCCCGCTTCATCAATCCCGGATACCGCCACCGTGCTCCAAGAGTAGTCCGCGAAGACGGCGTCGACAGGTGGTACGCCGACGGCGACGTCAACTTCGGCATCGTCGGCTCCGACACCCAGGCCGGCCGTCGATTCGACGCACCGGAGAGCATCAGCATCGACGGGATTTATGAGGACGTGCGTCGGGGCGGCTACGATCCCCACGCCCATGTGAAGGACATGGACTTCGATGGGGTATCGGGGGCTGTAGTTTATCCTTCCGTTGGGTTGGAAGCGTGGCTCATCCCCTCCACGGACCTACTGTCTGCCGTGTTTTGTGCCTACAACAACTGGTTGGCGGAGTTCTGCGCCCCCTATCCTGGCAGAATCAAGGGCATGGCGATGCTCAACGTGGACGTGGTGGATGAGGGTGTGTCAGAGCTGCGCAGGGCGGCTTCCCTCGGTCTTGCAGGCGCAACCATCCCCCAAAGACCTCTATTCGGACGCTACGATCTCCCGATGTACGAGCCCCTGTGGGAGACCGCCGAAGATCTGGGACTGCCCCTCTCCATCCACAGCGGTACTTCGCGTTGGAGTCCGGGCGAGAAGGCCACCTTCGGAAACAGCCGCGGCATGGTTGAGTTCATCAACCAGGAGTACGACATGCGCGACAACGTGGTCGCCATGATCTTCTCCGGCGTCTTCGAGCGTCATACCGGCCTGAAAGTGGGGTTGGTGGAGTACGAGGTTTCCTGGGCGCCGTACCTGCTTCACCGCATGGACGTTGCCTACCAGGAAATCCGCCGTCCCGAAAGGTTTGGGGGTCGCAGGTTTGGCGGCGACATGCTCCCCAGCGACATCTTCAGACGCAACATGTTCATATGCTTTCAGGAAGACGGGCCGGGTATGCAGATGCGGGAATACATAGGCGTTGAGACGCTGATGTGGGGCAACGATTATCCCCACGCCGAGTCCACCTTCCCGCGGTCAAGGGAAATAGTGGAGGCAATCCTGGATGGCGTGCCACTGGAGGAGAAGCGGCTGATTGCAGGAGAGAACTGCGCCCGCCTTTTCAGGATGGGCTGATAGGCACTCCCCGCCAGATTCGGTGTAGTTCCTCTAAGCTTGCGACCAGCAATCCAACTTCTACGTTGACGAATTGGTCTGGCTTGTCGGGACCTACGCGCCCAACAAAAGGCACCCCGACGGCCTGCGCCCCGTGGTAGTCGTCAATGGAATCACCCACGAAGACAATCTCTTCGGGGTGCCACCCTCTTTCGTCCATCAAGTCCCGCAGTATGGCGGCCTTGTTTCTTGGTGAACCGTAGACTCCGGCGAAGTAAGAAGCTATTCCTCGACGCTGCACCAGCGGCTGCATCTCGTCTTCCGGTGTGCCGGTGGCGATGAACAACAGGCATCGGGTCGAATATGTTTGCAGGAACTCCAGCGCTCCGGGGGTGAAGGGGCACACCATTATCCCGTCGTCCACCAGCCTGCCCAACTCCCTGCTCAAGCGTTGAATCTCGTCATCATCAACCTTTTGGCCCAGTATATCTTCGCAGATGATCCGCAGCTTCTCATGGCGAGGCATACCGCCGTGGTCTTGATGGAGCTTTATCATCGCCTCGGCGTGCTGGGGATATTGGTAAAATAAACGCGGAAAGGTCTCAGCCTTTATGCGGTTCGACTCCAGGATTACCCCGTCAAAGTCCAGAACTATCGCCTTGATGGGTGAGCTGGTTGATGCCATTAAGGGTTGTGTTGCCTAGACAATGCGGCTGACCACCGCGTCGCCCATCGCCTCAGTGGATAGAGGCGTTTCCCCTGAATTGGCAATGTCCGCGGTGCGGCAGCCGTGCTCCAGCGCACGGGCCACGGCGTCTTCCAAAGCCTCAGCTTCCTGTTCGAGGCCAAGAGACAGGCGCAGCATCATGCCGGCGCTGAGAATTGCCGCAAGCGGATTTGCGATTCCCTGCCCCGCGATGTCCGGTGCGCTGCCGTGAATTGGTTCGTATAGACCCAGCGGTGTTGCGCCGCCGCCTTCGCCCAAACTCGCCGATGGCAACATCCCCATAGACCCCGACAATACTGCCGCTTCGTCGGTGAGAATGTCTCCGAAGGTGTTCTCGGTGACTATGACGTCAAACTGCGAAGGACTGCGAACTAGCTGCATGGCGGCGTTGTCCACCAGCATGTGTTCGAGGCTCAAGTCCGGATAGTCCTGCGACACTTCATCCGCCAGCTCTCGCCAGAGACGAGATGTCTCCAGTACGTTGGCCTTGTCGACTGAAGTGACGCGCCCTCGCCGGGTCATGGCCAGCCTGAAAGCCGTGTGCAGGATTCGCCGGACTTCCGCTTCCGTGTAAGCCAGCGTATCCACGGCGGAGCGCCCATTATCATCCGTCCAGCGCTTCTTCGGCTCGGCGAAATACAGGCCGCCGGTAAGCTCCCGCACCACCACCAGGTCGACGCCTTCAAGCACCTCCGGCTTCACAGGGCTGGCGTCGATGAGGGCGGGATGGAGCTTCACCGGACGCAGGTTGGCGAAAAGCTGCAAGGACTTGCGAAGGGCCAGCAGGCCGTCTTCCGGCCTCACTTTCGCTTGGGGGTCGTCCCATTTTGGCCCCCCCACGGCCCCGAGAATGACGCCATCGCTGCCTTGGCAGAGTTTCAGCGTTTCCGGCGGGAAAGGGTCTCCAAATTGATCAATTGCACCTCCCCCGATGGCCCCGTACTGGACGTCAAAGGTATGTCCGAAGCGGTTCCCAACAGCGTTGAGCGCCTTGACTGCTTGCGCCGTCACCTCCGGCCCGACACCATCCCCCGGCAGCGCCGCAATACGAAAGTTCATCGACGCGACCTCTGGAGTATCGTCACGCGGGCAAACTCATTTGCCGCTCGTAGGCAGCTATCTTGTCCTCGTGCAGCAGGGTCAGGCCGATGTCGTCCAGTCCTTCCAGAAGGCACCGCTTGCGGAAAGGGTCAATGTCAAAAGAGTAAGTCAGTTCTTCGTCATCGCTCCAGATCCGCTGTGCCTCCAAATCCACGGAAAGGGTTGCGCCAACTTGCCGGGTAAGCTTGTCCATCAGCGCGCTGACCTGCTCTTCCGACAGGACGATGGGCAACAGCCCGTTCTGGAAGCAGTTGTTGTAGAAGATGTCGGCGAAGCTGGGGGCAATGATGCATCGGAAGCCGTAGTCCTCCAGCGCCCAGGGGGCGTGCTCGCGAGATGAGCCACAGCCGAAGTTTCGCCCCGCGACGAGAAACTTCGGGTCTTGAATTTCAGGATGGTTGAGAATGAAGTCCGGGTTCGGTTCGCCGTCGGCGTTGAAGCGCAGCGGCCCGAATAGAAACTGCCCGTAACCCGTGCGCTCAATGCGCTTCAGATGAACGGCGGGGATTATCTGGTCCGTGTCCACGTTGACTCTGTCCAGCGGCGCGGCAACACCGGTCAGCTTAGTGAAGGGTTCCATCGGGTTACGACTCCTTCCACTCTCTAATATCCACAAAGTGGCCGGCTATTGCGGCGGCGGCGGCCATGGGCGGGCTGACAAGATGCGTCCGTCCCCCCTTGCCTTGCCGGTTTTCGAAGTTGCGATTGGACGTCGACGCGCACCGCTCGCCGGGCTGCAGCACGTCCGGGTTCATCCCCAGGCACATTGAGCATCCCGCCACCCGCCAGTCGAATCCCGCGTCGGCGAAGATGCGGTCGAGCCCTTCCGCCTCCGCCTCCTCCTTCACCCTTGCCGAGCCGGGCACCACCATAGCGTACACACTATCGTTTACCCGCTTTCCCTTAACCACGTTTGCGGCGGCCCGCAGGTCTTCGATGCGGCTGTTGGTGCACGCCCCAATGAATACTCTGTCGATGCCGATGTCCTGAATGGGGGTGTCCGGTTCCAGGGCCATGTAGGTCAGCGCCCGCTCCGCCGCCTCCCTCTCTGCCGCCTGCTCAAAGGACGCTGGGTCGGGAACGCGTCCCGTAATTTTCTCAACCATGCCCGGGTTGGTGCCCCACGTCACGAAGGGTTCGAGCGATGCGGCGTCGATTATCACCTGCTTGTCGAACACCGCGCCGTCGTCAGTCGGCAGCTTGCGCCACCGCCCCACGGCGGCCTCGAAGTCGTCGTCCTTTGGGGCGAAGGGTCGGCCCCGGACGTACTCAAAAGTAGTCTCGTCGGGGGCAATCATCCCCGCTCGTGCGCCTCCCTCGATGCTCATGTTGCAGACCGTCATTCGCCCGTCCATCGACAGAGAACGCACGGCCTCTCCGGTGTACTCGATAACGTGCCCGACCCCGCCGTTGACACCTATCTGACCGATAATGCCCAAAATAAGGTCCTTGGCTTCCACGCCCGTCGGCAGCGGCCCGTCCACTCGCGCCTCCATGGTCTTGGGCTTGAACTGACGCAGCGTTTGCGTCGCCAGAACGTGTTCCACCTCGGAAGTGCCGATTCCCAGGGCGAAGCATCCCAGCGCTCCGTGGGTGGAGGTGTGACTGTCGCCGCACACCACCGTCATTCCCGGCTGGGTATATCCCAGGTCCGGGCCGATGATGTGGACGATGCCCTGGTTGCGACTGAACCGGTCGTAAAAGGCGATGCCGGTGTCCTTAAGGTTGGCGGCCAGAGCGTCCAGCTGTCGCTTGGATATGGGGTCGACTACAGGACGGGAAAGCTCCCATGTCGGTGTGTTGTGGTCGACGGTGGCGACGGTCAAGTCGGGCCGGCGCGCCTTCCGCCCTGCCAGCCGAAGGCCTTCGAAGGCCTGGGGAGAGGTGACTTCGTGCACCAGATGCAGGTCGATATAGATCAGAGAGGGCGCGCCGGGTTCCTGATGAACCACGTGCCCGTCCCAGATCTTCTCAAACATGGTCTTATGAGGCATCACACACCTTATCTGCCGTCGAATAGAGTATCCGAATCGCTGGTTGAGGTTGTCGGATTGCGACTGCCGACGCCCTACGGATTGGGCACAGCCGTAGCCGACTCCTTCTTCGCCTCTTCCATGGCCAGCAACCGGTTCAGGGCGTTCAGGTAGGCCTTGGCGCTGGCGACCAGGATGTCCGTGTCCGAACCGCGGCCCACGTAGACCCCACCGTTCTTCTGGATGCGGATGGTCACCTCGCCAATGGCGTCTATGCCCTCTGTGATGGACTTGACGGTGAACTCCGACAGGGTATTCGGCACCTGCACTATGCGATTTATGGCCTTGTAGATGGCGTCTACGGGCCCCGTACCGGTGGCGGCGTCGGTGGTGGTGAAGCCGTCCGGCCCCGTCAGCTTGACTGTAGCCGTTGGTATTTCGTGGTCGCCGCAGGATACCTGGATGTGCTCCATGGTGAAGCTGTTGTCTTCGGTGATGGCCCTGCGCTGGTCCGACATCAGCGCTTCCAGATCCCGGTCCGTGATCTCGCGCTTCTTGTCTGCCAGCAGCTTGAATCCCTCGAAGGCCTGAGCCAGCTCGTCGGCGTCCAGGTGATACCCCAGCTCTTCCAGCCGCGAGCGCAGGCCGGCGCGCCCGCTGAGCTTGCCGAGAACCAGGGTGGTTCCGGGCCAGCCGATGGAAGCGGGGTCCATGACCTCGTAGGTGGAGCGCTCCTTCAGGATGCCGTCCTGATGGATGCCGGAGGCGTGACGGAAGGCGTTGAGGCCTACCACTGCCTTATTTGGCTGAATAGGGAAGCCGGTAACGTCGCTGACCAGTCGGCTGGTACGGTAGATCTGGGTGGTATCAACGTTGGTGTAAACGTTAAGGAAGTCCTTGCGAGTCTCAACGCTCATGATAATCTCTTCGAGAGCGGCGTTGCCCGCCCGCTCGCCGAGGCCGTTGATGCAGCCCTCAACCTGCCGGGCGCCCACCTGTATGGCGGCCATGCTGTTGGCCACGCCGAGACCCAGGTCGTTGTGGCAGTGGACGCTCAGGACGGCCTTGTGGATGTTGGGCACGTTCTCCTGTATGTCCATCAGCAGCTGGGCAAACTCCTCCGGTATGGAGTAGCCGACGGTGTCGGGGATGTTTATCGTCGTTGCGCCGGCGTCGATGACGGCCCTCAGCATCGTGTAAAGGTACTCCGGTTCTGTACGGGAGGCGTCCATGGCGGAAAACTCCACGTCCTCGCAGTAGCCCTTGGCCCTGGCGACCATGCTGACCGCCATGTCCATCACCTCTTCTCGGTTCTTCCGAAGCTGGTGCATCAGGTGGATGTCCGAGCTCGAGAGGAAAACGTGGATGCGGGGCTGTGCCGCCCCCTGAAGGGCGTTCCATGCCTGGTCGACGTCGTTGGGATGGGCTCGCGCCAGCGACGCGATGATGGGCCGCCGGACTTGTTTGGCGACGGTTGCGACGGCCTCGAAGTCGCCGGGGGAGCTGGCTGCGAATCCCGCCTCAATGACGTCAACGCCGAGGCGGTCTAGTTGACGGGCGATCTCCAGCTTTTCCGGGGTGGTCATTCCCGCGCCGGCGGCCTGTTCGCCGTCGCGGAGAGTTGTGTCGAAGATTTTGACCTGTTCGTTGGCCATTCGGGGTTCCTCCTCTTACTGCCTTTGGTGTGGGCTTATGGGTTGGGGTCGGACTGCCAAAGGCTACGTAAGGGGAACGCAGGCCGTCCACTGGAGCCTTGCCAATACCCCAGTGTTCCGACGGTCTACGCGCTTTGCCTCCATGACCTCTCTCCGAACAAGATCGTAGTGTGGCGACCCTCCAGATGAGGCCGCTCTTTTTTGCTTTGGTGAATTTAACATAAATGACTACGAGTTTGTCAATATATTGGGTGGTTCAGTACGGATTCGTTTTCGCTAGCTAATGCTTCAAATTTATTCGTTAGGCAAATCGAATAAGGGCAAATTTGTAACTGAGATTATTCGTTTCAGGCATAAAGATTGGTTTGTAAAAATTTGGCAGATTAATCGTCTTCCGGGGCGAGTTTTTCTGCTGATTCGCCGGGTTGCATTGCTCTGTTGAAGCATGGTAACAGAGGGACGGAATCATGGCAATGGGGGAAATGGCACCTGGGATATGTGGGTGATGAAAGATAGTCTGCGCTGTCGGTATAATTGGGATGTTTAGAGGAGGAAAGTTTGAATCCTGCGGCGTTGGTTATGCGTAACCTAAATGTGAAATTTGCAGCTTTCTTCACGTTTGCAATCTTGGTGATGGCTGGACTGCTGATATCCTGCGGCTCCGACGAATCTAAGTCAGTCCCGACGACACAACCGCCAACCCCTGAATCGACGTCAGCGGCTTCAATAGCGACGCCGGTAGCCGAGACAGACTGGGAGGGCATTCTGGGCACCACCGTATTGCGTCCCGGAAGTCAGCGGGTTGCCTTCCTGCTCACGGGCGCCCGCGCTCTGGTCACCGTACCGGAAGTTGAAGTGTCCACCTTCTTTGTCGCAGACGACGGCTCCGTCGAGGGCCCTCACGAGACCCTCGGGGCGGGCTTCAACCTCTGGCCTTATGGTACCCGCGGCAGCTACGTCACGGATGTGACTTTCGACAGGGAGGGCACGTGGAGACTTCAGATAGATGGAGTAGAAGAGGGGGAGCCTCGCAAGGCGATAATAGATGTTGAGGTGACGGACGGCTTCAGTGTGGTGGACATTGGCCGGAAGGCCCCCGCCAGCATGAACAGGACCGTCGGTAGTGGCGCGATGCTGGATGAGCTATCCTCCGCCCATGAACCCGACCCCGAACTCTATGCCACCAGCATCGCCGATGCGTTGGGGCAGGGCCGGCCAACAATGGTCGTCTTTGCCACACCTTCCTTCTGCACTTCGGCCACCTGCGGCCCCCAGGTGGAAACCGTCAGCCAGGTCCGGCAGAAGTACGCCGACCAGGCCAGCTTCATCCACGTCGAAGTCTACGAAAACCCTCATGAGGTGGAGGGAGACCTGACCCGCGCACGAACCTCCCCCATCATGGACGAGTGGGGCCTGACCAGCGTCCCCGACTGGACCAACGAGTCGTGGGTGTTCGTCATGGACGCCGACGGCGTGGTCACCGCCCGCTTCGAGGCCTACTCGACGGCGGCGGAGTTGGAGGCTGCCCTGGAAGACGTGCTGGGCTAGAGGTTGTGGATGTCAACAGTTGACGCCCTTGAGGTTTTTCCTCTCCGATAGTACCCTCGCCGCAAAACGGCCAAGCTAGGGGGTAGGATGCAAGAGATTCGACTTTGGGAAGTTGTCAAAGAAAAAACTTTGCGAAAAATCCCTGGTAGCGAGATTGCCTTTGAAGAGCGTTTGGAGGAATGGCTTGCCAAGGATATCTCGGTATTAGACACAAGTCTGCTTGTGATTGGCAGGCAAGTCCGTACCGACTTTGGGGGCTACATCGACCTGTTGTGTATGGACAACTTGGGAAACTCAGTTGTGGTCGAGTTAAAGAAAGGACAAACTCCAAGGGATACGGCTGCTCAAGCATTGGAATACGCATCCTGGGTCAAGGATCTCTCCTACGACGACATTGCGGCAATCGCAGACGAATATCTCAAGCAGCTAGGCTCAGGTTCTCTCAAAGAAGCCTTTCTTCAACGTTTCGGTGTGGAAGTGCCGGACGAAATCAACCAGGAACACCGCAGCCTGATCTTGGCAGAAGCAATCGACGACAGAACCGACAGGATTGTTCGATATCTGGCTGATATTGAGGTTCCAATAAACGTGGCGACAGTTCAGCATTTTGAAGACAGCGACGGCAGGCGTCTTGTGGCAAGGGTGTTTCTGGTAGAACAAGGAAAGGATGAAGCTAGACTACGTAGAAGTTCTCGCAGGGGTCCCTACCAGACTGTAGCCGGACTTCAAGCCATGGCTGAAGAAAGCGACATCGGCGACCTGTATTCGCGTGTGAGGGAAGGGGTACGCGGTGTTTTGCGGGCTTATCCATACACAGACAGAGTGTTTTACCAATTGACACGGGAAGATGGTAGTGTTCGCACAGTCTTAATCGTACAGGCGGCACCGCACGAAGAACACGGTGGCTTGGGTTTCACAGTGCATGTGACCCGATTGGAGAATCAGTGGGGCGTCGAAAAGGAAACGGTTGGGAAATGGCTGCCTTCAAATTCGAGAGAACTTAGTCTCACGGGTTGGTCGGGAAGCTCTGAGGAAGAAAAAAGGAATGCTATGGGCTTCAATGGGTCATTCCAAAACGAGGACGAAGTGGATAAGTTTCTCACCGGTCTTAAGGCTGCTTCTGAGGCAAGCGCTCCGATTTAAACTAGCTTTCCCTTGACAAAAGCAAAGGGGCGGGATGAATCAGATCATCCCGCCCCTTATTCGTTAATCCAGCCTGTGGCTAACCGCCGTTGAACCCCTCCAGCAGGCGCGGGCCGTACAGACGCACCGAGTTGTCCCACATAATCTTCCGCTTCGAATCGTCAGAGATGGGCTGGGCCATCATGTTCGGCACCGGCTCCCACGGGTCGGGCGCGTCGGCGTGGGGGTAGTCGGTGTTGAAGACGATGTTGTCGTCTCCCACGTGCTCGATGCAGAATTTAATCCCGGGCTCGTCGGCGTCGCAGGCGATGAAGCACTGCCGGTCGAAGTACTCGTAGGGCGTCGCCCCAAGAGGCTCCGCGTCGAAGGTCACCGCCTGCCGCCCGTCTGAACAGTTCTCCAGCCTGCTCAGCCAGAAGGGGAGCCAGCCGCAGTTGGCCTCCAGGATCGACAGCTTCATCTTCGGGTAGCGGTCCAGGATGCCGGAGAGCATGAAGTGGGCCACGCCGATCATGTTCTCCATGGGGAAGTTGATGGCGTGGTGGATGGCCTCGAAGGGGCCGCCCATGCCGTTGTACCGGTCGTAGGTCGCAGGCTCGCCAGTCTTCGTCTCGTTCCCGTGCAGGGATAAGGGCACGTCCAGCTCCGTGGCAACCTCCCAGACCGGGTCGAACTCCGGCGTGTGCCACCAGTGACCGACAGATGGGGTAGATATGATGAACGAAACGGCGCCCAGTTCCGCAACGGACCGGCGGGCTTCCACGGCTAGCTCCGCAGCGTCGCCGCCGGGAACGACGGATACGAACTTCACCCGGTCGGGGGCCTCACCGCAATAGTCCCTCGCCCAGTTGTTGTAGGCGCGTACTACGGCGGCCCCCAGCGGTGCGTCGGTGCGAGACATCTGCGCCCCCACGTGCCCGGCGGTGGGCAGGCAGACCTGTATGTCCCAGCCGTACTTGTCCATGTCGTTGATTCGGCTCTCGCAGCTCCACCAGGAGCGGTAGGCGTCGCCGTACTTGGCTTCCTGGTTGGCGTAGCGCTTGGTGGTCGCGGCGGTAATCTTGGACTGCTTGAAGAACACACCGTCCACCTCGAAGTCCATGCGGGAGCGACCAAAGATCTCCCGCACCCTTGGACGGCGGTCGTGGAATTCCGGCTCCACGTACCGGTCCCAGATGTTTCTCGGCTCGTAGAAATGACCGTCAGCGTCGATGACTCGGAATCCTTCGTACATGGGGCCCTCCTTGTGGGAAGAAATCGGTGCTGCATTTGTACCAACGTGGCGAAAAACAGTCAAGGCTTTTCACGAACCCCACGCCGCCATTCTAAGCGAAGTGAAGAATCTGGCATATGTCGCGTAAAGCAGGACGCTTGCGTTGGGGCCTTTGGATCAGCTAATGCCGAGCACCGGACTTTTAATCCGGTTCTCCGTGAGTTCGAATCTATAATGATCCGGTGCCCGCAGTTAAGCCGCGAGCATCAGTTAGTGAGTTCTCGTTCGAGGGATTATGTTTCATCCCCAGGCTGGGACATGGGCTGACTTCCCTGAACGACCTGAAGGAGGTAAAACCCGGAAAAGGCGGTCTGGACAATGGCTCCAACCAGCACTACGTAGATGCCTATGCCGGGCGAGGCGTCTCCTCCTGATTGAGTCAAAACATTCTTTACATCGGAGTAGTTGCCTATGGCCATAAAGACGGTAATGAGGCCAAGGGCTGTGGCGAGGATGACTGCGCCCAGGATAGCTGTACGATCCCTGAGAGTGTAGATGGAAACCAGGCCCAGTAGACCAATTATGGCCAGGACAATGATGGCGTTGCCGGAAAAGAATGAAGCGTTCGTGCCGTTGATGGTCTGGCTGAAGTTGCCGCCACTAAGCCAGGGAAGGAAAACTCCTATGATTGCAAGCAAGGCGCCAACGGCCGCAATGATGACTGTGGTGGGGACGCTTTGATTTGCCATATTCACCCCTTAGGTACAAGTTGTGCCCAATAATAATGCTTAACGAAAAAATGTCAAATTGCAATTAATATCTTCAGTTGATAATCTCGCAATTGGTAACGTATTTCGAAAAAGTGTTAAACCTCCTCGCCGGTTGCCCCTCCATATTCAAGACGCTATCCTATCCCCTGAGGAGGATAGCATGGGTGAGAAACGGATTCTGTGCGCCTACGGCGTGCACGTGGATGCCGTGGCTGGATGGCTGGGTTCCTACGGCGGTGAGGACTCTCCGGGGGATATCTCTAGGGGCATCTTTGCAGGTGAAGTTGGCACCCCCCGCCTGCTGAAACTCTTCGATAGGCTCGGCATCAAGACCTCCTGGTTCATCCCCGGTCATTCCATCGAGTCCTTCACCAAAGAGACGCGCATGGTGGCCGAGGCGGGCCACGAAATCGGTATTCACGGCTACTGCCACGAAAACCCCATCGCCATGACCCGGGAGCAGGAAGAGGCCGTCCTCATCCGCTGCATAGATCTCGTAGAGGAATACTGGGGCAGAAAGCCCGTCGGCTACGTCGCACCTTGGTGGGAGTTCAGCCATGTGACGGCGGAGCTTCTCCTCAAGCACGGCATCCTCTACGACAACAGCCTCATGCACCGCGACTTCGAGTGCTACTACGTCCGCGTGGGCGACAGGTGGACGAAGATTGACTTTTCCAAGCCCGCCGATGCATGGATGACCCGCCTGGAGCGTGGCGAGGAGACTGACCTGATAGAGATTCCCGCCAGCTGGTACCTGGACGACCTGCCGCCGATGATGTTCATCAAGGCTTCGCCCAACAGCCACGGCTTTGTCAACCCGCGCGACATCGAAGAGCTTTGGCGGGACCAGTTCGACTACGTTTACCGGGAATACGACGAGGCCGTTTTCCCCATCACCATCCACCCAGACGTTGCAGGCCGCCCCCAGGTGATCCTAATGCTGGAGCGGCTGACTTCCTACATCATGAGTCACCCGGGGGTGAGCTTCGTAACCTTCGAGGAGATGGCGAAAGACTTCGCCGCCAAACATCCAAGGCAGAAATAAACCGGGTAGTTCCCGTTAGAGACAATTGACGAACGAGGGAAAGAAGAGATGACTACTACTGCAAGAATCGAGACGCTTTCGGACACCGCAAAGGCGCTGGTGGCGCCGGGCAAGGGCATCCTCGCCGCCGACGAAAGCACCGGCACAATCAAGCGTCGCTTTGACAGCATCGGCGTTGAGAGTACGGAGACCAACCGCCGCGACTACCGCGAGATGCTGTTCCGCACGGCGGGGGCTTCCGAATTCATCAGCGGCGTCATCCTCTACGACGAGACCATCCGCCAGTACAGCGACGACGGCACGTCTCTGGTGAAGGTGCTGACGGACGCGGACATGATGCCGGGCATAAAGGTGGATACGGGAGCAAAGGACTTGGCGGGCAGTTCCGGCGAGACCGTCACCGAGGGTCTCGACGGCCTGCGGGAGCGGCTGGCGGAGTACGTGGAGTTGGGCGCGCGGTTCACCAAGTGGCGCGCGACCATCGCCATCGGCGATCACATCCCCACCCCCTACTGTCTCGACGTGAACGCCCACGCCCTGGCCCGCTTTGCCGCGCTGAGCCAGGAGGCGGGGCTGGTCCCCATGGTGGAGCCGGAGGTGCTTATGGACGGCGACCACTCCATCGACCGCTGCTACGACGCCACCGAAGCGGCCCTGGTGGAGATGTTTCGTCAGCTTCGGACGCAGCGTGTCGCGTTAGACGGCATTCTGCTGAAGACGAACATGGTGCTTTCGGGAGCGTCGGCGGAAGGCCGAGCCGGACCCGAAAAGGTGGCGGAGCAAACGGTAGAGTGTCTTAAGAGCGCGGTCCCCGCATCCGTTCCGGGCATCGTCTTCCTCTCAGGTGGCCAGGCAGACAACGAAGCAACCACAAACCTGGACGCCATTAACCGCTACGCCCAACGGGAAGGTGCGCCGTGGGAACTCAGCTTCTCCTACGGACGAGGCCTGCAGGGAGCGCCCCTGCGAACATGGGCCGGCAACAACGGCAACCGGGAAGCAGTCCAGGAGGTCTTCCACCACCGCGCAATGGTCACCGCGGCGGCTAGACAGGGGCGGTATGAGCAGAGCATGGAGGCGGGGTAGGCTGGTTGAGTTCACAAGTTGTCTTATGCATCCCCAGTTACTTGTCAACGGCTTTACTCAGCACAATTATTTAGCTAATTTGCTCGCAATCCCACCTCAGGAGAAGCGCGGGAGGAAAGACAATGACCGCACCAAAGCGACACTTCACGCTTAATACCAAAGTGAAAAAGCATGATGACCTCTACGTCGGCTACTGCGTTGAATTAGGCACTGTCACCCAGGGCGACTCTCTGGAAGAAGTCTGCGAGAACCTGAAGGACGCCACATACGTTCACCTATCCATGCTCGACGAAATCGGCGAACGCGAGCGGGTCTTTCGCGAAAAAGGTATCGTAATGCTTCCGGCAATTGATGATACTGTTGAATTTGTCGCCGCTGTCTCAGAGAAGGCCGAGACTCCCATAGTCGTGTATGCCTAGAATACCTGCGAGCAATCTGCCGCTATTGTCCAGCAACAGGTTGCTCGTTGTATTGAAGAGGATAGGCTGTTTGGAGCACAGGCGGAGAGGCGGATCTCACTTGGAACTATCCAGACGGACTTCCGACGGCAGAACTCTCACAACCACCCTAGTCCTGGGCAAGAGGGAAATACACAGGGTAGCGCTTACCGGATGCTTAGGTCTCTGGAGATTGACCTCGCTACGCTCAGAAAACATCTCTAGTTCCTACCCAGTCCAACGCCCCTGCGCTCCCAACCAGGAAACGGCTTAGCCATCCCCTACTCCTCGTACAGCACCTTGTTCAGCCGCGTGAAGTCGTGCAGCGAGTCTATCCACCGCAGCGTTCCCGACCGCGACCGCATCACCAGCGACTGAGTCTCCACGCCGTTGGGGAAGAAGCGGACGCCCCGCAGCAGGTCTCCCGTGCTTGCGCCCGTCGCCGCGAAAAACACGTCCTCCCCTCCCACCAGGTCCGTCGTCGTGTGTACCTTCTCCAGGTCCACCCCCGCATCCAGCGCCGCATGACGCTCGGCGTCGTTCCTGGGCCACGCCTTGCACTGAATTTCTCCGTCGATGCACCGAATCGCGGCGGCGGTCAGCACCCCTTCCGTGGTTCCGCCGATGCCCATCAACACGTCCACGCCGGAGTCCGGCAGCGCGGCGTGGATGCCCGCGGCCACGTCTCCGTCGGAGATTAGCTTCACCCGTGCCCCCGCGCTGCGGATTTCCGCCAACAGCTGGTCGTGGCGCGGACGGTCCAGCACCACCACCGTCAGCTCCTCCACGCTCCGCCCCATGGCCTTGGCCGTGTTTCGCAGGTTAGTCTCCACCGGCGCGTTGATGTTGATGACGTCCTTGGCCGCCTTGCCCACGGCAATCTTGTTCATGTAGGCGAACTGGAAGGGCACCCTCATGTTTCCGCGAGCCGACAAGGCGATTGCGGCGATGGCTCCCGGCAGTCCCTTGGATAGCAGCGTCGTGCCGTCGATGGGGTCCACGGCGATGTCCACCTTCGGGTCGTGTCCGTCGCCGATCTCCTCGCCCACGTAGAGCATCGGCGCTTCGTCCTTCTCCCCCTCGCCGATGACCACGATTCCGTCCATGGCGATGGATCCCAGGGTCAACCGCATGGCGTCCACGGCGGCCTGGTCCACCAGTTCCTTGTCGCCCTTGCCCATGTGACGCGCGGCGGCGATAGCGGCGGCCTCGGTAACTCTGACCATCTCCATAGCCATGTTCCGTTCGATGGGAGCGTGCGTTTCGCCTGTGGTCATCGTTTCACCTTTCTTGGGCTGTGGTTTCGATTGTGTCGGGCTAGCGGATAGCCGTGATGTCCATGCTGATGTCCAGCGCCTTGACGGAGTGGGTCAACGCGCCGACGGATATCAGGTCGACGCCGGTGGCTGCAACGGCGGCTACGTTGTCAATGGTGATGCCGCCCGATGCCTCCAGCAGTGCGCGGCCTCCGGTGATGCGTACGGCCTCCGCCATCTCTTCAACGGACATGTTGTCGAGGAGGACGATGTCCGCCCTGCCTTCAAGTGCCTCTTCCAGTTGGTGGAGATTGGTCACTTCCACTTCAATCTTGAGAGTATGCGACGCCTTCTGCCGCGCTCGTTGGATAAGCTGCGGCATGGACGTCGACTCCCGGTCCAGCAGATACAGATGGTTGTCCTTGATGAGAATACCGTCGCCCAGGTGCATCCGGTGGTTGTGACCGCCGCCCACGCGTACGGCGTACTTGTCCAGGGTGCGTAGGCCCGGCGCCGTCTTGCGAGTGTCGATGATGCGGGCGTCCGTCCCCTCCACCGCTTTGACGTACTCCGCCGTCCCCGTTGCGATGCCGCTCATCCGCTGAAGCAGGTTCAGAGCGAGCCGCTCCCCCCGCAGGATAACGTCGGCGGAAGTGGTGACTGTGGCGATTAGTTGGCCGGGTGTAAGCGTCTCCCCGTCCTCGATAAAGATCCGCGTTTCGGCGGAGGGCCGTAGTCGCTGGAACACTGCGAGGGAGGCGGAGATGCCCGCCAGCGTGCCTGGTTCTTCCGCTCTGAACTCCCCAACGGCCTGAATGGACGGATCGATTAGCGCCTGCGTAGTGGCGTCGGCGAAGGCCTGGTCTTCTTCCAGCGCACGTTCGATTAGACGCCGTATATCCGGGGTGATGTCAAGCAAACCGGCGCACCCCACGGGCAGGGAATTCAGCGTCTCGGTGCCGGTCTGTCAACAGCGTCTGTCCTATCTATGAGACCTCCAGCATCCGCTCAAGGGCGGTGTGGGCGTATCGCTTTGTCTCATCGTCGACGCGAATCTCGTTGACCAGCTCGTCGTCCAGCAGGGAGTCCAGCACCCACGACAAATAAGCGGGGTGAATCCGGTACATCGTCGAGCACGGACACACAATCGGGTCCAGACAGAAAATCACCTTGTCCGGGTTGTTCTTGGCCAGCCGGTTCACCAGGCTCACTTCCGTGCCAACGGCCCACTGGCTTCCGGCGGGCGACTCGTTGATGGTCTTGCGTATGACCTCCGTTGAGCCGTTCATGTCGGCGGCCTGCACCGTCTCCATGGTGCATTCGGGGTGGACGATGACTTTGATGTCCGGGTATCTCTGACGCGCCGTCTCTATCTGGCGTGGAGTGAAGCGGGTATGCACCGAGCAGTGTCCCTGCCAGAGGATGACTTTCGACTCGCGCAACCGCTCCGGGGTGTGCCCGCCCAGGGGTTTGAAGGGGTTCCAGACGATCATCTTGTCCAGGTCTATGCCCATATTCAGGGCGGTGTTGCGTCCCAGGTGCTGGTCGGGCAGGAAGAGCACCCTGTCGCCCCGCTGAAATGCCCACTCGAAGGTTCCGGCGGCGTTGGAGGACGTGCAGACGATGCCGCCGTTCCTTCCACACAGCGCCTTGATCTCGGCGGTGGAGTTCATATATGTGATGGGGACGACGGAATTCGGCCCCATCAGGTCTTCCAGGTCGTCCCAGGCGTCCAGAACGTCGCCCGTGGGGGCCATGTCCGCCATGGAGCAGCCGGCGGTGATATTCGGCAGAATTACCCGCTGGTGGGGCGCGCAGAGGATGCGAGCGGTCTCCGCCATAAAGTGGACGCCGCAGAAAATGATGTATTCCGCCTCAGCCTGGCTGGCGGCCTGCTGGGAGAGAAGGTAGGAGTCTCCCTGGAAGTCGGCGTACTTGATGACCTCTTCCCGCTGGTAGTGGTGACCGAGCACGACGACTTTCGTACCCAGCTTCTGACGCGCCTCATGGATGCGCTCGTCCAACTCCTCGGCGTCCAGTCGCAGGTACTTGAGGGGGATCTTCTGCCAGCGGACGTTTACCTTGATTTCGTCGAGCAGCGGCTTGGCGGGAAGCTCATCCTCGCTCTTGCAGAAGGCGGCGTGCTCAATCTCGGTAATGGGCAGGAAGGGTTTCCTCCCTGCGCCGGGGTTCTTGAGTTTCAGGGTCATGGCGACACCTCCGCGCGGGAGGGTTGACGGCTCCTCGTCGGCGTGCCCCTTAACGACCAGGCTGTGGCGGCTTCAATCTTCACTTCAACCGTCCGGCCCAACAAATCTGAGGAATGCTCAAAGAATACCAGCTTGTCCTGCCTTGTGCGACCCTGCCACCGCCCCTTTTTCCGCCCTTCCACCAGCACTTCCTCCGTGGTCCCGACGAGGCGCCGGTTCTTCTTCTCCTGGATTTCCTTCTGGAGCGACTCAAGGGCCTTTTTTCTCTCCTGCTTCTCCTCCGCGCTTACGGAATCCGGAAGCCTGCGGTTGGCGAAGGTCCCGGGCCTGGGCGAATACGCGGCCATGTGCACCTTGTCGAACCGGATGTCCTCCACCAGCCTGTAGGTTTCCATGAACTGCTCGTGTGTCTCTCCGGGAAAACCTACGATTACGTCCGTGCTGATGGCCACGTCGGGCACGGTCCGGCGTATCCTGTCCACCAACTCCCGGTACTGGCCCTGGGTGTAGCGACGTCGCATGGCCTCCAGTACCTCATCGTCACCCGCCTGGAAGGGCAGGTTTATGTGCTCGCATACCTTGGGGAGTTCCGCCACTGCGTCGATAATGTCCTGGCTCATGAAGATGGGGTGAGAAGTCAGGAAACGCAGCCGCTCCAGACCCTCAACGGAATGCACGGCGTTAAGCAGTTTGGAAAGGTCGCACGGCTCTTCAAAGTCGTGGCCGTAGGCGTCCACCGTCTGGCCCAGTAGCGTCACTTCCTTCATGCCCCGTTGGGTCATCAGGTCCACCTGGTGGGTGATATCCTCTATGGGACGGCTGACCTGCCGTCCGCGCCGGAAGGGGATGATGCAGAAGGTGCACATCAGGTCGCAGCCGTGGATGACGGGCACGTAGCTGCTCACGGAAGGTGAGGTCGGCGCCACCGCGCTCAAACAGCCCTCCGTGTCTATGCCCAGCCGCTCCTCAAGCATTTCAAGCACGGGGGCAAACTGCTGGGGCCTCATGAATACGTCCACCTGGGGGAATCGCCTCTCCAGTTCCTCCGTCCTGGCGCCGACCATGCAGCCCATGAGGGCAAGAATCTGGCCGGGTTTCTTGGCCTTAACGGACTTCATCATGCCCAGCGTGCCGATGACTTTGTCCTCGGCGCTCTGCCGCACCACGCAGGAATTGAGCACTACAACGTCGGCCTGGGCGGCGTTGCACGCGGCGTTGAGACCGGCCTGATTGAGGGCCGTGGACAGGGACTCCGAGTCGGCCTTGTTCATCTGACAGCCGATTGTCCAGATGTAGTAGCTGCTCATGGTGCCTGTAGTTCCTGCCTGGGATTGGATTTTCCTACTCGAGATAAGGGCGGAAAACTGGCGGAGGGAGTGGGATTCGAACCCACGAGGCCGACTTCTCGGCCAAAGCGCTTAGCAGGCGCCCGCACTAGACCACTATGCGATCCCTCCCGGTTGACTTTAAACTATATCAGAATAACGGCGTTTTTACCAAGAAAAGCCCCGCATTTCCCCTGTGACGTGGTTTGGCAGAACGAATAATTGTCAACTGAAACATACTAAAGATTGTTGTGTATTTCAAAGACTATATGCGATTTATCTAACGCTATCGTCTTGATATATGGGCCTATTGACAGTATTCGTCTTTGAGTTTATTATACCACGGCATTATTTTACCTACTGTTGAGAGGGAAGAATGGAAGAAGTGGTTACCAAGCAGGATCATACCGATAATCAGATAATTGACATATTGGAGATGGACGGAAGAGCGTCCAACGCGAAAATCGCCCGGGAGGTGGGGGTGAGCGAAGGGACCATCCGCCGTCGTCTGCGCCGGCTGGTGGAAGAGGACGTAATCAAGATCAAGGCCGTGCCGGACCTCAGCAAGATGGGCTATCCCACGACGGCCCTCATCGGACTGCAAACTGCCCCCGGCGAGCTGGACACTGTTGCTGATGCCATCACTAATATGGAGGACGTACACTACGTCGCCATTACCACCGGCGCCTTCGACGTCTTTGCCTGCGTGGCCAAGCCCTCCACGGAGGAGCTTGGCGTTTTCCTTCGCACAAAGATAGGCACAATTCCGGGCGTAACCCGCACGGAGACCTTCGTAAATCTCAGCATCAAGAAGCGCACCTACGGGCTGGTGCTTTAGCCCGGCGCTGCAGGGCTGCCGCCGTTCCTGCCGCTCGTAATATTGTTTCCTGTACCGGAGATGTGGAGCGGTGGGATTTCGTGAGCAGGTGTGATATAATATTTGGCTGTGGCGGCCTCGTCTTAAGCGGCGGGAAAGCCAAATTTTTCGACAAGGAGCGGTAGTTCATGACGTACATAATCGCGGAGCCGTGTGTGGACGTTAAAGATGCTGCATGTGTGGACGTTTGTCCCGTCGACTGCATCTATACGACGGATGAAGACAACATGTTCTTCATCAACCCGGACGAGTGCATCGACTGCGCGGCCTGTGAGCCCGTATGCCCCGTTGTAGCCATCTTCCCGGAGGACACCGTGCCGGAGGAATGGGCCGAATACATCGACATGAACTACGACTACTTCGTGGATAGAGACCTCTCTACGCTGAAGCGCAGTCTCTAGGCCCACGAAGCAGACCGGGGCATGGCAGGTGCTGCCCCGCCTAGAACACGAGAGGGGAATACTCCTCTTTGACGACTAAGACTTCGGATACACCCAAGATCCGTACGCGTTCCAACCCCCAGGAACGACTCTCTTCCGTCGTCGAGAACTATCTGCTCTCCCTCTACATCCTGAAAGAAGAGCAGGAATCGACCGTGCTGGCCCAGTTGGCGGCCTACATCCGCCGTCTTCCCGCGTCGGAAGGCTTGGGCACTACCCTCCCGTCCATTCTTGGAATGCTGCGCCGCATGTCCCGCGACGGCCTCATTCGCATATCCTCCAAGAAGGAGATCGAGTTCACCGAGAAGGGCGCTGAATTGGCCAAGGGCATCGCTCGCCGTCACCGGCTGGCGGAGCGGCTGGTTGTGGACGTTCTTGGTGTGGACCTGACCAAGGCCGACGAGGAGGCCCACCTGTTGGAGCACGGCATCTCCCCCTACCTGGAGGAGCGGATAAACGCCGCGGTGAACGGTCCGACGACCTGCCCCTTCGGGAAGCCCATCCCCGGCAGCGGTTACAAGAAACCTTCTGGCAGGGTGATCCCCATGAGCGAGGCCAAGCCCGGAGTGAACTACAGGGTGGTCAGCCTTCCCGACGAAGACCCGAAACTCATAGGGTTCCTTTGCAAGTACCGCATCCTCCCCGGTGAAGAGATCAAGGTCCTTGAGTTGGGCGACTACAGGGACGTCATCACCTTCGAAGCTCCTGCAGGCGAGACGGCCATGGGTTTCGTCACGGCCTCGCGGATCTACCTGAGCCGAATAAGCCGCTAGACCTGGCCGGCTAGCCTAGCTCGGCCAAACACTTCTCCAGGTCTTTCCCAGTCTTCGACTCCATTCACTCCCCCTCCCGGTTCGTCTTACGTCATGATGGTAGGATAGGGCGCCGGTTGTAGTCACTGGCGAACGATGGCCGCAGGTTCTTGAAACGCCGGTATTTCCGCATGACCATTGCGGTCCGGGTACTCAGGGTTGACGCTGGATAGCGACAGTGTTACGTTTGGCGTGCAATTCAGCCGTCGAATTCTCTGCGAAGTCGCTTATTCATTTTCGGACTTCTATTTATTCGTAAACTTCGTACGAGGAGAAGACGAAATGGTTGCTTCGTTTCTGCGACTGCTCAAGAGCGGACGGATCATGGCCTTGGTGGCGCTGGCGTCTATTGCGTTGGTGATAGCCGCCTGCGGTGACGACGATACGCCTGCCCCGGAAACGCCTGCCCCCACCGCCGCGCCTGCCCCCACTGCAATGCCGGCTACTCCGGCGATGACGCCTGTGCCGACGGCAGCCCCCGCACCGACCCCCGTTGCTACTGCCGCTCCCAGGCCTGCGGCCACTCCACGGCCCGCTGCCACGGCCGCCCCCACCCCAACGGCCACTGCCGCTCCTACCCCTGCCGCCACGGCGGCGCCCACCCCGGCAGCTACGGCGGTGCCTACTCCGTCTCCCGCAACACCATCCCCGCTCACGCCGGTCTCCTCCAGAATTATCGTGGCGGCGCCGGCCCTCACCTGGTATACCACTCTGCCCCACAAGGGCGGTTTCTCCGGCTCCGGCCAGATACGCCCCGCTTTCGAGTACCCCATCGGCGCGGACCGATACACCGGCGTCGAAGAACCTCAGCTCTTCCGTGAGTGGATTATGGACCCCGATGGCAAGGGCTGGACTTTCAGACTTCAGGAAGGAGTCCCCTTCCATTCGACGGATACCTTCCAGGGACCGGAGTTCACCTCCAAGGACTTCGTTCATAGCTGGATGATGTATATCGCGCCCGATGCTCAGGTGGTGGGCTCCGGGCTGTTTGCCCTCTGGGCCGACAGCGAAGACAACTTTGAAATCGTCAACGACTATGAGGTCAAGATGACCCTTAACGTGCCCAATCCCGTCCTGGCCGTCTGGCTCGGCGAGATCTCCTTCCTCGTCCAGAGCAAGGACTACTTCGACGCCGTCGGCGAAGAGGGCTACGCTGCCGATCCCATCGGCACCGGCCCCTTCCGGTACGTGGAGCACGCCATTAACAGCCACTTCGAATTCGAGAAAGTGGACAATCACTGGCGCAAGACCCCCGAGATTGAGGCGCTCAGGTTCATCGGCGTACAGGAAACGGCCACCCGCATGGCCATGCTGTTCAACCAGGAAGTGCAGCTTGCCTCCATCTCTCCCAACCTGGTGCCCACGGTTAGAGAGCGCGGTTTCCAGATAATCTACAGCACCCTGCCCGGCAACTGGATGGAGGTGCAGTTCGGCGGTCAGTACTACGCTGTGCCCGAGGGAGTGGAGCCGAAGCTGGACGAGACTGACCCGCTGACCAAGCTGGACGTGCGTAAGGCCCTGAACTTCGCCATCGACAGGGAAGCCATCAACGACTCCTTCTACGAAGGACAAATGGTGCCCCAGACTATCTCCGACATTCCGCCCAACGCCCGGGGATTCCAGGACTCGTGGACGCCCTATCCCTACGACCCGGACGAGGCCAGAAGGCTTCTGGCTCAGGCGGGCTACGAAGACGGTTTTGATCTGACCGTGCGTTGGGGACTGAATCCCTCCATCCCGGAAATCGGCGATATCGCTGAAGCCATCACCGCCTACTGGAACGAAATAGGCGTCCGTGCGAATCTGGAATTCACAGAGGGGTCCAGGTTCAGAAACCTCCGCCGCAACTGGGGAATGAATCGGGCCGTCGCCATCGCTGGCATCGGCTACATCAACCTTGAGTTCCAGCTTCCCCTGAACATGAAGCTCCAGGCCCACAGCGAGCACTGGTTCGATCACCCTGTGTTGAGCCGACTTGTGGACATGTATGCGGAGGAACTGGTTCCCGAGAGACGCGATCAGCTTGTTACGGAGATAGGGCAGTTCCTCTACGACAACCACTCCACGGGGCCGATGTTCTGGATTCTACCCGTGATGGGCATGGACCACAGCATCATCGAGGAGTATTCGGCCCACATCTCAGTATGGGGCCCCACCGCCAAGTACGAGTATGCCACCCTGGTCAAGAGATAGAGGAGTCAAAATCCTGAATCCATCTTCACCCTTCCCCCTTGACGGGGGAAGGTTTGGATGGGGGTGATTGCGCTATCGTGTATGGTGCATTCCGTAGTTATGGAACGGGCCCCTCATTTTCAGTTGACAGTTGTCTAGCGTGGGAATAGACTATTACCCAATATGCGATACGACGACGACCTTTTTCACCTTTGTATCAGCCCTCCATAGGGGAGGGCGCAAATAGAAGCCCAAGGCTGCGCCTCTCTACTCTGTAGTAAAGAGGCGCATTTTATTTTCAGGAGCGGCAGTTGATTCAAAAGACACGTAGAACTCAATCAGAAAAGCATGTGGACAGCATGAAGCTGTCCACCAAATCCAATGGCATCATCCCCTACCTCCCCGAGGAGACGGAGGAGTACCGGGACGAGGTGAAGCTCTTCCGGGCCGGCAAGGTAGAGGAAGCGCCGTTCATGCAGTTCCGCCTGCACCAGGGCGTCTACGGTCAGCGCCAGCCCGATGCCCAGATGCTCCGCATCAAGCTTCCGGGTGGGGTGTTCACGCCGGAGGCCCTGGAAGGTGTGGGCGAAATCGTCGATAAATACGCGCCCCTTAAGAAGGGACATATAACCACCAGGGAGAACATCCAGATCCACCACATGACCCTTGAAAGCTCCGGCGAAGCAATGGAGATTCTAGGCAGGGTCGGGCTCAGCACCCGCGAGGCCTGCGCCAACACCGTGCGCAACGTGGTTGCCCCACCCCAGTCCGGCGTCTGCCCCGATGAACTCTTCGACGTTATGCCCTATCTGGCCGCCTACGTCCGCTACGCAGTCAGGCACCCCCTCACCCAGAACTTCCCTCGCAAGTTCAAGACGGCCTTTACCGGCAGCCCCGAGAAAGACGACATCATCTCCCCCCTCCACGACCTGTCCTTCATCGCCCAGGAGCGAAACGGAGAACGCGGCTTCAAGATTCTGGTCGGCGGCGGCACCTCCATCATGCCCAAACTGGGCCAACCCCTCTACGACTTCGTGCCAATGGAGGACTACCTGCGAGTGGCCACGGCCATCTGGAGGGTCTTCGACCGGGCCGACATGCTCCGCAAGAACCGCATGATGGCCCGCATCAAGGTCCTCATCCACCGCATCGGCTTCGACGCCTTCAAGGAAATGGTTGACGAGGAACTGGAGAAGGTGGACCCCGTAGACCCTACTCCCCTAATGGAGTTGGACCAAGTCTATAGGGAATCGCCCCCGTCCTTGGTTGCCGCCCCATCGAACGGCCAGGAACTCCCCGAGGACTTCCTCTACTGGAAGAAGACCAACGTCGAGCCTCAGAAGCAGGCCGGATACATGCTGGTCTACGTCACCGTGCCCCAGGGCGACATTATGGTCGAGCAGTTCCCTGCCCTTGCCAACATCGTCCGGAAGTTCACCGGCGGCTCTGCCCGGACCACCCTCGAGCAGAACCTGGCTCTGCGCTGGGTGCCCGAGGGTCGGCTCTTCGATCTGTGGAAGGAGCTCGACGCCATCGGCCTCTCCGACCCCGACCACAACGCAATCACCAACGTGGTGTCCTGCCCCGGCACGGATAGCTGCAAGCTGGGCATCACCTCTTCTATGGGCCTCGGACGCGCCGTCAGGGAAGAGCTTCTCGGCAACCCCTCGGCCTACCAGGACCCGGCGGTCAAGGAGCTGCACGTCAAGATTAGCGGCTGCCCAAACGGGTGCGGCCAGCACCACGTCGCCAACATAGGCTTCCACGGTGCTGCCATGAAAGGCCCCTCCGGAATGCAGATTCCCGCCTACGAGCTGTTCCTTGGCGGCCAGTACAACGTCGGCGCTGCCGAAGGGACCGCCTACGGTGTACGTATCCCAAGGGCTAAAGTCCCGGCGAAGAAGGTGCCCCAGCTTGTGCGCATGATTGCCGAGCACTTCCAGGCTAACCGGGAGCAGGGCGAAAAATTCAACGACTTTCTCGCCAGGACAGGCACCGACTCAATCAAGGCATTGGTGGAGAAGTGCGCCGACATCCCATCCCTGAACGGCGACTCCCAGGGCCTTTACATGGACTGGGAGAAGACGGTGGCCTACAAGGTGGAGCGCGGCGAAGGAGAATGCGCCGTCTAGAGCCTTTCCCGGCTGGCAGGGTATGATCTGCCGGCCGAAGTCTGTGTGCGCTGACCTTTGAGTGACTCCGAAGATAGTCTCGTGACGCCCATCGTCGTTCAAAAATACGGCGGCAGTTCCCTCGCCGACGCCACAATGATCCGCGCCGTTGCCCGCCGCATCGCCGCATCGGCTTCCGGCGGCGTTCAGGTGGTGGCGGTGGTCTCCGCCATGGGCGATACCACCGACGAGCTTATCGACTTGGCCCATGAAGTTTCCGACCAACCGGCGCCCCGCGAACTGGACCTCCTCCTCTCCTCCGGCGAAATCGTCTCATGCACCCTCATGGCCATGGCCCTCAGGTCCATCGGCTCCGACGCCATCGCCCTCACCGGCCTCCAGGCGGGCATCCACACCGACACCCTCTACGGACGCGCCCGCATCCACAGCGTCGACGCCCAGCGCATCCGCGCCGAGCTTAACGCCGGCAAGGTCGTCGTCGTCGCCGGATTTCAGGGCATCACCGACGAATTCGACGTGACCACCTTGGGCCGTGGCGGCTCCGACACCTCCGCCGTTGCCCTTGCCGTCGCCCTCGACGCCCAGCGCTGCGAGGTCTATACCGATGTGGAGGGTATCTACACCGCCGACCCACGCATTGTCCCCGGCGCGCGCAAGCTGGAGGAGATAACCTACCATGAGATGCTGGAACTGGCCGCCTATGGCGCAAAGATGCACCCACGCTCCATAGAGCTGGCATCCGTCTACGGCATCCCCGTTTACGTTGCTGCAACCTTCGGTGACAAGCCGGGCACCCTCATTCACGGGGGCGTCAACAGTTTATACTATGGCGTCTCGACATTGACCTGTGGGGGCACGAGTGCCCCGGGAGAAGCTGAGATGAATCCAAAAAAAATGGAGAACCGGTTCAAGGTAACCGGCGTGGCCCACGACCGCAACGTGTCCAAGATAACCTTGCGGGGCGTTCCCGACAGACCTGGCGTTGCCGCCGCCCTCTTCGAGCCGTTGTCCGACGTTGGCATAAGCGTCGACACCATCGTCCAGAACACGGGCGTCAACAAGGCCACGGACCTGAGCTTCACCGTAGCCCGCGACGACCTGAAGGAAGCCCTGGAGCGCGTGCGTTCCGTTGCGGATACCGTCGGCGCGGAAGAGGTGGTCTCGGACGACTCCCTCAGCAAGATCAGCATCGTCGGCGTGGGAATGCTGGACGCTCCCGGCTACGCCTCCCGCATGTTCCGCGCCCTTGCCGATGCCGGCATCAACATCGAGATGATTACCACGTCCGAGATTCGCATAACCTGCATAGTTGCAGAGGCGCAGGTGGAAGAAGCCGTTGTTGCCCTGCACTCCGCCTTCGGATTGGACGCCGTCTAGACGTCCTGAAGCAGGCCCGAATCCCTACCCGCCGCTTCCACCTCTTTTCCTTCACATCCTCTCAACATTTGGATGACAAAATTCGGTTGGAGCCAGGCATTCCGTAACAAGTCCAACAGATGCCTTCGCTACGTATATTGTAGAAAATGCCATCATTTTGGGGGAAAAGGGAAAATTGGGGCCAAATTTTACCAAAAATGTCTTGACCGCAGCCCTCACTTAGTGTAAGTCTATAGCCTGTTTCAGAAGTGCCGAGGTAGAAACACCCCAAACTTTTGCAATTAATTGTCGTTACATCCCTTGCAAAGCAGTAATAGGCCTGTCTTAGCATAGTTGCAACGAGCAATATTTCCCTTAGAAAAGAGAAGGAAGATGGAACTAGCACGCGCTGTAGACGCAACAAGACTGAAGGAAATAAAGTCCAAAGCCGCCGTCCAACACGCCCTTGATGGGCGCTGGGAGGAAGCGGCGGCCGTAAACGAGGAGATCCTCTACTACTTCCCCAACAACACGGAAGCCCTCAACCGTCTGGGCAAGGCCTGCCTGGAAGTTGGCTACTACGACAGGGCCAGGACCTCCTTTGAGAAGGTGCTGACCCTGGCGCCCCACAACAACATCGCCAAGAAGAACCTGACCCGGCTGGAGCGCCTCTCCAAGGGCACGGCGTCGGCCCACACCACCCGGCGGGTGGTCCCTCGCCTCTTCCTCGAGGAGAGCGGCAAGTCCGGCATCACCGACCTTCGCATCGCCGCCTCGGAAGAGGCCGTGGCCCAGGTGTCCGGCGGCGACGGGGTGATGCTGGAAGTGGATAATCACACCCTCGTGGTCAAAAGCATGGACGATGAAGTTCTTGGGTACGTGGAGCCGCGCCTGGGCAGCCGCCTGGTCCGCCTCACCAATCAAGGTAACCGCTACGAAGGGGCAATCCTCAGCGCCGGCGCGGAGCGGATAACCGTCATCATCCGGGAGTCTTACCGCAATCCCAGCCTCGGCGGGGTGCCCTCCTTCCCGGCCACCGGCATCGAGGCATACCGCGGCCAGATCAGGGACAGCCTGATGAGCTTCGACTTCGATGGAGAGATTGAAGAGGAACAGCGGGACGACCCGACGGCCATGTGGACGGAGGATGGGGAGGAAGTCCCCGTCCCCTCCGGCAGGGAACTGGTGCGCGCCATGGCCAGCATGGATTCAAACGACGACGAGTAACTTCCCGGCTCCTCTCCATACGCGTCATTCTAAGCGTGGCGAAGAATCTCGTTATCTCAGGTTGATCTCGCTGTTGACTTCGTTGTCATAGACGATTGCCTGTTGTAGAATCATACACATAATCAGAAATGTCCTCTTTGAGGATAAACGCCGGTTTGTATTGGTCGGACAATGGCCGAAAAGTACATCAGAGAAATCGAAGAAATCCTCGAGGAAGCGGAACGCTCCCCGGGAAGCAGCGTCGCCGATGACGTTGAAGAAGCCCCCCGCTCGAACAGGCTGTTAACCCGTCTTGGCAGATTTAGCGCCGTCTTGCGCGTCTCTCCCAATAAGGTCGTCCTCGGGGGCATCATCCTCATCGTCGTCTCTTTCGTCGTCTACAACGCCTTCAACTACCTATTCGTGGAGAACGTCAAATTCCTTCTGCCCGTATGGGCCGGCCTGATCCTGTTCGTCATCGTCTACGGGCTCCTATTCGTCAGGCCCGGGGCGCAAGACAAGCGGTGGCGCGGAAAGATACTGGACGACGGTATCGAACCCTCCAGGTGGGAACGCGTCAGGCGCTGGCTGGACCGCTAACAATTCTTGTTCCTGCGAAGGCAGGAACCCACTCTCAACCCAAGTCCCAACTCTCTCCCATAACCGCCCTACTCCCTCCCTATTTCCCACCCCCGCGAAAGGGGGGGCCCACTCGTCAACGAAAATCGCCAAATCCCGTCACGCTCCTCCTCTTGTTCCTACCGCGCAGTCACCAAACCCCTCAATCCACGCCCAACACTGCAAACTTAGCCGTCACGCAGTGACCCCACCCCCGCGAAAGCGGGGGCCCACTCTTCCACCCCCAAACCTACCTCAACGCGGTTGCCCGCTCATCCTGAGCCTGTCGAAGGACCCCCTTGGCTGTTACCCTTCCTCCACCACCTCTACCCCCGTCGCCGAAGGGAACGTGATAATCGCCCGCCCCGGCACATTCGTCTTTCGCGCCATCTCAGCCATCTCGTAGGCCACACTCATCTCCCGACCTCGACACAGCGCCAGCACTGTCGAGCCGCTGCCCGAAACGAACGCACCCAGCGCGCCCCCCTTCATCGCTTCTCCAATAATCAGCCGCATGGCCGGCAGCAGATGACTTCTGTAAGGCTGGTGCAGCCGGTCCTCAGTAGCCTCTTTTAGCAACTCAAGCCGCCCTGTGGCGAAAGCGTTAACCAGCAGGGCAGCTCTCCCCACGTTGAAGAGAGCATCCTGCATCGGCACGTCGGCGGGCATGACAGCCCGTGCCTCGGCGGTGGAAATCGACACCTCCGGGATGAACAGCGCCACCCGCAGGTCCGGCGGAAGTGGCACCGGCGCGGTGATTAGCGAATCAGTCCCCTGCGCGACTATCTGAATGCCCCCCAGCAGCGCCGGGGCCACGTTGTCCGGGTGCCCCTCCAGCTCCACCGCCAACGGCAGGATCTCCCGTTCCGAAAAGGGTTTCCCCGTGAGATGATTCGCGGCGACCAGCCCCCCGACAATCGCCGCTGCGCTGCTCCCCAAACCCCGCTCCAGCGGAATCTCATTCTGACACGTTATAACAGGCGTAAGCAGAGAAACCCCCGCCTCTTCCAGCAGGCGCGAATAGGCACGATGCACCAGGTTGGACTCGTCCCGAGGCAGAGAATCTTCGCCCTGCCCGCTGACGTGGACGGAGGCCTCGGAAGCCCCCTCCAGCCGCACCTGAATCTCATTGTGAATGCGCAGCGCCATGCCCATGCAGTCGAAGGCCGGGCCCAGATTGGCGGTGGTGGCGGGAACGCGTACGGTGACTTGTCGAACTGTCATCTGACTTGGCCGTGCAGTATACCAATGAGCGGCGGAAGCGGCAATTCCGATGGTCTCCACTCGGCCCATTGCCGGACATTCGAGGACATTGGGTATTGACGCTATTCGACGGTGGGCATATAATACTCAGGTTAGGAGGCAGTTCTGCTCCGAATCGACAGTTGATATCGCTTTAGACAAGGTTGGACTGGCCTCAAGCGGCGGCTTGGAGAACCAACCCGCCGCTTTTGCACCTTAAAAAGAGAATAGCTAAGTAAAGTTTGAAATTCTTAGCGTGGGTCAAGTTATTAAGGGCTTACGGTGGATGCCTAGGAGCTGAGGGCCGAAGAAGGGCGTGGCAAGGCTGCGATAAGCCTCGGTGAGCCGTCTAGCGGGCATAGCCGGGGATTCCCGAATGGGGCAACCCGATCCGGTGTTGAGCCGGTTCACCCCGAGCAATCGGGGGGGTAAGCAGGAGAACTGAAACATCTAAGTACCCTGAGGAAAATAAATCAACCGAGATTCCCCAAGTAGTGGCGAACGAACGGGGAACAGCCCAAACCTCTACGCCTTAGTGGTTCGAGGACCTATGTCGTAGGGGTGTTGTAGGAAATGTCTGAGGAGACCTCGATATCCTCAAGGAGTTACAAAACTCACTTTTAGCCAAAGGTACCCTGGAAAGGGCCGCCATAGAGGGTGATAGCCCCGTAGGCGAAAGGGGTGAGACTCCTGACGTTATCCTGAGTACCATGGGACACGTGGAATCCTGTGGGAAGCTGGGGGGACCACCCTCCAAGGCTAAATACCCTTAGCTACCGATAGTGAACCAGTACCGTGAGGGAAAGGTGAAAAGTACCCCGGGAGGGGAGTGAAATAGACCTGAAACCGTAAGCTTACAGCAGGTCGGAGTCTGCATTATGCGGATGACGGCGTGCCTATTGAAGAATGATCCAGGGAGTTACTTGGTGGTGCGAGGTTAAGGAACTGGAGTTCCGGAGCCGAAGCGAAAGCGAGTCTGAATAGGGCGAATTAGTATCATTAAGTAGACCCGAAACCGGGTGATCTACCCATGGCCAGGATGAAGGTCCGTTAACGCGTACTGGAGGTCCGAACCGGTTACTGTTGCAAAAGTATCGGATGAGCTGTGGGTAGCGGTGAAATGCCAATCGAACCCGGAAATAGCTGGTTCTCCCCGAAATGTATTTAGGTACAGCCTCAAATTATAGGTGGACGGAGGTAGGGCACTGGATGGGCTAGGGGGCGTGAGCTTACCAAACCCAACCAAACCACCAATGCCGTTCAACCGTTTCTTGAGAGTGAGACTGTCGGAGATAAGTTCGATGGTCGAGAGGGAAACAGCCCAGACCACCAGCTAAGGCCCCCAAGAGTAGACTAAGTGGGAAACGAGGTAGGGTTCCCCAGACAGCCGGGAGGTTGGCTTAGAAGCAGCCATCCTTTAAAGAGTGCGTAATTGCTCACCGGTCGAGGGGTTCTGCGCGGAAAATGTAACGGGGCTTAAGTCTACCGCCGAAGCTGTGGTTCCGTGTCCCCCATGGGGGACCGGGAGGTAGGGGAGCGTTCCTCCTGCGGTGAAGTTCCGGCGTGAGCCGGTATGGAGCGGGGGGAAGTGAGAATCCTGGAATGAGTAGCGTTAATCAGGGTGAGAATCCCTGACGCCGAAAGCCTAAGGGTTCCTACGCAACGTTCATCGGCGTAGGGTTAGTCGGTCCTAAGTCGTAGGCGAAAGCCGAAGATGATGGACAGTAGGTTAATATTCCTACACCACCGTTTTTTCGTTTTAAAGTCGAGGGGGGGTGCGGCAGGGTAGATGGAGCGTGCCACTGGATACGGCGCGTCCCTGCCTGTAGGCCATGTCGGGATAGGTAAATCCGTTCCGGCGTTACGAGCTGAGAGGAGGGGGGATTCGTCCACTTCGGTGGATGGAAACTCCGTTAATCCCACACCGACGAGAAAAGCCTCGCGACTATGGAAAAGGGGTGACCGTACCGCAAACCGACACAGGTAGGCAGGGATAAGCGTCCCAAGGCGTTCGGGCGAACCTCCGCTAAGGAACTAGGCAAAAGGGCCCCGTAACTTCGGGAGAAGGGGCGCCCTGGAAGGTGAAGCCGCTCGCCGGCTGAGCACTTCCGGGGCCGCAGATAAGAAGGCCAGGCGACTGTTTACCAAAAACACAGGTTTCTGCTAAGGGGAAACCCAAAGTATAGGAGCTGACACCTGCCCAGTGCCGGAAGGTTAAGGGGAGGCGTGCAAGCGCTGAACTGAAGCCCCGGTGAACGGCGGCCGTAACTCTAACGGTCCTAAGGTAGCGAAACCCCTTGTCGGGTAAGTTCCGACCCGCATGAAAGGTGTAACGATCTGGCTACTGTCTCGGCGGAGGGCCCGGTGAAATTGCAGTGCCCGTGAAGATGCGGGCGACCTGCGGCAGGACAAAAAGACCCCGTGGAGCTTTACTGCAACCTGACATTGGTCTGGGAGCATGGATGTACAGGATAGGTGGGAGGCTGGGAAGCTGAAACGCCAGTTTCAGTGGAGCCGTCGTTGGAATACCACCCTTCCCTGGTTTCGGTTCTAACCTGCATTATGCGGGGACAGTGTTTGGTGGGCAGTTTAGCTGGGGCGGCTGCCTCCTAAAAGGTAACGGAGGCGCCCAAAGGTCCCCTCAGGGCGGATGGAAATCGCCCACAGAGTGTATTGGCATAAGGGGGCTTGACTGCGAGACCTACAAGTCGAGCAGGGACGAAAGTCGGGCAAAGTGATCCTACGGCTCCTTGTGGAAGGGCCGTGGCTTAACGGATAAAAGCTACCCCGGGGATAACAGGCTTATCTCGCCCAAGAGTTCACATCGACGGCGAGGTTTGGCACCTCGATGTCGCCTCATCCCATCCTGGGGCTGAAGGAGGTCCCAAGGGTCCGGCTGTTCGCCGGTTAAAGGGGTACGTGAGTTGGGTTCAGAACGTCGTGAGACAGTTCGGTCTCTATCCGCCGTGGGCGAAGGAAGCTTGAGGAGTTCTCTTCCTAGTACGAGAGGACCGGAAGGGACGGACCTATGGTGTGCCGGCTGTTCCGCCAGGGGCATCGTCGGGTAGCCATGTCCGGTGTGGATAAGCGCTGAAGGCATCTAAGCGCGAAGCCCTCTCCAAGATTAGGCTTCCCACTCCAGCGTCAGCTGGAGGTAAGGCAGCAGGAAGACTACCTGCTTGATAGGCCGGAGGTGTAAGGGCAGTAATGTCCTCAGCTTACCGGTACTAATCAGCCGAGGACTTGACCTGCGCTAAGAGCTTCAAACTTCAACCAGGCTATTCTCTCAGTGCATCCGTCGCGGGGTGGAGCAGTGGCAGCTCGTCGGGCTCATAACCCGAAGGTCACAGGTTCGAGTCCTGTCCCCGCTACCATCATCAACACAGAAGCTCCCACCACGGGAGCTTCTTCCTTTTCCGCCCACATCCATTCGATTAGATGGTATAATCAATCCGCTCATTTGCGTTGATGAGAATACTCGGCCTCTGCTAAGAACCTGAAAAATGCTAGTCAAAGCCCTCTGCGCCATAGTCATCGCCACCGGCCTGCCCGGCGTCATCCTATTCCTTGCCGCCCTCCCCAATCCCGAACCTCGCGACACCTCATTCCTCATCGTATCCCTCATCCTCATCGGCGGCGGCATCTACGTGCTCGTCGGCGCGACCAGGAAGAAGCAGCAATGAAGCTGGACGAATCCTTCAGGACCGTGATCATCGAATGAACTTCTTGCAGTCCTGGATACTCATGAAGGTCCTTGTCATACTATTCTTCTTCAGTGGCCTCTTCGGCACGATTCGATTCTTCGTCCACCCGGATATGTCAAGCGTGGCCCTCATAATCTCACTCACTGCGTTCTTCAGCGGAATGTTCATGCTCGGCTTCATCCTCCGCGCGGAGCACAAATTGAGCAAGAAATATAAGCACCTGGGAATAAACTTCTGGGACCCATGGCAGGATGTCGGCGATGACTAGCCCTGCGCATCCGCCAAACCCGTCGGAAGCTCAATTGTCAAATGGGACAGGATAGCCCATGAATATCCACCACGTTTGGATTATCGTAAAGGTTCTCGCCATTCTTCTTTTTTTCAGCGGCCTCTTCATCATGATCAGGTTCTTCATGGTCCCTGACACTCCCCTGGAAATAGCCCTTTTCATAGGAAACCCCGCAATCGTTTGTGGGGCCTTTCTCCTGTTCTTCATGTTTCGGGTGGAGTACAAGATAAGGAAAGAGCTTAAGCATGACTGGATCAGCTTTTGGGACCCCTGGTGGGATCCTGCGGAAGACGATAATGAGCCGAAAGGAGACGAGCGATGAAATCAGACGCCCATGAGCGAGAGGTTGAACAATTCGAGCTTCGGACTCCCAAGGCCCGCGAGTTGAACCGTCAAGCGAAAGAATACCTCCCCGGCGGAAGCTCCCGCGGCACCGCCTACTTCGACCCCTACCCCATCGTCGCCGACCATGGCAGCGGCCACTATCTTTACGACGTGGACGGCAACGCCTATCTCGACTTCATGATCAACGCCACCAGCCTCATCCTGGGCCACGCCCATCCAGACATAGTCGTCGCCCTTCAGGAGCAGGCCGCCCGCGGCACCGCCTTCAGCGCCCCCACTGAGCTGCAGACCAGGCTGGCGTCCATCCTCTGTGACCGCATCCCATCCGTAGACAGCATCCGCTTCACCAACTCCGGCACCGAGGGCACCCTAATGGCCATACGGGCCGCCAGAGCCTTCACAGGCCAGCACAAAATCGCCAAGTTCGAGGGTGGCTATCACGGCTCCCACGAATACGCCGCCGTCAGCGTCCGCCCGCCCGCATCGGCGTTGGACCCGGAAGGCCCAACTGCCATCGCTGAACACCCCGGACAGCCCCCCAGCGTCGCCGAGGGCGTCGTAACCCTCCCCTACAACAACCTGGAGCAGAGCCGCCGCATTCTGAAGGCCAACGCCCACGAGCTCGCCTGCGTCATCATGGAACCCATAGCCTCCGCCCTCGGCTACGTCCCCGCAGACCCGCAATTTCTGTCTGGCATCCGCGAGGTGACGGAAGAGTTGGGCCTGCTGCTTATCTTCGACGAGGTCCAGAGCTTCCGCGCCGCCCCGGGAGGCGCCCAGCAGTCCTTCGGCGTCACGCCGGACATGTCCTGCCTGGGCAAAATCATCGGCGGCGGACTTCCCGTCGGCGCTTTCGGCGGTCGGGAAGACCTCATGGCCCTTTTTGACCCCTCGGAAGGTGGCGCTGCCGTCGCCCACGCGGGCACCTTCAACGCCAACCCCATGACCCTCGCCGCGGGAACCGTGGTTATGGAGTCCATGACTCCCGACGTCTACGAGCGGTTGAACGCCTTGGGCGAGACCCTAAGGGCCAAGCTCCGCGCTGTCTTCGACGAGCTGGAAGTCCCCTCCCAGATAACGGGTACCGCCTCCTTCTTCGGCATCCACATAACCTCGGAGTCGGTCAAGGACTACCGCTCCGCTCTCCGCAGCGACAAGGCCATGCGGAATGCCCTGTTCCTCGGTCTCGTCAACGAAGGTGTGCTATTGCAGGAAACCTGCTCCGGAGCTTTGAGCACGCTGACGACCGAGTCGGAAGTCGACACCCTCGTCGACGCCGTCCGAACCGTCCTCCAAAGAATTCGCTAGCCGGAACTCGTAGGATTCCCCCATGCGGCTCCGCTTGTCCTGACCCGCTAGCTATCATTGCCAGCTACGGAAAGGACCACTTTCTGTATGACTTGGACCGCCACACGTAACTGAACTTTACGGTAAGTGCCTTCATCCTAGCCATAGGTTGCGTCATCCCCAAGGTCGAATACGTGTTGCAGCTATACGATTTGTGTATACAACTGAAAATCGTTGCAATTCGTAAAAGTGATTCCGTGACTTGACAGAAAAGTTGGCAACACCTACGATACCAACTAATGCGATAACCCCACGGCTAAGGTTTTCGAACCGGAATCGTCCGTGGGCCAAGGAGACAACGCAACATGAAAAAGACGCAATGGTCTATGCATTGGCAGGCATTCTTCCTTCTCGGAGCTTTGATGCTGTTAGCCCTGCTTATCATGGCTTGCGGCGGGGATGATGCCACAGAAGCCCCCGCGCCTACTGCCGCCCCGGCGACAATGGCCCCGGCAACGCCTGTGCCCACGCCAACGATGGCCGCCCCAACGCCAACTATGGCCCCTGCAACGCCGGCCCCCACTAGGGCAGCGACAAGGGCGCCAGCGCCGGCGGCTACACCCACCGCAACTGCTACCGCAGCGCCTGCGCCAACGGCCGCTCCGACGCCACAGGCAACCGCAAGGCCCACGCCTACCGCCACGCCTACGGAAACTGCACCCCAAGTGCCCGTTTCCCCTAGGCTAATAGTCAGCATTCCGTCACCCGGACATCAGGTGACGATGTATCACAAGACGTTCTTTAGCTCCGGCGGCGTTCTTAGACCAATGTATGACTTTCTCATCTGGAACGACTTGAAAACGGATGAAGAAAAACCCATGCTGGCTACTGATTGGAGCGTTTCTCCCGATGCCACGACATGGGAGTTTGACCTTCGTGAAGACGTGGTCTTTCATGATGGTTCTGAGTTGACGTCAGAAGATATAAGACGTTCGTGGGAGATCATCACTTCCGAAAGCAGTATCGCTACGGGCGCCAGTGACTTCCGTAATCTCGTTGGACAAGCCGAAAACATCGATGTCTCGGATCCCTACAAGGTAGTCTTCAATCTTACCCAGTCCTGGGTTGAGTTTGCCTTTAACGTGTCGGAGGCTTACACCCTTGCAGTTTATAGCGCCGATCACTGGGACAGCGTTGGAGAAGACGGATACCTGGCCAATCCCATCGGCACCGGCCCCTTCCGGTTTGTCGAACTTAAAGTGAACGAATATCTACTTTACGAGAGATTCAAAGAGAGGGGAGAAGACCACTGGTGGAAGATTCCCGAGTTCGACGAGCTCCAGTTCTTGATCGTGCCCGAGGCCGTCTCAAGATTGGCAACACTTCTGGCTGGTGAAGCCCACATAGCCGATGTCCCCAGAACCCTGCTTCCGCAGGCCGAGGAGAGAGGCTTCAAGGTGGCCACATCAAGTCTGCCCGGTCTTGAGTTTCGCGGGGTAATTGGCGGACAGTATTTCGATGAACCCAAAGAGATAAAATCGGGGCTGAAGGCTGGAGAAATCCATCCAGTGGCCCCCACTTATGATCCCGACGATCCATTCCGGGACGTCAGGGTGCGCAGAGCGTTGAACTTGGCTATTGACCGTGAGGAGATTCAGCAAGTTTACTTCGGGGACGGGGGCATAATTGCAACAGTGCAGGGGATACCACCCTACCGTTTCGATCACAAGGATTCCTGGACTCCCTACCCATACGATCCGGAGGAAGCCAAGGACTTACTAGCGGAAGCAGGATATGCTGATGGATTCAGCTTTGATTTTCGCGTTGGACCATGGACGGGCTTGAGTGAAGCGCCCGAGATTGCGGAAGTTGTCGCTGGGTACTGGCGGGCCGTGGGACTGATGCCTAATCTGATTGAGGAAGAGATAAGTGAGCATATCGGAAGGACACGGGCAAGAGAGATGGGCCAGTCAATCACTTTCTGGCAAGGGTCCATCAATCTCTACAGGCAGCATATGCAGTATCTGGTGAGCAAGGTAACGGGCGCTCCCGGGTATGTTTGGGAATATGAAACTCTCGACAATCTTTACATTGACCTCGTTCAAAGCGTTGACCCGAATGAACGGCTAAACATCATCCACAATATGGGAGATTTCGTTTACAACAACTACTTGAGCCTTCCACTATTCTTGGTAGTGCCGCAAGTTGCCATTGACCCAGAAGTAGTTACGGACTACAGCGTAAATATGCGCAACTTTGGACCCGTCAATCACCATGAGTTCACCGTCCCAATGTACCAGTAGAAATGCGACGAGACAATTGAAGAGGTGAGGCGCTTTTAGTATCTGATCCGGCGCTCTCATCAATGCTGTCCGAACCATGCTGCGGTGGATAAGAGGTTAGGGCAGACGCTTCTCCCGCCACGCCCGAATCTGCTCGGCGTGCTCCCGGTAGTGCCCGTAGGTGTCCTGGCGCAGCCGACGCAAAAACCGGCCCTCCGTAGCAAAGGCTGCGTCCGGCACCCCGTCTAGGTAGGACAACAGCCGCCGATGAGTCTCCTCCAGCTCCGTCAACACCTGCTCCAGCGATAGACCCCGCTTCCGCCCTTGGACCAGTGCGTTAAAGGCGTCTATCCCCCCGTAGAGATCCGAATAACGCGGCACACGGCCTCCTTCGACAATGACGGGCAGCGCCTTCAGCGCCTCCTCGTCCCACGTGGTCACGTGGGCGAGCACGTCCCTAACCGACCATGGCCCCACCACGCCGCCCTCCAGCAACCCCTCATCAGACAACCCCTCAAACGCGTCGTGAAGTTCACGCCAACGCGACTCCAGCCGCTCATATAACCTCTCCCGTTTCATGGCCTTGACGCGGAGCCCCGAGACTTTCGCATAACCCCCCTCAATAGCGCCGATTTACCCCTTCCCCCTTGACGGGGGAAGATTGAGATGCGGTGATTTGCGTGGAGATTATAATGCATTCGACGATTACGCAGAGATGTGCTATGCCCAGGGCAGCAGCGACGGAAACACCTCGTCGCCGGGCCGGCTGGCCGGGTCCCACGCCGCTATCCCGCCCTTGTACTTCAGCCACGCCTGCCGCGCCTTGCGGGCCAACTCCTCTTCGTCCACCCCCACAACCCGGCCCCCTTCCACCACCACCTCGCCGCCCACCAGCACCGTATGACAGTCGCGCGCATTCGCCGCATGCACCAGCATCCGCAACGGATCGTCCATCGGCGCGGCGGTCAGATGCGAAAAGTCGAAGATGCTGACGTCCGCCGTGCATCCCTCTGCCAGCCGACCCAGGTCCTCCCGACCCAACGCCTTCGCCCCGCCTATTGTCGCCGCGTTGTAGAAGTCCCGCACCGTCCCTGCGCTCCGATCGCCCTCCACTATCTTGTTGATGATCGCACCCATGCGCATCTCCTCAATGATGTCCGGCGGAAACGTGTCCGTTCCGATGCCCATGTTAACCCCCGCGCGAACGTATCGACCGAACGACTCCATTGCCTTGCCCCCGCGCGCCGACACCACCGGGCAGTGACAAACGCTGGTGCCGCTCTGCGCCAGAATGTCCAGGTCTTCCCCAGCGTCCTCTCCGGTGAAGCTGTGCCCCGCAATGAAGATGGCGTGGGTCAGGCAGATGTTTGGCCCCAGGAAGCCCACGTCGTTAAGCCACTCAATCATCGTCCGGTCCGGGTTCTTTGCCTTGAATCCGCGATACTCGTACGGATACTCCGAAAAGTGAGAGCGGATGTGGACGCCCCCCAGCAGCTTCGCCTGCCGCACCGTCTCCTTCAGCATGTCGTCGGAGCATCCGTCGGTGCGCACGGGAAAGAGGTATCCCGTCAGCAGGGGATGATTCTTCTTCTGCAGGTACTTCACCACCTCTATTCCGTGGTCCATGGCCTGCTGCCCCTTCTTGGAGTCCCAAATCATCTGCGTCTGTCCGCTGGCATCCGTGTAGTTGCAGCTCTCCTGGTAGAAGTGGCCTATCCACGCCCGCATCCCCATCCGCTCCGACGCCTCCGCCAGGGCGTAAGTCTCGCTGGTGTCCTCCCACCGCTTCGAGGCGCTGGTGGTCACGTTGAGGAAGGTGGTGCTTCCTCCCTTCAGCAGCGTCGCCACGCTGAAGTCCGCGCTGGTGCGATATTCCTCGTCGGTGAGAATATAGGGCTGGCTGGGGTCCATGACGAAGGACTTGGGCTTCGGAAACGTGGACTCGTTGCTGGCGTCCATCCGAAGCACCTGCAGGTCCAGGTTGGCGATGGCATGAAGGTTGATCAGCCCGGGCGAGACAAGCATCCCCGAAGCGTCGATAACCCGGTCCGCCGATGGACAGTCAGGGTCGCCCTCCGAGCCTACGAAAGCGATCCGGTCATCCTTGGTGACGACAACCCCGTCGTTGATTACCTCGTGCCCGTTTTCACCCCAGCCTACAACCCGGCTTCCCTTGATAGCGATGCTACCCATTCCAATACCTCCATGTCATTTCTATAAAAATGGCGTGTTTCGCGCTTTCATATCCCTTCCCCCTCCACCTACTCTCCCATTCCCGCAAAAGCGGGAATCCACACTTCTCCCTCACCAACCCTGTTTCATTCTGAGCGAAGCGAGGAATCTCGCAGCCCCGAAGGCGTCTGAAACTTACCGGGACGACTGCGGCAGCAGCGGCGGAAAAACAGCCTCGCTTGGACGCTGGGCTTCGTCCCACGCCACCACGCCGTCCTTGTACTTGAGCCACGCATCCCTGGCCTTCGCCTCCAATTCCTCCTCGTCCAGCCCCACCACCCGGCCACCTTCCACCACAACCTTGCCGCCCACCAGCACCGTGTCGCAGTTCTTGCCCGTGGCCACGTGCACCAGCGTCCGCATCGGGTCGTCGATGGGGGCGTAGTGGAGTCCGTTGAAGTCGAAGATGCTGATGTCCGCCGTGCATCCCGGAGCCAGCCGCCCCAGGTCGTCCCGTCTCAAAGCCTTCGCCCCGTTGATAGTCGCGGCGTTGAAGAAGTCCCGCACCGTCCCCGCCCGACGCGACCCCTCCACCACCTTGTTGACCAGCGCGCCGACGCGCATCTCCTCCAGCAGGTCCGGCGGGTACGTGTCCGTCCCGATGCCCATGTTCACCCCCGCCGCAATGTATCGGCTGAACGACTCCAGGTTCTTGCCCCCGCGCGACGACACTACCGGACAGTGGCACGTGCTGGTGCCAGTGTCCGCCAGTATCTGAAGGTCGTCCCCCGGCGGGTCCCCCGTCTCGCTGTGCCCAGCTATGTATATTGCGTGGGTTAGACAGATCTGCGGCCCTAGAAAGCCGATGTCCTGAAGCCACTCCACCAGCGAACGATTGGGGTTCTTCGACTTGAACAGCCGAAATTCCGCAATCCGTTGCGCGAAGTGGGCGCGAATATGCACGTCTCCCAGCAGCTTCGCCTGACGCACCGTCTCTTTCAGCATGTCCTCCGAGCAGCTGTCCGTGCGCACCGGAAACAGGAACCCCGTAACCAGCGGATGATTGCGCTTTTGTAGGTGCTTGACCAGCTCGATGCCGTTATCCATGGCCTGTTGGCCCTTCTTCGAGTCCCACACCCATACGGTCTCGCCGTCCGCTCCGGTGTACACGCACCCCTCCATATAAAAGTGGCCGATCCAGCCCCGCGCCCCCATCCGCTCCGACGCTTCCGCCAGCGCGTAGGGCTCCACCCGCGAATCCTCCCACTTCTTCGTGGCGCTCGTCGTCACGTTGGCGAATGTCGTGCAGCCGCTCTTCAGCAGCGTTGCCACGCTGAAGTCGGCGCTGACCCGGTACTCCTCGTCCGTCAGAATAAACGGAGACTCCGGGTCCATGACGAAGGACTTGGCCTTGGGGAAGCCCGCGTCGTCCGGTCCGTCTATGTGAAGGACCTGCACGTCCAGGTTGGCGATGGCGTGAAGGTTGATGAGACCGGGTGATACAAGCATCCCGGAAGCGTCGATGACCCGGTCTGCGGGCGGGCACTCGGGATCGCCCTGCGAACCGACGAAGGTTATCCGGTCGTCCTTTGTGACGACAACCCCGTCGTTGATTACCTCGTGCCCGTTCTCTCCCCAGCCGACAACCCAGCTTCCCTTGATGGCGATGCTCGTCATGTATCCGGCCTCCTTAACTGTTATCGTCTATAGATCCTCGATACCACTGGACAATCTGGGAACCCGAGGCGGCCCAGACCCCCGTCTTGCCCATCACGTGCTCCAAGGCCCGGTCCAGGTAACCGATGCGGAAGGGCTGTCCCATTATCCACGGGTGGACGTTCAGCGCGAATAGCCGACCCGTATCCTCAGAGTCGGCGTGGACGGTGTCGCAGGCGTCTGCAATCATGCCGGCGTATTCGTGGACGGGAAAGCCCCGCTCCGCCAGCGCGAAGGAGTCGTTCAGGTCCAGCAGCAGCGGCAGTGAGACCAGGGAACCCTTCGGCGTTGTCATCGGATAGGGCTGTTCGTCGTTGGCCCAGTCGCAGAGATACTCAATGCCCGCTTCGGCCAGAATCGCCGGCGTGCGGTCCGACTCCCCGTAGTCAGGGCTGAGCCAGCCCTTGGGCGAGTCTCCGGTGGCCTCCGTCAGCGCATTGATGCTTGCGCGAATGTAGTCCCGCTCCTCCGCCTCCGACATCCGGCTGTTGATGACCCGGCTGATGGCTATGCCGTGACCAATGATTTCGCACCCCCTCTTCAGGCAGTGCTCCACCAGGTAGGGGTAGTGCCGCGCGGTGAGCGCGTCCATCGCCACCGTTGGGGTGATGCCGTGCTTCTGGAGCACGTCCAGAACGCGGAAGATACCCACCCGGTGCCCATATTCCCGGTGCGAATAGCCCCGATAGTCCGGCAGCGGGCGGTTGTATAGCGTCGCCGTCTGGAAGGCGCCGGGCCTCGGCGCCCATTCCATCCGCTCCAGGCTGACCACAACGCAAACCGCCATCCTTGCGCCGTCGGGCCACTGCAGAAACTTGCGTGCGACAAGGGGTGACCAGTCGTAGTGGTCGTGGTCCATGCCGAAGCCGCGCTGTCCGGGCAAGTTTACCCTCTCCCTGAAAGCGCGGCGGCGTGGGCCACAGCCTCGTCGTAGTGGTTCTCGATATAGTAGTCGGCGATGTCGTCCGCCGTCGTCTGCCACACCCCTTCGTGCGACATGATGTAGTCCAGTGTCTTCTCCAGGTAGCGGATGCGATGGGGCTGCCCCGTCAGGAAGGGATGGATGGCAATGCACATAACCCGCCCGCTCTCTTCGCCTTCCCGATAAAGCTGGTCGAACTGGTCCTTGCAGATGCGGTAGAAGGTCTCGCCGTCTGCGTAGCTCCTGAAGATGATTCCGTCGTTGGTTTCCACTGAATACGGCACCGAAATCAGCTTGCCCGACTTGACGTTGATTGGCACGGGCTGATCGTCGTGCATCCAGTCCGTGTGGTAGATGAGACCCGCCTCCGCCATCAGGTCCGGCGTCGCCTCGGAGCCGGAAATGGCCGGCCCCAGCATACCCTTCAGCCGCTTGCCCGTGTGCTCCTCGAGGGTCTGGACGCAGTCCTCGTAGAAGGCCCGCTCCTCCTCCCCCGACAATGTGTTCAGGTACTGAGTGTTGTAGATGCCGTGGCTCATGAAGTCCCAGTCTCGCTCCACCATCGCTGCCTTCACCTCGGGATAGTGCTCAAGCACTGCCAGGTTCAGAGACACCGTACATCGGATGTTGAACTTGTCCAGCGCCTTCAGCATCCGCCAGAACCCCACCCGGTTGCCATAGTCACAGTAGGAATACTCTCGGACGTCGGGGTAGGGCATTCTCGGCCAGGGGTCCCGCTGCCCGTCGAACACGGGCTGATACTCGTAGTGCTCGATGTTGGGAGAAATCCAGAGGGCGACCCGTTCGCCGCCCGGCCACCGGATGGGAGGACGGTCGATGATGGGGCTGTACTGGACGCGATAAGGAGGCAGGGTCACGTTTGCGCGGCTCCTCTACTTGTCCTTCTTGCCTTTGCCGAAGGGCCAGAGCCCCCGGACCCAGCCCTTGACCTTCTGTCCCTTCGTCTTCCGGTTGAGTCTCTGTGCGTCGCATTGGGCGCACGTGCAGGCGGGAGGATGGTCGTAGTACCAGTTGGGTCTTCCGGATCCCATCACATTAGCCTCAGGTGAGATTTGGACCGCAATATATCAAATTTTGGTCGGGGCGGTGAGGTTTGAACTCACGACCTCATGGTCCCAAACCATGCGCGCTACCGCTGCGCCACGCCCCGAAATGATGACTGCGAGGAGTCGGAGCCGGTCAATGGCGCCCCTGGGGCGACTCGAACGCCCGCACCTGGCTCCGGAGGCCAGCGCTCTATCCTCTGAGCTACAGGGGCACCGAAATAGCATAGCACGGGCGTTAGCCCCCCAACAAGACAACCCCCCTTCTTGTTCCTGCGAAGGCAGGAACCAATACTCCACCCACATCCAACTCTTCCCCACAACCGCCCAACCCTCTCGCCCTTCCTCATCCCAAACGTGTCACCATGCATTGAACTCACGGCGGGAAGTGGATGCGTTCTAGATTCGTCACCCCTGCGCAAGCAGGGGCCCACGGCGGGGTCGTTGAGGGGTGGTTTCCCTCCCTAACCCGCTCATCCTGAGCTTGTCGAAGGACCAACTCTGCAAAACCCTGTTCCCGCGAAGAGCCTGCCCTCGCGAAGGCGGGGGCGGGAATCCCTCCCTTCCCCCGCAACGCAGTTGCCCCCACCCCCGCTCCCCTTTTCCCCACCCCCGCGAAAGCGGGGGCCCACTCTCCACCAGCCACCAACCCCCCAACCCACGCCCCAACTCTGCGCTACTTGCCGCAACGCAGTTGCCCCCAAATGGCATTTTCCACGCCCGTCTCGTACTATTGGCGAGTGTCCCCTGACATCGTAAGACGGAGAGGCGCTAATATGTCCGACTGGGTCGGCGTGGTCCTCGCGGCCGGTGAAGGCCGACGCATGAACTCAAAAATCCCCAAAGTCCTCCACCACGTGGGCGGCAAGCCCATGATTTCCCACGTCGTGGAAGGACTCAAGCAGGCAGGGATTGAGCGGGTGCTCGTGGTGGTGTCGCCAAACAACGCCGAGCCAATTCGGAACACGCTGGGAGATTCTATCGAATACGTCGCCCAGCCGCAGCCTCTCGGCACCGGCCACGCGGTGATGCAGTGCGTCGACGCAGTGGCAACATCCGACGTTAACCTGCTGGTAACCATGGGTGACGCTCCCCTAATCCGTCCCGACACTTTTACGAGGCTGATGTCACGTCACCTGAGGTCGGACGCTGTCCTTACCATGCTGGCGGCACGTGGGTCCGAGCAGCAGGACTTGGGCAGGATTCGGCGGGACACCACCGGCAGTGTCCGTGCCATAGTCGAAGCCGCCGACGCCGAAGGTGTCGACTTGCGCGACGAAGTAAACGCGGGCGTCTACTGCTTGGACGGTTCCTGGCTCAATGAAAACGTGGGCAGGATTCCCGCCAGCAGCAACGGAGAATACTACCTCACCTGGCTGGTGGAAGATGCCGCGTCACAGCGAAGAACCATAGAGACTGTCACAACAGACAATGCGGAGGAGATCATGGGCGTCAACGACCGGATAACTCTGGCGGCTGCCGAAGCGGCGATGCGACTCAGCATCGCGGAGAAGTGGATGAAGGCGGGCGTCACCATCATCGATCCCTCTACCACATACATTGACGCCGACGTCGTCATAGGACGTGACTCCGTCATTCACCCGAACTCTCACCTTCAGTCAGCCGCAACCATCGGCAATGACTGCGTAATCGGCCCCGGCGCTATGATTCGAGGCTCCGGCATCGGCGACAGGTGCCGCGTGCTTCTATCCGTTGTCGAAGAATCAACCTTGGAGAATGACGTAGACGTAGGGCCCTACAGCCACCTCCGCCCCGGCTGCCACGTGGAGTCTGGCACCCACGTCGGCAATTTCGTGGAGGTCAAGGCCAGCCGCCTGGGCAAGGGCGTCAAGCTGGGCCATTTCGGCTACGTGGGCGACGCCGAAGTCGGCGCAAACGCCAACCTCGGCGCGGGCTTGGTAACCTGCAACTTCGACGGCGCCCGAAAGCACAAGACGAAAATCGGCGAGGATGCCTTCATCGGCTCCGACACCATGCTCGTAGCCCCCGTCTCCGTTGGCAAAGGCGCGGCCACCGGCGCCGGCGCAGTCGTGAATACAGACGTTCCACCGTATAGACTGGCGGTGGGTGTTCCTGCTAGAATCATAGAGAGGTCTCCCGACAGAGCCTCCGGCGACCCCGTCGCAGATTCCAACGGTGGGGACGCCGGCTAGAGTAGAAGGCATCCCTTCCTTGGCGGGAGGCATCGAGGTAAAGCAAGCTTGGACGAAAGCGGTTTATCTTCGGGCATAGTTCTAGCCGTTGCCCTGCTGGCTTACGCAGGCGTCGGCCTTCGGTGGGGCGTGCTTGGGAGAACGGACACCCCGCCGTGGGCGGCCACGCTGCGCCTCGGTTTGGTCTTGGCCGTCGCCTTCTCCGCCTCCGCCCTCTTCTTCTCCCTTTCGTGGATGTCTTGGCCCCTCGCTGCCCTCTTCGGACTTGCTCTGTTGGCGTTGATGGTGGGTGTTAACTTCCTTCTCGGACATCTGACGTCTTCCAGGCCAGCAAAAGCTACCGGTTTGAATGAGACCGCTTCCGCAGCCCAGTCGAACGGTACGGAAGGACTTGCTGGCCCGAACGTGGAGGTCATGGTCGGCGAGGAGGCCCACGGCGAGTTGGACGAGCGGGAGCGCTCGATGATCCGCGCCATCCTCCGGTTGGACGACTACAACGCCCGCGACGTCATGGTGCCCAGGATGGATATAGTCTCCGTCGACGTTAAGGACAACCTCTCCGACGTGGTCAACCGGATGCTGGAGTCGGGACACAGCCGGCTCCCCGTCTACCGCGAGACCATCGACGAAGTGGTGGGCGTAATCTACTCCCGTCGCCTCATGCCCCTGCTTAATACGGAACCCCCCTGGCCCCCTCTGGAAAAGCTCATGCTTGAACCCTTCTTCGTGCCGGAGACCAAGCGGTTGGGTGAGCTCCTCACGGAGTTCCAGGGAAGGCGGATGGAGATGGCGTTGGTGGTGGACGAGCACGGTGGCACGGAGGGGCTGCTCACTATGGAGGACTTGATTGAGGAGATTGTGGGCGAGATTGAGGACGAGTTCTCCCCGTCCAGAAGTCCCACCGCCACGCCTACGCCCGACGGTGGCCTGATCGTAGACGCCGGACTGTCCCTCAACGACCTTGAGGAATTGGTCGACGCCAGCTTCGACAAGGCGGAGGTGGACACCATCGGTGGCGTGGTCTACAGCATCCTCGACAAGATGCCCAAGCCCGGCGACGAAGTGGTCTACGAAGGCCTTCGCATAAAGGTACTCTCTACCATGGGCCGACGCCTCCGCAAGCTCCTGCTGGACATCGAACCCCAGACCCAGTCCTAGCCCCCGTGTCCTCGCGTATGCAGGGACCCGCTCCGCTTATCCCTTCCCCCTCGATGGAGTAAGGTTAGAGCCTGCCCCCGCGAAGGCGGGGGATGGGGGTGCTTCACCCTCCCCGTGCTGCCTCAGGAACGCCCCCTAGACCGCCTGCACGCCCCCCTTGAACACCGCGCTGATGTTGGAAAGCGCGCCGATGTCCGCCAGCGGGTTCCCCTCCACCACAATCACGTCCGCTTCCTTCGTCGGCTCCAGCGTCCCCACCAGGTGGTCCACGCCGATGGACTTCGCCGCCTCGCTCGTGCCCGAAAGCACCGCGCCCATGTTGTTCAGGCCGATGTCCGTCATCTCCGTCACCTCCCGCTGGAACAGTCCCATGGCGTAGTTGCTCCAGCCGGAGTCCGAGCCCGACACCATCTTAGCCCCGATGTCCACCAGCTTCTGGCAGCTGTCCAACCGCCACTCCAGCCTGCGCTTGGTCGTCTCCAGCAGAGCCGCCTCCTCGTGGTTCAGTCCGCTCTCCCGTTGCTTCGCCTCCAGCACCCACAGGGTCGCCGTGCCCACGTGCAGTGTCGGGTTGATCCACGCCCCGGCCTCCACGATGCGCTCCCCCACCGCCGGGTCGTACGTGTAGGACCCGTCCGGGTTGAAAAAGGTGCAGTGGATGAGCATGTCCGCCCCTGCGTCCAACGAGTTGATGATCCCCTGGGTGGATGAGCAATGCGCCCCCACCAGCTTGCCGAAAAGATGGCTCTCGTAGGTGATGGCCTTGAGCTCGTCCAGCCCGTAGGACGGACGGGTGGGATAGGAAGTCCTTGTCCCGCCACCCGTCGTCATCACTTTGATGAAGTCCACCCCGTCCTTCAGCAGCTGCCTCACCGCAGTGCGGACCCCCTCCACCCCGTCGGCCTCCCCGCCCATCACCCAGCAGTGCCCGCCGGTGACGGTGATGGGACGACCGCTGACAACCATGCGCGGGCCGGGTATGAAGCCCCGCTCTATCCCCTTCCTCAGGTAGATGGTAGTCATGTTCTTGCCGCCGTTGTCCCTCGCGGTTGTAACCCCCGTTTCCAAGTGCTTCCGGGCGTTCCACGCCGAGCGAAGCATCAGCATCTCGTCCGGTTCGTCGCATCCCTCCTCCACCGCGGTGCCGTCGCCGGGCAGGTTGGTGTGGGTGTGCACGTCCACCAGGCCGGGAAGAATGGTCCCGCTGGGGAAGTCGAGGGTCTCAGGCTCGGGGCCGTCCCTCCGCGGCAGGTCCTTCTGCGCTCCTACCCACGAAATCTTCGAACCTTCCAGGACTATGGCCCCCTTCTCTATAGGTGCCCCTCCCTGTCCGTCGATGAGCAGGTTGGCGGTGATGACTTTCGTGTTGTTCATGCTTTTTCTTCCCCCTTGGGATGATTGCTTGGAGCGGCGTTTCGCTACTTTCAAGACTGCAAATGCTTCCCGAATAATACGTCAACCCCGCCGCTCCCGTCTACTCAGGAACGGCGGGGTTGCTCGGGTTCTCCACTTAGCTACCGTTGGTTTCAACGTTCTCAGTATATCGGCAACGTGGATCGGATCCATACTCGGAGCAGCCCCAGAACTGCCCGTACCTACCGTCCCTGATCCAAAGAAGGCCCCTTTTACAGTTCGGGCACTTTCTTGCCCGTGCGCCAATCTGCCTCAAGTTGTCGGAGTGCGCGATCAACTCGGTGACGAAAGTGGAGGGCCAGACCGGGTCGGCGACTAGGTACGCGCCGATCCGCGCCCGAGTCATCGCCACGTAGAAGAGTCGGCGCTCCTCCGCAAAGGGGTACGGCTTTCCCGCTGCTGGCGGGAGCACTAATTCAAGAAGCGAATTGTCCTCGATCCGCGTGGGAAAACCCCATCGGCCATCCTTGAGATTCAGCACTACCACGTAATCCGCCTCGCTCCCTTTTGCGCTGTGGACAGTGCTGAATTCCTCCGATGGTGCATTTAGTTGGAGCCCGTCCTTGCTGAAATTGTATCGACCCAGCGCCAGGACAGAGTGGCCATTGCCAATTGCGGACGTCTGAATGTCCTTTCGGACGCGCCGGAATCCGGCGGCGGCATCGTCTGCCCAAATGACGGTGATTCCCCTGTCATCGGCGGCACTTGCAGATGTCAGCGCCCGTTGAGTCTGTTCCCGGTTGCGTCGCACGAACTTCGTCGATGGTCCAAGAATGCCTTTGCCGAAACGGAATGTCCTGCTCAGCGGTTTGGTTTGCACGTGGCCCAGGTAGTCGCCGCAATTTCGCAGTAGCCCAACGTCACTCCCCGCAAAGCGGTTGATCGACTGCCAGTCATCGCCCACCAGGAAGTACGCCGTGCCGTCGCGCCGCAGCCCTTGAAGCAGCTTCATCCTGCCCATAGCAATGTCCTGAAACTCGTCGACCAGCACGTACCGGTAGCGGGAATTCCACCTGCCTTCGCGAATGTATTGAGCTGCTCTGTTTATGAGGTCATGAAAGTCCAGCTTCCCTTCGGTACTGAGCCGCCTTTCGTATCTTGAGCGTACCCGCTCGAACACATTCAGGAATTCCCCGTCGCGCCACAGAGTGCCTTGCCTGTCGGCGCGGGTTCGCAGATCTTCAGACGATAGACTGCTCGTCTTCACATGGTTCAGAAACTTTGCCATCAGCCGGGATAGCCATGCAATCAGCTGACGGGCCAGTCCAAGGATTAGCTTTCTCAGTGAAACCCGCCTTAATCTGATCCCCTCGCCTTCAAGCTTCCCCCCCAGCACGTGGAAGAGGATCCCCTGCCGGTGCTGCCAGCTGAAGGTCTCAATGAGTTTCGTGCCGTTCTCGATATGAGTCCGTCTTTGCCATTCCACCTTTTCTCTGTACCTTTTGAAATGAGGCGGCGGGTTACCATCCTTGTCCAGGGCTTGATGTTCAATATAGATGCCGTAGTCGGGAAGGTAGAAGTCCGGCCGATATTGTCGAAATTCTCTCGTTTCAGTCCGCACCTCGTAAGGTCGTTCGTAGCAGAACTTTATGCCATGCAAGTAAAGGTAGTTTGCGATGGCTAACTCCTGAAGACTCCTGACCTTATCGCCGCTCATGGCCTGATACCTGACACTGCGTCTGTACTCGTTATACTCGCCCTGGGATTCGAAGCCGAAGGGGGATTCGAAAGCTTCTCCGTAGGAAGCGATGGAACTGGCTGTAGCGTCCGATTCCTGCGGGTCATCCAGAAGTTCGTTTAGGATGTCCTCGAGAGTACCGCGCAGTTCGTGCTCTTCGAATATGGCAATCCTGGTTCTTTCTACGCCTGCTATGACGCGCCTGCCGAACGCGTGGAAGGTGCTGACGTGGGCTTTGGAGAGGCCGCCGGTAAGTCGCTCCCTTACCTCTGTAGCTGCCTTCCTGTTGAACGCCAAAACCAGGATTTCTCCAGGGGAAACCCCCTGGTTGCGCACGAGATGGGCGACTTTCCCAACGATGACTGAGGTTTTGCCCGTTCCCGCGCCCGCAAGCACTAGGGTTGCGTCCTCGTCTGTTGCCACAGCCTCGGCCTGTTCTTCCGAGAGGGGATGCAGTGTTGTCCCACTGGCGACGGCCTGCACGTGGACGAGCTGGTTGGACACGAATTTTTCGTTCGCCCGCCTTCTTGCCGCCTCGAAATTCTCAACCGGTTCAAGGAATTCAAGCCGGCCCAGAGACTCCTTCGCATCGGGTTCAAAGTGCTTTCGTATCAGAGTCGTGCACTCTCCAAGCATCGGCGAGATAGCTTTGCGGAGTTTAAGTGACTCTTGGTATCTGGCGTACCGGTTGCCCGCGAAGAGCCGGCGCAGTTCTTCATCCAGCTGTATCAGCCGCGGGCTCAGAGCCTTCGCGAGCCTCTCGGCCTCCGCTTCGGCGGCCTTACGGAGCCGTGCAGCCTCCTCAAGCGCAGCATCCCGGAGGAAGGTGGCTTCCCTCTCGTCAAGCCCACCGATAGACCGTTCGATGCCGTTGGCCAGGCGAATCGTCAACCGGTGCCAAAACCACGACGGACGTACCGTAATTGAGCTAATGTCGCCAAGCGGTATCTGCACCTTCCCGAGGCGTTCTTCGAAGTGCATTGCTCCGTCTGTTAGAGAAACGCGTACAGGGCCTGGCGAGATCAGGCGGTGTAGCCAGGCGCTTTCAGCCGAGATTTGTAGGTGTGATTCCATGGCGGTCCCAAGTGCGAAAATGAAATGCCTAGAGCATTCTACCTCGAGATGCTGCAGGACGGGATCGGTGATTCAGAAGAATAGTCAACCCCGCCGCTCCCGTCTACTCAGGAACGGCGGGGTTGTCTCGTTTCTGTCAGAAACTATCGGCGCTCTACGCCGATTCGTGCGGCTAGCCGGTAATCCGCTCGCCGAAGAGGCGCACGGGGTTGTCCCACAGGATCTTCCGCTTGCTCTCCTCGGAGATGGGCTGCTCCAGAAGCTCCGGCAGCGCCTTGTCCGGGTCCGGCGCGTCCGAGTGAGGATAGTCCGTGTTCCAGACGAAGTTGTCGTCCCCAATCAGGTCGAGCACCGCGGCCAGTCCCACCTCGTCGCCGTCGCAGGCAACCCAGATGTTCCTCTTGAAGTACTCCGTGGGCGTCATCTTCAGGTCCATGTCGTCCCAGAATACCGACTGTCTGCCCACGGCGTGGTCGTCCAGACGGCCCAGCCAGAAGGGCACCCATCCGGCGTTGCCCTCCAGGAAGCTGCACCTCAGGTTGGGGTGCTTGTCCAGTATGCCCGTGTAGATGATGTGGCCCAGGGAGATCATGTTCTCCATCGGGAAGCCGATGGCGTGCTGCAGGGCGAACATCGCTCCCACCTGCCCGGAGTAGCGCGTGCCCGCATGGGGCGCGCAGCTTCCGACTCCGTGGAAGGAGAGGGGCACGTCCAGTTCTTCGATGAGCTCCCAGAAGGGGTCGTACTCCGGCTCGTGCCAGAACTTCCCGGGCAGGGGCTTCGGCATCATCACCGTAACGGCGCCCAGTTCGGCAACTGCGCGGCGAGTCTCGGTAACCGTCGTATCCAAGTCGTAGGTCGGCAGATTCGCGACCAGCTTCAGCTTCGTCGGGTCGGCGGAGCAGAAGTCGTGCGCCCAGTTGTGGTAGGCGCGAGCCAGCGCCCACATCAGGTCGGGGTCGCGGCCCTGCTGTCCCAGCGGCGCTGCGCCTATGCCGGGGATGCAGACCATCTTGTCCCAGCCGTACTTCTCCATGTCCACCAGGCGGCTCTCCGCGCTCCAGTAGTTGTCGTAGGCCTGGCCGTACTTCTCAGGCATCCGCTCAAACATCTTCTGGGGACGCTTCTTCCAGACGCCCGTCGGCAGGCCCGTCTTGGGGAAGAGTTCGCTCTCTGCGTACTTGAAGTAGATGCGATGCTCCATCGCTTCCACCTTAGGACGCCTTTCCCAATATGACTTTTCTACGTACTTGTCCCACAGGTCGCCGGGCTCCTGCATGTGAGCGTCGGCGTCGATGACCTTGAAACCGTTGATCATGGGTGTTTCCTCCTTAGCATTTTGAAGTCTTACAGGTTGAACTGGGGGTCCTGATAGTCGTTTTCTTTCTGATAGAACTGGATCCGCCCCGGAATCGCCTCCGCCACAAGAATCATGTCGTCGGGGGCAATGGCGACGGCCGTAGGACGGAAAAAGCGCCACTCCTTGGAAGTGTCCGCCCGCATCCGGGCCTTCTGCATGTTCGGGTTCACGTCCACATACATCTGCGCCGACTTGGACAGCGTCCGGGCGTCCCCGTACAGGCCGGTGATATATTCGCCCTCGGCGGTGTAGATCTGTACCCGGTTGTTGCCGCAGTCCGCCACGTACACGTCCCCGTCCGGGTCGACGGCCACGCCGCTGGGCCTCGTCAGGTTGCCGACGCCCGTGGAGGATGCGCCGTAAATGGTCAGAAGCTCGCCGTCCGCGGAAAACTTCTGCACTCGGTCGTTGCCCCAATCCGCCGCGAAAACATTTCCGTCGCCGTCAACGTGGATGCCGTAGGGCATGTCGAGCTGTCCCGGGCCGGAACCGGCTTCACCCCACGTCTCCAGATGGTTGCCCTCCCTGTCGAAACGCTGAATCCGGTTGTTGCGGCTTTCTGCGATGACCAGATTCCCGTCGGGGTCGAAGCGCATGCCGCTGGGCCCGTTCAGCTGTCCTGGCTCAGAGCCGGGTTTGCCCCAGCTTCCCAGGTACTCGCCCTCCGTAGTATACGTGGATACCCGGTTGCGCCACTCGTCGGCCTGAAGGACCCGCCCACCCGCGAGATCGAGAACGAGGGCGGAGGGCCAGACGATTTCACGCTCGCCGGTGTCTTCCGAGCGCACGTTGAGAATGAGCGTGTCGTCTTCCAGGTTCCATCTCACCCAGCCCTGCCCCCGTCCGGGCCTCGCGCCGGGCTCGCTGGCGCGGCACGATACGAACACCTGCCCCGGCTCCCCCAGAGCCATGTCCACGGGGCCGGAGAAGGCGGTCAGCATTCCCACGTTGTGGCTGTAGTTGTAGGTGCGTTCTGCGGTTATCTGAGTTAATGCCACTTGTTCAACTCCGTTATCTGAGGATGGGTCTGGCTGATGTCGAAATTAGCAGAACTGGTACTCCCTGGTGGCGGCGATAAGCTGCAGCATCTCCGTCACTCGCCGCCCGAAGGTCGCTCTCTCCTCTTCAGTGGACCCGCGGGTGATTACCTGATCGCCGCTGAAGTGGCTCAGGATTTCGTCCTTGGTGTTGTCCCCAAGCTGGACGTGTCCAAGAAGTTCCAGGCAGGCGTCAACCAGTTCGCTAGGCGTGAACGAGTGCTTCTGAGCCAGACGGTCGATGATAGCTCCAATCCCCGGCGTGGACGAGTCGCTGAGGGTGTCCGCCATGAAGTTCACGCGGCGGATGAGCGCGCCCGTGTCGATCCACTCCTGGCCGAAGTGCCAACCCTCCACGCTGGGCGGGTCCGTCAATGCCTGACCTTGGTAGCCGCACTCCAGCGCCAGCCCCAGAATTCCGGGCCGCATCGCCTGGTACTCTCCGGTGAGACGCGCCGTGCCGGCAACGATCTCTGCCGGACTCTTTACCCGGGCGAACCAGGCGCTTTCGTCCTTGAAGAAGTCGGCGTTGAAGATGAACCGCAGTGTCTCGCGGATGTCATAGCCGGAGTTGACGAAGGCCTCTGCGATGGCGTCGACCGCTTCTGGGTCGCGGGGTTCTTCGTCCTTCCAGCTTGGCACCTGGATCTCGTCCGCGACGAAAAAGTTGTACAGGTGACGCGCCACGAAACGGGCCGTGGCCGGCTGCTTCACAATGATGTCTATGATGTCCTCGCCGTTGAAGTTGCCCTTGTGCCCCAGGAAGGTCTTCTCCCCGTTGTCATGGTCCTGCGGCAGGTAGAGAAACTCCCACGTGTCCAGGCAGAGGAAGGGGTCCTTCGGCAGCTTCGGCTTGATGGTCCAGCCCGTAAAGGCGCGAGAGGCCTCCCGGACGTCGTCCTCCGTGTAGTTGCCCTGGCCCATGGAAAAGAGTTCCAGAAGCTCGCGGCCCCAGTTCTCGTTGACCGCCGTCTTGTGGTTCTCGTTGTTGTCCAGCCAGAAGATCATCGCCGGGTCCTTGGAAAGCCTCACCAGCAGTTCCCTGTAGCTGCCCATTCCGTACTTGCGGAAGGTGTCCAGCTGCCCCGTAAGCTCCCTCGAGTTCTCCACCTTGGAGTTGCCCGTGGCGAAGATCATGTGCCACAGGAGGGTCATCTTCTCCTCCAGCGGACGCTGCGTCGTCAGTAGGTAGTACATGAAGGTGAGCGAGCTCTTCTCCGTGCTGGCCTCCGCCTCCGCCACGGGGTGGTAACGACGGAACATGTGGAGGTCCACCTCCGGAATGCCGTGGGCGTCCGGGTTAAGAAGCTCTTCCACCGTTGCTTCGTAGCCATTGGCGGCGCGGGCTTCCAACTCTTCGTAGGAAGCGCCGAATCCGGCCCTTCGCATCAGGTGCGCCATCAGTGCTATATCTTTGCTGGGCATCGCTGTATATCCTCCGGCCTGTGGGGTTGATGAATCGATAAGAGACGCATTCGAGAAATCTACAACATAATATCACTAAATCAAAATCCAGTCATCCGTCCCCCACTCTTCCCCCTCTACCATCCTGGGAGAGGGTTGGAGCCTGCCTCGTACTTGATGCGGGGGTGAGGGTCTTTCTTACCTCTTCCCCCTTGACGGAGGAAGATTGAGATGGGGGTGATCCCCCCCAACATCATCCTCTCTTAGGGGTGGGTTTCAAACCCGTCCTCTTCCTTCTCTGCCCATGTTAAACCCGTAGGGGCGGCTCGCGAGCCGCCCGTCCCCCTTCTTCCCCACCCCCGCGAAAGCGGGGGCCCACTCGCAAGCAGAAATCGCCCGACTCCCCCCACGCTCTACTCCGCAAAACCTGCCGCAACGCAGTTGCCCGCTCATCCTGAGCCTGTCGAAGGGCCGCCCCCCTGTTTTCCCGCGAAAGCGGGAATCCATCTCATCCCTGCCCTCACAAAGGTGAATGTTCGCGGTGATACCCATCCCTTCTTACCTCTTCCCCCTTGATGGGGGAAGATTGAGATGGGGGTGATCCTCCTCAACATCATCCTCTCGTAGGGGTGGGTTTCAAACCCGCCCTCTTCCTTCTCTGCCCACGTTAAACTCGTAGGGGCGGCTCGCGAGCCGCCCGTCCCCCTTCTTCCCCACCCCCGCGAAAGCGGGGGCCTACTCGCAAACAGAAATCGCCCGACTCCCCCCACGCTCTACTCCGCAAAACCTGCCGCAACGCAGTTGCCCGCTCACCCTGAGCCTGTCGAAGGACCAACTCTGCAAAACCCTGTTCCCGCGAAGGCAGGTATCCATCCCCTCCCGCCGTCACGCAGTGACCAAAACTGCCATTTTGCCCCTTGCCACGCATCCCTCATCCCTGTTAATCTCTCTACATGGCAGATGTAGAACGCATGGCCGATAGCTTCGAGGTATTACAAGAGGAATTCAGACTTCCCAGGGATTTTCTGATTGAGTTCATGTCCAGAGGATTGGACGAGCGTCCCAAGAAGAAGCGCGGCGCTCCCTTCGGAAACCAGAACGCCCGCAAGCACGGCCTCTATTCCAAATACCTGAACCCGGAGAGAATCAAGAAACTCGAGCAGGTCGCCAAAATCGACGACCTCGCCCATGAAATTATCATCGTCCGGCTTAGGCTCGACGCCCTCCTGTCAGACCCCAATGCCTCCACCGACGAAATATATAAGGCCATCTCCATGCTGGCCAAACTCGTTAATGTTCAGCGCCGCCTCTCCCAGTCCTGAGAATCATGCCACTCTCCCTGCTGCTCCAAATCCTCGCCCCAAATAAATTTTTCCAACGGTTTAGTTCCAGATTTTCCCCTTCTCAGGCACGAATCTCATGGAAAACACCCCCCAATTGTCCCCCAACACTTCCCTCTCAGACACGGATCGCCCGAAACAATTAGGAATCAAATGAGAAACAATTGCGAAACAAATGGGATTCAAATAGGAAACAATTACGCACAAATCCCCATTGTTTCAAGAAATTCTGTCAACCACTGGAGCGAGGGAAGAGTTCCTTGACACTGTTTTTCAGCGGGTGCTAGCATGACGCCAATTCCCACGCTCATTCCGGGCATATTCTTTGCGCGCATCCGGCGGGAATGGAGCTAAGTCGTAGCTCCCCCGCCCATAGGAGATGATCATGAACCTTCTCATTAGAAACGTGAGGCTTATTGACGGCAATGGTGGCGACCCCATCCCCTCCGTGAACGTGGTGGTTGAGAACGGCCTCATTAGCTGGATAGGCGAAGGCAACGTAGCCCCTTCAACCCATCCCCACTACGAGGATATAAACGGCGAAGACCTCACCCTGATGCCCGGCACCTTCGATTGCCACGAGCATTTCGCCGGCGACGGCGGCCAGAATGGCGTCATGGCCATGAACGACGAGGAGCCCGAGGTGCTGCTCGTCAAAGCCGCCGCCAACGCCAAACGCGCCCTGATGACGGGCCAGACCTCCGCCCGTGACGTGGGTTCCCCCTACGGCATCAGCATCACCCTAGCCCGCCAGGTGGCCACCGGCGCCATCCCCGGGCCCCGCATCACCGCGGCGGGCCAGTGGATTCAGCGCCCCACCACCTGGCCCTACTCCATGGTCCATACCATAGAGACTCCCGAGCAGATGCGGCAGGTCGTCATGTCGCAGATCGCCCAGGGTGCGGGCCTGATAAAAGTCGGCGCGACGGGCGTCCGCGAGGATGGCACCGACTACGCCACCCTCGGCCCTGAGATCGCAGGCCTGGTGGTGGACCTGGCCCACGTTGCCGGACTGAAGGTTGCCGCCCACTGCACCGGCTTCGTCGGCGCCACCGAGGCAGTCGAGGCAGGCATCGACTCCATAGAGCACTGCACCAACATCGACGCTCATACCGCCGGACTTATGGCGGAGAAGGGCACCGTCGCCGTGCCCACCATGTCCACCTGGGACTACCGTCTCAACGCCGCCGTCCGCTGGGGACTCACCAAAGAGGAGATAGACGAGTCCGAGGCCCGGCGCGAAGCTTCCAGGACCAGCTTCCGCCACCTGCTAGACGCCGGCGTGAAGATCGCTGCGGGCACCGACGCCGGAGGCTCGCCCGTGCGACACGGCACCGTCGTCCACGAGATGGAGGTGATGATCGAAACAGGCTTGACCCCCATGCAGGCCATAATGTCCGCCACCAGCATCGCCGCTGATATAACGGGAACCCTGGACGAAACCGGCACCGTCGAGGTCGGCAAGCTAGCAGACCTCATCCTCATCGACGGCGACCCCCTCTCTGACGTGGCGGCCATGCGTAACGTGTGGGCGGTGTATCAGGGCGGCCGCAGAATCCGATAGCGGGAGCAACTTGGTGAAAGACGGCCACCGTGGCGGAGGATCGGCGTCGTGAAGTCGGAAAAAAGGCTGCCGAGGCCCTTCAAGTTGCCGTGGGGCAAGGGACAGGTGGTGGAAGAAGTGTCCGTAGCCCACGAGCACTGGGTTCCGACCATTCAGCTTCTGGAGTACGACGACGGCTCTCTGGGAGTGCGCTTCTGCTTCTACTCGCCCACGGGACGCTTTCGCCGGTCGCCCGCTATCTGGATGGAGGAGGACTTCGACGCCTTCGCTCATGAACTGAAGGACTCGCCACGCCTCCAGTCCCTCATCCAACGCATGGCAGCGCCCACCAACCCGCCGGATGCCTGCTGAAACCCCTTCCCCATATCCCCACCCCCGCGAAAGCGGGGCCCACTCCCATTTCGCGCCGCTCATCCTGAGCCTGTCGAAGGGAGGGTGGTGATTCACGCAGGATGGACAGCGCACTCGGCACTTACGCAAAGGTTATCACGATGGAGCAACGCTAATATGCGTGTGTTTCCGAAAAGCGGCCCAGCCCCTCACCTCAGAGAAGCAGCCCTAATCTTCGGCCTCTGCCTGCTCTACGCTGCCGTCAGCAGCCTCCCCCGTGATGGCTTGGAGCAACTGGCCCGCGAGAACGCCGAGAGCCTGATAGCCTTCGAGAATAGCCTCGGCTTCTTCTGGGAAGCAGGGTGGAATCAGTGGTTGGTTGGCACAGGCGAATGGGCTTCTGCGGCCTTCAACTGGCTCTATATCCTCACCTTTCTGGCCGTCATCCCAGCCTCCGCCCTCGCCTACTACATCGCCGCAAGGAACAGTTACTTCCACTACAGGAACGTGATTGTCATAAGCCTCCTCTTCGCCCTCGCCGCCTACCTCGTGTTCCCCGTAGCCCCGCCGCGAATGATGGAAGAGCACGGCTTTGTCGACACCATGAAGTACTTTGGCCCCGGCTGGTACGACATGCGCGACGTAGCTGCCTACTTCAACGCTTACGCTGCCCTCCCCAGCCTCCACTTCGCCTGGGCCGTGTTCTTCGGGGTTCTCTTCATCCGTCGTCGCAGCAAACTGCTGAAGCTGGTAGGCGTTCTGTACCCATCAATAACCCTTGCAGCCATCATCGTGACAGCCAACCACTATCTGGTCGACGCAGCGGCGGGGGCGCTGCTGATGGCCCTCGCCTACTGGACGTATGAGGCCATACGCAGGGGTTGGGTCTTCCACAGGTTGCAGATGTCTGCTTTGAAGCAAAAGGTAAGGCTGCCGTCCTTGGTCAGGAGGCGTGAGACGGCGAGGTCAGGGGGTTGAACCGGCGCAGTTTCCCTTGACACCATTTTCACTGGCTGATAGTTTCGGGCTGGCCCTCCGGCAGCGCCGGAGCGGTCAAGTCTCAGGAGGATTGGCATGATCTACGACGTTCGCATATACGATTTGAAGCACGGCAAGGTCAACGAGTACATGGACGCGGTGAGGGAGGTGGCGCTTCCCCTTCGCAAGCAATACGGCGTGGAGTTGGCGGGCTGGTTCTACACGATAATCGGCCCCATCACGCAGATTATTCACATCTGGCAGTACGAGAGCCTCGCCCACATGGAAGAGGCCAAGGCCAAGGTGGAGGCGGACCCCAAGTGGTTCGGCGAGTACCTGCCGAGGGTGCAGCCGCTGCTGGTGACGGCCCGCGACCAGATTATGAAGGCCGCTGACTTCGCGCCCCAGCCTTAGGCGAGACTCAGTCGCCCGGTATCGCTTCCGTCCGCACGTAGGGACGCAGGTATCCGGGGCGGTACTCTCCCCCCTGCCAGCCGTACCCGTCCTCGTCCCACTCGTAGGGTAAAATGGTGACGGTTCCCGGCTCCGTCATTGAATAGGCGGCGGTCAGGGCGTCGCGGACTATTGCCATCTGCTCCTCCCTGTTTCCCGGTCTGCCCGTCTGGTTGCCGAGGGGGAAGTTGACGAAGGCCGCTCGCGGCGGTTTAACGCTCCGGGTGACGTCCCACGCCGACGACATGGTTATCGTCGGAATCCCCGCCTCCTCTATGGCCCTGGATACCAGCCCCACGGACTGGTGACAGACCGGTCATGCAGGCACCAGGTAGAAGAGATCAATGTCCTCCGCCAGCGCCCGCTCGACAAGCTGGGGCGCCAGCTCCTCCCGCACCCGCCGCGCCGAGTAGATGCCCCCCATGAAGGTGTATGCTGTTTCAGCCAGTTCGCCGATGAATCCCTCATCTTCGAGCTTCCGCACCTGCTCAAGGGGAAACACGCAATAGGGGTCCCTCTCCGCCCCGTCCATCCGATACCCGAAGTGGTTCAGGCCGAAGTCGCCCGTCGACGCGGTCTTGGGTATCTCCCGGATGGAGGTGTCATCCTTGGTGTGGAATGGCGTCTGGCCGGTGAGATAGATGCCGGAGGAGCTTGCCAGCGCCACTCGCGATTGATTCAGGGGCTTGGTGAGTGGCGTCCAGGGTGCGCCCTCATTCTCTACCCACCTGTATGGGGTGTGAGATGCGTAGAGGTCCCGCGTCCTGGGTATATATTTGACGTATCTCTCAGGCTCTCTCATCTCTTTTTCCCCTGGCAGAATTGCCTCTGTTGGAGTTCGTAGAGGCACGCTGCCGCATGGCCTCGTACATCACCAGCGCCGCCGACACGGAGGCGTTCAGGGAGGCCATGCGGCCCCGCATGGGAATTCGGGCAAGAGCGTCGCATCGCTCCTTCATCAAGCGGGAGATTCCCTTCCCTTCAGCGCCGATCACTATGGCCGTGGGCTGCTTGTAGTCGACTTCGGCAAAGTCCAGCGTTCCCTTGGGATCGATCCCCACAGTCCAGATGCCCTGCTTTGAAAGCCTCGACAGCACGTTGCTCAGGTTGGGAACCCGCGCTACGTCCATGTGCTCCATCGCCCCTGCCGACGCCCTCGCCACTCCCGGCGAAAGGCTTGCGGAGCGGCGTTCGGGAATGACTATCCCGTGCACGCCTGCCGCATCGGCCGTGCGGATTATTGCCCCCAGGTTATGCGGGTCCTGAATGCCGTCCAAGACCATCAGCAGCGCCGCCTCTTTCCGTTCATGACCGATTTCCAGCAGCCGCTTCAGACCCACGTACCCTTTGGGGCCGGTGACCGCCACAACGCCCTGGCTCTTGCCCGTCACGCTGAGGCGCTCCACCTCCCGCCGCTCCACCCGCTCCACCGTCATTCCGCGCTCCCTGGCCAGGCGAAATATCTGCTCAATGGCGGTGGACTGTCCGACGCGGTTTGCGAGCAGGATCCGCTTGATAGCGCGCCCCGCCCGCAGCGCCTCTATGACGGGATTGCGCCCTTCGACGACGGCGGCCCCCTCTTTGGTCGAGGGCTTCCGACGGTATACGGTGCCCCCCATCCGCCGGAGGCGCTTGTTGTCCCTATTGTGCTGCTTTCTTTCGAAACGGGTCCGCGGCTTCACGGGGCCACTTCCTTCTCGCGTTTACGTCGTAGACGAACGCTGTCCTCAGTCGGGAATTGTAGTCTCTGCCGTATCCACAATTGGCAATGGCGGTAGTTCCGCGCCTTCAAGCCGGGCCACGGGGATGGCGGGCAGGGTAACGACGGTTACCCCGGCTCTTACGCCAAGCTGCAGCGAGTACTGGGCGATGGAGTCGTTGTCCGGCGCCTCGACCATGCTCACGAAGTCGTAGCCGCCCAGCACGGCGTATAGCCCCAGCACTCGAACGCCGGGCACCCGTATCTCGCCCTGGGCCTGTAGCACCCCCGTGGGATTGTCTATGGCCTCTTCCCGACCGTGATGAGTGAGGGTTAGAAGCTGAATGTAGGTGCTCATGCCGTTCCTCCTGCAGCGGGATGATTCATTTCAAATCCTGGTCCGTTGCGCCTAGTCCGGGAAGGTGATGACGGAACGGAGAGTCTCTCCCCGTTCCATGGCGTCGAAGGCCGCTTCCGTGTCCTCAAGGTCGATGGTCGCCGTAACCCTCCTGTCCAGGTCCAGTTCTCCATTCAGATACCATTCGGAGAGCAGCGGGAAGTCCCTTGAGGGAAGGCAGTCGCCGTACCAGCTGACACGGAGATTTCCGCCCAGACCGAAGAACTGCAACATGGGCAGTTCCAGCTTCATGGTCGGGTCCGGGACGCCAATGAGGGTGCAGGTTCCCGCCAGGTCTCTCGACCAGAGTGCTTGGTTCAGCGTCAGGGGCATTCCTACGCATTCGAATGAGAAGTCGACGCCGTTTCCTCCGGTAATCTCCTTGATAGCCTCAACCGGGTCCGTCTCGGCGGCGTTGATTGTGTGGGTCGCGCCGAACTCCCTGGCCCAGTCTAGCTTGTTCTCCGCAATGTCGACGGCAATGATGGTCGCGGCCCGGGAGAGCTTGGCTCCCATGATGACGCTGGAGCCGATGCCGCCGCAGCCATAGACCGCGACGCTGCTGCCGCGCCGAACGCCCGCGGTGTACAGACACGCGCCCACGCCGGTCATCACGCCACAGCCGATGAGGCAGGCCTGCACCGGAGGACACTCCCGCGGCACGGGGACGGCCTGCTTGGCGGCCACCACGGTGTGGGTGCAGAAGGTTCCGATGCCGAGGGCGGGATTCAGCACCTTGCCGTCCTTCTTCGCGTACATGCGCGGCTCGGCGTTCAGGCTGGCGGCGCAAAGCTGGTGTTTGCCGATGCGGCAGAAACGGCAATACTGGCAGGGGGCGCGCCAGGCCAGGACAACGTAGTCGCCGACATTGGGTTCCGTTACGCCTTCGCCCACTGCTTCCACGATGCCTGCTCCCTCATGGCCCAGGAGATAAGGGAACTTGTCGTCTATCTTCCCCAGCTTGTAGTGCAAGTCCGTATGACATACTCCGCTGGCCTGAATTCTGACCAGTACTTCTCCCGGCCCCGGCGGATAGACCACAATCTCTTCCAGCTCGGTGCGCTCTTCCGCGGCCCTCGAAATGATGCCCTGCCCCGTGATGGCCATAGCGTCGCCTCCCGGCATATTAACGTGCTGGTATCCTATCACAATTCCAGTACGGCGGTTGCGGCAGGCCCGATACCCTTAGCCCGCCAGGCAGCGTCGTGGTAAAGTGGGGCCGTAGAAACTCAAACTGTGAGGAGTGCGTCCCATGTCTGCTATTTTGAAGGCCCTGCTATGGGTACTAATGCTTCCCATCAAGCTGCTCATGCTTCCATTTACAGTGGTTGGGTTCATTCAGAAGATCTTTGCCGCTCTTCTCATCATCGTCGTTGCGATATTGGTGGTGGTCGTCATCCTCCTCTCAACCCAAGGTTGAGCACCGCCAATTCAGGCCTCTACTGAGATTTCGCCACAACTACGGTCCCGGAGCCATGTCCGTGACAATAGCTAAAGGGGGTATTTGGTAGCTAGTGCCTTAACCGCTTACGCGTCTGTGCCCAGATGCTTGTTGAACCAGGCCAGGGTGCGGCTAATGTATTCTTCCCGCAACCTGGGATGGCCAACTCGCAGGAACCCGTGGGCGGAATTGGGGAAGCGGACCAGTTCCACTTCCTTGCCCAGCCGTCTCAGCGTTACAAAGTACTGCTCGCTCTGTTCGATGGGGCATCTGTGGTCCGACTCTCCGTGCAACAGCAGCACCGGCGTCTCCACCCTGTCGGCGTAGGTTAGCGGCGAATGCTCCAGGTACGCCTCAATGTTGTCCTTCCGCAGGCCGCCCCACTGGCGCTCGCCGAAGCTGACGCCGATGTCCGAAGTGCCGTACATGCCCAGCAGGTCGATACAGGGCGCGCCGACGACGGCTGCGCCGAATCGGGTGTCGTGGCCGATTGCCCAGGAACTCATGAACCCGCCATAGCTGTAGCCGTAGACTCCCAACCGGCCCGTGTCCACGTAGGGAAGGGCGCAGACCTCGTCGACGGAGGCCATGATGTCCCGGAAGTCCTCGCCGCCCCAGTCTCGCAGCACCGCCTTGAGGAAGTCCGGTCCGTAGGTGGAGGAGCCGCGAGGATTTACGCTCAAGACCAGATATCCCGCCGTCGCAAGCACCTGCTCCACCGGGTTAAAGGCGTCGTAAAAGGAGCCGTGTGGTCCACCGTGGATGTTGACGACCATTGGATAGCGCTTTGCTTCGTCGAATCCCGGCGGGTGTAGGAGCCTCGACTCTATTTCCATGCCAACTCGCGTCAGCGAGGACTTGCGGAGGGTCGCTATCGGGTGCTCGTTGAAGTAGGCTTCGTTATCGTTGGTCAGCGTCTTCGATTGTCCGGAAGCCAGGTCCACCAGTTGAAGGTCGCCGGCTGAATTGGGGGATGCGGCCGTCACTACCGCCCTACCGGACGAGGCGGCTACCGTAATCTCCGCATACTGGGCGCCGCCGGAGGTAATACGCTCCGTTTCGCCGCCGCCTAGGGACATGCGGCAGACGTAGGACTGGCCGTGGGAATCTCCCATGAAGGTTACTCTGTCGCTGGTTACGGCAAGCTGCGGACTGGGCATGAGGGGCGGAAAGCCCGCCACTGGCCTCACCGAATCGCCGCCGATGAGCCGCGGCTGCTGGCCCTGCTGGAGCAGGAAAAGCTTCCCCTGCCATGCAGCGCCAATCTCGTCATCGTCGGAGCCTATTACCACCAGTCCCTGGGAGTCGGGCAGCCAGGCCAAGGCCCCAATGCTAGAAAGCCCTTTGGACCGGCACTGAATCTCCCCTCCCTCCGCTGGGACGACGTAGGCCTCGTTGTAGGGGACTGTTTCCCTGTCGGGTCGGCGTGCCGAGACGAAGGCGATGCTCCTGCCGTCAGGCGACCAGCGGGGCGAGCCGTTGTCAAAATCGCCGTCGGTGAGGGAGTGGGTTGTCCCGTCTGACAGATTGACCACAAAAAGTTGGCGATACATGTCTCCTCGCCAGCCCAGGCCGTCCGCGCGGTAGGTTATCCGACGGACTATACGCACCCTGGGGTCTTTGCCGTAGTCGTGGTCGTCGGGCGCCCGATCAGGGTCCACGTCGGAGGCAAAGGCCAGCGCGTCAGAGTTCGGAGACCAGGAGAATTCTGCCACGCCACCCTCGGCGCTGGTTGCCTGGGTCGCCTCGCCGCCGCCTATGCTGATTGTCCAAATCTGGGCGCGGCCTTTGTCATCGGCGCGAAGGAAGGCCAACGAATTGCCGTCGGGGGAGAACTGGGGCGCGGAGTCGCTGGGCCCCTGGGTGAAGGCGTGGGCAGCCCCTCCGTCCAAAGACGTTAGCATTATACGGGAGTTCGCCTTCATCGAGTCCCTGTCCACCTTGGACTGGGCAAAGGCCAGCAATGATCCTTCGGGCGAAAGGGTGGGGGAGGAATAGGACGTCAGCTCATAGATGATGTCGGGCGTTATTGGACTTGGCATGGGACTCACCTCAGCAAAAAATAAACTGGCCCACGGGCGGTAAGCGGCGTGGACCAGAGGGTTCGTTGAACATTTCGGGGTCTAAAGGTTGAACTGGGGCTCCACCCAATTCTCTTCTTTCTGGTAAATCTGGATGCGCATCCGCTGGCTCTCGACAACCATGATACGACCGTCGTCCCCCACGTCCACACCGGTTGGACGGGTGAACCGCCATTCCGGCTCCAGGCTCTTAACACGGAGGCGGGCCTTTACGGCGTCGGGGTTGGACTCAACGACGGTTTCCGCCCACTTGGAGAGGCGCTCGGCATCGCCAATGAAAGTTGTCACGTGGTTGCCCTCAGGGTCGTAGACCTCAATCTTGTGGTTCCACCAGTCGGCAACGTAAACGTCTCCGTCCTTGTCTACCGCAACGTCGCTGGGGCGACGAAGCTGACCGCGGTCATCCCCGGCTTCTCCGATTGTGGAGAGGAATGCGCCGGACCCGGAGAATTTCTCCACCCTGTCGTTGTGCCAGTCGGCCACGTACACATTGTCGTCAGAGTCGACGGCTACCCCCCAGGGTTGGGTGAAGCGACCGTGATCGGTGCCCTCTCCACCCCAGCCGGTGACGTATTCGCCATCGGCGGTGAACTTCTGGACCCGGTGGCTGTTGATCTCCGTGACGTAAACATTGTCTTCGCTGTCGAAGGCCAGGCCGGTGGGGCCGTTGAGCTGCCCTCTGCCGGCACCCGCCGCGCCCCACTTGCCCAGGAAGCTGCCGTCGCCATCGAAGATGCTGATGCGATTGAGCCACTCGTCGGCAACAAAAACGCGTCCCTGAGAATCCACGGCGACGGCGGAGGGCCAGACGAAGTTGCCGTCTCCGTCGCCCCGCTTGCCGAAGTCGCAGATGTGCTCTTCCTCGTGCCAGTCGCCACCCACGGACACCTTGGTGATGTGGGGTACCGGCTGGAGCTCGTCCGGCTGATTGACTACGTAGACAATGTCCCTATCGCCCCTGGCGAGGGCGTTGGGATAGTGAAACCCTGCGCCGGACACCGCGTTGCGTCCTACGCAATGGCTATAGTTGTAAACCCTTCCTCTAACGCTGACAGTCTGCATCTGACTCTTGTGCCGTCCCTATTTCAAGATTGGTGTGTCCCGTTATTCGTCTCGTCGGTCTAGCCGAACTGGTACTCCCTGGTAGAGGCGATGAGCTGCAGCGTCTCTCCTACACGTCGGGCGAAGGCTGCCCTCTCCTCCTCCGAGGAGCCCCGCCGCACGGCTCCGCCCTTCTCCACGTGGGTGACAATTTCGGTGCGGGTGTCTCCCGTCACTCGGACCGGCCCGATGAGGTCAATGCAGGCGTCCACCATCTCTTCGGCGGTCATCTCTTCGGCGTTGGAAAGACGGTCGATGATGGAGCGGACTCCCGGCAGGTTGGTGTCGCCAACCCGGTCGGCAACGAAGTTGATTCGTCGCAGGAGAGAGCCGCTGTCGATCCACTCCTTGCCTGTGTGCCAGCCCTCGACGCTGGGCGGGTCCAGTAGGGCCTGACCCTGATAGCCGGGCTCCAGACCGATTTCGCCGATGCCTGGACTTGGGGTCTGATGGTCCTTGACCAGCCGCATGGTGCCGGCCACCATCTCCGCCGGACTCTTGACCTTGGCGTACCAGATGCTCTCGTCCTTGAAGAAGTCGGAGTTCAGCAGCATGCGCATGGTGGCGCGCATGTCGAAGTCGGAGGTCACCAGGGTCTCGGCAATGCGGTTGATGGCGACGGGGTCTCGGGGAGCCTGGTCCTGCCAGCTGGGGACCTGGACTTCATCCGCTACGAAGAAGTTGTAGAGATGTCGCGCGATGAAGCGCGCCGTTGCGGGCTGGCGAACGATGATGTTGATGATGTCCTCGCCGTTGAAGCGGCCGCGATGGCCTAGGAAGACCTTTTCGCCGTCGTCGTGGTCTTCCGGCCGGTACTCGAAGTACCAGGGATAGCGCTGGAAGGGCATTCGAGGCAGGCTGGGTTCGATGGTCCAGCCGGTGAAGGCCCTTGACGCCTCCTTTACGTCCTGCTCGGTGTAGTTGCCCTGGCCCATGGAGAAGAGTTCCAGAAGCTCCCGTCCCCAGTTCTCGTTGGGTGCGTGCTTGTGGTTCTCGTTGTTGTCCAGCCAAAAGATCATGGCCGGGTCCCTGGAGACCAGGAGCAACAGGTCTCGGAAGCTGCCCAGACCGTGCTTGCGGAAGGTGTCAATCTGCTCGAGCACCACGGCACAGTGGTCCACCTTGGCGTTGCCCGTGGCGAAAACATGATGCCAGAAGAGGGTCATCTTCTCTTCCAGGGGTCGTGGGGAGTTGATGAGGCGGTACATCCACTGGGCCTGGCCGTTGGTGGGGTTGCCGCCGGGGTTCTCCGACGCCGGATGATGACGATAGAAGTTATCAGCGTCGACGTGGGGAATGCCGTGTCCATCGGGGTCTACCAACTCCTCTACGGTGGTTTCATAGCCCTTGGCTGCGTAGGCTTCCAACTCATCTCGGGTGGCGCTGAAGCCTGCCCTCCGCAAGAGATGGGCCATCAGTTCAATATCTTTGCTGCTCACGGAATCTCCTCCTCATCGCCTGAGGCCGATAAACGCCCCGGCGGAATGAACTTTTGCACTGCTACAGGGGGGCGGCAGGCCTTCGCCTTTGGAATGCCTACATGATAGTCAGCCCCCTTCAAAAGTGTCAAGAAAATCCATGTCTGAATGGAGGCGAGAACCCGAGCGGTTTCTGACCCTGTCGTAATGCTGGTATGGGGACTAACGGCAACTATCTTTGGTATATAATATGCCTTCCCGCTCATTGCGGTAGGAGAGATGGTTCCCAGGAGGGCGGCGTAAGAAGCGCTGCACTGACCAATTAGGAGGAGAAATGGCTGACGAGTTTGTTAAGGTGGCCCAGATTGAAGATCTTCCCCTTGGCGCCACCAAGAGTATTGAAGTTGATGGTGAGTTGGTGGCCTTGATAAACGCCGATGGGGATATCTGCGCCATCGGCGGCGAATGCACCCACGCTATGGCATATTTGGCCGATGGATTCCTGGATGGCGACGTGCTGGAGTGCCCGCTGCATGGGGCGTGCTTCAATGTTCGAACCGGCAAGGCGATGACGCCACCGGCTTTCGAGGACGTTCCTACCTATGAGGTGAAGGTGGAAGGAAGCGACATACTTTTGGGGCCTGAGAAGTAGCTCAGAGTCCCGAAACTAAAGGGGCGGGTATTCCGCGGTCACGACCGTATGGATGCCTCCCCTGACTTTATAGTCCAGGGCTATTTTCATGGCCCGGGGCTGGCAGAGATTCACCAAGTCATGGAGTATCCGGTTGGCGGCATGTTCCTGGACTATGCCAACGTCCCGGAAAGAGAGCAGGTAGTACTTCAGCGACTTGAGCTCGATGAGCTTATCCGAGGGCGTGTAGTCGATGGTCAGGGTTCCGTAGTCGGGTAGGCCCGTCCAGGGGCAAAGGGCGGTGAATTCGTCCGTATCCATGGAAACCTGGGCAGGATTGGCGGAGTATTCATAGGGGAAGGCAAGGAGGCATTGAGCATCAATGGTCTCCACACCCCTAACTTCCAGCTTTGTATCCAGGCTGACGTATTGTTCCTTCAGGTCTGGAATCTTCACTCTCGAAACTCCTTGGGGAGTACAAAGGTAACGTCCTCCTCGATTACGTTTAGGGTGGATATCTTGTCAGGCTTGAGCTTGGTAATTACTTCGTCTACAAGCACCTCCGGAGTAGACGCGCCGGAGGTGATGCCCACTTTCATGGTATCGGCCAACCAATCTACTTTGAGATCGTCGGAGCTGTTGATGAGGAAGGCAGGTACCCCGTGGCGCTCTGCGACTTCGCGTAGCCGGTTGCAGTTGGAACTATTCTGCGCACCGATTACCAGTACCAGGTCGACCCTCTCTGCAAGTTTCTTAACTGCTTCCTGCCTGTTGGTGGTGGCGTAACAGAGGTCATTGCGCACCAGGGCATCAGTAAAGCGGCCCTGTATCTTGGAGACGGCGCGGGCTGTATCGTCGACGGATAGAGTAGTCTGAGTCAGGATTGCTACGGGGGTGTCGGAGTCCCAGGTCGGAAGCTCTCCGGGCCCTGTGTCGTCGACGAGGGCCATGGGCGCCTGCCCCATAGTTCCGTTTACTTCCGCGTGACCGCGGTGGCCCACGAGAATGACACGCTTGCCCTCGGCGGTGTACTTGATGGCCTCGTTGTGAACTCGTGTGACGAGAGGGCAAGTGGCGTCGATGACGCGGAGGTTGCGGTCGCGGGCCTTTTGGAAGTCGTCGGGGGGCGAACCGTGGGCTGAGAAGACCACGTTTGAGTTGGGCGGAATCTCTTCGACGGTATCTACGGTGATGGCGCCCTTCTCTTCCAAGGCCTTTACGACGTACGGGTTGTGGACAATCTCGTGCTTGACGTAAATCGGCGGCTTGTACTTCTGGAGGCATAGTTCAACGATTTCGATGGCGCGAACTACGCCGGCGCAGAAGCCTCTGGGGGAGCTCAGGATGATTTCCATTTAATGCCTTTCCGGCAAGGATGGGAGCCTATAGACATGGTAGCATTGGCGGGTTTCAGGCGGCAAGGCTAGCCTGTTAGCCGCCTTTATAGTCATCCCGCGCCCGCTGCAGCGAGACTCGACGCAGGGACTGTAGGTGGTCCCGCTTGTCGATGGACCATTCTTGAGAGGACTTCAGGTTAACCAGGGATCCCTGGAAGTGGGGCATTACGTACCGTGCCAGCAGCTCGTAGCTGTGGAAGACCTGCTCCCTGGTTGCCCATTCGGTGGCCTGAATCAGTAGACCGCCGAAACCACCGCTTTCCTCGTCCAGACGGTAGATGAAGTCAATGAGATCGTCGGGTGTGCCGACGCACCACTGGTTGGTCTCCATCATGAAGTCGATTATCTCATCCTGGGGGCCGGTGAAACCGCTCATGTTGCCCAGGGTGTTCTCGAAGTACTCTCGCTGGTAGCGTCCTGCGCCGATTCGTGCCTGCTCCCGTGCTTCCTCGCGGCTTTCTGCCAGGTGGACGTGGATGGTGAGACGCCACTCGTTCCTGTCCATGGTCTGGCCGTGCTGGGCGGCAGTGTCCTCGGCTATCTTCCAATATTCACGTAGGGGTGGACGGACCATGGGGTCGTTGGCGTCGGCTGCAATTGCGACGCCGGCCCGGGGCATGCTGACGGAGAGGACGCCCGCGCCATGCTTGCCCGCGGCCACCATGCCGGAGGGAGATTGGGCGGCGGCGACGGCGATGGGCAAGTGCGGGCGAGTGTAGGGCCGAAGATGCAGCAGCGCTTCCTTGAGGGTGAACCACTCGCTCTCGTAGGTAATGGGGTCCGTCGATTGCATGAGGCGGAGGATGATGGACAGGGACTCGTCCATTCGGCGGCGCTGCGTTGGAGGGTCGATGCCCATCATGTAGGCGTCTGAGACGAGGGCGCCGGGGCCTACGCCCATCATCACGCGGCCCCGGGTCATGTGGTCCAGGAGAACCATGCGGTTGGCGACCATGAGGGGGTGATGGTAGGGAAGGCTGACGACACCGGTGCCCAGCTTGATGCGCTTTGTCCGCTCTGCTGCTGCGGCGATGAAGACCTCCGGGGAGGCGATGGTCTCCCAGCCGGCGCTGTGGTGCTCGCCTATCCATGCCTCGTCGTAGTCCAGGCTGTCGAGAAGCTGGAGGAGTTCCATGTCTCGCTCAAGGCAAAGGGTGGGGTTGTCCCCCATCCAGTGGAAGGGAGCGAGGAAGATGCCGAATTTCATTCTTTCAGGAAGTGCCATTTTGTATTCTCCCTTTTTTCTTTCCCTTGGGGAATCGTTGCTTTCTCTGCTAGGTTGAAGACCAACCCATGTGGGTCTTGCGCCATACTGTCCACCGACAGTCTCATTGTAACAGCTTACGCCGACTTGGGTGGAAATGTCAGAGACGCGCTAATCAGTCGCTACGTGCTTGGCGGTTTCGATGGTACGGAAAGTCTTGGGGGTGCTGGCGTCCTTGAACGGGAGCCGTTCTTCGACTTTTTCCCAGCCGCGGCTAGGCTCAAGTTCCACGCCCAGACCGTCGGCCACTCTGACCATGTAGGAGTAGAGAGCGACGATGTGCACCATGTCGACGATGTTGGCGTCCTGCCAACCGTGACTTCGCAGCTCTTCGTGATGGGCGGCGGTGATGTTAGCCGGGTCGAGGGTCAAGTGCTCGGCGAACTCCAGCATGGCCACCTGTTTGTCAGTCAAACCGGCGTTTCTATAGTCCAATCCTACCTGCTGGGCGAGCCGGGAACCGGGTTCCGCTCTACGCAGAGCCTCTGCGTGGGCGATAGTTCAGTAGAGGCACTTGTTTAGGGCGGAGACAAGGGTGGCGATCATCTGCTTTTCGGCTTCCGTTAGGCCGGAAGTGTCGCTCTGCATGACGGGCCCGTGGTGGTCTTGCAGGCTCACCATGGTCTCAGCACGGAGGCTGCTGACGGCGTAGACGTTGCTGATTCTTCCCTGACGGGCAAGCATTTCGTCGTAGGCCTCTTTGAGGAGACCTTTAGCCTGATGATAGGGAACAGTCTTAACGTAGGGCATCGGTAGACCTCCTCAGGATGCGGCTCCGTTGACGACGCGGGGGCCGTATAGCTTGATGGCGTTGTCCCAGAGAATCTTCCTCTTGGAGTCTTCCGGAATGGGCTGGTCCATGAAGTCGGTCATCACGGTGCGGGGATCCGGGGCGTCGGGGTGGGGATAGTCGGTGTTGAAGACGATCAGGTCGTCGCCGATGAAGTCAACGGTGTACTTCAGGGCCACTTCGTCGGCGTCGGCGGAGATGATGCACTGGCGGGTGAAGTATTCGCTGGGCTTGAGGTTGAGGGGTGTGCTTCCCATGAAGGCGCTCTGACGTCCACCGGCATGGTCGTCGAGTCTGCCCAGCCAGAAGGGCACCCACCCGGCGTTGGACTCCAGCAGGCCGAGGCGGAGTCTGGGGAAACGCTCCAGGACGCCGCCGAAGACGAAGTGGCCGTAGGTGGCCATGTTGTCAAAGGCGAAGCCGATGGCATGGTCGAGGGCGCCGAAAGCGCCCTCCTGTCCCTTAATTGGGGTGAAGGGCTGGAAGCGGCGTCGCTGATATTCGCCGTGAATAGTGATGGGAAAATCCATGTCGGAGGCCATCTGCCACATGGGGTCGTATTCCGGATGGTGGAGCCACTTGCCCTCGGGGAGGAGTGGATTTCGGACGGAGGCTGCGCCCAGTTCCTCCACGGCACGGCGGGCTTCTGTCAACATCTCGTCCACGTCGCCTGCGGGCAGGACGCCAGTAAACTTCATCCGATTGCCGTCCACGCTGCAATACTCGTGGCACCAGTTATGGTAGGCGCGGGACATGGCCGCGCCCAACTTTGGGTCGACGAGGGAAACGTCGGCGGCGAAGTTGCCGTTGCTGCCGGTGGGAAGGATGACCTGAATGTCCCAGCCAAAGCGGTCCATTTCTTCAAGCCGGATCTCGGGCGACCACCACTCATCCATCGCCTTGCCGTACTTCTCTTTCATGCCTTCGTATACGGATGAGGGATGGCCGGTGCGGCCCTTGCCGTGGGGGATGAGTTTTCCGTCGGGCTCATAGATGAAGTTGATGCCGTTCATGCCGACGACCTTGGGCACCCGGTCCCGGTATTCGGGTTCTACGTAACGCTCCCAAAGATACTCGGGTTCGTGCATGTGAGCGTCGGCGTCGATTACCTTAAAGCCATTCCACATTGCGGAACTCCTTCAATTATCGGTTGGTTGGGTGTCTGATTTTAGCGCAACGATGGGCGTTAGGCCAACGGCGTAGGCATGGTCTTCAAATGGACAGTGTTTATGGGGGGTGTTATGATGGGGCCGCCTCAAGTCCTGACCGCTGGACGGGACGGCGAATCCATTATGCGGGGAAGGTGAAACATGGCCACGAAGGCTCTCGATTACTCCAGGCTCTACGCCAAGGGACTGCCACCGGCTGCGGGGCCGTGGGAAGGGTTGTATAAGTACAATTTCGTGACCGGACACGGCGACCCGGACCTGATTCCCGTAGAGGGTTTCATTGAGTCGGTCACGAAGGCGCTGGAGAAGGAGGGCCCAAACTTGGCCGTCTACTACTCGGACGGCGGGCCCCTGGGAAATCTGGCCCTCCGCGAATACCTGGTGAAGAAGTTGAAGAAGCACCGGGGTATCGACGTTACGGTGGACGAGGTTATGATCTGCTCCGGTTCGACCCAGTGCATCCTGCTGATAAATGACACGCTGCTGGAGGAGGGCGATGTTGTTCTCACGGAGCTGTTCACCTACTCCGGCGCTCTGAACAACGCGAAGAAGAGCGGCGCGCGCGTTGTGGGCGTCCCCATGGACGACGACGGGATGAAGACGGACGAGCTTGAGCGGATTCTTGGAGAGCTGCGCGACGAGGGGATCAAGCCAAAATACATCTACACCATTCCCACCTGCCAGAACCCGACGGGGACGAATCTGCCCATGGATCGCCGTCAGGAGATGCTACGGATCAGCCAGGAGTTCGGCGTTCCTATCTTCGAGGACGAGTGCTACGCAGACCTGATTTTCGAAGGGGAGTGGGAGCACTCTATCCGGTCTCTGGACGATACGAACCACGTGCTGCACATAGGGTCGTTCTCAAAGTCGCTGGCGCCGGGGGTGCGGCTGGGGTACATCGTAGCGCCCCAAGACGTTATCAACCAGATTGTGGCGAGCAAGATTGACGTGGGCACCAACATGGTGACGCCAATGATGATTGCCGGGTTCCTGGAGGAAAACTACGAAGAGCACATTGAGACGGTGCGGGACATGCTCCACCGGAAGAAGGACGTGCTGGTGGCGTCGATGAAGGAACACTTCGGCCCGACGGTGGAGTTCTACGAGCCGCGCGGGGGCATGGTGATGTGGTTCAAGTTTCCTGAGGGCGTTGATACAATGAAACCGCTGGAGGCAGCAAAGAAGCGGGGCTTAATCTACAACCCCGGCGCGGAGTGGACGGCGGACCCGGAGAATTTCGGATCCAACTTCATTCGTATCTGCTACGGGCTGCCCACGGATCAGGAGCTTCGTGAAGGAGTTGCGGTATTGGCGGAGGTCTTCCAGGAGGAGTTGGGGGACTAGCCGACCCCCTTTTCGCGTCGGACTTCTTTTCCACATTATCGGCGTCTGTCTATCCAAAAAGGCCGAGTGGTCTAAAGGAGGTGAAAAAGGCGCTGATAAGCGGCGAGAATCGTGGGAGTGAGGGCGACTTGCGAGTGATAGTTGTATCTTGACAGAGAGCGACATCCTTGACTAGAATTTTGCTATTGGAGGGCAGTGTATATCCCGCCAAAATCTGCAAGAAAGCAACTGAAAAAACAACAATATTTTCCTTTCCGATAGAGTAATTCGTTGAAATTTTCCTCTCAAGAAAACATCATCATTGATATCATAATTACGCAGACCTTGGGCATAATTTGCCCAGGGTGAAGAGAGAACGCGCCGGGGCATCTAGCAGGATGCCCCTTAATTTTTGTCCCTTTTACCCTTAACCACGGAGGATTGTGAATGTCCCCCAATGGGGAGAAATCACCATCTAGCACCAAGGCGATGCCGGCCCATCGGACACTGGGTCTGACGGACGACCAGCTGCTGGGCTTCTACGCCCAGATGGTGCTCGCTCGCGTAATGGACGAAAGACTAATTGCGCTGAACCGTCAGGGCAAGGTGCCGTTGGTGGCATCGTGCCAGGGCTCGGAAGCGGCGTCGATGGGACTGGCCTTGGCCGCGAAGACGGACGGCTCATGCTTCCTGTTCCCATACTACCGGGATATGCCGCTCAAGCTGGTCATGGGGGTGAGCCCCATGGAAACTATGATTGGGCACATCGGCAAAGATGGGAACACCTTCAATGGGGGCCGCCAGTTTCTGCTTCAGGGGGCGTCGCCTAATTTTCCGATGATCCATCTTTCCAACGTGGTGGGGTCGAACCTCAGCCAGGCCGTCGGCTACGCCATGGGATGCAGGGCACTTGGTGAAGATACCGTGGTGTTCGTCAGCTTCGGCGACGGCGGTTCCAGCCAGGGCGAATGCCACGAAGCGATGAACTTTGCCGCCGTTCACCGGCTGCCCGTGGTATTCTGCTGCTACAACAACCGGCTTGCCATCTCCGTTCCCCAGGAGAAACAGATGGCTATCGAGCACCTGGCCGACAGGGCCGCAGGCTACGGCTTTCCGGGCGTGGTGGTAGACGGCACGGACTCTCTGGAAGTCTTTCGAGCCGCGAAAGAGGCCATAGACAGGGCACGAGACCCCTCGGGCGGGCCGACTTTTCTGGAAATGAAGGTGGAGCGGCTCAAACCCCATACTTCAGACGACGATGACACCCGCTATCGCACCCCTGAGGATATGGAGGACTCCCTCCAACGGGACCCGCTGATGCGGCTTAACGCCTATCTCTTGGAACTGGACATCCTTACACCGGACCTGGACGAGCAGTTTCGGCAGGAAGCCAGGGCGGAGGTCAACCGGGTGACGGACGCTGCCGAGAACGCCCCGTGGCCCGACGTTTCCAACCTTTACGGGCGTCTCTACGCCCCTTAGGCCGCTTCCATGACCGTCAAGTCCACGATTGAAGCCATTCGGGAGGCCATGCGAGAGGAGCTGACCGCCGACCCTCGCGTGATGGTTTTGGGCGAAGACGTTGGTACCAGGGGCGGGGTGTTTCTGGCCACGCAGAACTTCATCGAGGAGTTCGGCGAGCACCGTATTATCGACACCCCCCTGGCCGAATGCTCCATCGCAGGCGTGACCCTGGGGCTTGCTTTCAAGGGGCTCCGTCCGATAGCGGAGATACAGTTCTCCGACTTCTGGTGGTACGCAGCCAACCAGCTTGTGGGAGAGGCATCGCGCGTCCACTACGGGACCAACGGCTACCTGTCGGCGCCCCTGGTTGTACGCATACCCTATGGCGGGGGGGTGCGTGGCGGTCTCTTCCACTCGCAATATATTGAGAGCTATCTGTATAACACCCCGGGTCTGAAGGTGATTGCCCCGTCGAATCCTTATGACGCGAAGGGGCTGCTCAAGTCGGCTATACGAGACGACAACCCGGTAATCTTCCTTGAGCACAAGAAGACATACCGAGCAGTACGGGGCGAGGTGCCGGATACCAGCTACACCATTCCAATCGGCAAGGCGGAAGTTAAGCGTCCCGGTACGGACATTACCCTCATCAGCTATGGGCTGGCCATACACTACGGCATGGAAGCCGCGATGCTGCTGGAGGACGAGGACGTAAGCGTGGAGGTGCTTGACCTGCGAACCCTCCGGCCTCTGGACAACGAGACGATCCTGGAATCCGTGAAGAGGACCGGCAAGGCGCTTATCGTTCACGAAGCGAGCATCACGGGCGGCGTGGGCGCAGAGGTTTCCGCAATCATCGCCGAGGAAGCGTTTGAATACCTGGACGCTCCCGTGATGCGGCTTTGTGGCCCTGATTTGCCGGCCATGGCCTTTGCGCCCACGTTAGAGGACGGGTTTATGGTCAACACCCAGAAGATTACGGATGCCTTGCTGAAACTGGCAGCCTACTAGAGGTCTATTCATGCCTATTGTACCTATCGAACTTCCCCAAGTCGGCGAATCCGTCGTTGAGGGCATTATCGAGAAGTGGCTGAAGAAGCCCGGAGACCAGGTTGAGAAGTACGATCCCCTGGTTGAGGTTGTCACGGATAAGGTGAATATGGAGATGCCCGCTCCGTTCACAGGGACGCTCACCCGTATTCTGGCGGAGGAGGGGTCCACCATCCCCGTGGGGGGCGTCATCGCCGAAATGGACACCGAGGATGCCAGCGCCGAGGCCGGTGTGAGCCAATCCCAGCCGCCGCAGGTTAGCGAGACCATCATGAGCACGATGGGCGTGCTGGTTGAGGGCAACGTCAGCCTGGGTCCGACGGGCTCACTCGCGGCGGAGGAGACGCCTGCCACAACGCCCGCGCCTTCGTCACAGCGTCGTGTCGTGTATTCGCCGGTGGTCATGCGGCTGGCTGCGGAGCACAACGTGGACCTGAGCCTGGTGGTGGGCACGGGCATTAACGGGCGGGTTACCAAGAAGGACGTCCTGAAGCATTTGGAGGGCGGCGAACCGGCGCCCTCTCCAGCGCCTGTTGCCGCCGTCGCTCCTGAGCCCACTGGCGAGGAAGAGACCGTCATTGAGCCAACGGCCAAGCGGCGGATTATCGCGCAGAACATGGTGAAGAGCGCCACTCAGATTCCTCATGCGTGGGCCTTGATGGAAGTGGACGTGACGGGGCTGGTTGAACTCAGGCAGTCCATACGGGGCCAGTTCAAGCAGCAGGGTCAGGACATAACTATTTTCCCTTTCATCATTAATGCCGTCGCCCAGTCACTGCGGGAACACTCCTATCTCAATTCGACGTGGCGGGATGACAAGATTGTCCTGAAGAATCGCATTCACCTGGGGGTCGCCGTTTCTGCGCCAAGCGGTCTTGTTGTGCCTGTCATTCGCGATGCGGACACCCTATCCGTAGCCTCAGCTAACTCCCAGCTGCGGACGTTGGCCGACAATGCCCGGAGGGATGCACTTTCACTTGACCAGGTACAGGGCGGCACGTTTACGTTGAACAATACGGGCGCGCTGGGCACCACCGTATCCAGTCCCATCATCAACTTCCCGCAGGCGGCAATTCTTAGTACGGAAGCGGTGGTGCAACGTCCAGTGATAATCAACAACGCCATCGCCATCCGGTCTATGATGAACCTGTGCATGTCCTTCGACCACCGGATTGTGGACGGAGCGGAAGCCTCGGCATTCCTGAAGTCGGTAAAGGACCGGTTGGAAGCCATCGGTCCGAACACCCCAGTCAACTAGCGCACGGTGATAAACTGCCGAGTCCTCAACCTGGGTGTTGTGGAGTATCTGCGAGGCTGGGACATGCAGAAGACCCTCGTAGAGAGGGTTTCGCACGGGACGGAGCCTGACACGCTGCTTCTCCTTCAACATCCCCACTCCTATACCATCGGACGTCGCGGGCAGCGGGAAGACGTGCTGTTGAGCGACGCGGAGCTTGAAGGGTTGGGAGTGTCGGTATACGACGTGGACAGGGGAGGCGAGGCGACGTACCACGGACCGGGACAGCTTGTGGCTTACCCCGTGGTCAACATTCGACCGTTTGGCGGGCCGGTGAAGTTTGTACGCACCCTTGAGCAGGTGATTATCGCCACACTGGCCGACTATGGGATTGGCGCTTCAACCAAACAGGGATGTACCGGTGTGTGGGCGGGAGAAGACAAGATTGGGGCGATCGGGTTGAAGGTGAGCCGCGGCGTTGCCAGCCACGGGCTATCGCTGAACGTGAACCCGGACCTGGGCTACTACGAGCACGTGATTCCGTGCGGCAGCCCCGACATCACGGTTACTTCGATGGAGAAACTGTTGGGTCAAGCCGCGGACATGAATGCCGTTGCGTACACTCTTCAGTACCATTTCGGGCGGCTGTTGAAGCTGAAAATGGTTGAGGCGGATGCGGCGGGCGCACTGGTTGCGACGACAGCCAAGGCCGGCATCGCTCTGTAGAAGTGGACAACGCCAGAGTCTTCTATCCCGTCTGAGGTGCAGGTCGCGTAGCTACCCCAGGAGGTTGGGGACGATTTCTCCCAGGATCCAGCCCAGGCCTGCGGCTGCCGCGCCGATTACCAAGATTTCAAGGCCCTGGAAGATGGGTGAGCGTTGGACCAATCTGCCTTTGCCCATGCCGAGGGCGAATAGGGCCGCCAGGGTGGCACCCGCGGAGATGCCGATTGCCAGGTTGCCGCCCATGAAGAAGTAGGGGATTATGGGCACCATTGCGGCTAGGATGAAGGTGCCGCCCATGGTGAGCGCGTCCTTTACGGGACTGACGGCAAGGTCCGGGTCGATGCCCAGTTCCTTTTCAACGAGGGTACGCAGCCAGAGTTCTTTGTCGGAGGCTATGTGTTCGGCCATCTCGCGGGCCTCGTGGTAGCTCAAGCCTTGCTGGTGATATAAGAAGACCAGCTCCGCCATTTCCTCCGCCGGATTTTCCTCCAGCTCCCTGGCCTCCTTTTCAATTTCTGCCTCGAAGATTTCCCGCTCTGCCTTGGACCCCAGATAGGTGCCCGTACTCATGGAGATCATGCCTGCCAGCGCACCGGCGAGGCCGGCGATTACGATGGTGCTCTTGTCGGTCACGGCGGCGGCGACGGCGGTTACGAGGGCTAGGGTGCTTATGAGCCCATCCTGGGCGCCGAAGACCACCTCGCGAATTCTCCCGAAGGCCGCTACCCTCCATCGCTCTGTTGCCACTTCCTGGACGGCTTGGGGAAACTCGCTCTCAGCCGCCATGATGTGCTGGGTATCGTGGTGCTCTTCTTCGTCGATTACCGATACCGCCGTTTCGAGTGACGTGTCATCCTGGACGGCCGCGGGTACTAGGATTGGCCTGTCCGCGTCCTCCATGCGCTGCAGCTTTGCCATGAGGTCGTCGGTGGCTTTCATGAAGCCTTCAAGGTGGTGACGTTCCCTGTCCATAGCAACGGTGAAGGCCCGGGCGGCGTCGCGTCGTCCTTCGTCGAGGGCCTCGCGAATCATGCGGGGATAGCGACTGCTAATTTCCTTGGCCTCTCCGCTTGTCACCGCCTTCAGATTCTCCAGGGAAGACTTTATCGCTCCGGCGGTGCGCAGGTGGTTCATGCCGTGGATATTCTCTGCGCCAGCGGTCTCCTGGAAGATCTGGGCAATCTCAGGATGGCCCTCTTCCAGGGCCTTCACGGCATAGGCGTTGTACTTGAGGAGCGCCATAGCCTCGCCAATGATGGCGTTCCAGAGATTTCTATCGGTCTTGCTCATAACCCCGTCAGCATAGGTCATTACTTCCTCCCAGCCGTTGTGTGTTACAAGGGTCTACATACTACTTTAGCACATTGGAAGGCAGCCGCCCTCAGGAGGGTCGGAATTGCGGTATAATGGCGGCACAATCCAGTAGTTGAGGAAGCAGATTGATGCGGAAGAGAAGTCTTGCAGGCCTGGAGGTCAGCGCAATAGGTATGGGCAGCGCCCAGACATTCGACGTGGACGCGCCCGAGGACATAGAAGTACGACGGCAGATTATAGACAAGTGCCTTGAGAAGGGGGTCACGTTTGTAGACACTTCGCCCATGTATGGTCGGGCGGAACAGGTCCTGGGAGAGACGATGGAGGGTCGGGTGGACAAGTTTCTGCTGGCTACGAAGGTGTGGAGTTCCGGCAAAGAGACGGGCCGGGCGCAGATTGAGCGCTCCTTCGAACTGTTGAGGACCGACTACATACACCTTTTTCAGATCCATAACCTTGTGGACTGGCGGACTCATCTGCCCTATCTGGAACAGCTGAAGTCGGAGGGGCGGATTGGTTCGATCGGCATCACGTACGGTTATCCGGATATGTTCCCGGAGATGATGGAGATCATGAAGACCCGCAGGGTGGACGCCATCCAGATTTCCTACAACATCCAGGACAGAGCTGTGGAAGATGAGGTTCTTCCACTGGCCGAAAGTCTCGGAATGGGCGTGGTGGTGATGAGGCCCACAGGGAAGGGTCTGTTGGCGACAGGGCTAAAGCGGCAGCCTGACCTGGGGCCGCTGCAGGAATTCGGGATTCGGACCTGGGGACAGGCGGCGCTGGCGTGGCTGCTGGCCGATTCAAGGGTGACCGTGCCTATTCCCGCCACCACGAAACCAAGCCGGATTATCGAGAATGCCCTGCCGGGAGAGATTCCCCCGCTTCCGCAGGAGCTTCGCACGTATATTGAGAAAGAGACGGAGCGCTGCTCATAGGTTGAGGGTAGTCCGTCCGAGAACTTCATTATTGGGAGGTAGAACTTGAGGAAGAGAATGCTTGCTAATCTGGAGGTGCCCGCCATCGGTATGGGGAGCGCCAACACATTCAACGTGGAGGATGAAGAAGGGCTGGACGTACGGCGCGAGATAATCGACAACTGCATCGAGTCGGGTTCCACCTTCATCGATACCTCTCCCATGTACGGGCGCGCGGAAGAGGCTCTCGGCGTTTCGATGGAAGGGAAGACCGGCCAGTTCCAGTTCGCGACGAAGGTCTGGGCCGTGGGACGGGAGACGGGGCAGCGTCAGATTGCCCGCTCGTTTGAATTGCTGAAGACGGACCACATCGAGGTGTTTCAGATTCACAACATGGTGGACTGGAAGACTCACCTCCCCTACCTGGAGGGACTGAAGGACGGCGGGAAGATTGATCTGATCGGCGTCACTTACACCTATCCTCCCGGCTTTCCTGAGATGATGGAGATTATGAAGACGGGCCGGATTCAGACCATTCAGATTTCGTACAACGCGCTGGAGCGAGAGGCTGAAGAGGAGATGCTGCCTCTGGCGGAGGAGATGGGGATTGGGGTGATTGTGATGCGGCCGCTGGGTTCTGGGGCTCTGGCGAAGGAGTTGAAGGAACAGCCGGACCTGTCGCCTCTAGCGGAGTTCGGTATAACCACGTGGCCGCAGGCGCTGCTGGCGTGGGTACTTGCGGACCCGAGGATTGGCATTCTGATTCCCTCCAGCACACGTCCCGAGCGGATACTTCAGAATGCGGTGGCGGGGACGCTGCCGACGTTGCCTCCGGAGCTGCGGGAGCACATAGCCCGGGAGGCACAGCGCTGCTTTAGCGGCTAGACTTCGGTGGGCGGAGGCCCGAGAGCTAGAAGAGGCCGCGGCCCAGGGTCATCCAGTAGTAGACGATGTAGCAGCCGGCTAGAATCATAAAGACGGCGCTGACGGGCTGGACGAAGGGCTGGACCTTTCGCAGGTAACGGACGATTACTTCCTTGAAGATGGCCATGCTGACGGTCATGAGGATGATGACGAGACCCATTCCCAGGGCATAGAGAATGAACTGCTGTATGCTCGTAATGATGCTGGTGCCTGCCAATGAGACGCCGATGACGGAGAGGAATATGGGCAGGGTGCAGCTGAGGGATGCGATGCCGTAGCTGAGGCCGAAGAGGAAGAATTCCTTGACGCTGACCTGACCGGGGGTGCCGATTCGGGCGGCGGTCTGGCTGGCGAAGGAGGTATATAGCTTGCCGCCACCCAGGAGCCAGGAACCCACAGCAACGAGGACGATGCCTATGCTGAGGCCAACCCAGGGGATGAAGTCGATGATGGCACGAGCGCCGGCGCTGACGATGGTGCCTGAGATGCCGAAAAGGAGAACGAAGCCGGAGGTGACAACGAGTCCCACCAGCAGGGCGCGAGAGATTTTTTTGGTCGGAGTGGCGTTGGGATCGTTGGACCCGATGTAGAGCCCAAGATATGCAGGGAGCATGGCGAAGCCGCAGGGGTTGACGGTGGAGACCATGCCGGCGACAAAGGGAAGTCCGAGGCTGAACCGGTTGCCCACCTGGTCGAGGCGGGTGCTGGAGCCTCCTGAGAGTTTTTCGACGAATTCGTTGATGAAGCCGATGCTATCCGTGCCGGTAGCCAGAGCGGCCATGAATGAAGCCAGAAGGGCAAGAGCTCCAACAAGGAAGGCGAGTCCGTAGCCCTTGTAGGGTCTGGCCTTCTCGACAAGGTTGTTCATCATGGCCATAGAGCATCGCCTCTCAGTGACATGTGCTGGATTTTATCGCCTCTTGCATCCTGGGGCAACGGCTTTCTTCGGTTGCCTACTTCACTTGTTCCTTGCCCTTGATACGTCCCAGTGACGTTAAGGGATTGCTCGGGACCCAGGGTCAGTCGGTGGCTTTGCGGAGGGGTACAAGGAGGGCGGCGAAGGCGACGATGGTTACGATGATGCCGGCATAGTAGAAGACGCCGTCCATGCCGAATGACTCGCGGAGCCAACCGGCGATGATGGGGGAGATGGAGCCGAAGACGGCGGAACCGGCAAACATGAGGGCGACGCCGGAGGCCTCGGTGCCCTTCTTTGTGGCGTCGATGGCGGCGGCCATCATGATGGGGTTGACGGAGTATAGGAAGAGGCCGATGAGGGCGAGGATCAGGGTGAAGCTCCATCCGGTGCCGAAGAAGAGGAGGGAATAGATGAGGATAGCCATGGTCAGGAGGCTGACGAACATGACGGGGCGACGGTCGACACGGTCAGAGATCCAGCCCAGCAGCGGAGAGGAGGCTACGCCAAAGAGGGTTAGCAGGGCCACGTGGTAGCCAATCTTGAATTCGGAGAAGCCCAGGTCTTCGCTCATGTAGATGACCAGGAATATGGCGAGGCTGTTGTGGGCCATGGAGCGGACGCCGGAGATTCCCACCATGCCGAGGACGGTGGTGTTGCTGAGCATTGAGCGGGCGGAGCGCACGTAGTTTCGGAAGCTGGGGCTGTCTCTCGATGCGCCTTCGATGTTGCGAAAGGTGAAGAGGACGGCAAAGGCGGCGAGTCCGGCGGGAATGACGAGGAAGTAGGAGAGGGTGCGCCACTGGAGTCCGTTCCACTCCAGGCCCCAGAAGGCGAAGCCGCCGAGGATGAGTCCCATCACCAGGGGAGCGAGGCTGTCGCCGGAGGATCCGCCCATACGGTGGACGGCGAATGATGTGGCACGCTTGGTGGGGTAGGCGATGGCAAGGGTGCCGAAGGCGGGGGCGTGCCAGATGGACGCACCGGCGCCAGTGATGGCCACGCCCAGAAGAAGCAGCCAGTAGCTAGGAGTGGTGCCGATGATGAGATAGCCGATGGCGAGGGAGGTTAGGCTGGCGGTGAGCATGAGGCCGACCTTGCTTCGCCACATGTCGGCCATGATGCCGGCGGGGATGTTGATGACGGCGCCGATCACCGTTCGGGTGCTGCCGATGACGCCGACTTCAATGTCGCTGAGGCCAAGGTAGGCCTTGACGGAGGGGATGAGCAGGAGGAAGGCCTGGGAGTAGAAGTGCTTGATGCCGTGGCCGGCGGCGAGGCCCATCATGAGGCCGAGGGAGCGCTGGGCAGGCGGGGTTACACGGCTGGATGGAGGGGGAGCAGTCGGGCGGTTGGATGGGGCATCGGGGGTCTGCTTCCGGGGGTCGCCCCTGTTTTCGGGAGCCGGACTAGCCAAGATAGAACACCAGGAGCAATCCGACGCCGTAGAGGGCGGTGATGAGGGCCATGCTCGGGGCCGCGAAGGAGAAGAGTTTGACGGGTCTCTTGAGCATCAGCATCCAGATGCTGAGGGCCATGATGAGGATGGCGAAGAGTCCGGCCAGGAGGGCGCCGTCGTCCATGCCGCCGAAGACGGAGCCTTCGGCGTAGAAGAAGTCGGCGACGGCGAGGACGAGGATATTGAAGGAGTTGCTGCCGAAGAGGTTGGAGACGGCGAGGTCGGGGGCGTTTTGCCTGAGGGCGGCGATGGAGGTGGAGACTTCCGGCAGGGAAGTGACGAAGGCGAGGGCCAGGACGCCGATGAAGCTCTTGCCAATGCCGGTCGCTTCGGCGATGGAGTCGGCGCTGTTGGTCATGAAGTAGGTTGCCACCAGGATTACGGCGGAGGATATGGCGAAGACGGTCCAGCCCCAGAGGAGGGAGCGGTCGGTGGTGTCATCGTTATCCTCCTCAGCCTCCGAGCTCTCCTTGAAGAGACGCCAGGAGCCGGCTATGTAGACGGCCAGTATGATTAGGGCGCCGGGGCTGACAATCCACCACTTTACGTCGAGCCTCAGGGCGGCGAGGGCGAGGGCGACGATGGTGAGGAAGGTGGCGAAGAAGGCGACTCGCTGCTGCTGGGGGCGTATCTTCTGGAGGACCAGTCCTCCGCCCAGGAGACCGAGAGCGAGGGTGAGGATGGTCATGTTGAGCATATTGGAGCCGAAGACGTTGCCTCCGGCCATGCCGGGGTTTCCGAGGTAGGCGGCGGTGCTGGTGGCAACGAGTTCAGGGAGGGAGGTGGCACCGGCGAGGAGAAGGGCGCCGACCCAGACGTGTCCCCATCCAGTCTTGATGGCGATAACGTCGCCGGCGGCCACGAGGAATCGGGCGGAGGCGACTACGAGGACGGAGGTGGCCAGGAAGACTATGAGGGCAAGGGTTAGATCCAAAGGCCGCCTTTCTGATTTCGGACGTCGGGGGAGTAGTTTAGCGTATGTAGGGATATGTTGGTAGTGTGGGCGTGGAGGGTGTTAGTCCCGCTCGTCCCTTCGACAAGCTCAGGATGAGCGGTGGGGCAGCGGGCGTAGGTGGAGAGGCGAAGAGGCGAAGAGTGGGCCCCCGTACCCGCCTACGCGAGCACAGGCTTTTTGCGGGGGTGGGGAATCGGGGGAGGGGGTGGAATTGCTTTGAAACAATTGGGGTTTGTGCGAAATTGTTTCCTAATTGAATCCCATTTGTTTCGCAATTGTTTCCCCTTTGTTTCCTAATTGTTTCGGACGATCCGTGCCTGAGAGAGAAGTGTTTGGGGAACAATTGGGGATGTTTTCCATGAGATTCGTGCCTGAGAAGGGGAAAAATATCGGGAATTAAACTGTTGCAAAATTTTTTGGGCGAGGATTTGGAGCAGCAGGGAGAGTGGCATGACTTTCAGGACTGGGAGAGGCGGCGCTGAACATTAACGAGTTTGGCCAGCATGGAGATGGCCTTATATATTTCGTCGGTGGAGGAATTGGGGTCTGACAGGAGGGTGTCGAGCCTGAGCCGGACGATGATAATTTCATGGGCGAGGTCATCGATTTTGGCGACCTGCTCGAGTTTTTTGATTCTCTCCGGGTTCAGGTATTTGGAGTAGAGGCCGTGTTTGCGGGCGTTCTGGTTTCCGAAGGGAGCGCCGCGCTTCTTCTTGGGACGCTCGTCCAATCCTCTGGACATGAACTCAATCAGAAAGTCCCTGGGAATTCTGAATTCCTCTTGTAATACCTCGAAGCTGTCGGCCATGCGTTCTATATCTGCCATGTTGAGAGGGTAGCAGGGGAGGGGGATAGGTGGCAAGGGGCAAAATGGCACTTTTGGTCACTGCGTGACGGCAAGTCTTGAAGGGTTGGGGGCGGTTGATGGGGTTTGGTTTCCGTTTGCGAGTGGGGCCCCGCGTTCGCGGGGGTGGGGAATCACCCCCATCTCAATCTTCCCCCGTCAAGGGGGAAGAGGAGGGCAGTCGGACGTGGTTTCCGAGTGGGTTTCTGGGAACACAGGAGTAAGAGTGGGGAGGGGGGTGTGTTAGAATGGGCGGCAATTGCACAGGAAAGGAGAGAAATTCTCGTGACGCATTTCAACAGAGGAGCCACTTTCACAGAAGAGGTACAGCTGCCGGACGACCCTCTCATCGACCTTCTGGCGCAGACCAATGCCAAGGTAGAGCACTTCGACCTTTCGGCGGACGGGAAGAAGATAGCGTACACGTCGGCCGAATCGGGCGGGTACGACCTTTGGGTGTGCGACATCGACGGCGGGAACAACCGTCGGGTGGTGGCGATGTACCCGGAGGAGTGTCTGAATCCGTCGTGGTCGCCGGACGGGGAGTGGATTGCGTATACGTCGCGGTACGACGCATTCAAGGTCAGGGCGGACGGGTCGGAGCCTCCCATCAACCTCAGCTATGGGAACGGCCCCTCGCGCGGGCACGAGTTCATCCGGTGGACACCCGACGGGAAGCGGATTGTGTTTGTGACGGGGGGTTCCAACGGGTACAACCAGGTTGTGTCGCTGCCGACGGATATTCCGACTGGAAAGGTGCAGCCGCATTTCATCACCAACGAAGAGGCCAACAGCACCGACGTATTCGTGTCGCCGGACGGCAAGCACGTGACGTTCATGTCGGACAGGTCGGTGTATGAAGACTTCAAGCGGATGGACGTTTGGATTGCGCCCATCGAGGGCGGTCAGGCGCGAAACATGACACCCAACACGATGAACAACTATGAGTACCGTCCCCGGTGGTCGCCGGACAGCAAGAAGCTGCTGTTCACTTCGGACCGGTCCGGATGGCGTCGGGTTGGGGTCATCGACATTGAGAGCGGGGATATCACCTTCCTGACGGACGAGGAGTGCGACCAGTACAATCCCCGGTATTCGCCCGACGGGAAGTGGGTGGCGTACGTGGCGAACAAGGAGTGGAGCTTCCACATAATGAAGGTGGCGGCGGACGGCTCCGGGGAGCCGATTCAGCTGACGCACGGCGAGAATATCAACGGCGGTTTCGACGCCTACCAGGTGAGGGGGTCGATACGGTGGACGCCGGACAGCAAGAGCATCCTCTATACGCACATGGACCACGCCAATACGTCGGACCTGCGGTTGATTTCCGCCGACGGGGGAGAGTCGAAGAAGGTTACGCACCACATGCCGCAGGCATTGGAAGACTTCCCCTTCGTTAAGTCGACGCTCATCCGGTATAAGTCGAAGGACGGGCTGGAGGTGCCTGCGTGGCTGTACCGGCCCGCTAACGCGGAGGGACGGACGCCGCTGGTTATCTATGCCCGGGCGAATACTAAGGGTCTGCACGTGCGGGGGTTCTATCCGTACATCCAGTACTGGGTGCACAAGGGTTACTCGGTGATTGCGCCGCTGGTGAGGGGTTCGGCGGGACTGGGCAAGCAGTACGAGTTCCTGAACTTCGGCGACTGGGGCGGGGGCGACATCGATGACTTTGCCTATGGAGCGTACCACCTGATTGAGCAGGGACTGGCCGACCCGGACAAGGTGGTGATGCATGGCGGGTCGACGGGCGGCTACTTCACGCTGTGCATGATTTACCGGTATCCGGACCTGCTGAAGGCGGCGGTGTGCTTCTACGGGCCGCCGGACCTGATCCACTCGGACAGGTACGCGACGGGCGGAGGGAAGCCGGTGTTGGGGGACGTGGTTGCGGGAGACCGGGGCGGGCCAGACATGGCGCCGAACCACTGGCGGGAGCGTTCCGCCATCTACAACCTGGACAAGATCAAGACGCCGCTGCTGATTCTGTGGGGCGACCGGGACGGGGTGCGGATAAGCATGGCGGACGACTATTTCCGCGCAGCGAAGGAGCTGGGGTTGTACACGGAGTACATCCAATACAACTGCGAGCCTCACGGCTGGTACCACTGGCGTCCTGAGAACGTGCGGGACTCGATGCGTCGGATGGCGGCGCATTTCAAGAAGTTCACGGGGGTTTAGGGGCAACTGTGTTGCGGCGGGAGGAAATGGATTCCTGCCTTCGCGGGAACATGGTTTTGCAGAGTTGGCTGTGGGTTGAGGGGATTGGTAACTAAGTAAGCACGTTACGGAGGTTGGAGATGATGAGACAGATGACCGCGATCATCGAACGTGAAGGCGAGTCCTATGTCGCGCTGTGCCCCGAACTGGACATTGCAAGTCAAGGTGCAAGCATCTTGGAGGCGCGATCCAACCTGAAGGAAGCGATAGAACTCTTCTACGAGACTGCATCTGCTAAGGAAATCCAGCACCGGCTTCATGATGAAATCTATGTGACGCAAGTCGAGGTGGCGGTTGGCTAGACTTCGTGTGCTATCGGGCAGAGAGGTTTGTGCGATTCTCGCAGCACAAGGATTCTCTGAGGTACGTCGAAGAGGCAGCCACATTGTGATGCAAAGGGTCGAAGGCGGCGACACGACTACCGTGCCGGTGCCGGACCACAGGGAACTCCGCACTGGAACGCTGATGTCGATTATCCGGCAATCCGGGCTAGGCCGGACGTTCTTTGAATGAGTGGCCATCGGGATTGATTCGAAAGCTCCACGCGAATTGTGAATATTGGTCATCGGCCTGAGTAATTACGGGGCCTCCCTTTTTGGGATTAAAGCCCATCCAAATCTCGAAGACAGTGCTATCTACCACCCCTCAGGCCCACTCGGAATGACAGGTGGGTGAAGGGGGGCGGTTGGGGTTAGTCGGCGACTTGGAAGCGTTCGGACTCGGGCGGGCGGGACCATAGGTCGCCTGCGCCGGCCATAGCGGCGGCGCGTTCGGGGCTGGCGCGCCAGCGGTCGTAGATTTCGTTGCTGTCCCAGGTGACCAGGGACGTGATCTTCGTAGGGTCGGTGAGGGAGTAGAGGGTGGTGCGGGAGCCGAAGCCCGGGGCCTTGCTCTGGGCGCGCCCGTTGCCATCGAGCAGGCTTCGAGCTTCTTCGATTTTATCGTCCTTAGCCCAGTGGTGGGTCAATACGCCAATCATTTTTCTTTCCCCTTTCGTTTGTTCGGTTATTTTGCGAGGAGGAAGATGGCGCCGGCGGCGAGGACGACGCCGGCGATTCTTTCGATGCTGATGGGTTCCTTGAGGATGAGGAAGCCGAGGGCGGCGACGATGGCGATGTTCATGCCGAAGAGGGGGTAGACCACCGAAACGGGGCCGCGGCTGAGGGCGACGTACTGGCTGACAATTGCAACGGTGAGGGCTATTCCCGATATTACGAGAAGCAGGGTCGGCTGGTTCATGCCGAGGTGGTCCGTTATCTTGACGCCCCGGAAGACGGCCCAGAGGAGCGCCCCGACTACGAGGAAGGTGTTGGTGACGACGACGGCGGCCTCGGGGGGGATGCTGCGGAGGGAGAACTTGAGCAGGATGACCATGACGGCGTAGGCGGACATGGCGATAAGAGTCCAGAAGATGAAGTGCACGGGGTGGCTCTCCTGAGTTAACGGATTTGTGGATGGTGGTGATATTGTACATTAGGGTTGGGGGCGTCGGGTGCAGGTTGCGGGCGGTGCGCGAACCGCCCCTGCGAGTTGGGCGCGGGTCGAGAGTCGGCCCCCGCTTTCGCGGGGGTGGGTCCTTCGACAGGCTCAGGATGAGCGGGTTGGGGAAAGGGGGGGTGGGGCGGTATTGACTACGGGGATGGGTTGGTTCAGAATCCAACCTGAGGGGAGGGTGGCGGTGGAGCACTAGTCGTGGAGGGCGAGATGATTTACGAATCGGCCCAAGGGAATATAACCATCGCCGTGGCGGGAGACGCCATGATTACGCGTCCCATGCGGATGTACCGGGAGGAGTCCTTTTTGGGGTTGGTCAATCTGCTGAAGGGCGCGGACGCCAGCGTGGTGAACCTGGAGATGCTCTTCCACGACTACGAGATGAGCTGGGAGTACAAGGACACGGTGTCGTTCCAGGTGTCGGAGCCCAACAACATCACCGAGCTGCAATGGATGGGCTTTGACGTGGTTACGACGGCGAACAACCACTCCTACGACTACTCGGAAGCCGGATTCATGAAGACGCTGGAGAATTGCCGGGAGCGAGGGCTGAAGCAGGCGGGAGGCGGCAGGGACCTGGAGCACGCTCGCGCTCCGGCGTACCTGGATACGGCGGGCGGACGGGTGGCGGTGATGAGCGCAACGACGACGTTTTCGAAGGACTCGCCCGCGGGGCACGGAAGGCACGATTTTCCGGGGAAGCCGGGGGTGAACGCGCTGCGGCACAACGTGATGCATCACGTGGAGACGGACGTGTTCGAGGCGCTTCACAAGGCCAACCGGGAGTTGGGGTTCAGCGAGACGGAGATGGCGGGCCGCCGATTCCATCCTGTGAACGTGGACGAGTACGATCCACGTCGGGAGCTGCGGTTCATGGGCGGCAAGTTTTCTCTGTCTGAGGAGTTTGGCGTCACAACGACGTGCAACAAGGACGACCTGTCGGGAATCGGCAACTGGATTAGGGGCGCGAACAAGGCGGCGGACTGGCCGATTTACGGGGTGCACTGCCATGAAAGTGGGGAGGAAGGGGAGTTTCACGGGGCTTCCCGGATTGCGCCGCCGAGCTTCCTGGAGGAGTTCGCCCACTTCAGCATCGACCAGGGGTGCAGCCTGTTCTTCGCTCACGGGCCGCACTTTCTGAGGGGCATCGAAATATACAAGGGCAAGCCGATTTTCTACAGCCTGGGGAACTTCATCTTTCAGAACGAGACGGTGCAGTGGGTGCCGGAGCCGGTGTACCGGGGGCTGAATCTTGGCACCGAGCACAACCCGGGCGACTGGGGGCTGGCTCGCTCCGGCGGAGGGCAGTTCGGCTTTGCGGCGGACCCGGTCTTCTACCGGAGCGTGGTGGCGCTCTGCGACTACAAGGACGGCGACCTGAAGCAGATTCGGCTGCATCCCATCGACCTGGGGTTCCAACAGCCGATGAGCCAGCGAGGACGTCCGGTGCTGGCCTCCGGACCGGTAGCGCAGCAGGCGTTGACGTGGCTGCAACAGGTGTCGAAGCCTTACGGGACGGAGATCAGCATTGAGGGGGACGTGGGGGTCATTCGGCTGTAGGCTGGGATTGTTGTGTGTAGAAGCATGTCAGGTCTTACGTGGATGCCTTTTTGGCGGAAATTGATTTTCTTAGGTTGGGACTATCGTGTGTAGAAGTATTAAGACGTTGCGACAGGCTGAGGGAGTTGTCGCGCCTGAGGAGATTGAGGCGGCGGCGTTGCAGTTCGTGCGGAAGATAAGTGGGTATCGCAAGCCTTCAAGGGTGAACGCCGCGGCTTTTGATGATGCGGTGCGGGAGGTGACGGAAGCGTCGCAGCGGATGTTGATGAGGCTGCGGGTTCGGGGCTGAGGGTCAGCAGGGAATCGACGAGACCGCGAATTACAGAAATGAATCGCAACTGATGGCCCGTCCGTGATAGTCGGCTGGTTTTTGGCACAACCCCGGAAGCTGTTCTACGGCTGGTGGATCGTTGGCGCCGGCCTGGTAAGCATGATGCTTTCGTCCGGGCTGTTCTTCAACGGGTTCGGGTTTTACTTCGAGCCAATCCGAAGCCAGTTCGGTTGGAGCCGGACGGCAATCTCCGGGGCAATATCGTTGTCAAGGCTGGAGAGCGGACTGCTGGGGCCGTTCGAGGGGTATCTGATCCAGCGATTTGAACCGCGAAAGGTGATGCTGGTCGGGTTCATTATTTTCGCCCTGGGATTCGTGATATTGAGCCAGGTCAGCCACATCGCGACGTTCTACGCGGCGGTACTGATAATGGCGCTGGGGTCTGGGCTGGCGGGGTTCGCGGCGGTGGTGGCGGCTATCAACAACTGGTTCCGCCGGAACAAGGGCAAGGCCTTCGGCATCTCCATGCTTGGGCTCGGCCTCGGAGGGGTGATATTTTCTCCATTACTGGCGTGGCTGATTTACGAGCATGGCTGGGAGACGACGGCTGTAGTTTCGGGAATCATCCTGTTGGTCCTGGGGCTGCCTACATCGCAGTTAGTCCGATACAGCCCGGAGCCTTACGGCTACCTGCCGGACGGAGACGAGCCGGACGAGGGGGAGGATTCGGAGGCGGAGGAGACACGGACGCGGCGTCGGTTCGTGCCTCCGTCGGAGGAGGATTTCACCTGGCAGGAGGCGCTGCGAACGTGGGCGTTCTGGATAATTTCGATATGTCACGCGCTGGCGCTGGTTTCGATTTCGGCTACGGGTGTGCACCAGGTGGCTTACATAGAGGCAGACCTGGGGTTTTCCGAAGCGAGGGCGGCATTGGTGGTCGTCGTGCTTTCGACGGTGATGATGCTGTGCCAGCCGTTGGGGGGATTTCTGGGGGACAGATATTCCAAGAGGCACATCGCGGCAGTGTGTCTGCTGGGACACGGGGTGGCGATGGTGGTGCTGGCGACGGCTTCGGGATACTGGCTACTGATGTTGTACGCTGTGATAAATGGGCTGTCGTGGGGGACTCGAGGGCCTATACTCACGGCGATGCGAGGGGACTACTTCGGACGGAAGGATTTTGCCATCATCAACGGGTTCTCCCAGGTGGTGATGATGTTGGGGATGGTGGTCGGCCCAATCATCGCAGGATACATGGCGGACAATTACAGTTACGAAAGCGGCTTTTTCATAATCGCGGCGATGGTCGCAGGAGGGTCGATTCTGTTTCTGATTATGAGACAGCCCACAAAGAAAAGGGCGGAGGGGACTGTGGGGTGAGGCGGGGACTTAATGCAGGAGGAGGAGCGCTTTGATAAGGAGCCTTGGAGGGAAGACGCCCCGGATTGCTGAGACAGCCTGGGTGAGTGAGTTTGCCTATGTGATCGGCGACGTGGAGATTGGGGAGCATTCGAGCGTGTGGCCGGGGGTGACGATTCGAGGGGACGGGGATGGGCCGGTGACGCTGGGAAACTACGTTAACGTGCAGGAAGGGTCGGTGATTCACGGGAGTCACATGGTCATCGAGGACTATGTGACGGTGGGGCACTGCGTGGTGGTGCACTGCCTGCGCATCGGGGAGGGGTCACTGATGGGGAATAACAGCACGATTTTGAACGGGACGACGGTGGGGAAGCGGTGCCTGGTGGCGGCGAATGCGGTGGTGCTGGCGAATACGGAGGTGCCGGAGGGGTCCTTTGTGACGGGGGTGCCGGGCAAGGTGAAGCGTCCGGTGACGGAGGCGCAGGTGGCGCGGATGATGCGGACGGCGCGGAGTCTGGCGGCGAAGGCAGCAGTTTTCAAGGAGGAAGGGGTCTAGGTCACTGCGTGACGGGAAGTTTGGGGATTGGGTGCGGGTAGAGGGATGGGGAAAGGGGAGAGAAGAATCACCCCCATCTCAATCTTCCCCCGTCAAGGGGGAAGAGGTTAATCGGCGTTTTTGAGGGTGTTTGCGAGCAACGGTGGAATAGGGCAGGTTTGAAACCTGTCCCTACGGGAGACATGTTGGTGAGCGAGGGGGAAGGGGTTATGGGTGGGTTTCGGACCAGAAGGCGGCGGCGCCGAGGAGGCCAACGTCGTCGCCGGTTTGGGCCATGACGACGCGGACGCGGGAGGTGATGTGGTAGGGGGCGGCCTTCGCCAGCAGATCCCTCAGGGGATCGAGGAGAGTCTCGCCGGAGGTGGTCATTCCGCCGCCGACCACCACCAACTCGGGGGAGAAGCACAACACCATGTTGCGGATGCCGACGGCGAGGTCACTGCGGACCTGATTGAAGATTTTGATGGCATCGGGGTCGCCGAGGGCGGCGCGTTCGGCGACTTGGGAGACGTCGAGGCCGAGGGTTTTCTGAAGGGCGACGCCGGAGGCGAGCTGCTCGACGGTTTCGCCTGTGTTTTTGTCGATGATGGTGTGGCCGATTTCGGCGAGGGAGTATCTTCCCCTGAGCATGCGTCCGTTGAGGACAACGCCGCCGCCCACGCCGGTGCCAGCGGCTACGTACACCATGTCCTGACTGCCGCGTCCGGCGCCGAAGCGAAATTCGCCGAGGGCACCCAGGTCGGCGTCGTTGGCGAGGAGGGTTTTGAGTCCGAGGGCTTCTGACAGGCGAGAGCTGCTGATTGTGCCCTCCCAGGCGGGCAGGTTTGGCATCCTGACGACTACCTGGTCGCGGTAGTCGACCATTCCGGGTACGCCGACGACTGAGCCAACCACCTCTGCAGAGGAGTTGTGCAGGGCGGAGCGGAGGGCTTCGATAAGAGATTCGGGGTTGTTGTCGGGGCTGCGGACGACTTGGCGGTCATTCACGCGACCGTCCAGAGATACGAGGGCTATGCGGAGCCGGGTGCCGCCGAGGTCGCAGGCTAGTACGTGCTGGTCGGGCAAGGCGTGCGGTCCAGGCTGATCAGAAATCGGTGGACTTCAGGTAGGTTCGTTCGAGGGAGAGGACCTTGTTCAGGCGTCGATGGTATTTCTCATCCGGCAGGAGGTGTGCATCGAGGAACTCGACGATGAACTTCTTTGCCTGCTCCGCTGAGATGATGCGAGCGCCGAGGCAGAGGACGTTCATGTCGTCGTGCTCCACGCCCTGGCGGGAGGAGTATTCGTCGTGGCAGACGGAGGCGCGGACGCCGGGGACCTTGTTGGCCGCGACGGAAGCGCCGACGCCGCTGCCGCAGAGGATGATGCCACGCCAGGCCTTGCCGGAGGCGACAGCTTCGGCGGCGGCGCGGGCGAAGTCGGGGAAGTCGTCGAGGGGGTCGAGGGTGTGAGCGCCCACGTCGTGGATGTTGTAGCCCAATTCCTGTATGAAGGGCAGAAGCTGCTGCTTGAGCTCGAAGCCGCCATGGTCGGCGCCGAGGGCGAGGGTCTTGTTGGTGGGATTGGTCATGGCTGTGTATTCGTGAATTTAGTGGAGTGTGTTGAGAATAAAGTTAAGTGAGCTTTTTCAATTCCCATATTATCACGATTGGCATGCCCTCTACGGCGGCTTGAACAAGGTCGTTCATCCTCACTTCGTTAATCTGCTCTGCGAATCTCATTTCGGCAATTTCCTTGTCGCCATAAAGAGGCTCTATGCATTGAACGACATCCAATGCCGCTTGTCGGAAGGCGGTGAGGTAGTCTGACGGCAGATGGACATGGTTGCGAACGAAGCCTGACTGATCGTCAGTTTCCGGATACTCGGAGTGGCTCCCCAGCATTACAACGAAAGGATGGACGTCGGAGATAACTGCAACTCCTCCAGGTTTAAGGACCCGACTCAGTTCTGATAGAACCTGCCGTAGATTGCGGCAGTGGGTCAGTGCCAGCGAACAAACGGCGAGGTCTATTGAGTTATCCGGCAACGGCATAGAGGCCAAGTCTGCAACTTTGAACTGAGCCGAAGGCGTCTTTGATTTTGCTACTGCCAGCATTTCGGGGGTTGCATCGATACCAACAACTTCATGACCCAAAGAGGTCAGGTATGCGGTGTGTCTGCCGGTGCCGCAAGCTGCGTCAAGGGCTTGTCCTGGGGGGTATTGAGCGAGCAGACTGCGGACTATGGGTTCCTCCGCAAGTATGACAGGATTTGGACCGTCGTCGTAAGTTTCGACCGATTGCGCATATCCGGATGTCACAGGACGCTCAATAGTGAGTTTCGAGTTTGACCAGGGAGGCTCATCTAGCCGACCAACCATCTCTGCGATTTCCTTTGATCTGGCCTTTACCGTGAGTGGGTCAATCATCCAAGAGCGGAGGATTGCGAGACCTTCCAGACCGAGGACAAATTCGCCGAAGGTGGGGTGTTCTGACATGGACATGCGCTGATTGCTAATTGACACTAACTGATAGAGCAGGCTATGCGGCGACTAGCCATTTTAGGGGAGGTTGGTGGGAGAATTCAATTGGCCTGGTAGATTTCGGTGTCTGGGTAGAAGTCTTTCCAGCCGAACCAGAAGGAGAGGGTGGTGGGGATTTGCTGGAGGGTCTTGCCTTCTAGTTCGCCTTCCACGGCCTCGCCGGTGAGGGCACGCCAGAGGGTTTTTGTGTCCTCGTCCTGGATGTAGAGGGTCTGCTCAGAGGCGTCGTCTCCGGTTTCGATGGGCTCGAAGGTGAGGGTCTGGCCGTCGACGATTCTGCTGAAGACAACGCCCGCGCCGGAATTGGCGTCGAAGGTTATCAGGACAGGGTCGTCTCCAACGATGTCATTGACTACGGGGGAGTCGTTTAGGACGCTGAAGGGGTAGGCGCGGATAACGTCTTTGTGGACTAGGCCTACGACGTACTCCTTGGTGTAGAGGCGGTCGTCGGTCCTGGTCTCGCCGAGAACGCCGGCGTCGGGGGACTCGTAGTACCGCGCGTAGGAGTCGCGGCTTCCTTTCCTGCTCTTTTGCAGGACGAGAGTGTCGGGATGGAGTTCCGCCCAGGTGGCCCAATCGGTCATGAGGGCCGGCAGGAGTTCGAGTTCGGTACCTCTGAGGTCACCGCGGATGGCGGTGCTGAGGAACTGGCTCCAGAGGCTGTCGGTCTGGTGGTCGTACATGATGAGGGTGTTCATGACGAGCTTGCCGGAGACGCCGAAGGTGAGGGTCCGGTCGCCGATATCGCGGGCAAAGACCATGCCCGTAAAGCAGAGGGGTCACCAGGTGGCCGCGATGGCCACACCTCCAAGCTCGTCGTTGACTATCTCGCGGTTGCTCAGGTATGGGACGGAGTAAGCCTTGTGCTCCCCGTTGATGGAGACGCCGAGGACGGCTTCGTCGGGGAGGTACTGATCCCAGGCTTCGGCGGCGCTGAGGAAGGTTGGGTCGAGGATGGCGGGGATGCCGTCTTTGGGCAGGAGGGTTATGACATTGAGGTCGTCGTAAGGGTCCTGGCTGGCGAGAGTGGGCTGCGCTGTTGCGGTCGCGGTTGGCGTTGGGGTGGAGGTAATGGGGGTTGGGGTTGCGGTGGCCGGTGTCGGAGGGAGCGGAGGTGTCGAGGGTATTGGAGTTGTCGTTGGGGTAGGTGTGGGTTCAGGGATGGGAGTGGGGTCGGGGCTTGGGGGGGCGAAGCCGGAGGGCCGCGGGATGGGGGAGCGGGCGTAGGCAGTGGCGGTGGATATGGGGGTTGAGATCGGTGTGGAGTCCGCGGCGGTGGGTGTGGGTGGTTGGGGTGAAGGGGTAGCTTGAGGGGGCTGGGTCGCGGCCGTCAGCTCAGGGGTGGAGTCCTGGCCGCAGGCGGTGATAGCGAGGGTGAGTGAGAGTGTGAGGACTAAGGCGGCGATGGCGGTCAGCCGAAACTTTGTCAATGAAGGCCTCTCTATGGGAATCGGGCGGTCAGATTTGAGGATGTGGTGTGGGCGTTTCCCATAAGTCTATACGAAGTCATTGGCGGAATGGATGGGTGGAGCAATGACCCAATTAGCATTTCTTGGCAGGGAGAGGATGGGTCCACGCATTCGCGAGGACATGGGAGGAATCACCCTCATCCCAACCCTCTCCCAGGACGGGAGAGGGGGTCACTGCGTGACGGCAAGTATTCTGTTTTGGGCGTGGGTTGAGGGGTTTTGTTACTGTCGACGGGATTCTTAGACAAGCTCAGGACAGGGTTTGGGGGTTGGGGATGGGGGCGTTTGGCAGCTTCCGGTAACGAGATTCTTCGTCGCGGAGCCTCCTCAGAATGACATGTGGGTTGAGGTGGAAGAGGGGCTGGATTCAGGCTACGCCTCATTCCCGCTCGACCCTTCGACAGGCTCAGGATGAGCGGAGGAATGCGTGGGGTTTGGGAGTGGATATTGGCTGATGGTGCCAATTTGTCGGGAAAGGGCATAGAATGTAGGGGGATTATTCGCGTCGGGCGATGAGTCCGGCAACCTGGTGACCCCCGCGCGATTGATGGGAAAGCAAGAAAGGTGGAATTGACCTGATGGCAAAGGACGGATTCAGGGTTGTGGACAGCGACATGCACGTTATGGAGCCCGACGACCTGTGGCAGAACTATATCGACCCAGCCTACAAGGACCGGGCGCCGGTGTTCCGGGGGGACGCGCTGAGCCAGGGGTTTGCTAACCGGTGGCACGTGGAGGGGAAGGTCTTTCCGGCCCACTCGGAGACGAAGGCCCGGACGGGGAGTCTGGCTGGCAGGCACGAGAACATCACGGACAAGTTTGCGGAGGCACGTGCGCAACGCTTCGACTCGACATCGCAGTTGAAGGCGCTGGAGGTGGAGGGGATAGACGTGGCGGTGCTGTTTCGGACTTTCGGCGCGCACGTGATAGCGTTGGACGGGATGGACGGAGACCTGGCTTTGGCCATCTGTCGGGCCTTTAACGACTGGCTGTATGACTTCTGCGCCGTAGATCGAGCCAGGCTGAGAGGAACTGCACAGATGCCGCTGCAGGACGTGGAACTGGCGGCGGCGGAGGCGCGCCGGGCGGTGAAGGATCTGGGCGCGGTGGCGCTGGTGCTGCCATCGAATCCGGTGAACAGACGGCCCTGGTATCACCCATACTACGAGCCGCTTTGGGCTGCCGCCGAGGAGTTGAATGTGCCGGTGTGCTTCCACGGGATTCACGGGGCGTACCAGCAGCACATCGGTAACCGCTTTCTTGATTCATTCGTGGTGGCGCACGCCGCAACGCATCCGATGGAGTTGATGCTGGATCTGGCGGGGGTCGTTTGCGGGGGTGTGATGGACCGTCATCCGAATCTGCGGGTGGGATTTCTGGAGGGGAACTGCAGCTGGCTGCCCTGGTGGTTGTGGCGTCTGGATGAGGAGCGGGAGATTTTCGGGCCGTGGGAAGCGGCCAACCTGGAGTTGACGCCCACGGAGTACTTCAAGCGTCAGGGATTCGCCTCGATTGACGTGGACGAGTACCTGGGGGCGCATGCGGTGGAGCAGCTAGGGCCGGACAACCTGGTGCTTTCGACGGACTACCCGCATCACGATTCGTCGTATCCTCACGCTCTGGACATCTTTCTGTCGATGGAGGGCTTCAGCAGGGAAACCAAGGAAAAGATATTGTGGGACAACTGCGTAAGGCTCTATAATCTGCCAAGCTAAATTCGGGCAGCCAAGAGGCGGTGATTCCTTGCAGCAGGTGGGATATAGATCGGATCTACGTCAGTATTCATCCGCCGTTCAAGCCGCAATCCGAGAGATTGATGCGGAGGATGTAGTCTCTCGAATTTGGGCCAAGGACCACACCGTCTGGAGCCCGGACCCCACGGAGATAACGGACAGGCTGGGATGGCTTCACGCGCCTGAGCGGATGGGGCGACGGCTGCCGGAGCTGCAGAAGCTGGCGGAGGAGATACGGGGTGAGGGGTTTCGGCATATTGTGCTGGCGGGAATGGGGGGAAGCTGTGTGGGGTCGGAGGTGCTGCGGAGGCTGTTTGAATCAGGGGAGAGATATCCACAACTTCTGACGCTGGACTCCACCTGTCCGGAATGGATTGACGGGGTGGCGCAGGAAATAGATCCGGCGAAGACGTTGTTTGTCATCTCGTCGAAGTCGGGGTCTACGCTAGAGACGACGTGCTTCTACAAGTTCTTTCGCAAGCTGGTTGAGGAAAGCGGAGTAGCTTGCGCCGGAGACAAATTCGTCGCGATTACTTCGCCGGGGACGCCGTTGGACCGGCTGGCGGCGGAGGACGGATTCCGGGAGGTTGTATATAACCCGGAGGACGTGGGAAGCCGGTACTCCGTGCTGTCTCCACTTGGGATGACGCCGGCGGTGCTGGCGGGGATGGACGTGCCACGCATGGTCGAGGCCGCGGGAGACATGGCGGAACTGTGCAGGCCGGGGGTAAGGGTCTCGGAGAATCCGGGGGCGTGGCTGGGGGTGGTGATTGCCGAGATGGTCGCACAGGGGCGGGACAAGCTGACGCTGGTGACTTCGCCGGATTTGGAGATATTCGGTCTGTGGGCGGAGCAGATGCTGGCGGAGAGCACGGGCAAGGATGGGAAGGGGATTGTTCCGGTAAGGGGGGAGCCGCCTCTATCGGCGGAACGATACGGCTCCGACAGGTTCTTCGTGTTCATGGAGTTGGTTGGGGACTGCGATTCGTCGTTGCACGAGACGATGAGGGCGGTGGAGGGTTCGGGGCATCCGTGGGTGAAGATTGAGGTGGAGGACGTGTACCAGATAGGGGCGGAATTCTTTCGGTGGCAGTTTGCGACGGCGGTGGCGGGGGCGGTGATGGGGATACATCCCTTCGACCAGCCCAACGTGCAGCTAGCCAAGGACATGACGGACGCAGTGCTGGGGGAGTATCTGGAGTCGGGGAGCCTTCCCGCGAGGAAGCCGAGCGCATCCGTTGAGGAGCTGCTGGCGGAAGCGGAGCCGGGCAACTACGTGGCGGTGATGGCGTACGCACGGAAGACGGCGGAGATGGACGAGGCGCTGGCCACGTTGAGAAGGAGAATCACTGAGCGGTACGGGGCGCCGGCTACGGTGGGCTACGGACCTCGCATTCTTCATTCGACTGGGCAGATGCACAAGGGCGGGCCGGATGAGGGGCTGTTTATTCAGGTGACGTGCGATAGGGCGATGGCCCTGGATATACCGGGGGAGGAGTACTCGTTCGGGACGCTGCTGGAGGCGCAGGCGCTGGCGGACTTTCGGGCGCTGCGGGCCATCGACCGTCGTCTGGCGCACGTGCATCTGGGAGAGGTTAGCGCTGAGTCGTTGCAGGCGTTGGCGGAGATGGCGATTTAGGAGGCGGCGAGGGCGGTCGTCAGTGCCTGTTGTAATTCGTCGTCGGTGACGAGGCCTTCGAACCTGTCGTGGACCAGACCCTTGGCGTCGACGACGAAGACCCAGGGCTCGGTGGTGAGTCCCCATTCGGTGAATTCGGGGATGGGGACCAGTCGGCCTTCGTTGCGGGCGGTTTCGAGGTCCCAGGGTTCTATGTGGATGAAGTTGACCCTTTCGCCGAACCGTTCCTGAAGGCGGACTGCGGAGTCGAGGACGGGGCCGCATATGGCGCTGGTGCAAAACATGGGGGCGCTCCATACGACGACGAAGGGCTTTTGCTGCTCCAGGGCATCGGCGACGGACAGGTTGTGCATATCGTCGGGAGGGTCGCGGGTCTCTATTTCGTGGATGCCGGAAACGTCGTGGATAGTTAGGTTTTCGGTGGGGGGCACGGGCTGGCCCACGCCCGGAGCGGCGGGTTCTGACAGGACGTTGAAGGCGAGGTCTCCGATGGCGGGGCCGGATTCGCCGCCGTCGGATAGGGTGAACCTGGCCTGCCAGACGCCTGGGCTTTGGAAGTTGACGTTCGCCACGTACTGTCCGCGGACGTCGAGGTGCCTGTGGAGGAAGCCGTCGTCGTGGAGGTGGGGGGTGACGCCTTCAACCTCGCGGTAGTCGGCGTTCCGGCGGAACCTGTAGCGCCATTGGTCGTCCTGCAGGTAGTAGAAGCTGACGGATAGGGCGGCGTTGGCGAGGGGTTCTCCTTCCACGGAGGCTAAGGCGAAAGGGAAGCGGTTCTCGCCCACGACGAATTCGCTGGCGCCGTGGAAGGAGTTGTATTGAGGGAGTTCGCCGAGGGTGTCGGGGGAATCGTCAAGAAGGAGCCAGGCGGAAATCGCAGCCACGAGAGCTATGGTTAGAACCAGAATGACAACCCAGGGGCGTCGGAGGTGGGCGTTTCTGAGCCGTGAGAGCATCAGGTGAAGGAAGCAGTTAACTCAGGGAGAGTGCCGAATGCGGTCTGCTAGTTATGGTGATGATGGTGGTGTTCGTCCGAACCGGACGAGGAGTTAGGGGGCGCTCAACATCCGGGCTGGCCGTCGTTGCCGCAGCATAGCTGGAGTCCGAGAATCTTGGTGGAGTAATTTGCCATTACCAGGCGGGTCTTTCGGGGTAGGGGAAGCTTGATCAACAGATTTCTAAAGGCCTGTCGCAAGCTTCTTTTTCCTTCCTGTTGCACTGAAGAGGGGTTCCTTTCCGGTGGTTTGGGTAATGATAACACGTTGGGGGCAACTGCGTTGCGGCAAGGTCATTGCATGACGGCAAGTTTGGGCAACTGCGTTGCGGCGGGAGGGGATGGATTCCCGCCTTCGCGGGAACAGGGTTTTGCGGAGTTGGGCGTGGGTTGGGGGGTTTGGGTGGGGGATGAGGGGTGACGCGTGGGTAGAGGGGGAAAGAGGAAGGGTTAGGGTTTGAGGTGGTGGATGGTGGGGAGGGCTTTATCGTTGAGGAGGCGGGTAAGGTCTCGGTTTATTCTACGGGCGAGTCCAGGGCCTTCGTAGACGAGAGCGGTGTAAATCTGGACCGTGTCAGCGCCGCTTTTCAGGGCCTTGACAAAGTCTTCGGCGGTGGAGAAGCCGCCGCAGGCGTTGATGGTCATGGCATCGCCCACTTCTCTGCGAACATCTGCGACGATGCGGAGGGTGTGGGGAAGGAGGGGTTTGCCGCTGAGGCCGCCGCGGCCCATCTTGACGGCGGGTTCCTCCACGGGTCGGGTGTTGGCGGCGGTGATGCCGTCGACGCCCAGTTCATGGGCGATGCGGACGAGGGTGAGGACGTTTTCCTGTTCTCGCTCATTGTAGTAGGGAGGGATTTTGACTAAGAGGGGAGTGGTGCGGTGGCTGTTGATGCGTTCGAGAAGCTCTCGGAAGGCGGGCGGATCGTGGAACACGCGGAGACCGGCGGTGTTGGGGGAGCTGACGTTGAGCTCAATGCCCTGGGCCAGGGGAGCAGCCCTGCGGTAGCATCGGGTAAATTCGTCGACGGTGAGGCCGGAGACGCTGAGGAACAGGGGGAAAACGGACTGCTTTCTAAGGTTGGATTCGACGACGTCGATACCGAGGCTGGGGAAGCCGAGGGCGTTGACGAGGGCCTTCTGTCGGGGCCGGCGGAGGAGTCGGGGTCGGGGGTTTCCGGGTCGGGGGTGTAGCGTGACGGTGCCGCCGACTGCGTAGCCGAAGCCGAGATTCATGAGGGAGTCAAGGTAGGCGCAGTCCTTGTCGGAGCCTGCGGCTACGCCCAGGGGGTTCGGGATGGGGATGCCAGCGAGGGAGGTGGTCAGGGCAGGGTCGTGGGAGTTGTGGAGGGGAGCCAGCAGCTTCCAGAGGAATTTTCTACGTAACGCCCATTCTCCCAGGGCGTGGGCACGCTCGGGAGGGAGGGACCAGAGGAGAGGCCGCAGGATGGCCTTGTAGAGCATGCCCCCATTATGCCGTGTCAGGACGGGATGTAAAGGGGGGGTAGTACACCCTCACCCCAGCCCTCTCCCTCAAGGGAGAGGGGGGAAGAAAGGGGAGGGACCCGTCACTGCCCCACTCCGCCGTAGGGTCATTGCATGACGGCAAGTTTGGGCAACTGCGTTGCGGCAAGGTCATTGCATGACGGCAAGTTTTGCGGAGTGGTGCTTGGGTTGCGTGGTTTGGGTGGAGTGATGGGGGATGGGAGACGGGATAAGTGGATTGAGGAAGAGGGCGGGTTTGAAACCCGCCCCTACCGGAAGACGTTTAGGAGGTAGACGTTGAAGAGTGGGCCCCCGCTTTCGCGGGGGTGGGGAAAAGAATGAGGGGGAAGATACTCTCACCCCAGCCCTCTCCCAGGACGGGAGAAGGGATAAGAGGGGGAATCACCCCCATCCCCGTATCAAGTACGGGGCAGGCTTCAATCTTCCCCCGTCGAGGGGGAAGAGGTTTTGCGGGCCATTTAGATGCCTTCGGTGTAGACGCCGAAGGTGAAGGCGAAGACGGCGAAGTCAGAGGAGTTGGAGCTCAGCTCCAGTTCGTATGCGCCGTACTCAGGCGCTTCGACGACGGCGTAGAGGCGGGGCTTGTCGACGATGAGGAAGCTTCTACCGTCGTCCTCGATGACCACGTCTTCGCCTTTGTTGAACTCGTTGAGGTATTCGCCGTCGAGCTTGACTAGGACCTTGAAGGTCTGGCCCTGTTCGGGGGTCAGGACGACGTTTACACTCTTGGCGGCAAAGAGGAGGGCCATATAGTCCTCGTAGTTGCTGGTCTCGCGAGCGTGTCTCAGTCTCTCTCTTTCCCCGATCCAGGAACCCTGCAGATAGAGGGCGTGGTCCTTGCGTGTGCCGTCGTCGGCGTACTCGACGACCTGGTCCCGGGACCTACAGTAATCTGGGGCAGCGATGTAGCTATTTGAGTAGAGGCTGTAGAGGCTGCAGCTACGTTCGTATCCGCCGTAGAGCTCGGCGGTTATCTCCGCACCGATGGAGTTCTTGAATGCGAAGTCGAGATCCTGATCGGGGGCGAGCAATGGGTTAATCGCGGATACGTTGACACCGGTTTCCTCAAGGAGTTCGCGAATAATGGCTTCGGTCTCGGCGTAGGCTCCCTCACCGAAGTGCTGATAGCGTATGACGCCGTTCTGGTCGATGAGGTATTTGGCGGGCCAGTAGCGGTTGTTGAAGGCGTCCCAGGTGTCGAAGTTGTTGTCCTGGACTATGGGGTAGGTGAGGCTGTAGTCGGAGACTGCCTGTCGGACGTTGTCTATGTCATGCTCGAACTTGAACTCGGGGGTGTGGATGCCGAGAATGACGAGTCCATCGTCGGCGTACTTGGAATGCCAGACTTTGAGGTAAGGGAGGGTGCGGATGCAGTTGACGCAGGTGTAAGTCCAGAAGTCGACGAGGACAACCTTGCCTCGCAGTCCTTCGATGGTGAGGGGATCCGAGTTGACCCATTCCTGGGTGCCGACGAGTTCAGGGGCTATTGGGCCCGTGGGCGGGGGTGGCTTGGGAGTGGGCTCGGGGGTTGCCGGAGTGGAGACAGGAGTGGCGGTGATTGTGGGCGCCGGAGTGGGTGTGGGGGTGGCAGCGGACGCTGGAGTGGGCGCGGGTGTTGACGCAGACGCTTGGGTGGAGGCGGAGGTGGGGGCAGGAGCTGCCGTGGGCATTGCCGTGGGGGCCGGGACGGAGGTGGCGACGGGGGTGGATTCGGGGCGCTCCGAGGTGCAGGCGACGACGAGAAGGAGCGCCAGGACAAGCAGAGAAGCGGTGAGGGCGAGGGCAATCTTCGGGACGCGGGTATTTGTCATAATCCTCCGCCTATGTTTGGAGTTGCTGGTGGTGATACGTTGAGGGCGGGTTGGTGGATTCTCCTGGGGGAAAGGAAGGGAGGGGAAGGGGGAGGATCACCCCCATCCTAACCTTCCCCCGTCAAGGGGGAAGGGATTTTGAAGCTCTGGAGTGATTGTTATGCAGTGGTCTCCATAAGTGGGAAGGGAAGGGGGTTAGAGGGGGATGTTGCCGTGCTTCTTGGGGGGGAGGGTGTCTTTCTTGTCCTTGAGCATGTCGAGGGCGGCGATGATGCGCGGGCGGGTCTCGGCGGGGTCTATGACGTCGTCAAGGAAGCCGTAGCCCGCGGCGACGTAGGGGTTGGCGAGTTCTTCTTCGTATTCGCGGATGAACTTGGCCCGTGCCTTCTCCGGATTGGAGGCCTTGGCGATGGCTTCTCTGAAGATGATGTTGACGGCTCCGTCGGGCCCCATGACGGCTATCTGAACAGTGGGCCAGGCGAGGTTAACGTCGCCGCGGAGGTGCTTGCTGCTCATGACGATGTAGGCGCCGCCGTAGGCCTTGCGGATCATGACGCTTACCTTGGGGACGGTGGCTTCGGCGTAGGCGTAGAGGAGCTTTGCTCCGTGGCGGATGATACCGCCGTGTTCCTGGTCGGTGCCGGGCAGGAAACCGGGAACGTCGATGAAGGTGACGAGGGGGATGTTGAAGGCGTCGCAGAAACGGATGAAGCGGGCGGCCTTGACGGAGGCGTCTATGTCGAGGACGCCTGCCAGGTGGGAGGGCTGGTTGCCAACGAGGCCGACGGGCTTTCCGGCCATGCGTGCAAAGGCGACGACGATGTTCGGAGCGAAGTTCTGGTGGACTTCCATGAGATCGCCATCGTCGACCACTCGAGACATGATTTCTCGAACGTCGTAGGCCTTGTTGGGTTCGGTGGGAACTACGTCGAGGAGGCCGGGGTCGAGGCGGTCGGGTGGGTCCAGGGGTTCCTGGAATAGGGGGTCTTCCATGTTGTTGCTCGGAAGGAAGGAGAGGAGGCGGCGGAGTTCCTTCATACACTCCTCTTCGGTCTCGTAGACGAAGTGGGCAACACCGCTCTGGATGGCGTGGGCAGAGGCGCCGCCAAGCTCTTCGTGGGTGACCTCTTCACCCATGACGGCGCGGATAACGTCGGGCCCTGTGATGTACATCTGGCCGACGCCCTGGACCATGAAGACGAAGTCGGTGATTCCGGGGGAGTAGACGGCACCGCCGGCGCTGGGGCCGAGGATGACGGAAATCTGGGGGACGACGCCGGAGGCCATGGTGTTGCGGAGGAAGATGTCGCCATAGGCGGCGAGGCTGAGGACGCCCTCCTGGATGCGGGCGCCGCCGGAGTCGTTGATGCCGATGACGGGGGCGCCGACCTTCATGGCGAGATCCATGACCTTGCAGATCTTCTTGCCGACGGTCTCGGAGACGGAACCGCCGAGAACGGTAAAGTCCTGGGCGTAGGCGAAAACGAGGCGGCCGTTTATCTTGCCGTGGCCAGCGACTACCGCATCGCCGGGGGGGCGGTTCTTATCGAGGCCGAAGGTGGTGGTGCGATGGGTGGCGAAGGGATCGAGTTCCTCGAAGGTGCTGGGGTCGAAGAGGAGGTCAAGCCGCTCGCGGGCGGTGAGCTTGCCCTTGGCGTGCTGCTGCTGGATGCGCCTACGTCCGCCGCCCAGGCGGGACTGGTGGCGGATATCATCCAGCTTTTGGAGGCGCTCGTCAGATTTGCGTTCGATAGCCATGGGCGTTTCTCAGTTGGGGAATGCTATCAGATGGGGTTGGGTGGTGCAAGAAAAGGGGGGTGATGCTAGACTGGCCGGGAGTATTTGCGCCAAAAAGTCTAGCACAGTATGCGGGGGAAATTGCAGGAATTGATGACCAGTTCAGTGGGGGTAATAGCATGTGTTGGGGGTGGCGAGATTCTTCGCTTCGCTCAGAATGACATACTTTGGGTGAGCCGATGATTTGCGGGGGGCGGGAGTTTGTTTGGGGAAGCCGCACTTACGTTATGGGGGTGGTGAACGTGACGCCGGACTCGTTTTCGGGAGACGGGCTGGCGGGTCGGACGGCTGATGCGGTGGAGCAGGCGGTGAGGTTCGAGGTGGAGGGGGCTGACATCGTTGACGTGGGGGCGGAGTCGACGAGGCCGGGGCATGCGCCGGTGTCGGTTGAGGAGGAGTTATCGCGACTGCTGCCAGTGCTGGAGGGGATAGTCAAGTCGGTTTCGATTCCGGTGAGCGTGGACACTTACAAGCCGGAGGTGGCACGTCGCGCGGTGGAATGCGGGGCATCGATGCTCAACGACGTTTGGGGGCCAAGGGTGGGGGAGGGTATGGCGGAGGTGGCTGCCGAAACGGCTCTGCCGCTGGTGTTGATGCACAATCAGGACGGGACGGCATACGATGACGTGGTCCCGGACGTGGCTGAGAGCCTGCGTCGTGCTGCGGAGACGGCGATGGCGGCGGGGGTACGCAGGGAGGGGATTATTCTGGACCCGGGCATCGGGTTCGGGAAGACGGCTGACCACAACCTTCAGATTTTGGGCCGGTTAAAGGAATTGAAGGAATTGGGGTATCCGCTGCTGGTGGGGACTTCCCGGAAGTCTACGATTGGGTTTGTGCTTGACCTGCCGGTTGAGGAGAGGTTGGAGGGGACGGCGGCGACGGTGACGCTGGCGATTGCGGGGGGAGCGGACATTGTGAGGGTGCACGACGTGAAGGAGATGTCGCGGGTGGCGCGGATGAGCGACGCGATTGTGCGGGGTTGGAGGCCCGAGAGTTGGGGACTGTGAGGTTTTTTTTGGGCCTGGGGTCGAATCTGGGGGACAGGATGGACAACCTTGAGCGGGGTCTTCGGATTTTGGGGGAGCGGATTAAGTTGATCAAGGTTTCTTCCATCTATGAGACGGAGCCTTGGGGTGTCGTTGAGCAGTCTTCGTTTCTGAATTGCGTTGTCGAGGGTGAGACGTCAGCTTCGCCGGAGGGGATGCTTCGGATTTTGAAAGGGGCGGAGGAAAGGGTAGGGAGGCGTCCGACTTTTGAATGGGGGCCGCGGGTATTTGACGCGGACCTTCTATTTTATGGGAATCGGATTGTGAATCTTCCCCAACTGACGGTGCCGCATCCCCGGATACAGGAGCGGGCCTTTGTGCTTGTGCCGATGGCGGAGATTGCACCGGATTTGGTGCATCCGCTGATGGGGATGTCGATGGAGGCGATGGCGGAGCGGGTTGAGGGACGGGAAGGGGTTCGGCGGTATTCGTCCTTCGACAAGCTCAGGATGAACGCGGATTTGGGTTAACGGGTTAGAGGGAGCGGAGGTGGGGTGGGAGGAGGTTGGGGATGGCGTTGCGAATGGGGTAGTTCTCGGGGCAGTCGGGGCACTGTAGGGAGCCGGTGATGATTCGTTCGTCGCGTTCTTCTTCGACGGTCAGGTTGAGGCGGCCCTTGCATTGGGGGCAGGCGAGGATGTCCATGATTTCTTTTCTCATTTGAGTTACCGGGGGATGATTATAGCATTGGGTAATATGGGATGTGGTCTGATGGTTGGGGTTAGGCGATTCCCGTTGGAGAGTGGGCCCCCGCTTTCGCGGGGGTGGGAGATAAGGGTGCGGGGGTGGGGGAAGGGACTACCCCTCAACCGCCCCGCCGTGGGTTCCTGCTTTCGCAGGAATGACGAAGAGTGGGATGGAATGGCGGATGAGGTGTCAGGATTTGAGGCCCTGTTCGAAGAGGGAGCTGAGGACGTCGGCGAGGAGGAGGACGATGACGCCGAGTATAACTACGGCGGTGGCGTTGGAGAGGGCGGGGAGCCAGCGTCGGGACGATGGTTGCGCATCCTTGGAGCGGCGGTTGGGGAGGAATCTGACGAGGTAGAACATGCAGAAGGCGAGGAGGACTTTCGTTGCGAGGACTGCAACGTAGGGAACGCCGATGAAGCCGGAGGTGACGCGGTGGAAGGTGAGGACGGCGCCGGTGACGAGGAGGACGCCGAAGGCGGTGTTGACGAGGGTGAGGTAATCATGTCCGGGGTTGAGGGTGTCGTTGGCCGGCGAGCGGCGGATTCGTGGGCGGAGGATGAGGAGGTAGTAGATTCCGCCGCCGACCCAGGCCACGGCGGCGATGTTGTGGACCCAGCGCATGACTAGGAAGAGGATGTCGTTAAGGCTCATGGGGAGGGCTTACTTCGGGCAATTCTCGTTGGTGTTGTGGGGTTCCGGATTCCCGCCTGCGCGGGAATGGCGGAAGGGCCTGATAGGGGAAGTGCCCTCACCCCAACCCTCTCCCAGGACGGGAGAGGGGGAAGAAGGAGGCGGCAACTGCGTTGCGGCAAGTTTTACGTCCTTCGACGAGCTCGGGATGGTCCCAGGGTTAGCTGTTAGGGAGTTGTCAGACTGGAGGTGAGGGTGGTCTTCGTTGATGAGGGTTTTGGCGTAGGTGATGAGTTTCTCGCGGCGGGGGGCATCGGTGTTGCGGCTTTCGAGGTAGCGAGTCAGGGCGGTGATGGTGTCGAGGTTGCGGGCGGTGTCGGCAGGGAGACGGGTGCGTCGTTCGTCGGAGACCCGGGGCTGGATTGCCGCAACGTGGTGGGCGGGTTGGAGGGTTTCGCGGATTTCGCTCATTCTAAGCTGGATGGACTGGTCGGCGGTGAGGGTGATGCGGAGGCGGACGATGGCGTCGGCTATTGCGTTTTTTTGGATGGCGCGGAGGACGTCCCTAGTGGGGTCTGGTGTGGCGGGAGGGATGGTCACGTCGATGGTGGTGAAGGCGCGGGCGGCGACTTCTTCGAACAGGAAGTCGGTGACGCGGCGGCCCTGGGGATGTTGGGGGTCAATGTCGATGACGCAGAAGCCCTTCGGGTCGTTTTCTTCGCCGAAGTCGACGCGCTGGAGGCTGCCGGAGTAGACCATGAGCGGGCTGTCGCGCAACACCTGATGCTTGTGGATGTGGCCTAGGGCGATGTAGTCGTAGGTGGGGAGATGGAGGTCGCTGGGGCGGAGGGAGTGGTCCCGGCCGAGCATCATGGCCCGTTCGGAGCCGAGCTTGGAACCGTCGACGGTGACGTGTCCGGCGAGGATGGCGGGAATGTTGGGATCGAGCTTCTTGGAAAGAGAGTGGATCTCCTGAGTGAGGATGGTTTGTAGTCGTTCGTTGACCCTTTCGATGGAGAGGCCGCGGGTGTCTTCCCTGGTGAGGAGGGCGCTGCGCTTGGGCCAGGGGAGGGCGGTTATCTGTAGGGGGCCGCTGGGGGTTTCGACGAGGTAGTTTGCGATTTCGTCGCCGACGTGGAGGCGGGGGACATCCAGGGTGTTGAAGATTTCGATGGCGGTGGCGCGGCCCAGAGCATTGGGCAGGTCGTGGTTGCCTACGAGGAGGAAGACGGGGATGCCGGCGGTGGCGAGGGTTGAGAGGCGGCGGGCGAACTCGCGCTGCTGGGTCTGGTTGGGGTCGCGGCTCTTGTAGGCGTCTCCGGCGAGGAGGACGAGGTCGGCTTTGTTTGTGATGGCGTAGTCGACGAGCTGGTCTAGGGCGTTTAGGAAGTCGAGGAGACGGGTGGAGAGGCCGGTTTCGGGGTCGGTGCGGCTGTAGTTTTCGACGCCGATGTGGAGGTCGGCAAAGTGGATGATTCGCATCGCAATCAGCTGTGAGACGCGGCGAGATTCTTCGCTGCGCTCAGAATGACATGAGGTTGGATGACGCGCATGGGCTACCAGCCGTGGCGGAGCTTGTCTTCGATGGCGGGGACGATGCGGTTGATGGGGATGCGAAGCTGGGCCATGGTGTCGCGGTCGCGGAGGGTGACCTGCTCGTCGTCGAGGGTGTCGAAGTCGACGGTGATGCAGAAGGGGGTGCCTATTTCGTCCTGACGGCGGTAGCGTCTGCCGATGCTCTGGGCGTCGTCGAATTGAGCGTTGAAACGCTGTCTGAGGAGTTCGTGGACGCGGCGGGCGGTAGGCACGAGTCGCTCGTTACGGCTGAGAGGGAGGACGGCGACGGTGACTGGGGCGAGGGAGCGGTGGAGCTTGAGGAGGTTGCGGGTTTCGGACTTGCCGCCGGGTTTTTTCGGAGGTACGGTCTCTTCCTTGTAGGCGTCGAGGAAGAAGACGAGGGCGGCACGGTCTGCGCCGCAGGAGGGTTCGATGACATAGGGGTAGTAGCGCTCCTGGGCCTGGTCATCGAAGTAGGTGAGGTCCTGGCCGCTGTGGTCGGCGTGCTGGCGGAGGTCGTAGTCGGTGCGGTTGGCGATGCCCTCGAGCTCGGCCCAGCCCCAGGGGAAGCGGTACTCGATATCGTAGACTTCCTTGGCGTAGTGGGCGAGCTCGTCGGGCTCGTGCTTGCGGAGGCGCAGGTTGTCGGGGTCGACGCCGAGGGAGACGAACCAGTCCATGCGCTGTTCGGTCCAGTATTGCAGCCAGTCGTCGTCGGAGCCGGGTTTGACGAAGAACTCCAACTCCATGATTTCGAACTCGCGGGTGCGGAAGGTGGAGTTGCCGGGGGTGATTTCGTTGCGGAAGGCCTTGCCTATCTGGGCGATGCCGAAGGGTAGTTTACGACGGGCGGTGTCGAGGACGTTTTTGAAGTTGACGTAGATGCCCTGGGCGGTCTCCGGGCGGAGGTAGATTTCCGAGGCTGTGTCTTCGACGGCGCCCATGAAGGTCTTGAACATGAGGTTGAACTGGCGGGGGTCGGTGAGTTCGCCCTGGCATTTGGGGCATTTGTCGGAATCGAGGTGGTCGGCGCGGAAGCGCTGATGGCATGAGCGGCATTCGACGAGGGGGTCGGTGAAGCTGCCGAGGTGACCGCTGGCCTTCCAGGTGGCGGGGTGCATGAGGATGGCGGCGTCGAAGGCGACGGTATCGTCGCGGTGCTGGAGGATGGAGCGCCACCAGGCGTCCTTGACGTTGCGTTTGAGTTGGGATCCGAGTGGGCCGTAGTCCCAGGTGGCGTTGAGGCCGCCGTAGATTTCGCTGCTCTGGAAGAGGAAGCCGCGTCGCTTGGCGAGGGAGAGGAGCTTTTCCATGGTGACGGGTTGGGATGTGGTGGTCACGTGTGCACCTGAAAATGAAGGTGGAAAGAGGTTAACAAGCGGGGCGTTTGGGTGTAAAGGGGAGGGGTGTCCGTTTGTTGACAGTGGATGGAGGTATGCTTAGGCTTAATGGTGAGGGCCCGTAGCTCAGTGGTAGAGCGGCCGGCTCATAACCGGTTGGTCGTAGGTTCGAACCCTGCCGGGCCCATTTTTTGTTGTCTGCTTTCATATTTCCGGGAAAGGTGGATTCGTCAGTGGAAAAGTACGCTTTGGTAGAAGAGGCTAAGAGGATGGCCCGCGAGGGCAGAACCATCGCACATATCAGTGACAAATTAGGGATTGACTGGAATGAAGCGCGCAGCTACCTGCCTAACTCTAGCTGGATTGGTGCTAAGAAGAAGCTTACTATTCGGCTAAACAAACTAGTTGCAGAACCAGATCAGGTCAAGAGGAAGAGAATGGCGGAAGAGGCAGACAGGTATGCCGATTTCTTATACGACGCTGCAAAGCACCTGCGGGGACAGGTCGATGGTGCACGGAGGGCGCTCAACCGGTAGTGGTAAGGTTGAAGAGTGTGGTTGGCTTCTGGTGACCGTTCTTGTAGTTTCTTCTCTTCAGTTGGCGTGTGACCGCGGTGGACTATGTTCACACTTAATATGGTCTTAGATATATTCCAGTTTGTTGCCCTAGCAGCATTATCTATTGCGAACGGAGTTATAGCGTACTCTGTATTCAAGATTCAGAAGGATCGCAATACGCCGAAACTTGTTATGTATATTGAATCATTCGGCGAAGAGGAACAGGACCATGACGACGATCGCGCCCTATACGCTGTGCACGTTCAAAACGTCGGCCTGGTGCCTGCCTTGAATGTTCGTATCGTAGCAGACATTGAGGAATGGAGAGATGGCCGTCCGGTGAGGTCAAAATTCCATGATAGGTACGATGCATTCAGCGATCGCCATGTAATACTCAGATCTCAGGAACAGAAGATATATGAACTGCCGTGGATGGAAGGTTGGTCATTAATCATTACTATGGTCGCATCTTGTAGTAATGGGTCTAGCGACAGTATGCATTTCATGGTTGGGAATGAGCCGTTAGCTTATCGGGCGGTGTCAAATGACAAAAGACGGAAGAAAGCCATCAAGGGGCTAAAATCGGGAGTTTCTTGGAGAGAACGGGAACCTCGGAATATGCGTATGGAATTGGATCTCAAGTCCCTGAAGGACTACGTTGAGGATTTCACAGATAATGGGGAAGATGCTCGCGTGACTCTATCTGTGGAAGACGTATCAACTCCACCTGCAGGACCAACGGCATGGATTGGGCGCAGCTTAAGCGGCAACGGCACAGAAGCAAAGCAAGTTCTAATTCCCTGAAGATATGGTAGAAGCGGGTTGGGGGTGGGAATGAGGTGGGGGTATGGGGACTTTGTTGGTGATTGCGGTTCCTGAATTCATGGCTGCCGGGGTGCTTTCAAACCAGCGAACCAGACTCTACAATGTGACAAGGCCTTATTGTCAGGAGGTATCGTGGCATGAAACTCAAGCTGCTGCGTCGTGCCAAATCTCAGTCGCAAAAGAACTCAAACTCAAATGGCCGAGTGACGGCCGCCGAAATGTACGGAGTGCAAGATTCTTACGTACGGTTCAATCAGAGAGACCATATAGGCTCTCAGATGTATTGGGATGCCCATTTGGAGAGGGAACGAGACAAGCTAAAGGTCAAACAGCGAGAGCTTGCGGAGAAGGGCCGCGTTGGTTTCGAGGCCCCGGCGTGGGGGCTGGACTCCGCAGCAGATTCCTTGCTTTCGATAATGGGCTTCTCAAAGAACCAGGCGGATTCGAGAGCTACCGCATGGCAAACCAAAGTGGATCCCGCGCCCACCGGTCGACCGAAGACTACGCCCAAAGAGGCCTCCCAGATTGTGCGCAAGGCGGCCCAGGTGTTGGGAGCGGACCAGGTTGGCTTTGCTGAGCTGGACCGTCGTTGGGTGTATTCCCACTACTTCGATGAGGAAACGAAGAAGGACTACCCAATCAAGTTCTCCGATGAACCCGGTTATGAAGAGTACGATCAGCCCATTCGCCTGGAAGATGGGACTCGGGTCATTCCGAAGGAAATGAAGTATGTGGTGGTGATGCTACACGAGTGGGGCAAGGACATTGATGGCACGGAGCATGCACCGTCTCTCCTTACTGAAGGACTCAGCACACTGGCATATGCCCGGATGGCGCCGACCCTTTGGATGATGGCTGAGTTCATACGAGGTATGGGGTACAACGCCATTCCATCTGCTAATGACACTGCCTTGAGCATTCCCCTGGCTGTCGATGCGGGCCTCGGCCAGCTAGGGAGACATGGTCTTTTGATCAACCCTAAGGTGGGGGCACGCTGTCGCATTTCCAAGATATTCACCGACATGCCGCTGGAATCCGTTGGTGCTGTGGACTCTGGCATAACCGAGTTCTGCAACGCATGCCTGAAATGTGTCCCGAAGTGTGGAACGAAAGCCATAACCACCGGAAACCGAAGTTTCGAGGCCATAAACGAGCACAATTCAACTGGTGTATTGTCCTGGAAGGTGGATGCAAAGAAGTGCATGACCTTCCAGAACCGGGTCGGGACTACCTGCAGCACCTGCGTCCGCATGTGTGCCTGGACCAAGCCGCCACGCAAGATATACGTAATTCCGCGTTTTGTTATACGAAACTTCAGGTGGAGTTGGCTGAACAAATTCTGGGTGTGGCTTGACGATAGAGTAGGAAATGGAAAGTTTGATAAGAAGGCTGATGACTTCTGGGTAGAGGGTGACCGTTAGGTTTTTCGGGTCGGAGAAGAAGGGCGCGGTCACGTGCCGCTGACGGTGGATCTGGACTGAAGAGAGAGGGTTGGCGGTTGGGGGTTTTGTTGACGGTGGATGGAGGGCGACTTAGGGTATTGAGGCGAGGGGCCGTGGCTGAGGGGAAGTGGGGCCGGGTGATGGCTGGTTGGGCGTGGGCTGGATGCCTGCGGGGGCGGTTTTTTGAACTACACAGTCCTACTCCTAAAATAGTCAACCGCTCTCAATATGCGACGCAGGTCTCCAGGCATTTCAGCTTCACGCATTCGAGCAATGATTTTCGCCGGAGTCAAATTTACCTTGTAATCATCTTGAATGCGGGAGAAAAGCCTGCTTAGAATCATTTTCCCGGGCACAACATGTAACCGAAGCTGATCATCGTTCCACTTGTGATCGAAGATTTCGATGGCTTCCTGAGTGATCGTGCTTCGGTCTTTTCCAGAAGCTCCAAAGAAGTCTATACGCTTGGCAATGTACTGAGACTGCACTTCGGCCCTCAAAGGATTTGAGATGTCTTTCAGTAGTTCAACAATCGGCTTGCCAGCTGGTTTAGACTTTCCGGTGCGTCTAGTCCTCTCTCGAAGGAGACCTTCCAACGTCCTCTGTATAGCGCTAGGAATAAGCAAATAATTCTCAAGCTCTTTCCTCTCAAGAACTTCAAAGAGTCTAAGCTCACCTCTCATGCCTTTTATTAGTTGCTCGATTTCCTCATCAGGTCGATAATCTCGATCAAAGATTCCACCGATTAGCAATGATCCCCCAACTGATCTTGAAATACCTAGCGTAACCGCCTTAATGCGCTCCAACGAGGGGAAACCGCCTAATGGGAAAGGAGCAATGCCGACTCCCAATGCGAACTCAGTCAAGTTAAGACATCGTGCAAATCGCCTAAGTACCTTAAAGTCCTCGCCTTCTATGTACAAGACACGTCTTGTTTGCGCAACGGTGGTAATGGTTGGGACATGTATTGATCCTAGCGAACCCAATGCACTTTCGATCCCTGCATCACTTCGCACCCTCTTGGCTGACCGTTTGGTCTTGTCAATTACCAAGATGTCATTAGCATCGGCCTCAGCAATGATTTCGCTAGAATGAGTTGCCATCAAGACGTCTGAACCAGATTCCCTAAATATCGACAAGAGCTGTCTCTGTGGGTTCGCATGAAGGTAGATATCCGGTTCATCAATAATGATCATTGAACTACCTTGACCCCTGAAAATATGTGAAAGCATCTGACACCAAACCTGAAAGCCGTACCCGGTCCAATACAGTTCGCGCGTGATTCTATCCTCAATGCAAAACATAGAAAGCGTCCCATCAGGGAGCACCTCTGGAGGACTTATATCCATACCAGGCCAAGTATCAATGACCTTTTTCCTGAAAGTTTGGAAGTTTTCGGGATAGTAACGCCAATAATTGCGAAAATTGCGTGATGCCCTGTGGGTAGCTAGGTTTGCATTCACCGTGTCCTTCTTGACAATTTTCTCTCGGTTTTCTAAGGGACCAAGTACAGGTACCACCAAGAGAGAAAGAGGGAACAATCGCTTAAATCGGGCTTTGGTTACTCTTCCTCCATTCTTGGGGATTGGATACATGATGCAGTCATCACCACCGTAAAATGAGAGCTTTAGACTGTTTCCATTTGTTAACCTAAACGTGACAGTGGCTACTACATCTTCGTAATCGGTTTGCGCGTTTTCCAATGTGATAGGGAGCGATGCTCTGGGTATCCTGTAGCCCAAGGCGGACTCATGGTCAAGAAGACGCTCTGGATTGCGCAACGCTGCTCTCCTTAGTCCCATAGAAAGGACTCTAAAAGCACCGATTACAGTAGACTTTCCCGAATTATTTGGACCGACAAGAATATTCATCCGCTCTAGCGAGATTGAGAAGTTTGAGAATGCCTTGAAATTCCTAAAGCGGACGGATGAAATGGATACACCAGAGGGCATCTGTTCCTCTCTCCTAACGCAGATTACTCCAATTGCTGAACAACGCTATTGGACCGTGAGCTCATTATAACGGCAGCAAGCAGACAACGATGGCAATTGGAGATGTCATAACAGGGTGCGTACTTGGGAGGTCTGATTATCCGTGCCAGACATACACTGGTATGGGGTGTAGTATGGGTTTACCCCAACACTAACGACGAAAAGGATTTGTAACAGCGCTGAGATTTTAGTTCTCCGACGCCGCAACGGACGGAAGGCGAATAGGTTGTGTTGATGTGAGAAGGGCTGGTCAGGAATATTGGTTAGTCATTCTGCAGGGTCTGATGCGCTTCGAAGGATGATTTTGGGTGTGCTGGGATTTCTGAAGATGTGGTAGGCGTCGGCGTCGGGCTGCTGATTGTTCTTGTACTGTGGCTGTGGCCAAAGTCGCGACTGCCGCAGGGCGCCGATGGGGATGCGGGCTATGGGCAGGTCTCAGCTCCGCAGTCCAGTTCAATTTCTGCGTCGGCGTTGTCGGTGGTGGAGAGCCGTATGCCTTCGAGGAGGACGCTGCTGGCGTCAATCATCGTGATGTGTGAGCGCGGCACCCTCGGACTGGAGTGCAGCAGAACAGGGAGCGGCTTTCTATACCGTCTGTTCCGGCGAGGACCTCCACAGTATGACTGGGAGCGGCTGATATGCGACAACTTGCCGGCGGGTCACTGGCCGGTCGAGAAGTTGTATGACCGGCTGAAGCAGCGTGAGGACGCTGTCGGCGACATGCTGGGGGAGCATCTGCGTCATCAGGGCTATTTCGATGACAACCCGGTCCGCGTAAGGAGAGAAAACCTCGGGGATGCCGATTGGTGGAGAATACTGGCCGGTGCATTGGTTGGAGCCGGCGGCGGACTCTGGCTGGCGCTGTGGGTATCCCAATGGTGGGTGAACGCACTGGTCGGCGCGTTTGTCGGCTTTGTTTATATGCTGGTTGCGTCGCCAATACCTTCGGGTATGCTGCCGCCGACACAGAGGGGCGCATACGAGATTGGGCAGTGGCTTGGCTGGAAGAAATCCCTTGCCCGATCCAACCCGTCCGACGCCCGGAACCAGTTCGATTCCATGCTAGCCTATGCCGTCGCGCTGGATGCGGCCCAGCCTTGGCTCCATCCCTTGGCCCCGGCTCCGTCATGGTTCGGGACAGGCCATGCTTCCTCCGTTGCGGGCCACGACTTGAATGCGGCATATCACGGCTTCATGCACGCATCGACGTGGGGGTTGTACGGACGGTCCGAGGAGGCAGTAGAAGCGGCTGCCGCGATGGCCAGCAGGGGCGAGTCGGAGTTGGTTGAGTTCGGGCCACCTGACCACGAGCATGCTGAAAGGATGGCGTATGAGAGACCACAGACTGAGGGCGTTACACCTGATACGGTGGTCGTGGAAGAGACATCGGCAGATCCATGGAGTTCACCTTCGGACTATCGAGAGTACCCGCCGATGGAGTGGAACGAGCAGGAGAAGGAACGGAGTGGCTGCAGCGGCTGCCTGAAGTGGGTTGCAGGGCTGATGGGGATTGGAGCGCTGGCCGTGATTGCCATTGTCGCATTCAATATGGTCCAACCGGCGGTTAAACCGTGTCCTTCGAACTCTCCGATGATACTGACCCCCGCGCAGATCGTTGTTTTGATGGACTTGGTAGTGAACGAGTGTACGAGCGTTATCGGAGAGGTGGTTTCGCGGGACACCGGCTTGCTTGTGGTGGATGTAGACAGGGAAGATTACAAGCAGCGGGTGTGGGTAGTCGGGCCACCAGAGATCTTTGACAGGGCTGTACTGGGTGGACGCGTCCACGTAGCGGGGCGGATCGAGGAGCACGAGGAATGGGGATACGTGGTCAGATTCGGCTTTGACCGCGGATGGTGGGGAAATTTCCGGGAGAATCTGCCAGGGGACTTTCTTGCTCCGTAGGGCCGTTTTGCCCGGCTTGTTGCGGCTTCTCTTTCCCGAGACCCTACCAGATTCTCTGAATGCCGTATTCGTCGAAAAGGGCCTCGTTGGATATGACAACAAGATTGCGGGACAGAGCCTGCGCGATGAGCATTCGGTCAAAGGGGTCTCGCAGTGGACCAGCTAACGATCCGGCTCTCGCGGCGTCATTGAGGGTTACGGACAATCCCTCAAAGCCCTCGTTGGTCACTGCGTCGACGATGTTTTCGGCCAGAGATTCTGCTTCCGGCAGCTTGCCGATTCGGTGCTTGGTTGCTATCTCCCAGGCGGATGCTGCGCTAACAAGCACATCGTTTTCGTGGTCCGATATCGCTCCTCTCGCGGCATGGGTCAACTGCCTGTCGTCAACAATCCACCAGAGAAAAGCGTGGGTATCCAGAAGAAGACGCACGGATTATGCTCTTCCCTCCCACATTGCCAACTCCTCCTCCGGCAGAGGCTGCATGGCAAGGTCGCTCAACTCCTGCCATACCCTGTTTCCCTTCAGTGCGCCGGGCTTGCGCACGCCGCGCCTCTTGAAGGGCGCCAGCCGCGCAACAGGTTTCCCGTTGCGAGCGATGACGACTTCTTCTCCTGCCTCAACCTGCTTCAGCAGACGTGAGAGGTTGCTCTTCGCCTCATGTACGTTCACGGTGACCATGACGGTTTCTCCAATTGCTAACTTAGCTAATGGTATGGCTAACTCAGTTGAGTGTCAAACTATGACAATGCATAGACGACTCCTCCTCATCGTCGAAGAGCCACGCTATCACAGCGGCGACGTCTACAAGTAATCCGCTCATGGGCGGTGGCCTTGGCAGCGTGAAGCGAGGATATTCTTCGCTGAGAAAGCTACATGTACTCCGGGGCAAGCCGTGGGGGGAACTGAGACGCAGCTGCGGATAACGAGTCCGACGATGAATTGTTGAACATTCTCGCAAATGGCAGGTTGGTGTGGGACATCAGTGACTTGCCGTTCGACTTGACAGCTTGAATTCACAACCCTGCGTACCCGGTTGCCGACCAGAGCAATTCGTGTTGTGCGGTGTGCATGGAGTCGAGACGTGCTAGTCTATTTGTATGTGGGTTCTGATAGAGATGATTGCGGGGCTGTTGAGGTCTTTGAGGATGTTGTGGAGGCATCCTGGGCCTTTGCACATTAGGTTGGGGATGATGGTCCGGAACGTGCTAATCAAGATTCGGCGTCGGAGTCGTTGCTGCGGGCACGTCGGGCAGCCGGGGTGTTGAGTGGAGGACAGTGAGGCTCCCGGCGGGAGTCATACACCGCACAACCACTGATGCTTAAGGTCAGCGTGGGGGTTTGGGTTGAGGGAGCAGACAGGGGTTGGTTGGCAATCTCGCTTCTTCCGGTCTATGCTGTGCTCAAATCTTGGACTGCGCCGAATTTTAGGAGTAGTGCGCAGGGCGGATTGGAGTGACAGCAATGGCTCGCAGAAGAACCAGGAAGTCTGCTGAGGAGAAGGCGGCGGCGCTGCTGGAGAAGGCGGTGAAGAATCCCAGACTGCTTTCGGGGGGCAATCCACAGATTCCGAAGGGGGACGGGGACGCTTTCGTGCAGGCGTACATCGGGTTGATGCCGGAGTGGAAGAGGGAGTTGGGGATGCGGTTGGACGAATTGATCGTGCGGACGGTGCCTAATGTTCGGAAGGCGGTGAGGTGGAATTCGCCGTGGTATGGAGTCGAAGGGATGGGGTGGTTCGTCAGCTACCACGTGTTCGCCCGGTACGTGAAGGTGACTTTTCTGAGTGGAGCGTCGCTGAGTCCGGAGCCGCCGGGATCGGGGAAGGACCCGGACGCGCGGTGGGTGGACATTTACGAGGGGAAGTATGACGAGGAGCAGATGGAGGAGTGGGTTAGGCAGGCGGCTTCGATTCCGGGGTGGGACGGGTTTTGAGGGGGCTTGCAATCTGTTTGTTGTGCTGTCATTATGCTGTCATGGGAGTGCAGATAACTATAAGAGGGGTACCTGAGAAGGTCCGGGACGAGATTGCCGCGCGGGCGGCGCGGAAGCGTCAGTCGATGCAGGAGTTCTTGCGGGGCGAGTTGGAGCGCATCGCGTCTAGACCGTCCATCGATGAGTGGCTGGAAACCGTCCGTGAACGGCAGGCTCTATACAAAACGCGAGTGACATCGGAGGACATACTGCGGGCACGCGACGAAGGGCGGAGGTGACGACGGTTGTCGACGCGTCCGTATTAATAGCGGCGCTGGTGGATGAGAGCAGCGATGGGCGGTGGGCGCAATCGACACTCGCCGAGGGCAACCTGGCCGCTCCAGAGTTGGCTCTTGTAGAGGCTACCGACGTATTGCGTCGGATGGAGCAGAGCGAAAAGATATCGCGGGTTGAGGCCACCTTCGCGCACACAGACTTGCTTCTGTTGGACGTCGAGTTGTTTCCCTTTGCCCCCTTTGCCGAGCGTGTATGGGATCTACGGGGCAACGTTACCAGCTACGATGCGTGGTACGTTGCGCTGGCAGAGGCGTTGAATTGCCCATTGGCGACGCTTGACCTGAGGCTCAGTCGCGCCTACGGTCCGCAGTGTCAAGTGGTCGTTCCGCCGCAGTCCTGATATGGGACTCATATAGATGATGAGAGGAACACCCAGGAGGTTTGAGAATGAAGAGTGATGCTTCAACTGTGGAGGAGTATATTTCGGAGTTGAGCGAGGAGCGTCGGGAGGCGGTTACGACGGTGCGGGAGGTGGTGCTGGAGAATCTTCCCGAGGGATATGAGGAGGTTATGGACTTCGGGATGATTGCTTACGTGGTGCCTTTGTCCGTCGTGCCCAAGACATACAACGGGCACCCTCTGATGTATGCGGCGATAGCGTCGGAGAAGAGCTACGTGTCGGTGCATCTGATGAACATCTACGCCAGCCAGGAGACGCAGAAGTGGTTCGTGGACAGCTACAAGGCGACAGGTAAGCGGATGAATATGGGGAAGTCCTGCGTGAGGTTCAAGAAGCTGGATGACCTGCCGCTAGAGCTGATTGGGGAGGCGGTGGGGAAGACGCCGATGGAGGACTGGATTGCGGTATACGAGGCGTCTAGGAGGCCTCGGAAGAGGGGGAGTCGGCGGAAGAAGAAGAAGAGCTAGGGGGACGGGTTGGGCCCCCGCTTTCGCGGGGGTGGGGGCAACTGCGTTGCGGCGGGAGGGAATGGATTCCCGCCTTCGCGGGAACAGGGTTTTGCAGAGTTTGAGGTGGGTTGAGGGGTTTGGTGTCCTTCGACAGGCTCAGGATGAGCGGTTAGGGTTGGGAGTCGGTTACTGCCTTCGCGGGGGTGGGGGAGTGGGTGGGAGGGGGTTAGAATTCGAAGAGGACGGTTTTAACTTCTTCAATGTCGGCGTCGGAGGTGAAGCGCCAGACTCCGATGTAGCCACGACTGAGGTCGCCGTTGGCGTCCCAGTCGGCGGAAACGGCGACCCCTTCGTAGTTTATTTCCTCCCCGTCGGTTAGGAGTTCGAGGGCTTCGGCTATGCCGTCGGGAGTGGCCTGGACTACCTGGCCCGGTGGTGAGCCGATTTGGCGAAGGTGGTCGCGGATTTCGGAGCCGTCGAGGCTACCGGCGGCCTGGGCGGCAAAGGCGATGGCCATGACTGCGTCGTAGGTCTCCCTGGTGTATGGCAGTCGGGGAAGGCTGCCGTACTCTGCGATGAAGGCCTGTTCCCAGATTTTGGTAGCGTCGTTTTCAGGGGCGGGCGCGCCGGCGGTGCCGTGCATCCCGGCGACGTGTTGCGCGCCGACGAACCGGACGAGGCTGAATCGCTTGGCGGCGTCGCCGAAAGTGAAATTGTCGTAGAGGCCGTTTTCGACGGCTTCCTTGACGAGGGTGAGGGCGACGGACTCGAAGGCGATGACGACGAGGGACTGGGGGTTGTCGGCGGCGCTTTCCTGAAGCTGAGGCAGGAAGGAGTCCTGCTCGAGTTCGACGGAGACGGCGCGGACCTGGCCGGTCCAGGCGTCCTGGAAGGTCCGGGCGAGACCCTGACCCCAAGCGTCGTTCTGGTAGATGAGGCCGACGTTGTCGAAGCCCAGGTCGTGGTTGACCTGGGCGAGGACGGGCCCCTGGGCGCTGTCGGAGAGGGCGGTGCGGAAGAAGAAATCGTTGTCTTCGACGGTGGAGAGGAGGGGCGAGGTGGCGGAGGGGCTGATGGTGGGGATTTGCCTGGGACCGGAGATTTGCCGGGCGACGGGGAGAGAGGCGGAACTGGCGTTGGGGCCGACAATGGCATGTACACGGGCGGCGTCGACGAGAAGGAGGACGCGTTCTAGGGCCACGTCGGGGTCGCTGGTGGCGTCGACGGCAAAGCCTTCGACGGGCCGGCCGAGGATTCCGCCGGCTTCGTTCAACTGCTTGATGGCGAAGTCGAAGGCCTTCTGGCGGGCTTGGGAGGCCTCGGGGGAGTCGGTGAAGTTCAGAACGAGGCCGATTTTCAGGTGATCCTCGGGTGGGGCAGAGTCTGAGTCGTCACCGCACGAGATGATGATGCCTATGGCGAGGGACAGGAGAAGGAGGGCGGAAATTCTGGTCAGGACTGGGAGCATCGTTATCACCAGGGAGAGGATTGGGATGATGATAGGGGCAGGTGGTTGGTCTTTCAATGGTTTGTGACGTGCGGTGATATACTCTTGGGCGGCTGAATGATGAGGGATAGGGGAAGTCATTGAGAATTTTGGTGATTCTTGTTTGCCTGACGTTCGCGGCGCTGGGTCTGGCGGCCTGCGGGGGTCCCGTTCCTGTGCCGGCTGAAGAGAAGGTGCAGCCGGACATTACGCTGCTGCAGGCGATAGAGTTTGAGAACGTTCAGATAGTACAGCAGCACATGGACTACGGGACGGACCCGAACGTGGTTTACATTCCTGAGGGATTCCCATTCGCAGGGGCGTCGGCTTTGCATCTGGCGGTGTTGAAGGATAACGGGGAGATTGTGAAGCTGCTGTTGGACAACGGGGCGAAGATTGAGATTAAGGCCAAGGACCAGTTTCAGAGTACGCCGTTGACGTGGGCCGCATTCTGGGGGCTGTATGAGATGGCCAAGTTGCTGCTGGAGGAGGGAGCGGACGTGAATGCGCCGGATGTTAACGGCAACACCCCGCTGCTTGGGGCGAGCGTGCAGAACCCATTTGTGGGGAAGGATGACGTGGAGGCGTTTATTGAGAACCGGGCGAAGATCCGGGAGCTTCTTAAGGAGCATGGGGGTAGGACGGCAACTTCGTTGCGGTAAGTTTAGGGTTTGGTCGTGGGGGGAGTCGGCCGATTTCTGTTTGCGAGTGGGCCCCCGCCTTCGCGGGGGTAGGGAATAGTGGAGCGGGGGTGGGGTCCTTCGACAAGCTCAGGATGAGCGGGGGGAGGGATTAACTCCCATCTCAATCTTTCCCCGTAAAGAGGGAAGGAGAAGAGGGGAGTCACCCTTACCCCCGTATCAAGTACGGGGCAGGCTCCAACCCTCTCCCAGAATGGAGACCTTTGCGTAACTGATACATGCGTCGTCCACTCCTCCCGAATCACCCCCATCTCAATCTTCCCCCGTCGAGGGGGAAGAAGTTTTTTGGCGCTCCTGAGAGGGTTATGCAAAGGTCTACATCCGTGGGAACACGGGGGAGTGGGAATTGGCATTGAGCTGCGTGTGATAAAATTGGTGTAGTTCATGGCAAGAAAACAGGAGGGTAAAGATGCCGCTAGGCAATCTGGGAAACATCGTCAGGAATAGTATTGTTGGGACCATTCGGGGTGTGGGAGACGTGGTTGGGGCGACTATCGACACGACAAGGGAGAACACGGTCAAGGCGCTTCAAGGCGTCCGCGATATCAGCGGCGAAGCGACCGGCACGATCACCGACGTTATCGGGGGAGTGGTCCAAGGGGTCGTCGAAGTTGGCGGCGACGTGGCCGGGGCAGCCAAGGGCGCTGTCATCGGCACCATTCAGGGAGTGGGAGAGGTGACTACGGTTACGGCCGGAACGCTGAGCGACACGGTTCGGGCGGCCATCAAGGGCACGCGCGAGGTTGGCGGAGACGTGGCCGAGGCGGGTCGTGGCGCTGCCGAGGGCGCAATCGCTACGACGAAGACGCTATCGGTCAGCCTTGAAGACGCGGCGACGGAGGTCTCGCGAGGCGCCATACGAGGCGCACACGAAGTAGGCAGCGAGTTGGGAGGCACGGCCAAGTCCGTGGTCGTAGGCAGCGTCAGCGGGGCGGAGGAGATTGGGGCCAGCGCCACCTCGGCAATTTCCAACAGCGCCCGGGGACTAATCAAGGGAACATCTGAAGTTGGCGGCGACGTAGCGGGAGTGGCCCGCAGCGCAGCCGAAGGAGCAGTAACTACCAGCAAGACGCTGGCCGTGAGCCTGGAAGAGGCCGCTCAAGAAGTGGCCAGCGGGGCCATCAAGGCTACCCACGAGGTGGGGAGCGACCTGGGGAGCACGGCAAAGTCGGTGGTTGTGGGAAGCGTCAACGGAGCGGAGGAGATAGGCGGAAGCGCGACATCGGCAATTTCCAACAGCGCGCAGGGCCTTATCAGAGGCGCATCTGACGTGGGTGGCGACGTGGCGGGAGTGGCCCGCAGCGCCGCCGAGGGCGCGATAAGCACCACTAAGTCCGTTGCGGTCGGCCTGGAAGACGCGGCGTCCAGCGTAGCCCGTGGGGCCATCAAGGCCACCCACGAGGTGGGCGCGGACGTGATCGACACGGCAAAGTCGGTGGTAGTCGGCAGCGCGAACGGGGCCGAGGAGATCGGCGAAAGCGTGACTTCGGCGGTATCCAACAGCGCACGGGGCTTGATTCAGGGAACGTCCGACGTGGGCGGAGACTTGGCGGCCACGGCTCGCGGCGCTGTTGAAGGGGCCATAGATAGCGCGAAGTCCGTCAGTATCAAGGCTGAAGACGCGGCATCGGCCGCGGCTACGGGCGCGGTGGAAGCGGCAAGCGCAATCAGCGATTCCGCCGGACGGACGGTGCGGGACGCTGTCACCGGCACCATTAGCGGAGTGACGGTGGTGGTGAAGGCCCCGTTCAACCAGGGCGGGAACAGCTAGTCTCAGTCCAACCACGGCATTCGGGCGAGAGTCCGTAGACATACGGGAAAAGTCAGGGGTCAGTCGCAGAGAAAATGGGCGGCTGACCCCTTCCATTCAACGTTAAAGATAGACGGATGATGCCAGGTTGAGTCGATAGTTTGAGGAACCATAAGGGCGCAATGGCAGATGAATCCTAGGAAAAGACTGGCAACGGCCCCGTCGGCAAACCGGTTTCGTCGGATAATCCAGAGATTTCAACTGGTGGCTGAGGTCTTTGGAGCAGGGGCCGAAAGGCTGAAGCGGGAACTGAGCGCTACCAGGCTTGGAAGAAGCACGGTGGCGAGGCTGTCGGTGCGGGTTATCGAGGAACTGGGTGACGACGACGCCACGCACATGGCGGCCAGCGTGAGCTATTACGCAGTGCTTTCCCTTTTCCCGCTGGTGCTGGGGTTGAGCACCATCATCAGCACCGTGGCAAACTCGCCGGACCGGCAGGAACAGGTGATAACGTTCATCGTGGAATATCTGCCGGGCTCGGAGGCCTTTGTGCGGGACACCCTGGCCAGCCTGGCGAGATATAACGCAGCCTTTGGGGTTGTTTCCTTCTTCAGCCTGCTGTGGGCGGGGAGCGCGGTGTTCGGGGGGATTACGAGAGCGGTGAACCGGGCGTGGGACGTGGAGAAGGACCCGCCCTTCTACAAGAACAAGCCGAGACAGCTTCTGATGGCCGCGGGCGTGTCGCTGCTGTTTTTCCTGTCCGTCGGGACGACGGCGCTATTTCGATGGGCGACGTCCTATAGCGTGGGAGGCGTCCCTCTCGACGAACAGCTGGGTGGATGGCCGATGCAGATTTTGATGGAGATTCCCGTGCTGCTGGTGAACTTCTTCATCTTCGCGATCATCTACAAGTTTCTGCCGAACACCAAGACCTACTGGCGGTACCTATGGCTGGGGGCGGTAATTGCGGCGGTGCTGTTCGAGGCGGGGAAGCACCTGTTCATCTGGTACCTGGACAACTTTGCGGACTACAGCGAACTGTACGGGAGCGTGGCATCGGTGGTTGTGCTGATGGTGTGGGCGTACTTCTCCGCCTTCATCCTGATACTGGGCGCTGAGATTGCATCGGAGTACCGCAGGGTGAAGCTATCTATTGAGCGGGGCCACGAGGACCGATGAGCGCCGCCCACCTTCGCAAGCTGAAGAAATAGGAGGATAATCATGCCTTACCTGGTAACGCCGGACGGAGTTCCCCTCTACTATGAGGACGAGGGGCCGAGGGAAAACAGGGCGATATTTTTGATTCACGCCGAACCGTTCAACACAAAGTTCTGGCAGAAGAATATCGTGCCGATGTCGGAGGAGGTCAGGGTGGTGTCGATGGACGTGAGGGGCAGGGGGGAATCGGGCAAGACGGACGATGGTCTCACGCTGACGCAGTACGCTCACGACTTCCGGTTCATGCTGGAGGGTTTGGGGCTGGAGCGGGTTGTTGCGGCGGGGTGGTCTATGGGGAGCGCGATCCTGTGGAGGTACGTGGAACTTTACGGGGAAGACAGGATGGCGGGGTTTGCGGACGTGGACCAGCGACCCTACCGGTTTCAGGGACTGGAGGGACTGCTGGAGAAGCTCGACATGATCAAATATCACAGGTTGGAAGACCATCGGAAAGCGGTGGTGGACTACTTCGGGCCGGAGGCGAATGTATCCGATGAGCTGATTGACTGGATGTCCTACGAGTGCATGAAGACGCCGACGGCTACACACAGGGCGGCAGCGTGGGAGTCTTACTTTGCCGACTTTCGGCCGGTGCTGAAGAGAATGACTGTGCCGAGCCGGGTATTCTGGGCGAAGTACGGGGTTATCGACGAGCCGACGGCGAGACTGCTGCTGGGGAGTTTGAAGAACTCAGAGGAGGTGTTCTTCGAGCACAGCGGTCATCTGCTGCCGTGGACGGAGAAGGAGAAGTTCAACGCGGCGATGCTGGCCTTTGCGAGGGAGACGCTTTAGAGGAGGAGAGGGGTTGACGGCGGTGGGAGCTAGGCCCAGAACTTCCACTTTGGCTGATCGGGGTCCTGGTCCGGTTCGGGTCTGCTGAGGGCAGCCACTGAAATCTTGATTGCCTTCTGGCTCTCTTCCAGACGATGCAGTCTCTCATCGACTCGGACGCAGTACCGTTGCAGTTCCAGAACACCGGCCGCGGCATGGGTGTGATCCTGGTGGATGCCGAACATGGTTTCCCGAAGTTCTTCATGCAGCTGTTTGACCTGGCCAATCAGCTCCCGAAGCTGGGCCTGGTCTTCCTCTATGCGGGCCAGAGACTTCTTCAGCTTGACGTGGTCCCGTTGAATCTCGGTGACGGTGGACGTCAGAGCCTTGTAGATTCTTTCCCGGTCTTCTCGCTGCTCGCTCTCCAAGAAGCACCTCCTTCACTGGCAATTTCACCCCAAAGAGGGGAGGTTGTCAATTGTGAGTCAGTGCCGGAGGGGGGACTGGATTCCGGCTTCCGCCGGAATGACGAAAAGGGGAAGGGGAAGATGGGTGGTCATGGGTGGTGGTAGGACGTGGGTAGAGAGTGGATTCCCGCCTGCGCGGGAATGGGGGGAAGGGGAAGGATGGGAGAGGGGGAAGAGGGGGAAGAGGGGGGATGGCGTTGACGGGGATGGCGTCAGAGCTTAGCTTAGGGGAAGGGAGCATCTGTAACGGGGGGTAGACATGAGCGGACTGGATTTGGTTAACGGAACGGTGGCGGGATTCGCGCCGCTACTGAAGTCGGGAGAGGTTTCTCCCGTGGAGTTGACTCAGGCGACGCTGGAGCGCATCGAGGGGCTGGACGGACCGTTGAAGGGGTTTACGACGGTTACAGCGGAGTATGCACAGGAGCGGGCCCGGAAGGCTGAGGAGGAGATTCGGCGGGGGGAGTACAGGGGGCCGCTGCACGGGATTCCGTACACGTTGAAGGACCTGATCGACACGGCGGGGATTCGCACCACCTACGGGTACAAGAGCCACGAGGACTACGTGCCGGAGACGAGCGCGCGGGTGCACGAACTGATGGAGGGGGCGGGTGGAATTCTGGTGGGGAAGGTGAACTGTCACTTCCGTCGGGACGTGGCGGTAACGTGCTTCAATCCGTGGGACGTGAGCCGGTCGCCGGGGCACTCGAGCGCCGGGTCCGGGCTGGCGGTGGCGGTGGGTATGGGGCTGGTGTCGATAGGGTCGGACACGGGTGGGTCGGTGCGGATACCGGCGGCGTGGACAGGGGTGGTGGGACTGCGGGGGACTTTCGGGTTGATTAGCCGGCACAATCTATTTGGGCCTTCGTGGTCGTTCGACCAGGCTGGTCCGCTGGCGAAGACGGTGGAGGATACGGCGTTGACGCTGCAGTCGCTGGCGGTGCATGACCCAGAGGACCCGGTGAGTCTGCCGGGGCCGTTTCCGGACTATCGGGCGGCGTTGGAGGGCGGCATTGAGGGGGTGAAGGTTGGTGTGCTGGAGGAGTTCGTGGGTAGCGGCTGCACTGAGGAGGTGGAGCAGGCGGTGAGGAGAGCGGTGAACGTGCTGTCAGACATGGGCGCAGTTGTAGAAGAGGTGTCCATCGAAGGAGCGGCGGGGGTTTCGGACATTCACAACACGATTGTAGAGCCGGAGTCGGCGGTCTACTACCGGGAGGCGTTTCCGCCGGAGAGGATGGCTCGTATTGACGACGACATGAAGCTGAGGCTGGAGCGGGGGGCGTCTATTCCGATGGCGGACTACCTGGACGCTCAGCGACGGCTGGCGCTGCTGAAGAGGGCAGCGGCGCGGGTGATGCGTCAGGTGGACGTGGTGGTGTCGCCAACGTCGTTGACGACGGCGTTGAAGGTGCCGGAGACGCGGGGGACTACGATGGTGCGGGGGCGCGAGGTGTCGGCGGGGTCGTTGAGCCTGGCGTGCACGGCGATAGCTTCAGACGTGGGGATGCCGGCGATTTCGATCCCGTGCGGGTTCGGGGAGGGGCCGCTGCCCATCGGGTTGCACATCATGGGGAGGCATCGGGAGGAGGAGCTGCTGCTGCGGGTGGCCCACGCTTACGAGCAGGAGACGGGGTGGCACCGGTTCCGACCGCCGCTTGGTTAGAGCGGGGTTATTCGTTTCGTTCGTATTCGTTTTGCCGGGTGGTGGATTCGAATGGTGATTCATAGCTACTTCGGGCGAAATTTGGGATTCGATTTTTTCTTTGGGTGAGATTTGCACAGCATTTTGGGAGAAACGAATAGGCCCTTCGCCAGGCTCAGGATGAACGCCCTTCGTCCTTAGACAAGCTCAGGGTGGGCGGGCAACTGCGTTGCGGTGGGAGGGGATGGATTCCCGCCCCCGCCTTTGCGAGGGCAGGCTCTTCGCGGGAACAGGGTTTTGTGGAGTGGGTGGTGGTTTTCATTGGAGAGACTATAGCAGGTATGTTCGATTGCCTGCAAGGGGTGAAATGGCACTTTGGGGTCATTGCATGACGGCAAGTTTTGTAGAGTTGCGGGTGGGTTAAGGGGTTTGGTGTCGGTGCGGGAATGACGGAGGGGGGAAGAGAGGGGAAAAGAGGGAAGCAGACGGGCGGGTTTGAACCCCGCCCTTAACGGGAGAGGTTGGAGCAGGTTGAGGTTGAAGAGTGGGCCCCCGCTTTCTCGGGGGTGGGGGAAGGGGATATGGGGGAGTTTGGGTGGCTACGGCAACGAGATCCTTCGTCGCGGAGCCTCCTCAGGATGACATGTGGGTTGAGGGCATGGGGGAGTTGGCGTGTGGCTGGCGGCGAGGGTCTGATGGGTAGAGGGGAATACCCTCACCCCCGTATCAAGTACGGGGCAGGCTCCAACCCTCTCCCAGGACGGAGACCTTTGCGTAACTGCCGAAACAGGTTCAGATTGTGGCGTTGTTCTGCCCTAGTCATAGCTAAATTGCGCATTTCTGGATTCCGGCTTTCGCCGGAATGACGGTTGTTCAAAGGTCTCCAGGACGGGAGAGGGGGAAGAGGTGGGCGCTCGGCCCTTCGTCCTTCGACAAGCTCAGGATAAGCGGTTAAGCGAGGGGCGTGGGTTGAGGGGTGGAGAGTGGTGGGTGACTACAGTTAAGCAGGCTGGTATATTTTGGGCAAGTCGGTATGTTTGATTGGGAGGAGCAATGGCAGAGGGTAGAGGTCGTATGGAGGGCAAGGTGGCCATCGTTACGGGGGCGGGTTCCAGCGGGCCGGGGGTGGGGAACGGCAAGGCGGCGGCGATTCTGTTTGCCCGGGAGGGGGCGAAGGTGATGCTGGCGGACAACGTGGAGGCCAGGGCACGGGAGACGCTTCAGCTAATTCAAGAAGAAGGCGGTGAAGCGTCGGTATTTGAGGGGGACGTGACAAGCTCGGAGGACTGCCGGGCGATGGTGGCGGCGGCGGTGGAGAGGTACGGGCGTCTGGACGTGCTGGACAACAACGTGGGGATTTCGCACCGGGCGAGGGTGGTGGAGGTCAAGGAGGAGGAGTGGGACAGGGTGATGGAGGTGAACGTCAAGAGCATCATGCTGACCAGCAGGCACGCCATTCCCGCCATGATTGAGAGCGGCGGCGGGTCGATAATCAACATTTCGTCTATAGCGGGGTTGAGGGCCAACGGCACGACGCCGTACAGTACGTCGAAGGCGGCGGTGATCGGGCTGACGTTTTCGATGGCGGGAGACCACGGGCGGGACAACATCCGCGTGAACTGCATTGCGCCGGGGTTGGTGTATACGCCGATGGTTGCGCCTCGGATGGATGACGCGCTTCGTCGGACACGTCGTGAGTCGGCGCCGTTGGGGACGGAAGGGACTGCGTGGGACGTGGCGTGGGCGGCGGTGTATCTGGCCAGCGACGAGTCGCGTTGGGTGACGGGGGTTGTGATTCCGGTGGACGCTGGGTTGAGCGTGACGACGCCGGTGACATCGACGCCGCTGGCGCAGCACCAGGTTTATGGGTGAGGGGGCAACTGCGTTGCGGGTTTTCACCCCCATCCAAACCTTCCCCCGTCAAGGGGGAAGGCTTAAGAGGGATCTTCGTCCTTCGACAGGCTCAGGATGAGCGGATGAGGGAGTGATTAATTGAAATGGAGGGATTGTAATGGGCAGCAATGAATTGGCGTTTGCTCCGGCTTATGAGTTGAGGGAGTTGCTGGACTCACGGGAAGTGTCGTCGGCGGAGCTGACGGAGATGTTTCTGGGGCGGATCGAGGAGTTGAATCCGGTGCTGAACGCCTACCTGACGGTCAGCGGGGAGGAGGCGATGGAGTCGGCGAAGCGGGCGGACAAGCGGATCGGTCGGGGCAAGAAGGTCCCGCCGCTATTGGGGATTCCCGTGTCCATCAAGGATCTGGAGTTGACGAAGGGGATTCGGAGCACGATGGGATCCCTGGCATATCGCGACTACGTGCCGGAGATAGACTCGTTGACTTCGGAGCGGGTCCGCAAGTCGGGGGCGGTGATTCTGGGAAAGACGAATACGCCGGAGTTCGGGCTGTTGGGGACGACGGAGAACCGGCTGGGTGACGCATGCCGGAACCCATGGAACATCGACCGGACCAGCGGGGGTTCGAGCGGTGGCGCGGCGGCGGCCCTGGTATCGGGGTTGTGCGCGGTGGCTACAGGGAGCGACGGGGGAGGGTCTATTCGGATACCGGCCAGCTTCTGCGGGGTCTACGGTATCAAGCCCACTCTGGGGCGGGTGGCGAAATTCGGGGGAGTGGGGAATGCCGCGCCGAACTTCACGTCGCAATCTGGGCCGATGGCGCGGAACGTTCGAGACGCAGCCACGCTGCTGCAGGCGCTGGCGGGGTACGATTCCAGGGACATCAATGCGATGCGGGAGAAGCCGCCGAACTTCTCCAAGGGGCTGGACGAGGGGGTGGAGGGCCTGAAGGTGGCGTGGAGCGTGGACCTGGGGTACGCGGCGGTGGACCCGGAGGTGGCGCGCATCGCATACGAGGGGGCGCAGGTATTTGAGGAGCTGGGGTGTGAGGTTGCGGAACCGAAGATTTCGCTCCAGCATCCAATCGAATACTTCATGACCATCTTCTCCACGGGGGCGTTCGTATCCTACCGGGAGCTGTGGGAGAACCAGAGGGACCTACTGACGAGTTACGTGAGGGGAAACATGGCGCTGGGCGAGTCTGTCACGGGGGTGGAATTCGTGAAGGCGATGCTGGACTACCAGAGGCTCAAGAGCCGGACTGACGACGTGATGGAGGAGTACGACCTGCTGCTGACGCCGACGATGTCGGTGCCGGCGTTCGGGATAGGGCAGCATCCGAGAGAGATCGACGGGAAGTCGGTGGACCCGCGGCTGGGGTATATGCCGTACACGCCGGTGTTTAACCTGACGGGACAGCCGGCGGCTTCGGTGCCCTGCGGATTCACGGAGGACGGGATGCCCATCGGGCTGCACATAGTTGGGCGCCGGGGGGATGAAGCGACGGTGTTGAGGGCGTCGGCAGCCTTTGAGGAGGCGCGTCCGTGGGCGCATTTGCGGCCGCCGGTGTGTTGATTCGGGGTAGGCGTGGGAGAGGGTGTGAGGAATCACCCCCATCTCAATCTTCCCCCGTCAAGGGGGAAGAGGTAAGAGGAAGGGCGGGTTTCAAACCCGCTCCTACCGGTGTGGCGTGGGGGTAATCACCCCCATCTCTTCGACAGGCTCAGGATGAGTGGTTTGGGGGGCTTCATAATCTCTTAAAGGTTGGCTCGTATTCTCCTTGACCGTAGGGCATCGGCCCGAAACATGGGAAGGAGGAGCGAGGTGGGTAAGAGAGGTTGGATTCTAACGGTGATTCTTGCGGGGTTGATGATGGTGGGAGTCGGCGGCGGGGTGATTCTGGCGCACGGGGGCAAGGGGGGCGGAGGTTTCGGGAAGGGCGGGGACGATGGGACGAGTCTGGCGGCGCGGGTGGCGGAGATTCTGGAGGTGGGAGAGAGCGACGTTTCAGACGCTTTTGAGTCGGTGAAGGAGAGTTGGGACGAGGATACGGACTTGATTGCGGAGGTGGCGGAGATTCTGGGGGTTGCGGAGTCGGAGTTAAGAGATGCTCTGGCGCAGGCAAGTCGGGCGATGGCCAATGAGGCGGTGCGGGCGAGGATGGACGCGATGGTTGCGAAGGAGTTAATTACTCAGGAAGAAGTGGACGAGTACGTGGAGTGGTTTGAGGGCCGGCCTGAGTTTCTGGACCGGGGCGGCTGGATGAAGGGGACAAGAATGCATGGGGGCACTTCCAGGGGAGATTTTCGGGGAGGCCATCATTCGGGCAAAAGGGGTGGAAGGTCGTGGAACAAGGGTGAGGAGGACTCGTCGACAAGCTATACTGAGTCGTAGACACTTCAGGCTCAACCCAAAGGCGGGGAGACTTGTACCCCCTGGTCTCCCCGCCTTTTATTTCCCCTACGGGGAGATTGTTAATCCGACAGAGGTTGCGAAATGGGAAGCAAGGTTCTGATTGTTGAGGACGACGCCCACGTGGTGAGGCTGCTGCGCCTGTACCTGGGGCAGGATGGGCATCAGGTGCTTTCGGCGGGGAACGGCATTGATGGGCTGCGGCTGGCCCGGGAGGCCCAGCCGGACCTGGTTGTGCTGGACCTGATGCTGCCCAAACTGGACGGGATGAGCGTATGCCGCATGCTCCGGGAAGAGTCGGACGTGCCGATTGTGATGCTGACGGCGCGGGCGGACGAGCCTCACCGTCTGGAGGGGCTGGACATGGGGGCGGACGACTACGTGACGAAGCCCTTCAGTCCTCGGGAACTGGCGGCGAGGGTGCGGGCGGTGCTCCGTCGAACCGCAAGGGAGAAAACGGAGGAGGGGCCTTCGATGTTGACGCGCAACGGGTTGAAACTTTGTCTGTCAAGCCGGAAGGTGTGGGTCGAGGATAGAGAGACTTCCATGACGCCGACGGAGTTCAGGATTCTGGCGATGTTTATGAAGGAGCCGGGACGGACATTCACACGGGACCAAATAATCGACAGGGTATTCGGGTACGACTTCGACGGATTCGACAGAACCATCGACGTGCATGTTTCCAACCTGAGGAAGCGTATTTCGGACGGCAGGGGAGGAAAGAGTCAGAGGCGGATCCAGACGATCTACGGCGTGGGTTACAGATTCGGAGATGGTTAGGTGGTTTCAGGGCCTACAGTTTCGCCTGATATTGGGGTTCACGCTGGCGCTGGGCCTGGCACTGGCTGCGGTGGGCGTATACACGGGGTATTCGGCCAACCGGGAGGTGGAGCAGTTTTCGGACCGGCTTGAGGAGGCGCGGGCAGCGCGGGTGGAGGAGATGATTTCCCTTGCCTACAGCCGGAACAGGGACTGGAGCGGGATTCAGGGGATTGTGGAGAGGGCGGGTGACCTGTATGGGAAGCGGATTGTGGTCAGGGACGCGCAGGGGCGGGTGATTGCGGACTCTCAAGCGGAGTTCGGGATAGTGGCGGTGGATTTGAGGGGGGCGAGCAGATTTCGTCCAATTCGCACGGGGAACCAGGAGATAGGGTTTCTTTCGCTGGCACCGGGGCAGGTGGAAACGGAGGTGGCGGAGCCGGCGATTTCACGGGTGGTGTCTTCGGTGAACTGGGCGCTGGTGTGGGCAGGACTGGGGGCGTGGATAGGGGGCGTGCTACTGGTCACGGTGCTTTCGCAGCGGATTCTTTCGCCGGTGCGGGCGTTGACGGGGGCGGCAGGGAGGCTGGGGATGGGGAACCTGGAAGAGCGGGTGAAGGTGTCGTCGTCGGACGAGGTAGGTCAGCTGGGTCGAACTTTCAACACGATGGCGGACCGGCTTCAAAGGGCGGAGGACCAGCGGGTGAGGCTAATGTCGGACGTGGCTCACGAACTGAGGACGCCACTGACGAACGTGCGGGGCTATCTGGAGGCGATGCGGGACGGGGTGTTGACTCCCACGCCGGCGGCGATTGAGGTGGCGCACCAGCAGGCGATGCACCTGGGGCGGCTGGTGGAGGACTTGGGGCTGATTGCCCAAGCGGACGCGGGCGTACTTTCGCTGGACCTGCAGGAAGAGTCGATGGGGGAACTAGCGAAGATGTCGGTGGAGGCGTTTCGTCCGGCGGCAGAGGGGAAGGGGGTGACGTTGAGGCTGGAGTCGTCGTCGGAATTACCAACAGCGCCTATGGACCGGACTAGGATATCGCAAGCGTTGGGGAACCTGCTGGACAACGCGGTGAGGCACACGCCGGAGGGGGGCGAGGTGTCGGTTTCGGTGGTAGCGGTTGGAGAGTCGGTGAGGGTGTCGGTGGAGGATACTGGGGAGGGGGTGCCGGAGGAGGAGGCGTCGGTGATTTTCGACAGGTTCTACCGGGTGGACCCATCGAGGAGCAGGGCAACAGGCGGCACGGGGTTGGGGCTTACGATTGCGAGGCAGCTAGTTGAGGCCCATGGGGGGTCTATATGGGCGGAGAGAAGGCCGGAGGGAGGGAGCCGGTTTGTGTTTGAGATTCCGTGCAACTGCGTTGCGACAAGGTCATTGCATGACGGCAAGTCTTGCTGAGTTAGGGCGTGGGTTGAGGGGTTTGGTGGCTGGTAAAGAGTGGGCCCCCGCTTTCGCGGAGATGGGGAAAGAGGGTAGGGTTCACCCCCATATCAAACTTCGCCCGTCAAGGGGGAAGAGGTAAGAGGGGAGGGGACGTTGCGGTTGGGGTGGTATGTGAGTAGAGGGGATTGACCCTCACCCCAACCCTCTCCCAGGACGGGAGAGGGGGGAAGAAGGGGGCGGTGGCCCTTCGACAGGCTCAGGATGAACGGCGGGAAGGAGAAGTGGGCCCCGGCATTCGCGAGGGTGGGGAAGAGGGGAAGGGGAAAGGGGGCGTTTGAAACCCGCCCCTACCGGTGTGGTGTGGGCGGGGTGGTGAGGGGAGTTAGACGCCTTCGACTACTATGACGCTGGCATTGGCGGCCTGCATGCGGATCTTCTTGATTTCGCCGTATTCGGGTGAGGTGAGCCAGGCTTTCGCCTGGTCAACGCTGTCAAATTCGACAACGACGATGCGCTGGGGCGTCCAGTCGCCGTCCATGACTTCAGTTGCGCCGCCTCGCACCAGGTATCTGCCGTTGTATGCCTCGATGGTCGCCGCTACTCTCTGGCGGAACTGGTCGAAGAGGGCCTCGTCATGGATTTCGTCATGAACTATCACGTATCCTGCCATATTGATTGCACACGTTCCTTACTTTTGAGATTTGGTACCGTTTCGGATACCTTATCACAAAAGCGTGTCAACGAGAGCTTCGGGCGACTTTCGGATGGCTCGTTCGGCCTGCCGGAATCACCCCCATGCCTTCGGCAGGCTAAGGACAGGCTCAATCTTTCCCTGTCAAGGGGGAAGAGGGGAGGGGGCGTTGCGGTTGGGGTGGTATGTGGGCAGAGGGGATTTACCCTCACCCCCGCCACACCCCGCCGTTGGGTCATTGCATGACGGCAAGTTTGGGCAACTGCGTTGCGGCAAGTTTTGGGGGTCCGGCTTGGGGGCGTTTGGCAGCTTCAGGTAGCGAGATTCTTCGTCGCGGAGCCTCCTCAGAATGACATGTTTGTTGAGGGGGATTGACCCTCACCCCAACCCTCTCCCAGGACGGGAGAGGGGGGAAGAAGGAGGGTGGGGATTTTGGGGCGGGTAGGGAGTCAGGCGTTGTAATCGCCGAGGAAGGAGGCCCAGAGAGCTATGATGACGATGACAGCGACGTTGACGGCGATGCCAAGGATGGCGGTCCGGTGGTCCTGAGTGCCCTTGCGGTAGCGGAAGAGGCCGATGGTGGAGAGCAAGACTCCCGTGATGAGAGAGATGATGGTGAGAGGCCAGCCAATGGTAGGGATTATGGGGAAAGCAATGGCCAAGACGGCGAAGATTATTCCTGCAACTCCCATAGTGAGCCTCCTAAAGACGATAGTCGGGCACTGGGGCAAGTATAGCGGAACGGTTTGGATAGTGGGGGGGAAGGGCGGGTTTCAAACCCGTCCATAAGGGGGGTGTGGATTTGGAGGAAGGGGGAGAGCCGCCCGGCCCCGCACCGCCATAGGACCCTGCTTTCGCGGGGGTGACGAATTGGGGCGCTGGCCCTTCTTCCTTCGACAAGCTCAGGATGAGCGGCGAAAAGGAGGAGTGGGCCCCCGCTTTCGCGGGGGTGGGGAAGAGAGGAGCGGATGTGGGTATGCACGGGGTGAGCGGATATGGGAATGTTCAGGATGAGGTCAAGGCGGGCGGCTCGTGAGCCGCCCCTACGGGTCAGGTGTGGATGAGGGGAAGTACCCTCACCCCCGTATCAAGTACGGGGCAGGCTCCAGCCCTCTCCCAGGACGGAGACCTTTGCGTAACTGCCGAAACAGGTTCAGATTGTGGCGTTGTCTTGCCCTAGTCATAGCTAAATCGCGCATTTCTGGATTCCGGCCCTCGTGTCGGAGCACCAGGACAGGCTTTTCGCCGGAATGACGGTTGTTCAAAGGTCTCCAGGACGGGAGAGGGGGAAGAGGGATGTTCAGGGTGAGGGGAAGGCGGTCAATCCGGATGGGGCGATACTCTTGTGGGCGTTGGGCGGGTATAATTGAGGGCGATGGGGATTTTCGGGAGACGCAGGGACATCCTTGATGATGAGCCGGGAACGGTGGCGGGGGGGCTACTCGCCGGTTCCGTTGCGGCGATCGCCGCCGTTGCCATCAGCATTCCGCTGGAGTCGCCGAGCGACGCATACTTCAACAGCGCCTCGGTGTCGATAGTTTCACTGGGGGCGGGACTGGGCGTGGGGCTGCTGTGGCGGATTCTTTCGGTATGCGGGCGGAGTCGCCTGCTGTATTTCAACGTGATAATGGGGATCCTTTCCATATTTGTGGTGGCGGCGACGCTGGCGATGGACACCTATCTGGAAAGGTCGACATCATTCATCCTTCCCCTGGCGGCGTTGTCGCTGGGCATGATCTGGTTGTTGACGTTAGTCCTCATGCGGACTGGCCGAGCGTTTCCCTGGCGGCTGGCGTTTGTGACGGCGGCCATCGCGCTGGCGCTGGGACTAGCGCTTGCCGGCCAGGGGGACCAGGAAGACGGGCGGTTGGAGCTTCCACCCAGGAATTCAGTAACAGTTCAGGTAGTGGGAGTTGGTACGGTATGAAGAGACTTCAGCGTTTAATGCGGAGCGGTTGGGCAGCGTCGGTCCTATGGTCGCTGGCCCTATGCGTGGCGATTGCGGGCTGCGCCGAGGTGACGGAGGAGGGGTTTGGGGTATCCGACAACGAGGGATTCGGGACGCCTGCTACGGAAGGGTTCGCAACACCTCCGCCTGCTGCGCCGCAGACGGTGGCGCCTATGCTAACGGCGACTCCTATGGCTACGGCCACACCTTTGCCGACAGCGACACCTCTAGCTGTGACACCGATGGCTACGGCTACTCCCTTGCCAACGGCCACGGCGATGGCTGCGACACCTTTAGCCACAGCGACTCCCATGGCAACTGCGACGCCTCCAACCGCAGGAGTTTTACCAGGAGTAGCCCGGGGGATGGGCGACTATCAGGGCGTGCTTTTCCTGGTGTCGGAGGGGTCTGAGGCGACGTTTACGGTGACGGAGAAGCTGGCGCGGCTTTCGCTTCCCAACGACGCGGTGATGCGGACAACGGTGCTTGCGGGGGAGGTACGGCTAGACGGGGGGCCTACGGTGATTGAGCTCGATTTGCATTCGATGACGAGCGACCAGGGGAACCGAGACAGGTACGTGCGGACGCGGATGTTTGGTGACTACCCAACGGCGACGTTTTCGGTGCCTTCGGTTTCGGAACTGCCTGACGGGTTTGCGGATGGGGAGGAGGTGACGGCACAGGTGGAGGGGGACCTGGAGATTCGGGGAATTATCGTGCCGCTGGTGTTTGACGTAGAGGCGCGGGACGACGGGGACCGGGTGTTCATTCTGGGGAGGACGACGTTCACGTGGCAGCAGTTGGAGATAACGCCGCCGGTGGTGGGACCGGTGCAAAGCATTGAGGACGAGGTGCGGGTGGAGGTGCTGCTGTCGTTGGAGCCGCTGATTTAGGGATGTGTGGGTTGTTCACCCCCATCCCTTCGACAAGCTCAGGACAGGCCCAACCTTCCCCCTTCGAGGGGGAAGGGGTTTTACGGAGGAATAGGAGTATGAAGTTTGGGATAGGATTGCCGAATCGGGGGGCGGGGGCTACGCCGGAGAATCTGGCGCAGGTGGCTCAAAAGGCTGAGGATCTGGGATTCGACTCGGCGTTTGTGGGAGACCACGTGGTGATCCCGGACTCGTTCATTTCGGAGTACCCGTACAGCGCGACGGGGGAATTTACGGGGGCGGCATCGGGGGAGTGGCTGGATCAGCTGGTGACCTTGACGTATGTGGCGGCGTTAACGGAGCGGATACGGCTGGGGACCGGAGTGCTTATATTGCCTCATCGGAATCCGGTGGTGACGGCGAAGATGCTGTCGACGATGGACGTACTTTCGAAGGGGCGGCTGATTGTGGGTGTGGGGGTTGGCTGGCTGCGGGAGGAGTTTGAGGCTTTGGGGATTCCGCCCTTTTCGGAGAGGGGCGCGGTGGGGAACGAGTATCTGCGGGCGTTCAAGGAGCTGTGGACGCAGGAGAATCCGAGCTTTGAGGGGAAGTATTGCAGCTTCTCCGATATTCGGTTTGAACCGAAGCCGGTGCAGAAGCCGCATCCGCCGATATGGGTTGGGGGAGAGAGCGGGCCGGCGTTGCGTCGGGCGGCGACGCTGGGGGACGCGTGGCATCCAATCGGCTCTAACCCGCGATTTCCACTGGTGACGGCGGAGCAGATGGGTCGGTCGGTTGCGAGGCTGCGCCGGTATACTGAGAAGGCGGGGCGGGATCCTTCGTCGGTTGGGGTGGCGTATCGACCGCCGAGGTACCTGCTGGGGACGGCTGATGACCGTACTCAGCCGTTTATGGGCACGGCGGAGCAGATTGCGGAGGACGTGGCGGAGTTTGCGAGTGTTGGGGTTGGTCACCTGGTTTTCGACTTTCGGAGGGATGAGGTGGCGGAGACGCTGGGCGTAATGGAGGAATTTTCCGAGCGGGTGATGCCGCTGATTTAGGGGGTTTGGCAATGGATGAAGAGCCACGGGCGCCGCTGATTCGGGATATTCTGATTTACCTGCCTGTTGGGTTAGTCGCCGGGGTAATCAGTGGTGTGATTAACGGGTTGTTGAACGACGATCTGACTTTGGGGGGTCTGGTTCGGCACACGCTGATTTTCGGGACGATTTTTGGGGTGGCCTACGGGTTTGTGTATAACCGGTGGCTGCGGAAGAGGCGGAGGAGGTAGAGGGTCGCTGCGTGATGGCGGGAGGGTATGGATTCCCGCCTTCGCGGGAACAGGGTTTTGCAGAGTTGGGTGTGAGTTGAGGGGTTTGGGCGACTGCGTTGCGGCAAGTTTGGGTTTGGCAGCGGGGGTGGGGAGAAAGAGGGAGGGGAGTCACCCCCCTCTTACCTCTTCCCCCGTCAAGGGGGAAGAGGTAAGAGGGGTTAGGATTGGGGTGGTTGGAGGAGGGTGGTGAGGGTTCGGATGTTTTCGATTTGACCTAGGTTAGAGGTGGTGTGAATGACGTCTTCGGTCTGCTGGCGGCCCAAGGTATCGGAGGCTAGGAAGCGGAATTTGCTTTCGAGCTCCTGACGGCTTCGTCTTCGCTGGAAGTCGCCCCGGTGGAAAGTGGTGGACTCGGAGAAGGTGCGTCCGTCTGACAGGGTAACGTCGACGCGGGCGCAGGGTTTGTCGGGGTTCTGAAGGTCCATGGAAGGGTCGGAGATGATGGCGACGCGTTCGGCGAGGGACCGGATGGCGGGGTTGTCGACCGCATTCTGGTAGAAGGCGGTGATGTCGGAGCGTCCGGATACGAGGAGGGCGGCAACGGCGTAGGGGACGTGGAACTTGGCGGAGAGCATGTTTGGGGGGTAGTCCTGGGCCATGCGCTGGGCGAAGGGGACGGTGGTGACGTTGACGTTCTGGATGTTGGCGTGGTTGAGGTCCTCGCGTCCAGCGATGGCGTCAACGGCGTCGAGGACGGGGTGGTTGTAGAGGCAACAGGCGTGGAATTTGAAGTAGTTTTGCTCGATGCGGAGGGGGGCACTGCCCAGGCCTGCGACGGCTGCTTCTGAGTGGAATTCGTCGCCGAGGATGGTGGTGTAGACGTCGGTGGGGGCGTCGGAGGGTGGAGTGAAGCCGCAGAGGAGGAGCTGGGGCGCGAGGACGCCCTGCATCCCGGAGCGCCCGGGATAGACGTTGCGGATGGTGGCGCCTTCGAAGCAGGGGGTCCAGGTGTTGGCGGGGCTCATTGAGGTGGAGAGGTTGATGACGCCGCGCATCTGGGAGGCGTCGAAGTCCATGAGCCTGGCGACGGCGACGGCGGTGCCGATGGTGCCCCAGGTGCCGTGGGAGTGGACGTTGGGATGGGCTTTAGTTGCGCCGCCGATGCGGGAGGAAACTTCGTAGCCGGCGATTAAGGCTTCGGCGAGTCGGGGGCCGCTGCTGCCGAGGTCTTCGGCGACGGCGAGGGCACCGGGGAGAACGTGGATGGCGGGGTGGCCGCCGCCCAGGCGGGTGCCTTCGTCCATTTCGAGGGCGACGCCGGCGGTGGCGTTGGCGAGGGCGGCCATGGGGGGCTGGGCCTTGAGGTTGTGGCCGAGAAGGGTGGCAGAGCCTTCGCTGTTTGAGGCGGCGAGTTGGGCGAGGTTGGCATTTTCGGGGATTCGGCTGCCGCCGGTGATTGCGCCGATGGTGTCCATGAGAACGTCGGCGGCTGCGGTGCGAGCGGAGTCTGAGAGGCGGTCGTAGGAGAGATTAGAGGCGAATTCGGCTAGTTGGTCAAGGTAGTTGGTCATGGTGGAAATACCTCTGGGTGAAGTGGATGTTGGGAAGATGGATTCCCGCATCCGCGGGAAAACGGATAATAGCGGGCACGGTGACGGCGAGATTCTTCGCTTTCGCTCAGAATGACATGAACCGGGGGGGGATGGCAAGGGGGAGGGAGAGAAGTGAGCGGGTTTGAAACCCGCCACTAGCAGGAGGTGGGTGGCGCGGATTGAGAGTGGGCCTCCGCGTTCGCGGGGGGGTGGAGAGAAGGAGCGGGGTTGGGGAAAGGAGAGCAAGAGAACATAGAAGACGGGCCAATTGGCCCGTCTTTGGGGAATTCAAAGATTACTTTGCTTTTAGCTTATGGCTCTGACGATGGTAGCTGTGGCTACGATGCCAACCAGCAGTGTGCCGACCATCCATTTGATCAGGTCGGCCTTATTGGTCGCCAATTTTGTCTCCAAATTTGCAATGTTTGCCATTAAGACCCCGATATCGGACTTGGTAGCCAAGTGCTCGTAGGCTCCTTCCAGCCTGCTCAGCCGTTCCTCAACAGTCGCCATAAAGATTCGCTCCTTCTTGATTTGGGAACAATTGTATAACAGTGTATGGTCAGCAGTCAAACATTGGAGCGCAAGGGTTAGCGGACGGGGCCGCCGAGGGGGGGTGTGGGGCTGCCGCTTTTGAGGAAGCGACCGTAGCCGGGTTTCAGCTCCAGCTTGCCCTGGTTGTAGAGGACCTGGCCGCGGAGGAGGGTCATCCAGGGCTTGCCGTTTACCTTCCAGCCTTCGTAGAGGGTGAAGCCGGAGTTGCCGTGATGGTCTTCGGCGCGCACGGTAGTCTCGCCTTCCGGGTCGAGGATGGTGATGTCGGCGTCGGTGCCGATCTGTAGGGAACCCTTCTGGGGGTAGATGCCGAAGATGCGGGCGGGGTTTTCCGACATGATGCGGGCGAGCCAGGTTATGGGCATGTCGCGACCGAGGACGCCTTCGCTGAAGGCTAGAGGGGCGATGGTCTCGATGCCTGGGGAGCCGAAGGGTACGGGAGAGCCATCCGGGTTGACGAAGATGTTTTTCCAGCCCGGGGCCTTGAGGTGCTTGAAGTGGGGGGCGTGATCGCTGCCGAGGGTGGAGATGTAGCCAAGCTCGAGGCCCTTCCACATGGCGGGCTGGTCAGGACCGTCCTTGGGTCTGAGGGGCGGGCCGATTTTGGCGAGGGGGCCGACCTTGGCCATCTCTTCGTCGGAGAGGAGGAGGTACTGGGGACAGGTCTCGGTCCAGACGCGCTGGCCTTCGGCCTGAGCCTGCTTGATTCGCTCCATGCCGACATGGGTGCTGAGGTGGACTACGTAGACGGGGCAGTTGGTGACGCCGCCCATCTTGATGGCGCGGTTGATTGCTTCTTCTTCGGCCCAGTCGGGGCAGGCGGAGGGGAAGTCGGTGGGATGGACGCAGCCCTGGTCGATGAGATGGTTTTCGAGGTAGTCGATGATGTTGCCGGACTCGCAGTGGAGCTGGACGATGCCGCCGGCCTTAGAGACGGTCTCCATGACGTGGCAGATGAAGTCGTCGGTGCACATGCGGACCTGGTTCTTCTTGTAGGACATGAACATTTTGAAGGAGGTGACGCCCATTTCGAGGGCTTCGGGGAGGCTTTTGAGGATGTAGGGCCGGTTGTTGAGGATGTAGTGGAAGGCGAAGTCTACGACGGCGGTGGACTCTATCTCCTCGCGGTGACGATTGATGGCAGAGGGGAGGGTCTCTTCGGCTTCGACGTCGTAGGTGCCGAAGGGAAGGAGGGTGGTGAGGCCGGCGTGGGCGGCGGCGATGGAGCCGAGCTCATAGGAGTCGCAGCGGTCGAGGTGGACATGGCAGTCGATGAGGCCTGGGAGGACGAACTTGCCGGAGGCGTCGATGTAGGTATCTGCGGGGGGGAGGAGGTGTTCGGGGCCGATGGCGGCGATCTTCTCGCCGGAGATGGCTATGGCGGCGTCGAAAACGTCGGATGAGGTGACGACTTTACCGCCTGCGATGATGGTGTCCACTCTGATGTCTGCCATTATGAGCCTCCTGGAGGGTTGGGGGTATTATAGGGCAGAATGGGCGGGTTTGAAATCCGCCCCTGGCGGGAGAGATTGTAGCAGGTTGAGGGGCGGGCGACCGGCCGGTCGCCCCTACGTAGAAGGAGGAAGGGGGGTGGGTGGTTATGAGAGACAGCTCGGCGTGGGTTAAGAGTGGGCCCCCGCTTTCGCGGGGGTGGAGAAAAGGGAGAGGGGTTTTGTTTCTGTGGCGGTGATTTTGGTTTGAGGGGGAGTCACCCTCACTCCAACCCTCTCCCAGGACGGGAGAGGAGGGTCACTGCGTGACGGCAAGGTTGCAGGGTTGGTCCTTCGACAGGCTCAGGATGATCGCAGAGTGAGCGGTGGAGGGGGAAGAAGGGGGTGTGGTTGCATTCGAGGGCGGATTCACTTAGATTTTTGGGGCTAGTTTGTGCAACAGGGTACGGGCAAGGATGAGTTGGATGGGTGATGGACGAAAGCACCTTGGAAGATAGAAGGCCGGTTGTGGACGCCGGAGAGGCGGGGGATGAAGCTGTCTCTCCAAATGGCGGTGTAGCTGATATGGGTGGTGGTGGGGTTGAGGGGCCGGACGCGAAGGGGATCTCAGGGGTGTTGGGGTATGTAAACTTCAGCGTGCTGGCGTTCGGGATTGCGGCTATTTCGACGAGCCTGGGGTACATCATCCTGCCAATTCGGGTGCTGGACGTGGCGGACGAATCGTTGAAGAACACGTACCTGGGGCTACTTGGGGCCATCGGGATGGGCGGCGCGATGCTGATTCAGCCAGCGGTGGGGTATCTGAGCGACAAGACAACGTGGGCGTGGGGTCGACGGCGTCCATACATAGCGTTGGGTACCCTGGTGGCGACGGGTCTGATGGTTGGCGTTGGAGCGGCGGTGAACTTCATCGGGCTGCTGATTTCGGCGGTGTTCGTGCAGCTGTTCATCAACGTGTCGCAGACGCCATACGACGCGATGCTGAAGGACCAGGTGCCGCACAACCAGCGGGGAAAGATGTCTTCGGTGCGGGCGATTGCGGGGGCGGCCGGGGCTGTGCTGCTGCTGCTGGTAACGGGGTTCATCATGGACCATCACATACAGGGGTCGCGGGACATCTGGCTGTGGATATCGTTGGGGCTTCCGACGGCGGTGCTGGCGATTACGGCGGTGTGGACGCTGGCGCTGGTAAGGGACGATCAGGCCACGCCGGAGCAGAAGGTGGAGGGGAAGAGGGAGGCCGACGAGGCGGAGAAGGAGACTGTGCCGAAGGTGAAGAAACGCAGGGACCTTCGGTACATCATAACGGCGTTGGGGGTCTCCAAGCGGAACCTGACCATGCTTTCGGCGGCGTTCTCCTACACGCTGGCGGGCGGGATTCTAATGGCGTACACCTTCTATTTCCTGCAGGACGTGGTGGCGTTGGAGAAGCCGGCGTCGGGGATGTCGTGGCTGGCGGCGACGGCGGGCCTGGCGATTATATTGACGCTGTGGCCGGCGGGGGTGTTGGCGGACCGAGTGGGGCGTGCGCCGCTGTTGTACGTGTCGTCGGCGTTGGGAGGAGGAGGCACGCTGCTATTCTATCTGGCGCAGAACCTGCTGCACGTGGTGCTGATAGGGATAGTGCTGGGGGTCGCGGCGGGGTTGTTCTTCTCGGCGGGGCGAGCGCTGATTACGGATATGGTGTCGGAGAATCGGGCGGCGCTGCAGATGGGTCTGGCGAATTTCGCGCTGGTGGGGGGGTTGGCGGCGTCACGGCTGGGAGGGCCGCTGGTGGACTTTCTGAATGGGATACAGGAGCATTCGGGGTACTACGTGATGCTGATGGTGTGCGCGGGGGCGTTCTGCATGGGGGCGTTTTTCATTCACCGGATGATGCGGGGGGTCAGGCGTCCTTCGACAGGCTCAGGATGAGCGGAGGTTGGTGGATGAAGAGTGGGTCCCCGCATTCGCGAGGACACGGGAGGAGTCATCCTCACCCCGTATCAAGTACGGGGCAGGCTCCAACCCTCTCCCAAGACGGGAGACCTTTGCATTACCAATAGAATGAATTCAGATTGTGGTGTGTGAGGGTTACATCCGTAGCTGAATCATGGGATTCTGGATTCCGGCTTTCGCCGGAATGACGGTTATGCAAAAGTCTCCGAGGACAGGAGGGAGGGAAGATGGGAGGGAGAGCGCCCATCCCATCCACGTCCAGCCGTGGGTTCCTGCCCTCGTGTCGGAGCACCAGGACAGGCTTTTCGCAGGAATGACGAAGAGAGAAGAGATGATGCGGGGGTTGGGGGGATAGTGGGGAAAGAGGGCAGGTTTGAAACCTGCCCCTACGGGGAGAGGTTAGAGCAGGATGAGGTTGATGAGTGGGCCCCCGCTTTCGCGAGGGTGGGGTCCTTCGACAGGCTCAGGATGAGCGGGGGGGGCCAGGAGATGAGGACGGGGCGCATGGGTCTGGAGTCTTTGAGGTAGAATTCGCCGTTGCGTTCTTCGAGGTGGTTGGGGATGACTTGGCGGAGGAGGATGTCCTTTTCGGAGCCTTCGGTGAGGAAGAGCATTCCCCTGGTCTGCTGCCACGCTTCGTCGGGGGACTGGAAGCCGTGGAATTCGGGGGTTGGGAGGTCTTCGACGTGGTAGGAGATGCCCATTTCGTTGAGGACTTCGAGGAGTTGAGGAGCGGCGGGCAGGGGGATTCGGGCTTCGCCGTGAACGTCGGGCCAGAGTCGGTATGTGCGGTGCTGCGGAGGGTCCCAGTGTAGGATTACGAGGACGCGTTCGGTGGCGTTGTAGGTGAGTTTTTCGACGAAACTGTCGACATGCCGGGCGGTGTAGATGACGTGGGAGCAGAGGACGACGTCGGCGGGGTTGGTTTTGGCGTCTTCCCAGGTGGACTCGACGAGGGTGACGTTTTGGATGTTGTGGTCGGCGGCTTCTTCCCGGAAGGCCTGGGCCATTGCGGGTGAGGGCTCGACGGCGGTGACGTGTCGACATCGGAGGGCGAGGGGAAGGGCGAGGCGGCCGGGGCCGGAGCCAACGTCGATGAGGGTGTGGTGGGGTTGCACTTCGCGGGCGAGTCGGTCGAGGAGGGGATCGTCGGTGCGGTGGGGGTCGGAGCGGAAGCTGACGGTCATGCCGTGCCAGTGGTCGTCGTGGGGGTTGGGCTGGTCGCGGAGTCGTTCGGTCTGGGCGTGTTCGGCCTGGACGGTTGCGAGCCAGTTTTGGGCGGATTCAGAGGTGGGCAATGGCATTTTGTCCTTTAAGGGGGATTCACCCCCATCTTAACCTTCTCTCGTCGAGGGGGAAGGGAGAAGAGGGGAGGGAGAGGACCCTCACCCCAACCCTCTCCCTGGACGGGAGAGGGGGGAAGAAGGGGAGTGTGTTGGGGGTGGGCATGGTTATTCGGCGGTGACGCCGCCGTCGATGACGACTTCGCTGCCGGTCATGTAGGAGGCTTCGTCGGAGGCGAGGAAGAGGGCGGCCCAGGCGATTTCTTCGGGTTCGCCGACGCGTCGCATGGGGATGATCTTAGCCCTGTCCTCGCGGGTGAATGCGCGCTTGTAGGTAGACATGGATGTCCAGATGGTGCCGGGATGGATGGAGTTGACGCGGATGTTGTCGCGGGCGAGTTCGACGGCGGAGCTCTTGGTGAAGACTCGGATGGCACCCTTGGAGGCATTGTATGCGGGATAGCCTTGGGAGATCATACCGGATATGGAGGAGATGTTGACGATTGCGCCACCGCCGGCAGCGCGCATGTGGGGGATGACGGCCTTGGTGCCGAGGAAGATGCCCTTGGCGTTGACGGCCATGATGCGGTCCCAGGTCTCCTCGCTAGTCTCTTCGAGGGAATCGCGTTCGATGATTCCGGCGTTATTGATGAGGACGTCGATCTTGCCGAAGTTGGAGATGGCGGCTTCGATGGTGCGGTCCCAGTCGGCCTGGATGCTTACGTCCATTTCTACGAAGACGGCCTGGCCGCCAGCGTCGGTGATTTCTTTGGTGACGGCTTGGCCGTCTTCGACCTGGATGTCGGCGAGGACGACTTTAGCGCCTTCGCTGGCGAAGATGCGGGCTTCGGAGGCGCCCATGCCGCGGGCGGCGCCGGTGATGATGGCTACCTTGTCTTGGAGTCTCATTTTTCTCCTTTGGGTGTTGGTTTGGAGTTTTCACCCCCATCCCAACCTTCCCCCGTCAAGGGGGAAGGGGTTTAGGGGGAGGGCGGGTTTGAAACCCGCCCCTACGGGTTGAGTCGCATTTTTTCTGTTTTGTACATGGTGGGTTTGGTAGGAGTCACCCCTATTCCCCGCTTTCGCGGGGACAGACTCTAACCATCCCCGTCGAGGGGGAAGGGAGAAGATGGATTCCCGCCTTCGCGGGAAAACGGGAGGGGAGTGGGAATGGTGGTGGCATGGGTTATTGGGCGGTGAAGCCGCCGTCGATGACGAGTTCGCTGCCGGTCATGAATGAAGATTCGTCGGAGGCGAGGAATAGGGCACCGTAGGCGACCTCGATGGGTTCGGCGAAGCGGCCAAGGGGGATCATGCGGTCCCAGTCTTCGTCGGAGCGGGTGTCGCCGTCCATCATGGCTGTATTGATGACGCCGGGGTGGATGGAGTTTACTCGGATGTTCTGGTCGGCGAAGCGGATGGCGACGGTCTTGGTGATGATGCGGACGGCGCCCTTTGAGGCGTTGTAGGCAGGGTAGCCGAGGGAGACGATGCCAGAGATAGATGAGATGTTGATGATGGAGCCGCCACCGGCCTTGAGCATGGATGGGACGGTCTGCTTCATGCCGAGGTAGACGCCTTTTGCGTTGACGTTCATGGTGCTGTCCCAGCCGGGGTCGGTGCCCTCTTCGAGCTCCTCGCGGACTAGAATGCCGGCGTTGTTGATGAGGACGTTGACGTTGCCAAAGCTACTTTCGGCGGCTTGGACGGCGTCGCGCCAGCTTTGTTCGCTGGTGACGTTGAGATTGACGGCGAGGGCGTGGCCGCCAGCGTCGTTGATTTCGTCGGCGACGGCCTTGGCCTGTTGGTGGAGGACGTCGCCGAGGACGACCTTAGCGCCTTCCCTGGCGAAGAGGCGGGCTTCGGAGGCGCCCATGCCGCGGGCGGCGCCGGATATGAGGGCGACTTTGCCTTGGAGTCTCATTTATTCTCCTTTTGGTGTGGTTTGGTGGCTATCGGGGGATTATACCCTCACCCCAACCCTCTCCCAGGACGGGAGAGGGGGAAGAAGGGGGAGGAGTTTGGGACATTATAGGGGGAATGATAGAGGGTGGGTAGTGGGGTCCTCTTGTCAGTGGTAAGGAGGAGGGATTTTAGTGAGACGCGGTATGTAAAACGAATCTGAAACGAATGGGAAACGAAGGGTTCGTTTCAGGATTCTCAGGTTTGGGATAGATTCGCTTTTGAAAACGAATGAGGGGCTTTTTGGGGCGATGCAGGCACGAATTTGGCTGATTTTGGACTGGTTTTTCGTTTTCTGCGTTTTTTGAGGGTTTTGGCGGAATTTATTGATACTCATTATCTCAGTAAGTATGGGCGGCGTTCCTGGACGTGGGCACCGAGTTGCTGGTGGGTGGAGGAGGTTGTGAATCTGCTGCCACATGTGTTCTATAGTTGTCATGGTTGGGATGGTAGCAGGGGTGTGGGATGGTGGCAAGGGGTGAAATGGCACTTTTGGGCAACTGCGTTGCGGCAAGTTTGGGCTTGTGCGTGGGGGGAGTTAGGGTATTACTGGTGGAGAGATTCCTTGGCTGCGGAGGAGTTGGGGCGTGGGTTGAGGGGTTTGGGGTCCTTGGACGGGCTCAGGATGAGCGGTGGGGCGATGGGTGTGGGGGAAGGGGTGAGCGGCGGAGGGATTGCTTGGCGCGGTAGGTGGCGACGCGCCAGAGCCATTCAGCGGGGCCGAAGAGGAACCGGCTCAGCCATGCCTGGGACCACCAGAGTTGGAGCATCCAGACGGCGAAGACGAAGAGCAATATGACGCTTCGGTTGGCAAAGTTCGCGTCTGACAGGAGAAGGGCCAGGACAAGTACGCCGAGGACCGTCTGCATCAGATAGTTGGTGAGGGCCATTCTGCCGACGGCGCGGAGTCGCTTCTTGAGCCAGTCGTCGGGTCGGTTATTCCAGAGGATGATGAGGCTCATGTAGGCAAGAGAGCAGGGGATGGTGCCGATGGTGTTGGGTATCTGTCCGATGAAGGCGATCTCGTTTGAGTAGTCGTTGGCTGCAGTGATGATGACGCCCGCAGCGGCGAGGGGAAGACCGACGGCGAGGCCGAGAATTGCGGTGCGTCGGTAGGTGTTGGAGGAGAAGACGCCGTTCATGAAGCCGGAGCGGTAGAGGCCTGCGCCAACAAGGATGAGGCCGAGGGCGCGGAGGAAGAAGCCGAACATGAACGGGATCAGGATGACGTTTTCGTCGTCGGTCTCGCCGGGCTCCCAGATGCCGGTGACGGACGTGCCAGTATCGGCGAGGTTCTGGGCGACGAGGGCGAGGGCGATGGAGGAGAGGAAAATAAGGGCGCCGAGGACGATGAGGGCGCGGTTGGGGAGGTTGCGGAGGGCGATAAGGAAGACCGAGGCGAGGGCGTAGGCCATGAGAATGTCGCCGTCCCAGATGAGGAAGTGGAAGATGCCGATTATCAGGAGGAGGCCGTTTCGCCAGAGGTTGAGTAGGACGGCGCGTCGGCCCTTTTGGGTTGCGCGGTCGATGAAGAGAATCATGCCGGCGCCGAAGAGCATGGAGAAGAGGCCCATGAATTTCTGGTCGACGAAGATTTCGCCGGAGACACCGATGGTCCGGTCGAGCCAGGTCTCTGAGCCGCCGGCGCTGAGGTTGAAGTAGGGGGCGGCGCCGAACTTGAAATGGACGGCGTTCATGAGCAGGATGCCGAGGACAGCGATGCCTCGGATGAGGTCGAGACTGGTGATGCGGGAGGACTCGCGGACGGGGCCGGAATCGGGGGTTAGGGGAGGGTTGTGCAAGGGTTGAATTTGGTGAAGTTAGAGTGGGGGTGAAGTTGCAGGTGAGATTTCCGGGGGCATTGTGACGGAAGATAGGGGGAGTATCAAGTGGTCTTGGGGTGGGGGTCACTCGCCTTCGTCCTTCGACAAGCTCAGGATGAGCCCAGGATGAGCGGTGAAGGGGGGCGGGAAGGGGAGGGACTCATTCCCACCCCGCAGTGGGTTTCTGCTTTCGCAGGAATGACGAAGAAGGGGTGGGGGTGGGGCAGCAACGCATGATTCTGCCGACAATAGAGTTTTGTTGCTGGTATCAAATGTACTATGCTCACTTGCATGGAAATGTTAGTCAAATATGCGCTACGTATGAGTTTGTTGTGTCTAACCGCATCGATTTTGATTGCGGGATGTGGGGCTGATCAGCCACCCACAAGCGAACCTCGTGAGAGCGAATTACCCTTATCTGAGTCGTTGGCAACATCGACAGCCACTCCCATCGTGATTGCGATGCCGACGATGGAACCCACACCGGCGCAGACGGTTGTGCCTACACGGGGACCAACTGCTACGCCGGAACCGACATCGACCCCACAGCCCACGCCTGAGCCGACGCCTTCGCCTACATCTACACCGCAGCCGACGCCCGAACCAACGCCGAAGCTCAGGCCTGAACCCACGCCAGAATTGACTGCGACGCCTATGCCGGAACCAACACCGGAGCACACTCCTAAGGTGACGGTGACGGTGACGCCTATGCCGACGGCTAAAGCAGACGCACCAGACTGCCCATCCAGCATTGCTCCCTGGTTGGGTAATCCGACACACTCGATTCATTTCGAGATTTCTGATGCGATTATCGATATCTGTATGCTAGATACTGATCTAGCTGAAACTATCGTCGCTCATACCTGGTTCACTGAAGGACCAGTCATTCACCGAGAACCATCCAGTGATGATGAAGGTGTAGTCATCGACAGGAATGACTGGAGAGGACTTGGATTACTACATACCATCGCCAGCAATGATCTGGAACTGGCAAGGGAAATTGCAGAGACGCCATGGTATGCAGAGGGCCCAATTTCAGACTCCTGGGGCACTCTGTGGAGTTTGCATGATTTTTCGTACCTTGACGTGGATTTGGCGAGAGCGGTTTTGAGCCTTCCCTGGCTGGTAGATCGCGAGAGTCCAAACCACGTAGATTTGCCCGCAATGGCCCACCTCATGGGGCATGAAGACCCGAAATTCGCGAAAGCGGTGTTCAACTTCGACTGGGTTAAAGCCGGTGTGTCTCCAGATGAAAACCAGGTCCTTTTTGCTCTAAGTTCAATTGTAAGCGCAGACAATGAACTGGGCAGGCTCATTGCCAGCTATCCCTGGGTAATTGATGATATGAACGAAACCGAAATTCGAACACTTCACGTAATGGGTAGCATTGCGGCTACTGATACAGAGTTGGCCCAAACAATAGTAAACCAGGACTGGTTCATTGACGGCTTGACTGACGCAGAATTCGTGAGGCTAGCTTTGAATATTCCGAATGCCAACGGTGATCTCATCGCAACCGTAAACGTAGATGAAGGACTGCGGGGCTATCTGGGGGAATCATTGACTGAAATAGCCCGAGGCCCGCTTGGGTTTCATCGCCTTCGATTGCTAGGCGGTAAACCTTGGGTTGCAGATGGAATTGACAACGAAGAAGCCGCTTTCATCACTGCGGTCAGTGAACTCTTTAGCGCCACTCTTTACGATGAACTACTGGATGAACATTACACACAATCAAAGGTCGTCTCACTCCCGCTTGCCGGGGATGTGAACATCTGGGTATTTTCGAATGAGTCCTTCGCACCAGAAGAAGACGTACCGGGCTACATCGAGGAGATCATTCGCATTTCAGAAGATTTTCTTGGCGTTCCATTTCCGACAACGGACATTATTTTGCTCGCTATTGCCCGACCCGACGATTATCCTGGCTTTGGTGGAAACTTCAATGGCCGACGCATGCAGTTCAGCAAAAGTGGAACTCATGATATCGCTGCATTGCCCCAAGCGACGGGTTTCTATTACTTGCAACAATTCCCTTTACGACCACGGTGGATAAGAGCGGGCGTATCCGGCTTTGTTGCTGACATAGTGTTCGATCGCATGGGTAAAATAGAATTGCATCGTCACCGAGCCTCCGCGGCGAGCGCCGCACAGAGTTGCATGGAGGGCGGAGAATTAGAGAACATAAGCCACCTGGCGTACGTGTACGAAATCTCCTGGGAATGGCATATTCCCAGTCAGAGGCTTGGTAGTTGCTCTCACTCCATGGGCAGAAACCTCCTGCATATCGTCTATGAGACGATTGGCGAAGAGGCGATGTCATCGGTATTGAGGGACTTCCTTTCCCAACAAGGTGATAGTCGGGAGGACATGGAGGGTATGATGTATCGTGCGTTGTTGGATAATGCGCCGGTGGAGCGAAAGGATGCCCTTCAAGACATATACCGGACGTTGCATGGTGGGTACTTCGCATTTCAAGAAGTCGCGAAGCCCGATGACCACGGCGGAACTGCAGACGATGCGACGGCGATCATATTGGGAGAAACAGTGCAGGGAAACTTAGACTACTTCTTTGACTTTGACTACTATCGCTTTAGGGCAGAAGAAGGTCAGAAATATAGATTGAGTGTCGCCCATGAGACGCTACACGCAACAAGCCTCGGACTCTTTAATCCACATAGCGGGGAAGTGAGCCTGACTGATCAATGGGAGCATCGTAAACGAACCGAGGATGGACCTGAAATTGTTTGGGTGGCGCCGCACACGAATGTGTACTATTTTGCAGTAAGAAATTTCGGTGGAGAGACGGGCGAATACACAGTGAGAATTGTCCCAGTTGAAGACTCTTCGAACACTTCCGAGTCGGACGAGTAACGGGCGCAACTGAGGGCTTACTGGCCATTTGACTGTCTATCTAATCTGTGGCTGATATGGGAGGATGGGAGCGAGTTTGGGAATTGAGTAAGAGAGGGTGAAGAGATGGTAAAGATGTCGGCGGGTAAGTGGGTGGTGGAGGTGTTGAGGTCGCAGGGGGTGCGGTACGTTTACGGGGTTGTGGGGTCTGCGTTTCTGGAGATTATGGACGCGATGTACGGGCTGGAGGATATTGAGTACGTGGGGACGCGTCACGAGCAGGGGGCAGGCTTCATGGCGCTGGGGTATGCCCACGCGACGGGGAAGCCGGGGGTGTGCCTGGTGACGAACGGGCCGGGGGCGACGAACCTGGTGACGCCGGTGGCGGGGGCTTACGTTACGCACGCGCCGATGGTGGCGATTATCGGGGGGATTTCGCAGGAGCACATGGGTCGGGACTCGTTTCAGGAAGTGGACCACGTGGGGGTGTTCCGTCCAGTGGCGAAGGCGTCGGTGATGACGCCAAACGCGGGGCGGATACCGGACACGCTGCTACATGGATTTCGGGTGGCGACGTCTGGGAAGATGGGGCCGGTGGTGGTGGATATTCCGCGGGATATTCAGAATGAGTTGGAAATTGAGGCTGATGAGGGGATGCTGGGGCCGGTGCGTCAGTCGCAGGCTTCGGCGGGGGACCCGGCGCTGCTTCGTCGGGCGGCGGAGGTGCTGCGGGACGCGAAGTTTCCGGTGATTGTGGCCGGCGGAGGGGTGAAGTGGGGTCTGGCGCACGAGGAGGTGTGCGCGCTGTCGGAGGCGCTGGCGGCACCGATGGTGGCGTCGTACGGGCGGGTGGACTCGGTGCCGAATGACGAGCGGTTGTACGTGGGGATGCTGGGCCGGGCGGGGGCGCCGGAGGCGGCGGAGCTGGTGCAGCAGGCGGACGTGGTGCTGGCGCTGGGGACGCGGTTGTCGCACTTCACGACGTTCTACGACAACAGGTTCATTCCGCGGGATGCGAAGATTGTGCAGGTGGAGATTGACGAGGAGGAGCTGGGGCGGAATCATCCGGTGGAGGTGGGGATTCTGGGGGACGTGGGGGCGGCGTCGAGGGCGTTGCTGGAGCTGGTGGGAGAGATTGGAGCGCCGCCGGGAGGCGAGGCGCGGTTGGGGGTGGCGGCGAGGTTGCGGAGGGAGCGTCGGGAGCGGCTGGATGGAGAGCGTCCTCGGGCGGGCGAGATTCTGAAGCCTCAGGAGGTTTATCACGTGCTGCGTCAGATCTATCCCGCCGACGCGCTGACGGTAATCGAGGCGGGGGCGGCTTCGGGGTACGCCTACGACAGGCTGGACTTCGGCCGGCCGTATAGTCTGACGAGTCCGCTTGATTTGGGGTGCATCGGCATAAGCTATCCGATGGCGCTGGGGGTGAAGATGGGGTGCCCTGAGAGGCCGGTGATAAGCATCAACGGGGACGGGGGATTTCTGATGAACGCGCAGGAGCTGGAGACGGCGGTGCGGTGGAATATTCCAGTGGTGGCTATTGTGATGAACAACAACTCTTGGGGGTCGGAGAAGGCGTACCAGAAGTTTTTCTACGGAGAGAGGTACATCGAGGCGGATATAACGAACCCGCGGCTGGACAAGATGATGGACTTGTTCGGGGGGAAGGGATTCTATGCGTCGGACGAGAGGGAGTTGACGGAGGCGATGTCGGAGGCGTTGGCTTCGGGGGGGCCGACGTTGATCGAGGTGCCGGTGGACCCGGAGGAGCTGCCGTATCCAGCGCGGGCGGCGGACGTGTTGAGGGATAAGGAGGTCACTGCGTGACGGCAGGAGGGGATGGATTCCCGCTTTCTCGAGAACAGGGTTTTGCAGGGTTGGGTGTGGGAGAGGTCTGCTTGTGTCTATCTCATCACTACCCCTGAAGAACCGTGTCGCCCTTGTTACCGGGGTGAGTCGGTTGCGAGGCATTGGCTTTGCGGTGGCAGAGCGTCTGACATCAATGGGAGCCGATCTGTTCATTCATTCATACGCCGACTACGATTCGATTCTTCCTCTAAAACGAAAGGCGAATGAGCAGGAAGAGATAGTTGCGCGTCTGAGGGAACATGGCGGACATGTCGAGCACATTGATATTGATTTTGCGGAAGAAGATGCCCCAGTTGATGTTGTCAGGAGAGCAGTAAGTCGATTCGGACATATTGACATTCTCATAGCCAATCATGCGCACAGTGAAGCGCAATCGTTAGAATCGCTAACCGCAGAAAGCATTGACCGGCATCTGGCGGTGAATGTTCGGGCGACGCTGCTTCTCATAAAGGAGTTTGCGGCCCAACACGATGGAAGACCAGGTGGGCGCATTGTGATGATGATTTCCGGGCAGCACAAAGACCCGATGGGGCCGATGCTAGCTTATGGGGCTTCCAAGGGCGCGCTGCACCAGATGACCACATCTATATCTGACGAGCTTGTGGGGCAGGGTATAACCGTCAACACAGTCAATCCAGGGCCGACGGACACGGGATGGGCAAGGGAGGACGTGTATGATCGCATCCTGAAGATTATGCCGTTGGGACGCTGGGGTCAGCCGGAGGACGCAGCGCGGTTGATCGCATGGCTATGTACTGACGATGCCCGATGGATTTCGGGGCAGGTGATTGACTCGGAGGGAGGGGCACGCCGGAGGCCCTGGTAGCAGGAGCAGTTAATGGGGCAGGGCTGCCCAATTATTCCGCCAGGGGGTAAACTTGCGGATACGGACGCTGAGGGCACTGAAATGGAGGGTGAAGTTGGAATATCGCTTTATGCATATACTGAGCGGGGTTCTACTGGCGGCAATCATGTTGCTGTCGGTCGCCTGTGGCGGGAAGGAAGAGGTAACGATTGCTACTACAGGCGACTACCATCCGTTTAACTTTATCAATGATGAAGGAGAAATAGGCGGTCTTGAGAGCGAACTGGGGGACGAGTTGTGCCGGCGGGCCGACCTGGAGTGCGAGTGGGTCCTGAATGATTGGGAAGCGATGATTCCGGACCTGAGAAGGGGGGCTTTTGATGCGATTTTGGCGGGCATGAGCATTACTGCCAAGCGGGAGCAGTTAATCGACTTCACGGATGCGTACTACCCGCCAACTCCTTCAGTGTACGTGGTGAGGACAGGAGAGGGAGATGAGGCTGTGCAAGGGAGGATTGGAGTGTCGGACAATACGATATATTCCGACTATCTGACAGAGTTGGGGATTCCGTTCGTGCCGCTCGACATATCAAGCGGCGCGGTTGAAGCGGTGCTCAATGGCGAAGTGGATGCGGTTCTGGTGGACCACGGTTATGCAGTTGAGAAACTTGGGGAGTATGAGGGGCAGTTGGAGGTGGCCGGGCCGTCGGTATTGCTGGATCGGGGCCTTGGGATCGGCGTCCGCAAAGGCAGCGGGTTGAAAGGCAAACTGGACGAGGCTTTGGCGTTCATGAAGGCTGACGGCACCCTGAACGCCATCATCATCAAGTGGGTGGGCGCCGAGGCGTCAACGTTCAAATAGGCCCTGTAAGGGCGCTCAAAGGGACAGGAAGCCTTTCCATCAGGGGCCAAGCGCGCCGCTCTGCAAGGGAATTATGCTGGTGGTTGTGGGCGCTATTCGGGTGACTTGAAGAGGGAAATCCGGTTGCCGGCGATGTCGTAGAAGATGGCAAAGGAGCCGAATCCGCCGGGAATCTCCGTGGGTTGCATCAGGGCTGTTCCACCCAGGCTTACGGCCTTGTCGAGAGATGCTTGCAAGTCGTCGACCATTACGGCGACGGAAGGATGGTTGGGCGGCATGCCTTCCGTGTGCTCGAAGATGCCGCCGCCGATCCCACCGGATTCCTGCTGGACAAGGCGGTAGATTGCATTCTCGAGATATTTGATATTCCAGTTGAACATATTGGTGTAGAAGTCGGAAAGGGCAGCGGCGTCCTTACTTCCGACCTCAAAATGGACCACGGGCGGAGCGCTGCCCCTGGGCGGCATCTGACCGTCCCATTCATCAGGCAGCGAATACAATCCAATGGTGTTGCCGCCGGGGTCTATGAACATGGCAATTGAGCCCATGCCGGGCGCGATCTCCGTGGGTTGCATTATCGGGTTTCCGCCCATGTCAGACAGCTTGTCCAGCGCTGTCTGAAGGTCGTCAACCTGCACGTAGAAGGTGACGTAATTGGAGGGCATACCCTCGGTAGTAGGAAACAGTCCGCCGCCTATGCCGCCCTCGTTAGCCTCGACCAAGGCATAGTTGTTCATCTCGGGGCCCAGATCTTCAATCTTCCATCCGAACAGGTCGCAATAGAACTGCCGCAAGGCAGGCCCGTCGGGGCCGGCGATTTCAAAATGCACTACCGGGTTTCCCATTCTTGATTCTCCCTTGTTGTGTTAAGAGTGATTGTTGAGAGAAGGAGGAGGTTCAGTGAAGGGGCGGCCTTCCTTCTCGTTTTCGAGGCGGCGTTGATTCCATGCTTGCCACTCGTGCCAGGCTTCGCTTCGTCCTTCCGCTTTACCCTCGGCTTTGCCAGCTTGGTACCTTCTTCTGAGGTATTTTTCAACGAGCATTTCGCTTCCCTCCACAAAGACGACCGTGTTTAGCGCACTCAAGAATCCCAGCGAGGTCATTCCCATGAGAATTGCCAGCATTGTAGTTATAGCATCTGTGGAAACGGCTGTCACTTCGTGGTAGGCCAGGAATCCGGAAAAAGTAAGGAACTGGAGAAGATAAACAATGAGGAATCTACCTTCTCGGGTCTTGCCCACCTCAATCATAGACCATTCCTTCCGCTAAAGAGTTCGACGCATATGATTGCACACTTTAGTTGGGTCTGTCCAGTGGGAAATACGTAAAGGTGCCGGTGGTTGCCGTCAGGCTTGGGCGGCGTTGTTGAGGGCCAGATCCGTCACTTCCTTGACGGCTTGGTCGAGGTCGACGTTGGGGACGATGGGGTGGTCGTGGCGGCGGGCCATGGCAAGGAGCTGGTCTTGCAGGATTATCAAGCGATCGAGGTCCCAAGAGGAGAGGTGGCGGTTCTGATGGTTGGGACTCAGGGCGCGGGCTTTGAGTTCGTCTCTGTTGGGTACGTCGAGGACGCAGAGCAGGTCCGCGCCGAATTCTTCGGGATCGATGATGCCGGGGATGAAGTGACTGCCTTCCATGATTAGGCCGATTCCCTCTCTCCGGGCGCGGGCGAGGCAGGTGGAGATGACGGGGCGGAGAAGATCGGTCTGGGCTATGGTGCCCTGAATGACGTAGTCGTCGGGATGGAGGGCGCCGGGGTCGAGGAGTTCGTAGGCATCGAATGCGTGGCGACGGAGCAGGCGGGACTGGTGGGGAGGGAGGTAGGGGTCTATGGCGGCGCGGAGGAAGCCGGTGCTGATGTGGTGAGTAAGGCCGAGATTGCCGAGCAGGGCGTTGCCCAGGGTGGTCTTGCCCGTGCCCGGGACGCCGGCGAGAAGGATGATGAGGGATTTTGTGGGTTTGGGAGGAGTGAGAAGGGCTGAGGGCGCTGTGTACGTGGAGGGGGACTGGGCGAGTATGTCGGTGACGGGCACTGCAGAAAAGCTCCTAACGTTGCCTGTGATTGCGGTTTGTGAGTTTAGACAGGAAGCCCATTCATGTCAACGGAAAATTTTGCAGATGTGCAGGCGTTGGCAAGATTAAACGGATTGTTGGTTGGGAAACGGAAGGTCATTTGGGGGTAGCGTCGTCGATGGGAAAGCCGTATTGGTCACGCAAGATGCGCTTGAGGACTTTGCCCATGGGGTTTTTGGGGATTTCCGTGACGAAGAGGACGGACTCCGGGCGTTTGAAGCTGGCAAGCCGGTCATGGCAGTGCCGGACTAGGTCTTCCGGGGTTGGGGTTGCGCCCGGCGAGGGTACGACGAGGGCGCGGACGCGTTCGCCCCACTGGGGGTCGGGGACGCCGATGACGGCGGCTTCCTGGATTCCAGGATGGGAGAGGAGGGCGTCTTCGACTTCCTGGGGGGAGATCATTTCGCCGCCACGCTTGATGAAATCCTTGGAGCGCCCGGTGAGGAAGAGGTAGCCGTCTTCGTCGAGGTAGCCACGGTCGCCGGTGAGGAGCCAATCGTCGTGGAAGGTAGTGAGGGTGGCGTGTTCGTCGTTCCAGTAGCCGGACATGAGGCGGGGGCCGCGAGCTGCGACTTCGCCCTCGCTTCCCTGGGGAAGGTGTGAGCCGTTTTCGTCGAGGATGGCGATTTCAACGTCGTCCAAGGCTTTTCCGACGGAGGCGAGGCGGCGGAGGCGTTTTTCGACTTCTTCGGGCGCACCTTCAAGGACGTGGTCTTCCGGGGCGAGCATGGTGATGGTGGAGGCGGTCTCGGTCTGGCCGAAGGCGTTGATGAAGCGGGTGTGAGGGAGGGATTTGATGGCTTTTCGGATGACCTCCAGGGGCATGGGGGCGGCGCCGTAGCTGATGATGTGGAGGCTGGAGAGGTCGAAGTCAGGGAATTGGGGATGGTCGAGGACCTGCTTGAGCATGGTGGGGACCATTCCGGCGCGGTGGGCCTTTTCGCGTTGGACGAGCTCCATCCAGTGCTCGGCCTCGAATTGGCGGGCGAGGATGAGGGTGCGGCCTCCGTAGATGGCGGCGAGGACGGACTGAATGCCGGCGACATGATACATGGGGAGGGAGAGGAGGTTTCGCTCCTCGACTTCAGGGTCGGCGGGAGGGACGCTGGAGAGCATGTAGGAGCTGAAGCTGTCGTGGGAGAGCTTCACGGCCTTGGGGGCGCCAGTGGTGCCGGAGGTGAAGAGGAGGAGGGTTGTGTCGCTGTCGGTGGATGTGGGGAAGTGGAGTTCGTCGTCTGATGCGGTAGAGATGATGGCGTCGAAGAAGCGCCAATCGTTGGTGGGGGCTGCTTCTTCCAGGGATATGACGTGTTGTATGGATGGAGCGTGTTGGGCGACGGAGGCGATAAGGTCCTGGTAGCGGTTGCCGACGAAGAGGATGGTGGGCTGGCAGGTCTGGAGCATGTGGGTGATTTCCTGAGCGCGGGCGCGGTAGTTGAGGGGTACGAATATGGCGTCGAGCTGGGCGCAGGCGAGATAGGTCTGGATGAATTCCGGAGTGTTGACGTCCATGTAGGCGACGCGCTGTCCGGGCTGGAGGCCGAGGTCTGAGAGGGCGTTGGCGAGCCGATTGACTTGCTGTTGGAGCTGCTGAAAGGCGATGCTGCGGCCTTCGAAGATAATGGCCGCACGATCGGGGACGATGGCGGCGGCGATGGTTAGGAATTCCAGGATGTTCATGGCGTTGGACGGGGGTATTATAGCGGGTTAGGAGGCGGGAGAGGGATTGAGATTGACAGAGACAGTGGGGGATGTAATGATTAATGTACATCCCGTTCTGGGGTGCCATAGCGTGGCCGGGCGGGTCTCCCGAAACAAGGAGGCCGGACCTGGCCACATTATTCGTTGGTTAGCACGTGCTGATTTTCTGTCAGATCCCTTAAGTTGACGAATGCTAATTCATTGGGAACAAAACCGTCCGTCGTGAAATTCTTGAAACCGTTAGCTATGTGGTGGACGACTTGCAGACCATCAACGTAGATTGACGATGCGTGGGTAATGTGCGACGGATTTGGAATAGCGAAATTGCCGGTTAGGTATTGCCAGAGATTGTCAGCTTGCGTCTTGTTGAGGTCTACACGATCGAGGACAAGGTCGTACTGGAGCGATTGGAGCGTGTAGGTTTGGAAATGATGCTCAAGCAGTCGGCGTAGGGTATAGTTTCGGAACAGTATCGGGTTCCCACGGTGCCCTCCTATTGGTCTGAGGTATCTGCCGGAATACCGTAGCTTGTCTACCACGATTGCTGACGCCCAGATACTCGCCCCCTCTTGTGCAAGCATGTTAATTGGTCCGAGCAACCTTTCAAATTGCAACTTGCGCGGTGGGATTTTAAGTTCCTTAATGAATCCTGTGTAGTACCTGAAGGCTATGATGTGTCGGTTCAGGTCGCGGAAGGCGTCGTCGGTTAGGTGGAGAGCGGCGGCGATGTAGTAGTGGCTGCTGAGCAACTCACCTGAAGAAGGGTCAAGCTTAAAGCCAGCGTCACCTGATTCGTCGACGAAGATGTAGTCGTGTTTGGGCATTGAGGAAAAGGGGTTCGCCTGGAGTGGTGGCGACATACGATAGCAAGCCGTACATGGGTTTGCAAGTGGGTGGGGCCCCACTCTGAGGGAGAAGGTTGCGCTTCGTGAGGAGGATAGGTGGAGGTCTATTCGAGTTCGTAGTTGAGGGTGTAGAGGTGCTGGCCTTCGTGGATGTCGATTTGCAGGGTGCCGGAGATGCCGGTTAGTTCTCCAGTGCCTGAGTCTGGCACGATTGTGACGGCGAGTTGGCCTTCGCCCCTGTCCATGATTCCGTGGTGTTGGAGGACGAAGGACCCGGATTTACCGTCCACAGAGCCGGTGAAGTGCTCGATGGCGACGTAGCCGGCGGAACCCGGGTTATTTGTGTAGGCGGCGAGCATCTGCGCTTCTGCGGAGCCGACAAGGTCGCCGGAGTATTCCTTGGTGACGGAGTTTCGGTTCAGTTTGAGACCATTTTGATCGAGATAGGGTGGATCGGGGTCGATGTTGACGTCGAAGGAGCCGCGGGCGGTGGGCATGCTTTTTTCTCCTATGTGGGGAATTGATAGTTTAGAGAGGGAATTGCGGGCATTCCATTATATTCCTTTGGGAGGGCGGGTTTGAAACCCGCCCCTACAGCACGCAAAGCGCATAGGAGGGGTGGTTAGCGAACCGGCTCTACAAGGAATGCGTTGTTGGGGAGCCGAGGTGTTGGGCGAGTTTGAGGGCGAGGCGGGATTCGAGCTGAAGAGCCTGGGGGAGGGGCAGGTCGCGGCCGAGGTTAAGGGACTGTTTGAGGGCCTTGACGGCATGGGTATCGAGGGATGCGAGGCGGCGGGCAAGGGTTTGGGCTTCTTTATCGAGGAGGTCAGGAGGTACTTGGCGGGATATGAGTCCGTTGTCGAGGGCTTGTTTCGCGGTGAGACGTTGGCCTGTGAGAAGGAGGTGGAGGGCTTTGGAGGGGCCGATTATACGAGGGATGGTCTGGGCGCCACCGGCGGCGGGGATGAGTCCGAGGTGGGCTTCGGGCATTGAGAATGTGGCGTCGGTGGAGGCGATACGGAGGTCGCATAGGAGGGCCATTTCGAGGCCGGAGCCGATGCAATGTCCATGGATGGCGGCGACGAGGGGTTTATCGAGGCTCAGGAAGAGTCCCCAGAGGTCGCGGCTCCAGCGGGCATCGCGGGCGGCGGTGATGGAGGGGGCGGAGCCGAATTCTGTGAGGTCTGCGCCGGAGCAGAAGTTTTTGCCCTCGGCGGAGAGGATGATGACGCGCACGTCGGGGTCGTCGCGGGAGGCTTCGAGGGCCTGGTAGAGGGCATCGCGCATGTCGGTGTTGAAGGCGTTATGGACGTGGGGGCGGTTGAGTCGTATGTGGGCGACGGCGCCGTGTTTTTCGTAGATGATGGTCTGAGAGGGGGGTGTCACTTGACAGCCTTGATTGAGAAGAGCTGGGGGAATGAATCATTGTGCTTAGGGAATCGCCACCAGCCGTCGTCGTGCCTGGTCATGCAGGGGAAGACGCGATAGGCGGAGACCGGGAACTCATGGAGATATTGAATGGTGAGGCCGGCCTTTATCAGAGAGGTGACGATGTCGCCGAGGCTGTGCTGCCACTCATAATTTGAACTGGCAATAGGGACGCCATCGGTGTAAGTGGGGCTGTTGCCTTCAAGGAATTGCTCGTGGCTAAAGTAGTCGCACGTTGGGCGGATATCACCTATTTCTGACTCCCTTAACATGCCCATGAGAGGGTGTTTATCGAGAATGTAGAAGACGCCACGAGGTCGGAGGAGTTTGTGGATGACGGAGGCCCATCCGTCGAGGTCAGGCAACCAGCTCAGAACGCCGATTGAGGTAAAGACGACGTCGAACTCTTCGTCCAGAACCTGCGGCAGTTCGTACACGTTGGAGCGGATGAACCGGGCATCGGTGCCGATTTCGTCATTCAGGGTGCGAGCCAGATCTATGGCAGCGTCGGAGAAATCTATGCCGGTGGCATTTGCGCCGAGGCGCGACCAGGACATTGTGTCCATTCCGAAATGGCACTGCAGGTGCAGGAGATTCTTGCCGGTTACGTCGCCGACTTCGCTACGCTCAATGTGGTTCAGGGTGATGCGGCCCTTCTTGAAGCTTTGGACGTCGTAGAAGTCTGAGGCCGCGTGGACGGGTGTCCGCTCATTCCAATTGGTGCGATTGACGGCTAGTCGTTTATCCATAGATGCGGGTCCATTTTGAGAGTGGACGCAGTAGGAAAGATGGGTCCCCGCTTGCGCGGGCCGGGCCGTACAGATGCGGTTCGTCGTCACGAATCATCGATGGATCCCCGCGTGCGCGGGAATGGGGCAAGTGGGGATGGTGGGTGGGGGTCATTGGCCGGTGAATTTGGGGGTAGTTTTGGTGAGGAAGGACTGGATGCCGTGTTGGCGGTCCCGGGTGGTCTGGAGGATGAAGCTGAGGTCGGCTTCCAGGTTGAGGCCCTGGGGCAGGGACATGTCGAGGCCCTTGTGGACGGCCTCTTTGAGGTAGCGGACGGCTATGGGTGCGGCGTCGGCGATGGTCCGGGCGAGGTTTACGGCGTCGGCTTTGAGGTCTTTTTCGGGAGCGACGGCGTTCAGGAGGCCGATTTCGAGGGCATCCCGGGCGGATAGGGAGCGTCCGGTGAGGAGGAGGTCGAGGGCGCGGGCGCGTCCGATAATTCGGGGGAGTCGCTGGGTGCCACCGTCCCAGGGGATGAAGCCTTCGGCGAGGGATGAGATGCCGAAGGTGGCGTCTTCGGCGGCGAGGCGGAGGTCGCAGGCGAGGACGAGTTCAAGGCCCTGATTCCAGGCCCGGCCTTGGATGGCGGCAATGGTGGGGACATTCAGGTTGGCGACGCGGGATGCGACGCGCAGGCGTTGGAGGGCGGATTCTGGGTCTTCATTGGGAGAGCTTTGGGAGAAGGGGTTGGCGTTTTCGTGCCAGAAGGAGTTGGGGGAATCACCCCCATCCCCGTATCGAGTACGGGGCAGGCTCCAACCTTCCTTCGTCGAAGGGGAAGAAGCATTTGTGAGGACGACGGCGCGGATGGTGGGGTCTTCGTTGAGGGCCTGGCAGACGTCGGCAAGCTGCTCAGCGGGGGTGGGGGCAACTGCGTTGCGGCAAGTTTGGGGTTGGGCTTGTGTTGAGGGGTTTGGAATTTCGATGCGGATGACGGCTATGGCGTCGTGGATTTGGAGTTGGATGCAGTTGGATTTCAGCATGAGCTAGTCAGAGGGAAGGAGAGTAAGTGGCTCGACGCAGATGGGTCCCCGCATTCGCGAGGACACGGGGGCGTGGGTAGGGAGTGGGCCCCCGCTTTCGCGGGGGTGGGGGCAACTGCGTTGCGGCAAGTTTGGGGTTGGGCTTGTGTTGAGGGGTTTGGAATTTCGATGCGGATGACGGCTATGGCGTCGTGAATTTTGGGTTGGATATTTTCGTGAATCAACATAAGTAAAGGGAAAACAAGGGGTTTGAGTTACGATTTTCGCTGAAAAACTGTCCTATTGACAGTATTCAGGGCGTAGTTTATCATACGCCGTGATTTTAGCACTCTGTATATCTGACTGCTAATTCAGTAGTCATAACGATGAAGGTACCCCGATATTACACCAAATTTTTAGGAGGAAGCATTGGTGAAATTCACGCCTTTAGGAGAAAGGTTGATTGTAAAGCCCCTTGACGAGGAACAGACCACATCTTCAGGAATTATCCTTCCGGATACCGCCAAGGAGAAGCCCCAGGAGGGTGAGGTTGTAGCGGTGGGGCCCGGCCGGGTGACCGACGACGGCGCGCGAGTGCCGATGGAGGTCGCGACCGGGGACAGGATCATTTACTCCAAGTACGCAGGTACGGAGTACAAGGACGAGGGTCAGGACTACCTGATTCTACGTGAGAGCGACGTGCTGGCCAAGGTAGACAGATAGGCCGGACGGTAGATCTCGATTACTTTCGACATCATCCATTCAGAAATTTTGAGGGAGGCAACAAATGCCCGGTAAGCAATTAGTATTTTCCGAGGAAGCGAGGAAGTCGCTGAAGACTGGCATAGACACCTTGAGCGATACGGTCAAGGTGACGCTGGGACCGCGGGGACGGAACGTGATTCTGGACAAGAAGTTCGGCCCGCCCCTGGTATGCAGCGACGGTGTGACCATAGCGAAGGAGATTGAACTTCCCGACCCCTTCGAGAATATGGGCGCGCAGCTGTTGAAGGAGACGGCGAGCAAGACCAACGACGCCGCCGGAGACGGCACGACCACCTCCGTGGTGCTGGCCCAGAGCATGATCACCGAGGGGTTCAAGAACACGGCGGCCGGGGCGAACCCGATGGCTTTGAAGCGCGGCATCGAGTCTGCGGTCAGCGCCATAGTGGGGGAGCTCAAGGATATGGCCCGCGCGGTGGACAGCCGCGACCAGATTGCCCAGGTGGCGGCGCTTTCGGCCCACGAGGACTCCATAGGCGAGACCATCGCCGACGCTATGGAGAAGGTGGGTAAGGACGGCGTTATCACCGTTGAGGAATCGAAGGGAATCAACGACGAGATTGAGTATGTGGAAGGCATGCAGATCGACCGCGGCTACATCTCGCCTTACTTCGTCACCAATTCCGAGAGGATGGAGACGGCCATCGAGGAGCCTTACCTGATCATCACGGACAAGAAGGTCTCCGCAGTTTCCGACCTGGTGCCCGTGCTGGAGAAGCTGATCCAGATGGGCAAGAAGGACGTGGTGATTGTGGCCGAGGACGTGGACGGCGAGGCCCTGGCGACCATGGTGGTCAACAAGTTGAGGGGCACGCTGAACTGCCTGGCAGTGAAGGCGCCCGGCTTTGGGGACCGTCGCAAGGCCATGCTGGAAGACATTGCGATTCTGACCGGCGGGACCGTCATCAGCGAAGAGACGGGCCGCAAGCTGGAATCGACCACGGTGGCGGACATGGGCCAGGCTCGCAGAGTCACGGCCAGCAAGGAAGAGACGACCATTGTGGAAGGAAAGGGTTCGGAGGACTCCATCAAGGGTCGGATCACGCAGATCCGGTCGCAGATTGAGGAGACGACCTCCGAGTTCGACCGGGAGAAGCTCCAGGAGCGGATGGCCAAGCTGGCTGGCGGCGTTGCCGTCGTGAAGGTTGGCGCGGCTACTGAGATTGAGCTGAAGGAGCGGAAGGCCCGAGTTGAGGACGCGCTTTCGGCGACCCGAGCCGCTGTGGAAGAGGGAATCGTCGCCGGTGGCGGCGTGGCCCTGGTCCGAGCGTCACGGGCGCTTTCCAACATCGACGAGAAGTTGGGCGGCGACGAACTGGTCGGCGCGCACATCATTCAGAAGTCGGTGGAGCAGCCTCTGCGACTGATAGCCCAGAACGCCGACCACGAAGGCTCGGTGATCCTGCAAGAGGTGCGGGGCCAGTCGGACGACTACGGCTTCGACGCCGAGGAAGGTGAGTACGGGCCGATGTTCGAGAAGGGCATTGTGGACCCGGTCAAGGTGACTCGCTCGGCGCTGCAGAACGCAGCGAGCGTGGCGGCGATGGTTTTGACGACGGAGTCGATGATAACGGAGATTCCTGAGCCGAATCCGACGGCACCGCCAATGCCTCCGATGGAATACTAGGCAAGAGAGTTAACGCTTCCTTAGGGGAGCGGGGACAAAAGAGGCGGCCTCCTTTGTGGGGGCCGCTTCTTTTTTTTGGAGGGAGGGGGAGTAGGGAGGAAGACGGGCGGCTCGCGAGCCGCCCTACGGGGAATTATGGTGGTTGGGAGGGTTGGACGTGGGTTGAGGGTGGGTCCCCGCCTTCGCGGGGACACGAGGGGGATCACCCCCATCCAAACCTTCCCTCGTCAAGGGGGAAGGCTGAAGAGAGGAGTACCCTCACCCCAACCCTCTCCCAGGACGGGAGAGGGGGAAGAAGGGAGGTGCTAGACCCTTCGACAGGCTTAGGATGAGCGGGTGTGGGAAAGGGTGTGGGTTGAGAGTGGGTCCCCGCCTTCGCGGGGATGCGGGGGTGGTGTTGGTGGGAGGGAGTGGGGGCTGGTAGAATGCGGGGAGCGTTGTTTTCGGGAGGGTTCCTTCGTGCCAGAGGGGAAGGTCTATTCGTCTGCAGTTGAAGCGTTGGAGGACGTGTTCGACGGGGCGGTCATCATGCTGGGGGGCTTCGGGACGCCGGGGCTGCCTCAATCGTTGGTGAAGGCGCTGATGGAGTTGGGGCCGCGGGATTTGACGACCATCTCCAACACTTGCTTCGAGCCAAAGGCGGACGAGTATGACGTGGCGCGTCTGGTGGAACGGGGACAGGTGCGGAAGGTGATCACGACGTTCTTCGGTCGTCCAAATCAGGAGATTCCGGCGCTGGAGTTGTGGCATAAGGGGGAGCTGGAGGTGGAGGTTATTCCCCAGGGGGTGCTGGCGGAGCGGATGCGGGCGGCGGGCGCGGGACTGGGCGGGGTGTACGTGCCGAACTATTCGGGGACGGTGTTTGAGGAGAGTGACGTGCGGATGTTTGACGGTCGGGAATATGTGCTGGCATCGCCGCTGGGCGCGGACTTCGCGCTGATTGGGGGGAATCAGTCGGACAGGCTGGGGAATCTGACGTACCGTCTGGCGCAGCGGAATTACAACCCGACGATGGCGTCGGCGGCTAAGGTTACGGTGGCGGCGGTCCGGGAGGTGGTGGAGGTGGGGTTGATTGACCCGGAGCGGGTGGTGACGCCGGGGATTTACGTGGACCGGATTGTGGTTGGGGGGTGAAGAGTAGCGCTACGGCAACGAGATCCTTCGACTCCGCTTCGCTGCGCTCAGGATGACATGTGGGTTGAGGGAGAGCGGGCGATCACAAGGGTCGCCCCTTCGGTGAATTGTGGTGTTTGGAGAAAAGAGGGCGGGTTTGAAACCCGTCCCTACCGGGAGAGGTTGGAGCAGGTTGAGGTTGAAGAGTGGGCCCCCGCCTTCGCGGGGGTGGGGTCACTGCGTGACGGCAAGTTTCGCAGATTTGGGCGTGGGTAGAGGGGTTCGGTGTCTGCGCAGGAATGACGGTGGGAGGAAGTGGGAATACCCTCACCCCCGTATCAAGTACGGGGCGGGCTCCAACCCTCTCCCAGGACGGGAGAGGGGGGGAAGAGAGGAGACACCGTGCCTCCGTGGCCCCGCCGTGGGTTCCTGCCCTCGTGTCGGAGCACCAGGACAGGCTTTTCTCAGAAATGACGAATCTGAAATGCGCCCACTGCCGGCCGCCCCTTCGGTGATTTGTGGTGTTTGGAGGGAAGAGGGCGGGTTTGAAACCCGTCCCTACCAGTGGTTGGGGGAGTCACCCCCATCTCAATCTTCCCCCGTCAAGGGGGAAGAGGTAAGAGAAGTAATGGAAGAGGTGGGGCTAGGTTTTGCGCTCCAGCAGGCGCCAGACGGCGGCCTCGACGTCTTCTGATGCCAGGTGGTATTTCTTCATGAGCAGGGCCGGATCTCCCGACTCGGTGTAGCCCTGAAGCGCGACCATTTCCATGGGAGCGGGGGCCTTTCGACCCAAGACCTGAGCGACGCGGCTGCCAAGGCCTCCGTGGGACAGGTGCTCCTCCACGGTAACGACTCCGCCGGTCTCCCGCGCGGCTGTCGCGATGACATTTTCGTCGAGGGGGCAGAGGGTGTGGATGTTTATCACGCGGCAGGACACACCCCTTGATGCCAGGGCTTCCGCAGCTTCCAAGGCAGTCGCAACCATGACACCGGTGGCGATGATGGAAGCATCGTCCCCCTGTCGCACCACGTCTCCCTCACCGAGCCTGAATTCATAGCCGTCGGAGTGCATTACGGGGGTGGCCGGCCTGTAGAGGCGAACGTAGAAGGGACCCGGCGTTTCGGCAGCGGCCCGAACTGCCGCCACCGCCTCTACGGCGTCGGATGGAGCGACGACGGTGAAGCCTGGCAGGGAGCAGGCCAGGGAGAGGTCTTCAATGCCGTGGGCGGACATACCGTCCTCGCCGGTCAGGATTCCCGCGTGGGTGCAGACGATTTTCACGCCCAGATGGGGCTGGGCGATGCTGACGCGCACCTGGTCGAAGGGGCGGCACATGCCAAAGACGGAGAAGGTGCTGACGAAGGGGACCTTGCCGGAAGCGGCCATTCCCGCCGCCACGCCCATGATGTTCTGCTCCGCGGGGCCAAAATCGAAGAACCTGTCGGGGAACTCGGCGGCAAAAAGATGGACGAAGGTGGACTTGTTGAGGTCGCCCCCCAAGACAACAATGTCGGGGTTCTCGCGGCCCAGCTCGACGAGGGCCTTTCCGTAGGCTTCGCGGGTTGCAACTTTGGGCAAGGACTGGGTCACTTCAGATTCCCTCAGGCCAGTTCGGCCAGCGCGTTTTGGAATTCTTCCTCGCTGGGGGCGGCCCCGTGAAAGGCGGGGTTATTCTCCATGAAGCTGACACCCTTGCCCTTCACGGTTCTGGCGATCACGACGGCCGGCTGCCCCTGAACGGCTGCGGCTTCCTCGAGACCCTGAACGACGGCTTCCATGTCGTGGCCGTCGCTCTCCAGGGCCTTCCAACCGAAGGCTTCCCACTTCTTTGCCAGAGGTTCGAGCTTCATTACGTCGTCGGTGAACCTGTCGTTCTGGATGCGGTTGCGGTCTACGATGGCGACGAGATTGTCGAGACCGTAATGGGAGGCGGACATGGCCGCTTCCCACACCTGTCCTTCGTCGCACTCACCGTCGCCAAGCATGACGAAGACGCGGTGGTCCACGCCATCCAGCCGCGCCGACAGAGCGCACCCAATGCCGAAGGAAAGGCCCTGGCCCAAGGACCCGCCGCTCATCTCTACGCCGGGAGTCTTGACGTGGGCGTGGCCCTGCAAGCGGCTGTCGATTTTCCGGAAAGTCATCAATTCCTCGGCGGGGAAGAAGCCGCGGGCTGCAAGGGTCGCATACAGTCCCGGGCAGGCGTGGGCCTTGCTGAGGATGAAACGGTCTCTACCTTCCCACCCGGGGTTATCGGGGTCCACCCGCATGACGCGAAAGTAGAGGGCCGTCAGGAGGTCTATTTCGGAGAGGGACCCGCCCGGATGGCCGCTGCCTGCCTCGAAGACCATCTTGAGAATGTTTCGCCGAGATTCCCTGGCAATTCCCGCCAATTCCGCTATGCCCGCGCCCCTAATCATGAGTCAATGCCTCAATGGCGACCGCAGTTTCCCGGCAAGCTCCGCTATTGCTATGCAATCGTCCCCCGCGCCCCTTTCAAGCCTTCTCGATGGGGCATTATAGCAACGGCCCATACCACTGTCTAGCATTCGGCCCTTCTCCCTTACTATAATGCAAGGGAGATGATAATTGACTTTCATGCCCATCTGTATCCGCCTTCCTTCATGGTCCGGCGGGAGGAGATTATTGGCCGGGACGATACCTTCGCGCTGCTCTTCGGCAACCCGAAGGCGAGGATTGCGTCAGCGCCGGAACTCATGCTTGCGATGGACAAGGCAAAGGTGGACGTTACCGTCTGCCTTGGCCTTGGTTGGACCGACTTGGGCGTGGCGCGGGAGGCCAACGAGTATATTCTCCGGGCGGCAGCTTCCAGCGACGGACGCCTGGTCCCATTCTGCTCAGTCAGCCCGAACTGGGGCCAGGATGCTTTGGGCGAGATTGAACGGTGCGTCGAACGAGGGGCGCGTGGCATAGGGGAGCTTCACCCGGACACGCAAGGCTTCGACATTGCTGATGCCAGTGTGATGGCACCCATCATGGACGCCGCCCGCGAGATGGGCCTCATTGTGATGGTGCATAGCTCGGAACCCACGGGCCACTGTTATGCGGGGAAGGGGAAGACCACGCCCGACAAGCTCTGGGCGTTCATTCAGAACTTCCCCGACAACAGGATAGTCTGCGCTCACTGGGGCGGAGGCCTTCCGTTTTACGCACTTATGCCGGAGGTCCGCGAGGGGCTGAAGAACGTCTACTTCGACACGGCGGCATCTCCCTTCCTCTACACCCCCGACGTATTCGACTCTGTCACACGTATAATCGGCGCTGAAAAAATTCTGCTGGGCACCGACTACCCCCTGCTGACCCAAACCCGGCTACTGAAGCAGGTTAACGGGAGCCCGCTTTCCGATGAGCAGAAGCGTCTCATCCTCGGTGAGAACGGGCAGAATTTGCTGAACCTATGAAGACGCTGCCGGACTACCTGAAGGGAGGCTTGGACATCGTTCTTGTGGGTCTGAACCCCTCCCAGGTTTCGGTGGAACGGGGGCACTACTTTGCCAATCCGCGCAATCGCTTCTGGCGGGCGTTCAACCAGTCCGGTCTGATAGATGCTCCCGTGGCGATGGAGGAGGACCACGAGCTGACCGACTACGGCATCGGGTTTACGGACCTGGTCAAGCGACCATCCAGACAGGCCTCGACACTCCGCGCCAAGGACTACCGGGAGGGCGCGCCGATGCTGAAAGAGAAGATGCTGAGATGGGAGCCCGCGATAGCCTGCTTTCAGGGGTTGACGGTGTATGCCAATTACCTTCGGTATGCCGAAGGGCTGAAGCTGAAGGTCGAGCTTGGTCTTCAACCCCACACCATAGGCACGTCGAGAGTCTTTGTCGTCCCCAACCCCAGTCCCGCCAACGCCCAATACTCGCTTGACACGCTCGTATGCTGGTTTCAGGAGCTCAAGAAACTCCGCGACAGCCTAACAGCCCGATGACCGACTCCATCCGCACATTCATCGCAATAGACCTTCCCTCCGACGTGAAAGAGGCCCTATCGGCTTTCGTTGAAAGGCTTAAAGGCATGGGCCTGGCCGGCGTGCGGTGGGTGAAGCCAGACGGCATCCACCTGACGCTCAAGTTTCTGGGCGAGATTCCGCCCTCCACGGTCCCGCTGCTGCTAGACGCCATCGAATCCGCCGCTGCGTCACATCATTCCTTCACGCTGGGGCTCGGCAACCTTGGGGTGTTTCCCGACCCCAACAATCCCCGGATTCTCTGGGTTGGACTGAGCGGGGACCTTTCGTCGCTTGCCGAACTGCAGGCCTCGGTGGAAGAACAGTGCCTGTTTCTCGGCTTTGAACCCGACCGGCGGCGGTTCACCCCTCATCTCACGCTTGGCCGAGTCCGGCGGACCCTGCCTGGAACCGAACGGGAGCTTGTCGAGACCGCGCTGCAAGAGGGAGCCAATCCCGGGTCTATTCAGTGGGAGGTGGACGAAATCCACCTGATTCACAGCACGCTGACGCCGCAGGGCGCTGTGTATCGTTCGCTGGGCGCGGCGAGCCTCCTCGATGCGTCGTCAACTGCATCCAAGTTAGGGGCAACGTGCTGTGCAGCAACGCGGAATAGTCCTTACTCCCACGCCGCCCTACGACTTTCGGCTGACAATGGAGCATCACGCCTCATTTGGTACAGGCGCAAGGGTCAACGTCTTTAAAGACGGGCGGTACAGCAGGCTTCTTGAAGTAGAAGGCGAGCTTGTTCTGACGCAGGTTGAATCCGTGGGCACTGTGGAGGCCCCACGCCTTGACGTGACGGTTTATGGCGAGGAGATCAACGATGAAACCCTGGAATACGTACGCGGTACACTGGCTTGGATTCTTGGTGGGGATACCCCATTGGGAGGGTTCTACGATGTCGCCCGAGGCGATCCCGTCCTTGTGCCGCTTGTAGAGAGGCTTTATGGACTGAAGGTGAGCCAGACGCCGAGCGTTTTTGAGGCCTTCGTGCAGTCCATTTTCAGCCAGCAGATAGCGACCAACGTGGCGCGAATTATTGGGGGTCTACTTCTGGAGAATTACGGCTCTACCATGAGCCATGAAGGGGAGACTTACTATGCCTTTCCGACCCCGGCGGCTTTGCTGCCAAAAGGCGTTCCAGGCCTCCGCGGAATCAAGTTGAGCAATCGGAAGGCCGAGTACATCCTGGGCGTGGCTACAGCCATTGTCGATGGGTCATTGGACCTGGAGGGGCTGCGTAGTCTATCCGACGAAGAGGCGACAAAGCGGCTTCTTGCCCTGAGGGGCGTAGGGCCGTGGACTGCCCACTGGCTGCTGCTGAGGGCACTGGGGCGGATGGATGCCTTTCCTGCGGGAGACCTGGCGCTGCGTCGGGTTGTTTCGGGACTGTACTTCGAAGGTAAGGACCTGTCCGTTACCGAGCTGGAAGAATTCTCCGAAAGATGGGCGCCGCGGCGGTCGCTTTACACCACGTACCTTTTTGCCGCCTTGCGCCGGGGGCTGCTGCCCGGGGATATTCTGAGACCCTGAACTAATCTTTATCTGAAGAGGCGCTCCAGGCTGCGGACGCCTTTGCCGCTGGAGACCTGGCGGAGCATCTTCTGGACCTGGCCGAACTGGTTGAGCAGGCGGTTAACGTCTTGGGGTTTCGTTCCGCTGCCGAGGGCGATGCGCCTTCTGCGGCTGCCGTTGATGATATTGGGACTGCGACGTTCCTGGGGTGTCATGGACCGGATTATGGCCTCGACCTTCTTCACTTCACCGTCGTCGATGGCCCCTACGGGAAGCTTCTTGCTCATCTTGGAGAAACCGGGAATCATATCCATGAACTGGCCGATGGATCCCATTTGCTTCACGCTCTGGAGCTGCTGGAGGAAGTCGTCCAGGTCGAAGCTTGCCCGGCGAAGCTTGCGCTCCATCTCTTTGGCCTTCTTCTTGTCAACGACCTGCTGCGCCTTTTCGACGAGGCTCAGCACGTCTCCCATGCCGAGAATGCGCGATGCAAGCCTGTCGGGGTAGAAGGGGTCCAGGGCGTCCACTCGTTCGCCCGTGCCGAGGAATTTGATGGGCACGCCGGTGACCTTAGTCACGGAGAGGGCCGCACCGCCTCGCGCATCCCCGTCCAACTTCGTCATGATTATTCCCGACAAGGGCACACGACGGTGAAACTCCTCGGCCGCCTGGACGGCGTCCTGACCCGTCATGGCGTCGAGCACGAGAATGACTTCGTGGGGAGAGATGCGACTGTGCACGTCTTCCAACTCCGCCATCATCTCTTCTTCCACGTGCATCCGTCCGCCGGTGTCGACGATGACCCACTGGCTGCCCAACTCCTCCGCCCGTTCAACGCCCGCCGTCGCAGCCTGCACCGCATCGGTGGCGGATTCGTGGTTGAAAACGGGGATGGCCATCTGTTTGCCCAGGGACATCAGCTGCTGCACGGCCGCTGCCCGACGCAAGTCCGCAGCCACGAGCAGCGAACTCTGGCCCTGTCTGCGCAAGTGGGCAGCTAGCTTGGCCGCCGCCGTGGTCTTGCCGGAACCCTGCAGCCCCACCAGCATGAGCTTTGTCGGTGTTTGGCCGGAGGCCGTCAGCTTATGCTCGCCGGCGCTGAGGACCTGGGTGAGCTCTTCGTGGACGATTTTGACGACCTGCTGACCCGGGGTTATGGACTCCAGCACCTCCCGGCCCACGGACCGTTCACGCACGCGCGCAACAAACTCGCGGGCCACCCTGAAATTCACGTCGGCGCCCAGCAGGGCCAGACGCACCTGCCGCAGAGCGTCGTCGACGTCTTTTTCTGAGAGCCGGCCACGGCTGGTGAGGCGGTCGAGGACTCCGGTGAGTTTGTCCGTTAATGCTTCAAACATATCGTCATCAATTTTAGCACACCCCCTATGCTAGAATACCCTCACCCCATGATACCGCTCAAACTCAGCCTCCAGAACTTTCTCTGCTACCGGGACGACAACCACACCCTGGACCTGAGCGGCATCCGCGTGGCCTGCTTGTGCGGGAACAACGGCCACGGGAAGTCCGCGCTTCTCGACAGCATCACCTGGGCGTTGTGGGGTAAGGCCAGAGGCTCCGGCCACGCCGACCTGGTGCATTTTGGACGCTCCGAGATGTGGGTGGAGCTGGAGTTTGGGGCTGCCGATGCCCACTATCGCGTCATCCGTCGGTATCGAATTCCCGGCGGAAGCGATTTGCAGCTTCAGTTGAAGAGTTCCGCCGGCTTTCACCCCATCACCGGCAACAGTATCCGCGAGTCCCAGGCCAAGATCAACGACATCATCGGCATGGACTACGACACCTTCATCAACAGTGCGTTCCTCATTCAGGGCCGGGCTGACGAGTTCACCAACAAGACACCCGCCGAGCGCAAGGAAGTGCTCGGGAAGATTATTGGGCTGGACCGGTTCAATGAGCTTCAACGTCGGAGCCGCGACAGAGCGCGTGAACGGCGGGAGCGGGGCAACTTTCTTGAGGGGGAGATTGAATACAAGCGGCAGGAGACCGCTGCCAAGCCCGAGATTCAGAAGGACCTGGCTGGGACCCTTGAGAGTATTCACAGTTTGTCGGGAGAGCTGGAGCAGAGGAATTTGGAGGCCGAAGGGCTGCGGCAGGAGACTCAAGGGCTGGAACGACGGATTGCTGAGGCCGAGGAGATACAACGTCGGATTCCCCAGCTGGAAGGAGAAATCTCCCAGTACGAAGCCGACGTTTGCCAGCGTTCCAGTCGCATAGAGGGTTACCAAGAACTAATCCATCGGGGGATGGACATAGAAGAGGGCTTCGCCGAATACCAACATTCGCTGGAGGAGAATGAGCGGCTGAACGCGGCCCGGTCGCGGTTCGACGAACTTGGCCGAAAGGTCAACTCGCTGCGGCAAGCCATCTCAGAGACGAAGGCCCGCCTGGAAGAAAGGCGCATTACGCAAGAGCGTCGGCTGGAATCAGACTTGGAGCCCGTCGCCCGAAAGGCTCCCAGACTGGAGGGTCAGCTAACTGAAGCTGCCAGTGCCCTTGAAGCGATCGCCCAGGAAGAAGAAATGCTGGGGCGGGAATCTGCCCGGATTCAAGACCTGGCCGTTCAGGTGCGCACGCTGAAGGACACGCAGGAAAGGCTGAAAATCGAAGGGCAGCAGCTTGCCGACAAGCTCAAACTGCTGAACGCGTCCCACGAGGACGCCCGCTGTCCGCTGTGCGATACGTCCCTGGGTGAAGAAGGCTGTGCCCATCTGGCCGACACCTACGATGATGAGATACGGCAGAAGCGTGGGGAATATTCCCAAAACCAGCACAGCCTCAAGGACCTGCAAGGCCAGGAACAAAGCCTAGTCCTGAGAGTTCGGGAGGAGGAAAACGCCCTTCAACAGCGCAAGCAGGGCATCCTTCGCCAGACTGCTCTGCTGGAGCGGCAGCTGGAAGACTCACGCCGCGCACAAGAGGAGGCGGTAAAGGTTCGACCGGAAGTCGAACGGCTGGAGAGACTGCTCGATGGCGGTCAGTTTGCGCCGGAACGGCAGGCAGAACTCAAGACCAAAGAGGCGGCTCTTGAATCCCTCGACTATTCTCCACAGCGTCATACGGCACTGTCCCGCAGATTGCAGGAGCTGCAAAGGTACCAACTGCTTAACCAGCAGCTTGCGGAAGCGCAGCGCAGTCTACCGCAGGAAAAAGATTCCCTTGCCCAAGTGCGGCGGGCCGTTCAGGACCGTTGGGACCGGCTTTCCAAAATGCGGGAGTCGCTTTCCAACATGGGATGCGACCAAGTCAGGCTACGGAGAGTCAGCGACGAACTGGCACGCCTTACGTCGGATATCGGCGGTCTGGAATCGCGGCACAACAGTCTCCTGGCGCGCCGGGGTGAACTGCAGGGGGGCCTTCAACGCATCGAGGAGCTTGAACGGCAGATTACTCGTCAGACGCGCGAACTGGGCCGTCTGCGGGAGGAGCAGGCCATCTACGAGGAGCTGCGGGTGGCCTTTGGGCGAGAAGGGGTGCAGGCGTTGCTCATCGACACCATTCTTCCCCAGATCGAGGCGGAAGCGAACAGCCTTCTCGGCCGCATGACCGAGGGACGGATGCATCTCAAGCTGGAGAGCCAGCGTCCACTTCAGTCGCGGAAGGGCCAGTTTGCCGAGACGCTGGAGATCAAGGTCAGCGACGAACTGGGTCATCGGAGCTACGAGATGTTCAGCGGGGGCGAGGCGTTCCGCATCAACCTGGCCTTGCGAATCGCCCTCTCTAAAGTCCTGGCCAACCGGAGCGGAGCGCCGCTGCCGACTCTGTTCATCGACGAAGGATTCGGGACACAAGACACGGCGGGTAGGGAGCAGATTCTGGACGTGCTTTCGACGCTGGAGCAGGATTTCAAGTGCATCATCGTCATTACCCACCTGGAGGAGCTTAAGGACTACTTTCCCGTGCGCATTGAAGTTGAAAAGCGGGATGGGGCCTCGACTGCGTGGATTAGTTGACCCTACATGCGGATGCCGGCGCGGGGATGGGGGAGCGGGCGGAGGCTAGGAGACTTTGCCAGCCTGAATCAAAGCATTCAGGTCATCCTTTGTTGACATTTCGTTGCATATCTCGATGAGACGGTCCGCCGTGCCCGGAGCCGCAGCGTCTTCAACCAGTCATTCTATCTTTCGTTTCAGGTCTGCCTGGGTGAAGGGTGCGTCGGGATGGCCTCTGGGCTGGTGAATCTCGACCACCTGGGTTTGGCTGTTCGTCAACTGCGCCTCTACGCGGACACCAAGGACGCCTTTTTCCAGGAAGGCCGAATCGCGGGTTTGGTCGAGGACGAGGTGGATTTTGTCCATCATCGCCTGCACGTCGGGACGCGTCCACGGGGCATCATCGAATTCTCTCGGCGTGAGCCTGCCTCGAAGAAGCGCCATTGACATGACGTAGGGCGTGCTGTGGTCCGCGGACTCTCTATTGGCGGGCCTGTAGGCTTCCGCCGACCCCTGGACTCCGGAGGCCACGTTTCGGTGTCCGTACAGGGTAATCTTCCTGACCCCTTCGGGCCGCACTCCCCGACGGTAAAGCTCTACGGATGCTTCCACCGCCGCCTGGGTGAAAATCTGTGACGGGTAGGCCTTGATGATGTTACGGGTGGTGTGCCACTCCTTGCCCAGATGGTTCATGGCGTTCATGTCAACGTCGTCAGCGGCGGCGGGGCCAAGGGTCTCGATGGCGGTCTCCAGAGCGTCTTCCGAAGCGGTGACGCCTAGCATGGCCAATTCGGCTGACTCAACGGCGCGCTGTCCGGCCATGCCCACGGAGACGGCCTTAATCCAGGGGATTGAATGGGACGGTTTGAGCCAGGTGTTGAGAATCATGCCCGTGGCGCCGGAGAGGCCCGCTGCGTGGACCGCCTGCGTCGGAGTGCCAACCGCCAGCCGGACGAGCAGAATCGGGGCCACCCAGGTTACCTGGGTGAGGGCGTGAAAGCCGCGGGCCATGAAGGGAAAGACGCGGTTCAGAGCGGCCTGCAGCTCGTAGGAGGCAACGACGCAGGTAATGAATTCTTCCGCCGAACGACCATGCTTCTCCGCCATTGCCAGCAGGCTGGGCGTAGCGTCGCTGAAGTGGCCTCCCCTGCCTCCCGGTTCAAAGAGGATGTCGTTGGAGTCCAGGTAGCGCACCGTTGTGCCGTTGATCAGCGCAGCTTTGTCCGTGGGGACTTTTTGGTCGCTGCCGATGATGGTGGACTCGCCGACGCTTCGTTTCTCCGCAACCCATCGACGCAGGGCCACGGCGGGTTCGCTGGGATAGGCGCCGATCATGCAGGCTACGGTATCGGCCAAGTAGGTCCTGGCAGCTTTTTCGACCTCAGCGGGGACGTCCTGAGGAGTCAAGGAGAAGGCGAACCGGGCCATGACTTCGGTAAACGTCATCGACGGAACACTCTAGAGTTCGTACTCCTTTAAGTCGGGGGCTACGCGCAGCTTTGCTTCTGTCAGTGCCTGTACTTCGGACGCCGACCAGTCGGGGGCTACTTCGCGGAGCACCATGCCCTGCGGCGTCACCTCGATGACTGCGAGGTCCGTAACTACGAGGCTCACGCATCCTTTGCCCGTGAGGGGGAAGGTGCACTCTTTCACCACCTTGGGGCGGTTCTGGCGGTCGGTGTGCTCCATTGCGACTATCACCCGTTTCGCGCCGACGGCCAGGTCCATCGCGCCACCGATGTTTCCCACGCCTCGCTGGGGCAGCATCCAGTTGGCCAAGTCTCCACGTTCCGACACCTGCAGAGCACCTAAAACCGTTACCTCGACGTGTCCCCCACGGATCATGGCGAAGGCCTCGTCGGAGCCGAAGAAGGCCATGCCGGGCACCCAGCTAAGGAACTGGCCGCCTGCGTTGATAAGGTCGTAGTCCTTCTCGTGCTCCTCCGCGAGGGGGCCGTAATTCAGCACGCCGCTTTCGCTGTGGTAGGAGACGGACTGGACGCCCTCCAGATAGTTGGACACCAGGGTGGGTATGCCGATGCCGAGATTCACGACGGCCCCGGCGGGCAGTTCCTTCGCCACCCGCATGGCTATGACGTCCCTGGGCAGACGTTCCTTATCCAAGCTAGCCCTCCTCCACCGGTCTGAAGGGTGAGAAGCCTTCAGGTCTACGGACAATTCTGTCCACGTACAGGCCCGGGGTCACGATTTCGTCGGGGTCCAGCGCTCCCGCCTCGACAATCTCGTTCACCTCGGCGATGGTCACCCGCGCCGCGGTGGCCATCGCGGCGTTGAAGTTACGCGACGTTCCCCGGTAGACGAGATTTCCTGCCGTGTCCGCCTTGTGGGCCCGGATGAATGCGTAATCTCCGCGAATGGCCTGCTCCAGGACGTATTCGCGCCCGTCGATTATTTTCGTCTCCTTGCCCTCGGCAACGACTGTGCCCGCACCCGTGGGGGTGAAGAATGCGGGGATTCCTGCGCCTCCCGCTCTGAGCCTTTCTGCGAGGGTGCCCTGCGGCACAACCTCCAGCGTCACCTCTCCTCGCTGATATGCCTGCTCGAAGGCCGACGGCCTGGAAGGCGACGGCGACACCGGGAAGGATGCGATGGCATACTTTATCTGTCCTCTCGCAACGAGGATGGCATGATCGATGGCCTGGAGTCCCGGTTCCGGAGGCTGGCCGAAGGCGGATACGCGGGCGATGCCCACGGTGTTGCCCACCACGGTCAGATTCCGCGCACCCTGGTCTCGCAGGGAAAGCATCAGATAGTGGGCCATTCCTCCTATGCCGCCGAAGCCGTCCATAAGTATGGTCGCGCCGTCAGATATATCCGCCACGGCGGTTGCGGCGTCGGGAAACACCTTGGCCGGAGGAGATGTTTCAGGGATGTGGAATTCCATCTCTCTCACCGGCTCAACTACCTTCAAGCGGGCTCCCGTCTCCGACTGAATCTCTCCGGTTGACCAGCCGGGGGCTCGTTCCTTCAAGACCAGTCCTTGAGCGGTCACCTCGATGACTGCGATATCGGTAACGATGAGATTCACCCTGCCCGCGACGGTCAAGGGGTAGCTGCATTCACGCAGGATTTTGGGTTTTCCCTGGTTGGAGTGTTGGGTGATGGCGATGAGTCGCTTTGCTTGTGCGGCCATGTCGAGGCCTCCACCGGGACTGCCCACACCCTTGCTTGGGACCATCCAGTTTGCGAGGTCTCCACGCTCGGACACCTGCAGGGCACCGAGCACTGCCACATCCAACCTGCCGCTGCGAACGATGCTGAAGGCGTCCGTGTGACTGATAGCGGCACCGCCCGGATGCCACCTGACGTGTTCGGCGCGAGCGTTAATGAGGTCGGGGTCTTCCGCGCCCTCCGGCGCGTGGGCCCCGTAGCCCAGAATGCCGTTCTCAGAGTGCATCACCACCCCTCGGCTATCGGGGACGTAGTTCGCTACGAGAGTAGGCATGCCGATGCCGAGGTTCACGACCTCGCGGGGGCGGAGTTCCGCCGCAACCCGCAGGGCCATCAGCTCCCGGCTCAACCTCTCAGCCATTATTATCGTTCTGCCGAACCATCACCAAGATGTTACCAGACAAGGTTGTTTTGATGCGGGGGAAGGGATAAGAGTGGATTCCCGCCTTCGCGGGAATGGGGGAGTAGGTGAAGGGTGAAGGGGAAGAGGGGGATGCCGCCCAGGGACCCCACCGTGGGTTCCTGCTTTCGGAGAGATTTGCGTAACTGCCGAATGCGTCATCCATCCCGTAAGAATCACCCCCATCTCAATCTTCCCCCGTCAAGGGGGAAGAGGTACATCGGCGCTTTTCACGGGGGTTACATGAGGCCGGGGATTTTGAGTCCGCCGGCGAGGCCGCCGAGCTTTTGGGCGGCCATTTCCTGAACCTTGCCTGCGGCGTCGTTGACGGCGGCGGTCACGAGGTCCTGGAGGAGTTCTATGTCTTCGGCGGCTTCGGGGTCGATTTCCACGGACTCGACGGTCTGTTTACCCGTCATTACCACCCTGACAACGCCGCCTCCGGCGGTGCCGACGACGGTGGAATTTTCGAGGTCGCGCTGGGCTTTCTGAAGCTGGGCCTGGAGCTTCTGGGCCTGTTTGATCATCTTTCGATTCATCAAGGTTCGATGTTCCTCTCGTCTAGAATTCGTCCGCCCATGTTCCTTGCGGCGCGTACGAGGGGGCTGCTAACGGCGGCGGGACGGTTTGTGGCGTTGTCGAGGAGGGTTAGTTTAACCTCGTAGGGTTTGCCGAGGTAGTGGTTGATGGCTTTTTTGACGGCGTCGCTTCCCTCGACTTCGCGGAGTTCGCCCTCCATGCGCTCGATGTGGGAGGAGTGGTTAAAGGGAAGGACGACGGCGCCGTTCTCCAGATGGGGGTTGCGGCAAGCTCTGAGTAGCGCACCAAGGAAGAAGCGCTTGCCTTTCTGACGACTCAGGGAGCGAACAATCTGGTCCCAGACGGCAGGGGATAGAGGCTCACCGTCCACATGGGCGACGGGGGCCGGTGCGGGAGCGGGGCCGGGAGCGTTTGCCGGTGCTGACTGTCTGGGTGGGGTGGGTTGTCGTTGGGGTCGGGGTTGAGGCGGTGAGGGACGGCGGTCGGTTGCGTAGGGCCTGCCGGTGTCGCGAACGGTGGCGGGGGTGGTCCTCGCGGGGGCGGTGGGTCCGGAGGGTTGGGTTTCTTCGGCGAGGGAGGTCTCCACGACGGCGAGTTCCAGGGGAAGGCTGCTGGTGGCGTCGAGCCGCATGTTGATTTCACCGAGGGCCTTGAGGCAGCGCATAACGGCCGGGAGCTGGACTTTGCGGGCGAGGGTGCTCATGTCTTTCAGGGTTTCCGCGCCGAGGTCGAGGGTGTCGGCGGCGCCGGACTTGATGAGGAGGACGGCCCGCAGGAGCTCTACGGACTGGCGGTGGACCTGCCGGAGGTCGACGCCTTCGCTGGCGGCCTTGCCGATAACGCCGAGGGCGCCGGAGGTGTTGCCCAGGAGGAAGTGGGCGACGAGGGCCTGGGCTTCGCGGGAGTGGGAGAGGCCGAGCATTTCCTGGAGGGAGTTGATGTCCGGGTTCTGGCCGAAGGAGACCACAACCTGCTCCAAGAGATTTTCAGCGTCGCGGAGACTGCCGCCGGCGGCCCTGGCGAGGGCGCCGAGGACTTCAGCGTCGGCTTCGATGCCTTCCTGCTCGCAGATGAAGCGGAGGCGTTCTACGATGGTCTCGGAGGAGATTCGGCGGAAGTCGAAACGCTGGCAGCGGGAGATGATGGTGGGGAGGATCTTGTGGGGCTCGGTGGTGCATAGGACGAATATCACGTGGGGAGGAGGCTCTTCAAGGGTCTTAAGGAAGGCGTTGGAGGCGGCCTCGGTGAGCATGTGGGCTTCGTCGACAATGTAGACCTTGTACTTGCTTTCGACGGGGGAGAAGTTGACGCGGTCGCGTATGCTGCGAATTTCGTCGATACCGCGGTTGCTGGCGGCATCCATTTCGATGAGGTCCATGGCGCGGCCGGCATCGATGTTCTGGCAGAGGGCGCAGGTGGTGTCGGGCTCGCCGTCCTGGGGGTTGAGGCAGCTAAGGGTGCGGGCGAGGACGCGGGCGGTGGTGGTCTTGCCGGTGCCGCGGGGGCCGCAGAAGAGGTAGGCGTGGGAGATGCGGTCCTGGATTATGGCCTGGCGGAGGACGGTGGTGACGTGCTCCTGACCGGCGAGGTCGGAGAAACGGCGGGGCCGCCACTTGCGGTAGAGGACTTGGGAGGTCATAGGATGATTGTACCAGTTTTATGGGGAGGGAAGTAGGCGAAAGTTGTCTGTGGAATGGGTTAGAAGGTTGCTATCGGCGAGGGGGAGTGGGGCCCCCGCCTTCGCGGGGGTGGGGAAGGGGGCGGGCGGTTGGCGAACCGCCTCTACGGGTGAAGAATTAGACCTGGCTGGATGGGAACAGTGTGGTTAGGGCCTGGCGCTGGAGGGACCACATGAGGGCTTTTTCCTGTTCGTCGTAGTGGTCGTGGCCGAGGAGGTGGAGTACACCGTGGATGACCAGGAGGGATATCTCGCGCCGGGCAGAGTGACGGGCTTCGGCGGCTTGGCGGAGGGCCTGGGGGAGGGAGATGATAACGTCGCCGAGGTCCCGGGGTTGGTTGGGTGGTGTGGGGAATGAGGCATCGGGTGCGTCCGAGGCGGAATGGGAGTCGTCGTCGCCCTGCCAAGGGCCGGAGTGGATGGGGGAGAAAGCGAGGACGTCGGTGACCTTGTCGTCGCCGCGATAGCGGGCGTTGAGGTCGCGGATGGTTGGGTCGTCGCAGAGGGCGAGGGTGAGCTGGCAGTCCTGGTGGGGGAAGGCGGCATCGAGGGCGGCTAGGGAGGCCCTTCGGAGGAGGTCTTCTGAAGGTGGGGAGGGGAAACCTTTCTGGATGTTGACGTGGACTTGGCGGTTGGGCATGGGTTTACAGAGGGGGATGTTAGCACGGGGAGGTGCTGGTGGGTAGAGGGGCAACTGCGTTGCGGAAAGGTCATTGCATGACGGCAAGTTTGGGGGATTGGCGTGGGTTGAGATTGGTTGGCTACGGCGACGAGTCCCTTCGACTCCGCTGCGCTGCGCTCATGGTGACATTTGGTTGGAGGGGGGGTGACCCTCACCCAGGACGGGAGAGGGAGAAGAGGTTAATCGGCGCTTCTGAGGTGGTAATGCAAAGGTCCCCGTCAAGGGGGAAGAGGTTACGAAAGCCTATAATGGGGTTAGGCAAGAGTCTGCTGGAGTGGGAATGACGGAGGGAGGGGTGGAAATTGACAGTGTATAGAGGGGTTATTACAATGGGCGCTAACCCCACTGCCGTTAACTTCATTGTCAGACAGGCAGCGACTTTGAGGGAAAGGCGGTGGAGGCTATGTTACCTGACCCCGCTGTCGGTATGACGATGCTTGCGGGGAATCGAGAGGAGGGCCCTTGCCTCAACATGATGTTTTGATAGTCGGCGGCGGATTTGCAGGGCTTCGAGCCGCCCTGGGCGCTCGTGCCTCGGGCGCAGACGTGGCGATACTATCCAAGGTGCATCCGATGCGGAGTCACTCGTCGGGCGCGCACAGCGGAATCAACGCCGCGCTGAAGTCGGGGGACTCATGGGAGACCCACGCCAAAGACACCATCGCGGCGGGGGGCGACCTGTCGGACCGGAGCGCGGTGGAGGTCATGTGCCAGAGCGCCGCGGAGGACGTGGTGGCGCTGGAGCACATGGGGGTCATCTTCAATAGAGACGAAGAGGGCAGGATTGACGTTACGACCTTCCCGGGTTCGTCCCAAGCCCGGACGGCGTTTGTTGGGGACTCGGCGGGGCACGTAATTCTGCAGGTGCTGTTCGAGCAGGTAGTGAGGAACGAGATTCGCATCTACGACGAATGGTTCGCCGCATCGCTGCTGATGGAGGATGGGATGTGCAAGGGGGTGATTGCGAGGGACTTGAGGACGGGAGAGCTTCATCCCTTCCACTCCAAGGCGGTGGTATTGGCCACCGGGAGCCTGGGCCAGATGTACAACGGGGGGACGTCCTCGCTGACGGCAACAGGGGACGGAGTGGCGCTGGCGTACCGGGCGGGAGTGTCTCTCATTGACATGGAGATGGTGCAGTACCATCCGACGACGCTGGCGAACAGAGGAATACTGATTACGGAGGGTGCGCGGGCCGAGGGGGCTCACCTGGTGAACAAGAAGGGCGAGCGGTTCATGGAGCGGTACGACGCCGACGCCATGGAGATGTCGACGCGGGACGTGCTCGCTCGGGCGGCGCTGACGGAGGTGCGGAAGAACAGGGGAGACAAGGGACACGTTTTCCTGGACATGCGGCACCTGGACAAGGCACGCATGACGGACAGGCTTCAGGAAACGTTGTGGATAATGGACGATCTGGAGGGGCTTGACCCCTCTGAAGACCTGATTCCCGTGAAGCCGGGAATGCACCGGCCCCTGGGGGGCATCAAGGTCGACACCTTCGGGGATACGGGGGTGCCGGGACTTTATGCCGCAGGGGAGTGCGCTTCCACGGGGGCCCATGGGGCCAACCGGTTGGGCGGCAACTCGCTGCTGGACTGCATCGTATTCGGTCGCAGGGCGGGAGAGTCGGCGAGCCGCTACGTGCGGGGGGCGACATGGAGCCCGGCAACGTCCGGCCTGGTGCAGGAGCATGAGGACATGCTCAATGAGGTGACGGCCAAGGACGCCAATGACGACACCGCGGGCGCAATCCGACGGGACCTGGGCGAGATCATGGACAAGAACGTGGGGATGGTTCGGAACCTGAGGGGTCTGAGGAAGGCCGCCAATGGTGTGGCCAAACTACAGGAGCGTTTCGCTTCGTTGGGGGTTCGGGACAAGAGCGGCGCGTACAACGTGGAGCTGAGGGCCATCAGGGAGGTGGGGAACATGCTGGACGTGGCGCAGGTGATAATCGCCAGCGCAGAGGCGCGCCAGGAGAGCCGCGGCTGTCACTTCAGGTCTGATTTTGAAGAGCGGGACGACGAGAACTGGATGAAGCGAATCGTCGCAACGAATGCCGAGGAAGGGCCGAAGCTGGACTACGAGCCAGTGGAGGCCGGATAGGCGGGGCCAAGAGAATCTGTAAACAGGATTAGAGGAAAGTTGGGGCAGGCAATCGGCAATCTGCCGTCATAGTCAGGAAGGAGTCTTGAGGATGGAAGTCAAATTTGCGGTAAAGCGATACGACCCGATAACGAACGCGGACAAGTCCACACAGACGTACACCGCCGAGGTTGACGAGGGGGACATGCTGCTGGACGCGCTGCTGCAGATTCGGGACGAGCAGGACCCGACGCTGGCGTTTCGGGGAAGCTGCCGGACGGGGTTCTGCGGCGACTGCACGATGACGGTCAACGGGAAGGGGGCCATTGCGTGCCGGACGAAGGTGAAGAAGGCTTGGGACGGCGCGGATGACGGGGCCATTGAGCTTGAGCCTTTGAAGATGAGCCGTCAGATGAAGGACCTGGTGTATAACGCCAGGGAATTCCACTGGAACAAGTTCAGGGCGGTGGAGCCCTGGGTGGATCCGGTGCAGGCCCCTTCGGATGGGGAGCACCTGGTCCCGGGCGGCCATGACAAGCGGTTGACGGAGTCGATGAGGTGCACGCAGTGCGGGCTGTGCGACCAGGGCTGCACGGTGCTGGTGGTGGATAAGACTTTCGTTGGGCCGGCGGCGTTGACGAAGGCGTACCGGGTGGTCGCGGACGAGCGGGACAGCCGGAAGCGACAGCGGTTGGACAAGCTTAGCCTGCCGCGGGGGATGTGGGACTGCACCCACTGCTTCGAGGCCAGCGAACACTGTCCCAAGTACATCGAGCCGACAGACAGGATCTTCGACCTTCACGACATGGCAATCAAGGCCGAGGCAGGACCGCCCAAGGTGGTTCATCATTACAAGAGCTTTGCGGCATCGGTGAAAGCTCACGGGTGGCTGGACGAAGGCCGCTTGGCGATTGAAACGGAGGGGTACACGAACGTGAAGGGGCTGATGAAACTGCTGCCGCTTGCGGTAAAGGCGGGGTTGAAGGGGAAGCGTCCGATGCCGTATATGCTGCACAAGAAGCGGCCCGGGCACGAGCATATCAAGAGGATTTTCGAGAAGTGGGAATCGCAGGGGTAGCGAACCGCTTATCCAGTTCGACAACACAATCAGGAGGAGCTTCATGACAACGAACGGGCGAGTTAAGACCAAGTACGCATTTTATCCCGGCTGTGTGTCCAAGGGAGGATGTCCGGAGTTGTATGAGGCGGTGATGAAGGTGGCTGAGAAGCTGGGGTTTGAGCTTGACCACGACGCGCTGGAGAGCGCGGGGTGCACCGGCGCAGGGGTGTTGAGCAAGGAGGTCTCCGATCCCATCAACGCGCGCACATTCGCTATGGCTGAGACTGCGGGGATGGAGATAATGACGATATGCAGCACCTGCCAGGGAATTATGACCCAGGCCCACCACCGGCTTAAGGACGAAGAGTATCGGACGATGATCAATCGCAGGTTCCTGGCCGAAGAAGGGTTGGTGTACAAGGGCACGACGGTCATTCGCCACATGTTATGGGCCATCGTCGAGGACTATGGCCTGGATGAGTTAAAGAAGATGGTGGTGCGTCCACTGAACGGTCTGCCCATCGCCCACTTCTACGGCTGCTACATGAAGAGACCGCCGGAGTTGATGGTGCCAGCAGAGTTCAAGAAGACCCGCAAGACGGCACTGGAGGACGTAATCGAGGCGTTGGGGGGCAAGGCAGTGAAGACTTCCGGTCGTGGGAAGTGCTGCGGCTTTCCCATTTTGACCTCCAACGAGGACAATTCCATGTCCATGTTGGGGGACCATACGCTCGACGCAAAGGCCAAGGGGGTAAAGGCGATGGTGACGCCGTGCCCACTGTGCCACCTGCAGTTGGACGGAAAGCAGTCGGACGCCGAGGCCCACAAGGGCGAGGAGATAGACATGCCGATCTTCCACCTGCCGCAGCTCGTGGGACTGGCGCTGGGATTCAGTCCCAAGGAGATGAACTTGCAGCGGCACCTGGTTTCCACCAAGCCAATCGAGGAAGAGTTGGGCATAGGCGTCGAGGTGAAGGCTTAGGGTCGTTCATCCGGCCGGTTGGCGAATCGCCGCCACGAGATATACCTAATGGGGCGAGGGAATCACCCCCATCTCAATCTTCCCCCGTCAAGGAGGAAGAGGTTAATCGGCGCTTTTGAGGGAGTTATGCAAAAGTCCCCGTCAAGGGGGAAGAGGACTTATAGTTTGGGAATTATATACAATCTTACCCGGCCACAAAATCCCAACTTTCCCCATCCCTGAATGATTGACGGGGCAACGGCCAGCAGATATCATCCCAATCACCACCCCATCAACAGAAATCCCTCTGCTGGTTCGGCTGGTAGTGTTGCAGTACGGGGGGCGGCAGAATCGAACTGCAACCGGTGGCTTGCTACACCGATTCCGGGTATCTCACACCCGTCCTGTACACCACACAGGAAGCACCCCCCCTTAAAGAGGCGGAGACCCCAGGCGTCGGGGTCTCCGCCATTATAGACCACTTGAAACGCTTGACAATGCCCCTATTTTCTGGTAGTATATTACCCATAAACAGAAGGGGTTGAACATGGCAAAGCGAGCACCTGGCAAGCACTTCCGGAAGGGACTGACCATCGTCGAGGCCGTCGAACGCTACGGCAACGACGCCAACGCTGAAAAGGTCTTCATAGCCGCCCGCTGGCCCGACGGAGTAGTCTGCCCCTTCTGTGACTCCTCCAACGTCCAGGAGCGGCCAACCCGCAAGCCTCAGCCCTTCCGTTGCAGGGATTGCCGTAAGGACTTCAGCGTCAAGACCGGAACGGTCATGCAGGGCTCCAACCTTCCCCTCGGCAAGTGGGCGTTGGCGGCCTACCTATTGTCCACCAACTTGAAGGGCGTTTCCTCCATGAAGTTGCACCGTGACCTGGGCGTCACTCAGAAAACGGCTTGGCACCTGGGTCACAGAATCCGCCAAGCATGGGCAGACGGTCAGCAGATGTTCGGCGGCCCCGTTGAAGTCGATGAGACTTACGTAGGCGGGAAGGAAAAGAACAAGCACGAATCCAAGCGGCAACATGCAGGGCGCGGACCTGTGGGGAAAACCGCCGTAGTCGGAGCCAAGGACAGGGACAGCGGCCATGTAGCCGCCCAGGTAGTGGAACGCACCGACGCCTTCCACCTGCAATCCTTCGTAGTGGACAAGGCCCGACTCGGAGCCACCATCTACACCGACGACAATCCCTCCTATCACAGCCTGCCCTTCCCTCATGGGACGGTGAAGCACAGCGTAGGGGAATACGTCAACGGACAGGCTCACACCAACGGCATAGAGTCCTTTTGGGCCATGCTCAAGAGGGGCTACCACGGAGTCTATCACCGGATGAGCGTCAAGCATCTGGACAGGTACGTCACCGAGTTTGAAGGCCGCCACAATGCCCGGGTCATGGACACGGAGGAACAGGTAGCGTCCCTCATTAAGGGCATGGACGGCAAGCGGCTCAGGTATCAGGACTTGATAGCCTGATGGCCGCTCCCAACTTCCGCAACCGCACACTCTTTCACGGAGACAACCTGCCCTTCCTCCGAGGCATGAACAGCCGCTCCGTTCACCTGATAGCCACCGACCCGCCCTTCAACAAGGGCAGGGACTTCCACGCCACCCCTGACAGCCTAGCCGCTGGAGCCAAGTTTCAGGATAGGTGGTCATGGGACAAGGACGTAGAAGGGGAATGGGTTGACCGGATTCTCGACGATTGGCCTTCCGTTCATGCCGTCATTGAAACGGCGAAGGTTGCCAACGGGGAAGACATGGCCGCCTTCCTGTGCTTCATGGGCGTTCGGCTTATCGAGATGCGCCGCATACTGACCGACGACGGAAGTATCTACGTCCACATGGACGATACGGCGGCGGCCTGGGTGAAGTGTCTCATGGACGCCATATTCGGCAAGGGCAATTGTCGGAACCACCTGATATGGCGAAGGTCTACCGGACACAATGACGCCAAGCGGTTCGGGCGGAACGTCGACCATATCCTCTACTACGTGAAGGGGCGGTCATGGACTTGGAACGGACAGGATATAGCGACGCCCAAGAGCGACGACGAAATAGCCAAGGCATACCCTCAGAAGGACGGACTCGGACCGGTTAGGTGCTCTGACCTAACCGGTCCGAGTCCGTCCGCTGGAGAATCCGGTCGCCCTTGGCATGGCTATGACGTAGCCGCTCGCAATCGGCATTGGGCTCCCCCCAAAACCGGACTTTACGCCGAATATATAGAGCGGCACTTCATACCTGGCTATCGTTCCATTGAGGGCGTCCACGCCCGCCTGGACGCCCTTGACGCCGCCGGATTGATACGTCACCCCACTAACGGGATCTGGCCCGGTCTGAAACGCTATGCAGCGGCTGACAGGGGCAACCCTCCCCAAAGCCTGATTCTGGAACCGATAGGGTTCACCAACTTCAACAAAGGCTCGGAGTGGACGGGCTACCCTACTCAGAAGCCCCTGGCCCTTTACGAGCGGCTTGTCAAGGCGTCATCGAACGAAGGGGATATTGTCCTAGACCCCTTCTGCGGTTGCGCCACAACGCCTGTAGCCGCCGAACGTCTAGGCCGCCAATGGGTAGGAATGGACATTTGGAAAGGGGCGTACAATCAGACAGTCCAGCGCATGACCGACAACCGCCAATTGCTGATAGATATCCCGCCGGAGGTCTACTTCACTTCTACCCCCCCCTTCGCACGGATGAGGGGGAAGAGGCCGCTCCCTTCATCCAGGTCACGGAGCGATACGCCGAGCCAGGGCGGGCAATGAGTAGGGCGGAAATGCTGGAGTATCTCTTGACACAACACGGCCAGAAATGCCAAGGTTGTGACCGAAATTTCGACGACCCTCGGTACCTTGAACTAGACCACAACACGCCTCGGAGCGATGGGGGGCTGAATCACATTACCAACCGTGTGCTTCTCTGTAGTCCCTGCAACCGAGCGAAGTCCAACATTCTAACCCTGTCAGGGTTGCGAAGGCTCAACCACCGGAACGGGTGGATGGCCAAATACTAAAGCAGGAGGACACCATGACAGACGGGAAGATGCAGAAAAAGCGTAAGCGGGGCAGGCCGCCTAAGCCTGTAGAGCGCATACCGGACACCTTCGACAAGATCGTGAAGGCCCTGGTACGCCCCATCAACAAACCCGCCAAGGAGGAGGGGTAGCTTCGGCTATCCCTTCCCCACGGGTAAGATTGTATATAATTCCCTATAGTTTCCAGTTCCGGGGTGGGCACGACGGTTAGTTGATGGGCGATTCAATTTCATTGAGGATGACTTATGGCTAAGAGGTATTGGCTCTTCAAGTCGGAACCTTCCGCGTATTCGTTTGACGACCTGGTGGAGGACGGTGTGGCTGAGTGGGACGGGGTGCGGAACTACCAAGCGCGGAACCTGCTGCGGGACGACATCAAGGAGGGGGACGAGATACTGTTCTATCACAGCAGTACGAAGCCCCTTTCGGTTATCGGGACAGCGGTTGTGGTTAAGGAGGGATACCCGGATTCGACGGCGTGGGACCCGAAGTCGGAGCACCCAGACGCGAAGAGCACACCGGACAACCCCATCTGGTACATGGTTGACATAAAGGCGACGACGCGGTTTCTGCGTCCGGTGACCCGGGACATGTTGAGGGCGACGCCGGAGTTGAAGGACATGATGGTGCTTCGTCGGGGGGCGAGGCTGTCGATTCAGCCGGTAACGGAGGGTGAGTGGGAGACGGTGGTGCGGATGGGGAGTACGGTGGGCGAGTAGATGGGGAAGGGGGCGGCTCGCGAGCCGCCCCTACAGGGAAGAGGGGGAAGACGGTTCGTAGGAGGGGGCGGGGTTTGAAACCTGCCCCTACTTTTGTGAGGGAGGTTTGGGGCGGTTGCGTCGGAGGTCGTCGAGTTTCCGGCGAAGGATGCTGCGTCGCTGCCTGGGAGAAAGTCGTCGCCAGGGTCTTCGCTTGGGGACGGTGTCGGGTTTTTGGAAGACGCCGGAATCGCCGGGTCCAGGCGGGGGAGATTCGGATGCGTCTTCGGGGGGATCATCCACTCTTTCGATGGGGCGTCGCAGGGCGGGCATGAAGATTGCGATGAGGATGAGGAGGACGAGGCCTCCGACGGCGTTGATGGCGATGGCGGCGCTCATACCAAGGATGGAGGCCAAGGCGCCGATTTCGACGTTGCCCATCTGTCCGCTGCTGACTGCCATGCCCTGAGCTCCGAAGACGCGGCTGTGGAATCTGGTTGGGCTGCTGGTGAGGAGGATGCCGCTCTGCATGGTGGAGAATCCACTCTGAAAGACACCAACAATGATGAGGATGATGAAGGAGAGCAGGAACCAGGGGGAGAGGGCGAAGGCTAGGAGGAAGGTTGCGACGCCGATGCATCCGCCGAGGAAGATTCTGCCACTGATCCTGATGCGGCCGCCGAGCAGTCCGATGAGGAGGGAGCCGCAGACGAAGCCGATACCGTCGCCGGCGGCGAGGAGGCCCATGAGGCCAGGGCCCACGTGGAGGTGTTCTTCGGCAATGACGGGGATGAAGAGGTGGTACTGGAACATGACGTTCATCACCACGCTGGCGGTGAGGGCCCCGGCGATGGCAGGGGTGGAATAGGCGTATTTCAGCCCTTCACCGATGCTTCTGAGGACGGGTCGACGGGCCGGAGGCGCAGTGACGCGTGAGGTCTTAAGCAGGAAAATGCTGACGAGGCCGATGAAGTAGAGGCCAGTCAGGAGGGCATAGACGCTGATGGCGGTGCCTGTGAATTGGAGAAGGATGCCGATAATGAGGGGGCTGACGATTCTGCCAATGCTGAATCCCAGCTGCTCCAGGGAGATGGCCTGAACGAGGTTGCTCTGACCGACGACGTTGAACATGAGGGCCCTTCGGCTGGTGTTGTCGAAGGCACGGCAGGCTCCGCGAACGCCTGCGGCGATGAAGAGGAAGTATGGCTCGACAGTGCCAAACAAGAGGACAATCAAGACGGAAGCTACAACGGCCAGTGTGACGAAGTTGGCGGCCATGATGACGTGTCGTCGGTCCTTGCGGTCGCCGATGGCGCCGGCGAGGAGGGTGAAGGAGAACATGGAGACGGTTCGGCTGAGACCGACGAGGGCCACCTGCCAGGGGGAGCCGGTAATCTGGTAGATGAGCCATCCCATGGCGAGGAGCTCGGACATATCCCCGCTGGTGGAGATGCTGCCGTTGGTCAGCAGATACTGGAAGTTCCGGTTTCTGATGACGTTTAGGAGGGGATTTTTGGGGCGGGATTGCACGGCTTCTCACGGTGTGGGAGGCGCCTAGTTCGGATAGAACGAAATTATCCCATATTGTATTGGCGCGGGAGAGTCATAGCCATAGGGTTGAGGGTGCGGGGTTGGGTGGGATTGGGGGAGGGGGAGAGAGGGGACTTGGCGATGTCAGAGGTATGTATGAGGGTTGACAATATAGCGATAAGCGATATATCGTATGGCGATATAGCAAAGGAGTTTACATGTCTCCCAGAGGGTTTGTTTGAAAGGAGGGGATTTGGCGGCGGCAAATGAGAAACCACTGGACTTGGTCCCTCTTCCCGTGGCGCAACTGCATATCCTGTTGGCCTTGGCTACTGGAGACAAGCATGGCTACGCGATCATGCAGGAGGTGGAGTCGCTGACTGAAGGGACGGTGACGATGGGGCCTGGCACGTTGTACGGGGCAATCAAGAAGATGTTAAAGGTGGGGCTTGTTGAGGAGAGCGACGAACGACCGGACCCGGAGATGGACGATCAGCGTCGCAGATACTATCGGGTAACCGGTCTGGGCGAGCGAGTCCTTGAGGCCGAGGTCAATAGGATGGAGCAGCTTGCGCGCGTCGCCAGATCTATACAGGCGACGGCCGTGCGCAGGACCGGGGCTTGAGATGATTTCCGAGCGGATATACCGATTTCTGCAGCTGGTCTATCCAAGGGAATATCGTCGGGAATACGGAGAGTTGATGGTCCAACTGTTTCGGGACAGGATGCGGAGAGACGGCAAGGGGTTTGGTGGGCTGAGGGTATGGGTTCAGATTCTGGTGGACCTGTGCAGTTCCGCATTAAGAGGATGTCTAAAAAGCATTGGAGTTAGCCAATCGTCGTAGCATCAAACCAGTCATAGCGGCGTAGACCCATGCTTCTGTGGTCTGGGGCAACTCCTCATAGTCCTTGCTCAGGCGACGATATCGGCCCAACCAGGCAAAGGTACGCTCCACAACCCAACGGCGTGGAAGCACCTCGAAGGTGTGTTGACCGGATGGACGCCGCACTAGTTCCAAGTTCCATCCACATATCTTTCGCGTCCACTCCACCAGTTTGCCTGCGTAAGCCCCATCAGCCCAGATTCGCTTCAACCGAGGAAACCGGCCTACCAAACCCATCAGCGCCCACCTGGCTCCGTCTCTATCCTGGATGTTGGCCGGATGTACCACCACTGTCAACAACAATCCTGTAGTGTCTACTACGATGTGTCGCTTTCTTCCACAGACCTTCTTACCAGCGTCATAGCCACGAGGCCCCCTTTTTCCGTGGTCTTCACCGTTTGGCTGTCTATGATGGCCCCGCTCGGACTGGCAGACCGTCCCTCATCCAGCCGTAAACGTTCCCGTAGCGCTTCATGTATCCGCTCCAGGGTCCCATCTCTTCGCCATGTGCGAAAATAGTGGAACGTGATGCGCCACGGGGGCAGGTCGTGAGGGAGCATCCGCCATGCGCATCCGGTGCGCAACACATAACGAATTCCGTTCATTACCTCCCTGCGCGGGTAATTGATTGGGCGGCCCGTTGATTTCGGGGGAGGCAACAACGGTTCCAGCATTTGCCATTCTTTGTCACTCAGGTCGCTTGGATATCTCTCTCTGCTCATGGAACACTACTTTAGGTGCTCCCTTATCTACTATCCTACGACTTCCAATGACAGTTTTTAGACACTTTCTAAGAGAACGGATTGAAGGAGTAACAATGACAAAGCGAAGGTGGTTTGGAGTTGCGCTTGCGGTGTTTCTTGCAATGGCGGCCGCGGGTCTGGGCACCATCTATGCCATGTACGGCGATGATGAAAAGATGACCGTTACGGTGATTACAGACACCAACACGAAGACGATTTCGGGAGAAGGCTCTGCGGACTTCGCTGGGGCGATTAGGCAAGCGGTGGCGGAGGGGACAATTGACCGTGTAGGGGCGGACAAGGCGTTGGAATCGCTTTTTGGGGACGGTCCTGGAGATGGGTGGCGATACGATGGAGAGGGGGTCGGCTTATCTGAGGCATTGGAGCAGGCGGTGGGAGATGGCGTCATTTCGCAGGCATTGGCGGATGAGGTTGTCAGGTCAATTAAGGAGAAGGGTGTGGGGCCTGAGGCATCAATAGATGCTATGTTTGCATGGAACGACGCCAGGAGATTTACGGGAACCGGGCCGGAGGGACTGGCCAAGGCGATGCGGGAGGCGTCGGAGGCGGAGGCCAAAGTACGGGAAGTGGAGGAGAGGATAGACAAGATGATGGGATCGTTCGAAGAGGATGAGTCGTCAAGAATGTGGCGATTTGAAGGCGGGCCTGGTGGTTTGGCGGAGGCGGTGCGTCGGGCTGTGGAAGAGGGAGAATTGTCGCAGGAATTGGCGGACATGATTCTGGAATCGTTGAGCGACAGTCCAGTCTGAGGGTGATGGGGTTTCTGTAACGAAATACTTCGACCGTGCTGCGCTGCGCTCAGAATGATATGTGGTATGAGTGGGAGTGAGAGATTGAGTGTGGGCAGAGGGGGCGGGCGGCTCGCGAGCCGCCCCTACCGGGGTGCATGGATGGAGAGGAATCACCCCCATCTCAATCTTCCCCCGTCAAGGGGGAAGAGGTATATTGGCGCTTTTAGAGGGGTTTTGGTGGTTAGGTTAGGTGGCGACGATATTGACGAGGCGGCCGGGGACGTAGATCAGCTTTCGGATTTTCTTGTCCTGGGTGTGGGCCTGGACGCGGGGGCTGGCGAGGGCTATCTCGCGGACTTCTTCCTCGGTGATTGAGGCGGGGGCCTGAAGGCGGTCTCTGAGGCGTCCGTTGACCTGGACTACGAGGGTGATTGATTCCTCTGCCGTCAGGTGGTCATCCCACTTGGGGAAGGAGCGGTTGTGGACGCTGTAGGGATGGCCGTTCCGTTCCCAGAGCTCCTCGGCGATATGAGGGGTGAAGGGGGCCAGCATCAGCAGGAAGTTCTCAGTGCACTCGCGCCAGAGGGAGGGGTCGATGGTCTGCCGGTTCCACGCCTGGGAGAGGTGGTTGGTGAACTCCATGAGGTAGGCGATGGAGGTGTTGAACTTGAAGCGGTCCAGGTCGGAGTGGACCTTTTCGATGGTCTGGTGGAGCTTGCGTCGGATGTCGGTTAAGGCTGATTCGTCCACCACTTCGGGCAGGTCGGCGGGATCGCGCTGGAAGAGGTCCCACATGCGGTTCATCCAGCGGGAGATGCCGTTGATGCCCGTGTCCGTCCAGTCGCCGCCCTGGTCCCAGGGGCCAAGGAACATCAGATAGGCGCGGACGACGTCGGCACCAAAGATATCGACGTAGGCGTCGGGGCTGATGACGTTGCCGCGAGACTTGCTCATCTTGGCGCCGCCCGCGATGATGGTGCCCTGGTTGAAGAGGCGGAGGAAGGGTTCGTCGAAGTCGAGCATACCCATATCGCGCATGCCCTTGGTGAAGAAGCGGGAGTAGAGGAGGTGCATGACGGCGTGTTCGGCGCCGCCGGTGTACTGGTCTACGGGGAGCCAACTGCCGAGGAGTTCGGGGTCGAAGGGAGCGCCGTCTTCGGTGGGGCTGGCAAAGCGGAACATGTACCAGGAGGAATCGACGAAGGTGTCCATAGTGTCGGTCTCACGCCTGGCGGGGCCGTCGCAGCCGGGACAGGATGTGTTGACGAATTCGTCGTTGATTGTAAGGGGGGATTCGCCGGTGGGCTTGAACTCAGCGTCGAGGGGTAGGAGGACGGGGAGCTGATCGTCGGGGACGGGGACGGCGCCGCAGTCGTCGCAGTAGACGAAGGGTATGGGGGTGCCCCAGTAGCGCTGGCGGGAGATGAGCCAGTCGCGGATGCGGTGGGAGACCGTGCGCCTGCCCCAGCCCTTTTCTTCGATGAGGTCGGCGATGGCCTCGGCTCCATCGGGGCTAGGCATATCGTCGAAGGGAGCGGAGTTGACCATGACGCCCTCTCCGGTGAAGGCGCGGCCCGACTCTGGCTCCCGGCCTTCGGGCGCGCCAATGACGGTGCGGATGGTGAGTCCGTGCTTCCGGGCGAACTCGTAGTCGCGCTGGTCGTGGGCGGGGACGCCCATGACGATGCCGGTACCGTAGGTTGTGAGGACGTAGTCGGCGATGTAGAGGGGGATGCGCTCGCCGTTGAGGTGGTTGACGGCGTAGGTGCCGAGGGGGACGCCGGTCTTTTCGCGCTCGGTGGAGAGTCGGTCGATTTCGGTGGCGCGGCGGGCCTGCTCAACGTATGCCTGGACGGCGTCCTTTTGCTCGGGGGCGGTGAGGCTTTCGACGAGGGGGTGCTCCGGCGCGAGGACCATGAAGGTTACGCCGTAGATGGTGTCGATGCGGGTGGTGAAGGTGCGGATTTCTTTAGTTTCGAGGCCAAAGTGGGAGATGTCGAAGGCGATTTCGACGCCCTCGCTGCGTCCGATCCAGTTGCGCTGCATGGTTAGGATTTTTTCGGGCCATTCGACGAGGCCGCTAAAGTCGAGGAGTTCGTCGGCGTACTTGGTGATGCGGAAGAACCACTGCTTGAGGGAGCGTCGGGTGACGAGGGCGTCGCAGCGTTCGCAGGCGCCATTGACAACCTGCTCGTTGGCCAGGACGGTGTTGCAGGAGGGACACCAGACGACGGGGGCTTCGTCGCGGTAGACGAGGCCGTGCTTGTAGAACTGGAGGAAGAGCCACTGGTTCCAGCGGTAGTACTCCGGCAGGCAGGTGACGATTTCGCGGTCCCAGTCGTAGACGGGGCCCATTGAGCGGAGCTGGCGTCGCATGTTTTCTACGTTGGTCATGGTCCAGGGGTGGGGGTGGATGCCGTTGCGGATGGCGGCGTTTTCGGCGGGGAGGCCGAAGGCGTCAAAGCCCATGGGGTGGAGGACGTTGTAGCCCTGCATGCGACGGAAGCGGGCGTGGCAGTCGGAGGGGGCCATGACATACCAGTGGCCGATGTGGAGGTCGCCGGAGGGGTAGGGGTACATGGTGAGCTCGTGCCACTTGGGGCGAGGGTCGTCGTTGGGGGTGTGGTAGATGCGGTCCTGCTCCCACCGCTGCTGCCATTTGCTGTCGATTTCGGTAGCGGGGTATCGAACGTCAACGCGTCTAGTGGTTGTCATTGCTAGGTGTTTCGTCCTGATGTTGATTTGTTGATAGGCAATTATACACCGATGGGAGTGAGGGCGTGGCAGATGGGGGGCGTAGGAAATGAAGAGTGGGTCCCCGCATGCGCGAGGACACGGGTGGGGATGTTGGGTTTGACAGTAAAGGTGGATGATAAGATACTGGCTTCATATCAGCGAAATGTACAGGAGTCAGGCATGAGGGTTGGCGTCGTGTTTCCCCAGACGGAGATTGGGGATGATCCGGGAGCTATTCGGGAGTATGCTCAGGCGGCAGAGTCGCTGGGGTTCGACCATATTCTGGCTTACGACCACGTGTTGGGAGCGGACGCGGACTACTATGGGAACTGGACGGGGTCGTACAGGCTGGAGGACGCTTTTCACGAACCCTTCGTGCTTTTCGGGTTCATGGCGGGTCTGACCAAGTCCATCGAGTTTACGACGGGGATCATTATTCTTCCGCAGCGTCAGACGGCGCTGGTGGCAAAACAGGCGGCGGCGCTGGACGTGTTGAGCGGCGGACGGCTGCGACTGGGCATCGGGATTGGGTGGAACCACGTGGAGTACGATGCACTGGGGGAGAATTTCAGGAATCGGGGTCGTCGGAGCGAAGAGCAGATTGCCTTGCTGCGGGAGCTGTGGACGAAGGAGGTGGTGACGTTCGAAGGGAAGTGGAACCGGGTTGAAATGGCGGGGTTGAACCCGCTGCCGGTGCAGCGTCCGATTCCGATTTGGTTCGGGGGCGGGTCGGAGCAGGTGTTGAAGCGGATTGGGGAGACGGGGGACGGGTGGATAACGACGACGCGACAGGTGGGGCTGAACGACGACTTTCGGGGAATGGTGGAACGGATTCACGAGCACGCGAGGAATGTCGGGCGAGACCCTTCCGAGATTGGACTTGAGGGGACAATAAATGCGGGTTCGGACTCGCCGGAGGACTGGGCGAATACGGTTGCCGACTGGAAGAGCTACGGGGCAACACACGTGACGTTCAACACGATGAACTCCGGCTTTGGGTCGCCAGCGGAGCATATCAACGCGATTAGTCAGTTCAGGGAAGTGACGCGATAGGGGGAGAGGAGGCACCCCCATCCTGACCTTCCCCCGTCGAGGGGGAAGGGAGAAGAGGGGTTCCAGCCCTTGAGGGGAAAAGAAAATAGAAGGTGGGCTTCAGCAGCGAGATTCTTCGTCGCGGAGCCTCCTCAGAATGACATTTGGATGGAGCAAGTAGGTATATGGGTCAAACTTGGGTAGAAGAGTTTCGGGAGTATGGGGGAGCGCGGGTGCAGTTGATGAAGGGCGGCGATGGGCCGCCGCTGCTGGTGCTGCACGGCGCCGGCGGGAATCCCGCCTGGATGGGGTATCACGAAGAGCTGGCGAGGTCGTTCACTGTCTACGCTCCTTCGCATCCCGGATTTGAGAAGTCGACCCGTCCTGACTGGATTGATTCCATCGACGCCGTCGCTCACTTCTACCTGGGGTTCTTGGAGGATATGGGGGTGGAACGGTATTCGCTGATGGGGTTTTCGATGGGGGGATGGATGGCGGCGGAGATGGCGGCGATGAGTCCGCATAGTTTGGACAAGCTGGTAATCGGCGCGGGTGTGGGTATCAAGCCGGAAGAGGGAGAGATTGCGGAGCTTTTCACGATAGCGAGGGAAGCGGTGGCGGAGATCCGGTTCTTCGATACGTCGCAGGTGCCCAACTACGAGAAGATTTACGGGCAGCCGTTGACGCGAGAGCAGGCGGCGCAGGAGCGGAGCAACAGGGAGACCGCGAGCCGCTGGTGCTGGAAGCCGTATATGCACAATCCGAACCTGCCCTTCTACCTACAGAGGGTGTCGACGCCGACGTTGATTGTGTGGGGTCGGGAGGACGCCATCGTGCCGGTGGAGTGCGCCGAGCTCTATCGACGAGCAATCAAGGGCTCGCGGGTGCACATCATTGAGAGGTGTGGGCATATTCCGCAGGTGGAGAAGCCGCAGGAGTTTCTGGACGTGGTAGTGCCGTTTTTGCGGGGGGAGTAAATTCACCCCCATCTCAATCTTCCCCCGTCAAGGGGGAAGAGGTTAATCGGCGCTTTCGAGGGGGTTATGCAAAGGTATCCGTTAAGGGGGAGGGGAGAAGAGGGGAATACAAGATGGATTCACACCTTCGCGGGAATGGCGGAGGGTGAGTCAGAGGGGAAGGGATGAGAGATGTGGCGTGATTATTGGCAAGGAGGATAGATATGTCGGTTCAGGTATATTGGTTTACTGAGCAGCCATACAGTTTTACGACGGAAGACGTGCTGGCTGAACATCAGCATGAGTCTTATTTCACGTTGAGCAACCGGTTTTTCGACCCTATGAAGGCGCACCAGTTGTACAACGAGTACCACGAGCAGTACGCCTTCGCCGATGAGGTGGGGTTCGACGGGATTATGACGAACGAGCACCACAACGCATGGTGGTGCATGAAGCCTTCGGCGAACATCGACGCGACGGCGATTGCGAAGGTGACGAAGAACTGCAAGATTGCGATTCTGGGGAACGTGATACCAGTGACGGAGAACCCGGTGCGTCTGGCGGAAGAGATCGCGATGGTGGACGTTATTTCCGGCGGTCGGGTGATTTCAGGGTTTGTGCGTGGGACGCCGGTGGAGAGTCTGCAGGCGAACATCAACCCGGCGGAGAACATGGAGCGGTTCGAGGAGGCGCACGACCTTATCATCAAGACGTGGACGACGGACGGGCCGTTCCGGTGGGAAGGGAAGTATTTTCACAACCGGATTGTGAATCCGTGGATGAAGCCGATACAGAAGCCGCATCCGCCGATTTGGTATCCGGGGACTTCGAGCGTAGAGAGCGTGGTGTGGGCGGCGGAGCGGGGGTATTCGTACATGAGCCTGGGGAGCCTGTTGGACGTGGCGGTGCAGACGAACGAGCTATACCACAAGACGGCCCACGCAGCGGGGCATGACACGGGGCCGGAGCATTACGGCTACCTGATCCGGGCGTTTGTGGCAGATACGGACGAGCGGGCCTACGAGATAGGCAAGCACTTCATGTGGAACGAGAATTACCGGTTTAAATCCATTGAGGAGCACGCGGACCCGCCGGGATACCGGAGCCGGGACTCGGCCAAGATTGCGTCGCGTCGGGTGCAGCCGGGGTTCGGAAGCTGGACCTACGATGACCTTATCGGGATGGACAACCTGATTGTGGGGAGTCCAGAGACGGTTATCGCAACGCTGAGGCGGATTCGGAAGGAGTTGAAGGCGGGGTACCTGCTGATTTACGGACACGAGGGGCCGATGCCGCACAAGGACGTGATGCGGTCGATAGAGCTGTGGGGGACGAAGGTGATTCCGGCGTTGAAGGAGGACGGGGATTAGGCGGGTTTACTGGCCTAATTCCTCGGACTCTAAGAGGGTCAGGGCGATTAGGTAGGCGCCGCCGAGGAGTTCGGGTTGGACGAATTCCAGCCGGTCTTCCGGCGTGTGGATGCGGGAGATGTCGGAGCCGAAGAGGAATAGAGTCGGTATGCCGGCATCGTCGAAAGGTGCATGGTCGCTGGCGGCCCCCGGTGGGAGAGAACCCGGTTGGGCTTCGATTTTCAGATCATCGGCTATGTTCAGGGCGAGGTCCGTTAATGTCTCATGGCCGACGGTCTCCAGATGAGGGCCTGAGCCAACTGAGTCGAAGTTCAACATTGCCGTAATGCGGACCAGTTCCGTTCCGTCCAAGGATGCGACGTAGTAGCGGCTGCCGTAGAGTCCGATCTCTTCAGACCCGAAGGCGACGAACCGGATGGTGTAGGGTAGAGAACGTCCGGCGAGAGCTTCCGCCAATGAGAGGGCAAGGGCTACGCCGGAGGTGTTGTCGTTGGCTCCGGACCCGGTCGCGGGAACGACGTCGTAGTGGGCTCCAACGATGACCAGACCGTCGCCGTCGCCCTTCATTTCGGCGAAGACGTTGCGGGATTCGAGTTCCTCCACCTCTATATGAACGGCTATTTCCAGGTTTCCCTCGGCCATCGCCTCAGTCCAGTGGTCTTCTACACTTGAGTCGAATAGCAGAGCCGGGATAGGGGAATCGAAAGCCAGAAGCGCGGGATGCCTGTAGTAATCCAGGTTGCCAGAAATGACGGCAGCGGCGGCTCCGGCTTCGGCTGCCTTGCTGATGGCTAGTTGTAGATCGTGGAGAGACTGCTCGTCGCGCAAAATGCCACCTCGGGGCTGTAGCCAGGCTACTGTGCCTGCCAGCTCTCCCGACGAGAGACCTTTATTCGATTCCAGTTCTACTGGGGTCAAGGCGCCGGTGTAGGTTACGCTGGTGGGAGGGATGGCAAGTGGGACTCCTATATATTCCGTGTCCTGAACCTTGACGTTTGCGTTTTCGCCTGCGGTCCGATACAAGCGCCAGTAATCGAAATACCGAAAGGCGAAGGGCTGGAGCTTTGTTGAGTAGCCCAAGGACTGGAAGCGGTCCTGGAGGCGCTCGGCGGCCAGAAGTTCTTCGGGAGATGCGCTTTCGCGGTGGCCCAGTTCCTCCACCAGCTCTTACAGTAAGGCAAAGACGCGCTCTGAGGCGTCCGCGAGTTGGTCCTGGGGCGATTGGGTGGGTGTGGGGGCGGGAGTGAGTGTAGTGGTCGGTGGTGGGGCTGGGAGGGTCGGAGGAGCGGTAGGCGTAGATGTTGTCGTCGGGGGAGGGGCAGAAGATGGGGCCGGTGTTGAGGGTGTGATGGGCGGAGGAGTGGGGGGTGGGGCAGTCGTTGCAGTGACCGCAGTGGGAGGTTGAGTCGGAGCGGGTGCAGGAGGCGTTTCGGCGGAACAGGCAAGAACGACGATGAGCAGGGTGAGGAGGGCAGGGATACACAGCGTGTGGAGGGGCGAGTGTAATTTAAGAGGGGGAATCATTCTATTGGAAGGGCCTTTTTGGTATGGCGAGGGGTACGCATTGCATTTACGCAAGACGGGCGTCTACCAGATCCGTCGATAGTGTTGAGGCAGGATGATGGCGCAGAGGCAGGGAGGTTGGGCGTGGGGGACATGAAGAGTGGCCCCCGCTTTCGCGGGGGTGGGAATAGGGAAGCGAGGATGGGATCACTGCGTGACGGCAAGGTCATTGCGTGACGGCAAGTTTGGTGATCGGGCGTGGGGGAGTTTGGCAGTTTCCGCTGGCGAGATTCTTCGCTTCGCTCAGAATGACATGTAGGGTTGATGGGGGCACCCTCACCCCAGCCCTCTCCCAGGATGGAAGAGGGGGAAGGAATGGGCGGGTTTAAAACCCGCCCCTACAGCTGCAATGTTGGGGGTTGTTGGGCGGGGGTGGTGTGCCCCCGCCCGGACGATTAAGGGTCTAGGAGGGGTAGACGAGTTCGCCGCCGGTGGTCTGGCGGGAGGGCTGGCGAACGGGGTTGGCACCCTTGCTCTTCCAGAACATCTCGGCGATGTCGAGGGTGGCGGTCAGGAGGCCGTTGGCAGCGTCGAGGTTGCGGTGGACGCGGGCCTCGGAGGCGGCCTTCATGGCGTTCCAGAAGGTGTCGTGGAGGTTGGGAAACGCCTCGAGATGCTCGGGCTTGAAGTAGTCACCCCAGAGGATGCGTAGCTCCTGCTTGGCGAGCTCAGCGTGGTGCTCCTTGACGGCGGTCATGCGGGCTATCTTGTGGCTGTAAATCTGTGCCTCGTCCTGGGAGGCGTCGGGGCCGGGCTTTTCGAGCTCGCAGATGAGGGTGGACATTCGGACGACGGTATGGGCCGCGATTTGCGCCAGATGGGGGTCGTAGATGCCGCAGGGAACGTCGCAGTGGGCGTAGGCATCGGTGGGAGTGAAGCGTGATATCAGGTTCGAAAGGGACATTTGGTATCCTCTCCTTATGCGTAGTTCAGATGGCTGGAGTATACTGCAAAACGGCCCCGCTGCCAACGATGGTTGGCTGTGGGGGAGCGGGCGTGAGACCACCCCCATCCCAACTTTCCCCCGTCGAGGGGGAAGGGGTTAGGGCGAGAATGACGTGCTGGGTTGAGGGGGGACATCCCATATCAACTTTGCAGGAGGGAGAGGGATTGTGAGACTGGACTGGTTGTCGGGCTTTGGCTTGCTGCGTGGGTTGTGGGGGGTTGGGGTGTTCCGTGTGAAGGGTCGGAGCATGGAACCGTCCTTTTGCGAAGGGGATTTTCTCTTTGTCTGGGGTGGCAACGAGGGTTTGCAACGGGGGGATGTGGTGGTGTTCAGTCATCCGAGCGTTGAGGGACGGATAATGTTGAAGCGGGTGTTGGGGCTGCCGGGTGAGTGGGTTAGATTGGAGCAGGAGGGCGCCGCGGTGGATGCGGACGCGGATGGTCCTGAGGACGATGAGGCTTTGGGGATGTCATGGACGCTGGATAAGGATGAGTGGTTTGTGGTGGGAGACAATCCTGGATCGAGCTTGGACAGTCGTCGGTTGGGCCCGATTCGGGGGTCGTGGATAAGGGGGAGGGTTTGGTTTCGGTACTGGCCGCCTTTGAGGTTTGGGGGAGGTTGAGGGCGAGGGGACTGGGTCCCCGCATGCGAGGGGACACGGGGGGAGATTCACCGCCATCCTAACCTTTCGCAGTTAAGGGGGGAGGTTGCGTAACTGCCAGATGTGGCATTCTTCCCACCCGAATCACTCCCATCTCGATCTTCCCCCGTCAAAGGGGGAAGAGGTAAAAGAGAACCCTCACCCCTTCGACAAGCTCAGGACAGGCCTAACCTTCCACCGTCGAAGGGGGAAGGGGGATTGGTCAACTAAGGCCGACCACTGGAATGGTCCCTTTCGGCGACGAGATTCTTCGGCTCCGCTCAGAATGACATGTGGGGGGAGGGGGAAGAAGGGAGGGCAGTAGTTGCAGGTTAGTCGGTGTGGCGGAGGGCGGCCTGGGCGGCGGCCAGGCGGGCTACGGGGACGCGGAAGGGGGAGGAGCTAACGTAGTCAAGGCCGACGCGGTGGCAGAAGTCGATGCTGTCGGGGTCGCCGCCGTGCTCGCCGCAGATGCCGACTTCGAGGTCGGGCTTGAGGCTGCGTCCTTTCTCGGTGCCAATGCGGATTAGTTCGCCGACGCCGTCGGTATCGATGGTGACGAAGGGGTCGAGGGGAAGGATGCCATCGTCGATATAGGAGCGGAGGAATTTTCCTTCAGCATCGTCGCGGCTGTAGCCGAAAGTGGTCTGGGTGAGGTCGTTGGTGCCGAAACTGAAGAAGTCCGACTCTTCGGCGACCTCGCCGGCGGTGAGGGCAGCGCGGGGGACTTCAATCATGGTGCCGAACTTGTAGGGAACGTCGACGCTGCGTTCCTTCTGGATGTCGTCGGCGACCTTGACCAGGCGGCGTCGGAGAAGGTTCATCTCGTTGGCGTGGGAAGTGAGGGGGATCATCACCTCGGGCTGGACGGTGAGGCCGGACTCGATGAGATCGCAGCAGGCGGCGATGATGGCCTTGATCTGCATGCGGTAGATGGAAGGGAAGGTGATGCCGAGTCGGCAACCACGGTGGCCGAGCATGGGGTTGGCCTCGCGGGACTTTTCGAGGAGGTCCAGAACCGCCTCTTCCTTGGAGAGGGCTTCGTCGGATGCGCCGGAGGCGCGGAGTTCGGCGATGTTGCGGACGAGGTCTTCGTAGCGGGGGAGGAACTCGTGGAGGGGGGCGTCCAAGAGGCGGATGATGACGGGACGGTCGCCCATGACACCGAGGATCTTGCGGAAGTCATCCTCCTGAAGTTGCTCCAATTGGTTAAGGGCGCGGTAGTAGGTGTGGACGGCGGGGGGCAGGTCTTCGGAGAGGGCTTCGCCCATCCCGGCAACGTCCACGTCGGGGTTTTCGCGCTCCCAGCGCTCCACCTCGGCGGCGTTGAGGAGAACCTGCTGGACGATGGCGACACGCTCGGGTCCGAGGAACATGTGCTCAGTGCGGCAGAGGCCGATGCCTTCTGCACCGAGGGATAGGGCGCGCTGGGCGTCGGACTCGGTGTCTGCGTTGGCCATGATGCCGAGCTTACGCCGGTCGTCGGCCCAGGAAAGAAGCTCACGGGCTTCGTCAAGTTCGTCGAGGTCGGGGCTGACGGTGGCGATTTCGCCGAGGAAGACCTCTCCGGTGGCGCCGTCGATGCTTATCTTGTCGCCTTGGCGTACGTTGCGACCACGAGCCTCAAAGGAGGAGCCATCGCGGGCGAAGGTGATTTCTTCGGTGCCGACAATGCAGGCCTTGCCTAGGCCGCGGGTGACGACGGCGGCGTGGCTGGTGGTGCCGCCGCGGCTGGTGAGGATGCCCATGGACTGGAGGATGCCGTTGATGTCGTCGGGGTTGGTCTCAGGGCGGACCAGGATGACATTTTCGCCCGCGCGACCGGCGTCGGCGGCTTCGGTGGCGTTGAAATAGACGGTACCGGCGGCGGCGCCGGGAGAGGCGGGGGTGCCGCGAGCGATGAGGGAACCGGCTGAGACGGCATCAGCGCGGGCCTGCTGGTCGAAGCGAGGGACGAGGAGGCGGTTGATTTCGTCGGGTTGAACGCGCTGGATGGCCTCGGTCTGGTTGATGAGGCCCTCGCCAGCCATGTCTACGGCGGACTTGACCGAGGCGGCGGGAGTGCGGGCGGCGTTGCGGGTCTGAAGGATGAAGAGGCGACCCTGTTCGATGGTGAACTCAACGTCTTGGATGTCGCGGTAGTGGGTCTCCAAAAGCTGGGCGAAGTCCATAAGTTGGTCGTAGACTTCTGAATGGGTATGTTGCATCTGGGCGACGGGCTGGGGGGTTCGAACGCCGGCTACGACGTCTTCTCCCTGGGCGTTGGCGAGGTATTCGCCGTAGATGCGGCGGGCGCCGGTGGAGGGGTCTCGGGTAAAGAGAACACCGGTCCCGCTGTCTGGACCGGTGTTGCCGAATACCATGGTCATGATGTTGACGGCGGTACCGTAGTCGTGGGGGATGCCGTGGTAGTTGCGGTATTCGAAGGCGCGAGGGTTGTTCCAGCTTTCGAAGACTGCTAGAACGGCCTGACGAAGCTGTTCCCAGGGGTCGGAGGGAATTTCGCGTCCGGCGTGCTTGACGACGGCGGCCTTGAATTCGTCGATGAGAGGGAGGAGTTGTTCCACCTTCAGCTCGTGGTCGAGGGTGACACCAGCGCGTTCTTTGTGTTCTTCGAGGATTTCTTCGAATATGCCGCCTGGGACGCCCATAGCGACGTCGGCGAAGATCTGGATAAAGCGGCGGTAGGCGTCGAAGGCGGGGCGACGGTCGTTCATCTGCCGGGCGAGGCCTTCGACAACCTGGTCGTTGATGCCGAGGTTGAGGATGGTGTCCATCATGCCAGGCATGGAGATGCGTGCGCCGGAGCGGACAGATAGGAGGAGGGGGTTGTTCACGTCACCGAGCTTGCGACCAACGTCTGCTTCTAAGAGGTGCATGTTGGCCTGAATGTCTTCCCAAAGGCCGTCGGGCATACGCTTGCCGAGATCGTAGTAGGTGAGGGAAACGTCTGTGGTTATGACGAAGCCCGGAGGAACGGGAAGGCCGAGGCTGACCATTTCCGAGAGGTTGGCGCCTTTGCCGCCGAGGAGGTTGCGCATGGAGGCGTTACCTTCGCTAAATCGGTAGATATACTTGGTGTCTTCGCTCATAGGTGGTGAAACTCCTAAGGATGCAAAATGCTGGGGGAATTGTAACCGAAACCGGGGGGATAGGGTAGATGGGGGGTGGTGAGGTGGTTGGGTGGGTGTGGATTCCCGCCTTCGCGGGTGGAGGAAGTGGGGGGATCACCCCCATCTCAATCTTCCCCCGTCGAGGGGGAAGAGGTAAGAATGGAAGGCGGGTTTTGAGCCCGCCCATACGGGGTAGGAGTCGTGGGTGGGATTACCCCTCAGCCCCGCCCCGCCGTGGGTTCCTGCTTTCGCAGGAATGACGAAGAGGAGGAGGGGAAGGGGGGAAGATTGGGAGGGAACCCTCGACGCCGCCCACCGTGGGCCCTCGCTTGCGCGGGGGTGGGGGTACCGGAGGGTTGTGATAAAATAGCGCGGTGATTGATTCCGATCCGATTTATACTGAACAGCACCGCAGCACTTTTCTCTCCAATTTTCTGTGGTATTTGGGGCTGCTTTTGATTCTGGTGGCCCTTCTTTCCTTTGTGCCACCACTGGGCTCAGGGTCTTTCGCGAGCAGGTCTTTCGACGTGGCGGTGCTGCTGCTGCTTGGGGTTGCGCTGGCCGGGGGGCACTGGATGCTTGCGCCTCGTCGGTATGAGGTGTACGAGGAGGGGTTGGTGGTGGTGTTCGGTAGGCCACGGGTCAGGTTGGTGAGGTATCCGGAGGTCTCGGACATTGAGGTGAGGCAGCACGCGCTGGGGACGGAGTTGCGGCTTATTCTGTCCGAGGGGGGCGTGGTGAGGATCTACCCGCTGCATCCGAGGGAGTTCCACGAGAATCTGGAGAAGGCGTGGCGGCGGAATCAGGGGGTTTGGCCGGAGGGTTAGATCCGGGTGGGAGGTTCGAGAAACTCTGCTACGACGGGGTAAGATGGGTCCCCGCGTCCGCGAGGACACGGGGTCATTTGGGGGGTTAGGCGAGGGCGTTTGTGAGGCCGTTTTGCCAAGCTGAGGTGACATCTTTGAGGGGGACGTTGATGGGGCCGGGCATGGTAATTGTGTCGCCCCCGACTTTTCCGAGATAGGTCATAGGGACGGGCGGTTCGCGAACCGCCCCTACGTTGTGGGAGTCGGCGAAGGACTGGAGACGGGGGAGGTTTTCGGGCAGGAGGGAGACGATGATGCGGGACTGGGTTTCGCCGAAGAGGGCGACGTCCCATCGGCCTTCGATATTGAACGCGCCTGTGAAGCCGAGGCCGCCGAGGATGCAGGACTCAGCTATGGCGACGGCGAGGCCCCCGTCGGAGCAGTCGTGGGCGGAGGCGATGATGCCTTCGGCGATGGCGCGGCGGCAGAGGGACTGGACTCTCGCTTCCAAAGTCAGGTCGATGGAGGGGCGGCCTGCCACGAGGTCGTGGCATATTTCGAGATATTCGCTGCCAGCGAGGGCTTCGGCGGGGCCATCAATGGTTGCGGCACCGAGAAGGACGACGATGTGGCCGGATTGCCGGAAGCCTGCGGAGACGCGTCGTTCTACGTTTTGGGTCAGGCCGAGAGCGCCGACGATGGGGGTGGGGAAGATTGCGTCGCCGCGGGTCTCATTGTAGAGGCTGACGTTGCCGCTGACGACGGGGAGGTTGAGGGCGCGGCAGGCTTCGGCCATGCCGCGGATGCACTGCTCCAGCTGGTAGTAGATTTCAGGGCGTTCGGGGTTGCCGAAGTTGAGGCAGTCGGTGAGGGCGACGGGTTCAGCGCCGACGCAGGAGACGTTTCGGGAGGCTTCGGCGACGGCTATTGCGCCACCGACGAAGGGGTCGAGCCAGCAGTAGCGTCCGTTGCCATCGGTGGCGATGGCGAGACCTTTCGCCGTGCCCTTGATGCGGAGGAGGGCGGCGTCGGCTGCGCCGGGGGTGAGGACGGTGTTGGTCTGGACCTGGGTGTCGTACTGGCGGTAGACGGACTCCTTTGAGGCGATGTTAGGGGATTTCAGCAGGTTGAGTAGAACTTGGGTGGGTGATTCCTGAGGGAGGGGAAGGCGGTCGAGGGGGTACGCAGCAGCTTCCTCGGCCTCAGGGGAGGGGACGCCTTCGAGGCGGTAGAGCATGGGCTCGGTGAGGGCTTTGACGGGGAGGTCCGCGACGGGAATACCGCCTTCAAAGATACGGGCGCGTTTTCCATCTTCGACGCTGCCCAGCAGTACCCAGGGGAGGTCCCATTTTTCAAGGATTTTGGTGATGGTGCCCTTCGCTTCGGGACGGACGATGAGTAGCATTCGCTCCTGGGACTCGGAGAGCATGACTTCGTAGGGGGTCATGGCGTCTTCGCGCCGGTGGACATTTGAGACGTCGATGCGGATGCCGCGTCCGCCGCGGTCTGCGGCCTCGATGGTGGAGCCGCTGAGGCCAGCGGCGCCGAGGTCCTGGAGTCCCACGAGGGCGTCGGATGCGGCGGCTTCGAGGCAGGCTTCGATGAGGACCTTTTCCAGGAAGGGATTGCCTACCTGGACGGTGGGGCGCATTTCTTCGTCGGACTCGAAGGTGCGGGAGGCGAGGGTGGAAGCCCCGTGGATACCGTCGCGTCCGGTTGCGGAGCCGGTGAGTATGAGGAGATTGTTCTCAGCGCCTACGGTGGCGCTGACGAGTTTGTCGTGCTCAACGAGGCCGACACAGAGGGCGTTGACGAGGGGGTTGCCGGAGTAGGATTTGGAGAAGGCAATTTCTCCTCCGACGTCGGGGACGCCGATGCAATTGCCGTACCAGGAGATGCCGTCTACGACGCCGTTGAAGAGGTGCCGGTTGTTGGGGTCGTTGAGGGGGCCGAAGCGGAGGGAGTTCAACAATGCGATGGGGCGAGCGCCCATTGCGAGGATGTCGCGGACGATGCCGCCGACGCCGGTGGCGGCACCCTGGAGGGGTTCGACGGCGGAGGGGTGGTTGTGGGACTCGATTTTGAAGACGACGGCAAGACCTTCGCCGATGTCGACGGCTCCGGCGTTTTCCTGTCCAAGCTTCGACAGGACGCGGGGACCGGTGGAGGGGAGGAGCCGGAGGAGGGGCTTGGAGTGCTTGTAGCCGCAGTGCTCGCTCCAAAGGGCGCTGAAGATGCCGAGCTCGAGATCGTTGGGTTCGCGGTCGAGGAGGTCGACGATGCGGCGGTATTCGTCCTGGGTGAGGGCGAGTTCCGCCAGTTCTTCTTTGGAGCGGGTTGTCATAGCTGGACGCTTCCGAGGATTACGAGGATGACGCCAGAGACAGCAAAGACGGTGCCCATGACAACGCGGGGGGTGACGCGTTCCAACTGCTGCAGGAAGAGGTGGGTCAGGATAAGGGCGACGAGGGGGTGGAGGAACACTATGGGGGTCACGACGGCAATGGGAGCGAGGTCAACGGCGTATATGAGGAGGGAGACGGCGCAGCCTGAGGTCAGGCCAGCGGCCAGGAGGAATGCGAAATACTTGAGGGGTATGCCCGAATTAAACTTGATGGAGCGGTGAAAGAGGAGAGTGATAATGACAACGCCCATGAGGAAACAGAAGGAGGTGAAAACGAGGGGAGGGACATCTTCGCTGGTCATTCCTGCTTTGGCGATGACGCTGCTGCCTCCGTAGAAGGCGGCCGCGACCAGTCCGAAGGCCAGTCCGACGAGGACTCGGCGTCGTCCGGTGAGACTATGCTGCATCGGACCGTTTTTCGCTGACGATGAGGACCATGCCCATGACGGAAACGAGTATACCAAGGACAATCATGAGGTTGGGACGCTCGCCAAGGGTTATGAGGGCCAGTCCGGTGGAGAGTATGGGACTGATTGCCAGAAGCGGGGCGGTGCGGGAGGCACCGGCCAAGCTGATGGCGATGTAGTTGGAGAGCCGGGCCAGGGGGAAGGTGATGATGGCGTAGAAGGTGAACCAGAGGAAGGCGCGGGGAGATAGTTCAAAAACGTCACGGAAATGGAGGGCAAGGACTACGAGGAAGGTCAGAAGGAACCCGGAGCAGAGGGAGACGAAGACCGCGAAGGTGGGAGGAACTCGTTGAAGGCCCAAGCGGGCCAAGACTATGGTGGCGCCAAAGCCAATGGCGGAGAGTATGCTGACAGAGACGGCCAGAAGCATTTTTACCCCTTACAGGGCAGTCTCCTGCCGGGTTTCGAGGTCTTGGGAAAGGGGTGCACGGCTACCGATTTGCAGTCAGGCTTTGGATGATGGAGCCTAAGATTGACAGGCCGTCGACGCCACCCATAATCTCCTCGCAGCAGCGCTCGGGGTGGGGCATCATGCCGAGGACGTTGCCGGCCTTGTTGGTGATGCCCGCGATGTTGTTGAGGGAGCCGTTGGGGTTGGAGGAGGGGGTGGCTTCGCCTTCGGATGTGCAGTAGCGGAAGAGGACGCGGCCTTCGGATTCCAGAGTTTCGAGGGTTGAGGCGTCTGCGTAGTAACTGCCCTCGCCGTGGGAGATGGGGATGCGGAGGACCTGGCCCGGCGCACAGGAACGGGTGAAGGGGCTTTCGACTTGCTCGACGCGGAGGTTGGTCCACTGGCAGCGGAACTGGAGGTGGTTGTTACGCATGAGGACGCCGGGAAGGAGGCCAGCTTCGCAGAGCATCTGGAAGCCGTTGCAGATACCGAGGACGAGGCCACCCCGGTCGGCGAACCGGGTGATGGCGTCCATGATGGGGGAGAGGCGTGCGATGGCCCCGGGGCGGAGGTAGTCGCCGTAGGAGAAGCCGCCGGGGAGGATGATGCAGTCTATACCGGAGAAGGACTCTTCCTTGTGCCACAGGTAGCGGGCCTTCTGGCCGAGGACGTTGCCGAGGGCGTGGTGGCAGTCGCCGTCGCTCCAGGAGCCGGGGAATACGACGATGCCGAAGTTTTTTTGCCCTTGGGGTGGGTTTGGGATGGAGGGGTCTGGTTGTGAGGCGGGGAGGGCGGTTCGCGAACCGCCCCTACCGGTTTGGGTTTGGGACGTGGGGCTAGGCATTGGAGGTGGATAGGAGGGCGGTTACGACGCGGTTAACGTCGCCTCCCTGAGCTTTGCCGCGGATCTGGGGCATGAGGCGACCCATGACTCGGCCCTTGTCGCTAGGGGCGGTAGCGCCGACCTGTTTGATCACGTCCCGGGCAAGGGCGGTCAGTTCATCTTCGGTGAGCTGGGCGGGCATGTATTCCTGGAGTATTTCAAGCTCCTGGGTCTCTTTGTCGACGAGTTCTTGACGGTTGGCGTCCTTGTACATCTGGATGCTTTCGCGTCGCTGGCGGACCTGACGGGAGACAATGTCGAGGACGGCGGGATCGTCCATCTCGCGTTTCTTGTCTATCTCCTCGTAGCCTATGGCGCTTCGGAGCATTCGGAGGACGGAGACACGCACCCGGTCTCTGGAGCGCATGGCCTGGTGCAGGTCCGACTGGAGTTTTTCCTTGAGGGACATGGATGGGACTCCTTCAGGGGTTGTCGATAAGTCGTATGAGGTTGGCCATCTCGACGGCGGCGAGGGCCGCACCGTGGCCCTTGTTGCCAAAATTGCCACCGGCGCGGTCGAAGGCCTGGTCTTCGTTATCAGTGGTGATGACGCCCATACCGATGGGGACGCCGGTCTTGAGGGCGATCCTAGCGAGGGCGGCGGTGCTCTGGGTGACTACGACGTCGTAGTGACCGGTCTCGCCCCTGACGACGCAGCCGATGCCGACGAGGGCGTGGAATTTGCCGGACTTGGCGAGGGACGAGGCGGCCACACCCAGCTCCAGAGAGCCGGGCACCCATGCGACGGTCACGTCATCGTCGTTGACGCCGCATTCCTTCAGGGCATCAAGTGCACCCTGGAGGAGCCTGAAGGTGATTTCTTCGTTGAACCTGGCGACGACGACAGCTATTTTCAGCCCCCGTCCGTCACTTCCGCCGATCAATTCACGAGGCAAGGCGTCATCAGACTCCATTCTGTGAGGCTTCCGGGTCTTCGTAGCCAACCTGCATGACCTTCTCCAAGAACTGGTTTTCGGGGATGGCGCCGGTGAATTCTATCATCCGGTTGATGACGGTCTGGGGGACGGAGGAAACGTTGTACTGGCGCGCCAGGTTGGGGAACTCCCGAACCTCGACGACATCGGCGGTGATGAGCTTGTTTTCGAGGGCCATTCCGTGGGCCAACCTGGCCACCTCCGGGCAATACTGTCAATCGGGTGTGACGAAGACCTGAATGTGGACGGGGCGGTTCACAGTGCGCAGAGAGCGGCGGGTGGGGACCATGAGGGGACTGACTTTTCTGGAGAGGGTGATGATGTCCTGGACGAGGAGGGCGAATTCGTAACCGGCGGGAACGCCGTAATACTTGAGGAAGCCGCCTCGCTCCGATTCGAGGGCGATGGCGGGGATACGTTCGACGCCGCACCTGTCGCGCTCTTCGATGTCGGAGAAGTAGTCGTAGGTCTCAAGGTGGAGCTTGGGGGAGAGGCCTGTGGTGATTTCAAGAAGCTCCTGGGCCTGGGGACAGGTGGGGCATTCTCTGCCGGGAAGGACGAGGGTGGAGGAGGTGGTAGTGGTGAAGAACTTGAGGGTAACGTCCCGCTTGAGTTCCTTGCGGAACCTGCGCTTGAGGTCGTTCCGGTTCTGCTGTGATATGAGGTTCATCCACCCTCCCAGGGTTTGAGTGGGGTTAGTTTACATCAAGCGTTGGGGGTTGGCTAGGTTTGGGGGGAAGAAACAGAGGAGGGTGATGGAGGGGAAGAGTCAGGGGCGGCGAAGTACGGCGATTTCCGGTTGCGAGATTCTTCACTTCGCTTTGCTGCGTTCAGAATGACATGTGGGGGAGGGGGAAGGGTTAAGAGGGGAGGAGATTAGAGGCGACGCCAGATGTGGATGAGGCGGGTGAGCATGGTCCATGTGGAGAAGAAGGCGATGAAGCCCATGGCCAGGAGGGTGGTAGCCTCGCCGAGGAAGAGGCCTACGAAGAGGATGACGACACGTTCGGGGCGGGTCATGAGGCCGGCGCGGGTGTCGATGCCGAGGGACTCGCCGCGGGCGCGGAGGTAGCTGACGGCCTGGGAGGTGGCGAGGGCGAGGATGAGGAGGGACATGAAGATTGTCAGGTTGCGAGAGTCTGGATCCACGGTGAGGGCGTAGACGGCTAGGCCGAGGTACAGGGCGGCTTCGCCGAGGCGGTCCATGAGGGAGTCCAGCATTGCGCCGAAGGCCGTTGTCTTGTTGGAGAGGCGGGCCAGGGCACCGTCGAAGAGGTCCAGGGCACCGCCGAGGAGGAAGACGACGGCGCCGACGCGCAGGTCTCCCACGGCGACTATGATGGCGGCGAGGCAGGAGACGAGGAAGCCAAGGATGGTGATGCCGTTGGGGGTGAGGCCCAACTTCTGCAGACCCCTGGCGCCGGGTTCTTCCACGTATTTCAGGGTCAGGTTTCTGAGGCGTTCACGCAGCTGCTGCACTTTTTTGTCTTTCCATGGTGGTCTGGTAGTAGTCTACAACTTTTTTGGCAACGGATTGCCAGGAGTATTGATTGACATCTGCGCGGCCGTTTTCCCCGAGCTTGCGGCGGAGGTAGGGGTTCTGGATGAGGTGGGACAGGGCTTCGGCGAGGCCCTCGCCGTCCTGCGGCGGGGCGAGGAGACCCTGATGGCCGTGGGTGACTACGTCCGAATATCCCTGGATGCGGGTGGCGACGATGGGTTTGGAGGCTGCCATTGCTTCCAGGAGGACTATGCCGAAGCTCTCCTTGCCGATGGCGGGGGAGCAGAAGATGTCGGCGGTCTGGTAGTAGCGGGGGAGCATGTTGTGGTCTACGGCACCGACGAAGACCACGTCTTCGAGGCTGCGCTCGGCGAGGATGCGGTAGCAGTATTTGTCGGGGTTGCCGGGGCCGACGACGATGAGGCGGGTGTTGGGATGTTCCCACTTGAGGCGTCCGTAGGCGTCGAGGAGGTAGCGCAGGCCCTTCCGTTTTTCCATGCGGCCAACGAAGAGGATGTTGATTTTATCGTCCTGAAATTCGGGAACGGGAGGCACGTCCGCGGCGAAGAAGTCCAGGTCTATGCCATTGGGGATGATGGTGTAGTCGTGGGGGAAGAATCGCTGGACGTGCATTTGGGCAGCGGGAGATACGGCGATGCGTCCGTCGAGGCGGCGGAAGTAGGGTTTCAACAACGGGCTGCTCCAACGGTATATGCGGTTGCTGCCGTGGAAGGCGTGGAAGGTGCCGATGTTGACGGAGTTGGAGCAGTGGAGGACGGCGAGGGGGAGGTAGGGGGCGAGGGGCTCGTGGAGATGGATGACGTCGAACTTTTCGTTGCGGAGGATGTTGCGGACGCGTCGGTAGAGCCAGGCGGAGAGGGAGATGCGGGCAATGGAGCCGCCGCTGGGGATGGGGACGCTGCGCCCCAAAGGTATGAAATTCTGCTCCTGGCCGTCGATTCTGTTGGGGGAAAAGGGGGCGAGTATTCTTACGGTGTGGCCCATGTCCGTCAGCCGATGACTAAGCTGGGAGATATGGGCGGTCACACCCCCGGGCCAGGTGAAGTCGTAGGGGGACACGAGGGCGATCTTCATCCGGTGACCTCACGCAGGAACGACATCGAACCCTCCGGATTTATTCGTCGGAGATGAATTCCTCCACCATCTGTCGAGCCACATCGTCAGTATACTGGATGGGCGGAGACTTCATAAAGTAGGCGCTGGGGCCGACCACGGCTCCGGAGTCGCCTCTATCCAGGGCCAGTTTACAACATCGGATGGCGTCAACGACGACGCCGGCGGAGTTGGGGCTGTCCCAAACTTCCAGCTTGAGCTCAAGATTGATGGGGGCGCCGCCGAAGGTGTGGCCCTCCATGCGGATGTAGCACCACTTCCTGTCGTGGAGCCAAGGCACGTGGTCGCTGGGACCGATGTGGATGTTATTGTCTGCTATCTCCTCGTCGAACTGGGAGGTGACGGCGTTAGTCTTGGAGATCTTCTTGGAGGTGAGTCTTTCGCGTTCCAGCATGTTGAGGAAGTCTGTGTTGCCGCCGAAGTTGAGCTGGTAGGTCCTGTCGACGGTGACGCCGCGGTCGTGGAAGAGGCGGGTGAGGACGCGGTGGGTGATGGTGGATCCGAGCTGGGACTTGATGTCGTCGCCGATGACCGGGAGGCCGCGGTCCTTGAAACGCTGCTGCCAGTAGTCCTCGCGGGCGATGAAGACGGGGATGCAGTTGATGAAGCCGCAGCCGGCGTTAAGAACCTGCTCCACGTACCACTTGGTGGCGGTCTCGCTGCCCACGGGGACGTAGCTGATGACGACGTCACACTCGCGCTCCTGGAGGATGCGGGTGACGTCGGAGGTGGGGCCTGGAGCTTTTTCGACGACGCCCGATACGTATTTGCCGAGGCCGTCGTGGGTCATTCCTCGGTCGACCTTCACGCCGGTGGGAGGCACGTCTGAGATTTGGATGGTGTTGTTGGGCTTGGTGAAAACAGCTTCGGAGAGGTCCTTGCCGACCTTGTTCTTGTCGATGTCGAAGGCGGCGACGACGTTGATGTCGCCGATATCATAGCCACCGATGGTTGGGTGCATAAGGCCGGGGACTACTTCGTCTTCGGGGATCTCGCGGTATTTGTGGATGCCCTGGACGAGGGAGGAGGCGCAGTTACCGACGCCGATGATTGCAACGTTTATCTTGCCCACACAGATGCTCCTTCCCGTGGACGGCTGGAACCGGTGATGAATTTTAGGTGTTGAAGTCTAGCAAGTAAAGGCGGGAGGGTAAAGCGGGAGGGGGTATGTTCCCACAGCGAAGAGACCCTTCGGCTATGCCCAGGACAGGGTTTTGCGGGGTTGGGGGTGGGTTGAGGGGTTTGGGTGGGGGAATGGGTGGCTCTTGCCCATCGTCCTGCGACGGGCTCAGGATGAGCGGGCGGGGGAAAGAGGGGAGAGGGGTTAGTCGGCGGGGTTGGCGAAGCCGAGGTCTATGGGGAGGTTGTAGCTGATGAGCTGGGTGCCGATTATGTGGTCGCGGTGTACTGCGAAGTGGTGTTCCCAGTGGCGGGAGTCGTTGCTGTGTGGACGGTTGTCGCCCATGACGAAGTATTCGTTGGGGCCGAGAGTCCCAAATTCGAGGGTCTCTCGCTGGAGCCTGGAGTTGAGGTAGGGCTCGTTGAGACGTTGGCCGTTGATGTGAGTGACGCCGCGAATGATGGAGACCTGTTCGCCGGGCAGTCCGATTACTCGCTTGATGAAGGTCCTATCGGGATCCAGAGGGAAGTTGAACACGATGATGTCGCCTCGCTGGGGACCGTCCTGCTGGAAGGGGTAGACCTCTCCCTGGTGAGAGGCGTCCCAGAAGGGGATGAGGGCTGAGAATCGGGCCATGTCCACCTTGAATTTGTGGAGCTTGTTGACGGCGACGTACTGACCGGGTTCGATGGTGGCGGCCATGCTGGAGCCTTCCACTTTGAAATTCTGTACGCTGAACTGGAGGAGCAGGAAGATAACGAGGGCGAGGATGAGAGCCTCGTTTAATTCTTTGAGCTGTGTGAGTATTCTTTGGGTTGGGGACATTCTTAGGCTTGTGGCGGTGCGACTGTGGGAGGTGGTTCTTCTTCAGGTCAATTATCGCCGGGTTTGGGAGCAGGGTTCAAGGTAGGGTGAGGTGATGACGGGAATTTTGCAAGGGACAAGAGGGCAGATTTCAAACCTGCCCCTACCAGTCAGGCTGCTATGGGTGAGAGGAGGGAGAGTGGGTTCCCGCCTACGCGGGAATGGGGTTTGTGGGTGGTGCGATGGGGCTGAGGAATTTCAGGATGGCGTTGATGACGGCGTTGGAGTGGTGTTGGTGGAAGGGGTCGGGTGTGGGGAGGGACAGGGCTCGGACGTAGGGGAGTTGCTGCTCCAGATAGAGGAATTCCTCTTCAGAGAATATTTGGGGGCCTCGCGATCTGATGAGGAGGGTTGGTGTCTGAAGGCGGGGGAGGCTGTTACGGATGGCTCTCATGCGGAGGGCGTTGTAGCCGAGGTTGGCCTGGGCGGTCATGCGGAGGAAGCCGAGGCGGGTGGCAGGGGAATCGGGGTCGGATTGTGGAGCTAGGGTTTGGACGTAGTGGGGTTTGTGTGCACGGGTTTGGCCCAAGGTGACGTTAAGGCGTCGGACGAGCAGGTTTCCCAAGACGGAACGGTGCAAGATGCCGTGGAGTCCGGGGCGACGATTGGGGAGGAATACGCCGGGGTTGGTGAGGATGAGGGCGAGGGTGTTGTCGGGTCTGTTGATGGCGTAGTCGAGGGCTGCGAGGCTGCCCCACTCGTGGCCGACGAGGATGAGGTTGCGGAGGTTGAGTTCGCGGACGAATATTTCGAGATTGTCGCTGTGGAAATCAAAGGTGTGGATTGAAGGGTCGTCGGGTTTGTCGGACTGGCCGAAGCCGATGGCGTCGGGGGCGAAGCAGCGGAATCCGGCGGCGATTAGGTGGGGAAAGAAGCGGCGATAGGCATAGGCGGAGGAGCGGCTGCCGTGGAGCATGACCACGTTGATGGGGTCGTCGGTGGCGGAGTGGTAGTAGTGCATCCGGAAGCGGTTGACGATGAGGAAGGTGTCCGGGTATGGGAAGTTGTGGTGTGGCATGGGGGGTTAGTTGCTTCAGGGGGGGCGTGAGATTGGAATAAGGGCAGGTTTTAAACCTGCCACTACGGGTTGGGGATGGATTGAGGGGTGAAGAGTGGGCCCCCGCGTTCGCGAGGGTGGGGAAAGGGGGGAGTGGGTGGTCGTATACGGTTGGGGTGGGAATACCCTCACCCCAACCCTCTCCCAGGACGGGAGAGGGGGGTCACTGCGTGACGGCAAGTTTTTCAGGGTTGGGCGTGGGTTGAGGTGTTCGATTCCTGTCGACGGGATTCTTCATCGCGGGGCCTCCTCAGAATGACATGAACGGGGGTTAGAAGATGGCGATGGGGTTGACGGGGGCGCCGGTGCCGTTGGCCATGCGGAGGGGGTTGACGACGGCCATGAACTCGTAGCGGTTCTCCTCCTTGCATATGCGGGCGACTTCCGTGAAGTTGCAGTTGTCGAGGATCCAGCAGCCCATTGAGGTGAGGATGACCTGGTGGACTGGTAGGGAGAATTCGTCGTAGCCGCTGGGGATAACGTCCTGGGCGAGGTCGCCGCCGAGCATGGCGATGTCGCGTGACTTGAGCCAGGGGAGGCATGCGGCGTGGAGGCCGGAGGCTCCAGCATCGTTGGGGTTGCGGGGGCCAATGGCGTTGCGTCGTTCCCAGTTGCCGGTGCGGATGAGGAGAAGGTCGCCTGCTTCGACCTTGACGTTGAAAGCCTCTTCGGCGGCGTCGAGGTCCTCGGGGAAGATGGCTTCGGCTTCGTTCATGTAGTCGACGCCCTTAAGGGTGGGAAAGTCGAAGAGGACGGCGCGGGTGACAACGCCGTCCTTAAGGAGGTCGATGCTCTCCATAGTAGCTCCGCTGCGTGTGCGTACGGCTTCTGCGGGGTGTCCGTTGTACATCTTGTCGCCGTCGAACCAGTGGGAGAGGGCGTCGACGTGGGTCATGACGTAGCCGTGGAAGATGAAGCCGATGTACTCGCTGGCGCTGTGGGAGGGGAGTTCGGCCTTGCCGGGGGTGGTGTTCCAGCCTTCGCCGCTTTCGATCATATGGAGGGTGGGAGGAACGGGACCGTCGGCGGTGGTCTCGGCGATGATGGGTCGTCCCATGGTGACGCTGATGCCTTTTTGGACGAGGCCGACGGCCTGGAGGCGCTTTTCGGGGGTGATGAGGTTCATTGCGCCCAGCTGGTCGTCGGCGCCCCAGCGGCCCCAGTTGCTGAGGGAGGTGTGGTATTCACGAACTTCTGCAGAGGTGGGAAGTGTCCTGGCCATGGCTCCTCCTTGTGCGGTGAAGATGGGGTTGGTTTGTGAATTTTAGGATTGGGTGGGGTTGGTGTCAATTGGAGGGGGAATTAAGATAGGTCCCCGCATTCGCGAGGACACAAGAGGGATGAATTCTGGATTCCGGCCTTCGCCGGAATGACAGAGCGAAGGGAGAGGGGAAGAAGGGATGGGTTAGATGGGGACTTTGGCGACGCCCTGGCAGATTTCGAGGCGGGCGTAGCGGATGAAGACGCCGCCCATGGGCTGGGCGATGGGGCCGTTGATGGCAAGGCAGGCGATTACGTGGCGTCGGCCGGGTTCGGCGCTGGGGGTGATGAGGATGTTGTTGCGGGCGTTGTAGCCGACGACGGGGGAGAGCTTGTTGTCGGCGACGGCGTTGGCGGGGCGGTAGGCGAGGTTGAAGGTGGGACAGTCGACCCAGACTTCGCCGTAGTCGTCGGCGCAGGTCTCGAACCAGATCTGGGCGTCGGCGACATCGACACCTTTCACGGTTTCGGGCAGGGTGATGGTGAAGCGGTACCAGGCGAAGGTGAAGCCGGTACCGACGACATCGCGGATGTTGTCGGGGGTCTCCCAGGAGGAGTCGTCAAAGTCGGCGAGGCGGGGAGGGGCTTCAATGAACTTGCCGGCGACAAGGCCCTCGTTGGGTTCGCCCGGAATAAGCCCGGGAGCCCACTTGAGGGTTCCGTTGACGAGGGCCAAGTCTTCCGGGTCGTCGAGGTTGAGGACAACGGCGGGGCGGAGTCTGTCGGGAGTGAAGGTCTTTTTAAGTTCGGCGTATTCCTCGGCGGATGTCTTAGGCATTCTTTTTTCCTGTGCGGCCGTATTTTCGTTAAGCTAACTAATTGGGGTAAACACCCCCATCCCAACCTTCCCCCGTCGAGGGGGAAGGGCGAAGCTGGGTCCCCGCCTTCGCGGGAATGGCGTTTACTAAATTTTCTCCCCTGGAGAGTTATGCAGTGGCGGTAGCGGGGATGCGGCGCTTGTGGGTGACGGGGTCCAGGTTCCAGAAGCGGATGGGGTTGTCGGAGAGGAATTTCTTTTTGGTTTCGGCGGTCAGCTCGGGATGGTCGAGGACGCGCTGGACGGAGAAGGGGGATAGGCAGTCGAAGTGGGAGTAGTCGGAGCCGATGATGATGCCGTCGGGGCCGACTTTCTTTTCGAGGAAGGGGAGGTAGTCGGTCTCCTCGGGTTCGAAGCATATGAAGAGCTGATCGCCGAAGTAGCCTCGGGGGTCTTCGTAGCGGGGCGTGGGGACGGAGTCGGGCATGATTTCGTAATGCTCTTCGAGCCTGTCCATGTAGTAGGGGAGCCAGCCACAGCCCTGCTCAATCCAGGCGATTTTGAGCTCGGGGAAGCGGTCGAGGACGCCGCTGGCGATGAACCCGACGACGGAGAAGGGGGCGTCGATGCCCATGAAGAGGTGCTTCAGGAACTCGTTGTCGAGGCGGCGCATGCCGACAGACTCGTGGAGCTGCTGGTGGATGGAGATGGGCATGCCGAGTCGCTGGCACTCTTCCAGGACGGGCCAGTATTTTTCCTTGTAAGTCCACTCGCCCTTGAACTGACAGGGGATGTAGGCGCCGCCGAGGCCAAGGTCTGCGGCGCGCCGGAGTTCCTCAACTGCCATGTTGACGTCGTGGAGGGGGAGGATTGCGGTGCCGCGGACGCGGTCCTGATAGCCATCTGTCCACTCGGTAATCCAGTCGTTCCAGCCCTTGGCGAAGTGGTAGGCGACCTCCGGGTTGTCGATGGTGTTGAGGAGGTTCTGGTGGAGGACGCAGAAGACGAAGGTAACGTCGAAGCCCTCTTCATCAAGGTCCTTTACGCGGAATTTGGGGTTACGCTCGCCCTCACGGTTGTACCACTGGTCTTCGCTGTGGGGAGCGAAGTTGGCGAGCTTGCCGTAGGGGCCGGTGCGGAAGTCGGAGTTGGGGAAGACCTTGGAGTGCTCGAGGACCCAGATGCTGTCGTACTGGCGGGTGGAGCTATCGCCGCTGCCGCGGACGAGGGCGCCGCGATCCTGCCAGTTGGCGTCGGTGAATTTGCGTGGGGCGAAGGGCTGGAGTTCCGGGGGGAACCGGCGCCAGAGTTCGCACTTGGTTTCGTCGATGTGGGAATCGGAGTCGACGATGTAGTAGTCGGGGAGTTCGCCGCCGAAGTATTGTCTGGGCATGGGATTCTCCTTGGTGAGGATGGGTTTGGCGTCGCCGACGTGGGGCGAGCGGCGACGGTGGATATTGAATAACACTGAGGGGGGAAAGTCAATTAGGGGGGTGGGGGTGGCGAGAAAGCCAACGGGTCACAAAGTGTTATGGATGGAGGGAATCTGGGTCGACAATTGATGAATGCAATTATTTACTGCTACAATCGGTTGTTATGGATGCAAGGAGTTGTACCTGAAATGGAGGAGAAAACCAGGTATGGAAGGAAATCTTGTCAGCCTCAGTGGGGTTCTTATCGGGAATCAGATCTTCGATATTCCTGTGTTTCAGAGGAGTTATGCTTGGGAAAGTAAGAATCTGGTTGATCTCTGGGAAGATATCTATTACATGGATTCTTCCAAGAAGCATTATTTCGGCACGGTGCTCCTGAAAGATTCCGGCAAGACTGCTCAAGCCGGCGTTACTACTACACTCAAGAGGTTCGATGTCATTGACGGTCAGCAGCGACTAACAACGGTTTTGATACTGCTTAGAGGATGTCTAAAAAGCATTGGAGTTAGCCAATCGTCGTAGCATCAAACCAGTCATAGCGGCGTAGACCCATGCTTCTGTGGTCTGGGGCAACTCCTCATAGTCCTTGCTCAGGCGACGATATCGGCCCAACCAGGCAAAGGTACGCTCCACAACCCAACGGCGTGGAAGCACCTCGAAGGTGTGTTGACCGGATGGACGCCGCACTAGTTCCAAGTTCCATCCACATATCTTTCGCGTCCACTCCACCAGTTTGCCTGCGTAAGCCCCATCAGCCCAGATTCGCTTCAACCGAGGAAACCGGCCTACCAAACCCATCAGCGCCCACCTGGCTCCGTCTCTATCCTGGATGTTGGCCGGATGTACCACCACTGTCAACAACAATCCTGTAGTGTCTACTACGATGTGTCGCTTTCTTCCACAGACCTTCTTACCAGCGTCATAGCCACGAGGCCCCCTTTTTCCGTGGTCTTCACCGTTTGGCTGTCTATGATGGCCCCGCTCGGACTGGCAGACCGTCCCTCATCCAGCCGTAAACGTTCCCGTAGCGCTTCATGTATCCGCTCCAGGGTCCCATCTCTTCGCCATGTGCGAAAATAGTGGAACGTGATGCGCCACGGGGGCAGGTCGTGAGGGAGCATCCGCCATGCGCATCCGGTGCGCAACACATAACGAATTCCGTTCATTACCTCCCTGCGCGGGTAATTGATTGGGCGGCCCGTTGATTTCGGGGGAGGCAACAACGGTTCCAGCATTTGCCATTCTTTGTCACTCAGGTCGCTTGGATATCTCTCTCTGCTCATGGAACACTACTTTAGGTGCTCCCTTATCTACTATCCTACGACTTCCAATGACAGTTTTTAGACACTTTCTTAGAGAAATCATTTCTCAGTTTAAGGAGCTTAGCAATGAGAATAGCGACAGGGAACTTCACGAAGAAGTGGAGGCTCTGACAAAACAATACCTTCGAAATTTAGGGCAATATAAACTTAATCCTCTGAGCGATGATGGAAAATTCTTTCACCACGTGATAGTTGATGGAAATGAATTTCTCAGTGATGACACATTTACGCGTTCACAAAGGCGGATGGTGAACGCCCGAGACTTCTTCAGGAAATGCCTCGTCGAAGAGAAGAATCGTGAGCCAGAGGAATATCGGAACTTCCTAGTACAACTTAAAGAAAAGATAGACGATCTCCAACTAATTCTGTATGAAGTTAAGTCGGACGCCGACGCGATTCGCATTTTCGAGACCGTAAACGACAGAGGACGACCTCTAAGCAACTTGGAGAAGACAAAGAGCTTCCTTATGCATACGTCGTATCTCGTCATAAGTGATGAAGGTGAAGTTGCAAGCAGGTTGAATGACTTGAACAGTCATTTTTCTGGAATGTATCGTCATTTTGAGGATGCGGACGAAACCCCGCACTTAGAACGCCTGCGCGTGGAAGAAGACGACGTTCAACGCTACCACTTCATAAACTACGTATCGCCTGGTGCACAGTCGTCACGCCCTCTTGATGCTCTGAAGATTCAAATGAGAGAGATGTTGAGAGAGGATTGTGGGGTCGACTGTTCAGACTACTCGCTCAGATATGCAAAGGATCTAGAGCGGGCCTTCTACGCATTCAAGGAAATCTGTGACGCTTATAAGGGGGATGTGGAGGGACGTACGTTAAGCAAAATTTTCATGTTGGAAAGAATGGGAAATATTTTTCCATTGATGATTGCCGCTTGGCTTAAGTTTGGTGATACTCCGAGCCAAATGGAGAATATTCTAAGGTTGCTTGAAGCGTTCATTGTGAGAGTCTATTTGGTAGGTGGATGGCGAAGTGATTCGGGGGGATCCCGTTTTGATCGGATAGCTCATAGTTTACATAGAGGGCGTTTGGAATATGAGGGCTTGGTTGGCAGATTGCAGAAGATCAATCACGACTATCAGAGCGATGAGGGATTTCGCCGTTCCTTTGGAAGGGAAGATTTCTACTCTTGGTGCGGCTCACGAAACATCAAATATTTGCTAACCGAATACGAGATTCACCTCAGAAAACATAGTGATGTCCAACTAGCGATCTCGACAAGAGAGGAGATCCTGACTTCTGCCTACGAGGTGGAACACATCTGGGCCCAACATCCAGCAGAAGAAATGTCGGACGAAGTAAAAGAAGCTCACAATCAGAATGTTCATCGGCTAGGGAACCTTACTATTGCTTCTGAGTCATGGAACAAGAGCATGGGAAATAAGTCCTTTCACGAAAAGAAGTGGCAACCGAATTGCAAACCCAGCTATTCAAATTCCAGCCTATTGGTACAAAAGCGACTAGCTAGACATAACGAGTGGAACGTCAATAAGATAGCCATACGTGAGCGTCAGATTATAGATTTCGCCTTGCAAAGGTGGAGTGTCTAATCTATAGATCGTACACAGAGAAAGGGGCGATTCCCAAATCGCCCCTAGGGTAGTTATCAAGTCTCTACAAATGCGTTAGTTCCGGGTTATTTGATGGTGTAGAGGGCGGTGATGTTGACGGTGATTTCGAGGTCGCCGGTGCGGATGGGCACGGGGGCGGCGCGGGCCATCGATTCCATAGCGAAGGCGGCGGGTTGGGCCGGGAAGGCGCCTGCTCCAGCCTGGGAGACGGAGACGAGGTCACCGAGTTCAACGCCGGATAGTTCGGCCATGCGCTCGGCTCTGACTTTGGCGTCTTCGATGGCCTTGGCCAGGGCGTCGTCTTCAAGGGCGGCTGTGTCTTCGATGGCGAAGTTTATGCCGTTGACGCGGACGGGGTTGCCGCCGGCTTCCACTACGTCGGTTATCAGTTCGCCGAGAGTGTCGAGGTTGCGCACCCTCACGCTCAGCTCGTTGGTCACCTGGTAGCCGGTAACGGTGGGTGCGCCGTCGCTACTGTAGTCGTACTGAGTGTTGATGTTGAAGTAGCGGGTCTGGGTGTCGGTTTCGTCGACGTTGTGGTCGGATAGGACCTCGAGAATGTTTTCCAGTGAGGTGTTGGCGGTATCGAGGGCTTCGCCGACGGAGGGGGATAGGACCTGGACGCCGAGGTTGATGAGGGCGAGGTCCGGCTCTGCGCTGGCGGTTCCGGTGCCGGAGACGACGATGCCCTGGCCGGGGACGTCGGCGTCACGGTTGACGGCTTCCGCCGCCATTCTTGCCGCGGCGGCTACATCGTCGGCGGGGGTATTGTCGGCGTAGGGCACTGAGGGACTGTCTTCGTTGCAGGCGACGACGAATATGACAAGGACTGCGATGACTGCCAAGGCGGAGAGCAGGACTATTTTGGCGAGGAGGGTCATTTTCACCTCAAAGAAGCCGCTATTGCGGCGGCGATTTTGACGGGATACCACCTCAATGGTAGCATCGGCTGAAATGTTTGTACAAGAAGCGGGGGTAGTCATGGCGAGCAAAGTTGGCAGCGGCGATTTCATCTACGAGGTGGACGAGGAGTGGGCGAAGCTCCCGGAAGGCTGGGAGATGACGGCGGCGGCGGTGGCTGGGGATTCGCAGGACCGGGTGTACGTTTTCGACCGGGGAGACCATCCGGTGATGGTGTTCGACAGGGAAGGGAATTATCTGTATTCGTGGGGGCACGACCTTATCAAGATGGCCCACGCGATATTCGTGGACGGCGGTGACGACGTTTGGCTGGTGGACAGCCACGGCGGGCAGATTATGAAGTTTACGCCGGAGGGGCGGCCGCTGATGCGGATTGGGGAGAGGGACTATCGTTCAGACACGGGGGTGGACCCGAAGGATTTCGGGTCGGACACGTACTTGAGGGTGACGCATGCCGGGGGACCGTTCAACATTCCTGCCGGGGTGGCAGTGGCACCATCCGGAGAGATTTTTGTGGCGGACGGGTACGCCAACTGCCGGGTGCACCGGTTTTCGGCGGAAGGGGAGCATCTTGCATCGTGGGGCGCCCCGGGAGAAGGGGCGGGGCACTTCAACCTGCCTCATGGGATATTGGTAGACCGACATGGCAGGCTGCTGGTGGCTGACCGGGAGAACGACCGGGTGCAGATGTTCACGCAGGACGGGGAATATCTTGGGCAGTGGCCTTCGAAGCTGATTGGGCCGGCGACGGTGCACGTGGATGACGAGGACGTGGCGTACGTGCCGGAGCACAACGGCGGGCTCTTCAGCGTCCTTACGTTGGAGGGGGAACGGGTCGCGCAGTGGGGGTCGGAGAATAACCGGGCGTGTCATGGGGTGTGGTCGGACTCGCGGAAGGACGTGTACTTCGTGCAGCCGGTGGTGGCTGGAGGGAAGCGTCGGGTGGTGAAGTACCACCGGATTTGATGGGGAATAAGCTGCTGCTCTTTCCGTTTGTTGTGGATGTAGGGGGTTGTTGGTAGAATTCGGCAAGTTTTCCGGTTGCAGAAGATCTCAATTGGGTAGAAGGGGAGTGCCGTGGTTCTGAGCGACAGATCTATTCGTGAGTCGGTGGCGGAGGGACATATAGTCATCGATCCGCTGGATGACGAAGATATTCAGCCTGCAAGCGTGGACGTGCACCTGGACGACAGGCTGCTGGTGTTTCGCAACGCGCGTCGGCCTTACATCGACCTTCGGAAAGAGATGGAGGACTTGACGGACCCGGTGAATATTTCCGAAGAGGACGGGTTTAATCTTCATCCCGGGGAGTTTGTCCTGGCGAGCACGCGAGAGCATTTTGAGATTCCTGCCGATCTGGTGGCGCGGCTTGAGGGGAAGAGTTCGCTGGGGCGGGTGGGGCTGGTGATTCACTCCACGGCGGGATACGTGGACCCGGGGTGGAAGGGGCGGTTGACGCTGGAGTTGACCAACATTGCCCGCCTGCCCATTTGTCTCTATCGGGGAATGAAGATAGGGCAGATATCGTTTTTGCGGCTGACGACGCCGGCGGAGCGGCTGTATGGTTCCAAGGAGCTTGGCAGCAAGTACCAGGGCCAGACGGGGCCGACGGCGAGCCGGTACTACAAGAACTACGACCAAGCCCTGTAGTCCGAAATGGAGTACATGAAGCGCGCCATTGAGCTGGCCCGCGCCGCAGTCGGGAGGAACAGTCCGAACCCGTCGGTGGGGGCGGTTGTGGTAAAGGACGGGCGGATTGTCGGCGAGGGGGCGACGCTGCCGCCGGGGGAAGGTCATGCGGAATGGGTTGCGCTGCGGCAGGCGGGAGATGCGGCGAGGGGGGCTGACTTGTATACGACTCTGGAGCCGTGCTGCTATGAGGGGAAGACGCCACCATGCACGGACGCTATTTTGGCGGCGGGGGTGAAGAGGGTATATGCTTCGATTCCGGACCCCAACCCCAAGATCAACGGTCGAGGGGTGTCGCAGCTTCGGGAAGCGGGGGTGGAGGTGCAGTTGGGGCAGGAGGCGAGGGAAGCGGGAGAGATGTACGAGGGTTTCGCCAAGTTCATTACCACCGGCCTGCCGTTTGTGACGGCGAAGTACGCGATGAGTCTGGACGGAAAGATTGCTACCTTCGAGGGGGACTCTCAGTGGATTACGGGTACTGAGTCGCGACGGCTGGTGCACCAGCGTCGACGAGCTTCGGATGCGATAATGGTGGGGATTAACACGGTGCTGCGGGACAATCCGCGATTGACGGCGAGAGACGACGGGAACAGTGGTATGGGACGTCAGCCGCTGCGAGTGGTGGTGGACGGGGAAGGGCGGACGCCATCTAGCGCGGCGATGCTGCGGGAACCCGGTAAGACGCTAATTGCTACTTGCAGGGCTTCGGAAGAATCTACTGTAGGTCTGATGGGAGCAGGGGCAGAGGTTGTGAGTTTTCCTGAAATCGACGGGTACGTGGACCTAGAGGCTTTGCTGCAGGAGTTGGGACGTCGGGAGGTGGTAAATCTGCTTGTGGAAGGTGGTGGTACGTTGATGGGGTCGCTTTTCGACCAGGGACTGGTTGACAAGGCTTGGGCCTTTATCGCGCCGAAAATCGTTGGCGGACGAGACGCGCTTTCTCCGGTGGAAGGGCGGGGAGTGGGGCTGATTTCGAGGGCAATGAGCTTACGCTGTCCGCGGGTAGAGCGGTTGGGGGACGACGTGCTGGTGACGGGTTATCCGGAGGCAAGGAGCTAGGGTGTTTACGGGCATTGTAGAGGAGACCGGAATTGTGGAGTTCTGCCGTCCAGTCGAGAACCGCTCGGAGGGAGATGGAGCTTCGGGTATACATAACTACAGGCTGCGGATTAAGGCAAGCAGGGTGTTGGGAGACCTGGCCGTGGCCGACAGCATCTGCGTTAACGGGGCGTGTCTGACGGTGGTGGCTCGAGACGAAAGCGGATTCGAGATGGACGTGGTGCCGGAAACGCTGCGGAGAACCAACCTGGGAACGCTGGTGGAGGGGAGCATGGTGAACCTGGAGCGTTCTCTTTCGGTGAACGGACGGTTGGGGGGTCACGTGGTGCAGGGGCACGTGGATGGTGTGGGAGTAGTGGAAGAGATTCGCGCCGAGGGAGGCGCGCTGATATTTCGGATCGGGGCGCCGCAAGAGTTGATGCGCTATATTGTGGAGAAGGGCTTTATCGGGCTGGACGGGATAAGTTTGACAGTGGTTGACGTGTTGAATTCCGCATTTACAATCTCTGTGATACCATATACTCTTGAAAATACAAACCTGCAGGTGCGCGAGACAGGCGAGTCAGTGAACCTGGAAGTGGACATACTGGCCAAGTACGTGGAAAGTCTACTGCCTCATAAGGCAACCGGCGACGCCGGGGTCTTGGACTAACGATGCCCTTAATCTCCATCGAAGAGGCGATCGAGGAGTTCAGACAGGGCAAGTTTCTCATCGTCGTCGACGACGCGAAGCGCGAGAACGAAGGGGACTTGACCATTGCCGCCGACGCGGTGACGCCGGAAACTATCAACTTCATGATTACGAACGCGCGTGGGATGTTGTGCGCGCCGGTGATCCAGGAGTGCCTGGAGCGGCTGAAGATTCCGATGATGGCGAAGGGCGGGTCCGAGGCTATTCACGGCACGGCATACGCCATGTCCATCGACTACGTGAAGGACAACACCACGGGTATATCAGCCTACGACAGGGCGGCGACAATCAGGGCGATGCTGGACCCGGATACGACGCCGGAGGACTTTGCTCAACCGGGCCACACCTTCCCGCTGCGCTACTGCGAGGGGGGCGTGCTGGCGCGTCCCGGGCATACGGAGGCCAGCATCGATTTGGCAAGGCTGGCGGGGTTGAAGCCGGCCGCCGCAATCTGCGAGGTTACAAACGCGGATGGGACGATGGCCCGCTTGTCGGACCTGGAGGCTTTTTCCAGGGAGCACGGCATCAACCTGATATCGATTGCACAGCTGGTTGCCTACCGGAACAGGACGGAGAGTCTTGCCGTACGGGTGGGCGAGGCGAAGATGCCCACGAAATACGGAGATTTCACGATTTACGGATACAGGAGCAGGTACGGCAACGAGGAGCACACAGCGCTGGTACATGGAAGCTGGGAGCCGGACGAGGCCGTGCTTGTGCGGATTCATAGTCGCTGCCAGACGGGGGACGTGTTCGGGAGTCTTCGGTGCGACTGCGGACACCAGGTGGATCACGCGATGCAGGCCATTGCGGACGAAGGGAAGGGCGTGTTCGTCTACATGGGGCAGGAGGGGCGTGGGATAGGGCTGCACAACAAGATTCTGTCTTACCATCTGCAGGATGACGGGCTGGACACGGTAGAGGCGAACGAGCGGCTGGGCTTTGATGCGGACCCTCGCAGTTACAGCCTGGGGGCGCAGATTCTGGTGGACCTGGGGGTGCGGAAGCTCCGGCTGCTAACGAATAATCCTCGGAAGATTACGGGCCTGGCTGGGTACGGGCTGGAGGTGGTGGAGAGGATACCGGCGCCGGTGAAGCAGACGAAGGAGAACCAGAAGTACCTGAAGGCGAAGCACGAGAAGCTGGGGCATATCATCAGCGTGGATGACGGTTAGGGGATAGGAACCAACCCTATGGGGAGAGTGCCGAGGCGGTTCGCGAGCCGCCTCTTATTTTTTGTGGCTGGGTGCGGCAACTGCGTTGCGGCAAGTTTTGCGGAGTAGGGCGTGGAGGGAGCCGGGCGATTTCCGTTTGCGAGTGGGCCCCCGCTTTCGCGGGGGTGGGGTCCTTCGACAGGCTCAGGATGAGCGGGGGAATCACCCCCATCTCGATCTTCCCCCGTCGAGGGGGAGGGAGGAAGAGGGAAGAAGGAACCCTCACCCCAACCCTGTCCCAGGGCGGGAGAGGGGGAAGATGGGGATGGGAAATGTGGGGAATGATGGACTGGGAACGGATAGTCGGGTACACTCTGTTCACTATGACGGAAAGCATTCGGGACCCGCTTGGCTTGTTTCATCCGGTTGTGCGTGGGTGGTTTGAGTCGCGGTTTGAACAGCCGACGCCGCCTCAGCAGAAGGGGTGGCCGTCGATTCATGGCGGAAGAGACACGCTCATTGCCGCGCCCACGGGTTCAGGCAAGACGCTGGCGGCTTTTCTGGCTGCCATAGACTCGCTTTTTCGGCAGGCTGTTGACGGGGAGCTTTCTGACGAGTGCCAGGTGGTGTACGTATCTCCACTGAAGGCTCTGAGCAACGACGTGCAGAAGAACCTATCCGAGCCTCTTAGGGAGATCCGGCGGGCGGCGAAAGAGCAGGGACTCGAAATGCCGGAGATACGGGTGATGGTGCGGACAGGAGACACGCCATCGTCGCAGCGGCAGCTGATGAGGAAGAAGCCGCCCCACATTCTGGTGACGACGCCGGAGTCGCTCTATATTCTGCTGACTTCGGTGAAGGCCAGGCATATGTTAAGGGGGGTGAAGACCGTCATCGTGGACGAGATTCACGCCCTGGCTAGGGACAAACGGGGGTCGCATCTATCGCTCACGCTGGAGAGGCTGGCCCATCTTGCAGAGGAGAATCCTGTCCGAATCGGGCTTTCGGCAACGCAGCGGCCCATTGAGGAGATCGCCAGATTTCTGGTGGGCGCACCGAAGGTGGATGAAGAGGGTGATCCTGACTGCGACATTATCGACGAGGGGCACAGGCGCGACATTGACCTGAGGCTGGAGATTCCGCCGACGCCGCTTGAAGCGGTCCTCTCGCACGAGGCGTGGGATGAGATCTACGAGCGGCTGGCGGAGATCATCGAGCAGCATCGGACCACGCTGGTGTTCGTGAACACGCGTCGACTGGCGGAGCGGGTCAACTTCAAGCTGAGCGAGAGGCTGGGGGACGAAAACGTCACCTCGCATCACGGTAGTCTGTCGAGGGAACAGAGACTTCAGGCAGAGCAGCGGTTGAAGAGCGGAAGCTTGAAGGCGCTGGTGGCGACAGCATCGCTGGAGTTGGGGATCGACATTGGAGACGTGGACATGGTGTGCCAACTTTCGTCGACTCGAGCCATCGCCACGCTGCTGCAGCGGGTGGGGAGGTCCGGGCATACGCTTGGACGGACGCCGAAGGGGGTGGTTTTTCCGCTTACCAGAGACGACCTGGTGGAGTGCGTGGCGCTGCTTGGGGCAGTCAAGAGGGGACATCTGGACCGGTTGGAAATTCCGGAGAAACCGCTGGACGTGCTGGCGCAGCAGATGGTGGCAGCTGTGGCGATGGAGGACTGGGACGAGGACGCGCTGTTTGAGTTGTATCGTCGGGCTTATCCGTACCGGGACCTGAGCCGGGAGGAGTTCGACGAAGTGAGCCGGATGCTTTCGGAGGGATTTTCAACGCGGAGGGGTAGGCGAAGCGCGTATCTTCACTATGACGGCATCGGTCAGCGATTCAACGCTCGCCGGGGGGCGCGGCTGGCGGCGGTCACCTCCGGTGGAGCGATACCGGAGAACGCCGACTACCAGGTGATTCTGGAGCCGCAGAACATTCCGGTGGGGACGGTGAACGAGGACTTTGCCATCGAGAGCATGGCGGGGGATATTTTCCAGCTGGGGATATCGTCGTGGCGGATAAGAAGGGTGGAACAGGGGAAGGTGAGGGTGGAGGATGCCAAGGGACTGCCGCCTACGATTCCGTTCTGGCTGGGGGAGGCGCCGTCGAGGACGGACGAGCTTTCCGTCGCCGTTTCGGAGCTTCGGAGCAGAGTTGAGGAATTCTTTCCCGACCTGCTGGGAGCACAGCGGTGGTTGAGTTCGGAGACGGGGATTGAGTCTGCGGCGGCGCAGCAGCTTGTTGAGTATTTGTGGGCAACGAAGAAGACTTTGGGGGTGGTGCCCAGTCAGCAGAACGTTGTCTTCGAGCGGTTCTTTGATGAAACGGGAGGAATGCAGCTTGTCATACACTCGGCGTTCGGAGGTCGGATAAACCGGGCGTGGGGGCTGGCGCTTCGGAAGAGGTTCTGCCGGACGTTCAACTTTGAACTACAGGCGGCGGCCAACGACAATTCGATTGTGCTTTCGCTGGGGCCGCAACACAGCTTTCCGCTGGAGGAGGTTTTTTCGTATTTAAAGCCGCAGACGGCGGGTGAGGTGCTGAAGCAGGCGATGCTGGCTTCGCCCATGTTCCAGACGCGGTGGAGGTGGAACGCAACGCGGTCGCTGGCGGTGCTGCGGTGGGAGGCTGGCAAGAAGGTGCCGATGCCGATTCAGAGGATGCGGTCGGACGATTTGCTTTCGGCGGTGTTTCCGGAGCAGACCGCATGCCAGGAGAACCTGGTGGGGGACGTGGAGATTCCCGACCATCCGATTGTGAACGAGGTGGTGAGGGACTGTCTGACGGAGGCGATGGACGTGGTGGGGTTTACGCAGATCCTGGAGGACGCCGTCGACAAGCGTCTGAACCTGTTGGCGGTGGACTCGGTGGAGCCTTCGCCGATGGCCCACGAGATTCTGACGGCCAAGCCCTACGCATTTCTGGACGACGCACCCCTGGAGGAACGTCGAACGCAGGCGGTGTACATGCGCCGGACGGTGGACATGAAGGACGCCGACGACGTGGGCAAGTTGGACCAGGAGGCGATTGAGCGGGTGCGGGAGCAGGCGTGGCCGGTGGTGGAGACAGTGGACGAACTGCACGACGCGCTGATGCTTCTGGGGTTCGTTACGCAAGAAGAGATGGAGCCGTTCACTTCGTACTTGACGGAACTGTTGGAGCAGAAGCGGGCGACGGAGTTTTTCGTGTCGCCGGGCCATTCGGTGTTCATTGCGTGCGAGAAGCTGCGACAGTTTGAGGCGATTTTGCCGGGGCGTTGGATGCGTCCCGTTGTTGAGCCGCCTCCGAGGGAGCGAGGGGTGAAGTGGTCGCCGGAGGAGGCGCTGCGGGAGATTATCAGGAGCAGGTTGGAGGGACTTGGGCCGGTCACTGTGGGGCGGTTGGCGGGTTCGATCGGGATGCCAGAGAGGGCTGTTGAGCGAGCGTTGATTGCGCTGGAGGGGGAGGGGTTCGCGATTCGGGGACGGTTTGAATTTCGGGAGGGACCGGAGGAGTGGTGCGACCGTCGACTGCTGGCGCGGATTCATCGTTATACGCTGGAGAGGCTGAGGAAGGAAGTGGAGCCGGTATCACCGGCGGACTTCATGCGGTTCCTGTTCATCTGGCACCACCTGGACCCGGAGTACAGGGTGGAGGGGCCGATGGGGTTGACGGCGCTGCTGGACTTGCTGGAGGGATATCAGGTGCCGGCGTCGGCGTGGGAGAACCATCTGCTGCCGGCGCGGATGAACCGGTACAACCGGGGATGGCTGGACCAGCTTTGCCTGTCCGGTCAGGTTGCGTGGGCGCGATTGCATCCTCCTTCGAACGGCGTCGGGAGCCGGAGGGGGAACACGCCGCACACGCTGCCGATGTCGCTGGTGTTCCGGGAGAATCTTCCTTTTCACCTGGCGCAAGGGATGGAATCTTCCAACGAAAAGGTCCGACTAAGCGGGCTTGCCGAGCACATTTTGGAAGTGCTGGAGGGTCGAGGCGCTTGCTTCTTCCAAGAGCTTGTGCAGCAGACGCGTCAGCTTGAGAGCAACGTGAGGCAAGGTCTGGCGGAACTGGTTTCGGCGGGGCTGGTGACGTGCGACGGGTTTGCCGGGTTGAGGGACTTGATCGCGCCGAAACGACGGCCTTCGAGTCGGAGCCCGCGAAGGCCGCGCGGACGGAAGTTGATTTTGAGCACGGCGGACAGGACAGCTTCGGGTCGGTGGTCGAAGCTGGAACGGGGCGGGGGGTATGAGCTTGACGACGCCGAACTGATTGAATTCAGAGCTCGGCAGTTGTTGAGACGGTACGGGGTGGTGTTCCACAAACTGCTGGTGCGTGAGGCGCATACGCCGCCGTGGCGGGAGCTTCTGCGGGTGTATCGTCGGCTGGAGGCGCGGGGTGAGATTCGCGGAGGGCGATTCATCACGGGATTTTCGGGGGAGCAGTATGCTTTGCCGGAGGCAGTGGGGCAACTCAGGGCGATGAGGCGCAGGAAGATGCGGGGAAGTCTGGTGACGGTCAACGGGGCGGACCCGTTGAACCTGGTAGGAATTGTGACTCCCGGGGCGCGGGTCCCTTCGCTGTCGGGCAACCGGATTTTGTTCAAGGACGGGGAGCCGGTGGCGGCGAGGGTTGGGGGCGACGTTGCCCACCTGGGGGCGCTGGACAAGAATTCGCTGCCGGCGGTGTATGCGGCGCTTCGGGATGACGCGCTGCGCTCTCGCGCCAGCAGGTCGCGACTAGAAAGGAGACGATGATGGCGAATCAGGATGTTCAGCAGGCGAGGGAGGTCATCGACCAGTGGATGGCGGCTCTGAATGATTGCGACACCGAAGCGGTGAAGAAGGTGTGGGACTCGTCCTACCCTGATCTGGTGTACATTGCGGAGGAGAATAACGACGCGCTGTACGGGTGGGAAGGGGTGGACGGCTACTACGAGGGATTGAAGGACGTGAGCGAGGCGGACTGGGCAATCGACAACGTGAAGATTGACGTGCTGGGCGACGTGGCGTGGGTGTATCTGACATACGTGGTGGAAGCGTACATTAGGAGCTTTGGGCGGACGATGGTGTTTCCGGGTCGGAACACGTTCATACTTCGGAAGAACGAGGGGGAGTGGAAGATCATCCACTATCACGAATCGCTGTCGAGGGATAAGAGTCGGAAGACGTGGGACTGGTATTTTCAGGAGTAGGTGACGCGATGATCAAGACGCAAGGGTTGACCCACATTCATCTGGCGGTTCGTGACGTTGAGAGGTCGCTGGCTTTCTACCAGGAGGTTTTCGGGATGAAAGTGAGCTTCTGGGTGGGTTCTTCGATGGTGTTCATTACGACTCCAGGGTCAAAGGACAGCTTCACTTTAAGGCAGGCGAAAGTAGAAGAGCCAGTGGGGCCCGGGGGAGGATTTGGACACTTCGGATTCCGTCTGGAAGATAAAGCGGGGCTAGATGCCGCCATACAGGATGTGGTAGAGGCGGGAGGAACCTTGATGTCGAGGGGGGAACATTCGCCGGGGCATCCCTACGCCTACGTTGCGGACCCGCTAAGTTCACAAACGAAGTGCAACACCTTGTTAAGGTGTTGTCATGGGAAAGCATTATAGGCAAGTCACCTTGAAGAGAGATGTGAAATTGCCCGATTACGAGCCGAGGGAGTCTCAATCCGGCAGATCGCTGCAGCTCTGGATCGCTCGCCGTCGACGGTTGGACGGGAGTTGAAGCGGAATGGATCGGGGACTGAGGGGTACAAGCCGGTGTACGCGGAGGAGCAGGCGCGGGCGCGTCGGTGGCGGGGGTCACGGCTGGAGAGAGAGGAGGGATTGCGAGAGATGGTAATGAGCTGTCTGAAGCAGGGGTGGTCGCCGGAGGAGACGAGTGGACGACTTGAGAGGATGTTTGGGAGGAAAGTCATCTCATACGAGAGCATCTACCGGTTCGTATATGGGGAGATTGCACGGAAGAAAGACTATAGGTGGAGACATTATCTGCCGAGGGGGAAGTCGAAGCGTGGGTGGCGAGGGAGGAAGGGAGGGAGTTCTGCTTCCTTCATCGCCCTTAGGCGTCCTATCACAGAGCGGCCTGGAAGTGCTTTGGACCGGCGTACGCCGGGTCACTGGGAGGTGGACCTGATGATGTTCAGTCGATTGGGTCAGGGGGTGCTGATGATGCATGAACGGCACTCCAGGATTCTCATAGGAGTGAGGCTTAGTGGGAAGAAAGCCGAACCCATCGCCGATATGATGGTCCAGGTGTTGGGACAGCTGCCGCCCCGGTTTAGGAGGACGGCAACCTTCGACAATGGCACTGAGTTCGCCCGCCACTATCGTCTCCACGAGTTGGGTGTGGAGACCTTTTTCTGCGATACTCACTCGCCGTGGCAGAAGGGTGGCGTGGAGAACGCCATCGGTCGTCTCAGACGTACGCTGCCGCGGAAGACCGATCTGTCGACCGTGTCCGACGAGGAGTTTGTACGGTTGATACAGGCGTATAACAATACTCCTCGCAAGTGCCTGGGCTACAGAACCCCGGCAGAGGTATTCTTGAATCAGGTGTTGCCACTTGAAATGTGAATTCACCCCCGGACGGTTACGTCATTGAGCTTTGAGGCGATTGGGGGGCTTGTCGCACTTCGTCCTTCGACAAGCTCAGGATGAGGGGGTGGGGTGGAGATGGGTTAGGTGGTTGGAGTTTGGCGTGGGTAGAGAGTGGGCTCCGCTTTCGCGGGGGTGGGTCCTTCGACAGGCTCAGGATGAGCGGAGTGGTTGATGGGCAAGGGATGGGACTGGATTCCGGCTTTGGCCGGAATGACGGTTACGGAAAGGTCTCCAGGACGGGAGAGGGGGAAGAGGAGGATTTGGGGGAGGGGGGATTGATTGCGCCATTGCCAACATCACGGGCTATGCTTATAATCTAGCCACCTTTCCTTAGTTGCCGATACCCTTCATTCAGGAGGCATTACCCTGCAAGATTTTGAATATGTAGCACCTACAAGTCTCAAGGAAGCCGTCGCTTTGATGGCGGAAAAAGGGCCGAAAGCCAAGGCGTTGGCCGGAGGCACCGACATACTGGTCCAGCTTCGGGGGAGACGCTTTTTCATCGACAGGTTGGTGGATGTGAAATCCGTCCCGGAGATGAACGAGTTGTCGTGTTCTGCGGAAGAGGGGCTGACGCTGGGAGCCGCCGTGCCCTGCTATCGCATATATGAAGATGAGACCATCCAGAGTCTCTATTCCGGCTTGGTGGACGCCGCCTTTCTTATTGGAGGCATTCAGATTCAGGGTCGGGCGAGCGTGGGCGGCAACCTGTGCAACGCCTCGCCTAGCGGGGACACGATTCCGATTCTGATTGCCCTCGGAGCGACCTGCGTTATTGAAGGGCCGATGGGCAGCAGGACGCTTCCGGTGGAGGATTTCTGTACCGGGCCCGGAGCGAACGTACTGGAGGACGGCGAGTTGCTGGTGGCCTTGAAGTTTCCGCCGCCAGCGGCCAACTCGGGGGCGCACTATCTGAGGTTCATACCGCGCAACGAGATGGACATCGCGGTGGCAGGCGCGGGGGCAAGCGTTGTGCTGGAGGACGACAAAGAGACGATAAAGTCGGCGCGCATCTCCCTCGCCGCAGTGGGACCGACGCCTATCTTCGCGGAGGAAGCGAGCGATTTGCTGTCGGGAAAGCCTGCCAACGAGGAGTCTTTCGAGGCTGCGGCGGAAGCGGCGAAGGCTGCGGCACGTCCAATCAGCGACATGAGGGGCACGGCAAAGCAGCGGGTGCACCTTTCGGGGGTGTTGACGAAACGGGCGCTGAGGGAAGCGGTCGCGCGGGCGCAGGGGTAGAAGTTGGTTATGAAGGAAATCACCCCCATCCGAACCTTCCCCCATCAAGGGGGAAGGGAGAAGATGGATTCCCGCTTTCGCGGGAAAAGAGGGACGTTGAGGGGGAAGGGACTTGAGTAGGAAGGAAATAGTGAGGAAGCGTATATGAGCAAGAAAATCCACGTTCAGACAAACATCAATGGATCCGACGTCGACCTGCTGTGCGAGAGTCGTCAGAGTCTGCTTGAGGTCCTGCGGGACGTGCTCAACATGACGGGCACGAAGGAGGGCTGCAACGACGGCAACTGCGGGGCCTGCAGCGTCATTGTCGACGGGCGGCTGATAGATTCGTGCCTGATGCTGGGTGTGGAAGCCGAAGGTAAGGAGATAACAACTATTGAGGGTGTGGCGTACACAGACGGGCTGCACCCGATACAGCAGTCGTTCCTGGAGAATGCCGCGCTGCAGTGCGGCATCTGCACACCGGGATTCATCGTTGCCGCCAAGGCGCTGCTTGAGACGGAGCCGGAGGCGGACGAGGCCCGAGTACGGCACTGGCTGGCCGGCAATCTGTGCCGGTGCACCGGCTACGACAAGATAGTCCGCGCCGTTCTGGACGCGGGAGAGACGATGGCGTCCAAATCCAAGTCGGAGAGTTAGCATGGTATCCACCGCAGAGAGCAAAACTGAATACAAGGTAGTCGGCACCCGGCCCATCCGCCACGACGGGCTGGAGAAGGTTACGGGGCAGGCGCGTTACAGCGCGGACATCAGCCTGCCTGGGATGCTTCACGGAAAGGTCCTTCGGAGTCCTCACGCGCACGCAATTATCAAGTCCATCGACGCAAGTCGCGCCCTTGCACTGGACGGCGTGGAGGCGGTTATGACGTCGGCGGACCTGCCGCAGCCCTCTGGGAAAGTGGCGGACCTGGGCGAAGGGGCGATGATGAACCCCAAATTCCTGAGCAATAACACGCTGGCTTCCGGCAAGGTGTTGTACAAGGGCCATGCAGTGGCGGCGGTGGCGGCTATCAGCCCGCACGTGGCGGAGGAGGCGCTTGGTCTGATTGACGTGGAATACGAGGTCCTGCCGCCGGTGCTCAACGCACTGGATGCTATGAAGGAAGACGCTCCCATTCTGCACGAGCGGCTGTTCACGGCGGATAATCCCTTCGTGAGGCCGGGCGGTCTACGAGACGATTCGGACCCCAACGGGGGCTCCAACGTGGCGAGCCACTTTGTGTTCGAGCTGGGAGACCTGGAGAAGGGCTTCGCGGAAGCGGACGTGGTGGTGGAGCGGGAGTTCAGGACGAAGGCAGTACACCAGGGATATATCGAGCCGCACTCGGCGACGGCGATGTGGAACCGGGACGGCCACGTGACCATCTGGTGCAGCTCTCAGGGGCAGTTCGCCATGAGGGACCAGTCGGCGCTGATTCTGGACATTCCCTTGTCGCAGATCAAGGTAATTCCGCTGGAAATCGGTGGAGGCTTTGGGGGCAAGACGCTGGTCTATCTGGAACCGGTGGCAGCGTGGCTTTCGAAAAAGACAGGCCGGCCGGTGAAGGTTGCGATGAGCCGCCAGGAGGTATTTGAAGGAACGGGGCCGACGTCGGGTTCGTTCATGAAGGTGAAGATGGGAGCGACGAAGGACGGTCGGATTACGGCTACGACGGCGACACTGATATATGAGGCGGGAGCATTTCCCGGCTCGCCGATCAACCCCGGGGTACAGTGCATGTTCGGCCCCTACGACATCGCCAACGGGCGTGTTGAGGGGTATGACGTGGTCATCAACACACAAAAGACTGCGGCATATCGCGCGCCCGGAGCGCCTGCGGCGGCCTATGCCGCGGAGAGCGTAATCGACGAGCTTGCGGAAAAGCTGAACATCGACCCTGTTGACTTTCGGGTGCGGAATGTGGCCAAGGAGGGGACCCGGAGGCTGACCGGGCCAGTGTTCCCGAAGATAGGGCATCTGGAGACGCTGGAGGCGGCGAAGGATCATCCCCATTGGAGCGCGCCGCTGGAGGGACCGAACCGGGGGAGGGGGATTGCTGCAGGATTCTGGTTCAACGGGTCCGGGCCTTCGAGCGCAACAGCGAGCGTGAACCAGGACGGGACGGTTATTCTGGTGGAGGGGTCGCCGGACATTGGCGGCACGAGGGCCGCGGTAGCCATGCAGATGGCTGAGGTGCTGGGGATTCCCGCAGAGGACGTTCACCCGTCGGTTGGAGATACGGACTCCATCGGGTTTACGTCGACGACAGGAGGCAGCAGCGTGGCCTTCAAAACAGGCTGGGCGAGCTACGAGGCGGCGCAGGACATCAAGCGTCAGATGATTGAGCGGGCGTCGTATATCTGGGACGTGTCCGCCGAGGACGTGGACCTGACGGACGGGGTGTTCCACCACAAGTCGGACCCTGAATTGCGGTTCAGCTTCAAGGAGCTTGCCGGTCTGCTGCTGGAGACGGGCGGGCCGATCGTTGGACGGGCTGCGGTGAATCCGGGAGGGGTGGGATCGGCGCTCGCGGTGCACATTGCGGACGTGGAGGTGGACCCGGAGACGGGGAAGACGGAGGTACTGCGGTATACGGCGCTGCAAGACGTAGGGAAGGCGGTACACCCAAGCTACGTGGAGGGGCAGATCCAGGGGGGCGCAGTGCAGGGGATAGGCTGGGCGCTCAACGAGGAGTATTTCTTTGACGACGAGGGTCGGATGACCAACTCCAGCTTCCTGGACTACCGGATGCCGACGTCTCTAGACCTGCCGATGATTGACACCGAACTGGTCGAGGTGCCGAATCCCGGACACCCCTTCGGAGTAAGGGGAGTGGGAGAGGTGCCGATAGTGCCGCCGATGGCGGCGATCGCCAATGCGATCAAGAACGCCACGGGCGTCCGAATGACGAACCTGCCAATGAGTCCCGGGGAGGTGTTGAAGTCGCTCTGGGACGCCGAGGAAAGCAAGAACTCGGACTAAGGGTCATGCCGCGGGTTTTCATACCGACGATGCTCCAGCCTCTGACGGAGGGTGTGCAGGAGGTGGAGTTCGAGGCTTCCAACGTGAGGCAGGTTGTAGAGGGGTTGGAAGAGCGGTTCCCGGGCATCGGCCAGTGGCTGACGGAAGACGGCCGGATTAAGCCCAACCTGGCGGTGGCCATCGACGGAGAGACGACCAGCATGGGCTTGCTGGCTAAGGTGTCTCCAGACTCGGAAGTGCATTTCATTCCCGCCATTGCTGGTGGCGGGGAATAGTTTATTCGCTTAGAGGTAGTTCAGCTTGGACATAGAAAAGTACGAACCCGGCTGTTTCTGCTGGGCAGACCTGGCGACAACGGACGCAGAAGGGGCGAAGAAGTTTTATACGACCATCCTGGGGTTAGAGTCAATCGACATGCCGATGGGGGATATGGGCAGCGCATACGTGATGTTACAGAAGGACAGCAAGAGCGTGTGCGCGCTGTTTCAGATGCCGCCGGACATGCAAGCGATGACGCCGTTTTCCCACTGGCGGACTTACATCAGCGTGGAGGACGCCGACGAAGGCGCGAAGAAGGCGGCGGAGTTGGGCGGTAACGTGTTGATGAGCGGAATGGACGTTTTTGACGCAGGACGGACGGCGTTCATCCAGGACTCGACGGGCGCGGCAGTGGGCTTGTGGCAGCCGAAGGCACACATCGGAGCGCAGGTGTTTGGAGAGCCCGGAGCGTTGGGCTGGTTCGAGCTCTTGACGGGGGATACGTACGCGGCTTCCAAGTTCTATGAAGGTCTGCTGGGGTGGACGACTCGAGCCGGAGCGGCAAATGATGAGTCCGGGTATATGGAATTTCAGAATAATGGCGAGTCTGCGGCGGGAATGATGCAGATTCAGCCGGAGTGGGGAGAGGTGCCGCCAAACTGGGGAATTTATTTTGTGGTAGAAGATGCCGACGGAACGATGAAGCAGGCGGAGGAGTTGGGGGCCAAGGGGATGATGGGGCCGATAGACGTTAAGGGAGTTGGGCGGATATATCCGCTGCAGGACCCACAGGGGGCGTATTTTTCGATAATTCAGATGGAGGGGTAGTCGGTTAGGGAGAATCACCCTCATCCCTTCGACATGCCAAGGACAGGCTCAATCTTCCCCCGTCTAAGGGGAATAGGCGAGAGGGAATTACCCCGTTGAGGGGGAAGAGATTAGAGTGACGGGGGGTTTGAGAACCGTCCTTGCGGGATAAGGAAAAGGGGCTGCGATATCGCAGCCCCTTTTGCGTTGGCTATCTGATTCGGGGGTTTCCCCCGAGCTTGGACTGAGCCTAGCTGATGTTGAACATCTTGGCGCAGTTCTCGCCGGCGATCTTGGCTTTTTCGTCCTCAGGGACGCCCTCCAAGATGCGGTCGACGATTTCGCGGGACTTGGGGAAGGTGGACTCGGCGTGGGGGTAGTCGGAACCCCACTGGAGGGTATCGACCCCGACGTATTCGCGTAGCTGGATGCCGAGGTCGTCTTCCTGGAAGCTGAGGAACATGTTGCTCTTGAAGTAGTCGCTGGGCAGGCCGCCGTCCTTGTACCGGCGGGAGAACCTCTGGGGGCGCTCCTCGTAGATCCTGTCCATGCGGTTTAGCAGGTAGGGGGCCCAGGAGATCTCGTACTCGGCGATGCCGATGCGGAGGTCCGGGAAGTCTTCGAAGAGGCAGGAATAGAGGATAGCGGTAACGTTATCCTTCATGTCGTATTCCTGGTTTGTGAAGTCGATCAGACCCTTGTCCGGACCGTGTCTGGGAACGTCAGTCGGTGACCAGCGGGAAGTGCCGATGTGGATGGCCAGGGGCATATTCAGCTCCTGGGCGGCCTCCCAGAGGGGTACGTACATGGGGCTGTCGTAGCGGCCGAAGACGGGTTTCTGGGGAATCATGGCGCCGGCCAAGCCGATCTTATGGGATCGGCGCAGTTCCTTGACACCATCCTCAACGCTGTCCACGTTCAGCATTGCCAGACCCTTCAGTCGTGAGGGATAGGGCTCACAGAAGATGGCGAGCCAGTCGTTGTAGGCGCGGAAGACGGCGGAGAGAAGGTCGGGGGAGGGAATGACCCAAGTGGTCAGACCCATGGACGGGAAGATGACGCCGCCGGTGACGGTGTCGAGGTCCATGTCGGCCACGTGGGCGTGGGGGTCCATGCCGCCGAGCCGGACTTCCTCGTAGGTGCCTTCGCTCTGGATGGTCTCAGGTGCGTCGAAACGACGTCCAGCCTGGGTGTTGGAGCCGACGATACCGAACTTAATGTCGCCATCGGCGTACCACTGGTCGTTGTCACCCTCGCGGACGACATGCGGCGCTCGATGCTTATACTCCGGGTCAATGTGCTTGAGCCAGAGGTCCGGCGGCTCCATGATGTGCGAGTCTGAAGAGACAAGCTTGTAGTCAGACATCATTCCCTCCTAAATGGTTTGCGTTATGAAATTGGATAGATATTACCGAATTGTGCCTGTCAAGTCTAGTGGAATTATGAAATTGTAGGAAGTCTGTGTCAACAGGTGAATTGGGCTGTGATAGTATGGTGGGCAAATTTGTCGAAGGAGTTGGCATGAAAGCCCTGAGCGGTGTACGAGTTCTCGACCTAACCCGTGCCCTCGCGGGACCATATTGCACCCTGATGCTGGGGGACTACGGGGCGGACGTCATTAAGATTGAGATTCCAGGCAGGGGCGATGATACGCGGCAGTGGGGGCCGCCCTTCATTAGGGGAGAGAGCGCATATTTTCTGTCAATCAACCGCAACAAGAGGAGCCTGACGCTGAACCTGAAAGAGCCTGCCGGTCGGGAGATATTCATGAAGCTGGCGAAGGGCGCGGACGTGGTGGTGGAGAATTTTACGCCCGGAGTAGTGGACAGGCTGGGGATTGACTATGAGGCGGTGAAGGCCGTGAATGCAAAGATAGTGTATGCGTCTATATCGGGGTTTGGGCAGACGGGGCCTTATCGGAAGAAGCCCGCATACGACCAGATGATGCAGGGTCTTGGGGGGATTATGAGCCTGACGGGGGAGCCGGACGGAGAGCCGCAGAAGATGGGGATTGCGCTGACGGACATTGGGGCGGGGATGCTGGCGGCATACGCGATTACCGTAGCGTTGTTTCATCGTGAGCGGACAGGGCAGGGACAGTACATTGACGTTTCGATGCTGGACCTGCAGGTGTCGTGGCTGACGTACCAGGCGGGGACGTATTTCGCCACGGGGGCGCCACCGGCGCGGGTAGGGGCGGCGCACCCGAACCTGGCGCCGTACCAGGCGTTCATGGGCGCAGACGGAAAGTTTGTGAACGTGGCGGTAGGCAACGAAAGGTTTTGGGGTCGGTTTTGTAAGGCGATGGGGCGGATGGACCTGGTAGACCATCCGAAGTTTGCGTTGAATCGGGACAGGGTGAACAATCGGAAGGAGTTAATCGACCTGCTTCAGGAGGAATTCCGGAAGGAAGACGCTTCCCACTGGGTAGGCATTTTGGAGGAGGCGGGGGTCCCTTGCGGGCCGATTAACGACCTAGAGGACGTTTTCGGAGACGCACAGGTGAATGAACGGGAGATGCGGCTGAAGGTCCAGCATCCATCTGCGGGAGAGATAGACCAGACGGGGATACCGATAAAGTTTTCGGCCACGCCCGGAGCGATTGACGCACCGCCGCCGGAGTTGGGGGAGCATTCGGAACAGGTACTGCGGGAGCTGGGGTATTCTTCGGAGGATATCGAAGGGCTAGGGCAACGGAAGGTAATCTGACGACGCTCTGAAAAATCGCCTTGTCTTGGCAGTCGGGTTTGGCTATGATTTGGCCAAGCAAGTCGGGAGGTTATGGAAGTGGACTTAGGGCTAAGGGACCGGGTGGCCATCGTAGGAGGATCCAGCAAGGGTATGGGCAAGGCGACGGCCGTGGCCCTGGCCAGAGAGGGGGCGCTGGTCACCATCTGCGCCCGTACGGAATCTGAGCTTCGCAAGGTGGAGATGGAGATCGCCAGACTGGCGTCGCAGAGGCACGTGATGGCGATACCCGCAGATCTGTCCAAACCAGAGAACATCAAGATGGTGGTGCGTGACACCTTCAATCGTTTCGAGCGAATCGACGTGGTGGTGAATAACATCGGAGGGCCGCCCCCGGGGAGACCTTCGGAGATCAAAGATGACTCCTGGTACGAGGCGCTGGAGCAGAATTTCATGAGCGCGATGCGGATGAGCCGGGAGGTTATTCCCTATATGAAGCAGCAGCGATGGGGGCGCATCATTAACCTGCTTTCCAACGCAGTTCGGGAGCCGGTGCTGAACCTGGTGCTTTCGACTTCGAGCCGGTTGGCGGTGGTGGGCTATTCGAAGATGCTTTCCAACGAGCTGGCTAGCTTCAACATAACAGTTAACAACGTGCATCCAGGACAGGTGATGACAGGGAGGATGACGGCGCTGTACGGGGCGATGGCGGAGGGGACGGACAAGAATGCGGAGCAGTTGATGCGTGAGGCGGCGCACCAGATTCCGATGCGGCGCCTGGGACGGCCCGAAGAGATGGGAGACCTGATAGCGTTTCTGGCGTCGGAGAGGGCGGGGTACATTACGGGCCAGAACATCAGCCTGGACGGTGGGGCGCTGCACGCGACGATTTAGGTGTTGGGGCAGTGCAGTTTGGTGGTTATTGGTCCTTCGGGATATTTGACAGAGTGGATCGACGTAGCTTTGGGAGTATGGTATTTGTCGGCTTACGAACATCTGGACAATAACAGCAAAATTGCTTACAGTGGGCCGATAATTCACTGCGAACAGGACTCTCTGTGCTGAGGCGTATAAAACTTCCCAAACTACGATACGAGCTGCGCACCCTAAAGGGGGACGTTCTCGGAGGGGTTACGGCGGCGGTGGTGGGTCTGCCGGTGGCCCTGGCCTTTGGGCTGGCGGCAGGACTTGGCCCGGCGGCGGGCATATATGGCGCGATATCAGTCGGCTTCTTTGCAGCGGTGTTCGGCGGGACGCGCTCCCTTATATCCGGGCCAACAGGTTCGATGACGGTGGCGATGGCGGTGATAGTTGCCGCCCACGCGGACAACATCGCCGAAGCGTTCACCATAGTCATAATGGCGGGCCTGATTCAGATAATGTTCGGCCTGCTGAGAATCGGACGTTACGTCACCTACACTCCATATTCGGTGATTTCGGGCTTTATGACCGGGGTGGGAGTGATAATCATTCTGGTGCAGATTCTGCCGTTTCTGGGCGCGCCAGCCGCCGAGGGTGGGCCCCTCGGAACACTGCAGAACATAAGGGACGTTTTTGACCATTTCGAGGGCGGGGCCCTCATCATCGCCGCGACGGCTCTCGCTGTGGCGATATTCTGGCCTCGGAGATTTGATACGTACCTGCCTTCAACGCTGGCAGCGCTGGTGGTGGGAACTCTCCTGGGGGTGTTCTGGCTGACGGATGCGTCGACCATAGGCGCAGTGCCCACGGCGCTGCCGTCATTCCAGCTGCCGGACTTCTCTCCCGGAGTGCTGGCGAGCTCGATTGAGCCGGCATTGGTAATTGCGCTGGTAGGGTCTGTGGATACGTTGCTGACTGCTTTGGTGGGAGATTCGATGACGCGAACGCGTCACGACCCCAGCAGGGAACTGCTTGCCCAGGGAATCGGCAACGTGTTCACCGGATTCATCAGGGGTCTGCCGGGCTCGGGCGCGACTCCAAGCACGGTGGCAAATATCCGGGCGGGCGGGACTACCCTTGTGGCGGGGGTTATTTCCGTGGGCATTCTGGTGGTGATGGTGCTGGGGCTTGGGGACTACGTGGCTTTGATTCCCAACGCCGTTCTTGCCGGTATTCTCGTCAAGGTTGCGCTGGACACCATAGACTGGCGATTTGTGATGCGGGTTCACAAGGTGCAACGAGAGCACATGGTGGTCATGCTCCTGACGCTGGGATTGACGGTATTTCTGGACCTGGTGGCGGCTGTAGCGGTGGGAATGATTGCCGCTGCAGTGACCAGCGCGCGACAGTTCGAGCAGCTGGAGATGGACAGCGTAGTCTCCGTGCCGATTCTTGATCAGGCCTTCTTCGACACTGACATTAAGGATGACGACGCGGACCGCTTCTCGGCCAGGGTGGGACTGGTGGCACTTAAGGGAACTTTTACGGTTGCGTCCTCCAGCAAACTGATCGACACAATAGGAGCAGATATACGTGACCACGAAGTGTTGATTCTTGATTTCTCGGATACCGTGTATCTGGATGACAGCGCAGCGCTGGTGGTGGAGCAGTTGGTGGACACCGCAATTGTGCAGAGAACCCATTGCGTGGTGATGGGCCTTTCCGGGATGCCGAGGCGGACGATTGTCGCCCTGGACGTTCTGAAGCGAGTGCCAGAGGACCAGATAGTTCGCACCTGGGACGAGGCTAGGGACGTGGCGGGGCAGCTCCTAGACGGCGAGGATGTATAGGGGTGAACAGGAAGGATGTGAGGGAAGAGACAGGTTGAGGGTCGTACTCGTTAAGACAGATGTAGGATAGCCCGGTCTATTAATCTAGACTTGCACTACCGATAATCCGAATGATATAAATCCCGAGTGAAAGTCCTTTGATAGGTTGTACCAGAAAGGAGCGGCGTGGGATGAAGATTTCGAAGAAAACTCTGTTGGTTGGAATAGGGCTTCTTCTAGGCCTGCTTCTGGTTACTGTGGCTTGCGGCGATGATTCCGACGACACCTTCAAGATTGGCGTAATGGAATCGGTAACCGGGCCAGGCGATACTTACGGCAACGTGGCGGTCCAGGCCAAGCAGATGGCCGTAGATGAGATTAATGAGGCCGGCGGCGTGAACGGACGGATGCTGGAGCTGGTAATTGAGGACTCCAAGTGTTCCGCGCAGGACGCAATTGTGGCCTACAACAAGCTTACGGACGTGGATGGGGTCAAGATTATTCTGGGAACATCCTGCAGCGGGGCCATGCTTGGGGCTGCACCACTGGCAGAAGCAGACGGTGTGATTCTCTTCTCCGGTCTGGCGACCAACCCGGACATAGCCAACGCGGGCGACTACATTTTCCGCACATCTATGAGTGACGCCCAGCTGGGCATAGACGCGGGGAACGTGTTGTGGGCCGACGGCATCCGAACGCTGGCAACTATCAACGAAGAGACCGACTATGCGGAGGGTGTAAGGCGTACGTCCGTGGACCAGTTTGTGGAGAGGGGAGGCCAGGTGGTTGGAGAGGAGCGGTACGTGTCCGACGCCACGGACTTCAGGACTTCCCTTACCAAGCTGATCAATGCAGAGCCGGACGCGCTTTTTGTTGCGTCCCAGTCAGAAGCAAGCGGAGGGACTATCGTCAAGCAGGCCCGCGAGTTGGGGTACGAGGGGCCCATGTACTCCGACATTGTTGCAGCGGGTACCACGGCTCTGGAGGTGGCCGGAGAGGCCGCCACAGGCTTGAAGGCGATAATTGCGGACCTGGACCCGGCTAACCCAAAGGGCCGAGAGGTAATCACGAACTTCAGGCAGCGTTACGACTACGTGACGCTTCCCTGGTACCTGGGCTCGGCATACGACGACGTGCACATCACGGCGGAGTGTCTGAAGGAAACGGACGACGACCAGGACGCCGACGGTTTCCGAGACTGTCTGTACGGGATAACGTGGAGCGGCGCTATCGGCGACGACTACAGCTTCGACAGCAACGGAGAGGTTGTGGGGCTCTCGAACGTTGTGGTCGAGATTCTTCCCGTAGCGGAGAGGACGGCGGACAACCAGGGGTACAGGGTACTGGGAGGCGCACCCATCCAATAGTCTTAGTCTGATGCAAGGGGAGTTTGGTTTTGCAGGGGAGCAGCTTGTTTGACATCTCTGCGGCTTACTTGACCTGCATGCGCGACGTGCCCTGGCGTTTCTCCAAGGCCGTCGCGCCTTTGATTCTGTACGCTGAGACGCGTACTGAAGGATGGGGAAATTGACGCTTCCTTCGATTAGTTACAGCGGGGACAAGCTGAAGCTCTTCGCTATAACGCTGGTGTTACTGGCGGTGGCGTACGTGCTCTGGAAGGTCACGCAGTCTCCGAACCAGGCCTTGCAGTTCACGTTCAACGGACTGGCAGTGGGGGCCGTTTACGCCCTGCTGGCGATGGGATTTACCATCGTATACAGCACGGTTTGGTTCTTCGATCTGTACTACGGCGCTGCCGCCGCGCTGGGAGCATACGGCGTGTTTTATCTGATGTCTCAGTACACGCTGGGCGGGATATATGAGGTCAACTACATATCGATAAACGTGCTGTTCGCCGTTGTGGTGGCGGGAGTCGTTGCGTGGGCGCTGCACACGGCATTTCACCATCGGACTCGGAACATGCGGCATCGCAATCTTGTACGCGGGGGACTGATCAGCCTTGCCGTCACCGTGGGGGTGTATACGGGGTTTGTGCTGGCTTATCCAGAGCACATGCACGTGATGCTGGCACCCGCGGTGGGGTTGCTCACTGTGTATGCGGTGGTTTACGTGCTGCAGAGGGTTTACAGGTCGATGTTCTCTAGTCAAGGAAGCGCGGCTTTGATGACGGCAGCGTTGGTAGTGGGGGGTGTGCTGGGGGCATGGTTCGGTTTCCTGCTGGCAGGGGCGCCCGGGGCCAAGCTTTATCTGAGCTGGGGAGTTTCCACGCTACTTGCGGGAACGGTGGGGCTGGCGCTGTACAGGGGACTCTACGTGTACATGCGGCAGCGGGCGAGATCGCCGCTGATAATGCTTGTGGCGTCGCTGGGAATACTGCTGGCAATCAGCGCATTCATTATCATCGTTTTTCAGAGCACGGCGCGTCCGCTTCCCGACCCCTTCGGGGTCATTCCGTGGACGGTTGGAGGGGCTAATATCAAGCCGTTCAACGTGTTTACAATCGGGGTGGCTCTGGCGGGTTTCGCGGGACTGTGGCTGCTGTTGCAGAAGACGTCCTTCGGCAGGGCGGCGCGGGCAATCGGGGATGACGAAGAAGTGTCGAAGGTAGTGGGGATAAACACCACGGTGATTATTGCGGTGGTGTTTTTCATCGGCGCGGCGCTCGCGGCGCTGGCGGGCATTTTGAGCGGACATGATACGTCGATACAGCCGAGGATGGGACTGCTGCTGCTGTTGAAGGGGTGGGTGGCATCGGTTGTGGGTGGCATCGGAAACCTGTACGGGGCAATTGTCGGAGGATTTGCCCTGGGGATGATCGAGCAGTTCGGCATCTGGGACCTGGCGGGGGAGTGGAAGGACGCCATCTCATTCGTCGTATTGATTCTTTTCCTATCCTTCTGGCCCAACGGCCTTTTACCCAGGAGGTAGAGGGATGTTTTCTAAGTTGCGCGAGAGGGGTTCGCTGCTTGGGATGGTACGTCTTCCGGGCGAGGCGCTCCGGCTGGACCGGGGCAACCTGGAGGTGTGGGCAAGCCTGCTGATAATCGTTTGGGCGGTGGCATTCATCCTGTGGAAGGGCAGCGGATTTGCGGTAACCCTGGGAACGGTATTCGGAATCTGGGCGATTCTTTCCGTGAGTCTGAACCTGGTGGTGGGATATACGGGACTGCTTTCCGTAGGGCATATCGGCTTCTTTGGGATAGGGGCCTACGCCATGGCCATACTAACGTCAAACGCGCCGTACGAACAGCTGCGGACCGAGGCTATACCGACGCTGGCGCTGCCCTTCTTCGCCGCGCTGCCGGTGAGCGTGATACTGGCCGGACTGGTAGCTATTCTTGTGGGAATTGTCTTCAACAGGTTCCGGGACGACATTTACGTGCTTGTGTCCTTTGGATTCGCAATAATTGCGTTCAACGTGTTTCTCAACTGGCGCGGGGTGACAAGGGGGGCATTCGGGATTCACGACATAGCGAAGCCGACGATTTTTGGATGGACCCTGGACGGCGAACTGGAATTTCTTGCGTTCGTGCTGGTGTTCCTGGCCATCATAGTTCTGATTTCATGGTATTTCGTGACTTCCTCATTCGGGCGCGTGCTGACCGCAATCAGGGAGGACGAGCAGGCCGTGGAGGTGTTTGGCTACCGCGCGACCCAGTACAAGCTCTCGGTGTGGGTTATTTCCGCGATGATGGCGGGGTTGGCAGGAGGGTTATTTGCGAGTTGGACTACTTTCGTAGACCCCAATTCTTTCATTCTGCTTGAGTCTATTTTGCTGGTGTCGGTGGTGATTCTTGGGGGGCTTGCCTCGATTTGGGGGTCGATCATCGGGGCTATGGCGTTCGTGCTCTTGGAGGAGGGGATGCGGTTCCTGCCCTTCATTCCCACGGAGTACATAGGGCAGGCACGCCAGGCGGTGCTGGGCATTCTGCTGGTGCTGCTTATGTTGTTCAGGCCGCAGGGCCTGCTGGGGAGGTATAAGCTATGACGACGGACAATTCCGAATATAGCGACCTTTATGCGTTGGAGACGGTAGGGGTCTCGAAGCATTTCGGGGCGGTGAAGGCAGTCGACGAGCTGTCGATATCCATGCCACGCTTCGGGATTACGAGTATCGTAGGGCCGAACGGGTCGGGGAAGTCCACGCTGATCAATTTGCTGAGCGGAGTGCTGCCGTTGGACGGGGGGATTGTGGTTATTGACGGGGTGGGACTGCGGGTCGTGAAAGCCCACGAATCGCCGGAGCGGGGCGTGACGCGGAGCTTCCAGGAGGTGCGTCTGTTCGACCAGATCAGCGTCTGGGACAACATTATGGTGGTGCTGACGCAGAGAAGACTCCTTCCTTCGATGATTGAGCGGACGAAATCTGAGTACAAGGAGAAGACGCAGGAGATTCTTGAGGCGGTGGGGATGTGGGAGAAGCGGGATTCACTGGCGATGGACCTCTCCTACGGGCAGCGGAAGCTTATGGAGATCGGCCGGGCGATGGCGATGGAAGTGAATATATATCTGTTTGACGAGCCGTTCGCGGGACTGTTTCCGCAGATGCTGGAGAGGGTGAAGGTGATAATGAAGGGTTTGAGAGACGAGGGGCATTCCCTGATCTTCATCTCTCATAATATGGATATCGTTCGGGAGATGGCCGACCGAATCATCGTGCTGGACGGGGGCAAGCTGTTAATGCACGGTGAAGTCAACGAGGTGCTGAACCAGGAAGAGGTCATCAGGGCGTATCTTGGAGCTTAGTGGAAAGTTCGGCTGAGGTAGAGGCCACAGGAGTGCAGATCAGGCAATGGATGTCGCAATAGAGAAAACCAGAAACAGCGCCAACGGCGTAGATTTAGATTCAATGATTCTGGAGTTGGTTGACGTTTCGGTACATTACAGGGCGGTAGTTGCCCTTGACGCGGTGTCGGTCGGGGCACGGAAGGGCGAGCTTGTGGCAGTGATGGGGCCGAACGGGGCCGGAAAATCCACTGTGCTGAAGGCGATCATGGGGTTGGCGCCGGTTGTGGGAGGGACGGTGTATCTTCGAAGCGAACCGCTGGAGGCGGCTACCCACGAGATTGTGAAGGAAGGGGTGTCGTTTGTGCCCCAGGGTCGCAGGGTGTTTACTCACCTGACGATACAGGAGAATCTGGAGATGGGGTGTCTGTATCTAAACGACAGTGCAGAGCAGGCGCGGCGGTTGGACGGGGTGATGGAACTGTTCCCGATTCTTCATGAGAAGCGGAGGGACATGGCGAGCCAGATGTCCGGCGGGCAGCAGCAGATGCTGGCTCTGGGACGGGGATTGATGGCGGCGCCGGAGGTGCTGCTGCTGGACGAACCGACGCTTGGGCTGGCTCCGATAATTGTGAGGGAGGTCTTTGAGAAGGTCTCAGAGATAAACGACAAGCTGAAGACGACGATTTTTGTGGTGGAGCACAACATAAAGGGCGTGCTGGACATCGCGGACAGGGCCTACGTGCTGGACAAGGGGAGGGTGGCGCACGACGGAACACCACAGTCGATACAGGAGAGTAATATTTTGACGGACGTGTTCCTGGGGAGGGTGAACCCGGAGCAGGGGGAGTAGGGGGTGGGGGGGCTGGGCTTCACCCCGATCCCCGTATCAGGTACGGGGCAGGCACTAACCTTCGTCCGTCAAAGGGGGAAGGGATCAAAGAGCTAGTTTGAGCCGCCGGGGCTTAGGACTTTGTAGCCGTAGTTTTCTTCGGTTCGTTCGCTGACGGGAAGGACTTCCACAACGGCGCGGGATAGGCCGACGACTTCGCCTTTTTCGTCGAAGCTGTAGTCGAAGCCGATGGCACCGCTCCAGGTAATGCCGTAGAGACAATCGCGGAAACCGTCGGCGTCCTGGTCGTCGCCAGTCTTCTTGAGGCATTCGGCGGTGATGTAAACGTCGTCGTAGGCGGAGCCGAGGTGCCATGGCAGGGTGACATATTCGTACCGCTGGCGGAAATTGGCGAGGACTTCCTGAGCCTTCGCGTTGTTTGGGTCGGGAGCATTGGTTATCGCCTTCATTCCGGTGGCTGCGTCGCCTGCGATTTCGAGGGCAGTGGTCCCAACGCTGACCGTTTCTCCATATATCGGGCCCTCGTAACCCAATTCCCGAGCTTGCTTGATTATGGTTCCTGAGGTGAACTCTGCCTGAGGCGATATATGGAGGGCGTCAGGGTTCGCTGCCATCAGCTTCGTCAACTGGGACCTGAAATCAGTGATGTCGGAAGAGAAGCGTTCGGCGGCTACGACCTGGCCACCGTTTTTCTCGAATTGGGCGACTGAGTTACGTCGGACGCCTTCGGCGTAGTCGGTCTCCTCAGTGATGGTGGCGAGGCGGCGTATACCGTCAGCCCAGAGGACGTTTCCGGTATTGATGCCGACTTCCAGATCACTGATCTGAGTACGGAAGATGTAGTCGCCGGCGTCGGCGATGTCCGCGTTGCTGGCAAGGCCCGAGAAGAGTATGACGCCATCGGCTTCGGCGAGAGGCGCTACCCCGAGCATGGCGCCACTGCAGGAAGTGCCGAGAATTATCTTGATATCGTCTACATCGGTAAGCTTGTTGTAGGCGACTATGGCGTCCTGGGCTGAGCATTTGGAGTCTTCGACGACGAGCTCCAGGGGGCGTCCGTTGATTCCACCTGCAGCGTTAATTTCGTCTGCGGCCATCTGCTTGGCACGAACGGCCACGTTGCCGTAGGTCTCGCCGGGGCCGGTGACGGAATCCATAACGCCAATCCGGAAAGGGGCATCATCGGTCGGTTCTTCGCTATCTCCGCATGACAGTGAGGTAAGCCAAAGAACCGATAGCAGTGTGAGGGCAGCGACACTCTTCCAAGACAGAAATCCCATAGGATGCTCCTTCCAAGGTTGGAGTTCCCCGTGATGTGCAACGACAACTCAGGATTCTAATCAGGGGAAATACCGCTGGAATTATAGCAAACAGTACCGATACCTTGTCCAACTATTGACTTTGCGGTAGCGGCTCGGTGTGCATTCAGCAGTGCATTCGGGCGGTGGTGATCTAGAAGATGATTGCTTACGTATACATTACAGATGCTTACAAAAAACTCGTAGAAACGTGTCTTTGAGTTATGCGTTCAACACGAGAATCAATGGTTATCATTTGTAACCCAGCGACTAAGCTGCAGCTTATGGGCGATGCCTGAATGGGGGTCTAATGCATATGTTGAGACTTATAGTTGTTCTAGCCCTTGGCCTTACAGTGTTCCTAGTGGCTTGCGGAGGCTCAGACGAAGAGCCGACGACAACACCGACTCCGCAGGCGACGCCGGTTTCTGCGGCCACTCAGGTTGCGGCTCCTACTCCCGCACCGACGCCCGTACCAACCCCAGTGTCTACCACCGCGCCTACGCCAGAACCACCGACACCAACACCGACCCCTGCGCCTACACCGACGGCTATGCCGAGACCCACTCCAACGGCGACTCCTGCGCCAACGCCAACGGCGACGCCGGAACCTACGCCGGAACCTACGGAGGTGAGCAGCGCTCCTGAAGATGGCGCACTCACACCATTTATGGACCTGGAAACAGACCCTCCTACCCTAAACGTGTCTGACGCAGAGAAGCTGTGCTTGACAGCATCTTTGGGAGTCGACGTGGTCGAGGTGTTCGCTTTTGATGAGGAGATTTCTGAAGAAGTAGCAGAAACCGCGCTGACTTGCCTGGAGAATGAATCGTTGCTTCGTTTGTTCCTTACGCCGTACCTGATGCTAACGGGACCGCTCAGCGCCGGGTCTTCAGATTGCATCCGCGCCGGATTTGGAGAAACGGACTATGCTGCATTGCTGCAAACTGCGGCAGGGGGAGGGGCCGGACAACCGGCTGACGAGGCAGCAATGATGGCGGGAATGACCACATTCATCGTCACTCTTTCGTGTTTGAATGATGATGAGTTCGCCAAGGTTGCGCCTTTCCTGGAACTTGACCCTGCTCAACGGGAAGGCTTCGCTTGTGTGTTGGAGCATCTTGGTGGTCCGCAAGAGATGGCGGCCCTGATGGCGCCCGACGCCGGTCCTCCCATCAAGCTTTTTGAGGCAGCGATGGTCTGCCAGGTGCCGATGGTGGGGAACTAGGAGTCCGGTTTGACGAGAATGCTTGGTGCGGCGGTGGTGGGTCCACTGCTAGCCGTCGCCTTGGCGGGTTGCGCCGTTGAGGGCGATGATTCCGCCGATGACGGGAGGGTTGCTGAACTGGAGGTGAGAGTGGCGTCTGTGGTGAGGGCCGTCGAAGCGCTTGAGGATGAGAATGAGGCGCTGAAAGACGAAGTTGGGATACTTCGCGAGGAGTTGGGGGCGCGGGACGAAGGGCTCGAGGCGGACGTCTCCAAATCGGAAACAGGTTCGTGGGACAAGGAGCAGTGGGCAAAGGAGGAAGGGAAGTCGCTTAACGAGGGGGCGGCGGTAAAGAGGACGGTCGCTCTGGTGGAGGGCTCCGGTGCGGAAGTGCTGTTCGTTGATCACGCCGGACGAGCCGACCGAACGGTTTTGGTAGTGCCAGAGAACTTTGTTGACGGTGAGACACCGTTGATTGTTTCGCTTCATGGATTCGGTGGAAGTTCAGCGGACCAGGCTACTTACGTGCCTTTCCACGAGCGGATAAATTCCGACGGATTTGCGCTGCTACTTCCCAACGGGATGGTGGACGAAGAAGGGAACCGGTTCTGGAACCCTACTGACGAGTGCTGCGAAGGCGGGAAGAGCGGCGGGGACGACGTTGCCTATTTGACTGAACTGGTGGAGGCGGCGAGGCGTGTGAAGGAGTTTGGGCCGGTCTATATCTTCGGCTACTCCAACGGGGGATTCATGGCACATCACATGGCGTGCAAGGGTCTGCCCGGGCTGGAGGCCGTGGCGAGCCTGGCCGGAACGAGCTATGTTGAGGGGTCCAGCTGCGAGGGCGCGCCGCCTGTGTCTGCGTTGCACATACACGGTACGGAAGACGGCGTGATTCTTTACGGTGGGGACGCGACGGAAGGGGGCCAGAAATCTGGTGGGGAGACAGGTTTCTATGTTGGGGCTGAAGATATTGCGAGGAGATGGAGTGAGCGGGCCGGCTGCGAGTGGTCCAACGACCTTCAGCCTTATGCCAGATTCGATTTTGACGAGTTGGTGTCGGGAGCCGAAACCCAGGTGTATCGTCTTGAATCGGGTTGCGGCGATGGGGTAAACGTGGAGCTCTGGGTGGGGAAGGGCAGCGGCCACGCTCCAGGCTTAGAAGAGGCTTTTGTGGACGCCCTTCTGGGGTGGTTGTTGGCTCAGGGATAGTTTGGGATGGGCGAGGGGGTGAGGGTTACCGAGCGGGCCGGGAATCCAGACGAATCATTGACGCCACTCGTCGCAATCAAAGCCTTGGCCACCTCAGTGCCGGGATCAACTTGCCCTTCTCCGCGTGTCCGAAGTTAACCAGTTCTTCCTTATCGTCAACGAGCAAGTCGACCATATGCGTAATCTGATCAAGGGCCTGGAGGACATCGCCCATATCGGGCCCGGGTGGGCCATCGTATGCCGGAGCCTGAGACGGCGAGTGGCTAACCGCCATGAAAATCAATGGCCGGTTGCCTGTCGTGCACATGCGCGCATGGGGGCCGCACTGACTTGGTATCTGTCAAGGATCGACACCAGCCACCATGGCCAGAGCCTGATATATACAGAATATGCATCTCTCGTATAAGATAGCCGTGAGATACAGAGTATCTTTGCATCATTTCTTGTTAGATAGCATTTGTAATGGTACAATTGCGCTAGTTACTTTCATGGGGACACTGCATGAAGCCGGTGTGCCAGTACCAAAAGTGTGAAGAATTTTGCAGCTGCTCGAGGTGATGAATGAGCCGGGAAGACGAACTTACGCAAGAGATTAAGACCTTGCGGCACAGGCTGTCCCAGCTGACGGAGGCCAGTCTGCGCATCAACGAGAGCCTGGACTTCGATGACGTCCTGCAGGATGTAGTAGACAGCGCACGAACTTTGACTGAGTCCCGCTACGGGGCCATAACCGTCTTTAGCGAAGCCGGAGAGGAGCCTGACTTGATTTTCTCCGGTTTGACCAGAGAAGAGCACCAGGCGTTGTTGAACATGCAGGGGGGAGAGAAATTCTTTCGATATCTCAGCGGACTCAAGAAGCCTTTGAGGGTCTCGAACATTGGCAGTCATTTTGAAGCACTGAATATGCCCGAATTCCTGCTCCCGGTGCCTGTTAACGCTGTGCTGGTTGCGCCGATCCGTCATCAAGGCGTGGGAGTGGGCACGATCTACCTGTCCCATGGAGCGGAGGATCGGGAGTTTACACCGGAGGACGAGGAAACATTGGTGATGTTCGCCTCCCAGGCGGCTATGGTCATCGCCAACGCTCGCAGGTACCGGATCGAACGACAGGCACGCACCGATCTGGAGACGCTGATCGATACGTCTCCCGTTGGCGTCGTGGTCTTCGACGTGAGGTCCGGTGAGCCCGTATCATTTAACCGGGAGGCGCGTAGAATCGTACATGTCCTTGGAAAGCCCGATCAGCCGCCGAACGAGTTATTGAAAGTGATAACTTTCCAGCGCGAGGACGGGCGGGAGATTTCCCTCCAAGAGTTGCCTCTCAGGCATCTTCTGAATACGGATGAAGCAGTGCGCGCCGAGAAGATCGTGATTCGGGTTCCTGACGGTCGGAGTGTGACCACTCTGATAAATGCAACACCCATCCACTCAGAGGAGGGCGAGGTCGCATCATTTGTGGTAACGCTACAGGACATGACGCCCCAGGAGGACCTGGAGCGGATGCGCGCCGAGTTTCTGGCAACGGTGAGCCACGAACTGCGTACCCCGCTGACTTCCATCAAGGGATCCGTCACAACGCTGCTGGACACAGCCGCGGCTCTGAATCCTGCGGAGATACTACAGTTTCACCGGATTATAGACTCGCAGACGGACAGGATACGAGAGTTGATAAGCGACCTGCTTGACGTGGCCCGCATCGACACAGGTACGCTGTCGATCTCACCAGAACCCACAGACATAGCCGTGCTAGCAAGAGAGGCGCAGAACGCGTTTGTGAGCGGAGGCTCCAAGATGAGACTGGACGTGGACCTGGAGCAGGGCCTGCCCTGGGTGATGGCGGACAGACTACGCATTGTGCAAGTGCTAAACAACCTGCTCTCCAACGCGGCCAGATATTCGGATGAGTCGTCCACGATCCGATTAACGGTGGTAAGGGAGGGTCTGCACGTGGCAGTCTCCGTAGCTGACGACGGCAAGGGCGTGTCGTCCGAACGGCTGCCGCATCTCTTCAGGAAGTTCACCGGCATACAAGGCGACGACCAGAGAAACGACCTGGAAAGCATGGGCCTGGGACTGTCGATTTGCAAGGGGATTGTTGAGGCCCACGGGGGACGCATCTGGGCTGAAAGTGATGGGCCGGGACTGGGCGCAAGGTTCACCTTCACTATCCCGGTGGCTGAGGAGCCAGCGACGGGTATCTCAGTCGGTCCTGCTTTGCTCCCTTCGCGCTCCAAGCCGGAGGAGCCCGTGGAACAGATGCGCATTCTTGCAGTGGAGGACGACCCACAGGCACTAAGATACGTGCGAGACATCCTATCCAAGGGGGGCTTTGCGCCCGTGGTTACCGCGGCTCCCGAGAAGGTGCTTGAACTGGTAGAAAAGGAAAAGCCCCATCTGGTGTTGTTGGACCTGCTGCTGCCGGGAACAGACGGTATGGACCTGATGAAGAAAATACTGGAAATTGCCGACGTGCCGGTCATTTTTCTGTCCGCCTACGGTCGCGACGAGGTTGTCAGCAAGGCCTTGGACATGGGAGCAGTAGATTACATTGTCAAACCCTTCTCGCCAACGGAATTGCTGGCTCGGATTAGGGTCGCCTTGCGTAACCGAGCCGATTTGGAGCCATTGGAACCGTTCTTTCTGGGAGACCTGGCAATCGACTACTCCAAGCATAGCGTGACCCTTGCAGGCAAATCAGTCCCACTGACGGACATCGAGTACAGGATGCTAGTCGAACTCTCGATCAATGCAGGAGGGGTTTCAACCTACAGACGCCTGCTACAGAGAGTCTGGGGGCTGGAGGAAGCAGAAGACCTACGTCCCATGCGAACCGTTGTGAGCAGCATTCGTCGCAAACTTGAAGACGACATCAAAGACTCAAACTACATCTTCACCCAGCCGCGCGTCGGGTATCGCATGCCGAGAGGCGAAACCCCAACGTAGCGTTCGCGCCGAGGCGCCGTACGCGGGCACGGCTTATTGGCTGTGAGTCCGCAGGGGAAATTTTCGATAGTTCCGTGTTCGTGTTTGTCTTCCTTCGCCGATTTTTCTCGAGAATTACGCATTCCATTACATGTTCGATGTCTTTATGCTAGTCTGTCATCAGGCTGCTCTGGCACCATTGGGATGTCCCGGCTCCAAAATATCTGGCCGTCCCAAAGCTTGCCGTATATAATGAATGTGGTATACAATACATTGAGATAATAATAGTTGTTACTGACATGTATCTAGATCCGATTATATTGCTGATTGAATGTCAGGCCCAAAGCGGTACCGAGGGTACTGACTTTGCCGGCAAGGGGGCGTTTGTTTCTACCGGAGCGAATTTCGGGAGCAGACCGCACGCCAACTATGGATTCTCTGCGCTTATCTTGCTATACTGCACCTACGGTGGTTAGAGCGTGACAGAGTCTCATCAGCAACCGCAGCGCGATATTCAACGCGAGACGGAATTACCGGCAATAGACTTGGGAAAATGCATTGCCGGTCTGGTAAACGCAGTCACCAAGGGGATGGCGGAAGAGCTGGATCCCTATGACCTTAACCCTCTGGAGTTCAACCTTCTCAGGACTTGCATGGAACGAGGGGAATGCACGGCCACCGAACTAGCGGCAGAGCTGCCCGTAGACGCGTCCCGCATAAGCCGCATTGTCACAATCCTCGTTGATAAGGACCTGCTGGTCAGGCGCCGTCTGCGCAGCGACCGGCGAATTGTGATGCTGCGACTGTCGGACAAGGGCAACGACTTGACCTCAATGCTTCTGCAGCGCATTCAGGCATACGACGCCAAGCTGACACATGATATAAGCGCCGAGGAAATGAGCGTTTTTGCGAACGCCGCCGCCAAGATAGTGGCCAACCACGAAGCACTTAGACCCTCTCAATAGCCAAAAGGCTGGTATTACGCAGGGATTTCCGGGTCGGCTGTGTTCCTCAGGAAAAGGGGCTGTTTGCTATAGCTTCCCCAAAGGCGACGCAACAGATTGCGCCGGGGTGCTCTTTCCACTTTTCATAGGCCACTTTTATGTCGGTGCACAGCTTTTCCGTGGCCGCCCCGTATTTGATGGCCGCTTCAGTAATCTCGGGAGACAAGAACCACACGTTAGCCAGGTCGTATATGAAGTCAATGTCGCTGGGCGTGCCGTAGGTGTCGAATGAAGCAGTGGTCCGGACATTATCAAACCCTGCCTTGAGCAGGTGAGTCTTAATCTCCTTGCCCATCTGCGCGTGGCCTTCGTCCGCTTCGAGGAGGTCTTCAAACATGTCCCACGCTTTTCGGATGACCCCGAAGTCAGGATGGGTAAAGCTGGACTCGCAGATCATTTCACGGCAGGCGAGAATGCCGCCGGGCTTCAGGACCCGCTTCACCTCCGACAGCACGGACTGGGTGTCGGGCACGTGCATGAGAACATTGTGGCAGTGGGCAACGTCAAAGAAGTCGTCTTCGAAGGGGAGGGCAGTCACGTCGCCAACGTGGAATATGGCGTTGTCCTGTCCGTAGGCCTTGGCCACGTTCCTCGCAAGGTCGATCTGCGACGCTTCCATATCCACGCCGTGCAACTCGCCCGGATGGATTGCCCTGGCTAAACCGGCGGATATGGTGCCCGGTCCACAGCCGAAGTCAAGAACGCGCAAGCCGGGCCTGAGATACGGCAGGAGATGGGCTGCGCTGGCCTGGGCAGTATACCTTCTTAGCGATTCAAGGATACCTTCACTGAATCCCATGGTGTAATCGGGCGTTGCAGATATTTCACTCGTCATGGTCACCTCTCCTCGCACGGGTACCTATTATTGCTATTTGCAGAGGACGTTTTCTCCGGTCTTTTGACTGAATAGAGCAAAATTTTACAGGATTTTCACGCATTATGTGTAAGATATGTATGAGAATAGGGGTTAATTTCCATTAGTTTTTATGATATTTTTGTCAGCGCAGGCACAAATACAGCTTATGAGGCAGTGGAACGGTCGTGGCGGGAGAATTCCTAGAGGGCATTTGGAGGGATGATGGAATCAGGGTGGAGGCAGAGAATTTGCGCAGGTTTTTAGCGGGATGTTAACAACGTATTGTCGGGCATCGATGTACATCAAAACAGCCTGTGGCCATCGAGTTGTGTGTCCGTCAATGATTTAGGGAATGAACGGATGGCACGGTCCAGAAACTTTCAGCCCAATGGACCAGCCAGCAGATTGTCCGACTCCAAGGTGGCTTGAGAGCCTGGGCGAAGGGCAGAGGCCGGATGCCCTTTGCATTTTGGCAAACCAGGCTACGTGTGGTGAGGAGAAGGGCTGTTTGAGGGGATGTCCTTCCGGCTGATGGCAACGTAGAAGTCGGCTATCTCTAGCGGCTGATGAAGACCGTCCTACGGGGCGGTCTTTTTAGTTGGGGATTGATGGTCAAGGGCGGATGCCCGCTTCGGCGGCTGAATCTGCGCAACGGTGCATTAAAGGAGATACCTAAGGTTAGGGAGCCTTGCGCGGTCTGGTTTTGAACTCTTGGCACCACCTTTAGTGATGCTTCCCAGTCGACGTGCCTGAAGGGGGGTTGCATTTTACAAATGATTTGCATATTATGCTGCTAGCATTAGATGTATATGATATATAATGTGTCTATACACTGTTGCAGTGTAGCCATGATGTTGATTACAAGTATCAAAAGTCTTCCATGTCAGTCCCAGACACGAGAGCAAGCATAGCTACGGAGGAGCGTTATATGCATTGGCGGATAAGAACTTACGGGGTCCTTTCGTTTTCTTAATTCCTAAACAGGCAACCGCTGTGGCTGTCCATGTTTGTTGCGCTTATGGCGCATTCAGTTCTCATATTCAATTTTACCACTCAGGCGATGTCTACAGTCCGATACGGGGGCCGGCGGCGTGAGACGCCCGGGTTTTAACGCTTTAGCCGGAATCCGACACGGTTTGCCGTATGGCCGCTATGCATTAGTGGCGGCTCTTGGTCTGGCCGCATTGCTGGTGGCAGCGTTGCCCACGTCGAGTCCGGAGGTCGCCGCCGACGAGAGCAAGGTACCGGATCGCCCCACAGGGTTGGAGGTTTCCACCACTACCGGATCGCTGGGCGTGTCGGTGAACTGGGATGGAGTTTTGGGAGCATCCGAATACTGGGTCCGCTGGCGTTCGGTGGATAGCGGCGACAAGCTGAACGACGGGTTCAGGACATCGTCAACGAGCACGAGCCTCTCGGTTGGAGACTTCGGACAATGGGTAGTGCGGGTGCAGGCCTGCAACGCAGAGGGCTGCGGAAAGCCCCTGGCGCGGAAGTTCAAGGTTAAATCGGCTTCCGCGCCGCCACCTGAATCAACGCCCGAACCAACGCCTGAACCGACACCTGAACCGACTCCGGAGCCTACACCCGAACCTACGCCTGAACCTACACCCGAACCTACGCCTGAACCTACACCTGAACCGACGCCAGAGCCTACACCCGAACCGACGCCGGAGCCTACACCCGAACCTACGCCGGAGCCTACCCCCGAACCTACACCCGAACCCACACCGCCGCGCACCCCCGAACCCACGCCACAGCCTCAACCCAAATCCAAACCGGAACCGATAATCACCGCGCCGGACAAGCCCACGGGGTTGAGCGTCGACACCACAACTGACTCTCTGGGCGTGTCGGTGGACTGGAGCGACACCTCCGGCGCAACCTCCTACGTCGTCCGCTGGCGCGTTGCCGGCCCGGGCAGCAGGCTGAACGACGGCGTCCAGCCACAATCCTCGAACACCAACATCACCGTCGCCGACTTTGGCGAATGGATCGTGCGGGTGGAAGCATGCAACAGCGCGGGCTGCGGGTCGCCTTCCACAAAGCGGTTTACGGTCGATTCGACCTCTGAGCCAACGCCGCAGCCCACCCCAGGGCCTATCCCGTCCCCCACGCCTGAGCCGATAATCACCGTGCCGGAAGCGCCAACAGGTTTGAGCGTCGACGCCAAACTCGATTCGCTGGACGTGTCGCTTGACTGGGACGACGTTAACGGCGCAACGGACTATCTGGTCCGCTGGAGATCGGTGGATGCGGGCGAGAAGCTGAACGACGGCGTTCGGCCAAAGTCCTCCGAGACCGACATCACCGTTGCGAACACCGGCGAATGGGTTGTTCGGGTGGAAGCGTGCAACAGCGCGGGCTGCGGTTCCCCCACCTCCCGGCGCTTCAGTGTGAACGGGACTGATGCACGCACGCCCGAATCCGGACCGGAACTACCCCCCTACTTCCCGTCATTCTCCAGCCCGTACAGCTTCACCAGCGGCGTGGACATCGGCACGGAGACGCTGCCGGAGGCCGCGGGCGGTGCCGGGGGGTTCACCTACAGCCTGGGACCGTCGCTTCCGGCGGGGCTGTCCTTCGACGCGGCCACCCGCGCCCTGACCGGCACCCCCACCGCAGCCGGCGACCATGCCATGACCTACACCGCCACGGACGCCGACGGGGCAGAGGCCAAGGTGTTCTTCACGATAGCCGTGCTTGGCACGGCGAAGTCGACCGGACTACCAACGCCCACGAACGCCAAATTGGTCCGCAAGGCGTACACCACCGAGACAGACCCGGGCCTCATCGCGACCTGGAGCGCCCCGGTCACCGATCTGGCCATCGACGGGTACGAGGTGGAGCTCCAGAAAAAGGGGTCCGGCCCCGTGGGGAGCGTCGTCTCTGTGGACAAGGACACCCTCACCCACACCTTTGAAGGCCTGGTCGCCGGCGGGGAGTACCGCATACTCGTGCGGGCAAACTACTCGGATGGAAGCGACAGCGAATGGCATTTCAACAGCCCCGACGTCATGGCCAACAGGCCGCCGACACTCACAAATGCGGTTATCACAGACGGATCCTATCCGTGGGGCGTCACGGCGGGAGTAGACATCAATACCGATTTCACTGACCCCGACAACGACGCCTTGACCTATTCAGCGTCCTTTGAGCATCCCTACCTGATGACGGCAAGCGTGACAGGTTTCAGATTGACCGCGAAATTCCTCAATCCAGGCAAGTCAAAGCTCACCTATGGAGCGCATGACGGGTATGGGGGGTACGTTTCTCACACCGCTACCATGACGAGCACAGCGAACGTGACTAGGGAAGTCCGCGAGAACTCCCCGGCGGGCACGAACGTTGGCGGCCCGGTGACCGGGACGCCCTACGACGACGGCAACGATGAGACCGATGACTCGCTGACCTACACGCTGCACGGCGATGCGGCGGACCTATTCGAGATCGACTCGGCGACGGGGCAGATCACCGTGAAGGAAGGGGCGACGCTGGACTACGAGACCACCTCCTCCTACACGGGGCAGGTGAAGTGGAAGATCGGCGAGTATGAGTGCGTCGCCAACCTGACCATCAACATCACGGACGCCGTGCCGGGCAAGCCGGACCAGCCGACGTTGACGCGGAAACCGGCCGACCGTCCGCGTGTGCCGGTGATGACCGTAACGTGGACCGCTCCCGAAGCCAACGGGGCGACCATCACGGGGTACGATTGGCGATGGCGCAAGCATGGACAAGAGGGGTGGGCGCAAACCAGCCTGGAGGATTACCCTCATGAATATACAAGCATAAGTCTGCAGGGCGAAGCGGGGACGGTCTACGAGTTTCAGGTGCGTGCGGTCAGCAGCGACGAGGGCAGAGGGCCCTGGTCCGACACCGGGAGCGGGCGGGCCAACCGGCCGCCGACCCTCAATACCGCCCTAATCCTCGAAGATGACTCTGACGTTGGATACGTATATAGAGGCGGGAAGCCTCTCAGTGAGTATTATTCGGACCCTGACGGAGACACGCCGATCTACTCGATGACGGCGGCGCATCCGGGCGTCGCCAGGACCGCCATCACCACCGAAACGTGCCATGAATGCACAGGCACCGGGGAGCGGGTCGAGTACGAGTTCCTCAACCCGGCCACGACAACGCTGACCATCAGTGTGAGCGACGGGTACGGGGGCTACGTGAAACAGACGTACACCGCCAAGGGCGTACAGGCTGAGTTTCGTTCCATTCCGGAGAACTCCCCTGCGGGCACGGAGGTTGGCCCCCCTAAGAACTTGCCAAGGCTTAGCCCGCCGGTGACCGGGACGCCCTACGACGACGGTAACGAGGAGACCGATGACTCGCTGACCTACTCGCTGCACGGCGATGCGGCGGCGGTGTTCGAGATCAACTCGTCGACGGGCCAGATCACGGTGAAGGAAGGGGCGACTCTGGACTACGAGACTACCAGCGATTACACGGGGCAGGTGAGGTGGACGATTCAGGGGCTGCCGGCCTCTGCCAGTGTGAAAATCTACCTCACGGACTTGGAGGTGGGCAAGCCCAGGGCGCCCACCTTCTCCCGCAGGCAGTTCAACAACCTGCAATCGGCCCCGGCGCTCCACGTGAACTGGAGGCCGCCGGCCACCAACGGCACCACCATCACCAGCTACGAGGTCCGGTACCGGAAGAAGGCGGGCGAGGGCGAGGAGCCCGCAGCGTGGACGGCGTACAGCGGCTACCTGAGGGCGACAGCATACAACACGCAGCTGCACAACCTGGAGGACGGCGCGATCTACCAGGCGCAGGTGCGGGCGGTGACCAGCAAGGAGGGCGCCGGCCCCTGGTCTGACACCGGGGAAAAGCGGGCCAACCGGTCGCCCAGCCTCACAGCGTTGTACATCGCAGACCAGTCGTGTGCGTGGGGCCAGACGCTTACTAGTGGCTTTGCCCAGTACTTCTCGGACGCGGACGGGGACTCCCTGACCTATTCGGTCTCTTCCCAGTATCCGGCCTTGTTGAAAACCACCAAGGAAGGGACCAGTTTCAGCTGGATGTGCCGCAACCCCGGGACGTCGACACTCACCTATGGGGCCAGGGACGACTATGGCGGCTACGTCTCCCGCACCGCGACGATGGTCGTCACGGCGAACCCGGTCCGGAGCGTGGCGGAGGGCTCCCCGGCGGGCACCAAGGTCGGCCGCCCCGTCAAGGGGGTGCCCAACGACACGGAAACGCTGACCCATACCCTCCACGGCGAGGTTACGAACGCCTTCGTCATCGACTCGGCGACGGGCCAGATCACCGTGAAGACGGGGGCGACGCTGCACTACGACACCAAGAGCTCCTACACGGGGCAGGTGAAATGGACGGTGGGGGAGGCGCCGCAGTCCGTCGCCAATCTCACCATCAACATCTCTAACCGGGAGCCGGGCAAGCCCGGCACGCCCACGGTGACGCGCACGGAGTACAGCGTGCCGACGAACCCGGGGTTGGACGTGACATGGACGGCGGCCGCCTCCCACGGGACCACCATCACCGGCTACGAGGCCCAGTACCGGAAGAAGGCCGACCAGGGCAAGGAGGCCGCGGCGTGGACGGCCTACACCGGGACGCTGTCGGAGACGGATACCAGCCTCACCCTGGAGAGCGTGAAGGCGGGCACGACGTACGAGGTGCAGGTGCGCGCGGTGAGCAGCGACCAGGGCGCGGGCAAGTGGTCCGACACGGGGGAAGGGACGGCCAACCGGCCGCCGACGCAGACGAACTCGTCCCTCGCCGACGCCACCCGCACCTGGGACACAACGGGATTCGTCTACGTTCACAACAGCTTCACAGACCCCGACGGCGACACACTCACCTATTCGGCTTCCTTCGATCCTCCCGGCATCGTCAGGGTCAGCGTGGACGGATCCAGGCTGGAGACCGTCTACCTCAATCCGGCGGCGGCGACACTCACCTACGGGGCCAGCGACGCCTACGGCGGGTACACCTCCCGCACGGCGGAGATCACCGTAAGCGGGGCCGCGCTCCGGGAGGTGCCGGAGAACGCCCCGGCGGGGACGGAGATCGGCTACCCGGTGGCCGGAACGCCCTACGACGACGGCGACGACCAGACCAACGACGCGCTGACCCACACGATCCACGGGGATGCGGCGACAGCCTTCGCCATCGACGCGGCGACGGGGCAGATCAGCGTGAAGCAGGGGGCCACGCTGGACAAGGAAACCAAGAGCTCCTACAAGGGGCAGGTGAAGTGGTCGGTGCACGGCACGGAAGCCGTCGTCGAACTGACCATCAATGTGAAGGACGCGGTGCCGGACGGGCCCGACGCGCCGACGGTGACGCGCACGGAGTACAGCGCGCCCACGGACCCCGGGCTGGACGTGGCGTGGACGGCGCCGGAGGCCAACGGGACCACCATCACCGGCTACGAGGCCCGGTACCGGAAGAAAGCGGCACAGGGCGAGGAGGCCGCGGAGTGGACGAGGTACGGCTGGTCCCTGGCGGAGACGAGCATGAGCCTGACCCTGGAGCGCCTCGAGGCGGGCGCGACGTACGAGGTGCAGGTGCGCGCGGTGACCGCCAAGGCGGACGGCCTCTGGTCGGCCACGGGAACGGGCCGGGCCAACCGGCCGCCGGCGGCCACGGGCAGAGAGTTCCTCGGCGGCGAGTTTGGCATGGGAGGCGCCGCCATCTTCGAAGAGACGCAGCTTGCCAATCAGGGGCCGTACTTCGAAGACCCGGACGGCGACACGCTGACCTATGCGGCCTCGGCAGAGCATCCCGCCCTGCTCGGGGTCAGCCTGTCCGGCTCGCCGGGCTCCGCCCTTCTGCGGGCGGACCTCCTGAACCCGGGCGAGTCGGACCTCTCCTACACGGCCACCGACGCCTACGGCGGCTCGACGACCAGCACCGTGACGCTGACGATTACCGCCGATCTGACACGGAGCGTGGCGGAGGGGTCTGCGGCGGGGACGGCGGTGGGGTCGCCGGTGACGGGCACGCCCTACGACGACGGCGACGATCAGACCGATGACGCGCTGGCGTACACGCTGACGGGATCGGCGATGGGGAAGTTCGTCATCGACTCTGAGACGGGGCAGATCAGCGTGGCCGCGGGCGCGACGCTGGACTACGAGAATGATGACGTCAACATACAGGTTGAGACCATGGAGGATGGGACGGTCCGAAAGTTCTACACGGGGACGGTGAAGTACACCGTCGACGGGATTGCGGCCTCAATCCAACTGACGATCTACCTGACGGACGTGGACTTCCTGCCGGAAATCACCGTCCCCGAGGACAAGAGGTACAAGCGGGGCGAGACGATCACGGCCTTCGACATCACCGTGAAAGACGCGGAAAACGACGCTGTCACGGTGACCGTCACCGGCCTCCCTTCCGGCCTGTCGTACTCGGACGGCAAGGTGAGCGGCGCCGTGGCGCAGGACGCGGCTTTCAAGGACTATACAGTCACTATCTCAGCCAAGGACGCGGGGAACGACGCCGTTACGGCGACCTTCACCGTCACCGTATTCGACGACATGCCGACGGGCATCACCCTCAGCGCCAGCCCGTCGAGCCTGGGCGAGGACGACCCGGCGACAACTGTGACTGTGACGGCGACGCTGAACGACGGCTTCCGGACCGAGGCGACGGTGGTGACCATCGATACGCTCACGGGTACCGCAACCAAGGACACGGACTACACGATTACGTCCCTGGCCAGCATCACCATCCCCGCGCACACAATGAGCGCTACCGGCACGCTGACCATCACCCCCACTGACGACCAAGTCGTCGAGGGCGACGAGACCATCACCATCCCCGGCAGCACGACCGCGGAGGTGGGGCTGACCGTCACGTCGGCCACCGTGACTCTGACGGACGACGACAAGACGACCACCACGCCCACGGACGACAAGGACTCCGCCACCCTCAGCATCTCAGGCCCCGCGTCCAACGTCTCCGAAGGCGCCATCGCGACCTTCACCGTCACGCTGTCGGCGGCGGTGGGGAAGCAGGTGCAGGTGGCGTGGTCGGCGCCGCTGGGCACGGACGCAGCGGAGGCAGCCGACTTGTCGGCCACCTCCGGCACGGTGACCTTTGCGGCGGGCAGCGCCGCGGGCGCGAAGCAGACCATCACCATTACCGCGACGGACGACATGCTGTCGGAGGGGGCGGAGTCGTTCACCGTGACGCTTGGGACGATCACGACGGCGCTGCCCTCGGCCCAGGTGACGCTGAAGAGCGGGGAGGAGAGCGCCACGGCCACCATCGCCGCCAGCGACGCCATCACGGTGAGCATCAGCGGCCCGTCGACGGTGGACGAGGGCGATGCGACGACGGATTACACCGTGAGCCTGAGTCCCGACGGCGTCAAGCCGACGGCGGACCTGACGGTGAGCTACGCCACGTCGGACGGCACGGCGGCGGCGGGTACCGACTACACGGCGGCCTCTGGCACGCTCACGTTCACCAATGCGGCTGCTGGGGCGCAGACCTTCACGGTAAGCACGACGGAGGACACGCTGGACGAGACCGACGAGACGTTCACCGTGACCATCTCCAGCCCCTCGGGCGGGGGTGGGACTACGTCTCTCGGCACGGCCACGGTGACGACGACGATCACGGACGACGACTCCCTGTCTGGAATCACGCTGAGCGTCGACCCCGACACCCTTGAGGAGGACTCGGAGACGGCCACGGACATAACGGTGACGGCGACGCTGAACGGCGGCACGCGGACCGAGGCGACGGTGGTGACCATCGGCACACTTGAGGGTACGGCGACGAAGGACGCCGACTACACGGTGACCACTGCCCTGGCGAGCATCACCATACCGGCGAACACGGCCAGCGCCACAGGCACGCTGACCATCACACCGATAGACGACAAAGTGGTCGAGGACAACGAGACCATCATCATCCCAGGGACGACCACCGTCACGGGCCTGACCGTCGCCTCGGCCACTATCACCATGAAGGACCACAACGGTACTACCGGTGACGATCCGAACGACGAGGACAGCGCGGATCTGAGCATAACCGGCCCCGACTCCAACGTCTCCGAAGGATCTGATGCTACCTTCACCGTCACCCTCTCCGACGCCGTAGCCGCACAGGTCACTGTGGCCTGGAGCGCGCCGTTGGCTGCCGACGCTGCAGAGGGTGATGACCTCTCTGCCACAAGCGGAACTGTCACCTTCCCCGCCAACAGTGCGGCGGGAGCGACGCAGAGCATCACCATCACCGCTACGGACGACGCTCTCTCAGAGACGGCGGAGAGCTTCACCGTGACCTTGGGTAAAATCACGTCGACGCTTCCCTCGACGCAGATGTTCCTGAAGTCTGAGGAGTCCAGCGCCACTGCAACCATAGCGGCGAGCGACCCCATCACCATCGCCATCAGCGGCCCCACTAGCGTGAACGAGGGAGACACTACCACGAACTACACCGTATCCCTCTCCCCAAGCGGCGTCGCCCCCACGGCTGATTTGACCGTCTCCTACGCCACCTCCAACGGCACAGCCACTGCAGGGACGGACTACACGGCGAAGTCGGGCACGCTCACGTTCACCAATGCGGCGGCAGGGGCGCAGACCTTCACCGTCCAGACCACGGAAGACACGTTGGACGAGGGCACGGGAGAGACCTTCAGTGTGAGCATCAGCAGCCCCTCCGGCGGGGGTGGGACTACGTCTCTCGGCACGGCCACGGTGACGACGACGATCACGGACGACGACTCCCTGTCTGGAATCACCCTCAGCGCCAACCCGTCGAGCCTGGGCGAGGACGACTCGGCGACGACTGTGACGGTGACGGCGACGCTGAACGGCGGCACATTACCCTCAGACACCGTCGTCACCATCGGCACTCTGGAAGGCACGGCGACGAAGGACACGGACTACACGGTTACCACGGCGCTGATCTCCATCACCATACCGGCGAACACAGCATCAGCCACCGGTACATTCACCATCACCCCAACAGACGACTCCGTAGTGGAGGGCGACGAGACCATCACCATACCCGGGACAACGACTGTCGGTCTGACGGTGACCAGCGCATCCATGACGTTGACCGACGACGATAAGTCCACCACCGAGACTCCCGACGACAAGGACACCGCTGAGATCAGCATCAGCGGGCCTACATCAAACGTGGCTGAGGGATCCAACGCCACCTTCACCGTCACGCTGTCCAAGTCAGTTGCCGCACAGGTGCAGGTAGCCTGGTCCGCTCCCCTATCCACCGACGCTGCAGAAGGGGATGATCTCTCCGCCACAAGCGGCACAGTCACCTTCGCAGCCAACTCCACCGCAGGCGCCACCCAAGACATCACCATCACCGCCACTAATGACATGCTGTCGGAGACGGCGGAGAGCTTCACGGTGACGTTGGGCACCATCACATCTACCCTCAGTTCCCAGATATCTCTCAAGAACGGGGCAAGCAGCGCCACGGCCACGATAGCGGCGAGCGACGCCATCACCGTGAGCATCAGCGGCCCATCTTCCGTAGATGAGGGCGACGCCACCCCCAACTACACCGTATCCCTGAGCCCCTCTGGCGTGAAGCCGACGGCTGACCTGACGGTCAGCTACGCCACCTCCAACGGTACCGCCACCGCCGGCTCGGACTACACGGCGAAGTCGGGCACGCTCACGTTCACACAGACGGCAGCGGGGTCGCAGACCTTCACCGTCCAGACCACCGAGGACACGTTGGACGAGGGTACCGGCGAGACCTTCAGTGTGAGTATCAACAGCCCCTCCGGCGGCGGCGGTCCCGCGCCCAGCCTGAACGCCACCAAGACAACGGTGACGACGACGATCACCGACGACGATGAAGCGCCCACGGGGATCACGCTGAGTGCGAGTCCCAACTCCTTGGGAGAGGACGACGCAGCAACGTCGGTGACGGTGACGGCGACGCTGGATGGCGGAACCACCCGGACTTCAGCGACGGTAGTGACGATAGGGACGTTGGCTGGAACGGCGACGAAGGACGCCGACTACACGGTTACCGCGCTGGCGAGCATAACCATACCGGCTAACACGCCGAGTGGTACAGGGACATTGACCATCACGCCCACCGACGACACCGTCGTAGAGGGCAACGAGACCATCAAGATTCCTGGGAGCACGACCACGGAGGTGGGGCTGACCGTCACGTCGGCCACCGTCACCCTGACCGACGATGACAAGGACACCACCCCTGGCGACGACAAGGACAGCGCGGAGATCAGTATCTCAGGCTCAACGACAAATGTGGCTGAGGGGTCTGACGCGACCTTCACCGTCACGCTGTCGGCGGCGGTGGCGAAGGCCGTGACAGTGGCGTGGAGCGCGCCGTTGGACACGGACGCTGCGGAGGGGGCAGATCTGGACGACACCTCAGGGACGGTGACCTTCGCAGCCAACAGTGCTGCTGGGGCTACGCAGAGCATCACCATTACTGCGACTGATGACATGCTGTCGGAGACTGCCGAATCCTTCACCGTCACCCTCGGAACAGTAGGAGGAGACCTATCGTCGCAGATCTCCCTCAAGAGCGGGGCCTCCTCAGCCACGACCACGATTTCTGAGAGCGACCCCATCACCATCACAATCTCCGGCCCGCCGACAGTAGATGAAGGAGATGCGACGACGGCATACACCGTGTCGCTCTCCCCCTCAGGCGTCACCCCCACGTCAGACCTCACCGTCTCCTACGCCACTGCCAACGGCACCGCCACAGCAGGCTCCGACTACACCGCCAAGTCAGGCACCCTCACCTTCACCAATGCCGCCCCAGGGTCCCAGACCTTCACGGTGCAGACTACGGGAGACAGCATAGACGAGGGTACGGGCGAGACGTTCAGTGTGAGCATCAGCAGCCCGTCAGGAGGCGGAGGGCCTACGCCGACGTTAGGGACGTCGAAGAAGGTAACGACGACTATCACGGATGACGATGACGCCCCATCAGGAATCACTTTGTCCGCCAGCCCCGACACTCTCGGCGAGGACGACTCCGCCACCTCTATCACCGTCACCGCCACCCTCAACGGCGACACCACCCGGACCGCTGCTACCGTCGTCACCATCGGCACACTTGAGGGCACGGCAACCAAGGACACCGACTACTCCGTCACCACGGCGCTGGCCTCCATCACCATCCCCGCTAACAGCACCAGTGGGACGGGTACGCTGACCATCACCCCCACCGACGACACCGTAGTGGAGGGAGACGAGACCATCAAGATACCCGGGACCACAACGGTAGGTCTCACGGTGACCAGCGCATCCGTGACGCTGACCGACGACGACAAGACCACCACCGGCCCTGAAGAGGGTGACGACAAGGACACCGCTGAGATCAGCATCAGCGAGCCTACGTCTAATGTGGCTGAGGGAAGCGACGCCACCTTCACCGTCACTTTGTCTGCAGCCATTGCCAAGAAAGTGCAGGTGGGATGGAGCGCGCCGTTAAGTACGGACGCTGCAGTGGGTGCAGACCTCTCTGCGACATCAGGAACGGTTACCTTCCCCGCCAACAGTGCGGCTGGGTCGACGGAGAGCATTACGATCACGGCGACGGACGATGTGTTGTCGGAGGGAACTGAGAGGTTCACGGTGACGTTGGGGACCATCAGGTCGGCGCTGTCAAGCCAAATATCGCTCAAGAGCGGGGCCTCCTCAGCCACGGCCACCATCGACGAGAGTGATCCCATCACTATAGAGCTGAGCGGCCCCACCAGCGTCGACGAGGGCGACGCGACGTCTGCCTACACCGTATCCCTCAGTCCCGATGGCGTCACTCCCACGTCAGACCTCACCGTCTCCTACGCCACCTCCGACGGCACAGCCACAGCAGGCTCCGACTACACTGCCAAGTCAGGCACCCTCACCTTCACGAATACGGCTGCAGGGGCGCAGACCTTCACCGTCCAGACCACCCAGGACACGTTGGACGAAGGCACGGGCGAGACCTTCACCGTATCCATCAGCAGCCCGTCAGGAGGCGGAGGGCCTGCGCCGACGTTAGGGACGTCGAAGAAGGTAACGACGACTATCACGGATAACGATGACGCGCCTAGCGGGATCACGCTGTCTGCGAGTCCCAGTAGTCTCGGCGAGGACGATGCCGCCACCTCCATCACCGTCACCGCTACCCTCAACGGCGATTCTACCCGCACTGAGGCCACGGTAGTAACTATCGGCACCCTGGAAGGCACGGCGACGAAGGACACGGACTACTCCGTCACCACGGCGCTGACCAGCATCACCATAGCTGCAAACTCCAAGACTGGCACCGGCACCCTCACCGTCACCCCCACCGACGACCAAGTCGTAGAGGGAGACGAGACCATCTCCATCCCAGGCACTACTACCGTCTCAGGCCTTGCAGTAACCCCCGCCACGGTGACGTTGACGGATGACGACAAGACCACCCCAACCACCGAGGCCCCCAACGACAAGGACTCGGCTACTCTCTCCATCAGCGGGCCTACATCCAACGTGGCTGAGGGCTCTGACGCGACCTTCACCGTCACGCTGTCGGCGGCGGTGGCGAAGGAAGTGCAGGTGGCGTGGTCGGCGCCGCTGGGCACGGACGCAGCCGTAGCCTCAGACCTTGGAACCACGTCCGGCACGGTGACCTTCGCCGCCAACTCCTCTGCAGGCGCCACCCAAGACATCACGATCACGGCGACTGAGGACGCGCTGTCGGAAGGAGCGGAGAGCTTCACGGTGACGTTGGGTACCATCACATCTACCCTCAGTTCCCAGATATCTCTCAAGAACGGGGCAAGCAGCGCCACGGCCACCATAGCCGAGAGCGACCCCATCACCATCAACATCTCCGGCCCCACCAGCGTCGACGAGGGCGACGCGACGACGGCATACACGGTATCCCTGAGTCCGAGCGGGGTGACGCCTACTGCAGACTTGACGGTGAGCTACGCCACGGCCAACGGAACGGCTACGGCCGGGACTGACTACACGGCGAAGAGTGGGACGTTGACGTTCACCAACACGGCTGCGGGGTCGCAGACCTTCACGGTACAGACGACGGAAGACACCTTTGACGAGAGTGGGGAGACCTTCAGCGTCAGCATCAACAGTCCGAGTGGAGGGGGAGGCCCTACGCCCAGCCTGAGTGTCACGAATAAGAAGGTAACCACGACGATCAGTGATGACGATGATGCACTGACGGGGATAGAGTTGAGCGCGAGCCCGAGCAGTCTTGGTGAGGATGACGGAGAGACAACCATCACCGTCACCGCTACCCTCCAGGGTGGCACGACTACCCGACCAACCGCCACGGTGGTGACCATAGGTACTTTCACTGGTGCGGCGACCAAGGACACGGACTACAGTGTGGGTACGCCGGCATTGACCACCATCACCATCCCGGCCAACTCGAGGACTGGCAGTGGCACGCTGAAGATCACCCCGACAGACGACTCCATCGTTGAGGGAGACGAGACCATCAAGATGCCCGGAACGACCACCGTAAGCCTGAGTGTCACTAGTGCGACTATCACCCTCACCGACGACGACAAGACGACTACCACGCCCACGGACGACAAGGACTCCGCCACCCTCAGCATCTCAGGCCCCACCTCCAACGTCTCCGAAGGCTCCGACGCCACTTTCACCGTCACACTCTCCAAGTCAGTGGACGCACAGGTGCAGGTAGCATGGTCCGCTCCGTTGGGCACCGACGCCGCGGAGGGATCAGACCTCTCCGCCACCTCAGGCACCGTGACCTTTACCGCGAACTCCGCGGCGGGCGCGACGCAGACGATTTCCATTACAGCTACGAACGACTCCCTCTCCGAGACCTCAGAGAGCTTCACGGTAACTCTAGGAGCCATCACCTCTGACCTGTCTTCGCAGATCTCCCTGAAGAGCGGGGAGAAGAGCGCCACGGCGACCATCTCTGAAAGCGACCCCATCACCGTGAACATCTCCGGTCCCGCCACGGTGAACGAGGGAGACACGACAAGCAACTACACTGTCTCCATCACCGACGGCACCCCCACCGCAGACCTCACGGTGAGCTACACCACGGCAGACGGCACCGCCTCTTCCACCAGCGACTACACCACGAAGAGCGGAACATTGACTTTCACAAATGCCGCGTCAGGCCCCCAGACTTTCACCATCCAGACCACCGAGGACATTCTGGCCGAAAGCTCCGAGGACTTCACCGTCACCATTTCCAGCCCCTCCGGTGGCGGAGGCCCCACTCCCTCCCTCGGCACATCCACTGTCACCACCACCATCTCGGACGATGATGAAGCCCCGAAGGTTATCGAAGAACCGGACGACCAGGAGCCAGGCCATGTAGTACAGCGGATTGACATTCGGCTAGCCGTGAGTCCGGTCACCGTGAACGAGAACGACGGCGAAAAGGACTTCACGGTTACGGCATCTCACAACGCCGGGAATACACGGACCGACGACATAGAGGTTACGCTGTCCCTGGGCGGAACGGCGGACGCCTCAGACTACACCGGGCCGTCACAGGCCACCGTTACCATACCCGCAGGCCAGTCCAGCGGCAACGGCACATTGACCCTGACCCTCATTGATGACGACGTATCCGAGGGCGACGAAACAATCATCGTTGGCGGTAACTACGGGTCCCTGATCATCAATTCTACCGTTATCACCATCAATGACGACGATGCGGCCTATCTAAGCATCACCGGGCCGACGGCCAATGTGACGGAAGGTTCCAACGCTTCCTTCACGGTAACCCTCTCCAAGACCGTAACGGCGGACGTTACCGTGGCCTGGTCCGCGACGGCCGATACAGCTAGCGCCTCGGACTTCTCGTCAACGTCGTCCGGCACCGTCACCTTCCCCGCGAACTCCAACGCCAATACAACTCGGACCATCACCATCGCAACCATCAACGACATGCTGTCTGAGGGCGAAGAGACGTTCAGCGTTGCCTTGGGTGCTGATTCGGGCGACGAATCAGACAAGGTTTGGGTCTCGAGTACGGCGGCCAGCGCGGAAGCAACCATAGATGAAAGCGACCCGATCACCGTGAACATCTCAGGTCCCGCCACCGTGAACGAAGGAGACGCAACGGCGGTCTACACCATATCGCTGAGTCCTTCAGGAGTCACGCCTACTGAGGACTTGACGGTAGACTTCACCACCGCCAACGGCACCGCCACAGCAGGCTCCGACTACACGTCGAAGAGCGGCACGCTGACTTTCACCAACTCGGCGGCGGGGTCCCAGACCTTCACCGTCAAGACCACCCACGACGTCATCGATGAATCTAACGAGGACTTCACCGTCACCATATCCAGCCCCTCCGGCGGCGGTGGATCCGCGCCTTCCCTGGGCACATCATCCTCCATTACGACGACGATTACGGACGACGATGCCGCCCCCACCGGCATAGCCCTCAGCGCCATCCCCTCCACTCTCGGTGAGGACGACAGTGCCACCAGCATCACCGTCACCGCTACCCTTCAGGGCGGCACTACCCGCACAACCTCCACCATAGTCACAATCGGAACGTTGTCCGGCAGTGCCACGAAAGACACGGACTATACGGCGACGACTCTGGCCAACATTTCCATCCCCGCCAACGCCGCATCAGCCAGCCAGACCTTCACCGTAACTCCCACCGACGACCAGGTGGTGGAGGGCGACGAGACCATCACCATCCCGGGAACCACCACCGTCTCGGGCCTGAGCGTCACTTCTGCCACCGTCACGCTGACCGACGACAACAAGTCAACTACAACACCCGGCGACAAGGACACTGCCGAACTCAGCATCACCAGCCCAACGACCAACGTGGAGGAAGGCAACAACGCCATCTTTACCGTCACACTCTCCAAGCAGGTTGACGCTGAGCTGGAGGTGGCGTGGACAGCCGCGGGGAACACCGACGACTACTCCCCCGCCAGCGGCGCCGTGACCTTCGCCGCCAACTCAGCCGCAGGAGCCACCCAAGACATCACCATCACCGTCACCGACGACGCGTTGTCCGAAGCTGACGAGTCCTTCAGCGTCACCCTTGGAGCCGTCAACTCCGACCTCAGTTCCCAGATATCGAAAAAAACCGGCGAGAGCAGCGCCAACGCCACCATAGCCGAAAGCGACCCCATTACCGTAAGCATCTCAGGCCCCACTACCGTTGACGAGGGCAAAACGACAAGCAACTACACTGTCTCCATCACCGGAGGCACTCCCACCGCAGACCTCACTGTCAACTACGCCACGTCCAACGGCACCGCCATCGCCGGCAGCGACTACACCGCCGCTTCTGGTACGCTGACCTTCAGTTCGGGGTCCACGGCGGACAAGACCTTCACTATCCAGACTACCCAGGACAATCTTGACGAGTCAGACGAGACCTTCACCGTCACACTCTCCAACGCCACGGGCGGAGGGGGGACGACAACCCTCGGCACGGCGAAGTCCGTCACCACCACCATCACCGACGATGACAATGCCCCGTCGGATATCGCCCTCTCCGTCAATCCTGACACTCTTGGCGAGGACGACGACGCCACGGAATTCACCGTCATCGCCACCCTCAACGGCGGCACTGTCCGGACGGAAGACACGGTAGTAACCATCACTCTGGAAGGTACCGCCACCAAGGACACAGACTACACCGCGACGACTCTGGCAACCATCACCATCCCCGCGGGAGATGCCTCCGCGTCCGGCACCCTGACCCTAACCCCCACCAACGACGACTTGGTAGAGGGCAACGAGACCATACTCGTCTCCGGCTCCACCACCGTTGGACTAGAAGTCAGCCCCGACGAGATCACGCTGACAGACCACTCTCATTCAGAGCATGTGGACACCGCTGAGCTATCCATTACGGGCCCGTCGGGCGAGGTGGAGGAAGGCTCTGACGCTACCTTCAGAGTCACCCTCTCCGACTCGGTGAATGCCGATGTGGAGGTGGCCTGGACCGCGCTGTCGTCCGAGGACGATACGGCTGACGACGCAGACCTTGGAACCACCTCTGGTACCGTCACCTTCACCGCCAACTCCGCAGCAGGCGCCACCCAGACTATCACCATTTCCATCACTGACGATGACCTGACGGAGGATGCCGAGACGTTCACCGTCGCCCTGGGCGACATCACCTCCACCCTGTCCAGCCTGATATCGGTGGATTCTGAAGCATCCAGCGCTCAGGCGACCATAGCCGAGAGCGACAAGCCGGACCCGGTTCAGGGTCCAACACCGCCTGGCCAAACACCTCCGCCCGGGTCCCCGTCGAACCCGCCGCCTCCATCCACACCCACCGGCATCACCCTGAGCGTGAGCCCAGACAGCGTTGACGAGAATGACGGGTCCACGAGCTTCACCGTCACCGCCACTCTGGACGGAGAGGGGACGTTCACTTCAGATACCACCGTCAGCATCTCCCTGGGAGGCACTGCCACGGAGAGCACCGACTATACGGTTACCACGGCCCTCACCTCGATCACAATACCGGCGAACTCTATCAGCGGTAGTGGGACGTTGAGTATAGACCCGACTGACGATGAGATTGTGGAGGTCGACGAAACTATTCTCGTCTCTGGTTCCACTACGGTGGGGCTGAACGTGAGCTCTGCGGAGATCACACTAGCGGACAACTCTCAGACTCAGCAGCCGGGCTCCGCCAAGCTCTCTATATCCGGCCCGACAAGCTCTGTCCCAGAGGGCTCCAGCGCCTCCTTCACGGTGACGCTGTCAGCGGAGGTGGCTTCCGATGTCACCGTCGCCTGGTCCGCTTTGCTGGACACTGACACCGCAACAGCCGCAGACCTTGGGGCTATCTCGGGCTCCGTCACTTTTGCGGCGGGGAGCGTCGCCGGTTCCACCCGGACCATCACCGTCCCAGTGACTGACGACGCACTATCCGAGACCTCGGAGACCTTCACCGTGAGTCTAGGGACAATCACCTCTGATCTATCTTCCCCTGATATCTCGCTTGACGCCGACGTTTCCAGCGCTACCGCCACCATAGCCGAAAGCGACCCCATCACAGTCCACCTCGAAGGTCCCGTCTCTGTTGACGAGGGAGAGGCAACCGGATTCTACACGGTCTCCCTGTTGCCTTTGGGTGTGACTCCTACGGCGGACCTGACGGTGGAATACACCACTTCCGACGGGACGGCCAAATCCGGCTTCGACTTTACAGCCATCTCTGGCACCCTCACCTTCACCCAGTCCGATGCCGGGGTCAAGTCCTTAACCGTGCAGACAACGCAGGACGCGTTGGACGAGGGTAGTGGGGAGACCTTCTCAGTTAGCATCTTGAACCCTGCGGGTGGCGGCGGCCCTGCACCGATACTGGCTTCCACCGTCATCACGACTATCAACGACGACGATCAAGCTGAGGACGCCCCGCCGGCACCTCCTGAGGATGGCCCTTCGCCGCCGAGGCCCACGCCACAACCTCCGCGTGAGCCCACGCCGACGTATACATCCACCCCGAGAACCTGGTCTACATCCACGGAGGGTGCGTCGACGGGTACGACGGAAGCATCCACTGCGGCTACGGTGGAGGCAGCGTCCACGGGTATGGTGGGAACATCCAACACGTCCACGGTTGAGACGTCATCCACTGCAACGGTGGAAACAACCTCAGTGCCGACGCCCGGGGACGGCACCACATCTGCATCCGGGAATGGAGTTACATCTATCCCTGAAAGTGGTGTTGCAACCACATCCGGGGCGGAGTCCATGCCAACACCCCCATCGGTTGACGGCGCTCCGTTGATGGCGGAAGACGATACTCCACCCACACCAGAGGCGCCAGGTGCAACTGAGACAGAAGAGGAGAACCCATTGTCCTGGCTTTCGCCGTTCCCCTGGTTGCTACTGCTGTTGATAGTGGCGCTGATGATAGTCCTGATAGTCGTGACAAGAAGAGCGATTAGACGAGCACTGGGTCGAGGCATAAGGGGAGCCTGACCGGATTCACAATAAGGTAACCACGGTTACGAGGTCAATTCCGGACGAGAGCCTAGAAGTCGGAAGCGACCGTCTTCTTTCTAGTATGGGCCTGACGTCTGATTAGCTAGGGCATGCCATCTAACTGATGGCAAGGCTGATGCAATGTGTCATGACCGCTTTGATGGAATAGATTTGTCAGGTTATCGGTGGTCATGGTAAAACTAGCTCACGCATGTCATTTGCACACTTCTTTGACTTCCTGATGGGCAGCCAGTGAGTCTGCCCAAAATGACGTTTTCGCGTGTGTCCCTAGGCAGAATTGCGCTTTATGGGTGCATCCTGCTGCTGTTGGTCGCAGCGTTGACAGGATTCTTCCTGCTAATCAACTTTCTTGTGGAGTTGATCTCGCTGGGACCCAGGGACCTGGTTGCGCCAAGCCTATCGGAGGAAGAGTACCTTAGCCTTCCGACCGGTGTGGGTGCCCTCGTCTTTGGATTGTCTGCCGTTTCTGTCGTTCTCGGAGCGGGGGTTCTTTTCTTCCTTATGCGACGGAAACTTCCTCGTCCGTCAATTGGTAGACCCTGGACCCTGCTGTTTGCCGGTTTGATTGCCGGCATTGTTGTCGGCGCCGGCCTATATTTTTCCTTTTCTGGGACTCTGGGAGGCGGCCTTGCTTACGATCAGCACGAAGCTCAGAGGTCCTATCTTGAGCCCGCCGCACTTGTCGTATTGGGGCTGATATTCCTCTCAATTGTATTTGTTGGAATTATTACGCCCAGACTCTTGCTGCCTCTGCTTGCGCTCTTTCTGTTGGGTGGTTTCGGACTGGGGCTGTTGAATCCCAAGGATCTGGACGGACTCCACCTCTTTAATCGTTCCTCACAGCTGGATAAGCCACTGGCGTACGCGACTACCGTAGAGGAATACCGTCAGGTGGATGACGCTGAGTTGAAGGAAGGAGAGGGGGAATCGTCTGATGTCAAGAGTCCCACTGAGGTTGTGCCTGAAAGTATCCGGGACCCTGTAGATCCCGTAATTGTTGTGCCGCTCCCGTTCGGAGCCATTGTGTCCCTCGAGGCTCCAACATCGGCTGAACAGGTCCATCAACCTGAAGATATAGCGGTGTTCCGAGTTGAAGGAGTAACTAATACCGGCTATCTGCGCACGCACACCGGCGACTTGTACGAGAGCGGTAATTGGCACCAAGTGGATCTGCTGCAACTCTTTCTGAACGCCAATACCGATTTTCTGGATAGATCGAATGGTACGCTCATAGGCTATTTGCACGAGCAGGAAACTTCTCCGGCATCCAATACGGGTATTCCCGTTGCCATAAGGATTCCCGGGATCAGTGAAGACGAGGGGACTATTCAGAGGATTTGGATAACTCCGGCCGGTGAATTCAGAGCCTTCGAGGAAGGTGTGCTCCCAACGTCGCCTCAATTGGAGCGAGTCAACGTTGGGGGGACCTATGGTCCCAACAGTCTAACCTTCGAGGTGAATCAGGCCCTCTACGGATACAGATACACGTCTTCGCTTTCTCGCGATTCCGAACTTCAAACAGTGCCGGCCGCGGCTACAAATGTTGACGCTACCCATCTTCAATTGCCCCTGGACCTTCCTGACAGAGTAGTTGCCCTTGCAAAGGAAATTGCCGACGGGCAGACGCCGAGAGAAAAGATTGGGTCCATTGCTCAATATCTGGCGGAGGAATACACCCATGGCATCGTCATGGACGGTTCGGAACCTCAGCGAGTTCCCATAGGACAAGACCCTGTAGATTGGTTTTTGTTCGAAAGTCTCACTGGCGACAGCCGCAGCTTCAGCAGTGCTTTTGTCATACTGTCCCGTGCGGCCGGAATTCCAACCAGGGTGGTATCCGGATGGGCCATTGACAGTTCCGCAGAATCCCAAATCGTTTATCTGAGCCAACAGCACCAGTGGGCAGAAGTCGCCCTGGAGGATGGTAAGTGGACCACCATTGATCCAACGCCGGGTATGGGCTTGGAACCAGCCCAACCAATCCTTCCACCTGAAGAACCTTCCGCCGTAGATGCGGAAGAGACAACGCAGCAAGAGGACGATCAGGGTTTGGAGCAAGCCTTGCAAGACCTCTTTGAGAGCGAAGACCCAGAGGTTCGGATGGAGGCCCTGCTTGAGTTGGCCAAAATCGATGACGAAATTGTGTGGCAAGCACTTATTTATCTGGGCCTTAAGGATGAAGACGACAGGATTCGAGATGCAGCAATTGAGGCGCTTCAGATTGAATGGAACGTGGACCTGTGGATTCAGATCCTTCTGGAGTATTGGGAAGCGCCCATAAGGGTTATTGCTGCAGAGGCGCTCGGCGAGTTGGGAGATTTGAAGGCGGTGCTGCCTTTGGCGCAGGCGCTAACGGAAGACGAGGACGCGTCCGTCCGGAAGGCCTCCGCAGACGCGCTGGCCAAATTGGGAGACTTGGATGCAGTGCCGTTCCTGGCGGAAGCCCTTCTTTCGGACCCCGAGCACGGCGTCAGGCTTGCTACCGTAAATGCGCTGAGAAGCCTGGAAGGTTCGGAGGCGATAGGAGACTTGGTCCGTGCGCTGTTTTCTGACCTCGATCCAACCATTAGGTTAGCGATAATCGGCGCGTTGGTTGAATTGGCCGGCCAGGGGGCGGTATCTGCTTTTGCTCAAGTCTTGCTTGACGATGCCGACCCCAGTGTGAGGACTGCGGCACTCAGCGCCCTGTATGAACTGGCAGGCGAAAAGAGCCTAGCGACCTTCCTGGAGGCCTTGCTCTCGGATGAGGAAGCCGCCGTAAGGATGGAGATCATATCGGTCTTGCGCGACTTGCGCTCAATCGAATCGGTTGAAGCCCTGATAGATATTCTGCGCAGTGATCCTGACCCAGACGTCAGGAGGGAAGCTGCTCTTACCTTGGCAGTCATTAAGGACAATAGGGCGCTTCATCCGCTATTTGAAGCCCGCTCTTTCGATACGTCCTTCGATGTCCGCGAGAGCGCAGACGTAGCCCTAAAGCTGTGGACGCGACCTGATTTAGAGCCAATCCTACGGGGGGAATACGACGTTCCCACACGCGTTGTTTCAGCCTGGATTCTGGGAGAACACAGAGACAATCTGGCGATTCCGGTATTGACCTATGCCCTTTCGGACTCCGAAGGAGTGGTGCAAGAATCAGCTCGCGAGGCGCTTGAGAAGATGGGTGAAATCACATGGACGGAGAATGGTGGAGGCGTGATATCCGGTGCAGACAACGGTCTGGCCTTCCTCCCTTCAACGACCGCACTAAGAGCAGTTAGACCGCCGAAGGAGGCTGTCTTCAATGTCTCAGGCTCAGTAAATACAACCCTTCTGCGGACTGCAGTGGGCGACTACTACAGGGAAGGCACCTGGGCACCCAAGGAGACTCTAAGGCTGCCGTACCCAAGAGGCGGCGACGCGATCCCTTATGACGGCGCCATAGAGACGCCGCTCATCGAGAAATCGCCATTCAGGGACGAGATATCTGTTTCTCCAGCAGGACAATACTACCGCCTATTGCCTGGTGTCTTGCCAACTTCACCTCGTATGAGCACGGTGAACGTTGGTGGAGAGTTTTGGCCAGAGAGCCACATACTTGTCAGCCACAGGTTGAATTGGGGATACGAATGGCAATCGACAGTACCCATCTACTCGAGGAGTCAGTTGCTAGATGCGGAGATATACGACGACTATTCACACGTAGATGTTCCAGAAGATATGCCGAGTCGCATCCGTGATCTGGCAGAAGAAATCACTGCCGGCGAGTCCAGCGCTTACCGGAAGGCCGAGGCGATTCAGCAGTACTTGGAGAAGGAGTATAAGTACCGGTTTGCCGATTCTACCGAGGAGGTTGGGCCTCCGGAAGGGCGGGACCCGGTCGACTGGTTCCTGTTTGAGAGTCGGGAGGGAACTTGCGGAAACTTCAGCAGCGCCTTCGTGCTGCTGGCCCGTTCAGTAGGCATTCCTGCCAGAGTTGTGTCAGGATGGGCAATCGCGCCTACACATGGCGACCAGACGGTGTATTCCAATCAGGCTCATCAATGGGCTGAAGTTGCATTCGAAGACTTTGGATGGGTTGCGTTTGATCCAACTCCCGGCGGAGCGCCTTCGCGCGTGTCATCAGAATTGTTGGAACTGCTTGACCGTCTCTCACACCCTGACCAAACGGTCAGGGAACAGGCCATCGACGAACTGGAGATGATCGCCGCCCAAGTTTCGACGGGAGGTGGAGGACGAGGAGGCATCAGCACACGTTGGACTGAATTGCTGGGGTTGATGCAGTCACTTGCCAGCGCCGACCCGGAGTTGCGAGAGAGGGGTCTGGCTGCCCTAGCCCAGCTTGTAAGTGGGGAATCGCAGGCCGTTAATGAAGACTGGCAGGAAGTGCAAGAACTGCTGAAGACCCTTGCCGAAGCCGATCCGACTGTGCGTGAGTGGGCAGCCAGTGCGCTGGAAATAATACTGGGCAGCGACTCTCCGAGGAGCAATGAAGCAGAGGTTTGGGCCGAAATCCAACAAGCCATACAATCCCTGGAAGCGGCTGATCCTGCAGTTCGAGAGCGTGCAATTGAAGCCCTCAACAAACTTCTGGGCTCTACGTTCTTTGGGGGTACGGGTAGAGGAGGAACCGGTGCGGGTGGTGGCGCAGGCGGAACAGGTAGAGATACGGATGGCGCAGGTGGCACAGGCGGAGCAAGTGGGGGTAGTGAATCCGGCGGTGCGGGCGGAGCAGGTGAAGGCACAGGTGGAGCAGGAGGTTCGGGTGCAGCGGGTGGTGGAACTGATGGCGCGGGCAGAGGAAGTGGAGCAGGAGGTTCGGGTGTGACAGGCGGCGGAAGTGGTGGCGCAGGCGGTGGAGTGGAATGGGGCCAGTTGCAGGAAATTTTGCGCGGTCTTTCCGATTCCGATGAAGCAACGCGGGCAAACGCCCTGAAAGCCTTGGAAAACCTGGCTGCCGGAGTCTCGACGAAGAGTGAAGAAGAAAGGGAATTGGACGAGCTTGGGGGCCTTGTGAAATCCCTTTCCAGTGCGGATCCTTCAGTGAGGGAACAAGCCTTGCGAAGCCTTCAGCAGCTGGGAAACGTTTCCCAACTTGAAAATGGCGGGGCCATTGTTGACACAGCCGGAAGACAGAGTTGGTTAACCGGCACAACAACAAGACAAGCACCGAAGCCTCGTAGCGATGGGCTCTTCAAGGTCACGGGGGCGCGTAATACCAGTTACTTGCGGGTCAGCGTTGGCGATACCTACGGCAACGGCCAATGGCAGCAGCTCGATCCGGTTTCGGTCTCTCACTCTCCGGACGAAGATATATTACGGGAAGTGGTGGCTGAATTCTCCAACCAGTCAAGCCCGTTCGCATTTTTGCCCGAATCCAGGCGCAACCTTGAGCTATTGCACGGATTCCAAGCCACGCCAACCAGAATCATCACCGAAAGAATGAAGCTCCGCCCCTTTGATAATTCTGTCCGAATCCCCGCCGGTGCGACCATTATTTCGCTGAACATGGAGAAGATTGATAGAGAAGGAAGCTATTATCCGTTCAGCGCAACATTTGATGCGCGACAATCTACAGAAGCCTACTCCTGGCGTTCCAACTACGCGGTCTTCTCATCCAACAAGCTCAATGCGGCCAAAGCCGTTGACGATCCAACGTATACGCAACTGCCTGAAGACTTGCCAGATCGCGTACGGCGATTAGCTCTGGACATAACCTCTGGTCGAAGGTCAGCGTTTGATAAGGCAAAAGCTCTGGAGACCTACCTGGCAACCCGGTACACATACCGCTTCGCCGACGCCAACGATCAGGGGCCACCACCGGGCCGGGACCCGGTAGACTGGTTCCTTTTCGACCATCGTGAGGGGACATGCGGAGTCTTCAGCAGCGCCTTTGTAGTAATGGCCCGTTCTATAGGAATTCCAGCAAGGGTGGTCTCTGGATGGGCGATTGAGCCCACAATTGGGACACAGACAGTTTACACAGACCAGGCCCACCAATGGGCTGAGATTGCTCTTGAAGGCATTGGCTGGGTGGAATTTGAACCCACGCCGCTTGCTGATGGGGCTTTCTCAAGAATCGCCGCCCGAAGTTCATCCGGCCAAGGTGGAGATGGAGGCGGTGGAGGTGGGAGTGGAGGTAGCGGTAGTGGCGGCGGCTCAATCATTCTTCGCGGCGGCAGCGGCGGCAGCGGAGGAGGTGGAGTGCGGATTCCGTCCCCACGAGGCACAGCGACAAATATCACCGAGTGGCCTGATATGGTGCAAAGGGAGACCCCGTTCCTGGTAGGAGGCACCGTCAGGACGCATGAGGGAATTCCTGTCAGCGGATTGATAGTCCAGATTTTCATCAACGAGACAAAAGAGCAGGGTGGAACAAAGATAGGTGAAACGGTAAGCAAGCAGGGCACGTTTTATGCCGAGGTGCATATCCCGGATCACATGGAGCCCGGTTCTTACCAGCTATTGGCCCGTACCGTGGGCAACTTACGCTACAAGGACTCATGGAGCGACCCGGACGTTGGGGTCATTTCCACGAGCGGGCTGTCCATTACAGGTCCGAAGGAAGTTCCAGTGGACGTGGAGGCCACGTTTGAAGGTCGACTTTCGCAAGACACTGGCGAAGGTATTCCTGAGGAAAGACTCTCAGTGCTGATAGACGGTGGAAGCATTCCTTCCGTTGTAACTAATTCGTCGGGTGAGTTTTCCTTTACCAGGGTTTTTTCGAGCCCCGGGGACCACTGGGCAGAAGTATCGTTTGCGGGAGACGGGTTCTTCCTGGATACCTCGGCACGACTGGACTTCAAGGTAACGCTTCCTACGAATCTAGCCGTATCAGCGCCGGTGCAAGTAGCAGTCGGAGAGGAGTTCACTGTGTTGGGACTTCTACAGGACGTCCGCGACAACGCGCTAGCCGGAGAGAATGTAGCCCTCAATATTAACGGTGAGCCGATGCAGACCGTCCGAACCGGCTCGTCGGGTGAGTTCGACACCAGCACCTCGATAACAGAGGCTGGAGATTTTGACATACTCGCCCAATTTCAGGGGAAGGGCACTGTCCTTGGCTCCGAGGCAATCGCAAGGGTGTCGGCAAGTCATCAAGTTCACCTGACAGTTACCGGCCCTTCACGCATTGAGCAGGGTGACGGAGGAACTTTCAGGGGCAGATTAACTTCTGACACGCTGGCAGAGGTAAGCCAAATGGAGATTGTTCTTGAAGATTCTTCAGGACGACAGCTTTCCACCGTAACCACTAATGCCAGAGGGATTTTCGCCTATAGTCATCCTTCATTCACGGCAGCCGGGCCAGAGTCAATCACAGCCTCATATCTCTGGGGCGACCATATTCTGCCCGCCGAGGCCAACATCTCTTTTTCTGTTTTAGCGCCTTCGTCACTGACCCTAGGGGGACCATCGCAGGTAGAACAGGGCGAGGGTGGGACCTTTAGAGGGAGCATAAGCTCCGACACGCTTTCCCCAATAGGTCAATTGGGGCTTGTCCTTGAAGATTCATCAGGGGAGCAGATTGCAACGGTAACCACTGCTGAAGGCGGCACCTTCGAGTACAGTCATCCTTCATTCGAGGAAGCGGGGCCGGAGTCAATAACGGCCAGGTTTGCAGGTGACGACTACATCTCTGAGGCGAAAACCAGCTTTTCGTTCCTGGTCCTCGCGCCCACTTCCATTACCATTAATGGCCCTTCTCGGATTGAGCAGAATAAGGGCGGCGCTTTTGTGGGCATTATCAGCTCCGAGACACTTTCTCCAATCGGACAACTGGAGCTCACCCTGGTGGACTCTTCAGACAAGCAAGTTGCAGCGGTGACCACCGCAGAGGTTGGCACATTTGAGTACAGCCATCCTTCATTCGAGGACACAGGGCCGGAGTCAATCACGGTCAGATTCACCGGCAACGACTCTGTCTCTCCCGCAGAGACCAGCATTGCTTTTGTGGTCCAAGCGCCCACTTCTCTGGTCATTAGCGGGCCGTCGCAGATTGAACTGGGAAGGGGTGGAACATTCCAGGGAAGCATCACTTCCGAAACCCTTTCACCCATCGGTGTGCTGGAGATTGGGCTGGAAGACTCCACTGGACGACAGCTAGCGACGGTCTCTACTGATGAAGATGGCGCATTTGAATACGGGCATGCTTCGTTTGACGATGCAGGGCCGGAGTCGATTACGGCCAGATATGTTGGAGACGACTTTATTTCTCCCGCTGAAGCCAGTATTGCCTTCGTGGTCCAGACGCCGACTTCTCTAGCTGTTGAAGGGCCTTCGCTTATAAGGGCAGGCAAGTCAGTTGAAATAACTGGCTCGCTGGTGATGCAGGACGGCCAGCCGGTTTCAAATGCAGAAATCACTACAAACATAGAATCTCGTCCGTTGGTGCTGACCGATGATGAGGGGAAGTTCAGTTTCGGAATTGTGGCAGCTTCAGAAGAGGACATTGGAGAGGACTCCGTAGAATCAGAGTTAGAGGTTAAGATCGCATTTGACGGAACTGACAGCCTGGCTTCCGCTTTTGCAGAGCTTCAAGCGGCGGTTGGCATTCCCAGAATCGTGGTAGAGCCTATAGAACCAATCGCAAGGGGCGACGCACTCAAGATCAGCGGGTTGGTACTTCTAGGCACACGGGCAATGCCTGGGCTTGATGTTCAACTCGGCGAGGGCGGAACCACCAGGACGAATGAAGCAGGGGAGTTTACATATAGCTATCCAATATCCGCCTCCGCATCTTTGGGCGATACGCAAGTTGAGCTTTCCGAGCCGACTCTTAACGTCAAGGCCGAGGTACCTCTGGTCGTCAAATCTGCAACAAATGTGATAGTCGATCCGTTGGACAAAGTCAGGCCCGGAAAGACGGTGAGAGTTAATGCGACACTTCTGGACGACAGAGGGGTGGTAATTCCCCACGCAACTATCCGGACAAGCACGGGCGTAGAGGCGGTCACAGACGAAATGGGTGTGGCGTTGTTTGAGTTTACGGTACCGGATTCGGAGGACCTGCTCTCTCTACCGGCGACCTTCCAATTCGAGGGGGATAGCACCAACGGTTCCCTTACATATTACATAGGCATTCCGATTACGCCCGTCGGTTTCAATTGGCTCCTTTGGGCAGGACTGCCCGCGCTGGTGCTTGTGGTTGCATCCGGCGGTTATGCCGTACGGAGATGGCGACCCCTCGTCATGGAACAGCTTGCTCGTCGAATGGCTCCAGCCGAGGAATCCGAACCGGAGCAGGTTCCGGTCCCTGAAGACTTGCTGCCGGAAGAAGAAATCCCTGAGCCCCAGCCTACACACCTAACAATCACGTTTACCAAGGATTCTCCCGATTTGGCGGACGTTTGGGGCGTTGGTGAAGAGGTCATGATTGAGTTTCATTTGACGGAGGAGAATGGCGTCGATCTGTCCGGGGAGCTTCTTCAGGTCTCATTTGGAGACGAGGAGCCTGCGCCGATTGCGACGGACGAAAAGGGACGCTCTCACGTCGCATGGACCGGACGTAACCCGGTGGACTGCGTTGTCAGGGCGGAATTCGCCGGCGATGATGACCGGCTGCCAGCCACCGCGACCAGGGAACTGAGGATAGTGGACTTCAGGGAAGAGATAGTCCGCTTGTATAACGTCTTTACCGCATGGGCTGAACCCAGAATCTCCGACTATTCAAAGCAGTTGACTCCCAGGGAGGTGGAAGCGCGCATTATTTCAGAGGGACTGCACGTGGACGAGAGGGCGCTTGACCAGCTTATATCTAGATTCGAAGAAGCGGACTACAGCGAACACCCGATTGCCCGGCGTCACTACGAGGCGATGTACCGGGCGTGGCGGACTGTAGTGGAGTCGCAAGAGTGATCAAGATAGACGCAGCCCTGGTTAAGCTGTTCGCCGCTGGATTTTCGTCCGCGTTGATCGTAGCTGCATCGCTGCTCCTTCTGCGTACCGATGGGGTAGTCCATCAAATGTCAGGAATAGACTTTCACTTTCTGGGTTACACCTTCGTGGCTTTCGGACTTCTGACGCTGCTGGGCACGCTGGCAGTTCCGGCCCAGCAGAGAAACCTGGGACCACGCATATTGCACTTCGCGTCAAGGGCCGGCGTGATTCAACGGGAAGCCCAGTTGCGTTGGCCGAAGTACGCATTTCCGGTCGCAGAAAGATTGTTAACGGATTTGGGTTGGATGGCACTACTGGTGGGACTTCTTGGGTCTATCCCTGAATTGCCAAGCGCTATATCAGGCCGCTCAAACGGCCCGGAACTGACCAGCGTTGGTCCCTATCTTGAGGGTTTCAGTCCCCTATCCACCTGGGCGCTAATTTTCCTTGCACCTTTGGTCGTAGCCAGAGCAGTCTCGGTGATCCGGCCGGCGGTCGGACAGGCAATCAAGTTTCCATGGTTGCTCCTTTTTGTTTTGGCTGCGAGCTACGTAGCGCTGTCGGATAATGGAGCGATATCGGAGGCGTTTGGCGTCAACGGTTCCGGGATACTACCTTGGCTTACTCTCACCCTGTCGCTTTTCTACTGCGGTCCGGTTCTGTCCGTTGCTATCAAGCTGGCGCCCACAGGGAAGCTGAGAATTTCCGCACAAGCCGCCTTCACTGTGGTACAAGCCTTCTGGCTGTTTGCCCTGATTGGAGGATTGAGAGCACTGTCCTCAGCGGCTTCGGGACTGCCAGTGGAAGAGTACGGCAAAACAGCTGAATCGCTGGGCCTACATCTTGAGAATGTGAGCTCACTTACAAAATGGGCCGTCATATTGTTGATTCCATTCTCGGTGGCCCGAGTTGCAGGCGAAGTGTGGCCGATGGTTGGGAAAGTCCTTGGATTTCCCATCCTACGTCTAGTTCTTCTGGGTATCACCTACGCAGCATTTGCCAATAATGGCGTCGTGTCTGTGCTTTTCGGAATCAATACTTCGCAAATATTCCTTGTCCTGACTGTTGCGCTGGTTCTTTCGTACATGGCTTCGGTCTTGCGGAACGTATCTGAAGTGGTTGCAGACAAGAGGTTTGGCACCGTCGCGAGAATTGCAATGGAGCCGATGACGGCCGTGGTAATAGCAGCTGTTCCATCCATGATTATCTGGGTAGCCCTGAACCACCTGCCCCTTATAAACGCTTTGCTCATTGATCATGGCGGTACGAGAGATTTCGGGGAAACTTATCTTCCGCACTTCGGGGCAGTGTACGACTTAAGATATCCGGTTGCCGCCCTGCTCTTTGGAATAGGGCTATCGCTGACCTTGCCTAATGTCTTGAAGGCCTCAGAAGGCATAAGCCACAAACCGATGACTGCGGCTCTGGGGTACAGCGTGGTGGCCTGCATGGTGTGGATTTGCGGCTCGAGTCTTTCGATATTGGGTCACGGCTTTGCTCTCTTTGGGGCGATTGCGGCATCCGGCATCTTCACCCTGGCCTTGTGCGAGCTGGCAAGATACGCGGTTTCTACGCCCCATGCCGCCCTGGGCGACGTGGGGGTATGGCTTTCGCAATCGAAGGTCCGCAGCTTCGTCCTTGGGGCCTCTTTCGCCTTCTATGGACTGTTGCTACGACCGGTAGTGTACGAGGTGCTGTGGTTCGCAGCACTCTATGAATATATGGTTATTCTCGTCCTTTTGCTGATGTTGTTGCTAGTGGGCGTTAATCGCGCCAAATTCAGTGTGGCCGCACCTGGCGGGTCCTTGCCTGGATGGATGAATTGGTCCCATCATCGGCAGGTATTGCAGACCAAAGCGGACCCAAGGACGCGGTCTGCGTCAAGCATATATCGACGATTTGTGGATGAAGGAGAATTGCGCCCACTCTGGAAGTACCTGATAGGGCTTCTCTTCCGGAGCCAGTCTCCTTTGGGTCAAACAATATCAATCGGTGGCACTTTGCGTAAGGGATCAGCCTCTTCTCCGCTCCTCAATATCCTGCCCATTACCAGAGACAGAAAAAAGACAGTCAGGAAGGTTGCACTTGACGAGGCGTTGGCGGGTGCAAGGCGGGCCCTGGATGCGTCTCCCGAAGACATGAACCCGGTGGACGAGGACGAGTTGCGAAAGGCCGCCGCGTCATTCGTTGAAAACGGGTCTAATCGAGAGGTCGTGACATTGACCCTCGTATTAGCGTACTGGCAGAAGGGCGCCGACCTTGACCATGCATTGGAGCTATGGTTTTCTTTGGTGAACCTGGAGGATCGCAAACCAAAATGGTTGGATTCGCCCGGGACCAGGAACCGTATCAGACGCTGGAACCAACGGCGGCGTCGAAATCTGATAGAGAGCGCAATTTCTCATTTGGCCGGGAAGGCGACCCACGAGTCCTTAGCAGTTGCCACTTCCTCTCTTGAGGCGCCGCTCTTCAGAACTTCGAGTTCCCATAGTGATTTAGACTCACCCGTGGGATTACTGAACGCTGGGGAAGGAATGGAGATTATTCATGAAGACGAGGCTGCTTGTTTTATAAGAAGTTCCAGCGGCGTTAAAGGATTTGTCAGCAAGGAGGCGATTTTGCGTGAACCGGTGCTGCCCAGCGACAAGTGGGAGTCAGAAATATGAGGGAATCTGAACTTGAGAGGGCTCGCCTCTCCTGTGAGCAAATTATCGACCGAGTGGGTCAAGTCTTTGTTGGGAACCGCTTGGTATTGCGAAAGGTCCTGGCGGCAGCCCTGGCAAATGGACATATGCTGTTTGAGGACTATCCAGGACTTGGCAAGACGCTCCTAGCCAAGGTGTTCGCACGGGCTATAGGAAGTGAGACCAAGCGTGTACAGTTCACGCCGGACCTCCTGCCTTCCGACATTTTGGGTGTAAACGTGTGGCGGCAGAACACCGGGACCTTTCAAATGGTAAGGGGGCCTGTGTTCACAAACGTCCTTTTGGCAGACGAGATCAATCGCGCTCCTCCGAAGACACAGTCCGCTTTGCTCGAGGCCATGGAGGAACGTCACGTAACGATAGACGGTGAGACATTAGATCTTGGCAGGCCGTTCGTTGTCATTGCCACCCAGAATCCAATAGAACAGGAGGGGACTTACCCGTTACCGGAAGCCCAATTGGACCGCTTCCTTCTGAAACTGAACACAGGGTATCCACGAAACCGGCAGTCGGAAAGCGAAATCTTGACACGGCGTATACGGTGGCAGAAGGATGATCCGACGTTAGACATCGAGCCCGCAGTGAAAATCAGCCGGTTCGTGGAGCTGCAGAGCCAGGTGGAAACGGAAGTCTATGTTGATGAAGTGATAGTCAACTACATTACACAGGTGGTCCGACTTTCACGAGAGCACCCCCGCGTTGCAGTTGGAGTCAGTCCTCGTGGGGGATTGGCGCTTCTCAGAGTTTCGCGAAGCATTGCACTCATCCACGGAAGGGACTTTGTGGTCCCGGACGATGTTAAAACGATGATACCCGAAGTCCTTTCCCACAGAATCATCCTCAACATCGAAGACACACTGGAAGGCGTTCAAAGCGAGGCGGTGATTGAAGAAGTGGTACAGCAGGTCCCGGTGCCCAGCGGAATAGGTCGGTCTACCCGATAGTCATGTTCCGGCATTCTATTCCAGTCTGGATCGGGGTCTCATTGTTGTTCCTGATCGTCGGGCTGGTTCTTGGCAACGTGCTGCTCCTGACCGGTTCGGTATTCGTTCTGCTGGTGGTGCTGCTTGCGGCAGCACTGCCACCCCCCTCCGGCGTAACTGTAGAAAGACTTCTATCACGTGTCTCGTGTTGGGCGGGAGACTCCATTACGGTAAGTCGACGGATAACCATTGAAGAAGGCGTCGGCCTTGTGTTTGTCCACGATGACCTCCCGCCGGAGACCCGGATTGTGGAAGGCAGCAACCTGCGATCTGTTTGGAAATGGCCCGGCACCACAACTGTGGAAGTTTCCTACAGTGTGCAGTTTCCCCAAAGGGGCCAATTTACGCTGGAGGAAACTGGTTGGGAGTCGCAGGCTGCGTTTGGCACAAATCGAAGAATGTCCGGCGTGGGCGGAGGGCCGATTGATGTAACGGTGATACCGAGAATTCGGAGCATCATGAGGTTAAACCATGCCCGGGTAGCCACAAAGATCTCCAGATATCGCGACCATATGGCGGACATTGGCGGGGGCGCAAACGAATTTCGGGAACTGAGGCCATACGTGACGGGAGACCCCCTAAACAGAATCAACTGGAAGGCAACTGCGCGAGGCAGCAGAAGCGACAATCTGCCTCTGGTGAATGAACAAGACCCGGAAGCGCAAAAGTCGGTGTGGATTTTCCTGGATATCGCAGATTACATGGACGTGGGAACCCCGTTATCGAATCCGCTGGAGCACACGCTGGAAGCATCCGGCAGTTTGGCCCAGTACTATCTGACGCGAGGCTCGACCCTGGGCGCTTTTGCCTACAACAGTTTGACAGGGAGGGGTGAGCTTCTCTCGCCGGATTCCGGAGGGAAGCAGTTTCAGCGGCTTGTCAGGATGTTGTCCCGTCTGAAGCCCGGGCCGCCCCAGCAAGACCTGCTTCAGGCGGTGGAATGGTGCAAGAGATTCCTGTTTCGACTGCGGCCTGAGGTATTCATCATCACTCGACTGGACGTCCTCTATGCGAGACCGGGACAAGAAGCGCCATCGCTCGGGAGATTCAAGGCCGCGGTAGACCGTTTGACGGCTCTCAGGAGCCGGACTCATCGACTGAGCAAGGTAAGGGTCGTCCACGTCAGCCCCCAGTCTGCCGACGCCGGCAATGAGAATTTGAGCCTCATTAACTGGGAGGCCGAACGGATAACCGAAGAGCTGAAGAATGGAGGGGCGGCGGTCATAGAATGGCAGCCTGAAGAGGAGGAATTCATAGTCGCATTGGTGCGACACATGGATGCATACAGATGAGTTTGGGGAACTGGCGAAATCTCTCCTTTGTCGCGGTTGAATCCGTGCTGCTGCTAGGCCTGCTGACGCTGGCCGTGCTTGTGTTTAGAAGTACCATCACAAACGAAGCGATCCTCGAGATGGGGTTTTGGAAGAATTCCGGTGTCATATTCGTATGTTTTGCGGCGTACTGGGCAATGCAGATGCTAGGACGCAATCTGGCAGCATTCTGGTGCATAGCTACGCTGGTTATTCTGGCACAAGGGCTTGCGATATGGCCGCACAATGCCCTCGAATGGAGTCAGTTTTTTGGGGTTGAAGTCAGCGGCGCTGAGGGGCGCTCCCTGTTTAGGGATACGATTCTGCTGCTAGTTTCTCTTGTGGGCCTCATGGCACTCAATCGAGTCATAGGTCTTCGGCGGCTGGATGGGCTGCTGATAACCAGGCAGGTGGGAACCAGGGACAGAAACAGCATTCTGATGAATGAAGGACTTGTACTTGTCGGGCTAATAGTCTGCGGGGCAATTCTTGCATTTCTCATGGTGTTGACTGCTTCGTCGCTAGGCCAGCATCAGAATGTTTTGTCTCTTTCACCGTGGTCCGTGATGACTGTCGGCGGCAGTGCTGCCGTACTCTTCGTCAGCTCCCTTCTCGTGTGGCTGACGAGGAGGTAAGCAACCGCCGGAGATTTTTCTATTCTTAGCGTAGTCCGGAGGGAGGTCGATCTGTGAGGGGTTCAGGTTGGTCAGATTCAGCAATAATTTGCAGTTCCAGCCTTTGGAGGATAGGCGCAGTCGTCCTTCTTGCACCCGTTTTACTCGCGGCTTGTACATTCGGCTTCGACAAGCCTCCTACGCCTACCCATTCGCCCACCATTGAATCCACTCCGACAGGCACTGTTGAACCGGAATCAACATCAGAACCAACACCCACAGCAACGCCTACTGGCACGCCGATTTCAACGAGAACTCCGTCTCCCACTCCCACTCCGACTCCAACATCCACGAGCACTCCTGCATCCAGACCAACTCCTTCTCCAACGCCAACAGAAACTTCCACTCCAATGCCGGTTACCCCTAGTACGTCCGCGCCTGACGATTCTTCTTCCCCTACTCCAGAAAGCACCGTAACAATCGTGCCGGTGACTACGACTACTCCTACACCCAGCCCAACTACAACTCCCCTTCCAACAGAAACTGTCCTACCGACGGCCAGTCCTTCGCCAACCCTTCCTGGGCCGGAAAGGATATCTGTCGATTCACGGCTAATAGTAGCCGTTCCGACGCCCAGCCAACAGGTGATCCTGCCATACCAGAGCTTTGGGGGCTCCGTCGGTCATCTCCACAACGTTTATGACTACCTAATTGGGAAAAACCGCGAGACAGGAGTTGAAGAGCCTACGAACCTTGCCAGCAGCTGGGCCGTGGCCCCGGACGGAAGAGAGTGGAAGTTCACTCTGAAGGAGAATATCCCATTTTATGAGATGGGAAGGCCGAGCAAGAGCTACTTCTTCAGCGGCGAAGACGTGAAACATACCTGGCTCTTGCAGTCCGGCCAGCTGTCGGACAAGGCCTTCAACGCCTATTCCACGGGCCCGCTGCTCAAGGGAGTCGAGGACGTAGAAGTTGATGGAAACACCGTTAGCTGGGACCTGGAGTCCGTCAACCCTGATCTAGGCGAGTACCTGTCTGAAGACTGGACCTTCGGCTTAATCAGCAAACAATACTGGGATGACGTCGGAGGCGAGAGTGGTTATGAGGAAGCTCCCATTGGCACCGGCGCCTTCAGCTTTGTGCTCCAAGAGATAGATGGCGGTCTTCTGCTGGAGAGAAACTACGATCACTATCGGCATGAGCCACACTTTGCTGAACTCGAAATTAGGTGGGTTGTCGAGCTTACAACCAGGCAGGCCATGATAATCGCCGGCGAGGTGCACCTAGTTGAGATACCATTCACCGAACATTCCTCCATGGAAATCCTAACGACGCGGGGAATTGAGATATCCAAAAGCGCATTGCCAAGCTTTCAGATTCTGGTGGTTCTGCCCTGGTACCTGTCAGAGGCGTTGGACGGGACGCCGACACCCAACTACGATGAGTCTGCACCGCTGCGTAACAAGCAAGTCAGGGAGGCCCTCAATCTGGCAATCAACCGCAACGAAATCAACGAAGTGTTCTACGATGGAGAGGCCAAGCCAAGTGCAGTTCCCCACTTTGCCGAATGGTGGGATTTCTTCAAAGATGAGTGGGCGCCCATACCGGGTCCTGCAGATGCAACGGGCTCTGACGGAGGTTGGCCCTACCCCTATGACCCCGAATTGGCCAAGAGTCTCCTGGCTGAGGCCGGTTATTCTGACGAGCAACCCATTGACCTACTCGCACCTTTCGACCTGCCCGGCATGCCAGAAATCGTGGACATTGGAGAAGTCCTGGCCAGCTTTTGGGGAGAAGTTGGCGTACACACCGACATCTATGAAGTGGAATACTCCAACATTCAGAGAAGGCTGGTGCGCCGTGATTTGAGTGGCGCAGCCTTCATAACTCGAGCTGTTCCTCTACCGCTGTCTCAGAGCTTCGACTCATTCTGGGTCGGTTCCCACTCGCCCTATTACGAGCAGCATACCATTACAAATTGGAAGCAGAACTACGACGAAACCGCTGATCCCGTGGAGCGGGAACAACTAGCCCAGCAACTGGGAGACATTCTGCGCTTTGAGCACTTGGGGATACCACTGTTTTGGATCTTCGGCATGGCTGGCTATAGTCCAGAAGTGGTGGAGGGATATGAAGTCAATCACAAGACATTTGGCCCCGTGCGCTACCACGAATATACCCTTCCGGCGAGAGAGGAAACATAACTGATTTGGCAGGAAACGGGTTGAGAGAGCCATTGGATACACTTGTGATGAGGCTGAGTTTAGAAGTCAAATTACAAAACTAACATCCCGATTGGAGCGGTTTTTGGAGGGCAGGCGAGTCGCGTTGGCATTGACCGATACGAGGTCTTTCTGTTAATGTGCTATCGCTATAATACAACTTGTTAATTCAGGGAGGGATCATTCATGGCAGCTACCGAAGCCCGGCTGAGGACATTGATTGCGGATAATCTGGAGGTTGACGGGAAGCCTGTAGACTCCAACTTGGCCCTCAGTGACAGCCTGACCAACCAGGGTCTCTCGTCCATGGACCTGGTCTCTTTCGCCCGAGTGGTCCAGGGCGAGTTTGGCGTTGAGCTTACTGTGGACGATTGCATGCGGCTCAAGAATCTGAACGAATTGATAGAGTTCATAGACTCAAAATCATAGCCTGATTATTCAGGTTGGCGTCCGCTTAAATCGCATTCAGGGCCAGGGGAAGCCTGCGCCCACATTCCGTATCCTCTATTTTCCGCATGTATGGGCGTGCTGGAGTCTGATTTCCATTTCGCCTTATTCCCGGCACTTGCGCTGAATCTGACCCGGAAATAGCGCGCAGTTACCTGCGTGTTTTCCTTGTATTTTCTTCCGGTGAGCTGGACATGCTTGTCAGAGGGCCCTTTTCTCTCAAAAACCATCAGGCAGATTTCGGTGGTTGCTAGCGACTTTCTTGTCAGCTTTACCAGGGGTTTGGCAATTGTTAGACTTTGTCTAATTGATCCACTCAAGGATTGCACAGAGTCGATTACCAGAGGACAGAGGACGCATGAAGCCAGCAGATAATGTCAGCCCGCCCTTAAGACCCAAGCCAGAAGCTGCGGCAGGCGCGAGAGGCGTGATTCAGAAGGGGGAGCCGATTGCGATTATCGGCATGGCCTGCCGTTTCCCAGGCGCGGAGAACCTGGAAGCCTTCTGGAAGCTATTGATGGAGGGTGGGAACTCGGTAACGGAAGGGGATCCGGGTTCAGGAGTGGGGCGCGTGGGCGAGATCATCAGCGAGTCCGGGGCGCAGCAAGAGGCATGTCGTTATGGAGCGTTTGTAGACGACATAGATCAGTTCGACGCTGCCTTCTTCAGAATTTCGCCGGTTGAAGCTGAATTTCTTGACCCCCAGCAGCGAATGATGCTGGAGACAAGCTGGCACGCGCTGGAAGACGCGGGAATCGATCCTCTCCAGTTGAAGGGAAGTCGCACCGGTGTCTATACGGGCATCAGCAATGACGAGTATAGGATGCTTGTAGTCGATTCAAACAAACCGGGGGAGGCGGCTGAAAACCTTTACGCCCTCAGCGGTACCAACCTGAATGGGACCAGCGGCAGGGTCTCCTTTGTGCTTGGCCTTATGGGGCCCGCAAAGGCAGTGGACGCTGCGTGCGCATCGGCACTGGTGGCGGTGCATGATGCAGTGGCGGACCTGCAGCAGGGCAAGGCAGACTTGGCGATTGCGGCCGGAGTACAGGCAATCTTGAACGGCCGAATTTACGAGCTGCGGGCGGGGTCAATGATGCTTTCCCCCGACGGACAGTGTAAGGCATTTGACTCATCCGCCAACGGTTACGTGCGAGGGGAAGGCTGCGGAGTTGTAGTGTTGAAGCGGCTGAGCGAAGCGGAGGCTGACGGCGACCGGATATGGGGAGTCATCAGGTCCGCAGCCGTCAACCATGGCGGAGACAGCATTGGGCTAACAGTGCCGAATGCACCGGCATTGGTGCAGGTGATGGAAACGGCACTTTCGGACGCGGGGGTCAGCCCGTCGGATGTAGATTTTGTTGAAGCCCACGGGACCGGCACGGCGGTTGGGGACCCGATAGAGCTTGACGCTGTCATTGACGTGTATTGCAAGGGGCGAAATCCGAATGATCCCCTGCTTATCGGTTCGGTAAAGACCAATGTAGGCCATCTGGAATCGGCTGCCGGAATTGCCGGGTTGATAAAGGCGGCGCTGGCTCTGAAGCGGGGCGTCATACCGAGGCACTTGCACTTCAATGACCCCAACCCGTGCGTCGATTGGGACAACACTCCCCTGCGCGTGACAGCGGAGATGACAGATTGGCCTAACCGCAACGGAAGACCGCATCTTGCCGGGGTTAACTCCTTTGGCATATCGGGGACAAACTCGCATATCGTGATGGAAGAGTACGCCGCGAACACTAGCGGTAGGGACCTGACGGATGGAAACGTTGTAAGGCGTCCATCACGGATTCTTCCGCTCTCCGGCAAGTCTGAGGATGCTGTGAAGGACCTGGCGAGGAGCTACGTGTCGTGGCTGGACGAACGAGGAGCTGATGCTTCCTCCGACGGGGCTGCCCCTGATCAGCTGCTGTCGGACGTGGCTTGGACAGCCGGGATAGGGAGGAGTCATTTCGAGCATCGTGCGGGTGTGGTCTTTCAGGATGCCAGTTCATTGCGGGAGCGACTGGAGGGTCTGTCTGCCACGTATGCCAGCTCTAATGGTCAACCGGCAGGCAAAGTTGCGTTCGTCTATACGGGGCAGGGAAGCCAGTGGTTCGGTATGGGTCGGGACCTGTATAAGCGTGAGCCAGTTGCCAGGGCAGTAATGGACCGATGCGAGGCGGTGTTTCAGGAGGAGAGGGGTAAGTCCCTACTGGACGTGATGTTCGGTAGAAACGCAGCCAACGAGGACTTGGGAAGCACGGAATGGGAGCAGCCGGCGCTCTACACACTGGAATGTGCGCTGACGGCGCTCTGGTCAAGCGTCGCTGTTCGACCCGACGTTGTGTTGGGCCACAGTGTTGGCGAGATAGCAGCGGCGCAGGCGGCAGGGGTGTTCAGCCTGGAGGACGGGATGCGGTTCGCCACTGCGCGAGGGGCCCTGATGTCTCAGATGAAACGTGGCGCCATGGCTGCCGTGTTTGCTCCGGCGGAGCGGGTAACTACGGAGGTAGAGTCGTTCAATGCTAAGTCGTCAGGCATCGGCCTCAGCATCGCCGCGGACAACGGGGCGCACCAGGTGGTCAGTGGTCCTGTCGCGGACGTTGAAGCTATCGTGGAAGAGTTTGAAAGTCAGGGAATACGAGCAAGGAATCTGAATACGGCCTTTGCTTTTCACAGCGCCCTTCTGGACCCCGTCATTGGTGGTCTGAAGGACGCACTGTCGGGAGTGGTAATTGAATCTCCTTCCACAACGTTCATCAGCAACCTTTCGGGAAGGGTAGTTGAACCCGGAACGGCGCTGGATGCGTCCTACTGGACGCGCCACGCAAGACAGCCGGTTGCTTTTGCCAGCGGCGTAAGGGCGATGGCGGAGTCAGGCGTTGATCTGGTTGTGGAGGTTGGCCCGCATGACGTGCTGGGCACGATGACAACGCTCGCATGGCCCGAGGCAGAGGCGGGCCAAGATGTTTCTGAAGCGCCGGCATTTATTTCAAGCATGAGGCGGCCACCGAGAGATGGTTCCTCCAGCGAACCGGAGAGCGGCTTCATCGATGCGGTTGCCGATGCCTATGAAGCGGGTCTAGACATATCCTTCAAGGGCCTGTTTGTGGGAGAGGAACGACGGCGTATTTCGTTGCCAAGCTATCCGTTCCAGCGGGAACGATACTGGCTAAAAGAGACAAAGCGACGGCGCGCGGGTGCGGGACACTCTCTACTGGGTATCCGGCACGAGTCTGCACTGGGAGAGGTCATATTCGAGACGGAAGTATTCCCATCGGACCCGGCCTGGTTGAGTGACCACAGGGTCTTTGGCAGGCTTATCGCGCCTGGTGCTCTCTATGGAGCTATGGCATCGACCGCGTCCTTCACTGAGGAGAGAGGTCCGGTCGTCATAGAAGACATGCAGCTACACAGTCCTCTGGTCTTTTCAGAGGATGACGAGGCCGGCGAAAGCGGTCGGACTGTGCAGGTGCTGGTGACCAATTCTGATCAGCCGTCGTCACGAGATGTTCAGATATTCAGTAAAGGGATAGATGGGGATTGGACAACTCACGTAGAAGGACGTCTGTTGTCAGCGGCACGATTGCCTGAGGCAGGAGAGAGAGTGGACCTGGAAGGAATGAAGGCCCGACTGTCGTCAGCCGACGTGAGGGACTATTACCGCGCTAAAGCAGATACAGGGATCAATCTTGGCGCATCATTCCGCACTCTAGACAAGGCATGGTCCGGCCCGGGGGAGGCCTTGGGTGAAGTTGTCTTGCCGGAAATCGCCGGACGGAACGATCTGGAAATACACCCGCTAATTCTGGATGGGTGCTTTCAGATGGTGGGGATAGCCCGCAACATGACCGGCGCTGAGGGAGAGGCTACTTACCTACCCTTCGGCTGGGATCGGTTATGGCTAACGAGACGGGTTCCCAACAGGGTTGTTTGTCATGTGTTAATGAGTTCGTCATCACAGGATGGCGAAGAATCGGATGATCAGCCGGAGGTCCTGAGCGGCGAGATTCGAATCTACGATGAAGAGGGAGCACCAATAGGGGGTCTGAGTGGCTACACGGTCAAGAAGGCTACTCGGGAGGCGCTGCTATCTGCGGTGGAGGGCATAGACGACCTGCTGTACGAGGTCGATTGGAGGGAGCGTCCCATGGAGTCTGGGCTGTTGCCCGCTGACTTCTTCCCAAGCCCCGCTGAAGTGGTAACCGGATCCGGCCTATTCTCTGACTATCTAATCGAAGCCGGTGTCGATCCCGCAGGAAGAATCGCTATGCTGACGGACCTGGAGTGGTGGTCGCGCTCGTATGCCCTCTCCACGCTGGAAAAGTTGGGCTGGGTACGCAAGGTTGGCGAATCGATAAGTGCCGAGGAATTGAGAGAGGAGCTAGGCGTTTCTCCAGAGCATGGACGGCTCTTTCGCAGACTGCTGGAGATGCTCGCCCAATCCGGGGTTGTGGAAGAGAAGAACGGAGAGTTTATCGTACTCCTTGGGCCTGGGGATCCCTTGGCGAAGGAACTTCCCAGGAAGCCAGAGGAGTTCCACAAGCGGATGGTGGAGACGTATCCCCACGGCCTAATTGAGACGGGGCTGTTCCGTCGGTCCGCTGCGGCGCTGGTCGATGTTCTTCGCGGCAAGGAAGACCCGTTAATGCTGCTGTTCAGCAGCGGCGATCCCACTCCGGCAGACCTTTACCTCAAAGCTCCTGTTGCACTCGCCGCGAATCAGATGCTGACCGAGGTATTTCAGAAGCTGATTTCTCAACTACCTCGCGACAGGCGACTTCGAGTTATAGAAGTTGGAGCGGGTACGGGGTCAGCAACCGCGTCCGCGCTGCCCGAACTTCCGGAAGGCCGTTTTGATTACACCTACACTGACATTTCTGCGGGCTTTTTCGCAGAAGCGGAATCCAAGTTTGGAGACGGTAATGGATGCATCGAATATCGAACGTTGGACATCGAAAAAGACCCGGTAGATCAGGGTTTTGACGCCCATGGATATGACATAGTTCTAGCCTCCAACGTTCTGCATGCGACTCGTTTTCTTGATGAAACGCTGGCCCACTGCCGTGAGCTTCTTGCACCGTCAGGGCATCTGGTGGCGCTTGAGAACCTGCGAGGCCTCGGCTGGATGGACCTCACATTTGGTCAGTTGGACGGCTGGTGGCGATTTGCAGACTCCTATCGTCCTCATCATGCCCTTGCAACTCCCTCGGTGTGGCGAAAAGCCCTGGGCAACGTGGGCTTTGAAGGAGTGGAAGTACTGGGGGTCGACGATTCCTTCTCCCACGAGATGCTGGACAAGGGAGTGATTGTCGCACAGGGCCCTGCAAAGGTAACGGAACCTGCGGGGCTGTGGGTTGTGACGGCGGAAAGCAGCTCCACTGTCGAGGAATTTGCTTCGGAGATGGCTGAGAGGAACCAGACGGTCGTGCTTGCCGTAAGCGATGCCTCGGACGCGATTGACAGTCCGGGGGACGACTCAAAGATAGTGAGAATCAGGGTGGATGCGGAGAGTCGGGAGTCGTGGCAATCATTCTTTAAGGATCTACCCAAAGATGAACCGCTAAGCGGGGTGGTTCACCTGCAGGCACTCGAAGGTCGGTCGGACGATGCAACGACCGATGAGATTATGGAAGATGTGAAGAGGTCCGCAGCGAGCGCACTTGCGATGGTACAAGGGATGACTGACCTGGACGTTGTGCCCGAAAAGGGGGTCTGGTTCATTACGCGGGGGGCGCAGGTGCTTGAGCGCGAGCATGGAGGAGAGCTGGCGGGGGCGACATTGTGGGGAATGAGCAAGGTGGTGTTTCAGGAGGCAATCCAACTGCAGCCGAGGATAATTGACGTAGACCCGGGACAAGGTGGGCCGCCGTCTAATCTGGTCAATGAGCTTCTGTATCCTGATTCGGAAAACCACATCGCTTACCGTCGAGGGCGGCGAATGGCGCCCCGGTTGGTCCGGTTCGGCGCCTCGACTGAAAGGTTGGCGCTGCCGGAAGGACCCGATTGGGTGCTTGCACCGGACCGGAACGGCGTTTTCGACAGGCCGGAGGTGAAGCCTCTGCCGCTACGCACCCTTGAACCAAGGGAAGTCCTTGTATCCGTCGAAGCCACGGGTCTGAATTTCTGGGACGTGTTTCGTTCGTTAGGCTTTATCGAAGAGGGGGACCTGGGCAGGGAGTTGTGCGGCCACATCCTCTCCATAGGGTCGGAGGTCACCTCTGTTTCGGTGGGCGACAGGGTGGTAGGTCTTGGGTTTGGGGCGTTCGCGCCGGAAATGGTCACACGAGAGGAACTGGTTGCGCCCGCCCCGGAAGGAATGTCGGCTTCGGGTCTTGCCACCATTCCCAGTGCATTCGTCTCGGCGGCACTCTCTTATCACTTGTCGGGGCTTGAAGCGGGCGACAGGGTGCTCATACATGCCGGGTCTGGAGGAGTCGGACTGGCGGCCATACAGATGGCGCAGGCGGCGGGAGCGGAGGTGTTCGCCACTGCGAGTGCTCCGAAGCAGGCATTTCTGCGGTCGGTTGGGGTTGAGCACATATTCGATAGCCGGCAGACGAAGTTCGGCCAGGAAATTCTGGACGTTACGAATGGCGAGGGCGTTAACGTGGTGCTTAACAGCCTTACCAGCGAGGGCTTCATCGACGCCAGTCTGTCGTGCCTGGCCCAGGGAGGCCGTTTCGTCGAGCTTGCAAGAAGGGACATTCTGACCGAGGAGGAAATGGAGGAGGTGCGTCCCGACGTCAAGTACGACATCCTAGAGCTGGACGTACTGAAGAAGACTGAGCCTGCTTGGGTAGGAGAGGTCTTCCGTGAAGTAATGGAAGAAATTTCCAGCGGCAAGTTGAAGCCGCTGATACACAGTAGATGGCCCCTCGCCGAGGCGGGGTATGCGCTAGACTTCATGCGGTCGGCTCGACACATCGGGAAGATAGTGTTGACGCCGCCTCCGGTCAATGAGGGACGACTGCGGCAGGACCGCACTTACCTCGTAACCGGTGGGCTTGGAGGCATAGGGTGCGCGGTGGCCGAGTGGCTCGCTGATAAGGGAGCGGGCACCATCGTGCTAAACGGTCGTAGAGACCCTGACCCCGAGGCCGTGGAGGCAATTGACGACATACGTCAACGCGGCGTCAGGGTTGAGGTTGAAATCGCAGACATGACCGACACCGAGGCCATTGATGGAATGATGGCGCGGATAGATGCGAATTTGCCACCTTTGGCCGGCGTCGTCCACAGCGTGAGGGTTCTTTCCGACGCTGCGCTAACGAACCAGAGTTGGGAAACCTTCGAGCAGGTGCTGTCGCCAAAGATTGTAGGGGCCTGGCACCTACATAGAGCGACTAAGGACCGCGACCTGGAGATGTTTCTCCTTTTCTCAAGCCGCGTCGGGGTCGTGGGAAATCCGGGACAGGCGAACCACGCCGCGGCCAACGCATTTCTGGATCAATTGGCAGCGCATCGGCGGGCGCTAGGTCTTCCCGGTCAGTCTATTGCCTGGGGAGCATGGACGGAGATAGGAGAAGCCGCAGAGCAGCGTGAGCGCATCGAACAGCGCAGAGCAGCGGTTGGCGGTCGTTGGTTTACGCCACAGCAAGGTCTCAAGGCAATGGAAAGGCTCGTACGTCAAGATTCCACCACATCAGTGGTCATGGCGGTGGACTGGGAAGTGTTTGAAAAGGCTGTCCAAGACAAACCGCCGTTACTGGAAGAGATTCTTTCATCGATAGCCGACGATTCTGCCGCCCAGTCGGACCAGCCTGAAGACCTGCTAGCCCGACTGCGCGGCGCGGTTGCGCCTGAGAAGGAGCGGCAAGATGCGCTCGTGTCCTTCTTGCAGCGTGAGCTCCAGGCAGTGCTCAGATTGTCAAGTGCGCCATCACCCACCGTTGGATTCTTCGACCTGGGAATGGACTCGCTGATGGCGGTGGAGTTCAGAAATCGGTTGAACCGGGCGTTTGCAGGGGAATACACGGCTTCCAACACCGTGGTCTTTGATTACCCGGATATCACGAGCCTCGCGAGCCACATTTCCGAAGAACTTGGTGATCTTGGTGGCAACGATGGCAGCGATACTCCTCCATCAGTAGAGCCAGAGGTGGTGGACGTACCGCCTTCGACCCGGCGAAGTGATGACGGGATAGCGATAGTTGGCATGGCCTGCCGCTTCCCCGGCGCAAATAATCTCTCCGAATACTGGCGTCTGCTGGAGTCCGGGACTGACATGATTACATTCGGACGCCCCAACAACGGAGATGGGCCCCAAATACGGGGAGCATACATAGATGACATCGAATGGTTCGACTCCCGGTTCTTCCGCGTCACTCCGGTGGAAGCGCGGCTGATGGACCCACAGCAGAGGGTAATGTTGGAAGCGAGCTGGGAGGCCCTGGAGGATGCCGGAATTGATCCGTCCGGGCTGCGCGGCAGCCGCACCGGGGTATACGTGGGGCTGGGAGGCAGCGAATACAGGGACCTGATTGAAAGCAGCGGCAAACTTGGTAATTACCTGGGGACGAATGCAAGCGTGGCTGCGGGACGGATAGCGTTTGCTCTTGGTCTGGAGGGCCCTGCGATGGCAATAGACATGGCATGCGCTTCGTCGCTTGCCGCGGTGCATCAGGCTGTGTCCGCTTTACAGCGGGACGAGGTGAGCCTGGCTCTGGCGGGAGGCGCACACTTTTTGCTCTCGTCCGCAGTCTCGGACTTCATGAAGCAATTGGGGTTGCTGTCCATCAGTGGACACAGCCGTCCCTTCGACGCCGCTGCGGACGGGTCGGTGCGTGGCGAGGGTTGTGGCGTTCTGGCGCTTAAGCGACTCAGCGACGCCGAGGCAGACGGAGACCGAATCTGGGCCGTAATCAAGGGTTCGGCCGTCAACCAGAACGGCGCCAGCGCGGGTTTGACAATTCCCAATGGCCCGGCCCAGGAACGGGTTATGGAGACTGCGTTGGCGCAGGCGGGATTCGCAGGAGCCGAGGTTGACTATCTTGAAGCGCATGCCACAGGCTCACAACTGGGAGATGCAATCGAAGCTCATGCCGTAGGCTCCGTGTACGGCAAGGGGCGAGAGGAAGACCGTCCGCTGCTGATGGGCACGGTGAAGTCGAACATTGGTCACCTGGAAGCTGCCGCAGGCGTAGCAGGATTGATAAAGGCCGTATTGTCGATGAAGCAGGGCGTCATCCCCAAGCATCTGCACTTTGAGAACCCCAATCCTCAGATTGAGTGGAGTTCCCTACCGCTTCGAATTACCTCAGAGAAGGTGGAATGGCCGATTTGTCCTGACAGGCAACCCCGAGCGGCAGTCAGCGCCTTTGGCATCTCCGGCACCAACGCTCATGTCATACTTGAAGGCTACGAAAGTAATGGCGCGGCTGGAAATCGGGCCGCAGGAATCTCTTCATTGATGGGAAGCAACGGGCAAGTTGCTGTCAGTCTTCCGCAGCATATGGCAGATTTGAACGTGTCGACGGGTGGGCTGGAAAAGAGGAGAGCACGTCTTCTTCCCCTGTCCGGGAGGTCGGACGGGGCGCTACAGGAACTGGCAAGGAGATATATATCCTGGCTGGACGATATCCCGGGTTTGACAGATGAGGATTTGGCAGAGGTTCTTGGAGATATGGCATGGACTGCTTTCGCCGGTCGCAGCCACTTTGAACATCGAGCAGGCGTGGCCTTTGAGGATGTACGGACGCTACGGGAGGGTCTGTCGAATGTCGCCGGAAGGGAGGGTAGGGCTGTAGGGGAAGAGCCGAGGCCTGCTGAGCGGGTGGCATTCGTGTACTCGGGCGAAGGAAGCCGATGGATAGGCATGGGCAAGAGTCTTTACGAAAGAGAGCCCGTGATCCGCGCAGTGCTGGATCGATGTGATGCCGTTGTGCGAGCGGAGAAGGGTGTATCCCTGCTCGAAGTGATGTTCAGTGGGTCAGGGGCTGGACATGCACTAAGTGACCCGGCTTGGGCGGAGCCAGCCCTGTATTCGCTCCAGTGCGCATTGACGTCTCTCTGGACGAGCATAGGTATAGCGCCGAAGGTGGTATTGGGCTTTGAAGCAGGAGAAATTGCCGCCGCACAGGCGTCAGGCATGTTGTCTACGGTTGACGGTCTGCGCTTTGCGATCGCTCGAGGTTCGCTGATGACGGCCGAGTCTGGAAAGGGCGCAGACCAGTTCCTGAACGGTTTGGAGGCGGCATTGGCGAACATCGCCTTCGCACCAACTGCCAATTCAATGGTAAGCAGCATAACAGGACGAGTTGTTGACTCAAGTATGGTGCATGATGCCGGATACTGGCGAAGGCAGATGAGGGAATCCTCGTTGCCCGACGTGTGCGCTGGCAGCCTTGCGCAACTAGGAGTTGATCTAGTAGTGGAGATTGGGCCCGTACCGACGTTGAGGCAAGCACTAGCCAATGGGAGGGTTGACGCGAGAGAGGCGACGGTTCCGATCACTGTTCTGGACGCCGCGTCAGGTGAAGGTGAACTGACGGATGGTCACGGCGAGTTCGTGAAGGCCGCAGCAAGGGCTTATACCGCCGGTTTGGAAATCTCCTTTGATGGCCTGTTTGCCGGCGAAGCGCGACGGCGAATCTCTATCCCGACGTACCCATTCCAACGCAGAAGGCATTGGATTTAGCTTCTATCTTTGCTGACGTTTATGGTTGTTGCGGCGGCGATTTTGACTGAGCGGGTTCTGCGAGACCCCGTGGCCGCCAAATCTTCAGTCACCCATGTCTGCTGCAACACATAGCACCGATTTATGATAAGGTGGCGGTCAACGGGACCAATCCTCACCCAGGAGCGATGATCATGACCGTCAACGGGCCCAAGCTAAACGACAAGCCTGTACGCGCCATAGTCTGGTCTGATTATATCTGACCCTGGTGTTACATTGGGGCAGTCAGCCTCGAAAAACTTGCCACCGAATACAACATAACCATCGAACGCCGGCCATTCCTCCTCCGTCCCGACATTGGGCCCGAAGGCATGGTCCGCGAAGCTCGCCCGGGTGAGTCCGGCGACCGCCTCGGCGAACCCCTGGGAAGCAGGGCAGAGGCTGAAGGCCTTGTCATGCGCCGTCCCTCCCTCACCCCTTTCACCATGCTTTCCCTGGAAGCCACCGAATACGCAAGAGAGGTCGGCATGGACGAGGCTTTCTTCGGCAAGACGATGAAGGCCTACTGGGAAGAAGGTGTCAACCTAGGTGACATGACCGTCCTCGAGTCCCTGGCCAAGAGCTCCGGCCTTGACTGGGAAGCCATGCGGCCACGGCTCGATTCAGGTCACTACCGAGAACAGGTGCTGGCACAGCACCGCGAGGCCGTCAGTTTGGGTATACGAGGAATTCCCGCTTTCCTCATAGGCAATCTGCTGTTCACGGGCGCCCAGCCATACGAGGTCTTCCAAAGGGTCATCAACCGCGTGCTGTCCGAAGCAGACTGACGGGCACACTTCTAAGTCAATAGACCAAACCAACGGGAGGTCCCATTGCCCACCGACCAGCAGACCCGTCGGCGCTCCACAACTACTGGTGTTACCCTTTATGATCCAGATAAGGCCTGTCCCGGCTACGTCCTCTACACCCCCATGTATGGCACCGGCAACGTTGACCTCATAGACCTGAAGGGCGACGTGGTCCATCGATGGGAGATGCCACATCCCCCCGGGCTCTATGGCTACCTGCTCCCCAATAGCAACCTCTTCTATCTGGGCAAGACACACGACGAGACTTGGGATCGCTTCACTTCATGGAATCGTTTCAAAGGCGGCGTGTTGATGGAGGTCGACTGGGAGGACAACGTGGTCTGGGAACATTACGATACAGACCACCACCACGACGCCCGCCGCACCGAGTCCGGCGGCGCAATCTACCTGACGGTGGAGAAAGTCCCGGACGACCTGGCAGCCCGAGTTAAAGGCGGAGTGCCTAGTGAAGGCGATATGTGGTCCGACACCCTCGTTGAGGTCGACGCCTGCGGCAACCGCATCTGGGAGTGGCGCTCTCACGAACACCTCGATACCGAGACTGACATCATCACCTACTGTGACCTCCGAGACGAGTGGGCCCACGGCAACACAATCGTCCCTCTTCCCGGCGACCGCGTCATGGTCAGCTTCCGCAACATTTCCACCGTGGGGATCATAGACAAGAGCACCGGGGGCTGGACCTGGAAGATCGACTACAACACGCTGGCCCAGCAACACGACCCGAGCATGCTCGAGAACGGCAATGTGCTCATCTTCGACAACGGCACCCACCGCAAGAGTCATCCCCTGCCCCACTCCCGCGTTATAGAAGTATCCACCTCCACCAGTGAAATCGTCTGGGAATACACCGACTTACCCCTCTACAACTTCTTCAGTTCCTACATCTCCGGCGCCCGCCGCCTCCCAAATGGCAACACTCTCATTACCGAGGGGATGTTCGGGCGTATCTTCCAGGTTACTCCTGAAAAGGAGGTCGTGTGGGAATACATCAATCCCCATTTCTTCGAAGTCCCCGACGGGGGCGCCACGAACGCAGTCTTCCGAAGTACCCATTACCTCCCTGACGTGTTGCCGCGTCTCAGGTGACGTTCAGACCCCACTTACTCCAACATTAGAGGGAGCGCAGAGAGGGCATCCTAATGAAGAGTATCAGGATGACTGGCGTGCCCATGAGGGCTCCAAAGATTAGGGCGAACTCGTTACTGACTGACTGCGCAAGCGCTCCACCGACAATGAAGCCAACGGGCATGGCTGAAAACGCTATCTGATACAGGCTCAATACTCGTCCTCTCATTTCATTGGCCGTCTGCTGCTGAATCAGCGTAATCAGCAGCGTTACAAACATGGACCCTCCAACTCCCATGATGAATAAGATCATGACGGAGAGAGGAAGTATCCTGGAGAAACCGAAGGCGACGGCGCAAATGTCCCAGATGGCGGCTGTGACGAAGAACCACAGCGCTTTCCTTTTCAGGTCTCCCAACGCCGTCATCAGGATGGATCCTGCCAGAAAGCCCGCGGCCAGAGACGCGGCCAGCAAGCCATATCCGGACGGCCCGGCGCCGAGCACATCCCGTCCGTATACCGGCAAGAGAGGAATTACGGCCGTTCCAAAGACTGCGGTTGCTGCGATTATCAACAGGGCCAGGACCAGCCTGTTGGAAATTGCATACCTTACACCTTCGCTGATTTCCTTCACCAGTGAATTCTTAGCGCCTGAATCGTTCAGATGTGTTCTGGGCCGTGTCGTGAGAATGAATCCTGTTGCGCACAGGAATCCTATTCCAGCCAGTGCGAATGGGGACTCCGCTCCAAATCGGATGATCATCAGTCCCGCCAATGAGGGGGCAACAATCTCTCCCACATCATCGGAAAGCGCCTTCAGTGAGTTTGCGGTTAGAATCTGATTTCGTTTCACCGATTCAACAATGAACACCTCCTTTGCGGGTCTCATGAAGGCGAACACAGCGCCAGCGCCAAGGGAAATCATGGGAAGATGCCAGAGATATAAACTATCTGAGACTATCAGGTATACGGCGAGGAACAGGATAACTGACAAGACCAGGTAGGAGAGCAATATAATCCGTCGTCTTGGCAAGCGATCGACTATGGCTCCGCTCAGAAGAGACAGAACCACTATCGGTAGAGCCATGGCGCCAAGGGAAAGGCCTACCCATAGCTGGGAATTGGAGATTTCCAGAGCTATCCAGGCGATCCCGAAGGTCTTCGCCTGATTACCGGTGGCGGCAAACAAGTTTGCCAGCCAGAAGCCTCTGAAATTTCTTCGACGCAGAACCTGTACAACAGGCAGGGGCATTCTGCTATCGAGACCGTTTCGCGTTATCCACAGCCACGCTCCTCTTTCATTTCCGCCGTCGGCTCTCGCCAGTTACGTGATTGTGCCAAGTCTACGGGCTGTTGGCAAAGACGGACGGGCCGGATGCACGGGCTCTGGCCCTATTTCTGAGAAGTGGTCCGTGCGGAGATATGTACCTTGAGGAAGGCTGATATCCAGTTTACCAAATAGTTCGCCATAGGAATGGAGTTTGATTTCCGACCTGCATGACCCCACAGTACACCTGGCCTCACAAGTGCCAGTCTATTCTTAGACGAAGGCTCTCCGCCTGAATACGGCGACGACGATGAACATTCCGCTGGCGACCAGGGTCATGGCAGGACCAGCAGGGAGGTTGTAATAGTAGGAGAGATAGAGGCCTGACACGGCGGCTGAGGCGCCAAATACAGCGGCAGTAATCATGATTGCAGTAAAACGTCTAACCAGGAGGTACGCTGTGGCAGCGGGTGTTACCAGCATGGCCATCACAAGGACGATGCCTGCCGCCTGGATGCCTATCACGATGACAAGAGCCAACATCACCAGGAGCAGATAGTCGGCGAAGTTGGCACGGAAGCCCATTACCTGCGAACCCACGGGGTCGAAGCTGGCAAACATGAGCCAGTGATGGAAGGCGAACAGCCCCAAGACAACCAACACGGAGATAGCAAGGGATACGTAGATGGTGGTTGGCGATATGCCCAATAGCTGTCCCAGGAGCAGGCTTTCAATGTCAATTCTGATGGTTGGTGTGGCTGCCAGAAGCACGAGTCCCAGCGCGAACATGGCCGCGAAGAGGATGCCAATGGAGGTGTCGGTGCTGAGGCCCGCCCGCCGGCTCACGGTCCTTATGAGCATGGCAACTGTTATCCCGGTCGGGACCGCGGCAATGGCGGGATTGAACCCGACTATGAAGCCGACAACCATGCCTGGCAGCACGGCATGGGCAAGGGCGTCTCCGATGAAGGCGAGGTTTCTGGTGATGACATATGCGCCGACAACCGGGCACATGACACCCACGAGAATGGAGCCAATCAATGCTCTCCACATGAAGCCGTACTCGAGGGGAGCCACTATGAGGTCAATCATCAGGCTACGTCGTGTTGATTAATCCCATCAGTCGCTAACCGTATACCGTGAGCGCCGTACAGTTCCGTCATTACATTGGATGTGAAGACACGGGCGGGCGGTCCGCAAGCGCACACGTGACGGTTCAAGCACAGAACCTCGTCAAAACGGCCGACCAAATTTGTCAGGTCGTGGGTGGAAAGCATGATGATGCAACCTTCGTCCCGCAATTCTCGAAGGATCTGAATCAAGTCTTCCTGGGCTCCGACATCTACCCCGTTGAAGGCTTCATCCAGAAGAAGCACCGTAGCTTCCTGGGCCAGAGCTCTGGCAACAAATACCCTCTGTCTCTGCCCTCCCGAAAGTTCCGTCATTAAGGTTGAGCGATGGTCCCACAAACCTACACGACATAAACAAGCCTTTACTATCTCTCGATCCCTTTTTCCGGGCCGGCGGAACCACCCGAGTCTGCAGCACCGGCCCATCATTACAACGTCGTGCGTGGTTACGGGAAACCGCCAATTAACGCTCTCACGTTGAGGTACATAGGCTAAGGACTCTCTTTGACTGTCTTCCAGTTGTAGAGTGACTTTCCCCTCACGGACCGGCAGGAGGCCGGCAATCGCATTGAAGAGAGTGCTCTTGCCGGCTCCGTTCGGTCCAATGATGCCCATCAGGGTTCCCCCACCTACTTCGAAGGTCACGTTACTGAGGGCTGTGTGATCTCCAAACTCGACGGTGACGTCCTTAAGCGACATGCTTAAGGGGCGTGAGTTTCGAGTAGTTTTCACCTAAGGGCTTCCACTATGCGCATAACGTTTGATCTCACCATGCCGAGGTACGTTTCACCATCGCTGCCCTCCGCTCCGAGGGACCCTGTGTAGAGACTGGACATTTTCGCTCCCGTCTCCAATGCAATGGCCCTTACGAGCCGATCGTCGACAGTATTCTCGGCAAATATTGCCGGTACATTGTTCTCACGAACCGCTTCAACAAGATCTGCAATGTGTTCCGGAGAGGGCTCGACGTGGGTCGCCAGGGATGGAATTACCAGTCCGACAACCTGGAAGCCGTACAATTGGGCGAAGTACGTGAAAGTGTCGTGGGATGTAAGCAGCAATCTTCGCTCCGGGGAGATCAATTCTACCTGCTGTAGAGTCCACGCGTGAAGTTCGTCGAGCTGCGCCTTGTAAGCGTCAGCATTGGCGCGGAAGTAGTCTGCGCTCTGTGGGTTTTCCTCGGCGAGATGCTCCGCAATCTCATCGATAGCAATCTTCACGCGAGGAGGGTCGAACCAGAAGTGGGGATCCAGGGGCCCATGGTCGTGCCCCTCATGACCGTGTTCGTCATCTTCCTGCTCATCGTCTTCATGTTCGTCTTCGTGGTCGTCATGGCCGTGCTCCTCGAAGCTTCCGGCTCCAATGCCGACGAAGGCAAGACTGCCTGGCATACCGTCGATTGACCATTCACGCTCGATTTCGCCATGCTCCACGCTGAACTCGAAGATGCGGCCACTGGCTCTATCGGAGACGTAGATCATCTCCCCAACGACAATGAAGGAAGGCGAGGAATCGCCATCGAAGGGGGCGACAATCTGAACTTCTTCCTCAACTTGGCCTGACTCAGGATTGATGACGTTTAGAATTCCGTCAGCCGTGAGGGCGAAGAATTCTTCACCGTGACCGTCGAAGGCCGCGCCGTAGACCCGCTTGTCATGCGACGAGGGAAGGACGCGAGAGATGGACTCGCCTTCAGCGTCGATCATCCACAGACCGTCGTAGAGGAACTCACCATCCTGTCTGTAGGAAGCGGAGCCGAAGAAGTGCTCCGAGTCATCGTGGCCCCAAAGGGAGCCGACGCGAGCTGCCTCTTTCATGTCGGCGGGATTGTCGATGAAGACATGCTCGTACTCGCCATCGTGACCTTCTATGAAGAGCACGCCGCCCACACAGCCGAGAGCCACGCCGTCGTGGTTGGCGGCCTCGCCGTGCATGCCGGGGCAGGAGCGGTTACTCGCGTCGTAGACAACCTGATTGTCGACGGTGCGAATCTCTCCTCCCAAGGGAAGACTGCTGGTTGCGGTAGCTGGGTAGTCGGGGTTGTTGGAAGTGACCATAAAGAGGTCCTCACCCAGTGGAACCACAGCGCCGTGCTGCAGGCCTGCCTCCATCCAGACGGGTTCATACTCGTTGTATTCTTCTTCCAAGTGGTGCTCCTCGAAGAGAGCAGCGCGGCCTGTTCCGTCATGGAAGATGGCAGTCCAGCCGCTGTGGATTGCTACGTGAATAGGCCTCTCGTCGGAGGTGCCGACGGAGAGGGGCGTAACGGGATCGGAGATGAGGTCCATGTGGTCTCCGTGGGGCTCCAGATAGACGCCGCCGTCGAACACGTGCACCCTGTCGTCGTTGTCTTCAGGCCCGCGGGCGATGACGAATACGAAACGGCCGCTTGGGCTGGAGTAGAGACTCGCACCGGCTGCGGCTACGGGGATGCGAAGCTCGGCGAGGCCTTCCGTGGTGAGGTCGAGAACGGAGAGGGCTGCCCGCTCCCGGTCGGCGATAATCAGCCGGCCTGTGGCTGTCCCGTGTTCGTCGTGCTCCTCATGTTCGTCCTCGTGGTCCTCGTGGTCGTCGTGGTGTCCGTGAGGATCAGGCCCCGCAAACTCAATGGGGTCAACATGATCGCCCAGTGCGATTATCTTGGACTCATCTGCACTTGCGTTGTGGAGCAGATCCTCTAACCAGTCAGCCTCCAGGCCGAGTCCGACGGTGAAGATAATATCTGCATCTGCCACCCTGGTGACGTCTCGCGCTCCTGGCAGAAATGTGTGTGGGTCGCCACCAGGCGGCAGCAATCCAAAGACCTCCACTTGACTCCCGCCGATATTCCTTACCCAGTCGGCCACGAAATTGGTCGTTGTGACTACCTGCAATACGGGACCTGGAGGAGGGGTTGGCGCAGGGGTAGGCGCCTTCGTCGGAGTAGGCGCTGCCGGCGTCTGCCGTGCCGTGGGTGCGGCTGTAGGCGTGGGCGCCGCGGTGGCTTGAGGGGCAGCAGGAGCGGGAGTTGCCGCTGCTGTAGCTGTCGGAGTTTCCGTTGGCTCAGGGTCGCTTGAGCAGGCAACCAAAACGGTCAAGGCGAGCGCGACGAGACCCATGGCTAGTAGCCGTGCCATGCCCTTCCAGCTTTTGCTGTTATTGAGTATCAGTGACATGTTGATTCTTCTCCTGTATTTTCGAATGTTTTTTGAAATGTGATTCCGCCTTGCACTTTATCGACATTGCTGATTTCGCAAGCGATCAGACATTTGGATCTTGGTGGTTTTGAACAATGCGTTACTCGGCTCACTTGATGGGACAGTACCCGCAGTTCACGTACAACTCGATGCGGTGGTCAACGATTTGCCCTGGGATCTCGGTGCTAACGTCCTGGAGCAACTTCTCGATTGTAGCCGCCTTGAATTCCTCCACTTCACCGCACTGGACGCAGATGGAGTGGTGATGGCGATCTCCGATATGAGCAAGGCAATAGAAAGGGGCTCCGTCCATTAAGGGGAACTTGCAGACCATCCCTTCCTTGAGGAAGAGTTTGATGGTGCGATATATGGTTGCCTTACCAACTGAAGGCAGCTCCTCACTCAAAGCCTCGACAGTAAATCCCTTTTGTTTTTGCTCCAAAAGCTTGGCCACTGCTTTCCTGGGGGCTGTGGCCCTATAGCCTCGGTCTTCGAGTAGCGCCATCAGGTCTCTGCGCGGCCTTCGGATTCCCATATGGAGTATTGCTTCTCACCTGGAGTCATTCTTAGGACATTCTCCTCATAGAGTGAGAGAATGTATCAAATAATACGTATAGTGTCAACAACATGTTCTGCGTATTAGGTCTGAACAATTAGTATGCGAAGAAAGTATACTGAGATGACATATCTATTAAATACCTAAATTGCATAAACAGGAACTAGGCCGCTCGACCGCTGTATAAATACGTAAATTGGATATGAATGGCTCCCATTAATGCTCCTGTTGCTTGACAGCAATACTTGCGGTTGCATATAATGCGCCGGTTTCAAAAAATGAGATGAAGTATCGTTAGCGCCATGACAGATTGCACTGACGACCTGAGGCTCTTAAATGATACTAAATCTTATATAATGGGAGAAATTTCATACTATGGCATTGAGAAGTACTTGGGCTGTTTCCCTGGCCATTTTGGTTATGGTTGCGTTTCTGGCCAGTTGCGGCGGTGATGAACCAGAAGTTCAGGAGCGGATCGTAGAGGTTCCCGTCGAACGGGTGGTAGAAAAGGAAGTTACTGTTGAGGTCCCCGTTGATCGGGTAGTGGAGAAGGAAGTTACCGTGGAGGTTCCCGTTGATCGGGTGGTGGAAAAGGAAGTCACAGTCGAGGTTCCCGGGCGGGTGGTTGAGAGGGTAATCCCGATGGAGGTGGAGGTAGAGGTTCCCGTCGTCAAGAACCTCGTCGTCAACAACCTCCAGCAGTGCGTGGACGAGTACGACCCCGAGGCGGACTACTTCCCGGATAAGACCCAAGCCGAGTACGCCCTGGAGTGGCAGGTTGAGTACTTCAACAACTACAAGTTGGTTACGGTAGACACCGACACCAGCGCGGACTCCGAGAACCTCATTCAGTATGTGCTGGTGCAGTGCGGCACGCCGGCGCCGGCGCTTTCCGGGGACCTGTCCGACGCCATGGTGGTGCAGGTGCCGGTGCAGCGCTACTGGGAAGGCGGCGGCGCCACCTATGCTGCGTTGGACGCCCTGGGAGCGCTGGACAAGGTCATTGGCGTCAACACCAGAACCTCCGGCCACGAAAACCACTTCCTTCCCGACGTGGTTGCGCGGGTCACCCAGGATGACATACACGAGGAGACCAGCTACGGTGACGACTTGGAGCTTATTCTGGAAGGGGAGCCGGACGTGTACTTCCAGTACAACGGCCCGGACTGGTTAGCCAATGCCCTTGACGTGGGCGTGCCGGCCATCCACTATTCGCCCTTCTCTGAAGGGCCCCTCGGCTCCGCTGAGCAGGTGAAGTTCGTGTCGCTCTTCTTCAACCTGGAGGCACGGGCGAACTCCTACTTCCAGCCCATCGCCGACGAATACAACCGGGTAAAGGGGCTGGCCCAGGCGCAAAGGGCATCGCCCTCGGTGCTGCTGGGCACCATCGCCAGTTCCGGCAATTTCCAGAGCAGGAACCGCACCCGCCTGGAGTCGGTGCTGATTAAAGACGCCGGAGGGCAGCGTCCGTTGCTGGGAGCCGTGGACCAGGGTCTGCTGGACGGCACAGCGGCCCTGGGGTGGGGCGGAGTAGCGTTGGAGGTGGCGTTGGAGTATGGGCAGGATGCCGAGTACTGGTTCGACATGGCATACATTCCGAGTCAACGAAACGTGCCGGAGTTTCTTGACCGCAACCCACTGAACGCCGAATTCCCCGCCATGCTTGAGGGACGAGCCTTCCACCGGTACGGACGGGCAGCCGACTACCACAGCACGGGCGCAGTGCGCGCTGATCTGCTGTTGAAGGACATAGTGAGCATAATTCATCCGGGACTTCTGCCCAACCACCAGCTCGTGTTTCTGGACAGGATCGAGACATCCGCTGAAGTCGGAATCTTCGCCGCCAACCCGCAAGGGACGGTGGATGAATACACAGAGGGGGCTGACTACTTCCCCGACAAGGTCGAGGTGAAATGGGCGAAGGACTGGACGGTCACCTACCACGGAAACTACAAACTCCTGCACATGGGACCCGTCGGCGATGCCAATGCAGGGAGCCGTGAGACCTACGTGCTGGTGCAGAAGGGTACGCCTGCGCCGGAGCTGACGGGCAACCTGGCCGATGCCCACGTGGTCCCGATTCCCGTAGCGAGAGTCTACGAGAACTCCCGCGGTGCATCGCTTGTGACGGCACTGGAACACTTGGGTGAAGCGGAGTCTCTGATAGGTCTGGGGTACCTGCCGAGCGGCGATGTGTCCGAGACGACGCCTCAACTTGCCCAACGGTACGAATCTGACGGCTTCCTGGTTACTGGAGCGGCAGACGCTTGGGAGGCAGTGGTGGAGGCCGAGCCGGATCTGGTGGTCGTCCCGTTCAACGCCAGACAGCGCGCCACGGCGCGTTCGCTGGGCCTGCCTGCGGTGTTCTACAATTCGTTCTGGGAGACGCCGCTTGGATCAGCGGAGCACCTGAAGTTCTGGTCGCTGTTCTTCAACAAAGAAGGTAAAGCCAACGAGTTGTTCGGTCCGGTAGAAGAGGCATATGTCGCGTTGGCTGAAGAGGTGGCGAGCGCGGTTCCGGTCACTGAGCGTAGCGCCGTGCTGCACGGTCAGATCCTCAACAACGGCAATTGGTTCACGTACGGCCCGGACCGGGTGGACTATCATCTGATCCGAGACGCGGGCGGTACACCGATGCTGATCGATGAGGCCGTCGAACTGGACGCATTCGCCCAAATCGCCTTGGAGCAAGTCCTGAACTTGGTGCCTGAAGCCGACTTCTGGTGGAATCCTACGCATCTCGCCCTAGCATCCGACCTCGACATGTCAGATGGAGGAGCGTGGGTTGAATTCAACCCACTCTACGCAGAGTTAGACCCGCTACAGAACGGAAATGCGTTCTACCACTTCAAGCCCGGCAATGACGACTTCTTCAAGACCGCTCTCAACTACCGGGCTGATCTCCTCCTGAGGGACCTGGTGAGCATCCTTCACCCCGAACTGGCGCCGGATCACGAAACAATCTGGCTGGAACTGATAACCCCTCCCTAGGGGCATGGTAGGTTGGTGATTGGCGGCGGAACGGCTGGATAACCTACCGGAAACCGAGGAGAGCAAACTTGCCCTTGTCGCCGGGTCCCGGGCCCGGCGACAAGCGGCAATCTTCGTAATTCTGGCTGCGCTGGGTATCGCTGCAGTTCTACTGTCCCTAAGCTGGTCGTCGGTCAGCATCCCGGTGGGGCAAGTTCTCACCATCCTGCTGGGTGGCGAGGTGGAGCGGAGCACCTGGGTGACCATCGTCATGGATATTCGTCTGCCCAGGGTGCTGACGGCCATTCTGGTGGGCACGGGGCTTGGGCTTGCCGGCCTGCAGATGCAGACTGTGTTCCGAAACCCGCTGGCCAGCCCCTTCACGCTGGGGGTGTCCTCCGGCGCCAGTCTGGGGGTTGCTCTGGTGATTCTTGTGAGCCCGGCCACTGCGGATGTGTTCACCGGGCTTGGCAGCAGCTTCTTCGATAACCTGGGAACTGTGGCGGGCGCGGCGTTGGGCGCGGCGGGAGTACTTGCCATCATGCTGGCCGTTGCATCACGCGTGAAGGACATGGTGGTTGTGCTATTGCTGGGGGTGGTGATGGCTTCGCTGGTCGGGGCCATCGTCACCATTCTTATCTTCTTTTCCAACGAACAGCAGACCAGGGAGTTTGTGGAGTGGGGACTAGGGAGCTTCAGCCGGGTGAGGTGGGGGGAGATGCCGTTCATGTCTGCCGCCATCTGCCTGGCTGTGGCGATTGCTGCACTCGCCACGAAGCCGCTGAATGCGCTGTTGTTGGGAGAGAACTACGCGCAGAGCATGGGGCTGAACGTGAAGTGGGCGCGAATCGTTATATTGGGCAGCGCCTCCCTGATGGCTGGCGCAGTCGTAGCGTATGCCGGGCCCATCGCGTTTCTTGGCATCGCGATTCCACACATAGCCCGAGGGGTGTTCGGCACCTCCGACCATCGCATTCTGGTTCCCGGCTCCGTGCTGGTGGGTGTAGTCGTCGCCTTGGCCTGCGGCATATTGGCAGAGCTTCCGAACAGCAGTCTGAACCTGCCAATCAACGCGGCGACTGCCCTTTTCGGCGGTCCGGTTGCAATTTGGGTGCTGCTGAAGGCGAGGAGGGGATTCGCCCTGTGAAGGAAGCAGCGCTGGCTACTCATTCCCTTTCCGTTGGGTACAGGAAAAGCCGAAGGAGCCACCAAGTCATCTTGCAAGACGTGAACTTGAAGCTGACTCAAGGCGAATTCGTCTGTATGCTGGGTCCAAATGGCGCGGGCAAGTCGACTTTACTCAGGACCATTGGCAAGATGCAGCCTTTGCTCAACGGAAGCGTCGAGATTGATGGGCGAGACGTTGACCGATTGAGCAACCATGACCTGGCGAGGATTCTGAGCGTTGTACTTACTGACCGCCTGACTGTCGGGCGTCTCACGACTTATGAACTGGTAGGTTTGGGGCGTTATCCCTATACGGGCTGGGCCGCAGGACTCGCGCCGGAGGACCACAGGATTATCCGGTGGGCCATAGGAGCGACACGGTCCGTTGATCTGGCAGCACGCGACGTTTCCGATCTGAGTGATGGGGAACGCCAAAGGGTAATGATTGCCCGTGCCCTGGCCCAGCAGCCTGCCGTAATGCTGCTGGACGAACCGACCGCATTTCTGGATCTTCCCACTCGCGTTGAAATTACAGGTCTGTTGAAGCGATTGACCCGGGAAACAGGCCTGTCAGTCCTGATGTCGACCCATGACCTGGACCTGGCCTTGAGGTCTGCGGACACTCTGTGGCTGATCACCTCTGAGCGTGAGGTTATGCATGGAGCACCGGAGGACCTGATATTGCAGGGAGCGCTGCAATCTACATTTTCCAGTGAGGAGCTGGTCTTCGATGCCGACATGGGAGGCTTCAGGCCGCGTCTTGAAGCGACGGGACGCGCTCTCTTGGAAGCGGAAGGGTTGCCTGCAATGTGGATGCGTCGAGCGCTGGAACGTGAGGGCTTCAGGGTGTTTGACAGAAGGGTAGCAAGCGAGCAAGTGGACGTAGAAATTGTGGCGTACGGTCAAAAGGAAAGGGTCACCTGGCGCTTAAAGACTGGCTGTGGTGAGCGAGTTTGCCCGGACATAGGCTCGCTAATGGTCCAAGTCAGGGCGCTTCTCAAGTCTCGTCCAATCACTGAACCAACTAAGCCACTACAGTGAAATCAGATTGGAGAATCGGAGGCCGATTGACGGGCTTCGGATGGTTGAGAGGCCTGTTTACTCCTTATTGGTGAGGACAACGTAGGATGAGGTCGGAGGGGATTGGTGGCTGATCAGCTGGTTCCAAGTCACCAGCCAGCTTGGGAAATCGCCCCTTGACATGCAATGCTGTGGTTGCGTATTGTATGCCGACATGCACACAGACCTAGTATTTAGAGCGCTCGCGGATCCAACACGGAGGTTGATGCTGGACGAGCTCTGTGAGCGCAAGGAGCAGACTCTTTACGAGCTCACGGCTCGTTTGATCATGCGGCATCAAGTCGCCATCTCGCGACAGGCCCTGGCCAAGCACATCGATCTCCTGGAAAAAGCAGGTATCGTAAGCTCAGAGAAGCGTGGCAAGTATCGGATGCTTGTCTTCAACGATGAACCCCTCAAGGCTGTCTTGGATCGATGGCTCAAGTGAAACTATAAAAGGAAAAGGAGTCCAGATATGCGCATTACACTCACCGGCGTTTTCGTGAGTGACCAGGACAAGGCTCTCAAGTTCTATACCGAGACCCTCGGCTTTGTGAAGAAGCATGACGTGCCCGTGGGTGAATTCAAGTGGCTTACCGTCGTCTCGCCCGATGACCCAGATGGAACCGAGCTTCTGCTTGAACCGAATGAGAACCCGGTAGCACAAGAATATCAGAAAGGGATATTTGACCAAGGGATCCCAGCGGCGTCCTTTGGCGTTACAGACATCCATGCAGAGTATGAGCAACTGAAGTCGCTGGGTGTAGCTTTTACGATGGAACCGACAGAAATGGGCAACGTCACTATTGCGGTCTTTGACGACACCTGCGGCAACCTGATCCAGATAATGCAGACGTAACTACGGGGGACCAGAGAATGCCGCGTTGGGATGCCAGTGCGGTCTGAGCCGAATTGCTGGTGGGCCGACTTGTGCTGTATTGCGAACTTTCAATTTTGAGGTTGCTCTGTGAATGTTGCTAGTCTGGCAATTCAAGGGCATTCAGAAAGCCCTTACAGCCCTAACGATCCTGAAGTCGACGTAATGCAACAACTGACCAAGCCGGGTATCAACTAAGAGTCTTCCAAGTAATGAAGACACTTGCAACGTAGATTAAGCTTTTCACTATTTTCAGAAGCCAAGCCTCTTATGGTGCAGTTGTTGACAACCGACAATCCTCACTTAAATCGGCTCTGATTCTGTCCAACTAATGTGGTCCACCTCACTGTCTTAGAATTGTGCCTGGCTGGACCATGAACCAAGTTGCGGTCAGGCCACTGTCTGGTAATGCCGCCGATTTCGTCGTTCACCTCTTGCGACGCTACAGGTGCCACAAATGCTGCCCAAGGATCTGTGATGGCGAGTGGGTATGTGTGTCAAAGAGTCTAGGAATCAGACTCCAAAGTGCGAATGCATATCTTCAAGCCAATCCGCCTCACATCGGTGAACGCCTAACACTGTAGTAGCCGCCAACCAGCAACGTCCCAATGATTTCAGCGATGGCAATCACCAGGATGATGATGCGCCCGTCGGACGCCGCCTCCCCATGGCGAGCCGCTGCGGCCTCCACATTCAGTCCCACTTCTGCAACTAGGCTGTCCATCTCCCCTTGCAATCCGGCCAGAATCTCCCCATTGGATCCAATCAGCTGGCGCTCCCGCGCTACCATTGACGTTCGCAACTTCATGGCGTCTAAAGCGCTGTTCTCTCCAGCACCGGCGTCCAACAGCCGATTCACAAGGGAAATCACCTCGGGGTTCAGTTCCGGTCCACCGTTCTCGGCAAGAAACTCGATGCTACGATCCATCCGCTGGGCCGCCGTATCGAAGGTTTCTTCCACCCGTGCCGCGAGGGCCGGAATAGTCAACCTATTGGCAAAGTCTAGCGTCCAGTAACCCTTTGATACCGACTCCATAAGCGTGGCCATATGCCAGAAACGAAGGAACTCTTCTTCGGACAGATGGTTAACATCCGAAGGGCTTTCATCTCTATATTCGCTTCTGCCCGTCATCATGAAATAGAATTGGTTGTCCAGGCTCGTTTCAAGGGCTGGAAGAAGCTCATAATTTGTGGAGAGGCTGAGTTCCTGCCAGTTCCGTTCCCCGACCAAGAGGGCATCCAACAAGGCCGATCGCCCATCCTCGATCCGAGACACGTTGGCCGTTAGCAAGTCAATCTGCTGACCTATTCGTTCCACGGTGCTGTCATAGCCCCTACCTTCCAGGGCCGTCAGCTGGTCGGCCAACCCCATCTCATTGTTCGCGATGTCTGCCCTAGATTCAGCTATGCTCTCGGAAGTCATCCGGAGGTTGCTGGGCACGGATGCCGTTGAGGCCAAGGCGCCCGAGTGTCGGGTTACCGCTGCCGCAGTAGCCAGAACCTCAACGTTGCCGGGGCCCTGGCTCTCTGGCTCGAGGCCGCCAATGACCAGCCAGCCGGCCACCGCCGGTGCGATGATTATTGCCAGCATTCCCAAGCCACCAACGGCCAGAGAAGCAGATATACGCCCCAGCGACTTGAAACCGATGTAGCCGGCGATCAGCAGAGTCCCAACGATTCCAATGATGGCTAACACAAGGATGATGATGCGCCCATTGGACACCGCCTGCCCGTACCGTTCTCCCGCGGCCGCCGAACTCTGTTCGACGTCCGCAACCAGCCCGTCCAATTCACCTTGCAGGCTGGCCAGAATCTGCCTGTTGTCAGCAATCAGCTGGCGTTCCTGAGCCACGCTTGAAGCCCGCAGCCTCATGGCCTCTAGAGCGCTGCTTTCTCCGGCACCGGCGCCCACCAACCGATTGGCAAGGGGAATCACCTCAGGAATCAGGTTCGGCCCGCCGTTCTCGGCAAGATACGTGATGCTGTGGTCCAGGCGCTGGGCCGCCGTATCAAAACTCTCTTCATTGTTGGCTAATCGCGTTGGGTCATCCTGGCTGCTGAGATTTGACGCCAGCAGGCTCCGATGGGCACTGAATGTCCAGTCAAACAGTGTGGCCAAGTGCCAGTAACGAAGATACTCTTCCCTAGACAGTGTGCCGGAGGCCGATGGTTCGGCATCTGTGAATTCGCTCCTGCCCGTCATCATGTAGTGGAACTGATTGTCCAGACTGGAACTGATGGCCGGGAGCAGTTTCTGGTTGGTGGAAAACAGTAGCTGCTCCCAGCTGCTTTCTCCGGCGAGGATGGCTTCCAACAGATCAGGCCGCTCATCCTCGATCCGAGACACATTGGTGGTCAGCAAATCGACTTGTCGACCTATTCGCTCCACCCTACTGTCATAGCCCCGGCCAACCAGCTCCGACAGACGTTCGGCCAACTGAGCCTCATTGCTGGCGATGGCGGCCCGCGCATCCGCTGTGCTTTGGGGAGTCATCCGGGAATTGGTTGGTATGGATGCCGCCGATGCCACTAAGCCTGATTGCTTGTCTATAGCGGCGATGTCCGCTAGAATCTCGGCGTTTTCACTGCTCTGGTTCCGGGCCTCCAGGTCGTTAATGACAAGCCAGCCGGCCACCCCTAAGGTGAAGATTACTGCCAGCGCGCCCAGCGTGCAGAGGAGCAGGGGCGCACTGATGCGTGGTTTTTCCTTCACCGCGCGCCTGCCAGTTTGTCGACCAGGTGGTAATTCCCGTCATCGCCGATAACGGTCACAAACACCGAATCCGATCCCTGGTTGTCGCCTGGGCCGAACTGGAGCGTCAGCCCATTGAGGTCAATCGTACCCGAGTTTCGTAATACGTCGAGGAAGCAGTCCCGGCTAAGGTCTCTGCCACACTTTTCGAGACCCACGATTGCCAGTCGCCCTGCCAGATAGCCCTCGAAAGAGACGAACCCCGGCACGGCATTGGCGTCAAACGCCAACAGCGCATCGCGGTAGGCAACGACTGCGGGAACGCTGGTATCATCGGGCAGCGGCACTACTTGCGTGACGTAAACTCCGGCGCCATCCGGGCCCAACTCTTGCGCCAGTGCGTTGCTGCCCACAAAGGACACGGCCATAAATACAGGGTCAATGTCCTCACGTGCTACGGTAATCGCCTTGGCAACTGGAGTGTATGCCCCAATCATGATGACCGCTTCGGGATTGGCTTCCACGATGTGAAAAACAGCCGCCTTGACCGCATCGCTGTTGCGTTGGTAGTACCAGGAAGTTGTCAGCTCCAGCCCGCGCCGTTCCAGTGCGTCGACTACTCCGTCCAGCCCGGATTGACCGTAGGAGTCGTTCTGATACATCACGGCGACGCGAGTTATCCCCAAGTCTTCTGTCAGGCGAGCCACCATCTCCTCTGCCTCCTGGCGGTATGAAGCCCGCAAGTTCACCACGTTCTCCAGCTTGGCGTTCCGGAGGAAGCCGGCATCGGTAAATGGCGCAATGAATGGTACGCCTTGCGCGTTGGCCAGTGGCGACGCCGCGCGTGAGGTTGGTGTTCCCACCTCTCCAATCAACGCAAAAACACGTTCCTTAGTAATCAGATTCAGCGTGGTGCCGTAAGCCAGATGCGGCTCATACTTGTCGTCTAGGGTTGTCAGCTCCAGCGTCCTGCCATGAACCCCACCCTTCTGGTTCTGATCGTGGAACGCCGCCTGAATCCCCAACCGCATCCCCTGGCCCAGTGCCTGTGCCGGCCCGCTGAACGCCGCCGACTGCCCGAACAGGACCAGGGACTCCGACACGCCAGGGACTCTCTCTTCCATCATGGCCGAGACAACGGCCCCGGGATCTCCGGTGGGAGTAGAGACATCTTCCTCGTGGTCCTGGCAGGCCACTCCCAGGACCACTGCAAATACAGCAAGCATCGTAGCCGTCACTAAGATACGGAAAAACGAGGCTCTGACTCTTGTCATTCTATGACCATCCCCCGAAAAGATATCTGATCGCTTCACCTAAGGCAGTCCCAAATCATACACGGGAGAGCGATTCGATGGAAGTAGGCTGGAGGAGGCCTAACGCTTCGCCCTGCCGACCGGGGTGAAGCTTGATGGAACGCAACTTTCACGCCGTTGATGATCCCTGGAGGCGGTCGTCGGTCTGAGGACCTCAAACGTACCAGCAACTTCCTAATTCGACGTAGGCTGAGTGACAGTAATCCAACAAATGGAACCTGAGGAGAGCAATTATTTGGAAGCAAAGGATTCACCTACTCTAATCCCGCAAACTGGATGAAATGAGCCTTAGTAGTTGGTGCCCCCACACCTCTCGCGGCGTGCTCAACGAATGCTGTGGATGCCTAAGGGTCTGGCGTTGCAATTCTCGATACCGGGTGGGTGGATTGACTTCAACCGTCTGACGAAAGTCCAGGTTCTCCAGCACACTGCTCCGGCAACCGAGCCTTCTTAGTTCCTCTTCGGGGCACTTTCGCCTATGACGTTGGGCAACAGGCCATCCAACATTGCTTTCTCATCCTGCTACTATTGGCTCTGTCTTCTCGTCTTAGTACCACCACCTTTGAAGCTAAACCCTCGACTATCAAACGCTTGTCAATTCTCGTGGGTAATCTGTCAAGACTTCATGTCCGTCCCTGGTAACAAGCACCATGTCAACAGTCATCAAGCCGCCCAGGTCGGGGAAATAGAGGGAAGGCTCCACCGATAAGATCATTCCCTCTTCGATAGGAGTATCATTATAGATTCTCAGTTCTCCCAGCTCCTCTCTTCCCCAAAATGGCCCAAATAGTCCAAAGGAGTGGCCCGTTCCAAACCCTTTGAAATCAACGTAACCCGCCTTTTCAAATACCCTGTAGGCAATCCTGTCGATTTCCGAGCAGAGAACCCCGGGCCTGATGGCGTCGATCGCTGTAAGAGCTGCCTCGAGCCTCACGTTAAACCGTTCTTTAATTTCCGAGGGAACCGGGCCGATTGTTCGCTGTCTGTGCATCGTGTGATGGTATCCTAACGCATAATGGTTAGTTCCAAACTGAATGACTTCTCCCCTCACCAGACTTTTCCCACTGGCTGGCGTGTGTCCCATCAGGCTCCTGTTGCCTGACTTACAGCGCGCCTGACCGCTGGCAAATTCGATATCCGGGAAAACCCTGACGTGTTCTTCTGCCGCCTTCAGCTCAGCCGCAATAGCGACATCAATCTCTGTCGCACCTTCAGCTATAGCGTCCTCACCGGCTCCTACGGCGATCACGCAGATTTCTGCACCCTTGCGGGCCACAGCAATCTCTTCCTGTGACTTAATCAAGCGTTGTGTCATCATCGAGGTGGAGATATCCTCAAATGAAGCTGAGGGCAATGTCTTTCTCAAACCCTTGTAAAGCCCGTATGGAATCACATCACCCTCTACGCCAATCTTCCCCCTAGCCAGACCATTCTCATCACACACTTTCTTCGTTTCGCCCATTAGTTGTGTTGTCGTTGACTGCTCGTCGGAATAGGCTCGCACGTCCTTAACCCATGAGAATGCACGTGCCCTACGGCTCTCCATGTGAGGTGCTATCAGGATCGGTTCTCCCTGCTTGGGAATGATGGCGGCGGCATATCTCCCGTATGGGTATCCGAACCAGAAACCGGTGTAATAGAAGGAAGTGTGGACCGATGTCGCAATTACACAATCCATCTTCCTCTCTTCCATAGCTAGTTGTAGAAGCGAAACCCTTCTTTGCATTTCATGGGCACTAAACAGGCCAGGCATTTCCTTATCTCCTTCTTTCTCAAACTAGACTGCGGCAATCGTATGGGCCGGTCACACCGCAAAAATGTCCGGCACTGGACCGGTAGCGGGGCAAAAACATCTTACCATTAGCATCTTTATCTATCGAAAGGCGAAAAGGAAAGGGATTCAACAAGAGGGGAAATTTTCGTCATCCGCTGCAATACGGCCTGGGCCATACCAGGAGCGTATAGCGTAACAAGTATTGCATAAAGTTCACGTTACGCTATAACTCACCCGTATTTCTTGCCTCTCTCCGCATATATTTCGAGAAGTTGACACTAAATACGGAAGCGTTGTACGCTCTACCTTCCGGGCCATAATCCTTCCCTCCACCTCTCAGACTTGAGCCCGATTGACAGAACAAGTAAGGAGAAGTGTTTTCATGAAACTGCATATGTCAAGGCTATGGAAGGTTTATAGCCTGATAGCGGGACTGCTATTGTTAACTCTGCTTATATTTGCCTGTGGAGGTGAAGAAGAGACTCCTTCGCCTACTCCCATGCCCACACCGGCAATGCCCGCTCCTACACCTATAGACATTGCCGGGCTCACCTCCGAGTTCGAGAAAATTGTCCAACGAGAAGTAGAAAAAATTCAGCCGCCTCTGTCCGAGGCCGAAATACGAAATCTCATCGAGACGGCCATCAGCACAGGAGTGCCTGAAGGTGTATCGGCCGCAGAGATCCAGGCTATGGTGGACAGCGCAGTAGCAGCAACAGCTGCCGAGGCAGTGACGGAGGCGGAGGTCACCGAGGCTATCGGCAGGGCAATCCCAGAGGCCGCCGCCACCGCCCCGGAACCTTTGACAAAGAGCGATATAGAAGGCATCGTGAAGGCCGCAATACCGGCGCCTACCCCAGCTCCGACCCCGACCGCCACCCCCATGCCTACCGCAACTCCCGCACCGACCACCATGACACCGCCCAGGGTGCCGGTCCAAACCCGATTGACGCTGGCAGTGAGCCCGCCGGCAACTCAGAAGATGATGGCCCATCTGGGTGCCCGTAGCGTAATGCCGACTCTGTTTCCCCTTTATGACTTTCCCATTCATAGGGACTACGTGAAGGCAGACTATACCAAGAAGGGCTTAGCCGAAAATTGGACTCTCTCTCCCGACGGGAGACAGTGGAACTTCCAGCTTAGACAGGGAGTGAATTTTCACAAAGGATTTGGAGAGCTGACTGTTCAGGATATTGTCACCACCCATACGGTTTACCTGGGCCCCACGTCACGGGCCGGCAGTGGTCCCATGAGAGGCACAACTGCTGATGACATAGAGATAATCGGCGACCACGAGTTCAACTTCAGCACGCCAAAACCTTCGCCTGATCTCTTGGAGTGGTGGAGCGACGCCCGACAATTCGCCGTAATCAGCGATGCATATTTCAGCGCCGTTGGTGAAGAGGTATATGAAAAGTCCCCCATCGGCACCGGACCATGGAAATTCGTCAGTCTTGAGATAAACGTCGGTGCGGTATTCGAACGCAACGAAGAGCATTTCCGAAAGGTTCCTGAGTTCTCCGAACTGGAAGCAAAATATATGTCGGAGGACACTGTTCGCCTGGCGAGCTTGCTCACCGGAGAATCCCACATAGCCCAGGTGGCTCGGGCCACACACACTCAGGTAATGGCAAGAGGGCTTCAGATTGCCACGGCGTCTATTCCCTTCGTACAGGTATGGACATCCATCGGAGGTCTCTACTTCCCGGACGCCCCCACGTACGATCCGGACTCGGCACTGCTTGATCCCAACGTGCGACTGGCCTTGAATCTGGCTGTGGACAAGCAGGCGATAATCGACAGCTTCCTAAACGACCTGGCTACAGTGGGTTCCATCCTCAGTATTCCCCCGGGACATCAGCATTTTGATCCCAGGTGGGCACCGCATGCCTATGATCCCGACAGAGCGCGGCAGCTGATATCCGAGGCCGGAGCAGAAGGGTACTCCTTCAATGTGACTACGGCCCCTTCGGGCAGGGTGCCGGAAGTAGTCGACATTGCCGAGACCTACGTGGGGTATTGGACCAGCATAGGCCTGAACCCGACCCTGGAGATCGCCGAGCCAGCGGAAATCACATTCCGGGGTCGCAACAGGGGTAACGGTAACAGCGTAACGGTTGCCGCCCACTCGGCTACTCCTCTCCAGGTAGGATGGCTTCCCTTCATCCTCAGCACCAAAATCGGAATGCGCGGTTCTTACTGGGAATTCGATGACCTGGATGCTCTTTGGCTTGAGTTTACCGAACTGGCGGGTGATGAAGAACGCGCTGCCAAACTTGGGGAGATAGGGGACTACATTTACGACAACACACTTATAGGACCCATCATTTTCGTTCCTTCTCAGGTGGCCTTCAATCCCGGAGTCATCGAGGACTACACCGTTAACTACATGGGTTACGGTCCCATAGTCCATCACGAATATACGGTGCCAATTTACAGGTAAGTCTTCTGAAAGTTTCTTTGGAAGCATGAGCAGGGCGCGGTCTTCTCCATGTTAAAGACCGCGCCCTGCTCATGCTCAAGATCCGTCTTGGCACAGTCAAGTCACGGGATCCGTGACACAGGCTGTCACGATTGCTCCCCCTTAGCTTTACCTGTCTATGTGCCACTGATCTGGTGAAGGGTTTGTGAACGTCTCTATCAACTACAGGAGGAGTGTCCGATAATTTTCGGATTGCCTGGAGTCAGGCCGATAGAGCCGCAGTATAAAGGCTAGCGGGAGCGGCACGGATATGGGACGATACAGCCAATGATATTAGTCTTGAACGAGTTGCCGGGCACGTATCATCTGTCTGTCTATTGAAAGTGAGGAAGAACATGGGAAGGCTTGATAACAAAGTGGCTCTCATCAGCGGTGGAGCCCGTGGGCAGGGTGCCGTAGAAGCCAAACTGTTTGCGCGGGAAGGAGCCAGGGTTGTCTTCGGAGATATACTCGATGACGAGGGAAAGCAGGTCGAGATAGAGATAATCAAGATGGGATGTGAAGCCATCTACGTTCATCTGGATGTGACCAGGGAAGAGGACTGGGCGAGGGCGGTAACACTAAGCGAAGCTGAATTTGGCAAGCTAGATATATTGGTGAATAACGCAGGCGTCTCCATCGGGAAACGCGGAATAGAGGACACCTCCGTCCAGGATTGGGACCACATTATGGATGTCAATGTCAAAGGCGTGTTCCTGGGTACTAGATACGTAATTCCCGCCATGCGGAGGGCAGGTGGAGGCTCGATAGTTAACATCTCCTCTACCGCGGGCATCGTGGCCATAGGCCGCTCTGCCGCCTATAACGCTACTAAAGGGGCGGTTCGTGTCTTTACTAAGGCAACGGCAATCCAGCACGCTGTCGACAAGATTAGGTGCAATTCGGTCCATCCCGGTCCCATCGACACCCCTTTTCTGCAGGACCTCATTGACAATCCAGTCCTTCTCGAGGAGCGGCTCAAACACGTGCCACTAGGCCGAATAGGAACACCCGAAGATGTTGCTTACGGGGTTCTGTATCTGGCGTCCGAGGAGTCTTCTTACGTCACCGGTTCTGAACTGGTGATTGACGGAGGGTCTACGGCGCAATAGCCCTCACTGCATCCTTTGGAACACGTCCTCTGCTCCAATCCTCTCACTATTCTTGTAGCCTGAGGAGAGCCAGACGACTCGCAAGTTCTACCGAAATCCGGGTTTGTGCCTGAAAAGTGGGCCGGAGTGTACTGTATTGCGAACTTTGATTCGGGGTACTTAACTGACACCAAATCCTCGGCGGGGATGCCGAGGGTGAACCGGATGTTATTGTCGCCGTCGATCACCACCTGGTCCAGCAGCAGTTTCAGGATGTCCTTGCGCTGCTCGTCGGGCACTTCGTCGAGACGGTCTCCGACCTTGCTGGCCCAGGCCAGGATATTCTCCATGAGGATGCGTTTCTCGGCCAGCGCCGCCTGCTGCGCCCGGTAGTCGTCCAGCTCCCTGCGGAGCGTCTCCAGCCGTTCGGTGATGAACTTACGCTGGTGGTCGAGTTGGGCCTCGGTGATCTTGGCCGAGACGTATAGCCTGATGGCCCTGTCCTCCTCGGACTGGACCCTGTTGAGCTCGCGCTCGGCCCTGTCGATCTCCTTCTCCCAGCCGTCGTCCTCCTGAGAGCCCAGCGACTCGATGCCAGCGACGATGAGGCCGGGATTCTGCAACATTCTCTTGACCTCGCTCCAGACGAACTCCTCCAGCCGTTCGGCCTTGATGAAGCCCGGTCTACGGCACTCCAGCTTGTGGGATGTCATCCCACCGCAGCGGTAGTAGCGGTGGGGAGGGTCGAGGGTATAGGCGTAGCGCTTCCCGTTGTAGTACTGGGACTTTTTGCTCTGCGCCCTGCCGTGGAGATACAACCCGCACTCGGAGCACCTGACCATGTGCTGGAGGAGGTAGAAGGTCTTGGTGTTGCGCTTGGAGTGGCTGAACCGCTTGAACTTGCGCGCCTTCACCCGCTCCCAGGTCTTCTCATCCACGAGGGGTGGGAACGGGATGCCTATCCAGGTGTCCTTTGGATTCTTCGTTCCCTTGGTTCCGTCCTCGGTGGTCACCCAACTGCTCTTGCCGTACCAGTAGGTGCCCCTGTAGGTCTCGCTGCTCATAATGGCGTGGACTCGCTCCTTGCGCCACTTGGAGCACCTGGGCGGCAGGGGCGCGCCGTCCCGCTCCAACCCCAGGACGATGGCGGGAGCGGTCATGCCCTCTTCGGCATACTGTCGGAAGATGCGGCGGATGAACTTGGCCTCCGGCTCGTAGACGTAGGGGTTGCCGTGCTCGTCGACGCGATAGCCGTAGGGCGGCGACCCGGTGGGCAGCCTGCCCTGCTTGGCCTTGCCGCGCTTGCCCATAGAGGCACGCTCCCTGAAGTTGTCCAGTTCAATCTTGCCGATGGCCGCCATGAGTCCGAAGGTCTTCATGTCGATGGCGTCCATGACAGCCTCGATGCCGATGCGGTACGCCTCGACGACCTCCATGAGGGCGGCTGCGGGGTACATGCCCCTGCTGAGCCGGTCGGACTTCCAGCATACGATGGTGTCGAAGCGTCCCATCCTGGCGTCGGCGAGCATCCTCTGGAACTCCGGGCGTTTCTTCGACCAGCCCCGACCGACCTCCTGATAGCGCGCCACGACGGCCATGCCCCTCTCCTCGCAGTAGGCTTCCATGTCGCCCATCTGCTCGGAGATGGATGTCTTGTCCTCCTCGGCCTGGCTCTTGTCGGAGACGCGGGCATAGATGGCCGCTCGCTTCTTGGGCGCGTTTCTATCGGTTCTTCTCGCCATGTAAACCTCCATCAATCTCTCAGAAACTAAAACAGACCCGCCTCCTGTCGGGAGCGGGTCTGCTGGTAGTACAATACCGACGCGCTGCCTGCTGCCGCAGGTGGGGCCACGGCCCGGGGTGTTTGCAGCATCGCCGGGCCAACTTCGTTCTCATGATACCGCGACGAGTGGGGCGTCGTCAAAGAGGTTTCAGTTGACATCTCCGCCGTCTCGTGATAGGTTGATTGAACCACCCCTATCTCTTCGGCGGTAGGGTCGAGACCGTCCTTCCGGGCGGTCTCTGTCTTTGTGAGGGAGTCGGGATTGATCACCAACGTTTACATCGACGGCTTCAATCTCTACTACCGCGCCCTGAAGGACACGCCGTTCCGGTGGCTCGACCTTCGGAGGCTGGCGGAAACCCTCTTTCCTCAAGACGACATCAACAAAGTGTGCTACTTCACCGCCAGACTTGACGCTCGCCCCGGCAACCCATCCCAACGGCAGCGACAGCAGGCGTACCTCAGGGCTCTGGCGACGCTTTCGGGCTTCGATGCCTACTACGGACATTTCCGGTCCGGCGTCAAGCGCCGCCCGCTGGCGGAGCCGGTGGCGGAACTGCCGACTCACGTCCTGGTGAGGGACTCGGAGGAGAAGGGGTCCGACGTGAACCTCGCCACCCGTCTTCTGGTGGACGGGGTCAACCGGGACTACGAGCAGGCGGTCGTGGTGTCGAACGACGCGGACTTCGCCGGTGCGATGCGGTACGTGCGGGACGACCTCGGGCTTCGCGTCACGCTGGTAAACCCCGATCCCCGGAACAGAAGCCCGAAGGAGTTGGCCGACGCCGCGACCTACGTGAAGCGCCTGTGGAAGAGCCACCTGCGCCAGAGCCTGCTTCCCGACACGCTCAGGGATGACATCGGCGTCATCACCAAGCCTGCGGGATGGTGATGACGCTGCTATCGGGCCGTTCCCGTCAACCGCCATTGCCGTTCTCACACTCTTCGTCTTTAGCGGGAGGCGATGTCTGGCCTTCCCCTGCTCGGAGATGGAGGTCTTGTCCTCCTCGGCCTGGCTCTTGTCGGAGACGCGGGCGTAGATGGCCGCCCGCTGCTTCTGTGTGTTGCTACAGGCGCTTCTCGCCATGACTGCCTCCCTCTGTTGCCTATCCTTCTAGCGGAAGTTCAAAACAGACACCCGGCTTGCCAGTTCGACTCCCTCCAACGCAATGGAGCCTGCACTGAGGCTGCCGGCAGACCGAAGGCTCCCGTTGAGGAACGAAGGGTGCCTAAAGCTCGCCGGGGCCGAGTGGATGCTGCCATCGGAGTCCTGGGAATCGGCTGAAGTCGGAGTCGGTGGTCACCATGGTGCAGCCGTGCTCGACCGCGATGGCGGCGTGTTGGGCGTCGGCTACAAGCTTCCCTGCGGCTCCGGACTGCCTGCACAGCCTCTCGAATATGTCCAGATGGTCGGGTCCCGGTCCCACGATGCGCGCGGTCGGACGCTCCACGAGGGAGGAGACGAACCCGAAGGACTGGTCGAGAGTGGAAGGCGGGTCGAAGACCCTGGGGTTGGTCACGACGCGAACGAAGCCGGAAAGGACGAGGACGGAGAGCGCGAAGGGCTCAGGCCCCGTCGCAAGGCGGGTGATCCAATCCGCATACTCGGCGTGTTCGGGGATCGAGTCCTCCACGTGCGCATAGATCAAGACGTTCACGTCGGGAAGCAGCATTTCGAACTAGCGGCTCCCGCGCCCGAACCGGGCCTCGTCTTCCTGCGCGTCGAGCGCCCTGGTCCGGTCGAGATCGACTCCGGGGCGGGCGTGGACGCCGCTTACGGTGACCAGCCGGAAGGGCGGCGGCTCCGACGGCTCGCGGCGCTTGAGCGCGTCGTCGAGCGTCCTGGCTATGAAGGCGCTCATGCTGATGCCGCGGGCTTCGGCCTCGCGGCGCACCTGCTTGGCAAGCCGGTCATCAAGGGAGATGGTGGTTCTGGTTCTCATGATGCTTCAGCATAACATACTTGCATAAACAGCATCAATTGTGCGGCGGCAGACTTTCGAGACCGTCTGAGCCGGTGGGGAGAACCTCGGTGCGCTCCTCGCCGCCTTCGTCCACCTGATGCTCCGCGCCAAGGGCGGGGATCTCGTCGTCTGCCAGCCTCACCAGGATGGTGAACAGGCGGCGCAATCGCTCCTCGGCGTCGGGACCGGGGTTGAAGTCGATCCCGACAACCCTCATATCCGGGGCGTCGCTCTCGCGGTCTCGCCGCTTCGTCCTGTGCTTGGTGTCTCTCAAGATCGCAACTTCTCGTGGCGTGTTCAGCATGTTCGACGCCGAAGGCGAGGTCGTCTTCAGATAGCGAACAGGCGTGCTCTTGTCAGTGTGGGCGGTGGGGAAGACGAGCGTTATCCCTCGGAAGGGGATTTCACGCATGAAACTCGACGGGGAGCATCGCAGGGTCTTGGCGGACGAGGCATGGCCCTATGCCAGGGGGTGCAGCGCCTTGCGGGGCTAGGAGGGCCGAAGCAGCTTGGCTGTCGGGAGCAGGTGGCCGAGGCCCCTGCTGTCGGCCAGTTCCTGGAGGGCCAGCAGGTGGTGCATGTTGGGTAGGACTTTCCGATTGCGCCATCGCCACAGGTTGAGGGTGCTGGTGCCCAGGAGCCGGGCAATCTCGGCCCACGGCAGCCCCGACGCCTCCTTGAAGTCCTCCAGTCCCTTGCCGAAGTCGCCGGTCAGGACGGAGATCGTTCTCTGTCGCCTCGTTCGCTTGCGAGACATGCGTTACTCCTTCCTGAGGGGGTCCAGGAAACCCTCTCCCATGAGGATTTCCAGGCCGCCGGGTATCCACGGCGCGAGTTCCACCAGGGAGTGGTGTGCCCCGCCGGATGGTTTGGTTCCCTGGGTCCACCTCAACACCTGCTTGAGCTCCACGCCCAGGACGTCGGCGAACTCCTCCCAGGTGAGGTCGCTGGCCAACTTGAGGCGGATGAGACGCTGGGCGAAGTCGTCGGGCAGTTCCCCGCTCAGAAAGGGCGCGAGTCTGCCGTCGATGACCGGATCGCCGGGATACGCTGGCAGGCGGGGAGAGCTAAGCGCTGTCGTCATTGGGATGCTCCAGTTCGAATAACTCATCGAAATCCTCCACTCCCAGGACCGTCCTCATCCGCCGCCTGATGCGCCCGGACGGGGCGCGGCCTGTGTTGACCAGGTAGGACAGGTAGCCGGGGCTGATGCCGAGTTCGCGGGCCAGCCAGTTCTGGGAGCGGTCCAGCATTGCCAGCCGCTCCCAGAGGGCTCTCGTCTTGAGCAGGACGACGGTGCGTTTCATGGGGAAAGATAGTCTCCTGTACTCTAAGCTACACTTATGATATAGTGTAATCATACCGCAAGTAGCTTGTCAAGAACAAGTGTGCGATACTCCTAATCGTGGATTATGATCGCCTATGAGCGTTGACCAAGAGAGGCCGGAACCCATGACCATAGACCCGGGCTACCGCTGGAAGAGCATCGGAGCCCGCATCAAGGAGGCGCGGCTGAAGGTCGGCCTCACCCAGAAACAAGTGAGCGAGTTGGTCGGGGTCAGCTCCCACGCCGTCTGGTCCTGGGAGTCGGGGAAGATGAAGCCCACCCCGGAGCACCTGCTGGAGTTGGCCTACCAGTGCGAGACGAGCACCGACTGGCTCTTGGGCCGGGACGTGGTGGAGGCGGAGATACTGAAGGAGGCCGACGTCTCCTTCCGCAACGCCATCGAGGGCCTTCCCATGGAGGACATCGAGTCCATCATGAACTTCATCCGCTTTGTGCGTGAGCAGAGGCGGAGGACGGAGAGGGATGGGCGATGAAGCGGGCGCAGCGGAAGGCCAGAGAGCTGCGGCGAAAGCTGAAGCTGTCGGGCCGGGTGGACGCCGAGACCGTGGCCAGCATCCTGGGCTTGGAGGTGGTGACCTGGCCGTTGGATGTCCAGGAGGAGATGCAGATGGACCGGTACATCGGCGTGGCCGAGAGGCTGGATGTCCGCTGGCGGCGCTGGGTGATCGCCCACGCCATAGGCCATCGGCTGCTGCACAGTGGCAATCACCTGTGGATACGGGACCACACCAGCCTGGGCAGCCTGTTCGAGCGGGAGGCGGAGGACTTCGCCCGCGCCCTGCTGATGGACGTGGACGAGGCAATGGCGGAGGGCCTCAGCGAGCTGTGGGAGGTGGCCGAGCACTTCGGGGTGCCGCAGGAGATGGCGTGGCTACAGCCGCCCCTCCCGATGGAGTGAATGGCCGCATCATCGAGGGTAGCTGCCCACCAACAGCATCCAGACCATTGTGAAGCGAATGAAGGGGAGAGAGCAGATGAGTGGAAGAATGATGGAGATGGGAGTGAGATACCCGAACGTAAAGGTCCCGATCTGGGAAGCGTACCCCTTCGTCTACTACGGGAAAGACGAAGACGACGAGGAGGACGGGGACTACAGCCCCGACAACCCTGACGCATCCCGCGTACTGGAGCGGGTGCGCAGCGCCCTCCGGGAGGGCGGGGTCGGCGACGAGGAGATAGCGGCGTACACGCGGGAAGCCACCTCACGCTGCTACAACCACCTGATGTACACGACGATGACGTGGGTGCGGATACGTTGGGTTGGCCCCGATTACGAGCCGGACGGGGCGTAGCCTCCGCTTCTTGGCCCAAAGGATGGAATGATGAAGCGAGCCGGTGTTGCGACGGTCTCGGCGTGGGTAGCCCATGCGCTGGCCTGGGTCGCCGGGCTCTGGTTCGTCTTCGGCCCCGTCTACCAGGGGGTATCGGGCACTTCATCCGTGCCGGGCGAGCCTGCGGGAGAGGTGACAAGGCACACCGCCACCCTGGTGGAAGTGAATGGTCTGTACGTGCTCTGGCTGCTGCTCATCCCCATTCTGCTGTCGGGGCTGACGCTACTGGTCATCCGTTTCACCGATGCCGGGCAGGCGAGGCGAAAGGCGTTGTTGTGGATATCGGCGCTGGCTCTCCTGGCCTTATGCCTTGTGGGGATACTCTCCATCGGGCTGTTCTACCTGCCGGTGGCACTGGCGCTGTTGGTGGCAGCCGTCACCGGCTCCCTGGGCAGCAGCTCAGAACAAGGGTATCCGATTGACACAGGGCGCGAAGGCCGGTCCGTCCTCTGATTTCGCCCTATCTTCTGACGATCCCCTGGGGGTCGCGACGCGACGCCCTGCGGTTGATTGCCTTGTCGAGGATGGAGAAGGCTTCGTTGATGCCGTGGGTCTCCACCCTGGGTACGGGCTCCTCCTCCTGCTTGAGGAGGGCATGGGCGACGAGGTCGGCCATCTGTAGCAGATGGTCGCCGTCGGAGCTTCTGAAGGCGGGGCCTCCGATGACGTTCTCCACCGGGATGTTTCGAGTCCGCTCGCCCTCTTCCCACAGTTCGTACCGGCTTGGCACGGGGTTGAATATCCTGAGCCGCCTGTAGGCCCTCGTAATCATTCGCTCATTGCCCTCGTCGAAGATGAGGAAGGCGTGTCGTCCCGCAGCCTTGACCGAGGCGTTGATGCGGTTGAGCAGCCGGTCGAGGCTGACCTGCTCGTATCCCTTCACGTCGGACTTTCTCAGGCAGACGTTGACGACCTCGACGACGCCGATGCGGGCGGCTTCTTCGATGCGTCGCAGCCCTTCCCTGAAGACCTCGGCTCCCTGGGAGGGCGTGAGCCGCTCGTTGGAATCGCCGTTTCGGGCCAGCATCCCTCTCCCCGCCAGCAGATCGCAGGCGTGAAGCTCCCTGTCCGGCGGGATGCCGTAGCCCTCGTGCAGTTCGCTTCTCCACTCCTGGATGTCGGCGAACAGGTCGTTCCACCGTTCGGCGTCCACGCCCAGGGCGGAGCGGACGTAGCGGGTCGGTCCCTCGGACTCGTCGATGTAGTACAGACGCATGGTTCATTACCTCTCTCTGGTGTTCTTTTCTCGACTCTCGGGAAGGGCGCGGACGGCCTCCCATCCATCGGGAGTGCGCCACGCCCGTCCCAACGGCCCCTCCCGCTCCAGCAGGCCCTCGTGAGAGACCAGCAGGGGCATCTCCACGCGGGCCTCCGTCATCCGCTCCCTCGCCACCCGCAGGAAGTTGATGGCGGTGACGTCGTCGCGGAGGACGACGAGGACGGCGGGCCGTGCGCGGTGGTCGTCGGCGGGCCTGTCGGAGGAGTAGTAGCGCAGGTAGGGGGCCAGCCGGGCCGCCATGGTCGATGGGCGCACGGCGCGGCGCTCCCACTCCAGGAAGAAGGGCCACGGGGTTCCGTTCCTCTTCAGGACGCCGAAAGCGTCGGGGTGTACGGAGCGCAGCTTGCCCCGGTGGCGGAAGTGCCTTGCGGCCCGCATGGGCGGGTCGAGTTGCGCCGGTTCCCAGCCCAGGGAACGCGCCTGCTTTGCCAGTTGCGCAACGAAGCCGTGGACCGCCGCCGTGTGATCGAGATTCCTGAGCAACTGGCGGCTTCTCCTGCCGGATATGTTGCGCCACTCGACGGCGTCGTCTGCTGCGCCGTTGGGAGAGACGCTCCATCGCTTCCTGGCCGCGCCCACCGAGGTGCGGTCCCTCCGCGCTAGGAGTGCCAATCCCCGGTCGGAGACAGCCAGACGGCGGCCATTGATGGCGACCCGCTCGACGAGCCCGGCGTCGGCCAGGGGCGCAACGATCTCGTAGAACCGGCCCATGGAGATCCCCAGCAGCCCGCGCAGGTCTTCCGGTGCTATGCCCGGCCAGTCGTAGAGCAGGTCGAGGACGCGCTTCCCGGCGGGCTTCAGCAGTGCTGGCAGCAGCCAGTCGGGCGTCCCCGGGCTTTCCAGGATGAAGTCCTCCGGGAGGGTCGCCCGCGACGGCTCCGGTTCGGTGATCAGCCGTCCTCCCGTTTCGAGGTAGGACGACAGGACGTAGCGCAGGTCGAGGGCGGCGGCGACGGAGGGCAGACGCCAGACCCTTTCCGAGGGGCCTGCCCACGTCGCGTCCCGCTCCAGGGCGAGGACGGCCGGCAGGTGAGAGTCGGCCAGCGTTCTTCGGGCGTGCCTCAGCCGCACCTCGTCGGACACGAGCATGAGCACGGCTCCGGGAAGCGGCCCTTCGCCGAGCCGGTAGAGACGCTTTGCGAACCCCGTCCTGTCCGACGTGAGCCCCTGCCTGACCACGCCGAGGGTCCTGCCGTCGGCGAGCTCGACGGAGGCGTCCAGGGGCGCGGCCCTGTACCAGCGCAGCCGGATGGGTCCCGTCTCGGCAGCGATGGACAACGCCAGCCGGTATATGACGCCCACGGCGTCGAGCCGCTCCATCAGGATGCGCCGCCACTGAGCGGAGACCGGGTGTTCGCGGAGTATTTCGTTCAGGCCCACGTCTTCCCGTGCGGCGAGCCGACTCAGCCCGGCGGTCGTGAGAGAGTAGCGTTTGGTGGTGCGCAGCAGGTCGGTGGCGTGCGAGATCGAAACCGCCAGGCCCTCCCGTTCCAGATCGTCCACGGCATAGTAGGTGGAGCGGTCGGGCGTACCCGACACGGCGGCCAGTTCCAGCCGGTCGAGAAACGGCATGGAGGCCAGCCGCCGAATCAAGAGCAGGGTGTGTTCGTTGCGGTTCACGAGGACGCTCCGTCGCCGGACTCCGGCTTCGACGGCTTGGGGTTCCGGGTACGCCCCTTGTGATTCTTGGGGGGCTGCCCCGGTTTCTTATGCTCGGCCTTGGCCTGACCGTTCTCCGTCTCCCCCTGCTGCTCCTGCTTCCCGTCGCACTCCGCGTTCCCTGCGGCGATGTCCCTGGCCGCCGTGACGTAGGAGGACGCGGCGGCGCGGATGCGCTCGGCCCTTTCGACGTCTCCCGGCTCCGGCTTCCTGACCGCCATGGAGAAGGCGTCCATCCGCTCGGTGCCCACGGTGGCGCGGACGTAGCACTGGTGCACGGGCAGCGACGTGATGTCGTCCTCTGTCACCCGATCCTTGCCAAGCTCCCACACCAGCTGCCGGGCGTCGTTCCCCGCCACCTGGAAGACGGCGAGGCAGCCGACGTTGGCAAGGATGGTGTCCCTCATGGTGCGGGACAGATCGTCCAGCTTGGCCAGGCTCTGGGTCGCCAGCACGAAGGACGCGCCGAACTTCCCAAGTTCCGACAACATGCTCTCGTAGTCCACGCCGGGCATCGACTGCATCTCGTCCACGACGACCAGCGCCCCGCGACGCCTGTCGGGCGGCAGGCTTCCCTGCTCCCGGATCACGGCGTCCACGAGGTTGAGGATCGACGACCCCACCAGGGCGGCCACGTCCCGGCCCGCCGTCCCCTGGGCGGTGGACACCAGCAGTATCCCGCCGTCGAGGATGGTCCTGCGCAGGTCGATGGTGGAGCGGCGCTGGCCGAGGATGGCCCGCGCCCGCTTGGACGATGCGTAGTAGTTGAGGCGGGTCTGCACCGGGGCCAGCGCCTCGGCCCGGTACTGGTGGGTCCAGTTCTTGAAATCCCTCTCCCACCAGTCCTTGAGGTAGGGGTCGCTCACCTTCGCCAGCACCCTGTCCCTGAACTTCTGGTCTTCCGACGAGGCCTCGCCCCTGGACCTCCTGTCCGCAGACAGCAGCTTGAGGCCGTCGAGGATGGTGTACTGCTCGTCGGCGTCGGTTTGCTCGTTGGCCTCGTGGAGGGTCTTGACGGTCTGCTCCAGGATGGACTGCATCCTCGGCCCCCACTGGTCCCACAGGCCCCTGGCCACGCGCACCACCGAGTCGGCGGTGCGGTCGCGGTCGGAGAAGACGCGGGTGTCCAGCAGGTTGACGCCGGGCGCTCCCCGCTCGTCGGCAAGGTCGATGAGCCGCACCCTGTCGGCCATCTCCTCCGGCGCGTGTTGGAGAATGCCCTCCACCAGATCGGCGTGGGGGTCGATGACGACGATGGCGTCGCCGTCCCTTCGCGCCGCCTTCTCCTCCATCTTGTGCCTGACGATGTGGTGCATGAGGGTGGACTTGCCCATGCGGGTGCGAGCCACGTAGAGGTGGTGGCGGCGCAGCAGGTCGTCGGGGAAGCGGATCTCCCTCCGCGCTCCGGCTGTGGTCTCGCCCACCAGCGCGCCGCCCTTCACGTTCCTGGCCGAGGGAATGAGCGCCCTCGAACCCGACCGCCCAACCAACGGAGTCTCGTCACGCGCTCCCGGCGGGTGCCACAGGGCCGCCGCCTCTCGCATCCCGAAGACGCTGCGCCGCCCCCCGAACAGGCCGGGGCCTGCGGGGTGAAGCGTCTCCGGGTCGGGGACGACCGGCCTCACCCTGCCCGCCTTGAGCCTGGCCCCTGCCGGATGGTCGTAGTGGCGGTAGGCCGCGGCGACCTGTCCCAGCAGTTCATTGGCGCGCTTGGCTCCGGCGTCGTCCGGCAGGATCGCCGTCACCTGTATCTCGCCGGCGAAGGCGACGCGGGAGACCTTCTCCTTGATGAGGTTCGGGTCGTAGACGCGGTTGCGGGCCTTCTTGATGCGGTGCCAGAGCCAACCGGCGGCGGCCAGTCCGGCGCTCACGCCGATGCCCAGGAGCACGGCTTTCCAGGTCTGCCCCGCCTGCACCCACAGGTAGCCCTGGAGGGCGGCGACGGTTCCGACGCCCAGAACCGCCATCGTCACGCCGTCCATGCGCAGGGGCCTGGTCTGGTAGGTGTAGGACGGGTCGCGCCGCTGCTCCAGAGCGGGCTTATGGGCCTTCTCCTGGTGGTGCTGCGACCAGTCCGGTCCCAGGGAGTTCAGCATCAGCCGCGCCACGACGCGCTCGTCCCGGCGCAGGTTGGACAGCGAGCCCAGCAGGGCGATGATGGGGTCGGAGCCGGGGTCGAGCAGGTCGTCATCCCTGAAGGTGCGGATGGGGACGTACTCCGGGCCGTCGGCCCTGATCGCCATGCCCCACGCCTGCTCGTCCTCTTCCAGCCGCAGCGGGTCTTCCTCCGGTTGCACCTTCTCGATGCGGGCCTGGGGATAGTGGGCGGCGATCTGGCCGCGCACCACCTGGTCGTCCAGGCAGCGGGCCATCAGGGTCACGCCGTCGGCGTCCCCGGCAAGCTCCAGGGAGAAGGGCTCCGGCACGGCGATGGACTGGAGCATGTTCTCCACGCCCAGCATGGTGCGCTCGTCCTTCCTCGGCGGCGTCACCGCCAGCAGCACGGGCTTCTTCTTCCCTTCGTCGTCCTTCAGCCACTTCATCGGGTTCATCTTCATGATGGGACTCCTCTCTTCCCTCGTTTCAGCGCTGTCCTGTTCGTATCTGTCGCTCACGGTCTCACTCCGGTCGCTATTGGCGGCGTCGGTCGGTTCGTAGTCACTTCGGTTTTCGTCGTTCATTCGTCTCGTCTCCCTTGTTGTTCTCTATCGGTCTCTTTGGGGCGTCCTAGGTGGTGCGCTTGTGTGCTCCCGGCCTCCACTCGATCACCTCCGTCTCCTCAGAGGTGGCCTCGATGCGGACGGGGAAGCGGTGTCCCTTCGCCAGCAGGAGGCCATCTCCACGGGGGCATGAGAGCAGCCACCTCTGGAGGTCTTCGGGCAGGTCGAAGGCGTCGCCCACGGTGCCGATGGCCGCCGCGTCCTGCTGCAACAGCAGCTTGAAGGCGGCGTTCTGGAGAAGCGCCCTCCCGGAGTGGCCGGTGATGGTCCTCGACGAGTCCTCGGACAAAAGGTCCTGGACGTCCTGGGTGATGAACTGAAGCCCCAGCCGGTGTTTCCTGGCGCGCTTCGCCATCGAGACCATGAAGGCCGCGCCCTCCGGGTGCTGCATGATGCTCCACACCTCGTCCACCACCAGCAGGCGGGGCTTGGGGTTCTGGGCGGCGGCAGCCCACACCGTCTCGGTGCAGACCATCGCCGCTGCGGGCCTCAGCTCCGGCTCCAGCAGCCGCAGGTCGAAGACGGTCACCAACGCCTCGTTGCCGAGAAGGTCGTCCCCCTCGTCGGAGAGGAGGTTGCGCAGGCTGCCGGTGGCGAAGGGCCTCAGCAGGTGCGCTATGTCAGGGGCCTCTCCTTCCAGATACTTGTAGAAGTCGCGGAAGCCGGTGCGCTCTCGGCTGTGGGCGTAGTAGCCCGCCAGGGCGTGGTCGAGGGAGGCCCTGCGCTCCGCGCCGAGGCTCTCTCCCACCATCACCTCGATCAGGCGGCGGAGGCTGCCGATGCGCTGGAGCAGCTCCTCGTCGTCCCCCCGGTCGATGACGAAGGGGTTCATGCCCTGGCCCTCGACACCTGGGGAGAGAACCCTGCCTCCCGCCGCCCTCGCCATGTCCGCGTACTCCCCCTCCGGGTCGATGACGTAGGCGGTGACGCCGCGCGTCAATCCCCTGAGCACGCCGAGCTTGGTTGCGAAGGACTTGCCGCTTCCCGATCTTGCGAGGACGGCGGTGTTGGCGTTGAGGTGGGTGCCGTCCCAGGGGTCGTAGACCACCGGGGAGCAGGCCCGCATGTCGATGCCGTAGAGGGTGCCACGACGCGTGTCCAGGTCCGGCGGAGAGAAGGGGAAGAGCCTCGCCAAGCTGGACGTGTCCAGCGTTCGCCACTCGGCGACGGCGTTCAGGCCCAGGGGCAGCGTCGAAAGCAGACCTTCTCTTTGCCTGAAGGCGAGGTTGTCGAGCTTGCCCAGGGTGGCGGCGAAGTGGGCCTTGGCCCGCTGGGTCATATCCTTCAGCGCGTCCTCGTCCTTCGCGTGCAGGGTCACGGATAATGAGGAATGGAATAGACGCTCTCTTCCCCGCTGCACCTCGTCCCTGAGCCTTGTCACGTCCTCCAGGGCGATCTCCGCCTCGGGGGACATGGTGCGGCCCCGCTTGAACGACAGGGACTGGGCCGACTCGAAGCGCACCTTCTGCCACTCCAGCGTCCTGGCCGCTTGCTCGGCGGGTATCGGCCCCAGGTGGATGGACAGGTCCATGGGCGCTCCCGCCGCCATCAGCCCTTGCAGGAACCCTGGGGCCAACGACCGGGGCCACTTGCCCAGGTGCAGGGAGCGAACCAGCCGGTCTGCGATGCGCATGTCCCTGCGGTTGACCTGCACCTCGACTTCCTCGCTCTCGTCCACGTCGGCGGGCGTGCCGCCGAGGGCGGCCGCTACAAAAAACATCCGAAGCTGGCGTCCTTTCAGTGGATGGACGGAGAGTCCGGCACGTGCCAGCAGGCCCCGCAGTTCGTCGATGCGAGCGTGCTCGCAGACGGCGTAGAAGCGCCGGTCGAGGATGCCGTCGCGGGTCTCAAGGTCGGTGAGCAGCCGGTTCAGCGACTCGGCGGCCGCTCTCGTCTGCGGTGGAAGGTTGTCCGGTTGGGCCTCTTGCAGCTTCTCCCGCATACCTTGAAGGCGCGGCGGGTGCTGGCGGATGAGAAGCTGAACCGGGAAGTCGAGGGCGTTGAGCGCCCCGGCGAAGGCCCCCAGCTTCGGCTCGTCAAGCTCCAGGCCCATCACCTCGCACACGCCCGGCTTCACCCCGTCCAGCCGGACGGGACCGTCCTCCTCCAGGTGCGACACCATGAAGAAGAGCGGTAGCTCCGGTGCAGGCTTCGACGCAGGGACCTGGAGTTCGGTGGATTCGGAGACCAACGCGGGGTCAGCCTCCGCAATGATCTGCGGGGCGGCGGCACCGTTGGGCAGCCCCTCCGCTTTTCGTCTCGTGATTCGTTCGATCAACTTCTTCAACTCGGTCTCCTTTGTGCTAGGGGATGGGGAACGGGACGATGCCGCTTCTCAGCAGGGCGGCGACGCCCTTGGCCAGCAGCACCAGCACCAGGCCGACGACCGCCATGACCACGGCGGTCCTGGCCCTGCCGCCGCCCCGCTCCTCCGCGCCCTCGGCCATCAGGACGAACCCCGCCCAGACGATGGCGAAGACGCAGAGTCCGGCGGCGGCGTAGGCCATCGCGGTGAGCACCGCGTCGAAGGCTTCGAGCATCGCCCGCTCCTCCGCCGGGGCCGCGCCGATGGTCGCCAGCACAACCCCGGCTAGCAGCGTTGCCGTCAGCATTCGCCTCACCACGGCCACTCCCATCCCAGTCTTCGGAACCAATCAGTCAGATCGCCGCCGGGCGTCTGCTCGGCCGGCGGGTCCTCGGGCTCAGGCTGGGGCAAGACCAGAATGGAGAAGGCGTCGTCGGACCCGATGTCGAATGCCAGAGCCAGCGTTTCGCTTCTCGTCTTGGCGATGGGTGCTCGATCAGTGACCTCGGCCTTCACGTGTTCGGGATGGACGATGGTGAGCGTGACCTGCTTCTGGATCGTCGTGCCCGGCACGTGGGCGTGGGCATAGGCGGACACGGTGTGGTCCGTCGTGGTACCGTCGTCGTGGGTGACGGTGATGGTCTCGCTGTCGCTGTCGGAGTCGCTCGCCCCCGGCCTGTACAGGCTCACCGTCTCGGTGCGCTCCTCCGTCCGCTCCGGGTGGTGGGTGAGCGTCGTCAGCGGAGGAATGGGGACGCTGAGGCTCGCCTCAAGGCTCACGTCCACGCTCACGGCGTGAATGGCCTGACCCATCGAAACGGCGAGCCGGAAACTCGTCTCACCGTCGGGGACGAAGGGGACGCTGGCGGTCGACGCTCCGGTGGTTGCGACCACCGTTCCCGTAACCGCCGTCACCGCGGCGTCCATCAGCGCCGTCTCGGTGACGCTCTCATGTCCGGCCACCGTCTGAAGCTCGACCGGCTCCTTGATGTCGGACACGCACACCGACTCGATAACGCCGGTGACGGCCCCCGGCGTCCAGCCCAGGGAGATCACGTTCAGGTCGCACAGCTCTCCCTCGACTTCGGGGAGCGGGTACGGTATCCGGTCGTGTTCTACAGTCAGCGCTCCTGCCTGCCCCAGCGTGTCCTCCCACGAGACGGTGAAGGACGGAACCGGACCGTGGAGGGGCAGGGAGTAGTCGATTGCCTCCCCCCCTGTCAGGCTGGCCGACCCCCAGAAGCGGAGCGCCGTGCCCTGGCTGCCGCCGAAGGCCCGGATGCGGATGTCAACGTCCGTTGCTGCCCTCAGGGTCACGACGGCCCGGTCGCCGGACACGGTGAGGGATTCGACGAAGATTCTCCGACCCTCCACCGGCTCCGTGACCTCGAAGTCGATCTCATCCCGCCACGGCTCGTGCCCGTCTGCAAGGGCAACGTCTGGGATGGTGACGACCGCCGCCACTGCGACGACGGCCACCACCGCTATCCAACCTTTCAGACCGTGGCTCTGGCTGTCCCGTCCCGCCTTCCGGCGGCGCTTGCCGAACCAGCAGTGGGGACGGAAGGGTTTTCGTTCCCCGTTGCGCTTCCGTTTCCTGCGGCGCAGTCTCCTGAGAGTCTTTCCGGCGCGCCGAGCCGTCAGGCTCAACGGGCCGGGGCCGCTCTTCACCGGCTGCGCCGGCGCGGGCGGCTCAGGCCGCACCAGCTGGGACACCGGGCCTACGTAGACCCGTGACCCCAGCCGGTACTTCAACAGGTCGGCGGCCACCAACGGCAGACGCCGACCTCCTATCTTTCCCACGACGACGGCGATCCCAGTCAGCCCGAACAGGACGGCGATTCCCATCCGCACATCGTTCGGCCCCACGGGGGCGTAGCGGTATGCGCCGTAGGACAGGGCGCACACCGCCACCACCGCCACGATCTGCGGGAAGGTGAACCACAGCAGCACCCTGTCCTCGGCCTGCACGTGGGTCGGTACCTCGTGTTCTCTCATGTCTTTTTCTCTCCTTCCCGTCCGACTAACTATTCTTGGGCGGCGTGGGAGTTGCCGGGTCGGGCACGTCGATCTCCACCGGGTTGCCCACCACCGCGTTCATCACCAGCTCGACGACCCCGTAGGCCACCATCGCCAGGACGATGCCCGCCAGGGCGGTCATCATGGCGCTCTTGCCCCGCTCCATCTGGTGGGGCGCTCCCGATGCCGTCAGGTACAGGTAGGCCCCGTAGATGAAGAAGCCCACGCCCACTACTCCCACGATCCCCAGCAGGATGCCCACCAGGTTCGATATGGTCTGTGTCAGGTTTTCCATTCGTTCTTTCTCCTCTCGTTCTTCGAGCCTTCCGCTCGTTCCTATCGGTCGTTGTCCTTTGGTTCCGTTATCTGCACATCGCTTCGCCTCCATCGTGGTGTTGCTCGGCGCGCTTCTCGTCTGCGCCTCCGTGAATTCGGTTTTGTTTCTGTGCGCCTACTCGTTGGCGCTCCTAGGGGCCTCGCCGCCCATGTCCCCACCACCCGATGGGGTGGCCATCGACGCCGCAGAGTTGAGACCGCTTGCCGCAGCCGACAGACCAGCGCTGGCCGCAACCGCTCCCACGGCCATTCCGCCGGGACCTCCGGCGGCTCCGCCCGCCACAAGCCCGATGGTCCGGGCCGACCGCACCATCGACGCGGGTAGGTTCATTCCGAAGTAGAGGGTGCTCAGCCAGGCGTCGAAGGTCCCGGCGTTCCCAAGCAATGACGGCACTCTGGTCGCCATGTAGACGAAGGCCAGCGACATCAAGAGCTTCCACACCAGGTCCTGCACCGGCTCGAAGGCGGCTATCTGAGCAACCTCGTTCAGGAACCCGAACCCCAGGGCCAACGCAATGAGCTGGATCGCCTGCTGGAACACCGTCGTCATGAACAGCCTGAGCCAGTGGCGGCCCCAGCCCGCCGTGTGCGGCAGAATCCACAGCCCCAAGGCGATGGGGGCCAAAGCCAAGAGAATGTCTATCAGCGCGAGGCGCAGGATCATCTGCACGATGACGTAGAGGACGAAGAAGCCGTAGACCAGGTAGAGAAGGGCCAGCAGCAACGCCATCCCCACACTCCCGGCGTTCACGGCGGTGAGCAGAGTCTTGAGGGTTGAGCGGAGCATGTCTCCGGCGGTGACGCCGAGGGATGCGGCGACGAAGCCCGACACGGCGTCGGCAACGTCGATGACCAGGGCGCACCACCACAGGGATGACGCCGCCGCCACCAGTCCCAGCACCAGCCGGGGAACCATCTCCCGCCATCCCGCCTGAGACCTGCCCAAGTGCTCGCTCACGATGAGAGTCAGCCCCATCCAGCCCAGGATGACGACCAATGCGCCCGACGTGACGGCCCAGACGACCAACCACGCCTGCTGCACCAGGTGGTGGGCGTAGGTGAGGGATTCGGGAGTCCCGGTGAGGATGTCGCTCATGGGCTAGCTCCCCGTCCGGCAGTTGTCGGCGTCCTCGCCCGAGGCCCGCTCCACCACCCCGCACAGCGTCCCGTGGACTCCCTCGATCACCCACCCGGCTGCGGCCCTGGCCCAGCGGGAGGGGTTGAGGGCGCTCAGAATCTTGTCCCAGATGCGTCCCGGCTGGTGGATGGGGACGACGGCGTAGAAGTCTCCACGGTTGCCGTCCTCGGCCACGGCCAGCATGACCAGCAGGTATGCCCGGTCGGGGTCGAGGTCTGGCTGCTCGGCCAGCTTGGGGTACTCCCAGGAGTACTCCCAGCCGTCGCTTCTCTTCTTCTCGCCTCCCCGGACCCGGTACATGGCGGATATCCAGTCGCCGGTGTCGGCGTCGCGGACGGCGTAGAAGAGGTCCTCAAGCTCGCGGTCGAAGATGGGTCGTGCGACGAACTCGCCGCCCTTCTTGCGCTCGACGAATTCTCTATCCGCGTTGACCAACCTGATGCCGCCGCCGGGCGGAGATTGGGCCAGGGCAAGATTGCCGGTGGGGACGGCGACCAGCGCCGCCAACACCAGCGCGGCGACCAGAGGCATCAGCCTCCTGGTTCTACTAACGGACCGCCGGATGGTCGAGTGTCCTTCCAAGTTGATGCCTCCTCACGGGTGGAATCGCGATGATTTGCCATCGAGTGTGGAGGGCCGAAAAGACGAGCGTTATCCCTCGGAAGGGGTATTCATCCGTGCAACCGTTTCATTCGTGATAGCCCCTTCCAGGGGATACCCCGCCAAGGGGTCGCCGTGATGTCATGGGGTAGTACAGGGAAACGCGTCCGTGTACATGTTGTACATCTGGGCGGTTTCAAAGCTGGAACAGGGGGAAGCAGCCCCTACAGGACGTGAAGAGCGAACACTTTTTGTCAGGGACCGGTTGCGACGGGCTGGTACATCGTCCGTAGCTGAAGCGGTACATGTTGTACACCCTGAGAGAGTCGGCAGCCGTGTACAAAACGGGTACATGTTGTACCGGAGGAGGGACTGATGGAAGCGAGTGAGGTGGTCGGGACTGAAGGTAGAGACGCCGAAGAGGAGCACGTCAATCGCCTCATGGCCCTGCTGCACGAGGTGGTGCGAAGAGAGGGCGGACGCAGGGGCGCGGCGCGGGCGCTGGGGATAGACCGGCGGACCGTGGGGGCCTGCATGGATGGCGGGGGAATGACGTGGCGGCTCAGGGAAGCCCTGGAGCGGGGCCTCAGGGATGGGGTGGGTTCGTCCGCCGCCCGTCACCGGAGGCGTCACGACGCGCTGGAGCGTCGGGTGGAGGGGTTGGCGAAGGAGCTTCACGAGGGTCTGGACGCCGTCAAAGGCGAGGTGAAAGTCCTGTGTGAGGAGCAGAGCGGGGCGTTAGCGAAGATCGAGAAGAGGCTGTCGCGTGCGGAAGCCCAGCGAGAGTCCACGACGGGACCGGCGGAGGCCCAGGACGCAACCGGAGACGCGCCGGAGGAGGCCCCGGCGACGGACAAGCCGTCGGCGAGGGCCAGGTACCCGAAGCGGCTGTATCCCGAGCTGGTGACGAAGGAGCCCGCGCCCGACGACGAGGAGGTATTCGGCGAGGCGTGGCCGCTCATTGAGGAGTGGCGCGAAATCTGGAAGGCGGGACACGTGGGTACAGGCAAGGGCCTGGCCTGGCTGGAGACCGAGGAACGGGTCCGTAGCCTGGAGGTTGCCCTGCTCGAAGAGTACGAGATGACCCTGCCGCCGGAGACGGAGCCGCTGCACGGACTCTACCGAAGCACACAGCTCACCTGGCGCAGGGACACCCTTTTTGATGTCCGCAGGGCGCTGGCCTGGAGATACCTGCTGTGGAAGGCGCTCACGTGCGGCCTGTGGCGGAGCCGCTGGTGGCCGGCGCGGCGCGCTTAGGGTTTCGTGGAACTGGACAGAACACTTTGGGCGAGGACGCCGCGAAACCCTTCCATCCGCTCAACCGTTCGGCAATAATGGAGTCAGTTTCAGGCTTTTCCAGTTGTTTCCTGCCGAGAAACCTGGAGGGTTCCCGTCCCCCGAATCCGGGACCGGCTGCGTAGGATCGAGCACCGCGCTCTCTGAAAGCCGCCCAGGGGTCAGACCGGAGGGATCGAGCATCGCGCTCTCCCGAAGGCAAACCCCGGAGGGACACATTCGCAGCGGCAGAGGCGCGTTTCGCTTCGGCCCCTCGGACACCTAGGCCGGAGTGCGCCCGTCGCAGTCGGCCAGGCACTCACGAATTCGTGGCTGTCCCGGAGCCCTTACGCCCCCCGACCGGTCGCCTCGTCCCCCATGCTGGCCGAGTCACGCTCAGCCGGGATGCGGGATGGGCCTGCGTCAGAAGATTCACCAAGTTAGCGGATACGAAGCTCAAAGCACACGAAGGAGGCATTGAAAGCATGGAAGCATTGCGGACACACGACATCGGAGAAGGAGGTGACGGACACATGGAATCGACGTTGACGGACATCGACGAAACGACGGGATTGGACGTGAAGGATATCTACGTGGGGCCGAGCGCGCTGTGGGTTGCCAAGCGGCTGCCGCATCGGGTCAGGTTCCACGACGGCTGGTTCTGGACGACGGCGACGTGCCACAGCCGGCAGGACGACGGTCTGGCTTTCCGGCAGAGACCCGACGGCGAGGGCATAGACGCGCGCTGCCACACCGGGGACTGTTCTCCGGAGGTGGCTGCTTCTGCCCTCGGTGGTCAGGCAGGATGGCCGATCCGGTGGGCCTACGAGCCCCTGGACGGGAAGATCGACCGGCTCTGGTGGATCAGGTACTGGCCCCGGTGGCGGCTCGAATCGTACGCAGTTGCGGCGCTGGCTTTCGCCGTGCCGCTGCTCCTCGGCCATGGCCCGGAGTCGGCGATCCTCGCCGTCCTCGCGTTCACCGTAGGGGCGTTGCTGACGTTGATACACCAAGCGCGGCGACTGTCGAGGAGATTCCTCCGCTGACGGTCCTGAAGATCACATAGCGCGTCCCATTCAAAGGGGTCGCTCTCATTCCGGGAGCGGCCCCTTCTTCTTTGCCCGCAAGCGGGCGCAACGGATTCAAGGCAACACAAAGCAATGCACTAGGAGGTGCGTAATGACGACGGCAACGGCAGCAATTGGCAATCGGACGATGGAGACGGAACGGCCCCGGCGCAGCCTGGAGGAGCTGGTGGACCGGGTGTTCGCGGCGATGGGATTCACGGGGGAGACGGAGACTCAGCCGGTTGAGCGGAGCGCAACCCGCTCCATCCACGAGGCGAGGCGGCTCAGGCAGGCCGGGGACGTGGACGGGGCACTGGCAGTGCTGGGAGACGTGAACGTGGCTGGGGCCACGCCGGGGGAGGTCCGCTGGGCCTTCTCCGAGTGGTCGCAGATGGTCAGGCGGCGGTTCGGAGACCGGGGCGCGGTGCTCTACAGCCAGGGCACAGGCAGGGCCTCGGCGCTGGTTCCCCACGGCGACGGGACGCTGGAGGTCGCTGCGGTCCTGGGGATGCGCTGGCGGCCCGGCAAGGTCGTCTCGGAGCGCAGCCTCCGGGGGCTGCGGCCCTTGGCGAAGGCTTGTCCTTGACCAACGGTCCCGGCACTCTCCCCCGGGTGACGCCTCCCCGGTGCGCCTGACCTTCCAACCCGGACGAGGACGCGCCGTCCTCTTGACTCTGCTTGGTTGGGCTTTGCGCTCCGCTAGCTAACGGCCCCTCGTCCCGGCTCTCCAAGCCGTTTCACACGCCGGAGCCTGCCCGCTCCGCCCCCTTGCTTGCGGGACCCGGTCCCGCCTCACCCATCCACTCACCCACCCAGGAGGAACTATGCCCAACGCACGGCGGGCACTGCCTGCACACGGCTCCCCCACGTAGAGCCTGCCCAGTACAGCGACACGGAGGACGCCGCAGCCGGCCATCGGCCACAACGACAACACAAAACCCACGGAGACAGTCCCGGCATTCGGGACAACCAATTCGAGCGGGACTGTCTCCACCCCACGGGGGTGGTGGGCCGTCCCGCTTCTTCATTCAAAGGAGAAGCGACATGACGACGGCAACCACGACGAGGACCAATAGGACCAAGGACACGGAAACCACGACGGATGCGGCGGAGACCGCCGAGCGCAGGGGCAGGCCCGAGAGCGAGCTCAGGGCCGCCGCCAGGAAGCGCGGCCTCACCCTGAAGGAGCTGGCGGCCCTGATGGGCGTCAGCGCAAGCCACCTCTCCCAGGTCGGCACGGGCAAGAAGCCCTGGACCCCCAACCTGCGGGAGAAGGCGATGGCCGTGCTGGGAGAGGTCCCTGGGCAGGGGATCGTCTACCGACAGACCCGCGAGGTAGATGCAGAAAGTACCTTCATCCGGGAGCGCGCACGCGAGATAGGAATGACCATGCTGGAACTCTCCGACCGGTCGGGAGTGAGCTACGGCTACCTGACGCAGGTGGCAAGGGGACGCCGGAACATGGGACCCAAGGTGCAGGCCAGCATCGAGTCGGTCCTGAACGCTCCGGCCAGGGTCGCCCCCGCCCAGCTCGCCAACCGCCAGGGTGACGTGATCGAGAGTGAGGCCAGCAGCTTCATCAGGGAGACCGCACGCGCACTCGGACTAACCATGAAGGAGCTGGCCGAGAAGGTCGGCGTGTCCGCCGGGTACCTCAGCCAGGTGTCCAGAGGGCACCGTAGCATGGGGGTGAAGCTCCAGGCCAGGGTCGAGGCCGTGCTTGAGGGACGTGCGAAGGTCGCGTCCGCCCAGTGCCCCGACATCGACCGGCAGGCCGTCTGGGACCGGATGAAGGAGCTCGACGTCAGCCAGAACGAGGTGGCGCGTAGGGCGGGCATCAGCTCCGGTCACCTCTCCCAGATCATGAACGGCAGAAGCACCCCGTCAGCCGTGGTTCTGAGGAAGCTCCACGGGGCGCTGTTCCAGCGGACGAAGGCCGATGAGCGGGTGATGCCCGCGGCCTTGAAGGTGCTGGGCTGGAAGAAGGGGGAGCGCAGCGGCATGGTGGTGCACGGCGCTCGCGGTAGAGACGGCACGGCCAGGGGCGGTGCGGTGCGCGTCGGCGGGCGCGTGCCCTGGGGCGCGGAGGTGGAGTACGCCTTCCGCACCGGATACGACGGCACGGGGAAGGTGTCGGTGGACCACGTGGTGGCCCCGGGCTACTCCGCACTGCTGATGCGGCCGGGGGCGGCGACCGCTTAGGTACAAGAGAGGGAGGCTATCCGAATTGGATGGCCTCCCTCTCTACCGGCATGTATCCCGCTCTCTTTGCGTTTCACCAAGTCCGCATCGGCACCGGCGCGTTGGCGTCCAATGGTGGTCGGCAGCCGAACTGCCGCCTTCAGCCCATGGCCCCGTGGGGACGCCGGCCGGTTGCTTCTAGTCAATGATGGTGATGGTGAGCTCGGTGGGCTCCTCGACGGTGTAGCCCGGGCCGTTCAGCACCCGGAGGATAACCGTCTCGCCGCCTTCCCGCTCCTGGTCTCGTATCGGGTCGAACGTGAACCTGGCCCAACGGAGGCCCGCTTCCCTGTCGGAGTCGTGGGGGGACTCAAGGGACCGGACCGTGAAGGTGTCGCCCACCTTCTCGATCTGACCGTCTATGTTGAACAAGCGGAAGTCCTCGTCCAGGGTCGCCGTTCCGCCGACGTACTGGAAGATCACATCCTCCGCGAAGTCCCTGGTCACGTACCACGTCGGGATCCGCGTATGGCCTTCGTAGACTTCAAATTGTGTCGAGCCCTGCCCGTGGGCATGGGGATGGTCGCGACTGGCCACCGGGGTGTTCTCGTCCGCGTCGTTGTCCACGATGGTCAGCGTGTACTCCGTGGGCTTGTCCTGCGACAGGGAGTATCCCGTGCCGGGCTCCAGAGTCAGGACGACCACCTCGTCGGCCTCGTTGAGGTTGTCGTCGGTGATGGTCACCGTAATCTCGGTTTCAAGCGTCCCCGCCTGAATCGTAACGCTGCCGGGAATGGCGCTGTGGTCATCGGTGTTGTCAGAGCCGATATTGGGCGGGAAGCTGACGCTGACGCCCACTGTCACCGGATTGTCCGTCTGCCCGTCCAGCCTGACCCGCACCACGTGCGTGCCGGCGCCCTCGCCCGGCTCGCCCGAGGCCGCCGTGAAGGATACCTCCGGCGCGTCGTCGTCCAGGATGGTCAGCTCGTAGATGTTCGCCGACGTATCAAGGGCATAGCCGTCGCCGCCGGTCAGCGTCAGCGTCAGCGTCTCGTCGCCCTCGGCGTCCGAGTCGTTGAGGATGGTTATCGGCACGAAGGCCTGGTTCCGCCCGCGCGGGACCGTGACCGTGCCGGAGTCGCGGATGGTGAAGTCGTCGCCTGGGCCGTGCTGGCCGTGCACTCCCTCCGTGGCGACGCCGCCAAGGGTGTAGCCGATGGTGATATTCTCGTGGGGCGCCGGGTCCAGGGTGATGACCGCCTGGTGCGTGCGGCCCGTCTCACTCACGCTGGCCTCCGCCGCCTCGAAGGCGACCACCGGCAGGTCGTTGTCCGTGATGGTCAGCGTGTGCACGCTGGGATCGCCCACATTGTTTCTCGAGCCGACCCGCAGCGTCAGAACCACCGTCTCCTCCGGCTCGCTTTCGCCGTTGCGGATGATATCCACCGGGATACGAACGCTGATGTCGCCTGCATCCACCTGCACCGTGCCGGAGGCGCGGTAGTCTCGGTTGCGCGTTGCCGTACCGCCTGCCAAGCCGTAGCTCAAGGTCAGCCCTCCCGCGGGCGCGGCAGGGCGGAGGTTGACCTCCACCATGTGCTTGGTGTCCGCCTCCATGATGCTGGATGCATCGGAGGCGAAGCTGGCCCTCGACCGGTCGTCGTCCAGGATGGTCAGCGTGTGCGTCCGAGTCGTCCCGACGGTGTAGTCCGAGCCGCCCCCCAGCGTCAGCGCCACCGTCTCGTCGGGCTCGGAGTCGCCGTCGGGGTTGATGGTTACCGGGATGTCGACGCTGTTGATCCCGGCGGAGACCGTCACCGACCCGGAAGAGCCGGTTAAGCCTTCGATGCTGTAGTCGCCGCTCTGAGCCGTGCCGCCGCCAACGGTGTAGTTGATGGTCACGTCCTCGGTGGGCGCCGGGACCAGGTTGACGGTGACGCCCACGCTCCCGTCGGACTCGCCAACGTCGCTTTCGGCCTTGGCGAACTGCGCCCCGGGGCCGTCATTGTCGGTGATGGTCAGCGTGTAGCGGGACGGAGCTCCCACGACGTACCCCTCTCCCGCGCGCAGGTAGATGTCCACCCACTCATCATCTTCGCTCATCCCGTCGTCGGTCAGCCGCACCCGGATGGGAACGCTGCTTTGCCCGGGCCCGGCCGTGACCGTCCCGAAGCCGTTGCTGAGGCCGCCGATCGTGAAATCCTCGCCTGCTTCGGCAACGCCCCCGATCTGGTACCTGATGGTGGTGGCGGCATGGGGCGCCGGGTCCAGGTTGACGACTACGTTGTGCGTGCCATCTCCCTCGCTCACGGTGGCCGTGGCCGGGTCGGCGGCGAAGGACACCGAGGGATTGTCGTTGTCCCTCACCTCGACACTGGCCGACCGGGCCGAAGACGCCGTGTAGCCCTCGCCGTTGTTCAGGGTGACGAATATCTCCCCGTCGGCGTCGTCGGTATCGTTCCCCACGGTGGGGACGGTTATGGTGGCGCGGCCACTGTTGCCTATGGTTGCATGCTTCTGGCCCAACTCTCCGTCGGCTAGGTAGTCGCCACGCTGGATCACCGTGTAGCCAAAGGTGAGACTGTCTCCGGTGGCGGGGGCCGGGGAGGCGCTGACCGTGAATTGGGCGGCGTCGCCCTCGTTGACCGGACCGCCGCCCTCCACCGACAGCCGCGGCAGGCCCGGGCTCTCACCGGTAGCTATCACTGGTCCAGACCAGTAGCCGGGAACTTCATGAGTATTCACCGCACGCACGTAGTAGCACGTGAGCTCGCCCTCCTTCGCGCGGCGGTCCACGTACGTGGTTCCCGTAAGCCGCTCTCCCTTTTGGTCCGTACTCGGTGCCTGGCAGGCTCCATTTTCCGGCTGCTCTATGAACACCTCGTAGCCGGATACCGGGAAGCCGTTCACCGACTCAACCTCGGTCCACCACACGAGGGCGGCCGTGAGCGGAACGGTGTAGATCTGCGCTTGCAGGTCCTGCGGCTGCCCCGGCGCTCCTTCGCCCGTGCCCGGCCGCGCCTCGATGGTGGCAGTGTTGTTCCGCTCGATGTGGTCGAAGTAGGCGGTGGAGTGCCAGCTGTTGCCGGTAGTCGCCTCGCAGGCCGCCTGGCTTGCCGGTTTCGGCAGCACGTCATTGCCGTCGCCGTCGATGCACACGGTATGGTCCTCGGTGTTGGCGATGGTGACTTGGATGTCCGGGGTTCGGGACGCCGTCCGGGCGATTAGAGTCAGAGTGGGAAAGGCCAGCTTCCCCTCGGACGCACGAGAGGATTCGTAATGCGGCATGCTGCCGATCGTCCAGGTGGCTTCGCAGAGTCCGTCCACGCAGTCGCCCTGCGCGTACTTCCCATCGCTGCCGCTGACGAAGGCTTGCGCGCCCTCCGGGACGTTGCTGAGCTTGACCTCCACCGCCGGGGCATCGTCCGGGCCGTTGTTGGCGGCCACGATGGTGTAGGCTCGCTGGTTCGCTGCCGCTAAGGGACTCTTCATGTCAGCGTCTCGCATCGCCAGGTCGGACATCGGCCCCACGTGGAAAGTGTAGGTGCCACTGTCAGTGAATACGTCCTTGTTTCCGTCGTTGTCGGCGTCAATTGTCTTGTGAGTGAGATCGAAAGACATGACAACTCTATACGTTCCAAGCGCGCCGAACTCGACGAATTGTTCAGCGATCCCGATCGGTGCTGTTAAGGCGAAGGGTCCCCGCTGCAACTGGTTGACAGGATCCAGATAATTGACATGGGCAGTGGTGGTCGGACGGAGTGAGAAACTGCCGGGCAGCGTGACGCCGTCAGGCACGGAGATACGCGCCGTGAAGTGAGTCCAATCCTGAGGGATGCTCAATCCCTCGGCGTCAAGAGAATGGACTACGCCCTGTGCTCCGGTATGCCAGGTTCCGTCGGATTGCCGTCCCTCGGGGTCTCGGACTTGAACGATGACCGATTCGGGCTGCAACCATGTCCTGCCACGGTGTTTTACTAAGAATTCATCAACCCGATCTAATCCCGGCAAGAAGACTCTGTTCCGGTCTGCCTGCACGACCAATTCGACCGTGCTCTCGCTGGTGCAGGGGGTGGACTCGGCGACAGTGCAGTCATATAAGTAGAACAGCGAGACATCGCCTTCTCTCAGCGGAATCTTCGGCTCATCGCCCAGACACACAGTGGCGGTATCGTTCTCCCGCTTCGAGGGCCAGGGGACGGCGTTGGTCACCTCAGCCGTCAGGCACCGCTCTTCCAGGGGCAGGTCCGCCAGGCTGTCGTTGGAGAGGGTAACCGCCACAGGGAACCGTAGGACTAGGAAATTTCGCGTACCGGGCACATGGACAGGCAGAGTGCCCACGTCCCAGATCCCGGTGACCGGATCAAACGTCGTGCCGCCCGGCGCCTGCGGCTGAGTCTCGGCATAAGCCAGGCCCGCTGAAAGGCTGACTGCGACCTCTACGTCAACCTGAGTATTGTCATAAGAAGCGGAAGTAAAACCGCTCTGGGCGCCTCTTTCGATATTCGCGGCATACACGGTGAAGGTCGTCCCTTCTCCCGGCTGCGGAAACCGATCGGAGACACCGACACCAACGGCGGTGTCTCCGTTGGTAAGCCATCTGTGAGCAAAGTTACCGTCTAGGCCCCAGTGTTCCGTATCGTTATTGTACTGATGGGCTGGCGCTTCTTCCGCTGGGCTTGATTCGACAATTTTGGCATAAAGCCGCATCGACCACGGCCCACCAGATAATCCTCTAGGACGATCGACAATGCGAGTCGCACTTCTGCCGGGCTGCAGGTTACGGATGGTCCACACGGTTGTTTCGGTAGCGCCGGCTCCATCAGTCACCTCAATCATCACCCGCACGGAAGATAAATCCACCTCTGGGCCTGCCAAGTGGTTGTGGTCCACGGTAATGCGCCACGCCGCACGGTTCCCTTCATTGAAGGCATATTTGGAGCTAATCGAAAGGTCGAAAACGGGGAGCGAGGGATCATCCAGGGACTGGGCGCGGGATGTACCGGGGAACGCAACGCCAATCGCCAGCAGGACGGCAACCAATGCCGCCAGCCACAAGAGAGTACGGGTTATCGCTGAGTTATACGACATATCAAGTAATGATTGGTGAGCGTTGCCAGCCGAAAAGGACTCACGCCGTGCGACGGCCAATACCGCCGCACGGCGTGTCTAGATAAGGCTAGTCTGTATAGTGATCCCAGGAGATCGTGATCTCGTTGGAATTCAGGAAGACCGGCTCAATCGGGTCTCCCATCATTAGTACTACAGCCACTCGATACACCTTGCTGGTTACGCTCGATTGCGAAACCGACCATGTCGGAGCGCTGGGAGCGACGTCAGCGGCAAGAGCCTTCCACATATCACCCCCGATATGCTCTCCCCACTGGTAAGAGGACGGCTCCACATCGCGCAGATCCTCGCGCGGCTCATACCGGAGGAAGAAGTTCACTGTTTCGCCGACATTTGGATTCTCATTGTCAACCTCGAGCTTCACCTCCCCCGACGGCTGATCCTCCAAGTCTATCCTGACGATCAAGATGTCGTCCGCGTAGAGGTTCTTGTTGCCTTCGTGGTCCAAGTTGTCGGTAACACTCAGAGTAAGGCCTTCGTAGGATGACTTCGTTTCGTAGTCCAGGCTGGCCCCCTCCGCCACCACTACCTGGACGGTGTGGGGCTCGGTGGACGTAGCCAGGGTGAAGTTCTCGCTCCCTTCCCCGGTCAGCTTGTACTCCAGCACATCGGCGTCCGCGTTATAGACCGGTATCGGGCCGCCGACCTTGACGCCGCCCGGGCTATTCTCTTCAACGCTCAGGTTGACTCCGAATATCGGGGGCTCCGTCTCCTTGAGCGTGTCGCCCACCTGGATGGTGTAGTCCCTCACCTCGCTGGTCTCAGTCACGTTGCCGCTGATGGCACTCCAGTTCATATACTGGGGATCGTTTTCACCGTGAGGATTGTTCTTGCGGACGTAGCCTTGGAGTTCAACTGAGATCACGTAGGTGCCGGGCTTGGTGAAGACCCACTGCAGAGCACGGAACTCGCCGGGGTCCATCAGCACGTCGGTCTGCTCGACGGCGGGTTGCGTGCTGTCCCAGAGGAGATCCGCCACCGCGCCGCCTGCCTTGGGCGCCTCGTAGGTGAGGAAATGAGGCTTGTCCTTGGCGTCCGGATCGCCTGGGTAGCGCTCGACCAGGAACTTGTAGCGCAGGGGCTTCAGAGGGTTGCCATCCTCATCCGTCCGATGCCAGTCGTCGTCGTTCAGCAGGAGGGTGGAGAAGCCCAGACTCAGATCCGAGGTCTCGTCATTCTCTTTTTCTTGCGTGTCCGGATTGTCTTTCGTGTCCGGGTCGTCCAGCCGCAGCCACCAGACCTGGGTTCCCTCGGGCACCGGGTCAGTTTCCTCAAGCCCCAGCGCCTTGCGGACTCCAGGATATTCCTCTAGCGACAGCTTACCGTCGGTCGCCTCTGCGTTGGTGGCGACTACCGCCACCTTGTGCGGTTCGTCCAGCACGTGCATGATGGCTTCGTCAATGTCCATCCCATTCTCGCGGGCGGAGCGGGTGATCCTAGTTACCTTCTTCGTCACGAAGGTGACGGGATTGGTCTCCGTGACAGTTTCGCTCGTCACCTCGGGCGGGCACTCGTTGGTGTGGAGGACGCCGGTGTTGACAGAGCCGTTGGCCGTGTTGACGGGTTCCTTTGCGCGCCAGTACGCGTCAAAGAGGCCGAAGTGGCCGGTGGTTACCTCGTGCGGCTCTTCCATGAAGGCGGCACTGGCGCCGGGACCGCAGGGCTGGGGGTCGGCGTAGGTGTTGTCAGCGGTCTGCGCCCAGGCGCCGCTGTTCCAGCTCAACGTCCAAGCGACCACCGCCAGGGCGGCCAGGGCCAAGACGACGCCAAAGAGTTTCAGGGGCATTGATACGTTGGTAAAGGTGTTCATTGATTCTCCTTGCTTTCGAACTTTCCGTTGGTTCGGTTCGTTGTTCTTTGCTTCGCGCTCTGGGCGCGTCCGGGTTCCCTACACTGGTTCAACTCCGTGCAGGGCACTGGCTATGACGTTCATCATGGGTTTGCTTGTGACTGCTTTGAATCTCTATGTACTTGGAACGTCGAGTTGATGGCATGCGATGGGGCGTCTGGACATCTACCTGGCGTGTCCTTCTGACGAGAGTGTTTGCCGCTATCGACCCGCTGCCACCGGCGGTGGGAATCCTCCCTGCCGGAGTGAACATCCCGACAGGCATCGGCGGGCGAAAGGAAAAAGCGACCCTCCCTGGAACATGACGGTGATGCTCCCGAAGGATCGTTTTAGCGGCGGGCAGTAACGAAAAGCTACCCGATGCGGATTGTCGGAGAAAAGTCGGGGGGGGGGCAAAGGCACAGGCGGACTCGGGCGCTACCGCACTCTCTCCGCCTACCGGGCCAAGCACTGTTTCACGTCCCATGCGGCTGCTGGCACGCAACCTCGCATCAGCCAACGCAACGTCGTTGTTGACTTGTACACTCATGTATGTGTTGATACGTAGTCTCATTATTGGCTACGAAAGACACGAAGACAGCCGGAATCAGCCTGCGCCGCTGATTCTACATGATTTTCCCTACGCTGCCAAGGAGTCCAAATTGCCAACTATGCAGCCTCGTTCCTGATACAGTATTGATACTATATATCTTTACGCGGCTTTACCATACTTTGCCTTCTATGCCGTTGTCAATAGGATGGTTTTTCTCGGGTTCGGGGCTGCGGCCGGACTGGGTCGCAGGGTCTATTATATTAGAGGAAGACGCGGGCGCGGGCGCGCCAAAGGGTTACGCTCCCTGGCCCCGAAGCCGCTCCTCCAACTCCTGGACACGGGCTTCGGCTGCCTCGGCGCGGGCCTGCTCTGTGTCGGCGCGGACTTGCTCTGTGTCGGCGCGGACTTGCTGCGCCTCTGCATGAGCTTCCGCCGCCGCTCGCGCCTGCCGCTCGCCTTCAAGGCTGGCGATGGGACGCCCCGTTGCAGGGTCGTGGAACACCAAAGTTCCACCCTCCCACCTCAGGTACAGGTTCAGCGCAGGACTGTATCCCTGAAGAACTCCATCGGACACGGTCTCTATCGGTATGGGTTCGTATCGGCCCTCCACCAGCCGATCCCCGGCCAAGTTCGCCCCGTGATACTCCCCCGTCTCGTCGAAACGCCAGTACTCAGTGATCCCCAACCGGGCGTAGTCATCGCGCTTCTCCCCCACGTCCACCCGGCCCGTGCTCCGCGACGCCACCTCCAGCACGAAGTCCGGCACCTTCCCCTGCTCCGAGATAACGTAGGCGTTGCTCCTGCGGTACGCCTCAGGGTCCACCCCGAAGGCTACAAGGAGGTCCGGGTATCGCAGTCCGGCCATGTCCCCGGTGACTATCGGACTGACGTAGCGGTCTCCGGCCACCAGCGTCGTCTCCCGGTTCCCCAAGTGTATCGCCAGGTAGTGCGCGCTTCCCGTGATCGTCAGATGGTCAAAGCTGGTCATCTTGTCTTCCGGGTCTTCCGGCGGGTCCGGAAACACGAAAGTCTCCCGAACCTGCGGCGTCCTGGCAAATGTGTCTGGCGTCGTCATATCTCACCTGACAGTCGGCCCAGAGCCTGCGCCAACTCCGGCCAGCCGGACCGGCGTAACCACTCTTCGGCTCCTCCAACAAGGTATTCTTCCACGAGCCACATTCTACTACACCGTCCAACGCTTGAAAAGAACTCTGGAGAACTCTGGACCGGATATGCGTCAATAGCACACCGGGGCGAACAGTCCGACGACCCCATGGTTGTCTGCTCTGCGCGGCCGGCCCTGCATGCTGGTATATCCTACTCACTTGGAAGGGGGCGGCTGCAAGTCCACAGACCAAGAGTGCCGGAGCCTTTGGTGCCTATTGAGAACTGCGAATGTTCAATTTGGAAGTCTCGCTGTGATTTGCAGCTATTCAGATCTTCAATAGGATTCTATGAGGCCAAATCCCCCAAAAGTGGTCTATTCTCTACGTAATTCGCTACATACACATTCAAGGAATTCAACAAGTCTTATGTTCAACTGATACGGGTATCACAGACTGGTTTGTTGCCTGTGCCTTCCATGCAAGGACGAACAAGAGGCGGACATCCTTATCGAGGAACAGTCGCCTTGAAGTGCCCTTCGTCCTTCATAGTTTGGACGAGTGTCCTGAACGCCGGTACGAAGATCTCTTCGACCGCTGGAAAGTCCTTTCTGCGCTCATTTTCTTTGTATGAATGAACATCTCGGTTCCTGATTGCCTGTGTAAGGTACTTGTAAGCCGCCTTCAGCTCTTTGCCTTCGGCCTCTACGATCCCCCGCTTCTCGGACAACTCATCGAGTTTGCACTTCCAGATATCTCCCAGGGAACCATACCCTCCACCAGCATTTCGACGGTACTTCAACACCTCGTTGACCCAGATGTCTCTGTCCGAGTCTCGCCAATAGAACGGGTATCTGGCATTCTCACGCTTCTGCTCCAAGAGCCGATTGCAGATGAGGGCAGCTTTAGCCAGGTTTTCCGCACCGACCGAAAACCATACCCATGCCATATACCTGCCGAAGTCCTGATCAAAGTCCTCCTTCCAGCGTCTCTCAAGGCCTTCCTCATCACTATTGCAAGCGAAGGTATCGTTTCTGTACCGAACGAGCCCGCTTCCTTCCAACAGTACCTTACTGGCCCGGAACAGAGTTTCGCATGCGTAGTGGCTCATATTCACAATCTCGGGTTCATCAACTTTGTCTTTGCTATATGTCATGCATGACTGGCTCGCGACCCTTGCGGCTCAGTGGCATACTCCGCCGTAGTTTTCCTTGATGGCCTCCGGTGGAACATCGACCACCTTGATCGGCCAGCCGTTGTCGTTTTTTCCCACATCTCCCGCGCCTCCTGCAGATCAATCATCAGGCGTAGCCATTTCGCCGCCTAGGAACTCTTTGCCATTAAGCTCAGCGAAGTCGAACCTGCGTGTGATGTCGCTGATATCGCCAATCTCCAGAATTAGAGGGGCAACACCCACAAGGCCGTTATCAAATACGTATCGGAATTCTCTCTGATAACTGTACCGCTCCTGTTTGTGGAATATTGATTCCACGTCACGAAAGTTCCCGTGGAATGACTCCGGGTCGTATTATCTGACCAGGCCGCGGGCCACTCTGTAGTTGTTGGCCGCTGCCGCGGCTTCCATCCGTCTAATGAGCTCAGGGACATTGTTCACGACAACAGCCTGCTCCCCAAGGCGGCGGCACTCATCAGGAATGAGGAACTGTTTTCGAAGCTCCTCGATGTTCTCATTCGACACAGTCGCCATGTCTAGGTTGCCGCTGTGGACGGCGTGAAGACAGAAGATGTGAAGGTGGTTCAGCCAGTTCTTCTGAAGCTGAACAGGTCCCGCCAAATCGTCCGTGATATTCATACCGTTGATTTCCAATCGGGCTTGGCTCGGCTGCAACCAAGCGACTGTGCCCTCATGGCGATCCCTTCGCCCGGAGTCATCAATGCCTTTAAGTCTCTTGAACTTCCCCAGCGCGTTAGCGTAGATCCTCCCGCTGAGAATGTCCATGACGTGGTCTTCGTTGTCGAGGAACTTGACGAGAAAGAACACGACACTCATATCTCACCTACTCTGTGGCTGCACTAAGCGGCGGCCGACTCTAGGTCCCTTGTCATGCATAAGAGTCGTTACCAAGTCTGTGTGCCAGCCTCCGGAACATCGGATTCTAATGAGACCTCTATTCTAAGTTGAGGACTTGATGGTTCTCGATCAACTGCCACAACGGCAGCGGATATCGGAGCGCCAGCGTCAATTCGTGGTGCCAGCAATCTGGCCTCGGTTCGAGGGACGTAGCCAACTAGGCCGTTCCCCATCCATACCTGAATAGCATTTGGATCGTATTGATTGGCGTAGTCACGCACCAGTCTAGCGGAACTACCGATCGTCACTCCTGTCAGCAGAGCGGCACGGTTTTCGTAGCGGATACCAGCAACCGATGTGCTCAGTTTATTCGTCCGTGAGCGGAGGGATGCAGTGAGGGATCGATCGCTCGGCACAAGTGATGAAGACCGGCGACTAAGGATTTCTGATTCATTGGCGGATGCCCCAAACCGATATGTAAAGTCCTCTTCGGTTAGAAAAGAGAACCACGTTACGAAATTGCTATAGGTTGCTCTCCCCTCAACATCGTCAGAAACGAATCCAGCCGCAAGGGACGCGGATAGATCCCTCGATGGGCACCCCAACGTCATCGCCCAGGATGCACTAGGCGTCCGCACTCCGTAGCGGAACATCGTTGGAAGCCATCTAATCACCTCTGAGACCTCATGTCCAGCGTCGAAGACATGCTCAGCGATCCCGACATATGCCCCTATTCCCCACGGAAGTTTGAAACCGAAGAGATCGGCAATGAACCTGTGAAACTTCCTCTGGTCAGATCCTTCCGGCAAGTGCCGCATTACGATCTCAGGCATCGGAACCTGTCCGAGCCAATCATCCGCAAGCTCAATTAGATCACCAGGGAAGTCGTAGCCAGTCTCCATCTGCGGAAGATCAACAATGTCAGGCACCAGTGTTGCCAGGATGTCCTCAAGCGTCGTGTCATGATCGTAAATGACCTCCTCGACGTGTTCCCTCCTTTCCGCGATGCGGTCACGTAGAATGAGGCAGCTGCGCACGTCCATACCAGTCCTAGCAAAGACCTTTCTAGTTTCTTCACTCGTCACTTCGGCTCTAATGGCGCTGATGGTCTCTCCACCTTTGATAAAGAGGGGGGCGAGTTCTAGCCCTTCACTCCTAGCCTGTATATGGACAAACGATTCGCCCACTAGCTCTTGAAAGAGCGTTTCGGCAGTAGTTCCGACGGATTCTTCAACCATGAGGGTAATCAGTTCCGAATCCAATAGGTGCCGGAAGCGGTCATCCGATAGTCGTTGAGCAGCCAGTTCCTCTAGTACGGAGTAAAGTTGGCCTCGGATCGGAGGAGTCTCTCGACGAAGCAGTCTTCTGTACCCTCGAGCCTGCCTATCGTGCAAGGCCGCAATCACAACATGACCTTCTGTCTCCCTGGTCGCCCGACCAGCCCGACCTATAATGTTCCAGAGTTCTCGCGGATTTATATCTTCCATACTGCTAGAGCCGTCGTCGTCATCCTCGACATACCTGGTAGTCGAGTGGATGATGACGGTCTTCACCGGCAGGTTTACTCCCTGAGCCAACGTTGTAGTAGCCACGATCACAGGCAGTGAGCCAGCTCTACAATCAGCTTCGACGGCTTTCCGCACCGCATCTGGCAAACCGGCGTGGTGCACTCCGATGCCCTCTGTGAGGAGGGTAGTCATTGACGAGTCCTCGCCCAGCCATAGTGAGGCAACTTCAATAGCCGCACGCGCCGGTCGATCTTTGGCGACGTTGAAGGCCGGTGGAATATCGGCATCAGCTGTCTGCCGACGCAGTTGCAAGCCACGTCGGATCGTCTCCGCAACAGACTCTGCATTCACTCTACTGGTAGCGAACACGAGCACCGGCCCTTGTTGCGCGAATCTAATAGCAAGTTCGGCGACCACTTCACCCTTCGTGCGCTTTGGAAACTGGACCTTCTTTTCTCTACGAAGTTTTTCTGTGTAATCGGTGTACTCGCGTGGGGTCGCTGCTCCGATTACGAAGGGAGCCGGAGCCCCGGCTACAGGCTCTTCAAGAGGGTAGGAGATACGATCCCTTTGGGCGTTGTAGATTCCGATCAACTGCCGCGCCGGACGCCATTCGGATTCAATCAGTGCATTGCGGTCCGAACACAACCACTCGGCAAAGTCAGCAGCGTTGTCAGATGAAATAACCGCAGAGACGAACAATATCTTAGATGTCGGCAAGATATGGTGTCGCAACTTGGTGAGCAGCAACTCGTAGCCCACACCGCGCTCTCTATCCTCAATGACGTGGCCCTCGTCCAATACGATTAGACCTATCTGCCGGAGCAGTTCTGGCTGTATCCTAGTCAGGAGAGCCAGCTTCTCCGGCGTGGTCACTATAAGATCAGCTCCCCCTATTATCTGTGCTTCCAGTTCGTCTACTTCGTATCCTCCGAGTACGCTCGAAACTCTCAATCCCAGGTCAGCGAGGATAGGGGTCAGGGATTCTTCGACCTCGTCCGCCAGCGAGCGAAACGGGGCGACATACAGTGCCTTATGCTCACCCTCCGCAACAAGCATGTTCACAATGGCAAGTTCAGCAATCCGAGTCTTCCCTGCGCTTGTAGGCATACGGATCGAGAATCCAGATGGCGCATCCAGAAGTCCAGCCGTAAGTGCTTGTCTCTGTGACTCCCAGAGTTCAATTCGGCTAGTGGCATCGAGCATGTTCGCAGCAGTTCCGCGAGCGGAGAGCGTAGCGTAACGCTCCCAAGCGGGCTCTGACTGCACCAATGTTGGGATCTGGTGCCAAACTCCATTCCGAATCACAAGCTCCCCCACGCCCTGTAACGTGCGAGCTTGGAGCAACTCTAGTGTGCGTCCACTCGTCTGTAGGAGTTCGGAGAGTTCCTCTGATGCCCGTCTGAATGAATCCTCGGCAGATGGGCCTTGTAAAGCGGCAAAGGCTAAAGAGCCATACATGTCTGACGCTACCAGAGCTGCCGCGAGATCCACGAGTCTCTCTCCAGCGTCTCCTTCATCTGCACTTGCGATCCAGCGCTGCTCAAGAGATTCTCGACTCCGGGCTATTGCTTCAGTCTCCACTCTCAGGCGTAGCAACTGTCGACGAAGTGCAAGTACAGTCCAACGGTCTAATACATCGGCCAACCTTGGGACATCACCCGTTCTGGGCAGGGGGGCAAGGGGCAGTGCCCGTGCGATGCACATTGAGTTGGCTTCGTATCCTGCCAACTGATACAGTCCGGCAGCAATGATCCTTGTTGTGACATGCCTTGTCTCATCGGGTAGGTCTGCGAGATACTCCATTACTTCGGCAGCTCTACGGAGCGAATCGCTCAACTGCCGTAATGGTGTTGAATCAGCTCTCAATACCAGAAGAGCTGTATGGAGCGCCGACGTCGCCACTCGCTTGAGACGAGGAGTCGAATAGGTATAGTCGATACGGGGAGTGACTTCAGGAGCTACCGAGTCAAGCAGATGCTTTGACCGAACCTGTGCCCAGTTATTAGACAGGCCCGGGTCCTGGAGTGAGGATTGCAGCCTCTCTGTTGCCCCAACTAGTAACTCTCTATTTACCATTGGCGACCGCCTTTTGGGCCTCCGCATACGCGCCAGAAATCACGTCCTTCAATCCATCGCGTATCAGGACATAGCACATGAATTCGTTCGCCAGGTTCAAATCACCCGAAGCGAAATCGTCATTTAGCCTTTCCAGAATTTCGCCTCGCCAGACATACTCATCGAATACAAAGACAAGACGCAAGGCGCGAGGCACGGGCGGCGCTCGATGCATGGCTTCATCAAGCTGTACATATACGTCGGTGTTATTGCTCTCCACCAGTCGATCCAATGTGAAAAACAGGATCTGCGGCTCTTCGCCCTCGAAGTCTTGGTAGACTCGCTTGTACGCTTTTTGGCCCAGTGCGACATTGGGTGTCGTCGTTCCAGCTTTGGCCTCGCCGAACACAAAACTGACTATACGTTGGCCCTGGAATCTGACACAGAAGACATCTGTGAGCTTCATGGGCCAGTCGGGAGAGTCTCGGTGACGGAGTTTCTCGATGAGTTGCTTGATTCCCTCCTCATCTTCTAGAAGGTGGCCCGCAACAACCTCACCGAAGTCGCCGATTCTGACCATCTGCCTTGAAGCAACATGTGCGTCAAAGTAATTGACTGCGGCAGTGAGACCCACTCGACTGAGTATTGACTTCAACAGCTCCACGTTGGCGAGGCCGCTAAGCAGAAATCCACCGACAGTTTGTTCAACTGATGGTGAGCTACCCAAAACGCCTCGCTGGAGGTCGAATCTATAGCTATTGTCCTCTTCTACGCGGTACCACACGTGGCGCTCCTCGTCTGTTGGATTCTTCAGTTACGGGTTTGCATTCGGGCCTAGGAACTTGTCACTATTGAAGTGGATCAGGTGATCCGGAATCTCCGCCAACCATACCTCGGTCTCCCAGGCGATTGAGTCCGCGTGCCGCTTGAACTGTCGGAACTCGGGGAAGGCGCTGACGTATACCCGCGGGGCCGTACAGTCCTTCAGCGTGGCTTTGAGGTCCTCGAACCGCTTGGGAGTCACAGGACCGTGAGACGTAACGGCCTGAACGAGGAACAGCCAGTTTCTCTCTCCGTCATAGAGAACGACATCAGGCAGTTTGTCGTGCTCGGTAAGTGGAACGCCAAGCTGGGCGAGCTTTTCCTCGTCCAGGTGCAGGAGTTTGTTGGCGGCGTCGCCCAAGTACAACAACACCGCCCCCGTCGCAAACTTGGGACCGAAAACATTCACCACATCGGCCTGCAATCTATTGTGCCTGCCTGGGGAGAGACGAATCTCCTCTCCCGTCGAGGTGCGGATGGGTATCTCGCGCATCCGCCGCCGCTGGTAAATCTCAAGCAGAACGCCGTGGCTGGATCGGAAGGCGCTCAACTCGGATTCCCAGCCGCCGGTCTGATAGAGATGCAGTACGCTCAGCGCTTCGCCGGTAAGGCCGTAGTGCGTCATTGGGCTGTTGGTGGGAAGGTCGGGAGCGTCCGGATTGCGGTCCACGACGCGGGCCTGCTCTAACTGGTGGATTACCTGACGCCGCACCACCTCCCGTGTGTTCTCCGCGTAATCCCTGCCGTACGTATCCCTCATGAAAACGAGAATCTGGTGAATGGTGCGGGACGGCTTGTCAGCCTCACTCCGAGCGATGTCCTCCGAAAGCCCCGTGAGAGCCAGTAGAGTCAGGCAGGAGATATCGTTCTGCTGGGCCGGAGGCAGGCCCAGCTGCGCCAGGTTGTCCCTCGCCTCATCAATCTTGCTCATCTCGCCGCCACCTCCAACCCCACATGCAGGTCCGGTGAGAGATCGAGAGTGTCTGCGATGAGGGCATCGAGCTCGGACAGGCCGCTGCCTGAGTCCCGAGTTGCCTGCACCTCAATGCCAATTGAGCGGATGTCCCGTTCGGCCGGAAGTGGCATGGCCCGCAGTTCGGTAGCGCTGACCTGAGTATTGCCGTTGGAGATGCGGAAGTACCGATCCAGGAAGGACGAATTGAGGAGCGCCGAGAGGCCGTAGGCCAGCCCATCGTCCAATTCTCTCGACACCCCTCGAATGTAGTTCAGGTGGTTCTCGAGTACCACCACGTCCACATCCAGAGAGCGCCGGATCAAGGGAGCGGCCACCAGGCGACGCTTCTCCTCCTTTGCGCTGAAGCGGCAGAGCAGGACATATGTCGCATTCGACACCAGCAGCTTCATCGACTCCGGTTCCACCTTGATGCACTGGGGCTTGTCCGCTGCGGGCGCGGGCCAAGCCGTTCGCATGGGGTGGACGTGCTGCATCCACAGCAATGTGACAGTGGATCTGTCAAATGCGTTGTGGGACAGGAATCGGGTGGCCCTGAAGGGCACGACAGGGCCGGTGGAGATTTCCAAGCCGAGCGAGTGGAGGGTATTGGGCCACGCGCGTATGGCTTCTGCCTGTTCCAGGTCCCCGCCGCAAAGGGGAATGGAAAATTCCGTGTTCTCACTCCCCAAGTCCATGACCGAGTCGAGGTCCACGACAAAGCTCTTCCGTTCAGCGAGGTCATGAGACCCCTTGCTGTGGGACTCGAGAACGTGACCGGCATTAGGGGCCTGGCCGTCAGTCCGCCTCTGTGCTGCGATTATCAGGTTCTCTTGGAGCACGGTCTGGTTCTCGAACACATCCTTCCTGGACTCGAAGAGGTGAACCGACGTGGGGGCCACCCGCTGGAAGAAGACCTCACGGAACCTCTTGAAGTACGGTCCCGCCGCAAAGCTCTTTGGCACTATGTTCACGAGCTTGCCAGTCTCTGACAGAAGCTCGGCGGAAACCGCCATGAAGAGGGTATAGATGTTTCGCAGTTGGTGAACGACTGACACCCAGGCAACGGCTCTGGGATCGTCCTTCCCGATCTTGAAGTACGGGGGATTGGAAATAACAAGGCCGTACCCGGCTTCAAATCCATCGGGATTCACCCTGTTCCCGTTGGCCCTAGGCGTTGATTCAAGAGCGGCTGCGTACTCGAGAACGAAGTCGCCATGTCTGACATTGAAAGTCAGCCCCACTCCTCGACGAGCGAGCCAGTAGCGGGTGAAGGCGAGCGTCACGTGAGTCAAGCCGTCCAACACAGGGTCGGTCTCGCCGGCATCGACGTGCAAGCTCGTGACGGTTCCACTGCCGCAGGCCGCTTCACACGCGGCAGCCGTGAGGATGCCCGTCCCACTCCCAGGATCCAGCACTCTCATGTGCGGCCCAGAACAGGAGACTTGCCAGGCCATAAAAGTCGCAATGGCAGCCGGCGTCAGGTAATGCCCATCACTCTTCCTGGTGCTGCGCTTCGAAAACGACAGGTAGGCTTCTCCGAGGGCCTTGGCGTACTCCACCGGCTTCGATTCCTCGACCGGCATGGGAATGTTCAACTCGGACGGGAACGCGCCGAGCGGCATGCCAATCGGCCACTCTGCCGATGTAGTTGTCCCTGTCAATCCAGCCGATGTCATTTATCAGGTTCACCTAGAGCAACTGTCGTATTTGGCCGGTCTTTGGATCATAGCTGCTGGCAAAGACCACAAGAATCTCGTATGGGATAAACCACTGGGTACCTCTGCGTAGGGCGCTCAGCCGCTTTGATCTGATGTTGCGACGAACCGTCTCTTCACTCACATTGAGATAGGTGGCCGCCTGGGGTACGGTGAATTCCTCGGGTACGTTCATGGCTCGATCCTCAACAACAGTGGAATACCATGATGTAGTATACTACATCACCCAAATCTCACGCTTCCAGCTCTTTTCTCGTCTCATCTTTCACTGTCCACTAGCCGACGCGGTGCTCTGTAGAGATGGAGGTGCGCCTGAGAGGACGGTAGATGGCACCGTCTTTCGAGATGTGGCTCGGTGGCCTGCCGGCGCATCGCGGCCTCTTGATACCGTGTATGAAGCGTAGAGACGAAGGAACGCCGCCATACATCAGATGAGAGGCGAAAAACACTGGCGGGCGACCGTAACCGTCAATGAGTCTTGTGCAGGGCGCATAACCAACTCTCGCCCTCTTCCATCTGGAACCTCCCGGAGAATTCTTCAGAGTTGGCTATGTATTCAGCAGCCTTCTTCTCCAAGGCTACGCGCGTGGTTTCTTCTCCGTATTCGAGCTCCAGTTGGTCAATGACCTTTGAGAAGAGCTCGCCATCAAGTAAAATTGCCGCTCCTCTGAGGGCTCCTCTTGCAAGCAGAGGTCTTGTTTCAGGTTCAAGGTATCCATATCTGGCCAGAATTCTGGCAGCGTCCACTGCATTCAAGCCTCTGACCAATTGGCCACTCCGATAGAACCAGGGCTTGAAACGACAATGTGCCTCCTCTACGGTGCGGAGATCACGCATGAGTGCTTCCAGGCCGCCATCGCCAGCCCCATTGAACACACAAGTCACCCAATAGAGGAACCCTCGCCGTTTCCTGCTCAAGGGCACGAGGTGATCAAACCGTCTGTGCATCCCCTTTTCCCGAATCGCTACCTTCTTGAATTGCCCACTCGACCACATGTCTCTGTAGATGTCCTTCACGGAGTCAAAGATTTCCCTTTCAGCAAACAGACTCCGGCGCTGCTTATCTGAGAGAGCTTCGAAGAACACCTTAAAGCACTTGTACTGGTCGTTGAACCAACCTTGGAGCACGACCATTGGCAAGGGTAGGTCCTTATAGACTCGAATGTCGCAATCTTTCCTATCTGCTATGACGTCCAGTTTCAACGTTCTCAAGTCTCGCCTCCAGAAAAAGGTTGGGCCTAAGTTGACGGCAGGTAATACCACCTTCGAGGTGCTGTTCAGTCTATAGCCCGGGGCTCGATGACGACGCGCCTCACCGTAGTTGACTCCGACGTACAGGCTGTGGCCGTCGAGCAACCGCAAGCCGACAAGCGGCGTTATGTCGTCGGCATCCGCCTCCACATACCTAGCCCGGCCATCCCACAGGACGGTCACCCCATAGTAAGGGAATGTCGTCTCCCTGCCATCGGCAAGCGTCGCGCGGGCAGTACGCTCGAACGGTAGCCACAGTTCACAGCCAGTACCGGAGTCACTATCAGGAATCCCGTGAAGCCGGTGTCGACTGCGGCTGCGATCTCCCGTGTCTGCCCGGCTGGCCCCTCGAGCGAAATGGTGAGGAACGCCTCATGGGCGGCGTTCACCACGCCCTCCACCACTTGGGATTCCGCAGTGGGCGGCCGCCGAAGTGGTGCAGTGCCCGATGCGCTACCCGGAGCAACCAGACGTCAACCGCATCTGGACGCTCCGCACGTAGGCGATCCCGCGCGACAATCAGGTGCCGCCGATCGCCCAGGTCACGCTCTCCACATCGATGGCCACGACTTCTCCGTGATGCTCGGCCTCGACCTCGTGCTGGTTGTCGCGTTCGTAGATCTCATCACCGAGGCGAGCAATCTCCTTGGAAGGACGGCAGGTCACCATCTCGGTCTCCTCCGATGGGGGAGTCACCTTAGAAGATAGCGCCGGCGTACGAACATGGGCATGACAGTGTGCTCGCGTGAAACCACCGCCTGACCGTTTCTCGCCAACTTCTCGTGCTGAATCGGTGTTGATTTCTATGTGGGGGTCGTAAGTGAATCGGTTCTGTCGCGCTTCGTGCTATAATGGTCGCGCGGAGTGGACGGGGAGATTGAGGAGGCTCCATCCCCAGCAACCCGACGCTCTCGCCTCCCCTATCTCATGGAATTCAAACAGAATGGGGAAGGCTGGGCTTGGCGTGGAGAGCCGATGCTGCATGATGCGGCCACCCCCGAACCCCCGCATCGGGAACCCTGCGGGCGGAGAACCGTATAGGCTGTTGTGAGTGACGAATAGGGGCTGCTACAGGAGAGAGTCGCGAGCGGATCTCCCAAGCGGGGCCACGCCCGTAGCCGCTGACGAGCGAACGGCGACCCTCGCCGCGGTCATCGTCTAGCTCACTGAAAGGGGAGCAATTCGCGAGCATGGACATCCTGTCGTACAACCCCGGTCACGACGGAGCCGTTGCCCACCTCTGCGATGGCCACCTCGTTTCCTCCGTCGAAGCGGAGAAGGACTCCAACTACCGCTACACCCCTCTCTCCAGCCACGACTTGGTCGACGCCTTCGGCCGACTGGACCAAGTACCCGACGTAGTGTGCACTGGAGGCTGGTGGCCACGCGAGGCGCGCCCTACCGGATCACCTTCTCACGTTGGATATCGCGGTGTCGCTAGAGACGAAATCACCGTGGACCGTCGCAGCTTTATGGGAGAACCAGTCTCGTTCTTCTCCTCCTCCCACGAAAGGTCTCACCTGCTTTGCGGATTTGGCATGTCGCCCTTTCCCCAAGGCTCGTCTTGCTACTCGCTGGTGTGGGAGGGGGCGATCGGCGCGTTCTACGAGATCGATCCAGACATGAACATCACATGGATCGGCGACGTGATGAACGAACCAGGCAACCGGTATGCCTCAATCTACGGATTGGCAGATCCGACATTCCCGAAAAACGCCCCGTTCTCCCGCTTCTCGGATGCGGGCAAGTTGATGGCGCTCGCCTCTTTCGCTCGAAGGAGCACACCCACCGCCGAGGAAGAGGAGTTGATGGCCTTCCTCCTATCCTCTCGACACGTTCGACTTGACCTCTACGACCGACTTGAGTCGTCCGCGTATTACAACGTAGGCACGGATGACACAGAATTCCGAAACTTTGCCGGCATCTTTAGCGACAGAATTTTCGAGACTTTTTACCGTTTTGCGAAGACGAACTTGCGCAAGGGTCTGCCGTTGGTCATCTCCGGAGGTTGCGGCCTTAATTGCGACTGGAACACGAAGTGGAGAGAGAGCGGGATCTTCTCTGACGTCTTTGTGCCACCCGTGGCCAACGATTCCGGTTCAGCAATTGGGACCGCGATCGACGCTCAGTTCCACTTCACCGGCGATGCCAAGATCGAATGGGACGTTTATTCCGGGCTTCCGTTCAGGATGGATGCACCTGTCGTTCCTGGCCGCTACGACGTTCGAGACGCGAGCTTCGAGGAGGTGGCTGACATGCTGAATCGGGGCCTCATCCTTGGGTGGGTCAGCGGCAGGTACGAGATCGGCCCTCGTGCTCTCGGAAATAGGTCCATTCTCGCTGCGCCGTTCGCTAACAGTACAAAAGTGCGCCTGAATAAGATCAAACAGCGCGAGCAGTTCCGACCCATCGCGCCTGTTTGTCTAGAGGCTGACGCAGCGCGTTGGTTCGGCTGCGACCACGAGAGCCCGTTCATGCTGTTCACCTTTCGGGCCAACACTGCCGCGCTGTCCGCAGTAACGCACGTGAACGGCACGGCCCGGCTTCAAACGGTAAGCCGACGCACGAACGCCCGCCTCTACGACCTGCTCACTGCCTTTAAGGCGTGCACAGGATACGGAGTCCTGTGCAACACCTCCCTCAACTTCAGCGGGAAGGGGTTCATCAACAACCTGACGGACCTCGACACCTTTACGGTGGATCGTGAATTGGACGGATTCGTGGTTGAGGGGCGCACGTATCTCCTCCGGAGTTCCGAACGGTACAGGGCGTATCGGAAGGACGGGGGTCAGTGAGCCCGATGAGACACGATCCGGAGAAACCGCTGATCGCGCAGGCACCGGAAAGCTGCCGCGGAGCGGTCGCCGGCCGACTACGAGTGTCCCGCCGGGGTCGCATCGAGTAAGTCAACCAGTTCGGCTGACGCCGACTGGGCGTTGCCGAGGATATCGATTGACCGGAGGCTCGCAGATGCCGGAAGGTCAGCTGAAGCGAGAGTGCCAGCAAACTCCCTTGATCGCGAGTGCCAGAGGTTGAGGTTGAACTGAAGAGGTCGGTTGGGGATCGGCGTAGGAGCCCAGGTCATGCGTTCGTAGACGACCTCGCCGTCGATGAGCCATCGGATCGTGTTCGGTAGCCAATCGATTTCGTAGGTATGGAAGTCGGAGGTGGCATCGAAACCTAGATCGACCAGTGTCGGAGTGCCGCGGAAGCCGTACTCGAGCTTCGTGCCCTCTGGCCCCGGGTTGAAGAAGACGTTGACGAGCATCTTGCTGGGGTCCTTGCCGATGAACTCGATGTCGATCTCTTGGCGCGGCCCATTTCGGTGCAGGAACATACCAGTGATGAGTCCCGGTACACCCGACGGGCGGATCTCAGCCTTGAACCTGCCATAGCGATAGAAGGCGGTGCTCGTGATCGCTCCCGACGTGAGCGCACGCACCGACGTCTGCTCATGACGGAGGGTCAGCAAGGCGTGACCTTGGAGCTGGCGGACATTCGCAGGCCTGAACAGTGCCATGTTGCTCGGGAACGTGTCGTCGCGGAGTCTCCAGGCTGCGTCGTCGAGTGTGTCGCCGGCTGCCCAGTCAACGCGCAGCAATGACGTGGGCGGAGCGGGCTCCGTGTCGACGGCGATGCCGCTCCAGTCGCGGGCTGGACTCAGGATCCACGGTCCGCGGTCGAATTTCAGATCGGTCAAGTTCCGGGCGCTCTTCAGTGACGCTCGTTGGCTCAGGGCGCGCTGGCCAAGGTCGCGGTCGGTAGGATAGGGGAAGGCCGGATAGTCGAGGTCTAGAAACTCACTGAGGGCTGCCCACTGGTCCTTCACCTCAGGCGTGAGCCGAAGGACGCGGTTGTGAAGAGTGGGATGCAAGACCTGGTCGGCGGACGTGGTAATGAACAGTGCGCCGCGAGACGCCTTGGCGATCTGTTCGAGTGCCTCGAACGGGAGCGATCCAATGTTCACATATGCATTGAACATTCGGCTCTGCTCCCCCCGGAGAAGACGCGATTGCTCCGGTGCTGGCAATCGATCCAAGTCGCTACAGCAACTATAGCCGAGCATGGACAGGGCGACGGCAAGAGCGGTCAGACCGGAGCCTTGGTCGCCCACGACGACCACCGGCCCGTGCAGTCGCTTCGTCCTCGGCAGGAGCGGTTTCTCGCGCGTAATGACTCCCACTTGGGAGAGCACGGGCAGGACAGAATACGAATTGGTGGACGGCTCATCGATGCGCTGCTCAATTAGTGGGCGCGCCGCGGTGAATGCGCGCAACCGCCCGAACTGCAGGTTTAGCCAGAGGTCGATCGGGCCATAGACGGGCGCTGCAGCGAGCAGCTTTCGCGCGCCGTCGCGACTGAGAACGTAGGCGGACGCTTCCCAGATTCCCGGCTGCTGCAGCTTACGAGCGTGGTCCCCGTCTTCGGCGGGGGAGGCATTGCCGACTTCGTCGAATGCCAGGTACAGGAGGTCGAAGTCTGGCTCGTCGGCACCCGGCGGAATAAGCGACGACCACGTTGTCTCAAGATCGCGGGCGAAGCCGTAGGTCATGAACACGTCGTCTTCAAGCACAAGCACGCTGGGCACGTCGCCGTGGGCAATCAGCTTCCATACCTCAATGTGGGAAAGCGCCACGGCGACTTCCTGCTTGGTCATCCTTATCTCACGCCCGCGCGCTTCGTCATCGATCTCAAGCAGCGGGCTCGGGTCAACGGTGAGCTGGTCAGCCAGCGTGAATCGAGGAACCAGCACCGCAGGGTCGGGTGTCGCCTCCAGATACCGTGCATCAACAGCAGAGAACCGTCGGGCAATAGCCGACAGGCGTTCGCCGTGCCGGTCTCGAAAGCGATCGAGTTCTCGCCGAACACGCTGCCAGCGGTCCGGTCGCCGGTCGAGGTTGATCACGTAGATGCGACGCAACGCACCGGATTCGTTGCTCCGCGAGAATGAGGCTGCGCGTCGGCGCCAGTCGAACCATCTGAGGCGCAACCGCCCTTGATGCCGAAGGCTCTGCCAGAAGTCCGCGAACGATAGCTTATTCAGGCGTGGTCCACCTCTCCGCCGCCCCGTACCCAATTCCTCCAATTGCGTTCGCCGGCTCGGTAGGCGAGCGGCCACTTGCTGACGGCCACTGCGTCCCACCCGGTGAGGAACTCGAAGTCCCGCGTCTTGCCGCCCGCAGCCTGTTGAACGGCATGACTCACGAGGCTGGCAGTAAGGTTGCCCGGCCCAGTCAGCGATTGGAGGTCACGATTCGCCCTGCTGGCCGCGAGCAGGAGAGCTGTTGAGCGCTCCAGAGCTGCGGCTATCACCGGGTGTCCTGGTCCGGCGATGAGCGGGTTGTTGTTGACGTAGAAAATCCGCGCTGCTCCCGCCGTGTCCGCGAGTGCATGCACCACGTCGACCATCGAGTCAGACGCAATGCTGTAGCAGAGTGGCTGGAGCCAGAGCTGGCCGCTGGCAATCAATGGCTCGACATCCGCACCCTGATACTCGTCGTCGGCGTCGACGTACAGTCCGCCGACTCGCAACATGAAGCACAGCCGGAAGTAGTCGGCACGCATCGCGGGATGACTGCAGCGGTCGAAGGCCCGGACGTTTCGTGTGCAGAAGTGATCCTCGATGAAGAGCCGCGCTGACCTGTCGTCCAACAGCGTCCGTTCGAATCCCGCAGCCTCAAGTGGCGCCCAACTCTCTAGGCACTTCCGTACATCGTCTGGGATGGCTGAGGCGTCATCCCAGAACTGGACGAGCACCCGAGGTGTAGTCGAACGGCTGGCTACGTGGGGGACGCTGCGGGACGCGGTAATCAGTTGTCGCATGACCTGCGACCTCAAACTATCGTCTTCGGCGATGCTCGCGGCGCTGAGAGTTGGCGGTATTCGAAGTGGGCTCATTGTCTTTGCGTGAATATGCAGGTCCGTGCAGACATTCGCTGTGCGTCTAGTCCGACACTGCGCCGGATTCTGGCGCTTCCCACCGGGGTACGCGACAACGCCTAGCCTTAAGGTAACGGAGTGTAGTCTAGTCCTCGGCTCCCCGTCTATCAACAGTGTGGACTAGTTCCCGGTAGGACCCGGTTACCCGGCGCCTCCTGGACACGCGTCGACCACCGCTTCGGCTGCACGTGTCCTGCGATCTCCCCTCGCACAGTAGAATATGAGTAGGCGCGCGCCGGGAGGATTCGCCATGACCACGACTGTGAAGGTTACGTAGGCCAACGGCGTGTTCACCCCACAGGAGCAGTCGACCTCGAGGAAGACACAGAGGTGATGGTGTCGATGGACGGCGCACCGCGTGAACCGGCGAGGACGACAGAGGGAGAAGGCACCTGCCACCTGCGCCTTATCGCGGTGTAAGACAGAGTCGGGACCGGCTGCACGGGAGGGCCGTCCCGACTGCTTTCTGAGGCTGTCCAAGCTAGAACTCAAAGATCGGCTTCAGTTCATGGAGGGCCGTTGCATTAATGCCGGGCACTTCCCGTGGTAAAGAGCTTGGACTCTTTTGACTTTACTGCCATTCCGACAGTGAACAACTGACTCCTGGCCCAACTCGTCCGATGAAGTATATCGAGTGCCGCGAGAACGTTATCGCCGTATGCAACAGTGACACCATCAAGACCCACGTCGCCTTGGCACTCGCCGCCCGTCAGAGATGACTTTCGGCAGGATTCACCCGCGGCTTCGATCCTCGCGCCGCCGCTCTGTTCGCCAGCTTCGTATCCCGGCGAACACAAGAAGCTTGATGCCAAGCAGGACGAATATCAAGAAACCTAGGTAGGCCACCGATGCTATCTGCCACGACATCGTGGGCACCTTGTCCCCAAGGAGGCTGAAGCCAGCCACCATGCCTAGAGTGAAGGCAAAGAAAACACTGAGGCTACGTATGTATTGAAAAAACGAGGAAGTTCTAGCTCTCCTGGTCCATTAACGTACTCTGTAAGGCAACAGAGGCTCGATAAGAACCGCGACCGAGACATTCAGACAGAATAACGTCATTGCAAGAGTCAATTGCATTGAAGTGAGCTGTGGGATAGTCCCGTCCATTCTGAAAAACGGGCCGTCCGTAGTAAGGCCATGTGCGTAAGCAAAGAGCATGAGGAACCACGTTGCGCTCTCTTCTATTTCCAACCTTGGCCGACTTGTGAATCAATTCTTAAGAGTGCGTGCGAGATTTGCCGTTGTCCTCAATGGTCTACCACCTGCGACAGGTAATTCTCAGCCCTCTCTTGATCATATCGACGGTTAGTAGGTCTCTCGCAAGCAGTCCGGTTTCTGATGGTCCTGTTCTCGTCCATCAACGTTCCGTAAAACTGGTTTCGTCTCGGATGACTCTTCCAGAGGCCCTTGACGTAGATGGCGACTTCGACAAGCTCCACGAGGTTCGCCGTGAGGGGCTAAATCTTCGACACATGATGGGACCATCATGTACCCTTGGACGGCGTTTCACAAGCTAGCGCCAGTCGTGGGACGGAGGCATGGAGACGCCCGTGGGCACGGCGCGAAGGTCGGTGGCGATGATATTGGTGGTGCCGTCCCAGCGGGACACACGGCCAGTGATTTCGACGACGTTGCTGCCCAACTGCCTTCCCTTGCGGACGAAGAGGTCCTGCCAGACGATTATCTGCACGTCGCTCGTTTCGTCCTCGATGGTGACGAAGACGGTGCCCTCTTTGCCCTTGGGGTGCTGCCTTGCCACGGGCCAGCCGGCAACTCTGACCCTTGCGCCGTCCTTCATTTCCTCAACTGCCGACGTAGGAAGCACGTCGGTGTTGAGCCTTGGCCTGACGAACTGCATCAGGTGTCCCTTTGGGTAGATGCCCATGACGCGGTACTCGCTGACCATCTTCTCATAGGGGGTGAAGTCGGTGAGCCGGGGAACGCTGTCCTCCATGGAGACGGGAAGGGTGACCTGGCCGTTGCGTGAGGGGCGAGGGTACAGTCCCGCCTCCCACAACGACTCCCGGCGGTTGGACGTGATGGCGTCGAAGGCCCCGGCCATGACGAGGGACAACACGGCCTGGGGCTTCAGCCCCGTACGTCGCACCAGGTCTCCGGCGGTGGCGTAGGGGCCGTGTCGTTTTCTCTCCTCCACCAGCAGCCTGGCCGACTCCTCGCCCACGTCCTTCACCATACGAAGGCCGAGGAGCACGGATCCCCGGTGGGGGATGCAGCTGACGTCGCTGAGGTTCACGCAGGGGTTGAGGAAGGGGACCCCGAAGCGCCAGGCGTCCTGCTTGAGAGTCTCCATGGGGTAGAAGCCCATGGGCTGGTTGTTGATGAGAGTTACGAAGAACTCCAGTGGGTGGTAGCGCTTGAGCCAGGCGGCCTGGTATGCGGTGACGCCGAAGGCGTGGGAGTGGGACTCGGGAAACATGTACTCGCCGTTGACCTTGGCGAAGATCTTGAGAGCCATGTCCTGGGGCACGCCGTTGCGAAGCGCGCCCTGGACGAACTTCCTGCGGTACATGGTGATGAGGTGGTCGTTGTTGGAGCGGGTAAAGGCGCGGCGCACCTGGTCCGCCTCGGCGGCGGACATGCCAGATACGTCCTGGATGAGCTGCACCACCTGCTCCTGCCAGACGATGATACCGCAGCCCCGCTCCAGAGCGCGCTTCTCCAGCGGGTGGTCGTAGTCCCAGTGCGCGCCGTGCCTGTATCGCTCGACGAACTGGGAGACTGCGCTGCCCTGGACGCCCACGCCGGGGCGGATGAGGGCCACCTGGTAGGCGAGGTCCAGCAGGCAGCGGGAGCGGATACGCTGGGCCATCTTCAGCTGGGCGGGGGACTGGAGCAGGAAGACGCCCTTGGCCTTGCCCTCGTTGATCATGTCGTAGACGTTGGGGTCTTCGGGGTCTATGCGGCTGAGGTCGGGTCTATGTCCTTCGCGCTTCTCGATTAAGTCGAGAGCCTCTTCAAGCTGGTCGAGAACCGGCAGGGAAAGAAGATCTATCTTGGCGAAGCCGGCGTCGTCCACGCTGTCCTTGTTCCAGTCCATGATGAACCGGCCCTCGGTGGCCCCGGCGCGCATGGGCACCATCTCCGGCATGGGGGAGCTGCTCAACACCATGCCGCCCACGTGCTGGCCCAACCCCTTCGGGGCGTTCATCAGATGGGGGGCCAGATTCAGCAGGTCTCTCCAGCCGGGGGCATTCACCCTGTCCCTGAAGTCGGGCAGCTGGAGCATCTCCGCTCGAAGGTCGTTTGCGTGGTGGGAGTGAAGCTGCTTCGAGAGAAGGGAGAGGTGTTCCTTTGGAAGACCGAGGGCCTTGCCCAGGTCCTGGATGATGCCCTTGACCTTGTAGGTGGTGATGGCCCCGGTGAGGACGGCGTACTCCGGCCCGAAGTGACGGTGGACCCGCTCGATGAGTTCGTCCCTGAGTCCCCTGGGGAAGTCCAGGTCGATGTCGGGCAGCGTTGTCATCTCCTCGGAGATGAACCGCTCCAGGGTGAGGTCCCACCGGAGGGGGTCCACGTGGCTGATGCCGATGAGGTAGCCGACGAGTAGGGCGACGGAGGAGCCGCGTCCCCGTCCCGGAGGACGTTCCTCCATGGGGGTCTCGGGGTCCACCAGGCCCCGCTCTTCCATGATGCGATGGGCGAGGAGGGCTATTTCCCGGTAGAGCAGAAGGAAGCCGGCAAGATTGAGACGGCGGATGAGGCGGAACTCCTCGTCGAGGCGCTCCTCCACCCGGCGGGACATTGCGCCGTTGTAGCGTCGGGCGGCGGCCTCGTTGCAGAGCCGGCGGAGGTAGCTTTCGGGGGTGTAGCCCTGGGGGACGACGGGGTCCGGCAGGGTGTAGCCCAGGTCCGTGCTGAGGTTGAAGGAGCACTGTTCGGCTACACGGAGGGTGTTGGAGACGGCCTCCGGCATCTCCTCGAAAAGCCGCTGCATCTGGGACGGGGACTTCAGGTAGAGGTGGTGGTTGGGCTTCAGGTGGGGCAGGGCCTGGTCTATGGTGAGGTTGAGGCTGGCGGCGACGAGGGCGTCCTGCAGGCGGGAACGCTCGGGGGAGTGGTAGAGGACGTCGTTGGTGGCCACCACGGGGACGTCGTTGTCTCTTGCGATGTTCGCCAGCTTCCTGTTGCGGTCCGTGTCGCCCTCCAACAGGTTCTGCTGAAGTTCTATGTAAACGGAGTCTAATCCGAACCAGTCTGTGTAGTCGCGCAGAAGTTTCTTAGCGTCGCCGATGCGGTCTTCCATGGCGAGGCGGGAAAGAAAACCGTCGCGGCCACCAGTCAGAAGGGTGACACCCTCCGAGTGGTGGGGGAGGTACGCAGGGTCCAGCCTGGGGTCCCTGCGATCGACGCCGTTGGCCAGGGTGAAGAGGCGGGAGATGTTTGAATATCCCGCCCGATTCTGTGCAAGGAGAGTGAGCCGTGAGCCGTCGGTCAGGGTCAGCTCTCCGCCGGTGATGGGCCGGATGCCGAGATCTCCGGCCATGCGGGCGAACTCCAAGGCGCCGCAGAGGTTGTTGTCCGTAAGGGCAAGGGCGGGATAGCCGTGCTCTCCGGCCGTCACCAGAAGCTCGTGGAGATGGGATGCGCCATGTCCAAAGGAATAAAAACTTTTGGCGTGGAGCTCTGCGTATGCCGTGGTCATGCCGCGCCCTGCCTGTACCAGTTATTTTCCCTCACGTCGTGGAACAGGGTCATGCGTCGGCCATCGCCCGGGTCCACCCGGTAGTAGGAGCGGGTGACGGGTTGGGGGAGCCACCACAGGTCGAAGGTCCAACGGTCATCGATGCGAGCGACTCGTCTCCAGCGCCGGTCGACTAGCACCGAAGCCGGCGCTCCGTCTTCTTCCGTCCTGACCTCCACGGGTTGCGGCGTCTGAAGGGGCTTGATGGCGTCTCTGCCCGACGGGTCCACCGGCACCTGCAGGGCGCGCATCTCCGGCGCGGGATGCCAGGGGGCGACACGGGCGATGGTGTGCAGGGCGTGCCGACCTCCCATGAGGGGTCTCAGCTTTCTGTCCACCTCCACCAGCCGACGCTGCTTGTCGTCGTTGACATCCTTCAGCATCTCCATCTGTGTGCCCGAGTCAGGAGTGAAATCGGATAGGGTGAGGGACATCTCCTCCACGGGTTGGGCCGGAGGGTCCAGCTCCAACCGGCTTCTCAGGACGAAAGAGGCCCGCTTCCATGATCCTGCGGGGTGCTTGAACCTCACGCTTTTCTCCCAGGAGGGCCAGCCGTCGGCGGCGCATAGGAGGTCTGCAACGCCGACGCATCGTCCCTTCATGTCCGGCTTGGCGTAGGCCCTCTTCAGAAGGGTGTCCAGCGCAACCAGAAGGGCCTCCATTGAGGACGTGTGGAAGGGCAACGACGTGCGCTCCACTACCGCTTCATCGAAAGCCAGGGGAACGAGAGGGCTGCGGTCTATTCCGTTGCACAGTTCCCAGGTCCTCCGACCCTCGGGGCCGAACCTGTCGGCGAAAACGTCCCTTGCCAGAGAAGCAACGTCTCCCATGCGGTGCAGCCCGAGACGGCGCATCTCTTTCCTGAGCTTCAGAGAGACGGGTAGCAGGTGGATGGGATGGGAAGCGAGGAATTCTCTCACGTTGGCAGGAACCCGGACGGCCCTGTGGGGCTTGCTCTTTGTTGCTGCCATGTATGCGGGGAACTTGCCACGGGCAAGGCCGACCCTGGGCTGCAGATCCGGCGGCACGGCGTTGAGCAGGGCGCGGGCCAGTCGGGCTGAGCCGCCGTACATCCCGCCCAACCCGTCGAGGCCCACGTAGGCCGTACCCAGCTCTGCCGCCTCCACGCGGTCGCTGACTCCCTGCAGGGCGGCCAGCACTGCGTCGAACACCTTCCGGTAGCGGGGTTCGTCGGACTCCAGCGCCGTAGGGATGCCAGCGCCGCTGTGAAGGGACATGGCCTGACCCAGGGACATGCCCCTGCCTATGCCGATGCAATCGGGCAGGAAGTCGGTCACCACCGGCTTGCCCGAGGACCGGTCAACTATGACGACGGGTCTTTTTCTCAGGTGGGGACGGCGTCGCAGCTCCACCAGGGCCCTGAGATGTGGGATAAGTACACAGGCTAGACTCATATCAACTTATACAGGTGTTTCGCGCTTACGTGCGATATGAGGAGAGCATAAGGAACGACTGTTCCTTTGTCAATAGGCTAAAGAAATCAAGCGAAGCGGAGCCGTTGGGTATGAATTGACCGGAATCAGGACAATGCTCAATATGTGTCACTAATTGCAGATCCTTACTCAGTGACAACATGCTTGGCGGACAGATAACCGAAAGTGAACCTGATTGCGTTGTTGCAGTTTGAAAATGCGAGTTCCAGTCCACTCTGTATTCATGCCTAAGTGCATGGTCAGAAATGTACTGCATTACGAACTTTCAATTTGGAGGTTGCGCCGTGCATTCTGGTAATTCAGATCTTCGACAGGAATCCATGAAGCAGAATCAACTAGAATGGGCCAATCACTTATGCGATTTGACAAAATCATTTTGAAGGAATTCAACAACGCCTTAAACCCAGCGATGCCATGTCCAAGAACTGACAATTGTCTGCATTAGTAGTGCCGGGAGTGGGATGCTATAGGTTTGATAGCCGATCAATTGACCCTAACGGTCTATAATCTCTCCGTTCTTAATGGATTATTTCCATCGATGCATGTCAATTCAGATGGTAAGCCAAGAATTGCTCCATTGTCATTGAATCTGTATCATTGGCGAGTCAGTTCGGGCAGCTGTTAGGTTTAAGACTAACAGCCGCTGCATACCCGAAGTTCCTCCTGAAATTGGAGCTTTAGCGTGAATTCCACTGTCACTCACTGAGGAAATGAGCCTAATTGATGCAATTCGAAGAGTCTTTCGTCGACACTTAGGAGTTCCATCCGAAGTTAAGCCTTCAACCTCCCACAAAAATCGATGTAGGGAGGACTTGGATACCTCAGTTGCCGATGTTCAACGTGTCTCACTGGAGACCGGTACTCCCGTACCGGCCCAGATTCACACCAAGGAAAGTAGCAGCCCAAAAGGCAAAGATGCATGGGTCCCTCCCGGCCAATCCGTCACCGTGAAGGGACGCCGATTAGTTGGCGGAATGGTATATGTTGGCGAGGAGCTTAGAGGGGCCTCGCCCTACGTGACTACAGATCCTGCCCTCATTAACCCGAAACTACGAGTAAACAATCGTTTCCCTGATGAAACCGGACAGAATATGGGCTATTGGCCCTCGTATAGCACTATCGAGGCATCCTCTCGAGCTGCATATCTCAATTGGCTTTCGGCTGGCCGTCCAGAAGGCGCTTACATTGGGTATGTCTTCCTTTTCTTCTATGGGATTGAACGCCGAATACTATTGGATCTTGACCCTTCCGACGTAACCAATTTAGAAACAGATCTACTAGTTGGGGAAGTTGAGCGACTGCTTGAATTGTATGGTGACAACAATTCTTTCAGGAGCTATGCCGGTGAATTCCTCTCAGTAGTACGATGTTTGCGCAACAATGTAAACCGCAATGATTTAGTGCCACCAAGTTTAAGCAGACAGTGGCAATTGCCTCTGGAACTTAAGGTGGGACTGGGTTCATTGCTGGCTTCCGCAACACCTATCCCTCCGGCGTGGGCATTGTCGTGGCTAAAGCTGCATCCCGAGATTTCCTTGAGGACTCCCGCTAGAAGATGCCCAGTGGAATTCGAAGCTCTATTTGAAGTGAGATACCGCCAAGCCTACGGACCAGGCATGAGGATACCTCCCAATAAGACACCCTTAAGGCATTCATACCGTCCTTCAAGTGCCACCTTTACGGGATCAATTGACCTCAATTTTGCGAAGTTGCCGGATGTTTCCCGGTTGAAGAGGCCGGTGAATCTTCTCAGGAAATTAGGAGAGTCCGTTTGCGCCGAACTTGATCAATACAGTCGATGGGTTGGACGCCACGGAGACCGAGAATCCCTTGGAGCGGTAGCACTGCTTCCCAGGGACCTCGTCCGAGATTCGAAATCCAAAGAACTAACCAGCCTTCTTGAGAGAATTTACTTGGCATTAGGAGATAATCACGTTGCGACAACATCCGTGGCTGAACTGATCGCCGGCTTTCCAAGCAAGAGGAGTAACTCATTTTCGGCCAAAGAGGCCGGTGCATTTGCCCAACTCCTAGAACGGCTAGGATTCGGCGTCGCTCCAGATATCCGATTCTCTAAGATAAACCTGACTAAGCACGATCAAGCAGTTCTGTTTCGCTTGTCTGAAGATGAAGCTCTTCCGAGCGACAAGTATCATGCTGCGACGGTTCTGTTGCAGTTCGGTGCAGCTGTTGCTGTCGCCGACGGCAAAGTTACTGCAGAAGAAGAACAGTTAATGGAAAGGCATCTGGAAAAAGCGCTGGATTTGCCGGCCGCAGATAGGATGCGTCTCCGCGCCCTGCTACAGTGGTTGTTAATCGATCCTCCTACTCTCGGCAGAATGAGGTCCCGCATTAAGGCTCTCACAGCATCCGAACGAGATTTGGTCGCGCGATACGTAATTCTCATTGCTGCTGCAGACGGAAGCATCAGTCCAGACGAGATTAAGGTGTTGATTCAACTGTATTCCCTTCTCGGAATCGACACGGAGCAACTTCATCGCGACATCCATGAATTGTCTTCAACTCCGGCAACTGGCCCGGTATCTGTTGTCAGACCAGATGAAGCCACTGGGTACCGGATTCCATCTCCACCTCCATCACCACAACCAATCACTGGTCGCGTTGAACTCAACCGGGAGAGGATAGAGGAGGTAATGAAGTCGACAATCGAAGTTTCCGACTTGTTGGCGATAATCTTTGACGGTCCTAACGAAGATGAGCCCAATGATTCTGATGGTGACGACATCATTTCTGACGACGACAGAATGACAGAGCAAGAATATGTCGTTGGAGGGCTTGATGCCGAACACAGCCATCTCGTAATGGTCCTCTCAAAGGCTCCCACGTGGTCTCGTAAGGAGTTCAACCGGGCAGCCAGCGACTTGGGCTTAATGCCGGCCGGAGCCATCGAAATCATCAATGAAGCTGCCTTTGACTGTTGTGATGAACCATTAGTTGAGGGTAGCGAAATCCTTGAGGTCAATGAGGACGCTTTGAAGGAGTTGCTTAATGTCAGTTAGTACGAGGATCAGGTCCGTCGACCGGAATGCAATCTTGCAGTCTCTCTCTGCCGGTGTAGTGCCTCGGCGTGGACTGCACCACATACAAGTTGGCAGAGCTAAAGAAGTTTCCGCTCTCCTAACGGACCTAGGCCGCATAATAGAGGGTGGTTCAGCCATAAGGTTCGTGATCGGAGAGTATGGAAGCGGAAAGAGTTTCTTTTTGCAACTAATCCGGATGGCTGCACTGGAGCAGCAGATGGTCACCATGCACGGTGACCTCACTCCTGACCGTCGACTTTCTGCTACAGGTGGACAGGCTCGAGCGCTGTACACAGAACTCGCCAAAAATCTGAGTACACGAACAAATCCAGATGGAGGTGGACTTTCTTCAGTCGTAGAGCGATTCATTGGAGAAGCGAGGAGATCGGCCCACGCAACAGCAAACGATACGGAGACCGTAATTCGAAGACACTTGGCCAGTTTAGAAGAGCATGTTGGTGGATACGACTTTGCAACGGTAGTCGCAGCGTACTGGCGAGGGCACAAGGAAGGTGATTCCGATCTTCAGTCCTGTGCTGTCCGGTGGCTGCGAGGCGAATACAATACCAGGACCGATGCCAAGAGAGAACTGGGGGTTGGAAGCATCGTTAATGATAGTAACGTTTACGATCAGTTAAAGTTACTGGCTCGATTTGTCTGTTTGGCGGGATACAAGGGACTATTCGTCTCGCTTGACGAGATGGTTAACCTCTACAAGCTGGCGAATACTCAGGCGCGCAGACGAAATTTCGAGCAAATCCTACGAATCGTCAATGACTGTCTTCAGGGAACTGTTTCTCACCTGGGATTCATGATGGCGGGCACGCCCGAATTCCTGACTGACACTCGACGAGGCCTTTACAGTTATGAGGCACTGCAGACTCGACTAAGTGAGAATGTATTCGCTTCGGCCGTAATAAGGGACTATTCAGGCCCCGTGATGAGGTTAGCCAACCTTAGCGCGGAAGAACTGTTTGTGCTATTGACTAAACTCCGTCATGTACATGCGAGCGGTGATCTAGGCGCATACGCATTGCCCGACGAATCTCTGCACGCATTCATGAAGCACTGTTCCGACCGAATAGGGGAAGCCTATTTTCGAACTCCCAGATCTACCATTCGTGCATTTGTCCAGTTGCTCATGATCCTGAATGACAATCCAGAAACTTCCTGGCTAGACCTGATTGGGGCTGCAGATCTTCGAGATGATTCTGGGCTCTCGATTCCCAATGACTTCCGGGAATCAGGGGGCTCATCCCATGATGACGAATTGGTCTCCTTGAAGCTCTAGATGAGTCTTTAGCGTACACGGATATGACTGGAAGGACGTCAACAGCATTTGACTTGCTTGCTCGGCCAATCCAACGTTGGATATGGCGAGAACAATGGCGGGACCTTCACGATGTTCAAGAACAGGCAATAGTCTCAATTCTAGATGGTAGTGATGTTCTCATCTCTTCCCCAACTGCCTCAGGGAAAACCGAGGCGGCGTTCCTGCCAATCTGCAGCGCTTTAAGTGAAGAAGCTGCCACGTCTCTGGGGGTGATTTACATCGCGCCCCTTAAGGCACTAATTAACGATCAGAATCGGCGACTCGATGAGTTGTTTAAGTGCATTAACGCCCCAGTCACCCCCTGGCACGGAGACATAGCCGCCCAAGTCAAGCGCCGGTTCATCAACAAGCCAAGGGGAGCCTTGCTCATTACCCCCGAATCACTAGAGGCGATGTTTGTCAATAGAGGGTCAATCATTCCACGCCTGATGTCTAAACTCCAGTTCATCGTGGTGGACGAGTTGCACGCATTTATTGGAACTGAGCGAGGCCGACAACTGCAATCGCTTATGCACAGGCTCGAGTTGGCTGCGCAGAGAAAGGTCTCTCGGATTGGACTTTCCGCTACTCTAGGTGACCCAGATTTGGCAACCGAATTTCTGCGGCCCCGATTTAGCGAATCGGTTGAACAGGTCAAATCTTCAGAAGTGTCACGTGAAATCCTCATGTTGGTCAGGGGATATAAGAGAGTAAGTTACCGCGATGCGACAGAGTCGGAGGGCACGATTGAGTCCGCAAAGAAGTCTGGTGGAGAAGTTGCTAAACCCTTATTTGGGGACGACATAGAAATCTCTAGGCATCTTTTCGAAAGGCTTCGGGGTAGAACAAATCTGGTATTTGCTAATCAGCGAACGCAGGTGGAACTCTTTGCCGATCTTTTGAGACGCCACGGAGAGCGTGCCAATGTTCCCAACGAATTCTGGCCTCATCACGGCAATCTGTCGCGCACAATCCGTGAAGAAGCCGAAAGAAGACTAAGGAGCCAGAGACCCTCTACTGTGGTAGCTACCACCACACTTGAACTTGGAATTGATATCGGGGCGGTCGATTCAATAGCGCAAATCGGCGCCCCAGGTTCCGTTGCATCGCTGACCCAGCGCCTTGGACGGTCAGGACGCAAGCAGGGAGATCCGTCGACGATTAGAATCTATATCCAAGAACTCGAAATCAACGAGAATACACCACCAGTTGACCAATTGCGAGTCTCGCTAGTTCAGACTCTAGCAATGATACGGTTGCTTCTCCGGAGGTGGGTAGAGCCGCCACCTCCTTCTTCCCTGCATCTTTCTACTCTTGTGCAACAAGTTTTGTCACTTACGGCCCAGCACGGCGGATTCCGGGCAATCGACGCCTATAATGCGCTCTGTTCCACTGGTCCCTTTCATTCAGTGAGCCAGGCGATATTTGTACAACTCTTGCGTGACCTGGCGAGCCACGAGTTGATCACTCAGACTCATGATGGTCTGATTGTCTTAGAAAGTGTCTAAAAACTGTCATTGGAAGTCGTAGGATAGTAGATAAGGGAGCACCTAAAGTAGTGTTCCATGAGCAGAGAGAGATATCCAAGCGACCTGAGTGACAAAGAATGGCAAATGCTGGAACCGTTGTTGCCTCCCCCGAAATCAACGGGCCGCCCAATCAATTACCCGCGCAGGGAGGTAATGAACGGAATTCGTTATGTGTTGCGCACCGGATGCGCATGGCGGATGCTCCCTCACGACCTGCCCCCGTGGCGCATCACGTTCCACTATTTTCGCACATGGCGAAGAGATGGGACCCTGGAGCGGATACATGAAGCGCTACGGGAACGTTTACGGCTGGATGAGGGACGGTCTGCCAGTCCGAGCGGGGCCATCATAGACAGCCAAACGGTGAAGACCACGGAAAAAGGGGGCCTCGTGGCTATGACGCTGGTAAGAAGGTCTGTGGAAGAAAGCGACACATCGTAGTAGACACTACAGGATTGTTGTTGACAGTGGTGGTACATCCGGCCAACATCCAGGATAGAGACGGAGCCAGGTGGGCGCTGATGGGTTTGGTAGGCCGGTTTCCTCGGTTGAAGCGAATCTGGGCTGATGGGGCTTACGCAGGCAAACTGGTGGAGTGGACGCGAAAGATATGTGGATGGAACTTGGAACTAGTGCGGCGTCCATCCGGTCAACACACCTTCGAGGTGCTTCCACGCCGTTGGGTTGTGGAGCGTACCTTTGCCTGGTTGGGCCGATATCGTCGCCTGAGCAAGGACTATGAGGAGTTGCCCCAGACCACAGAAGCATGGGTCTACGCCGCTATGACTGGTTTGATGCTACGACGATTGGCTAACTCCAATGCTTTTTAGACATCCTCTTAGATTTGCCGGGAGAAAGGCTGGTCAACAATTTTGATTTCTATGCTGCTTTTTCTTCGTTTGATGAATGGAGACTTGTTAATGGTTCCCGCGTGCTAGGCACGCTACCCGTTACATTTCCACTCTTGTTGAACGATTTTGTTATTTTCGCTGGGCGCCGCTGGCGTATTGTGGGAATTGACGAAGAAAGGCGAGAGGTGAGGCTTGAATCCGCAGTGGGTGGAAAGGCTCCGCATTTCTATGGGAGTGGGTCTTTGATTCACGATTGCGTGCGAAAGGAAATGCGCCAGGTGTACATGGATGGTGACATTCCGAATTATCTGGATGAATCCGGCCAGGAATTATTGCGCGAGGGACGAATAGCCTTTCAGAGGTTCAACCTACACGACCAGCCGCTCGTCCAACAAGACAGGGACTCTTATCTCTTCCCTTGGGTAGGCGATAGAACTTTGAACACTCTGGCTCTGCAGATTCGGGCGCAAGGTGTGAATGTGACCGTGGACCAACCAGCCTTGCGATTTGTCTCCGCTTCCCCTGACAAGGTAAATGATTGCATTGACAGAATTGCCAAAGGCGAGAGAGTAGACCTAGAAGCATTGGCGACAGTTGTGGGAAACAAGAAGATCGAAAAGCACCACAAGTCCTTAAGCGAAAGATTACTCAATGTAGACTATTCTTCCAGTCAACTTGACGCTGAAGGGTCGTTTCAAACTGCCAAGAACCTCGCCAACCTGCTGAGAAAGTGAACGTGTGCTCTCTTGGCTACAGATTGTACGTCGCCTTCGGAGGCTGTACTGCCGGAGTCCCTATGGCTGAATTGTTCCCCACACTAGAAGCACCAACCAAAGTACACCAGAAGGTGCTGTGAGCAAGAACGCCCACCTCACTCTGCGCATTTTTGTGCTCGCAATTGCTGATACCCTGTAAACCTGATCCAAGAGTTGGCGTTCAATTTGATCTAGAGTCATCTCTCTGGATTGTCGTTCGAATTCCTCGTATTCCAATGATGAGATGTCTTCAAAGTAGATGAGAGACTTGCCCGTCGCCGGATGCACCGGGATGTAAACTCGAATTGCAATTGTAACGACAGCGACCACGAATACGCCATAAAGAGCGATTAGTCCGACAAGGATGCTATCGGCTGAATGCCAGGAAAAGCCTCCGACGATGGCCCACAGTTTATCGGAACGGGCTGCTAATGTTCCGACTAAGGCAATTTGGAGGCCTATCAGTGGAGCTGCTTTCGTGTCAGTGGTTCTCACAAACCTAATTGCGCGCTCCAGGGACTCACTATGGGATTTAAGCCGTTCTTCTATGGTCATGGATATGGTCGCCTACCCGTAACTATAGTCTCGCAAAATTCAGGGCCATGAATATGACACCATTTGGAGCCTAATTCATGAATAGAGTGAAAGTCCAAACCTACGTCTTCAGTGACCGCTTTTTCCTCCCAGAGAAGGGAGGTTTGTCCTGCCGGAACGTCCAATCCCGCTCCTATGGCATTGCCGTCGCAGCCACAAGACCAGAGCAGGGCCCGCTTCCGCAATTTGGCAGATCCTTGAAACTGCCTGAAGACCCGCTCGGAGACGGCAACATGGTTCGGTTCCGCTAGGGAGCTTAACTTGGCTGACATGTTCACTGACCTACCAGCCCACACCTCGTTTTGCTTGGTTCCCCTCAATCCAAGACGCCGCACGAGGAGTGTTCCACGGTCAATTCCTACGCCTGCGGTTAATTCCCAGTCGCATCTAGTGTCTTCCTCGAACCGAACTGCCACTTCCCGCTGCACCTCAGTCCTCATTGTAATTGCGCATGCTGCCGCATGAAACGTGGAGCCCTTGCCACTGAATAACCCAAATATGCCGTCCCCTTGGATATCAACATACCTGGCCTCAAAGCGTTCTAGTATTAGCGCCATTGCCCTGATGAAGTATGTATAAGCTCTGGCTGCGTCTATTGGTCTATTTTCCGCACTCAACTCTGTGGACCGCTTTAGGTCCGCAAAGACTGCAGTCACTTGAGGAATCTGGTACCAGACTCCCTTATTACTAGGTCCGGTGTCTGGGACATCGTTCCTACGGGTGATTTGGATTCCAAGACGGGACTGATCGTTTAACTGTGATGAGAGGTCTGATTCTACTTCGTCAAGTATCAAGACATGCCCCTGCGCAGATGACGCGTTTATCAATGACGTGATGCTAGGAGACTAGTCTAGTGCAGCAAACATGATTTAGTCCATTCTCCGCGAAAATCTCCACCTTCTCCCTGTGGTGACACCATCCATTAATGCCGACACAGGGACATTCTGCCCTTTGCTGATCTGTCAGATGTTAAGGTGCTTGTGCCACTATAAGTTGATGCTCGCGATGGATTTTATTCGCACACCACACCATCATCGTCAGCGTCGTTCATGTGCTGATAAGCCGGGTGTCCACGCCGGACAGGCGCGATGCCGTGGGCGCGGGCCTCAGCGCACGTGATCCGACCGTTCCCATTGTCGTCCCACAGGGCCAAGGGGTCCACATCGGGGCCGGGAGTGGGAGCTGCTGGGGTGGTAGGACTTGTTGTGTCTTCGGGCGCTAACACGACTAGGGAGGTCGACTGGCAGTCAGCCAGAATCTCGTCTATCGCATTCGCCTCTGCACGATCTATCGAGAGCCCGTACTTCTGTCGAACTTGCACGACGCGGTCGACGTACCAGCACCGGTTCAGATCAGGAAGCCACTCGGCTACGTCTTTGTCCGATTTCTGGTGACGGTTAACGCTGGGAGACGCCAACGTGAGGTTCAGGAGGTCGGATGCGAACCTAGACCGGGTTGCCGAGTCTGCTGCGCACAAGCCGCTGTCGTGAGCCTCCGAGCGTGCCACCATATGCTCGATATCCGTCTCCCTGATCGTTCCAAACCACAACCCTGTGTAAGGACCATAGACGCCACCCAACTCGTCCACGATTCTGGGTTCGACTGATGGCGAGTATGGATAGTCGTCTGGGTCGTAGGGAGAGCACCGATGCTCGGATGCGACGGTGATCCCACGCCAGATTATTGAGGCCTGTGTGGGCGTCTGCGTCGGTGTCAGCATTGGAGTCGCTGTGCCTGTAGGGATCGGCATCTGAGTAGGCGTAGGCCGGGGTGTGGTTGTTGGAACAGGCCCCGCGGCTGGCGTGGGCCCCGGTGCCGTTGCGGGAATTTTCGTCACTGATGGAATTGCTACTCTTGTAGAGTCCTGGGATTGGTCCGCTTCGGTCGTCGGTCCGAGCGCATTTTCTGTCGGTTTCGCGGTCTCCCTTTGAGAAATGTCTAGCCGGGGCTCTACAGTCGTTGATTCTGGGGCAGAACAGGCTACCAGTACCAGTAAGGCAAAAAAGGCAGCAAACAGCGGGGCTTTCATGATGTCGGGGTCCTTTCTTCACGGGTTAATGCCCAAATGAGCAACAGCTGGTGAGTGGTGGTCAATAGACGGTCGCGATTCTACTAAGCCGCATTTTCAGTTCAATTACGCCAGGTCGAATGGATCTAAACGAGGGTTTCGCCTGTTGCTACATCTGTCCCTTGCAAATTCCAAGAGGGCCAAGCTACATACCAGCTTCAGCCTGTTACTATCTCCGGAATCACCACTTCCCACTCATCGACCCTGAATTGGTTGAGGTATTTCGCTTCCGACTTTGTATTGTCCCAACAGGCGATGGCTAGCACGGTAGCCGATACCTCTTCTGATATCTGGGGACTCTCAAACGATCTGGCCAATCTTCCCACCGTCACTCCCTCAACGGTGGCCACATCCCATGGGTGCCGGTTAGTTCTGATAACGAGCGGATCTCCAGCGGACAAATTGGCGACCGCCTTGTGAATTGGGTGGTACGAAGGTCGATAGCCAGCGAAGCTCAGTTGTACATCACGCAGACTTAGGCGGTGGTAGGATCGCTTGATATTTTGAGGAGCAGGAGGGATCTGTTCAAATCTTGACCGGAAGAGCACGGAGGGATGGCCCTCCAGCATCTGCAGAAACGGGTTGGAATTTCCAATTCGTGCCAAAGTGAGGGTAGACCTTGCGCGAGTCATCCCTGCGTAATAGAGGCGGCGTGGAGCATCAGGGTCTTCGCCGTAACCTGTGTCTCTCCAGTTTCCGTCCAAGATTACCACGTGATCGAACTCCAAACCCTTCGCACGATGAGCGCTTGTCAGTAGTAGGCCCTGTTGGCGTCTACGGTTGTCCCTGGCCCACTCTGCGAGCCATTCTCGGAAGGTGTCCGCCGGCAATTCTTCATTGTTCGTCTCAATAGAATAGTGTTCCACCGACTCCGTTAGCAGACTGTTCCAGGGTCCGTCGGGCTGTCGGTGCAGCCACATGAGCAGGTCCTGTGCTTTTAGCAGGCGCCCTTGACCTCTAGCCCAGTTAAGCAGGGCCTGGGTCTCTCGAAGTTGCCAGGTCGCAGTGAAATCTTCTCTTGCTACCTGTACAGGTATCCCTTCCAGATGGCAAAGGGTCCGCACAGGGTCCAGATGGTCCCAGTACCGGGCGATGACGGCGCATTTGCTCCAATCCCACTCCGGATCGAGAGACTCTTTACGCTTTAGTTCCATTATCACCACCTGTGCCTGGCTAACAGGGTCGAGTCCTGACGGCAGTATCTGGACCTTTCCCTTCGTCATGGGATCTATTCGTTGCCAGTTACCGCCTGGGTGTTCCCTCGCGCGGATGCGATTGACAGTAATTCGGTGCTCTGCCTTCATTCGAGACTTGGCAGCTTCTATAACAGAGTTGGCGGTCGCGATAATGTGCCCCGTGGATCGGTAGTTTTCCATCAAAAATGAAGGTTTGGCCCGGTAGTCCCTTCCGAAACGCTTAATGTACCGATTAGACGAACCGCTAAAGCTATAGATGTTCTGGTCGTCGTCTCCCACCGCAAAAAGGTTGAGTCTCTGGTCCTGGTCTCTCTTGGTACGCCCGGCAAGAGCCGATATGAGCCTGTATTCCAATTCCTTTATGTCCTGGTACTCGTCGACCAGGATCCACCGGAATCCGGCCAATAGCCTATCGCGCAGATCGTCTACTTCGTCAGCAATGGCATTCCTGCCCTCAAGAAGATCTATGGCCTCCTTGAGGACATCGTCAAAAAAGGATTGTGATTTGGCGTTCGTCTCTTCGATGGCACGAGTGAAGGTGGAGCCCGCAAGGCGCATGGCGAGGGCATGACAGGTGAGGACAGTTACGCCACGTGCATCTTCTCCGATCAGATCGTGAAGGCGTTTCCTTATCTGAACGGCCGCGTGGCGGTTGTATGCCAGCGCCAGGATGGACCGGGGATTCTCTCTCTTCACTCGAATCAAGTATGCGATGCGGTGTACCAATACTCTCGTCTTGCCTGAGCCCGGCCCCGCCAGCACAAGTACGTTTGAATTTTCCCGATCGTCCGTCACTATGGAACGCTGGGTTCTGTTGTTCAGGCTTTCCACAATGCGGTGCCAGGATTCTGGTGTAGTTTGCCTTGTGAGGGCCTGCCTCTTTCCGGGCAACCATTTCTCTAAGAATTCCCTTCTTGGGAGGCTAAAGTAGTCGAGCGTAAGGCGCACCGCATCGGCGACCGACTTCAAGCCTTTCTCGGCGTATTCTGCCATAATGTGGATTTGCAACGTCTGCTCATCATAGTGGACCTTCAGGGGCGCAAAGTCAGACTTCAGGAATCGATTACGGCTCTTCTTCATACGGATAGTCATGGCAGACCGGAAAACCGACATTCCTCTATTGAGCCGTATCACCTCTTGGTCGTGGAGCCAGAGGAGGGCCTGCTGCAGCAGGCGATCTGTGTTTACGGATTTGCCCAGAATCTGTCTGTAATTCAGGCTATCGATCAATTGACCCATGGTGGTCTCTATCAAAAGGTCAGCGCCGCGCTTGCCTTTTTCCACCTTGGACAGAAGGTGCCGCAGCACCGTTTCCGCGGCCCGGCGTCTGGCAAGGGCGCTACGTTGGATGGAACGCCAGTCCTTCAGGAGCGTTACCTGCACTACCTCGTTACGCAGGGTGCGCAACCTCATGTTTGCGGTTTCCTGTGCGTCCTCCAGCCCGTCCTTGGCGACGCTCGACAGGCTCTGCTGCACAAGCATCGGAAGCGCACCTTCATGCCCATGATCTTTTAAGTGCTGGCTGACCTCTCGCAGGTGAAGACGTTGAGTCTCTCCCACCGTCTGGTCTGGGGCAAGTTCTTGCATCAATCCCATAAGGTCTTCTTCCATTGAGCTTGCTCGAGAAAAGCGCTCTCTGGACGGATGACGCACCCCGTAGTGGACATAGGCCGTCAGGATTGAATCGTTTGTAACCACTCCACAACGCGCCAAGTCGGATAGGGCGTTCTGTACGCCAAGGTTGGTCAATCCCGTGATTCCGCTCAACTCGTCGATCGTTATACCCTCATCGCTGACTGCGTTAATCAGTCTCCGCACAATCTGGCGGAGCTGCTGCTTGTAAGCAGAATCATGGTTGTTCAGGTACCTGATGCGCCGAAGTGCCTGCTGCATACTCTGGACTTGCAGCGAGCCGGGGTAGATGGTCACGTCGTTCTCATGCCTGGAGAGGATACCCGCCTCCTCCAACCAGGAAATGGCAGTCTTCACTCTTGTGTCGTCTGTCGCCGTGTCCCTCAGAAACTCGTGCTCCTCGTCCTGAAGGAGAATCTCACCGGTGGTAGCGATGACCTCCCGACCAGCCTTCTCCTTCCGGTTCAACTTTCTCAGAGACCTAAGAACGGTGTTTATTTCAAGCTGAGTGAGGCGGGATCTACCTGACATGCCGTATTGTCTCTCGACATCTTCGTTTGTATATAGGAGCACGCAGTGGGCGGCGTCATTGTCCCGTCCGGCCCTGCCGGCCTCTTGCAGGTAATTCTCCAGGGATCCCGGTATGTCGGCATGCACAACAAGGCGGACGTCGGGCTTGTCTATGCCCATGCCGAAGGCGTTGGTGGCGGCGATTGCCCTCAGCCGGCGTTCAATGAAGTCGTCTTGGACCTGCTTCTTCCTCTCGGGCGTCAGTCCGGCGTGGAAGTAGTCTGCCTTCGTCCCCTTGACGTTAAGGTACTCCGCGACCTTCTCCGCGTTCCTCCTGGTAGCGCAGTAGATGATGGCGCCGCCCTCCAGGTCCTCAGGCAGATAGCTCTCAAGGGTGCCATGGATATGGGATAATCGATTGGCTTCGGTGGTCTGGATCACTCTGAACCTAAGGTTCTTGCGCTCCGTCCCCCCATCCAACAATTCCAGGTCGACATTTAGGGTTTTTCTGAAGTAGTCGACGATCTCCTGCTTGACGGCGGGTTTGGCTGTAGCCGTGAGACAGAGAATTGGTGGCGGGCGGTCTCCGTCGGGTTGCCGCCTGATGAATCGACCGATGTAGCGATAATCCGGTCGGAAGTCGTGCCCCCACCTTGAGAGGCAATGAGCCTCATCCAGCACCCAGGCACCAATCTGCCGTTGCTTCAAAGCGTTTCTCAGTGACCTGCTCCTCAACTGCTCTGGCGAGATTATCAAAATAGACGCGAATCCCAGTCGGATCTTGTCCAGTGCGTCCCGTCGCTCCGGCATCGAGAGCAAACCGTTGACAGTCACGCAGGAGTTCACGCCTTTCTTCACAAGGTTTGCCACCTGGTCGGCCATGAGTGCCACCAGTGGGGATATGACCACCGTTAGAGTTCCCGCCTTGTCGTAGCGCGATAGGGCGGGAACCTGATAGCAGACCGACTTGCCGGCGCCGGTGGGCAGTATCGCAAGCAAGTTCTCCCCCAACATGGCCTTCTGGACGATCTTCTTCTGGAGGGAAACACCATCCTCATCCGCAGGCTCGGCACGAAATTCATCAAAGTCGAACCATCGCTTGAGCTCCCGATCTGGGTCGTGGCGCTCCCGGCAATACTGGCAATCAGGCTGCATGCAGGGGCTATCGCGAAGCTGTTTGACCATCTTGCTGACACCAGGGAATTGAAGCAATACCCACGGCGGCACGACGGAGTTGGTGCCAGGTACTGACAACCAGGCGAGGACGTAGGCAAGTGGCCACCCTTGTTCAAGCGTGTTGTTCACAACAAGACGGACGAATTCTCGGCAGCCGTGACCGCTAATCGTCTTTGCTATGGCGTCCCGTGCCTGTTTAATGGTGGGCTTCTCCGCTCCCCTTACGTTAGAAAAGACCAAGTCAAAACCAGTTCCATTCTCACGACTTGTCAGCCAGTGCCAGGCGGTGAGCAAATCGGGTGGAGATTCTCTTAGCTTCTTCAACTGGTTTGTGAAGGCCTCCACAGCCAACTTGCTGTCCAGGAGGGGATCATTGAAGTGGCTTCGAACCAGACCGCCGTCCCTGTAGTGCTTGACGAGCCGGTGATATGGACGGCTGGGGAAGGCCAGTGGGTTGAGGCGCAGAGTGTCGACCACTGGAAGTTTTAAGAGGCGAAGATGGGGATTGAGGGCCTTGAGACGGGGCAGGTCGAAGTCGATGATGTTGTGGCCGAGGAGGAACAATGCGTTCTCAGCAAGACGGTCAAATTGCTCCAGGCTTCTGCCCTTCGGTCGCCCTGACATGGACAGGGATTTGCCGGAGTCCGGGCGATACACAGCCGCCGACAATAGACTTTCGTCTTCACGCGAAATCTCCAAATCCAGTGACAGACAGCGGAGAAGCGCGGGGGATTTCGCCTTGACGCTAGATGTAGCCAAAGTTCCTAGCTTCTCTCCATTCCTAACGGTCACCTGGGTACATTAGTATGAACCGGCTGTGGGGAAATGTGCAAAAGATCGTACATCCATAGCTTCCATAAAACCGATGCCTTGAAATTCCATGTAAGGCATGTCAGTCGTAGCTTGAAGAGAGCCTTCGCAGAGCCCTCCATGTGAACAGGAGAGAGCGAACGTCATCGGCGTTGTGGTCCAGAATTTCTTGCTTCGCTGATGTGTCTTTTGCATAAAGGAATCTTTCGTATTTCATGGGAATCAAAAAGCTATCCAGATCAACATGAGTGCGCTGGAATCCAAAATAGCTGGCAACATCCTTCAAAGTTAGTCTGGTGATAGGAAGACGTAGATTATCCTTGACGATGGAATATAGGTCTATGTGCCGTTGCGAGACATCATTCAATACATCCCTATCCAGTCCGAGCCTGGACCATGAATTTGCGAGTGCGGGGAGATCGGCGCCCGACCCGTTCCACGTCACGATGGGATGGTTTGAGAATGACATCAAGACTTCCGTAAGGGAGGTCATTAACCGTATCTCATCGCTATAGCTCCCTGCGAACTTCTGGTGAAGAGCAACCTCTTTCCCATCCTCAACGATGAGCACGCCTACCAGAAATACCTGGTGACCGGGGTAATACTCCAGGTCCAGCAACAGTGCGCTTCCAGGGTCTGGGACCGGATTCGTACCGATAATCTGAGGCGTGTTTTCCAATAGAGCCCTGGCGTGCGACTGCATCTTGTGAATCTGAGCTAGTCCGGGAGCTGCTCTGGCAGTCAGTTTCCATAGATCAAATAATGTCCTAGAGTCGGCTTCTGCGAATTGTGAGATTGTTGTTATGCCCAGTTCTTCCAGGTGTTGACGCCTCTTCCTCCCTATGTCATAAACGAGGGAGACGTCACCCTCTTGGTATATCAGTGGCAGATGTTCATCCTTGAAAGTGCAATGGTCACACTCCCGCACCAATTTGGGCCGGGCTCCTTTAACCTTGGTTTGGCGAACCTCAACTATCAGCTGCTCCAAACGGTCCATGTCTTCGTCCAGCAGAAGGACTTCTCTGCTCTCTCCTGAGTTCAGTGTCACATAGCCCCTTCTTGTCTCGTCTCTTGGCCCCTGTTGGAGTGGTTCAAGGAGTCTCCAGTACAATGCCAACTCCATAACGTCAGTCTCCCTTACATATGCGTGGCTCTTGATCTCAACCGGCAACAACCTTCCACCTTCGACAATCAACATATCGGGCCAGCCTACAATTCCCAATTCGTGATTGCGAATTGGACTGAGAACCTTTACCAACCCGTCTTGGCTGTGGATATCTCCAATCGAAGAAACCAGCCTGAGTTCCTCCGACTCGGTTGCCTCATCCACCAATTCCGTCTCTAGCTCAATTCCGGCGGCAAAAAAGAACCTGCGTCGATCAGGCTTTAGAAAGTCTCCGTAAGGGATTCCCTTCTGGTGATTCAATGAAACTCTGTAGGGACACCTGGTGAACTGGACCACATCGGTCTTGCTAACCCAGGGTCCCTGGCGGTTGTCATCCCATACCTGTCCCCCAATGTCGAAGGTCATGTTGTTGAGCATGAAATCTCTCCCAATCTACCAGGAGGTGATGCGGCACGATTTGGTGCTGTTCGGGGGCCTACGCAACAGCCAACTAAAGGAGTTTATGGACCAAGGGACATGGCCCCGGCTATGGTTCATGGAGCTTCCCCTAGACAAGTTGAACCTTCCGAAATGTCTTTCAAATTTTGTTGTCCTTGCACGTTATCAGAAAACGGACTTATGACCGCACATCCTCACATTCGTTGGTGACCTTATGAGGCTCCCGGATAACCACCCTTAGAATCTTCTTGGCTATCAGCCCCTACGGTTCCCGCCTAAAAGAAATTGGGATTCCGCTTGTGACGTTCCCAATAGTTGCGTTCATCGGATTCTTCCTGCATTGCGTCATGGGAGGCCTTGAGTGCGGGACGCCTTATGAAGGGGATGAAGCCACCATGAGCAACAGGATGGCTCTGAATGCCACGAGCAACGTAGTTGATACCGCCTTCAAGCTATTCTTCATCTCCTCTGTTACTTTATCTCAATCCTTTCTAGTATTTCGTGCACCCGCTCGCCAGGTCCAACGCCCTCGGCATTGAGGAAGAAGTTGATTATCTCTCTGTCCAAATCCGTGAGTATCTGATCAATGTCGGTGGGTAAGTCTACGGGTCCCACGGCTTGCATCACGCTGGAGCGGTTATGGACGTGTCCCATGGGAGTTAGGGCGTGGACGAGTTCATGAGTGACAGTGGAGAGTTTAGCTACACCAAGATAGATTCGGGAGGCTTGCTTTACGTTGCCTCTGTAGCGGTCGATTGAGCACCCTCCCGTTCGTATGTGTACCTCGATTCTACCTCCGCACTCGCTAGTAGAGCCGCTGTAGGAGCTGTAGAAGTGGAGATATCCTCCTGGTGTAGTCTCGGTGAAGCTAATGTTGAAGAGTTCTCTGAAGGCTTCCAGTGCTAGGTCCAGCGTCTCTTGTTGCTTTGTAAGTTCGATTTTCTCCGTGCTGTAAGTCCAGTGGTTGCGACCCTCTGGGTACATCAGTAGGGGAGTGTTGGGGCTAACTCCTGAGCAGTCAATGTTGTTGAGGCAGCCAATCAGCTCTGCAGGGGTTACCCACTGGGTGTAATAGATGGAAGTAGGCAGGGATTCTGGAGTAGGAGTGGGGGTGGCAGTTGGAGCTATGGTAGGCGTGGGTGTGGGGTTGGGAGTTGATGGAGGGGTGCAGGCGAGAAGCGTTAGGGGAATTATGAAAGCCGTAGACACGAAAATGATCCCAGGCTTACAGGAGAACTTTTTCATGGGGCTACTTTGCAAGAAACTGGCGTGGGGGAGTTGGCCGAATATTTGAAACTGCCTCAACAAGCGACATGAGGGGCTTAAACCCCGACAGTTTCGACTTCATCTATCTGTACTCTCCTTTGATTCTGCAAAGACCCTCTTGGATGGCAGGTGCGGCCTCGGCTCAGTGAGGGGCCTGACGTTCCTCACTCTGCCGCCTCCCCCTTGGGCATCCGGTAGCCGACGTTGCGCTCGGTGAAGATGTAGGTGGGTCTGGCGCCAACGTCACCCAACTTGCGCCGGAGTTTGTTAATGAGGGTCCGCATGGGCCGTATGTCAGCGTCGCCCCGCTCTCCCCAGACCCGTTCCAGCAGGCGCTGGTAGGTCAACACCCGGCCGGAGTTGGCGGAGAGCTCGGCAAGCATCCGGTACTCCATCGCCACCAGCTCCAACGGCCGGCCGGCAAGGGTAACGCTGCGCTCGGTGTAGTCGATTGTCAGGTCCCCCCGCACGTACGGCTCCGACGGCTCTGCGGCCACCCTACGCCTCAGGGTCGCTCTAATCCTCGCCGCCAGCTCCGTGGGAGAGAAGGGTTTGACCACGTAGTCGGCGGCTCCCATGTCGAAGGCCCTGGCGATGACCTCCTCTCGTCCATAGACCGACAGGAAGATGACCGGCACGTCCGCCACTTCGTGGATGTCCTTCATCAACTCGATGCCGTCCGTGTCCGGTAGCATCAGATCCAGCAGCACGAGCTCCGGCCTCTCATCCGCCACGAGCCGGATGGCCTCCTGCGGCTCTCCGGTCACCACCGGGTCGTAGCCCGACTTGACGAGGGTGTCGCGGACGTATCGGAGGTCCAGGGGATCATCGTCCACTGCCAGAATACGCGGCTGGTCCTTATTCTCGCGTTGAGTTGAGGCTGTCGAATGGGCGCCGAGCGCTCCCGCCCTGGACTCCTCGACCGATGGAAGGGTGAAGGTGAATCGCGCCCCGAGGTCCGGCCCGTCGCTCTCGGCCCAGATACGGCCTCCGTGGGCCTCCACTATCCCCTTGCAGATGGCGAGGCCAAGGCCGGTGTCCCCGGCCTGTTCCTCGGACTGGGCCCTGGAGAACTTGCGAAACAGGTTGGGCAGGCTCTCCGCCGGGATGCCCCGCCCCCTGTCGGCCACCGAGAAGGCTACGTGAAGGCCGTCCCGGGCGGCGCTCACGCGGATTACGGAAGACTCCGAAGAGTTTCGCCCCGCGTTGGACAGCAGGTTGCCGAGCACCTGGACGGTACGCCGTCGGTCCGCCATCACAAGGGGCAGGCCCGGCTCTATGTCGATGGCGAGGTTGTTCTTGCCGCCGGCGCTGGCGAAAACGCCTCTAGCCCTGTCCACCAGCACGGCCACCTCGGCGGGTTCGGGAAAGACCGGCAGCGTGCCCGTCTCTATGCGGGCCACGTCCAGCAGGTCAGAGACCAGGGCGTTCATGTGCTCGGCCTGGTCTCCTATAATGCGGACGAACTGGCGCATCACGGCGGGGTCCAGTTCCGCTGTCTCGTGCATTATCGCGTTGGCCGACCCCATGATGGAGGTCAGGGGAGTCCTCAGCTCGTGGCTTACCATGCCCAGAAACTCGGCCCGCATTCGCTCCATCTCCTGTACGGCCGCCATGTCCTGAATGGTAATGACCACCGACTCCACCAATCCCTCGTCCGAGCGTATTGGAGTCACGTTGAACAATGCCGTGATGCTCCGCCCGTCGGGGACGCTCAGGGCCATCTCCTCTGCCCGCACCGTTTCGGCGTCGCTCATCAGCTCGGCCATTGGGAACTCCCGCAGGGACACCTCCCACCCATCCGCCCGTTTGCAAGTCAACACGTCGAGGAGATCCTCCGGCGACTGGTCGGGATTTCGCAGGCTGTCCACAATCCTCCTCGCCTCCCGGTTGGAGGACTTGACCACACCCATCTCTACGTCGAAGACGACAACGCCGACTGGGGAGGTGTCGATGAGAGTTTGCAGGTCGGCCCTGGCTCTCTGTTCGTCCCTGTGCCTGCGTACGTTGGCGATTACCATCGCAGCCTGAGAGGCGAACATGACCAGGGTGTCCTCGTCCTCCTGGGTGAAGTCACGCCCGTGCTCTTTGTCCGCCACGTAGATGTTGCCCACCCGCTCCTCCCGGTGGAGCACCGGTGACGCTAGGAAGGATATGCCCGGCCCCGCGGCCACGGGCGTGGGGAATTCCGGGAGGCTCTCGGACCTGATGTGGTCCAGCAGGTCCGAAAGCCGCAGGGGTTGCGAGATGCTGCCCAGGTAGTCGTAGAGCCGCCGGTGCTCCGGCATATTCCATAGCAGCTCGTCCTCCTGCGAGGACAACCCGGACGAGAGGAAGTCCTGCACCTCCCCGTCACCGTCATGGAGGGTCAGCACTCCGTAGCGGGCTCCGGTGAGAGCCCGCGCGGAGTCCAAGACTGCCTGCAACACGTCATCGAAGTCGAGGCTCTCGTTGATGCGGAGGCTGGCCTCGCTCAGACGGGAGAGGCGCTCCCGCAGGTCCTCGTTTTCCTGCTTCAGGTCGTCCCGTCGCTCCAAGCTCAACCTCCCTGGGTCCCAGCCCGCGTCGTTCTCGTCCCCTCTTGGTCTAGTGATACAGCGCTGAGGGGGGAATTATGGCGGATATCAGGTCAGTTGACAATAGCTCATAGAGATATATTCGAAAAGTCATGCCCAGATGATATTACGCTGATATATTAGGGGCCGTACCCAGAAAGAGGGAGATTTGCATACCGAAAGACACAGCAATATGTACTGACCCTCGCACCCCTCCACAGATGCCAACAACCGGAAGAGATCCGTGGGGCTGTGGTAAGGGTGAGTATGCCACAAGCCCTCCAGGGGAGTGAACCTGCCAGAGGGCTTCTGGTTGGCGAATTGGAAGGGACGCCACATACAGAATGACTGCAGGGATCCCGTATCTGGAATGTGAGACAGAGCCACTGGACGGACAAGGGAGCAGGTGATGAAGCGCGTCAAACGGTTTGCCATATTCGACTTCTTCCTCGAAGCCACAGGGCCGGGAAATACGGTATACACCGGCAAGCATAAAGTCTGCCGCTCGTTGCCTATCGCCTTCCCCCAACAGCCCATGAAGCAAACGGGAAGGGGTAGGAGATAGAAGGAAGGAGATATATCCACCTACGGCATCGAGAGCTATGGGTCGGTGCAGTAGCGCGCCCAGAAAGGACCGTTTTACTAGCGGAGTGTCGAGCACACCCTCGGTATTTTCAAGAGTTCGCCGGAAGAAACAATATTCGGAAGCCAGACACCGAAGATCAGAGGGCGTCACTCTTGGAACATAGCATCGGTGAACGGCTTCAGTGACTGTACTCACAATCCTGACCACAAGGGGGTTCCTAGATGTCGAATGGACTAAAGCTAATTGGTGGGCTGGTCTTGTCACAAATCCTCATCGGTTTCGTCGCATTCTACGCCGCGATCTGGTACATCTCTCCGGGGCCTGTTGGGCCTCCTGGGCCGAGAGGTGACCAAGGAGAGCAAGGACCACAGGGTGAACAGGGAATACAAGGTGAACGTGGAATTGCCGGCGCTCCTGGCCCAAGTGGAGAGCAAGGAGAAAAGGGCGAACCTGGAGTAGGTGGAGCAAAAGGGGAAACAGGAGAGCAAGGTGAACGTGGTGCCACGGGTCCTCAGGGATTAATGGGGTCGCAGGGTTTGCAAGGGCCAGCAGGAGCGCCAGGTGCACCAGGACCCGCAGGACCACAAGGACCGCGTGGTGAACGAGGCCCCCAGGGGCCAGAAGGCCCTATGAGTTTAGACGACCCACAACTGCCCTCTGGTATTACGTCGCCAGAAGAAGGAGTGTTGGTCATAAAGAAGCTGATAGTCGGAGACGACCCCCGGATACTGCTGGTGCTGGAAGGTACATCAGACGCAACGGCGAGAGTACCCATCATTGCGTGGACTGATGCCGCCGGAGATGCCATAAATGGTTCCTTCAGTACAATTCGCGGCGCTTCGATAGGGGGGCTTATATTCTCAGATGCCACCAACGGGGATAACTGGACGGATTATTGCCTAAATGAAATGGGCCTTAACCCTTGCTAGGAACATGACCGTCTTCATTACATCGTTAATTGCAGCCGGGGCGGTCGGCATCATCATCGGCTTGTTAGTGTTGGCAGGAGCCATTGTAGATCGCAACTGGAAGGCAATCGGTGCAGCAATAACCCTACTCATTGTGTGTGTCTTGTTGCTGAACCACATGACCGCGGAGCAACGGAAGCAACAACAGACATACGAAATGCCGGAGAGAATCGATGCCTCACCAGAAGAAATCGCTCAAAGGGCGTTCCGTCAAAAACCCTAACCTAAAAGGATTGGAGATACACAAGAGATGACTCCGAAAGCTAGAGTCCGAAGGCAAACGATGATGATGGACGCTAGGCTTCGAGGGGCAATCTTTGCTTCACCAGAGTACGTTAATGCATTGGTTGAAGCTGTCAAGAGAATCGAACACATAAGGAGTGCCGAGGGTTATGTGATTCCCAACTCTTGTCCCCGCATGGAGAGGGAGATCAGCGGCATAAGTGTAGCCCAACCTACACCAGGAGAGATAGCCAAGAGGATATTGGGAGATAACAATAATGGCCGATGGCGGGTGTACATCGAGGGTTACTGTCCATCTACTATGGGCCCTGGAGCCTATGGCGTTGTGATGCTCCGTGGAAACTGCCGTAAGGTGCTCTCCCAGGGTTACAGGTACACCACGAAGCCTCGGATGTACTTGAGGGGCGCAATTGAAGCCTTGGAGAAACTGAAGAGCCCATCTGTAGTCACGGTGTATTGCGGTGCGCTCAACAGGATGTATGCAGAAGGAAACCGAGAGGAATTGAACACGAATTTGTGGACTCGATTATCCCAGTTACTAGAGTTGCATAGGGTGGAGTTCCATGCGTCTGGCGACTGGGATATAGAGAGTCTGTACTACTGTGGAGAATTGGCAAGACAAGCTATAACAGACCACAAATTATTGGAGGACAATCTCGGATAAACAGCATCATCTAAACCTAATCCCGGCAGCACAGGGATTCCGCCAACGGAGAAAGCCAATAGGACAAAAGCCTATTTCATGGAACTGTCTCCTCCCTTTGGATGATTGGTGGGGCTTGCATCGCAAATGGTGGCGGAGTCCGTGTCAGCGGATTGGCTTGAGATATGGTCAATGGTCCAGGTTCAAATCAAAGGTGCTCCAAATACGGATACCCCTAAACGTAAATACAGCATTCAACAAAACTGCCCAATTCTCAAGCTCGTTGGTTCGGGTTTGCATGAAGGGGATACGGGGGACATGGCACATGACGGTTTTCCTCACATCTGTAATCGCAGCCGGAGCGGTGGGAATTATCATCGGTCTGGTATTGCTATCGATGTCTGGTGTAGACCGAAACTGGAAGTGGCTTGGTGTGGGGGCGGCCACACTGATTACGTGTGTCCTGATTCTACAATACCTGGGAAGATGAAAAGGATGATTCCAAGAGCGAAAGTCCGACGACATAAAATGATGATGGACGCTAGACTTCGAGGTGCCATCTACGCTTCATCGGAATACCTCAGAGCCCTGATGGAAGCCACCAAGACACTGGAACGCATAAGGAGAGCCGAGAGCAATGGAAAAGAGCTTGGGTGAATCAACGAATGAGGAACTGCGCGCTCAAATAGTCTCGGTGATGCACGGAATGAAGCTAGGGGAAGATTTGGCAGGCTACATCCTGTGTGTAATGCGGGAACTGCACAACAAGGAAAACAAGAGGAAATAACAACGTAAAACTTACTGCCCATGCCGAGGGAGTGGGGTTTGCACCCACGACGGTGTGCTAGCACCGTGCCACGGATTCTCAACCTGACCTATTGCTACTCTGGCATCACTCCGCATGGGCAACCTTCTTCCACAGTTGGAGCTTAGAGGCAATGATTAATGGACTGGTTCGAAGCAAATATGCACCAAATATGGAATCTCCCTCATATGTGGCATTGATTTGGGTTGCAGTATTGGCCTTGCTTCTCGTGAGTTGCGATTCCTCAGGAGAAGAACTCGACACTACTTCATCAGTGGAATCCCAGACAACCATACTACATGGCCAGATAAACTCTGCTTTACACGATTGTCTGCGGGATTCCTCCTGTAACGGAGAATTTGCTCTTCACGAACCCTTCATGGGTTGGGAACGCAATAAATCATGGAAGGTCTTTGCCCCAGAAGACCTCAGATTCGTGGTGGAAGACGTCTTGATATACCTCCAGGAAACCTTGGACGTCAGTCTTCAGATCGTTCCCACCAATGAGGATGTCTCTCTAAGCTACCATCCCGAGATTCCCACTTCGATGAGGCGCTGTGGGACCGACAGCATCGCAACTCATGATGCAAATTGGGCAGGGTGCACCTCTATTTCGGTTGTAGACTACGAAGTAATCTCGGCTCAAATCGTCCTCTGGAGTGACGATCCGGGCACAATCCTTCACGAACTGCTTCATGCCTTATTCTTTGTGCATGGACACGTTAGCAGCAGGCCCAGCATCATGAACCTGGAGTCAGGCATGAGGGAAATGACGGCACTCGACATCGAGCTGGCCAAATTCTACTTGCGGGACGATGCCCAACCTGGAAGGACTTTGTCCGAAATCCTGGCAGAATACTCCGCGGTAGATGGACCTCCTATCGCTGATGCTCCACCACCTTCGGAGTTAAATGTAACTCGATTGGAACTCTCTCGCAGAATTGCAGACTTAGCCGCCCATAGACGCTCCACAAACTCCAACCATAGCACCTGCACAGTGAAGGAGGACTTGTGGGCGGACTGGGAAGGCCAATATCCGGACATAACGATAGGCACAATAGGTCGATCAGACAGCATCCATCTAGCCGAAGAATATCTCAATGGATTCGAGGCAGTCCTTCTTGACATAGAAGTAGCCTGCCATGAAGAAATAGAAAACAGGGCCGCCATGCAGGCTGCCGTCGCTGATCTGGAGGTCCGCGTCAGTGCCGTGCGTTCCAACTTCGCAGGCTTCTGCACAGTTCCATCTGACATCAACCTTGGAAATATCATTTACTCAGCTTCCACATATGCATCTACCACAACCCTGTTGACTGCGCTTGATGAGCAATTGGCTGAGTTGGAAGTGAGTTGCCATAAGGCCCTGGAGGAGCACTTAAGGAGTCGAATCAAAGAGTTCGAACCTGCCTTGCGAGAGTTGAAGTTGTCTTACCCGGACCTCTGCGGAACCACCTTTGCGAGAGAGTTCCCAAACTTCTCAGAGGATTATGAGCTTCCCAACCTGGAAGAGTTTCTGGTCGGCATGCCCATTTGGGAAATAGGGGATGAACTGACAGCATTGGGAGATCGTCTTGAGCGTATGTACTATAGTTGTCACGTAGACAGACATGCTGCTCGTCTGGCGCAATTGCGAAATGCCGTGCAACCATGGGCCACCGGCCACTATTGCGACATTAGAGGCAGCTTGCAAAACCAGTTTCCAGGCATCAGTGACATTTTCTCGATCAATGGTTGGACATCGTTGCATACAATCAGGGAATTGGAAGCAGTCTTGGGAGACGCCGAGCGGCAGGTAAATCAGATGATTGCTGAATGCCGATCCGCAAAGGAAGAAGCAGCAAATTCTCAGATTCAGAGCTTGAAGAAACTCAGCGATGCTATCCAGAAGCAAGTTGCACCGCAGTGTAGCTTGGAGTTCCATTTCCAGCGTCTGGGCGGAGAGATGCATACCATCCTTTATGGGACTCCATCCCTGAGTCTTATCTTGGGCGCAACCTCGGGCCACACTGTTGACACGTATCCAACCTTTCAGATGGCGAGAAGCGAGTTGGAGCACCTCAGAGAGCTCTGTTCTCAGTTGCCTATCGCACAATCTTGGATTGCCCTGAACATGGAGACTCCCACTTCGGTTTCGGAATTCTACATTCAGGAGGGCAAAATCCTAAGCTATTCCTTCGAAGGCCTCGAATTCAACCCTCCTCCCATATGTGAAGGCCAGATGGATTTGGTGGAAGATCGTGATTGGAGCTTGGAATATGCTGTTTATCACGACCAGACCAAAGAGGTCTACGTTCCCGCGGGAAGTGTTCTCTGTGTGAATTGGTATGAGTCCAAGAGCGCAGAGCTTTGGTTTGATGATGGTCAAGAAAGTTATGAATTAAGCCAATCAGAGGAGCCCATTGGCATAGCAGGATTGGATGAAGGCACTTACAAGTTTACGGTTGGGACTGACTATTATCGTGTGGCCGTGGTTCAGCATACTGCTCAAATTGGTTTCAGGGTCTATGTGGGCACACCCAAGCAGTTGGATGCCAATGCGGCGTTAGCTTTGGTCCTTCGAGACCCTCAAGGAAACCAGAGACATCTCCCCATGCCCAGTGGAGAGTATTATGCCCCGCAATCAGGCTCCTATTCCCTTTCGATTGAACTTTCCCGCAAGGCCCTGGAATATCAGTGGGGTGCCACTATTGGCAGCCTGGAGTTATCTTCAGCGTCCCACGAATGAGATTCCGGTCAGGGCCGCAGGGTCATTTAGCTGTAAGAAATGGTGGCATCATCTACGGCACCCGCGCCGGCTGGGACGCCATGAAGGCCCAGGGCGAAGGCCACATCATCGGCATCGCCAACGGCTCCAGCTTCCGTGGCTACCTGGACGAGGTCATCTACTGCGCTGGAAGCATGGCGTTGAGGGCTTCGTCAAAGTCCTCGCCTTTGAGGCTGCTCCCTACAACATAGCCCTCAATGCCATCGGCCTCGCCGTGCCTATCAAGCCCACCGGCGTCGGACAGTCTGAGGTCTACTGGATATCAGACGAAGAGACCGATGGCTGGACTGATCCAATAGAACTTGGCAAAGTCTTCTTCTTGCTCGCCAACCAGCCCCCTCTCACCACACCGACCTCCGCTTCGACGCGAGTCCAATCGCAAACGCCATCCTCGTCGAGGGCTGGGACTTCGAGTTCATACTGGAATAGATCACCCCCTACGCCGGCCACGTTCGCTCCCGTTTCCACCGGCAAGCCAACTACGATAGGGAGATCATGTAATGATTAGATGGATTCTTTGGATACTTCTCGGGAGAATTGGACGATGGGCAAAGATTGATGAAATGGCTACTCCCGCAAAAGAACTTGAGTGTGGAAGATGTCAAGGTCGCGGAAGAATGCCCAAGCCCGGGAATGGAATTTACAGTTTGACTTGTTCAGCCTGTGAAGGAAAGGGAGTGATTTACTTTCGTGAAGATTAAACAATTCGGAGTTGAGATAATGTATAGAAAGTGCAGGTTCGCCAGCCCCCCTCAACCTGACGGTGGCGAACACGTGCCTACTTCTCCAGGACATCCGTTACCCCTTCACCGACGGCTGGCTGGTCACGAAGGTCATACAGAAGGTCCTCACGCGGCAGTTCGATGACCAATTGCAACTCCTCGGCCTCATCCACGCCAACATGTTGGAGTAGGGAGCAGTGTCGGAGTCGCTTTAGGGGCCCACGTACGTGTGGACTCAGGCGTAGATGCTGGCGCAATTGTTGAAGGAGTTGCGTTGGTGGACGTAGGCATTGATCCATCGCCTGTTGTTACCCACCGTCTGCCGCCTCTCATTCGACCCCGGCTGCCTCCAATTCGGCTGTCCATGAGAACCGTATTTTCTTGTGTCGATTGACAGACAAAGAACGACACCCCCGACCACTCGACCATCAGCCGGTTTCGTACGGAGTTGGCGAAGAGGGGATTGAGCGAGAAGCTGTTTGAAGAGCTTGTGGCCCAGTTGGAGAAGCAGGGGTTGATGGTGAAGGAGGGGACGCTGATGGACGCCACGCTGGTTGAGGCCCAGGTGAAGCGACCACCCATGTCTGCGGGTAGAGGAGCCAAGAACGCCACGGATCCTGACGCAGACTGGGGCTTCACGGGCACCAGGAGACAGAGCCACTTCGGCTACAAGATATCTGTTTTCAAATCAAGACAAAAAAGTCAGATATACATGGTCGGTTGAACTTCGAACCAGTTGACTATGCTTCCGATACGCAGACTATCGTGGTTGCGACTCCAGATGAGCGGGCCTATTTTAGACGATAGGCAGAACGATCTTTGAGATGCGGTTGTGTGCTCTTGCACCCGCCAAGGCCCTCAGCCGGCGCACTGTGCTGCGATAGGAATGTGGAACGCCATGAGACCCACCTACTCTGTTGCCTAATCGCTTCTTCGAGTCGGTCACGACTTCTCCTTTTCCTTTCCTCTCGGCCTTTGCCATAAGAGGCTGACCCAGCTTTGTTTGAGGCTAGGTCTCCCAGAATTGAGCCAAGATTCTTCTGTGTCTCAGCTGCCCCCATAGCGAAGCCCGCCCAGATGTTTATGTAATCACTCCAGCAAACTGACAATATAATAATGCTTACTATGTAGCACATTGACATTGTCACGTTTTCCATGGTATGTTTCCCTAGGAGGTAGAAATGCCGGAAGGTGACCGATTCGAAAAGAGCTTTGGGGCCGGGTGGCGCAGCGCACTTGCGCTCGCGCAAGGGGGTGTCGCCTCTGAGAAGGAAGTAGCTAACAAACTGGAGAAGTCCCTCGCCAAGACCCTCCGTGATAGAAGCGGGGTGCCCGGTCTTGCGGCGATTTGCCTAGTCATGGAGAGTGCTGGCACGACTTCCCTCCTGAAAGGCTTCCAAGCCTTGGACGACATTGTTCGAGAGGGTGAGGGGCATCGCCATACGAGGATTGCTGCCGAAGTCGCGAAGTCTCTCCTGGTGCAAGGGGATGCCGCCGATGGTTCGGCTGCCTCTGAATCCTTACCATACCGCCTTCTGCGAATGACCTGTTCGGCCCTATTGGATCACTATTTCTTTGGTAGGGCGTACCCAAGACTGCTGGCCGAGGGGCGCTTCGTTGGCCATGAGGATGCGAGAGAGTGGCAGAATCGCATCAAACAGGCCATGCAGCCCGCCATCGCGAAGTACGCAGACAAGCTAGTCTCAAGACCGGATGCCGAAGGTTTGCGCGCACTCAGACGTAGCATGCCCAAGGAATCTACTCGCAACCTGCTAGAGGAAGACCTGCTTTCTACGATTTCGAAAGTTCCAGCCGGATTGCCACTATGAACACTTCGCCTTTCACCTACGACTTTGCTAGCCAGCCGCTCCCGGATCGAGAAGAGGGCTTCTGGTTGGATGGGAAGCAAATGTCTCACGCGTTCTGCGAAGCGCTGCAACCTGAGGTCGCCGACCTTTTGGAGGTGGCATTGGCCATCTACGCGGCGGATCGTAGATCCGTGCGAGACTACAGGGGTGAAAATACTGGCTTTCGCCACATACAAGTTCGCATTGGCGTGAGGGACCTAGCTCTGTGGAGTGACGGCGCGGTGGCACAAAGCCTCCACGAGTTGCTCTCCTGGCTCAGCGGCGACGACTGGTCTGTGGAGTTTGCCAGGCGAGAATCCGTGCCGATGCTTGCCGAGTCAGAGCAATTCCTCTTCCCTTTGCACCCGAAGCAACCGGTCGGCGTATCCCTGTTTAGCGGTGGTCTTGATTCTCTCGCCGGACTTGCAGCCCGCGTTCAAGAAGAGCCAAAAGGATCGCGCGTCCTCGTCTCCGGGTACACCCACAATCGCCTGGCACACCAGCAGCGAACGCAGGTGCAGCGGTTCAAGTCGGCATTGCGGAAGGAGCTCGTCGGTGGCGGTCCGGAGATACGCCACGTCGCGGTTCCTTTCGGTATTCGCAAGATTCAATCCAGCCGGGAAGAGAAGAGCCAGCGTACCCGCGCACTTGTCTTCCTTGCGCTGGGTGCGGCCGCGGCAGTACAGGCTCGCGCCGACACCCTATGTGTCTACGAGAATGGCGTCGGCGCACTGAACCTGCCCATCAACGAAACGCAATTGGGCGTCGACAACTACCGAGGCGTCCATCCCCGCTCTCTGATGATGGCCGAAAGGCTCCTTGCGATAGTGCTGGACCGACCGATTCGCATCAAGAATCCGTTCCTGTTTCAGACGAAAGCCGAGATGTGTGCGGCCTTACAGCCAATTGGACTCTTGGACTTGATACGAGACACCGTTTCCTGCGACGGCTTCCCCCAACGTATCCATGACCGACCGCAATGTGGGTACTGCACTTCTTGCATCTTACGAAGACAGGCACTATGCGCCAGCGGACTGAGGAGGCACGACCCGGCTGGAGCTTATCGTCTAGACATCGCAGCCGACCACGTTGCATGGAATACCGGCAAGTCGTACGGTCTGTATGCGATGCGCGGACAGGTCCACAAGCTCGCCGGTTGCCTTGCCTCGGACGACCCGTGGGGTTCGTTAGCTACCACGTTTCCTGAGCTGGCGAGAACGTCCGCGGAATTGAAGGCGCGTGCGCGTGGATATGTGGGAGCGGGTCTTGAGGACAGATTTGTCCAGTTGTATCAAGTCTATGTGCGGGAATGGGAATCCTTTCCAGCGCACCCCAGTTTCGCAGCTTAGGAGTCTCCCATGAGACAACACGTGATCGAAACGACCGACCCCAAGGTGCTTGGGCACCGGCTCCAAGAAGCACGTAAGGCTCGCGGCCTCACCCAGCAGCAGGCTGCCGACAGTCTGGCGGTTGCACGGACGACCGTCACGGCTCTGGAGAAGGGCGCCCGCAGGGTCCGCCCCGATGAACTCATCCAGTTGGCTAGACTCTACGCTCGCCCGGTAAGCAGTCTGGTTGGCTCAAGGGAGCCCGTAGCGGATTTCGCCGTGCAATTCCGCACCGCTATGGCAGGCGAAAGCCTTCTGCAATCCCAGGACGAACAGGACCAAGCAGTTCAGGACTTTCAGGCTCTATGCGAGGACTATCTGTACGTTGAGACTCTGAACGGCACGAGGATGCCACGGAACTATCCCCCCCAATACGTCATTGGCGGAATTCCCCCGGATGATGCTGCGGAGGACGTGGCCGCCTCTGAGAGGAACCGCCTGGGCCTTGGTGATGGGCCTGTCCTGAGACTGAGGGAGATCCTAGAAAACGATGTCGGCATCCGCGTCTTCTATGCGCTACTCCCATCAAGGGTCGCAGGTGCCTTTTCCTACACGGAAGAGTTGGGTGGCTGCATCCTAGTCAACGCCCGGCATCCCGAGGAGAGACGACGTTGGTCTATGGCCCACGAGTATGGACACTTCCTGACGAGTCGCTTTCGCTCCGAACTGACCATCTTGGGTAGATATGAGAGAGTTCCCACCTCGGAGAGGTTTGCCGATGCCTTCGCACGGTCCATGCTCATGCCTGCGCCGGGACTCCGACGGAGGTTCTATCAGATGGCCCAAGAGTCTGAGGGAAGAGTTACGGTCGCTGAGGTCTGCCGGGTTGCTCACCACTACTTTGTATCCGTCGAGGCAATGATGCTCAGGCTCGAGGAGTTGCGGCTCTTGCCCAAGGGTGCATGGGAACGTCTGAGAAGCAGAGGGTTTAAGGTCCGCGAGGCACAGTCGCAATTGGGATTGGTGCCGAATCCTCGCGATGACCGTCTCCTGCCCCTCCGATATCAGTTTCTGGCGGTTCGGGCCTATGAGGAAGGGAATCTAACCGAAGGCGAACTGGCCCGTCTCCTAAGAATCGACCGCGTATCTGCAAGGAGGACCGTTCAAGAACTGACGCATCCAATCCACATCCTCGATGAAGGTGAAGTAGCGCCTCTCTCCGTTGACTTGGCGAGCAGTATCAGTGGGCAACTCTCCTGAAGTGAACAGGCACCGTGACGCAGTCCACGCAGACCCTCATCCTTGACGCCTGTTGCCTTCTCAATCTCTTTGCAACAGGTCGTCTGCGAGAAATTGCGACGGCACTTCCCTATCGACTTGTGGTTGCGGACTACGTGCTGGAAACAGAGGCTCTGTATGTCTGGCTGCCCGATTCCAGCGGTGGCTCAGAGGAGCGAATCCGTGTCGACGTTTCTGCCCTGCTGGCCGATGGCCTAATGACCGTAGTACGCATGGAGCACATGGAGGAGCAAGCGATCTTTGTGGACCTTGCTGCTTCTGTTGACGATGGTGAGGCGGTGACAGGAGCGTTGGCTCTTACCCGTGCCTACCTGGTGGCCACGGACGACCGCAAGGCCCGCCGTGTACTCTCAGAGCGTAGTCAGGCGGTAGGCTTGGTTTCGACGCTGGAATTGGTCAAGTCGTGGGCTGAGACTGCTTCCATTCCTGAGTCTGAATTGCGTAATGCGATTGACGCAGTTCGAACCGGAGCGAGCTACGTGCCCGGAGAACGCGATCCGCTCTATGAATGGTGGCGGGAACTCATGCATGGGAACACGCCGTAACTCAGCCTAGAATGCTAGGCTGTAAATCGCCAAGAACTACTGAGTAACTACCCGATCACAATCCCCGCCCTCGGGGATACGGGAGTCCCGAGACCGATATCCTCATCACCGTTCAGAGGCACCAGTTGGTAGCCGAACTGTCTTGTCGATCGCCAGGATCGCTAGACCAGTCATCTGTTGTTGTCCAGCCAATGTGTCACCTCAAGTGAAAAGCGAAAATGACACCCCGGGCTAACTTTCTTCGATGGATGCTGCGGCCAGAGCATGATTAAGAAGGGTGTTGATGGTCAGCGAAAATGTCCTCCCTTAGCTGTTCAGCGAAAATGTCCTCCTATGGAAGGAGTGACATTGACGCAGAAAGAACAGACGAGCCTGAAGGTGCCGAATAGCGTTTTGGAGAATCGGGTGTCGCTATGTCAGGCAGCGGAGGTCATGGGAGTCAGCGAACGCCACACCAGGCGGATGCTAAGGGCCTATAGGAAGGACGGGGCTCGTGCTCTCTCCCATGGCAATCGTGGACGCCGACCAACCAATTCCATCGATAAGGTGCACATAGGAGTGGATGAAGGCACGGGGTTGGTGCGGAAGGCGGCGCTGACCCCGGCCAAGGTCAATGAGAGTGAGGTGGCGGATGAGCTGATAAGCGGTGACGAAGGAGCGGTATACGGAGACCGGGCCTATGAGTCCAGGGAAAGGCGGAAGCGATTGAAGTCCCAGGGAATCAACGACCGGATCATGCATCGGTCCCACAAGAATCAGAAGGGGCTGCCCCACTGGCAGAAGCGACGCAACCAGTTGATCAGTCCCATAAGGAAGAAGGTGGAGAAGGTGTTCGGGACCCTTAAGCGCAGCTACGGATACAGCCGGGTCCGCTACCGGGGACTGGCGCGCAACGGCGTGGAGATGTACTTCAAGATGATGGCCTACAACCTCAGGAGGTGGATGAAGCTGGCTCCCAGCCTTGCCTGAGTGCACTGAGGTGGTAACCTGGGGTGTCGGGACGGCAGGAATGCCCTCATGGACGGAGCTCTACCATCCGTGAGGGGCTGTCCAGAACCTCAACTCCGCGCCGGACTGGCTATTTCCACCTCTGTTCGAACAACCTGGGGCTAATCCCCAAGTTGTTCAAAGGTCTCCGGGCAGAGAGTGAACAATCGACCAGAGATTCAAATGCACTCCCTCCGTACACAGACATATGCGGGACAGTGGAGAGTATGCCGATTCTGGATGGCACTTGCCAATATGCTCGGTCAGTGTGCCACCGTGTGTAGACTGGTGCGGCCGAAGGCAGTCGTAGACCAATTCCCTTTCCAGAAGAGCCCGGTTTAGAGGGATGATCTTTCGCTCCTCATCGTACACTTCGTTGGACTCCTGGGCTTGAGTGCACTGCGCCCTCTCTAAGAGACCGTTGAGCTTCGGGGCCCACGGCGGCGGCACTGGCAGCTGGATGCCTAACGCTCTGCACACCGACTTAGAGTCGGACCGGGACTCGTAGCCGCCGTCGACCTGGATAACCCTGATTGGGAAGGAAAAGTGCTGGTGCATCGCGTCGAGGCACTGAGTCGCCCTTGAGGCCATGTATGCGCCCTGATCACGTCCCACCGGGAGGAGATGGCTCTGCCTGTGAAGTGCTGGAGCGCTGCCCCTGTAGGGGTAAGACATCCAGGTTGTCCCCCTATCCATACGTGGGAGAAACGCCCGCTTCTCGCCTCGTACCGCTTAACGAAAGCCTGGACGACTCTCTGGAAGGGGTCGCCCTTTTCTTTGTTGTTCTCTGAAACCTGGTTGATCCTGTTGAAGACACTGCCAAATCCACTGCCCTCAAGCAGTCCTACAAACACGTGGTTGTCTTCGCAGTCGTGGGGAAAGAGCGGTCCCGTGTCAAGTGTGTTCATCAACGTCTGGTTCCAATCTATGTCGGGATTGAGGCCGTCAAGTCGTACAATCTACGGCCAGTGCGAGAAATCGGGGTAAAGCACTTGTCCCGTTTCGAAGGAGAGCCTTTCCTCATAGGCACTAGGACAACCCGGACGAGAGGAAGTCCTGCACCTCCCCGTCACCGTCATGGAGGGTCAGCACTCCGTAGCGGGCTCCGGTGAGAGCCCGCGCGGAGTCCAAGACTCCCTGCAACACGTCATCGAAGTCGAGGCTCTCGTTGATGCGGAGGCTGGCCTCGCTCAGACGGGAGAGGCGCTCCCGCAGGTCCTCGTTTTCCTGCTTCAGGTCGTCCCGTCGCTCCAAGCTCAACCTCCCTGGGTCCCAGCCCGCGTCGTTCTCGTCCCCTCTTGGTCTAGTGATACAGCGCTGAGGGGGGAATTATGGCGGATATCAGGTCAGTTGACAATAGCTCATAGAGATATATTCGAAAAGTCATGCCCAGATGATATTACGCTGATATATTAGGGGCCGTACCCAGAAAGAGGGAGATTTGCATGCCGAGGGACACAGCAATAGTCACTGCCATATCTCTTGCCTGTAAATCAAAAGATGGGAAGTGTGCATTTGGCCATTGGCAGGCGACGGCCCGAACCGTCTGCAGCGTCGACATTGTTGGCGGCTCGTGTGACGCCCGGTCCCATCTCCCGGTGCGTCGATGACGTAGTTTTGCCCCCCCGACTCTCCCATTCACGTTTTCATTGCGGGAACTTCCCAACGCCACATCCCGAATTCTCACTACCGGCAGGTCCAATCGCCAGGGCGACCCCTGTCCGCCGCGTCCTTCGCCTCCCCTTGCGGCAGCCGAGGTCTTTTCCGGCACTCACGGCAAACGCCCTGTTTCCCTCCGCCTGCATGGGGGCTAGGAGCGTTCGCCGTTCCGACGCCCCACTGCGACGAGGTATGACGGCATGAAGCTTGCACCTGAATTCGCCAACCCATCCCACACCGGCGCGGGGCGGCGGTGGCGGCCCCGCAGCGGCCTGCCGCTCTTGGTAGCGGCATTGGCGCTGATCGCCCTGCTGCTTCCCCTATCCTCGAATCCGGCCCAGGCGCAGCAGGCAGACGACCCGGTCTGGACCGCCACCTTGGGCGCCGAAGCCCTCAGTAATGGAATGATCGGATATCGCCATACCCCGTCAGAGGGCTCGCTCTCCGACCGGACGTTCACTCTTGAGGAAAAGACTTACTCGGTCGTGGCTGCGGCGATCGACCCCGATCCAGACGACAACACTCTCTACTTCTCATTCAGCGCGAGCGCTGCCCTCGAATCTGACTTTGACGGGCTGGCGCTGTTCATCGGCGCCTGGAGCTTCCACTTCGACGACGCCACGTACAACCCCGGCATATTCAACTGGCAGGTCGGCGCATTCAGCCTGACGGACGGCGAGAGCTACCCCGTCGCGGTCGCCAACTCCGCCTCGACCAAGCCCGGCACGCCGCCGAGCGGGCTGACGCTCGCAGCTGGCGATCAGCAGTTGGGCGCGTCATGGTCGGCTCCCGAGTTGCACGGCGGCCTGTTCGTCAGCGATTACGACCTGCGCTACCGCCCGTCGGGCACGAGCGCCTGGACCGAGCTGGACGACACGACCGACAGCATCGACACCTCGGCGACGCTCACGGGCCTGACCAACGACGTCGTCTACGAGGTGCAGGTGCGCGCCGAGAACCAGCTGGGCGCGGGCGCCTGGTCGGACAGCGCCCAGGCCGCGCCGGATCTGCCCTGGCCCTATGAGGCCAAGCTGACGGCCGCTGAGTTCAACCTCAACGGCGTGAAGAACGTCGGATACGCCGCGACTGGCGGCGGCTCGCTCAACGACCTGACATTCACCTATGAAGGCACGGAGTTCACCGTGACCAGGCTGACGGTGCGGGACGGCGCGGTCCCATCGGTCTGGCTGGACCTCAGTCCCCGCTTGAGGAAGCAATCGCAATTCGACGCCTTTGACTTGCTGACGCTGACCATCGGCGAGCACGCGCTCAGCTTCAAGGACGCGATCTACTCGGGCGCGGAGCAGAGGTTCTACTTCAGACTCGTCGGCTGGATCATGGAGGCCGGCCAGACCTACGACGTCAGCATCCACAAGCCGGAGCCGCCCCGCCCGATCCCGACGCACCACGTCCTGGCCACCACCCTGACCGCGGCCAACTGGACCCGGTTCGCTTCCCTCACGACCGGATACGATTCTGGCTTGACCAACGGAGCCTCGCTGTCCAACAGAACCTTCGTGATCGGTGGCACAACCTACACGGTCGAATCCATCACGACGGCTGGAGACGAAACGCTCCAGCTTCACACCAGTCCGTACAGCACGCCGGATGACTTCTACGGGATGTTCCTGACCTTCACCAGCAGTGACGGCAGCACCACGGCGTTCCCGTTCGCAGAGGGCCGGGTGTTCGGGATCACGACCTCATGGGACTCGGGCGGATTCGTGATGACACCGGACGGCGTGCAGTACGGCGTCACGATCGGCGCCCCGCCCCGGGAGCCCAGCGCGCCCGGCGCGCCGACGCTGACGGGCGAGGACGGCGGGGTAGCGGTGTCGTGGACCGCCCCGTCCGACGGCGGGGGTCTGCCGGTCACGGACTACGACGTGCGCTACCGCGCCGCGTCGAGCAGCGACTGGATCGAGCTGGACGACACGACCAACAGCACCGACACTTCAGTGACGATCACGGGGCTGACCAACTATACGGAGTACAAGGTGCAGGTGCGCGCCGAGAACCTCCTGGGCGAGGGCAGCTGGTCGCGCAGCGGCACAGCGTTCCCGGCGCTGTCCAACGCCCAGGGCGCGCTGCCCGGCCCTCCCAACGCGGTGACGGTGACGGGGGGCGACGCCCAACTGGCGGTGACGTGGAGCCCGCCGTCCTTCACCGGCGGCCAGTCCATCACCGACTACGACGTGCGCTACTGGAACAACGACACGGACGGCTGGGTGGAGCTGGACGACACGGCGAACAACACCGACAACACGGCGACCATCACCGGGCTCTCCAACGGTCAGGACTATTGGGTGGAGGTGCGCTCCCAGACGCCCGTCGGCGCCGGACCCTGGTCCGACGGGGTGAGAGGCTACGCCACCGGCAACATCTGGAGCGCCGAGCTGAACACCTTCCGGTGGACCAGTGGCTCCGCCGATGCACATGTCGGCTGTGCGCCATGCGCCAATGCCGCAACGCTGTCGCCCAGGACGTTCACCTACGACGGCACCGAGTACACGGTCAACTATATCGGGTACCAGATCGCCGGCAGCCTCACCAATAGGTTGATCTTCCAGGTCACCCCAGGCACGCCCAATGAAGAGTTCGACGGGCTGAAGCTGGTCGTCCTCGACGAGGACGGCGGTCTCGTCCAGGAACTCCTGGTCTCGGAAACGACCTCAGTGGGGACCGGCGACCCGGCCGTGTACTGGTGGGGCAACATCGACGAGCTGTTCACGCCCGACACGAAGTACTACCTGGGGATCGTCCACGAGGACGCCGACTTGGATTCCGACGTCCCCGGCCCGGTCAACAACTTCAACGTGCAGAACACATCCGGCGGCTTCGCGGCGACCTACGACCCGCCCACGGACCAAGGCATCAGCGCGGTTGCCGCCTATCACTGGGAGTGGAAGGAGGCCGACGACGACTGGTCCCAGGCCGCGACCCTGTTCAACGAACCCGACGTGTTCGATTTCACCATTGGGGATTACAACGGCCCGCTGGTCGAGGGCCGGGAGTATGCGATACGGATGCGGGCCCGCAACGCCGTGGGCTTCGGCCCGTGGTCTGGTGAATTCCACCTTGTCTACGGCGCGCCCGCCACCGACCAGCGTCCGCCCGGCCCGGTGAGCAACATGTTCGCGGAGCTGGCCAGCGAGTGGTTCAAGGCGGTCTGGGACGCGCCCGCCGACGACGGCGGCAGCCCGATCACGGGCTACCAGGTCCAGTGGCGCGAGGCCGACGGCCCCTGGAAGCACGGCTCCTTTGGCTTGCCCGGACCCTACATCCAACAACCCGACGACCTGGACTTCATCATCCATTCCCGGCAGAGCTTCGTCGTCGACAACTGGGTCAACTACACCGTGCGCGTGCGGGCGCTGAGCGAGCGCGGCAAGAGCCCCTGGACGGACGTCTCCGGCATGCCGGGTTCGGGGAGCGAGCGCCGCCCGCCCCTCCCGGGCGAGATCACCGGCCTGGAGCGCTGGCACAACCTGATCTGGGTCTACCTGAGCCAGCCGAACACCCTCGGGTACGTCCCCTGGATCCGCACGGAGCTCCAGTGGAAGCCCATCGGCCGCGACTGGGAGGACGACACGACCGAGAGCAATACGCACTGGCATTCCACGGGCCAGTATCTGGGGTCTGACCGCATCGGCTGGGTGCAGGGCGGCAGCATGTACGGCAACCTAGATCCCCAGACCGGCTACGACGTGCGCGCCCGCTGGATGACCGAGCACGGCACGAGCGAGTGGGCCTACGCGCCCTACAGCTGTGGGACGGCGCCGCCGGGCGCGATGGACGCGCCGGACGGGACGGATGGATACCTGGAGGGCCTCGACGGCACGCTGCACCTGCGCTTCAGCCAGGCGGGCTACGACGCCGACCAGTGCAACGGCCCCAACAGCTTCCGCATCCAGTGGCGCCACGAGGACCAGGGCTGGGGGGCGTCGCTGCACAAGGCGCTGATCACCCACGACTTCGACCGGCCCGGCAACCTGCTCCAGTACAGCGTCGAGTCCGACTCCGACGAGTACGGCGACAGCATCTACGTGAAGAACTACAACCGCCCCCAGGACGCCTTCAGCTACTACGCGCGCCACGGCGTCGTCGGCGTCTACTACACCCGCTTCAGCGAAGTCGGCGTCTACTACGCGCGCGTGCGGGCAGAGAACCGGTACGGCGTCGGGCCCTGGCTGGAGTACGGCCCGGTCACGGTGGCCAAACCGCCCGCGCCGACGCTCAGCACGACGCTCGGCGGGGCGCTCGGCGTGCGGGTCGACTGGAACCCCAGCGACTACCCGCAGAACCCCCGCGAGGGCCGCCGCTTCGAGATCCAGTGGAGCGCATACAGCAGTCCCTACGAGAACAACAGCGCAGTCGTGAGCGGTGTGTCCACCTATGGCATCACCAGCATCACGCTGGACGGCGAGTCGCTTCCGCTGGAGGATGGCGTCGAGTACCGGGTACGCATCCGATTCCTCGCCGACCGCGGGGCGGGCCCCTGGTCCAAGATCGCAACGCACCGGCCCTACCTGAAGCTGCCGCCCAGGCAGACCCTCCGTCTCACGCCCCTGCACGGCGCCGACAACCCGAATTCGGCCTCGTACTGCGAGGTCGAGGTCCGGGTCCCCACGGGCATCCTGCACGACTGGCAGGCGGACGGCTACGAGATCCAGCGGGCCGAGGTGTACCTGGAAGGGGTATGGGGTCCCGGCCAGAAGGGCGCTCAAGGGGAGCTTGACCAGTGGCTCGCCGGCAATTTGCCTTATATCGTAGGGAGCCCGACTGGAACTCACACCGAGACCTTCTTCGACCGCGAGAACTTTCTCAGCAAACCGCCGGTGGTCAGCCCCTTCGGGCTGGACATCAGCGCGCGTCCCGGCGAGTTCCTGACGATGTTCGGGACCGTTACCGCACATCTGGAGCCGAACAGCTCCCAGGCACTGCCCGGTAGCGGCAAGTATTCCTTTGCCATCCAGTTTTCCTACGACCCCCTGAATGGCAAGTATTGCAACACGTTCGCGAACCCTCCAATCGGCGGCCCCGATCCCCACGGTCTTGCGCCGGTGGAGGAGGAGGCGGAGGAGCCGGTGCTGGTCCCGGTGCCCGCCCAAGCCCCCAAGCCCAGGGCGACGCCGGGCGACGGGCAGGTGACGCTCTCCTGGACCGACCCCAACAACTCCGCGATCATGGGCTGGGAGGTGAGCCAAGACGACGGCAACGCTTGGGAGGCGATGACGCCCGCCGACGATGGCGCCGGCACGCTGAGCCACACGGTCACGGACCTGATCAACGGCACGGCCTACCAGTTCCGCATCCGCGCCTACGCCGGCAGCGCCGACGACCCGATCTACGGCGAGGCCTCGCCGGTCACCGTGGGCCAGCCGCAGGCCGCGCAGTCGGACGATCCCCAGGACGAACCCGCCACCGCTCCGGCTCAGGCGCCCAAGCCCACCGCCACGCCAGGCGACGGCCAGGTGACGCTCTCCTGGCCCAACCCCGACGACGCTTCCATCACCGGCTGGGAGGTCAGCCGGACCGGCGGATACGCCTGGGAGGCGATGACGCTCACCGACGATGGCGCCGGCACGCTGAGCCACACGGTCACCGACCTGTTGTACGGCACGGCCTACCACTTCCGCATCCGCGCCTACAGCGGCACTGCGGACGACCCGCTCTACGGCGACGCCTCGCCGATCACCGTGGGCCAGCCACAGGCGGCGGCGGAGGCGGACACGGCCCCGGCCTTTAATGCCAACGCGTCCATCGACGACCCGGGCTACACGGTGGGGAGCGCCGTCAGCGCCGTGACCCTGCCCACTGCCACGGGCGGTAACGGGGACCTGAGCTACACGATCTCGCCGGACCTGCCTGCCGGGCTGACCCTGGACGCCGACACGGGGCAGCTGACCGGCCAGCCCACCACGTCCCAGGCGGCGGCCAGCTACACCTACACTGTCTCAGACAGCGATGAGAACACGGCCTCCGGGGACACGGCCTCTCTCACCTTCAGCATCGCCATCGCCCCGGCCCAGGCTCCGAAACCCACGGCCACGGCGGGAGATGGGGAGGTGAGCCTGGAGTGGGCCGACCCCGGCGACGCGGGCATCGGCGGCTGGGAGGTGAGCCAGGACGACGGCTCATCCTAGAGCGCCGTCACGCCCAGCGGGACCGGCACCCTGAGCCACACGGCCACCGGCCTGGACAACGGGACGGAGTACGCCTTCCGCATCCGGGCCACGACGGGCACGGGTACCGGCCTGGTGTCGGGTGAAGCCTCGGAGGCGGCAAGGGCCACGCCGGTGGAGCCGGATACCTGCTTCCTGGACGCCGGGGAGCAGACCCTGCCCTGGGCGGTGTCCCACACGGCGGAGGCGCACTGCTCCATCGGCTATGTCCCGGCGCGGCGCATCTACTACTTCCGGGCCGAGCAGTCGGGGACCATCACCATAGAGAACACCACGGCCCAGGGCGAGGCGTGGCTGCGGCTGAAGGACGCCGCCGGGTTCGGGCAGAACCTGGGCAACCTGACGGACCGCATCGGCGTGGTCGATAGTGCCAGCGCGAAGGTGGTGGCCGGACAGTGGTACGCGCTGATGCTGCTGGGCTCGGAGGACGAACAGGTCATCACCGGCACGCTTTCGGGCAGCGACGGCCTGACCGACATCTACTGACGCGGAGGGTGAAGACGCCGGGCGGGATCTGATGCACCGGTGCCTCCGTCATTGGGAGGGCAGCGGTCGGGTGCCGTTTCAGCCAAATCGAAACGCTGCTGCCGCAGCAGGGGCATCCGAAAACGACTTCACATACGTATGTCGGCACCCAGCAGGAGCGTTGTCAATCCAGAAATGCAATTAACTCGCACACATCTATAGGCGGCCTAGCGTCCCGTCGCCGTTGGAGACCAGCGCCGAGGCCCTGCCGGCGCCCTGGCTGCAGAGCACCGCGCCCCGGTCTCCGAACCGCCGCCTCACCATCTGATCCACCCTGAGAAGGCCCAGCGAGCCTGCCCCGGCGCGGTCTTCGCCACGTTCACATCCCCAGCCTGCCTGAGCCGCCGAGCCTCATGGATGGATCGCGTCGCGCAGGCATCCTCCGTCTCCCCGTTCGCCGAGAACAGCGCGTCGGGGAGCAGGTCTACCAGCTCTTCCAGACTGCATCGGGGCCTTGCCTCCGTGTCCAACATCCGTCCGTGAGTCATCAACGTCGCCGTTGTCATTTCGACCTCCTCGGTGCACCTGCTTCGTGTCGCCGTCGAAGGGAAAGAGCGGTTCCATGCCAAGTGTGTTCATCTACATATAGCCCCAATCTATGTCGGTATTGAGAATGTCAAGTCGTACAATCTACGGCCAATGGAGAAATCGGGGTAAAACGCTTGGCGTGTTTCGAAGGAGAGCCTTTTCTCAAAGGCACTCGGTCATCCGTCGTGGGCTTCCTTGTGGAAGGAATTGATTAGCTCGATGGGGGTGGTGGAAGCTTCGGACTGACTGTTGATCCGCGTAGCACCAATCTTGTTTATGCGTTCTCTTGGCGATAAGCCCATGAGGTGCATCATATGGGCCAGGCGAGAGACAGGCGACTGTGCCTATCAAATGCAAAGAGTCCACATACATGCCGTTCAGGGACCGCCATCTCCAGAAACGAAAAAAGGCGACATATATTGACAGCGGGGGAAGGACACCTAAACTCGGCATCCTTCCCCCGTGAATTGGCCCCCACGGTTCAGCTTAGAGCAGCCTCATGGCCTGCTGCGGGTCCGCGGCTGTCTCCTGCGCAGTGTCCTGCTGACGCCTGTTGCGACGCCGGGCCGGGGGAGCGGGTCGCACGTAGGCAGGGTGCTTCAGCGACTCCTCCCACCTGGCATTGGCCCTCTCGACAACTGCCGTAACCTCTTGCGCCAGACCCGACAGGTCCGCGTCGCCGAAGGTTTCTAAGTAAGGATCCGATGAGGGTCGTTGCACGCCGATAACGGCCCTCCCCTCCTTGATGGAGACAACAACCTTCAATTCCTCCGCCGTTGCATCGCCGTCATCAGGGTCAGCACCATCCTGGAGGTTCTTGGTCGACTCATTGTTGGCGTCCTGCTCTTCAGAATCTTCGGGGCCCTGGGTATCCTGTTTGTCCTGCTCGTCGGCGTCCTGATTCTCGACTGATTCTATCGGCGCGCCGTTTGCCGAATCACCGAACATGCTCTCTTCGGGGCTTGGCACGTCCGGGATGTTCGTTCCCGTTCCGTTCTTGACTGGCATGGTCTTCTCCTTCTTGTTGTTCAATTGCGTACATGCGCAGCGGTTTCTAGGTCACCTGCAACGCCTTTCCCCTGATCTCGCCGAGGGTCTTCGGCTTCCAGAAGAGGTCCCGCTCCACGGCGGGGACCCCTCCGAAGACTGCTACTTCTGCCAGTTCGGTGAGATCAAAGTAGCCCAGTTCCATCTCGAACCCCTCGACCAGGCCGAAACAGAGTCCGGTCTTGGAGTCCCATTCGGTGAGGTACCAGGTCCAGTTGCTATAGGGGCTGAAGAGTTTCACCATGGCGAGCACGGCGTCATAGTCGGCGACGTTCTCGTTGGCGTAGAGCGGGGGAATCGTCTCCCCCAGCCCCTTCGTCATCAGTTCGTGCCCTCGCGGGCCGCTGTTCGGGTCCTGCCAGATTCTGCCCCGCACCTTTTGCGAGGTAGTGGTGGTTGTCAATTCGTCGGACATGGTTTTTCTCCTCTCTTGCATGCTCTCTGAGCGGGTTCGTTTGCGCCGGTCACCTCGCGTTGACCCCCAGCAGCCGTTCCACGTTCTTCGGCGTGACGTAGGTGGGGGTTACCGTTCCCTGGTTCATGTCCAGGTAGAGGGCCATGAAGGGGCAGGTGCCCGCCACCATGGGACGCACCACCTGTAGCACCAGCGACGCCATCATCTGGTTGATGGTGGGGTCCTGGTCGATGAGGTCCAGGGCCGCTGCGCAGTCCACGTCCGGGGGCCGGTTGGACACGGCTGTGAGCAGGTCGGGGCGCTGGAGTGTGGGGGCCGGGGCCAGGTGGCAGGTCTCCCCGGTGAAGGGAGATTCCTCCAGCTCCACGGGCTCCGTTACGTTACCCACGAGAACCTGACCCCAGTTGGTGTCGTTGCCCGCGTCGATGAGCCATCTTCGCGGGTCACCCGGCAGGCACTCGGCCATGGCCCTTCTTGCGGCGGCGTTATCGGCGCAGCCGATGATGAGGCAGTCGCCGTAGGCGGGCAGGCCGGGGTAGCCGTGGTTGTGGGCCTGATCCTCGTATTCCTTGAAGGGGTACACCGAGTATCCCACGGGCCGGTTGTAGGCTTTAGACAACCTATCGGCCAGAACCTGGCTCTTGATGCCGCCCACGTCGCCGGGGTAGAAGTTCTGACGGAGCAGGTTGTGGGGCTCCACCCGGTCGTGGTCGACCAGGACGATGGTGGCGTCCCTTCCCTGGAAGAGGCGGCAGAGGCCCTCTGCGACGAAGCCGCCGGTGCCGCCGCAGCCCACCACCGTTATCCAGGGGTTGTCGATCAGAAACTCGTTATCCAGGTAGAAAGGCATTCGATGACCTCCTCGTCTCTTGTTCTGTTTGGATCCGGCCCATCGCTCACCAGCTGCAGGCCGGGGGCTGGACCATTGAAGATTTGCGGCCAGTCCACCGGGGCGAAGTGGCCGTAGACGCCCACCCGCAGCCTCAGCTCCGGTTCGGGAGCGTCGAGGCGTCCCACGACGCCGTATATCCGGAATCCCTGCTCGTCCTTGTCGTCCGTGCGTGAAAAGAAGGCGCGGGAGGTCCCGTGGGAGTGGAACTCGGCCACCACTCCCGGGGGCGGTGTGTATTCGAGGGATGTGGCCGTGCCCTCCTGTTCGGGGACCACCAGCCGGTAGCGGCGCCTGTCCCATCGGACGGCGAAGAACCTCTCGGTGTCCGAGTCGTCCTGGAACCAGAGCAGCCCGATCTCGAAAAGCCGGACCGGAATGGGGCCGTGGGCAAGGGACACCTTTTCGGTGACGAGACCCAGGCCTCGCACCTCACACTGGGCGACGAGAATTCGCGCCGTCAGGTGGGCGCTCTTGGACTGAACGTAGAGGCCGCCCGCTCCGAGCACGTAGTCGTATCCAATCCCCTGGCTGCCCGAAAGCCCGGCGGGGTGGTTGACGAGGTAGCCCACGGGGCTCGGCGCGTTACCAGCCGTAGCCGGGCCTCCTCCCTTCGGAGGCCGCCATAGCCTGGGCCACGGTGCACTGGGGAACAAGGTCTTCAACCGGGTATTCAGTCTTTCCATCTAACTCCTCCCATAGGGCGTGCAGGTTGTCGGGATGCTTCTTCGAGCGCTCCCGGGTATCGCCGGTGCCCGAGAAGTAGGACTGGAAGAAGGACTCCGGTATGAGTCCCACCTCCTCCGGGAACTTGTGGCTTCCGGGGCAGACCCGACCGTTGCTAAAGACGTTGAAGGCGGGCATTCGGTACAGCCAGTCGTCGGTGTCCCTGGGCCTGCTCTGCGCGGCGTAGACCGAGGGGGCGCGGGCCGGTGAGCAGACGAAGACCAGCCCCGGCATGGGAAGCCGGAGCCGAGCTGGAGGCTTGAAGGCCTCCCGTTGCAGGGCCACGGGCCAGACCTTTGGCGGTCGCCAAAGGGCCACCACCTGACCGGTCTCGCCCTGTCCCCACCAGAGGGTGTCCTTAGGCAGCAGCCCCGACGAGATCCCTATGTGCTGGATGAACACGTTGGCGATCTCGTCCGCCGAGACTGTCCTCACCCAGTTGGTGTCTCCTTCGAAGCCCCTGAGCAGGAGAGTCTCTTTGTAGACCTCAAGCTGTACCTCCAGGGTGTCCCTGGGCAGGTCCGCCGGGCCAGGCAGGGACCAGTCGGTTTGTTGGGCGCTGTTGGTCATGATTGTCGTCCTCCTTTCCTTGTTGTTGAGCGGGCAGCCGTGGCATGATGAAGTCCAGCATCTCTGCGAAGCGGGCCGGCAGGTCCTCCTCCAGCCAGTCGGCCAGATTGAACACGGAGTCCATCAGGGTCTTGGCCCTTTTCCACTGTCGGGTTCCCTCCTCTATGACCTCGTCCTCCCAGGGGTCACAGAAGCCGTCGAAAGAGCCGTCCTCGAAGCAATAATCGAGGAAGAAGTTGCCCGTCTCCGCCCAGATCCAGTAGGCGGCCTTGGCCGCCGCCTCGAATCGGGTCTCCTTCACCGCCTCGGTGAGGGTCTCGATGGGTATGCCGCCTTGGGGAATCCTCTGAAGGGTCTCCTGGGGGATGCGCTGGGTGGCAGACTCCAGCCAGGACACCCGGATCTCCTCGGTCTCCCCGTAGAAGTCATGAAGGGGCCTGACCAGTAGGGCCAGGGCCGAGATGCCCTCCCTGTAGCCGTCCCACATCTCGTGGATGCTCTCGTAGCCGAAGCCCATCAGGTCGAAGGGGATGCCCCTTCTGAGCCAGCTCCAGGGAGGTTCTTCTCCCATGTCGAAGTAGAAGTCGATCACTGAGGCATATAAGGGAAAGTGCCGTTTCTCGAAGAGACCGGCAAAGCGCTCCACCCTGGTGCGCACGTCGGGGGCCGAGAGCACAGTCTCCGCCTCAACGGGGAAGAGTCTGCGCACCAGCCCCGTGAACCATGCGTAGTCGTCGGCGTATCCTACGATGGTAACAAGCTCCCTTAGCGACGGCGGACGCCGCAGGAGTATTTCGGAAAGGCCGCTCAGGAGCGGCGGGATTGCAGCTTCCATCGCATGGCCTCCAGGAGTCTCTGGGTGGTGGAAACGTAGTCCTGGGCCTGGACGCAGGCCGCCTCCACCTCTGGCTGTCTTGCGGCCGCGGTGTCCAGGTCGAGGGAGCCGTCGGCACGTGTGAGCTCCGCCGTGAGCTCGATGATGCGCAGGTCCGCCGGCGGCACAGCCGCCAGCAGTCCCGCAAAGGTGCGGTTGTCCATCGGGCTACCTCCTTACCGGGTGAAGCGTCCCTTGGTGCCCACCCGTCGCTGGAACTCGTAGACGGTGTCGAAGCCCCTGGTGGTCTCCTTCACCGAGGCGTTGGCGATCTCGCCGTAGAAATCGGCCAGGGTCGACTTCACCTGGTCGACGCTCATCTCGGGGTCCGGGTCGGGAAACTCCCTATTGTCGTAGACGAATACTCTTGCCATCTTCCTTCTCCTCTGCGTGTGTTGTTGCCATACTTCAGTTACAGTGCGGAAAGGGCCGCCGCGTTGGCGACGAGCCCTTCCCCGTAAACTGCGGTCTAGCGTCCCGCGCCGACCGTCACTTTCTCTAGCTCCAGCTCCATGGCCCACTCGAACATGGACATGGAGGCGGGCTGGGGCTTCGCCCTGCGTCGCCTCGGCCTCACGGGCTCCGCCATGAACTCGGCCCAGGAGAACAGGGACAGCTGCGGTTCCTTGACCCCTTCTTCGTGCTGGCCATTGGCCCCTTTGCCATTGGACGGCTCCAGCTCGACCATTGGTCCAAACAGGTCGTCGTGGCCGTTGGCGTAGTGTCCGTTGACGTTGCCATTGACCGCTACTGCCTCCGGCTCGACTTCCACGACCTTCCAGCCGTCGTCAACGAGGTATTCCTCGGCCTCGCTCTCGGCATTCCTGGCCCTAGCGAAGACCTCTTCCACCGTGTCGGGATCGTCCTCCTCGCCGCTGACGATCCTCCGGGCCAGGGCCATCATCAGGTCGTCCCCGTCGTCGCCGTAGGCGGCCAGGCCGTCCTCCGGCAACTCTCCCTCCACGGCCAGGGAGCTTTGTAGCTTCTTCGCCACCAGCTTGAGGGCGTCGGCCTGCAGGGTGTTCCTGTAGGACATGAACACCACCTTGACCGGGCGGGTCTGCCCGATGCGCCAGGACCGGCGGGACGCCTGCCTCATGACGTACACGGAATAGTCAGTCTCGTACCAGCAGATTGTCGGAAAGTCGATCAGGTCCAGGCCGGTCTGCACCAGCCTGGGGTGACAGATGAGCACGTCGATGCCCTTCTCCACCCTGTCGGCAACCCACTTCTCCCTCCTGTCCGGTGCCACCTTATCGGCCTTCATCACCGCCACGCGAAACCCGTGGCGGGTGAGGATATCGTCCATCCTTTCCGTGATGTCCCTGGTGCCTGTGTGGGTGGCGTAGACCAGCACCCTGCGGCCTTCCAACCGCTCCTTGGCCACCAGGTCCGCCAGGGCCTTCTCCTTTGGATAGAGGCGTTCCACCGACAGGGGCGGCACCTGTACGATGGGCTCGCCGCTCTCCGGGTCGAAGACCGTCTCACCCCTGGTGCAGCCGTCGGGATAGGCGAGGAGGGTTTGGAGGTATGTGGACAGGAGCCGCTTGGAGCCCTTGGACAGGGCGTCGGCCAGCTTCTTGCGGAGTTCCTCGAACAACGTGTCGTAGGCCGAGCGTTGGGAGAAGCCGGTTGAGTCCTCCGCCGTTTCCATGCTGGATATCATCACCTGCTCGGTGTACTCGGGCAGGCCGGAGGCCACGTCGGACAGCCTTAGGAAGATGGTGTTTCCGATGATGTGGAACAGGGCCGAGGGCACGAGGCCCGGCCTCTCCCTCACCACCTTGCGGTAGCTGCGTCTCCTGCTGTTGCGCCCGTCCTCCAGGGTCTCGTCGTCGGGCTTCCCCATGGTCCACTCCTCGAAGCCGTACCTCTTCACCCAGCGGTGCTCCTCGGAGCGACCGAACTCCGACCTGATCTCCGGCGAGAACCGGTAGAGCAGGTGGAACAGCGTTGAGCTATATCCTCCCATAAGGGTCCCGCTGAGGCTGAGGGATTTGCCACAGGCGTCGGCCAGGATGCCCGCGGCGATGCCCTGGGCGGAGCCGCGCCCCTTGTATTCGTGGACCTCGTCCGTTATCAGCAGGTCGAAGAAATTCTTCATCCTGTGCTTCACATAGTCGGCGAGGGGATAGCGCCGCAGACTGGAACCGTCGGCCTGCCAGAGGGGAGAGGCGCAGAAACGGCAGGTGTGCTTCTTCCGGTTGAGCCGGGCGTGGGTCAGGGGCACCCCGTCCTTGTCCAGTATCTGAACCGTGCACACGGGACAGCAGGGCACCCGGAAGGGTTCCCCCGTCTCCTCGTCTCGCACCAGCCTGCCCTTCGACGTGGCCCACCTGTATTCCACGGCGGGCTTCCACCGGTAGGAGAGCTTTGCCCGCTCCCTGGACATGACGGTGAATAGGGGGCCGCTGCCCACGGAGAGCCTGAGTCTCTCCAGGTCCGTGATGGATGTGACGATGGCGGCTCGCGCAAACGGGACCGTCTGCTCCACCTCCCTTTTCCATTTCTTAGTCAGGTGGGGAGGGCAGAGCACCAAAATCTTCTGGAAACCCGCCATATGTGCGGCGGCGGCCCCGATGAAGGTTTTACCCGTTCCCATCTCACCAACCACGGTGGTCCCCCGCTGGGACTGGAGGGAAAGGGCGGCGCCCCTGATGGCGTCCTCCTGGGCTCCCAGAGGAGACCGCAGCAGATGAGGAATGTTGCCCTCATATTCCGAGGGTCTGTAGAGGGGCGGGTAGGACTCCACCACCCTCTGGGCGATGGCATCCTTGTATGTGTCAATGAATTCTCCAAGATTCATTCTTCTCCTCCCTTGAAAGAGTGTCGCGTCTCGTTGTCGCGCGGCGAGGCCCCGCCTGCCTCTTGAATCAGCAACCAGCGGGGCCCCGTGGTGTGCGGCCCAGGTTGGTGAGCCGCCGCGATTGTATGGCAGATTCAGCGTGGAGCGATTTCACTCCTCCGCGTGGCCGCCTCGCAGCCGCCACTGCCGTGAGAATAGCGGACGGGTGAAGCGACCACCCGACCGTCAATCACGTCCACGGAGGCTTCTTGCCAGGCGGGTTCACCGGGCTGAATGCGTAGTCCACACTTGTGGCAGTTTTCGAGAATCATGGGTGTCTGCATCTCTTTCTCCTCTTTTGTTGTGGCGAAGTCTCAGAAGGAAGCAAGGCCCCGTCGGCATTTGAGCCGGCGGGGCCCTGTCTTGCGGCTGGCGGTATTGCCGTCTAGGCGGCGATGTCCGTTATGGAGCCGTCGTGCAGGTCCAGGGCAACCACAGTGGTATCCAACCGTTCCCTGTGGACTTCTCTTTTCTTGGAATCCTCCACCATTTCCATGGTCTTGGAGGTTCTGCCCTTGACCAGGATGCGCCGCCCCTCGGCCTCCAGTACCAGGTTGTCCAGGAATCCCGCCGCCACCAGCATGGCCATATGGCCCCGCCTCAGGGGCATGAGGGGATGAGTACGAATGTCGATGGCGGGCCAGAGGGAGTCGGTAATCTCCGTGCTGGACCACAGCCCCGACCGACGGGCCTCGGCGGCGGCGGCCACGGGGTCAACGGTGCGGGTGGCGAAGAGGATGTCTCCCGGGGGCATGGTCGGAGCGGTGAACTGTGGGTAGCGCCGGAACTTAAGAGGCTCCGGCTCCCCCTGGGCCCACTCCCTGATCCGCGTCTCGACGTAGGGCTCCGGCGACGGGTCCCTCTTCCGGTATCCGATGAGCGCCACCTGGTCGAAGACCTCCCGTTCCGGCTGGGGAAAGGTCCAGCAGCCTATCCTCCGGTAGTGGGTGGAGAGGTAGCGGGCCGACACGGCCAACCGTTGCCGGGGCACGACGAATACCAGCAGGCCCTCCTCGGCCAGGTACCGGGTGCAGTGGTTTAGGAAGGCGTGCTCCGTCCGCTTGTCCGCCGAATCCCAATCATAGGGTGGGTTCAGGTAGAGGACGCCGAAGGCCCCGTTGGCGATGGAGGTGCGGAACAGGTCGGCGGAGAGGGTGCGGTGAAGGCGGCGTGCCGCCTCCTCGGCCCGCTCCGCATGCAGCTCCACCCCGTAGGTTTCCATCGGCGTGCCGCTGGCCCCGTTGATTCTCGCTGCCAGTCTTTCCGCCGCATCCCCCGCCCCACAGCAGGGATCCAGGATGCGGAGGACATTCCTGTGTCGATGGTAGTATCCGTAAGGGGTGTCAATGAGGTCGGCGATCATGTCCACCACCCGGTCGGGCGTGGGGTAGAAGCCGCCCTTGGCCTGGGCTTCGAGTCTCATCTCTCTTTCTCCTTTCTCACTATTTGTTGTAGCATTCTTGCCTCACCTGAACCGGCAGGGTTCGGGACTGCAGAAATAGCAGTCCTTCCTTGTTTTCGGCGCAGGCTCGTGGTCCTCGATTGTCAGCGCATGGAATATCACCCGGATTCCGCAGCTTCCGCAGTGGTATATCTCCCCGGTGTTCAGGTCCTTGTCGGGTTCCTCCACCTGCGCGAACCGTTCTTCGCAGTTGGGGCAGAAGAAGAACAGCGTCTGTTCGATTGTCATGGTTACGTATCCCTTCCGCCGCCTTCAGGCGCCGTTTTTGATGATCTTGTGATTGTCCGTCCGAATGCCGACCACCTCTCCCACCGCCAGCTTTCGCTGGTAGCAGAGAACCTGGGCCGTTCGCATTTCGTCGGCGCATGCCGTGCAATAGGCGGTGATGATCTCCGCGTTTCTGGCCACGGTCATTCTCCTGACCAGAACCCGATCTCCGTCTGGCGTTGTGTACCGGTAGAGAATGGCGCGAGGGTCGCGCTCTTCGTCAGCCGTGGCCCTCCTGTAGAAGTGGGGCTGGGCCGACTGCACCAGGTGGAGGGAGCCGTGGTGGGGACAGTAGGGGCAAATTGACTCTTTCCTGGAGAAACGCCTCCAGGCCCCGTGGTTGCGGCGGATCCTCCTTCGGTTGCGGGTTCTCTTTCCTGGGAGGGTCTTATCCATGCGATGCCACCCTTTCCGGCAGGGCCAATCCCCCCGACGCCACGGCGTAGGAGAGGTCTTCCCTGAGCTTTTCCGACTTGGGGGAGCACCGGTAGGCAAGCACCCCCACGGACTGGAGGGGAATGATCTCCCCGCAATCCAGCCCTCTCCGCCAGAGCCAGTCGGCCCAGGAGCCGTGGAGGGGCAGGGGACTCCGCCTGTCCACAAAACGGTGGTGCAGCGTCGGGACATCCTCCTTGGTCCTTGAGAGAAGCAGGAAAGAGTCCCGCTCGAATGCGAACTCCGCGGTCCTGGTATAGACCAGGGCATGCCAGTCGCCGCTAACCGGCAGCTTGGCGATTCTTGCCGTCCAGGTTCCGATGGTATCAAAGGGGATGTGGCACCTTTGATAGCCGCCGCTCAGGGCCATGCCGTCGGCCCCGCGAATGAGGTGGGCGATGTCGGGGGGCTGCTTCAGCAGGGAGGCCCAGATGGCCTTGAGGGCCGTCTGTGACCCCAGCATGGAGACGAACCAGAGACCCTCCGCAGACTCGTCCCTGGCGAAGGCGTCCACAGTGGCGGAATAGCCGCCGGCGCTGATGGTGTGCAGATCTTCGGAATCTATGTTGTGTGTCGCGAGCATTTGCGACCTCCTTCCTGGTTTGGGTCGTGGATATGCGCGGCGAGAAGCGTGTCCCTCGCGTGAAGCCCCGGCAGTGGTCGATGTGTCGCCGTTGCCGCTAGGACGAATCCTTTCGGGTACGGTCCTCCAGTAGCTCACAGTCGCTCAGGTGGTAGACGGCTAGTCTCACCGGCGTTCTCCGATCAGCCGTTGACCGGTAGCAGCGAGACCTAGCGCCTCGATTACCAGAACGCGGGCGTCGTCGATGTGCCTGCGGGCGACGCGTTCGTGGCTGGGACGGTCCGGTTCGCCCTTGATGACAGTAGCGTTGTCTGGCTCATGGTCGCCTGTAAGCATGTCGACGCAGTCGAGGGCGATGCTGAGGGCGTCGACCAGGTGGACAGCAGCTCCGGCGAAGCAGACGCACCTGTACTCCGGCACGGGGTCGGGGCCGCAAATGCAGCCCTTGAGCGGGGCATTGGTCGTTGGCACGCTGATGTGTGGGGATCCTTCGAGCGGGTTTGTCATCATTCCTCCAGTTTGGTTATCGCCTTGTCCAACTTGTCGAGAACTTCGGCGTGGGTGATGTCGTCGTCATCGTTGAAGGCGACGATGTGGTCTTCGTGCTCATAGATATGAGTGTTCCTTGAGACTTCGAGCAGGTATCCGATGGTGGAGACGGCGTCGACGTAGTGCTTCCTGAGCTCGTCGAAGTAGATGGCAAAGGGGACGGCCTTGCTTGCGACGGATTCCCTTACAAGTGTGGAGTCCATGCCAAGGTAGAGGAGGGCGAGGTCGAATACGGCACGTCGCACGGCACCGAGGAAGCAGAACTTGCAGGCCTGGGGGTCCTCGAAGTTTGTGCCGGTGTTGTCGGTGCGACGGGCGTATGTGTCCTTGGTCCAGTGTTGCTCGTTGGCAATAATCTCCCGGGTTCGTTTAAGCACTTTGAGTTGGGTTAGCATCATTCCTCCTTGACTTTCAAAATTCCGGGGCCCATTCCGGTGCCGATGTCGGCGCGGAAGGCGTCGTTGTCAATGGTGGATGGGCAGCAGTAAGTGCGCCCGTCGAGGGTCACCAGGGGAAGAGGCCCCTGTCCTTAAGGCTGACGAACCCTCCGTGGCCGATGACCACGTGGTCCAACAGGTCAATGTCCAGCAGTTTGGCCGCCTGTACGAGCTTCCTTGTGACGGTCACGTCGTTGGGGCTGGGTTCCGGGTTTCCCGAAGGATGGTTGTGCACTACGATGATGTTGGGTGTTGACTCCATCACGGCGGGCCTGAGAACCTCCGCAGTCCTCACGTAGGAGGAGGACACGTTTCCCTGGTAGATGGTCCTCTGGCCCACAAGCTGGTGCCTTGAGTTGAGAAGCAGCACCCTGAGCTGTTCCTGGGCCAGGGCCGCCATCTCCCGGTCCAGCAGCAGGTGCACGTCCTGAGCGGACCCTAGAGGGCGACTATTGGGGTCGCCCTTTGGCCTGGTGGAGACCTGGTAGCGAGCCGAAAGTTCCCCGAGCAGGTTCAGGTTGCTGCGCAGGGCTTCCAGCAGCACTTGCTCAGGGGTTGTCGAAGGAATGCCAGAGTGTTTGGATGGGATGGTAGTCATGGTTGTTCTCCTCGCAGGTGGTCTTGGAAGACAAGCGGGGCGGCCTCTGGTTTGTGGACATCGGCCCCGTGTTGTTGCGCCCCTGATAGAGGGGTCGGTCGATGGTGTTTGCGACGGAGGGGCGAGGCTATGGTGGCCTACCCGGTGGCACGCTCAGAGATGGTCGGGTCCAATGCTTCCCGCATCAGCGCGTAAGTCTTGGGCGCTGAACCCCGTCGAGGGAGGTTCTCGCCGATCTCGGAGCGCAGCGTCTCCGCCAAGCGGTCCCAGACCCTGACCAGAGCGGCCCATCTGGGACATCGCTTCCCCAGGACCAGGAGTCCGCTTTCACGGGTCTCAGGCACTGACTCCAGCAGCAGCAGGCAGCGACGCAGGTCGTCGGGATCGTGGGGCCAAGATGCCCGCTGCCCGGCGGGATGCAGGCCAAGGGTGGTCAGGGCTATGGCCTCCGATGAAAGGCCGCGCTCCCCAACGGCCAGCCACATGGTTATGCTCGTTGTCATGTCGGTCTCCTTAGTAGCGGGATTGAAAACGAAGGCGGGGCCGCCTCCCGGTTTGTGGGAAGGCGACCCCGTACCGTGGCGCTCCATCTGGGGAACGTCTAATGTAGGATGTGAACTAGAAGGGGGAGTTATCGGACTCCTGCTTGGAGTCGTCACCATTACCGGCGACTGTGGCGTGGTCGAGAAAGACCACCTCCTGGGCGTGGACCTCCGTGGAGTAGCGACGCCTGCCGTCCTCCCCGTCCCAGGAGTTCTGTACCAGCCTTCCGGCCACGTACACTCGCTGACCCGTGCCCACATACCGGTTTACCGCCTCGCCCTGCTTGCCCCAAACCACCACCGTGTGCCAATCCGTAACATCCTTGCCGTTCTTCCTGTAACGGTCCGTGGCCAGCCTGAGCCTGGTGACGGCGGTGTCGTTGGGGGTGTAGGTCATCTCGGGGTCTGCGCCGACCCTTCCCAAGAGTTCCACTCTGTTTACGGTCCTTGTCATGTCGGTTCCTCCTGAATTGTTGATGTGGGGCGATTGTTCCCGCGCCCTTGTGAATGGTTGCAGAGCCTCCTCCCCGTAACAGGTAAGAAAAGCCCCGTTTTGCGCCCCGCAACGGAGCGCCTAGTTGAACTCGACGTGCGAGATTAGAACCGCGGCCTGCACGACCCTCGCCACGGATTCGCCCAGCGACCGGCAGTCCTTTGCGATGTCCAGCACCCTTCCCCGCTCTCTCGATACGTCCAGACTCTGGCAGATGCATGCCATCCTCTCGGTCTGATTCCTGGCAATGCCCTTGCCTGACCGCATCTCGAGCCAGCCCGTCGCTTCACCGTGGTCGGTCACCACCGCGGTCCCGTCGTCTCGTGCGATGAGGAACAGGTCGATCAGAGTGCCGTCGGGGTACGTCAACGGCGTCCGCAACCGCACCGCGCGGCCCGGCGCTTCGGAACACTTGAAGGCGTCCGAAAGGCTGTCTTGCAGTTCCAGGACCAATGATTCGGCGTTCACTTGAACCTCCTGTATCTGTGATTCGGAGCGGGGTTGCGGCCCCTCTTTGCACTGCCTCGATGCAGCGTCTAGCTGACCCTGACGTACTCCGACTCCCTCTCCGTGACGATCTTTGCCCTGTTCTCCGGGTCGAGCAGGCTGTTCAGCCGTCGGTAGTTGACGGAGTAACGGCGGGACTGCACCAGGCTTACGGTACGTCCCCTCAGGGAGACCTTGGTGTCCCCCTTCTGGCGCATCCACGCCTTCAGAGTCGCAAGGGCGGTTTTCTTTGTCTTTTCGGGGTCTTTCATGGACAATTTGGCTTCGGTGTAGACCCTCACCGCTTCCTCTGCCTCCTGGTCGCTCACCACGTGAACTCCGAGGCCCTCGTTGGCCTTCGCCACGTCCTCTTTCTCGCCGCCCGGTTGGCAGAGTTCCAGGAAGGGACAGCTTCGGCACTGCCAGCTGCCCGCCGAGAAGTCCCGGTCGGGCAGTGCGTCGGGATCGAGTCCGTGGAGAGCGTGGTGGTTGGTCAAGGTACCTAGCCTCCGGCCGACTCTCTCCAGTGCCCGCTCCAGTCTCTCGGCGGGGATGATCTCGTAGTCCCAGGTGCGATTGCCCGTGTCCATGCAGGCAATGACCACGTCCCGCATTTTGCCGAACCTGCCGAGGGAATAAATGGCGGCCTGAGCAACCGCTGCGGGGTGACTTCGCTCTGCCCCAAGGGTGCGCCATCGCTTGAAGGCTTCCGGCCCCCTGGTCTTCACCTCCACCACTTTTTCCTCTCCGTAGGAGGGGACCCTCTCGTTCCCATCGAACAGGAACATCGGCACCGTGGCCTCACCGTCCATTGGGCAACCTTCCGGTACGGGCATCCGCACCGTGCCGTCGGGATGGCCCGTCACCAGGAGGTCTTGACCTATCCTGACGGTGACGGCCCGGGGGTTCTGGGGGTCTGCCGGTCGGACCTCCCAACCCTCTCTCTCCATGGCCCGCATCATCACGGGTTCGAGGGCGTTGCCCGCCTCCATGGCCATGAGGGATTCTTCACCGGGGTGATTGGTGGGGACGTAGCCCGTCGCTGAGTACCAGAGCGAGCGGCGGCAGTCCAGGACTGCCGAGGCCCTCACCTCCAACTCGTCGTCGTGGAATTCGGCTGATGGGCGGGAAAACGTTCCCGCCCTGTCCATGGTCTTGATGTTCAGCATCTCCATAGTTCCTCCTTTGTGTTATTCATCTCCCGTAGATGAAAGGCGAGGCAGATCAGGGTCACGACGGCCTTGCCGGTAGCTGAGTTCGTCGCCCGCTACGCCCAAGCTGCCACCGTCGCCATCCGCGCCCCTGAGTGCTCAAATTTTTCTTCGCCTTCCTGGTGCTCCTCGAGCAAGTGGGCGATTCCGTCACCGATGCCCAGCACGGGCACGCTGGCCCCTTCGGGCGTCACGTTGAAGAAGGGCTGCATCTCCTGGATGTCACGGCACTGGCCGACGATCTCTCGCAGCGGAGTGCCCCTTCGCAGGTGGAGGGAGACGAGGCGGCAGACAAGTTCCGTGACGCCGCTTTGGAAGCTTCCGCCCTTTCCCAGTCTGCCGAACACCTCGTAGGGTCGATCGTTTTCGTCCACGGCCACGGTGATGTAGAGTTCGCCCAATTCCGTGTTCAGTCTTGTGGTGGAACTGCGCAGGCTGCTGGGCCTGTTCCGTGGGATACTGCCGGCTGTAGTTGTCATATGGGTTCTCCTCCCTTCTTGTTCTTTCTCAAATGAGAAGAGGAGCAGTCCCCCGAAGAAGACTGCTCCTCTCGCATGGTTTCGGTTGCCGGACTGGCGGGCTAGGTGTCCTTGTTTTGCCGCATCTGGTTGAGCTTGTTTACGGCGGCCTTAACCAGGGGAGCCAGGTCCGCCGCCGCCAGTTCGTCCATGTCCCTGCCCGTGCGGGCCGTAACCGCCTCCCTTACCTGTTCCTCGTTGAAGCCCTGGGCCGCGCCCAGTTCAATGATCCGCTCTCGCAGCATATTGGCCTGGGAGTCGTTATTTGGTTTGGCCTTTGCGCCTTCCGGCGTGTTTGTATCCCGCTCCTTAACCTGCTCCGGTTTGAATGAGCCGTTCGGGTCTATCGGGTCTCCATAGAAGCCATTTCCAAACTGGACGCCAAAGCTCCTAAAGGCCCGCTTCAAGCCGTCGGTCACGGCCCCCTTCAGGGCCGTGTCGTGTCCGTCCGGGGTCTCGTCAGTCACGGCGTGGAAGCCCACGTCCGTGCGGGAGGGCGCACCGGCCACGGTGATCCGCACGGGTGCGCTGTAGGCGGAGGAGGTCTTCACCTCTCCGGTACGCGGATCAACGGTCTCGAACTGTCTGAGGGTCACGTCGCCAACCAAGGCGTATCCCCAGCCCCCGTATCCAAAGATCCTGTTGGCCTGCTCGATGACCACGTAGCCCTTCAGATAGCTGTACATCATGCCGGCCCTTCCCTCCCGCTGGGCAGCGATTTTGGGGTCGAGGGGCTGGGCCAGGGCTTTGGTTACTATGGGGGCCAGCCCGTCCCAGAGATAGTCGTGGTCGGTGACCACGGGGGGACCGGGCTTGTCCCCGTTGCCGGTCAGATGCACGAGGTCCTTGCCGGTCCCGTTGGGGTGGTGTCCGTTGCTGCAGCCATTGACGTTCGACATGTCGTAACTCCTTCTGATGTTGTAATTCCCGTGGGGGATGGCTAGTGCGGGTCTCGCGAGATGAGACCCGATAAGCGGGCAGGGCCCGTCGTCGAATGGGGAGTGCGAGGGTCGGGCGTCCAAGCCCGTCCCGTAAGGAAAGGAAAGCCGCTAGCGGGTGAAGCGGGCTGCCTGCGCGAGCAGGCGAAGGAAGAGGCCCCGTCCGCGGCGATGGGTAGCAAGCTGGGCCACGTCGTCCACTCCCTGGGGTAGGGTGACCGTAGCGGCCCTTCGGTCAAACAAACCGGAAAGCCGCTCCGCCGCTTCCCTTCCCGCGTCGTCGCTGTCGAAGACAAGGAAGATGCGAGGACAGCCCCTCAGGGCCGAAGTCACCCGCTCAAGTCCGTGGGTCCCCAGGCAAGCGATAGCGGGCAGGCCCCAACGGGCAAGAGCGAGCCAGTCGAAGAGTCCTTCGGCTACCACCACCCAGGAGGGGCTGTTCCCGAGCCGTCCAAGGCCGAGCAGCGGTTTGGGTCCCGGCAGGGACTGGAAGCGAGGCTTTACTACTGGCCTAATGGCCCTGCCCGCAAGCCAACGAACAATCCCGCCGGAGAGGTCGGGTACGACCACCATTCCGGCGAAGCGCTCCCTGGCCCGTTCCAAGCAGAGACCCGAGTCACGGATTCGCTTCTCTGAGAAACCAAGGGTTTCTAGCTGGGACCGCAGCCCGCGGCCTGGAGCGTATCCAAGGCCCAGGGGGGCTGCCGCCTCGGCTCCGATGCCCCTGGAGGCCAGGTACTCCCGCGCTTCCTGCGAACGCCGGAGTTCACCGGCGTAGAAGCGCGCCGCCGCCGTCATCAGGGTGGGGTCTCGCGCAGGCAAGGTCGGGGGTCGCTGGCGTGGAACGCCAGCTGGGCGGGGCGGGGACACGTGAGCAAGCCGAGGTCCACCGTCCAGCCGACGCAGGGCCTCAGGCAGAGAAATGTTCTCGGTACGCCGGAGGAAGTCAAGCACGTCGCCCCCCAGTCCACAGCCGAAGCAGTAGAACCTCTGGGAATCGGAGTACACCGTGAAGGAGCCCTCCGCCTCCTCGTGGAAGGGACAGATGCCCTGACGGACCCTGCCCGCGCCCGTGAGCCGCACGCCGGCGGCCTCCACCACTTCGCCCAAGGGATGCCTCGCCTTCAGCGCGGGGATGTCCACGTTGACCCGTGGAGCCGACATTACGCACCTCCCTGGGAAAGGGGCATCAAGCCCCTCAGGCTGCGGCGGGAGACCAGCTTGCCGGGCTGCCACTTCATTCCAAGCACCGCCACGGTCTCAAGGGTGCCGCCATCGGCGCGGGGCACCAGAGCGGCGGCTCGTCCCGTGCCCTGGCTGTATACAAGAACCTGGCGGGCGTCGAAGCGCCGCCTGACAAGCTGCCTCCACTCGGAGAAGGCCCACCGTGCCTGGCGGACTTCCACTGTCGCCGGGTCGGTGCAGGCCAGGGTCTCCAGCGCCCCGTCCAAGTCTCCCGCCCGCCGGAGCCTTCGGGCGTCGTGAATGGTACGGGACAAGTCCGCCGATGCTGCGACCGCCGTTGGCGTTTCCTCTTCTCCGAAAGTCAGCGTCGCGAACAGCCGGTCCACCAACTCCTCCAGACTGCGCCTTGGTTTGTGAAACGTCGGGAGCAAGCTGGGCGACGGCGCGACCGCCGTTGGCGTTTCCTCTTGCCCGAAGGTCAGCGTTGCGAAGAGCCGGTTCACCAACTCCTCCAGGCTTCGCCGGGGCTTTACCGTTGCCATAGTCCGATTGCCTTGTGCCAATGTTGCCGTTGTCATGATCTGCCTCCTCAAGTTGATTTGTGGTTCATGTGGTCTGCGACCACGATGGACAAAGGGAAAGGGGCCGCCTCGCAGGAGACGACCCCTCTCATCCGGGTTGGGTTGTGGTGATGCGAAGGCGCGGGGCGTCAGCGCCCGGTCCTTCGCCGCCTGTGGCGGGCCCTAAGCTTCCTGAGCAGGAGCACAGGGATGCCGAGGCCGAGGGCGTTCAGGAAGAAGAGTTCACCGCTTCCCGTCACCAGGACCGGGCCGAAGAGCAAGGCCGCCGCCGCGAGGGCCGTCGCAGGGCGACGGTGCCGCAGCAGAAGACCTCCGACTCTTGCCATCCGACCCCTGACCGTCGCCGCCAGAGATCTGCATTGGAGTACCGTTGAACTGATTGTCTTGGCGTTCATAAACGCCTCCTTTCTCTTGTATGCCCGCACCGGGATCGGGTGTGTGGGCAGCATGATGAAGTGGGACTCGTCGACCTGGGTGCACTCCCTCCTGTGCCTGATGCAGGACGCGGATGTGGAAGGGAGTGGAGAGGACACAGACTCGCCCGGGTCAAGAGGTGTCAGCGGGGAATCTGCGAAGGGGTGCGATTATCTGCCGCCGGTTATCGCCTGCGACAACCATCAGCGCAAAGCGAAACTGCAGCCCAGCCGCATTCAGACTGTTGCGGCAGTCGTTGCGGTTCAGGCGCAGGCGCACCTGGGTCTTTCCGCCTTCGAACGGGCATCGGGGGAGCTAGGCTCAACCCCTTAAACCGCGTTCACGCAGCGGGTAGGCGCTTGTCCCTCCTGGGGTGGCCGTGGGGAGAGCGATGCTCGATCCCTTTGGCCGGAACCCCGCGGGAGGCTGTTCGGAGAGCTGGGCTCGATCCTGGTCAGCGGGTCCCGGATTCGGGAGAAGGGAATCCTCCAGGTTTCTCGGCGGGAACACCTGGAAAAAGCCAGAAACTGAATTGAGTGTTAGCAGGGGAATACGCCCATGTCAACGGTTTTGGGCCGAAACGACCCACATTGCTTACTCCCGTGAGACTGCGATGCGACAATGGAACAACAGGCTCCCGTGCCGCCGCGACGGCCATGGAGCCGGGGCTACTTCCACCAGAGCCCCAGGGTGAGGAGGCGCCGCACCCAGCGAAGGATGATGCGTTTGGCCAGGGCGTTCTGGGTGTCCCGCACGGCCTCCTTGCGCCAGGCGGTCTGACCCCTGCGCGCGAAGCCCCTGAGGGGTTCCTTCTCCGGCGGCAGGGTCAGTTCGTGCTGCTCCATCATGGCCAGCTCCAGGGTGAGGAGACGCAGGTGGTCCGCCAGCCATGACAGGGTCGTACCCTGGTGGGGATGATCAGCTCGCAATTCACGCCACTCCGCCACCAGGGGCCAGGCGTCGCCGTAGACCTGGGCGTCGTCGGGGGCGGGCTCCACCGTCACCAGCTCCAGGTCCTTGCGCCGCGGCAGGGTGCGCTCAGGCGGCCTCAACCTGGGCACTGAAGGTGGGGCGTCAGCCTTGGAACCCGCCTTCGCCGCCTCCCGCAAAGTGGTTTCCAGCTTCTTCACCCGAAATTCCAGGGTGGCGAGACGTCCCGTCAGCCGGGCCACCTCGGGTCCCTGCCTCGGTCCCAGCAGCCGGTGGAGCGCGTCACTCATTCGGCCAGTGATCTGCCCCGATTCCATGGCGCGCGCCAGGGTGCGATAGTTGACTCCCAGCATCTCCGCCGCCTCCACTCGACCCTCTTCGTCCACCAGCTCTCGCAGCAGGTTTCTGAGACGAACCTGTCGCAGTTTCTCAGTGTCGATTCGCTTTGCACCCTGGGGTGGATTGCCCTCCAGTTGCTGGCCCACCTGCATTGGCGTCTGAGACCGCGTTCCGTTCTTCGTACCGTCCTTCATGAGGCTACCTCCTTCGTCATCAATGTCCTGTAGAGGAAACCTGGACTGAATGTTAGGCCCCGTTCCACGAATTGACCCCTGCCATTGAGTAGAGGGTCATTCAAAGTTCCTCGAATTCCGGTTGCATTTGTACAACTTAGGCCCTCAATCGGTGGAACGGGCCCTTAACGCAAAGTGCTTACAGCAACTGCTTCCCATTGTCCTGATTCGACCCAATTCACTCACGAAACGGCAACTGAATTGCACTTTGTCCAGATTCGCGATTCCTGTACACGGGTATGACACCACATCTGGGATCCGAATATGAAGGCCCCGTGAGGGGGGCTCGCCTACGAGTCCCCCTCACAGACCATGATATTTCGCCCCCCGACTCCTCAGACTTCATACAGGCCATGAATCCACATCCGCAACGAGGAGGGAACGAAGTGTCATTCCATCGGACCAATCGGACATACCGCATCGCCGGACGGCTCATCTTTGCTGTCCTTGCTCTTCTACTGGCAATGTTCGTCGCCATTCAACTCACCGACGTGGCGGCTGCCCAGTCCCCGGCAGACGAAGACATTGTCCTGGTGAACCAGGCTCGGGAGTTCGTGGAACGGAAGAAGGAGGGCGGATTCATCGCCCGTCCCGTGTACAACCAGCGGATAGACAACCTCTTCTACGGCGTCCGCGACGGGGATACCGGCGACTGGATTACCCCCGTCTACACGGTGCTTGGAGGTGAGCGACAGCTGGCGGAGGGCTGGGAGTACTCGTGGGAGTACCCGGGTCTTCCGGGACAACAGGATCTGGACCCTAATCGGGCTTACCTGCTGGCGATGGTAGCGGACGTTGTTGGCGGCCATACCCAGGCCTTTCACGCCATCATTCCCATCCACCGGCCAACCAGCATCTGGGACAGGATGATAGCGGCCCTCGATCCTGCCCTGTGGGCCAGAGCCGCGGCCACCTGGGTTGTGGAGGGCACCCACGGCACCCTGTGCGGCGTGGTGGAGCGAGCCTCCGGAGTGGCGCCGAACAACTGCGGTGGAGGTTAGGACGGGATGAGCGACATTCTTACTGGCACTCCCCCCGGCCTCACCTACGAGCACGAGTTGGTGCGACAGGCCTGGTCCGTGGTTTGGGTGATCGCCTCGGGGGTCCTGGCAATGATCCTGGGCTGGATGGGCCTGACCTTCATTATGGGCGACCACCTGGGCATGCGGCAGGCGGGATGGAGAGAGATGGTGCCGAGACTGGTGCTGGGACTGGCCGCCTCGGTGTCCTCTCTCTGGTGGTGCGCCCTAGTGATCGACGTGGCCGACGCCGTATCCGGCTTCATCGCGGTATTCCTGAACGTGACGCCCGGCGACCTTCTGCGGGCACCTTTGAACACATTCCTGGTGTCCATCAACACGGGAAGCGTGGGCATGGGCCTGCTGATGGCCCTCCTCTTCCTGGTCTACGGGTTCTTCGTCCTCTACGTGCTGGTGCAGATGGTCCTGAGGCTTGCTCTCATAGACATATTGCTTGTGCTGGCACCGGTGGCCCTGGGACTGTGGATCCTGCCTCACACGGCGGGATGGGGAAAGCACTGGCTGAAGCTATTCATGACCACGGTGTTCCAGCAGGCGGTGCAGCTTATCGCCCTGGCCTTGGGGTTCGGATTTCTCGCGGAGGTGGCGGCGATCCAGCCCTTCGAGCCAATGCAGGACCTGGTCTGGAAGCTGCTGCTGTCCTTGGCCTTCGTGTACATGGCCACCAGGATTCCGTCACTGCTTGGAAACGTGGGCACCTTCGATGCCTGGGTGAGCACCCTCTATTTCGGGTTGAACCTGCCGGGAACCATGTTGAAGTCCGCAAAGACGGTCGGCCTCATGGCTGGCGGCGCTGCAGGAGGTCCCGCGGGAATAGCGGCTGGCGCTGCAGCCGGCGGCGGCCTGTCCGCTGCGGCAAGCGGCCTCAGGTCCGTTGCCGAGATGGCCACCCCCTCTGCCGGCACGGCCAGTGGCCCCGGTGGAGCGGCTCCCAGGAGCAGCGCCGAATAGATCCAGCTAGAACAACGATGAAACCGAACAGGCGGGCAACGGCGCGCCGCTTGAGAACTGCATGGAGGCGGTGAAGCCATGTGCATCTGAAGGAAATAGGTAGGAATACGAAAGACGACAACTAGCGACGCATTAGAGAAAGGAGAAAAAGAGAATGGACAATCTGACGCAGACCATTTCGAACCTGGTGGGGATCATGCTGGGGATCGTGGGGGCTGTGGGTGTGGGCTTCTTCGTCTACGGCGCCTACATGTACCTGACGGCCTCCGGCGCTCCCCACCAGATGGAGAAAGGAAAGAGCGCCATGATGACGGCCCTGGCTGGCATCATCCTGGCTATGGTGGCCTATGGCGTGGTGGAGCTGGTGATGAACGCCGTGGTGGGCGCCCCCGTGGACGTGACCGTTCCCAATCCTACAACACCGACGCCAGAAGCCGGCGGTTAGGAGGCAGAAGTCATGAGAGATCACGAAGTTCCCACCCACTTGCAGGCGGAGGACCGTGTGCTGCTCTGGCTCACTTTCCCTCAGATAGTCGCCATGGTGGTTGTATGCGCCCTTTCCTACGGCGTATACCGCTACGCTCCCGCGGGGCCGTCGCAGATGAAGGTCGCCATGGCCGTCCTGTTCGGCCTATTTGGAATCGCTATGGTGGTGGGAAAGATAGGTGGTCGGCGTCTGCCCCTGGTGGTCGCCGATTTGCTGAGGTATCGGATGGGGGCGCGACGGTATTTGGGGCGTGTCTCCCAGCTGTTGCGTTGCGAACCCCCGGCATCAATACGGCGACAGCCCGGCCCCGGTGCTCGGACCCTCTTGGCCATGGGGGTAAGGCGAGGCCTCCGCCGGTTGGGAGGGGCAATGGAATCTGCGCGTCGTCGGATACGACGCAGGAAGAGAAGCGGTGGCGATCGCCGGAACGGCAGGATGCCCTTCCATCCTCACCGTTGGTTCCGGAAAGACCGGCGGCAGCCCGCGGAAGGGGGCAACGACGCCGAGGATTCAAAAACCAGGAAATCCCGCAGGGGCAAATTTCCCCGGATATGGTCAGCGATGATGGCCGTGGTCCTGGGGGTTACAGCCGTGGCGCTGCCCCAGGATGTTCTAGCCGACGAGGACTGGCGGAACGAAATTGACTTCGAGATATTAGACCCGGTTCCCGGCCGCCGCCTCTACGTGGAGGGGCTGACCGTTGCTGACGACAAGGCCTCCGTCGACCTTCGGGCCGCCACCGACCTGTGGATAAGCGTTCAGGCCTACGGAGGACAATTCGGAGCCCAGCTCGTCCACTGGGCCGCGGCCGAGGTGAAGGAGGGGGAGAGCGTTGTCTACGAGCTGCCCTTAACGGGGCCGCACCCCTCCTTCACCTTCTCCTGGGAGGATTCTCTTGGACAGGCGGGAGCACTCTCCCTTGCCACCGACCAGATTCCCCATCCGCTGCCCTCCGCGTCTGGGGAGATCTGCGACCTGAGGTTAACTTCACTGGCTTGGACATCGGGAGCCATCGAGGGAGTGGTTGAGTCAGACTGCGAGGACCGGATGAGGAAGCTGATAGCTCTTCCCACGGTGTCGGGCCACGTCAGCGTGGGCGAGATGTCCCTCATGAACGCCGACGTAACCGCCGTCACCGGAGTCGTCTCCGCCGTGACCACGGGATCTCGCACAGCAGTCCCCCTGGTCCCCAATGGGGAGACCCGTTTACGGCTGGAGGTGAGCAGAGATAGGACGGTATTTCCTGTGTTCGTGGTTGCCGAGGTTCAGGCAAGCCTGAGCATTTCCCTGCCACCCCTGACCCGGCTCACCCACCACCCGGAGCGAACGGAACACCGCACGACAACGGTGACCCTGACTCGCCCCGGCACGAGCCAGACCGTAAGCGAGAAAGTGACGGTGGAGCACGAAGACGGCACCTCGACGAAGCACACTATCTCCGCCACTCTCTCCATTCCCAGCCGCGAGGTTCTCAAGAGCGTGACCATCCCCATCGTTCATCCCGAACATGTAAAGGCGGATGTGGAGCAGAGGAATCCGGCCATTCGTAGTCTCACGGAGACCCTGGACATGGGATCCAGCATTGGGACCGACGAACCATACAGGGTTCTCATTCTGCCCGACAGGAAGCCGGAACTTCCCCCGTCTGAACAGAGGCCCGCAGACAGTGGGGAGGTGGGCCAGTGGTTCGAGCATTTTGGATGGGAGTGGCCCTGGTGAGACCGATTATTGCGTTGATCCTATTGGCTGGGACACTGGCGGTCACCACCGCTGCGGGAGTGGAGGAAAAGCAGGCCGCTTTGGAGGATCTGGTGAAGGCCATCGACGGCGTTCTCGAGGCCATGGCCTATGTCGCGGGCAGCCTCTGCGTCTTCGCCATCGCGTGGGCGGGATTCGTCCTGATGGCCGAAGGGAGCGAGGGTAGAGAAGGAAGCGGGGCCAGGACGGCCGTCGTAATGGCGGTGGTGGGACTTGTGCTGGTGCTTCTGGCCAAAGTGGTGACAACCCTGCTAATTGGGGCCATTGCCGGTTGACGGCTTGCCCATAGAAAGAATTGAGAGAAGAGAACATTGAAGAAGCTGATTGAATCTATCTGGAAGGTTGGAGCTAAGAGTCCTGCTCGCGGAGACTCCGACATGGGCGGAACCAACGGGAGTATGAATGTCTCGGGCAAGCCGGCACCGAAGCTCCCGCCGGACCTGTCATTGTTCTATATGCTGTCCCACCTGGAAGAGGACGGGATCGTGAGGATGGACGGCGTGAAAATGGGGATGTGCGAGGTGATGGGTCTTGAGATGGAAGCGCCGAAGCTGGGTGCCTTTGCCGGGGCCCTCAACGCCCTGGACTTTCCCGTGCAGCTGCTCATCAGGCAGCACGCGCCCCGGCTGGAACATCTAAGGAAGAAGCTGCAAGAGACACAGCCGGTTGGCCTTCCATCGCAGACGGTGGCGGCATCTAACTCCCTCCGACGTCTGCTGTCGAACCTGGAGACACGAGATGGGATCCTTGACCGGCGCTTCTACGCCATTTGTGAGTTCCCTCGGATCGACGAACTACGGAACTTGTTGGCCAGGGCTGGCCTTTCCGTTCACACCCTCAAGGACAGGCAGTTGCAGATGCTGCTGGTCGCCGCTGCCCTGGGAGGCTCACCATTCGAGGTAGGTGAGGACCGCACCGTGGAGGTGGAAATTCACCGGCATCATATCCGGGTGCGAGACCGGCTAATGCGCTCTCTGCACCTGGGCAAGTGGCCCCGTTCGCTAGCCCCGGTCTTTCTCCAATCCCTCATGACTGCGGGAGCTCCCATGGACCTCTCCATCCACCTGGGGGCTATCCCCACGGAGCAGGCGGCGCGAACCTTGGAGTGGCAGAAAGTGCGCTTCGAGTCGGCCCAGTCCCTCTCCTTCAAGCGGGGTAGAAGTATGTCTCCCGAGGCGGAGATAGCCCTGGAAGACGTGACACGGCTGAGGGACCAGGTGCAGCGTGGCAGGGAGAGACTCTTTCACGCCTCCCTATCCGTCACGCTGCATGCTAAGGACGAAAAGGCCCTGAAGGAGATGACCCAGAGGGCGAAGGCTCACTTCGCCGCCACTCTGGGCAAGCTGGACAACCTCTCCTTCAGGCAGAGGGAGGGGATACTCTCCACCCTGCCCCTGGCCCTGAACGCTGTGGGCGAATGGAGAACGTTGGACACATCATCGTTGACCCGGCTCTTCCCCTTCTCGCCTCCCGATATGGATACCAGGAGCGGAACCCTCTACGGCATAGATCTGAGGGCCTGCGCACCGGTGGTCTACGACCCCTGGGACGGGACCCACCTGAACGCCAACACGGCGGTGTTGGCTCGCTCAGGCTCCGGCAAGAGCTTTTCGACAAAACTGGGGGTGTTGCGGGGGCTGTGCCGCGGCATAACGGCCTACGTCATAGACCCGGAGGGGGAGTACGCCGACATGGCCCGAGCTGCCGGAGGAAGAGTCCTCTCACCCGGCGTGCCAGGCCAGGGGATGAACCCCTTCGTAATAGACAAGGGGGACTCCGAGGAGATGCTGCAGCGCATCGGCAGCCTTCGCCGACTAATAGAGGTGATGGTGGGAGAAAAGTTGAACGCCGATAGGAGGGCCTCTCTCGACCATGCCCTTGCTGGCTACTATTCCACGCCCAGGAAGCGCACAGGCTTCAGGGACTTTTACGAATATCTGCAGAAGGACGAGAACGGCGACCCCGGCCTCGCGCGACTGCTGAGGCCCTTCGCCACCGGCAGTCTGAGGCATCTCCTCTCCGACGAGGGGGACGACCTTCTTAACAACGAGGCCCTTGTCACCGTCTTCGACCTGCGGCTCCTAGAGCCTGAGCTGCGTCCCGCCGCCGCAATGGTATGCACCGAAACGGTGTGGGCCGCCGCAGCTCTGAACCCCAAGCCTCGTCTACTGGTGGTGGATGAGGTGTGGAGCATCATGCAGCACCCGGAGGGGGCCGCGTTTATGGTCTCCATGGCAAAGAGGGCAAGAAAACACCGGCTCGGATTGCAGTTCATCACCCAGGACGTGCAGGACCTGCTCAGCGAGGACACTTCAAGGGCCATCACCGGACACAGCGGTAGGGCGTTACTCCAGAACGCCGCCTTCAAGCTGCTGTTGCAGCAGGACGCGGCAGCGGTGGGGACCGTGGGAGAGGCCTTCGACCTGCCGGAGGAGCTGCAGCGGTGGCTGCTTTCGTGTCCCAGGGGTGACGGGCTTCTTCTGGCCAGGGGCAACCGGATTCCCATACGCATCGAGGCCACCCCCGAAGAGACGGCTGTAATTGAGTGGAGGCCGGGCAGACGCATATAGATCTGCGGACGTTGGCAATGAATTATCAAAATTGGAAGAAGGCCAAGAAAGAAGAGTAAAGAGATGAGACTGAACCCAAGGAAAATACTATTTGGTAATTCCGAACCCGAGCGACCCGTGCTCCTAGAGGTGACGCCACCCAGGACAGGGGAGCGCACCCTGCTCGGCGTGGAGAACCTGCTGGGGTCCATCGCCGTCCCCGAACCCTTCTCCCTGGATCTGTCGGGTGACATGAACGGCGTGGCCCTCATGGCCCGGTGCATTGATGACCGGGTGGTGAGGAGCCAGATTTCAGTCCGCTATCCCCAGGCCAGGATAAGGCCGGTTCCTTCCGAGGAAGACCCCCTGCGGGTTCGCGAGAACGAACAGGCCTGGGGCATGAGCCTCAGGGTCTCCGGCCCGGAGTACGTGCCCCTGCGCACATTCCGGGACGACGACCTGCTGGACCCGGGATCGGACCCCCTGGTGGCCCTGCTGGGAGCCCTCTCGGAACTCAACGAGGGAGAGCGAATCGTATCCAGGCTGATGCTCTGTTCACTTGGTCCCGACTGGTCCCAGAGGTACATGGAAAAGGTACATGGGAGCCCAGCAGTCAAGCCTGGGGACTCCGCCTACGGCAGCCAGGTCCGTCACCACCGCAACGACGGAGTGGCCATGGCCGTTCTGGGAGTTGCGGCCCTCGCCGCCCTGCGAGGGTATCTCTGGGTGAGGGCCGGGGAGACGTGGAAGGCAGCCCTCATGGGCGGCGCGTTTGCCTTCGCCCTTTGCGTGGGAGGCTGGGCGTGGCACCGGTGGAAGAAGTCCCGCAACCGGGTCTACGATCCGCTGCAGATGCGGGAGAAGGTAGCTCGCATGGCCTTCGACGCCGAGATCCAGACGGTCGCAATTCTGCCCGGCGGGACCGGACCCCAGAGGGCCAGACACCTGTTGGCCCAGGTGGCGGCTGCATACCGCCACTACGACCACTCCGCCGGGGCTAGGTTCAACGTGAGCCGGGTACGCCCGGTGGTCCCCAACCCGGAAGCCCTGCGCCCCTCTGGGCCCGGCCTTTTCGGCAGTCGCAGCGTCCTCGGAGTAAGGGAGGCTGCGGCCCTGTGGCATCCCCCGGGGGCGAAGGATGAGACGCCCCTCGTGGCCCGCGCCGGGGCAAGGGTACTGCTGCCCAGAGCCCACAGCGTAAGTGGCGGGGCCCACGTGGGCGACACCGCCACAGGTACGCCAAGGAAGATCCACTTCCCCGAAGACCTCCTGCGCAGGCATCATCTCTACGTGGCAAGGACCCGCATGGGCAAGTCCACTCTCATGCGCCACGTGGTGTCCCACAAGATGAACGAGAAGGCGGCGGGCCGGGACGGAGACGCCATCGTCGTCGTGGACCCCCACGCCGACCTGGTGGAGGGGTTGCTGGAGCACGTCCCCGGAAAGATCGCTGGCAGGGTGAAGCTAATCGACCTTGCTGACGAGAGGGGGTCTCCGGGCATCAACCTCCTCGACACCCGCATCTTTTCCGATAGAGACCGCGCCGCCGATTCGGTGGTCCGGGTGGCGAGAGGGCTATGGGACCAGTGGGGCCCCAGGATGCAGTCCATCCTGGAGTTCACCGTGAAGACCCTCCACGAAGCCAACCTATCCATGGACACTGACGAGCAGTATACAATCCTGGACGGTTTGAAGCTCCTGACCAACGCCCCCTTCCGCAACAATGTGCTCACCAAGGTCGACGATCCGTACATTATGGAATGGTGGGCCAACACCTTCAGCGGCTGGAGTCGGGACTACCGGGCCGACTCTCTGGCCCCGGTACAGACGAGGTTGTCCTACTACTCCTCGTCCAAAAGAGCCAGGGCCATTCTGGGGCAGCGCCGTTCCACCGTAGACCTCAGGGAGACCATCCTGGAAGGTGGCATCCTGCTTGTCTCCACTTCACAGGGGGTGGTGGGCAGGGACGTGGCTGCCCTGGTGGGGGCCTCACTCCTGAACCTGGTGGACTCCGTCATACGAGAACAGGGTGGCATCCCCATTGAAGAGCGACGCGGCGCCCTCGTAGTAGTCGATGAGATGCAGTCCATGCCGGGGGTGGACTACGAGTCCATGCTCTCCGAGCTGGGGAAGTTCGGGGCCAGCTTCATCCTGGCAACCCAGAGCCTGTCGAAGTTGGACGACCTCTCTCCCACCATGAGAGATACGCTGCTGGCCAACGTAGGTTGCCTGGCCGTGTTTCAGGTGGCGGGTTCCGACGCCCAGCGACTGGTGTGGGAGCTGGGAAAGGACCGGATGACGGAGGAGGACATGGTGTCTCTTCCCGTTCACCACTGCTACGTGAGAGCCACGGTAGGAAGGGAGCGTATGCCCGCCTTCTCCATGATGGTGCGAAACCCGGAGGTGGGAGAGCGAGAGATGGCCAAGCGCATCCGAGAAGAGTCCTGGAACTACCTGGTGTCGGCCAGGGAGATATTGGAGAGGGAGTCTGGAATGCGCAACCTGGCGGACAGGTACCGCGAGGAGATGGAGGAACTTGCCGCTAGGGGGAGTGCTCCGAAAGGGAAGAAGACCGAGCCGAATAAACCGGCACGCAGGAAGGTCCGCACCAGACGGGGTGCAAAGGACGGTTCCAGCATGGCTGGCGAGACGACACCTGAGGAAGGGCAGTCATGAGGTCCCTCGACGACCGTGTGATCAGTCTGCTGGCCCGAATGCCTTTCCTGGACCGGTTGGAGGCGACCATCGTCTCCGGCTGGTCTAGGGGCGCAGTTTACGGGGAGGTTCGAACACTTGAGGACGCGGGTCTCGTGGGTTCCATACCCCATGCCACGGAGCTTATTTCTCTGACCAGAAGATTCCACCTCACCGCCGCCGGGTTGCGCCGGTTTGCAGAATTGGAGGGAACCGACGTGGAGAATCTCCTTCGCGTGCATCCCATTTCCGCTCGGTGGCGCAGGATACTGCTGGACCGGCTCGATCCCCTGGCAGTCATCTACCGGCTGGCATCCGCCGTCGCTAACGTGGCCCACCCCGTGGACTTCCGCTGGTACCGGGGCATGCCCATGGACGCGGCCATTACCCTTTCAGACAGAAGAACCCTCGGAATCCTGCGTCAGGGAATCACCTCGGACAGGTCCGGGTTCTCCAAACGGCTGTGGAGGCTCACCCAGGTGCCTCAACCGGGGGTAGTTCTCCTGCTCCTCCCCGACGAGATGCGGCTGCGATATGCGCGCAGGCGGCTGGCGCGTACGCGCGTCGCGGCTGTTCTCGCTCTGGAACGGGAGGCTGCGGCAGGAAACACGGAGGACCAAATATGGCGGCTGCCGAATGTCAGTGGATACCTTACCCTCCGAGAAGTCGTGGACCGGCTGCCGCCGGACGGAGCCCTTCCCATGGAGAGGCCCCTCGCTCGAATCTCCCTTCCGAAGGACCTGGGCGAGTACGGCCCGGGACAGGTAATACCGGACCAGATGCTTCCCGCCCTGCTAAGGCCCGCGGAGAAGCAGGCCATGGACCTAATCGCCAGCTGGCCCTGGTTGGAGCCGAAGGACCTGGCTGGGCTGATGGGAGTATCCCGCCCCAGGGTGTCCCAGATTGCTGCATGCCTGGAGGATTTCGGACTGGTGACCCACACGTCTGGACAGCCCCGTCGACTCGTCCTTTCCGACATGGGCATTGCTATGCTAGCCCGCCGGGACAGGACCGCTGTGGGGGTCGCTAGGCGGCGTTGGAGCGTCAATGCCGTCGACGTCTCTCAGTCCCTTGAGTGGAGCAACATTGCCGGCAGACGGAGCCGTCAGCTCCTACGGCACGCGGGACACACCTCCGCCGTCCACGGCTTCGTGGCGGCCGTCGCCGCCCAGGTTCGCGAAGTAGGTTGGGAGACGATTCAGTTGGATCCTCCCATCCGGGCATCACGATACTTCCGCTTCCACGGAGGCATGCGCTCCATCCACCCCGACGCCTTCGGACTCCTGCGCAGCGACGGCTTAGAATTGCCCTTCTTCCTGGAGTGGGAGAGGCGGGCCGTACGTCCCTCCGCCATGAGGGACAGACTGGCGCCCTACCTGCGTTACTACTCCACACGTCGTCCCGTGGACGACCACGGTTCGCCACCTCTCATCCTGGTGGTCTTCACCCAGGAGGCGGCATCCACGGGTTTCCTGCGCGTTGCCGTCACCGAGATGGCACGTACCGGCATTTCTCTTCCCCTGATGGTGTCCCACGAGGGCCTTGTTCAGAGGGAGGGTCCGCTGGGACGCGCCTGGTTCGTGCCTGGCGTATGGGAGCCACGAAGCCTGCTGCCGACTACATCAGGAACTCACAAATCATAGGAGAAACTACCATGAGGCTCTACTACATTAACCAGGCCGAGGGGCGGAGGCACCACGTACGCTCCGCCCTTGGCGTCAACGCCGAAGTGTGGAACGCCCTCCTGTGGGAAATCCGCGGATGGCGGCGGGAGCTGTGGGAACGTTTCGGCATTCCCTACAACCAGCAGATTCGTGTCCCTTACCTGGTGACTGGCAGGTCCGAATGCGGTCGTATGCTCCCCCTTCAGGGTCGATTCCACGCGCCTGAAGAAGGCGTCGCCATCCTTGGGGAGGGGCTACTGCGATTGGAGGAATTCGCGAGGGACACCGGCGGCATCGAGATCATCAACGTCTGCTTGCATAAGCCTGATGTTCCGGACTACAGGCGGGTGGGCGTCGACCGGCTATTCAACCGCATCAACAGGTCAGTGGCGACGGTTCATCGCCACGCATTTTCAATCTTTCCACCGGGAGAGGAGGAATTGGTCCGCAGCATCTACAGGCGGATGAGGGCCTTCAACCCCGTACCCAGCAGGTACTACCTCTGGCGGGAAGGCGGCCAGATCAAGAATATGCCCATTCAAAACGTCATCGGCGATCCCGCCTTCCGGAACTCTGTCGACGATTGGCTGCTGCAGATGTCCCACCTAGTTGCCTACGCCCTGCTTATGCAGGAGGAGCAGAAGGACGAGGCGATGTCATCCTGGAGGACGATGGGAGGCGTCGGCTACGCCTTTGGGGTCCTGGATCGAGCCATCAATAGGGATGCCTCGGGACGAGACACGCAGGGAGTTGTCAGGCGTTGAGGGTAAGGCTGGACTTGCAATTTCGGGGCCTATCTGTCACATCCAACAGGGCGGTCCTTCACGGGGAAGCTGAAATAGGCATTCATCCCGAAGAAGCAGTTTGAACATGGACGACTCTTCGTCCTACTGTCCTACTAGCATCCGCAGAAGCACTTTACGTATCCAATCAGGGCCTCAGGCTCCCTATCAAAGCCCGCAATGCCCCTCACACTCATTCCCGAAGCCGTCCTGTGATCCCATGGACACCAGGTTGGCCTCATCCAAGGCCACTGCCCGCGCCAGAGGCACGCGCTGCGGGTGGAGGAAGGGCTCCTTCCGGTATGCCAGGCCTCGCCGCATCCTGGCATCGATCTCCACCGCTTCGGCGAATAGATCGGGCCACCTGCGCTTGGTCTTCACCCACCTGCGCCGGGACTGAAATGGACATCCCACACATGCCGAGCGCTCCAGCGGCCTGTCATACCTTCTCTCCCACCAGTTTGTGCAGTCCCTTCGGGACATGCCTGCCTCGATCAGCGGATAGCGGTGTGCAATCCAACGGTCTCTGGAAGCCTTCATGCGAATGGCCTCGTCGGTAGAGATGCCGAGCCACAGCTCGACAACCGTATCCGTGGGCACGCGCTGCCTTGATCGGAGTCCGAGCAACTCCCGAATCTTCTTTCGAATGGGTCTGACCTTGTAGCTGGTTGTGCACTGCCTCTTGCCCATGCCGTCCCCCTCCCCGTTCCGCCCCTTCAGGTGCACTGGGATATCCACGAAATCGGGGAAGTCCGAGTTGTTGGTCATAGCCTTTACGTCCTCCCTCAGGCTTCTACCGTTGTCCACCACGTAGAGGGGGAAGTTCAACCGTTCCTTGAGCCACTCGAGGTGCTCGTAGATGCTCGGAGACTCCCAGTGGGTGTCCGCGAAGATGGCACAATCGGGAACGGTCTCAAACGCTTCTTCGCCAGCCATGAGGGCCATGACGGAGGACTGAACGCCTCCTCCCAGGCTGATGACCGCAAGTCGCCTCACCGGCGCATCCTCTCCGGGTTTATGCCCTTGGGCAGGTCCCGGTCGGGCAGCATCAGAGTTCCCTCCCTTAGGTCAAGGGCCTCCGCCAGCGTCAGGAGCAGGAAGAGATGTGTGGGATTGGGCTGGGTGCCCTGCCGCCATCTTCGAAGGGTGTAGGGTCTGACGCCCATTAGACGGGCCATGGATCTCCAGCTGAGACCGCTCCTATCCTTGAAGAGGGAAAGACGCTCGGGGAAGTCCCTCGGAAAGTCGAACTCCACGGGCCTGTGCACCATTCGTTGAACTCCCATCCTGCTATACCTCTACCTCTTCTTCCTGCACGCCGAACCGGTCTGCTAGGGCCGGTTGATAGATCCCCACTCTTGGCAGGGCGGACTCGATCCCCATCAGCGTGTGGAGACCTCCCGGAATGCGGGCTGCCAGCAGGATGAGGGCGCA